>CBDBEW010000016.1:0-44577 GCA_965204595.1 Candidatus Aldehydirespiratoraceae bacterium | reverse complement strand
TAACCGTTTCCCAACCAGCGACCGCAGTTTCAATGCGTATGAGCGTGCCAGCGTCGACCGCTTTATTGCCACTTTCAACCGCTATGAAAGTGCCCGCAACACTGCCGCCCGAAGGTATGAACACGCTCTCTTCCAGTCGAAACACGTCACCGTTGCTGGTGCGTGCCCGTGACCCCGCAGGTATGTTGGTGCCTGCGACCCCCGCTCAATCTGGCTTCAACGCGTGAATAGGTTGCTTCACGCCTAGTTATTTCAAACAGGTTGGCTAGATCTTCAAGTTGCGTTCCTGTTGCGGTATTAACCGACATACCGTTAGCCAAACTGGCAAGTTGCTCGTCCAGCTCAGTAAGTGCCAGTGCTTGTACGCCAATGATTTGTGCGAGCGGTGTCTCGGGGTCAAGCGCAAGGTCAGAACCTAGTGCCGCACGCAAGCGTTCCTCCAGCAAAGCACGGTAGTCCGCTAACGACCTGACTTGGACTCCATTTTCGCTAACTATTGCCATGCTTCACGTTTTTGGTATGTCTGAATAGGTAAGATGTAGGAGTATGTACTGCAACGCAAAACATGCGCTGGTCTACTTCTTGAATTAGTTCCAATGCGCGGTAAATATCACTTAAACCATACATATCGCGTTCAAGATGAATTGTGGGTGTGCCTTCACCATGTGTGCAACAACTGGCACAGGTTTGAAAACCATTATCCCAAAGTATTTTGACGGCTTTGTAAATGCAAAAATCAATAAGTACAGTGCCATCTTCACCTACGAAGTTTCGACCAGTACCATCGCAGGGTCGGTTAGCGTTGGATTGCTCAAATGGTGGTGTTGCGCTAACAGGCATATCAGTATGCGCTTCGTTTGGGTGAGTAGTTGAAAAGCAATTACACGGCGTAGTTTGCATTTAATTTACCGTTCCTTCGCTGGCAAAAGTGCCATAAATTGTATTGACATTGGCAGTGTAGCGCACCGTGCGCTTACGCTCGGGGGTCAAAGGAAACTTCAACGTCCTGAACACCTGTGACGTCTTCAACCGCTATTATGTGTTCGGTTATCACGCGCCGAATAAGCGCAAGGTCATTGGGGTTGCCCAGCACTTCCTGCAAGTGTGGCACACCGCTTTGAGTTTGTAAGAACCATTCGCCAAACAAAAACAGCAGTCGTTGGCGCACTCGCTGGCGCACTGAATCTAAACCGTCGACTAGCGTAAAATTTATGTCAGTAGTTGGTGCGTTAAGCGTTAGCATGGTTAAAGCATTTTAAGTAGCACAATGGCAATTAAACCAGTCACAGGCGGTCGCAGGATTCAAGCCATGCTGAACCGTGCAGGACGCGGCGGTGTGAAAAACGTCCGCATTGGTTTTTTTGCTTCGGCAAGGTACAGTGAAAGCACGCAACCGCACGTGGCACAGGTTGCCGCCGCACATGAATTTGGTACGAGCACCATACCTGCCAGACCGTTTTTTAGACCAGGCGTTGCTGACTCTCGACCGAAGGTCAGAAAACTAATTAGACATGGGCGTTGATCCTAAAAAAATGATTATCGACCATCCGCTTGCAACTGCGGCGGCGAATTTAGTCCAGCAAGACATACAAAAGAAAATTGTTGAAGTCAATCAACCGCCACTTGCACCTGAAACCATAGCACGTAAATTGAAGAAAGGACAAACCACTGGGCTACCGCCCACCGCGTTGATTGACACGGGCTATATGCGCCAGTCAGTGGACCTACCGCGTGTCTAAAACCCGAACACCAGCAGAATGACCGTAATACCACTTATTGACACTGCCAGGCAGACGTTGGACGTGGTGCATGCTGGCGGTACTTACACCATTGACTTGCGGTATGACCCTACGGACACGCACTGGTACGTGGACGTGGTGGCAAAAATAGGTGCATTGACGCAACAAAACTACGGTCGCAGAGTTGTAGTCGATGAACCAGTCACACGCTTGCATGCGCCCGCGGGTACGCTTTATTGCAGACGCAGGAATGAAAACAGCGGTACAGAGTTGGGGCGTAATTCGTTTGTGCTCACGCACGACCTAGTGATTGAATGATTGATTTTTTTCAACGGTACTGCAAGGTGCTGGTGTCTGACCTTGAAATAACAGACCCGAAAATTGAACTAGACCTGAAACTGTCAGTAGACGCAGAAACGCCTGACAATGGGTCGGTTGCCATTTACAACCTTTCACGTGAGCGTGAGCAACAAATACTGGAACGCGGCGACACCATAACCGTAGACGCTGGCTACCAAAACCATCACGGTGAAATTTTTAATGGCAGGGTGCAACGTGTTGAACGCGCCCCGTGAAAATTTAGCACGCATTACCCGTATAGCAGTCACCACGCAAGTTGCCAGCGTGGACGTGGTCAATGGCGTGACCATGCGTGCCATTGGCTTGGGTGAAATTGTGGAACTGCACCAAGTCATACGAGACCTAATTGAAGAGGACTTGCAAATGATTGTGGGCAATATTGAACTGGTGCCCGAAGCAGGTTTAGAAGGTTTTTACTGGCACGGTGCAACGTGGAAAGGCCTTGACCAAACTACTAGCGAATTATCAGGTCACGCCATACATAGACGGTGACGTAGTCAATTTTTCAATGGTAGGTGACACGCCCGTTGCGGCGAACGGGTCAGTGCTAACGCTGTCACCTGAAACAGGCTTGGTTGGTGCGCCCACCGTTACCAATGAAGGTGCAAGGTGTAGGTCATTGCTCAATCACGCATTTAAGTTGAACACTGCGGTCGACGTGAAGTCAGAAACCTACTCCAAGCGGTTGAAAATAGTAGGCATGACGTACAGCGGCAATAACTGGGACGGAGATTGGTCGACTGAACTAGATCTGCGTGACCCAACGTTGGAAGTAAATGACAGCAATTAACCCCCGAGAGCTCACAGCAGTTGGCAACCGTGCTAGCTGTGTGGTTTGACCAAAACATAAAGGACGTGCGGTACATGTTGCCTGGCAACATATTGGCGTACAACGCAAGCACGCGCCGCGCCCGCGTGCAACCTGCCAACAAAATGACGTTCAACGATGGGCGTGCGCCAGCGGACTATGCACCTATTGACGACGTGCCCGTGATATTGCCCAGCGCAGGTGGCTACACCATGACGCTACCAGTTGCCAACGGTGACCCAGTGATTTTGGTAGTGTCAGATCGTGGTCTTGCCGAGTTCAAAAAAACCTTTCAAGCGGGGAGTGTGCCCGAAGACGGTATTGACCACACTTTGCGCGACTGCGTAGCACTGTTTGGCTTTGGCGCACTTGAAGTGACACCAGCAAAAGCAGGTGCAATTTCCATACAGTCCAATGACGGTGCAAGACACGTTTCGCTGGACGGTAATTCCGCACACGTGAAAGCCCCCGAAATTCGGCTTGAAGGTGACGTGGTTATCACTGGCACGACCACCTGCGAAAATGACGTGGACGTAACTGGCTCGATTGCGGTTAGTGGTGACGTAGATGGCGTGGACGTGAGTGAGCACACCCACGGCGGCGTGCGTACAGGAGCCATGAACACCAGACGCCCCAACTAGCATAAAACCGCTTCAAAGCACTTTCAAGCAACATTTTCTGTTGCTACAACATGCTGGTATGTATGCACCTATGCAAATAAATTAAAATAATTTGCAAAATTCCTAAAAAAATGCTTGACAGTGTGTAATATATCACACATGGAAATAACAAACACAGTCAAACAGGAGCAAAACCACATGACTACTCAAACAGAAAAAACCCAAACCGCAATGCCTTACTGAAATTTCAATTGGTGCGGCTGAATATGACGAACCATTTGTGATGGTTGGAGACCAGCACTATTTCATTAGAAAAAATGGTTATGGCAATTGGTGTGTTTCGACGGTGGACGAACAACTTACCACTGGAAGTGGAATGTCGTTTGCCGAAGCAATAGCATGGATCATAGAACAGCACATCGAAGACCTAGGCCCGCTTGCCGCCGCGTTGCAAAGTTAATTTGCAAGCCACAAACCCAAGTCAAACATGCCCCGTAAGTCGGGGCATTGGAGGTAACGGAAACCTTAAATTGTCAAACAGGAAAACATTATGACCGATCGAACAAATGTTGAAATTAGCACCGCCGTCCAAGATAAATACTTGCTTCGTAGTAAGAACACTCTTGGCGCAGTGGTCATGGTAGTAGCCAAAGTTTTCAACACTACGCACAGGAAGCATGAATACGTTGCTTATCAAAGAGGCAAACCAGTAAAAATTGAACACAGAAGCGACCACTTGGGGCCAGTTTTTGAGTGGGCAATAGAGGAAGTGGCAAGTTGGTAATTATGAGCAAGATCACTTACAAGCGCGTACCTGACATTCACCGAGACTGGTTTAAGTACGTAGTATCAGTGGACGGCAAAGAACGCTTTTACATTCAACGTGAATACTACTCGATGGTTAGTGGCACATACTGGAAAGCAATACCCAAGCCTGGCACGTTTCGTGACCAATGGCAACGCGTTGGGAAAGGACGCACGCTCAAAGAGTGCAAAGCCAAGTTAGAGGAGTACATTAGCAACAATGGCTAACCCAAAATGCGACATCACAGTTAGGCTAGGCGATGGCAATGCGTTTGCCATCATGGCGGCAGTGCAACGTGCAATGCGCCGCGCTGGCTTGACAAAGGAGCAAATCACGGAGTACCTTGACCAAGCAAAAAGCAAGGACTACGACCACCTACTGCGTACCACTATGGAGTTTGTAGAGGTGGAACTGTAAATGAAAATCACTGAAATGGTGCGCAGTTATAAAGCGTTTTCATGCGCGTGTTGCAGTGCGAAAATCGTTCGGATTTTGTATGGCTTGGGCCCACACAAACATTCCAGTGGCTATTGCAAAAAGTGCGAGCGTGAGCATGACCGCGAAGCGGTGGAGCATATCAAAGAAATTATGGCACGACCGCCAATAGAAGTCGATAGTGAGTTGGGAAAAATTAGCATACCTGCAATAGCGTTAGTACCGCTTCCAACCATATTAGACGAGGACAATGTGTCCGCCGAATTGCGCCAATTACTGACCACACTACAAGAAAAAGACCATGCCTAAACCAAACAAAAAACTAGCGCCATCCGCGCAAATCATTCAACGCTTGGTGAAGTACGTTGGCTCGTACCGCAAACTTGCCTACGCCATCACCATCAGTGAATATGCGCTGGAAGTTGGCTACCAGTGTTCGCACGAAATTGTGCGTTCATGGGCAATAGGAGACTCGCGCATTAACGCGCAAGCGTCCCTATGTGTCCATTACCTTTACGGGACACCGCTGTCGCACCTACGACCTGACATCTGGAGCTTGGAGCGGTTTCCTGAAACTTATCACGCCCCGAAAAGGAGTTCAACCTAATGGGAATAAATTTTAGTGACGGCGCGAATTTACGTGTCGAAACGTTAGTGTGCGTCATTTATGGCGCACCCAATGTGGGCAAATCAACGCTTGCATTGACAGCAAACAAGCCAGCAATGCTGGACTTCGATCATGGCTCTTATAGAGCTTCACACCGCACAGGCAAAGCCATTGCAACAATCAATGACTGGGAGGAAGCCATCATTGACGCTAACGACCTGAAAAAATACGACACTGTCGTTATTGACACGGTCGGACGTTGCTTGGACTACCTGTCCGCTGACATCATTCGCAATAACGCGAAACACGGCAATAACGGTGCGCTGACCTTGCAAGGCTATGGCGTACTCAAAGCACGCTTCAAAGCGTTCCTAGACCAACTACGTGGCTTTGGTTGCGACGTGGTACTGGTGGCGCATATGGACGAACAGTCACGCGGTGACGACATTGTTGAGCGCATAGTAGCGGTTGGGTCTTCACGCAATGAGATTTACCAGTCAGCAGATCTAATGGGTCGCATATTCATTGACCGCAAACGTCGGGTGCTGTCATTCAACCCCAGCGTCACGTCCTTTGGCAAAAACGTTGGCTTGGACGACTTTCCGCTTGACGTGAGCAACCCGAACATGTTGGCTGACATACTGGCTGCGGCAAAGGACAAAATCAATGAGTCCGCCAAAAAGGACGAAGCCAAGCGCAAGCAAGAGCGTGAAGCCTTGAAAGGTTTAGAAAAGCGCATGGACGGCTTGGGCGACACCGCCGAAGAGTGGAATGACTTGGTTAATGACATGAAGGACAGCAGTGCTACAACGGCTATGCGCAAGCGTGTCGTGAAGGAAGGCATTGAACGTGGCTTGAAGTGGGACGCTAAAAGTGCGCAGTTTGAAAGCAATGGTGAAGAAGCCAGTGAAGACGAACCAAGTTTTTAAGTACCCGATTTCGCCCAGCAGGATTGACGGCTATAAGTATTTCGTTAATAACGAGTTCAAGACGTTTTCGGAATACATAGCCGACCTGTGCGGCGAAACGCAAACCACAGCGATGCTTATGGGCAAAGATTTTCACCGCTGGCTTCAAGGCAAAAGCCACCAGTTGCAGTGGAAAAACCCCAACCTGTTGGACACGCCACGTTGCATTTGGAATGAAGTGGCACGTTCAAAATATGTGAAGGTAGCAGGTGCGCCCGTGCGCGTTCTTGGCTACGCGGATGGCGTGGAGGGTGAGTCCATATTTGAGTACAAGACCACGTCCAAGTCCATTGACCTTGAAAAGTACATGGACAGTTGGCAATGGCGCATGTACCTTTGGCTGTTTGACGACGTGGAACGAGTGATTTATCACGTCTACAAGTACAACATATCAAAGGACAAACTGCGTTGCTCAATCATAGCGCACCATACGGTGACGTTGAACCGCTACGCTGGTTTAGATCAGGACGTGCATGAAGCCATGAATGAGTTTGTGGTGTTTTTGCAAGGTCTTGAAAAGAACGGCTTTGTGAAAGTGGTCGATGGGAAAATCCTGCGCGGGCCGGAGCGTCCGCCATTGCCTGACCCTGGGGAGTGTGTGGCGTGAAACTGACTTTTAAGTACAGGTCTTATGAAGGTGGGCACGAGCAATATTGGGACGCGCTTTTGGACGGTGAGCGTTGCGCTCACTTGCGATTAAATAACCGTTGTGGCGAGTGGGAAATTCGCGTTGATTTGTGCGACTCTCTTGAAGATGGCGTAGTTAGTTTTTGTATGTTCATGCACCATGACCTTAAAGTGTGCAAGCAATGGTTGAAACAGGACGATATTAAAGCATTACTGGTGCAAGCATTGCGTAGGAAAAAGTCCACGAGTAGAGTGGTTAAAAAACTTGAAAGACGCGTGGAGCAAATATATGACATTGCGCTTGAAAAGGAGCGGAAGCGTATGGCACCCATAAACAAAAAATTGGAGGAAGAGGTTGCCAAAATACCATGGGCTAACACGCCTGAGTTAAAGCGTTTGCGCGCCGCCAAAGGAGCAACCTAATGAGTAATTTAGCAGAAACATACCTTGAAATAGACCGTGAGCAACAGGTACGCAACCAAGCAATTGCAATGCGTGTCCGACTACTCACGCACGACGAAGTGAATACTTCCAACATTGGGCAAATACTTCAAGCAACGCACTTGATTAGCGCAAGTGAAGTGCGTTTAGGACGCTTACACCAAATGGCTAGACAATTGGAGGGAGTTGAATGATTGACCACGACCAAATTGACAGCAATGTCGAAGCCGATTTAAGAGCTATGAAGGCACGCGAAGCGGTCAAAATGAATGAGCACGTACTAGTGCCGCGCAAGGTCATTGAAACCTTGCGTGATTTAGTGCTGGCAAACTGGGGCGGTATGGTGGGCGAAAAACCAGACCGCCTTGATAAGTTTTACCCGAAGGACGATCATGGCAACCATACCAAAGAAGGTTTGCGTTGCACCGAGCAAATGTTCAAAGACCAAGAGCAAGCCTACGTGATATTGCAAGCACTATTTGACCAAGACGCTTATACGTGGGTCAAAACCGCTGACCGCTTGCCCGAAGTAGAACAACAGGTTTGGGGCGTGACCGACGTAAATACTGACTGGGACATAATGGCTATTCTGTGTGAGCGTTGGAATGAAACTGAATGGCAGACCCAACACGGTGAAGTCATAAACCCGCCTGACTATTGGCTTGAAGCCGTGGGCATACCAGAGGAGCAACCCGAATGACCACCTTCGCACACAAACTAATAGCCATGCTACGTGGTGGCAAACGTAAGAAAATGACCAAAGCCGAAGCGGTGGCGGTGTTTGAAAGGTCAAACCGCACCGCACGTGTTCAAGGCCGTCACAGCGGTCAGTCATTCAACCGTGCCATGTACCGCCAACGGTGTGAAGCCGAAGGTGTGATAATGAGCAATGCAACATGGCAAGCCTGGCTAGCGTACCGTGATTTGCCAAAAAACTACCGTGCCCAAATGACATTTAGCGAATATGTGCGAACCGTTGGCGTGTTCAAGAAATTGGGTAAAGCGTTATGAAAAAGGACGACCTACTCAAACAAACGGAACTAACACTGATTACCACGCCAGACCACAATTTGAAAGAGCAATTTGAAGAATTGCTGGCTATGTTTAATGAAGTGTCCAGCGGTGAAGAAATGGTCGCTATTCATAGGCAATTGCGGTTTCACTTCAACGAAATATACCGTCGCGGCGAAATACGCTTAAACACCATTCAAGGCGTGAAAGCGGCATTAACCAGTGGTGGCAAACAATGGAAAGTGAAATGAAGCACCCGCTAATGAACCCAATGCCCAAATTTCCAATGACTGACTACGACCCCGAGAGGTTGGTACAAGACGATTTGGACTTGACGCTCAATCCGTTGTACCGTCAAGCGTGTGCAAAGTCAGGTGTGAAGCCAACGACTGAAACGTGGCTGTGCTGGTTAGCGTACCGACAACTGACTGAAAAGGAACGTGCAACCATGTCATTTGGTGAGTTTGTGAAAAACACTGTGCATATTCAAAAAACTGACCAAGTGGCAACCTTCAAAATTATTAAGCGGTGGGCTGAGCCGTTATGAACGCACCGAAACTTGAAGCACTTTTTAGTTGCGCTTTTGATTACTGCGCGACCGAGATCAGTTACCCAGCGCACATGCTCCAACTAGTGCCAAAAAGTGAGTTGGCGGACGGCGTTGAAGATTCAATTACAGAGTGGTTGCAAAGTGAAAGCGCATTTTGGATTTGTGAAGGTTGCGTCTCGCACCAGTTGAAACCAGAGAGCACGCATGACGGTTGCACGCTTGAAGAGTACATTAAACAGCACGGTTGGGACAAGGCGGTCAAGTTATGAAAAAGTACATAGTTTCGGCAAAGCCTTTTCAACATTCAAACGAGGTGCATTCGGCTTGGGTGGAACTGCGCCCCAAGGACGGTGTCAATCAGTGCTACAAAGAGGTTATTGACGCACTGCGAAAGTTTTTCCAAGGGCGTTCATATTACGCGCTTCCGCACTATGACAGCAAGGTCGCGATGGGCAAAGCATTGGTCGTAGCATATCTTGCGCCAGAGCGCGTGGTGGAGTGGTGTGTCAAACACGGGTACTTTGCCGAAGCCAACATAGAAATTCATGGCGAAATAGAGCCATACACTGTGGCGCAGGTCGCGGACAATAGACCGACCAACGTGCTCATAAACGGTTGCCCAAACTGCAACGTAATGGCAGAGTTAGCATTGGGCGTGCATCCTGCCAAGCATGGTGTCAAAGGCACTGACACGCTGGACGAAATACGCTCACGGTTTCCGTGCATGCGTTTCACATATGGCAAAAGTTGTATAGGTGTTGAATTGGAACATCACCGTAGGAATGATTACGCCGAAATTTTGAAGCAAACACCACACACATTAGAGTAATGCGCACCGTAACCATTTACCGCGACGACAGCACTTCACAGGTGGTGTATGAAAACGTCAAGCACGTTTTTATGACGTGCAATAACACCGTGCTAACGCTGGCAATTCAACCTGACCCCAAAGACCCATGGCACTACTATGCGAATTGGAATAGGGAACGATACGTGTGGTATAAGGACGTGCCAACCAAATGAATGTGCCAAAGGTAGAACTGATATTGGGCAAAAACTTGGACGCGTTTGAACTGTCTGGCACGTGGGACGGCATTGAATATTACCGCACTAAATGCGGGCGTATGCAGTTGCGGTACGACAGAAGTGATAAGTACAACCCGCGCCCATTCGGGCTAGACCGCTTTTCAAAGCGGTACCCACGCGGGCACAGGCGATTAGTTACAACCGTTTGGAGTGTTTCATTAGTGTGGCTGGCGCAGGACATCGACCGCTGGTATGATACGGGCAAGTTGAAACTGGGCGACTATGGTTAGCCGCGACCAATACTATGAGCGCATTAGCAAAGGTGAGTGCGTGGACTGCCAAGTTGAGCATGACGGCGGTACTGCACGCTGTGAAGAGTGCAGTGAAGCGTACAACCGCAAGCAACGTGAAGCACGCAAAAAGCCCAAGTTGAAACCTGCACCGCTGTTTGATAAAATATGTAACAATTAAGAAAATGGCCTTTGGCAATGGGGCTTCTGGACGGCGAGAAGCGTTCACATTGGTGACTTTTAAGACCCGTCAATAGATTAAGTGAGTTTAATTTAATAATTGCCAAGCCTTAGGGCACTAACCCGCTTCGGGCGGGTTTTTGTTTGCACAAATAAAATTGCGTGCATGCAGTCGCACATCATACGCCGCCAACTAAAAGACAATGCGCTACTCTTCCAGCGCAACGCCGATGGCACACGCAATGACAAAGGACGCTTCACTGGCGCAACGCACACCCGCACACCCGTTCGGTGCAACCGCCAACCCGCCGAAGGTCAAATACGCATGCCTGACCAAAGCGGACTACGCCAAGAGCAAGTTGAAGTGTTCCACCTTGAACACGCGGTGAAGTCAATACAAGCCAACGTGGACGGTGAATCTCGGGGTGATATAGTGGTGCATAACGGTTTGGTCTACCAAGTGCAAGCGGTTGAAAACTGGGACGACTATTTCCGTGCTGAATGTGTGCTGGTCGACCCGCAACCTGACAATGTGCCAGCATGACCACGCTTTACGACAGCATGCACGAAATGGTCAGAATCGGCACTGGTCTAGTCGCGCAAAACGTCATACCTGCCAATGACCCTGGGCCTAGCCCACGTGCCACCTATGCGGACTTATTCTTTTTTGACGACCGACCGATCGGCTACTCAAACCGCCAAGTGATTGACGCTAACACAGTGTCCTACTACACCTTGCGGAACGTGACGTGTCAGGTTACGTTGTACCGTGTTGAAGCCCAAGCACGTGCCAACCGTTTGGCAGGTTGGTTTTACACGGACGAAGCGTTGGAAAAGGAAAATGAGTTAGAGGTCACTATGCGCAACGTGGTGGTGCGCTCAATACCTGAACCAGTGCAAAGTGAAGTTGAAACTAGAGCGTTGGTCGAGATTGCATTGAGTTATTATTACAATGTCCGAGTAACTGAACCGCGCGTGAGTTGGTCAGACATTATTATCAACCACAACCAGTTCGCCCCTGAAACAGTGGAGGTCATGGATGGCACTTGAAATTAAGGATATCGTTAGGGTAACTGACCGTTTGCAACCAGCAGGCGCGTTGCGCCGCACGCTTGGAATTACGCTACTGGTGACTACGGACGACACGGTGCTTGCAGGTGCTGGCTCTGACAGGCTACGCAGTTATGGCAATTTAGACGCCGTGATTGCCGATTTTGGCGCGGCTGGAACGGTGGTTGATTCCGCCAGCAGATACTTCGGTCAGCGAATTTTCCCGCGCAACTTAATGGTCGGTCGCTGGCGCAATACCAGTATCCCAAATGTCATTAACAGCGGTGCGCCAGGCACGGTTATGGCTATTGAACTAGTCACCGATGGCTCATTTTCACTAGCGGGTGAAGACTTTACGGGCTTGACTTTTGACAATGTGGGGGATTACGATGCCATAGCGGGTAAGTTGCAAGAGGAACTACGTACTGGCACGGCGGCGTTATTTGCCAACGCGGCAGTAACCTATTCTGCCACCAACCAACGCTTTGAAGTAACCTTTCCAGAGCACCCAGACGTGAGCGGACTATTCGGTGCTCATTCGGACGGCACAGGGACAGACGTTTCCAGTTTGCTTGGTCTGACCGCCGCCGATGGTGCTACCTACAAGGAAGGTGGCGCACAGGAAACCATAGCCGAATGTTTGACTGCGATTAACCAGTTGAACGACACGTTTTACTTCGGCATACTGGAAACGGTGTTTAATGGCACGCAAACCATGCTCGACGCAAACGCTTGGTTTGCTTCACAGCGCAAGGAGTTCATTGCTGAGTCCAACGAAGCGGAAGTGGTCAATACCAATGACAATGCAACCTTTGGCGCTAGACTTTCGGCACTGCAAGCCCCACGCACGTTGCTTATATGGTCAAAAACCGCAGATCAAAAAGCCGCCAGTGTTGCAGGTTTCCTTTCGTCTATTGACTTCACGCAACCGCGCGGCATAAAAACCCTGAAATTCAAAGCACTGCCAGGCACTACACCTGACAATCTCACGCCCACACAAAAAGCGGAATTAGACCGCAAGCGCATTAACCATTACAGCCCGTATGGCGGTATTAACATGGTTGCCGAAGGTTGGCTAGGGTCAGGTGACTTTGTTGAAGTGCGCTACTGGCTGGACTGGTTTGTCGAAGCCATACAAGTAGCGGTGTTCAACCACTTGTACTCCAGCGGGTCGACACCTATGACCCGTGCAGGTTTGCAAACCATCCGTAATGTGATTGCTGGCGTATGTCGTCAAGGTTTGCTAAATGGCGGTTTATCGCCGGGGCAAGTCAATGAAGCAATGGCAGGTGAAATAAGAGACGTAACTAACCGTGCTTTTGACGGTAACCTAAACAACGGCTACCTAATTTATGTGCCCATGATTGAGCAAACTAACCGCCAGTCGCGCCGAACACCCAGCATTAGAGTTTGGGGTCGTGGTGGCAGTGCAGTGCATTTTGCTAATATTTCGATTGACTTTCAAGGAGCGTAAGTCATGCCTAACCAAACATCACACCGCCATTCCTTCCTGATTATTAACGGTGAGCGAGTGGAAGGTCTGTCAGACGACGACCCGCCAATTGAGTTTGAAGACGTAGATTTTGTCGAAGAGGTATATGGTATGGACGGCACCATGTACACTAAGGGCACCAATAAACGCGGTACGCAAATGACCGTGAAATTGCTACCCACCAGCACCACCGCTGCCAAATGGATGCAACGCATAGCAGACATAATGAACGGTGCCCAGTTAGGTTGGGAAGGCTCTTATGGCAACCCAGCACTTGGCGCAGTCACAGAACTGCGCGGCGGTGTGTTCAAAACCGGCCCCGTGGCGTTAGTGCCTGGCGCAAATCCAAATTTCGTATTTGTGTTTGAAGAGGTGGAGCCGCAATACGATGCGGTCAATTTTGCGCCGAGCCCGCAGGGTGAGTCGGATTCGTTCGGCGAAGAATTGTCGGGCATTTTAGGTGACGCGGTAACCGATGCTATTGGTGGTCTGTTTTAATAAACCATGATTAACATCGGCAAGGACTTCCTGAATGAGCACTGGAACGCCAAATGCGGTACGCAGTTTAACTTCAAACGGTTAAACGCCATTGAAGCGTTTGCGTGCTTGGAAATTATTCGGGTGACGCTTGGCACAAAAATAGGTGACATAGACGTTTCACTTTTGACCTTTGACCAAGACACAGAAGACGAAACTAAAAAAATGGCGGCACTCAAAGAGTTCATGCAGTTGGTCTTGAAAATACCGCCAGCAATTGTGAAGGAATTGCAAAAGCGCATGTGGCGTGAAGTGTATTTTCAAAATGCAACCACTTCACGCACACCGCAAGCGTTAAGCGGCAATGAAGCGGAAGCGTTCAATAAAGGCAGTCCGTTGGACATATATCAAGTCACAGCGAGGTCGTTTGCCATCAATTTTTTTCCATTTTTCGAAGAGCTAATCTCGATGCTACCTGTGAAAGCCCCGGCTACACAGTCGCAAGACACCGAAACCTAGATCCGTTTTTCGCCGCACCTATTGAAGCGGGCATGGTCACAGAGGTGCAACTGTATGAGCGCAACGCCAACAATGACCCAGTAGTGACGTTGGACATGGTGTGCAACATGAATGAAACCATGATCGTGAAAAACGTCAATGAGCACCGCGCACACAAACACGCGGAAAGCAAAGCAGGTAAGAAATAGTGGCTACCACAGTTATTGACACGTTAGTCACTAACCTGTTCTACCACACGGACATGACCAGCGTCCGTCGTGCGCAGGCGCAACTAACGAAAGTACGTCAAGGTCTTACCAGCCTGTCAAATCAATTCTTTGCCATGGGCGCAGGTGCGACCGCAGGCTTGGGCATTGCCATAAAAAAATCAGCGGAACTGGACGAGTCGCTACGCAAACTTAAATCACGTGCCAACCTAACCGATGCTGAGCTAGCCAAGTCCAAAGAAATAGCCATACAGGTTTCCACTGACTTGCCGAAGGACGCACAGGAAGTGGTGGACGCTATGACGCAGTTCGTAGCACTGGGTCTTGACATTGAAGAGGCATGGGACTTGGCGGCACCCGCTACGCTTGGGTCTATTGCTTCGGGTGAAAGCGTGCAGGACGTAGCACGCTGGGCGACTGGAATTAGGAATATATACAAGATTCCAGTCGAGCAGATGGGCGAAGTCATTGACCAAATGGCAATTATTGAAGACAACAGTGGCGCGGCTTTTGGCGCATTAGGCAGGGCACTGGAACACTCTTTGCAGTCATTCAAGGACGCAGACGAACCGCTGGAAAGTTTCTTTGCGCTCATGGGTACCGCCGCAGACGCTATGAAAGACCCGTCCGCAACCAGTCAAGGCTTTGCGCTGGTGCTTGGCAACGTTGCCAAAGCGTCGACCAAAATGGGGCGCGGATCAAAAATGATTATTGACGCATTTACCAACATAGGCATAGCGCAAGAGGAAATGATTGCGGCGCGGGACAAAGGTGGGTTGCGTGAATTGTTTGGACTCATTCAAGAACGGTTGCCTTCGCAGGATCACTTGACCGCATTTATGACGCAAATAGGTGGCACTACCTACGCCGCCGCGCTGTCAAATATCGTGCAAAACCTAGAAAAGGTAGACCGACTAACCGCACTGCAACAGGGCCCGCATTTAGGTACTGGAAAACGTAAAGCGGACACCATGCAGGAAGGTCTCTCGGGGTCATTCAAGGTGCTTGGTGCGCAATGGGACACGCTGGTTAATCGCATTGCGGATTCTGGCTTGGCGGACTGGGTTGAAGAAAACATACGCGGTTTGGCGGACTTTTTCAATTGGCTTACTGAAACGACCGAAGGCGTAGACGAATTTGGCAATAAGGTTAGCGTACTCACACGCGGAGGCTTGTTAAACTTTGTCGGAATTGTGCTTGCCGCGGGGCCAGCACTGTTAGCGTTAGGTGCAGGTATTAGAGCGGTTGCTTGGGCAATTGGCGGTTTTCAAGTCGTGCTGGCGGCGGCTAGCTGGCTTATGGGCGTATGGAAAGCAAGTCTAATTGGCACACGTATTGCGCTGGCGTGGATTGCTATTCAACAAGGCATTACCACTGCGGCAACATGGCTATTCAACGCCGCTTTGTGGGCAAATCCTTTAACTTGGGTCGTAGCCGCCGTCGTTGCGCTCATTGCTGGACTTGCGGCACTCTTCATTTGGTGGGACGAAATTTCCGCTTTTCTATGGCGTGTCTTCGGGCCCGCAATAAAGTGGATTTGGTCAATAATGAAACCGTACATAGATCTACTCAAAGCGGTGTTCGTACCAGTCCTGCGCACAATTTGGGACATACTCAAACCCATTGTGAAACTGTTTAACAATCTAGCTGGCTTGCTCAAATCTGCATTGAAATTTGCTGGCAATTTAGTACCTGACTGGCTTAAAAACATGTTCGGTGGCAAAAAGGTTGAAGGTGAAGTCACGGTCACCGAACAGGCTACGCAAACCGTTGAAGGAGAGCCATTCATTCAAGAGCCCACCGCATTGAGTAATGAAGAATTAGCCATGTTAGGTGACGATATTGTCATGCCGCAACGGACGACCGAAGCAACGATTATTACCTTTCCTGACCAAGCACCTACCACTGACATTGAAGGCGCACGTGCCACACCCCAGAGCTTGCTGGGCGAAACTATTACGTTGCCTGACCAAGTACCTGCGACCGTCACGGAAGCGGGTGCCGAAGGTGCTCAAATCACGCAAGAACCAACCGTGCTGAATAATGAGCAATTAGCCATTCTGGGCGGTAATGTGACCCTGCCTGACCAATTGCCAGCAACGGGCACGGACGGCGCACGTGTATTGCCACAGGTATTGCCTGAAAACCTAATTCCAGGCTTACAGCAACCACTGCCAGTTGCGCCACAGGAAGCGGTGCAAAACTTCAACCAACCACAGTTTGCAAGTGCGCCAGGCAACACGTACAACATTAACCTTGACAATATTACGATCAATGCGCAGACGGCCGAAGCACGGGAACTGGCGCAAAACGTTGGTCGTGAGTTAAGAGACCAATTACAAACCGCCGTTGAAGCGGCCGACTCGCCGATTAAGCGGTAAAGCCGCGACACCCATACCCTGATTCTGGCGTATTTTCGCTAAATCATTGCCATTCTAAAAAATATTTTCGTCGCCGTATGTCGTTGGTGTATATGCGTTTGGCAAATATTATTGTCAGCATTGTGCAAAAATTCTAAAAAAATGCTTGACAATACTAATTTAATGCTTACAACTTCCAGTATGGAATTAAGTTTTAACAGTCAAACAGGAGCAAACCACATGACTATTAAGCAATTAGAAAAGCAACGTAAAGAGTTGCAAGCACGCTACGACCAAATTAACGCAGAACGAAACAAACGTGACACGCACGAGTTGCACGTTGAAGCGTTGAGTGTTGGTAATGAGTTAAGCAATGTTGAAAAGCAAATTAAATTTGCACGCATGCCTAAAAAGCAACGCAGATTTGCAGTTGCAATGGACAAAGCACGAAACCAAGATTTTGAGTGGGAGCTAAGGCATACGCATTTCATTGACAATGGCGGCGCAAATACTTTGTCGACCATGATTGATAACATGCCAGCAAATCAACTTGGACAAGTCAAGTAAGCGCACACGACAAGAGCACAAGCCGGGAACGTCCCGGCTTTTGCAGTAACGGAAACTTCAACATTCAAACAGAGGTAAATATGGACTACCTACTACCACGCAGATTCACTTACAAGCCTAACAAACTTGGTTGCATTATGTTCGACCATCATGTCTATACAGGTGTCGTAATTATCAAAACACACGTACCAGACCTTGAAAGCACGTACTGGCGGATTGAAGTGCCTGGGTGCGACCCGTGGCACGAAGCGGATTACATCACTGCACAAAGGAAGGCACGGCGGTTGTACAAAAAGCACAAACGAGCAACGATCCGTAAAAACAAAATCACGTACGCGAGTCTGAGCACCGCGTAACCACTTTCACCAAGTCAAACATGCCCCGTAAGTCGGGGCATTGGAGGTAACGGAAACCTTAATTTGTCAAACAGGAAAACATTATGACAACTGAAACCAAAAATTCATTGAAGCAAACAATCGACAATGAGCAAATCCAACTTGAACACCTTAATTCCGCGTACGACGCAAAGTACGACCAAATGGTTGCGCTGGAGAATTGTATTGTGCTCCTCGAAAAACAAGACGATTTAGCAACACCTTACAAAGCGGTTTGCGATGCATTTAGCAAAGTAGAGACCGAATGGCTTGACATCGGTAAAGAGGTTAAAGCGCAAGAAAATAAATTGGCACAATTACGTAGTCAATCATTTCCGCAGGAGCGCAATTGCGAAGTGTGCAACGCTCCTTTCACTGCAAGACATAATGAAGTGTTTTTTTGCGGACACGAATGCAGTGCGCTTTTTGACGCAAACGAGCAACACCGTGAAGAGCCACCAATGAACGAAGACCTTTACCGAGTGTAGCCACCACTACGTGCTTTGAAGCCCCGCTGGTCGGGGCTTTTTAGTTCGTGGGCGACTTGCGCAGTGCGCCGCCCAGATCACTCTTCAACTTATTCTTGGTTTTATCTTCAACCACATTGTCCAACGCTTTCACTGAGCTCTTCAAACTGTCAAAAAAACGCTGTAAGCGTGTGCGGTCAGCACTTTCGTCTTCATTCAAGCCAGGCACAGCGATCCTGCCACGCTGTATGGCACTGGTGCGGTTTGAAGCCGCACCGCTCACATTAGCCGCCAGCAGTGCGCTTTCTGTGCCCGCAATATCAACACGTATGACTTCCTTTAAGGTCATGTTGATTGTCATACCGCCACCAACGCGGTCAGCACGTGCTTCCTTGATAACCATTTCGGGGTACGTAGCCCATTCGGTGTAGACATTCACGGTTTCACGTTCAACGTGCAAGCGCAGTATTTCACGCCATGTGTCTACTACGTGCGCACGTCCGCCCGCGGTCAGGTCAGACACTTCCGCCTTCAAGTTGAGTTCCACGGGCTTGCGTATGACGTGGTCGTTAATGCTTGCACCGTTTTCCAGCGGTGCGCTACCTAGATCCGCTTGCGATATGTGGCTTTCATTCGGGTACCCGTCAATGAACCCGTCCAAGCGGTCAATAAGCGGTGAGTGCTCTGGCACTAATACAACGTTGGGCATGCGGTAATTTTAACTGCGTGTTGCAAATGTTAGAAAAAGTTATAAAATATTGGAATGTCTAATATTTTCTCACATGGTACGGGTGGCTGACCACCGTGACGCTTGTAGGTCTCCTCTTGGTTGGATTTAGTTCTTTTTTAAGCATACCTACATGCGTTTCTGTCCTGACGCAAAACTGTTTTTTATGGGTTATTCGTTTTCCTTTACTTTTGGCAGTTGCGTTGGTGGAGATAAGGTCTGGTGCATGCGTAAGGAGTCTTTGCTCTACCTTACTGCAAACTTGGCAATGGAAGGCATGCAACAGTGCCGCCAGTGGAAACAGCAGGTAGAACCTATGTTTGCAACGCGGCAGTATGCAGGTTTGAATCCTGCCCCGTACCATCACTTCAAAGGAATTGAGTTATTAAATGAGTAAAAAAAGAGAATACCTTCGAACCTACACTGACTTGCGTTCCGCTTTGAAGCGCGCACGCTACGTGTTCGCAATACCTAGCTTCAATCCAAACAATTTATACGTCCGAATTTCAAAAAAGGACGTTCAAAAGATCATTCGTGGGCAACGAAGCGACAGAGACATTGAAATGTGGGACATTTTTATGAAGGACGGTAACCTGTATTTAGGAGAGTAGAAAACAAATGAGTAAGCCAGCGGAAAAGCAGGTTGCCACCACGTTGAGTGAAGGTGACTATGAGTGGTTAGCGTCTTACGCGCAACAGTACGCACGCAGTATTGCAGGTCAGTTGCGCCACATGATCCTGACCGAAAAAGCGCGTGATTTTGCTGACAATCGACACCGCACCCAGTGGCACGGGCACGGTAAAACCAACGAAACGGAGCATGAAGAATGACCAGCAAACTTGAACACTACGAAAAGGTGCGTAAGGAGTACAAAACCGCACGTGATAACATAGGAGACGCAGTGGCACGAACTGCCAGTATGTTATACAGTCATGCCGAATTTTGCGGTGTCATACAACGTGACATTACTTCTGACTGTTTCAAAAGTGCGCTCAAAAATATGAACGAATTACAAACCGAATTGGACACCACGTTGGAGCAAATTCAAACGGTAATAGGTTGGTTGAACGGCTGGCTGGCAACGGACGTTGAAAGCCAGTTAGCGTTTGAGCAAGCCCAGCAAGCGGGTGCAGATTTGCCAGCTAGTGAAGTTGAAGCCATGTCTGCGGACGACGTTCCAGAAATGAAGTGCGGGCACACGAATAGCGAAGACCATGACTGAATTTTTCTTTATCGCGCACACCGTTTTACTGTTGCTGTACGGCTTCACGCTGTACCTTGTAATACGTGAGTACAACAGCCGTATTGAATTTCTGGAACGGATGGGCGAGATGGACTATGAAGCGTTGCGCCACAAACTTGCCGAAGAAATAGGTAAAACTGAACCTGACAATGAGCAAACGCTCATGCCTTCACGCGTGCCAGCGGAGTTCCTTGTAACCAAAATGGTCGTACCGCTCAAAGACCGCATTGTCATTGGTGTTTGGGACGACTACGTTGGCTATTGCCACAAAGACACTCATACCGCCGAAGAAGCAAAAGAAAGTGGTTGGTTTGTGCGCAATTCGGCTAACAGCAAGTGGGTACAAGCGGTTGATCCGCCAAACTACACCATTGACCTGCCACCGCCACTGGACGCAGAATTGAAGCCATGAAACTTGACTGGGAAGACCATGACGACGATATTGGCGGCCAAAGTTCGGTTGCTCAATTAGAGTATTACACTTACTTTGAAATTGATTGGTTGCTGGACGGTTTCTTTCTGTACTACATCGATACCGTTGAAGGTAGCGATTATGTATCGTACCAGTTAGGCAACTACAAAACACTGCGTGCCGCAAAGTGTGCCGCGGCGTGGATGCTACGCAACCGAAAACCACCTTACACAAAGGCGCAAAACAGATGACGGAGCACTGCGGTCGACTTCACTGTTTGACTTATTTTTCCGTAAGTCAGCAAGCATTTTTGTTTGTTGATTTTCCTTCAAGAGTCGACCGCAGGGGGCTTCACTAATGCCTTACGCCGCTGAAACCAAAGTGCCAGTAGGTCAAAGTATGGCAGAAATTCAACGGTACTTGACCAAAAAAGGTGCAAGCGCATACATGCACGCAACCGATCAGGAGCAACGGTTAATTGGCGTGCAGTTCCGCTACAAAGACCGTTCATATCGGTTTGTGGTACAAATGCCTGATTACGCTTATTTTGCCAAGACAAAAACTGGGCAAAAGCGCGCACCAAGTCAAATTGAAACCGCTATTGCGCAAGAGGAACGGCGCATTTGGCGTGCGCTGTTGCTGGTACTCAAAGCCAAGTTTGAAAGCGTGGAAAGCGGTATTGAAACCTTCGAAGAAGCATTTTTGCCGCAAACCGTACTGCCAGGCAATGCAGTGGTCGGTAAAGCGGTGCAACCGTTAATCGACCAAGCATACGAAAAGCAAGACCCAACCACTTTGCAAAACCTATTACCGCACCTATGAGCAAACCAGAAGGCAGATGGATAACCACGTGCGGGCGACCGCACGAACACCTTTACAGCGTCAAGCAATGGTTAAGAAACTTCACAAAAAAATAGCGTCCAATTTGCGAGTGAAAGCATGACCAATTCACGCAGTCAAAGGTTGAAGTGGATACGTGGCAAGCAACGTGGCACGTGGTGGGCACATACCACAATTCGTCCATACTGTTTTTTGATAATGGAAACCGTGCCATTGAAAGACCCTAATTGGAGTTGCCAGTCAGAAATGCGTTATGACGTGTCATTAAACAAAGGCACTGCGTTCCATGTTCATATTGGTAGGTATGGCAGTTTAGCATACGCCAAGCGCAAGGTTAAAGAATGGTATAAAAGTGGCAAGTTGGCGGAGTACTGTAATGACTAACGCACGCGAAAAAGGCAGGCGCGCAGAGGTGGAAGTGGTCAATTACCTAAACACCTACGGCTTCAACGTACATCGCAACCTGCAACAAACACAGGACGGTGGCTATGACATACTCATAGCGGATATAGTGGCACTGGAGGTGAAGCGGTTGGAACGGTCAGAATTACCGACTTGGTGGAAGCAAGCCGTGCGCCAGGCAGGAGACAAATACCTACCTGCGTTAGCGCACCGCAAAAACGGTGAGTCGTGGCGGTATTGGGTGACTGCACCAAACGGCAAGAAAAACGCGCTTACGCCGCTTCAATTTGTTACGTGGCTTGGTGTCCAAAAAACTGAACGCGACATGCGTGAAAAAGGTTGGGAACCAAATGACCCAGACTCGATTTAGGAGAGCGCAATGACCAAACCGTGCAAAACTTGCCAAATCGAATTGTCGCAAAGTGAAGACATAACGCTTGCGCCTGAAAAGCCATACATATCTTGGCACACTGCCGAAACCATACCAGCAAACCGCTACACCGTAATTTCAACAGGCAGAATGAACATTAAGTGCATGGACTGCGGCACGGTCATAACGTGCGAGCACCAACTGCATGAAGGACGCTTACTGCGCACCGTATTGACAAAGGAGCAACCAAGTGAAAATTGAACTGCACCGTGAAGACGCACTGGCAGAGCGTCATACGCAAGACGACCCCACAAAAGGCAACTACACCTACCAGCGCATTTACGCAGATGGCAAAATGACAGAGTGGTATTTGCGTGTTGAAGCCAAACCATTCAATGAGCGTGGCAAACTTTGGTGGTCATACAGCGTGCAACCTACCACAGACCCGATTGAAGTTTGGGGTGTCGTGGTGTTTTTACCGCAACGCAAAAGTATGGCTATGGGTGCTAAACTGCCAGATTCATACTTGAAGCAAGACATAGCAAAAATGTTTGACTGGTTGCGCGAGCGCATGGTATGAAAACGTCATACTTCGCACAAAAGAAAGTGCTGGACGCAGACCCGAACCTTATGCCCATTAGCGAAGAATGGCGGCCGTGTCCTTATTTTGAAACGGACTATGAAGTAAGTAGTTTAGGTCGTATGCGCCGCAAGTCGCCAACAATGGGCAGTCGACCAGGCAAATTGCTTGCTTTAACTTGTGAGCCAAAACGTTATGTACGTGTCAATCTTCGTTGTAGTGACGGGCGTAGGCGGACTCATTACGTGCATCGTCTAATTTGTACCGCTTTTCACGGTAAGCCGCCAACAAAGGAGCATATGGTCGATCATTTTGACAATGATAAGTCAAACAATGCCGCGTCAAATCTTCATTGGGTCACACGTGCGGAAAACGAAAGCGCAGAACTTAAACCGCGTTTGTGCGGTGAAGATAACCCTGCCGCGAAGTTATCAAAAGAACAAGTGTGTGCTATTCGATTGCAAGTTGCGGATGGAAAACTGTCTCAAAGGAAAATAGCGCGTAAATATGGTATTACTCAAAGCGCGGTATCCGCCATTAAATTAGGAAAAGTTTGGATGGACTTTGGCTTATGAGCGCAAACTACCGTTTTCACAAACAAAAAGCCGCCGAAGGCACTACCTTTTTTCGCATATCACGCAACAGTTTCATAACTGATTACACGCTGGCACACACGCGCAACTTCACGGACGCAGGTGAAGATTACTTTGCCATTTATGAAGTGACTAAAACAGGTACAAACATGCTCAAATCTTGGACGGGCGGGTCATTGCACCGTGCCAAAATCAAAGCCAAAAAGTACGTTGAAGAACAACACCGTGAAGCGCAGAAAAACATACCTGTTGAACCGCCCCGAGAGCAACGCAAGGAAGGTAAATAATGCGCTGGTACATTCAATTGACGCTGTGGCGCAAAGACGGTGAAAACATGGTGAAAGTGCCACTGTACTACGCTGGGAGTGAATACCACTTAAAGCCAATTTTGACACCGATAAAAGCCTACGCCACAATGTTTAGGAACGAAACGCGAGTGCCAACTTTCACACGCGCATTGAAAGCGGAATTAGCACAGCACATTCCAAACGCCTACGTTGAGTTTGTCGAGGCAGTTTAAGTGAGCGACTACAACTGCGACCACTGTCCGCTACCTGTGCAGTATGAACCCAACGAACTGCAATACTGCCTGGACGTAGTGGCTAACCGTGAGTTCTTTGTGTGTGCGTCATGCTTCAAAGCACTGGCACTGCACGACCCAATTATGACGCTTGAAGACGCAGAAAAAGGTAAGCAACCACGTAAAGTGAGCACAGCGGAAATATACGGAGTGAAATGAGCATGGTAGGCATGACTGAATGGGAAGCAAAAGAGATTGAAGCCGAAATGAAAGCACGGTGGCAAATCAGGTTTGACGTGGATACTGATATACCACTGCGCTACATTTGTTTTAATGAAAACTACGCTCAAACGCATTGAAGCAGGTCGCTACTGGATACTTGCCAACGGCTTCAAGGTCGGACAAATTAGACGACTTGAATTGTACCACCTACTCACAAACACAAAAAAATTAGGTTGGAAATACATTTACAGATTGCCAAGACGCGGCATACATTCCAATTTAGGTGCGTTCAAAACGCTGGCACTGTGTAAATCAGCGATCGACAGTCATTTCACTGGCTGGAAGCCAGAGCAATTCACACGCGACACGGTCAGTGAAGAAAACTTTACAACCGAATAAAATTTTTACATGACCGACAAACCCGCACCAAAACCTGCAAAGAAAAAAACAGGACGCAAACTACTACTGAATGAAGCACTGATTGAAAAAATCAGTGAGCATTTAGAAAACGGTGCAACATACCAAGCCGCCGCGTCTATGTCAGGCATTTCCAATAGCACCTTGAAGTCATGGATGCAAAAAGGAAATGAAGCCATAGAAAAGGATATTGACAATATTTATGTGGCCTTTGTGTCCGCTGTTACGCACGCGCGAGAAAACTGGAAGCAGTCATTGGTTGAGCAAATACGCCAAGCAGGCACAGAGGACTGGCGTGCATTGGCTTGGCTGTTGGAGCGTCAATTTCCGAAGGAGTACGGGCGCAAGTTGGAACTGGACGGATCGCTGGACAATAACACTGAACGCACCGTGAAGGTTGAGTTTGTGAAGCCGAAAAAGCGCACTAAAAAGGACATCACGGGCGAAGACAATGGGGGTGAAGATGGCAGTGTATGAGCACCAGCAAGGCAAATTCAAAATGTACCGTGCGGTGCGTAGCGTGAATGGCAGACCACAGCAAAGGTATTTTCCATTCACAGCGCAGGGTAAAGCGCAAGCCGAAGCGCACGATGCGGAACTGGCTAAACAGCAACATGAAGCGCAAAAGCACTTCACAGGTCTTGCTGGACGGTGGAAGCGGTGCTGAACATACGCATTTCGCCCAGCGAAATACTGCATGACGTAGACGCTACCAGTTTGGAAGTTGCTAAACCGTTCATGTCGACTTGGTGCTACCTTCATTGCCGCGCTATGGTAGACGCTTACGTCCAAACGCAGTTAGAGTACAAAAATATTGCCGATGCACCCAAAAAAGTACCGTACATGAACACCAAGCGCAACGTGAGCGCCTAATGAGTGAGATCAAGCGCAAAATTGCACGTTTCCTGTTTGATTGCGAATGTGATTGTCGTAGTGTGTGCAGTCGAGACGTCATACGTCATGTTGAACCGTTCCGCATGAACCGCTTGGAACGTGAGCGTGCAGACGGTAGAGTGTCAATGGCGTTGGAAACAATGCACAAAGCAAAGCACATTAAGTGGCTACGAATTGGCTTACGTATGACGTGGCGGCTAACTGACACGGGTAAAGCGGAGTACAATATTAACACGTAATGAAAGACCTTAAAGCCAAAATCGCACGCTGTGTCTACTACAACCAAAAGCGTGACCGCCATATTTGCAGTGAAGGCTTAATTAGCCAGTTCATGTTTGAGTACCCAGCGCAGGATTTTGCGTGTAAAAAAGTGGCTATGGCAATAGACGAAATGGCAAATAACGGAGAGCTTATGTGGTCATTGGCAGGTTGGTTGCTCACACGTGGCGCACATATCAAGTACAACGTGCTACCAGTGCCCGAAGGTAGCCACCACCGCCACGAGCTTTAATGCTCAAAGCACCGTTTCCGTACTACGGCGGCAAATCACGTGTAGCACAAATGGTGTGGGAGCGGTTTGGCAAAGTCGACCGCTACCTTGAACCGTTTGCCGGGTCATTGGCAGTGCTACTGTACAAGGACGTTAGCGATTGCTTTGAAGTAGTTTGCGACACCAATGGCTACATTTGCAACTTTTGGAACGCAATTAAATTTGCACCAGACGAAGTGGCAGAGCATGCGTGCAACCCGACCATTCACCAACAATTGACCGCGCGGCAAAAATTCATTTACAAGTGGTTGGAAACACATGAAGAGCAATTAGCCGAAGACCCAGATTTTTATGACGCAAAGATTGCTGGCTGGTGGTGCTGGGGCATGTCCAGTTGGATTGGTTGCAACTACGGCATACCTTCGCATAAAAAATTTAGCGAAATAATTCCCAACATTCACGCCAGTCCAGGCGGTAAAGGTGTGAGTGCTCAAAAGGCAAGCACGTTTGACGGTCAGTCGGAAAGGTTTAGCGACATACGTCCTTTTTGTAGCCACGATGGCAGTGGTATTTCACCACGCAGAGCGGAGTTTGCTGAAAAAATTCCAGCGGTCAATGCTAAAAATAAAGGTGCTGGCGCAGGTGTCAGTGCGCAAAAGGACAATACTTTTAGTGATATACGTCCAATGTGCACCTATGACAGAGGAACAGGCGTACGCGTACAAGGCAAGTCATTAACAAAAAAACCACCTGACCAGCAAGCGTTTAGTGATAAGCGTCCGTTTGTAACGAGTGAAGGTAGCGGTATGCGACCGACCAAAGAACTGACTGAAACTATGAGCGAAAAAAGGCCTTCCATTACACCTTCGGACGCTGGGCGTAGTATTCCAGCACAGTCACAATTTGCTTCAATGAACAATACAGACACGCCCACGCTCGAGGCATATCAAGCCAACATTAGAGCGTGGTTTCGGCAACTGCAAGACCGCTTACTGCGTGTAACCGTCCTAAACCGCGACTGGACATCATTGACTAGCCCAAGCGTGTTGGGCAACACCAAGACACAAACCAGTGAAACTGCGCTGTTTTTAGACCCGCCATACATCACTTCTGACCGCTCGCAAGACCTTTATGTGAGTGATAAGCGCGGTATTAGCGACAAAGTAGCGCGTGAGTGCTTCGAGTGGGCGGTCAAGCACGGTGAAGCGTTCCGCATAGCGTATTGTTGCACGCAAGGTGATTTTGACCTGCCAGACGGTTGGACGGAATACTTGCAGTCCTACGGTGGAATAAAGCGTGAAGACAAGCGTGAAAAAATGGACTGCATTATGTTTTCACCGCGTTGCGTGGGCGAAGCAGATCTATGGTCATAAATGCAATTAGTGCATGTTGAGTTGCAGGAAGCCAACGAGTTTGTTGCGAAGCACCACCGTCACCATTACCCCGTAGCAGGGCACCGTTTTAGCATAGGTTGCGTTAAGAATGGCACGCTGGTTGGCGTAGCCATTGTTGGTCGACCTGTCGCACGCATGGTGGATTCACGCACGGTTTGTGAAGTGCTACGGCTTTGTACCGATGGCACTAAAAATGCGTGTAGTTTTTTGTATGGCGCAAGCGCACGTGCCGCGCATGCGCTGGGCTTTGAAAAAATACAAACCTACGTACTGGGCACTGAAAACGCCACATCATTGAAAGCGTCAAACTGGAAGTTTGAAGCACGGACAGCTGGTGGTATATGGACGCACACGGACGGCAAAGCCAGACGCACCGACCAACCCACAGGTGAAAAGCAACGCTGGTCGCTAACATTAGGTTAGCATGAACGCCAAACTGCCAGAGTGGACTGAACGCTTTTTTGCGCCCGCGCGCTACAAGTGCGCACACGGCGGTCGTGGGTCAAGCAAAACGTGGTCGTTTGCCCGCATGATCGCTATTAAAGGCGCAGAAAAACCGCTGATTATTCGG
This sequence comes from Candidatus Aldehydirespiratoraceae bacterium, assembly GCA_965204595.1. Taxonomy (GTDB): domain Bacteria; phylum Actinomycetota; class Acidimicrobiia; order Acidimicrobiales; family Aldehydirespiratoraceae; genus VXYK01. The sequence continues at coordinate 16,922 of CBDBEW010000016.1, read as the reverse complement.
TGCTGTCGTGAGTTCCAAAAAAACCTTGCCGAGTCCGCTAAACCAGCCATTGAGCAAGGCATTAGGGACATGGGTTTGAGTGACGAGTACATCATTCAAGAAAAAGTTATCAAAGGCAAAAACGGCACCATAATGCACTTTCACGGCTTGGAACGCAACCGTGCCAGCATTAAAGGTTGGGAGGGCACGGACATTTGCTGGACAGAGGAAGCCGAACGACTGTCGCATGAATCCGCCGCGCTACTCATACCTACCATTTCACGAAACCCCCGCGGGTCAGAGCAATGGTTTAGTTGGAACCCGAAGTACCGCACCGACTGGGTCTGGCGCAGGTTTATGATTAACCCACGACCGACTGACATCATACAAGAAGTAAATTTTTACGACAATCCGTTTTTTCCAGCCGAAGCCGAAGAGGAACGCTTGGAGTGCTTACGTGTTGAACCCGAAGTGTATCCGCACAGGTACTTGGGCAAGCCAGACGACGAAGGTCAAACCAAGAAACTGTTGCCATTTGTGCTACTGCAAGCGTGTGAAAACGGTTGGGAGCAATTCGGTATTCCGTTGCTGGAAAAATTTCCGCATTACTCAGGCTTGGACATTGCAGATACTGGTGTCAATCGCAATGCTTGGGCGAACCGTGCGGGCCCATGCCTAGCTGACCTGCAAATGTGGCGTGCGCCGTCTCTCGGGGTAACCACCAGAAAAGCGGACAGGCGCAACAGGGACGCTAACGTGACACGCATGTTCTACGATGCTGGTGGCGGTTATGGCGGTGGCGTGCGCTCACACCTAATTGAGATCAAAGGCAAACCCTACAAGCATACTGGCTTGCACTTTGGCGGTGCGGTGACTGGTAAAAAAATACAGTTCAACCAGAACATGACCAACGAGATGGCTTTTCCCAAGCGTGGCAGTCAGTTGTACTGGAACCTGCGCTTACGTGCGCAACGCTCGCGTGAAGTCATGCAGGGCAACACCAGAATTAACCCTGAACGTTGCTTATGGATTAACCCTGAAATAGAGCAGTTTCACGACATGTTGGCGCAATTTTCGCAACCTGAATGGGACGATCCGCAAGGTAAATACATCATTGACAAAGCACCAGACGAAGTGCCCGTAGATGCTATTGACGGTTGCGCTTTGGCTTTTGGAAGAGACACCGAAGCAGGTTTGATTGCCCGTTAATCGGTAATGCAAATTAGCATGATTTTCGCGCTCAAAACAGTGCTGGCGTCTGCTAAAATTTACCGTGTTAAGTGTTTCACAAAAAACAAAACCCCGCTGGTGCGGGGTGTGTTTCCTAACAACTACCGACCACTTCAAGAGGTATCGTTATGAGTAAGTCAGTATGACAGACCACCACTTCCTAGGTACGAACATTAAAGGAGTAATGACCTGTGAAGAAGAATTATAAGGACAAATCCGACAAGCCTAAGCCAGAGCGTGCAGAGCTTACCACGTTTGAGCGTGAGTTACGCAACCGCTGGCTAAAAGAAAACCCTGATTTTTTGTACGACCCACACGACAAAACGTGGTTAGCGGTCGATTTTTTTGGGCACTGGTATCCTGCTAATGCGTATGCAAAGCGGTTGCTTGATCAAACTGGACGCGACATCATTGAAGAGTTGCGCTTCAAGGACGATGCACAGGCAAGGCGTGCGTCCAACCAAATTGAGCATGCACACATCATTGACCGCGTACTGTCTTACGCCCAAGCCTGGCGCAACACACACGAGCGTCTAGGTAGTGAAGTGTTTAATAATGAGTGGCAGAATAGCGAACTGTACGGCATACTGGCTGGGTATCCACCGCCAATTCAATTTGACGCAGACCCGTATTTGCTGGGCGTACATTCGGGCGTTGTAGACCTGCGTACGCGTGAGTTGCGCACGGCCACGCCAGAGGAGTTCATTCGCAAGCACCTTGACTTTAACCCGCGAAAAGGTTTTAGTGACGTGTTTAATTCGGTTGTGTTGCATGCCGCGGGCGTGCGTGATAAAGAAAAGGACACGTCCGCTTTTGAAGTGGTATATTGGCTTCAAACGTTCTTTGGCTACTGCCTGACTGGTGCAACCAAAGAGCACGTGTTGCTGTTTATTGTTGGGCCCAAAGGCACAGGTAAATCCACAATTGGTGAGTGCTTGCTACGCGTGCTTGGCAGTTATGCAACCAACGTCGAGAGCCAACGCTTCATATCTTCACGCAATGAAGTCCACAGCCAGTGGCTTGCACGGTTAATGAATATACGGCTTATTGTGGTGTCAGAAATGAAGCCCAACGCTACGTGGGACACTACCAAGTTAAACAGGTTGGTGGACGGATCAAGCATTACTGCCAACCGCATGCACCATAACGACGAGACGTTTCAAAGCCAGACCAAAGCAATTTTTTATGCTAACTACGAGCCAAAGTTTCATGCGGACGATGGTATTGGGCGCAGGATTCGGGTGTTGCCAATGAATAACAAACCACCGACCATTGACAAAGATCTAGCGGAAAAACTGCACGAAGACCGTGAAGTCATTTTGTACGAACTGATTGAGTTTGCGCAACGCTGGATTTTGGATGGTTTGCCACCACCACCACCAGCAATGGCTAACGCGACCGAAAAATATCAACGTGAGCAAGATAACGTTAAAACGTTCATGGAAGAGTGCGTGACGCATGCACGTGGCAATGACTTACCGCTACTGAATATTCATAAGACGTACAAAACTTGGTGCAGTGACAACGATATACCTATGAGTTTGCAACTTGGCAGACAGCACTTCAAGAACCGTTTGGAAGTGCTGGAGTATCACACTTACAAACCTGCACGACTGGGCTTGCACGTGTCCGACGTGCGCATGATTGACGACTTGAACATGGAATAGTGCAAACAGTGCACTTTTTCACGTTTCGTGCGACGTTGTGCACCGTTTTGCACTGTTTCTAATTTTCTCTAACTTACTGGTATATATGAGTTAGAGCACCGTTTGCACCGTTTTGTGCACCGTTTTACACTGTTTCAAATTCGATATAACTTACTGGTGTCTATGTATCCGAGCACCGTTTGCAACGTTTTAACGCTGTTTTTAGAATTAATGGTCTACACGCGTGACTAAGGGGACTAGATGAAGTATATAAGTACACTAGGGGATTAGTAACCGCACGCGTAGACCAATTTATTTTTTCGCATAGAAACGGTGCAAACAGTGCAAGTAATGCAAACTGGTAAAATTTAGGTATGAGTGATAAGCCACAGGTTGAAGTGCTGGACGCACCTACTGAACGACCGAAAAATTGGGGTGAAGTCAAAACCCGCAACGGTGGTGCAGTCAGTCCTTTTTACGGCGCAGGTGCAATGACTGGCGGTATGCACAATGCGCAAACAGGCATGGGTACCGCGCTCGATGCAACCGAAGCGGTTGAGTGGTACCCAACACGCTGGTTAAGCCGTGAGTTGCTGGAAACGATTTACGTGCAGTCATGGGTGGCACGCAAATTTATTGACATACCGACCGACGATCAAATGCTACGCTGGCGCATACCTGCCATGTCAGGTGATTGGACGCCAGAGCAAATTGAGCAATTCCAAGACGCTGAACGTACTTTGAAGGTGCGCGACAAACTGAACCAAGCCATGAAAGCCGCGTCGCTGTACGGGTCAGCAATGCTGTTTGTGGTCATAAAAGACCAAGACCCTGCCATGCCGTTGGACGTTGAAATGGTGCAACCTGACAGCATTATTAACTTGGTAGTGCTTGATCGGTACGACTGCGCAGTGGAACTGTATGACCAAAACCTGTTGAGCGAAACCTACGGGCAACCGTTAATGTACCGCGTGTCCCCGCGCTTGGGTACTCAGTCGTACTCAATTCATGCAAGTCGCATGTTGCGGTTTGACGGTATCGCACCGCTCAGTCGCACCTTCACAAACTACGACCAATTCTGGGGCGTGAGCAAACTGGTACCCATAATGTTGAGCATTGCACAGGACGCTACGTTTGCGGCTTCAATAGCGCATTTGAGCAAGGAAAGCAGTGTGCCCATTATGAAACTGACTGGTTTTCACAATGCAATTAGCGGTGAAACGGACGAAGGTGAAATGACGCTGGAGCAGTTAGGGCAACGCTTCAACGAAAACAAAAGCAATTTCCGCACGATATTTATGTCAGAAAATGACGAGTTCAAGCGTGAAGAGGTGTCCTTCACAGGTTGGGCGGACATAATCGACCGCTTTGCCAGGCGCATAGCGGCGGCGGCAGACATACCAGCAACACGTTTTTGGGCGCAGTCACCCGTAGGCATGAACGCCACTGGTGAGTCCGACCTAATGAACTATGCGGTAATGGTGGGCGCACAGCAAGAGGTCAATCTCACTGACCCGCTTATGCAAATTGACCGCTTCTTGTTGGCACACTTGGGCATGGACATTACGCAAATGTACGACTACCAGTTTCCACCGTTGGTCGACATATCTGACAAAGACCAAAGCGAAATTGACGCAAAACGTATTGAAGCACTGGCGGCACTGTATGACCGCAATTCCATTACTGAAAATGAAATTAGGGAGCGGGTGTCCAACATACAGTGGATTGGTGATTTGGAAGAGTTGGACATTGAATTACTGCGTGACGAACCAGACGAAAATTTAGACCCAAGTGGCAACCCACCTAGTCCGTCCCCAGAGTCGGGTACAGCGCAGGCGTAAAAAGCGCAAGGGGCCCGCCATAAAGCCCCAGCATGGTGTGTCTGACAATCTGGCACGCCAAATAACCGCAGAGGTAGTCACACCGCTATTTAGAAATATCAACCGCACCGTGCGTGCCGCAAGTGGCAACGTGGTTGATATTCAAGAAGCAATACGGTACTTGGGCGTGCTGTCAGTGACCGACCGTGCGCGCGTGTTGAAAATGTTTGGCGGTACGGTTGAGCACATGGCACGGTTGCACAAACAGGAATTTAGGTTGCGCATGTTCCACTTTCTGGGCTTGGACATTACGTATGCGTTGAAAGACGACGCGCTTGCACCAGTCATAATGCAAAGGATCGACGATGGCGTACAGCGCATAACCACACTGCCACAAAAGCAAATTGACCGTTTGAGCGTCAAGATACAAAAGTTAATGGCGGACTCGGACACGGCATTTTCACGTGCCGCCGTTTTGGAATTGGTGCAGGAGCAAGCCAACTATGCGCAGTCGCACGCACGCTTGATTGCACGTGACCAAGTGAGCAAGGCAACAGGTAGTTTCAACAATGTGCGCCAAGTGCAGGCAGGATTTGCACGTTATACATGGTCAAGCTCCAATGACAATAGAGTGCGACCAACGCACATGGCAAATGAAGGCATGGTATTTGAGTGGAATAACGCACCAGCAACGGGGCATCCAGGCGAAGACATACAATGTAGGTGCGTTGCACTGGCAGACGTAAGTTCGTGGGTGCGCCCACCGCAACCAACTTTGTAGTAGAATATTCAACATGGAAGTGACGAACCACCTAGAGTGCCTAGATCTTGAAACCCGCCAAGTTGGGCCGAATGACTACGAAATAACCATTGCGGCGAATAACCGCGCAGGTGGTCAGGACGTAAGCCTGAAAGACATGGACTTGAATGAGTACATGAAAAACCCTGTCGTGCTGTTAGATCATGGTTTCCGCGGGCACTCATTGCCCATAGCACGCACGTTGAAACTGACCCGCAGGAGCAACAGTGCCATCCGTGCCAAGTTTGAGTTTTTGACTGGTGACGACATGGCAGGCAGGGTTAAAAACGCTTGGGACAAAGGCTTCATACGTGCCGCTTCAATAGGTTGGGAGCGTGACCCCGAGACCAACAAACTGTATTTGCGTGAATGGTCGCTGGTAAGCGTTCCAGCGGACAGGGACGCGGTGCGCAGTGTCGCACAAACCGCGTTCGAGTATATAATTCAACCGCCAAGCACAGAGACCCGTGCTGGCACATTTGGAACCCAAACTGAAACGGAGGTCGAATTGGAACAAAAAGACGTGGACAAACTGGTAGCCGAGTCCTTGAAAAAGCTAGGCATCCAGACGGACAAACCTGACCAACCACAGCAGGTTTCGTCTGAAACGATACGGTCTGCGGTAACGGAAGCCACCAACACTGCGTTTGCGCAAATGAAGGAGGCACAGGAAAAAGCCGAAGCAGACCGCAAAGCCGCCGAAAAAGCAACGACAGAAGTGCGTGAAAAAGCGAATTTCCGCGCGCAAGTCATTGCCGCCGCCAAGCCACATTTGGACGAGTCAGTGGATATCAATTCACTTTCTGACCGTGAAATAATGGTGCGTGCGCTCGGGGACTCACTGCAAGTGACCGATGCAATGTCAGACGACTACATTTTGGGTCGGTTTGAAACACACGTAGCCACCAATGACGGCCAGCGTAGCGGTCAGGACGTGCAGGTTTCCAACCAGCAACAGTTGAACATACCGCAACACTCGTTGAACGCACCGCAACCTTCAAATGCAGGTTTGCAGTTGAACACCCGCAGTGGCGGTTTGCCAATGTCGCATTTGAGCGTGCTTGACCAAATCAGGTTGCGCAATGACACAGGACGGCAAAACTAATGGCAGACGTATTACAACGTCAATATGACGTAAGACAGCGCAGGGGGTTACTGGGTCAATGCGCACGTCCAAATGTACCTAATGTCTACCACCCAGGCAAAATTCACGTGCCCGCTAACGGCACACCGCCCAAGCCAGGCATGGGCGTTTGGTATGACGAAGCGCAAGACGCTTACAGGTTGCCAACCAATGACGTTGAGCAACGGCAAGTAATAGGCATGCTGTCGTATGAGCAAGGCGTAAATACCCGCCAGAGTTCCTATACAGGAAACACCAACCAAGTATTGCAGTACGCAGACGGTGACGTGGTAAAGGTTGCTGTGCTGGGTGCATTTTTTGCTTGCGCAGGTGAAGCGTTGAAGTACGGTGACTTGGTTTATTTTGACCGCAACGCCGCTGAATTGGACTGGAAGGTGGTTAATTCCTTGACGCAAGCCGCCGCGCCAGCAACGCCAGCAGTTGGGCAACCTAATGGCTTTGCCAACGCATACAGTGCCGCGAACGCCAAAGCGGCGGTCGACGCAGTGATATTGGCAGTGGTCAATTTGCTCAAAGCGCAACATTGGGTAAATATTGTTTGCTTGGATAGAAGTGTGTCCGCAGGTGACACGTTCATTGCAGGCATAGGATGGAGGGCTGTGTAGTGCCAGACGTATTTGGAAGAAACCTGACTGATTACAGTCATTACCGCAATTTAGCTAGAAACGAAGTCGATGTCGCGCAGTATTTGAATAACCGCGCCGCGCTGGCAGGTAACCCACGCGCGCATGACTTCAACGCACTGCAACCACGTCTAGCTGGCACCCGTGCTGGTGACAATGCCGCAGTTATTGGCTATGCAACCAATAGCCAAGAAGCCGTGCAAGGTCAAATGGACGAAGTCATGTACACTGAATTTCGTCTGCCTGAGTTCATACCGTTAAAGGGTGACATACCCGAAGGCGCACAAACCTACGCTTACCGTGTTGTAGATCACGTTGGGCAAGGTGCGTTCATTGACACTTCGGGGTCAGCCGCGCCAAGCGCAACCGCAACGCAAAGGTTAGTGCCATACCCACTGCACTACGCAGGCATAGTTCCTGAATGGACGCTTGAAGATTTGCGTAGAGCCATGTTTGGCGGTATTGCGCTGGACAGCGAAAGCGTTCGCGCCGCGACCGAAGGTTGCCTAGACCACATTGAAATGGTTGGCTTGCAAGGAGACGAAGACCGTAAATTGCAGGGCTTAATCAACCTGACTGTTGGCGGTGAAACTGGCGTGCTACGTGTAGACGCAGGAATTGACTTCGATACTGCATCGCCCGCGCAGGTGGTCGCTGAATTGCAAAAGCACATTGTGTCTTTGATTACCACTACCAAGGAGGTGTTTGGACGCACCATAAAAAGCGGACTGTGTATTTACTTGCCCATCGTGCAAGCGGACAAGGTTGAAAACACCCGCTTACCTGACATTGACAAAACCATTTGGGAGTACGTGTCCATGCACAATGCTTGGACGAAATACACGGGCGAAACGCCTAAGCTCAAATGGGTGCAGGAACTGCAAGGTGCAGGTTTGAATGACACCGACCGCATGATTGTTGCGCTCAATTCTGAACGCGTCATGGAAATGGGCATGCCTATTAGCCCGCGTCCCATAACGACCATGTACAAAGGCTTCACAGTGTGCATGCCGATTGAGTACAAAATATCAGGTTTGAACGTGAAGCGTCCGCAGGGCATACTGTACGTTGATCGAATCTAGGCAATGGCGCAAAATCCGTTTGGTATCAATGCCGCAGATTTTCGGCTTAACATTGCCGACTGGATTGACGTAGCACCAGACGACAATAACGACATACCGCGCGGGGACGTAGGCATAGCCATCCGTGCAGGTGGCGCAGGCGTAGTGGTGTTCCACAATGCTTGGGGTGAAGTCATACGTGTAAGCATGAGCGCAGGTGAAATACTGCCAACGTCCGTGCGCCGAATCCTGTCGACCGACACTACGGCAACGGACTTGCTGGTTGCACTGGCGGCTAAGCGGTCAAGCGCGTGAAAATAAAACTGCGCATGAAGTTCAACGAGTACTTGGTTTATTTGGGAGGTCAGTCTCGAGGCGCGGCACCGCCACCATTACCACCGCCAGGCATACCTACGGACGCGTTGCAATGGCGCGGCGAAACACTGCCTTGGCGTGGTGAAGTCATTACTTGGCGGTAAGTCATGCCTAGAGATTTAGCCACCAGCGACTCTTCGGACGCCGTTGATTTAAGTTATTTGCTTGCCACTTTTGAAGGCGGCGACAATCCAACCAACCTTGACCCTGTCATGCAGTCCATTTTGGACGTGGTGGGCACGGTGCTTGCTGGTTTGGGTGAATTTGCGTATGACGACAGCACCAATGCTTTAACCTTCACGCTCACAAACAATTCGGTAACGGCGGCGCAAGCACGCGCGACTGCAAATGCACACGTGCGCGAGTGGCGTAGCCGTCTTGGAATTGGTGACGATTGGAGCGAAATACCTAGCGGAACTGCCATTGGACTTGGCAAAGTGGTTGAGCACGGCGGTGCATATTTTGGTTGTATTACAGCGCATAACAGAGGTGGCACAGGCCCCGACGGCGACGCGGCAAACTGGGTGTTGCTGTCCAATTATCGTGGCAACTGGGTCGACGCTTGGTACCCTGCCGGGTCGTTTGTACGTCATGCAGGTTTGCCGTATGTAGCCACCGTTGCGGTTGCTCGGGGTGACCCAGCACCTAATGCGTCCAACAATGTGAAGTGGCTATTACTTGGCGCATTACCACCGACCGTTGTAAATGTTTCCAATACCACGTCCATTCCAGCGACTGCAAATGGCAACACATATCGTGTCACTGGAAACGTGGCACGCACCATTACGTTGCCTGACCCTGCGACAATCAATGTTGGATTTTTCGTCCGCGTTGCCAACGGGTCTGCCGAAGGTACAAACCACAGCGTAGCACGTCAAGGTGCAGGTCAGTCCATTGAAGGTGGCGCAGGCCCCGTTTCTGTTGCGTCTGGAGAGGTCATTACCTTCCAGTTAGTCAATGCGAATGAGTGGGAGATCATTGCTGATACTACTCGGGGCGGTACTAGTGGCGGCGGTATAACCGCAGCTGAGCGTGGCAGGCTACTGCCAGTGTTTCCAGGCACGGGGTCAAGAGACAACAAAGTACCGAAATTCAACGGTGATGTGCTTGGTTGGGAGGAGGACGCGGTCGGTACCGCGGGTGCTATTGCTGATAATTCAATCTTACCTTCCAAAGTGCAAGCGGACACTGCGGCGCGTAAGAAAGCATGGCGTGACCGTCTGGACAGTTCGCATATAGGACTGGTAGCAAACGCACTGCCTGATATTGCAAATCACAATGTGGGTGACACGCTCATTATTGGTCGTGGCGGTGCAACAGTCGTTCCGTTCCGTGAGATTGACGAGCCATCGGTTGAACTGTTAGCCACAGTTGCTGGTGACGTAATGATGTTGCTGGGTGCTGGTTGGACACGCATTGGCAACTTTTTTAGTGGCGGTATTGCGGCGGCGGCGGCGCAAAGCAAAGCGGACGCGAACGAATTGGCTATTGCTACAGCAGTCAGCGACATTCAGCAATCAGCCCTGCATGTATCAATTCTCTGGCCGGACGGTACTTCTAACCCATTATCATACATGACCGCGCGTACGCTGTTAGAGTTGTTTCAATGGAATGGAGAGCGGTCAGCCCAAGTGTTGCAAATTCGTTCGCCTGTCGGTTTTCAGATAGAGGGATACATACGGGGCTTTGATGGAATAGCAAACCTCTCCAATATAGCAATCAACGGAGTGGTTATTCGGGATAACTCTGCACTTACTTTTGAAGAGCGAATAGAAAATGGGCACTTCAATCTGGTGGCGCATCCTAACAATCAACACTTATTGAATGTTCAGAGCAGTCTCGATCAAGGGTACATCGAGTTTGAAGTCAGATACACTATTAGCGGCTCCGCAGGTTCATACGCCCTACGTGTGCCGTTATTAACTACCCTGCCGTTAAACCTTCCCGCCCGTGTCCCATATATTCATCCTGAATACTTTTTAGAGGATGTTGCAAGGCGGATCAGTGAACTACAGGTGGAGGAAGACCCGCCAGTATGGTCGGCCGCTACGCAAGGTGAGATCGCTGGTGTGAATATTACGACCACAACGGGTATGGCAATCCTTGCAGGAACTCTTGATCCAGATGCCATTCCAGAGGCAGTTATATCAGCTTTGGGTACTGAGGTAGTGCAGGCGACAACTTCCACTGTAGAGCTTGTTATTCTCGCCCGAATACAGAAAGGATCAGTAGATAGACGTAGTCAGGTACAAAAACGTTTTCGGCTATTGATTGATCGTGGAACAGGGGCTACGGTAACGACGCCCGTCGGAGTCAGCATCTTCGCCGAGGACGCGAATTTCTACTACATTAATGTTGGTACCGTAGAGGCTAGTCCGAGCCGTCGGGCAACATTCAACCTACAGCAACTCACAAACCCGTTCAGGACAATCTATAACGACATCCTGGGTCCAAGAGCATTGGCAAGTATGCCGCAACGCTTTGAGAGGGCAGTCGGTGCAAGTGCTTCGGTGGGCAACGTGCCAGCGGGGACGTTTGAGTTATCAGTATTGATTGGGCCGGTGAGTGGTAATTACGCAGAAAAACGGGTGCTCATTTCAAATTTAACAGCCGCAAACCGCCAGTTTTATTACCGCGTTGATCGGGGAGCGGAGGATGGTACTATTGTCAATCTTGCGTACAACGCAGGTAGTCGAACACTAACCTACACAGCCCACCGAGAAGGTCAGACGGGGACAGCAAGAACCATAGCCATTAAAGCAATAGGAGAGGCATAAAGTGACTGTATTGAGTCCATCTACAAAAAAATTCGGCGAAAGCGATGCTGAATTTCCTTACGAAAATGAGCAAGAAAAACAGCGTATTCTTACTGGTTTATTTATCAAAGACACCAAAAAAGTAGCGGCTTGGAACGGCCACGAATTTGAAGTGTTGGACGCAAGAATAGAAGACAATTTAAGTGTAATACATGTTCAAGTATTGGGTTTTCCAGTGATTGAATACCAAATGCTCATGTACTACCCCATTGACCCGCGCATTATTGAAACTGACATTGTTGGTGCAATAAAAGCGTATGCGAACGCGGACAATACAGGTTGGCTTTTCGCGCACACGGACGCAGGGACGCACCACGACTATGAACTGAAACTATTAGCGACATTGGACGGTGTCATGCAACCGTTATTCCGTCAAGCGCAGGTTGATTTGAATAAAACTGGCAACAGCGAACCAACAATAGCACGATTGAAAAACCTGTACGACTTGCTCAGTCAGTTCTACGGTCAATGCATCGTTGAAGCACGCAAGCGCGCACGTGCAGTGTGGCTTGGGTATCGAGAGCAGTACCCACACCCGGCTAACGGGTACTTGGACGAAGACATTACGCAGGCAATTCACACTGTTGAAGCGTCATGGAAACCCAACCGCCAAAAAGACCTAGACGCGCTGGGCGGGTCATTGCGGTATTTGCGCACGAGTTTGACCATGCCCGCAGTTGAAACCCGTTGGGACAAAATTGCACGCTTGAACGCGGAAGCGAAAGCAAAAGCCGAAGCGGAAGCGGAAGGCAGTGAAAGCGCAGGTTAAGCGCACCAGCGAAGCACATTCCACCGCTCAAAAAAAAGACGGTGACGGTGCGGACGACTCTTTTACGCCTTGGCAATTAAGCGTTGAAACACGTTTGGCTACCATTGAAGAACGCTTGCAACATTTACCTTCAAAAAGTTGGTTTTTTGCAACGTTAAGCGGGTGGATGGTCGTTGCCTTGTCAGTAGCGGTCGCGTGTCTGAAATTTTTACTGTGAGCACGATTTGTTAAAATAGCGGTTGAACGCACCGTAAAAAAACCAAAACACTTGACACTAGCCGATTTTCTTAAAGCACTTTGTACCGACATGCAGAATGCCGAAGACGAAATTACTAATGTTGGCGTAAAAAATTTTCTCAAACACTACGAAGAGGGTGGCGCACCGAAAACCTTGCCATTCAAGGTTGGTACAAACTTCAATGACATACCACAGCACGTTTTACAGTCGCACCGACCACTGCACCATAGCAGTATTTGCTTTGAAACAGAGGTGTATTTGAGCACTAATAAATCAGGTCAAGTTGAAGTAGATCTAAAAAAACGCAGGGGCGTAGCACCTGCGCGTATAAAAATTCAATATGCGCCAGAGGAATACTCGCCCGAAGGTGTTGCCCGTCATAAGCAAGACCTACTAGACCACCATTTAACACACACTACCAACGGAGATTAACCATGCCTTCACTTATTGACCGCGACAAGACCAGCGAACGCGAACAGGCGTACCCTGAAATAGCGGGTACTGCGATCAAGCAAATCACGCAACCTATTATTGAAGCGCACTGTGCCGCGACTGAAAAGTACGTGGACTGGGTGCAGGAAATGCTGAAACGGGACGATGTGCATTTTGCTGTGAAACTGGCTATTTTGAACGGCGAAAACCCGCTAACGTTTGGCGGGTCATTGCCAGCAATAATGATGGCAAAGTTAGAGCAAATTGGCGTGCCGAAAGGAAAAATTAGCGGTGGTATGACCGTGAGCGAGTCCAATAAAGCATCGGACTCGGCACGTACTGCGGTGCAGAGCACTACTAACGCAGGTGTGGGCACGCCATTCTGGCACGTGAATGAGCAACTGAACGTGCAACATGGCACAAAGTCGTCCGAGTCCAGAGCAACGGATTACCGTGCGCGCATTGACTGGGAGGTCGAGTTAGCACCCATGGGCGAAGCCGAAGGTGTTGCGCTCATAAAAGAAAGCGTAGCCAAAGCCTTTGAAGGTGTGCAAAAACTGAACCAGACGCTTGCGGACGCACAGTTAGAAATTGAAAAGGAAAAATTGAAGGCTACGCCAACCGCAGACGATGCTGATAAATTCCTTGCCGAAACCGACCCGAAAGACGACGAAGGTGAAGGTGACGACACTGGTGAAGCCGAAGAGGAAACAGGTAGCGGCGACGACAGTTAATGCCCAAACCAAAAAAAACACCTGTCAATCGGCGTAGCGCATTGGTCAATGACATAATGCGCGGCATGGAGCAACTACTGCCACCGTGGGAGTCAGGTACAAGGGACGGTTTTTCTGTGGTTGAGCACCCCGAGGCACTCAAAGCACTGTGGAAAATAGCCAACAAATTCCCGCCCATATCAGTTGGCAGTGCTAACATAGCAAACAGGCGGTCGTTTTACAAGGAATTTCGCGCCGCGCTACAAGCAAAAGGCGGTTTCCGCAAAGGCGGAGCCGCCAATGCTAAAATATGGGACAAGGTTTTAGCCGACCTGAAAACGCTGGAGGAAAGCGACTAATGGCAAAATCATTGAGCACCAAAAAGAAAGAAATTCAAGGGCACATGGACTTCATTGCCAACACCCTGCACCAAGAAGGTGCATCGGTCGCAGTGCTTGACGCGTTCAAAAGCAGTTTGAAAAGCATAAAAAAAGACGCTGATCTGGCAGGTTGGTTTCGCGGCTACACCAAGCGCGTGGGTGAAGTGCTACTGCACCACAAACAAAACACCGCGTTGATTAACGACCAGCGCAAGTCCATTGAACGCATTATCGGTATTCAACGATGAGTGAGTGGTACAGAAAAAAACCGATTGCGGTGCGTGCCTTTCAAATGACGTTGGAACGCATGAAAGACCATGCGGATTGGCCTGATCATTTACTTAAAGCGTGGGACGAACCCGCCGGCAATGTTGGCTCGTTGTATGCTTGCGAAACTGACGTAGCAGGTACGCCAATACAGCTAGCAATAGGAACGCTGGAGGGGCCGCATTTGATTAGACCAAACGTGTGGATTGTGCAGGGGCCCAAAGGTGAAATTTGGGGCGTGCAACCTGACATATTCAACGAAACCTATGAACCTGTGGAGGCATAGATGGCACTGACACAAAAGCAAGAGCGTATCGTCAAAATGCTGGACGAAATTAAGGCAGAATTGACACACGGTCTGGCAAAAAAAGCAAAGGACGCTGGGCACACGGCAGAAAAAACTGACTTCGTGACCAAGATTGAGTCCTTCAAAGCGGACGCACGCAAAGGTGAAAGCCAACTTGAAAGCGTCTATACACGCACCAAAGCATACGTGCAACCGCTACTGAAACGCGTATCAGAAAAAGCATCTGACAATGTGAAGTCGGTATTGCACCGCATGGATTTAGCACTACACGGACGCAAATAATGCCCGCAGACAAACCGCATTTTGTTATCAACGTAGGTGAAGCCAAGCAAGCGGCTTACAAAAACAGTGACGCAGGTCACGTGCGCTACCAACACGGTGGCAGTTCAAAAATTAAAACCTTCAAGCCTGGTGGCAGGGAGTTGGTGTATTTTGACGACCCGAAGTCAAAGGCGTACATTGACACCACGGGCATAGCGGACGTGCATATTTACAACAAAACGTCGCGACCGCTCAATGTCACTACGCACATTGACGGTGAAGAACTGGACGATGTGGTCAGTACCAACAAAACGTTCAAGATTCGGTTGGGCGCAAGAGTAACTGTGCGCACAGTATGAGCAAGCCAGCAATTAAAGTGGCGTGCGCCAAAGCGGTTGCCACCGAAGGCTTCACACGTTGCATTGCGTACTCGTCGCTAACCAAGATCAAAAAGCCCGTGAAAGCGGGTGAAAGCCAATGGTTTATGGTGAACGACGACGACTTCAAACTGTTAATCAAGCAGTTTGACGAGTCATTTAAGTTGGACGTTACCGTGACCAACCAAAGCTCTGCACCGCTACACATGACCACGCACACGAAGGACGGTGACGAACTGACTGACCACATACTGCATGGCAAATCTCGCACCATAAAAGCCAGCGTTAAACCTGTGCAGGTAGTCATAGAGCTTTAACGCATGTCTTGGAGTCCGTTTGCCTATGGCGGTTTAGTGGCTTTAACGGTCATAGCCACTTCGTTGATAAGCAACCACCATGAACGTGCCAAGCAACGCACCATTGCGCCAAAACCAGTTGAAGTTGAGTCGACCATATCGGCTAGCTGGGTCATTGACCTGCGCCAACGGTTGAAAACAGAGGAAGGTTTCCGTGCGCATGCGTACCATGACGGTCACGGCTTTGCCATTGGGTACGGGCACACGCACCGCGTGCGTGAAGGTCAGCGCATATCTGAAAAAAAAGCAGAGGAGTACCTTGACCGTGACGTGCAAATAGCCATAACGGACGCACAGGTTTTTTTGCCAACCTTCAACGCTTATCCTGACACGGTAAAAATAGCGGTGGCGGACATGGCTTTTGTACTTGGACGGCATGGCTTGGAAGAGTTCGATGCACTGCACACCGCATTGGTGGCAAAGGACTACGTTACCGCCGCTGGAGAGGTGCTTAATTCACTGTTTGCGCAACAGGACACGAACCGTGCCACCAGTATTGCAAACTTAATTCACGACACAGGAAACCACAATGAATGAACACAGTAAAAGTTTGCTTGACAAAGTGAAGAGTGAAGTCGACAGAAAAATTGGCGTGGTCAGTAGACGTTGGCTCGAGGCGTGCTTGCTGTTGGTGAGTTTCACCGCAGTGACGGGCTTGACCCTGGGCTTGCTGTTGAGCGGTACTACGCTATTTTGGGCATACGTCATAGCGGGCTTACCGCTGGCAACCGCCATTGCCATTAAGTCAGTGGAAATATTCCGCAAACGTAAAGGAGGCAAGTAATGCCGTTGGTGCTTGATTACGTGCGAAAATTTGCCACCAAAGCCATAGGTAGCCACTTGGTCAAGGCGCATGTTGAGTCGCACTCGACAGGTGCTGAACACACGCTGGAAAACATGCTGACTGGCTACGGTTGGCGGTTTGCGTTAGGTTTTTTCATGGCACTGTGGCTAACCAACCCTGAAATACCGAATTTGTACGTGCATGAATACGTGCATGAAGAGCAGACACACCGCCGTTGGCACTTGCCGAACATTCCGCTCATACACCCGAAACACCAAGACAGCGTTGCGGTTGAAGACGTGCAGGATCAACCCGCACGCGTCCGCGACATAGTGTCAAGTATTCCGCTTTTGCTGGAACAGCACTAACGAATGAAACTATACCAGAGTCGGTAATGGCAGGCGTGCAAGGATGCGCCTACATGAAGTAGAACTGCCATTTTCCGACACCAAAAAAATTTTGTAAAATGTCAGCGCAATATTTTTTTTAGGAACTGACAAAAAAAATGTCTGGTATAACAGTTTGGGGTTGGTGTGCGATTGGCT
>CBDBEW010000015.1:0-17342 GCA_965204595.1 Candidatus Aldehydirespiratoraceae bacterium | reverse complement strand
TGGCGAAAATACAACAACAACTGCGCCGAACAGGCAGCAAACGAAAAAATAAAAAACATCAGTCGTGGATGGCGCGACAGGTGCTGGCGCAATAGCAGATAGAACACGCCGAGGGCAACAATTCCAATGACAGCATGCACAATACGAGCACCTATCTCATTGACGCCAAACACCGCGAATCCCGCTACATTCAGCACGTACATCAGCGGCGGCAACACATCGCGAAGTTCATCGTTGAGCGTTCGCCCATTCGTGCCGCCGAGCAGATTGCGCCCGTCCCAGCCGACGATATCGCCCTGTTGCAGCAGAGTCTTGCCGAAAAAGGCGGCATAAGCCTCGTCGTGCCACAGCGCGGCATAGTCCAGATTGACCAGACACAGGTACGCGGCGACCAACAGCACACCTGCGGACGCCGCAGTATATGGCGCGGCGCGCAAACGGGCTGATAGTGAGCGCACAGCGAAAAAGTCAGGCATAATATAGCCTTATTCAGGTAATTTCGGCGACGTGGATTTTCGTCGCCTGAGACCTACCGCAAACTGCTCGGCGCGCGTGCGGTGCTCCAGATTGAGACGAATGGGGGGATCATAATGAAACAAACGCACGCCCTCGCACTCGAAAATTTGCGCCGGTTCACCAAATACAGACCGCACAACATCCTCATCTATCGAACGCGTTGGCAAAAAGTTACCACATTGTGATGTTTGGCGGGCGTCGGATTGCGACCTTGGCTCGACGACAAAACGCCTCCCGCGAAAATTGTCGATAACGACCACTTGAAACTCGCCGGTAAAATGGTGCCGGTTGTTCGCATCCCAGGGAATGGCCAGTGGGATATCGAAAAAACGATCTCCCCATATACTCAAATTCTCCACGGGCAGCGCTCTGCTTATCGGGTTTTCAGGATCAACGACGGCATTCCGCAGAAATCCCCAAACGCCAATACCTCCCGTCCATCCCAGGCGATTGGCGATATCGCGCAAGCAAACCGCATAAGGTGTTTGGAAAGGCGCGAACCGCTGGTACTCGAAACGCCAGATTTTGATCACAGCCAAGACCGTAGCGATAATCACCAGAGAAACCGGCAGATAGCGACGAAGTTGGGGCTTGATCTTTTCCGACCATCCGGAAAGCAATACGAGCAAAGGCCAGCCAACAAACAGAGGAAAAAACAGGAGTGGAAACATATAGCGGGATTCAAAAGCGTACCAAAAAGGGGCAATAATGGCATCTGGGGAACTCACCAATCCCGTGACAACCATCGCAGATGGCGTAGCAATGGCGGACGCAACGACAAATATCGCGGCAAAAGACCGCGTACCATTGTTCGACCGGGAGAAGACAACCCATCCGAAGCGAATCCAAAGAACGAAAAACAAAATCCAAATCGGTACCAGATGCCAATACAATCGCCCTAACGCTCCCATAAAGTGCAGAAAGGTCATTAGACTGGCAATTAGATCCTCGAGTCGCAAAGTCAAGAATTTTCCGGTATTCAAGCCTTTCTCGAAAGGCCCCAATGTAAGATGCATTACATACCCGAGCAAGGTCGCCGCCATCAAAATGACCAACCAAATCGCCGCGGGTCTCGATGGGATGTCTTTTCTCCACCATTGCAGGATAATCGTCAAAAAGGCTGGCGCAACGAACCACGGTACAATCGTCAGATCACTCGCAGCGATCAATGTCAACAGTCCGAACAGCAAGCAGACTTTCGCGCGCGAATATCCCAGACAAGTCCACAACAGATAGGGAATGGCCGACCATGTCCCGTTGTGGATGGGGACCAAAACAATCGCCGGCAGAAACAACTCGTTTTCCCCATACGCCAACAACAGAATCTGCACAGCGTAGGCCAACGGTACCGCACCTTGCACGAGCGGGCCAGCACCCAGACAGCGACACACCAGAATCCAACCTGCTGCACCAAAAGCATTCAGCAGAAAACCGCACAAAAACCAGACCACATCCGGCGGGAACATCGCCGCGAGTGCGAACCACAGAACCATGCATGGGAAATACATTGGCGCGACCCCGGTTCGGACACCATCTGGCGAAAGACCGCGAATAAAGATATCGTTGTATATCTCTTGAAAGAACCAAAAATCCCCAGTGAAAAGATTTTCTGAGACAACCACACCGTCAGAAAACCCACCCAACAAAGCAACATAAGACAACAGCAGTACCGCGCTTCCAACCAGCAGGTGCGACCACGCCCAGGGTGGATAGACGATATCGGATGGAATTTCAGAAATCTTGTGACGCGGACGACGACGGCGTTTGTGTCTATTATTCATATTTTTCCGAAATGTTAGAGGGTTATTTTTTTACAGCATTTTTAACTCTGCAAATAGGCATCATAAGCGGCAAAAATCATATCCCGATCGCTCTGGCTCGGCTGCCAGCCAAGCATTTCACGCGCCCTGGTCGTATCGAGAATCAAGTTCTTATCGGCAATCAAATATTGTTCTTTATAAAGCGGCTCAATACCCATTTTCGCCAGGCCCGCAAGCGCGGTATGCATCAATTTAACTGGCGTACTCAGGACGAGTGAATGCGACCCGGCGTGATGCACGAGATCACGCATCAATTGTTTGACCGTGCGCTCGAGCACCGACCCCAAATTAAAACATCCCTCGGGAAACGCATTTTTGTACGCCAGAAGCACGGCACGGGCGCAGTCTTCAACCGACACCATCTGGTAATAATTATCCCCCGACCCGATCAGCGGTATGGGCAAATGATACCGGATGAGTTTGAATAACGTAACAAAAACGCCGAGCCTGCCCGGTCCAGCAATCAGGCGCGGGCGAAATATCGTAAGCCTGAGACCCGTCTTTCTGGCTTTCTCCGTCAGCGCCGCTTCCATCAATTTTTTTGACATCCCATACGCCCCATTGGGACTTAGCGAATGGCTTTCCTCAACCGGCACAGTTTTAGGCATGCCATACACCATATCCGAAGAAAACTGCACCAGACCAGCCGCGCGTTTCTCAATCGCCAAATCTGCAATATGGCACGCGCCCTTAAAATTAACCGCATTAAACCATGTCTGTTGATTCGCGCGTGGAATGTCGAGATGATATTGCCGCGCCGCGAGATTTACAAAGACAGCACCATCCGGCAATTGGTCGGCCAGCGATGCGACCGAATGCAGATCAGAAATATCAATTTGAAAATAGGGCCTGCCACATTCGCGCGGCACCTCGCTATCCACAACAATTGCGGTTATCCCAGCCGCACGCAGTTGGCGAATGAGAACCTGGCCGACAAAACCCGCACCCCCGAATACCACAAACACATTATCCATCTTTTGTAATACCCAGAGACAAGCACAATAGTCCGAAGAAAATCAACACCAGCCCCAACATATTGATCGGCTTCACGACTTCACCCAAAAAAACCCATGCAATGACCGAACCCAGAATATAGCCCCCTGCCTGAAATGGGTAGGCAAGCGAAACTTGTAACCGGGACAGCACATAGAGCCAGATCACGATACTGACGGCATAACAGGCCATGCCTGCCCAAAACCACAACGAGGACATCAGTTGACTCGCCCATTTCAGACTCAGCTCAAATCCCATCACTTTCACACCAGCGCGCAGACAGACTTGCGCCAGTGCGTTTAGCGCGACAGGTATGAGTACGATACCGATCAAACTTATCTTTGCTATGACGCCTCTCCTATTGTATAAAAGAAAATTGATGAACACACAGTAAAAAGAAAAATCTTCTGGATCAAGCATGTTTTAAGCATGGGACATGCCGCAATGACGGTACTTTCGACTGTGGCAACCCAGCGCGTCAGAACTGCTGCCTGTATTGTAGCAGGATGGCGTGCGTGGCACGCCCGACAATTGACGCGCGGCGCTCGCCGCTCACCTGCACATCGAGCCGCTCAAACTTCCAATGCGGCCCCAGGCGATAGCTTCTGGTCCCTCGCGTGGCCGTCATCTCGCCAGAGAGCGTCAGCACCCCGCCAGATGCGAACAGACCATAGCCCAGGCGCGCATTCAGTCGCGTCGCACCAGACTGTCGCGCCAGACTCTGCCCACGCAGGCCGCGCTCATAGAGCGTCTGGATGCCGCTGGCACTATCGCCATAGCCAGGCCCCAGACTGAACGAGAAGCCGCGCCCATCTTTGCCTGGAATCAACTCGAATTCGATCTGTCCGCTCAATTCCCTGTATCCGCGCCGCACCAGCACGCGCCCGTTGCTCGCCACGGTCAGGCGCTGCACCGTATAACTCAGCCCGCTGCCCAACTCTGCGCCACCGCCCGTCTCGCCGTCACCGCCATCGTAACGTCCCCCCACTTCCAGGGTTGACGACAACCGCGCGTTGCCCACAGCGCGATTTTGAGTTGCCTCAAGCGCCAGGCGCATGCGGCTGGCATCTACTGTTGCTCCCACGATCCCAGCCCCTTTCAGGCTGCTGTCTGCCACCTCGAGACTGGTCCACATGGTCTCGCTCTTGAGGCGCAGTCTGGTCGCCCCCAGTGCCACTGTTTGCGTGCTCAGGCCCCCGCCGGCAGTGCGGGTGTTCACGTCGCTTGATCGGGTGCCGATCTCCAAACCGCCTCTACCATAGCCTGCCGTGATCCACGCCTCCCAGTCGTTTCGCCTCCAGTTCGCGTAGGGATGGACGCTGGCGAGGATCAGGTTGTACGCATCGCCGTTCCCCGTGCCCGATAAGTGCAGTTCGCTCAGGCTCCACGCCGCTGCTATCCCGGCGATATAGTCCTTGAAAAGGCGGGCGTCCGCCCCCAGATGGATCGTGAACAGGTCGCCGTCATAGGTCGCACCGCCGCGACTGGCGAAGTTTCGGTAGTCACCGCCGCCCCAGAAGGCGAAGGTGGGCGCGTGCTGCTGTGACGATGCCGAGTGAGATGCCAGCACGAAATCGGAACTGTTCATCATATCCCTCAAGGTGCTGTTCATCATGTCCCTGAAGATGCTGCTCATCCTGCCATTGAAGGTAGATGCATCTCTGTTCATGGCGTAGAATAGGCCAGGCAATCTGTCGGATAGCGAGAACAGACCGGTCGGTAGCTCGGAGCCGCCACCGTCTCGCGCTCGCCCGATCCGTCGCGTGATCGCGCCTACGCGCTGATCGGCCAGTGCCCGCGCCAGATCCGCCAGCATGGTCGGATTGACCGCAATGTCGTTGTCGGTCACGGTGACTTGTACAGGGGTAGTCGTGGTCACTTCGTCGTAGCCACTGACTACATGGGTGATCGTGGTGCTCTCAGAGTATGCATTATCGTCCTCTGTGGTGGTCAAGCTCACTGTCTGTGCCCTGCTCCAGGTATCAGGTGTGAATATCAGGACACCACTCACTGTCGCCACGCCTGTCACATCGCTGGTCGCGCGCACCGTCACAGTACCAGAGGGTCGCGTATCCAATACCACTGTGTACGTGCCAGTGCCCCCTTCGGCGATGGTCAGTACGGTTGGCTCTATCGTCACACCAGGCACGCCATCATCCATCACAGTCACCATCACAGGATCAGCAGTGGTCACTTCGTCGTAGCCGCTGACCACATGGGTAATCATGGTGCGCTCATTGTACGTGTCATCGTCCTGCATGCCAGTGACAATGACCGTCTGTGCCTCGTTCCAGGTATCAGGTGTGAATGTCACAGACGCTGGTGATATTGTCGCCATATCTGTTGGACCGTTGGCCATGCTCACTGTCACAGTACCAGAGGGTCGCGTATTCAATACCACTGTGTACGTACCAGTGCCCCCTTCCGCGATGGTCAGTGCAGTGGGAACTACTGTCACACCCCGCTTATCCGTATCCGTCGGTGCCGCATCATTGTCCGCAATCGTCAATTCCGTATCCGTCACCGTCAGATCGGTAGCAGATCCCATCACTGAAACTGTCTCGCTCCCTTCTACAATCGAATCATCTATCGGACTCAGCGTGAACGTCCCCATCCCACTCGTCTGACCAGCCACTATCGTCACTGTGACGTCATTCACCTCTGTGTAGTCCGTACCCTCTATCGCACTGTCACTGGTAGTTCCTATCGAGACCGTCACTGCCGTCGCCACGGTCCGGGCATCTGCATTCAACGTCGCTGTCACACTCACCGTCGTCGCGCCGTCACCCTCACCAACTGACGAGGGAGACACAGCCAAAGACACCGAACTGGAAGCCGTATCATCATCTTTTATCGTCAGACTCGCTGTCCCGCCAGTCAGACCCGACGCACTTCCACTCACCTGAATCGTCTCATCCCCTTCCGCAACAGAATCATTCACTGGCGTAATCGTAAACGTCCCGCTACCACTCGACGAATTAGCAGCTATTGTCACCGTGACGTTACTCACCGCCCCATAATCGTCTGGCGAAGTCGCCGTCCCATCCGACACACTCACCGTCACCGTCGTCGCGTCAGGTAGGGTCACACTCCCGTCTATTGTCGCCGTCACGGTCACTGTCTGTGCCCCGCCCTCCTCCGTCACGCTCTCCGGACTCAGGCTCAACCCAATTCCTGTTGGTGCCGCATCATTATCCATAATTTTCAGGGCAGTACCTGTCACATCAAGGCCGGTAGCAGAACCGTTCACCGAAACCGTTTCTTCCCCTTCTGCAACAGAATCATTCACTGGCGTAAGCGTAAACGTCCCGCTACCACTCGTCTGACCCGCTGATATTGTCACCGTGACGTTACTCACCGCCCCATAATCGTCTGGCGAAGTCGCCGTCCCATCCGACACGCTCACCGTCACCGTCGTCGCAGCAGGTAGGGTCACACTCCCGTCTATTGTCGCCGTCACTGTCACTGTCTGTGCCCCGCCCTCCTCCGTCACGCTCTCCGGACTCAGGCTCAACCCAATTCCTGTCGGTGCCGCATCATTATCCATAATTTTCAGGGCAGTACCCGTCACAGCAAGGCCGGTAGCAGAACCGTTCACCGAAACCGTTTCTTCCCCCTCTGCTATCGAATCATTCACCGGTGTGATCGTAAACGTCCCGCTACCACTCGACGAATTAGCAGCTATTGTCACCGTGACGTTACTCACCGCCCCATAATCGTCTGGCGAAGTCGCTGTCCCATCCGACACACTCACCGTCACCGTCGTCGCGTCAGGTAGAGTCACACTCCCGTCTATCGTCGCCGTCACGGTCACTGTCTGAGAACCACCATCCTCCGTCACGCTCTCCGGACTCAGGCTCAACTCAATTCCTGTCGGCGCCGCATCATTATCCATAATTTTCAGGGCAGTACCTGTCACAGCAAGGCCGGTAGCAGAACCGTTCACCGAAACCGTTTCTTCCCCCTCTGCTATCGAATCATTCACTGGTGTGATCGTAAACGTCCCGCTACCACTCGTCTGACCCGCTGATATTGTCACCGTGACGTTACTCACCGCCCCATAATCGTCTGGCGAAGTCGCCGTCCCATCCGACACACTCACCGTCACCGTCGTCGCGTCAGGTAGGGTCACACTCCCGTCTATTGTCGCCGTCACTGTCACTGTCTGTGCCCCGCCCTCCTCCGTCACGCTCTCCGGACTCAGGCTCAACCCAATTCCTGTCGGTGCCGCATCATTATCCATAATTTTCAGGGCAGTACCCGTCACAGCAAGGCCGGTAGCAGAACCGTTCACCGAAACCGTTTCTTCCCCCTCTGCTATCGAATCATTCACCGGCGTAAGCGTAAACGTCCCGCTACCACTCGACGAATTAGCAGCTATCGTCACCGTCACATCAGACACAGTTCCATAGTCCGTACCTTCTACCGCACTGTCACTGGTAGCCCCTATCGAGACCGTCACTGTCGTCGCAGCAGGTAGGGTCACACTCCCGTCTATTGTCGCCGTCACTGTCACTGTCGTTGCCGAATCACCCTCACCTACCACATCAGGCGACACAGACAGACGCACACCTGTTGGCGTCGCATCATTGTCCGTGATCGTCCCGGTCGCATCAAGCGTGCTCCCGCCACCAGACAGCGTCGCATTCACCGCATTGCTCAACGTCACCTTGAATGTCTCGTTACCCTCAGCTATGTTATCATCGCTGATCGTCACACTGATCGCCTGACTCAGCGCACCCCCAGCACTGAACGTCACACTGCCATCCGTCACTGCCGTATAGTCCTTGCCCGCCTCTGCTGTGCCATCCGCAGTCGCCCAACTCACCGTCACGGCCTCGCTACTCGCCACACTCAAACGCACTGTAAACGTCATCGTCCCCGCGTCCTCAGCAGCACTCGCATTTTCTATGCTCAGCACTGGCTCAGTTGTTTCTGTGATACTTACCACCACACTCTCAGCCGTCACACCACTGTAATCGCCCGTGCTGCTGACCGCGTGCGTGATTGTCACCTGATCATCCACCACAGCATCAGCGTCCGTAGCCACGCTCACTGTCACCGTCTGTGCTGTGCTCCAATTGGTCGTCGTGAACGTCACAGTTGTTGGACTCGCTGACACATCCGTCCCTGTCGGCACGCTCACCCCAACCGTCACAGACGCTGTTGGCTCAGAGGTCAGTTTCACCGTATAGGTCTTGCTCGAACCCTCATTTATCGTCAGACTGGTTGGATCAACCGTCACGCCAGCCTCTTCATCATCGGTCACAGACACTGCCACTTGATCCGCTGTGGTCACACTGCCATAGCCACTTACCACATGGGTGATCGTGGCACTGCTGTCCTCTGCATCGTCGTCTTGAACCCCTGTCACCGTTACTGTCTGTGCTGTATTCCAGTCGGATTGGGTGAATGTCACAGACGCAGGGGACACCCTCGCCACACCTGTCGCACTACTGCTCGCGCTCACCGTCACAGTACCAGAGGGTTGCGCGTCCAATACCACTGTGTACGTGCCAGTGCCCCCTTCCGCGATGGTCAGTGCAGTTGGCTCTACTGTCACACCCCGCTCATCCGTAGCTGTCGGTGCCGCATCATTGTCCGCAATCGTCAATTCTGTATCCGTCACCGTCAGGTCGGTAGCAGATCCCATCACTGAAATCTTCTCGTCCTCCTCCGCTATCGAATCGTCTATCGGACTCAGCGTGAATGTCTCTGTCCCACTCGTCTGACCAGCCACTATCGTCACTGTGACGTCATTCACCTCTGTGTAGTCCGTACCCTCCGTCGCACTGTCACCCACATCACCCACGCTCACCGTCACGGTCGTCGCCACGGTCCGGGCATCTGCATTCAACGTCGCTGTCACACTCACTGTCGTCGCGCCATCACCCTCACCAACCGATGAAGGAACCACCGTCAAAGACACCGAACTCGATTGGGTTTCTGTCGGCTCCGTATCATCATCGGTAATCGTCAACTCTGTATCTCTCACCGTTAAACCTGACGTCGAACCCGTCACCGAAACCGTCTCATCTCCTTCCACAACAGAATCATTCACTGGACTAATTGAAAACATCCCGGTACCATTCGTCTGACCCGATGCTATCGTCACCGTGATCGCGGCCACTGCCCCATAATCGTCTGGCGAAGTCGCCGTCCCATCCGACACACTCACCGTCACCGTCGTCACATCAGGCAATGCCGACCCGTTCAACATCGCCGTCACGGTCACAGTCTGTGCCCCGCCCTCCTCCGTCACACGATTCGGACTCAGGCTCAAAGCGATACCTGTCGATGCCACATCATTGTCTGTGATTGTCAGCGATGTCCCGTTCACTGTCAGACCCGGCGTCGAACCCGTCACCGAAACCGTCTCGCTCCCTTCCACAACAGAATCATTCACTGGACTAATCGTAAACGTCTCGGTACCACTCGTCTGTCCAGCAGAAATTGTCACCCTGAAGTCAGACACGGCTCCATAGTCCGTACCCTCCGTCGCACTGTCACTGCCATCACCCACGCTCACCGTCACGGTCGTCGCCACGGTCCGGGCATCTGCATTCAACCTCGCTGTCACACTCACCGTCGTCGCACCATCACCCTCACTAACCGACGAGGGAACCACCGTCAAAGACACCGAACTCGACTGGATTTCTGTCGGCCCCGTATCGTCATCGGTAATCGTCAACTCTGTATCTCTCACTGTTAAACCTGATGTCGAACCCGTCACCGAAACCGTCTCGCTCCCTTCCACAACAGAATCATTCACTGGACTAATCGTAAACGTCTCGGTACCACTCGTCTGTCCAGCAGAAATTGTCACCGTGACGTCATTCACTGATGCGTAGTCCGTACCCTCTACCGCACTGTCATTGGTAGCTCCTATCGAAACTGTCACCAGCGTCTCCAATGTCCGCGCATCTGCATTCAATGTCGCTGTCACGGTCACGGTCGTCGCGCTGTCATCCTCACCCACCGACGAGGGAGATACAGACAAAGCCACCGAAGTCGAAGCCGTGTGGGTTTCTGTCGGATCCGTATCGTCATCCCTGATCGTCAGCGACGTTCCATTCACTACCAGACCTGACGCACTACCACGCACTGAAACCGTCTCATCCCCTTCCGAAACAGAATCATCACTCGGCGTGATCGTAAATGTCCCGCTACCACTCGACGAATTAGCTGCTATTGTCACCGTGACGTCATTCACTGCACCATAGTCCGTATCCTCTACCGCACTGTCACCAGTAGCCCCTATTGAGACCGTCACCGTCGTCGCAGCAGGCAGGGTCACACTCCCATCTATCGTCGCTGTCACACTCACTATCGTCGCGCCAGCACCCTCACTAACCATCGCAGGCGACAAAGACAGACGAACACTCGTCGGTGCGGTGTCATTGTCGATAATCGTCCCGGTCGCTTCAAGCGTGGCCCCGCCACCTGAAAGCGTCGCATTCACCGCATTGCTCAACGTCACCTTGAACGTCTCATTACCCTCAGCTATCGTATCATCACTGATCGTCACACTAATTGCCTGACTCAACCCATCCCCAGCACTGAACGTCACACGGCCATCCGTCACTGCCGTATAGTCCTTGCCCGCCTCTGCTGTGCCATCCGCTGTCACCCAACTCACTGTCACGGCCTTGCTGCTCGCCACACTCAAACGCACTGTGAAACTCATCGTCCCTGCGTCCTCAGCAGCACTCGCATTTTCTATGCTCAGCACTGGCACTGTGGTTTCTGTAATGCTGACCACCACACTTGAAGCCGTCTCACCGCTATAGTCGCCCGTGCTGCTGACACTGTGCGTAATCGTCACCTGATCATCTACCACAACATCAGCATCCGCAGCCGCGCTCACCGTCACCGTCTGCGCTGTGCTCCAATTGCCGGAAGTAAACGTCAGACGTGTTGGACTTGCCGACACATCCGTCCCTGTTGGCACGCTCACACCAACCGTCACTGCCGCTGTCGGCTCAGAATCCAGCACCACCGTATAGGTCTTGCTCGAACCCTCATTTATCGTCAGACTGGTTGGGTCAACTGTCACACCTGCCTCATCATCATCCGTAATCGTCAACTCGGTATCTGTCACCGTCAGACCTGACACGCTACCACTCACCGAAACCGTCTCATCCCCTTCCGCAAACGAATCATCATTCGGCGTGATCGTAAACGTCTCGGTACCACTCGTCTGACCCGATGTTATCGTCACCGTCACATCCGATACCGCACCATAGTCCGTTCCCTCTACCGCACTGTCACTGGTAGCTCCTATCGAGACCGTCACCAGCGTCTCCACTGTCCGCGCATCTGCATTCAATGTCGCTGTCACTGTCACGGTCGTCGCGCTGTCATCCTCACCCACCGACGAGGGAGATACAGACAATGCCACCGAATTCGAAGCCCTCTGGATTTCTGTCGGATCCGTATCGTCATCCCTGATCGTCAGCGACGTTCCATTCACCACCAGACCTGGCGCACTACCACGCACTGAAACCGTCTCATCCCCTTCCGAAACAGAATCATTCACTGGCGTAATTGAAAACGTCCCGCTACCATTCGTCTGTCCAGCGGCAATTGTCACCGTGACGTTACTCACCGCCCCATAATCGTCTGGCGAAGTCGCCGTCCCATCCGACACACTCACTGTCACCGGCGTATCATCAGGCAATGCCGACCCGTTCAGCATCGCCGTCACGGTCACCGTCTGAGCACCGCCATCCTCTGTCACAACACTCGGACTCAGACTCAATCCAATCCCGGCCGGTGCCGTGTCATTATCCATGATTTTCAGGTCTGCACTCGTCACTGTGAAACCCGTCGCTGTACCCTTGACTGAAACCTTCTCTTCTCCTTCCGCGATCCCATCGTCACTCGGCGTTATGGTAAATGTCCCGCTACTACTTGACGAATTAGCTGCTATGGTCACCGTGACGTCATTCACAGAGGCATAGTCCGTACCTTCTACCGCACTGTCACCAGTAGCCCCTATCGAGACCGTCACAGTCGTCGCAGCAGGCAGGGTCACACTCCCTGCTATTGTCGCCGTCACAGTCACCGTCGTCGCACCGTCACCTTCACTAACCATCGCAGGCGACAAAGACAGACGAATACCTGTTGGTGCTGTGTCATTGTCGGTAATTGTCCCAGTCGCTTCAAGCGTGGCCCCGCCACCTGAAAGTGTCGCATTCACCGCATTGCTCAACGTCACCTTAAACGTCTCATTACCCTCATATATCGTATCATCGCTGATCGTCACACTAATCGCCTGACTCAGCCCATCCCCAGCACTGAACGTCACACTGCCATCCGTCACTGCCGTATAGTCCTTGCCCGCCTCTGCCGTTCCATCCGCAGTCGCCCAACTCACTGTTACGGCCTCACTACTCGCCACACTCAATCCCACTGTGAAACTCAGCGTACCGGCGTTCTCTAATGCACTGGCATCTGCTATGCTCAGCACAGGCACTGTGGTTTCTGTGATACTCACCACCACACTTGAAGCCGTCTTACCACTATAGTCACCCGTGCTACTGACACTATGCGTAATCGTCACCTGTGCATCCACCACCGCATCGTTGTCCGCAGCCGCGCTCACCGTCACCGTCTGCGCCGTGCGCCAATTAGTCGTCGTGAACGTCAGACTCGTCGGATTCGCTGAAACATCTGTCCCTGTCGGCACGCTCACACCAACCGTCACTGACGCTGTTGGCTCAGAATCCAGCACCACCGTATAGGTCTTGCTCGCACCCTCATTCACCGTCAAACTGGTTGGGTCAACTGTCACGCCAGCCTCTTCATCATCCGTCACAGACACCGCCACATCATCGGCTGTGGTCACAGAGCCATATCCACTCACCGCATGGCTGATCGTAGCACTGCCATCCTCCGCATCATCGTCCGCAACCCCGCTCACTGTCACGGTCTGTGCTGTACTCCAATTGCTGGAAGTGAACGTCACAGACGCAGGGGACACCCTCGCCACATCTGTTGCATTACTACTCGTACTCACTGTCACATTACCACCCGGCTGACTGCTCAGTTTCAACGTGTAAGTATTCGTAGAACCCTCATCCACCGTCAGCGTCTTCGGAGAAACCACCACACCTGCTGTCTCGTCATCCGTAATCGTCAGCGACGTTCCATTCACCGTCAAACCTGACGTCGAACCCGTCACCGAAACTGTCTCATTGCCCTCCGCAACAGAATCATCACTCGGCGTGATCGTAAACGTCCCCGTACTACTTGTCTGACCCGATGATATTGTTACTGTGACGTCATTCACTGATGCGTAGTCCGTGCCCTCCGTTGCACTGTCACTGGTAGCCCCTATCGAGACTGTCACTGCCGTCGCACCGGGCAGTGCTGAACCATTCAGCATCGCCGTCACTGTCACAGCCTGAGAACCGCCATCTTCTGTCACAGCACTCGGATTCAGACTCAACCCTATCCCGGTCGGTGCCGTGTCATTATCCATAATTTTCAGGTCTGCTCTCGTCACTGTGAAACCCGTCGCCGTGCCCTTGACTGAAACCTTTTCTTCTCCTTCCGAAACAGAATCATTCACTGGCGTAATTGAAAACGTCCCGCTACCACTCGACGAATTAGCTGCTATTGTCACTGTCACATCCGATACAGCACCATAGTCCGTTCCCTCTACCGCACTGTCACCAGTAGCCCCTATTGAGACCGTCACCGTCGTCGCATCAGGTAGGGTCACACTGCCTGATATTGTCGCTGTCACTGTCACCGTCGTCGCACCGGCACCCTCTCCTACCATCGCAGGCGACAAAGACAGACGAATGCCTGTCGGCGCTGTGTCATTCTCGGTAATCGTCCCCGTCGCTTCAAGTGTCGCTCCGCCACCTGATAGCGTCGCATTCACCGCATTGCTCAACGTCACCGTAAACGTCTCATTACCCTCAGCTATCGTATCATCGCTGATCGTCACACTAATCGCCTGACTCAGCCCACCCCCTGAACTAAACGTCACACTGCCATTCGTCACTGCTGTATAATCCTTGCCCGCCTCTGCCGTTCCATCCGCAGTCGCCCAACTCACCGTCACGGCCTCGCTACTCGCCACACTCAAACTCACTGTAAACGTCATCGTACCTGCACTCTCAGCAGCACTGGCAGGACTTATGTTCAGCACAGGCACGGTGGTTTCTGTGATACTCACTACCACATTTGAAGCTGTCTTACCATTATAGTCGCCTGTGCTACTGACACTGTGCGTAATCGTCACCTGTGCATCCACCACCGCATCGTTGTCCGCAGCCGCGCTCACCGTCACGGTCTGTGCTGTACTCCAATTGCCTGAAGTGAATGTCAGACGCGTCGGACTCGCCGACACATCTGTCCCTGTCGGCACGCTCACACCAACCGTCACTGACGCTGTCGGCTCAGAGGTCAGTTTCACCGTATAGGTCTTGCTCGAACCCTCATTTATCGTCAGACTGGTTGGGTCAACTGTCACGCCAGCCTCTTCATCATCGGTCACAGACACCGCCACATCATCGGCTGTGTTCACACTGCCATACCCACTCACCGCATGACTAATCGTGGCACTGCCATTGTTTGCATCATCGTCTTGAACCCCACGCACCGTTACCGTCTGCGCCGTGCGCCAATTGCTTGAAGTGAATGTCACAGACCCTGGAGATACTGTCGCCACACTTACAGCACCACTGGTCGCCGTTACCGTCACATTGCCACCTGGCTCACTGCTCAGCTTCAGCGTGTAGGTATTCGTGCTGCCTTCACCCACCGTCAGACTCGTCGGATTGACAACCACGCCAGCATCATCGTCATCGGTCACGGTGATGGTCACAGCGTCCACTGACAGACTGGACGAATACTTGCTATCGCTACTGGACGACGAATGGCTGATCGTCGCACTGCCATTATCTGCATCGTCATCCGCAACCCCGCTCACTGTCACCGTCTGTGCATCACTCCAATTGGTCGTAGAGAACGTCACAGACCCTGGAGATACTGTCGCCACAGCCAGCGCATTACTGGTCGCCGTTACCGTCACATTACCACCTGGCTGACTGCTCAGTTTCAATGTGTAGGTATTCGTGCTGCCTTCATCCACTGTCAGACTGGTTGGATCAACCACCACACCTGCCATGTCGTCATCCGTAATCGTCAAATTCGCTGTGCCGCCAGTCAAACCTGACGTCGAACCCGTCACCGAAATCGTCTCATTACCCTCAGCAACAGAATCATCACTCGGCGTGATCGTAAACGTCCCTTCACCACTTGTCTGACCCGATGATATCGTCACCGTGACGTCATTCACAGATGCGTAGTCCGTACCCTCCGTTGCACTATCACTGCCATCACCTATCGAGACCGTCACGGCCGTCGCCACTGTCCGGGCATCTGCATTCAGACTCGCTGTCACGGTCACTGTCGTCGCAGAATCATCCTCACCAACCGACGAGGGGGATACAGACAACGCCACCGAACTGGATGCTGTATCATCATCCGTAATCGTCAAACTCTCTGTATCCCCGGTCAGACCTGACGTCGAACCTGTCACCGAAACTGTCTCATCCCCTTCCGCAACTGAATCATTCACCGGACTAATTGAAAACGTCCCTTCACCACTCGTCTGACCCGATGATATTGTCACCGTGATCGCGGCCACTGCCCCATAATCGGCAGGCGAAGTCGCCGTCCCATCACCCACACTCACCGTCACTGCCGTATCATCAGGCAATGTCGACCCATTCAGCATCGCCGTCACAGTCACAGTTTGAGAACCGCCATCCTCTGTCACAGCACTCGGACTCAGACTCAACCCTATCCCGGTCGGTGCCGCGTCATTATCCATGATTTTCAGGTCTGCACTCGTCACTGTGAAATTCGACGCCGTGCCCTTGACCGAAACCTTCTCTTCTCCCTCTGCAATTTCATCGTCACTCGGCGTGATGGTAAATGTCCCGGTACTACTTGATGAATTAGCTGCTATTGTCACCGTGACGTCATTCACCGATGCGTAGTCCGTGCCCTCGGTTGCACTATCACTCACATCACCCACAGACACCGTCACCGTCGTCGCAGCAGGCAGGGTCACACTGCCTGATATTGTCGCTGTCACTGTCACCGTCGTCGCACCGGCACCCTCACTAACCATCGCAGGCGATACAGACAGACGAATGCCTGTTGGTGCTGTGTCATTATCTGTAATTGTACCCGTCGCTTCAAGCGTCGTCGCGCCACCAGACAGCGTCGCATTCACCGCATTGCTCAACGTCACCTTGAACGTCTCATTACCCTCATATATCGTGTCATCACTAATCGTCACACTAATCGCCTGACTTAGCCCACCCCCTGAACTGAACGTCACACTGCCATTCGTCACTGCCGTATAGTCCTTGCCCGCCTCTGCCGTACCATCCGCTGTCGCCCAACTCACCGTCACGGCCTCACTACTCGCCACACTCAATCCCACTGTGAAACTCAGCGTACCTGCATTCTCAGCAGCACTCGCATTACCGATGCTCAGCACGGGCACTGTGGTTTCACTTATACTCACCACCACACTTGAAGCCGTCTTACCATTATAGTCGCCTGTGCTACTGACACTATGCGTAATCGTCACTTGATCATCCACCACCGCATCGTTGTCTGCAGCCGCGCTCACCGTCACCGTCTGTGCATCACTCCAATTGGTCGTCGAGAAGGTTACAGTTGTTGGACTCGCCGACACATCTGTTCCTGTTGGCACGCTCACCCCAACCGTCACAGATGCTGTTGGCTCAGAGGTCAGTTTCACCGTATAAGTCTTGCTCGAACCCTCATTTATCGTCAGACTGGTTGGATCAACTGTCACGCCTGCCGTCTCGTCATCGGTCACAGATACAGCCACATCATCGGCTGTGGTGACAGAACCATAGCCACTCACCGTATGACTAATCGTAGCACTGCCATTGTTTGCATCGTCATCCGCAACCCCGCTCACCGTCACCGTCTGTGCTTCACTCCAATTGG
>CBDBEW010000014.1:0-2057531 GCA_965204595.1 Candidatus Aldehydirespiratoraceae bacterium | reverse complement strand
AGCGTACTCGGCGCAGCAGCCTCCACCATCACCCCCACCGAACCGGCTGCGGTGATCGTATAGTCGCTGTCGTTGGTGGAAGCGGCGGCGTGGGTGACCGAAGTGGTGCCGGTGGTCACCCCAGTAACGGTGAAAGCCTGCGGGGTGTTCCAATTGTCGGTGGTGAACACACGGGTGGCGGGCGTGACAGACGCGGTGCCAGGGGCGTCGCTGGTGGGGGTGACAGTCACCGTATCGGTTGGCGCGGTCGCCAACTTGACGGTGTAGGTGACGGTGCCGGTACCGACCGCGGTCACCGATTCGGTGTTGAACACCAGACCGCGCACGCTGACAGTCACTGGTGAGGATGCGGTGGTGATCCCATAGTTGTTGTCGTTGCTGCTGGTAGAAGTGTGGGTGACCGAAACCGAACCAGGTTTCACGCCTGTCACTGTCACGGTCTGGGCGGTGTCCCAGTTGTCGGTGGTGAAAGTCAACAGGTTGTCGCCGTTGACGGTCGCTGCTGTTGCTGTGGCGACCGCAGCGCTCGTTGGGGTGACGGTCACCGAACCGGTCGGCTGAGACGACAACTTCAGCGTGTAGGTGACCGTGCCGGCAACATTGACCGCCACCGACGAGGCACTGGTGGTGAACCCGGCGGTGTCGTCGTCGGTGATAGTCAACGTCGCGTCGGTGACCGTCAAAGCAGACACGGTGGTGGTGAGCACCAGGTCTTCGTCGTTTTCGGCTATGTCATCATCAACTATCGACACCGCAGCGGTCGCGAACGTGGCGCCCTCGACGATGGTGAACGCACCCGGCAGCGTGTAATCGTCTGTGGCGGTCGCTTCGGTGTCCGAACCCGCGGCCAAAGTCACCGTCACATCAGAAGTCGCCGGATAATTGAGAGTCGCCGTGACGGTCACCGAACCAACGTCCTCAGCGACCGTGCCACCAGCCGCGTCGGTGGACAGCGAAAGCGTGGACGGGGGCGGCACCGGGTTGGGCACACCGTTGACGCTGATCAGGTTGACGCGGTCGCGGGGCTGCCACGGTGTGCCCGGTGGGGGGTCAGTAGGTGAGTTGCCGAGCCGCCAGTAAACCGAGTCGGCGATGCTGAAACCGGCCGGTCCGTCTGCGTCCTCGGCGTCGGAGGTGGTGCTGATCCGCCGCAGATTGACGATGTCGCCGGTGGTGTAGATCATCATGTGATAGGTGGTCGAAGCAGCCAAAGTGGTGGCCGCAGGCGCGGTGAACAAAACGGTGCCGCCACCGATCGTGGCGGGCACCGTCAAATCGACGAGTTTGGAGCCCGGGACGCCGCTGCCGTTGTCGGACCAGAGTTCGGCGCGTACCGTGTCGCGGTCAGCAGAACTCAAAGAACTGCCCCTCACGTTCAGCAACTGCCCGACGCTCTCCAGCGTGTAACCAGTGAAATTAGCACCGGTCGTGAAACCCAGAGCATAATGAACGTTGCTGAACGTGCCCGTAGACCTGCCGGTCGTCTGACCAACATTGGACACCAGCACCGGGGAGACCACCCGCACCGACACCGAACCGATGCGCAGATCAGTTGGATAGTCAGTGTCGGTGCTAGACGACACCGCGTGCGCGATCCGCGTGGAGCCGTTGGTTTCACCGGTGACGGTCACCGTCTGCTCAACGTTCCAGTTCGTGGCGGTGAAAGTCAAAACAGACGCCGACACCGACGCCACCGTGGTCGCCGCGGGTGTCACCGAGATTTCCACATCAGCCGACGGCGCAGCGTTGAGCACCACCGTGTAATCGACTGTCGCACCCCGCTGCACCGACACCGTCGACTCGCCGACCGTCACCGCCGGCGTGGCAGTCACTGTCACACCCACCGAACCCGCCGGGTTGATGTCATAGTCGGGGTCGCGGCTGCTCGACCTGTGGGTCACCGACGTTGAGGCGGGTTTCACGCCGGTCACCGTCACCGTCTGAGCGGTGTCCCAATCCGAGGTGGTGAACGTGAGCCGATCATTGTCATTGACCGTCGACACCCGCGCGGTTAGTATGTCGGCGGTTTCGGGGACCACAACCACCGAGCTGAGCGGCTGCGACGCCAACTTAACCGTGTAAGTCGCGGTGCGGGTGGCGACCATAGTGACAGAACGGGCGCTGAGCTCCACCGCCGGAACGGGATGCACCGTCACCTCCACCGAGTCGATAGAAATACCAGCGTAGTTGCCGGCACCAGTAGCGGCGTGGGTGACAGTGACCGTGCCGGTGGCGGCGCCGGTGACGGTGAAAGTCTGCGCGGTGCCCCAATCGGCGCGTGTGAACGTCAGCGCACCCGAAACGGTCGCAGTAGCAGTCGCCGGGCTCGTCGCTGTGACTGTCACATCACCGGTCGGTTGGCGGCTGAGCACCACCGTGTACTCTTTGGTCGCGCCGACAGCCACCCTCACACTGTCCGCGCTGACCGTCACCGCGGGCCGGTCATCGTCAGTGATCGTCACAGTCACCGGCGCCACAGTCAACGACGTCACCGCGTCAGTCAAAACCAGCGTTTTAGTGCCGTCGACCACACCATCCTGGACCAACAAAACCTCAGCCGTGCCCGACGTGTCCCCCTCGGCGATGGTGAACGCAGCCGGATAGATGACATCAACGAACTCCACAGCAGTGTTACCAGCACCGGCGCTGAGAGTCACCGTCACACCACCGGTACCCGCGGGTTCATCAAGAGCAGCGGTCACCGTCAAAGAACCGTCACCCTCAGCGACAGTGCCACCCGACGCGTCGGTGGACAGCGAAAGCGTGGACGGCTGTGGCAACGGATTAGCGACCCCGTTGACGCTGATACGGCTGATGATACCACGAGACCTCCACGTCGAACCGGGTGTGTTGCCGGTGTTCCAACTCTCAGAATCGGCGATACTGAAACCAGCCGACGCGCCGGCGTCCTCGTTGTCAGAACCAGTGTAGATCCGCTGCAGATCAGCCAGACCGTCGGTGGTGTAAACCACCAGATGATAAGTCGTCGAAGCAGCCAGGGTGGTGCTCTCAGGCGCAGTGAACAGCACCGTGCCGCTACTCACCGTGGCCGGCACCATCAAATCAACCTGCTTGGCGTTCGGCGCGCCGCTGCCGTTATCGGACCAGATCTCAGCACGCACCATGCCACGCTCAGCAGAATCCAAAGTGTTGCCCAAAACGCCCACCAAATACCCGACGCTCTCAAGCGTGTAACCCGTCGAATGGCTGCCGGTAGTGAACCCCAACGCATAATGCGCGTTCGAAAAAGCCGAAGACGACGAACCAGACTGACCAATATTTGACACCAGCACCGGCGAAACCACGCTCACCGACACCGAACCAACGCTCAGCGACGTCGGATAATTCGCATCAGTGCTAGACGACACCGCGTGCGCGACCGTGGTCGAGCCGTTGGCCTCACCAGTCACCGTCACGGTCTGCTCGACGCTCCAGTTCGTGGCGGTAAAAGTCAAAACACTCGCCGAGACCGAAGCGACAGAAGCGTCAGCGGCGGTGACCGACACTTCCACATCAGCAGACGGCGCCGTGTCAAGCACCACCGTGTAGGTCACGGTCGACCCGCGCTGCACCGACACCGACGTCTCACCGACAGTCACCCCCGGCGGCGCCTCCACGGTCACGCCGACTGAGCCGGCGGCGGCGATCTGATAGTCGCTGTCGTTGGTGCTCGTGGCGGTGTGGGTGACCGAGGTTGTGCCGGTGGTGACGCCGCTGACGGTGACGGTCTGTCCTGTGTCCCAGTTCGTGGTGCTGAAGGTCAGGGCGTCGTCGTTGTTGGCGGTGGCGACCGTCGCGGTGCCGGTGGCCTCGCTTTGCGGGGTGACGGTGACCGCATCGGTCGGCGCGGTCGCCAACTTGACTGTGTAAGTCACCGTGCCCGTGCCGACAGCAGTCACAGATTCGGTGTTGAACACCAAACCCGGTGGCGGCGTCACAGTCACCGCCACCGAACCGGCGGCGGTGGTTATCGCATAATTCGTGTCTGTACTGGTGGACGTGTGTGAAACGTTGACAGCACCGGTGGTGACACCGGTGACAGTCACGGTCTGGCCCGTGTCCCAGTTGTCGACGGTGAACGTGAGCAGGTTGTCGCCGTTGACGGTCGCGACCGTGGCGGTCGCGGTGGCAGCCGACGCGGGGGTGACGGTCACCGAATGGGTGGGTTGTGACGACAACTTCACCGTGTAGGTGACAGAGGCGCCGGTGGTCACGCTCAGTGTGTCGGTGCTGGTGGTGAACCCGGCGGTGTCGTCGTCTTCGATGGTGACCGTCGCCAACGCACCCGAAGCGTGGCGGGCATAATTGTCGCCCAAAGCCACTTTAGGAACAGCAGCAGTCGCGAGCCGCAACTTCAACGTCACATCAGCACCAATAGTGTCGTTGTCGGTGAGCGCCACCACCAGATTCTGGGTTTTGGCACTAGTCGAATCAAAAGTCACCGACGAAGTAGAAATACTGTAATCGCTAGAGCCGGCCGTGGTGCCTGTGCTGAGCACCTCCACAGCAAAGGTGGTGGAGTGCTGGGGCAGGTGACTGACCGTCACCGGCACGTTCACCGACCCGGCCCCCTCAGCGGCTGACACCGCCAACTCAGAAGTCGCTGCCGCGTCCGAGCCGAACGCGATCTTGGCGTTTGCGGCGTCGTTGTCGGTGATGCTCACACGAGCCGTGACCTGACCGCTTTTGAGAACCCAACCAGCAGGCGGAGCGGAGATCGTCACACCGAAACCCTCAGCGTTCTCCACCAGATCGTCATCAAAGATCGGCACGCTCAAAGTCGCGGTCGTCTCACCCTCAGCGACAGTCACCGAGTCGGTTGTTGTGCCCGTGTCAGCGCTCGACGCCGTGTCAGAATAGTCATAGGTGACCGACACGCCCACACCACCCACAGGCGCAGCCTCACCCAAAGTCACCGTCAACGACGCGTCAGAACCCTCCGTCACAACAACCTGCGAATCGATCGCCACGGTCTTACCCGACGCGTTCACCGTGACGGTCACGCTACCGACAGTCAACGTGCCCGGCGAAGCGGTGTTGTAATCAGAATCAGAGCTGGTCGCAGTGTGGGTGATCGTCGCCGAACCCTGCGTCCCGCCAGAAACAGTCACCGTCTGCGCCGTATCCCAATTGCTGGCGGTGAACGTCAAACTAGCCGAACCAGACGCAACACCGGCAGTTCCCGGCGAACGACTCAAAGGAGTGACAACCACCTCGTCGGACGGTTTCGAATCCAACACCAACGTGTACTTTGCTGTCAAACCGGCCGTCACCGTCAACGAATCACGGCTCAACGACACCCCCGGATCGTCATCATCGGTGATCGTCACCGTCACACTGTCGGCGGTGAGGTCACCGCCGGAGGCGGCGACGGTGAACGTCTCATCTGTTTCGTGGACTTTGTCGTCTGTTATCGTCACCGTGCCGGTGGCTGCGGTGGCGCCCACAGTCAACGCCGCAGTGAAAGTGGCCGGCACGGTGAAGTCGGCGTCCTTGCCGGCGGTGCCGTCGGTGGTCGTGAACGTGACCGTGGTCGCCTCGGTCACGGCCCGGCTGAACGTGGCGGTCACCGTCACATCACCCGCGTCTTCGCCGACGGTCGTGGCGGCCAACGACACCGTCAGAGTCGTGGCCGCCTCGACGGTCACCCCCACTGAACCGGCGGTGGCGATGTCATAATCAGGGTCGGCGTCGCTCGCCGCAACATGGGTGACCGACGTTGTGCCGACCTTCACGCCAGTCACCGTGACGGTCTGGGCGGTGCTGTAGTTCGCGGACGTAAACGTCAAAGCGTTGTCGTCGTTGCCGGTCGCGACGGTCGCGGTGCCGGTATCGGCGCTTTTCGGGGTGACCGTCACATCCCCGGCGGGTTGGGTCGCCAAAGTCACCTCATAGGTCGCCGTGCCCGTGCCGATCACGGTGACGGACTTGTTGTTGAACACCACGGCGGGTGCGGGTGTGACCGTCACCGCCACCGGTGACGAAGCCGCGCTGATCGCGTACTTGCCGTCGCTGCTCACAGAGGTGTGAGTGACCGACGTGGAACCGGCGGTCACACCAGTCACGGTCACGACCTGGTTGTCGCTCCAGTTGCTGGGCGTGAAAGTCAACAGATCGTCGGCGTTGTCGGTCGCGACCGTAGCAGTGCCGGCATCCGCGCTTGCCGGGGTCACAGTCACCGCATGAGTCGGCTCAGAGGTCAACTTCAGCCTGTAGGTGGAAGTCTCGCCCGCCACCACGGTACGCGACATCTGGCTCGAAGCGAACCCGGCGGCGTCATCGTCGGTGATCGTCACCATCACCGCGGCGGCATCAACACCACCGCCAGAGGCAGAGACAGTGAACGTTTCGTTGTCTTCGTCGATCTTGTCGTCGGTGATCGTCACCGTGGCCGTGCCCGCAGTGTCACCCACCGCCAACACGGCGGTGAACGAGGCCGGCACCGTGAAATCAGCGTTCTTGCTGGCGGTGCCGTCGGTGGTGGCGAACGTGACCGTGGTCGCCTCAGTCACCGCCCGGCTGAACGTGGCGGTCACAGTCACACCACCCGCGTTTTCGTCGACGGTCGTGGCGGCCAACGAGACCGTCAGGGTCGTCGCCGCCTCAACAGTCACGCCCACCGAACCCGCGGCGGCGATGTCATAATCGGAGTCGGCGTCGCTTGCGGCCTCGTGAGTGATCGACGTTGTGCCGGTGGTCACGCCGGTGACGGTCACGGTCTGGCCGGTGTCCCAGTTCGCGGACGTGAACGTCAAAGCGTCGTCGTCGTTGCCGGTGGCGACGGTGGCGGTGTCGGCATTCGCGCTGGTCGGGGTGACGGTCACAGCCCCAGCCGGTTGGGTCGCCAAGGTCACCTCATAGGTCGCTGTGCCCGTGCCGATCGCAGTGACAGACTTGTTGTTGAACACCACGGCGGGCACCGGGGCGACGGTCACATCCACCGAGGCGATGGAAACCTCTTCGTAGCTCGAGTCTGAGCTGGTGGCTGAATGGGTGACCGAGGCGGAGCCTGCGACGACGCCGGCGACCGTGAAGGTCTGCGGGGTGTTCCATTCGAGTATCTCAAAAGTGACCGAGGCGGGGGTGACGGTCGCCGTGCCGGACGCGGAACTCTCCGCTGAGACAGTCACCGGCGCAGTCGGCGGCGAGTCGAGAACCACCGTGTACTCAACGGTACCGGTCCCGGTTATGTCCACGCCGGTTTCGCTAACGGTCACCCCGTCGGTGATCGCACCTGCGGAATAGCCTTTGATCCCCAGCGACAACGCAGCGTTCGTGCATGCCTGATACGGATTGACGGTGCCAGACCTGAATTGGCAAAGATCACCGATACTCCACCCCGCTGCCGCTCCGCTGTCTTCGGCCGCGGAGGTAGTTCGCAGGGTAAATACGCGTGTGTTGTTTCGCCCTTCAACAACAACGTGATAGTTCGTGTTCGCAGTCAGCGGGATGCCCGCGTCAGCAGAGAAACTCACGATACCTGTGGCTATCTGACCGGGTGAAGTGAGGTCTGCGATCTTCGTCTCAGGAGACCCGCCACTGTCCGACCAGAGCGATACTGCCATTCGCCTCTGACGCTGGCGACCTGAAGCCGAGAGACTGAGGTCCACTTCGGTGAGCGTGTACCCTCCACTGGCACTGCCAGTCGTGAACTGCTGTGCCACATTCAGGCTTCCGAGGTTCACCGCGGTCGATCGAGCTGTCTGGCCGGTGTTGGACACCAACGTCTCACCGGTGAGGGGTTTGGGCACAACCACGATGGCCGAGTCGAGGCTCAGCGTCGTCGGATATTCAACACCAGTACCGCCCGACACCTGATGCCTGATCGTGGCGGCACCCACATCGCCGCCGGTGGCGGTGACGGTCTGGGGAGTGTCCCAGTTGCTGACCGTAAAAATAAGCGTGCGCGGTTGTGAAAGCACAGCCACGTCTCTGTCGAGGCTGGTCGCAAGAATCGACACAGTCTGATCGGGTCGCGTGTTGAGCACCACCGTATAGGTCACCTCAGCACCGGACTCCACAACCACAGGCGACTCGCTCAACGTTATACCCGGCTCAGCCACCGTCTCGGCGGCCACGGTCACACCCACCGAACCCGCCGCGGCGATCCGATAGGCGGCATCGTTGTCGCTAGTAGCGGCGTGGGTGACCGACGTTGTGCCAGTCGCCACACCAGTGACGGTGAAAGTCTGCGGAGTGTTCCAATTGTCGGTGGTGAACGCACGCGACGCCGGAGCGACAGTCGCCAGGTTGTCGTTGTCGACGTCTGGGGTGACTGTCACCGCACCGGTCGGAGCGGTGGCGAGCTTCACCGTGTAAGTCACCGTGCCGGTGCCCACCGCAGTCACCGACATGTCGCTGAACACCAGACCAGGCACAGCGTTCACCGTCACCGCCACCGAAGCGACAGTGACACCGTTGTATTTGCTGTCGCTGCTCGCCGCTGCGTGGGTGACAGAAGTGGAACCAGCCTTCACACCGCTGACCGTCACCGTCTGGGCGGTGCTGTAGTTCGCGGTGGTGAACGACAACACACCCGACACGGTGGCCACCGCCGTATCCGCGCTGGTGGGGGTGACGTCCACGCTGCTGGTCGGCTGGGTCGCCAAAGTCACCTCATAGGTGGACTCGGCGCCCGCCTCGACAGTGCGCGTCGTCTCACTGACTGTCACCGCGGCGGTGTCGTTGTCGGTGATCGTGACCGTCACCGCCGCAGCGTCTATACCGCCGCCCGACGCGGCGACCGTGAACATCTCAGCGTCCTCGTCGATCTCGTCGTCTGTGATAGTGACCGTCGCGGTCGCCACAGTACCGGCCGCGGCGACCGTCGCGGTGAACGGGTCAGGAACCGTGAAATCGGCGTCCTTGCTTGCGCTGTCACCCGCGGCGGTGAACGTGACCGTGGTCGCCTCAGTCACAGCCCGGCTGAAAGTAGCGGTCACAGACACACCACCAGCGTCCTCACCGACAGTCTCAGCGGCCAAAGACACCGTCAAAGTCGTCGCCGCCTCCACAGTCACCCCCACCGAACCCGCGGCGGCAATCTCATAGACGGAGTCGTCGTCGCTTTCGGCCTTGTGAGTGACAGAGGTGGTGCCGGTGGTGACACCAGTAACAGTCACGGTCTGACCCGTGTCCCAGTCCGTGGTGCTGAAAGTCAAAGCATCGTCGTTGTTGACAGTGGCCACCGTCGCGGTGCCGGTGGCCTCGCTCTTCGGGGTGACAGTCACCGAACCAGCAGGCGCGGTCGCCAACTCAACAGTGTAAGTCACCGTACCGGTACCCACCGCAGCAACAGACTCGGTGCTGAACACCAAACCCGGTGGCGG
This sequence comes from Candidatus Aldehydirespiratoraceae bacterium, assembly GCA_965204595.1. Taxonomy (GTDB): domain Bacteria; phylum Actinomycetota; class Acidimicrobiia; order Acidimicrobiales; family Aldehydirespiratoraceae; genus VXYK01. The sequence continues at coordinate 2,048,202 of CBDBEW010000014.1, read as the reverse complement.
CGTCACAGTCACCGCCACCGCACCGGCGGCGGTGGTTATCGCATAATTCGTGTCTGTACTAGACGACGTGTGGGCCACGTTGACAGCACCGGTGGTGACCCCGGTGACAGTCACAGTCTGAGCCGTGTCCCAATCGCCGGTGGCGAAGGTCAACAAATCGTCGCCGTTGCCGGTCGCCACCGTGGCGGTCGCGGTGGCCGCGGATGCGGGGGTGACCGTCACCGAATGGGTGGGTTGTGACGACAACTTCACCGTGTAGGTGACAGAAGCGCCGGTGGTCACGCTCAGTGTGTCGGTGCTGGTGGTGAACCCGGCTTCGTCGTCGTCTTCGATGGTGAGCGTCGCCAACGAACCCGAAGCGTCGCGGGCATAATTGTCGCCAAAAACCTCTTTAGGAACAGCAGCAGCCGCGAGCCGCAGCTTGAGTGTCACATCAACACCAATCGAGTCGTTGTCGGTGAGCGACACCACCAGATTCTGGGTTTTGGAACTAGTCGAATCAAAAGTCACCGACGAAGCAGAAATACTGTAATCGCTAGAGCCGGCCGTCGTGCCTGTGCTCACCACCTCCACAGCAAAGGTGGTGGTCACCTGGGGCAAATGGCTGACCGTCACCGGCACGTTCACCGACCCGGCGCCCTCAGCAGCCGACACAGCCAACTCAGAAGTCGCTGCCGCGTCCGAGCCGAACGCGATCTTGGCGTTTGCGGCGTCGTTGTCGGTGATGTTCACAACAGCCGTGACCTGACCGCTCCTCAACGACCAACCAGCCGGGGGAGCAGAGATCGTCACACTGAAACCCTCCGTGTTCTCCACCAGCTCATCATCAAAAATCGGCACGCTCAAAGTCGCGGTCGTCTCACCCTCAGCCACGGTCACCGTGCCGGTTGTTGTGCCCGTGTCAGCGCTCGACGCCGTGTCAGAATAGTCATAGGCCACCGACACGCCCACACCACCCACAGGCGCAGCCTCACCCAAAGTCACCGTCAACGACGCGTCAGAACCCTCCGTCACAACAACCGTCGAATCGATCGCCACGGTCTTACCCGACGCGTTCACCGTGACGGTCACGCTACCGACAGTCAACGTGCCCGGCGAAGCGGTGTTGTAATCAGAATCAGAGCTAGTCGCAGTGTGGGTGATCGTCGCCGAACCCTGATTACCGCCAGAAACAGTCACCGTCTGCGCCGTAGCCCAATTGTCGGCAGTGAACGTCAAACTAGACGAACCAGACGCAACACCGGCAACACCCGGCGAAGGCGAAAAAGGAACAACGGTCACATCCGCCGACGGCTTCGAATCCAGAACCAACGTGTACTTTGCTGTCAAACCAGCAGTCACCGTCAACGAACTACGGCTCAACGACACCCCCGGATCGTCATCATCGGTGATCGTGACGGTCACGCCCGTAACCGTTATCCCAGAAATCGCGGCGGTGGCCAACACCAAATCCTCGTCGCCCTCATGCACATCGTCGTCTGTGATCGAAACAGTCGCGGTGGCTTCAGTGTCGCCCACAGCAATCGTGAAACTCGAAGGCAGCGTGTAATCAGCAGTCGCGGTCGCTTCGCTGCCGGCACCAGCCGCCAAAGTCACCGTCACCACAGAAGTCGCCGCACGGTTCAGTTTAGCCGTCACCGTCAACGAACCACCAGACACATCCTCAGCGACAGAACCAGCCGACGCGTCAGTAGACAACGTCAACGCGTCCGGCGGCGCCGGGGTGACCGTCACATCCACCGATGCTGACGCGGTGGTGATCGCGTAATCAGAATCGGCGCTCGCAGACGTGTGAGTAACCGAAGTCGTGCCGGTAGCCACACCAGTCACGGTGAACGTCTGCGGACTGCTCCAGTTCCCGGAGTCGAACGAAAGCGTCGTCGGGGAGACCGTGGCGACGGGATCAGAAGCACTCGCCGCAGTGACAGTCACCTGAGCCGTCGGCGCGGTCGACAACCTGACCTCATAAGTCACCATCAACGTGGCCGCCACAGACACCCGCGACAGGTCAACCAGAATCTCCGGCGCGGTCTCCACATTCACCCCCACCGACCCCGCAGCCACGATCCGATAAACGGCATCGTTGGTACTCGTCGCGGCGTGGGTGATCGACGTGGCGCCAGTAGCCACACCAGTAACAGTGAACGTCTGAGGCGTGCTCCAATTGTCGGTGGTGAACGCACGCGTCGCGGGCGCGACCGTGGCGACACCCTCGTCGTCGCTCGCCGGGGTGACAGTCACCGCGTCAGAAGGCTGCGTCGCCAGCCTCACCGTGTAAGTCACCGTACCCGTGCCCACCGCAGTCACAGCAGTGTCGCCAAACACCAAACCCGGAGCGGGATCGACGGTCACACCCACCGAACCCGCAGCCGCGATCTGATAGTTGGGGTCGTTGGTGGAAGCCGCGGCGTGGGTGACCGACGTGGCGCCGGTGGCCACACCAGTCACGGTGAACGTCTGAGGCGTGTTCCAGTTGTCGGTGGTGAACGAACGCGTGGCGGGCGCGACAGTGGCGACGTTCTCGTCGTCGCTGTCCGGGGTGACCGTCACCGCATCTGTCGGCGCGGTCGCCAGCCTCACCGTGTAAGTCACCGTACCAGTACCAACCGCAGTCACCGACGTGTCGCTGAACACCAGGCCGGGGGCGGTTGGGGTGGTAGCAGTAACAGCAGCCGACCAGGCACTACCGGGATCGATGCCGTTGAGAGCACGCACCTGCACCTCATAAGTCGTCTCAGAGGCGACGTCGGACGAAGCGGTGAACGACGAACCCGACGCGGCCACACCATCATCGGCGTTCCACGAACCAGGCTGAGAGCCGGCCTGCACCGCGTCGGTGTCAGCCACACGCCAACGAACCCGATAACCGGTGATCGACGCGCCCGACCCGCCAGCATCGGCCGGCGCGGTCCAACTCACCAACAAACTCGTCGGAGACGCCGCCGAAGCAGTCACCGAAGTCGGCGCACCAGGCACACCCCAAGTGGTCACCTCCACCTCGTTGCTCGAAGCCTCAATCACCACCTCGGTGCTGAAGAAATCGCCGCTCGAGTCGGTGTAATGCGCGCGCACATCATAAACCGTGTTCGCCCGCAACCCGCCGATCTGCGAAGCCGTAGCATCGACGTCTATGCCTGTGCGACCCGCCTCGCTGACATCCAAACCAGTCGTGCGCGGCCCCCACCGCTCGCTGGCCAACTTCACCTGCGGCCGCACCGCGTAACCATCACGCCCCGCAGCAGTCGCCGTGTAAGAAATCGCCGGTTTGCCGTTCAACGCGCTAGCGGTGGCCGTCACCGTCGGCGCCACCAACCGCACCACCCTCACCGTGTAAGTCTGGCTCACTGACCCGTTGGTCACCACCACCTCATAATCGTCAAAACCCGGGCGCAACGCCAAAGACGCGCTCGCCTCACCACTCACAACCCCAGCCGCGGCCGCCCCCTCACGACCCACCGTCACCGACGCGCCCGCAGTCTTGACCGTCGGGGTCAACTTGATGTGCGTGACAGAACCCGGCACCGCAACAGAATAAAAATCGTTGCTCGACCCGAAAACCGGGTTCAGAGTCAACGAACCAGAAAAATCAGAATTGTCGGTGCTAGACGACCCCGACAAAGCACGCAAAGCCACCGCGTCAGCCACACTACCAACAGGCGAACCCTCCACCGAAGCGCTCCAAGCCGTGTAAATGTCGGAAGCGTCGATCACCCCCAACGCCTGCACCTCATAGGTCTGCCCGTTCACCAAAGTCGCAGAAGCCGGCACCTGCAAAGAAGTCGTCGTCACACACGAATCCGGCAACTGCGACTCCGCACGCTCCCTCCACAAACCAGACTGCAACCCCGACAACGCCAAATCCGTGTCCTTCACCCGCCAACGCAAATTCCCGAAACACACACCATCCGCGAAATCCCAAAACACCGTCAACGCCCTATCACCCGGCACAACCGACCAGATACGAACCGAATCCGCAGGCACCGCCACACGACGAGTCACGCTCACCACATAGGTCTGCGTCGAACCATCCTGCGCGGTCACCTCCACATTCACCGCATTAGCACCCACCGTCAACGCCAACGCCGCGCTCGCCGAACCACTGGTCACAGCCGACAACGACGACCCCAAACCAACCTTCACAGACGCGTTCGACTCATTCACCGACGGAGTCAACCGCACATGCGTCACCCCGTTGGGAACCGACGCCGCATAAGAAGTCACGTCTGCGGCGAAGTCGGGCGCCGGCGCCAACGAACCCGTGAAAGCAGACCCGTCGGTGCTGGTGGCGCCGGTCAAGGCACTCAAAGAAGCATCATCAGACGCCGCCGCCAGACCCCGCACCTGGATCTGGATCGCCGTGCTGTTCTGACTGGCCCAAGTAGAGGAGCCATAGGCACTGAGCCTGTAACCGTCGTTGATGCTCCAGCCCGACGCGGCTCCCGAGTCCTCGTCGTCTGAAGCCGTTCTCGGCAACGTGATCTGGCTCGACGAACCCTCGCGCTCGACCACCACGAAGTACTGCGTGCTCGCGTCGAGAGCCGTGGCGTTCGAGTCGGCGAACTGGTTCACTCCGCCGGCCACGGCAGCGGGCTTGGTCAGGTCGACCAGCTTGGCGCTCGGAACTGCGTCGGCGCCGCTCGTCGACGCCGACCACAGCGAGACCGCCACCGACTGGTTCCCCGAGGTCGACAGCTTCACGCCGATGCTGCTGAGCGTGTAGCCGGCGGCGTTGTCGCCCGTGACGAAACCCTGCGTAAACCGCGAACTTCCCAGAGGCCGTTCACTCAAGTTGCTCCCGGGACTTGAGGGGTTCTGATTGCTCTGGCCGGTGTTGCTGACGAAGGTGATGATCGGCGGAGTGACGGTCACGGCCACCGAGCCGGCGTCGGAGATGTCGTAGTCGGTGTCGGTGCCGCCGTCCGCAGCGTGGCCGACTGAGGTGGCGCCGGCTTTCGCGCCGGTCACGGTCACGGTCTGCGCGGTGCTCCAGCTGTCGGTGGTGAAGGTCAGCAGATTGTCGCCGTTGGCGGTCGCCACGGTCGCTGTGGCCTCGTCGCCGCTCGTCGGGGTGACGGTCACCGAATCGGTCGGCGCGGCCGCGAGCTGCACCTCATAGGTCACCGTGCCGGTGGCCTCGACGGTCACCGACTCGTCGCTCAGCACCAGCCCGGGATCAGACGTCACCGTCACTTGCACCGAGTCGATGCCCGAGGAGAGGTCGTAGTTGGCGTCGGTGCTCGCCGCCGCGTGGGTTGCCGATGCCGAGCCGGCCTTGGCGCCGGTGACGGTCACGGTCTGCGCGGTGCTCCAGTCGGTCGTGGAGAACGTCAGCACGTCGTCTGCGTTGGCGGTCGAGACCGTGGCGACGGCACCGTCGCTGCTAGTCGGCGTTACCTTCACCTCATGGGTCGGCTCGGATTCGAGCTTCACCTCATAGGTCGCCTCGCCGGCGTCGCTCACCGTCAGCGAAGCCTCGCTGACGTCGACCCCGGCAGTGTCGTCGTCGGTGATGGTGACGGTGGCGAGCGAGCCGGAGGCGTCGCGGGCGTAGTGGTCGCCCAAGTCGTCGACGGGGTTGTCGGCTGCGGCGATGCGCAGCTTGACTGTCTTGTCGCCGTCGTCGACGTCGTTGTCGGTTATGGTGACGTTCAAGTTCTGGGTCTTGTTGCTAGAGGAGTCGAAGGTCACCGACTTGGTGGCGATGCTGTAGTCGCCCGGGTCGGCTGCGGTGCTCGTGCCGAGAACCTCCACCGTGAAGGTGGTGGAGGCCTGCGGCAGGTGGTTGACGATGACCGGCACGTTCACCGAGGAAGTGCCCTCGCCCACTGAGACCGTGTGCTCCGAAGTGGCGGCCGCGTCGGTGCCGAAGGCTACGGCGGCCTCGTCGGCCTCGTCGTCGGTGATGGTGACGGTCGCCAGCGAAGAGCCGCTGAGCACGCTCCAGCCGGCCACGGCGGTCGACACCGTGACCGTGAACGTCTCGTCGTCCTCGACGAGGGCATCGTCGGTGGTCGGAACGGTCAGGGTGGCGGTCGTGGCACCCGCGGGCACGGTCAGAGAGGCCGGGGTCGTGCCGGTGTCGGCGGCGGTGGCGTCGCTGCCCGAATAGTCGTAGGTGAACGCCACGGCGAGCCCGTCGGTCGGCGCGGCCACGCCGAGAGTGACAGCCAAACTCGCGTCGGCGCCCTCGGCGGCGCTGGCCGTCGCAGCGATGGAGACGTTGCGGGGCGGCGGGTTCACCTTCACGGGCGTGGTTGGGGTCGTCAGCTGCGGGCCGTACTTCGGGTCGTCTCCCGACGCCGCATAGGTGATCGACGTTTCGCCGGCCGCGACCGCAGTGACCGTGAACGACTGCTCGACACCCCAGTTGGCGGTGGTGAACGTGAGCGGACCGGAGACGGTCGCCTTGCCGGTGTCGTTGCTGGTCGCGGTGAGCGTCACCGCTGCGGTCGGCTGCGACGCCAGCCAGAGGTCGATCTCGCCAGTCTCGCCGCCGACGGTCACGGTGACTGTCTCACCGGCCACGTCGCCGAACAGTTCGGCGGTGTCGTCGCTGCTGGTGATGGTCAGGGTCAGGTCCTCGACCGTCAGGCCGGTGCCCGTGGCGGTGAGCACCAGGGTCTCGTCGTCCTCGTCTATGTCGTCGTCTATCAGGGTCAGCGTCGCCGTGGCCGCGCGGCTGCCCGCTGCGATGCTGAACAGCGCCGGCAGGGTGTAGTCCTCGCCGGCCGTGGCGGTGGAGCCGGCGCCTGCGGCCAGGGTCACCTCCACTGCGGTCGTGGCGGCCTTGTCCAACGTGGCGGTGACGGTGACCGACCCTTGGATCTCGTCCTCGGTGTCGCCGGACGCGGAACTCGTGAGCGTCAGTGTGGTCGGCGGGTCGACCGCCGAGGTGGTTCCCTCCGCTGAGGCGCTCCAGGCGCTGCCCGGTTCGACGCCGTTGAGCGCCCTGACCTCCACGTCGTAGGTGGTCGAGAGCTCAAGGCCGGTGGCGCTGAACGGGCTGGCGGCCGCGTCCACGCCGCCCTTGTCGTTCCAGTCGCCGGGCTGCGCGCCGTTGGTGTCGTCGCCGTCGGTGTCCTGAACCCGCCAGCGCACCTTGTAGCCCGTCAGAGCCAGAGCGTCTCCGCCGGTGTCGGCGGGCGCCGTCCAGGTGACGCTGAGCGCTCTGCCGTTGGCGGCGACGGTGCCCGCAGCGACCGCAGTGGGTGCTCCCGGCAGGGCGTGGGTGCTCACCGTGACCGCCGCTGAGACGGCGACGGTGCCGTCCCAGGTCGCGTGCGGCGTGGGCGAGTCTTCGTCGTAGAGGATGGTGCGGACCTCGTAGTCGGCCTCGCTGGTATAGCCGGCGACCACGAGCGTTCTCGCCGTGGCGGCGCTGCCGCTCGACGCCGATTCGACGATCCGGGCTGAGTCTTCGCCGAAGCTGTCGCCGAAGCTGTCGTCCCAGTCCGCAGCCGCCGGCTTGACCTTGACGAAGGCGACGTAACCGCTCGGCGGCGCCGCCACCGTGAAGCGCAGGGCTCGCTGCCCTTCGGCGACGGCAGGCTCGGCGGTGACGGGCGGGGCGGGCAGCAGGCGCGAGACGGTGACCGTGTAGTTCGCCGTGACGGCGCCGTCGGCGGAGGTGACCTCCACCGTGATGGTTGTGTCGCCCGCCTCCAGGCTCTGCGCGGCGCTCGCCGAACCGCTGGCCAGCGTTGCGAGGCTCGTTCCCTTGCCGACCTTGACGGTGGCGCCGCTGACCGCGACGGCGGGGGTGACCTTGACGTGGGTGACCGAGGCGGGCACGGTCGCGTAGTAGCCGGTCACGTCTGCGTCGAAGGCGGGGTTGAGCACCAGCGCGCTGAATGTGCCGTCGGCTCTGGTGGAGCCCGTGGCGCTGAGCGCGCTGAGTTTCACCGCGTCGGCGGGCGCCTTCCCTGCCGGAGTGCCGGTCGCGCTCGCCCAGTCAGTGTTGAGCGCCCGATCCCCGAAGCCGATCACGCCTCTGACTTGCAGGTCGTAGGTTACGCCGTTCAACAGGCCGGTCACCGACGTCTCATCAGAGGAGGCGAAGTCCAACTCATGCAAAGTCCACGGGCCGCTCTGATCGCCCGATTGGGATGCGTCGGTATCCTTTACCCGCCAGCGGAACTCCGAGACGTTGACGACGTCGCCGCCGCCGGTTGGAACTTCAAAGCCGACGTCCAGGCGTTCGTCGCCCGGCACGACTGTCAGGAAGCGCACAGTGCCACGCTGTATCGGCCCGAGTCTGTTGACGGTGATCGTGTAGCTTCGCGTCGTCGACCCGTCGTCACCGGTCACTTCGACGACTATCGCTTCGCTGGTCTGGTTCAGGCCCAAAGGTCCGCTGCGCGTGCCGCTCGTGAGCCGTTGGGTGCTGGAGCCGCGGCGGATCCTGATCACCGCGTCGGGGTCGTTCGCCGTGGGGGTCAGACGGATCGATCTCGTTCTGTTCCTGACCGTGACGGTGTAGCTGGTGGTCTCGGGGTCGAAGCTGGGGTTCAGCAAGAAGACGTCGCCGTACTGATCCCAGTTGGTGTCGTCGATGCTGCTGTCGCCGACGAGCGAGCGCAGGCTGGCGTCGGGCGCGGGCGTGGCCACGCCGTGGACTGCTATTTTCAGCGGGTTGCCCGCCGCCTGGCCGGTCCAGTCGCCCTGGGCGTTGCGCACAAAGACGTTGTCGCCTATGTCCCAGTCTTTGGCGGCTCCTGAGTCGACGTCGTTGCTGTCGCTCGAGCGCCACCAGATCTTCGTGCCCGGCAGCGGCGGGTCGGCTTGAAGCACCACGAAGTAGGTTGTGCTCGCAGTGAGTTCGGTGCCCGACGGCGCCGCGAAGCGCAGCGCGCCGCTGCCGCTGCCGATGGCGGACGGCACGACAAGGTCCGCCACCTGCTCCTGCGGGCCGGTGCTGCCCTTCCACAGCGAGGCGCTGATCGAGGCTTCGTCGTCTGCGGTGAGTGCCGTCGCCGGGCCGAACGGCGACTGATTCACGACGTTGCGCTCAAGGTAGACGTCCACCCCTGAGAGGGTGTAGCCGCTGCTGTCGGCGCCTGTGGTGAAGCCGACGCCGACTCCCGGGCCGAGCGTGCGCCCGGCGCCTGCGGTGTGGGCCTGCCCGATGTTGCTGACCAGCGACCGTTCGACCGTGACTCTCACTACCGGGTCGCTCAAGGCGCCATAGTCGGGGTCTCCGGTGACGAGCCGATGCACGATCTTCGACGTGCCCAGCGCCTCGCCGCTGACCGTGAAGAGCTGCGGATCGCTCCAGTTGGTCGGCGTGAAGGTGAGGCGGTCGTCGGTGGCGGCGGCCGAGACGGTGGCGACGCTCGGGCGGATGCTGCGCGGCGACACGACCACATCGGCGGTCGGCACGGTGCCGAGGGCTGCGCTGTAGGTGGCGGTGGCGCCGGGCCGCAGCGCCACCGGGCCGCTGAAAATCACGCCGGGCTCGTCGTCGTCGGTGATGGTGAGGGTCACGTCCTCCACGCGCAGGCTGCCGGCAGTGGTGAGAATCAGGGTCTCGTCGTCCTCGGTCACGCCGTCGTCGACGATCGTCACAGTGGCCGTGGCACTGGACTCGCCGGCTGCGATGGTGACGGCTGCGGGCAGGGTGTAGTCCTCGGTGACCGTCGCCGTGGAGTCGCTGCCCGCGGCCAGGGTGACGACCACGTCGTCGCCGCCCGCCGGGATCGCCCTGTCTAGCGTGGCGGTGACTTCGACGGCGCCGCCGTCCTCGGCGACCTCGTCGTCGGCGGCGTCGGTGCTGAGCCTGATCACCCCCGGCCCGGCCACGCCCGTGCCCGCGAAGCCGCTCACGCGGAGAGGGATGATGTCGCTGCCCTTGGTCCATTCACTCTGGTTGATTCGCTTTTCCACTAAAAAGGTGCCGAGCGACCATCCCTGCTTCGAGTCGGCGTCGTACTTCAGTGGCGCCTCCACGATGCGAAGCTCGAAGCAGTCGGCGCAGTCCGGCGCGGTCACGCGAATGAAGTATTGCGTGTTACCCGACAGAGTGGTGTTCGACGGTGCTTGAAAGGAGACCACATTCTGCTCGCCTGCGACAATCCTGCTGACGTCCGTGGTGAGTGCTGTGATCCGCTCATTCGGGACGAATTCGCCGTCCAGCAGACCCGTGCCCACTCCTTCATTGTACAGTTCTACCGTCAGAGCGTTCTTGAACGAGTCGGACAGGTTCTCCTTCACGATCACGATCAACTCCACGTCGGTCAGCGTGTAGGTGGTGAGGTCGCTGGGCGTCACGAATCTTTGGCCGTACTCCCAATCGCGTCGCGTGTTCCCCTGCACGAAGTCGCTCAACGGCAAGTTGAATTGGTCAAACGGTCTCTGCCCGATGTTGCTCACCAACGTCGCAGGCGTCTTGACGAGGGTCGGGTCGGCGGCGCCGACCTTGACTGCGAGATTCTGCACGGGCAGAGCATTGAACGCTGACTGGCTACTGAGAGTGTTGTGCCTGATTACGTGGTCTCCAGTGCGGCGCGGCGTCACTGTGAACGTCTGCGGGACGTTCCAGTCGAGGCTCGAGAAGGTTGCAGCCATCGGACTGATCGTCGCGAAGGCGTTCACGGGAGTGGTCCTGACTGTCACGTCCTCTGTGGGCGGGCCGTCCAAGACCACGGTGTACTGAAGCTCCGAGTTGAGCGGCACCTCCGTGGTCGGCGCCGTGACAGTGAAACTCCCTTTGGCGATGTCCAAGGGATAACCCCTGACCGCAATCCTCAGGACCCCGCTCCGCGTGCTGTATGGCCCACTCGGGACACTAGTCGTCGTCCTTGAATAGCTGTTGCCGATGCTCCAACCGCTGGCTGCGCCGGCGTCTTCGTTGCCGCCCGGCGTTCCTCTGAGACGGTTGTTGAATGGGGCGGTGCCTCCCACGTTGTTGAACACCGCGTGGTAGGTGGTGTTCGGCAACAGGATGCTGCCCGCCGGCGCGTTGAGGACAACGTGCCCGTTGGCGGTCTGGGAAGTTAGAATCGGTCGTCCTGAACCGGGGTCGACTCCGTTGCCAGACGTAGACGGACCTTGCGGTCCCGTCAGATCGAAGAGTCGCTGCGATCTCGGACACGGCAAGCCGTTGCAATCGGGGGTCACAAATCCTTTTAGATCCGCTTCCCTGAAAGAACCGAACTCGATATCGAAGGAGATACTGCTGATGCCGAATCCCTGACTCGCGCTTCCAGTGGTGAACGATTGAGCGATCAGGTTTCTGCTTCTCGAACTCTCAACAATTCTCTGACGTATCTGGCCGGTGTTGCTGACATACACCACTTCGTTGGCTGATATCTCGGCGGCGGTCGGGGGTTTGGGGACCACCACGACGACGGAATCGGCCTCGAGGTCGGGGGTGTAGTCGGAGGTGCTGCTGGTGGTCTCGTGGGTGACCTCCGCCGCGCCCACGGCTCTGGAACGCACGGTCACCGTCTGGGCGAGATCCCAGTCGGTGGCGTCGAAGGTGAGCGTGGCCGGCGAGACCGTGGCCACATCGGTGTCGCCGCTCGTGGGCGTGAGCGTCACCTCCGAGCCGGGCTCGCGGTCGAGCTCCACGGTGTAGGTGCTCGTCAGCCCGCGCTGCACGACGAGCTTGCTCTCGCTCACCGTCACCCCCGGCGGGACATTGGGTTTGACCGAGATCGTCACGCTGCCGACGGAGAGTCCTCTGTACTTGGCGTCGAAACCGGTGACAGTGTGGTCTATTCTCACCTCGCCGACGGTTAGAGGGTTCACGGCGACCGGTTGCGGCGTGTCCCAGTTGGCAGGAGTGAAAGTCACGCTGCCCCGATTCTGGCCGACGATCACGGCTACGGCAGTGTTCCGGCTCTGCGGCGTTATCGTCACGGCCCCGTCTGGTTGTGTGTCCAACACCACCTGATAAGCCTTGAGCTCCCTCGCGATTGCCGTGCGCGGCACCTCTGAGAACGTCACCCCGGACGTGTCGTTGTCGATGATCGTGACCGTCACAGGCAGCGACCTGATCGTCAAGCCGATGGCCGAGAGCGTGAACGTCTCGTCGTCTTCGTCGAGCATGTCGTCGGTGACGGTGAAGCTGGCCGTGCCCTGGGTCTGACCCTTGCGTACGGTGGTACTGAAAACGGGTGGAACCACGAAGTCGCGCCCCGCCACGGCGTTACCGCCGCCGGCTTGAAACACCACCGTTGTGTCGGACTTCACCGGATTGTCGAAGGTTGCGGTGACCGTGACCGAGCCGGCACTCTCGGCCACGCTGGTGCTCGCCAGCGACACGGCCAGCGAAGTCGGATCGGGCTTGGGCTGCACCGTCACCGCCACGGCGCCTATAGACAGGCTCGCACCGTACTTTGAGTCCGAGCCCGAGGCGGCGTGAGTGATCGATGCAGTGCCGGTGAGCACGCCGCGCACCGTGAACGTCTGCGGCGTGTTCCAGTCGGAGGTGGTGAAGGTGCGGGTCGCGGGCGCGACGGTGGCGTTCGCCAGCGTGCCGCTCGTGGCCGTGACGGTGACCGGATGGGTCGGCTGCGTGTCGAGCACCACCGTGTAGGTGACGTTGGCGTCCTCCCGCACCGAGACCGTCTCTGTGCTGAGCGTCACCCCGGCCGTGTCGTTGTCGGTGATGGTGACCGTCACCGGCGGCGCCGTCAGGTCGCCGGCCGTCGCGGAGACTGTGAACGTCTCAGAGGCGCCCTCGTCGATCATGTCGTCGCTGACGGTGAGGTCCGCGGAGGCGGACCTCTCGCCCAGAGCGATCACGGCCGTGAAAGTGGCGGGCACAGTGAAGTCGGAGCCTTTGGCGGCGGTGCCGTCGGCGGTGGTGAAGGTGACCGTGGTGGCTTCCAGCGCAGGCTGGTCCAGCGTGGCGGTTACCGTCAGCGAAGCCGCGCCCTCAGCGACCGTGCTGCTCGCCGGCGACACGGTGAGCGTGGTCGGCGCCGCCACCTTGGCCTCGCCCTTCACCGCGATCGGCAGGACGAACCCTGCGACCGCAGAGAAACTGCTCGGAGCGTTGGAGGCCGACAACACGAAGTTGTCTGCGATGCTCCAGTCCGCCGCTCCGCCGCGGTCTTCGCTGGAGGAGTCGGTGGGCGTGATCGTCAGCTTGGAGAGGTCGCCGGTGGTGCGGATCACGAACGCGTAGACCGTGTTCGGGTCGAGGGTCGTCTCCGCCGGCGCAGTGAACTCCGCCGTGCCGCCGGTGATGCCCGCCGGCGCGGTCAGGTCGTGCAGCTTGGCGTCGGCGACCGTGACGCTGCTGTCGTCGAGGCGAGTCGACCACAGCTCGGCTTTCACCGTGCCCAGCTCCTGAGTGCTGAGCGCGCCCGTGACCGACAGGTTCGTCTGAATGCTCTCGAGCGTGTAGCCGACCGAGTTCGCCCCGGTCGTGAAGAACTGCCCGTAGGAGCCGGCCGCGAAGTCTCTCACCTGCGCGCTGACCGCAGGCCGGCTCAGATTGCTGACCAGCGGCGCCTCGTCGACGGTGACCGCCAGCGGCGCCACCGCCAGGTTCGACGGATAATTCGCGTCCGTGCTGGTCACCGCATGGGTGATCGTGGTGGAGTCCTCCGACTTGCCCGCCACCGTGAAAGTCTGCGGGGTGTTCCAGTCCGCCGCGCTGAACGAATGCGACGCCGGAGACACGGTGGCTGTGGCGATGTCGCCGCTCGTGGCGGCGACCGTGACCTCAGCCGTCGGCTGCGAGGTGAGCTGCACCTCATAGAAGGCCTCCGGGCCGTCAACCACCACATCGACCGTGCTCGTGCTGAGCCGCACCCCGGCGGAGTCGTTGTCGGTGATGGTCAGGGTGATCACGTTCAAGTCGGCACCGCCCGACGTGCCGCTGAACAGCAGAGTCTCGTCGCCCTCGGCGACCGAGTCGTCGATGATGACAATCTCGGCCTCGGCGGACGTGTCGCCCGAGGAGATGGTGATCGTGGCGGGCAGCGTGTAGTCGGCCGCCGCTGCGGTGGAACGCCCGTCGACGGACAGCACCACCTCTGTGTCACTGGCCACTGCGCTGCCCGAGGCTGCGGTCACGGTGACCGTGCCGCCCTCGGCCACTGTGTCGCCGACCGCATCGGTGCTCAACGTCACGCCCGACGAGCGCGGCGCTAGCGTGCCTATATCCGTCCACGACGCCGTGCCGCCAGTGAGCGAGAGGCTCCACTCGACCGTATAGAGCACGCCGTTGGCCAACGGGTCCAGCGAGATCGCACGGTTCGTCCACTCCGAAGCGGTGACGGCTCTGCCGCTCGCGCTCGGCATCCAAGGGCGGCTCTGGCCGAGACGGAGCCGCCAGCGCACGTGGCCGGACGTCAGGGTTCGATCGTTCTGATCCCAGCTGACCGTGAGCCGGCCGTCGCCGGCCGTGAGCCGAGCGTTCTGCGGCACCAGCCGCGACGGCCTGCCGATCGCCTCGTCGGACCATTCGCTGCCCGGGTTCACGCCGTTGAGGGCGCGCACCTCGACGTCCAGTATGGAGCCTGCTACGAGGCCGCCGATCTCATGGCAGAGCGTGCCGTCGGTCGCCGTGCGCCCCGTGCAGCTAGAGGTGTCGGCGTCTACGCCGTCGTCGTTGTTCCAATCGCCGGGCTGATCGCCGGGCCGTCCGATAGACGTGTCCTTGAGCCGCCAGCGCACCTTGTAGCCGCTGATGCTGCGACCCGGGTCGCCCGTGTGGGCAGGCGGCTTCCACACCACCCAAAGTTCACGCGCATCTGTGGTCTCGGGTCTCGCCGAGACGTCGGTCGGCTTGCCGGGCACGTCGGCGGTGGTCACCCGCAGTGCCGCGCTCGACGCCTCCACCACCGCGCCCAGATCACCCGTCGACCGGTACAGCGGCCTGCGCGCAGTCGCCACGAGATGGGCCCGCACGTCGTAGGGCGCGCCGGGCGCCAGCGGCCCGAACGTGGCGCCGTCGTCGCTCACCCGCAGAGCGTCGGCGCCGCCGACCACGCCGTCGACAGTGGTGGTGGTCAAACGGTCACCCCACTGCGCGTCGGCCGGCTTGATCTGGTAGATCACGCTGTAACCGGCGCGGGCGGGCGCGTCGGCGCCCACCGTTATCGCCGGGTCGCCGTCCAGCAGCGAAGCCGTCGCCGTCACATTCGCAGGTGCGCCGAGACGCAGCACGTCGACCTCGTAAGTCTCCGTGCTGTTGCCGTCGGCCGACGTCACCTCCACTGCGAAAGTCGTGAAGCCCGGCGGCAACTCCAGCGCCGCGCTCGGCGAGCCGCTGGGCACCGCGGCCAGCGTGGAACCGGCCACCCCCACCTTCACCGTCGCCCCCTGCGCAGCCACCGTCGGCGTGAAACCCACGTGGCTGACCGAGGCACCCAAGACGTTGGCAACATAGAAGGTGGAGTCGCCGTCGAACGCCGGGTTGAGCGTGAGCGTGCCGTCGAAGCTGTTGCCGTCGCTGCTCGTGACGCCGGTCAGCGCGCTCAACGCCACCGCCGCGTCCACCGCGCCCGTGGGAGTGAAAGTGAGCGAGTTGCTCCAATCGACGTAGCTGTCGGCGGCGTTGTCGATCCCGAGCCCCTGCACCTCATAGGTCAGCCCGTTGATCAGGCCGCTGACGGACATGAACCTGTGTGCCTGGCACGTCCCCACGTCGGCGGGCGGCGTCACCCCCGCGAGGTTCCACGGCCCGGGCTCGGCGGCCACCGTGCTCGCGTCGGTGTCGGTCACCCGATAGCGCAGGTTGGCGAAGCACACCCCCGCAGCCAGCTCCCACTGCACAGAAGCCCCGGCGTCCCGCGGCCACACCGTCACCATGCGCATGGAGAGGGCCGGCAGCGGGGTGCGCCGCTCGATGGTGAACGTGTAGGTCTGCTCGGCCAGCCCGTCCGCGGCGGTGACCACCACGTCTATGACGTTGCTGCCCACAGCGAGCGGTATCGCTGTGCCCGCTGCGTTGCGCGGCACGGTGGCGGCGGCTTCACCGCGCTTGGCGGCAGTGACGGTGGCGGCCAGCTCGCCGGGGGTGGCGCGTTCCACCCGGACGTGGGTCACGTCGTTGGCGACCGTGGCGGTGTAGCTCGTGGCGGCGGCGTCGAACTCGGCGGGCAGGTGGAGCACCGCGCCCGGGAAGTTCGAGCCGTCGGTGCTGGCGTTCAGCCTGAGGGCGCTCAGCGAGGCGTTGCCGGACGCCTTCTGCTGCGCCACCACGCCGATGCGCATGCTGCGCTGCATCTGACTCCAAGTGCCTGCCGGGACGTTCGCATTCTCTTGGCTGTGGGCGTCGGCGATGCTCCAGCCGGGCTGTGCGCCTCCGTCCTCGTTGTCGGAGTTGGTCGTCACCACGCCCAACTCGCCCAGGCTGCCGGTGGTGTGGAGCACCAGATGGTAGCTGGTCTCGGGCTCGAGCGCGGTGCTGTCGGGAGCTGTGAAGACGTGGTAGTCGCCCGAGAAGGTGCTCGGAACCGTCAAATCGGCGAGCTTGGCGCCGGGAGTGCCCGGAGTGCTGCTGCTGTCGCTGTGCAACGCCGCCTTCACGGTGCCGATCCGGGTTGCGCTGAGCGTGCCCCGCACCGACAGGTCGACCCCGATGTGGTCGAGCGTGTAGCCGTCCGCGTAGGGACCCGTGGTGAAACCCTGCGCGTATGCCGCGCCCGCGAACCCCGCCACGGAGTCCTCGGCCTGCCCGATGTTGCCCACCGTCGGGGCGGCGGTGACCGTCACCTCCACACTCGGCGTGGCGCCGACCGTGTTCTGGAGTTCATGGTAGTTGCCTCCGGATGCGGCCGTGGTGTGGCTGATCGTCGCCGTGCCCTCGCTGCGCCCGGTTAGCGTGAAAGTGAACGGACTGAGCTGGTCCCCCCCCGCGCGCCACGTGTCGGTATCGGGGGTGACCTCCACCACGCCGGGCAGGCTCGACTTCGGGTCGACCACACCGGCTGTGTCGGGGGTCGAGTTCAACGTCACCACGTAGCTGGTGGTGTAACCCACAGGTACCGTGCGGGCGGTGCGGTTGACCAGCAGCTTCGCCGTGCCGTCCGTGGGCGTGGCCGTCCCCGCATTCAGCCAGCCGGTGTCGGCGAGGGCGCCTTGAGCGGGTCGCCTGAAACGGAACTCGTACGGCACGCCGTTCTCGAGCGTCAGACCGGACCAACCGGGACGAGATCTGAACGGTTCGTACTGGGTGGGAATGGTCACATCGTCGCTATCGAGATTCCGCCCCGGGGTGTTGGTGGTAAACTCGATGAAGCCTTGGTCCTGTCTGGGGTACCAGACATTATTGCCGACGGGGAGCGGTTGGGCGCCCGGCGTGTCGGGGTCGGCGTCGGGCACCCGCCAAGCATGATGCACTGTCGTAGCCTCGGTGCCGGCGCCGCTCCAACCCACCCGCACTGCACCGTTTCGAGGCGTGAGGAAGAGTCTGACCGAACTGGCCGCCGGCGGCGGCGTCGGCGTGCCCGCCGCTCTGGTGATGGTGACCGTGTAGGTCTTGGTGGTGGAGCCGTCCGCGGCGGTGACCGTCACCTCTATATTGTTGGCGCCCTCGCTCAGGTTGACCGCCCCGCTCGCGGCGCCGCCGGCAACTTCGGTGCCCGCGACGGTCACCGAAGCGTTGCGATGCTCGGCGCGCGGGATCAGCTTCACCCGCGAGACCGCATTGGCGACCGTCGCGGTGTACGCGGTGGTGGCGGCGTCGAAGCTCGGCGACAACGTTATGTCTTGGTCGAACCCGCTGCCGTCGGTGGACTCGCTGCCCACCGCGAGCAGCGAGGCGAGGTCGGCGTCGCTCGCCGGCCGAAACCCGTTCACCCCGATCTGCCACGACGCCGTCCGGGCGAGCCTTTCGTTTAAGGTGAAGACGGTGTATCCGTCGGAGATCGACCAGCCGCTGACCGAGCCGGAGTCCTCGTCGTCGGAGAATGTCAGAACGTAGCTCATCTTGCCGCTGCGGTCTGTGCCGAAAACGCGGAGATGGTAGGTGGTGTTGGCTGCGAGCGTGACCCCGGCCGGCGCCCGCAGACGCGCCGTGCCCGTCTCGACCGTGGCCGGGTTCCGCAAGGTCGTCAACCGTGTCCCTGAGGGGTCGCCGCCATTGTCGGTCTCCAGCACCACGGCCAGCGACCTCAACTCTTCTGCGGTCAACGGACTAGAGATCGTCCAATTCAAGTCGATGCTCGAAAGCGTGTAGTCTTGGGGGCCGGTCGTGAACGCTTGCGCGGCGGAGCGCGAAGTGAAATTTTCGGGTCTGCCGACGCCGCCGGCCTGAGCGGTGTTGCTCACCAGCTTGCGGCCCGCCGGGTCGACCGTCACCGCGAACGAGTCGATCATTGAGCTGTGGTAGTCGGCGTCCTCGCTCACGGCGGGATGGCTGACGACGACCGGTGTGCCGCTCGCGGCCACACCGAGGACGTCGAAGAAGCGTTCGGTGTTCCAGGTGGCGGGCGCGATGGTCACCGACGCCGGTTCAATGGTCGCCTTGGACGGGTCGCTGACTGTCGGCGTGACCGTCACCGCTGCCGTCGGCCGCGAGTTCAGCTTGAACGCATACGTGGTGTAGCCGTCGGCCGGGATGACCACATTGTCGGTCTCCCTGAAGGTGGTGCCGGCCGTGTCGTCGTCTGTGATCGTGATCGTGGTGGGGGTGACCGCGATGCCCTGACCGAGCAGGGTGCTCGCATTTCCGCCGATTATGAACTTCTCGTCATCCTCGTCGAAGTCGTCTTGGGTGATCTGCACCTCTGCGGTCGCCACGGTCTCCCCCTCGGCCACCGTGAACTGCGCCGGCAGCGTGAAGTCGTCGTCGGTGAGCGCGGCGTCGGACGCGCCCTCGCGCCGCAAGTTGACCCTCACCCCGCCCGTGTGCGCCGCATTGTCGAGCGTGGCCGTGACCGTGACCGACCCCCCCTCCGCCACCGTCGCAGCACTGCTGGCGAGCGTCACCAACGTCGGCGCCGGCGGCGGCACATTCGGCGTGCCCGTCGCTCTCGCCCAAGAGCTGAACTGATTCCCCGTATAGACGACTCGGACTCGAACGATGTAGGCGGTGCCATTGGTGAGACCGCTGATCGTGTGCCGTCCAGCTCCAAACTCTCGGGACGACCATGAGTTTCTGCCTTGTCGGGGTCCGACACTTCGCGGTTGCGCTAGGTTTGCTTGGACTCCGGGCGTCTCAGGATCGGCATCCTCTTCAATAATGTCAATCTGCCCCCCCGAATACGAAAAGGTCGTAGGCGGAGACCAGGTGACCGTCAACGAGCCGTCGCCCGGAGTCAGCAGCAAGTTGGTCACAGGCGGTTGGCGAGTCTGCGCCCCCGCCGGATGCACCGGCGCGAGCAACGCCGCAAACGCCAAGACCACCATCAGTCTCGCTAGCCGAATGACACTCGGGGTACGCATAGCCGACATATTGTACCTAGAGAAAATCAATTACCAAAATCAAATTTTACAATCTATCTTCTGAGAAGTTTTAAAATAATTTATTTATTATAATTTAGCATGTAATATTATGTTAGATGCTATATTGAGCACCATAGCTCCCCAAGCAAATAATTTTGCTCCAGCGAAGACAAACAACATGAAAGGAAGTAAAGTAATGCCAACCCAAACAACTACAAGGATTCACATGGAACCAAACCCAAACCCCACCACCCGAACTGACCTCTTTGAAGTTAGAGAAGAACTCAACGCCATCAAAGAACAACAAACCACGTTGTCGGCAACCGTCAAAACCATCCAAAACACAACGGTCACCAAAACCGACCTCGCGCAAGTTAACGACGACCTCGCCGAAGTCAAACACCAAATAACTACCTTAGTGACCAGATTCACTGCCTTAACGACCAGATTCGCCGTCATTGAAGGAACCGCTGCCACCAAAGATGAACTCTTTGCGGTCAAAGATGAACTCAACGCGGTCAAAGAACAGCAATCCTTGTTGTTAGCTTCCATCAATGTCATAGACAAAACAATGGCCACCAAAACAGACATCGCCGACGTCCGAAACGACCTCGCCGACGTCAAAACCTCAGTAGCCGAAGTCACAACCGACCTCGCCGACATCCGAAACGAAATCGCCGACATCAAAACCTCAGTGAACACCAAGATCGACAGTGGGTTGAGAAAGGGAATGCTCTGGATGGTAAGCACGATGCTTGTATGGTCGGGCGTACTACTCGCAGTTGTCTACACCATCGCCAACAACTAAACACAAACGCCAAAATCCCTTCCCAGTAACCCTTCCCAGTAACCCTTCCCGCTCCAAAGCGAACCCCACAACGGCGTACTCAAAAACAACTAATACAAATATTAAGAGTTCATATTGCTTAGAAGTGAGCAAGTTGACTTCGCTAAACCATTATTTGCTTAATGGAAGACAAACATCTTGAAAGGAAGTAAAGTAATGCCAACCCAAACAACTCCAAGGATTCACATGGAACCAAACCCAAACCCCAACCCCCAACCAGCCACCAAAGCAGACCTCTACGTGGTAAATGAAGAACTCGGAGAAATCAAACACCAACTCAACGAAGTACAAACCGAGCTAAACAAACTCGACAAAACCGTAACCGTTATCGCAGCCACAGCTGCCACCAAAGACGAACTC
The DNA here is from genome assembly GCA_965204595.1 of Candidatus Aldehydirespiratoraceae bacterium. Taxonomy (GTDB): domain Bacteria; phylum Actinomycetota; class Acidimicrobiia; order Acidimicrobiales; family Aldehydirespiratoraceae; genus VXYK01. The sequence goes on along the minus strand of CBDBEW010000014.1, from coordinate 2,027,648 downwards.
AACACGCTAAGAACCGAAATCAACACGCTGAGAACCGAATTCGGCAAACTTGATAAGTCGGTAGCGCAACTAACCAGCCTCGTGGAGATGGAAAGAAAAACCACAGCCACCAAAGACGAACTCTACGCAGTAAAAGAAGAACTAGCCAAACTAGCCGCGGCAGTAACCGTACTCCAAGAAACAATGACCACCAAAAACGAAATGGCCGAAGTCAAAAACGACATAGCCGAAGTCAAAAACGACATAGCCGAAGTCAAAAACGACATAGCCGAAGTCAAAAACGACATAGCCGACGCGAGAGACGCAACGCACGCCAGGATCGACGCAACAAACACGAGAATCGACGCATTGAGCAACAAAATTGACAGTGAGTTGAGAAAAACAGTGTTCTGGATAATAAGCGCGCTTCTTGTGTGGACAATCGGGATACTTACAGTCTTCTACTACCTACCCCTACCCAACTAATCGCGATTAGTCAATGACATCCGCACATTACGGCAGCGAACCGAACCACTAGGAAGGATACTCGCAACAATGGCTGTAGATTGTAGGTGTGACTGAACAGAGTCCACCTGACGCAGCGGCGGTAATGGGGTTGCTGCGCGGGGTGATCGACCCCGAACTAGGCAGCGACATCGTGGAGTTGGGAATGGCACGCTCCGCGGATGTGACACCAGACGGCCGCGTAACTCTAGAAATCGCTCTGACAACTAGCGGATGCCCACTAAGAGGACAAATACAAAAAGACATCCGCAGCCGACTGTTGTCCATGCCCGGAGTTGCAAAAGTGAAAATCAACTGGGGCGAACTCACTCAAGAACAAAAATCTCAAGCGATGGCCAAAGCCCGCTTCAACATTAGCCAAGATGCCCCCAGTACTGCCATCCCCGCTACCACCAAAGTCATAATGGTCGCCTCAGGCAAAGGCGGCGTAGGCAAATCTTCAATAACAACCAACCTTGCTGCCGCACTAGCTGACAACGGTTACTCAGTAGGCGTAATGGACGCAGACATCTGGGGGTTTTCGATACCGAGGATGCTCGGTGTCGACGGCGACTTAGTCGCCCACAAAGGCAAAATCACACCACTGATAAGGCAGATAGGAAAAGGACGGTTAGAAATCGTATCGATGGGTTTTCTCGTTCAACAAGAAGACTCGGCGTTGATGTGGCGAGGATTGATGCTCGACCGAGCTGTACGCCATTTCTGTGAAGACGTGGCATGGTCCAACGATCTAAACTACCTACTAATCGACATGCCGCCCGGCACCGGTGACGTGCAGATGGGTCTCGCCAAATTGTTGCCCCGCGCCGAAATGCTGATAGTTACCACCCCCGCACGCAACGCTCAAAAGGTCGCAGCTCGAGTTGCTGACATGGGAAGAAAAAACTATCTACGCATCGTCGGAGTAATCGAAAACATGACCACCTTCATTGCCCCAGACGGCAGCCAACACAACCTCTTCGGAAGCGGTGGCGGGCAACAACTAGCTGACGATGTGGGGGTGCCACTACTCGGAACCGTGCCGATCGAAGCTCAAATATCAACAGGCGGAGACAGTGGTTCACCAGCCGTGCTCAACTCAAGCCCCGCCGCCAAAGCTTTGCGCGAAATCGCGGCCGCCCTAGCTGAAGAATATGTACCGCCGGTTGAAATGGCAGGTTGCTCAGCAAGGATGTTGGAAGCTGCAATGGCAGCACTAGACGAGTTTGACGAGCTAGAAGGACGAGCCGAACAAGACGAATCTAACGCAAACAATGAACCCTAAAAGTGGCAAGAAACTCACAACACCCACCCTCAGTAGATCAACTCGCTAGATCATTAGCTGAAACTGGATTACCTCACCCAGTGTTGGTTGACGTTGCGCGCAGAGCTATCAACCAAGGAGCACCCGAGCACGCTGAGATGATCGCAAACAAAACCGCAAAAAGACTGCTCAGACCCGTCATCAACGGCACAGGCACCCTGCTCCACACCAACCTCGGCAGAGCTCCCATCCAACACAGTCAAACAGCAAACTACTGGAACCTAGAGTACGACCTAACCAGCGGTGAACGAGGCTCACGCACGAAAACAACACCCGCGCTAATCGCTCAAGCCTGCGGTGCGAAGGCCGCTCTCGTGGTGAACAACTGTGCCGCAGCGTTAATGCTTTGTCTAGCTAGCCTCGCCGAAGGACACAAAGTGCTGGTGTCTCGCGGTGAATTAGTTGAAATAGGCGGTGGATTTCGCATACCCGAAGTGATGTCACGTTCTGGGGCGCACTTGGTGGAAGTCGGCACCACCAACCGTACCCGACTAGCAGACTACCAACAAGCCATCAAACATCACGGCCAAGATGTTACGCTAGTGCTGCAAGTACACCAATCCAACTACAAAATCACGGGTTTTACCGAAGCTGCCCGCACCAGCGAACTAGCTGCCCTCAACCGCCCTCTAGTCGCCGACATCGGTTCGGGATTGGTAGACAGCCGCTGCCCCTGGCTGGAGGGTGAACCACCAAGTTGGCTCAACAATGAACCAGCCGCCCGTCAAACACTCGAAGCTGGTGCTGATCTCGTAACGTTTTCTGGCGACAAATTATTTGGGGGGCCACAAGCAGGTATCATCGCGGGACGAGCTGACCTCGTAGCCAAATGCGCTGCTCACCCCCTATCAAGAGCCCTGCGACCCGGTGTTTTAGTGTTGGGAGCGCTGCAAGCAACTGCGCTGGCATACCTCAACCGAGACGGCAACGCAATCCCGTTTTGGCAGATGGCAACCATCCCTCAAACAAAACTGCGAACCCGAGCCGAGAAACTCGGGGTTGGCGAGGTTGTGGAGGTGTCATCCACACCAGGTGGTGGCACGCTACCGGGAGTGGAAATTCCCTCCGTGGGCATAGCTATAAAAGGCGATCAACGTCAAACATTACGCAATCAGCAACCGCCGATCATCGCCCGGCTAGTTGACCAGCGAACAGTGATAGACCTGCGCACCGTGCATCAAGACGATGATGCTTTCATCAAAACTGCCCTTGAGCAATGCATGTAATAGCTACCGCAGGCCATGTTGATCACGGCAAAAGTACATTAGTCGAAGCCCTAAGTGGCAGCAACCCCGACCGTCTCATAGAAGAACAAACCCGCGGACTAACCATCGATCTAGGCTTTGCGTCAACCACTTTGCCATCTGGGAGAGGAGTGGCATTCGTGGATGTGCCCGGGCATGTGCGGTTCTTGAAAAACATGCTGGCCGGGGTTGGCAGCGTGGATGCCTGTGTTTTTGTGGTGGCCGCAACCGAAGGGTGGAAACAACAATCTGAAGAACACCTACAAATACTGACCCTGCTCGGCATTAACCACGGCTTAGTGGCACTCACCAAAGTTGACCTAGCCGACTCTGATCTGCGAGAACTCGCTCGCCTAGACATTGAAGAACGGGTACATGGAACTTTCCTGCAAGACGCGCCGATTGTGGAAGTGGACGCGACCGGCGGCAACGGCATAACCGCATTGCGAGACGCTCTCGATGCCTTGCTCGACAGCACCCCAATCGCGACCGACCATAGGCGTCCTCGCCTATGGATCGACCGGGTGTTCGCTGCAAAAGGATCGGGAACTGTTGTAACAGGCACCCTCACAGGTGGCAAAATATGCCTTGGCGACACCATCGAAGTGTGGCCGCAAAACCTCAAAGCACGGGTGCGTGCGCTTCAAAGCCTACACAACGAGCGCAGCAAAATCAGCCCCAGCAACCGTGCGGCATTGAACTTGTCGGGTGTACACCACAAAAACCTCAAGAGAGGTGATGTGGTGGTCAAATCACAGCAATGGCACATCACCAAACGGGTCGACTGCCAACTCCAAGTATTAGCCACCCTCAACCATCCGCTCACCCGCCGAGGTGCCTACCAACTGTATCTCGGTTCTGGGGAATTCCCGGTGAAACTGCGCATCTTAGGAGCGGCACAAATAGCAGCGGGAACGCAAGGCAAAGTCCGCTTTCATCTACCTGTTGGGTTGCCATTGTTGCCGGGCGACCGCTACATTCTCCGCGAATCTGGCCGCAGCGAGACACTTGGCGGGGGTGAAATACTTGATGTCGACCCGCTACTCAGTGCTAGCAAGGCGCAACCCGACCGTAGCATTGATCGGGTAATTGCTGAACGAGGTCGGGTGGATGTCGACCAGCTTTTTTTGTTGACGGGCAGCCGACGCGCAGCTGATGTTGGGAACTGGGCAGTTGACCCTAAAGTGCTGACCGCTAGCCAAACTCGCCTCGTTGAAATGATCACAGCTGAGGGAACAATCGGACTCGACATCGCCAAATTCAACGAATTCGAGCGGGCAGTGATTCAAACAATCGAATCTGTCGACATTGACCACGGCCAAGCCAAACTCCGCACACAGCAGATACAGTTAAAGGATCACCCCTTTGTTGTGGCACTAAAGGCATCTCCGTTTTCGCCGCCGCCGCCGCCGCCAAGTGAGATGAGTGGTGCTGAACTTCGTGAGTTAGTGCGGCTAGGCGAGCTCGTAGAAACTGCTGGAGTGTTTTTCTCAAAACACGCGGTGGACGCTGCCGTCGCGGTAGTTGCGAATCTTCTCCAAGAACATGTTGAAGGGTTTACGGTGGCTCAAGCGCGTGACAGGTGGGGCAATAGCCGAAAATTTGCTCTAGCACTGTTGACGCACCTCGACAATAATGGCATAACCCGCCGCCGCGGAGACCATCGCATCGCCGGCCCCCGCCTCCCAACCAACAATTTGCCACAATCTTCGCTAGACAGTGAGTAGGTCTTGGCGTTCTCGTTCGCTAAGTCCACCCCAAATTCCGTGTGGTTCAGCAATTTTTAAAGCATGCGCCAAGCACTCCGCACGCACACTACAAGTCTCGCAAATAGCTTTCGCGTGGCGCTCCCGAATACGTTTTTGTTCTCTCCGTTCAGGTGCTAACGGTGGGAAAAACATAGAGGCTTGAGGCCCACGACAAGCGGCTTTCAACTGCCAATTAACGGTTTCAACATGTTTGATCATTGATTCTCCTTTTCTTCAAATACTTGATTAGCACAATGAAAGCCTCAATGCAAATTATTTTTTGGCAACAAAAACGCGCTAGGCGATAGCTAGAGTCAACCGCGACGCTAACGCATGTCACGATAGTCTCGGGCACCGCCTTCCTCTGGTTCAACTTCCAAATAAAGGCCCTCGATCGCCACAATACGGACTTGATCACCTACAGCAATTGGAGTTGTGCGGTTCACGCGAGCTCGCCAAAGGGCACCATCAACTTCAACTATGCCTTCATTGTTGAGGCCTTCCCTTGCAAGTGCCAACTTCCCAACCATCCACTCTCGACCAATCGTTGGCGTACCAAAACGAGAACGAACCATAGCCGGCATCCCAGCAACCATCAACCCCACCACACCCACGATACCAACCAACAAAGTGATCCAAGAAATCGACATGCCGTTATACAAAAACAGCGAACCCACGAGCAAAGCCAACGAAGCAACCCAAGACCAAAAACGAGGCACCCCCACCTGCACATCAATAGCGAAACCCAGCATGGCCAGCACCAACAAAGCAATCGCCCAACCACGGGTTGGCAACACATCAAATCCATAACAACCCAACACGAAACAAAGCGCGCCGACCCCACCTGCAATACCAACTCCAGCCGTATAAAACTCAAAAATCAATAATAGCGCGCCCACCAAGAAGAAAAGGTATGTCATAGCTGGGGAAGCTAAACCATGAACCCAACCATCAAGTAAAGATAACTTTGAGAAACGAACCTGAGAAGTGGGAACGCGCACTGTTTGGTCCCCCGATGCGTCGAGCTCACTGCTAAAATTCGGCAAGTCTAACACAAAGAACTGCAGAGTTGGTGAGTCTCTATCGGTTAAACCCAACTCAACAACCGTCTCCTCATCAACCACATCGGCACGCAAAAAATCCTCAGCCTGCCTAAAGCTATTCATCAACAAATTCGGGAAAACTAACTCACCAGTATTCCCCAAACTCGCTCCCACCGCTACAGCTAACTCCTTAGTCACCCCCACTAACTGGGCAGCCCCACCAAGAGCAGTAGCACCCGAGGGACCGACCCAAGCATAAACCGGCACCTCAGAAGATGCGATACTTTGAGCTACCTCAGTTAGGCGAGCATCGCTCACCACATGCCCGCGACTATCCACCTGCAACACCACCCCCGCCAAACCCTCAACCTCAGCTTTAGCGATAGATTCTTCTATGAAATCAGCAACTATTTCATCGATCAAACCCGCCACTTCCAACACATCAAACACCACGGGGCTTGCGGTGCGGTTTGTTTGGGCATGCACAGGTGACAACCAACCCATCGCCAGCACGCAAGCAAATGCTAGGGTAACTCTGCGGGCCAGTCTCAGAAACCGCTTGGAGGAAGGTAATGCACCTTGATCATTTCTTGGCATCATCAAAAATCCTAATCGTTGCAGGCAAAGGTGGAGTGGGCAAAACCACCTTCGCTGCAACACTAGCTCTAGCTGCCACCCAAAGGGGTCGCACCGTTTTACTTATCGAATTGGCCGGCCGTTTTGACGCAGTCGCTTTGTTTAACGTCACCCCTAAAGGTTACGATGAGCAGAGCATTTACCAAAGCCCAAACGGCAATGGAGGCATGATTCGTTATCGTTCGCTAACACCCGATGGAGCACTTGTCGACTGGCTAACCAACCACGGCTTCTCGCGGTTAGTGACACAAATCACTCGCTCACATTTGCTGGAACTAATCTCCACAGCCACACCCGGAATCAAAGACCTACTAATGTTAGGCAAAATCAAACACCTAGAACAAACCTCTCAAGCTGACCTAATCGTGGTAGACGCGCCCGCAACTGGACACGCAATGCACTTCCTAAAAGCACCAAAAGCGGTTCACCAAACAGTAAGAACTGGCGTGCTGCGCCAACAAGCAACCGAGACCCTAGAGATGCTAAACGATGAGCGACGCTGCCGCGCCTTACTCGTAACAATCGCTGAAGAAACCCCAATAGCGGAACTCATAGAAACTGCTTTCGCCGTTGAAGATGAAGTTGGCTTAGCTTTAGGTCCGGTGGTGGTCAACAATCTCTTACCTCACCTAGCCGGGCTCAACAACGAATTAGACCTCTCCACATTAACCCAAACGAGCAACCTAACCGAAACGCAAACTCGCGACCTTGTAAACGCCGCAAACTTTCGTGCCCAAAGAATGGCTCTGCAACAAAAAAATCTCAATGTGCTTAGTCAGACACTACCCCTCAAACAAATACACATGCCCGCCTTGTTCACTTCATCGGTTGGCATAAGTGAGCTAGAGACGCTCACCGAAGCTCTAAACCAAGCTGTTAACGAAACCCTTGAGGGCGAGTTCAACTCGTTTACCCTGACACAACACAACGAATCGCAAACCCAAACTGCCCAGCCCAACAGCAACGACAGCGGTAGTTAGCGACACTGCGATGCCAAGCGAAACAGCGACTAGCTACCACCAACTGGTCTTAAACAAAGAGGTGATAATCACATGTGGAACTGGCGGTGTAGGCAAAACCACTGTTGCCGCAGCCACCGCTATCGCCGCCGCCAAAGCCGAACGAAATGCCATTGTGGTCACCATCGACCCCGCCAAACGACTAGCTGATGCCCTCGGCATACAAGAACTTGGCAACAATCCAAAACTGATCGAAGGAAACTGGCCTGGAGCCGTTAGCGCAATGATGCTTGACAGCAAAGCAACATTTGACGACTTAGTTAGAGATCACGCAAACACAGAAAAGCAAATACAGCGCATACTCAACAACCGGTTTTATGTGAACTTGTCGACCGAACTGCCAGGCACACAAGACTACATGGCTTGCGAAAAGCTCTACCAACTACATACCTCACAAAAATGGGATTTGGTGGTGATCGACACTCCGCCAACCCGCGATGCCCTTGCCTTTTTAGAAGCTCCTAAAGCACTAATCCGACTACTCAACAACACGATTTACAAGATGCTGATTTCGCCTCGCCCGTTGCTGATGCGAACCGTCAACAGAGCAGCAGTAGCACTGGTGCGACGTTTGACACGGGTGGTGGGGGTTGAAATAGTTGATGATGCCATCGAATTTTTTCAAACCTTTCAAGGAATGGAGGACGGGTTTTTGCAACGTGCCGACACAACTCTGGCACTGCTCACAGATGCCAAGACAGCGTTCGTGTTGGTGGCATCACCCCGCCACGATGCCATTGCCGAAGCGAGCTACTTTCTCAACCGTCTCTCTCACAGAGGGGTAGAACCCCAAGCTGTGGTGGTGAACCGCATGATGCCAGAGGTTTCCTTTAGCAGCACCGAATCCAACATCCTCAAAGAACAGGTCCGGCAAGCTCCCGAAACTGTGGTTGCGGTAAACAGCACGGCTTTCGCGCAAGCTGCTGTGGCCGCCGCAGTGCAAGCACTCTGCGACCAGATCAACACAACAAAAGGAGACCAAGCTCAACTAAGCAAGCTAATGATGGGGGCACCCAATGCCTCATTCACATCGGTTCCCCTCCTAACAACTGATGTTTGCCATCAAGACAAACTCAACGAGTTCGCCGAAATGCTCACTACCCCAACGCTGCGGTAGCTTCTGTCAGGTCTTCTTTAACTGGCACAATCCGATCAAAACCAGTTGTGTGCAGCAAACGGGTGATCGGTGTGCGACTGCTAAACACGGCGATTGAACCCTCATTGTCACGAACTTTGCGTATCCCCCCAATCAAGGCACCAAGTCCGGCCGAGTCCATAAACTGCACACCCGAAAGGTCAACAAGCAACCGTTTCTCGGAAGCAACTTGCGAAAAAGCTTCACGAAACTGCGCCACAGAATAAGCATCAAGTTCGCCGCTCGGTTGGATGGTTACATACTCGCCGTTCTCGTGAGCCACACGACCGAGTGAGATTTCTAACACAAGCGCATGCTAGCGCGTTGCTGACTTATCTCCTCACACCAAAACCTCCACGCGATTTGGCTTTTGTTTGTGTACGCTTTGGCGAGTGCCAAACATTCTCTTAGCAACCAAAAACGACGCAGTTGCTAGCGAACTTGGTGCCGCGCTTGATGTCACCCAAATCATACATCGAGTGCGTAGCGGGGATGCCGTGATACCTGCCATCAAGCAAATACGTCCCGACCTAGTGATCCTTGATTTTCAGATAGGCAACATGGGAGGGGTCGCTGCATGCCTTGAAGTGCGTTACGCCGAACAATCCGGGCTGCTAAACCCGAGTGTGATTTATTTGCTGCTTGACAGAGAGGTGGATACGTTTTTAGCTAATCGCGCGGGGGCCGATAGGGTGTTAACCAAACCCATTAGTTCGTATAAAACACTGCGCACAGTTGAACAAGCCTTGGCGGTAGTTTAAAACGCTAAACTTACGATTCTGCACACGGGCAGTGGCGCAGTTTGGTAGCGCGCCTCGTTCGGGACGAGGAGGTCGTGGGTTCAAATCCCGCCTGCCCGACCAACTAACCACCCGCCAATATGCAACAAAAGCTTTGCAGGCTACGTCCGACGCACATATTCTAAAGCTCAACTAAAAGTTGAGCTTTATTCTGAGTTTTACTCTTTGCGATCAGCTTTGCTTGTGGCAGAATGCTCTTCACCTTGTGCGGGTGACGCAACCTTTTTGGAGTTGGGCGGGTAGCGCAATGCCAGCAAAGTCACAACCAGAACTGCGCCGAGAATGCTCGCCGACAATAACGACTCTGTTGAAGTGATGGTGTTGTTTGAATATTGTTCAGTTGTGCCATATCGCCACTCCAACGGATCACGCATCACCAGCAAACTAATCATTGCACCAAAAATACCCACCATCACCAGAACGCTCACCACTTGATCCAACAGAGAACTAAGCTTCAATTCCTTAAATCCACAATACAACAACACCAAAGCCGGAACCCACAACGGCAACAAAACTAACGAGACAACCGCCGATGGCAAAATACCAGCACCAGCGACTCCAACAAAAATCCAGCGCTTAGAGGAGGATGCCAACAACGCCACCAGTGCGGCAACCACAAAAGGGGCCACAAGCGACACCGAAATACGCAAACTCCCCGGCTCACCCTCAGAACCGAAGAACCGAAACAACCCAATAAAGGCTGCATAAGCAAACGTAAACCAACAAGCCGCAACCGTGGTTCGTTGCGCCCCAAACTTGTTAAACATTAGTTTCCTCCAAGCAATGAGCTAAAGACAGTACAACCTAATGGCGTCGAACTCCACCATATTTCATGCGGGTGTCATCCATGCAGGCAGCACGTTTTTCGTCGTCATTAATGCCAGCATCAATAAGTTCACCAATAAACAAGGTGTGGGTACCCAAATCAAGCGACTGGCGCACCTCACAATCCATCCAAGCTATCGCTTCAGTAAATATTGGCGCACCGCTGCGGCCCGAGCGCACAAGCCGGCCGTTGAGGGTGCTGCCATCGTCTTTAGCGGGTTTTGAGAACTTGACAAAAACCCGAGTGTCGTCACTGTCCCAAAGGTTAACAGTGAAGCATCCACCCTCGCTGATCAACCGGTGGGTGACCGCTGAGTTATCCACTCCAATGCCAATCAGTACTGGTTCCATAGACAACTGAGTAATCCAACTTGTGGTCATTCCGTTGCGTTCATCGCCTGCCCGTGACCCCACCAAAGCTAAGGCGTTGGGAATCTTCCAAGTGACCCGATTGATTAGTTCGTTATTGAGTTGCACATCTTTTGCCATGAACCAAGCCTATGCGATATTTTGTGCTTACCCCCGTTTGCTTGACAGTTAGTTCACTCGGCTTGCACAAGTTGTTTGCGGGTTTGTCGATTCTATGGGGGGTTTGGAAGCAGCGTGCCTTCAAGAGCAGCATCAACACCCTCTGAAGCATTCAACGCAGCAATCAAAGCGGTCAGCTTGAGATTAATCTCACCCAAAGTTTCATCGATAGCTTCAAAACGCGCTTCAAATTTAGCATCCTGAGCCTCAAAACGAGCCTCGAACTTAGCATCTTGGGCTTCGAAACGCGCCTCGAACTTAGCGTCTTGAGCCTCAAAACGTTGATCGACCGCCTCAAAACGTTGCTCAATGCGGTCTTCGAGTCGGTCGATGCGGGTGTCGAGCCGTCCGATATTGTAGTTCAAAGCAGTGAAGGTGAAACCAGCGAACAAAACCACTAAAGCGGTCGCTAAAGAAAACGCAGAGTTCTTTAACCCTTGGAACCTCTTGGGTTTCGACGCGGTCGCCACAACCTCATCAGCAGACTCTTCTAAAGAAGTCTCCACTTCTGTTGTGGTTGGCGTTTTTGTTTTGTTGGGTTTGGTCATAACACCTATCTGGTCGTTAAGAGTAGTTGATATGGAAAAGTGGTTGGCCATGTCTGCCTCCAAAAATATTTTTTATGTAAATGGAAGCCGGTAAGACTCGGCGACAAAGCCACAACAAACGAATCAAAATAATTCACCCATCGCTAAAAACAACCATACCAAACCAAAACAAACAATGCTTACACAAAACAAAAATAATTTAAAGTGTTCCTTATGTCTTGCAATATCACAGCAAAATGCCATCGCTATAGAATGGTTCTTCGCGTTTTAGGGTTGAGTGCTATTGCACAGCGGGGCCAGCCTGGGGTGAACCGGAGGCGACAACAGTGGCGACACCCTCAACAAATAACTTGCGGTCTCCAATGTCTACTGACTTTTCGTCCCAATGAACGGTGAGTTCATGCTTGGGAGCACCCGCTGCAACCATCGCCTCGGCTACCGCCGAACTCGCTCTCGAAATAGCGGCTTCCTTAGCCAATTCACGGTCAACGAAGGGTTCGGGTTTGCCTCTCGAATGAACTCTAAAAAGCCCACGTCGAGGCGAAGAAACCGTCACCCTACGACTCAAACGCACCTTGCCAACAGCCGCACCAATCGCATTCGCTACATCCGCATGCTCAGGGACCACAACTTTGGTGTTCAGCAACTTACCAATAGCAGGATAAAAAGTGGCGGCGGGCGCACCAAGCCCGATAAGGGGAACAGCTAAACCTGCCACCAGCTTGCAAGTGTGAGTGTTAGCATCTAAAGCCGCCGCCAGCAGTTCGCCACGGGCATACCGCTCATCGAGTCCATCGTTTTGTAACGCTTTGGCGAGCAGATGCTCAGCTGATAAACGCACGACTCGTGCCACCACCCTTTCAGCAAACTCTTTTGGAGAAGCAACAATCAACTTGCCTTGATGGTCGGTGCGGCGAGTCCAAACTTCGGCTGCACGACAAGCCAACTCAGGGTCATGTGTGGTTTGTATTCCCAAAACGTGGGCTGCATCGGTAGGAGTGAAAGCCGACAACCTCAACACACCTCGCGCAACTAAACGCCTCAACGCCAAAGCTTCCCGACTGCCGTTCACAACCAAATCCGCAGCCACAAAAGTGGTGTCGGCGGGTTCGCCAGGTGCCGCGGGTTCGTCACGCGCCGTAGGTTCGCTAGGCATCGTATCGGCAGTGAAGCGAAGTGATTCAGTCTTGATCTTGGCGACAAGTTTGCTTTCTAGCAGATCAAGTGGAGTATCAAAAGAACGTTGTGTGACCTGCACAAAAACCGTGCTCCATTCCTGAGGCAAAGTCGGGGCAGAGAGTTGGCGTTGCAACGCAGCAGCCATCGTCTGATAATGCTGTTGAGCAGCAACTACCAATGGCAAAACCCGCCGAGGACCAATCACCAACTCAGCACCACGAGCTCGCGGCGCGAGCAAAACCTCACTGTCACCCCCAAGCCCGTGAGTTGACATCGCTACCGCCTCCACCATAGTTTGATGTCCACCAACCCGCGCTCCCTTAGTGTCAAAATCAAAACAGCCATCACGAAGCGCAGCTAGATCGGTGGTGGTGCCACCGATGTCGGCGATCAGGGCATCATTTGCGCCCACAAGATGCACAGCACCCACTAAACTCGCAGCCGGACCAGACAAAATCGTTTCCACAGGCCGCTCCCGCACAAAAGCCGCAGACACCAACGAACCGTTACCACGAACCACCATAATCGGTGCAACGACACCACAACCACGAAGCACCGCAGTTGTGCTATCCACTAGTTCGTCAACCAAAGCTATCAAACGGGCGTTGAGCAACGCTGTCACCGACCTCTTCGGGGCACCCAAAGCATCGACGAGTTCGTGGCTACAAGTAACAGGCAAAGCAGTAAGTTCCCGTATCAAATGGCGGGCGGCAAGTTCGTGGTCGGCGTTGCGCACGCTAAATTCAGCGGTAACAGCAAACGCGTCAACAGTGGGGGCGACCTCAATAACGGCTTCGGTAAGTGTCTCTCGGTCAAGTGGTGCGGCTTCAAGCCCGTGTGAGGTGTGCCCCCCCGCCACCATCACGAGAGCGTTATCTTGCAGCGCGTCCCGCAACCCGCCTCGCTCAACAACGGCAGGTTCAAACCCGATCATCACCAAAGCCGCTCGCCGCCCCCGACCTTCAACTAGCGCGTTGGTGGCCAACGTGGTCGACAGAGCCACAAACGAAATGTGGCTCGGGTCAAGGGTGCCGGCCTTGAGCACCCGACTAATCGCTTCACCGATACCGACACCGAGGTTTTCATGTGTTGTGGGTGCTTTCGCTTTAGCGAGCAAGGTGTTGGGGTGTTCACTGTATAAAACAGCGTCGGTGTAGGTTCCACCCGTGTCAATACCAAGAACCCAGTGCCTTGTCGCAGTAGACATCGCCCGCTATTGTGCCTTACTCACCGCCCTAAAACACACATAAGCGAAACTTTTAGGCTTCCTGCTAGCAATTTGTTCTTATGAGGTCTTGAGCAATGAGAGATTCGGCTATTTGGATAGTGTTGAGAGCCGCACCTTTACGGAGATTGTCTCCACAGATGAACAACGCTAAACCGTGCGGCACTGTAGGGTCGCGGCGGATACGCCCCACGAATGAAAGATCGCTACCGGCGGCTTTCAAAGGGGTGGGGGTCTCGTCTACAACTACCGCCGGAGCATCAGCAAGCAGTTCACGAGCACGACTGGGGCTGAGCGGGTTAGTAAAGCAGGCGTTGATGGAAAGGCTATGACCAGTGAACACAGGCACCCGCACACAGGTGCCAGAAACAGCCAGGTTCGGTAAGCCCAAAATCTTACGGCTTTCGTCTCTCAACTTCTGTTCCTCGTTCGTTTCATTGGAATCATCTGCCACCAACGAACCCGCCAAAGGTATCACATTGAAAGCGATGGGTTCGCAGAAATTTTGTCCAGCGGTGAGGTCGGTGGTGCTGCCATCGAACGTGAGTTGGGGTGCGGTGTGTGCAACCGCGCTCACTTGACCGTCGAGTTCTTCAACTCCCGACAAACCCGCACCCGACACCGCCTGATAAGTAGACACCACCATCGCCTTCAAACCAGCCTCATCGGCGAGGGGTTTCAAAACTGGCATCGCAACCATCGTGGTGCAATTAGGGTTAGCCACGATCCCCTTCGGGATTGAACGCAGTGCTGCGGCGTTGACTTCGGGAACAACCAACGGAACTTCAGGGTCCATCCGCCACGCCGAGGAGTTATCTATCACCACCGCACCTTGATCCGCTACTTTGGTTGCGAGTTGTCGGCTTGTTGATGCGCCAGCGGAGAAAATGACGATATCAAGACCTCTGTAGTCTGCGGTTGCAGCGTCTTCCACTACCACTGGATTGCCCGCAAAATCTAGTGTTTTGCCCGCAGAACGAGCGGACGCGAACATTCTTAGTTCAGCAACCGGGAACTGCCGCTGAACAAGCAGACTCAAAGCAACCCCACCTACTTGCCCAGTAGCCCCCACAATACCAACACGCATACTAGTAAGTTTAGCAGTTGTTAAGCGCGCCGCACTCCCCCGCTACCTAGTCAAACCATGCTCACGGCCCTGCGAGTTCGCGAGTAGCGCATCATCAAACCCCAGATTCGCGAACCGCTATGCTCACCGATTCATGGTTGCAGCGGGCGCGAATAGTGCTATAATCGTGTCTCAGTTCCCCGCCTTCCCGGTTCGCCGGGAATGGCGGGGCATATTCTTTGCGGAGGCGGAGCGATGACTAGGGTGTCGGTATTCATTGACTATGAGAATCTCCGTTTTGCGGCGCGTGAAGTGTTCGGAGACCCCGGGCGCGACCCGTCGACTTTCGGGCATGTAAATCCCCTGCAACTCGGCTTGAGACTCACCGAACTCGGTAAGAGCGTCGACTCGTCCCGTGAACTCGTTGCGGTGAAAGTCTACCGAGGTCGTGCTGGACCTAAGAGCGGAAGCAAGATACAGGCAGGATCCGCGCGACAGTTCGCCCTTTGGAGATCTCAGCCCTTAGTAGAAGTACAAAGCAGGCCTCTGCGATATCAGCCGACGGCTTGGAATATGGGCGAGCCAACCTCGTGGCGGGCTGAAGAGAAGGGAATTGATGTGATGATGGCCCTCGACATTGCTCTCGAAGCACGTGACGATGCCTACGATGTGGCCGTAGTGGTATCGGCTGACAGAGACATGGTGCCAGCAATCGAGATTGCGCGCGAGTCTGGGAAGCGAGTTGAGACCGCGATGTGGTGGAGTCCTGAGCAGCCATACCGTCGGATGAGAGCTCCGGGCCTACGGCTGTGGAATCACATTCTCAATGCCGCGCAGTTCGCGCACCTGCGTGACGATACCGATTACAGCGCAATGTCTTGATAGAGTCTGAGCTTCCCCCGTTTGCTTGACATCTCGATTAGGAGGTAATCATGTTGTTTTCGGAGACCTCAATCGCGAAGTGGCACTATTGTTAGCAAACCCGCAAGGTCACGACACTTCTAAATCGAGACGAGCTGGGTCGGATGGTTGATATGTGCGGATTGCTTCGACTGTCTCTCCTATTTCTGCAACAGGGGCATGTGCTTGGATAAACTTCGCATACGCGGATCTTGCACGTTTGATCAATTCCGTATATGTCATCACTCGAATGTCGTAAACTCTAAGCGATGCCTCGTCGCGTTGTCGAGTATTGCGGTCGTCCCACCCTAAGGGGAGTTTTTCCACTATGCAATAGGCATGAATGGGCAACACGCTTTCTTCTGGGTCCTTTTGATTGTATTCTCGTAATGCGTCGATATAGTTTTTCACCTGCTCCTCAATAGCAGTCTTGCTTATTCTGACCGAGGGTCTCTTGAGTTCTATGATGACATGCCCATTCGAAATACGTCGATAGCGAATATCTGGTCGAACTGTAGATTTGCCACGAATTTCACGTTGGGTAATTGTGTTTTGAATCCGCTTTTCCATGTGTGAATATTCAGTCGCGCGTTCCCAAGCAGGATCAAAGAGCCAAAGATGATCAAAAAGATATTCCTCAAGCACTCTCTCTAAGGTATTATCGTCCACTCGTTGCTCAAGTTCATCAATGATTGTCAGGCGGTCTTGAATAATACGTAAATAGGACACGGCTTCGATTGCGTCCATTTCGACTAACCACGAAAGAAAAAGCTCGATGTTGTGGTCATCTATTTCTTCAAGTTGATGGAGCGCTTCCCTTACTTTAAGGTGTTCGAATGCCTGAACTGCTGTTGCATAGAAAGCGTGACGGCGTTCATCATCCATATTCGCCACGTCGATACCCCGAAAGACGCTTCTAGCTGGCTTCTTCAGGGATGTCGGCAACCCATCGTACCACTTCTTTACGTGTGGATTAGAGGTTATCGCAGTTTCGAACTGTCTTTGCTCTTTAAGTTTGTTTGTTTTAGTCCAGATATAGCGGAGTTCGTTTTCAACGAACTTCTTTAACGCTACATAGTGTGGATGGTCCTCGGCGAGACGTTGTCGGCTAGTTGTGGCGATGTCATCATCTTCATCATCGTCAAGGAAATCGGCATGGATTTCACCAAAGATATACTTGGTTATCATGCCTCCTAGGCGATATTCTTGCAGGATGTCCTCTTGGGCTACCCTTCCCCGCATCAAAATCGTAATTTTGTTCAGGTTGTCGTCTTGATCCCCAGCGTGATCATCAAGATCGTTGGAACGTTTCGCGATTGCGATCCAACCGCTGATCTCATAAGGTCCATCCTCAGTGGCCTCGCCATCTTCACCGAATCTTGATCTGCGGATGATGGCCGGTGATTCGTGACTATCCTCCGCTCGTTCGAGATTCAGGCAGTGTGCAGAGTAGTCGTAGCTACCATACTGGAAGATGAACCTGGCTTTACTGAAATAGTCTCGGTCGGTGAATCCAACCGGGTCACCGTTGACAGAGATTTCAAAGTCATCAGCGCGAAGGCCGAAACGGCGAGCGACTCGCTTGCGTAAGCCGATGACAGAAGATTGGGTGAGTTGTTTTTTGAGGTCGGTGATCATCACCGTCGTACCAGTCTCCTCAAGGAGTCGATCCGGCTCGAAGTCAACAGGCTCCGGGTAATAGCGTGGGGTCTTGAAGTCACCACTATCTCTTGCGGCATCTTCCTGTTCTCCAACTGTGAGACGGATCTTGTGTGCGTCCATGAGGAATGCCTCCGGGTCACACTCGTCTTTCTTGGTGTGAACGAATATCTTGTTCGCTATGGAGAACAATGACAGTTTCCCGATGCCTTTTCTGCCCATCGGCTTTCGGCCTCTCGGAGTTTCAAGCCCTTGTTTATCCCGGCGGCGATAGCCGACAAGGAGATAACGACTATTGACGTCTGCCAACTCCATTCCGCATCCGTTGTCCGCGACCGTGATCGTGTTTGCGTCGTGGTCGATAGTGATCTCTACGCGCGTAGCGTCCGCATCCCAGGCGTTGGCGATCGCCTCAGCAATGACCGCGGGAGTGTTGCTGTAGAGATTAAGTCCGAGATGATCGAGAACCCGTAAGCTGATGCCCATCTCATAGCGGGCATCATTTTCATCTTGCATCACATGCCTCCACGATTGCGTCACCGATAGCCTCGGCAAGTCTTACAGGCACTGCATTGCCGATCTGACGTGCGACATCGCGCACGACAAGTGCCTGATCATCTTCAACGAACTTGTAGTCCAACGGAAATGTCTGAAGCAGAGCCCCTTCTCGCACAGAGATTGCTCGATCCTGGTCAGGGTGTCCGAAGCGTCCCGTGCTGTAGTAGCAGAACTGGGTTGTGATCGTGGGCGCAACATCATCCCAAGACATCCGGCCGTACGGGGCCGGGTAGTACGAGTCTCTATGACATGCGCTCAAGAGCGCCTCGTCCCAGTCCTGCCAAGTGCCACCCGGCTTCGATTGTTGAATGCGCTGCTTGTTGAGGGCAGACAATGGCAACGTGACATGTGCCGGATCATTCCGGTTGGCCTCACCATCCTCAATCGCAGGTAGCCCCTGGATGATGTCGCGCACGGTACGGCCGTCGGCGCGGCCTTGTGGGACCCGAATCTCTCCTAGACGCGAAGCAAGCACCACGAGTCTTCTCCGCGTCTGAGGGACGCCGTAGTCTGGACACCAAAGGACGGCCTCATCGTGGCAGTACCCCAGCCGCTCCAATGTGTGCAGAAAATCAGTGAACGCCTCGTGCTTGGCCAAGCCTGGCACGTTCTCCATAGAGACGATGTCGGGTTGCGTTTCTTCGACTAGCCTGGCGAATTCGTAGACGAGGGAACAGTCAGCTTCATTCCGAAGCTTACGGTTGTGAGCCGAGAAGGGCTGGCAGGGAGCGCAGCCGACCAGCACGGACGTGTTCGCGTCCGCAAAGTACGGTTCGATGTCGACGCGGTCAATGTCACAGATATCGGCAACTGCGAACCGTGTACCAGGGTTGTTGGCCTCATACGAGTACTGACATGTCTCATCATTGTCGAAACCGGCTCGCACAGCGATGCCTGATCGAACGAGTCCGTGCGTCAATCCTCCGACACCGCAGAAAAGATCGACGGCTTGAATCCGATGCGTTCTGCCGGCGGAAGCCTTACCCATGGTATCGCGACTCCTTCCGACGTGGCCTACCGTGGTGCGCGACAACAAACGGCATCACACATTTCACTATCCTATGACAATAACTGAATATTAACAGAATTACGTTAGATAGCGTGGACATCCTAAAACCATCTAGAACTGGCGGGCGTCGATGGTGACGCCGGCGGCTCGGGCCAGGGCGCGGAGGGCTTCGATATCAGCAGGCTCAGCGGTGAGGGTTATCTGGGTGCTCTGGGTGATGTGCTGGATTTCATCTGCTGCGAAACCGTCTTCGATACGGTTGATGAGCTCGCGCAGCAGGTTGACCAGGCTGTCACGGTCGACGTCGGGGCCTAGGCTCGTGTTGGCGGTCAGCGACAGCTGCCAGTGCTGGGGGGCCGGGCGTGGCGTCGGCGGATTCGGTAGAGGTGGGTCGAACTGCGGCCGCGGTTCATCTACGTCGACGCGGTGCGCCGGTGCCGGGTCTGGCGGATCGGGCGCCGCGGGGCGGCGGAGGCGGACGGTGCGCGAGGCCAGGTTGATGTCGCCTTGGTGGCCGACGGCGTAGACGTTGCCGCTGTCGTCGATGAGTTCGGTAGCGCCGCGGCGGACGGCTTCGTAGATCGCATGGGACAACTCGCCTGCTCCGGTGCGCAGCAGCGGCTTGTGCGGGTTCGACCAGAAGCTGTCGCGGACCTCGGCGAGCGGCACGCCGTAGTCGCTGTCGCGCAGGTTGTGCATCAGCGCGCCGTGGTCGAACTCGCCGACATCGAACGCCTTGCTCTCTTCGCGCAGCAACGCCCACACGTGAGCGCCGTTCAAGGCGTCCTGCTTGTCGTTCGCGAGCCGCACGAACCGCTCTTCCCGTTCGAATTCACCCTTGGGCGCGAGATAGACGATGTGGCGGTAGCACAACTTCACCCGGGCATCGAGCGCTTTGAGCGCTTCGGCTGCGTCTCGCTTGGCTTGGGCAGCCATGTCGTCGTCGGCTTGCACAGCAGGCAACTCAGCCACACGCTTGCGGGCCAGCCACTCCGACGCGAGGCCTCGGGCCTGTGCACGGGTTGCCGTGTTGGCGACCGCAAACACGGCTGACGATGCCCACTGCACACTCATGGGCGACGAACCCCGACCCATCGCGGCTGCGATTGCCTCTCGGGTCACCGTGTCGTCGCCATTGAACAACGAGAACCAGCGCGAGTCCAAGATCACCAACCGCGTCTGGTGCTGCCGGTCGATGCCGGCCTGACCGATCACGTCGCATGCATCGGCAAACGAAATGTCCCCCGGTGGCACCTCGCCACCATCGACACGAATCACGTCACCGAATGGGCCAGAGCTAGTCAGCTCGAACGCCCGCTCCGTGACGGCCTGGTCACGGTCGGCCTCGCTGACCGCCTGTTTCTCGGCTTTGGTGAGCATCCCGAGCGTCTTACGAGTCTCGACGACCCAACGCTTGGGACTGCTGCCACGGCCCGCAATCGAGTCGACCGAGGCCATGCCCGCATCGGTTTCCAGCAGCTCAACGGCCACCGCCTCGGCGTCGCCGGTGCCGTAGCCGCTTACCGGCACGAACGACGCGGCGTGCAGTTCCGCCTCGGTCGCACCCCGGGCACCATTCGCCCGGGGACACAGCGACCGGACGAACAGCGCTGTAGCCATCCGCTCTGCTGATCGCGGATTGTCGTTGCGCCAGCCCTCGGCGCGAAGCGCATCGAGCCGACGTGCCACACCCCGGTCCGGGTTGTGCTGGTCGACGACGTCGACGCTCGCTACCTCGCGCAAGTTCGACAGGGTCCGGTGATCGGCCACCAAGCCGGAGCTGAGCAGCGAGTCTCGCACCTGGTGCGACTGCAAGGGCAGGTCGCCGCTGTCGATCAACTCGGGAACCCACTCCCCGGCGACAGCCCGCCGCGACTGCTCATAAGCGGTCGACGCGAAGAGCCGGATGGTGGAACGGACACGCTGGAAGCCCGCGTGCTGCGCCCACTCGTTTTCGGCGAGTGCGATCAGGCTGGGATGGAACGGATAGCAGCGCGTCACGGCGTCACGGAACGCGATACCCGTCGGCCCGCCGAGCTTGTCGAACACCTTGGTCGCCCACGGACCTCGCATGTGCTCGGTGAAGCGGTCCGCGACATGGTCGGTCTCGGCGCGCGACGGCAGGCGTTCGAACAGTCGCCGCTGGATGATCTCGGCGAAGTCGCCACCGCCCGTCACAGCCGTCGTGCGACCGTTGCGCGTCAAGAGCGCCTCCAGCTCCGTTTGGCACTGGGCACCCGCTTCGTTCAACGCCATGTCGTCCTGATCTGACGCGATCATCACGACCACAACGACGCAATTCGGCACGTCGTTCACGACATCGAGCAACGCCCGAAGGAACGCCATCTCACGCAGTGCGCCGTCAGGATCGTTGGCCGCCGCCAGCCGGATGTAGTCCATGATCTCGTCGATCAGGATCACCACCGGCCGACCGGTACTCCGCAGCGCCTCGGCCAGATGTTTCTTGCTGGTGATGTGCTCCTTGAACTGGTCGTAACGATGCCCGTCCTTGTCGAAGAGCCGCCACAGGAAGCGCTCGCCGAGCAGTTGCGCAGGGCCGAAGTCTTCGCTGGCGGCGGTGGTGTTGTCGCAATCAAGCACGACGCAAATTGGGCTGCCTAGGTCGGGCCGGACGTTGCCATCACCTGCAATCTCTCGCGCAGCGGCGAATACCTCTCGGCCCAGATCGGTCGGCGCCAGTTCAGTCGGATGCGCGGCGAGATGCCAGAGGCCGATCAAGCCGTGCGACTTGCCGCCTCCCATCGCCTGGTCGAGTCGCCAAACAGCAGCGGTCTGCGTTGATCCCTCCACACCGAGCCGCACCGCAACTCGAGCCATGAGCTCGACCAGGTCGCCCGTCGGGTGGGTGATGGCGCCGTAGTAGGGCGCTGACGCGTACGGCGTCTGGTTGGATTCGACGCCTGCCACACCGAACACGGCATCGTGCAAAGACATCTGCACGTCGTCGACCGCGCCGTCGCTGCCCATGACCTCGGGGCGCAAGGCGACGGTCTCCCACCACGGGCGCGCTCGGATGCTTGGATTCATTGTCAGTCAGCCCCCTCGTAGGTGAACAGCGTGCCCTGTCGATCCTGTTGTTCCTCTTCGGCCAGCCGCTCGACGGTCTCCTTTGTCAGTCGCGCGGCCCGCTCGGCAATCAGGTGCCGCTGCCGCACCGCCCAGGTGAGGGTCTGTCCGTCACGGTCGCTCTCGCCGAGCACGCGAGCGAACTCCGCCGTCGCAGCCCAGAGCATCTCGTCATCGGCCCGCTCCAGCAGGTGCAGGGCCGCCGCGATGTCGCTTATCGAGCGCTCTTCCGCAGCCACGGCGAGCACGATGTCGACCACAGGACTCGTAGGATGGAGGCTGAGCGTGTCAGCAACCTCATCGCCGAATACCAGCCGCGGACCACCCTTCACCTTCTGCAGCACTCCCTTGACGTCATCCTCGGTCACGTCGTAGGACAGCCGCAGCCAGCGTGCCTCGGACGCCGGGGCGACGCTGCGGCCGTGCTGACGCAGCCACGAGAGCGCGAACCGGGTGCGCACATCGAAGTCCGTGAGCTTGAACCGGTCGATCCGTACATCGGCGGCTTCTTCGACGGCGCGATGCGCCATGCCCAAGAAGTGATCGAACGGCACCGGATGGCCGGTGAAGTCACGCACTTCGGAGTACTTGCCGACAACTTCCATCGCCGGCGCGATCGCCGCCATACGCTGGTCGGAATCGGCCAAGCCGTCAGCGGTCCATTCGGGGACACGCGACGCGATCACCGCCCGAATCTCCTCGTCTACGATGCGGACGTCGCCGACGGGCCGATCCTGTGCAGCGGCACGACACGCCATCATGATCGTGTTGTCGATGTACTCGCCGGTCTGCTTGCCGCCCTTCTCGGTGCTGCACGGCCACGAACCCGTCAGCACCAGCCCTGCATCGGTGATGGCCGTGAGCACCCGAACCCAGGCATCAGGGTCTCCGTGCCCGAACACGATGCTGACAACCCCGTCGGGCTTGACCTTCAATCGCGCCTGTTCAAACGCCTTCGTGACGGTCTGCCTGTAATGCTCTTCCGTGCGATGATCAGGATCGTCAACCGTTGTGAACTTGATGACCGCTTCGTGCGTCTTGTCTTGCAGACCGCAAGGATCGCTGGTCAGGCCGAACAGCGGATCGGCGGTGACGAGCGTTCGCTTGAGCCAAACGTACATGAGGTCTGACGAGTCGCAGTAGTTGATCATCGAGTCGTACGGCGGATCGGTGACCACCGCGTCGAGCGATCTATCGGGCAATGGCAGGCTGGTCGCCGAGCCGCGGGTAACCTCGGCCGACTTGCCATCTACACGATCTAGTTGCTTTCTCAGACTCCGGATAGTGTGGGCCGATAACGAATTCCATGTGCCCGGCCCATTGCCACAGCCTGTCTCGAAGTAGTCAAAGCTATGCGAAATGCCGGAGTCATTGAAAAAGATATGTCCGGCGTCTTGGCGCAAAGTTCCCAAGGTGGCACTTCGGGTGCTTCGCTTCATCTTGCGGACGAGATTTGAAGCGGCGTAGCCCGCGAGAGCCGACACATAGTCCTCGCTGACATCGGCGGACAGCATCCTCTCACTCATCTCGTTGATAGCGCATGCCATCCAAATGAACCCGAGGGTCTGGCGGTCATTGCACAGTTCTCCCCAACTGCGGTAGCCGAAATTGACAGGTCCGACGAACCGAGAGAGGCCTGGGTGCATCGGCTCGCGGGGTACTGCCGACAAGTCAGGCCCGAACGACCTTTCTGCGCCAAGCAATGCGTCCAGTCCTTCCGCCGCATCGAGGTCGACGTGGCTGGGTTCCCGGTAGCGCTTGCCGACGCCGACATCGAGATCGGCAACAACGAGCATCGCGTCACCCTTGAGTCCGTCGCGCATCATGCGCTTCAAGGTGTCGAGAGGATGGACGTGGGCGCAGAAACAACACACGCCGGACTTGCCGCGCCGACCGGGCGATTTCACGAGAGTCGGCGGAACTGTCGGCGGGCCGTCGACAACCTCTGTGGTGAATGTGCCGGCAACGTCGGCGACAATCCGGTACGACTGCCCCGGATCATTCTTCTTGGGATTCGGGTTGCGTAGAGCGAGGCTCCCGGTGAGCGGGAACCGATTGCCGCAATTTGTGCAGGGCAATGTCACAGCCCACACGTAGCCCCACGGCCGCTTGCCGTCGACCACGGGGTAGAACTCATCCATCGCAGACTCGTAGCGGCGCCCTACCTCGTCGAGCACGAATCTCACATCGCACAACAGCCGCGGTTCGGCGAAGTGCTCAGCGGCGTGCTCCTCGTACCCCTCGAACGGCAGCGACGGCTCGTCTTCCCAGTCGCGCATCGGGTAGTCGGCCAGCAGCCGGCCGGCGAGGGTTGCGACCGGTGAGTAGTCGATCCCCCAAGCCTTGACCCCGAGACGGGCCGCTTCAAGCGGAATCATCGCCCTGCCCGAGAACGGATCGCAGAGCTTCGCACCTGCTGGATGGTGCTCTTCAAGCTTGGTGCGCAACTCGTCGTTCGCGGCGTCGTAGTCAGCCATCGCCCTTCGCACCAATTTCTTCAAGTCTTCCTGTTCGCTCGGATCATCCGGCCACGGCAACAACGAGCAGAGCACGGCCGCCTTGGCCTGGGCCAGCGGTCGCGATGCGAACCAGGTGAACAAGCTCTTCTCAGCGAAGCCAGTGCCCCAGCCTCGCGTCGAGTGCGTCGAGACTTCCTCGCACGGGAACCAGCGCTCGATCAGGCGCGTGCTCATGCGCCCTCGCCTTGATGTTCGAGGGCTGCGCTCAGTGCGCTGCCGGCGAGCCGAAACTCGGTGACATTCTCAAGACTGTCGCGGAACACGCTCGCCGGGTTCTGCCAATGCCCGAACAGGCTGCCTTCGCCGTCGATGCAGTTGTCCACCACATACAGCCAGTAGTCGTCGCCGCGCTGACGTGCGCTGGTCAGTTCGCCCGATGTCAAGCGCACACCACTCGAAGAGGCTTGGCCGGCCACACCCTTGATCTCGATGCAACGCACTTGCGGACCGCGGCGGGCTTCGAGGTCGTAGCCGCGGTTCTGCGTGTGGACGTCGGTGACGTCCCACCCGTCTGACACCAGATGCTCGGTGACCCAGCGCATCGAGACCTCTTCGCTCTCAGCAGCAGACTCCAGATCCGCTGGGTCGACTTCCAGTCCGGCCACAACACGCGCCCAACCGATGAGGCGCGGCGCCGACGCGGTCACCCGTGCGAGCTGTCGGGCTTCGGCGAGTCTGCTGTCGACCGCAGACTTGATCCGCTGGCGTTCCCGCCTGCCGACGGTGCGGTCGGCGATGTGGTCGGTCAGATGATTCGGCAGCGGCTGCATCTGGATGCGCAACTGCCTCACCCACTCATCGAGCCGCTGTTCGCGCTCGCTCTGCTCAGCTTCTGCCGCTTGCCGAGCCGCCGCCGATGCCAGGGCGGAAACCGCCTCGTCGGTCGGTGAATCTACACCGGCAACGTCGACGAAGTCTGTCTCAACCGATGGAGCAGCGAGATTCGGTAATTCAGCCCACGACACCCTGCGCGTCGTGCCATCAGACTTTACGGCGATCAACCAAGTCTGCGTGTTTCGCCTGGGACGATGCCGCGAACTCTCGCTGCTCCCGCCTTCAGTGATCTCGCATTCAAACACGAACAGCGTGTAATCGTCCGGCGAGGCCGTGTCGCACAGCACAGCACCCCGCCACATGTCGACCTCAAGCCGGGCCCGCAGTCCTTCGACCAGCGCCCCGAAGGCGTCGTCGCTCGGCCCGAGCATCAAGGCGTCGGCAGCCCGATTCACGCCCTGAGCCATCGCGGTCGAACGAGCTTCGCCCCGGGTCACCACCAACGACTGGGTGTCGTGGGCGCCGCCCAGAGCCGAAGGCAGGTCCCAGCCGTGAGCCTCCGGGTCCACAGACAGGTAGTAGAAGCCGTCGCCGAGCGGCGCCGGCCGACAGTCGACCAAGCTCGCCGAGGCGACCCGTCCCAAGAAGTGCTCGACGATGACCGGGTTGACGCGGGAGACAATCTCGTCGATTCGCGCCGCGTTCGCCGTCTCGGTATCCACCTCCACGCTGAGTTGCGTGGATTCCGCCAAGTAGTCGTCTCGGGCGCGCTTGAGTTCATCGACAGTCGGCCACGGGTCTGCCTGATCGAACGGGGGATCGCCGTACCACCGCAGCAGCGACTGCTCTGCCGTGCCTGCGTTCGTGCGGGCGCGTTCCATCACTGCTGCCAGACAGTCGAACATCTGGCCGCCGAGTTCGTTGGCGGCGGCAACCAGCCGCTCGAGCAGCGTGGCGAGCACGTCTCCCTCGCGCGTACCCAGCGCCACCAGATTGTAGAGGTACACCTTGTCATCTTGGCCGATGCGGTGGATGCGGCCCATGCGCTGCTCGAGGCGGACCAGCGACCAGGGGATGTCCCAGTTGACGAGCACATGGGCGGCCTGCAGGTCGATACCCTCATTACCGGCGTCGGTTGAGACGATCACCTCGAACTCGCCGTCCTCGAACTGCTGGCGCGTGGCAGCCCGCTCGGGGTGGCTGTTGGCGCCCGAGTAGCTGCGTGCCGTGTAGCCGGCTTGGGTGAACATGCGCACGAGCCATGCGGCCGTGTCGGCGTATTCGGTGAACACGACGAGTTGTTCGCCTGAACCCGGGGTGATGCCGTGCTCGGCCAAGCATTCGTTCAAAGGCTGCCACTTGGACACTGCTGAACTGGTATCGGCGGTAGTGGATGCCGTCTCTACGGCCGCTTCCAAGTCGGCCAGTAGTTCGGAAATCGCTTCCCGCTCGGCGCGGGCGTCGAGCGAACGGGCCGCGGTGACCTGCTCCTCGGCTGCGTCGTCGTCGCTCTCGCGTTCGACGACCGCGACGTCGTTGTCGCCCGCGAGCGCCGGTCCGTCGTCGGCGCCCATCCGCTCGAGGCGCCGCTGTAGCGTGCAGGCGAGCGCGTACAGCGAGGAGGCCGCCCGCTTGCCATAGACCATCGCGGCGAGCTGGCGGCCGCGAACCGGGAAATAGGTATCGGCGATGTGCTGCGACGCGTCGTAGAACTGCCGCTCGGTGGCATTCAGCCGCACTTTGAGATTGACCGCCTCGCGCTCACGGAACAACCGAGTGCGCGAGTCGTAGTCGACCAACTGCTCCTTCATGCGGCGCAGGAAGTGCAACGAGCCGGGGCGGATCAGCTTGCGGGCGAGCGGTGCGCCGGCTGTCTGCGACGGCGAGGCCGGCGTGTCGCCGTCGACAACGCTCGGGAAGATCGTCGGGTCGACCAGATGGAGCAGTTCCCGGAAGTAGCGCTCGTCGCCGCGGTGGGGCGTGGCGGTGAGGAAGAGAGCGTGCGGCACATCGGCAGACAGTTCGCGACCGACACGGTGAAACGTCTCCGCGGTCGGGGTCATGCGATGCGCTTCATCGAAGATGACGGCATCCCAACCGGCGCGGTCGGGATGCAGCGCCTCGCGCACCTGCGGGTTTGCGGCGGCCAGATGCAGCGACACCACCCAGGTATCGGCCTGGGCAGTGGCCAAGCCGTCCCAGCGCACTGTCTCGGCGGTGACTTCGCGCAGGCCGCCACCGAGGAACCGCTCGAAGTCGGCCTGCCACTTGCCGACCAAGTGCGCCGGACAGACCACCAGCGCCCGCTTCACGAGTCCGAGTCGTTGAGCCTCACGCAGCCAAAGCCCCGACATCATCGTCTTGCCCGTGCCGGGTTCGTCGGCGAGCAGGAAGCGCAGCAACGGCTGGGGCAGCATCACTCCGTACACCGCATCCATCTGGTGCGGGTAGGGCCGCAGCCGGGTGGACACCAGCACCGTGGACGCGGCGGCGCGTGCTGCGTCCAGCATCCATTCCGTCCACAAGCCGGCCAACACCCGCTCCGGGGCTGACCTGCAGTCCGCCTCGATGACCTCTAGTTCGGGAAGAAGTTCTGGACTCAGCTTGACTTTCCGGATCTCGTCCGGGTTCGAAGGTTCGGAGACAAAGAGGTCCACGCCACCGGCAGTCTCCCGCGTGGTCTCTACGACCACCACTCCCATTTGGCGTGGCAATCGTACGCGTCTGCCCAACATCTGCGTAGCGAGGCTCTCGTTCAATTCCATGTCGCGAGACCTGCTATGCACACTAGGCAAGTTAGCACCATACTCGCTCCAAAACCAATCTAAAATATTATTTCTAGCGTTGCCACCTCACGGTAGCACTGGCGAAACCAGCAGTTACTGGTCTCCCCATCGCCAGCAGGAAACGCATGGTTGGTAAGTGCTTATAGCGCATTGGTAAACATGCATCTGGTGGAATCCATCTATTGACAGGTGGTGTTGAAACCTATGCTGATGGCATGGGTGACGAACAAACTCGAGTGTCTGGTGTTCTGGCCGAAGACGGCGGCTTCGGCGGGTTGGTGGGGGTTGGTGCCGACCTAGAACCCGAAACAATATTGCGTGCCTACAGAGCGGGTATGTTTCCGATGCCTCTCACTGAAGCCGGACCGATCGGTTGGTGGTCACCAGACCCACGAGGGGTTCTAGAACCAGATGCCTTGCGCGTGAGTCGGTCTTTGCGGCGTTCAGTTCGCAATTTTGAGGTTAGTGTCAACATGTGTTTGCCTGAAGTGATCGACTTGTGTGCTAACTCTGGGCGTCCACACAACTGGATCGATTCACGAATACGGGATGCTTATTTGCGGTTGGGAGAAATGGGTTGGGTTCACAGTGTGGAAACTTGGTACAAAGGCGAGTTAGCCGGCGGACTTTATGGGGTGGCGTTGGGCGGCCTATTCGCTGGTGAATCGATGTTTCACGTCCACAGAGATGCATCTAAAGTTGCTTTAGTCGCCCTAATTGACATGTTGGGGGACGGGCAACCGAGGTTGGTGGATGTGCAATGGCAAACACCACATCTTGCCACGCTCGGAGTAACACAATGGCCCCGCACCCACTATCTCGCCGCTTTACCCAAAATTTTGGAGAGCCGTCTTCCAACGGCTTTCGTGTGCCCTAGCTAGCTTGAGACAGGATTCTGGTTGGCTAGTTGAGACACGTTGAACTTGGAGGGCAAGCCGTAATTCAACGCGGTAATCCATCGCTGTTATTCAACAAACAATAACTTGGTTAGCTGCGCTGGGATTGGTGCCACCATGCTTGGAGGCGGGAGATTAGCTCTTTTTCTTCCAAAACGCCTTCGCTGCGTTTCAGTTCAAGCAACCAATTGAGTGCAGCACCAATATGAGGGCCTGGGCCAACCCCGAGATGATCCATCACAGCTTTACCGTCTAGCTGAGGGCGTTCCGCCGCTTGACGGTCTTGCGCGGCAAGGGCGGCGATCCGTGCTTCAAGTTCATCCACCGAAGTTTGCAGGTTGGCGAACTTTTGACGATTACGAGTGGTGCAATCGGCACGAACCAACCAATTAAGACGACCAAGCAAAGCACCAGCTTCGCGGGCATAACGGCGCACCGCCGAATCAGACCAACCATCGCTGTAACCTTTGAAACGCCCGCTAAGCCGCACCAGGTCACTCACCTGCACAACAGTGTGTGTAGGGTAACCAAGCTTTGTCATACGGTCGGCGGTGATGCGAGCACCCACGGCCTCATGATGGCGAAACGTCACATCGCCACCAGCAAAACTACGGGTAACGGGTTTCGCAATATCGTGGAAAAGTGCTGCCAACCGAACGATCTCGTCAGCCGGGGTTTGAGCCACCACCACAATTGTGTGTTCCAAAACATCCTTATGGCGATGCAGGGGATGTTGTTCCATCCTCAACAAAGGAAACTCTGGCACCAACTCCTCAAGCTGACCATTCTGCAGCGCGGTTCGGAGAGATGCCACCACATCGTCGGCCATCACAATTGCACTAAGTCGGTCGGCTAGACGATTTGGCGCAGCGTCTGCGTCTGTGAGCGGTGAAACTAAATGCCCCATAGTGTTGCAAGTTTACCGCAAACGGGATTAGCAAAGCGAAGATTACGGACTGTTACACTAAACGTCAAGCAAACGGGGAAGCCCACCCAAAAGTTGAGGAATCATGCACATACTTAGGGTTATTGTTCTTGGGGCGATTTGTGAACTGGAGGATCTGTCGGCCTCACCGCCGATAGTGTCGCCACCGACAATGGCGGAGCGTGCGGGTTCAGCTTGGAGACACGTTCGCTTAAAGACAGGTGGCGTTTTGGGTCTGTCTGGAGTCCGGCCATTTTTCACTACGGTGCCAAAGAACATGAAGCAAGCTCAGCGCGAGGAATGGCTAGAATCTGGGAGTGTTCATTTCCAACTCAAGGAATTCGCTGACCTCAGCGATGGCCGACGTGTGATTTGGAGCTCCGACCGCGGGTGGCTTGGTTCTTACAGCGAATCTGGAGACAGCCCGTGGCAGCTCATCAGCGGGCGCGAACTCACCAAACAGACGATGCTGGTGCTAGAACCAGACGATGGTACGAGATGGGTTAACTATGTGATCGAAGAACTCGCCCACGTATCTGGTGTTAGAGTTACTCCAGATTCGGTGCAGGCGGCACCATTTAGGGTTGAGTTCGGGCCTCGCCTTCAACGTGAGCTTCAGAAACGAAAACTCACACCCTGAACTTAGAGTCTCCAGATTTTCACGGCCAAGGGGTACAAGGCGACAGCTACTAGGCTGAGTGCGGACACGCCCGCCCAATGGCTGAGGCTTGCGAAGCTGCTCACCTGAACGATATAACCCGAAGCAAGCCCAGCGGCAGCACCCGATGCCACCATCGTGAAATCGGCCGCTCCCTGAACTTTGGCACGTTCGTGCACCGGGAAAGCACCGGTGAGCAGTGAACTTCCAGCGATCATCGCAAACGACCAACCCAAACCGACCAAAAACAGCCCGACGAACACACCGAGACTGTCGGCAGGGTCAGTATGGGATGCCAGTTCTCCCCCCACGAAGAGCATGATTCCAGCGGCGGCGACCATCGCTGCGTTGGGCAGACGGTCAACTAACCAGCCGACCACGGGCGCGAAGAAGAACATTCCGACGATGTGGACGCTTATGACTAGGCCGATGACCTGAGTTTTGTGGTCGCCGTCGTCCATGTGCAGCGGGGTGACCGTCATTATCGCCACCATCACCGCCTGACCTACCGCCATCGCTGCAACTGCGATCAGTGCCGTCTGATGCTTTGCGATAGCTGAGAAGCTGTCGAGCAGGCTCGGCTCGCGGTCAGCAGCGCCTCGCTTTCGCTCAACTATTGGCGGGGCGTTCACCAACTTGGACCGCTGAGTCGCCAGCGGTCGCCCCAGACGGCGACCCGACCGGCTCTCGGTGACCTCGGCCGCAGACGACCGGGCGTGCGGGTCAAAGCGCGAGTGCGGGTTCGTCGTGCTTTCAGACAGGTTCGCGGCCAGGATCAATGGGTCGGGACGGAGCTTGGTGTGTACTACGACTCCAGCGACAGCGAAAACCATCACGCCCATTAGGTACGGGCCTGCCAAGCGTGGCAGATCGATCTGTTCAGCGAACCAGCCGGTAGGTCCCAGCGCGACTGTGGGGCCAAGGACTGAACCAATCGACGATGCCCAGACCAGCAAGCCGATGGTGCGGGCTCGCCGGTCTGGCTCGGACAAGTCTGCCGCTGCGTAACGCGCGGCGAGGTTGGTGCCGTTACCGACACCGATGGCGAGCGCGCCCGCCACCAACAGCGGGTAGACGTTGGTGAGTACCGATACGAAAGCAATGAGTGACCCAACCCCAGCGATCGTCCAGCCGATTCGCAGGCCCGGGCGGCGCCCGTGGGTGGACATGCGGCGCGCCAACGGAACCGCTGCTGCGGCACCGCCGATGCTGATCATCGTGGCAGCTAGTGTTGCCAGACCATCGCTGCCGGTAATGTCCTCAGCAGCCAGGCTCGTGGCTGAGAAACCGCCAGCCATGCCCATCCCGGCCGGCCCCACCGAGAGCATCAACACAATCAACGTGCGTCGCTGGACTGCGTTGATGTCGGCAGAGGCGGTCGTGGTCACCATACCAAGCATAAGCGGTGTGGCGTTGCGCGGCATAGAGATCGGATCGGAAGCTTGAACTGGTAGACATCACCATGGAGCACGCATCGACTCCATCAGCTCTGCGACAGCGAGCATCTCGGATCGATCCGCCTCGTCGGCTTCCAGCTTCGCCGCTTCAGCGGCTAGAGCGGCGCGACCGAGCCTCCGCCTCGCCGCCCTCGACCAGTGAGGAATGGATAGCCTCGGAGCGACTCAGCCTGGATGCCTCAAGGATGCCCAGCGCCTTTGTAGCTTCATCACCAAGGCGAACCGAGACCGCCTGCGTCACGTCTATAATATATGACATATTGCGATACATCACCACTCGTCAATCGGTTCCAATTGCCAAACAGCATGTAATAACCGGCTGGGCGGATTGTACTGGGTCGTGCCGTTGAGCATGCGGCTCTTGACCCACGTCAGATGAAGCGACTGCATGGCTCTGGTGACCCCGACATACGCCAGCCGCCGCTCCTCCTCGAATTCCCGCGGTTCGCCCAAGGTCCGGATGTGCGGGAGGACACCGTCCTCCATGCCGGTCAGGAAAACGGCCCTTCACGATTGACGGTGGAGTGAATTCAGTGAGTATTCGTGTGTGAATGCGAGGGAGTCCCGCAGAAGTGGTGCAAAGCAAAGCTGAGCACCGTTAGATTCCTGCGGAAAACGATCCAGCAACACGAGACCGTGGACTTTCGGCCGAGGATCAGACGATGCAACTCCGAGCCTGCGTCCACTACTTCTGGTGCGAGCGCCTCCATGGAGTTGAGGATCTTTCCGCTCATGCGTCTCTTTGGCCCGCTCAGGCCCCGAGGTCGAAGACCACCTTGCTCGCTCGGCCGGTGCGGACGAGATCGAAAGCTTCGTCGAAGTCCTCCAGCGGCAGCACGTGGGAGACGACCGGCGAGACGTCGAGACCCGCAGTGAGCAGAGCGGTTGCCTTGTACCAGGTCTCGAACATCTCTCGGCCGTAGATTCCCTTCACCGTCAGACCCTTCAAGATGAGCGCGTTCATGTCGATGTCGGGCCGTCGGCCGTAGAGTCCGAGCAGTGCGATGCGCCCACCGTGGTTCATGACCGAAATCAAGTCGTCGAGTGCAGCACCGTGGCCGGACATTTCGAGACCGACGTCGAATCCTTCGCGCATCCCGAGCTCAGCCATGGCCGACTCGAGCGATTCGACCCCCGGTTCAACGGCGAGCGACGCGCCCATTCGCAGAGCATTGTTGCGCCGGTCCTCGACGGTGTCGGTGACGACCACATGGCGGGCGCCGGCGAGGCGGGCCACGCCGGCCGCCAGCTGACCGATGGGTCCAGCGCCGGTGATCAGCGCGTCCTCGCCGACGAGGTCGAACGAGAGGGCGGTGTGCACGGCATTGCCGAGCGGGTCGAGAATCGCCGCGGCGTTGTCCTCGATCTCATCAGGTACGCGGTAGACGTTCGACGCCGGGATCGCGACCAGGTCGGCGAATCCGCCGTCGCGGTGGATGCCCACGCCGATGGTGTTTCGGCACAGATGCTGCCTCCCTGCGCGGCAGTTGCGGCAGGTTCCGCACGTCAGATGCCCCTCACCAGCGACCCGCTCGCCGATCTCGATACCACTCACCTGGTCGCCGACGGCTTCGACGACGCCGAAGAACTCGTGGCCCACCGTCACCGGTGTCACGACTTCGCTTGCGGCCCAGTCGTCCCAATCGAAGATGTGGAGGTCGGTGCCACAGATCGCCGCTCGTCTGACAGCGATCGCGGCGTCGTTCGGTCCGACCGCCGGGGCCGGCCACTCGACGAGTTCGAGACCTGGTCCCGGGCCCGACTTGATCAGTGCTCTCACCGCGGGCTCCGCTCGATGCCGAGGTCGTCTGCGGCCCGTGTGAACGCCTCGATCGCCGTATCGAGGTGATCATCGGTAAGGGCGGCGCTCATCTGGGTGCGAATGCGGGCCTGACCGTGGGGAACGACCGGAAACGAGAATGGGGTCACGTAGACGCCCAACTCCATCACGCGTTCTGCCATCGACACGGCCTCCGTCGCATCGCCGAACATGACCGGAACGATCGGGTGGCCGGCTCCGGTCAGCTCGAACCCTGCTGCGGTCATGGCCGAACGGAATCGTTGCGCGTGGCGCATCAGGCGTTCGCGGCGGTCGTCGCTGGTGGCGGCAATTCGTATCGCCTCGCGTGCACCTCCGACGTGTGCTGGTGACAGTGCGTTCGAGAAGAGATACGGGCGGCCCCGTTGGCGGAGCAGATCGACGATGGGCCGACGAGCTGCGACGAAGCCGCCCATCGCACCGCCGAGGGCCTTGCCGAGGGTGCTCGTGACGATGTCGACGCGATCTGCGACCTCGAAGTGGGTCGGTGTTCCACGACCACCCGGTCCGATGAGTCCGGTGGCGTGACAATCGTCGACCATCACCAGCGCGTCGAACGCATCTGCGAGCTCACAGATGGCGGCGAGATCGGCGAGGTGGCCGTCCATCGAGAACACCCCGTCGGTCACGATCAGGACCGCCCCGTCGCCCTCGGCCCGGGCCGCTTCGAGTTGGGTGCGCAGATCGGTCATGTCCCGAGTGGCGAAGCGGTACCGCCTCGCCTTCGACAGTCGGACACCGTCGATGATCGACGCGTGGTTCAGCGAATCGCTGACGATGGCGTCGGCGGCGCCGAGCAGCGGCTCGAATACCGCAGCGTTGGCGTCGAAGCACGCGGCGAAGGTGATGGCGGCGTCGGTTCCGAGGTAGGTCGCGATGTCGTCCTCTAAAAGACAGTGTTCTGTTGTCGTGCCACAGATGAAGCGCACGGACGCCATGCCGTGACCGAGGCGGTCCATCGTGTCCTTGGCTGCCGCTATGACACTCGGATCGTCGGCCAGGCCGAGGTAGTTGTTCGCACAGAGATTGATGCGGGTTCCCGTCTCACCCAGCGTGATCTCTCCCGATTGTGGAGAAACCAGTTCATGTTCATGTTTCCAGAGGCCGTCGGTTCGGATGCCGTCGAGCGTTCCCTCGAGTTGTTCGTAGAAATCGGTTCGGCGCATTGCTTGCCGGACCTGCTAGCCGTTCACCGAGAAGCTGCTGTCGGGGTTGATCGCACGATTCCGGCTGAAGCTCGACATGTCGATCTCCAGTCCGGTGTAGCGACCGACGTGGACCACGGGCTCGGCATCGTGATCGTGGCCGCTCTCGACCGCATCGATGAGCTCTGCCATGGCCGCGGCCGCGACGCCGGCGTTCTTGTACTGGTTGCCCGACGTACCGATCGCTGCGTAGAACCCGCCCAGATCGGTCCTGTCGTAGATCGGAATCCAGTCGTCGGCGACGTCGTAGAGGTCGACGACGCCGCGCTTGACACTGGGCACTCCGAGGTCGGGCATGCGCCGGGCGAGCCGGAGGACCTGGGCCTCCCATTGCGCGTGGGACACCTCGGTGTCGTAGTTGTCGGGATCCTCGATCCATTCCTGCGGGTCGCAGTCGGGGTCTTCGGAGCCGATGAGAATGTTGTCGCCGGATTCGGGACGGAAATAGATGCCGGTGTCGCCGTCCTGTACGTGACAGCCGGTCGAGCCGTAGTTGACGCCTTCGGGTGAGGCCACGTGGTGCACCTCGTGGCGGAGCGCCTTGGTGGAGATGTTCATGGTGCCTTCGAGGCCGGCCATGCGGTTCACGACGAAGCTGTGGGGACCGGCGACATTCACGACGACGGGAGCCGAAATCGTCTCGCCGGTCGACAGCGTGACGCCGGTGACGCGATTGTCGGTCGCTTTGATCGCAGTGACCTCGGTGTTGAAGACGAACTCGCCGCCGACGCTCTCGCAGGCGCGCTGGAGGTTGTGCGTCGAGAGTTGAGGGTCCGAGATGTATCCGGCGTCAGGGGTCCACACGGCGCCTAGCAGCTGTTCGGTCGGCTCGGCCCAGAACTCGTCGTCGTCGGGACGCTTCGGTGGGCCGAACACGGATCCGTTCAGGGCCGGGAGGCGGTCGAGAAGCGTGTCGAGGTCCCAGTCTTCGAACGGAATGTCGAGCTCGGTGAGCAGCGGCACGACCTTCTCGTGGTGCGAGTGCCCGCCGGACTTCTTGAGCAGGGCGGTGCCGCACTGAACGAAGTCGATCAGTCCACGCTCGTCGACGTCGCCACCGAGGTAGTCGCGCCAATCAACCCAGTAGTGCTGCCCCTCCCACGCCATGGCCACCCCGTCGTAGGTGCTGTAGCTGAAGCGGATGATGGCGCACGTGCTGCTCGTCGATCCGTATCCGGCGGCCGGGAGCTTGTCGATGTTGAGCGTCCGGCGGCCGGCCTTGGCGAGTTCGTAGCCGATGGCGGCGCCGATGACGCCCGCACCAATGATGATGGCGTCGTAGCTGTTCTCGTTGGTCATGGGTGGTTACCCCTTCCTCATTCGTTGCCCCTCGGGGTCCCAGAGACAGCCGTCGACGAGGGTCGCGGCCCTCCGGACGCCGAGAATCTCGATCTCGAACTGCCCAGGCGCATCTGCCAGGCGGGCAGGCGCGTAGCCCATGGCCACCGAGGTGTCCATGTGGTGCGAGTAGCCGCCCGAGGTGACCCAGCCGACGACCACGCCGTCGTACCAGACGGGTTCGTCGCCGATGACGTCGGCGCCGTCGCGGCCGCCTTCGGTGTCGACAGACCAGGTGAGCAGCCGTCGTTCGGGGTCCGCCTCGTGGGCTTCGGCTAGCGCGTCGCGGCCGATGAACTCGCCCTTGTCGAGCTTGACGAATCGCTCGAGGCCGGCCTCGAACGGGTCGTAGATGGGCCGGTACTCGCGACCCCACGTGCCGAATCCCTTGTCGAGGCGAAGGGAGTCGAGCGCGTGCAGGCCGAACAGGCGAAGTCCGAGGTCGCTCCCTTCACGTTGGAGGAGGTCGAGGGCCGCTCGCTGGCGGCTCGACGACATCCAGAACTCGTAGCCGAGGTCTCCGGAGAACGATACCCGTCCGCACCACACGGGGATCGGGCCGAGGTCGAGCTGACGGAAGTCCATGAATCGGAACGCCTCACCGGACACGTCGGTGGTGGTGAGCCGTTCGAGCAGGGTCCGCGATCGCGGGCCGGCGATGGCGAGACCACAGAGGTCCCAGCCCAACGTTGTATAGGTGACATCAGCCTCCGACGGGATCGTCTGATCGAACCAGCGCTCGTAGAAGCGCGTGGCCACGCCCGACCCGAAGACGACGAAGCGTTCCTGGTGCCCCGTGTTCTGGGTCGCGCCGCCAGTCGTTGTGGTGCGCGGGCCGGCGAGTTCGCCGGGGGTCGGGCCGAGACATGCGACGGTGAGGTCGCCGATGAGCTTGCCGTTGTGGTTCACCATCGGCGCCAGCACCATCCGGCCAGGTCCCGGAAGCCGGTTGGTGATGATCGAGTCGAGACAGCTCCGCGCATCCGCGCCGGTGAAGACGAACTTGGCGAAGCCGGTCGTCTCCATCACCCCGACGCCATTGCGAACGGCTAGGGCCTCTTCGCGCACCGAATCCCAGGCATTGGAACGGCCGAACGTGACCTCCTCGACCGGCTCGAGGCCGGGCTTCTGGAACCACAGAGCGCTTTCGAGCCCGTACCCGTCGCCCCAGACCGCGTTCTCGGCGACGAGACGGTCGTAGATCGGCGAGGTCTCGAGCGGCCGAGCGGCGGGGAGCACCTCGTTGGGGAACTGGATGCGGAACCGACGGCTGTAGTTCTCCTGCACCTTCTCGCTCGTGTATCGGCGGGTCGCGAAGTCGCCGTAGCGGGCGACGTCCATCCCCCAGACGTCGAAGCCGGGGTCGCCGTCGGTCATCCAGTTGGCGAGCGACAAACCGACCCCGCCGCCCTGGCTGAGTCCGGCCATGACCGCGCAGGCACTCCAGAAACCGGGAAGGCCGCGGATCGGACCGAGCAATGGGTTGCCGTCGGGAGCGAAGGTGAACGGGCCGTTGATGACCTGCTTGATGCCCGCTTCTTCGAACACAGGGAAATGCCGGAAGCCCACGTCGAGAGACTCCGCGATGCGGTCGAGGTCGGGGCTTAGGAGCCGCATGCCGAAATCCCACGGGGTCTCCTCCACCGACCACGGCTTACCGCCCTGCTCGTAGGTCCCGAGCAGGAGCCCGCCGCCCTCCTGACGCATGTAGATCTCACCGCCGAAGTCGATGCAGTGCAGGACCTCACCGTGTTCGGTGTTGTAGTCGGCGATCGCCGGGATGTCCTCGGTCAGGAGATACATGTGCTCCATGGCCAGAACTGGCAGTTCGACACCGGCCATCCGGCCGACCTCGCGTGCCCAGAGTCCACCGGCGTTGACGACGTGTTCGCAGCTGATGGTTCCCTTCACCTCGCCGCTGGATGTCTCGATGACCTCGACGTCCCATCCCTCGGCTGTACGGGCCAGCGAGCGGACCCAACTGTTGCGGTAAATGGCAGCACCGTTGTCTCGGGCGCATTGGGCGTAGGCGTGGGTCACGCCGGAGGGGTCGACGTGACCCTCGTGGGCGTCGTACATCGCGCCCACGAAGTACTCCTCCTCGAGCAGCGGCATGAGCTTCTTTGCCTCGGCAACGCTGATGAGCTCGGTGTCCATCCCGAGGTAGCGGCCGCGAGCGTGGGCCATCCGAAGCCAGTCCATGCGCTCCTCGCTGTCGGCGAGCATCAGTCCGCCGGTCAGGTGAATCCCGCAGTCCCGCCCGGACAGTGCCTCGATCTCCTTGTACAGCTCGATCGTGTACTGCTGGAGCTTGGCGACGTTGGGGTCGCCGTTGAGGGTGTGCATGCCACCGGCCGAGTGCCAGGTCGAACCGGCGGTGAGTTCGGTTCGTTCGAGTAGGACAACGTCGGTCCAGCCATTCTTGGTCAGGTGGTAGAGCACACTGGCGCCGACGACGCCTCCGCCGACGACCACGACTCGTGGGTGGTCTCGCATCCTGAGTTCCTCAACCTTTCTCGCGGGCTAGAAGTCCGTAGCCACTCTGAGGGCATCGTAGCCGGCCCCTCAGCAAAACACAAGAAGAGTTGTA
Source organism: Candidatus Aldehydirespiratoraceae bacterium (assembly GCA_965204595.1). Lineage (GTDB taxonomy): Bacteria > Actinomycetota > Acidimicrobiia > Acidimicrobiales > Aldehydirespiratoraceae > VXYK01. The sequence goes on along the minus strand of CBDBEW010000014.1, from coordinate 1,988,665 downwards.
TATATGGCAACAGCTTTCTAGGATGTGCGCATATGGCAGCCCGGAAGAACGCAGCTGGACTGAGCCGAGACCTCGAACTCCTCGACCACATCGTCGCTGCCGACGGCGCACCGAGCTCGGTCAGCAACTTGGCCGCACAGACCGGACGAGACAAGAGCCAGATCTCACGGGCTCTCTCGACCTTGGCCGATGCGGGCATTCTGGATCGCGACGCCACGTCGCGGGGCTACGTGATCGGGTGGCGCATACACACCATCGCAGCGCAGAGCCTCGAATCGCATGTCGCTGCGGCGAGCCGCCCCTACCTCCGACAGCTCGCCTCGGCCTACGGCGAGACGGCTGAGGTCGTCGTGCTCCGCGCGGACGAGACGATCATCATCGCCTCAGAGGCATCGCGGCATGCGCTCGCACCGTATGCCCGCGTCGGAGCGGCCGGCCCGGCCGCCGGCAGCTCGACCTGTCGGGCGATCCTCGCGACCGAACCGCCCGAACTCGCCGCCGCGTGGCTCACCCCCGTACGCATCGCCGAAGCTCCCGGGCTGCGATGCACGACCCCTACGAAGTTCGCGGCAGAAGTCGCCCGTGCCCGAGAGGCCGGCTACTCGATTGTCATCGACGAGTTCGAGGAGGGCGTCGTCGGCTGCTCCGCACCGATTCGCGGCCCTTCTGGCGTGGCGGTGGCTGCGCTCGGCATCACTGCCCCGAAGTTCCGATTCGAGGGCTCACTGATCGACGCCGCCCGAACCGTCCGGCGCCTTGCGAATCAGATCTCGAACGACCTCGGATCCGCTGCGGGCAAGCGGACCTCGCACCTGAACCCCTGATGGTGGTTGGAGGGTCCGGCCGCCGTCGGTGGGGCTGATTGCAGTGCCACCTCACCCGGCCTCCATCACCTGCGAACCTGGTGTGACAGGGTGCCTCGCACGGATTCGAGGGCCGCGTCGATCTCGCTGACGGCATCGACCAAGGGTGCCCGAGGCTCGATGTCAGATGCCGCCAGTGCCTCGCTCAACCATTGCCGGTTCACCGCCAGGGCCGGGTCGGTGTCGGGCGCGTTCTGGAAGCCGGCATCGGGCGCGACGGCTGTGGGGGGCACTGTCCGGTCCTGACGGCGGTTGGGCGTCGCGCCGGCGGTCCAGCGGTCGCGAACAGCCCCTTAACCCCCCGCCATCGGAGCGGTTGGGTTGGGCTTCTGAGTGTGAGCTGACGCCGATGCAGTCGGACCGCCTGCCAGTTCCGTAGCACGCCGTGCTACACTGCCGACCATGAGCAGTGAGATCAACCAGCGAGAGCTTCGGAACGACAGCGGGTGCATCATGCGCGCCCTTGGCGAGGGTGAGACCTTCATCGTGACCCGCAACGGTGAACCGGTCGGCGAACTCACCCCTCTGCGCCGGCGACGCTTCGTCCGCGCCGAGGCTGCCGTCGAGTTGTTCCGGACCGCCCCCGCGGTCGACGACGACCGTCTCCGCGGCGACCTCGACGACTTCGCCGAGCAAACTATCACACCTCGTGCCTGACAACGAGCGCCCCGCGCGCGGCCTGCTGGACACCTCGGTCGTCATCGACCTCTAAGCCATCCCGGCAAACCTCCTTCCGATCGAGGTCGCCATCAGTTCGATCACCCTCGCCGAACTCGCCGCCGGCCCAAACGCCACCAACGACCCCGCCGAACGCAGCCGCCGCCAAGACCGGCTCTAACGGACCGAAGCCACCTTCGACCCTCTCCCCTTCGACGCCGACACAGCCCGCGCCTACGGCCGCGTCTTCGCCGCTGTCGCCGGCGCAGGACGCAAACCTCGCGGAGCCCGCGCCGTCGACCTGCTCATCGCGGCGACCGCCCTCGCCGCACAACTCCCTCTCTACACCCGCAATCCCGACGATTTCGAAGCACTCGAGGGCCTGGTCGATGTCGTGGCGACCTGACCGAAGCCGGCCCGAAGGGTGGTCCGTGGACACCGTGCGGAAAACGGCTTCGATTCAGGGGCGAAGCGTTGCTTAGTCGAAGTGATTTCAATGCACCGCAATACGACTCCGCTCCAGTCTGTTATCCTGACCACATGACAGTCCGCGTGGAGGTCTCCTCTAGTTTGCTCTCATGGGCGCGGACCCGTTCGGGGATCGACGACAAAGTCTGGAGCAAACGCTTTCCTCACTACGAAGCCTGGATGAGCGGAGCGAAGACACCGACGTTGAAGCAGGTTGAGGAATTCGCCAAAAGGACCTACACGCCGGTCGGACACTTCTTTCTCGATGAACCACCAACCGAGGGTGTGCCGATTCCCGACTTCCATACGGTAGGCGACCGTCCGGTGGCACCGACCGCCGACCGCCGACCTCCTCGACACGGTGTATACATGCCAAGCACGCCAAGAATGGTATCGCGACCATCAACTCTTGAACAACGAACAACCGCTTGACTTCGTCGCTAGCGCAACCCTCGCTTCCCCGCCGGAGAGGACAGCCGAACGAATGCGTCGATTCCTCAACTGGACGATATCAACCCGCCAGAAATGCACGAGTTCTGACAGTGCCCTCACACGTTTGCGCGAAAGTGCGGAGGAGATTGGCGTGCTCGTAATGATTAGTGGAATCGTCGGATCCAATACACACCGCAAACTGGATCCGGCGGAGTTTCGCGGCTTTGCCCTCGCCGACCCCCATGCGCCGGTGGTGTTCGTGAACGGCTCGGATTCCAAGGCCGCTCAATTGTTCACGTTGGCCCATGAACTGGCACATATCTGGCTTGGCGAAACGGCAATGTCCGACCTTGACCCACGATCTTCTCAACATCACGAACAAGAACGCTGGTGCAATCAAGTAGCAGCCGAACTACTGGTGCCGATGGCAGAGTTCCAGTCCGAACTAAATCTAGATCTTGGGTTCGCGACCAGTTACAACCTTTAGCCACCGAGTTCCGGGTGAGCACGCAAGTAGTCCTCATTCGTATGCGGAAAGCTGGGATGCTCTCATGGGACCAGTTGATGGACGCACTGCAGGCGGAGAGCGAACGCATCGCTGACATCGCGGTGCTGAGAGGCAAAGGCGGCAACTTCTACAACACCAAACCAGTACAGGTGGGGAAGCACTTCACCCGTGCGCTGATTGCCAGCACTCTCGAGGGCAGAACCACATATTCCCAGGCTTTCCGCCTGCTCCATCTCAAGAAAATGGCCACTTTCGAGAGACTCGGACAACAGCTTGAGGTGCTGTAGTGGCTTATCTGCTCGACTCAGATGTGTTCATTCGCGCCAAGAGAGACCACTACGGCTTTGACTTCTGCCCCGCCTTTTGGGACTGGCTTGAGCAAGCAAGAGTGCCCGCAGGTCCGACGGAAGGAGAGTTCCCCCGGTCACGCGTCTCTTCGGACGACGAAGGAAATACCTCGGTCTGGTTCGTTGCGGTCTGGCAGTTCCAGTGCCACACCTCGCGGCATGTTCTTGACTAGCCATTGACCCATGGGTTCGCGTGGGAGGGCCTTCTTCACTTCTTCACATATTAAATCATGTATATCTATGTCACAAGCGAACACTGACGGAACGACTGCACCGTGGTTCAGAGCAGGTGCCGGTGTGAGGACTCGATGGTGCGGACCATCTTGGGAGGGACATTGACGGCCGCGGCGAAACGAGGCCAGTCACCAACGGCGCCATTCACTTCTGCGAGCAGCCGGTCCGCTTCCGGGGGCGAGAGTCCTCCCTCACGGGCGAGGTAGCGGAGGTCTGCGATCGTGAAATCGTCGCGTTTGCCATTGATCGTCATCTGATGTCGACTCGTCCAGACACCGGTGGGATTGTGTGCCCACATGACGTCGTAGGCGGGAGAGAGACGCCAACTACCGCTGCGGTCCATCAAGAACGCGATATTCTTCGTGTGGTCGTCCTGGTTGCGGGCCATCACGTTGAAGAAGGCTCGCCGGACCTGCTCCACAATGTCGCCATGACCAAGCCCAAGCCGGCGCATCACAGAGAGTGTCTGCTCGTAGCTGTAGGCACCGGTGAGGTTGAAGTCGTAGTGTGCCATCGCGCACAGGGTCTGCATATGGAGCTTTCCCCCGCTGTCGGTACGGTCGAACCGCTTCGTCATGAAGTGGCTGCGACCATGCTCGTGTAACAGCCGGGTCGGGGCCATCGTGATCCCGGCGGCTCGAGCCATCTCCGAGTACGCGAACTCGGCGAGGCCGAAACCTTGCGGGTCCGCCAACTCTCGGTCACGGTTATTGGACAGTCCGTCGAACTTGAGCAGCCAGTGTTCGAACCCGGGACCCGCATCGACTTGCCCAGAACGCACTTCTCCTGTGTTCTTGTTCCAAGCGATGACTGCTTTCGCTCGGGCACCACCTGCTGACGTGCCAACTCTGATCAGGTCATTGAGCGCTTCCTCGCCTTCTGTCGACGAGTGCAGCGACAACCTGTCGGACAGCGCCTGATTTGCCAACTCGACCAGTCGGTCGATCTCAACTAACCTCTGCTCCTCCAAGGGTCTCCCCAGCGGGACGGCCGGTTCGAACTCGAGTGCGCCCATACCCCTGCGACCCATGTAGCAAAGCTGCTCTATCGGGGTGAACGACTCGACGGTGCGCCCTTGGCGCTGAACCCACTGGTTGATCAGCAGCGTACCGAAACGGTCTGGAAGCGAGTCGGCGAGCAGTCCAGGCAGTCCCCTGTAGCTCTCGCGCGACAGTTCGGGGAAGCTATGGATTCGCGGCCCGAGCGGCATCTGAAGTGGCGCGAGCTCGATCGTGCTGCGTTGAAAATCTGGGGTGTATTCGAAAGCCGCAAGTCTTCTCTCGCTGTTCCACGCAACCACACCGATGGAGTCGCCCCACAGCAGAACCTCGGCTGCTTCCACGCGTTGGGTCACGGCCTTTCGTCTCCCCACTTCCACCTGGGAGTATCGTCGGCTGGGTCCGAGGTCTTGCGTCTGGCACGCTGTCGGGGCACACCACCATCGCGAAGAAGCTGAACCGGGCTGTGCACAGGCGTGGGGAGCAGTGCTTCGATGGCTTCGAGGCGGCCGAGACCGCGCAGAATCGCCAGCAACGTCTGAAGCGTGCAACCCGCGCCTTTCTCGGCGTTGGCGACGGTCCGACGGCTGATTCCGACCGCGACAGCTAGCTCCTCCTGCGAGATGTTCGCCTGCAGCCGCGCATGGCGGAGTCGAGCCCCGATCTCGGCCTGCAACGCCGCATCTGAGAGTTCCGTAAGGTTCATAGGCAAAATAGTATCTTTAAACTACTGTATATTCCGATAATACAACTTTTTTTGCCTATTATAGTTGCAAGATGAAGTAATCGACACTCTCCTAGCCCTCCCCCAAGCGATCAGGAGAAACTACGGGAGACGGTTCTGTCCGACCCGCTGACGTTCCTGCTTCCAAGCCGGGATTCTGCTGCACACCGGACCCCACGCCCTGAGTTTGGGCGACCCGCCTCCACACCCGCCCTATCAGCTCCCTGTGGTCGGCCCAGTAGCCCCCGCCACCGTCCGCGACCGAGTCCCGGCGTTTCATTGCTCAATGGCCGAGCAGGATTCGGACGATTTTGTCCACTCTTTGGGCTGTGTCTAGGTCGATGATGCCGAGGCGCCGGATTAGGCGGATTTCGTTGATTGAGCGGATCAACTCGCATTGAACGAAACTCGTTCGGTGCAAGCCGGTATGATCTGTGGCGTCCACCTCCACGTGAATCGGAAGGGAGCGGTCCGTTGTGGTCAGGGGGGCGACGATGACCATCGGGAAGCCCCGGCCGAATGTGTCGGGGGGACCAAGCACAAGCACCGGTCGTTGATATGCAGGTTCACTTGGGTATGGCTCGCCGAAATCGACCAGCCACAGATCGTCAACAGATGCCATCGGTGACCGAAGACGTTTCGGCTTCAGCGAGGTAATCCCTCCAGGCATCGGGATCGCTCTGTAGCGCGGCAATCTGTTCTTGCACCCGCAAGCCGAAGCGGAGACGTTCTAACGCCTCGGTGGCATCGCGAACCGTTTTCGTGAGCGTATCGCCGTTCGCCTCGCTGATCTCAAGGAGTCGAGCGTGAGTGTCGCGGTCAACCCGGATCGTCGTCGTGTTCATGGTTGAAGCCTACAGTCTTATCTACAAATTGTCTACATACAGCGTTCTACAAGCAGCAAGAACTCTAAAGTGCCGGTTGAATCACCCAAGTTTTGTTGAAGACTCTTTTACTCGAGTGGATGGAGTTATGACAAACACCAGAAGATATCCGGCCGAGCTGCGTGAGCGGGCAGTGAGGATGGTGCTCGATAATGAGCGGCACTACGGATCGCGGTGGCAGGCGATCTGCTCGGTTGGTGATCAACGCCGTGGTGCTGGCCTGGGCGCGTATGATCGCTGGGCATCGCTGCCGTGAGCACTTTACGGTGTTGTTGGTCGATGAAACGTCAATGCGTAGGTGCCACAGGTACGTGACGGTGAAACTCAACGGCGACACCGGCTACACACTCGGGATGGTCCCGCACCGCGATTGGGCTGCTCTGGTAGGGATTGTGATGTCGCAACGGCCCAGTCTACGAGTCGGCATGCTCCGCGTCGCATGCAAGTTGCAGAAACGGTGACGGATCTGTTGTACGGTCCCCGTAGCGAGTCGGGCGTGTGCGGGCGCGTGTAAGCCGCAGGATCCGTGAAGCCCTCGTGACCGCCACGTGGAACGTCTGCAACTCGGCTTGCTTCTCGGCAGGTGACTCGGCGCGGAAGTCGGGGAACTGCCCGTCGTTCATCCCAACGATGGCCACCGCTTTGAACTCACGTGCTTGCGCCTTGTGTACTGTGAGGAGGCGCACGCCTGGCCCGAGATCGCGTCCGCGGGCCATTCGCTCGAAGTGTAAGACGAAACGTGTCCATGAACGTTCTGCGACGGGCGTGATGTTGGTGAACTCTGACCATGCGTTCGTGACAAGATTGCAGTCGGCGTTCCAGTTTGCTAACAGCTTGATGTTCTCGTCCTCAGCTAGTTGGCAGTCCTTAAGTGCTTCAATGAAGAATTCTGGCGCGTCGGTCGATAATAGCGGTTCAAGAACGACGAAATTCTCATCATCGGCCGACCGAAGCGCATCGCTCGAAATGCTCAAGGATGCACCGTTAGTCTGGTCGACTGAGGCTGACAGATCGATACCGAAGTCTCTAGCCAGAGCCGCCACGGCCAGCGTGTGGTGACGGTCGCTGTGGGAACGCATCAACTCTAATGCCACCGTGCCGAGCCGACTGGACATGAGTTCGCTGTCCTTGTGAGAGAGTGCGACCTCGTGCCCGCGGTCAATGAGCGCCTCCGAGGTCGCGTTGAGAGCGGTGCCAGTACGCGCCAGCACAGCGATGTCCTCGGCGTTCAAAGCACTCGGCTCACCGTGTGCTAGAGCTTCGGCAGGCATCCCAGAATCGACCAATCGCGTCACCCAGTTTGCAATATCGTCCGCCCCAGTCTGTTCGTCTTCGAACTCGCTCCAGCATAAAATGCCCTTCGCCGCGCTGTTGGGTTGGTCCAGGCATCCCCCCACACTAGCGCGTCCCGTCGGCATCTTTCACGGGCACGATTTTAGCTCTACTCTCCTAGCCATTCAAGCACACGGAAGCTGCCCAAACCATCGGGATCACACAACGCTTTTGCCTCACTAACGCGACTAAGACCCCGCAACGCTGCCAGATCACCAACATGTGCGGTGGCTTGCCAGCGTTGCCTCCCCTGCTCAACAAACTCGTCTATGCCAAAGTACTGCAAGAAAGCTCTCTGTGAACGATTGAAATCGGCTTTACGAACCAACTCAAGCTGGTCTATCGCCACATCGGCAGTGATGTCGCAAGCCCCAGGGTTCAACAACCAATCACCCGCACCAAGACGGCTATGGTTCGCATGAGATCTGACCCAGGAACCACGAGCGGCGAGCTCAGGTGTGGTGTCGGCGTAGTCAAACACCACCACCCTACCCTCAATCAACGACCCCAACGCCTGCGTTAACCATTCCTGCGCTGCTCTTTGGTAAACAACCTGCACCCCATCTGGTAGCGAGCCATCAAAAAGACTGTTGAGCTCCTCGGTTAGCGGCGACGAAGCATCTAGTGCCGCAGCCCCTACAAGAACAAAGTCTCGTTGATTGTGGTGGTTGGAAACACGCAATTCAACCCAGCTTTGACCGCGGCGTTGATACAAATCAAAAGGCAAATTGTCCAAAAACTCATTAGCCAACACCAAACCAGCCGCCACCGTGTGTGTTGGCGCATCCGCCACAGAACTCAACAAGGGATGTTTCGGGTGAAGACTGCGCTGCTGCGCCGACCGCTCAATCGCATACCAACGCAATGCTTGATGCTGAAGAACCTCGGGGTTAGCAGCAAGCACCGACCTCGCTAGAGTACCGGGCCCAGCCCCCCACTCAAAAACCGTGAACTCGCGCGGTTCGCCACAATCTCGCCACCATATATCGATCGCATTTGCGATCACAGCACCAAATAGCGGACCCACCTCGGGCGAGGTCAAAAAGTCTCCTTTTCGACCGGCACGTCCGCCTTGCTGATAAAACCCTCCCTTCTCGTCATAAAGCGCCAACCGCAGATACTCCGACACCGCAAGAGGCCCGTGCATAGCTATTTCATGACGAATCCGGTCGGCAAGCCCCACACCAACAAACTAGTCGCTGACGACTAGAATTGATAAAAGGAGCATCGTGAGATACATTTATTCCCTTATCCGTTTCGTACCCGACCCGGCACGGGGCGAGTTCGTCAACGTTGGAGCTATCGTTGGTAGTGAAGAGTCGTCTGAGTGGCAGGTGCGACAAAACTGAGTTGACCGAAGACTGGTTGTGGTGTCTCCACGCCGATCACCAGAACATAGTGCAGCTAAGCCCACCGGCACCGATGGTTGCAGATTCAGCCGACGATGCACTAGCCAGAGTCTTCGACCTGATGGTACTTGATCCTGCGGTTCGTAAGCAAACCTAAACCAAGAAGAACACAGCACTAGCTGAGTTGCGTCGTGCTTACGACGACGTTGAAATCACCAAAGGAAGGGAACGGCGTGAGCGTGTGACCTTGAAGACCGTCCATCACGATGCATTGTTCGACTTCGCTGTTATGAACGGTCGGGTGGTTCAGTTGACGCAGACATGGTCGTTCCAGTTCCCTGATCAAGCGACGCTCGCTGAGGAAGTGAAAGCATGGGACTGGACCGTCCAGGAGGCTCGCAACGCTGGTGGACAAATCCTCGCCGCGGCGGAGGAATTCGATGTCGGCAAGGACGTGGAAATCGAAGCGGTTTATGTCCCGGCACTGCAAACAAAGGCCTCTGCGACGTTCACCGATGCCGTGTATGTATTCGAGAGCCTAGGTGTTCGGGCCGTCCCCCACGATCGATCTAACGAAGTGGCTCAACGGGCGAGACAACTTCTTGGATCGTAGAAGATTCTCGCACCACCTCCGCCGTTACCCAGATTCACTATTGGGTTACAAATGTCCCGAACTGCAGCGTGATACAACCGTTAGGAACCTGCTCGTAACCTGCTCGTAACCTACGAGTTGCTTAGCTAGCGGGTCACAAATTGTAGAGCCACGACCACGGCTGGTACCTGCCCTAGAAGCTCAACGACTCTATAACCGACGACAGCTTCACTTAGATTTTTTTCTATGGTCGTCGCGTAAAACACTCAAGATCTTGCGGATAGCCACCACCCTCACTCCACCCTCATTCGCGAAGAGTCATCAATGCTTGGTTCTAAATTGTCTGTCTGCTGGCTGGAGATAATCGACCAGTGGCTCGGTCGGTGTGATGGTCTGCTGACGCGCGTGTTGGTTGTTGGCTACTCGCTGCGGCGGAACTGGTCGAGGCCGCGCAACAACGCATGATTGAGCCACGGTTTGAACCGACGTAGAATGGACTCAGCGTCTTCGGAGTAATTTATCTGGAACATCTCGTCGCACACGGGCTGCAACTCAGTGATCTGCGCTTCGGCTACATCTCCGTTCTGATGTCGAAAGAAACAGGCTGAAGCGCCGATCAAGCCGCGATACTCCCGGTTGACACCGTGAAAGGAGAGAAGGATCTCCGAACGTCCCTGCTCGGTATCTATGACGAGCCGCGCCCAAGAGTGATAGTCGCGCATGTTGGCGAAGTATTCGAGATGCTTGGCCGTGTCGATCACCTGATATCGGTAGTAGCCGCGACGGCCGGCATCTCTGTCGTGGTTGAAAGTTACGAAGACCTCTCGCTCAAAGAGCTCTGATCTCACCTGCTCCTTAAGCCGGTCGGTGATGTCGTTGAGCACCTCGACGGCATCCACCAGTAGCCTCCCGGCTGTTTCCTTGGCGGTGTCCAACTCCTGTCGGAGAACCTGCTCACGGTGATGGAAAGACTCACCGATAGACGCAATGACCTGGTCTAGGTGCTCAGCCTCAAGCTGCATCGCGCCGGTAATCCCCAAAGCCTACAGCAGCCACCTTCTCTGCAGCCGGGCTACAAAGTCAACTAGTGGCGCGAGATATCCCTTGTCGGCTTCGCCCAGCACCTTCAGATAGTGTCGCGGTCCTTGTTGGTGACGACCAACGGGAACATCCCATCGCGAATGAGTGACAGAGAGGCGAGAGTCCGAGCGACTCGGGCATTGCCGTCCTGGAACGGATGGATCTGCGCGAAACGATGATGCAACCAGTCCACACTCACATCTAGCGCAGTTCCGGTGCTGATGTGTGCCTTGTGCATCTCAAGCAGGCGATCCATCTCGGGGGAGACCTGCTCTGGAGGGCAGTACTCGTGGATCTTGCCGTCTGGTCTAGTTGGATTGTTCGGTCGGCGCTTGTAATCGCCGTGAAGCAACTCGATCCGCGTGGCTCTCCCGAGGGCATCGACTCCAGACGCGAACTCCTGCTTGCGAGTCATGAGTTGATGCAGTTCTCGGACGAACGACGTCGAGAATGGACGTTCCTTCGTAAAGATATCGAACAACCAATCGACGGCTTCGATGTGGTCGGCGATCATGTCGGCAACGAGTTCCGGAGGTGTCTCCGCATCATCGTGGGGGGATCAAGGACGCGTCGATACCGTGTTCGATAAGGAGGCGCGTCGTGCCCTCGTCAAGCGTGTAAAGGCACTCGATGATCCCAGTCTCAATGGCCCACTCGCACCGCAGCCTCTGGTTGAACTCCGTCACCAGATGGTCCGGTATCTCCTTGCGGGCCTCTCGCCAAGTACGAAGCAGTGGCACCAGTTCCTCGCTGGCAGCGGCGCGGTCAGCGTCTGTCAAATCGGCGATCGGCACCCATCGATGTCCCACTTCGGCTTCATCCACTCTCAATATCGTATCGATCTCAACCACAACGATCTCAGTTCGCAAAGGGTCACGAAACCACCGTCGCAGTCGGCGTTCCGTCGGCGACAGTCAGCAGGGGGAGGGCCAGTGTTCAACCTCTAGTTCGGGCATCGGGAAGTCCGCCACGTTCGCCATGGCCAATGTCGCACCCGCTCCCAGTGCGGACGCAGTGATCAAGCAATCCGCCTGATGCAGCGTCACCCCCTTGACCGCATACTCTCGGTGCCAGCGACCGGCGCGCCGACCTTCCGCGATGCAGCGAGAGTGACCTCGGTGATTTCAAGGTCGACACCTCCGCAAGTTCCGAACATCACGCCGGTTAAACGGGATGCTCAACGCAGCTTTCGCCGTGTACCAACTAGGACTAACGATTCCGAGCACTCCGCTCCGCGGGCAGACCCAAACTAAGCCTCCTCATCACCTTCGGGGACCTCATATGTGGAGGGCTGCTTTAGCTTGCTAGGTAGCGGCGGATCAGGTCGAGCAGTTCGTCGGCAGTGATGTCGCCGTTGGCGTATTGTGATAACGCATCGACAAATACTTCGCCGTGCCACCGTCGGGCTTGTTGACCGTCTCAGTTCGCACCGCAGCACCCGAGAAGACACCACCGAACGACGTTACACTGCCTCCCGACCCCTCAACGGTGAGCGTCACAGGGTGCGACCCAGCCGGTTGACTTCTCGGGGCAGGTCTAGGTCGCTCAGCACGACACCGGCTTCTTGCGAACTCTCTTTCACAGGGACGATGCGGTGTCAAGGCTCTGTTCGATGGCGGATGCTTACCAATTCGTGAGGAGTCCAAGCCGGCCAATCCAGATCTTTCACGAGCATTCCGTTTCGAAATGTCGCGAGAAGTCTGAACGGCGACGAAGCCGAGGAGTTATCATAGACATCGGCTTGAGCAACCAGGGCGATCGCTTCGACAATATGGGTCCAGAGCCGACGATGGCGGGAGCGCACCTTTTCCTCTGGGACATCATGTCCGCCGTTCTCGACACGATTCGCTACACGGGCAACAGCTAAATCCTCTGGGACAAGCATTATGTGAAGCAAAACAATGTACCCGTTTCGCTCGGCCCGACGAATGAGTTCAACCTTCGACTCGTGCGAAAACACGGTCTCGGTGACGAACGACCGACGCTGCCCAAACAGTCCCGCCCTACGTTGAGCCGCAATCTCGGCCGCAGCATAGGCGTTGCTCAACTCGTCTCCCGGCCAGTGTTGCGCGGCGACCGCGTCCGCGTTGACGAACTCAAGCGGCAACGGACCGAGAACCCGTTCAACAAACGTTGTCTTGCCCGCCCGTTTGGCCCGGCGACAACATGGAGAACCGGATCCGACACAGACCGTCAAGCAGTATGCCTAATAGCATCGGCAGCTGGTCGGTGCTCGACGATATCGCCGGTTTCGTCAAGTTCTACGAACGAGCGCCCCGCAGCGACGAACTCCGCAGCCAAGTCGAGCGATTTACGCCGCTCGGTCATGCGTTCAACCCACTCAGCGCGAACGACTGCCTGCTCGTCAGTGCTTAGGCCGTCGTAGCAGGCATCGCCTCTGAGAACCCGCAAAATCGATTGCTGTGACACACTCCGAGAGGCCTCCAGTTCGCGGCCGATACGCGCCCAATGAGCGATCTGCTGCGCCGTGCTGCGACTCATAACCGGTGCGATGAGTTTCGCCGCAGCATGAACGTCATCATCAATCCGAATGGGCGAACTCATAGCCACAAAGCACCTCCGTTCAAATCAGTAGCAGATTGCTACGAAGCAACGCTACCCGACGATCCCCCGTTTCACACACGACCCTAGACAACCGAAACGAATGAAGCTTCTTCATCACCTTCTGAGACTCAACACGCTCAAAGTCGTTTTAGTTTGCTAGGTAGCGGCGGATCAGGTCGAGCAGTTCGAGGGTTGAGACGAGAGTCGGTAACCGATCGCCTGGGACTCGTCGTCGCCGGTGAAACGCATCAGCAAATACGTGGCCGTGCCACCGTCGGGTTTGTTGACCGTCTCGGTTTGCACCGCGCCACCCGAGACGACGCCACCGAGTGACATCACGCTGCCTCCCGACCCCTCGACGGTGAGCGTCACCGTGTCAGAAGCCGACACACCAGCATGAGTAGCAGTCAACCGGAACGTCAACGTGGTGCCCACCGCCGTCGGCGGCACGAAACTCGGCTGCGCCGTGGTCGCACCCGACAGCGTCACTGTGCCTCCTCCTGTCTAGGTCCACTGATAAGTCGGCGTGGCACCAGATGACACCACAGACCCAGTGCCGTCCAAAGTGACCTGCGTCGACCCTGAGGGAAAGCTCACGTCGTTGCCTGAGTCAGCGGTCACCGTGGTCAACTCCACGATCTGCAGCAACCAGACTTCGGCGACACACCCGAATGGCTGATAGACGAGTTCGAAACTGCACGATCTCACGCTCGTAACCAGAGACATCAAAATGCAGCAATACGATGCGACGCTGCTGCTCTCTTGAGCATGTCCCCGACAACCTCAACCACATGCCACGCAAACTACACAACTGGAAATCAGCACACACCATATACACTCACCTAAACTGCAACCACCACTAGAGCTTGCCGTCGCTCCAAGCCAAGTACAACCCGAATTCGGATGTAACGATTTGGCTTGCTGGACGCAATGTACCGACACTAGGGGAGGATTTTCGCGTCCGCCTCAGCTACTCAAAGTTGTCGGAAAAGGCGAGTTGGCGGGTTCACTCCGTTGAGATTCAAAGTGGTTCGCCGAACGGATGTTGCGACGCGACTGGAGCCGTTTGGCCGAGTAGATCGGTCTATAGTGGTACACTAGCAAGTGTCACACCCGCCTGCAAGGATGGCTCACATGACCACGCACCATCTGTTCGTCACTTGGTGTCATCCTGATGGACTGATCCATACGGTCGGCCGGCTTACCCGCAGCGTCTCGGGCGAGGTTGAACAATACGGGTTCGTATAAGAGTTTCAACCAATCGTGCCATAACCCACGCCCTAAGCGTGCTTTGGTGTTACGGTCAGGAGCACCGCCAACAGAACATCCTCCGCCGCCGAGGCCCAGCCTTACTTGAGGGTCTTGAGGTCTCGTATATACTTGATTCGTTGTCAACAAAGCAACCTATTCTACGGCTGCGCTAAAAGACTGACCTCTGTGAATCGGCTAACAACATCGCCGGGCAAAACACCCATCGCAATCGTCAATACTGCTGTGAGCGTAACAGCAACACCCAAAGACAAAGGCACACTTACAGGACTCAAATCCCCGTCAGGCACCTCGTCGGCCCACATGCTCAAACCAATGCGAGCGTAATAATACAAAGCGATCACCGAATTTATCGCCACGAACACGCCCAGCACCAAACCAGACGCAGAGTCGGCTTCAATCAACGCCTCCATCACCCGGAACTTTGCCAACCAACCACCCAAGGGGGGAATACCAGCCAAAGAAAACAAAAAGATAGTCATCGCCACCGTTAGCCCAGGGGCGTAACGAAATAACCCACGATAATCAGCGATTTGAGCAGAGCGGGTCTTGCGAGCCACCGCAATCACAATAGCGAAAGCACCCAAGTTCATAGCCGCATAAATCACCAAGTAAGTCACAGAAGCGGTGAGTGCCTTATCAGGCACCGCCCCAGCAACCGCCAAAGGAGCGAGCATGTAACCAGCTTGAGCAACACCCGAATAGGCGAGCAACCTGACAATATTCGTTTGGCGCAACGCCATCAAATTGCCTGCCGTCATTGATGCTGCCGCTAACACCCACATCAACGGTTCAAAAACGTCATCGCGGCCAAGCAAACCAACAAACAACAAGTTCAGCAAAGCCACAAAACCAGCGGCCTTAGACGCGACCGAAATAAATGCAGTGACAGGCGTGGGGGCACCCTCATAAGTATCGGGAGCCCAAGTATGAAAAGGAAAAGCAGACACCTTGAACGCAAAACCAATCACAACAAAAATTATGCCCAACACAACCAAAGCCGACGGTTGCGCCAACGCCGCAGTCTCTATATTGATCGCTGTCAACAAAGTTGAACCAGTCGCACCATAAAGCAGCGACATACCGTAAAGCATTATCGCCGAAGCGAACACACCCATCAAATAATATTTCAGACCAGCTTCGTTACTCTTTAGGTCGCGTTTGCGCCAAGTAGCTAACATGTATGCAGGTATTGACAACAACTCAAGCGCAACAAAAATCGTGATGAGATCGCGGGCAGAAGCCATCAAAATCATCCCGAGAATCGAACTCAACAAAAGCCCGTAGTATTCATTTTCCCAGTAATCACCTTGCGCGATGTAGTTCGTTGAGATCAGCACCACAATATAACCCGTCAACACAAACGTGGCTTTCATAATTAAGCTGTAATCGTCAACAACAAAACCACCAGCAAACATAGAACGTTCTTCACCCGACACAGCCAAAGTAATTATCGGCACCATCGTTGCCAACAAAGCTAAAGAGGTAAGAGGGGCAGCAACCTTGCGACCACGCTCAAGCCAACCAATATCAACCATGGTAATTAGTGCTCCAAAACCCAACAAGGTGAGTTCTGGCGCGGCGGCGTGCCAATCTATTGCCGGCCGGTTAAATTCGCTAACAATCTGAGCAATAAACGCGAACACTCTCAGCCACCAACCACCGCAGTTACGCCCGCTTGAGTAGCTTCACAACCAACCCTAATACAGTTGTCAAGAGAGCCGATAACGGCTGGGTCTGTGACCTCAAAAATTAGCCCTGGTGCAACGCCAAATAAAACGATGCCCACAAGCAAGGGTGTCCAAGCAATCCATTCGGTGGTTGACACATCGGTAATGTTGGGGTCATCTCTGAACTCAAGCGGTGGTTCACCCATCGCGGTTCGTTGCAAAAGCCACAACAAGTAGCCTGCAGCGAGCACGGTGCCAACCGCTGCAACCACCATATAACCACGGAAAGTTCCCTCAGGTATACCCACAGCAGGGTTATAAGCCGCGAGGATTGCAGGGAACTCGCCCCAAAACCCAGCTAAACCGGGCAAACCAAGCGAAGCCATCGACACAAAACCCAAAATCCAACCCAACTTGGGCGCCTGCGCTAGCATCCCCCCTAGTCTTTTTATCTCAAGAGTGTGATAGCGGTCTTTCACCGAACCCGCAATAAAGAACAGCATCCCCGTTATCAAACCATGAGCGACCATCCCAAAGATGGCTGCATTGATTCCGAAGTCTGTGAGAGTGGCAATACCGAGCATCACAAAACCCATGTGAGCAACAGAGGAAAACGCAATCAAACGTTTCATATCGGTTTGCGCCAAACATCCGAGTGCTCCATAGATAATGCCGATAACTGCTAGTAAGCCAATCCACGGTGCCCAAGCCTCCGCAGCTTCAGGAAGCATCGGGATGGCGATACGAATGAACCCATAAGTGCCGAGTTTCAACAACACCGCAGCCAAAATAACTGAACCTTGTGTGGGGGCTTCGGTATGGGCATCAGGAAGCCAAGTATGAAACGGAAACATCGGCACCTTCACACCAAAACCCAAGAACATTCCAGCGAAGATAAGCAGCTGGGTGCCTCTAGCGATACCTGCGCCGGCGTTTTGTGTCAACACCAACATGTTGAATGTGTTCTCGCCGGTCAGGAAGAACAACGCCAAAAACGACAACAACATCAAAGCAGAACCGAACAACGTAAACAAAAAGAACTTGAGAGACGCATAACGGCGATTTTCTCCGCCCCAAACCGCGATCATAAAGAACATCGGCAACAACACAACCTCAAAGAAAACAAAGAAAAGTACTAAGTCTTGGGCAACAAAAGTGCCAATCATGCCTGTTTCCAAAATGAGCGAAAGGATCAAGAAGGCTTTGGCATTACCTGGTTCAGGAATATGATGCCACGAGTACACAAACACCAAAGGCATAATCAAAGTTGTTAGCGCAATCAGCGGTAGTGACATACCGTCAACACCGATCGTGTATCCCGCACCAATCACATCAATCCAGGTTGTGTCAACAAAATATTGGAGTGACGCGGCAGAGGAGTAATCAAATTCGATCAACATAAACCCGGCCAAGCCAAGCGTTACCAGCGAGGTGAGCAGCGCAACCTTTTTGTGTGACGATTCGTCTTTTTCAGGTATCAACACCATAAACAATGCTCCAACAAGTGGCGAGAAAACCAGTGCTGTGAGCAACCAATTAGTGTCTGCTATCGTGTCCATAAAAAATCTGTTCCTAAGCTAGAAGGCGAAGATGATAATAAAGGCACCGGCTAGTACCGCTGCCATTGCAAAAAGGATCGCTGCGTAGTTTTGAACTTTGCCCGTGTTTATTTGGCGTAATTCTTCACCAGTCGCATCCGAAACTCGGCCAGAACCATCAACGAAAGTATCAATGAGGCCTTGATCAATACGGTCGTAAGTACCTCTACCCAAACTCACTGAGGTTTGAGCTGTTTTGTCAACGGCATAATCAATCATGTGTTGGTTAACCCAATAAACCGCACGCGCCAAAGGGCCTTTCGAGGCAGCAACCACAACCCGCTCATAAAGATGATCAAGGTAATATTTGTTGACCAAAACTCTATGGCCTAGGTGTGCCAGTGCATTTGATTCGGTTATTCCATCAGGCAACTCAGTGAGCGACCGCTTTGTTGACACCGACAAACGATCAAGTTTGACGAAATAGTAGAGAATGGCTACCGCTGCTCCCACCAAAGCCACCAAACTAGCCGCAATCGCCAGCGACCAACTAGGAGTAGCGTGAGCGATTTTCGGGAAATACGATGACCCGACTGGTTCGATGTAATGCCCAAAACGTTCGGTCCAAGAACTTGGCACTAGTTGAAAACCCTTTGGAAGGTTCGCAAAACCAGCCACTATCGCTAAAGCTGAAAGAATGTATAGCGGCACCAAAATTCGTGGACCCGATTCATGTGGTTCGCTATGATGATCTGCCGTTGAATCTGCTCCTGAATCTGAATCCGAGCCGTGGCTAGATGCGCCTCTATAGCTACCGTGAAAAGTCAAATAGACACAACGGGTCATGTAGGCGGCGGTCAAAGCCGCACCAAACATGCCCATCACCAGATGAAAAGTGTAAGCACCATTACCACCAGTAGCACCGAACAAGCCCCAACCACCAGTGCCAGCAAGAATTTCATCTTTGGACCAAAAGCCCGCCAAAGGAAACAGACCAGCCAAAGCCAAAGAACCAATAACAAACGTGGTATAGGTTTTCGGCATAAACTTACGCAAGCCACCCATATCTCGTTTCATATCAAAAGAATGCACCGCGTGAGCCACCGAACCCGAACCCAAAAACAAATTTGCTTTGAAAAACGCGTGGGTGAAAAGATGAAACACCGCTGCCACCCAAGCACCCACACCAAGCGCCATAACCATATAGCCAAGTTGAGAAACCGTTGAATAAGCCAACACCTTCTTAATGTCGTTTTGCACAAAAGCTAGCAGGCCACCAAACACCAGCGTTACCGCACCTATTGTTGCCATCAAATTGATACTTGAACCACCAATCTGCATTCCTTCGAAAAACACGGGATACAAACGAGCGATCATAAACACACCCGCCACCACCATTGTTGCCGCATGAATCAACGCCGAAACAGGAGTTGGCCCAGCCATCGCATCGGGCAACCAGGTATGCAAAACAAACTGACCCGATTTAGACATAACCGCGGCCATCAAACACAAAGCAGCAACCACCAAAGCCGTGTGAGAAACGTTGCCTTGCACAACAGCTTCGTTGATAGCAACGGTGCTAAACGTGCTCGCACCACCTGCGGTGAAGAACAAAACGATCATGCCGATCAGCAAACCGATGTCGCCAACCCTGTTAGTCAAAAACGCCTTCAAAGCCGCATCAGAATTGGGCTTTTCTTCCCACCAATGACCAATCAGCACAAACGAACAAACACCAACTAGCTCCCAACCAACAATCATTTGCAAAATGTTGTCGCTGAGAACAAAAAACAGCATTGCTGAAGTGAACAAAGACAAAAACGCAAAGAAATGTGTATATCGCTTGTCGTCACTAACATAATCTGTGCTGTAAATATGCACCAGCAACGAAACAATCGTGACCATAACTAACATCATCACCGACAGACCGTCCACCAAAATCCCAACACCAAAATCAATCCCGCTCGATTGCAGCCACGGCACAGAGTTTTGTACCGCGTAATAACCCATATTGTCGTAATGATTGATCCAAGCAACCCCAGCGCACGTCGCCAAAATCAAAGACAACGAAATAGCGGCAATCCCCAACTCAGCACCCCGGTAGCGCATCTTCTTGCCAAAGAAAAGGATGCCTAAAAACGACAGCGCTGGCAACAAAGGCACAAGCCAAGCATTTTCTAAAAACCAACTGGCGTTATCAACAACTGTTGATGAAGTGGGTACCGTCTCAGAATCAGCGAGTGCAAACAACACAGACACGAACTCAGCCCTTCAAAAGATCAGCTTTTGTGAGGTCAATACTGCGGCGGTTACGGTAGATAAGCAACACGATAGCCAAACCAATACCCACCTCCGCGGCAGCCACAGCAATAGTAAACAACGCAAACACTTCACCCCCAACATCGGCATTGAGCGCTCCGAAAGCCACCAGATTAATGTTGACGGCATTCAAAATTAGCTCAATTGACATAAGGACTAGCACCCCATTTTTTCTTGCCAAAACACCATAAACGCCGATGCAAAACAACACAGCCGACAAAAGCAGGAACTGATTCAACAACATTGGCTACACATCTCAATCTTTACGAGCCACCACAATGGCCCCAATCAAAGCTGCCAACAACAAAACCGACACCGCCTCAAATGCAACGATGTACTGAGAAAAAATCGCATCCGAAACCGTGCTAGTTGGCTGAGGTTGTTCCACAACCAAACGCAGATCTTCAAAAGTATTGATCAAAGCAGTGGCCATCACCGCAAATAGCAGGACACCGACCACGGCGGCGATGCCGCGCTTCTCTTGTGCCACTGTTTCATCGTCACCAAGCGAGGCGCGTGTCAACATAACCCCAAACAAAAACAGCACCACAACCGCGCCGATATACACCAACACCTGCGTCACCGCAACAAATTCTGAGCCAAGTAAAATGAACTGAGCAGCAACACCTGCCAACACCACAACCAACCACAGTGCCGCGTGGACCACATTGCTAGTGGTCACAACACGAAACGCAGAATAAATCATGGCTAGAGCAATAATCGCAAAAAAGACGTTTTGAGCTACGTACAGGTCTGCATCAGAAGAAAGCGCGGCAAGCAACATCAGGTAAGCAAATCATTCATCACGTGGGCGGCACTTTCAACTTCTTTTGTTGCGAACCAACCTCATAATCTTCAAACTCGGGAACTGTTTCCATCCAGTCCGCCAAACGATCCTTGTCATGCAACAAATCAGCAATACGCGGTTCGGAATATTCATATTCAGGACTCCAAAACAACGCCTCAAATGGACAAACCTCAACGCAAATACCGCAATACATGCACAACGCGTAATCAATGTCGAACCTGTCGAGCTTGTTGCGTTGCCGAGGCTTACCACCAGGGCGGCGAGGCGGTGCTTTCTCTTTATGCCCTTCAATATAAATACACCAATCAGGGCATTCACGAGCGCAAAGCATGCAGGCAGTGCAGTTCTCCACATGCAACGCAATCACCCCTCTAGCCCGAGTAGGTGGAGCCTCCTTCTCATGCGGATACTGAACCGTTTCAGCACCCTTAACAGGTGAAGGGATCGGTTTAGTGAACCCGCCAGGGAAAATCGTGCGTAACATCGTTGAACCAGTAACGCCCAACCCTTTGAGAACACCAGGAACTAAAGCCATGCTAACCCACCTGCCTAAAAAGTGACCTTGAGAACACCCGTGACCACGATATTAGCCAACGCAATTGGAATAAGAAACTTCCAAGCCACACGCTGAAGTTGATCCTCACGGAAACGAGGCATCGAAAACCTAGTCCAAAAAATTAGAAACGTTAACCCAACAATCTTCACCAACATCACCAACGGCCCCAACACATTCATAATCTCAGCATCAGAAGCAATACCGGGCACATACCAACCACCCAAAAACAACACCGAAGCTACCGCTGCGAAAACCCCAGCGGTAGCAAACTCGCCAATAAAAAACAGCAAGAAACGCATACCAGAGTACTCGGTCATATAGCCAGTCACCAACTCAGATTCAGCTACAGGCATATCAAATGGTGCTTGAGCTAACTCTGCTTGCATCGCAATCAAAAAAATCACAAACGCCACACCCTGAGTGAGAATAAATGGGTTCCCCAGCAAACCAAAACCAAAAATCTCGCCATTTGCTTGGGCGTAAACGATCTCGGCCATGTTCATCGAACCCGCTTGAATAACCACACCCACAACCGCAAGAATCAGAGGCAACTCATAGGCAATAAGCTGACCCGTGGCACGCAAACCACCCAACAAAGAATACTTATTAGACGAACCCCAACCCGCCATCAAAATACCTAACACCGAAACAGAAGAAACCGCCAAACCCAAATAAATCCCCAAAGCACTGTTCACAAACCAAGCATCAGGGCCAGCCGGCACCACCACCACCAACAAAAACGTGGAAGCCAAGACAACAAAAGGCGCAGCTGCAAACACAAAACGATCAGCATTTGCGGGGAAGATGTCTTCTTTCTGGATGTGTTTGCCAACCTCAGCTAGCAACTGCAACGAACCATACGGGCCGGCCTCCATCGGCCCCAAGCGGCTCTGCATAAACGAAACAGCCTTAAACAAATGCATATACACCAACGCACCAGCAACCAACAAAACCGCAGCCAAACCAACGGCAACACGAATACCCGTCTGTTGCCAATACGCCAACTCAGCAAAAATGTGGCTCGCAGTCACCTGTCTATATCTCCAAGGATGAAATACAAGCTACCCAAAATAGTGATGATGTCGGGAACATACACACCAGTCAGTAACCACGGTGTTATCGACATATTGCTAAACGAAGCGGAACGAATCTTCACCCGAAACGGTACCAAGCCCCCTTTAGAAACCACATAGTAACCCATCACCCCTAGCGGATTCTCAGTCTCAACAAACGCTTCACCCGCAGGCACCTTAATAATACGAGGCACCTTAGCCATAATCGAACCACTAGGCAAACCATCAAGCAACTGATCAATCATCTTGGTTGCTTCACGCACCTCCTGCAACCGCACCCAAAACCGACTAAAGGAATCGCCATCTGGATGAGTCCAAACCCGCCAATCGAGCTCAGAATGCACTAAACCCCCGAGACCAGTAACACCATCACGCCGCACATCCCAATCAACCCCAGAACCACGAATATTCGCACCAGAAAGCCCGTAAGCTAATCCAACATCTGCTGGGATAACCCCAATACCACGGGTACGAGCTTGAAAAATCTCATTACCTAGCACCAACTCTTCAATCTCATCACAAAACGCGCGCATCTTCTTCATCACCTGCTTCGTCTCAACAACCCAACCCTTAGGAAGGTCGTCTTTCAAGCCGCCAATACGATCAAAGTTCGGGTGAAAACGCCCACCCGTAGCAGCCTCGATCTGGTTCAGCACGTGTTCACGGTCTCTGAAAGCGAAAAAAACGGGGGTTACCGCACCCACCTGCACAGCCATGTCACCCAAAAACAACACCACATTAGCGATACGGCTCATCTCAAAAAGCAAAGTACGAATCCACTGAGCACGAGGTGGGGCTTCAACTTCCATCAACTGCTCAGCCGCCAAAATAAAAGGAACCTCGTTAGCAAAACTCCCCAACCAATCAATCCGATTAATCAACGTGGTGACCTGAGGATAAGTGCGAACCTCGCTCAACTTTTCGTAACCACGATGCATATAACCCATCACCGGCTCAGCAGCCACCACTTGCTCACCGTCCAACTTAGCCACAATACGAAGCGTGCCGTGGGTGGCAGGATGCTGCGGGCCGATATTGAGGGTCATCCCCTCAGTTTCGATCTCAAGATTAACCCGCGCATCAGCCGCCTGTGCAGCAATGTAATCAAGCTGACGTCGGCTAGAAACTGTGGTCATGCAGGTGCCGATTCGTCAGAGGTAGGCATCAACTCAACATCCACGATGCCTGGCCACGGCTTTATCCGCCTTGCCAACAATGGATAATCCTTACGTAAAGGATGCCCCTCAAAAGAACCCGGCAAATAAATATGGCGTAACCCGGGATGCCCCACAAAATCAATACCAAACATCTCCCAAGCCTCACGCTCATGCCAGTTAGCTCCCGCATAAACCGGCACCCAACTTGGCACCGACATCCTTTCTTGGTCAACATCAGCTTTAACCGTTATCGCCCTATGTTGCACCACATCGTTAACCCGAGCAAAAACCTGAAACCTTGTGTCGCCACCGGCTAAACCCTGCTCCATTGCTTCGGATTCGGTGTCTTTTTCGGCTGATTCTGGGTTGTCCGCAGCATCCAAACGCAAATCAACTTGACTATCCATATCTCGACCCAGAGCAGGTAACCAATCAATAGCACTCAAAAAATTGAAAAAAGTAAACCCCAGCCCGTCTTTCAAAAAAGCTGCGGTGGTTGCCCACGCCTCAACACTAACCCGAACCGTGATATCAACACCAACTGCTATGTGCGAACCAACCAACGCCTCACCCAACTCACGACTGAGGTCTCGCAGAATCGCTTCACGCACTTCATCAACAGCGTCGTCGGCGACATCGGTGGCCGTCGCAGTGGAATCAGCGGTGGTATCAGTCAACGACAATCGGATCACCTCTCCACCGTTTAGCCATGTCCTCATTTTGGATACGTTCTTGCAGCAACACAATACCCTCAAGTAAAGCCTCGGGGCGAGGTGGACAACCCGGCACATACACGTCCACAGGGATAATCTGATCCACGCCTTTAGTCACCGAATACGAATCCCAATATGGACCGCCACAATTAGCGCACGAACCCATCGAAATCACGTATTTAGGCTCAGGAATCTGCTCATAAAGCCGCAACACTGCTGGTGCCATTTTGTCGGTGACGGTACCCGAAACGATAAGCAAGTCGGACTGGCGAGGGCTGGCAGGCAAAGGGATCACACCCAAACGCATCACATCGTAGCGAGGAGAGCCAAACGCAGCCCCCATCTCAATAGCACAACAAGCCAACCCCCACTGATACGCCCACAAACTGTATTTACGGCTCATGTTCAAAAGGGTGGTGAGCGACTTGGGCAACTTACCCGACTCTACTAAACCCATCGCAGCATCCCCTTACGCCAAGCATAAAGCAAACCCAGCAACAAAATATAAATGAAAATAGCCATCTCAATCAAGCCGAACATGCCATAAGACTCAAGGCGCATCGCCCAGGGGAAGATGAACACAGCCTCAACATCAAACATCACAAACAAAAGCGCAAAAACATAGTAACGAATGTTGGTTTGCGTCCACATATCGCCTGTTGGGTCAACCCCAGACTCGTATGTTGCGAGCTTTTGCGGGGTTGGATTGGTGGGTCTAAAGATGCGACTCAACCCAAGAAAAACAGCGACCAGTGCAACTCCAGCCAAGCCAAAGATGCCGACAGTGAGATAGCTGCGAAGAAAATCAGACACGGAACATTATTTTAGCGACTGTGGCGCATCAACAAACCACCCAAACCTCTAACCTAAACTAAAATTCTCAACAACATAGGTCTCTCAGCGTGGCGAACTCTCTAAAATACTGAATTTGTGAGAGTTGCCGAAGAACCCCAAGACATTTCAGGCACAATGCTAGTGAAATCAACCAGATGTTGGTGAACTCAACTAGATGAAAACTCCCGACATCACTTCTGTCTGTCAACGGCGTAACGGTTTCACTGCTGCACTAAGCGGATTGTTCGGGCTTATCGCATTGCTTCTGTTGCCCGCTTCACCAGTTGGGGCGATAGCTGGATACGGTGACGTTGTAGAAGGGCAGTACTACAGCAACGCCGTTCAATGGTCGGTCGACCACAACATCACCGGGATAACAGACAACTGTTTCTTACCCACGCAAGGAGTAACTCGAGGTGAAGCAGCTGTCTGGCTCTGGCGTATGTCGGGTCAACCTGCACAAGAAGACCGACTCCGGCAAAGCAATCTTCAATTCATTGACGTTGCCTCGGCCGAACAACAACAACCGGTTGCCTGGATGGTCACGCAAGGCATAACCAACGGCACCACCCCAACCACTTTCTCACCAGACAACACCCTAACCCGAGCTCAAGCGGCAGCTTTTCTGTTCCGTCTCGCCAAACCGATGCCTTCTGTGGTTCAACACAATTTTGGGGATGTGACCCGAGAATGGCAACAACAACCCGTTGCCTGGATGGTCACGCAAGGCATAACCAACGGCACCACCCCAACCACTTTCTCACCAGACAACACCCTAACCCGCAGCCAATTTATTGCGTTTTTGTATCGTTATAAGGGCAGCCCGCCTGTTGACATCAATCCTTTGGCACTAGATTGTGGTGCCGAAAACACGAGGGCAACAGGATCAGCATTTGCGGACTTGATCTCACATCCACAAGCTCCCGAAATGATGTGTTTATCGGTTCATGCAAACGACAGAGTTGCAGTTGATTGGAAGGTTCGAGACCCACTTGTACCAGCATCTTTGATGAAAATCGTAACCGCCACAGCCGTTTTAGAAGTGATGTCACCAGAAGAAACCTTTGAAACGACCGTTGTGGTAAGCAGTGATGCTTGGAATGCCACAACCACCAACACGTTCAAAGGTGACATCTTTTTGATCGGTGGAGGCGACCCCGTGATCGCCACCCCAGAATACGCTAGCCGCTTTCATCAACCGCTGGTTTATACAGACATCACCTCGCTCGCAGATGAAGTTTTTGCTGCTCTCCAAGCGAAAGGCATAACACGAATCGAGGGCCGGATAGTGGGAGACGCTTCTTGGTATCTCGACGGTGAACTTGATTACACTAACCATTACCTTGAGGGCAACCCAGAACCGGTCTGGAAACGCTCATTTCTTACCCAGAACAATGTAGGGCCGCTTTCAGGACTCCTAATAAATAGAGGCAGTGCCAACGGCAGATGGGTTGCTGATCCGGCCCGGCACGCAGCATCACAGTTTGATGACCTGTTGGAACACCGGGGTATGGTCATCACACGTAGGGCTGTTGGTGGCATCGCACCCGAACCCTCAGCACGTTTTGAGGTGGGTCATTTACACTCACCACCAGTAGCAGACATTCTGCTACGAATGCTCAGCCGCTCCGACAACACGATAGCCGAATTATTGTTCAAAGAAGTCGGACGCCGCATCAGCGGGACTGCTGGGGATGCTAATGCTTCTAGGATTACGAGCGCAGCGAACGTTCAAGCGATAATGAATGAGAGGCTTGGGGACTTAGTGGATGGGCTAGTCATCGCCGACGGGTCGGGTTTGTCATATCACAACAGGCTCACCTGTGCAGCAGTCACAGAACTACTGCGGCAAGCAGGCCCGGATTCTCTGCTGGTGAGCAATTTAGCTGTTCCTTCAGTGAGGGGAACGCTGCGATCTTGTGGTCCTAACGAACCAACCACCAATACACTGCGAGCCAAAACTGGACAGCTCAATGTTGCCAAATCTCTCGCGGGGATGGTTGTAACGCCCAATGATGGGGTGATTATTTTCACAATGATAGCCAACGAGCCGCGCATAACTAGATATGGCTACTGCAGTAACCTTTTCAAGGCTCTACTGAACCTAGCCGGGCAATACACATACTCCCCATCACCCTAGCTACCCACACCAGACTCAGATAAGCAACTGCTGCTTCTGCAGACGGTCACGAGTCACGCGCTTTCAGCAACCCCACTGTCACACCCATCAAGGCCACTGTTCTGCAGTTGACTCTTGCTTTCTCATGGCAAATCAGAGTTAGTAGCTGTGGTCGCTGAATGGACACCTTATTTACCTCTGCTGTCGGCGGTGGTGCGTTCGGTGTTGTTGTTGGCTAGTGTGGTGGTATGGGTACTCGTGAACTGATTGCTGATTCGCCGCCTACTTTGGCACAGGCGCAGGTCGCAGCAGATGTGTTGCGTGAGCAAGGCGCGTCTGGTGTTTTGCTGTTCGGTTCGGTGGTTAACGGCAACGCACGTGCTGGCAGCGATCTTGATTTGATGGTGGTCTTTGACGACATCGACTACGAAGAGCGACTGCCGCGCACTTGGCGGCTGCGCGCGTTGTGTATGTCAGCGACAGATCTACCGGTTGATGTGTTGGTTACCGACTGGCCGGAGTGGGAATACAGAACCAACCGGGTCAAGTCGTCTATCGAAGCAGCGATCGCTCAGTATGGTATCTGGTTGTTTTGCGACGAACCTAGCGATGACCGTGTCAACTGGGCGAAAGGAATCGGAATGCCTAAATCAGATCTAGAAGAAGCCGCGTCGATGCTTTCATCGGTGCATCAATCGTTGTGCGACCTGAGACACTTTTGCGTCGCTGCTCCTAGTGAATCTTCGACGGATGGTTACGCAGAGCGAGAAGCACGGTTATCGAGCTTGTGCGCCCACTCTGCGTTGGCTGTTGAGCATTCGGTCAAATGTCTCACAGCTTTGAGCAGCGGCACCGCCAAGTATTCACACGATATCGCCGTGCTGTTGAACAACTGTCCTGACGTATCCGAAGGTATTATCGCCACTCTCGAACCGTTGCGGGTCAACACACTGCGCGACGAAATCGAAGCTCAAAATGAGTACGACGACATTTCGTGTTGGCGCATCCTCGGTACTTACATGTGTCTCGAGACCTTACCCGATCCCGCCTCTTTTGGCGAACTTGCTGTCCGCTTAGCTAACGCTGCGGCTGCTTCGGTGGACCTAGCACTGCACCGGTTGCAAGACTTAGGCGTTGACACAAATAGCGAGCGGTTCGATTTGTGTTATAAACGCCTCAATGAAGTTCGTAGGATGGTATCAAACCACAACATCGTAGATGGCGGTGCGCTCTACTAGACAGAGGCGGTCACGAGTCGTGCGCTTCTAGCCCCCATAATTCCCAGTTGCCGGTGCTGAGTGAGTGGGTACCGTTACCTGCGCGGGCGAAGAGTTCGATTTTTGACGTTTTGGGAAACATCGCATTAATGCGCTCACGAACTTCGTCTGGCTTTGCTGAGTGTGCTTGCCGTGGTTCGCTCACCAACTGACGAACATTGCGCGCACCACGCGGACGGGGAATGCGCCCCCGTTTGAACACAAGGCACAGTTCGCATTGGCTCATCGTGTAAAAACCTGGATTGACACGTTGCTTGTCCCACACGAACGCAACAGTGCCCCAAGCGAACCCCCACGCCTTGCCCAGTTCAATAGCTTGATCTAAATGCGGGTTGGTTGCCCACATAAACAACAGACTGTCTTTCGCCGCAATATCGCCAACTTTGAGCTGTTTCAGGTCAGCGAGTTTCACCGTTGAGTAATGGCGTTGTGCGCCCCCGCTGTCACCCCCACTAGGGCCGCTGTGCTGCAGCTGTCCCTTATAATCCCACGGTGGATCAGCGTAAATGATTTGATACAACCCCACAGGCAACGGCGGAAACAGCACCAGCGGGTTGAGGTGCTGCTGCTGTTCTATTCTCATAGTTGTCCGGCTCTCATTGTTGATCTGTTCTCATGGATGGCGGGTTTAAGCTCGATAGGGTCAAAACGTGTCTCTCAAAGTTTGAATCAAGGATACCTCGTAACAACTATAGGCAATGGCAAACATCTAAACGTTATGTTAGCATACCACTCTCGCTAGACCGAAAGGCGACAAGATTCACGTGCCTCACTCCCCCTTGTCACACCCGAGAAATAAAGTGTAAGAAACTGCCACACACGACACACGCCAGGCAACTATGGAGAACAAAATGAGATTGGAATTCGAAGGCAAACAGCACATTTATGGCCACCACTTAGCCGTTCCACTGTCACCCTTGGTGCCTCACCGCGAGAAGTCTGTCCCGCTTTCTAGCACAGGGCAAGAGAGTGACAACCTGATAATTCACGGCGACAACCTCTACGCTTTGAAAGCTCTGATGCCACGGTATGCAGGGCGCGTCAATTGTGTCTACATTGACCCACCCTACAATACAGGGAACGAAGGTTGGGTCTACAACGACAACGCCAACAGTCCATTATTAAAGCAATGGCTTACCAAACATGCTCCTGTCGATGGTGAAGATCTAGAACGGCACGACAAGTGGCTTTGCATGATGTGGCCACGCCTGCACCTGCTGCGAGATTTGCTATCTGACGACGGCGCGATCTTCGTATCTATCGACCAAAACGAACAGCACCATCTTCGCATTCTCATGGATGAAATATTCGAAGAGCGAAACTTCGTCAATATGTTCGTATGGGTCAACAATCTAAAAGGCCGACAAATCTCGAGGTATGGAGCCGCTGGCACTCACGAGTATGTGCTTGTCTATGCAAAAGACATCGACAACCTGACCAAATTCACAGGTGCAATTGGATTTCTAAAGAATGCCATGCCAAGCACTTACCGCAACATCGATTATGAGGTGCAACAAGACAACTACGGCGAATATGTCACCAAGAACGAACTGCACAACACAAATTCCAAGTTCAATGAACACACCCGCCCGAATCTCGTTTATGACATCTACTACAATGCTTCAACCGGCGACATCATCTGCGAGGACGTAAGTGTTGCCCATCTGCACGCTGGCTACGTCAAGGTGAGTCCGAAACCGAATCTAAGCGGGTCTGGTGCCTTCCACGCTTGGCGATGGAGCCGGGAGAAGGTAGTGGCCGAGCGTCACAACCTCAAATTTGAGGAAGCATCAGACGGGGGCATCCGCATTTACACAAAGGTTCGCACGCACAGCACTACTTCCGTGAAAGATGTCATTACTGATATAAATACGACTAGAGGCAAGCAAGACTTGGAAGCCATTTTTGACGATCACGTTTTTGACTTTCCAAAGCCCGTTGACTTAGTTCGGTTTCTTATATCGTTCAGCAACCCCGATGCTGTAGTTCTTGATTCGTTTGCGGGTAGCGGCACAACTGCACAGGCGGTCATAGAACTAAACGCAGCAGATGGCGGAAACCGGAAGTTCATCTTGATCGAATGTGAGGACTACGCCGATAACGTCACGGCCGAACGCATACGCCGTGTCATTCAGGGCATCCCTGATGCCAAAGACGAGAACCTGCGAGATGGCTATGCTTGTTCGTTTCAATATTGCACTCTCGGAGCACCCCTAGACGTAAGTTCCCTACTTGATGGCAAATCTCTTCCGAGTTATGCGGACATGGCAGTATACGTGTACCATATGGCAACTGGACGAGCCATAGATGAAACTCTGATTGACCCTTCTGGTGATGCGCCCTTCTATCAGGACGACAAACGCGACTTCTGGCTGCATTATCGGCCGAGACTTGATTGGTTGTGCAGCACAGATTCGGGACTGACTGAGAAAATGGCCTTGCGTCTAACCAAATCAGAGAGAAAGTCGGTGGTGTTCGCGTCTCACAAGTACATATCACAGCGGAATCTTACAGACATGGGCATCACATTTTGTCAGATTCCATATATTGACCAGAGCGTGGTCTGACATGGAACTGAAGCGATATCAAGAACGTGCCTTGGAGAGGTTCGCAGACTGGTTTCGATGTTTGAAAGAGGCTCACGGGTCTGTTGATGTTGCGTGGGGTAATCTAAGTTGGGATAGTGAAAGGCCAACACACTTTTCGCGATTCGACAGTGCTAGCCGGCCTATCCCCCATGTCTGCATGCGGATTCCCACAGGTGGAGGTAAGACGCTATTGGCAGTCGAATCGCTCGTGTGCATGCATCAACACACAGGATTAGTGCTGTGGATGGTGCCAAATACTGCGATATATGAACAGACGAAACGGGCTATGTGGACTAAACAGCATCCATACAGGATGGTTCTGGAACGCGCAAGTAGTGGGCGTGTCAAAGTGCTGGAGAAGGATGACAACTTCCAAAAGTCAGACTTAGACCATTATCTGTGCGTGATGCTGGTGTCGTTGCAAGCAGCGAATCGCAGAAACAACAAGGAATTCTTGAAGATGTTTCGAGAGTCGGGCAAGTATTCAACCTTTTTCCCAGATGAAGACGATGACGAAGCTAACAAGGTGCTTCAAAAGGCGTATCCAAGTCTGCAAACTAAAAGTGGCCGCCCTTTGCGGACTCTTGCAAATGTATTCAAGATGTGCAGACCCATAATCGTGGTTGATGAGGCGCACAAGTCTTATGGGCGCAACATAGATGCAATCAACGAACAGTGGGTTAGCCAGTTTGACCCATCGCTTGTACTGGAGTTGTCAGCAACGCCAAATGCTCACAAGAGCAACGTGCTGATCGATGTCGGTGGACTAGACTTAAAGGATGAGGAGATGATCAAACTACCCATACAAGTCACAGGTCATGGGGGCACTCCATGGCAGCAGGTGCTGGTGGTGGCTGAGGCCCAAATGGCGAAATTGTCAGAGAAGGCGGAGTTGCTTCATCACAACTCAGGGCGCTACATACGACCGATGGCAATAGTTAGGGTCTCGCGCACGGGAAAGAAACAGCGAGATGGTGCTCGTTTGCACGCTGAGGATGTTCGTGAGTACTTGACAAACTCGCTTGGTATCCCTTCGCAGGAAGTGAAGGTTCAGTCAAGCGAGACTAAGGAGTTGCGAGGCGAGGACTTGATGTCACCTAGCAGTCAAGTTCGATGGATCATAACTAAGGACGCGCTGAAAGAAGGGTGGGATTGCTCGAACGCCTACATCCTTGTTCTCCTAGACAATACCAAAGCGAAGATAACAGTTACCCAGATGATGGGTCGTGTGCTACGTCAGCCTCAAGGGAGGCTTACAAACGTTGCAGAACTAGACCAGTGCTACATCCACTGTAGCGATGCTTCGGTCGACGCAGCAGTCGCGCATGTCCGAGGTGAACTAGAGCGTGAGGGTTTTGGGGACTTGGTGTCGTATGTGTCAAGCACATCCCAAGCAAGCCAGAAAGTGAAGGTAACCCGCCGCAGTGAGTACCCTGATGAATACGCACAACTGCCACAAGTGCTGCACAAGGATCTGCACGAACTTGACTATGAGGAACACATACTTGCCGAACTGGACTGGAGTGCCATTGCCGCCCCCGGCCTAGGTGACTGGGGTGAGTTGCAGCAAGCCCTCAAAACTAGTGTTTCGCTCGTCGATATGGAGAGAAATGGTGTTACTGCGTCTACAAAGAGTTTCTCGTTTAACGGGGCTGTCCAAAACGGAGATTTCACACCAGACCTAGCTTGGTACACAAGACAGCTCAGAAACACAATCCCGAACCCTTGGCAGGCGGCCCGCATAGTCAAGGAAGCAACTCAACATTTTAAGAATCTCGGGCATGATGATGCGTGGATACATGCCCGCAGAGCTTCGTTCCTATTGAATCTCAATAAACACCTAGAACAGCAGATAGACACACAAGCAGAAGACTTGTTCAAGCAGAAACTATCTGCTGGCGAAATCAGGTTTGATATGGAGGTTCCGTTTAAGTTTGAGGAATGGTATGAGATCGCAGCACCAGACTCTAACCCAGGTTTAGATTATCAACGGACCCTCTTCCAGCCATTTTTCGGACAGGACATGAACGACTTGGAAAAGCGATACGCCCTATTTCTCGATAAAGATGAGACTATTCGATGGTGGCATCGGGTGGCTGCACGAGCTCAGGGAGAGTATCGCTTACAGGGCTGGCGCAAGGACTTTGTGTATCCAGACTTCGTAGCACTCAGACTTAACGACTCCATCATCGTCCACGAGACGAAGGGACGGCAATTCAAGGGCAGCGATGACACCGAATACAAGAAGAGACTGCTGAACTGCTTGCAGCACAACTTCAACTCGTCGGGAACCATTAGTCTCCGCGGCAATACGATGTCAGGCGACTTCAAGATTGTTTTTGAAGACGACCTCGCGTTGAGTGCTTTCTGAACCTAAAGGCTCCGCTTACGGTTCCGACACAGAAGATGTGTTAGGTTTGCTTGTGTGTGAGTGAAACCTGAAGGGAGAACCGCAGTGGACAATCTTGATTTTGGGGACTTGAATTATTGGGCCATCGCCGTGGCGGTGGTGTTCAACCAGGTGCTGGGTGCTGGATGGTACTCATTGTGGGCGAAACCGTGGATGGCCGATGTGGGTCTCAGCACTGAAGACATGGAAGCAATGAAGGGCACACCCCGTCAGTGGTACCCGTACTTGATCGCTGTCGTTGCGGGTGTAGTCTTTACTCTCGGTCTTGCGATGCTGGCTGAGGGTTTGGAAGTATCTGGTGTCGGCGAAGGACTGCTGTTGGGCGCGGCGGTAGCTGTCGCTTTCATCTTCACGTCCAACGCGATCAATTACGCTTTTGAGGGTCGCGGCTTGCGCCTGTTCTTGATCAACAGCGGCTACCCTCTAAGCTCATACAGCATCATCGGTATCATCCTCGCCACCTGGCCCTAACCCTGGGCGATGATGGATATGAATAAAGTTCCGTGATCGAGCACTATGCAGCATTGATCCCCAACGAACTGAAGGACTGTTCAGGGTCGGTGTTCTACTCTGGACGAGCTGCGTTCACAGGTATCAAGCGTTTATATATTTTAGGTTTCAATCCAGGTGGTGACCCGATTGCACAACGTAACGAGACGATTCGTAGTCACACACAATCGGTGCTCAAGGAAAAGGCCGATCGTTGGTCGGAATACAGTTGCGAAAGCTGGAAGGGCAAAGCACCTAGTTGTGGTGGAATTCAACCACGCGTCATTCACTTGATACAGACATTAGGCTTTGATCCTTGTGATATACCAGCCAGCAACGCAATTTTCGTTCGCACCAAAAATGAACGGTCTATTTGCTCCCCGAAGAAGCTTGCTGATTTGTGCTGGCCAGTTCATCAAGAAGTGATCGCCAACATCCAACCATGCCTAATATTGTGTATGGGAAGACGTGCTCAAAATATCCTTCAGCACTATACAAAAGCTACAACCCCGATTCCAGAACTAACTGTGTGCAGCACGAACTCCTTTCTAGTCGAAGTCTTCAAGAACTCTCGTGGCTGCAGACTCGCCGCAGTTAAGCACCCCAGCCGCTGCGACTGGAGTAAGCAGGACTCAGATCCCTCTACGACTATTCGTACCGCGCTCAATGGTTCCTCAGTTCGTTGGTCTCCTCAAGACGTAGCTTGTGTTGAGACAAGCAATTGTTTTAGTTTCTGAGAAGTTCACACACAGAGAACCGCACCTCAACAAGAGACGCATCTTAAAGACGTAACACCGACGGAACTCGTGGCGGTGAGTCTTCGGGAACGGCGAGTTTGTTCTGTCTCACGCTCCTATCTGGGCGCACAACGCGAACCGTCTCCTCTAAGGCGGGCACCGTAGTCTCCAAATAGACGCTAAACGCCGACTGTTTCTTGTGCGCTTTACCGATGTTGTAGGGCATCGAAGTAACCGAGGTCTTGCTAATGAGGGTGGAGTGAGGACAGCGGGTATCCGCGAGTGAATGCGAGGGAATTCCTAGTATCGGTACTGGTATCTGCTATCTGCCAAATTCTGGATACCGGTGTGGTCTGTGACCGCAGGCGCGTGAACAAAATGATCGTCGGGTTTGGAAGCAAAGAGATGGTCGGTGTCGACGAATCTGTTGGGTTGTTGTGCATCTGTGGTGGTGGCGAACACTGAGATCGCTATGCGAAGTGTGTGTTGAGTTGTTGCGCTCCAACAGCGAGCGGTGAGTCGTGCTGATGTTGAGCTTCCGATGTTGGGGTGATTCAACCGTGTTCTGGTGGTTTCTTGTGGTTGCAATAGTTGTGGGGTGTTCGCTCAGCGGCGGCAATCTGCTAGCTTCCACCGGTTTTCTGGGGTTATTTTAGTTGGGGGGTGGCTGTTTTTGGTTTGTTTCGCGGCTGAGGCAGTTTGGTTGGCTGGTGGTGTTTGGTTGGTGGGTGATGATGTTGAGTGTGTGTTGGTGGGGGTTTGAGTTGGTATTTTCGTGTTTTGGGGTTTTGTGTTATTTGCCAGTCTTGGTCGTGGATTTTGTGGTGGCAGTGGTCACATACTAGGGTGAGGTTGTCAAGGTTGGTTTCGCCGCCGTGTGACCAGTATTTGATGTGGTGTGCTCGGCACCATAGTGGGTCTTTTCCGCATCCGATGCAGTGTTTGTCTCTTGCTGTGAGTGCTATGCGTTGAGCGTCTGATGCGGTTCTTTGGCTTCTGCCTAGCCAGAGCCGTTGGGTTTTGTTGTTGAATATTGCGGGCAAAATGTTGGCGTCTACTGCTAGTTCTCGTAACGCTTGGTTTGTGATTGGTGTGCTGTTAGCTAACCGCAGGTTTTTGAGTTTTTGTTTGATCACATCAAAATCGGCGATCACCAAAAGGTTGACACCTAACCTGCTTCTGGTGTTTGGGGTTTGTTCAAGTATGAGTTCGGCGAGTGCGTCTGCTTTGCGTTGTTGGGGCGTTGATCGCATAGTCGGGTTTTCGTTACGCCACAGGTTGTTTTCTTTATGTGTGAGCGCAGCCATAATACGCGCGCCGGTGATTTGATCGAACTGTGCGTTTAATACCAGCATCCCGGTTTCTGGGCTTTCAAACGTTTTAGCGAAACGTTTTTTGCGTTGACGATCCAATATAGAAACACCGTCTTTGTCTGCTTGTTTGTTTTGGTGTTCACGAACGGTTTTAGCGAACACATCAAAAACCTCAATTTTGGCTTTATCCACCAACTCGCCTTCAACTATTTTACCCTCCGCTGCGGTTTGGGCGATCAACTTAGCGTGACCGGCAGTAATATCACCAGACTCCAAAGCCCCAGAGGTTTCAGGTAAAGATTCTAACTGGCAAGCGTTTTCTACTTCTTTTTTGGCTTCGCGTCTAGAGATCAACAACTCACCAACAACAACATTTTGAGCATCCACGCTAGAAGACCGACGCGATAGTTCAGCCAACAGTTTCGCTTTACGTGCCGCCAATCGCGATTCGTAGCGACCCAACAAAGACAACTCAGAAGTCAACCCCGAATCGCTCAACGATCCTATGTCACCAAACGCGACGCAAAGATCATTACCGCACCCCAAAACCCCACCCAAACTCTTTGCGTTCGTATTAGTTGATGTGTCTGTAAACAACATAACATCACTTTATAGACACTGTGTGACATTCACAACCATCAAACACAAAATAATATTAGAAATCCAAAAATATTTTAAGAAGTATCTAACACAACAAGAAGCCATACAGAATAACCAACGCTCAAAGCTCCTTCAGAACATCCCCACGTTGGCTTGACAATTCGATGAGAAGGTAATCAGTCTCTTCGCGAATCGGGGTGGAGTGATGGCAGTGGATATCGGCACTTGAACATGAGGCATCCCCCAGAGTTGGTGTTATCAGCACCCAAACACTGGCGAATCGGCGTGACTTGAGACCATAGGCGCGTGAAGGAAATAACCGTCGGACTTGGCAACAAGCACGTAGTCGGCGCCGGCACTCGCGTGCTTCACATCGGTTGAACTCATGTCGTCCTCGATTACCCAATATATTGGGTAATGTATGCTCAATATATTGGGTAGTCAAATGCCTAGGTTCCACCGTTCTTCTGATGCCTTCGGTCAAGCTAATGCAGGGACTCTAATAATTCGACCACCTAACAATTTGTTTGTAGCGATGCAGGCAGAAGCTAAATGGATCCTCTGGTGCGATGTCGGCAGCGGTAACGGACATTCCCGGTTACGGCACCGCCGCGGATTCGGCCTCGTCCTATTGGATGAAGTGCTCAGCCGGGTCGTGCCACTGGCGCACGAAGGTGTAGTCGACGACATCGAACTGCGGGTGGGCCTCGCCTCCCCAGCACTGTGTGCGCACACCGAACTTGTACGGCCCCCGCCCCGAACTCGGAGATGCCCGAGCGATCACCTCGGATGAGGAGCCGTAGCCGCCGCGCCAAAGCACGAAAGCGGCCTTGATCCAGACCGACCGAGGCAGACCGGCCAATTCGTTGCGCAGCGCGTCGAGGTCTACCGACTCACACAACGTAGGGAGCCAATCGCCAACGTCTTCGAAACCGATTTTAGCGGGCCAGGCCGCCATGTAGGCCACGAGAATCGCCGGAGACCACACCGGTATCTCCTCTACGACCTGGAGAGGTGTGCGAGGACTCCAGCGGTGCAGCAGATAGCCCCGCAAACAGCGCGGCACGTGCGCGCCAGGGGGCATGCCGACGATAGGAGCGGTTGGCCGCTTGAGCCACCCGGTGATCTCCAACACCGACCGCCCAGCGATCGCCGCAGAGGTGCCAGGATGTGTTCTCAGCCGGGCGAGCAGGTTCTCAAAGCCGACGGTCTTGCAGTAAACCCCGCTAACTGACATTCACGCGCCTCGGGCACGTAATGGATCAAGCCATCCGCGCTCGCGCAGTGTCTTGGCGACCCGATCTGCGGGAAGGCTTTCCTCAACAGCTTCAATATCTACGATGGTGACTACGCGCAGGCCGCTGTCCCACAACGCGTTTAGGGCGGGTACCATCGTTTCGGGTGGACGACGCGCGCGCGACCATTCTGGGATCATTGGTTCTGAAACTTCTGCGTTCACCGCTACCTCCTGCCGTTTCAATACCATTTTAGCACAGAACAGGTCCGATTCTTCGTGTTTTAGGGTGAAGCGAGGGGGGTTGAGGAGGTTCCAGTTAAGTTTGCCTACTGGAGGAGCACTAGGATTCGGTTGTCAATTAAAGTTTGAGTGTTCCCCCTTTGGCTTGGCACTTCAATTAGTAGGTAATCATGTCATTGATGGAAACAGATAGGTCACCGCCGGTTTCTCGGCGGCGATTCAGCCAAGAGTTCAGAGCTGATGCTGTGGCGTTGGTGCTCAAACTGTATGAACGACGTGGTTCTAAACGAAGAAGACATGTAGGCCATGAGGGGCACACCCCGACAGTGGTAGCCGTACCTGATCGCTGTCGCTGCGGCTGTAGTTTTCATCCTCGGTCTTGCACTGCTGGCTAAGGGTTTGGAGGTATCTGGTGACGAATATTCGACACCTGGACCTAACCCCCACCCGCCACCAGGATTTTGCTTTTGCATGTATCGGCAAC
This sequence comes from Candidatus Aldehydirespiratoraceae bacterium, assembly GCA_965204595.1. Classification (GTDB taxonomy): domain Bacteria; phylum Actinomycetota; class Acidimicrobiia; order Acidimicrobiales; family Aldehydirespiratoraceae; genus VXYK01. The sequence goes on along the minus strand of CBDBEW010000014.1, from coordinate 1,950,201 downwards.
GACTGAAGAAATGGCATAATGCCTTCTTCAACGAGACACGGGTGGCCAGTTTGTATTACGGTTTGCCCTTGTTTGACCCCTAAAAACTGGGACGAACGACATTTCTAGTGAAACACCCGGCTTTTCACGGCGGGAATGGTTAGTAGTTCCTCCACGAAGTGATCCAAGTTTGCAGGCTGGTCGGCTTTGCGGGCATGCACGATCTCACAATAGTCGATTTCCAGCAGTTCGCAGAATTCCTTTCCAGTCATGCATTGCTTCATGTCGATCTTGCGTTTGAAACCCTCATAGATCGCCTTAGGGTCGTTTTGATTGAAGCACACGAAGTGGGTGTGCATGACGTAAGGGAGGGAGGTCCCGGTGTGGGAGATGAAACTGTGCATGGCTTCGTGTTCGGCACTGGACTTCTTAGTGTCGAAACTGTCGCCGTCCTTGAGTTCGACAACATGGCACGCCTGCCGACCCTCACTTCGTTTGAACACCAGCAAGTCGGGTTCTGTGCCGCCGAAGTCGAGTTTGGCGCAGTTCTTCATTCCGCGCTTGGTGGCTACCTGCACTCCGTCGGGCATAATCTCGGACTGCAGGAACACGTCGAGGTCCTCGATGACATCGACGCGCTCCAGCACCATGTCCTCTAGTTCCTTGCCGGCGCGGATCACCGTCGCCTGTACTCGGCTGAGCAAATGCCCCAGCTGCGGATCACCGAAGACCCGCGTGTAGCCCGACCCGGTCTTACGGCCTTTGCTGTCGGCTATACGCACCATCAACCCAAGATATCACCACCAAGGAAGTTCCGTCCACGCAGACGGGTCGCTTCCAGCACACTGAACGATCCCGCGGCCGGGTCGATCACGATGTCGCCGGGGTGCGTGACCGCGGTGATCAACTCGCCTTGCAGGTCGATGGGCTTACGGTGCGGTGCGTTCTTGCCATTGGTGGCCTTCTCTTGCCAGATATCGGGGATGGTATGGATGCTCCACACGCCCTTGGCTCGTCGCGGGGCCTTCTGCAGCACGACCAAATACTCCGACGTTCTGCGGGTGCGGTAGCCCATGCCCATGCGCATCTTGTGCCAAGCGACGAGATCAACGACTTCAAGGCTGGTTCCATCCAGCCAATGAGTGAACCCCTCGCAGAGATGGAATTTGTCCATCCACAAGAACAAGTGCCCCGAACCGATCAGCACACGACCCAACTCTCGCACGATCTCGCCAATGACTGCCTCGGTCATCTGCGGAAGCTCGCAGCGCGCTTTGCCACGTGCTTTGCCTTCGTTGCCGTAGGCCAGTTTGTCGAGCACTCCGCGATACTGCGGATCGAAGAATCCCGCGGCGATGCTGTCGTCGGGGATAGGGCCGAGCAGGGTCAGAGAGTCCATCGTCAGGCGCTCATTTAGGCGATGCGTGGGGGGAAGGTCGATGTCTGGGGCCTCGATCTTGCGCTCATCAGAAAACACCGTCGCCAGAGAGGTGTCGGCCGAACCTCCAACGTTTTGGTTCATCTTCGGTGTTCGGATCATGCAATCACCTCCTTGTAGTTCACCATCTTGCAGAGGGCATCAGTGAACGCCTGTGCCGGCTCGACCCCATTTTGAATGATTCTCGTATTGATACAGGCTATGGCCATTTTCATACCTTATCAGATGGAGTGAAAATCTACTCTCAGTGCTTTTCATAGCATACCCTGAGCAGGCAACGCCCCGCGCCCGACAAGTCCCGACTAAGCAGCACAGCCTTATATCGAGCCTATGCACCTTGTAGGGCGGGAAGTGTGACATAATGTGCGATATGAAGCAAACCCCGATTACAAATCGGACGCGGCCAGACTTCAAGGTGACATGCTTTCATCTACTGCAGAATGTTTCGTTGCATGCATTTGAGATACAGCAATCTCGTGCTTCGTTCTTGGATGAATCGAAGTCCCGCACCTATCAACTCTGTTCACGAATTGTTTGGAACGCAGCAGAAATGTTGAAGATAGTGAAGACAGAAACAATACGGCATGTTTGACGCTTTTGAATATCGTGAACCCAAACATAAAGCATTCCCCCACGTTGTGCGGTTTTCGGGTGGGCGAACGTCGGCATTGATGACGTTACAACTTGCTAGTGAAGGAATGCTTCGGCGTGACCGAGGCGACGTTGTGTTGTTCGCTAACACGACCGCTGAGCACCCAGGAACCTACGAATTCGCAGCGCAGGTTTGTGGCGAAATCGAAAGTCATTTCAAAGTTCCGTGTCTCTGGTACGAAGGCTGTGCAGTTGAGTCAGCAACGAGAACCGGCTACACCCGCACGCGGACATACAAACTCGTGACTCGCCAACCCGCAACCGCCGATGATGATCCAAGAATCCCTGGTTATCGCTCGCGTGGTGAAGCCTTTGAGGAAATGGTGTCATGGTCACGGCTACCATCTCGCTGGCGACGAATGTGTACCACTGAATTAAAGGTTAAGCCCGGCCATGAACTCGCGGCAGAGTGGCTATACGGCGGTCCTGGCCCAGCACGTCAAGGACACCACCGCGACAAATCAATGGCTCCAGCATCAGTCGTATCGGGCCGTTACAACGGGTCGTTGCCTCAGACTGAGCGTGAGTTACGACTGCGAGTGGCTTGCGCTGAGCCGTGGGCGCGCCCACAACAGAACTGGCAGGATTTCACGACAGTCGACCTTAACCGTCCAACGTCTGGTCCGCGCGGGAAGGTTGACATTTGGGGTCAATACGGCCCCGCACAAACCTTCGTGGCGCATCTGGGATTACGGTCCGATGAACCTGAGCGAGTTCAGACAGTCCTGTGGAGATCGCTGAAGGCGGAAGGAGCGACGGGAACTCAGTGCAGGGACAATATTCAACCCGCTGGCGAAGTGGTTTATTGCCCGTTGTCCGACGCAGGTGTGACAGAAATGGATATACGAAAATATTGGTCGAACTACAAATACGACCTCAACATTCCCGAAGGGGCAGGGAACTGCGTCTTCTGCTTCATGAAAGGACCCTCGGCCTTAGCGCGGTTGGCATCTCGAATCAATGGTGACCATTCGAACACAGAAGAAACGCCAGTCGATATTAAATGGTGGTCCCGACTTGAGGATACCTATGGTCGGCCATCGGAAAGACTAGGTGGCCGGATTGGAATGTTTCACGACACTGACTTCGGTGCGATCAGCAAAATGGCCGCTTCCCAGATGAGCGAGCCGTCGACCAATGGTAGTTACCCAAATCAACCCGAGACGATGGTTCCTTGCTCATGTACAGATTAGATCAAAACGAGATTCCGAAATGAACAATGATACCGAAATGAACAACACCGAACTGGCGCTAGCGTTCGCGGAAGATAGGAGCACACCTGAGGGGTTTCGCTCAGGAGAAGGGGTGGACGACGAAATAGTTGTGCGAGAGTTAGTTCAGAATGCACTCGACGCTGGAGCCGACACGATTCACTTTCGCGTCAGAGACGTGCCGAAGTCTGAGATTCCCGACATCAAAGGTTACCGATCTGCTGTCGCGTCTATCCTACCGAAGGCGACAGAGACATCGATAGGGAAAGCTGCTCTCGAACACATCGATCAAGCTCTTAAAAATGACAAAGTGACGTGCCTACTTTGTGCAGACAACGGTGAAGGTTTGGGGATCAAAGAATATCGGAGCCTTCTCGGAACGGCGATGTCCCAAAAAACCAATGAAGCCAGTGCTGGGAAGCTAGGATCCGTTGGCGTTGGCCACCTCACAGCACTCGATGCCTCCGACCTGCGATATGTACTCTACCTGTCCAAACAACGCAACCGCGGTGAACCCTTGTTCGGAGGACAAACAATCTTGGCCACGCAGCGCGATCCATGTAAAAGTGTCCACCGAGACCCACAGGGATGCTTGACGACATCAGACAAGGTTGAGAATTTTCGCGGCTACGAAGCTTCGCCGGGTAACCCTGATCTCGCTCCAAGCTGGTTGCGCGAAACGCTTGGAACATGCGGGACCACGGTTGCTATTCTTGCCTATGGATCAAGGAACGACCAAGACGACACTGAACAAGCAGAGACAAACGATACGAACCTTGTCGACGATCCCATAATGGACCGGATCTTTGATGCGGTTGCCAAACACTTCATGGTGGCACTGCACAAAGGTCGAATCAAAGTGACATTCGCATCAGATTTAGCTCCGAGGTCTGTTGTGTTGGACAAAGACGCAGTGGCTCAACGATTAGCACTGCACAAGGAGCAAAGACGAGCGAAGAAAGGGCGGCGCGCCTACGGATCTGGCTATAGCACTTGGTCGGCGTACCAAACAATTACACAAGGAGAATTATTGAGATGCGAAGGTGCTTCACTATGGTTTCGTCCAACGCCGGGTGAATCGAGCAGCGTTACCGTTTTCCGCAACGGCATGAGAATCACCAACGAAGCACCTTACTTGACCAACTTTGGTGGCTACCGCTCATTCTGTGCAGTGCTCGATGCCGAAAACGCACTTGCTACCGCAATAAAAAACTGTGAAACGGATTCGCATTTAGAAATCAGTATCGCAAAAGCACCGGCCGCGTCAAGGAAACAAGCAAGGGATGGATTGAAGACCGTACAGGACACACTGAAGGCAGCAGCTGGCCTAATCGACACGCAGGAGTGGGTGCCTGAAGTGTGCCGAATATTCACCCGGGAAAACAACGAACGCACTATCAAGCCCGCACCCTCACCTTACCGTCCGCCAGACGAAAATATGGACGAACTATTGCCGTTCAGTTCCGATGATGTGGATGAACCAGCACCACCAGGACCCGGGCCTGACGGGCCATCACCAGGTTCGCCTAACCCTGAGCCAAGCCCAGAGATCAAGCCCCGGCAATGGCGTCCGGGTAGTACCGAAGGTATCAGGCGCACGTTCGCTCCACTAGACGATAAGTCGATGGCAGTAGGATGGGATTTCATTGGTGATTCCCGGAAACCTTTGAGTGTGGGTGTAGCGGCCATATTAGGCTCTGGTTCCCTACCAGCAGACATCGCTCCAGCTCCCGACCAAGCATTGTGGATTCGTCAACTTGGAGACACCGAAGGCACTTGGATGCAAGAACTCAAGGTACCGGCTTCGCTCGGTGCAATTCAAATCGAAATCCGTAACGCTCCTGATGGATGGGAAGCAGTCTCTGTTCGGGTGAGTCGGCGAGCATGAACATCGTTCCCGTTTTAGACACTCGCGCAGACGTGCTGTCATGCGATTGGATTGATGCCGACTATCAATGCGAAGTAACCCAGTTAGTCGGCGGACGCGACGCAAAAGCAATGCATCGCATCGATGGCGCGGCTGAACTGCTTGACTTGGTTAGCGCAGGGTCGGCGAAGTTTGCTGTTGAAGTCACTTCACCATCCACGTTTAGGTCGTTTCTTAATCTTGCTCCCGAAGGTGAGACTTCGCATACTTTCAATCTAGGCTTAGGCGACAAGGCCAACGCACAGGTACGCCCAGGACTGATCGCGGTTCGTAGCTTCATTCTTCCCAATTGCAATCTCAGTTCGGTTTGGCGGGAACGCAAAGAGGAGATCTTCGTGCAACCTGGTCAATGGCTTGCCCGCACACAACACTCCAACCTTCTGTCCCCAGAGGATGGACTGTTGAGTTTCGTTCCCGATGAGTCCTTGCCGCGATCCCAAATGCGATGCGAATATGCCGATCCCGTTTACAAAGTCCGCATGAACCCGAAGGACTACAATAGGTGCATTTCTGACCCCTCCCAGCCTGCTGCCCGAGCGATAGTGTTCGCCGCATATACAGCTGCTTTAGCAGATGCCAACCAACAGATCCATTACACCGGCGGGGAAGAAGGTGCCGAGTCGAAAGGGTCCCTCGGAATTCAGTTAGACGCACATCTAAAAACACTTGACCCTTCGTGCCCTACACCTGGAGAGGAAGGCTACGACCCGCTCCGCGCCGCGTCTTTGCTAGCGGGATCGGAATTGATCCAGTTTGACGAAGGAAACGAATGACAGGCGACAAATCACAACTTTTCGTTCCCGATAATATTGAGCAGAAGTTCAACCTCTGGCAGCGGTCACTCGTTGAAACAAAGCGATCAGCCATGCCGGCAGACGACTTGATAGCCCGACAACAGGATTTCGTAAGGGCAGCGACCACTTCGGAGAAACTAGTCGACTACCTAATACACCATCTCGATATTGAGCAAGACTTGCTGACCGCTGCGCCGCAGTTAGAAGGCGTGACCGAAAAAGAAATGCTCAACAGACCCCCTGAATGGGAACGCCACATCGGTAAGCAGTTGAGCCATATCGAGCCACATACAGCTAGGTCTAGTCCATGGTGGTATTTCTGTCATATTGCTTGGCTCCAACGAGGCACGTTTCCCAATCCCCCCGACGCTACATTCAGGGTGAGAGTCCGCAAATCACTCTTGAGCGACAACCCAACCAAATTCTCCACCACGCAATCCAAAACACTTGATGATGCCACAAGAAATTTACTGCGCTGGCTCGGTGGATTACCCCACATCCGGCGCCTCTACCGGGTAGCGGAAGACCCTCCGATAGCACGTGCATGGTGGCGGTACCACATCGCAGAGATCGCCGCTGAGAGCGTGGCGACGGACACACAATTGACTGCCGAAGACATTCACCGAATACTGCACAAATCTCAATGGGGTCGGTTTATTGAGAGATCACAGCGGACGTTCAGTTCCCTTCTGGCTCCACAGGCACTCGCTGCTGCCTGTGTGGTTAGCGAATCCGGCAAGGAGCCTCTCAACTTAGACCACCTTCAAGCAGTTGCGCGGCGTTGTTTACAAAGTCACCCTGAACTCATGGACTGGGGTGAATTGACGCGCCCGCTCAAGCATTCGTCAAAACTCTCCCAGCGGAAAAAGAGACGAACACAAAACCGTGCAACCAATCGAACGAAGCGAAACCGAAAATCGTGAATGCGTCACAGAGCAACTAAGCAGCGTTGAAACCATTGTTGGTTGCCGTACCACTCACCCGGCGGTCATCATGACCGATCAAACTGCAACCACCGATGGAGCTTGCCGACCCTCAGGGCTGTGTGGGCACATCGTCTCTACGATCAATAACGCAAGCCCAAATTATGCTGGATCTAAAACTATCTTGCTCAATCAAACAGCGACGGGCGTGATATGATGGGGGTATGCGGTTGCAACTGGCACTGAACGTGGGCGACATTGACGAGGCGGTGGACTTTTACACGCGGCTGTTCGGGGTGGAACCGGCCAAGCGCCGTGAGGGTTACGCCAACTTCGCCATTGACGAGCCGCCGCTGAAGCTGGTGTTATTTGAGACAACAGATGCGGGCGGGACGATCAACCATCTAGGTGTTGAAACTGAATCCGAACAGGAAATCTTCGCCGCTCAGCAGCGTCTCGCCGCAGCGGGGCTTCGCACCACCGGTGTTGACGAAACCATGTGCTGCTTCGCCGACAAGACCGAGACTTGGGTCACCGACCCTCACGGCATCGAATGGGAATGGTACGTAAAGTCCGGCGACAACGAGGTTCGCGACAACGTCATCGTGGCGACTCCCGTAGCCGCCGAACGCGAAAACTCTTCTTGCTGCGCGGTCGCTTAACCTTCCGCGAGCACACCAACCGTGTCGCTTAGCCAATCATCGCTCTGATGCACTTGAACAGCTATTCGATTGTCGCGGCTGTGGCCGTTGGCCTGCTCACAGCAGGCGCGTATGTCTTGCTGCATCGCTTAGTCGACCGCCAATCGGGGAAGATCAGCCCTTTGCTGGCTTTGAGCGTTGCATTCAGCCTCAGTGTTTTAGCGAACGGTGTCACAAGTTTACTCGCAATCGTGGTCTACAGGGGAAGCATTTTTACGGTTATCCATGTCACATATTTGTGGGTCACGTTGAGTATTCCACTGGCGGCATGCCTGATTTACATAGCAGAAAAACACCGTTCAAGGTTGCTCCTAGTTTTCACGGTCTTGTGCATGGCTCTTGCTCCGATAGGGGTATATGCAACGCATATAGAACCGTTTTGGTTGCGTGTCGATGAACAAGAACTGGTGGTCGCAACTATCGAGAACCCTTTCACGATAGGGGTGTTGGCGGATTTGCAAACAACAGATATCGGTGACTACGAACTCGAAGCTATCGAAAAGTTGTTGGCGCGGGACCCAGATGTTGTGCTGATTCCCGGTGACCTGTATCAGATGGCACCAAATCGATTCTATGAACGCATTAGTGAGTTTCGTGACGCTATCAAGCGAATTGCTGACGAGGTTCCGCTGGTGCTGTTGGTTAGTGGCAATACCGACACGGTGTTTGGTTTGCGGGCGATCACTGCAGGGACGAATGCTCGGGTACTGGACAACGAGTCTCACATTGCTGATATTGGCGGAAACACAGTCGAGATTGCGGGAATCACACTGTTCGGACACCAACATCAAGCAGAGGCGATGCTTGATTCGCTTGACAGCAGCGATGCCGATATGACAATTTTGCTAGCGCACAAACCAGACGAAATTGGGCGCATCCAAGAACGACCCGTTGATTTACTTGTAGCAGGGCACACTCACGGCGGCCAAGTAGCGATCCCTTTCTTTGGGCCTTTAGTCACTGCGTCATCTGTGCCGAGACATGTTGGGGCTGGCGGACTGAACGAACTGTATGGAACGCCAATCTATGTGTCTACTGGAGTCGGCCGAGAACGCGGCAGTGCCCCGCAAGTCAGATTCGGAGCACGACCATCAATCGGCGTGATCACCATTGTCCCCGTTCGTTGAGACTCAGCAACGGTTCTTCGCGACAGAGTACCACCAACGCAACATTTCGCTCAGGATCGACCAGTTGGACAACAATTCGCTCAAATGTTTCTAATATGTGGATGACGTTCGAATGGCTGTTCCCCCGCATTTTCAAGTGGCGTAATGCCCCTCGAGCGAAGAGGATTCCCATTCTCCTGAATAGAAGCGCTACGCGTTTTAGGTAGGAGAGAAGAGGCTCTGGTTGGGTTCACGAGTGTATAGGAGTTCTCGGATTCGGTAACTGCACTTGATGAAATACGAAGGCGATGCGTTTGACGAGTTTGGTGAGGTTGTTAGCTGGGTCGTTGGCTGCGTTGGTGGCTGAGGCTTGGTGATCTGGGTGCTCCAGCACGACAGGGTGCGGCCGAGCCAGTTGACTCTTGGGGCAGGCCGTCGACTCAAGTATCTGCACCATTTAAGCGTAACGCGTTTAGGCAACATTCCATTCGTGTCCTAGTTCACGTTGGTTGCATGACTTCAACCTCCAGATAGGGTTTGACCTTCCTGCGAGACGTTCTGGATTCTGTCGGGTTGCGTGGTTGGGGTCGCCCGCCACATTTACACGCAGGCTTGAGAACCTGCTCGGCTCGGGTACGGGTCGCTCAGTCTGGTGAAATACGAAATCTGAGATGCCCCGACTTGGCCGTGTCCCGACTTGGCCGTGCCCCGACATAAATAAGGTTGACAAAATATACTTTTTATAGTATGTTTGGGTGGTGCCGGATGTTCTCTATCACCCGAAGTTCGCTAGCCAGTACGAGGCGTTGGCCGCTAATGCGGCGACATCAGAGGAACTCATGGGCCTGTTCGGTGAGATCTCAGCCCTCTTGTTGGCGTTGGAGAACTTTGGCCACGGCATTGAAGGCGAGCAATCCGACGATGCCAGCCACCCGATCGTTACGTCGAGGTATCAGACCTTTGCGCTCCGCCGAACTCCACCAACCAAGTTCACTCCCTACGCCGAATCCAAACCAGTGCTGCGTATCCCGTACGTCTGGTTCCAAGGACCTGGGGGCGAAGAACTCGCGGTGGTAATGCTCGTAGGCGACAAGTCTGACCTCGGCAACGCCTGGTACCCCGGCATCGTTCAACAGATCGATGTAACCATGATCCCAGAGTGGGAACACAGAAACCCGAAGCACGAGGCTCGGGTCAGGAGGACACGATGACCACCGACAAATCAATCATCCCAGACGGGAAGGACACCTTCACCGATAACGAATGGGTTACGGCTGCTGAACGGGTTCGTGCCACCCGAGATCGGGTGCTGGCAGAGCACCCGGCGGCGGCCGTTGCGGCAGACCGCGTCTATGACGAGATTGCAAACCGAGTTCACACGCTCGCGGCGATCCGGAAAGCGAGGGGACTTACCCAACAGCAGATTTCAGCACAGCTGAATATCAGTCAAGCAGAGGTGTCACGTTTCGAACGACGAAGCAACCTTCACTTGGACACCCTGACCCGCTTCATCGAAGCAATCGGAGGCCAACTTCGGATCACCGCTGTTTTCGACGACACCGAAGTCGAACTCGGTATCGGTGACCTGCTGGAGTCAGAACCCACTCTCGGAATCGGGTGAATGGGTAGGATCACGCGTGAGGTGGCCTTCGTCCGTGTGCAAGACAGCGGTTCGTGCCGATTATCGCCCTGCGGACGAAACGTTCGGGTCGTTGCGGACTATAAGGTAGGTGTCGAGGGCATCTCTGCTCACGCAGTTCCTCAATCGTTGTGCGTCTCATCAATGGTTCTCTTCAGCGATCTGACTGATCACGATTGGGCGAACGGGCGGGTGAGAAAAGCCGAGCGATGGTACGGAACGGGAGTGTGAGCAGAGCTGGGGCGCATCCGCCGCCGCCCGCCTTGGTTGGTTGCCTCACCGATCTTGAACGTCGCCTACGTGACCCCACTGCGGGACGTCGGTGAGTTCTGCGCGGAACACGTCGGTGCACCGAGGTTGAGCTTTGCTGTCCTGAGACAGCATCAATCAGCTTTGCTTTAGCGGATTCGTGGCTGCTTGCTGTGTCGATATAGTCCTGAACGCTCGGCAAGCCTTGTGCATCGCACGGGACCATTATTTCTAGATTGTCTGAGAGGCCTTTCTCGGTAAGGTTGGCTGATCCGACCAGCGCGGCCACAACTCTCCCGTTGTGGATCGCAGCGACCGCTTTGCCGTGAGCCATCTTCTTTACGGGATAGGTGCGATACCAAGTGTACACTTCAACGTTGCCTTGCCTCAGGAATTGCTCCGCTACGCGCCGGTCCTCATCGTTTGCTTTGGCGAGATTGTTTCGGCGCATGTCGCCAATGATGATCGTGACAGCACGGTTTGCTGGGACCTGGCGAGCAAGCCAAGCCAGACCCTTCACAGATACGTAGCCAGTGCAGACAACCAATCGGTCAGCGGGCGCGTGTGCCTTGATGAAGGAACCGATCGTTTCCTTGATTGAGGACATCGGTTCAGGATAGCCGCTGCGCCAGATTGGCGCGTTTGCTCGTGTGTTCACCTAGGTCAAGCGGTTGCATGGAATCGACTTCTGGACGGGGTCTGCCCTTCCATTGTGGCGTTCTGGATTCTGGCGTGTTGCGTGGGTAGCGTCGCTCGCCATGGGAGTGCAGGGTCTCAACATTGAGGGGGTTTACCGCTGAGCACCTAGCGATCGATAGACGAAACAACGTTACGTGTCGTTGTCTATGCCTGTCAGGTCGTGTGTGAGGGTGGCACCGAGGATGCCTAGTCGGTGGGCTGTCACAGCAGGTGAGCAAGCCAGTACGTAGCCGGTGTCTTGGTCGCCAGTGATGGCACCCACCAAGGGGGAAGCCAGCGACTCCAACATCGATCTGATCTCAGCTTCGGCTGGGAAATCCTCGCTGTCTTGGTTGTACATGGTTAGTCGCAATTGGCGCGCAGTCAAGGGTCCTAGATCTCGGGTGAGGTTGGCAATTGCATCGACTAGCCGTTTGGACAGATTCACGCGTCGATGGGCTTCCTCCGCTCGTTCCTCGACCTCCGACAGATCGACTTCACCACCCCTTTCGAACATCGTCCGGTAGTCAGTCAACCCCAGTGGCCGAACAGCGTGCAACTCACACACACCTCCCAGAGCTTCTGCCGACATTACTGCAACCTTGTGAACTTGGGCACGCTCCATTAGACGCCCTGCCGCCGGGTTTGGGCCGACCAACATGGAGTAGTCAGCCTCGTGTTTTTCGCGGTGTTCGATGAGAGTGACCCAATCAACCTGTTGGTCGTGCAATGACGAAGACGCTGTGGTTTTGGCATCAACGGCGACGCGGTAACTGGCGTCAGCTCCGATTCGAGCATCGACCAGCACATCTGTTTGTCCCGAACCTCCGAGTTGCTCAGCCGCGAACCCCAGGAACTTAAATGCGTCCCGAACCGCCCGTTCGAACTGTGTCGGGTTCTTGCTCTCCGTAGAGGCTTTGGTGAGAAAACGCGATATCTCGGCCGCTCGGTCTGAAGGTGCAGCGTCGGAGTGCCGGCCCGGCATATCGTGTCGGCGCGGCGTGTCATCTACGGGCTGAGGTACCACTGTCACATGGTGCGCCCCGCCGTCGGCAGTAGCGTGCGGTTTGCCAGTTGGTCGATCGAGTGGTGGTTGTACGACAACGTGGTCCAAGAACAGCGAGCCTTTCTCGGTTAGGCAGAGAAGCCCATCAGGGTTTCGCTTCATCAGGCCAGCGGACTGCAACCAACCTCTGCGGCTGCCGACCTGCGTGTTAGTCTCCCAACCCATTCGGTACTGATCACATGCCATGTGGCGCAGGTCGTCGGTCGTCATCGGCTGCTTGAGGCTGTTTAGCATCTCACCGATGAATTGGACCCTTTGGTGGAGTCTTACAACCAAGCGGGATGGATCACGGTCAATCAACCACTGCTTTGTCAACTCGGGAAGGACGCAAACCCCCGAATTAACACCTAGGAAACCGACTTTCTTTAGAAAGGACACACGGGGTCTCGCGGCGGACTCCTTCAGATCGAAATGAGCGGCCATGCGCGCTTCGAGCTCTGATTGAGAAGGGGGTGCGTCCCGTATGCTTTCGGTCGTCCATCGGAGAGAGTCGAGGTAACTGTCATACCCACCGGGCATCGGCAGGACACCCTTTGCCCTGTGGCCCCATGAAACCTGCATTGGTTGTGCCGAGCGCTGAACCTCTGCCATAGCATCAACTGTAGCACAGAGCACCAAATACACTCAGTCGGGACATCAGCGACCAGCCCTCCTACACAACTTGCTGTTGTCTATCCGCTTAGTAGACGATCCCGTGCGCGTGCCGTTTCGCGTTCGATTGCGATCAGAGCGATCTCGAAGCGTGGGTCTTCGCTTTTGCGTCGCTCGGCTAGTTCGTTGATCCAGACCTCGGAGAGTTTCTTGCCAACCGTCGCTTCCGCGTGTGCTTGGTAGAGACTGACCAGTTCCGCTAGATCGTCGCTCCCGGCCGTGCGCAATTGCGTTGCACACTCTTCGTACATCTTGATTCCGGCGTCGATGTTGCCTCTGACTGCTTCGATCAGCCCGGCGGGTCGCCAGTGCGAATTTGCATTCTGACAAGTCGGGGAGTATGCGTGCGGCCTGGTCGGGCCTAGCGTCCATCGCGAGCGCGAACGCCGTGTTGTTTCGGAGAGCATCACTGCGAATGTCCCGCCTGAGCGCCGCGAGTCCGACCTGGGCGGCTTCTTTGTAGCGGCCTGCATAGCAGGCGAGCATGTATGTAGCAGCTATGTGTGCATTTGTTGAGAAGGGCTCGCGTTGCACCCACGCATCTGAGACCTCAAGGCATCGGTCAAAATCGAGTCGAAAAAGCGCGAGGGAGTGCTCAACAGAGAGGAGGGTTGTCCGTTCGTGGTGATTTCTCAGTTCGGCGTAGGCCTTCTCCAGGATGGGCAGATCGTTCGATGTTCTGGCTGTTGACGCGAGCAGGCTCGCAATGGCTGTACTGCGGTAGTCGCATCGCTCGAGCGCCTGGATCGCATGGTCGAAGGCGCGGGACGGGGTCATTCTCTGCTCGGACATCAGGAGGATGTCGAGGTTCAATTCTTCGCGTTCGGCCGGCTTTGCGTCGTGCAGCTTGGTTGAGCCTTTGAGGCGCCTCAGTCTCCGCAGGGCTCTGGTGCGGTTGCCTGAGTCGAGCAGCACGGCGGCCGCGGCCCGCTCAAGCCGAAGGTCGTCGGGATGGAAGGAGATGAGGTGGTCGATAGCCTTCACCGCCGCGGCTGGGTCCTCGGGTAGGAGGAGTGCTGCGAGATTGAGACCGGCTGTTCGGTCAGTTGGGTCAAGAGCTGTCGCCGCCAGGGTGGCGCGCCTCGCCTTGCGCACAGAGCCCGCGGCGGCATAGGCGTAGCCGAGGTTGCACAGCACTTCAGGAGAATCAGGTGTGTCGGTCAATGCTGCTCGCAGAGTGCGGATGCCTGTCGGCTAGCGCACGCGTCTGTAGCAGGTCTCCGTCAACGTGTTCAACGAGTTCATCTGAACTCGCAGGGGTGTCGGGTGCCGATTGCTCGGGTACTGGCGGGACGCAGACACGACTGGCCTGCAAGCTGAACGGCTTGGCAGATCGGTCGCCTTGCAAGGCAATAGTCATTTTCTTCGTCCTGTTCTGCGAGTTGGTAGCGACCTGCGAGGGTCTGGGTTAGATACGCCCTAGCGGGGCTGGCCATGCCTGGTCCTGATCTCGTTCAGTAGTTTGGGATGACGCTGGAGAATCTCCAACACGTCATCTGGCACCTGTCCCGCGGACAGCGCCAAGGCATCACCGTCGATCTCGTAGAGGCTCTCGGCACGTTCACGCAATCCTGCCGACAATGACCGTTCGCCGGACTCGACCCGCGACAGGTACGACGCGTCTATGCCGAGTTGACGCGCCGCGCCGCGCAACGACTGCCCCTTGGCCTCGCGGGCCTCACGCAAGATGTCCGACACGCGACGCTTGGCTGCCATACCGTTATCCTACGAGGTGTTGCCAAAATTGTCAACACCTCCCATAATGGAGTGTGCCGATTGTCACACCGCCATAGGTGGCCCACCCGAATCACGCGCCAACAACCTCACGCGAACCGACACCTAGGTCTTCGCGCCGCCGCCTCACAAGCCTGCTGTGCCACCGCCGCCCGATAGCCGCTCGGCCCGCCGTCCCGTGCCAGCTCACGCTACGCCGTCGTCGGATGCCGACCCAACGACACGGCGATCTCCGTCGCGTTGAACCCCGTCGCGCACGCCGCCTCGATCCGCGCGCGTTCCCCGAAACACAAACGCCGTGCCACGACATGAACCTCCATCGGTCGGTTGCTGTCATCACCGTTCATCATGATCGACAAACTGCAACCACCGGTGGAGTCCGCCGTCGCCCGGGTTAGGCACATATCAGACCCTGGCAGGTTGTACTATATGCCTGCGTGTCTCTTTGCGTGGACGGAACCAACGAGCACTGTTATTGCCTAAGTGGGGGAGGTTACCGTGAGGTAAAGATGCTCGGCTATTGGAAATTCCTGCACGCGTAACTTAACGGATCGCCTAACTTGTCGACTCTCGACGGTCTGCCCCACGAGGTTCCCGAACGGATCTTCGATCGCTCGAACATACGGGTTCACATGATGAAGGTCCGCACGCAAGTTGCCGACTAAATAAAGCCAAAACCTGTCACGGAATTTGCTGTTGGATGCACTCTTCCACTCGTTCCAGGACATCGCCTGTTCTCTTGGATCACCACCGGAGGACTTGAGTTCGATCAGCCGATCTATCTCACCGCCGCGGATCACAAGCAGGTCGAAGCCTGGATGAATGCGGCTGATCCCATTGGCCTCCAATTCCTTCATGGCACGCTCGACCGTGTTGCTTAGGCTCTCCGCTTGTGAAACCGCCTCGGGCGTGTGAACGTCTACAACAAATGTGCCGTCGAGGTCTGGATCTCGAAGATTCGAACTAGAAATCTCGCCGCCGGCGATTGTCGCCACAGATGATGCGTCCTTGTGGAGCCGATGCACCTCATAGGCTATGGCGATCTTCATCCCGAGAGCGTCCAGTGCCGCCCGGTTGGTTCCTATCGCAGCTCGGTTGCTCGAAATGCCCCCACTGGATCCTCGCTCGGGGCTGCCGTCGTAATGTCTGTCTTTGCCGATGCGGTTGCCCTTTACAATCAGGGACTCACCCTCAAGGCGCAGCGACTCAAACGTGTGGAGCGGGACGGGGGGCTCAGCCGGCAGAGGTTTTCCCGGTCCGCTCGGGACCGGCTCGGCAACGTGTGTCCCCGCCTCGGGCGCAGATGTTGGTTCAATGACTCTGCTGCGTGGCTCCTCGGACTCCGATGTATCTCCTTCTTGCTCGGTTGGAACTTCTTTCGGTCTCTCCGCGAGCTCAGCGCTCACGTCCCGGTAGTGCTCGGTCGCGCCGGCAATTCTAAGCAGTCGTCGCCGCTGTTCGTCGTCGCTGCTGATGAAAGCTAGGAGGATTTCAACGAGGTTCACGCCAAGGGTGTCCGCTAGGGCCATCGCAAGCCTCTGTGCTATTTCTGGATCAGGCGGCCAACTCCGACCGCTCCATTCAATGAAGCCCTGGAACGGTTGCGGTCCGCTTCGGGGTTTGACGTAGTAGCCATGGTGGAGGTACGAGTGCGGAAGCACTTCCCCGTCTAGTCTGCATGTCAACTCGAGGTCGCCTACGGGTTCAAGCAACTCGACGAAGTCCTCTAGATTTTGCCGGTCTCGACTTTGGTCCTGAGGATTTGTCCGCTCGGCACGAATACGCGCTAACAGCGGTGCCATGAGTTGCGTGAGTCCATTTCGCATTCGAACGTACTCCGATTGATCGAAGGGACACTCACCTGGGTTGGGACGCCATTCCAACGCCCTTTGAAGATCCCGACAGCCAAACACCGAAGTGAGCGGCGCAACCGCCGCTCGATCAGCTTCGATAACGAAGATTGAAACATTACCAGTGATCCCGCTTCGCTCCTTGAACCCCGCCGTGGATGCGAAGAGCACTTCACTTGCGGGCACAAAGTGTAGTCCGTCATCTCGTTTGGCGAGCAGTGGCGAATCCGCCAGCGGCGGGTCGCCTACGGATCGGGCCTTGCCGCTCAGCAGCTCGAACATGGCTCGATACACCGGTTTGATGACGTTGCGGAGATCGGATGAGTCGATTTCTCCTTCCCCGTATATGGACTTGATTCGTCTGCAGAGCAGGTCCGCGTCCTGAATCTTGAAGGTAGAGGGGTTCATCTCAGAACGAATGCCGAAGCGTTCGCAGAAACCGCGGATCGTGGCGTCCGACACTCCAGATATCTGGTCCAAAACTGGCATTAGATCACCCGCGTCGCGGCGGTTTCTTCTCGATGAGAACCGACGATCCAGTTCCTGACTGCGGCGCCAAGTAGTCTCCGGTCGTCGTGGCCCATGGGATGTTGGACAGATACCGGCGTTTCGCAGCCGGTGCAGCCACAAGTTGTCGCCGACTGAAGTGATCTCTTCAGGGCTTGCCCGCTTCGGCGATTGTCTCCGGCTAGGCGTCAGGTGCTTCTTGACCAGTGCCAGTTTGGCGTCCGCTAGGCGTTCGTACGTCCCCCAGTGCTTGACAAGATGCTCGAAGAGTCGAATGGACACCTCCCCGGACGCGTCTCTCTCAGCCGCTCGAATCAAGGGCACAGCGTGATCGAGATCGTGTACCTCATACAGATAGGGCACAACGTCGGTGCCCTTCTGAGAATCAGTCAATCTTGCTTCGAGTTGCGACTTGTAGCTGCGCCAAGTCTCACCGAGTTCGCGAAAGGCCCATCCCCCGGGTTGGCAGAGGTTCTTTGTCGTAAGCCATCCCGCGCTATGGTCCTCGACATCGTGGAAGTGGATCAACCTCAGTGAGCGGTTAACTCCGATCCACGAGAGAAAGTTGAGCCAACGTTCGCGTTCGCTCGTCTCGAGTGAGCTGTCGACATCCTCATCGAGGCCAACCTCGTCGTGACTGAGATCTTCGTCGTCTGTCTCAGGGACTGGTTCGTCGTCGTCAGAGGCAAGTAGTCCAACCAATTCCTCTGGAGGTACAAGCATGGGGGCCTCTACTCGCACATCGTCGGGCAGCGCATCGATGACTTTCTCGAATGAGTCCTCCCCGAGCCAGGCGCGACCGAAGTAGGCTTGGTACGCGGGAACCCACGTTCGCCCCCCAGACCCGTCCGTGCACGGCACGGGCAAACGGCTCAGGTTGAAGAAGGCTCTGTCGTTTCCCAGCCGTTGGAACCGCAGCGGGCTGTCCGGCTTAATAGATCTGCCGGCCAACTGACAGATCTCAGCCAGAGACTCAGGGTTGTGAAGATCTTCACTCCCCGAGAATTCTTCCGACGATGGGTCGACACCGAAAGCGAGGAAGGGCAACACCGAAGCCTGCATGACCTCCTGAAATCCAAACTCCTTGATGTCGAACAGGTCCGACCAAGCGCTAATCTGCTCACCGAGCAAGGAACCGCGTTCGTTCGGGTTCAGTGCTCCCCAGCAGACCGAGTGACACATAAACTGCAACCCTGGTAACGGGAAGTCGCCCTTGGTTGACTGCGGTGGGTAGAAGGCCTTGGCGCCACCCAGCGCGACGCGCTCAATGGTACCGTCTTCGTTGCGTTGGACCGGAAAGAGCCGATTACGCCGCGCGGTGGACTTAAGCTCCTTTTGCTCTCGGTAAGATGCGCGCCGCCAGATCAGAGCACTCAGTTCGAGCACAGGATCAACCTCGCAGAACCCAGAGTCGTGTTCCTGAATCGAGGACTTCTGCGGATCTGCGAGCGTTCCGAGCACCTCAAGGCACTCAGCAGGCGACAGTTTGCGAGCACCGTGATCTGTGGCGACCCGCGCCCAGCGTCCACGGCAGTACCCTGCGGCCGGAAACTCGGCATCTTCCCACTCAGCGTCACTCACCAGCATGCTGCGAAATTGCTCTCCCTGCTCTTTCAACAACGGTGTTGGAAGGACACACTCGTTGATCGGACTTAACCCTCCAGCCTCCGTGGGAAGGAGAGGCTCGCTCGCGAGGACTTCAACGAGGCTCTCGTGGAACAGTTCCGCTGCGTTACCGCCGACGGACGGGTCCTCCCCGCGGTCCAGTGCGGACAGGGCGCGCTCGGTGCTCTGCTCCCGAAGTTCAGGGAGCATCTTCGCTCCGAACAGTCGGGCTGCTTCCCTTACCAGGTGGGAGTTGTAGTCTCCGATATCGTCATGCACTGCAATGCGCTGACGGGACAGGTCCGTGGAGAAAGCACCGTTCACCAGCATCGGATATGGACAAGGCTCCTCGGTCGGGAGGAAGACATGAAAGTGCTTCCATTCTTCAGGCATCGGTGAGTCCGATTCGTTCACCAGGGTTGCGATCGAGACTTCGGCAAGTTCGACTCCTTCCCAGGCAGGCCCAACTAGCCCTTGTCTGTGGGGACCGATCTCAACTCGCGCGTCATGCGCGACGAGGAACGCCGCGGAGTCTTGGATTGAATCGGGCTCATTGCCCGTTTGTGACACGGTCACCCGGTACAGATCCGAGTCCTCCATTCCCGGCACACCGACCCATTGGTGCTCCCTGCGTACCTGGCGTGAAACCCTCCACTCTCGTACCTCTGATCTTTCGTCCCGGTCGACGCGCACTTCCACCGACTCAAGGTGCTTCAGAAACAGAACTGTCGTGAGGGGCAGTTCCAGAAGCAGATCCACCAGCGCCGCGCGCTGCTCGGACGACATATCTTGCCGGAATGGGAACCGAAAGGCCGTGTTGAGTCCTTCGTCGCGCAGCGATGTCCACCGGTCGAGATCGTCGGATTCCTCAATCAACTTAGGGAAGCGCATGGCGGGAAAAGATGTCGGGCTTACGCGACCCAGTTCGTCCCAGAGCCCGTTGACGTGGTGCCGGGCTTCGCTGGCTCCAAGCCGGAACGAGAGCGAGCGCGAGTAGACCGACGGCGCGTCTGTGATTTCAAGCACGCTCTTGAAACCGAGGCCTTTGTGGCCTATCGATGCCCGTTTGCTTTCTTCCGCGGTCGCCTTAGAGCTTGCTCCGAGACCGCAGAGTCCCTGGACATCCTCGTCGGTAAGCGAGCGGCCCGAGTTCGCCATCCAGAGGCAGTCGTCGGTGACGACGAAGACGACTCGATCGTCTCTCGATTCCGAGAATTCCATGGCGTCATCGGCATTCTGAAGGAGTTCGTAGACAAGGCGACCTCGATAGTCGTTGGCTACCTGGGCCTCCTGGCTAACGTCCTCCCGCAACCTCGACTCCGATGCTCGGTACACATCGAGGTTCTGCTCGACGACTCTCTGAACTACCGCGGTCATCGCGCGATCAGCCCGAGGGTGACGCTCACAGCACAGCTCCATGGATCGTCAGGGCGCGGCGATGGTTGCCGACCAAGCGGACCAGCACAGAAGCCGCATGCGCCAAGTCCGCAGGAATCGTGAAGCCACCGGACATCAACAACGTGCCCACCAGCACTCCCATGATGAACGGACTGCCGGTCTCCAACGACAGCGACGACTTCCACCAAATCAACCCTGTCAGCCACGACAACTCCCACCTAGGGAAGCGGAACAGTCGCACTGCCAGTGTCAGTGACCGAAGTCGTCGTCGTATCAACCCCAGGGACCGCGGTCGTCGTTGGCGCGGAACGCTCGGCGGCCGCGATGCACAACGCTGCTGCCAGATCATCGAGAGTCTCGAGGTCTCCCCATGCATCGTCGAGCGCGCCCAATTCTTCCAGATAGTGAGACTCAGGATCCCCCACCGGCCGTTCCACCAGGCTCTCATCAACCACCGCTACTGCACCCACACCAGAGGTGCCATCCTCCAACAGCCCACCAGGAACCGAACCGGACCCCCCAGGCCCGCCGGTCTCAGAGACGCCACCAGACGTGTCGTCCTCGAGAATCTCCCAAACACCCTCATCCAACCAGAACAGGTCGATATGAGGCCAAAACGCTCTATCAATCGGCTTGCCTGTGGCGTCTCTCAACTCAAGTCCCGAATTTTGTTTCCCCCAGCCTCCCGCAACAACTACCCGAGGTGTGCCTGCCAACACCGGATCAACCCACTCCGACCCGATGTCAACACCTGCGTATACCTGAACATCGAGAACATCACCCACGTTCATATCGCCTTTGATCACTTCGGTGACACGAACACGATAAGCAGCATAATTAAAGTCATGCCCTTCAAGAGGCTGGTTCTCCATCACTGCGCGACGTGCCTCTTCTAACTCTTCCCATACAGCCCCAGTCCAACCCTCATCTATGAAAAAGCGTTCTCTTTCGTCAAGTTCAGCTAGGGCAACTCGCTGTTGAGCTTCGGTCAACGGCCCTCGAACAGTCGATTCTGCCTCAATCACACCAGCTGTAATCTGAAAAAGATACCCCGTAACAACAATTTCTGAACTGTCTAGAGCATCGTTCGCACCTAGAAGAGGGCCATAATCTACATCGTCTTTCCCAAAAGTTCTGTCCATCACGTCCCGTAGATACCCAGAACCAACTTTCACAACAAACGGTGAAGTATTGGTAGCACCATCAAGAACGAAACTTTCAACCTGGCTAGATGCTTGCGATCGGTTTTCAGAAGCCGGCTCTGCCTGACCACCGCCGGAGGAAGAACAAGCCGCTAGAACACATACAGCTGCAAAAACCACAATCGACGCAGCACTCGAACGGCACCCAGAAATCCCTCTCATCAAACCACGCTCAGTTCTCATCACAGATCCTTTCTAATGAACTCTCTACTTATTGCCCGGATCAGGCGGAGGAGCAACAGTCGTCGGAGGCGGAGGTCCCGGACGACGCGACGTGGTAGGCGGCGGTCCCGGACGACGCGACGTGGTAGGCGGAACGGTCGTGGTATCTGGTGTTGGTGCAGCGGGGCAAGGCCGCGGGTGCAGCAAGAGCGGCGACCCCGCCCAACAGAAACCAAGCTTTGGTGACTTCCGATACTGCGCTCTTCGAGTTCTTCGGATTCTTCATCGCGGCCACAGTGTAGCTTCACCTGACGGCGCGCGCCAGTTGTTCACAGTTCATGTGGCTTCGAGTTGGCCCGAGTGAACTCTCGGGTGTCCGTCCGACGACCACGTCACGGTGGAGGTGGTTCAAGCATGCTTGTTGGCCCTGCGCGTGAACGTGGGGTTTGGGGTTGTTGTTGCCGGCTGGGGGTCGTGTTGTCAGGATTCCTCGGGCGGTGATGTTGGTGGGGTTGGTGGGTTGGTGAAGCCGTGGGCTGTGCGTCGTAGGACTCGGGTGCAGGTTGTTGGTGCGGTCGATGCAGTCGTTGGATGCGCGGTTGGTGTGGTGCGGTGCGAGTATTTCGTCGGACCAGTTGATGATGGGGTTGACGATGCTCGCGAATTCGCAGGTGTTCGCCGGTGGCGTAGAGATCGCAGAACCAGTCGAGCGCTTGCAGGGTGCCTTGCTCGTCGTCGGCGAGGTACATGCCGTGGAGTTATCGGGTGGGCCTGCCACCCGGCTGCGAGTCTGGGGTGTTTCGCGAACAGCTTAACGAGGCTGGCTTAGTCTGTGTCGGTGAGCGTGTCAGATCGCCGCAGCAGCTTGAACTGTGATCGAAACACTTGAGGGTCGTATGCGGGTTTGACGCCGCGGGGTTCGCGACACCAGACATCGCGGTGCATCGCAAGCGAACCCGGCTGTGAACCAACGCATGACACCGAACCGGTCGAGCACACAGCGGGCGTGGGGCACACAGGTCTCGACAGCGTTCTTGTAGGCTCGCGACCTGTCGGTGACGACGACTTTGATGCCTCTGCGCCAACGATGCGGTTGTGACATCAAGAACCCCACTGGAGCAGACCAATCACGGTGTCCGACCATGCCGAGTGTGTGGCCGGTGTCGCCGTTGACGATAACCGTCACGTACCTGTGGCACCTACGCATCGATGTCTCATCAACCAACAACACTCAAAGCACTCACGGCGGCGACGCAGCGCGATCAGATCCAACCTACGCCAGCACCAACGAGTTGATCACCAACCGAGTTCACACCGCTACGCCGCGCCACCGCCTGGATCGCCGTCGCCTGCGCGTCGGCGACGAACCGCTTCACCAGGCGCAGCGTCAAGTCGTCACCCAAAGCGTCGCGGTCCTCCCAGAACCGCTCACCACAACCATCACAGACCATGCGCGGCGGGATCCACACCAACGCCGTACACCGGCCCGAAACCCTCCAAGTCCCGGATGTAGCGCTCACCGATGTCACGCACCCGACAGCACTTGAACCCGCAGTGCGGGCACCGCGGGCGCATCACCGTCGACTGACGCGCACCCTCAACACATCGGGCGTGTCCTCCAACACCTCCAACACGCGAATCTGACGCAAACTCAACCGCACCCGCACAACATCGGCAGCCATAGAGTCCCTCTGCGAATCGTGGATCATTGATGTCACCGATTCCAGCAGGACCCCTACCCCACGTCAGGGACCTTCACCCACCCCGCTCCCCACGTTTACGCGCAGGCTCCACATTCCTAGCCGGTGCCTGCTCAATCCATCTGCCGCAGCTTCTGTCAGGTCTGGCACCTAGAGCGATGGGTTAGGTGCTAACTGAGGTGCTAGCAGTAAGTGTTTAGGAATCGTTGTCTCCATTGTCCATCTGTTTCTCGAAGGCTTGACGGATGAGACCTACCACGTACCGGAGTTGGCTCGGGTCGCTGAGCTTAACCTCCATATTGCCGGTCCCCCAGTGACCGATGTTGGTGACATCCACCGCTAGACCCCGAGGGTCGTCGAGTTCGTGGAACTCAATGTTGAGAAAGAGACGAAGTTGTGATGCCTGTGGCACAACATCAACAAAGTTGGTTTCTGCTTTATAGGAAACGTATAGTTTCAGGAACTCTTCAGTCACCACGGGTCCAAGTGCGAGAATTTCCCTTCGGAACAAGTCGAAGAGGGGCCGCAGTGGACTCACTGGAGCTAGGTGTGGCTGATCCTCAATGCTGTAGGTCGCAGGAGGCCGATGGCTCGATGACTTTCGGTATCGAGCTAGTGCTGCCTCGGGCAGACGCGGATACTCCCAGACTTTCGCCGCCAAGTTCGATAGACGACACGCGCGGTCGTTGATCGCTTGTTCATCCCAGCGCGGCAGTGACCCGATGCCCTCGTTTAGTCGGAGAGGACTCGTCCTGAAGCCTACCTCCATGTCGCGTTTTTCGGCGAACGGTCGGTCGCTGTACTCAGAGTTGTATCCCGTCAGCGTTAAGTTACCGAGTGTGTGGAGCAAGGTGTCGTGGATACGCTGCCACTCCGGCCCTAGGTCGTTTTTCCACTCCTCTGATAGGTTCTCGTTCTGCGGCATTATGTGCTCTATCGAGTAATCATCTATGTATACCAACTCGTTTCTCTGATGGTTCTCCAACCGCCGAAGGCAATAACTGCGTCTTTGGAAGTTGTAAAGGTCTCGCGTGCGTAGTTCACGCGTGAACTCGTCATCGTTGGGGAAGCGACGGTAGGAAGGTAGCGTCAGGAAGTGAGCTGAGATGCTCTCTAGGTAACGCTCTTTGTTCAGTGAGCGACCAAAGGTTGAAAATGTTTTGTTCAGGGAGTTTGTCGGAATAGCGCAGACAGCCCGGCGGAACACATAGGACTCGACTAACCGCACTGCTCGATGAAAGTCGGACTCGCTCAATTGCCCCGCATCATAGTCGGAGTAGAGCTCGAGGAGGAACGGGTAGGCGACATTAACTCCAAGTTTCCGCAGGTCCCGGAAAGCTTCACCGAGCAAACGTGAGGGTTCTCGGTCAAGAGCCATCGCACAGTAGTAGTCAGCAAACGTCTGGACATCGGTGACCAGAGATTCGATGCCGTCTTCGTCGATCTTCGGTCCACGCGCGAACGCCTTGAACGCCTCGTAGATCCTCCCTACTTTGTGAATCTCGCCAGTCTTGAGTGTCAGGTAATGACGCATAAACCCATCGAAGTGAGTGTCGTAAGCCTCTTGACCGAAAGCGAGTTCCATCGCACGCCAATGGTCTTCATACAGACGCGTTTGTTGCGCCGGTTCGAGTCCCATCAGAATGAAATTGCGAATGAGATCGGCTTGGCTCAGTGCTCTACCAGTTGAATTCATGCTCTCAAAGATGAGTTGGGGATTGTCCTGCCCGCGTTTCAACGCGATGTCTACTAACATGAGTTTTGCAAGTCCGAGGCACAACGGTGCCAAATCCTCGCCGAGATCGGCGATCTTACGTTCGAAGAAATTGAAATTTGCTACCACGCGTGTTGAGTGATCCTTTGGCAACGGCCTCTGTTGCATTAGTGCTATGAAGCTCGTCTTGTCAGTTTGTGTGAGCAGTAGTTTGAATCTTCGCTCCTGCTTCTCCAAATGGTTGAGCAGATAGTATTCACGTATTTTCTGTTGTGAAAAACCATCGACTGGTTCCCCGCCTGCAATGTCCCGAGCCAACGCTTCGAGGATTAACATTATTGTCGTGAGGCGCTGCTGACCGTCTATCACTAGCAGCGTAGGTGGATCCATGACTGAGAACTGGTCTTCTTCGATGTAGACAATCGAACCTACGAAGTGAGCATCGACCTCTTCGGCGGTCCCGGTGCGGATGATGTCATCCCAAAGTTGCTGGCATTCACGCTGTGTCCAGCTATATGTTCTCTGGTACACTGGGATCACAAACTGCGGGGACTGGGACAGAAAGCGAAGCAACTGAGCCTCTGTAGCTTTCATCTGGACACCTCCTCAAATGGGATAGTTTTCTTGCTCAACTGTAGTCTGGGTGTAAGACGTTGTCGAAGCTACTCGGAGATTCGCGGGCCGCAGGAGGTTAGGGTCACCGAGGAGGATCACCGATTCAGATCCGAGTCGCTGATCTGTGGGCGGGAGGTGTCTGCGGGGTGTTGCTGCTTAGGAGTTTACTGAGGAGGCGGGTGCGGAGGTTGGGATTGGAGAGGATCTGGTTCAGTAGTGCATCGTCTTCGTCGGCGGTGGGGCGAGGGGACGCAGGCGCGGTGGGCGAAGATTCGGGGGTGAGTTCGGTGGAGGTGTAGATGCTCTCGCCGTGGTCGCCGCAGCTGACGTAGATGTGCTCGAAGACGGCATCGACTTTGCGGTCGAAGAGCTCTCGGACATAGATCTCGGGTAGTTCATCGTCGAGCACATCACGGATAGCGACCTTCACTGCTGAGAGGGTTTGTTGGCGGCGTTTCCAGTCGAGGACGAGTTTGTCCTCAACATGTGCGAGCAGTTTCTTGGCCGCGGACTTCACCCTCTTGACATCGCTGTCGCCCAACTCCGGCTCTGGTTTGGTGAGCAGGTCGTAGATCGCCAGTTCAGCCTCGGTGAGGTCCTCTCGGACGGCGCGTTGTTCCTCCTCGGTCAGTTCGTCGTTGATGGCCCTGAGTCGCCGGAGCAGTTCCTCGATGTTGTGGGTGCCGGCGTTGTATTCGTCGATGAGGCGCCGGAAGCACTCGGCCAACTCCAGCCGGGTCGGGTTCTTGCGCACCGCGTCGTCGAGACGTTTCGCCAGGTTCTCCCAGAACGCCTTGGTGACGGTGCGTTTGTTGGCGGCCAGTCGCCGGGTGATCTCCTCGAAGTCGATCTGGTTGAGGTCGACCAGCGGGTCGGCGCCGTCGCCGGTGCGGATGATGTACTCCTTGGCCCCGACCGAGCGGTCTAGCAGGTCCGACACCGAGTCCATCACCCCGCTGACGTCGGGGGCTTCCGACGACGACTCGATTTTCGACGCGATCGAGCGGATCACCGCCACACGGTGAGTGACTGCCATCGCGTCGGGGTCGGGCAGCAGCGCCTTGAAGGTCTTGCGAACCTGGCGGGCCAGCGTCACATACCGGCGGCGGGTCTGATCGTCGACGAGCAGCGCCTCCACGGCCGCCTTCTGCAAGGCGACGAACTCAAAGTCCTGCGCCGCCTCCAGGTCGGCGAGGTCGACGTCGTTGGCGTCGCAGAACTCTGTGACCTCCACCAGCGCCGCTTCCAGTTCGGCTGACAGGTCCTCCTTGGGCCGGATCGGCGAGTCGACGCCCGCCGCGGTTCGGTCGGCGGCGTAGATGGCAAGCGCCCGCTCAAGGTTGCGGAACACGCCCACGTAATCGACGATCAGGCCGTTGTCCTTGTCGGGGAACACTCGGTTGGCCCGGGCGATGGTCTGCATCAGCAGGTGGTTGCGCATGGGTTTGTCGAGATAGACCGTCGAGGTCGACGGCGAGTCGAACCCGGTGAGCCACATGGCGCACACGAACACCAGCCGGAACGGATCGGCTGGATCCTTGAACTTCGAGTCGAGGTCCTCTTTGACCATGCGTTCACGGTGCTCGGCGATATCAAGACCGGCCGCGGCCATATCAGCGATCTCGTTCTGAGCCTGTGAGACCACCACCGCCATGTCGGTGGTGCGCATGAACTCGACCAGCGACTCAAGATGCCGGCGCTCAAGCTCAGGCGTGCCAGCCAGCCGATCCTCAAGCTCAGCCAAGTAGCGCGCCCACTCGGCCCCGACCAGGTCGTACATGCGCACTGCGGTGGCCTTGTCGATGGCCACGTACATGGCCTTGCCCCGAAAGCCGCGGTTCACGAAGTGACGAACCAGATTCCCCGCGATCTCCTTGAGCCGCTCCGGCCGGGTGATCAGCTGGTACTGGCGGGAGAACTGGCGGGCAACCGCCTTCTCCTGGGCATCGTCGAGCGCAGCCTCCTCGAGGAGGTCATCGAGTTCGTCGTCGAAGTCCTCGTTGGTGAGCTGCAGTTCGGGCGTGCGGTTCTCGTAGTAGAGGGGGAGGGTGGCGCCGTCGGCGATCGAGTCGCTGAAGTTGTAGATCGACACGTAGTCGCCGAACACCCGACTGGTCGCCTCCTCACCGGCAATGAGCGGCGTGCCGGTGAACCCGAGGAACGAGGCGTTGGGCAGCACCAGGCGCATGTTGGCGGCCAGCGTGTCGTACTGGGAGCGATGCGCCTCGTCAGTGATGACCACGATGTCGCCACGCTCCGACAGCACCGGCATCGGCTGCCCCTTCTCCGGCGGGATGAACTTGTGGATCAGCGTGAACACGTAGCGGTGGTCCTGACCCAGGAGCTCACGCAGATGAGCCGAGGTTTCGGCGTGCACCTGCTGGCCGGAGGTGATCACCCCGGAGTCTGCGAAGTCCCCGTAGAGCTGTTCGTCGAGTTCCTTGCGGTCGGTGACGAGGACGAAGGTCCAGTTGCCGGCCTCCTTGCGCAGCACCTTCTGGGTGAACCACAGCATCGACAGCGACTTGCCCGACCCCTGGGTGTGCCAGAACACCCCGAGCCGCCCCTCCCGCTGTTGGAGTTCGCGCAGTGCCTCCAGCGAGTTGTTCACGCCGAGGTACTGGTGGTTCTTGGCGAACACCTTCACCAACCCGCCGGGACGTTCGGTGAACGCCACGAAGTTCTCCGCCAGGTCAAGCAGCCGGTGCCTGTCGCAGGTCGCTCGCAGCACTGTTTCGAGAGAGACGACGCCCTGCTCGCCCTCGGAGTTGATCTTCTTCCATTCGGTGAAGTGGTCCCAGGTGGCGGATGTTGAACCGACCCTTGTGTCGGCCCCGTTGGAGAGGATCACGAAAGCGTTGGTCCAGAACAGGTGGGGGACGGTGTCTCGGTAGTCGCGCAGGTTGGCGTCGTAGGCGTCGCGGACGTTCTTGTGGGAGACCTTGAGTTCGATGAACACCAGCGGTATCCCGTTGACGAACAACACGATGTCGGCCCGCCGCTTGTACATGTCGCCGGTGATCCAGAACTGCGAGACCGCTAACCAGTCGTTGTCGTCGGCTGTGTTCCAGCTGATGAAGTGGACGGTGACGGTTTGGCGTTTCCCATCCGTGCCGACGGATTCGACCCTGGCTCCCCCCTTCAGAAGGCTGTAGACCTCGCGGTTAGCCCTCGTCGGATCCATCGCCGAGCGATCCTGCCGTAGCTGCTCAACCGCTTCCGTCAGGGTCTCGTCAGCAAGCCCGGGATTCAGACGACGCAGCGCTTCGCGAAGTCGGTGGTTGAGCAGCGGTTCGGACTGCGATTCACGACCGAGCGTGCCGGCTGGTCCGAGAACCTCATCGAAACCTGACGTCACCTCCCACCCCAGCTGCGACAACAACCGCAGCGCAGGTTGCTCTACCAATTCATCCTCAGTCAGCCCCGACGGATTCATGCCTCCACCAGTTCCAATTCAAGCTCCGACACGTCCAGCTCCCCCGAAACCAACCGCTGCAGCAGAAGATCACGAGCCTCTAGGAGAACTTGGTTCTGTCGTAGGAGATTGCTTATCAAGGCCATCATCGGCCCAACACGCTCCTTAAAATGCTCGATCTCGCTTCCGCTTGGTACGAGGATCGGCAATTCTCGGAAGGTTGACTTGCGTAGTTCCTTAAAGGTGGCGCCGCCAGCGAGACTCATGAAGAGATCCACGTTGGATTGGAGCCAGAAGTAGATGTAACTAGAAGGTAGACACTCGTTCGGAATTGTCGTGATGAATCCCTGGTTCGTCGTAGCTGCTGTCGTGGTGATGCTCACGACACCGATGGTTGCACGGCTCGTCATCATGACGGAGCCGGGCGGGAAGAGCTTCGCGGAACTCTTCTTGAGACCGAGTTCAGTTATCTTCGAGCCAGATTCGAACGCGAAGGCCGCCCCTGCGCGAGTCAGATCGGTGGGCGTGAACCACTGGACATTGCCCTCTGTCCAATATTCCTCCGTCTCCTTTGAAGGCGTACCTCCACCTACGGTTTCGAGCGTGTTGCCAACCCGCGAGACTTCCCAGCCCTCGGGGATTGGGCCGAGGTCGGAGTCGACCCGTTCGATGTCCTCATGCCCCGGGAACCGGAAGTGCACGAACCACTCCCGATACAACAACCGAGCCATCTCCTCCAAAATCTCAATCCGCCGCCGATTGTTCTCAATCAGATCGTCGAACGACGACAGAATTCTGGCAGTATACCTTTGGTATGCGACTGGGGGCAAAGATAGAGAAAAACGGCCAATGTCCGACTTGACGAGAGTTTCCCGCGTCGAACCGGAACCTGCAATGGAAAGCAATTTTCTCTTGTAGGGTCCAGATAACGCGTAGCTCAACCATCGAGCGTCGCATTTGTTATTGTTGACGCGGAGTATCATTACGTGATTGTTTGTACGTCCCCCGATTACACAATCTGGAGCGAGGCAGCACCTTGCAACAGAGGCTCCAGTTAGATTTATCAAGACATCCCTAGCTTGAATTTTTTCAAGGTTCAGCGATTGAGCTTCTCGTTCATTCATGAAAGCTAGACCTGTAGATTTGAACTCCAAGTCATGTACATTCATGGAGCGAACAAATGGGGTGCCTGAGTCCGTATATCTATCCTTTCCACCGCGTGGTGTCGTTCCACTGCCGTAGAATTCTAACACATCACCAAGCACTACCAAAGGCCAACCAAATGACCTAGCCATCGCTCGAAATTTCTTGCAAAATTTGAGAAACATCGCGCGTCAACGCGGTGGCTGCGCCGCTTAGTTCGTTGAACTCGTCTCGGACTCTAGCCAAAGACTGATCGAACGTTTGCTCGTCGAGGGAATGGTGATCGATGGCAACATATCGGCCGGGATTCAGACTCCAGCCTTGTTCCTCGATTTGTGCGAGCGTTGCTGTACCGCAGAGACCGGGAACATCTTCGTACTCGTGTTTGGGCAGGACGGCATTGAGTAACTCTCCCCCCCCCCCCCCCCCCCGTCAAACTCGGGCTTCTCGCCGCGCCAGAGACGGACGATGTTGGCTAGGAGCTCGATCTGCTGTGGGGTCCAGTCGCGGTGGGCCCGGTCGATCTGATTGTAGATTTCGCGGGCATCGATGAACAGGACCTCGCCAGCACGTTCGGTGTGCTTCTTGCCTCGGTCCAAGAACCAGAGCGTCACCGGCAAGGTCACGGTGTAGAACATGTTGGTGCCGACGGCGACGATCACGTCGACGCTGCCGTCCTCGATCAGCTTGCGGCGAATCTCAAGTTCCGTGCCGCGGGCATCCGAGGCGGAATTGGCCATCACGAACCCGGCCCGGCCCGTCTCGTTCAGCGCCGAGTAGAAGGTCTGGATCCACAGGTAGTTCCCGTTGTCGGGCTTGGGCAGGCCGAACGGGAAGCGAGGATCGTCGGTGAGTTTGGCCTTGTCGATCTTGTTGACGTTGAACGGTGGATTGGCCATCACGAAGTCGAACGCGCCGACCGAATCGTGGAGGTCCTCGTAGTAGGTGTTGCCCTCGGCGACCTGGCCGCCGAGGCCGTGCACGGCAAGGTTCATCCTGGCGAGACGTACCGTGTCACCGGTCTTCTCCTGGCCGTAGATCGACAGTTCATCGCTCGGACTGCCGCGGTGCCGCTCGACGAAGTGCGCCGACTGCACGAACATGCCGCCCGAACCGCACGCCGGGTCGTAGATCTTGCCGTGGAACGGCTGGAGTACCTCCACGATGAGCCGCACTATCGAAGTGGGAGTGAAGAACTCGCCGCCCTTCTGACCCTCCGAGAACGCGAACTTGCCGAGGAAGTACTCATAGATCAGCCCGAAGCCGTCGCCCTCGATCACCTCCGGCAGCGCCTTGAGCAGTCGCAGGAGCTCTCCCAGGATGTCGTCGGGGATGCGTGAGTAGTCCTTCGGCAGAACCCCCCGCAGGTCGGGGTTGAATGCCTCGACACCGTCCATCGCCATGTTGACGGCCCTGCCGATATCCGCGCCCTCGGGAAGCGTCAGCAGGCTGTCGAACCGAGACTCCTCCGGCAGGAACAGAGTGCCTGTGGCCTGATAGTCCGCCAGCCCGATCGGCCTGCGCTCAGTCCCCGGCCCCAACTCCTGCGTCGTCTGAGCGAACCGCTCGTCGGCATAACGCAGAAAGATCAGCCCCAGCACCGGCGAGGCATACTCCGATGCCTTCAACCCCGAGTTGGCCCGCAACTGATCCGCCGTCTCCCACAGCCTGCCCTGCAGTTCCCCCAAATCCGTAGCCAAATCCATCCCTTCTGTCAACCGCCCATTCTAACGCCCCGTTGCCGCCGCCACCGCGCATACCGTCGCCAAGATGCACAAGACACGGCCGAGCTAGACGTGAAGCGTGAGTATCTGGTGTCACGGCAGAGTCAGATCGTTCTGATATGGTTGAGCGAGGTAAAGACGGTCGACACGATGATCCAACTAGCAGATTTCGGGTTTATTGATGTAGTCTCATCCATGCGGCCGCGCGTAAGGCCCAAAGTTGAGCAGACTTGATGGATTGAGGGGCGAGAACCAAGAATGATCAAAGCCGTGAGTCCAGAGTCGTCGCACTATCAACGCGTCGTCGAATTAAGCGATGCCAACACCAAGACCTTGGGTATGTTGCCCTACGAGGCGATCAAGATGGCTGCCGCGGAAGGCAGGGTTCTGGCGTTCGTGGAAGGCGTTGAGGTGCAAGGCTACGCATTGTTCGGCAAGCGAGTGAGGACAGGCGACATCTCTCTCACGCATCTTTGTGTTGACGAAAGCCAACGAGGGCGCGGGATCGCACGGAACTTGGTTGAGGGCATTGCCGAGCACCACCCACAGAGAGCAGGTATCCGACTGTCATGTCGCGAAGACTACGAGGCGAACGCGATGTGGCCAAAACTCGGATTCGAACGCTGGGGGGAGACACCGGGTCGAAGCCGAGCGGGTTCCGTCTTAGTGGTGTGGTGGCGAGAGATCGCCGCTCCAAGCCTCTTTGAGAAACCCGAACAGGAACCTCGGACCCTGGTGGCGGTCGATACCAAAATTCTGCTGGACATTCTGGAGGAGCGCGATTTTCCGGCGTCACGGGCGCTCACGGCGGACTGGGTCAGCGAATCAACCGAACTGGCCATAACGGAGCAGAGTCGGTCGGAATTGGCATCGGAGCGGCATCGTCGAAAGCACTTCCAAACGGCGTTGGACGAATTTGAGAATCTGACGCCCTCGGTTGAGTCGTGGAACGGGTGCTTTCGGTCGCTTCAAGATGACCCGTCGGTCTCGAGTCTCAACGAAGCCGACCAACGTGTGGTTGCCCAGGCCGCCGCCGGAGGGGCCACCTGGCTCATCTCGCGGGATGAAGGCCTCTGTAGCCGAGCAGAGGCTGTAAGCGAGTTGACGGGTCTCAGGCTGGTCGGACCCGACGACTACCTACTGCAGTTGCAAGCGCTCGGAGGCGAACGAGGCCATGCGCGGGTCATCGCGGCTTCGGGGCTGTCTATCGCCGCTGCTGACGAGATGCCGTCAAACACAGATTTGGCGAACTTCTGTCACCAACATCTTCAAGAGCGACCATCCGAACTTAGGCAACAATTGAGTATTGTCGCCAGCGTGCCTTCGGGCTGGATCGGGCAATTGGTTTCGGATTCTGGTGAGGCGCTAGCACTCGGAGCGATGTATCGTGAGGCTGGTCGCGTCACAATCACGGCACTACGAGGGGTTCACGGTCCACATCTTTACGCGGCGGTCAGACAGATGGTGCATCACCTCCGCACCGTCGCTGCAGAAGCTGGAGTGGCCACGGTCATCGTTGACGACCGTACGCGTCCAGAGGTCGACCAAGCCTTACGTCACGAAGGTTTCAGATCCGAAGGATCAACATGGCGGGCGGTTGTTGAGCCTCGCATCTTTGCGCCGTACGGTCCTTTGCCGAACGAGTTGCAACAATTCGGCTGGGATCGCCTGAACGCTCATCTGGTGCGCGAATATGAGCGCTTTGCATGGCCAGCGAAGGTGTTCACGGGGAGCGTGCCGTCCTACTTGGTGCCAGTTCAGCCAGAGTACGCTCGGGTCATCCTCGGATATGAGGAACCCCAAGGTCGCTTGTTTGAATCACATGCTCGGGCGGCTGTTTCTCGTGACAACGTGTATTACCGGTCGCCACGTTTTTTGGAGTGCCCAGCGCGATTGATCTGGTGGGTATCGGGAGGAGGTGCCCTGGGCGGTGTCCGAGCGATCTCTTGGTTGGATGAGGTTGAGGCTGGGCACCCTCGCCGGCTCTATCGCAAGTATCGCGACTATGGAGTGTTTGACGAGCAACAGGTAGTGGACGCGGCGGGTTCGCCGAAATCAGTCCAGCCCAAGGCGACAGCGATGATCTTCAGCCAGACTGAAGTATTCTCAAGACCGGTGCCGATAACTCGATCAAGAGAGCTGTGGGAAGATATGAACCAGCCAGGGTTCTTCCAAACGACACAACCGCTAGAGGAAGAAGCAGTAAGTCGGTTCTACGAAGAGGGGAGAAGTTATGACGGTTGATTCGCAGGCTATTGATCTTGAGCGGATGGTTGTGTTGTCGCTCAAGCCGAGGTTTGCGGAGGCCATCCTCGCTGGGGTCAAGACCGTTGAACTGAGGCGGACAGAACCGAAGATCGTGGTGCCGACACGGGCGCTGCTTTATGCGAGCACTCCCTTGAGAGCACTGGTCGGCACATGCATCATTGAAAGGATCCGGTCCGCTGACCTCACGACGCTTTGGGACGATTACGGATCGCGATCCGACCTCCGCCATAGTGAGTTTTTGGAGTACTTCCGAGGCGTCGGCAGGGGCGCAGCCCTGACGCTTACCCAACCCCAAGCCTTCAGTCAACAGATTGACCTCGAAGACTTGCGTGCGAAACCCAAAGGCTTCCGGCCACCGCAGAGCTACGCATACATCGACACCGAGACCGGCGACCAACTCATCGGAATGGCTGCGTGACGAAGTAGCCGGGACCGACGTTGCTTCGTTGTCCAGAGCGACCGCGGAACGCAGCCTAATATTGAGTCCGAGCCTCCAGACCTGCTCGGCCAGCTCTTCGTTTGCTTGGCTCTTCGATGATGAGCGGTAACGGTGCCAAGGCATCCTAGCACTTCAAAGGCGATCTTCTCGGTCTTCCTCAAGAGCCTCGTAGGTGCTGGCTTGCAACTTCAGAAGTTCCTTGTCCAAGATCATGGCTGGATTCCTCGGTCCTAAACGCAGCAAACCCGACGAGATCAGCCTCGCACAACGTTCATCACCCGACACTGCCAGCGGAACAATCCAAACGAGCAGCTTGCTACAGAAAAGTATAACGAAACAGCAATTAGACTGCTTGTTCAAGCGCGTCTTGTGTGGGTGGCGGCGATCGCTTAGATAGGTGGCGTGCCCTGTCCTTTTCCCGAAAAAGGACGGTTCTGGGTTCTCCGAGCACCACCAAACAGACCGTGAACGCTCGCAGACAAACATAGATTTTCGCAAGGGACCCCAACCGAAGGAAAACACCGAGGGCAGATATGCATCCAAAAGCACTCCAAAAAAGATTTACGAAATTGGGTTGTACATCAATAACCGTGCTAAAGTACCACTACTGCTCCCCGCCTTCCCGGTTCGCCGGGAATGGCGGGGTCTATTCGTTTGGAGGCGGGATGTGACGAGAGTAGCGGTTTTTATTGACTACGAGAACCTCCGGCTCGCCGCTCGTGAAGTCTTCGGAGATCCAAAAAATGATCCCTATACCTTCGGACATGTGAACCCTCACCGCTTGGGGGTGTTGCTAACAGAACTCGGCAAACCGGTCGACGCTGCTCGAGTATTAACTGCAGTGAACGTTTACAGAGGTCGTATGGGGCCTAAGAGTGGACCGAAAGTCCAAGCGGGGTCGGCGCGTCAGTTCGCCAGTTGGGTATCGCAACCCTTCGTGACCGTAAACTGGTCGGCACATGCATCATCGAAAGCATCCAGTCTGCGGACCTTGCAACGCTCTGGGACGAATATGGATCGCGATCCGACCTGTGCCATAGCGAGTTCCTCAAGTACTTCGACGGTGTCGTCAGGGGCACGGCCCTGACGCTTACCCAAGCCCAATCCTTCAGTCAACAGATCGACCTCGAAGCCTTGAGAGCGAAACCCAGAGGATTCCGGCCACCCCAAAGCTACGCCTACATCGACACCGAGACCGGCGACGAACTCATCGGATTGGCGGCGTGACGAACTCACCGGCGCGGACGTTGCTTCGTCGCACCGGAGCATCCGCCAGCACAGGTAGTTGATCGTTCGACTTGCGGGTATACTAGTAACGAGCGTTACGATTCCGAGCGAACTTACCCCGCGAAACGAGCGAACTTCCCCCGAGAAAAGGGCGTAACCCCGGCCGTTTGCCCAAGCAGGGACGGTTCCGGAGTCTACGATGTCCACTATGCTACCTCTCGGGCAAATGTCAAGCATTGACCTTAACTCAGTCGCGAACAGGCTCACCAAGACTCGACTTCGGTCGTACCTGCGGATGAGTGGCGGTGCTGTCGTTCCAGCCATGCGCCTATACGATTGGAACACCAGCGTGTCTAGTTCCCTGTACGAAGACTTGGGTCGCCTTGAGGTCGTCTTCCGCAACGCTGTGGACGAAGCGCTGGTGAAGCATGGAGAATCCAAAGGATGGCTGTGTGTGTGGTATCGACAGTCGCAACTCGTCCCGGGCAAGGGCGCAGCCCGAACCCGAGCCAACAATCGCGGGGACTGATAACTCGTTCACCGTAGCTGTGCCCAATGCTGAACGGAGCGTTGCCGTTGCGAAACTGATTGTGAACCCTATGGAACACAACACACAGGAAGACGCTTGCTACCATAACGTTATGGGAGAAACGCAGGCCGCCCACGAGCAATTGGGACACAAGACTGTCCGTGTCAGCATCGCCCCGTCGCTGTACGAGTGGGCTCTGGAACGTTCGAGGTTGGACTTGGATGCACTCGCAAGCAAGCGAGGTTGAGAACCGAGGCTCTAATTGGACCGAGGCGTTCACGACATTCCGAGAATGTGCTGAGGCGGTTGGCGTGCTCGTAATGGTGAGCGGTGTCGTGGGGAGCAACACGCATCGCAAACTCGACCCGCAAGAGTTCAGAGGTTTCGCTCTTGCAGACGAGATTGCGCCGCTCGTATTCGTCAACGGCTCCGACACCCGTGCTGCCCAAATCTTCACTCTGGCTCACGAACTTGCACACATATGGATGGGTCAGAGCGCGCTAGACGATGTCGACCTAGGCGAGCAGCACACCAACGACACGGAACGGTGGTGCAACCATGTGGCAGCAGAGATGCTCGTCCCCGTTGGCGCGCTGCGAGCGGAGTTCGACCCTGATGTAGAATTAACCGTAGAACTGCAACGACTCGCACGAAAATTCAAGGCGAGCGGACTTGTCGTGCTCCGACGAATCTACGATGCTGGCTATCTCGAATGGGACGCTACAGGCACGCCTACCAAGCGGAATATGAGCGGGCTATGGAACACGTCAGTGGCACTGGGGGCAACTTCTACAACACGCAACCAATCCGAGTAAGCAAGACCTTCGCCCACGCTGTCATCGCAAGCACGCTTGAGGGCAACACCTCCTACACCGACGCATTCCAGATGCTCGGCTTCAAAAAATCCTCCACTTTCTACGAACTTGCTGACCGACTCGGAGTGACGTGACCCGATACTTGATTGACACAAATGTCTTCATCAGAGCCAAAAACGAACACTACGGATTCAACATCTGCCCAGGCTTCTGGCGTTGGCTCGACAACGAACACGCTGCACGCAAGGTATTCAGCGTCCATCGGGTCTACGACGAGATCGTTAGCGGCGAGGACGAACTCGTCGAATGGGCGAAGCAACGGCGAGGCTTTTTCTTGAAGCCCCGCCACGGGCTGGAAGCGAGTTTGGGCAGAGTCAGCAGGTGGGCAAACGCCAACTTTCCCCGCTCCGCCGTAACCGCGTTTCTGGGCAAAGCCGATTACTACTTGGTTGCTCAGGCGCACGAGTCGGGTTACACGGTGGTTACCTATGAGGTGTCGGCACCGCGCTCCAACAAGTCAGCCGTACCGGAACCCAGCCCGTTTGAGTGTGGTCAGTGGGAGAGAGGGGTCAGGCCTTCAACTTCGGCTGCTTGGGACAGGCGATCATCTAGACAGGCAAACGGTAGTGACCCGCCGCCAAGTTGTGCCTGCTCTTCTGTTTGGGCTTTGCTCACTGAAGCTCCAGATTGAATGGGGTCGAGTGCGTAGTGCGAGCGTTGCGCTTTGCAGGTTGGGCACGATGTTTGGTTTTTTGTTGGTTAGGTGGCACCTAAAATATTTTTAGAAATATCATATTATTTGATGTTAGATGGTTGTGAATGTCACACCTTGTCTATAGAGTAATACTATGTTGTTTACAGATACATCAACTAATACGAAGGCTGCCACATCGGATGACGGGTTGGGGTGCGGTAATCCGACTTGTGTAGCGTTTGGTGATGTGGTATCGTTGAGTGACGCGGGGTTGACTGCTGAGTTGTCTTTGTTGGGTCGTTGCGAGTCGCGTCTTGCGGCTCGCAAAGCGAAGTTGTTGGCTGAACTAGCGCGTCGGTCTAGTAGTGGTGATGCTCAACAGGTTGTGACTTCTGAGTTGTTGATTTCTAGGCGCGAAGCCAAAAAAGAAGTTGAAACTGCTAAGCAGTTGGAGTCTTTGCCGCAGACTTCTGGGGCGTTGGCTTCTGGTGATATAACTGCTGGTCATGCTAAGTTAATCGCCCGCACCTCATCTGAAGGCAAGATAGTTGAAGCGGAGTTGGTTGATAAAGCCAAAACTGAAGCGTTTGATGATTTCGTGAAAACTGTTCGTAAACACCAAAATCAACAAGCCGACAAAGCTGGTGAATCTGTTTTGGAACGTCAACGCAAAAAACGATACGCGCAAGTCTTTGAAAGCCCCGAAAATGGCATGTTGGTGTTACGCGCCGAGTTTGATCAAATAACAGGGGCACGCATCATGACAGCTTTGACAGATAAAGAACGACAAATGTATTATCGTGAAGACCCAAAAAACCGGCCAACCCCACAACAACGCAAAGCCGACGCTTTAGCTGAATTACTATGCCAACAAACACCAAACAGCAAAGGCAGGCAGGGCACTAACTTGTTGGTGCTAGTTGACTATTGCACGATTAAACAACAACTACACAATTTGCGGTTAGCTAACGGCACACCAATCACAGAACAATCGTTGCGTCAACTAGCAGTGGATGCCAACATATTACCCGCGGTGTTTAACAGCAAAACTCAACGGCTTTGGTTAGGAAGAAGCCAACGAACTGCATCAGATGCTCAACGCATAGCACTCACAGCACGCGATAAACACTGCATCGGATGCGGAACCGACCCGCTATGGTGCCGAGCACATCATATTAAATACTGGTCACACGGCGGCGAAACCAACCTAGACAACCTCACCCTAGTATGTGACCGCTGCCACCACAAAATCCACGACGACGGCTGGCAAATCCACCAACACCCGACAACAAAAAAACTCATACTCAAACCCCCCACCGCCCGCTACCAACACCATCGTCAAGCAAGCAAACAACCACCGCTGCGAACCAAACAAAAACCAGCCACCAAATCGGCTAGCATCCCACAACTAAAATAACCCCACAAAACCAGCAAGAAACCGGCTGCCCAACCCCAACCTTCTTTAATGTCCAGACCTATTGATGGAAGTCAACCGACTGGGCCGCACCGTCAGGGTTTGGCGCACCCAGATACCCTACTGAAAACTACTCGACACTCGCCCCGATTCAAAACCACAGGAGCTGGGTTTCTAACGTCCTGACCGAGAGTTGATTTGGGTTAACTCTAGCGCGGCGTTTCGCTCAGGGTCGACTAGTTGGACAACAGTCCGCTCAGAAGTTCCTCTACATGTGGATGGCGCTCGAGTAGTTGTTCGGCGGCTTGTTCGGCAGAAATATCTCCCTCGTGTGAAGGGCATTCTTGTTCGGCAACAAAGATAGAACGTTCGAGGTTCAAAGCTCGCTCGCTCTGATCTGTTCTCTCACTGTCCAAGAACCACTGTTCAGTTACAAGATCCGAGATAGTTGCAGGGCTAGACAATCTAGGTATACCTTGCTCTGCCA
Source organism: Candidatus Aldehydirespiratoraceae bacterium (assembly GCA_965204595.1). Lineage (GTDB taxonomy): Bacteria > Actinomycetota > Acidimicrobiia > Acidimicrobiales > Aldehydirespiratoraceae > VXYK01. The sequence goes on along the minus strand of CBDBEW010000014.1, from coordinate 1,910,546 downwards.
TGCACATTGACCATTCGTCGAGGCGCTGCTGATAGTCCACAGACACACCTGAATCCATCCTAAGTTCCACATATAGTTGGCCGATGGCTTCAACCTCGGCAATGCGGAACTCAGCGTCGGCAACAGTTTGAGCTTCTTGGTAGCATCCGGGAGTTTCGGCGTTCCCTCTGCGTGCCTCCTCATAGGCAGCCCTCTCTGCGCCTGTAACTTGAACAGGTCTAGTCACCGGTGTCACCGTTTCGTCGTATTCTCGCATCAATTCAAGGTTGTCAACGATTCCATAGTACCGCTTTTCTTCTGAAGCTACCGTAGGCATCGGCGGGACAGAAGGTTCTGCAAAGATCGTTGGATCGAAGCCCGCCCGGCGAAGGCAACTGTCCATCAGTTCCGATATTCTTTGATCGTAGTTGTTTCGGAACTCCAGCCACTGTCCTCCTCCAGCCAGAAAATCGATGCTTGCCTGGTTGTCATTGTTGTCGGCTCGACCGCAAGCAGATATCGCAATGACCATGGCAACTCCAATAAATGCCGCCACAAAAGCCCGCCCGGTATGTTCTCTCACAGTATTCTCGCTTCCATTGAAAGATCACCGCACTCACACAAGATGGAGACATTCAGGAACCGACCCAACTCTCCAGTTCTTCGTGACGCTTTAATCGCTGACGGTTTAGCCGTTAAATGCACCGAATACGGTGTTATACCCGCAACTTCAAACGGATCCAAAGGCTGATTTTCGTCTAAGCGCCATTCTGCATTCCAATAAGAAAACGGTAGCACCGCAGTCACAAGAATTATACGGCTACTTGTACCAGTTGAGATGGTGCCTTGCTCTTGAATGGTTATTGGCGAGTTGCAGCCTGTCCCCGACACAAGATCAGCACGCCCAAGTTCAACAACTGGTTCTGTGCGCTCACTTTGAACATCTCGTTCAACAGAATTCAAGCAAGTTTCGTCCTCTTCAAAAGTCAACCATACAGCATCATCAGGATTGTTGAGTAGAAGCAGAGCACCGAGTTGCGGTTGATTCCCATAAATTTCAGCGATCCCAGGGGGTAAACTCTCGGTAGTCACGCCAGCTGGAACAAACGCCTCAGGGACACTTATTTGAGAGGTATCACTGCTATTGGCACAACCGATGATCGTGTTTGCACACATCAAAAACATGAGCATTGCTACTACAAGATTACGAGGCATCATTAGCCGTCCATTCTAGAAGCTTATTGAAGTGAGCTAAATGCCCCTATAACAAGTTAAGTATATTCCAGAGCCACGATAGCCAAGACTCGAAACCTCTTGAAAAGTACTTTTCAGACCAGTGATTCACATTGTAGTCCGTCGCTCCATTAAAATACTGTGATGAATAATCTATCGCACTTGCAGATGGTGCGACAAGCAGAGAGAATACAACAACAAGAACTGGCAGAAAGAGACGAACCCTCCTCGAACGATACTTGTCAGCTTGATACCTAGAGCTAGAGCGGGGTTCGGTAGTTTGAGCTATACTCTCGCAGTCTTGGGTTGTGTTGTTGTTGGTTGTTACTTTATTGGTCATGGTTGGTTCCATTCTGTAGTGCCCGGGTTAGGGGCTTGTGGGTGTTGTGTACGAGTACTTGGCGGCTGGGGTACGTCCGTCGCGCGGAAATTTAAAATTTTTCCGCGCGACAAAATGTGGTCAGGCGACAAGTACATGGTGAACGCCCGAAGAAGTTCTTCGGGATCGCGACCTAGAAAGAGAATAAACATGCGCCACACCAAGCCCGCAGCGACCTTGGTGATCGCTGCAGTTATCGCGTCGATCACCAGCGGAGTTGTCGTTGCAGGGCACGTCGTCGAGGCAGCGGTACCCGTTGAATCAGAGAGGCACTGTGTGATTGAGACTACCGGAATCAAAGGTGGTGTCTTCATCACCAAGCCCGAGGTCTGTTTCGAGTCACGCGTAAATGCAGCGGTACATGCCCGTTCGATCAGCACCGACATAGGTGAGGAAATACACCGACGGGCACTGGTTTCTGGGCACTCTGCCACCAACACGATCGGAGTACACTACACGTCAACTTGGTTCGGAGGGTCATCAGTGAGAATCGTCGGGACGACCTGTGGCGGAGGCGTGTGGCGCCCGACCGGAACATGGCAAAACAACATTGAGTCGTCACAACACTACTGCGGCGGCTCGCCCACCACCTTTTACGATTCCGCAACGTGTAGTGGGTTGTCACGTCCTATTAGCTGGAACTCTAACTCACTGGGATGGATGAACAACCGGGCATCGTGCGTGCGTTACGGCTAGCTACGCCAACGCTCTGGACTGCGATGACACGATCACTGATTCAGAGGTCGATGCGGTTCGTTGACATCGTGGACACTAGGCGGCGAAAGACGCAGATAGGCTCAAGCATGTGGCACCGCCAAGCGCACGCTCCGAAAGATGGAATCAAGATCATCGGAGTGATACCGAACTCCTTTTCGATGCCCGGCGCGATCCCGAAGCGTTTGGTGAACTCTACAGACGGACCGTGCGGTCGATGACGCATTACTTCTGGTTTCGGACACGTGACCGCGATGTCACATCCAATCTCGTCGCTGAGAGCTTCACCGTTGCGCTCGAGAGCGTAAAATGCTTCGACCCAGCCAGAGGTGAGCCGAGGCAATGGCTGTATGGGATCGCTAAAAACCAACTGAAGACATACTGGCGCAAACAACGTGTTGCCACAAAAGCACGACAGCGCCTCGCAATCCAGACACCTCCGACATCAGAAGCGGGATGGAATGAAATAGAATCTGTCGAAAACCAGATCGACGCCGCCCAGATGACCGAAATGCTGGATCGGTTGCCGGCTAGGAACCGTGAAGCAGTGCGACAACGAATCATGGAGCAACTAGACTACCCTGCTATCGCCCAGCGGTTGGGATGCAGTCCCAAATCGGCCAAAGACGCAGTCTTTCGAGGGCTGAAACGTCTCAGGAACCTAATAGACACCCAAGCGTTGTTGAGGAGCGAGCTATGACCCAAGACCTAGCAGACTTCGAGAAACAACTCGGCGAGGAACTAGTAGCAGCGGCCTACCGCATTATGGAGGCTCGCCACGAAAGATCACGAACTCGTCGTCTGATGCCGATAATGGCAGGAGCAGTGGCAACAATCGTTTTCGTAATGCTAGCCGTTTTCCTGGTCACCGAGATTCGGCCAACGCCAGTGACTGCCCAACCGATCGAGGTCATCCATCTTGAACACGAGATCATTCTGGAAATCGTTGACGTTGTCGACGATCCACGCGCTGCGGAACAAGAACTTCAAGAAGAACTTGGCATAGATGTAACATTTGAGGCAGTGCCCTCTCCTCCAGAACTCGTCAACCAAGTGACTTCGGCTCTCAACTGGGGCTCTACCACCGTGAGGTTTGAATTAGGCGAAAACGGTCGCTACGAGCGGTTCATCCTGCCCAAAACCATAGATGGAGCGATGATTGTTTATTACGGCAGACCAGCGTTACCCGGTGAGCGGTACATGAACAGCATCACTTCGCCGATTTGTCGCGATCTGTGGGCACTAACACCAGCGGAATCCGCCCCACTACTCCCACAGTACGCCGACACAATCCGTTACGACATAATGGATACCAACTACCAATATTATTCCGAGTTGTCAATCGCCGAAATCGATCCCAACTACCGCCTGATCGAGACCACGTACATGTCTGACAATGAGCTCCTAGTCGTGTACAGCGCCCACCTCGACGCTCTCGGCAAAGACCGTCCCAATTGCGGATGGTCCGCGCCCTAAACACATGCCCAACAAGGAACTCCAAGTCCCATACAGCACCCACCTGACACCCTCGGTGACGACCGGCCCAACTGTGCTCGGACCACGCCCTAGACGCATGGGACACGACGCTTTGGGCCGTATGATGAAGTATGCGACGAAGGTCTCCAACGCAGACACTGCCGGCTTCAAGGCTCGCGTTGCGTCGAGAGGCTCGCCCGACCGAGAGAGGGGCACGATGATGGCTTCAATGCTGCGTGCCTGTGCGGTTGCTCTGCTTACAATGGTATTGGCAGCTTCGTCGGTGGCTGCGACCAATCATGGCGATGCCGCGGACGCTGATGGCTCGACCCCCTCGACCGAGAAGCTGGCCGAGCAGCCCGACCAGCCCGACGAACAAGATCCGCCGGAGGCGGGCAGCCTCGAAGCCTGCTGGGAGAACATCGAACCGGCGCCGTTCGTCGACACCGACGACCTGAGTGCCGAGTCCGCAGCAGCAATCGACTGCGTCTATCACTACGGCATAGTCAGAGGCACGTCCGCTTACGCCTACTCGCCCGCAGCACCGGTGATCCGCCTGCACATGGCACTCTTTCTGGTCCGCACGGCGAGGGTGCTGGGCCTGCCCGTGGCGCAAGGCGCCACCGCATCGTTCGACGACCTTGGGGGCGTCAGCAACGAGGCGCGCGCCGCGGTCGCCCAACTCAAGCAGTCGGGCGTCACGCAGGGATACTCACCGACAGTCTTCGGCCCGGACAACGTGGTCGAACGCGTACACATGGCGCACTTCCTCGTGCGGCTGCTGAAACTCACCAGTACAGCCCTGCCGGTGCCGGCTGAGCAGCCATTCGAGGACGTGGCGACGCTGAGTGCCGCCGCACGCAGGGACATATCGGTCCTTGCCGAGCTCGAGGTGATGGATCCGGCCGCCCCCGGTCGTTTCGACCCGCATGCCCCGGTGACCCGCCACGACATGGCTCTGTTCCTGGCGCGCATCCTCGAGGTGGCAGACGTCGACCCGGTGACGCTGGAGTTGAGTCTGTCGACGAACTCGTTGCTGGTCGGCGGGGCGGCGACCGCCACCGTGCGAGCGAGCAAACCCGACGGAAGTCCGTATGCGGGCCTGCTCATCGACGTGTTCGCCGACCAGGGATGGCGCAACAGATCCTGCAACCTTGACTTCGACGCACGTTTGAACGGCAGTGACGCCGGCACCTCAGAGAACTGTCGGATCGACATCGGCGACCCCCGCACAGACAGCGACGGGGAGGTCACCGTCGGGCTGGCACACAGTGCCGAGTCTGCCGACAACACGATATTCGCCTGGGCAGGGACTCTCGGGCAGGTGTTCGACGAACGCGAAGTAACCACCGAGGTCAAAAAAAAGATCGACTGGCAACCGGTGCCGACGAGGGTGAAGGTCCCCGAACCGTTCGGAGTCGCCTTCGGTGAGAGCTTCAGCATCGTCGTCCGCCTCGAGGGGCCGAACTCTGCTGCTCGCCGCATGGTGCTCGTGTCCTCCTACGACGGCCTGATGCGGGTTGTGCGAGTGGAGACCACCAACGACGAAGGTGAGGTGGCGTTCAGCGTCCCCGCCCTCGCCAACCCCGATCCCGGCCTCTTCAGACCGATCCCGGTCGATGAGACCATCCTCGTGTTCTGGGACCGCAACGCCAACGGCATCCACGACGGTCCGGCTGAACTTTCGTCTGAGACCACCATCTACTGGAGTTGATCATGACCAACACAGGAGCGAAATGCCTTGCAATGATTGCCGTGTCGGTTCTCGCAGTAGCGGCGTGCGGCAGCAGCGGCACCGACACGAGCGGCACCGAGGCAGTCCGGAGCGACGGCGACACCACCACCTCCACCACCTCTGAGTCAACGGACGCAGACGGGTCGACCGATGAGGGCGAAGACAGCCCCGCGGTCGACGACTCGGATCAACCCACCACCTTGGAGGACTACCTCGGACCTGGTTTTCTGAGCTTCGACCCGGCCGCGGACGCCGACTATTTCGTGCAGCAGGAGCAGCGCGCACAGGAGTTGATCGCGCTGTGCATGGCCGAAGAGGGTTTCGAGTACGTCGCGGTGACTCGCCCGACCGAGCAGTTCGAGTACGGCACGCCCGAAGACGTCGACTACGCCCGTGAATATGGATTCGACGTCTCGACCCGCTACGGCGAGACGTTCAACGGTCCCGAAGACACGTGGACAGACCCCAACCAGTCGATAGTGGAGTCGCTCTCGGAATCTGAGCGTGACGCCTACTACGAGACCCTTTACGGCTTGTCCTTCGCGACTGGGACTGCGTCTTCGGGCGGCGAGGGCGACACTTCGACGGGCGAGGGCGAGCCAGCGGAAGCATTGGTGGTCGAGCCCGACTCCGATAGTTGCTCAGAGCAGGCCTACGAGGAGGTCTACGCATTCGAGGCAGCTCGAGAGGTGTACGAACAACTCGACATGGATTCGCTCTACGAACGTGCGGAAGCCGATCCGCGGGTTGCTGCGCTCGAGGTCGAATGGTCCGAGTGCATGGCTGAGCGGGGACACGACTACGAGGACCCCGAAGTATTCATCGAGGCTGTGTACACCGACCTTCAGGAGCGGTTCGAGGAGATCGTGGGGCCGGATGGAGGCTTCCCCAACCCGTTCGAGGGTATGTCGGAAGACGAAATCAACGAGATGCTCACCACTCTCTCCCAAGATGAGCTCGATGACCTCTTCTCCCAGACTCAACAACAGGCGCAAGCTGACGTCGACCAGGAGGCGCTAGCAGCCCTGCAAGACGAGGAACGAGCACTGGCGGTCGACTACGCCGAATGCATCGACGGCATCTACGAACGGACGCTCGAGATTTACAGGGAGTACGAGGCGGCACTCGTCGCTGAGAACCGGGCGCTGTTGGAGCAGTTCCGCGAGAGCCGGGAAGGCTGAGCCTTGCAGCGCGGTGCAGCAGTATTGATCACGATAGCCGTGGTCGTCGCCGCAGCCGGGGGCGGATGGCTGGCCGGGCGCAACATCCAATCTCCCGATCAGGCCGCACTGGAGACTGAGCCTCCGCCCGCGTCGCTGATCACGGTGGAGGTGGAACGGGCGGAGTTGGTCGCCGACGTGATCATTCGTGCCGACGTGGGATTCGACGAGCCGGCAACATTGGCGCTCTCGGGCGGGCTAGGCAACCGCGGGACGGCCCTGGTGGTGACCTCTGCGCCCGAGCGCGGTGCGGAACTGGTGGAAGGCTCGGTGGCTATCGAGATCGCCGGTCGCCCCGTGTTCCTGCTGGTGGGGCCCGTTCCCGCCTTCCGGGATCTGCGCCCGCAGGATCGCGGACCCGATGTGGAGCAGCTCGAGACTGCGCTGCGCAGGCTCGGCCACTTCAACGGCGAGCCGGACCAACTTTGGGACGAAGCCACCAGCACTGCGGTAGAGGCCTGGTACGAACAGGTCGGCTACAGCCCCAACGAGCCGAGCGACGCCGAGCAGGTGGCCCTCGAGTCTGCCCGTGACCGCAAGCGTGTTGCCCACACCGCCCTGCGCGAAGCGGAGCGGTCCTGGCGTGAGGCCAACGAGGGACCGACTGAGCTGGAGTTGCGCCGAGCGCGAACCGAGGTGTCCCAAGCCTCCTCGGCGCTCGACCGGGCTCGTCGCGCCGTGGTGCAGGCGGTCACCGACGCCGAGGACGCCGTCACCGCTGCCGAGGACGCTGTCGCCGCTGCCGAGGATGCGGTGCGCGACGCTCGTTCGGCCCTCGCTGCTGCCGAGCAGACGGTGGTCGGCGCCGAACTGAACTTGGCGGCGGCTGAGACGGCCCGCAGCGCCGCGGCCAACGATCTGAGCAGCGCCCGGTTGCGGGTGCAGAGCGCCCTCGACGGGGTTCACCCCGATTCGGGCACGGTGCCGACCGCTGCCGAGCACGAGGCGCTGCGAGGCGCGCAGGCGGCAGCGAAGACCGCTTTCGACGCTGCCGAGCAGACCGTTGAGAATGCGCGCACCGCGCTGATGGATGCGACTTGGGCTGTCACGACCGCGACCGCCTCGGTCACGACTGCGATCGAGGCGGTCGCCGAGGCACAGGAGAAGGTCACCGAGGCAGAAGCGGACCTCCGAGACCTCAAAGAACGCACTCAGCCGACCGACCCCGCGCCAGACCCCCAACAGACTGAAGTCGCCGGTGCTGCCGACGTGACCGCCAACGGCAGTGCTGACGCCGCCGGGGATGCCGCCACGTCTGGGGATGCCGATGCCGCCGGGGATGCCGGCCGTGCCGCCGGTGCCGGTGCTGCCGACGCGACCGCCAACGGCGGTGCTGACGCCGCCGGGGATGCCGCCACGTCTGGGGATGTCGCCGGGGATGCCGGCCGTGCCACCGGTGGTCAAACCGACGTCGACGGTGCTGTCGACACGGATGGTGGTGCTGACGGTGCCGCCAGTACCGGTGCTGCCGGTGAGGCCGGCAACACCAGCGATGCTGATAGTGCCGGTGACGCGGGCAACACCGCCGATGTTGATAGCACCGCCGATGGTGCCGGTGCCGCCGACAGTGGTCGAACCGACACCGCGCCGGTCGAGGAGCCTGCGCGGGTAGAGACGCAAGCTGAGTTGGCGGTGCGCAGCGCCGAGGATCGTCTGGCGGCCGCCGAGCAGACTCTCGCTGACCTGTTGGCGCCGCCCGAGGCCGAAGCCGCCGCGATCCGCCTGGACGAGGCCCGCATAGAAATGGCCGACGCTGAGGCGGACCTCCGCGAACTCGAAGCGACCACCGGGGTGTGGCTCCCGGCAGGTGAGCTGATCTTCCTGAAGCGACTGCCGGTGCGGGTCGATCTGTTGACCGCGGAGCGGGGCGGCACCGTCTCGGGCTCCTTCATGACGGTGACCGGATCAGAGTTGGCAGTGCGGGGATCGATCTCCGAGCGTGACGTGGACCGGGTGAGCGAAGACATGGCGGTTCGCATCGAGGACCGAAGCCTGGAAGCGCCGATAGCCGGCACGATCCGCCTGCTCGACCGCCGGGCCGGCACACGGGGGGTGGCCGTCGACCGCCACTACGTCGAGATCGTGGCGCAGGGCATACCGGAGCAGCTCGTCGGCCGCAACGTCAAGATCGTCATCCCGGTCGGTGGCACCGCAGGCCCAGTGCTGGTGGTGCCCAACGCGGCGCTGTCCGCCACCGCCGACGGTTCGACCCGCGTGGAGGTCGAGCAGCCTGACGGCACCACCCGCTTCGTGTCGGTCGAGGCTGGCCTGTCCACCGGTGGGCGGGTCGAGGTCACCGGAATCGACGGCGAACTCGCAGCCGGCGACCGGGTGGTGGTCGGAGTTGCCTCCGGTGAGTAGCGCTGAGGCGCCGTTGATGGAGCTCGAGCAGGTCGGCCGCGTCTTCGGCGACGGCGAGGCCGCGGTCGCGGCGCTCACCGACGCCACCCTGCAAGTCTACCGCGGTGACTACCTGTCGATAATGGGCCCCTCGGGCAGCGGCAAGTCGACGCTGCTCAACATCATGGCGCTGCTGGACCGTCAGAGTTCGGGCACGTACCGTTTCGACGGCGTCGACACGCAGCGCCTCTCCGAGGGGCAGCGCACTGGGCTGCGGGCCCACCGCATCGGTTTCGTGTTCCAGGCCTTTCACCTGCTCGCCCATCGCAATGTGACTGAGAACGTGATGTTGTCAATGCTCTACAACCGCACTGCTCGTTCATCGCGCCGTGCTCTGGCCCTCGAGGCACTCGAACGGGTGGGTCTCGGGCATCGTGCAGGTTTTGTGCCGACCAAACTCTCCGGGGGTGAGCGTCAGCGGGTGGCGATAGCGCGTGCCATCGCGCCGCGCCCGACCGTGCTGCTCTGCGACGAGCCGACCGGCAACCTCGACCAGGTCACCGGCAGGTCGATCCTCGACCTGTTCGACGAGTTGCGCGCCGGCGGGCTCACGGTCGTGGTCGTCACTCATGACCCTCGGGTGGGGTTGCAGGCGGACCGCATCGTCGAGGTGGAGGACGGGATGGTGGATTCGGCGCCTGAGGCTCCCCGGCTCGCAAGCAACCTGCGATGAAGCGTTCCCGGGCTGTGCGGGCGAGGTTCGGTTGGCGAGACCTGATCTCTGAGGCTCTGGCGGGTTTGTTCGCCCGACCGGGGCGTGCGGTGCTGACAGTGCTCGGAGCGGTGCTCGGCATCGCCTCGCTGGTGGCCACCCTCGGTGTGGCCAACACTGCCGGCAACCAGATCATCTCCACGTTCAATGAACTGTCGGCCACGTCGGTGGTGGTCACCACCGAGAGAGGGTTCTTCGGCGGCAACGCTCCCCGTGTGGCCTTGCCGTGGGACTCAGAGATGCGTCTGAGCAGGCTCAACGGGGTGGTGGCTGCCGGTTCGATGGCTGATGTCGCCATTTCCGGTGATCTGACCAGTGCGGTTCCGTTGAATGACCCGTTGGGTCAGACTGAGTTCCAGATTCCGATGGTCGCGGCTTCCCCGGGGCTTTATCGGGCGGTGCGCGGGGAGTTGGCCACGGGCCGCTGGTTCGACTGGGGCCACTCCGAACGCGCTGACCGCGTGGTTGTGCTCGGCGCGGGCGCGGCGCAGCGTCTCAACATCACCAGAGTCGGTCAGCAGCCGGTGGTGTTCGTCGGTGATCTGAGTTTCGTGGTGATGGGCATCCTCGAAGACGTGCTGCGCCAAGCCGATCTGCTCAACTCGGTGATCGTGCCCGAGGGCACCGCACGCGACCTCTATGACCTCGCGTCTCCGACCACCGTCCAGATCGACACCGAGGTGGGTGCCGCTGAGTTGATCGCCTCGCAGGCTGCGATAGCGGTGTCGCCCAATGACCCGGACTTGGTGCGGGTGCAGTCTCCGCCGTCGCCTGAGAGTCTGCAGACTCAAGTCGAGGGTGACGTGAACGCCTTGTTCCTGGTGCTGGGCGCGGTGTCGCTGTTGGTGGGCGCGATCGGGATAGCCAACGTGACGCTCGTGTCGGTGCTCGAACGGGTCGGCGAGATCGGTCTGCGCCGAGCCCTCGGCGCGGGCCGCCGCCACATCGCCTATCAGTTCCTGCTCGAATCCACCGGTATTGGCCTGTTCGGCGGCGTGATCGGAGCCAGCACCGGCGTGCTGGTAGTCGTGGCAGTGTCCGCCTACAACGACTGGACCCCCGTGCTCGACGCCCGAGTCCCCCTAGCCGCCCCCCTGCTAGGCGCCCTAGTCGGCCTGATAGCCGGCCTCTACCCCGCCTGGCGCGCCTCACGCCTAGAACCCGTCGAATCCCTCCGCGCCTCCGGCGCATAACAACCAGAGAGGCTCATGGATTCAGGGGTTTTTCGCTGTCACGAATAAGCTCGTTTCAATGGTTGGGTTCAGGTACTCTATAGTGTTGAGGGCATCGGGAAGCGCCTCCAGTTCCTTTTGCACTTGGCGTAGGATGTCATCGTACTCGCTATAGGGTATCAGCCAAAATTCAGAGTAAAACCGTGATCGCAGATGTTCTAAGCACTCACCATACGTGACAGCCTTTGTCCAACTGAGGTCGGGCGAATCAAAAGGTAGGAAGGTTGCATCTAGGTGTTTAAAGGGACCGGCGAGATCATCGTGATCTGGAACCTCCCGCAGCGGCGGGAAATGTCCCCTTCGCTGACATTGCGCGCGGAATAAGCGGCGCACCGTGTGATCTAGAGCACCCTTGTCTTCAATCAATATTACTAGACCTTCCGGCCGCACTACACGAACGGTCTCATTGATGATCTGCAGCAGATTGCCAACATGCAGAAACCGCCGGGACATCACCGCGGCATCGAAACTGTCGTTCTCGAACTCCGTCTCGCACGGTTCGCCGTAGGTGAACGTCCCTCGCCAGTCCGTCGCGAGTCTGCCTTTGGATCGACTGAGCAATTCCAGCGAGACATCGATACCGACCACTTCGAAACCCGATGACAGAAGCGGCATGGCGAAATGCCCCGTACCGCAACAGATGTCAATCACCCTCCAACTCGAGTCCATTCCAGTCAATGCCCTGATCCGCTCATAATTCTCATAATTCTCTGTGAGCAGAGCCGCCGGAATGTTTCTAGTGCTGTTGTGCCATTCAACGACAGCACTGTCATCCGGTGTGTCGCCGGACGTGGTCATCAAACTTCCGATGTTCATTTCCACGCCACGCGGCCGCAACAAACAGTAGACTAGGCTTCCCAGAAAGTCTGGCACGATCCCGATACGACCGATTCGCTTCACCGCCCTGAAGTACATCTTCGCACGCCGCCCCACGAAGTAGTGGCATCCTGTTCCACGTTTTCTTCTTCGGTTCTCCGAGTTGCTTGCTCTCACTTGTTGAGGCCGAACTCCTGAAACACCCGCCAAAATACAACATAGTAGTCGTCGTCACATTGAAGTGCTGCGACCTCCATCGAAGCAATCACCGCATCGTCGAGTCGTTTTTCGCTAATGACAGCCGATTCACGCAGCAGTGCCGCCATCGCGTTGGGTGAAGACACCTCAATGCCTTGGTCGGCCATGCACCGAGACCACTCAATCTCTGCGTCAACCACCTCGGGGTTTGCTCTAGTGCGTTCTCTTTTTTGATTGTACACATCGATGTCAATGGATTGAAGTTCTTCGACGTAGGCAGCCTGCTCAATACAACCTGGAGAAGAGTCGTCCCCATGTAGCGCAGTAAAGTAGGCCGCTTGCTCGGCATCGGAGGTATTGAGTTCGTTCATGGGTTCGGTAACGGTGATGACAACGCCTGCGGCTGTAGCCTCGCTAACCTCATTTGGATTAACGGGCAGATAGTCAAAACCCAGTGCCCGCATACAGTCTGCGATTTGTAATTCGACGGCTCTTATTCCCGCTTGGGCATCAAATACAGTGTCCTCGTGAAGCCCGGCCGTTGGGCCGAATTCTGCTTCGTCGACTCCACAACTTGCGGAGATGAAGACGAACATCAAGATAGCTAGTGCTGGTGTCCACATTTCGCGACATCGGGTGGAATAGACCAACCCACGCCGTCCTCTAGCCGGCAAATCTCGTGCGTAAACTGATGATCTTCTCGTATCGCTCGCGCGACACGCTCACGAACGACCGAATCGGACGGTGCGAGTACCGTTTCTGAGCAACCTAGTTCTGCGATAGCAAATTCTGAGATAGCTCTTGATCGCTCAATCGGAGAAGCAGTGGCGGCAACGACCGCATCAAGGGAAGCAAGATAGTCAGCTCGCTCAGCACCAATGCAGGCCGCGAAGCGAACCCTCAAGTCTGCAAGCACGACATCTTTTTCTGTTTCTGCTTGTAACCGCGTCGGAGAGTAGATGTGTTCCATTTGGTGCATACATTCGGAGATTTGCCTTTCAACATCACCAAAAAGACTTGACATTTCTTCATAGGGAAGAAGTCCAAGGAACTTAAGCACTGCGAGCCGTGCTTGAAGTTGTTCGTTGGCCAAGTATGGCGCATGCACAACTTGCTCAGCAAGATTCAACGCTAGACTCTCTTCAGCAGTCAAACCGGTATCCCTGTTGAGGCTAGTGCATCCCGACACAAACAGCACTAATGCTAGTACAGTGCCGAAAATCCGGGTGTGAAAAGGGGGGCAACTAACAAGCAAACCTCGGATACCCACTACGGTCACCTCCTGAGATGTCTGAATGTCCGACAAACCAACGGGATCGACAGAGGGAGTTTGTCAAACGAGAAGTTACGGTGACTTCACTGGTGCAAATCACCGCTCCAGTAGCTTTCACGAAGCCATCACTGACTAGCTTTGGGTTACTAACCGAAAGAGTACAAATGATGTGTGGTAGGTTTCGACAGCGCAACGCAGGTCCGCTAATGTCGCCGGTGGTGCGGGTGCAGTTTCCCCCGTCGTCTGAGAGTCTGCAAACTCAAATCGAAGGTGACGTGAACGCATAGTTGTCGAATCCCTACGCGCCTCCGGCGCCTGACGATCGCGACAAAAAACGCTGCTAGAGCAACCGAACCGTGAGGTTCGAACATCCTGAGTGTGTGGTCGGTGCCGCGTAAACAGTGCGACCTGTGCTATCGGCACGTCAAAGATAGGTGTCCCGCGTGGCTGGCTCGCAGCACACCAAGCTGGTGGCGTTCGAGCTACTGCGGCTGCAGCTACTACGTCTGCACAACGGTGACTTCGAGTGATGCGATATTGCGCGATGCCCCGTAGTTGGGGTCTGTGCCCGACGCAGCGTGGGTGATCGTGGAGGTGCCGGCCGCGACGGCGGTGACGGTGAACGTCTGAGCAGTCGCCCAGTTGCTGGTGGTGAACGTCCGCGCCTCCGGCGCCACCGACGCCACTGTGTCAGGGTCGCTGGTCGCAGTGATGATCACCTCCGATGTGGGCTGTGAGTCCAGCACGACCGTGTACGTCGGCTCGTCGCCTTGGTTGATCGTCCACGACGATTCTGAGACGGTGACGCCCGCGGTGTCGTCGTCTGTGATAGTCACCACCACCGGTTCGGCGGTGAAACCTCCGCCTGTGGCGGCGACGTTGAACGTCTCGTCTGTTTCGTCGATGTCGTCGTCTTCGATCGTGATGGTTGCCGTGCCAACGGTCTGATTGGTCGGGATCACCGCGGTGAACGTCGCCGGGGTGGTGAAGTCGACCCCGCCGCCGGTGGCGTTGCCGCCCGACGCGGTGAATGTCACCGTCGTATCGGACTTCACGGGCCAGTCGAAGGTAGCGGTCACCGTCAATTCGCCTGCGCGCTCACCGACGGTCGTGGCAGCGAGTGACACGGTCAAAGTCGTTGGCGGGGGTCGGCGCAAGAAAGTATCGCGACCCCAGCATGCGACTGTGGCGTCGGTGCGGATACCGCAGGTGTGGTACCAGCCTGAAGCGAGGGTTGAGAACGCGCCCGCCGGGGCCGGCCTGGTCTGGTCGTATGAATTCTCCCCCCAGCACACGATGGTATCGTCTGTACGAAGCCCGCAAGTGTACTGCCAGCCTGCGGCTATGGATTGGAACGTGTCGCTCGGGGGAGTGGATTGGCCGAAACCGTCCTGACCCCAGCATGCGACGCTATCGTCGGTTCGAATTGCGCAAGTGTGATAATGGCCCGCGTCGATGGATTGGAACGTGCCGGAGGGGGCTTCGAGCAGTTTGCCCCTGTCTATAGTAGTCATCGTCTCTCCATCGCCAACAGTCGTAGTGTTGCCCCAGCATGCGATCGTGTTGTCTGACTTTATTCCGCAAGTGTGCCGAACGCCAGATGTGATCGCTGAGAACTGTCCGCTCGGCGCCTGGGTCTGTTGGAAGTCGTCGTTGCCCCAGCATACGACCGTGCTGTCTGACTTTATTCCGCAGTTGAACGCCCCATGGTCGGTGCTCGACGTCCTCTGTCCACCACCTGCGGCTATAGAACTGAAAGTCGTGCTCTGATCGGCCGTGGGCACTTCGATATGTGAAAGCTCGCCAGTACTCCAGCATGTGACTGTGTCATCGGTCTTTATCCCACACGTGTGGGTCCACCCGGCGGTCACGCTCTTGAACGTGCCTGCCGGCGCGGCTGAAGGCAGCTGCTGATCTGCCGGCGGGTAGTCTCTGCCCCAACATTTCACAGTACCGTCCACTTGGACGCCGCAGGTATGTGCTTGACCAGCACTGATCGAGCTGAATCTGCCCGCCGGCGGCTGAGCCTGACGCTCAAAATTATCTCCTGCGTCCCAACATGCGACAGAATTGTCCAGCGTTATCCCACACGAATGACTGCCCCCGACAGTTAACGCCTTAAAACGGTTGCTTACTCTAGGCGGAACGTTCTGAACTGGTTGCTCTACAACCGGTGGTTCGACGGCCTCCACCGGTGGTTCGGTATTCGTCGTCGCGGTCGGAGTCACGGTGAATGTAGTCGGCGGCACGGTGGTGGTGGTAGTGGTTGTAGACGTCGTGGTGGTCGTCTCCTCGCCGGCGATCAAGTTTCTGTAGAAGCGATAGAGCATCACGATCAACTGTGCGCGGCTCGCTTCGGCATTCGGAGAGAACTCGTCGTCTCCAGTGCCTTCAGTGATTCCGTTGTCCACTCCCCAGGCGACAGCATCATAAGCCCAATGGCCTTCGGGTACGTCACTGAACCGTGACTCCGAGGCTGGGGGTGTAGTGCCACTCTCGGCCGATTGTGCCTTGACCACGTTATTGTTGAAGCGAAAGAGCATCGTGATCATCTGCGCTCTAGTCGAGTTTCCATTCGGCGAGTACATTGTCCGGCTGGTACCGGTCGTGATTCCGTTCTCTGCACCCCAGGAGACGGCCTCATGCGCCCAATGGTCTGCCGGCACGTCACTGAACCGCCGTTGAGAGGTCGCACCTGCCTCAGCGGCTGACGCCTTCACCACGTTGTCGTTGAAGCGGTGGATCATTGTGATCATCATTGCCCGGTTCGCATTCGCGTCGGGCGCGAAATTGTTGTTGACGGTGCCGTGGATGATGCCGTTCGCGAAACCCCACGCGATGGCCTCAGCCGCCCAGTGGTCCTCTGGCACGTCATCGAACTGCTGCTGAAAGAAGGCACCGGTGACCGCGGCCGCGCTCACCGCGACCACAGTCAGCACTCCCAACGCACCCAAGAAACGATTCATTACGGTGGCCCCCTTGCCGTGTTGTCTAGGACTACAGAGTATCACAAGTTGAGCCTGCGTGCAAACAATTAATCTTCGTGGAGACGGGACTCAAGCACTCTTAGATCATTTGCGACTCTGCACAGCTATTCCTGAATCGTATGAACTCGACTCCAGTGAGGAAAAACTATACTCCACGTACACAGACATTCATTGGCAGGCAGTTAAGCGTAGCATGCTCAGGTTCGACTCATCCATTAGTGACTCCTTAGAAGCGTGAGAAGACTGCGTCATCGGAAGGCATCGCTGCTGCCCAATCTCATGCGTTGTCGCACTATACGTCCGAGCGTGACAGGATTTGGAACATGAGCAGAAGTCGGGCGATCGCGGATTAGAGGAATCTACAAGATTGGCAGTCGCGAAGAGAGGAACTTTTTTCACAGCACATCTTGAATTGCGCGGTGTTCGGTGATGACAGACATCACCGCCCTGAACTCCACTGATTTCGGGGCCCTGTAGCCGGCGAACGACTCTCGGGCGAAGGTTTGAATCTCTTCTTCGCTGGTTTCGGTGCCTTCGCCACACACCACTACCGCATGGAGCTGTTCTCCCCAGGTGTCGTGCGGGATGCCTATCGCGGCGACCTGGGTAACCGCCGGGGCTTTGAAATGACACTTTCAGACTCCGCGTAGTGACGTTCTCACCACCGTGGGGTTCCCCCGGTTGGCTTGACGCTCAGCCACGGTCCGGCCTTGCAGCAAGCGTCAGCGGCTGCTAGCGTTAGCAGCGACAACTAATGCGAATAAGGAGTTTACTGATGTCATCAAACAACACGAAGTCCTCTCGGCTAGCTTCTTGGGCCAGAACTGCACCGCCGGCACCACAAAATGACTGTTTCTGGAACGTCTTCATCCGCCCAGCGTCAACCAATGGATTCCAGGCTGTTTGGGCAGTGATGATGATTTTGGCTTTCGGCACGGCACTTCTGATTGAGTTCTCGTGGCCGCTATTGGTTTGCGTGGCGTTTATTCTGTGGCTGCCAGTACGGTCTTTGCGTAGGATGCTCACTGGCAAAACAGGTGCAACAGCCAAGACCGGCGCAACAGCAAGGACGGATCAAACCGCCTAGTTCACACACATTTGACGCCCACGGGGCGGTTGTTTGAGCGTGGGCCGTCGGGGAGTACATCGGCTCGCTCCAAGCCATCAAACAGATTGAAACAGAACAAGGCACCCCGCATGTCATCGGTGCAAGCGAAGATGACATCGACAACTCCGCGCGCCCACCAGTGGTGAGTCGCACGCGCTCGCCGCGGTCGATGCGGGCCTGGTGAACCCAGTTCACAGAAGTGCCCTCACCTACACCGAGGGCACGCACCACCGATGGAGTTTGCCGTGTCATGTCGATCCACGAGACCGACATCGGCGGCGACGACAGCGAAGCCGACATGGGGATCGACCTTGAAGGAAACTCCGAGGACGTGCAGCTCAGCGATCTCGAAGCACTGCGCGGCGTGGTCAAATTCCCGATCCGTGTCAAATGCACCACGCTCAGCTGGAATACTCTCGCCCAAGCCCTCAACGAGAAATCGCACACTTGAGCGGGCGTATCGCGCACTTGGTGGCAAAGAGAGTCTTACCGAAACAACGTCTTACGTCTCGAAGGCCTGCCCATTTGCACGCGCTCCAAGTATGCTGTTGTCCATGGGCAATGTGCAGGAGTATCTGGTTTCGTCGTCCGGGCAGATGTGTCTGCCGGCGGGAATCTGTCATCGCTGGAACCTTGTCAACGGGCAGCGGGGCACTCACTGGTTCGTGGCCAATCAGTGCCCGTAGAACGTTAGGGAGACAACTCGTCGAACTGCCCCCAGAGATCGAGATTACACCAATAAGTCAGATCGCCTTCTGTCTGTCCGACATGCACCAGCTCTCCACACTCGGTGCGGAAGCTGTGGCATCCTCCGAACACTGTGCGGGGCCGCTCTGTGTTCGAGCCGGAGACGACGGACCGAGAATTGGGCCTGCAATGTCGCGCCTCGACGGTGACTACCGCACCCAACCAACGCTGAAGGGCACTCCCGGTTCCACCTACGGCTCTGATCCCTGCGCGACTCGCCACCGCAGCCTGAGCCGCGCGGCGCACCATCGCGGAGCGCGAGCTTTGTGACCGTGTCAGCAGCGCGGTAAGATCGAGAAAATGGACACCGCTCACGAGCTCGACATGACACTGGACGAGCAGTTGATCAAGGATCTCGCAGGGTCCAGAGCTTTCTTCCGAGGTGTCGGCTACCTTCAGGACGGCCGCATCGCATCGGTGGAATCCCGCGGCGACCGGGTGGTGGCCACGGTGCGGGGAACGGTGCCCTATGGCGTCGAACTGCGGCTCGTCGACGACGTAATCGGCTGGACCTGCTCGTGCCCGGCCGCTGAGGACGGGTCGTTCTGCAAGCACTGCGCCGCCGTTGCGCTGTCGCTGGCGCGCCGCGGCGAGCTGTTGGGCGCGAGCGGATCCGACCGCTCCGACACGACAGGGCGCCGGTCCCGCGACAGCCCCGCCGTCGGAGGTGACGCTGAGATGCTCGCAGATTTCGTGCGAGGTCTCGCCAGGAACCGACTCGCCGACACAGTGCTCGAGCAGTGCGACCGGGACTGGCGGTTGCGCGAGCGCTTGCTGACCGAGGCCAGGACCGTGCGAGGCGTCCAACCCGACGTGCGGGAGTGGCGCAGGCGCATCAGAGACGCATTCAGCACGGGTGGCTTCTTGAGCTACCACGAAGCGGACGGGTGGGCAGCCGGCGTCAACGACATGATCGAAGCCGTCGCCGACCTCGAGCAGGCCGGGCACCACGAGACAGTCGCGGAGCTCGCCGAGTACGCCCACCAACGCGCGGATCAGGCGGTCGATCACATCGACGACTCGGGAGGCTGGCTGAGCGGCATCTCCGAGGCGCTCTCAGATCTGCACCTGCAGGCCTGCACCGCCGGCGAGCCGGACCCGATCGCACTGGGAGAACGACTCGCCAAACTCGAACTGGCCTCTGAACTCGACGGTTTCCGTCGCTGCGCTGCTGGTTATGCCGAGATTCTCGGCGCTGAAGGCCTCACCGCGTTCCGTCGCGCGGTCGAGCCGCAATGGCGCAAGCTCGACCCCTCCGGCGACGAATGGGCGAGCGGCGCGTTCAGCGTCCGTCAGGCGATGATCGGCTGGGCGCTGGGCACTGGCGACCCCGACGCGCTCGTCGAGGCGCACCGCAGTGATCAGATACGCCCCGTCGATATGGCAGAGATCGCCGCAGCGTTCGAACGCGCCGGACGTGACGACGAAGCAGTCGAGTGGGCACGCCGTGGCCTGTCCGGCTTGGGCCACGGCTCGTGGCAGGCAGGCCAAGCACGCGACCTGCTGGCCCGCAAACTTCGCGAACGAGGCCGGCACGGCGAAGCGGGAGACCTTTACTGGAAGGCTTTCGAGGCGAATCCCTCATTAGGCGCCTACCGGGAACTGCAGCGACAGGACAGCGAGACGGACTGGCTCGCCAGATGTCGGCGCCACCTCGTGACCCGGCTGGGCAACGCCCCCTCGACTCAACCGACAGGCACCGCCAGGCCGACGGCCTCGGGATCGACCGGTCCTGAGCCATCACCGTTCTCGACGACCCCCGCACCTCGAGACGTCATGTCCGACACCGCACCGGCCGCGCCCGCGGAGGCGGCGACACTCACCGAGCTTCTGCTCTACGAAGGCCGCATAGACGACGCCTGGGAGGCAGCATCGACCTTCAGCACCAGTCGACCCATGTGGATGACGCTGGCACGTCAACGCGAGGCCGACCACCCCGGCGACTCGATCCCCGTCTACGAATCTGAGGTGCTGGCAATCATCAATCGCAAAAAGCCCAACCGGTACCGGGTGGCCGCAGACCTGATGGACCGGATCCGCCGCCTGGCTGCCAAGACAGGCGAGCCTCAGCGCTTCGACGCGCTGCTCGCGCGGGTGCGCGTCGAGCACAAGGCCAAGCGACGGCTGATAGCGGAACTCGACAGGATGGGCCGGCAGGCGGCTGCGTCCGATGACGGCCGAAGTCCCCGACGCGACGACTGAGACCCCACCACCCCGAAAGCCGGCGCCGACGCACAGCTCCACGGTGAGCAGACGAGTACCCGAGCGGGATTCAAACGCTGAGCCGTTCGACGCGTGCTATCCGGACGCGGACGTAGTCGGAGACGCCGCCCGCCGCATGGTCGGTGATGCGGATCGCAGCACTTGGTGACATCAACCCGGTTGTAGACGTTGCTTCACACCGGATGGTGGAACAGCTTCTCCGGTCGCTCGGGCCAATCGCCGGTCGCAGGTCAACAGTTCGCAGTCGAGGATTTCGTCCAAAGCCACATAGACCGAGTCGTAGGAGCTGACGTTCTGTCGCAACTCGTACGCGCGCCTCAGGAACAGCGAAGTGGGGTAACGACGAAATGGAAGCTGAGCGACGGTTTCGCCAGCGTCGGCGAACCTGCTGTCGGTTCTGGAGTTGGCGGACGTGGATAAAGCACCTACCCCCACCAGGCTAATCGTCGGCATCAAGTGCGAGCCGTTAGAATGCCACAGGGCATGTCGTGGTGCTGGCCAACAATCTGGACTTGCTGATACAGCTTCCAGACGGGGCTGTTTCGTTGGTATACATTGATCCACCGTTCAACACGGGAAGGCAGCAAAAACGCCAAACCTTGCGAACGACTCGCGACGCGAGCGGTGACCGTATTGGATTCAAGGGGGTGGCGTACAAGACGATCCATGAGTCGGCTCTAGCCTACGATGACATCTTCGAGGACTACTGGGGTTTCTTAGAACCGCGCCTGTCCGAGGCCTGGCGAGTGCTGGCACCCGACGGAACACTGTATTTGCATCTTGACTACCGCGAGGTTCACTATGCAAAAGTGATGCTAGACATGCTGTTCGGTCGGGAGTGCTTTCTGGAAGCGACACATATGCTATTGAGGGTGGGGATACAACGCACAGTAACTATGACAATTTTTTTTGCGTTTATTTTAGGGCTGGTGGTGCCTTCTCCTTCAAAAGGACTTCATTCGGTTCCCTTCAAGAAAGTTTGGGACACTCAAGTTTCGGGTTTGGGATTGAGCCATGCTTCGTCTCCAGTAATTGCAGACATCGACTCTGATGGGCGCAACGAGGTGGTTTTCGGTCATCGCGACGGAATCTTGCGGGCATACGAAGCAGACGGCACACTAAAATGGGCAGCAGAAGCTGTACCGGGTGTAAACGAAGAGGAATGTCAACCACAGTCGATGCCTTCAGCGATAGATTCTAGCCCAGCTGTCGCCGATATTGATGATGATGGGGTTTTTGAGGTGGTTGTGGGTGTCGGTTCTGCGGAATTAGCTGCGCGTTACCAAAACGGTAGCGTTATCGCCTTTGATGGACGCACAGGCAAAACAGAGTGGGCTTTTGATCGTAGTGGTGATGCTGGCAACATTTGGGACGAAAACAACGCCCAACTTGATGGATACTGCGAACCAACATACGCAACACCCGCGATAGGCGACGTGGACGGCGACGGTTCGCTAGATGTCGTCTTTGCAAGCTATGATTTTTTCATCTGGGCCATCGACAGCACCGGAGTTCCACTAGCGGGTTTCCCTGTGAACACTGATGACACCGTTTGGTCTTCCCCCGGATTATTTGATGTTGACGGTGATGGTGATGTGGAGATCTTTATAGGTGGTGATGCGACACCTGGCGGATATGTGGATCATCTCGGCGGGATATTTTCAGCAATCGACTATAGTGAAGGGCGACCGCAATTGTTGTGGAGACGTTTCCCCAACGAAGTGATTTACTCCTCGCCAGCGATAGCTGACATTAATGGCGACGGGCGTTTTGAGGCGGTAGTTGGCTCAGGTGATAATTGGTTTATTGTGTGCAGACAACTGCGCGATCCGCAGTGTGGACCCAATGATGGTAATGACCACACAAAGGTCTGGGCATTCCATCTTGACGACGGATCAGATGTAGCTGGTTGGCCTGTTGAAACTGGTGGCACCGTATGGTCGTCACCTGCAATAGGTGATGTAGATGCTGATGGCAGACCAGAGATTGTTGTGGGTTCTGACGATGAACGTGTGTACACCTACAACGGCGATGGAAGTATCGAGTGGTCAGTGAGACCTCAATTTATTCATCTAAATGGTGGTGGAATTGTGCGCGGGTCGGCAGTTATCACTGACCTTGACGGTGATGGTGATCAAGATGTGGTTATAGGAACATCAAGGGGATTAGCGCTTCTTGATGGACAGAACGGAGCGGAACTTGAATCGAATTTGCATTGGAGCGAATGGGTCAGTTTTGCTTGGGCCCATGACACAACGCCTGCCGTGGGAACACTCAACGGGCAACGAATGCTGGTCTTTGCCGCTCACTCAGCAGAGCGCACATGGACTCGCTTCGCTGCCTATGCTCTTCCAGCAACCACTTCTATCGATGCTTGGCCGATGTTCCGACACAGCGCAAAACGCACAGGTACTTCAATGACCTCGCAGCAATGCCCTTCAACAGAAGGGTCAACACGCTTTTTTACTGCACCGCTGAACTGGATGGCAGAACAAGAAAGCAATATCATTGATGCTGGTTCCGCAGCTTGTGTAAAACCTGAGACACCAGCATCCCGAGCCGAGACCGCCCTATACATTTGGCGAGCAGCGAAATCTCCAGAAGCGACCTCGCATCCCTTCAGTGATATAAGCGACACAGAACTTGAACAAGCTGTTTCATGGATGTATAACAAAGGTGTAACTCTAGGGAAACGAATAGGCAATGTGGCTGTGTACGCTCCCAAAGACCTGCTCACGCGTGCCGAAGTAGCTGCGTTTCTGTATCGACTTGAGGGTGAACCTAAAGTGCAAAAACACCCCTTCACCGACATAACTAGCGCATGGCAAAATGATCCAGTATCGTGGATGCACCAATCGGGCATCACCATAGGCACATCAGCCACAACCTTCTCTCCAAACAAACCCGTAAGCCGAGGGCAGCTCGCCACTTTTTTGTATCGCTATTACGAAAACTGACAATCGCAGCCAACATTTCGCGACACCCGTTGCTTCTAAAACTCCTACCCCGGTTCTGACACTGCGGATGCTGAGGAGGCTAGTCTTGCAATGTGGCCTTGTCTGTGCAGCTATCCAATCTCGCTCCTCTGAAATCCGCCGAACTCGATGTCGGCGATCTGACGCTACTCATCGGCGAAAACAACACCGGCAAGACCTTCCTAGCCACGTTCCTGCAGCATCACCGCAGACACAAAGCAGACACAAAGGCGATCTGCCTTAGCCCAGAGACAAAATTGTGGGGATGGCTTCTCGGGTTAGGTCGGTGAGCGGGGAAGGGAAAAGCCCAAAAATAATTGTGACCGCAAAAGCTAAACCGATAGCCACAACCGCAGCAGGATGAGTCGGCTCGACGGTTTCCGGCTCAGAAGACTTGCCTAAATACATAGACAACACCACACGCAAATACAGAAAAGCCGACACCACCGCAGCAAGCATCGCAACTACCGCTAGCCAGAACGAACGGGCATCAACAGCCGCACCGATGATCTCAAACTTGGCGACAAAACCCACAGTCAAAGGCACACCAGCCTGAGCCAACAAAAAAACAGTTAAAACCATAGCCAAAAGAGGATGTCGGCTAGCTAAACCGTTGAGATCATCAAGGCTAGTTTTACGGTCTCCTCTGCCCGAAACAACAGTAATCACAGCGAAGCTACCCAAAGCCATAAACGCATACGCAACCAAATAAAACACCACGGCCGCCGTACCCCTAGCAGTAGCTGCCTGCACACCCACCAAAATAAAACCAGCATGCGAAATAGAAGAATAAGCCAGCATTCTTTTGACATCATGTTGAACAATCCCAACAAAAGCACCAACCAACAAAGACAAAACCGCCAACACAAAGATGGCGGGTTGCCAATCAATTCGGTAAAAAGCAAAATTGACCACAAACACCCGCAGCAGAGCCGCAAAACCAGCAACCTTCACTGCCGATGCCATAAAGGCGACCACAGGAGTGGGCGCACCCTGATAAACGTCAGGAGTCCAGCCATGGAACGGAACCGCCGCAACCTTAAAGCCGAAACCCACCAACAACAACGCTAAACCAGCAAGCAACATAGCATCGTCACGGATAACAAACGCGGCAAAGTAGCTGCCAATCTCACTAAAGTTCATTGAGCCGGTGGAACCATAAATCAAAGCAATCCCGTACAACAAAAACGCTGAAGAAAACGCCCCCAAAATAAAGTACTTCAAACCAGCTTCAAGCGACTCATTGCGGCGCAAATGCAAAGCAGCCATCACATACACAGCGATAGACAGCGTTTCTAAACCAAGAAACAACACGATAAGGCCACCAGCCCCGGTCATAACTACCCCACCCGCGGCCGATAACAACATCAGCACATACATCTCTGGACCGTCAATATTTTCACGCAGCAGGTAATCGTCCAGCAACAACGCACACAATGCCACAACCAAAACAATCACACCAGCTAAAACCAAACCAAAACCGTCAAATGAAAACTGATCACCGATACCAGTGATCGAGCCAGCCGAACCAATCGAGCGCCAATGATCATTCCACAACGAAACGATTGAAGCAAACGCTACAAGCGCAACCCCCACACAAAAAACTGCGTCAAAACCAGCGCGCAAAACGCGCACCAACAAAGCAGATAACAACAGCACAACAATCGCCAACAGCACAGACAACAGACCACCCGCATTAGACCTAAAATCGGAGAAAGGAAAACCATCGCCAACCAAGCCAGCAACAATCCACGCCACAGCAACAGTTATCGGCCCCAAAGCAACAACAGCCCTACTTTCAATAGCCACAGGCAAATGCTTGACAACCGAACGAAACATTATCAACAGCAGCGAACCAACAGCCAACGTAATAAGAGGACTCAAACCCGCCAAAGAATACTGAGGAGATTCCAGCGAAACATCTACCTGAGCAAACACCCAACTACCCATTATCGGCCACCATCAATTAGCTGCGCGTCACCATTACCAAAAACAATGACATCAGGGGTTGGCTCAGTAAAGCCGTCAACATGGGCTTCAACGTGTGCAATGAGCGCATCAACCGCTGGTTCCATCCGGTCAATAACGGGCTTCGGATAGACACCGAGAACAATAATCCCCACAACAAAGGGAGCCAACAGCAACCCTTCACGCAGTTTTAGATCGTTGACTTGGGCGTTATCGCCCGAAACTGGCCCATGAAAAACCCGCTGATAAGCCCACAACAAATACAAAGCCGCCAAGATCACGCCAGTTGCTGCAACCACAGCCCACCAACGGTGAGCTGCAAAAGCACCAAGCAAAGTCAAGAACTCACCAACAAAACCGTTGAGCCCTGGTAGCCCAAGCGAAGACAAAGCAACCAAAAGAAACACACCAGCTAAAATCGGTGCGGGTTTTTGGAGTCCACCCAACTCAGCGATAATGCGGGTGTTGCTTCGTTCATACACCATCGCCACCAACAAAAACAACGCACCGGTGGACAAACCATGGTTGACCATCTGCAAAATTGAGCCTTCCAACCCTTCAGTGTTCAAAGCAAAAGCACCAATGACAATGAAACCTAAATGCGCTACCGAAGAATACGCCACCAAACGTTTGAGGTCGCGCTGCATAGTCGCCGCAACAGCTCCATAAATGATGCCGATGGTTCCTAAGGTGACCAAAACAGGGGTGAACCACACCGCAGCTTCAGGAAACAAATAGACACCGAAGCGCAAAATCCCGTAGGTTCCCAACTTCAACATCACCGCAGCTAAAATCACCGAACCCGCGGTTGGGGCGTTGGTGTGAGCATCAGGTAACCAAGTATGAAAAGGAAACAAAGGCACTTTCACAGCGAATGCTAAAATAAACGACAAGAAAATCCAGCGAGCGGTGTTGGTGGCTATCATCTGCGAGTTTGCCAACTCCAGCAAATCAAAGGTGAGCACACCTGTTTCGGCATGATTGAGAAATGCCAGAGACAAAATACCAACCAACATTAGTGCTGAACCAAACATGGTAAAGATGAAGAACTTCGTAGCGGCGTAAGCTCGCTGACCATGCCCCCATTTGCCGATAAGGAAGTACATCGGCACCAAAACAATCTCAAAGAAAGTAAAGAATGCAAAAAGGTCGAGAGCTAAAAAGACCCCCATGCATCCCGCCTCAAGGGTCAACAACCAAGCGTAATAAGCTTTCGGGCCGTGTTCAGCATTGACCCCAATAATAGTCAACGGGAAAATCAGCCCAGTCAAAACAACTAACCACAAAGAAATGCCGTCAACCCCGAGCGACCAAGAAACCCCCAAACTCTCAATCCAAGTGTGATGATTCTTTAGTTGAAACTGCGCTGCCGCCTCGGTTTGGAAAGCGGTGACAACCCAGATGGACAACGCAGCGACCACACCACTAAACAAAAAAGCGACCTGCTTAAAATGGTCTGGCCGCCTGTTAGGCAGTAGCAACAACACCACCGCCCCGATTGCTGGGGTGACCACAATCGCGCTGAGCACAGGGAAGGTGGTTGAAGTGGCCGCCGCTAGAGAGCTAGTTGAGAACAACGACCACATCACCAACTCGCTCTCGACAGAAACCAAACTAAAAGCGCAACCGCTCCAAGCGCGACTAACAGCGCATAAGACCTAACCAAACCAGTCTGAATGCGACGCAGCGCGTTACCACTCCGACGAACCCAACGACCAACAGCATTTACCGTGCCATCTACAACAACGGAATCGAAGCGAACAAGAGCAGCGAAACTCTTTGCACCCGGACCACCCATAAAATTCGTGACAGCCTCATCAAAAAACCAGCAACGGGCGAACAAAGGCATCTCAATACGATCGGCCCAAAAGGTTACCCGGTCGCCGCCACGCCGAACAGCGGCCCGTAAGTAAATAATCACCGACAACGAGATACCTACAGCAGCACCCACAATAGCCACGAGCGCCAAAATCCACTTGACGGCTGCGCTTGAAGACAGATGAGCTTCGTTGTGATATAGCGAAGGTTCCAGCCAATGCCCCAAAAAGTGTAGGTCACTACTAAACGGCAGGTTCATAAACCCAGCGATTAGCGCACCAGCAGCCAACACCACTAACGGTAAGGTCATAAGCCAGGGAGATTCATGCGGGTGATACTCGCGGCGCTCAGTAAGTTCAGAATCAAAATCGCTGTTGTCCAAAACACCGATATCTGGTTCAACAAATATTGAAGACGCAGTGTCTAACGATGCCTCTTTGGCCGCCACAACAACCTGTTCGTGGTTGCCTTGTGCAGCGAGGAGGGCGCGTTGAGCCTCCGCATTGGCTTCTCCGGCGGCGGCAACCGCAGAGGTAGCCGATTCAACTGCGCTAGCGGCACGGTCAAGATTTCTAGTCGACTTGGCCAACGCTGGTTCGTCGGTTGCATCAACTGACTCCATCTCTTCACGGCGTGCGGCTAACTTTGCTTGTGCAGTTTGTAAGCGGTCATTGGCTTTGTTGGTTGTTTCATCGGCAGAAGTTTTTTGGGCTTGCGCCGCCAAAACAGCACCATTGGCAGCAGTTAGCCTCGCTGTCCAAGCGTGAGCAATCTCAGAAGGTCGTACATCACTAAAGCGATACCGACCAAAAAATGTCATGAACACCTGACGGCTCATATATAGAGCTGTCAAGACTGCTGTCAGCAAACCAAGCAACCACAACAAAAAATGTTTCTCCCAAGCAAAAGCCAAAATCTCATCCTTTGACCAGAAACCCGAAAAAGGTGGCACTCCCGCAATCGCTAACCAACCAAAGATAAAAGTCGCCGAAGTAACAGGTAGCAACTTGTGCAACCCTCCATAGTGACGCATGTCTTGATCGTTGTTCATACCATGTATCACAGATCCCGAACCCAAGAACAACAATGCTTTGAAAAAAGCGTGCGTGATCATGTGGAAAATTGCTGCGACATATGCCCCTGAACCAACCGCTAAAAACATGTACCCAAGTTGGCTAACCGTGGAATAAGCCAGAACTTTTTTGATGTCGTTTTGAGCGAGAGCGATGGTGGCAGCCAACAATGCAGTTATCGCACCAACCCAAGCAATGATTGAGGGTGCCCAAGAACTTGCCTCCGCAATAATCGGGTTAACCCGAGTAAGCAGATAAACGCCAGAGGTCACCATTGTGGCAGCGTGTATTAGAGCCGACACAGGGGTTGGGCCAGCCATGGCATCGGGCAACCAAATATAAAGAGGTATCTGAGCCGATTTACCTGCCGCGGCAATAAGCAACAAAACCGTAATAGCCGTTGCGGTTGATTGAGCTAAAACACCCGCATTATCGAGCACGTGAACGTACTGGATAGAACCCAAAGACGTGAAGGTAAAAAAGATGGCCACCATAAAACCCCAATCACCCACACGATTGGTGACAAACGCTTTCTTACCCGCCGAAGCATTGCTCTCGCTAGTGAACCAGAAAGAAATCAAGAGGTAAGAACAAAGGCCCACACCTTCCCAACCCAAGAATGTCAAAAGCATGTTGTCGCCAAGCACCAAAACCAACATTGAGAAAGCGAAAAGGTTCAAATACATAAAAAACTTTGAAAAATCAGGATCGTTATGCATATAACCAATGGAGTAAAGGTGAATCAATGTGCCAATACCAGTAATGAACAACGTCATCGTCACCGATAGTGGGTCAATCAGTAAACCCACATCAACAGAAAAGTTGCCTGCCGGCACCCACTCAAACAGGGTTTTCACAACTCGCCTATCCTCAGCAGGCATGGCTTGCAGAGCCCAAAAAACTAAAACAGCAGAAACAAATGAACCAGCCATCACCATTGTTGCAAACCAACCAGCCTTAGGTTCAGCAAAACGCCGACCAAAAAGCAAAAGAACAACAAACCCAGCGAGCGGGAAACCCGCAATCAGCCAAGCCAAATCCAACAAGGCAACCAAATTAACCTCTCAACACTGACACATCATCGGCTGTAGCGGAAGGTCGCCGTCGGTTAATCGCCACCACCAACGCAAGCCCGACAACAACTTCCACCGCCGCCACCACCAAAACAAAAAATACCGCAATCTGTCCAGAAACATCATTAAGAGAAACGCCGAATGCCACAAAAGAAATGTTGACCGCATTCAGCATCAACTCCACACACATAAACATCACCAAAGGATTGCGACGCAGCAACAAGCCGACTGCACCAATCACAAACAAAACCGCAGAAAGAACCAGATAGTAGTCGCCTGTCACCTCCATCAATGAACCTCGCTGCTCTCATCAGGTGCAACAGCAGGCAAATCCATTGAAGCGGCCTCTAAATCCTTCAATCGTTCCTCTTTAATCAAGTTACGGGTTAAGACAACAGCACCAATCACCGCAATCGTCAAAAGAGCCGCAGTTATCTCAAAAGCTAGGGCGTAATCAGTAAACAACACCCTACCGATACGTTCAATGTCAGTAAACTCGTTATCTAAAGCACGATCTCCGGTGCTACGAACAAGCCCAGACAAAGCGTCAGTTAAAACCATGACCAACACCAAACCGCAGCCAAGTAACGCCGCCCCCAACACCACCGAAAGCGGACGTTGACCACCCAACGGTTCGACAGACCAATCATCGGCGGTATCTACTCCAAGGAGCATTATCACGAACAAAAACAAAATCACTATCGCGCCCGCATAAACCACCACCTGCACGGCTGCCAAAAAATGGGCTTCCTGCAAAACAAACAATACCGCAACACCGAACAGAGTTTGAATTAGAAAAAGCGCACTGTGGACAGGATTGCGTGAAGCAACAACCCCAATAGCACCAACCACAATAATCACCGCTCCAACCAAAAAAACGATGGTCTCAGTCATCTGAAGAGTCCACCTGAGTAATTTCTGGGGGTCGAACACCGTAGCCAAGTTCGCCTGCCCACTGCACAACATCGTTATATCTATGATCCCCAGCGGGTGAAGTGGCGCGCATCCAACCTGAGGTCAACTCATCTTCACCTTCACGCCAATCTTCCCACGGCAACTGCTGTGGTTTACCAACTTCATCAACAAGCAGCTCGTCTCGGGTATAAACAGCATCATCCCTGTTAGTGAAGGAGAACTCAAACAGTTTTGTTTCAGTGATGGCTTGAGTGGGGCACGCTTCCACACACAAATCACAATGGATGCAACGCAAATAATTTATCTCATAGATATAGCCATAACGTTCACCTGGTGAGGTTGGATTATCTGGATCATTATCAGCACCGCGCACATAAATACACTTAGCTGGGCACACACCAGCACACAACTCACAACCAATGCACTTCTCCATACCATTTTCGTAACGATTCAACACATGACGACCATGCAGCCGTTCAACCTTGGGCCGTTTTTCATCTGGCTGATTGGGCTTAGCTTTACCACCCCTATAATCTCTAGTGACACGTGGTTCAAACAACTTTTTGAAGGTGACCGCAAACCCCTTAAAATATCCAGCTAGCTCAGCCACGGCACACTTCCCTCACTCAAATGTTCGTCAAGCTCGTCAAGCCGGTTTAGTCGTGCTGACCGCAGTGCCAACATCAACAAAGTTGAGCACATTAACACCACAAAACCAAATCCCAACACAAGAATTGACAGTTGCACACCTCCCCAACCGCGGTCTCTAGCGATTTGAATAACCGCAAGCACCAAGAACCAACCCAAAGACAAAGGAATCAGCAACTTCCAACCCAGATCCATCAACTGGTCGTAACGAAAACGAGGCAAAGTGGCGCGTAACCAGACGTAACCAAACAAAAAAAGCATCAACTTGGCGAAAAACCAGAATACCCCAATCCACCAACCTTCTGGAAAGAAAAACGCCGGACCCGCAGGGCCACCCAGAAACAAGGTCACGATGATTGCAGCCATCGTGATTTGGTTCATAAACTCCGCCAAAAAAAATAAAGCAAACCGAATTGATGAATATTCTGTATGGAAACCACCAACAAGTTCTTGTTCAGCTTCAACCAAATCAAACGGTGGATGGTTTAGTTCTGCAGTACCAGCAATAAAAAACACCACGAAAGGAACAAAACCGGTGACAATCAAATTCCAGTTCGGAATGAACGCATTGAACCCAGCACCAGCTTGGCTAACCACAATCTCATGCATTGACAAAGAACCGCTAACTAGCACCACCGCAGCCAACGACAAACCCAAAGCCGCCTCATAACTCACCATCTGCGCCGAAGCACGCACCGAACCTAACAAAGGGTATTTCGAACCCGAACTCCAACCAGCCAACATCACACCATAAATGGCCAAGGAAGACATAGCCAAGAAAAACAAAACCCCAACCGGTGGATCAGCAACCTGCAAAAACGTGTCGTGACCAAAAATAGAAATCACGCCGGCACTGCCGTCCGAACGATTAAAATCTCCCCCGATTGGCACAATCGCGAAAACCAAAAAAGCTGGTATCAAAGACAAATACGGTGCCAACTTGAAAACAAAACGATGCGACTTATCTGGGACTAAGTCTTCTTTGAAGAAAAGCTTAATGCCATCGGCTAAAGTAACTAAAATGCCCCAAGGGCCAGCAAGATTAGGCCCGATACGGTTTTGCATATCAGAAATGACCTTGCGCAAAAACCAAATATTGAACAAAACCGCAACCAACAAAAACACAAACGCAAGCACAACCTTAAACAAAACAACACCAAGTTGAGAGACCCCAAACGTGCCGTTAAACAAAGGATCAAGCCCGAGAATCACAATCGTTCCACTCGCACATCAGTCACCAAGTCACCTGAGCTAATTAGTGGCCTACAATCTTGCCCCTCAGTGCCCCACGGCACAGCAGCCACACCAACCGGCACACCAGCATCAACACGAAGCGGCATAACCAAAGAGCTATGAGCTGAAACAACTTTAACCATCTCGCCTTCGGCAACCCCAATCTTATGAAAGTCAATCGGGTTAAGCCGCAGCTCAAAAGACGCAACAAGACCACGGCTAGCAGGACAATGACGCAACGCAACCCCATTGTCATACATACGTCTAGTAGCTACCAAGCGCAATGAATAACCATCGTTTGGCGGATTCGGTACACCAGTAGATTGCGGTAGCTCAATATCTCCGCTACCCACAACAAGAACCCCATCTACCACCGCTTCATCCAAAACAACTTCACTATGAGGCACAGTTGACAATTCAGCCATCTCACTACGAACAGCTAAAGGGGAATCAAAGCCAAGTTCGTGACCAAGTTTCTCAGCGATCGCTGCTGCTATCATCCAATCAGGCCACGACACACCAGCTGTGGACACAACCTTTTCACACACGCTAACACGACCTTCAAGGTTGGTAAAACTACCGGCAGCCTCAGTGGCCCCGGCAGCCGGCAACACCACATCTGCATGCTCTGTGAGGCTCATATTTGGCAGCAAATCAACAGCTATCACCGTACCACAATTAGACAAAGCAGCGTTTGCCAAGCGAACATCAACACAGTCACTTACCGGATCTGCGCCAAGCAAGAACAACACATCAATCTCACCTGCAGCCGCAGCAGCCAAGATTTGTTGTGTGTCGTAACCAACTTCACTAGGCACACGCGGCCAAACCGATTCGAAACGCTTTGCCCCCTTCGCTAAAGTGGTGCGGCCAGGAAGCAAACCCGGCACAAGCCCAGCATCTAGCGCACCGTGAATATTGCCTCGCCTCAAAGCCGACAAAAATCGTACACCATCAATATCGGCCAAAGCCAGAGCCGCTTCCACTGTGTCTTGTGCCGATTCGCTCAGCGAAGCCCGTCCTAACACCACAGTAACCGGCCCAGAAACAGCTCGCGCTGCGGCATATATGGCCGACGAACTCTCCGCTAATTCAGGATCATCTAAATTCTGCAACGCCCCAACGAGAGCTTTAGTCAACACCGCTAGCTCACCGGGTTTAGGCAACAGCGAGTGCGCGGCAATGTCGCTCAAACCAGTTCGCGTAGGTGTAAGTTCAATGAGCGTCGCACCGTCTTGGGTCACTGCGTGGCGTAAACGCAAATACAAAGCACCGAGGTCTTCTTTGGGGTCGGGACCACACAAAATGATGGTGCCACCGGCCCGGCAAACATCATCTATCGTGGCACGAGGCAAAGCTAGCACCAACTCAGCTGGCAAGCCGTCACCCATTTGTGCGTCAACATGGTCGGTGCCAATAACACCCTTAGCTAACTTCGCCCAACAATACTGTGCTTCGTTGAGCAAACGAGCACCACCAAGTAGCGCAACGCGCTGAGGGTCAACACCAGCTAACGCGCCTGCTACATGATCAAGAGCTGCACCCCAACCAACCTTTTCAAAAGCACCATCACGTCGCAACAATGGAGACAACAACCTTGATTCGCTATTGAGAGCCTGAAACGCAAACCTCTCCTTATCGGAAAGCCAACCCCAATTGACGGGATCCGCGTCAACTCCAAGCACCCTCAAAACTTGATCTCGCGAAGCCTGAACCTTGATCCGAGACCCTACAGAATCGGTCCAAGCACTAGAAACTTGCTCTTTCAAATCCCACGGTCGTGCTTTGAAACGATAAGGCTTCGCAGTAAGTGCGCCCACAGGGCAAATCTGCACTGTGTTACCAGAAAAATAAGAGGCAAAAGGTTCGTCAGGAAAGGTGTTGACTTGAGTCGCAGCACCACGATCCATGAAATGGATTAGCGCGTCACCAGCGACCTCATCGGCAAATCTGGTACAACGATCACAAAGAATGCACCGCTCACGATCAAGATAAACCGTTTCGCTGATAGGGATAGGTTTGGTGAAGTTGCGCTTCTCCTCATCAAACCTTGATTCGCCAGGGCCATAAGCCATGGTTTGATCCTGCAAAGGACATTCACCACCCTTATCGCAAATAGGGCAATCCAATGGGTGGTTAATTAGCAGGAATTCAAGCACCCCATCCTGTGCCTTTTTTGTGACAGCAGATTCAGTTCTAACCGACATTTTGTCGGCAACGGGCAACATACAACTCGGTTGCAAACTAAAACCCCGACCAGTATCCACCTCAACCAAACACATCCGGCACATGCCCACCGGGTTCATACGCGGATGATGACAAAAGCGAGGGATATAAGTTCCATTGCGTTCACAAGCATCGATCAGCAAATCACCGGGTTGTGCTTGTATCTCACGCCCGTTAACAATCACAGACACAGTAGGAACATCACTTGCGTTAACCACAGAGTCGGTCATACCAAGACCTCAACCCTTAAAGGAATAGGGTCACGTTTCTTTATCTTTGCCTCATATTCATCACGAAAACGCCTAACTGTTGAAACGATAGGAGCCACTGAAGAGGGGCCAAGCGGACAAATAGTGGTTTGCTTAGGCGGGAAAGGCACCGCAGCAAGACCTTTGGCATCATAGGCAGCAACGGGATACGGACCAGGGCTAATATTGTCGGCAATGTCTAACAACACATCAAGATCGCTGGGCTTACCCTCACCCGCAACTATGCGTGTCAAAATACGTTCTTCCCAGCTAGTGCCCTCACGACAAGGCGTACACTTACCACAAGATTCACGGGCAAAGAACTGAACAACTCGCAAAGCCGCTTTCACAGCGTCTGTGGTTTCGTCCATCACCACAATAGCTCCAGAACCAAGCATAGACCCCGCTTCTCCAACCGGACGAGCTTCAAGGGGTAGATCTAGGTGCTCGGCAAAAAACCACGGTGCAGACCCGCCACCAGGAATGAACATCTTGAGTTCATGGCCGTCACGAATACCCTGGCAAAAGTTCTCATCGTAAATCAGTTCCCGGAAAGTGGTTACACCGTGTTCAACTTCATAAACACCGGGCCTACGAACATGCCCAGAAACCGCGAACATGCGTGTGCCTGGGGAAGCCTCAGAACCAAAGGTTTTATACTTGTCTGCACCATTCACCATCAGCCAACCGAGATTAGCAAGTGTTTCCACATTGTTGACAATCGTTGGCTGACCATATAAACCAATCGCCGCAGGGAAAAATGGCGGTTTAAGACGAGGCATACCCCTATTACCTTCAAGGCTTTCGATTAGCGCGGTTTCTTCACCAACAATGTATGCCCCAGCACCCCACGTAAGCACAACATCCACAGAAAATTCGCTACCCAAGATATTGCGCCCCACATAACCAGCATCGTATGCCTCATTTAACGCTGCCGCGATACGTTCTTGAGCAAGCACCATCTCACCCCGAACATACAAAAAACACTGAGCCAGCCCCAAGGCATAGCAGGTAATAAGACAACCCTCTATCAGTTGATGAGGGTCACGTTCCATCAACAACCGATCCTTGTAAGTGCCGGGTTCACTCTCGTCACCGTTAACGACCAAATAATACGGAAACTTACCGGGTGGCAAAAACCCCCATTTAATGCCGGCAGGAAACCCAGCACCACCACGACCCAACAAAGTGGCACCACGAACCTCATCATGAACATCAACCGGACGTTTCTTCAGTGCCGCCCGCAAGCCCTCATATCCCCCGGTAGCTTCAAAACGTTTCAACGTGAACGAATCAGCGTAACCAAAACGACCTGTGACGATCTTTGGGCCTTCGTTATCAACATAGCCCGGCGCGTGAGACACGTAAGAATTGGTGGGCATCAACTAACTGCTTGCTTCTCATCGGCGGGCGCAGCATCGTTACGTAACAACCAAGCAGGCATTTCACGAGCTTGCTCAGGCGGCACAATATTAGCAACTCGATCATGGGGAATGCGTTGGCGCACCTTCGCTAATGTGCCATGTGCAGGCAGTTCTTTGGCAGTCCCCGCACGAACACTATCAACCACCTCATCAAAATCACTTTTGCTCACGCGCAGATAATAACGATAATTTATTTGCATGCAAGGAGCTTCGGTACACGCGGCGACACACTCAACCTCTTCGAGGGTGAACAAATCGTCTTCAGTCGTTTCGCCTGGCTTAATGCCTAACCGTTCTTGGGCATAGGCAAGCAGTTCCTCACCCCCCAACAACATGCAAGAGATATTTGTACAAACATTTAGCAAATACCGCCCCACAGGGTGGAACTTAAACATCTCATAAAAACTGCCAGTTCCTTGCACTTCTGCGGGGGTGACACCACAAATATCTGCTATCTGGCGCATCGCATCACCGCAAATGTAACCGTGCTGTTCCTGAGCAAGGTGCAAAAGCGGTATCAGTGCTGAACGCGGCTGAGGGTAGCGGCTAACAATTTCTCGAGCCAACTCAAGATTACCTGAAGAAAAAAAACTCACCGATCCACCTCGCCCAAGATTGGATCGACGCTCGAGATAATGGCAACACCATCAGCAATCAACCCACCGCGCATCAAATGCGGCAGAGTCTGCAAGTTAATAAAACTCGGTGGACGCACCCGCATACGATAAGGTTTGGCGGTGCCATCACTAACGATATAAACCCCTAATTCACCACGAGGCGACTCAACGGGTACATAAGCCTCACCCTTAGGCACATGATAACCTTCGGTAAAAATCTTGAAATGGTGGATGAGGGCTTCCATTGATTCATCAATACGCGCACGAGGTGGAGGTGTCACCTTTTTGTCCTGCACACGGTAATCGCCCGCGGGCATCTTGTCGATAATTTGCTCAACAATCCTAATCGACTCGCGAATCTCGTTGATACGAATGGCGTAACGGTCGTAACAATCGCCGTAGGTACCAACAATCACATCAAAATCTAGTTCGTCGTAAGCCAGATATGGTTGATCACGTCTCAAATCCCAGGCGTAGCCCGTAGACCGCAATATCGGACCCGTAACAGACAACGCCAGAGCTTCAGCAGCATTCAAAGCCCCCACACCCTGCAACCGTTCACGCCAAATAGGTTGATTAGTCATTAGGACTTCATACTCATCAAGTCGAGGTTTGATAAGCGCGAGTAGTTCATGTAAATCTCTTTGCCAACCACTAGGCAAATCGGCAGCCACCCCAGCAGGACGAATATAATTATGATTCATCCGTAAACCAGTGACCTTCTCAAAGAAGCGCAACACCTCTTCACGTTCACGCCAACCATAAATCAACATTGAAACAGCACCCAAATCCATGCCGTTAGTTGCCAAAAACAACAAATGCGAAGAGATGCGGTTAAGTTCACACATTAACATGCGTATCCAAGTAGCACGAGGGGGAACATTAATACCAAGCAGTTTCTCGGTAGTGAGCGAGAACGCAAGTTCTGAAAACAAAGGTGAAGCATAATCCATACGGGTTACATTGGTGCATCCCTGCAAATAACTAAGGTTCTCGCCTTGTTTCTCCATGCCGGTGTGCAAGTAGCCAATCACCGGCTTTGAACGCACCACAGTCTCGCCTTCCATCTCCAACATCAAGCGCAACACACCATGAGTGGAAGGATGAGCCGGCCCCATATTCAACAAAACCCGTTCATCATCACTCGGATCAGCAACATCGTCACCAATCTCAGCAGCTTGCGCTTCAGACAGCCTCAGAACCGCCGAATCGGCACCACGCCTCATAACCCGTTGGGCACTCATGGGCTACTCGCTGGAGAAAACTGCACCTCAATTTCACCCACGTCATAGTCTTTTCTCAAAGGATGACCAATCCAATCTTCAGGCATCAAAATACGACTCAAATCAGGGTGATTGGCAAACTCAATACCAAACATGTCAAACACTTCTCGTTCTAAATTTTCAGCACCAGGCCACAAATCAAACAAGGAAGGTGCATGTGGATCTGCCTCATTAACTTGGAGCCTCAAACCCAGACGTTCCCTAGAGCTATGATTAATCAACTGCACCACAACCTCAAAACGTTCGCATTCAACCGCAGCCGGCCGATTCCGCTTGCCAGGATAACTCAAGTAATCAACCGCAGTTAAATCGATCAGTTGATCAAAGCCGTCCTCAAAAGCCGCTCTCGCAACCTCTAGATAGTTGTCGACTGTGACAAACAAAACTGTCTGAGCCGTTACCTCTGCCGCAATAGCACCATAGCGGGTTGTCATAGTTAACTTCCAACAAGGGATTTAGCGGTTTGACCATCAAGTTGAGGGACTAAAACAGCAGCACCGCTTTGGGCACCACTGCGGCGGCGCTTCAAAAGTTCACCACTATCAATCTTCTCATGCAAAGTCAAAATGGCATGCATCAGCGTTTCTGGCCCAGGCGGACAACCCGGTGCGTAAACATCCACCGGCACCACCTGATCAATGCCCTGCACAATGGCATAATTGTTAAACATGCCACCACTGGAAGCGCAAACACCCATCGAAATAACCCACTTGGGTTCGGCCATCTGGTCGTAAACTTGACGCAAAACCGGTGCCATCTTTTGGGAAACGCGGCCCGCAACAATCATCAAATCAGCTTGTCGGGGAGATGCCCTAAATACCTCCATACCATAACGCCCAAGATCATAATGAGCAGCACCTGTGGCCATCATTTCGATAGCACAACACGCTAAACCAAAAGTTGCCGGCCAACAACTGCGCTTACGAGCCCAAGTAACTAAAGACTCAACATTGCTAGTAATGAAGTTGTGTTCAAGACCAGCAAGACCACTCTTGGCAATATCAGCAGAATCACCAACGCCAGGGATACGCATTACGTTACCTCACTTCCGCTACCAACAAGCGCACGGTCTTCTAACCCCACCCGACGAACCGTAGACACCACAGTTCTCTCAGCAGAAACCACAGCTGATTGCTTCGCCACCCGTTTCAACGGCCCCCAATCTAAAGCACCATTACTAATCAAGTAAACAAACGATTCAAACACCGCAAAGGAGAACAACAAAATCAACACCAAACCAAACAAACCCAGAGCACCATGGGCAATCGCATAAGGATAAAAGAAGACAATTTCTATATCAAAAACCACAAAGATCATTGCCACCAAAAAGAAACGCACCGGAAACCTTTCCGGAGTTTCACGACTTGGCACAATGCCACATTCATATGGAGCGGACTTGGCAAAGTTAGGTTTACGCGGGGCCAACAAACCTGAAGCAGCAAAGCTCCCGGCAGCGAAGATTGCTGCCAACACGAAAAGGGCGAACAAAGGAAGATACTGTCCAATCATCACTTATTTTGTCCATCGTTGAAAGCAGCAACCCTAGCCATCACTACTTTGTCTCGTTCATGCAACATGTAACACAACGCCAAGAAAATAACCAATGAACCCAATGTAACTAACGCCGGCAACAACCGCAAGTTACCCAAATTCCGAATCATCACCACCGAAACTACGGGTTCTGAAGCATCAACAACGGGACGTTTAGGAATCTGCCCAGGCAAGTTATCTATCGACTCAGGCAACACCGCTTGCATTTGCACGATGCCATAACGGGTAGGATGTGTCAGAGTAAGTGCCGAACGCACCTGCGTAAAGATGCGATCCCAGCGGCTCGGATCGGCAGGCAAACCACCCTTACCACCAATCGTGAAAGCATCAAGGAGTTTAAACTCGTTTTGAGTTGTAAACGAATAATCGCCGCTAGCCAACAACATAGCGATAGCCGATGCTTGGGCTTCACCCGCTTGTGCGGTCGACAACAAAGTCCAACCGCCAAGTGATCCATCGTCAGCATCAATCAAGTTGGGTGCCACCGCGGCCAGTTCACTAAGAGTTGCAGCTTGATTTTTAGCATACTCTTCTGTAGCTAAAGCCTCTATCTCTTGGTCTGATAGCCCTTCGGTTTGGTCGGGAGTAAGGTCAGCCACCGTAACCACGCCAAACTCTTGGTTAGCAACCTCAATCTCAGTCCGCAAACTAGGATCAGTCACACTATCAACACTGGCAAACGCATTCACAACCAACTGGTGAGCCGAAGGCAAACTCTCAGACCGCAAAGCCTCAGCTTCATCTAACGCCGCAAAAGACAAATGCCCCTCATCGTTGAACCCCTCAACTATCTCAACTTGTTCCCAGGTAGGCGCATCACCACGATAGCCAATGCCATAAACCCACCAAATCGCTGCCATTATCGTCATCCAACCAAAAAAACCTGCCAGAGCAATCAAAGTGCCGAGCCGTGTTCCCGAGTTGGTGGCGAGCAGCAACCAAACCGAACCCATAAGCACCACCACACCAGTAAGAACCGCCAGAAAACCTCTAATTTCAGGGTCCCAAGCCAAGCCAGCAAAAAGCTCAACCGATTCCATTAAAGGTTCCTCTCATAAGCAACAATGGCATCAATCTGCTCAGCGGTGAGAGTAGCAGGATAGGGGATTTCGAGATCGCTATCTATGCCTGGCCCCACAGCAGCGGACTCCACACGAGGGCCAAAACCAGGCATCTGTCCATTACCACCTGAACCACCGCGCCCATAGTCAACGCCAATAGCTTGGCCAACTTCAATAAACTCAGCGTGACTCTTGGCGGACTCAAACTGGCTCAAAGTTGAACCCCCACGAAGATTAGGGCCAAAGAAACCGCCGGCTTGCGTCAAGCCATCCTCAAAACCTTCAATAGGTGTATCTCGGCCGTTAACCCGCAAAGTCATCTCTTCGTCCGCACCGAAACTAAAACCATAGGTATGGCAACGAGCACAACTATAACTACCTGCTGTGCCTGGGTTAGCGAAAAGCAACGCTCCATAAGTCTTATACTGCTGCCAAGCAAGAGGATCAAGGCCTTCCCCACTCACCAAAATCTCTAACGCTGACCAACGCAATTCTTGAGCATTACGCTCTTCCGCTAAAGATGGATCAGCGGTAATCGCCAAACTCCTCGCCTCTTCTGGCACAGCTCGAGCACGAGCGAGCCACTGCAACACCTGTTCGTCGATCACCGAACTTGGTTCAACACCCTCAATATCAGCAATATGGGCACGGGTAGCTTGGATTAGCCCCGCCTCAACTTGTTCGGTAATGCGCTCTGGACTAATTTGAATACTCCGCAAATAGAACATCACCTCCTGAAGTTGCTGCTCAGTTAGCGGACCACCACCCGGCGCACCCCAAGCTGGCATAACCCCATTACGTCCATAGTTTAAAGTGTGCAGCACCTCGTCTTCAGAGAAACGTGAGAGCACGGTGTTGAGAGCAGGAGCCTGCCAACTAACTTGAGCAACAAACTCACCAGTCTCAGAAGTAAGAGCGAAACTAGCCGAACCCCCGGTGCCGTCAACCCCATGACAGGTAACGCACTGTGCACCTTCTAAATATATCTCCTCACCACGGTTGGTGAAAATACGGGCCGTGTCTTCGTCACGACCTTGCTGTCGCCCAGGTTCACCCAACCAATACAAAGGCAACGACACACCAATAATTGTTAGCATCACCAAATTGGCACCCAAAGCGAAATCTAAACGTTTCCCCTCAAGGTCTTCGTCACGAACATCATCACGGCGATTAGCAGCAAGCTCAAGCTCTGAACCAACCTCACCCTTAGCACCACGAATATTGAAAAAGAGATAAACAAGACCACCAACAAAAACAATCACCAATATTACGAACCCGATTGTTCGCGATGTAGAAGCGGCAAGCAACATAAGACCCAACGAAACCGCTAGTGACTACTCTGGCCAAGGCAGTTGGGGCCTTCAGCTTCCTGCCCGGTGGTGTTGACACCAATCGCAGGGCC
Source organism: Candidatus Aldehydirespiratoraceae bacterium (assembly GCA_965204595.1). GTDB lineage: Bacteria > Actinomycetota > Acidimicrobiia > Acidimicrobiales > Aldehydirespiratoraceae > VXYK01. The sequence continues at coordinate 1,868,599 of CBDBEW010000014.1, read as the reverse complement.
TTGAATGATAGTGCCGGTATCCACTGTTAGGGCACCATCAGCACCAACAGAAGTAGCGAACCGATCCATACCCCGAGGAGCTGGACCCCCCCGCTTTTCACCCACCTGATTATATTGCGAACCGTGGCACGGGCACTCAAACCACTGCGAAGACACACATTCAGGCACACGACAACCAAGATGAGGGCACTTCTGATAAAGCGCCACCACACCCGCATCAAGACCGAGCGCAAAGCCAGCTTCCATACCGGCTAGTTCTGCACTTGAATACACCTCTCGGGCTTTCTCAACAGCCCCGTTTGGGTATTCGGTGAGCCACATACGACCATCAGCACGGTAAAGAAAACCATTATTGTTGCGGATATCGGCAAGGATGTCTGAAACCAACCCCACTTTAATTGCCGAACCAAAACCACCACTAATTTGTGGCCACAGAAACGCAATGCTCGCCACCCCAAATCCAGACAAACCCAAACCAAACATCGAAACAATAGAACGGTTGAAAAACTGCCGGCGACTAATGCCAACCGTTTCTGGGTCGGGTGGCACATAAGGTGCAGGAGGTGGAGCAGCATTGCGAGCTAGTACCAGCTCCTTTTCAACCGCTTGACGTTCTTGCAACGCCGCTTTTTCAACCTCACGGCCGGTTAGTGGTTTGGTCGCAACCAACGCCTCGGTAGTGGCATCACGTTTGCGGGTTTCACGTGACAACATGCCGACAGCAGCTGATTGCTGGCGGCCCCGCATTGCCGCATATGTGGCAAGGATAACTAAAGCAGCCAAAACCAAAATAGCGATAAGAATAGTCATGGCTTACTCTTTGGGTAGTGGTAGTGATTCACTGAATCTCCAATCACGAGTATTACAACTCGAAGAAAAGCCCAGCTTCCCAAGGGAAGACGAAATTGAAACCAGGGCCACGAAAGAACGACCCAATCATCACCAAAACCGCCCAGAACATCAAATGGACAGTCATTAGCGAGATTGCAAACTTACGATCTTCAGGCTTGTTAGATGGGTTCTTATCAATATAGGGGGCGAGAATAAGCAGGAAAATACCGATACCGGGGATTGTCACACCAGCAACCATAGGGTGGAACATAGTAAGCAGTTCCTGCAAGCCTAAGAAATACCAAGGAGCCTTAGAAGGATTAGGGGTCTCGTTAAAGTTAGCCAACTCTAGCAAAGGCGCATTAACAAATATTGAGAAAATGGTGGTGAAAGCAGTTACAAACAACGCCGCACCGAACTCAACTACCAACAAATGCGGCCAAACGTGAACCTTGTCTTGAGGCACCGACTTGACATCTTGGATAGAACCCGACTTCACAACAGTCAACAACCGCTGTGTATGGCCACCAGGGCCAGTCGCTACAGGTGCGCCAGCAACCGTAGCTGGTGCCGCAGCGGCTACAGCAGCAGGAGCATCGCTAGCAACAGGAGCACCCTCAGTAGCGGCTGCTTTAGCTGCCTTTGAACGCTCCAAGAGATGCGCTGGAATCTTGGCAGCAGCCGCCTTTTGCTCATCAGTCATCGCAGTTTCGGTAGCTTTTGGGCTTGCAGGCGAAGCAGCTTCAGCGGCTTTCTTGGCGGCAGCTTTCGCACGCGCCTCCTCAGCTCTTTTTCGTAAATGCTCAGGAATTTCAACCATCGCCTACTCCGCTCTACCTAGCTCTACCTACAACGGCCCCGAAATGCCGCCATCTTTACGCACCCGCCAAAAATGGATGGCCATAAATATCACAGCCACAAACGGGAGCATCAAAACGTGAAGGACATACCATCGCAACAACGTGTCGGTGCCAATATCAAACCCACCAAGCAACACAAATCTCACTTGATCACCCAACACCGGCGTGTACCCCATCATGTTGGTGCCCACGGTAACGGCCCACAAGGCAAGCTGATCCCAAGGCAACAAATAACCCGTGAACGAAAGCAACAAAGTCAACGTCAACAAAATCACACCTATAACCCAGTTGAACTCACGAGGTGGCTTATAAGCCCCATGATAAAAAACGCGTGCCATATGCAAAAACACTGTCAACACCATAAGGTGCGCGGCCCAGCGATGCATATTGCGAACCAACAAACCAAAGGTGACAGAAGCTTGCAAGTTATAGATGTCGTCCCAAGCAGCGGCTGCGGTAGGGCGATAAAAGAACATCAAGAAAATACCAGTGATGGTTAGCAAGATGAACAAAAAGAAGGTTAACCCGCCGAGGCATAACGTGTAGGAGACCTTCACTGCGTGACGCTTCACCTTCACTGGATGCAGGTGGTACATCACGCTATTCATAATCACATAACTACGATTGCGAGGACTATCAGTGTAACCCTTCCGAAATATTGAACCCGGCCGAAAAATCGAACTCCAAGCTTGGCTGCCTTGAATATCATTACCTAGTTTCGACACCTTCTCACTAAGCCGCACCTTGACTGGTACCTTGATATCGTCGTCAGATTTTCTTGCCATTAATCTCTCCAAGTGTTCTCGGAGCTAGCCGAGACGCATTCCATAACCGTAGCCATGACTATTTGTTCTTTGATGGGCATCACCTTCAAGCAATGGATCGCCAACCTTGCCCATAATAATTACCCCTGTCGGGCAACGATCCACACACAACGCACAACGGGTACACACATCGTCATCAATAGTAAAAATAACGTGATCGCTTGGATCGAGTCCTGGCTGCTCGGTACCAATTGCTTCATCAATAGCATCGGGACGAACCATATGAATACACTTCCAAGGGCAAATGTCTACACAGCCCTCACACATGATGCACTCAGACTGATCAATATGGATAAACTGCTTAGGTTTTACCGCCGCGCTCAGCCAAGCAGCATCAACTTCTTGCAACACATAATCATCACGAAACTCAGGCATTGGGGGGTTTGCATCGGTGGTGGTCATAGCGATGAACCCTCCTTAACTAACGGCCGTCCAAAAGCTGAACGTTCAGGTGTGATCTGGGTTGGTTTCGAACCCCGAGATTGCCAAACCTGCCAAAGCTTCACATTAGCCACGAGCACCACCGCATAAATCAAAACAGCAATCATGTGCTCAATGTGGAGGTAATTGATGGTGAGTGGGTTCCACCCACCAAGGGGTTGCGGTTCAAAAATCCCTCCCCAGCCAACAAACAATTTGTCGCTACGCCAAGCAAGTTCGTTCTCAGCCCAAGTTAGCCATTGGTGAGGCACCACGCCATAGCCCATAAACAGCAAAAAGAAAACGAACATAGAACCAAACATTGCTTCACCCCAAGTGTGGGGGGTACCTTTTGGCCGCCGCTTAGCGTACGCGAGAATAACTGCGGTGCCAAGCAGAGTAACAATAATAGAAAAAGAAAAAGCGACCATTAGTGGCTCCATGTTTGCAGGTGCTTTACAGACCTAAAAATAAGTCTAGGGCTGAGCAAAAAAATAACCATATTGCACTTCACAAATTTTTTTCTTACCTTCTCAACACAACGAAACTAAGGATAGAAGCAAGCAAAGATCAACACAAAGATGTCGCCACATGTCTGTATTTTTTGTGAAATGCCCCTAGAGTTTGAAACGCTAAGCCGCGAACTCCACACAGTTCCAAACCTCAACGGAGACGACCTTTGGTTGAAATACCCGAGCACCTTTTGCAGCGTTCTGCCCAAGCGCGAGCTCGCCTCACCGGGCAGCAAGCGAGCGAAGCTTCAAGCACCGCAGCAACTCCCGCGGTTGCACCCACCTCGCCCACGCCAGCGGCCGCCCCTGCCAAAGCGGCCGCTCCTGAAAAAGTTAAAGTTGTTGTACCAGCAGCACCTTATGTTGACGCAGCTTTACGGCGCAAACAAATTCCCTACTGGGTAATGCCAGTGCTGTTGTTTCTGCCGTTCTGGGCGATCTACTATGTGGGCTACCTTGAGCGCCCGCCCGCAACCCCTGAAGGGTTGCTGTATGAGGGCGGTGAGGTATACGCCGCAGTTTGTGCCTCATGTCACGGTGCCACCGGCTCAGGAGGCACTGGACGTCAACTCAACGGCGGTGAGGTGTTGTTGACTTTCCCAAGCAACAACCCCAGCTACGACGGCTTAGCAGGCCAGATTGCTTGGATAGCCAACGGCTCTGAACAACACGAACTCACGGAGGGGCCTATTTATGGCGACCCCGCCCGGGTTGGCGATGACAGCCCCAGGCAAGTAGGAAGCTTTGGGGCGGTAATGGGCAACTTCGCTGAAGCACTAACGGTTGAAGAACTCGCGGCAGTTGTTCACTACGAGCGAGTGGCTCACGGCGAAATAGACGACGAAACAGCCGCACAAGAACTTGCGGTGCTTGAAGAATATGTTCACCTAAACGATGAGGCAGGCGTGAGTAATCTAGCTTTAGGAGTTACCGTGGCACAAGTAACTCAACAACTAGACCAAGCACGCGTTCTTGTGGCTGCTAACGATAGCGAGGTCGCTGCTGGCTAAATACAGGGCGTTTTAGCTAGCCAACACAAAAGCCCAGAACAAGGAAACGCGGTGGACATCACTGCCACAAACGAATGGCGCAAGCTAAAACAGTTAGCTCAAAGGCACCAAGACCTTAACCTGCGAACGATGTTCGCACAAGACCAAAACAGGGTTGACCGCATGACCTTTGAACTTGGAGACCTCGTGGTTGACCTGTCAAAACAACTTGTCACCGCAGAAATCACTGAAACACTGATTGCCTTAGCGAACAAAGCGGGTTTGGTCGCTCGCAGCACCGCGATGATGGCAGGGGAACGCATCAACACCACCGAAAACCGAGCCGTGCTGCACACTGCTCTGCGAACTCCACACGGCACTGAGTTACAAGACGACTACCCCAACAAAGCAACCAATGAAGCTAGTGGTGGACCAAAAAGTGTTGCGTTTGATATTTCTCGGCTAGCCGCGCGCATGGCTAGCTTTTGTGACCACGTGCGGGACGGCAAACGCCTTGGTGCGAGCGGAGAACCAATCAAAGATATTGTCAACATAGGCATTGGCGGCTCACACTTAGGGCCAGCCTTAGCTTACGAAGCACTTAGTGCCTATCGACACGAGAGTGTGGACTGCCACTTTGTTGCCAACATCGACAGCACTGCCCTGCACAATGCACTCAAAGAGCTCGATGCTGGTTCTACTTTGTTTGTCGTTGCCTCTAAAACTTTCACCACCCAGGAAACTTTAACCAACGCCACCACAGCACGAAAGTGGCTGACCCACCACTTGGGCGAAGAAGCTGTGTCTCAACATTTCCTAGCAGTAACGGCCAACACTAAGCAAGCACTAGATTTCGGGATTGACCCTGCAAACTGTTTTGAAATGTGGGATTGGGTGGGTGGACGATATTCGCTCGCCTCAGCCATCGGGTTGCCGGTGATGCTCGCCATCGGGCCGTCACAGTTCCAAAAAATGCTCTCAGGAATGCACCTAGTTGACAAACATTTTGCTAATACACCCCTAAACCAAAACGTGCCGGTGCTCACTGGGCTGATAGCACTCTGGTATCGCACATTTTGTGACCTGCCGACCCGCGCGATACTCCCATATGCCGAATCTCTAAAACTCTTGCCAAGCTACCTGCAGCAACTTGAGATGGAGAGCAACGGCAAGAGTGTTCGCAGCGATGGTCGCAAACTTAGCTATCACAGTTCGCCCATCATTTGGGGGGACTTGGGCACCAACTCTCAACATTCATTTCATCAATTGCTGCATCAAGGCACCACGATAGTGCCAAGTGACTTCATCGTCTTTGCAAAAGGCGATTTTGACGACGTAGACAACGCTGCAACCCACCAGCAGCAGTTAGTAGCGAACTGTTTCGCACAATCCTCAGCATTGGCTTTCGGCAGAACACCCCAAGAGGTTGCCAAACTTAGCGCAGATCTGAAGTTAGTGCCGCATCGCACCTTTGAGGGCAACCGTCCATCCACCACAATAATTTCCCAGAAAATGACACCTGCTGTTTTGGGTCAACTGATTGCGCTATATGAACACCAAACTTTCACTCAAGGTGTGGTGTGGGAGATCAACTCCTTTGACCAGTGGGGAGTTGAGCTAGGCAAATCACTCGCTAAAGACATTGCTGGCGAACTCGCAGCCAGCCCAACAGTTCACCCACAATACGACCCATCAACCGTTAGCCTCATCAACCACTACCAGAAGCTAGCCAACACCAACTAGACAATAGCAATTCAATAAGAACACTAGTTACGTGGCAACGCCTGTGCGGCTTGTGTGCAGGCTGCGATGGTGGCATCTAGGTCGGATTTAGTGTGTGCGGTTGACATAAAAATAGCTTCATAAGCACCCGGTGCGAAAGCAATGCCTTGCCGGAGCATCTCATGAAAAAACAGTTTGTAGATGCCGTTGTCACAAATAGCTTTGGCTGACGAAAAATCTTCTGGTGGCACAGCACCAAAAAACAAGCCCAACAATGACCCAACCCGAGGCACACAAGCAGCCACACCCGCAGCCCGAAACGCCTCCAACATACCCGTCTGCAAATAAGCCGCTGAATCAGTGAGGTGAGCGTAAACATCGGGAGTCAAAAGTTCAAGAGTAGCCAAACCAGCCGCGGTAGCTAAAGGATTGCCAGACAAAGTGCCCGCTTGATAAACCTCACCTAATGGAGCCAGAAAACTCATGATTTCACGCGACGCTCCCAAAGCTCCCATTGGTAAGCCACCACCGATCACCTTGCCAAAACACCAGATATCAGGTTTCACCCCAAACCACTCTGAAGCCCCACCTAAGCAAAGCCGAAAGCCAGTAATCACCTCATCAAAAACCAACAAAGCCCCGACCTCATCACAAGCACTCCGCAAGCCTTCAAGAAAGCCAGCCACAGGAGCGACCAAACCCATATTGGCCGCAAGCGGTTCCACCACCACAGCCGCGACAGTCTCATCTAAATCAGGGACAACATTATAAGGAGCAACTATCGTGTCGGCCACAGCACCAGCGGTAACCCCGGCGGAACCAACCAAGCCCTGCTGAGCCACCCCCGAACCCCCAGCCACCAAGAGAGCATCGCTATGGCCGTGATAATTGCCTGCAAACTTCACTAAACGATCACGATTAGTGACAGCACGAGTCACACGAATCGCGGTCATGGTTGCCTCAGTGCCGCTCGACACCAACCGCACCATCTCCACCCCAGCCACACGGCGAGCAATCTCTTCAGCTAACAAAACCTCATTGTGAGTTGGCGCGCCATAACTCGTCCCCAACTCTGCGGCTTGACAAACCGCTTGCACCACCGCTTGGTGTGCATGCCCAAGTATTTGAGGACCATAACTCTGCACAAAATCGATAAAACGGTTGCCTTCCACGTCAAAGACATAGGCACCCTCGGCGCGGTCGACAAAATAAGGCGTGCCCCCAACTGACCCAAACCCTCGCACAGGAGAGTTTACACCACCAGGAATGACAACCTGAGCACGCTCAAAAAGCTGCTCATTTCGCAACGGCGCATCTACATGTGAACGATTCACGCCAACCTCTTTCAGCCCAACCTCTCAGCGAGCAAACGACAAAAATAGCTGCAAATCAAATCTGCCCCCGACCGCTTTATTGCCAAAGTTTGTTCAAACGCTACTTCGGTGAGGTCTAACCAGCCACGTTCTGCGGCCGCATGCACCATAGCATACTCCCCACTCACCTGATAAGCCGCTAAAGGCACATCCACCTCGGCCCTAACCCGGGCAATCACATCAAGAAACGGCAACGCTGGTTTCACCATAATCAAATCAGCACCCTCGGCAATGTCCTCGGTAACCTCAACAACAGCTTCACGAACATTGGCCACATCTTGTTGGTACCCCCGTCTATCACCGCCTCCAACAATGTTTACGTCAACCGCCTCACGAAAAGGCCCGTAAAGCGCAGACGCATATTTAGCGGCATAAGCAAGGATTGCTGTGTGTGTAAAACCATCACCATCAAGTGCTCCACGAATGGCCGCAACCTGCCCATCCATCATCCCTGAAGGTGCCACAATGTCAACACCAGCGGTAGCTTGAGCAAGTGCCACCCGCCCATACAACTCAAGGGTAGCATCATTATCTGGTTCACCCTGTGCATCAAGCACACCACAATGCCCATGATCGGTGTACTCATCAAGACACAAATCAGCAATCAAAACCAAGTTGTTGCCATGCTCAGCACGTAACTCAGCCAGCCCCCGCTGCACAATACCAGTAGGGCACCACGCTTGCGACCCAACCGCGTCCTTGTCCTGAGGCACACCAAAAAGCAAAACTGCCCCAACACCCAGGTCACAAAGTTGGCGAACCTCAGCACGCAAGGAAGCCAGAGTGTGTTGATAATGCCCCGGCAACGAACCGATCGGTTGTGGTTCACTAATACCTTCACGCACAAAAAGGGGAGCAACCAAATCACTCACATGCAGGTGAGTCTCAGCCACAAGACGACGCAAAGCCGCAGTTCTGCGCAAACGGCGCAAACGACGTTGAGGAAATGGCACCCTATCAGGCTAACCCAAAGCAGCTAGCAGAACTCTAAAACATTCGCCCTTCAATGCGACTCGCGGCGAGCCACATACCCATATCGTAAATAGTCTGCGACATGGCTTGGCCAATCAAGTCAAGTTTGCGGACCTGCTCAATTCTCACTGAAGCTTGCTCAAGTTCCCGCTTAGGCAACAGTTCCCTAAACAAGCCACAAGCATCGGCCAAACAAATAATGACCACATCGCGCGGGTCAGGAATTTCATCGCTAAACAACACCCCCATTATTCGCAGTTTCACTTCACGTTCGACTTTGCCATCAACAATTGGATAACGCCGAGACTTAAACACCCACAAAAAGCGGTCGTCTTGACGCTCCAAAACCTCCGTCTCAACAAGGCGCCTAAGAGCCTCTTCACGAATACCTGCGCCATGTTGCGCTTCCTGCTCCACCCAGTAGCGTGCGTCGTGTTCGGCTTGTGACTCAGCACTGATGCGAGCCAAAGTTGGGTCTAAAAGACTGTCACCAGTTGGTGTGTCATCTAACAAAACGAGGCGTTCAGGGTCTGTGTCTAGCCGGTACTCCATCGCTAAATCCATCAACACAGCACCCGCAAGTATGCGATCTAGCAACCAATTCGGTACATGAACAAACTTGCCATCATCGTCACGCAACAACAACAGCAAAACTTCTTCAGCAAATTTCAGCATAATACTTGGAGCCCCCCAAATCTAAGTCTCAAATTGATACACGCGTAAAGCCCTGACAAGCACCGACGCGCCTATGACAATACTATAGGTGAACCCGCTATGGGCGAATGTGGAAATTAACTAACGCCTGCACTAAACCATCTATTGTGTGGGGATTGGCCACCACATCTACATTCAAGCCAAGTTCTCGCGCAGTGGCCGCTGTAACAGGGCCTATAGCGGCCACAAAGCGCGGCAGGTTAGCTTTACCCACACCAACGAGAAGCTGTCGAACGGTTGACGAAGAGGTGAAAGCCACGATATCACTCTGCAGACAAGCTAACTTGTCTGCGTCTGAAACCTCAACACTAATCGTGGTGTAAGCTGCCACATCGTCGACCAACCAACCTAGTCGGCGTAAACCTTCCGGAAGTATTTGTCTAGCCTCAGCAGCGCGCGCCAACAAAACCCGCGCATTGGTGCGGCTAGTCGCAGGAAACGTGGACAGCAAGCTCTCCGCCACCGAAGCATCTGGAATGAGATCCACAGCGATCCCCCACTTGTGAGCTTGGCGCATAGTCCCCGGCCCAATCGCTGCCACAAGAACTCCTTCCGCTAGTGGCTCATTTTGTAACACCGCACCAACCCTTTGTGCGCCATTGGGGCTAGTCAGGACCAACCAATCCCCACAGTGCAAATCCTTCAGATGGTGGCGCAAAGCCAAACCCTGATCTGGTGAATCAACAACTGCGATAACAGGCACAACCACAGCAGTCGCACCATAAGCAACTAGGGCATCAACCAATACACCTGCTTGCTCACGAGCCCTCGTGACAACCACCCGAACACCACGAAGCACCTGCGTCGACACTTGCGTCCCGGCTGGTGAATCAGGCATTAGCTAGTGCCTCATTGGCAGCCAACAACGAGGCACCCCCCACCCGATTGAGCAAAAAAAGCGCCGAATCGCGCCCTAGCTTCTCAGCCTCGCCCTCTGTGTCGTCCACCGCAAGAACGGCACTACGACGGTGACGTAGAAACGTTTTGTTATCCAAACAAGCCAACATAGCTAACAATTCAAAATTGATCTCACCGCTGTTTGCAGAACCATTTAGGTGAGGTAGTGCTAAAGCACCTGCTGGAGTGTCACAACCACCACCTAAAGCCGCCAAAAAACCCCGTTCAACATCTACCGCGAGCCTAGCAACAGGGTCTTCAATAACTTTAAGAGCCGCAATCGTTGCTTGATCATCTGCACGGCACTCCACCGCCAAAGCACCTTGAGCAACTTGAGGCACCACCAACTGATAACTAAGAGGTTCAACCACAGAAGGTTTAAGTTCAAGGCGCTTTAGTGCCGCTAAAGCCATAACAATCGCGTCAAAATGTTTGGCTTTACGCAAACGCGTCTCAATGTTGCCGCGCAAATCACAAAACTCCAAATCAGGACGTTGTAAAGCTAACTGAGCACGGCGCCTAACCGAACCCGTAGCGACCCTTGCTCCATATGGCAAGTCGGCCAACCGAGAACCCACTAGCGCATCACGAAAATCACCTCTGGTAGGCACGGCCGCCAGACACAAACCCTCAGGGGTGACAGCAGGTAAATCTTTAGCGGAATGAACCGCAAAATCAGCTTGCCCGATAAGCACGGCTTGCTGCACCTCTTTACAAAAAACTCCCTTACCCCCCAGCGCAGCGACAGAAACCTCTTGCTGTTCATCTGCGCTGGTTACAACTCCAACCTCACGAACACGATCGACAACTCCCGCTGCACACAAAAGTGACCCCACCAAGCGGGTCTGTGTCAAAGCCAGAGGACTTTGACGTGTAGCGGCCCGCATCAAATTTCAAGATCGAAAAGATCACGCAACGACTCAGCCAAACGATCACCTCGGGCACGCCCTGCCGAGTCTTTAAGATGAGTTGAAGGCTTATGCAAAATCTTGTTTACAATCCGCTTTGTTAAAGCATCCACAGCGTCTTGTTGCTGAAGTGTTAACCCCGCAAGTTTGGAAGCGGCCCGTTCAAGTTCAGCTAAGCGAAGCTCATTGGCGTGCTCACGCAGCGATCTAATCAAAGGAGCCACCTCACGTGCTGAAGTCATAACCTGAAAGCGGCTAACCTCAGCATCAACAATCTCATGCACCTCAGCAACTTCTCGATTATGTATATCGGTCGCCCCCTCAACAAATTTGCCAACATCATCCATATTCAGCAATGTGATACCATCAAGCTGATCAACCGACGGATCAACATCACGAGGCACAGCAATATCAACAATCAACAGCGTTTTTGAATCCCGCCGCTCAACTAGGGTAGCTAAATCCGTGGACTGCAAAATCAAGTCTTGGGCTCCAGTGGAGGTGACAACCACGTCTGCTTGGGTGAGAGCATCCCCGAGATCAGCTAGAGCAACAGCACGACCACCACAACGGTTCGCTAACCGCTCAGCGCGCTCAAATGAACGGTTCGCCACCACAACCTGTTCTGCCCCCGCCTTAACCAAAGACTTCACCGTGCCCTCGGCCACATCACCCGCACCAACAACCAACACATAACTTTCCGCCAAACCACCAACATGTTCGGCAGCCAAAGCTACCGCAGCCTGAGAAACCGAAGCGATACCCCGCCCAATAGCGGTTTCTGAACGGGCGCGTTTGCCCACCTCAAGCGCGTGACGAAACAAACCGCCAAGCAACGAACCAACAGTGTGTTCTTCAACAGAACTCTCCCAAGCGTTTCGCACCTGTCCAAGTATTTCATGTTCACCAACAACCGCAGAATCAAGTCCACAAGCGACCGCAAACAAGTGACGCACCGCATCGGCATCGTGGAACGCATAGAGATGGTCGGCCACAGCTTCAGGCGGCAAACCAGCGTGCAAAGCCAAAAACTCGCGCACATCCCGATAACCACCATGAAAACGTTGCGTGGACGCATACACCTCAACACGGTTGCAAGTCGACAACAACACCACTTCACAAAGATTGTCTGTTTGCACCAAACCACTAAGGGCTTTGGGCAGGTCATCAGCCCCCACAGTCATGCGCTCTAACTTGTCGAGCGGAGTCGACCGGTGACTACAACCAATCGCTACGATTGACAAAGCCGAGTTCCTCGATTCCAACAACAAAGCGACCCTATAGCCGCCCTGCTAATCTCTATAAACACCAACGATGCTAGCAGTTCATCACCCAATTACCTACCCGTGATACCTACCCGTCAATCCCACAGGTTTAGCTCAAGCCCGCAAGGGTTAGAGGCTGAGAAACTGCAGGGCAGAAGCACCCAAAATCAAGATTAGCAAAATAACGATCGCAATGGTGGTTCCGCTTCTCATGGCAATCTCTCCTTTTTGGTAATGGTAACCGACTTGCTCGACTGAGCAGCGTTTGATTCGGGAACTACGGTGGTGTTCGCCAAACGAACTTCATCACCTTCGCTGAGATGCAACTCGCTAGCGGCCGAACCACGAGCCACCGACACCGACAGCAACCCACTCGAATCAATAATAAGTCCCACACGGCCAGTAGGAACATAATCGTAAGCTTCGACCTTGGTGGCAACCCTCTCAGAGTTGTTTGCCGTTAGCAGAACTGTTTCGCCAAAACTATCAATATCGCTGGGGTCAACATTGAGTTGACAATTACCGAAACGGTCAACCCAAAGCACCTCAGCGGCTATCTCGCCGTCTTGCAACTTGGCCACCGGCAACAACGCGGGCACCAACGAAGCTGGATCAATCAGTTGACCTAGTTCTTCGGGAGGCACCCCATTACAAAGGTGTGCCGCTGCTGGGGCAAAGACATCTCGGCCGTCAAAAGTAGCACCAGCATCGGGAAATAAGCGATGGTCTCGTGAGGTGATTTGCAGAGCTCTTGTGGCTCCACCAACAAGCCCAACCGCGGCTGCCAGCAGACCATTGTCTGGCCCAACTAAATACGACTCACCGTGGCCAACCTCTATCACAACAGCACGCCGGGATGTGCCCACTGAAGGGTCAACCACAGCCAAAACCACGCCTGGGCAGAGATAATGCACGGCTCGCGCTAAAGCCAGAGCACCCGCGCGGATGTCGTGGGCAGCAACACCATGGGTTATGTCAACAACACTCACATGGTCTGCAATGGAACGGATAACTGAATGAACCACCCCAACGAACTCGTCTTCATACCCATAATCAGACAGGAAAGAAATGGTGCTAAAACGCGCCGTGGCCACAGCATCTAACCTAACAGCCAAGTTCACGAGACCTTATTGTGGCAGCCCGCACGGCTGAGGTAACTAGCCCCGAAAAGTCTGCATCTTGCAAGACTGCCACCCCCGCTTCAGTTGTGCCACCAGCAGATGTTACATTTGCGCGCAACTGTGCAGGCTCCATTGATGAATCTTTGAGCAAGGTCGCTGCTCCCAGCAAGGTTTGTCGGGCCAGCAAGTTTGCCACCTCAGGGGTCAGCCCTTGCTTTACCCCAGCCGCAGCTAAGGCTTCGGCAAGCAAAAAAACATAAGCCGGCCCCGAACCAGACAACCCCGTCACCGCATCAAGATCGGCCTCGTCAACAACCAAAGCCGCACCAACAGCAGCGAGGATATTGACAGCCCAAGCAAGATCGGCAGCTTTTGCCGCTGAACCTTTTGCGACAGCAGCGGCACCTTGCCCAACCAAAGCCCCCGTGTTGGGCATGGCCCGCACAACAACCGTGCCTTGGGCAAGCCCACCTTCAAGCGAAGCGATACGCACCCCCGCCGCAATTGACAGCACCCGCTTAACGCCTGCTTTTGCGATCACAGGAAGTGTCTTCGGCACAACATCTGGTTTCACAGCAATCACCGCGTCAACGCCGCGACGCGGCTCTGTGCCAACCGACAAACCGGGGTGTTGTGCTGCAAGAAAGCTACGCCTCGCCTCTTGTGGCTCCACAACATGCAAATCTGCCGCCGCCACAACACCCGACCCCACTAAACCACCAAGCAGGGCCTCAGCCATCTTTCCGCCCCCGATCACCTGCAGCTTCATCAACGTCTCCTTCGAAATCACCCTATCCAAATAGTTGCGACCTAGTAAAAATTGTAACCTGAAGGAATGCATGCAGGTGACTTCTTGGTTCAGTCATGTGAAACCACAAAGTCCATTGCTTGCGTGGGGTTAGACCCACGACCCGAACTTGTCCCCCCAAAATTTGCTCAAGACGCTATCGCCAAAAGCTCCGACCCACGCCAACAAGTGGCTATCGCGTTCGCAACCTATTTGGGTGAGCTCATTGATGCGTTAGCTAATCACTGCGCAGCATTCAAAGTTCAGGTTGCTTGCTTTGAAGCGTACAGTTCGCTTGGATGGCAAACCCTTGAACAAGTCGTGGCGAAAGCGCAAGGCCACGCGGTGCCAGTCATCGTTGATGGCAAACGAGCCGACATTGGCTCGAGCGCAAGCCATTATCGGCAAGGATTGCTAACCTCAGCAGCGGGCTTAGATGGAGTGCCACTGCCGGGCTTGTCGGCAAACTGGTTGACAACCAACCCATATCTAGGCGAAGATTCGGTTGCTTCTCTGCTCGGCACCCCAGATGAAGGTAAGGGCGTGTTTGTGTTGGTCCGCACTTCCAACCGTGGAGCGCAAGACTTCCAGGACCAAATGATTGGAGATGTTACACTGGCTGAGCTTGTGGCGAAAAAGGTTCATGTTTGGGGGGCGAAACGCCGAGGCAAAAGCGGGTTTTCTGATGTGGGTGCGGTCGTGGGAGCCACCTGGCCAAAACAAGCTAAAGTGCTACGCCAACTAATGCCACACACACTAGTGTTGGTGCCAGGTTTTGGTGCTCAAGGTGCCGATGCAGACCAAGCCGTGGCTGGATGCACCGACCAAGGCAACGGCATCCTTGTCAACTCGAGCCGCGCCATTTTAGGGGCTTGGCAAACTCAAAGTGCCAACGCTGACCCCATTGAAGCCGCTCGCAGTGCCCTTGACACAATGAATGACCAGCTCAATGCCGCCCTCCCATAAAGGGCAATCTAATGGACCAGCGAGAGGGCAAAAAGCCCTCCCCAAGTCAATCCGCCGTCCCGCTGGTCACCTGCAATGCTACCCGACCAAATCTTTAACACAACCCCAAAAAAAGATTTTATTTTGTGTTCCACACCCTAAACATTCAGAACAATCACACCGACCGATCTCAATGAAGCTAGATGTGAACAGCAAGTCCAAAGAATTCAACAGGCTTGTCACACCCAGCAAGTAGATTATCTGTAATGCATACAAACACTTTTTCTTTAGCGCATCGTAACTTAAATGTTGAAGCAAAGATCGAGCGCGCATCATGACAACATCAAGATATGGAACATTTAGAGACAGCCTTAGTGCTCCTGTGCATCGGTGGTTTACCTATCCAGCTGGCTTTTCACACAAATTGATTGAAGCCAAGGCGGACGAATATGGGATCGTTTCGGGTTGCCTTGTAGCCGACCCTTTTGTCGGCACGGGAACCACATCGCTAGCCGCAAAGCAGCTGGGTATAAATTCGGTGGGCGTAGAGGCCCACCCATTTGTCCACTGGATTGCCCAGACGAAGCTGGAATACGAAAACGATGTAGAACTGCTCAAAAAAGAGGCAGGACTAATTTTGGAGCAGGCTAGAGACATATGTTCTCGTGACTGCCACTTGGATGCCCAATGGCCTGCATTGATCCACAAGTGCTTTGACACAGACAATTTAGACAAACTATTTGCTTTGCGGACTGTGGTGCTCGACCGATCAAGCGAGCGGCAGGACTTTTTTAAGGTCGCACTCACCGCTGCGTTGCGCGACACTACTTCTGCTGGAGCAGGTTGGCCCTATATTGCGCCCAGCAAATTTGCTGAACGCAAAACCCAGCGAAATGCATTTGACGTATTCTCGCAACGATGCACTCTAATGACCGAAGATGTCCAAACGTTGATGAAAGCCAACACTCAACTTTCAACCCACACACTCATCAACGGTGATGCCCGTCGGCTTTCCGATTATGTTTCTGGTGCCGACATGATAATCACCTCACCACCGTATTTGAACAACTATGATTACGCGGATCGAACGCGCATGGAAACCTACTTCTGGGGTCTATACGACAGTTGGGCCGACATTACGAGCAATGTTCGAGACAAGTTAATGATGGCGGCAACGACTCAAGTAAAGCGAAATTCAATGCAAGACACAACCAAAATGCCAATAGTGGCATCCCTTGATGAATCGGTGCATACCCACCTGAGAGCAGCGGTAGACAAACTAGCTGTATTGCGCAATCAAAGGTCTGGAAAAAAGTCTTACGACATGATGGTTGCAGGATATTTTGAAGACATGTCGCAGATTATAGTTTGTGCTCATAAAGTTCTCAAAGCTGCCTGCCCTTTTATTTTGGTTTTAGGTGATTCAGCTCCATATGGTGTTCATATTGAAACCGATGAGCTAATAGGTAAACTCGCGGTAGCTGCTGGTTTCTCCCAATTTAGTATTGAGGTTTTGCGGACGCGCGGAGATAAATGGGCCAGCAATTCCCAACGTCACAAAGTACCCTTGCGCGAGAGCGTCGTGACGGTGGTGCGCTAATGGCCAACCCCGCTGCCGCACTAGGCCAAGAGATAGGCAAACTATTTGAGGACTCCATCGTAAGTCGTTTGCGTCCTGAAGTGGAGACTATGGGGCATAGCATTGCTCCCGCACAGATGAAAAACGGGACCGACAATATCTACCAAATTGATGCAGTCATATCAAACGAACACGGCCAACCAGTGATGATTCTTGATCCCAAGTACATTCGATACAAGAAACACAACCGCGACAAGGGGAGTTGGCTTTGCGTCGCTCACTATAATCTGCGGAAGTCACACCCATCCATTCGGAAAACCACCGCGGTTCTCGCAGGGAATTGGTCCCACACATCAATTGCGCTAATCAAGAGTTTTGGAATTGAAGTCATCACAGTTGAGTTCCAGAAGATGGTTGATGTTTTGAAGGGTTTTGGAGTTCAATTTGATTGGGACGAAAAGGACAGAATAACACCACTACGAGCTCTTGCTAATTTCCACAAGCTAAAGGAACAACAGAGAAAATCTCTCGCTCGTGATCTGACAGATGAGGTCATAGAAATCGTCACAGATTCGGTTGTAAATGTGCTTGCAACCGACATGTCGACTATAAAAAGCCGCGTGTCGGATGTGGAAGTGGTGGTAAAAACCGACCAACAGGAGATGCTAGTGATGAAATTTGGCAACATCGCAGACAGTGTGGCTGGGCTAATAAAGTTCATGGAGGACCGAACCGACGTTAGAGACTTACTCCATAAGTAATTATAAATCAGATAGCGTATCGAATTCGTCTCGCAGTCTCTCGTAAATGGAACGCCGTGTTGATTTATTTGCTCTCAAGACAGGTCCGACATTAGCTACTGCTTTGTTGGAAGTTTGACTTGATAAATATCAAGGTATTCGCTATGTATTGCAAGTACTTCTTGCCATGCAATTTCAAGTTCAGTATCTGCAATTTCAAGTTCAGTATCTGTCGGTAGTTCTCTGGACATATCGTGTTTTTTGATTAATTCTTTTGTTTGCTATGGCAGCCATGTCAGAGCAAATCTCATAACCCTTAAATTCTCGACCTTCTAATAGTGCCGCCACACCAGTAGTTCCGCATCCTGAGAATGGGTCAACTACTAGCGCATTGGGAGCTGAGAACATGCGGATCAGGTGACGACAAAGTTCGACAGGTTTGACGGTCATGTGGTTGTGACGTGCACGTGGCTTCGGGCACGCAATGATCGTTCCAGGCGAAGATCCGTTTGAAGATATGACAGGATTGCTTAAATCAACAAGTCCTGTTTGGTGTTCAATCCAAGTTTCCCAATAGGTGGTCTCTCGAGGTGCTTGGGCGAGAACTATTAGTTCCATCTGGGATCTAAGCTGAGGTGTTTTGCGGTCACCGAGTTTTTGTATAATCTGCTGCTTTTGTGTGGCCGAGAGGTCTGTGCGTTTCTGCACAAAATGGTGTTGGGAAAAAGCTTTGCCTTGTCCTTCCCTTTGCCAAGCAAGAATATCTCTAATTTCAAACCCTGCAAGTTCTATAGACATGGCAGTTCGATGCACTAATCTCGGCTGAGAGAAGCAAAGCAAGAAACCGCCAGGCTTCAAAATACGTAGCAATTCAACTGCGATGGGTGCTAAAAAGTTCTGTAGGTTGATGCCTTGTCGTTGGTCAAATTTCTGTCCTGCGGGGATGCCGCCCACTACGCCAGACGAGACTCGTTTTTTCAGATTCTGGTGATCCCAATCTTCACCCATTCCATCCAAAAAGTAGGGTGGGTCGGTTAGCACTAACGACACAGATTGGTCTGCTAGGAGGGGCAATGCCTCGCGGCAATCAGTTGGTTGGACAAGTGTAGTCTGCATGTCACTATCATCTGTGGTGGCTGTGACAATGGCCATTTATTTTATTGTAACTTGATTTCCGTGGCTTGTTGGGGTGAAACCAATCCTTAGAGCCGAACGGAAACAGAGCTCAATGGCAACCCACAATGAACCCAATATCCAATCAATTACTTCTTCGCTAATGATGTGGATAGGCACCGAACCCGCCAAAAACACGGCTTCTTCTGCGCCCAACTCAAAAGCCAAACCACGCAAACGTTGGTTACGTTGCAACAAATACCGATAGAACTCAGCATGATTACGCTGAGGTGAAGGCAAAACATAGGTCTCAAAGGCCAAGCTGCGTTGACCTAAAGTAAGCCAAGCGGTCCAAACGTCTTTTTCTTCACCAAACACCCTCACAAACCAGCGAATCGCTTCATTATCGCCACGCTCTACGGCATCAATTAAAGGATTGGTCTCTTTAGCGGCCAACAACCACCGGTCAATTTGGCGTTCTAGTGCTGCTAACTCATTTGCATCGGCTGCTGGCGCACTATAACTCGCAACCAATTCTGCGTTCATGAGCAGTCAACAAGCACACGCGCGCCAATGTCGCAATAAACACGCCTAAGGCGTGCCGCAGTTGATGTCCAAGTGTAAGACCGTGCTGCTAAAGTGGCATTATCTGACATTTCGCCAGCCAACTTTGGGGAACGCAAAATCTCAGAAGTCGCCACCGCGAAATCGCTGGGGTCACGGCTAGCTATCCGAAAACCAGTACGACCATGATCAACCAAAGTTCGCAAACCACCAACATCTGTAGACACAACTGGGGTACCACAAGCGGCAGCTTCAAGAGCAACTAAACCAAAGGACTCCGACCGGCTCGGAACCAAACAAACATCAGCGGCACGGTAGTAGGTGCAAAGCTGATGATGGGGTTGAGGCTCAATGATCTCAACTTGGTTAACCAAACCACGGTTCGCTATCAACTTCTCCAATCGGCGCACTTCGGAATCACCGTTGGTTCCACTAGAACCGCCAACGATAAGCAGTTGTGCGGTGGGGTTAGCCAACTCAGCTAGCGTTTCCACAGCCACATCGGCACCTTTGAGTGGTTGAATACGGCCAACAAACAACAGCACGGGGCCGTCTACCAAACCAAGTGCTTTGCGCGCCCTAGCTTTGGAACCAACCGAAAAGATGGCGTGGTTCACTCCCGGTGCCACCACCTCAACACGCTGCGGATCGGCCCCATAATGAGACACCAATTGATGCATTTCGGTAACTGAATTAGCGGTCATCACATCAGCGCAGCGCACCACCTCAGTTTCTGCATCGATCCGCAGTTGCGGCTCACAGTCGCCCGTCTCAGCCTTGACGCGCGCCAACGTGTGAAAAGTTGCCACCAGCGGCAACGCCAACTCGTGTTTCAATCGATGTCCCGCCACCCCAGACAACCAATAATTTGCGTGAATCACATCAACCGGTTCAGCGATTAAGTGCTCTCTCACCCGATCGGCGAACACATCGACGATGCCCGGCAATTCCTCCTTCGGCAGATCAACCGAACCAGCCTCAACATGCACAACCCTAAAACCCGGCTCGACTTCAGTAACCTCTGGCAAAGCATCCGCCCAACGCCGCACATAAACGCACGCATCGGCACCTGCTCGAGCCAAAGAAGAAACTAACTCCCGCACATAAACATTCATACCACCTGCATCACCACCACCTGGCTGCACCAAAGGTGAAGTGTGTAAAGACAAAACAGCTACGCGGCTCATCAAGCACCCGCCTGTGGAATGTAAGTAGGGCAGTCGCGCAAATGGCGTGTCATTATTCTAACGATACCTAACCGTAACGCTGGTGGTGCAGTCGTCAGCCACCAGATACCGGTGGCAACACTGCTAGTTCATCGTCTTGGCCCACGTTTTGATCCACATTCGCGACCTCACCGTTACACCAGATAGTACACGTCTGCAACAAAGCGGCATATTCTTGGCCATAACGCTCTATCGATGCGTCAAGAATTTCACCAACAGAGGAACCTGAAAACTCAGCGATACGACAACCAGTAACTTCTCGAATAGAAGCAAAAAACCGTATGGAAACCACTACCCAACTCTAACCAATGAGCGGCAAATTGAAGTTAATCACGGTAAGGTTGTTCGGACCACACGGTAAGGTTGTCAGACCATTCTGATACTGTCTAATCCATAATGTTAAATGTGCTTATCGCCCGACACGGGCAATCGGAATGGAACCAATCGGGTCGCTGGCAAGGCCAAGCCGACCCAGACTTATCTGAGTTTGGCGCAACACAGGCAAAAGAAGCCGCCAAACTATGCGGTTCATTTGATGCCATCGTCGCTAGCAACCTCACGCGAGCAACCCGAACCGCTACCATCATCGCAGGCCTTGTTGGAGTTGGGCCAGTTTTGATTGACAGTGCATTCTCAGAACGAGATGTTGGAGATTATCAAGGGCTAACACGCGCCGAGATTGACCAAAAGTATCCCGGGCAACTTGAAGCTGGTATCTGGCCAAATGGTTGGGAAACCGATCAAAGTGTATTGCAGCGCGTTAAACAAGGGTTATCAAGGTTGCACAAAGAGTGCAGCGATGCTAACGTGCTAGTGATCGCGCATGGCGGCGTGATCTACGCTATTGAACGTTATTTCGGCGAAAACTATGAGCGTATCTCCAACCTTGAAGGGCGCTGGTTGCACCATGACAGCACAAGTTGGAATCTAGGCAAGCGGGTCTCGCTCACCCAAAAATCATCTATGAGTCAGGATCTAATTTTATGAATGGGTTTTCAAATTCTAAGCAACTCCGTCGTTTGCCTGTGGAGGTGATCCGTAGCGACAACCGTGTCAAAACGATCGCAGGACGAATAGTCGATGGGGTAATAAAGGTTCGCATTCCTTCGTGGATGGACGAACAACAAGAAACCGAGAGAGTCTCTGCGATTGTCAACAAGATAGAACAACGGCGATGCTGCATGAGCATTGATCTTGTAAGTAGAGCTAATGAGCTAGCCCAAAGGTTCGATCTACCGACACCTGAATCAATACGCTGGTCAACTACTCAACAACAGATCTGGGGTTCGTGTTCAACAAGGAGTAAACGTATCCGCATTTCACACAAGCTTGCAGATGTCCCGCATTGGGTGCTGGATCAAGTAATCGTGCATGAACTTGTTCATTTGGTTGTTCCCGATCACTCCGAAGAGTTTCACAGACTCTTGAATCGTTATCCGCTAAGCGAACGAGCTATCGGCTATCTAGCGGCTTTGAGCGCATACAACGCGAGACGAGGAGGTTTTGGTGAAACAGACGGCTTGCTGCTAGACAACGAAGGCAAACTGCCTTTCGATGATTAGCTTCTCGCGTGCATGTTCTTACCGTCGGGCTTTAGCTTTTATCCAAGCAGCTTCGTCATGCCCCATCGGTGTGCTAGGTGGTGCATCAGTCCATTCCCAGAGTTCTTCAGAAATGCTTCGCCAATTGGCAGTGGCTCGCAGTTTGCCTAAGATCGAAAAAAGTCCGAGGTTGATACGTTGAATCAGCGCAAAAGTGGGCGGCACATTGGCGTGTTTGAGAATCGCGTTTGTTTTCGCGTCAAAGGTTTGTCGCAGTAAACCAACGCTGTAGTCAGAAGTGAAAGTTATTGGTTTGCTTTCAAGAATTAGTTCGTAGTAGGTGGAGAACCAGTCGTAGATTTCTTGATCGGTAAAGGGCGCGTCTGGGCTAAGCAACTTCACAAGTACGGCTGTTTCACGAAACGTGGTTGGGTCACGCTCAATCATGGCTCGAATAAGGCACGCGAACTGTTCCACTTCTGTCGGGTCAAAACGTTTGACAAGCCCAAAATCTATAAAAGCAACACGACCGTCTGCTGCCAACAGATAGTTGCCGGAATGGGGATCGCCGTTGAATACATGCAAACGGTTCAGGCTACGGAACACAAAACGGTAAAGAACTTCTGCTACTTGCTCTTTCGTTTCTTGTGGTGCTTCATAAACATTCTCGAACCGCTGGCCCCCAACCCATTCGCTGGTTAGAACACGATCGGTTGAGCGTTGCGGATCAACATCTGGTACCCAAATGTAGGGATGGCCACGGTAATAGTCGGCAAAGAGTTTATGGTTAGACAACTCTTGGCGGTAATCCAATTCTTCGCTAATGCGTGCCCGCAGTTCGGTGACTAAATCATCTGGGTGAAGACCCGGGTAAACGATGCCCAAGATTCTGGCTAACATTTCGCTGTTGTCGAGGTCGGCTTGGATGGCTTGCGCTATTTGGGGATATTGAACTTTAACAGCAACCTCTTTGCCTTCGCTTGTTATTGCTCGGTGAACTTGCCCGATGGAAGCTGCGGCCACAGGTTCAGGATCGATTTCGGCAAAAACCTTGTGAAGCGGTTGACCTAGCGAACGTTCGATTTCGGTGAGGGCCAAATCGCCAGACATCGGTGGGGCATCGCTTCTCAAACTACCCAAAGCTTGGGTGAGTGCTGGAGGTATGGCTTCTTCTAGGTAACTAGCCATCTGCCCTAGCTTCATTAGCGCACCCTTCATCTCACCGAGCGACGCAACCACATCTTGGGCTTCTCGACGTTCTAACTCTGCTTGTAAACGACGCCGACTGCTATCATCAGCAAGTCGTTTGCGTGCTTTTGTTAAACTTCGATCCAAGCCTCTTCGCACGAAAAGGCGAACCATCTCAGCACGTCTACCAGCTCGACTGAGAACACGAATGGGCGAGTTATTCTGCTTTGAGCGGTGCTGTCTTAGCAAGATTGCAGCCACAGCGAGCGGTGCCATCAAAGCCAGTGATTTGTACTTCATCAGTCCGTGTTTGTGGTTTGCAATTTTTCGACTAGTTGTTCAGCTCTTGCAAAATCGTCTTCATCTAATGCTTGTAAGGCTTCGTTGACGAGGTCAAGGGGATGCTCGCTAGCACGCTCGGTATTCTGATCGGGGTTTGGAGGTATTGGCATCAACAATAAGGGTAACGAAGTGAAACCACGCTATAACATAGCTGTGACCACAATTACAGATAAGGACGAACGCAGATTTTCTCGTTGGGCAATTTTTTTGCGTTTTGTTGGCCGCCTTTTCTGCCGCACGTCTCATGGGCTTGAACAACCAATCGAGACCTTTGGTCGGCCTCTCGTGGTGGTAGCGAACCATCGTAGCTTTTTTGATTTGCCTGTCGGCTACTCACTTCTTGAAAATGTAGGTATTAGACCGCGTATTTTAGTTCGAGACAAGTTCTTCGATATGCCACTAATTGGCTGGTTTTTGCGCTCGACGGGTTGCATAAGGGCAGGACGAGGTTGGCGAGAGACGATCAACACTGCTGTTGAGACTCTGCAACGAGGTCGCCCAGTGGGGGTGATGCTTGAAGGCAAAATTGTGTTGCCTGAGCTACGTGATCAAGATGGTTTAGGTAAGGTACGCCGTGGTTTTCTGCAAATAGCACGTGCTGGTAATGCGGTAGTGCTACCAACCGCGATAGTTGGCACCGACCATGTTTGGCCTGCCAAAAGTCGTTTCCCCAAGATTGTTTTGTGCAACCGTCCCCTTGTTCAGATACATATTGGACGCGTCTTAGTGATTGACGACATGACCGATCGAGAAGCCCTTGATACCGTACGAAGTGAGATCGCCTCATATATAAAACTTTTAAACAACTCACTCCACTAAAACCAAAAGCATTAGGCATCATGAACGCTAACCTGCTTAGTGGGCCGCTAGCTCATCGGGTAGAGCAGGAGACTTTTAATCTCAAGGTGCCGGGTTCGAGCCCCGGGCGGCCTACAAATCCAAAATAGCAAGACCGCTAATTTTACAACAAATTGTGTTATGTTTTATTTGTCCGCTTTTCAAACACCATAAAGGCCGGTTGAGTCATGGGTCCACGCCAAATAGCAGTATCACTAATAGCTCTCATCTTTGTTGTGGGGGCAGCGTTATTGATCATTAGTAGAGGTGATGACAATAACCAAACCACTCCAACTACCACAACAACTTCCACTACGACTAGACCAACCACAACAATAAGCAACAACGGTACCAATACAGACGATCCGCTAAACGACACCACAACTACCACAACAACAACAATCACAGTCCCGGTCACGGTGCCCGTCAACATCCCTGTTGTGTGTACATCAAGCGACACAGGTGTAGAGGTAGTTGCAGAAGCAACCGAAGGTGCTACTACACAATTGAGTCGTGATTCAACTGTTAGCACGCTAGGGCTTGGCGTGGTGACATTTGGCTTAACGGTTCCAACAGCCGCTGAACGTAGTGGCTCATCCATGTTGGCCTGTGAACCACCAAGTGAGTGCTACCACATCTCACCCGCCGCAGCACCACCTGGCATTAGCTTTCTAGTGCATTCTTCTACCATTGAGCGGGTAGACATTGTGGATGGCCCAATAACCACTCGCTCAGGCATGGGCATAGGTACTAGTGCAGAGCGTCTTGTGGAAGCGTTCGGCGACAAACTTCAGCGCGAGGTGATTGATGCCAACACAGTTAACTTGGTTTTTGTTCCCACCGACGCGGGCGATGCCAATTTCAGAGTTGTGTTCACGGTTGAAGACGGTGTGGTAACGACCTACCGAGCGGGCAGGTTACCCATGATACTTGAAGACGACCCCTGCGTCTAGCAGTCCACACAAGGATCATCTAGCCACCATCGTTGACCGCACGCGTTTACCGCCACTAGCTCTGAGCAGCAGGCGGTAACACGGTTTCAAAGCTAACACAATTGATAACTACCGAACCCATACCCGCGGGCGTATAGGTGGAATTTTCAACATCAAGGTTGGTAACAAAATCAACGTTTTCAAAACGTAAAATGTCTTGGTGGAAGGTGAAAAGCAGAGGTACATCCAACCGTGGTTCAAAAAGCACTCTTTCATCACCTTCACCAACTTCAATACCCACATACGGTTCCCCAACGAATGCCTGAACGAATGCGTGAACACGCCTATTGTTAACATCTGTTCCCGCGCCAACCGCGAGGATTTCACCAGCACCACGATCAACGCAAGAAAAATCTAGTTCGTAAGCTGCTGGACCGATGCGAATCAACCCAGACATCTGTTGAGATGATTCTTCAGTTGGTGTGACTTCACCGATGGTGGTGGTCGCTGGTTTGGTGGTGCTTCCAAACCCTGGATCATCTTGAGAGGTGCAGCCAAACACCAAAAAAACTATACAACACAACAGAGTTCGCACCCTTTGAGGTTACATTACCCACAAGGTAGATGCCCCTATCCGCTAAACTATGTGCAGATGCCAAAGAACCCTCGCACCAATAACCGCCGCAGCGGTATCTCAGCAAGCCCTAGGGTTAACCCCCGCTCACGTCAACGTCGCCTGCAATTAATCTTGGTGATCGCTTTAGCACTGGCCATGATCTTGCCACTCGCAGCAGGTATCTTGTTCACATTGCTTAATTAGCTAAAATTTGGTCGGGCATTTTGCAAGCTTGTGCAACCAATAGGTAGCCTTTTGTGTTGTGAGCAAACCTAAAAGAGTTAGACAAAAAGCAAACCGCGCTAACCGTATAGCTGCGGCACAAGCTGCTCAGGCCAAAGCTCGGCGGCGGCGAAGCACAAACCTCTCCATTGTTACTGTATTGACTTTATTGACTTTGGGTGCTGTTGTTTTATTGCTAATCAATCTAGGCGACAACAACTCAACCGTGACAATAGAATCCACTGATAGCACCACCACGATTGTCGACAACACCACGACCACAGAGCCATCCATCACAGAACCATCCACCACAGAACCAGCGAACCCAGAACCAGTGAACCCAGATTGCCCTGCGGCTGATCACTCAAGTCCGCGAACGATTGAATTCTCGGCACCGCAACCAATGTGCATTAATCCCGAACTCAGCTATCAAGCAATATTTGACACTAGCGAAGGTGAAATAGCAATAGACCTTGACACCGAAAACACACCCAACACAGTCAACAATTTCGTGACGTTGGCTCGCTGGGGTTACTACGACGAAACCGAACTTTTCCGCACCGACCCTAGCATCGACATAATCCAGGGAGGCTCACCAAATACTAATTCCGCTGCTGACCCCGGGCCTGGATACACCATCGCTGACGAACCAACCTTCACCAACACTAATGGAACTCTAGTTGGCCCCTATCGCTACGAACCCGGACAGTTAGTGATGGCTCGTAGTGCCGGACCCGACTCATCTGGAGCCCAGTTTTTCTTCACAACTGGGGAAAACACTTCCCTACTCGACAGCCAAGGCACTTACATCGTTTTTGGCACCACCAACGAAGCAGGCCTAGCAGTGATGCAAAACATAATCGGGTTGCATCAAAGCGACGACAGTGGCCTCGGTGGGAGACCTTCACGAACTGTAACGGTAAACTCGGTAAGGATAGGTGTTACCCCATCATCATAGGCTTAACCTTCTGGAGGGATGGCAGAGTGGACGAATGCACTGGTTTTGAAAACCAGCGGGCTTAACGGCCCCGGGGGTTCGAATCCCCCTCCCTCCGCCAAGTTAGAACACAGTCTGTACTATAGACAATAGTGTTTGGCAAACTCTTTGCAGGTCTCGTTGTGTTTGCTTTGATACAGAGTTCGTGCAACCACGAAAACCAACAGCCTAGTAGCACCACTAGCACTGTTAGCTCCACAGAACAAAACGACACTTCAAGCAACCCGCCGAGCGAAACCACAGAACCACATAACAGCACCGAACCAGATTGCTCAAGTCAAGTACCTCAATCGTTTCAACCCATTTCAGTTAACAACTCTGCGATCAGTTTTGAAATCTCCCAAAATGTGTTTGCGTGTGCCAAAACCGTTGGAATTGCGCCAACCAATAATCTTGCCGCCATCACCACACTCGCCAACCTTCAATTTGATGGCCCTTTACTGCTAGTTTACTCTCTTTCCGATAATCGCTTGATGAGTGAACTAAACCGTCTGGACCCCCAAGAAATTGTTGTCGCCGGTTTCTCCGAGCAGAGTGCCAAAACCTTGCTCAACAAGTTCAACTACGGGATGGTTGAAGTTGTGGCACAAGCATCGTTTTCTGCCGCTAAACATGAGCGCATCTGGATCACCCGCAACAATAATTTGCCGTTTTCGGTGCTCGCTAATCAAGTCGGGATCGGGATTATTGAAGCTCCCGGCGACCTACGCGCCCTCCCAGACGAACAACGTAAGTTCGTCGCCTCAGCAAACGTGGTTGAATTGCTTGCTGACGTTGATGAGGACGCTCGCTGGCAACTTGAAGCGGTGCGCAACGCTAAGGAACTACCTGGTGGTGGGTTACTATTGTTTGACCCACAAAACCAACGCCGATTAGTTGCCTTGTATGGCCATCCTCAAACATCGAGGCTTGGTGTGCTTGGCGAACAAAACGCAACGCAAGCACTGGAGCGTGCTGCAGCAATAGCGCAGGGCTACGATGCGGACGGTTCAAAGGTGTTGCTTACCTTTGAAATAATTGCTACCGTGGCAGCAGCTCAAGCAGGTTCAGACGGCGATTACTCCAACGAAACTAGGCTGGATGTGATTAGACCGTGGATAGAAACCGCTGCTGATAATGGCGTTTATGTGGTTTTAGATTTGCAACCCGGCAGAAGCACTTTCTTATCTCAAGCAAAAATATATGAAGAGTTTTTGCGTTTGCCCAATGTGGGGCTAGCCATAGACCCTGAATGGAGGCTGAAACCTAACCAACGACATCTGCGGCAAATTGGCACGGTGGATGCCGCTGAAATCAATGAGGTCATTGATTGGTTAGCGGCTATCGTGAGAGAAGAAGCACTACCTCAAAAGCTATTGGTTTTGCATCAGTTTCGGTTCTCCATGATCACTAACCGCGCCTCTGTCAAAACTCCCGCGGAGCTAGCTGTGTTGGTTCATATGGACGGGCAAGGCCGGCTAGCAACAAAATACTCTACTTGGAATGCGTTGACTGGTGAGGCAGATGCCCAGCAGTTCTATTGGGGTTGGAAAAACTTTTATGACGAGGATTCGCCCGTAGCCACTCCCGAACAGGTCTTAGCACTTGAACCATCCCCGCTGTTCGTTTCATTTCAATAATCAAACAACACGAATTCTCGTCTTCGATGCGTGTAGTCTAAGTGCATTGGCCAAACAGGAGATGACTGTGGTGACAATTTCGTTATCTTTATGGAATGATATCTTCGTGCTTGGGCTAATGCCCCGATCGTCCTGTTGACGAGTCACAGCAACGTCAACCAGTCTTGGTTCGGCGTGAAAGAGATCGTTCTCTAGAGATTCTAAACGTTCTAGGGGACTTGGTGCATCTGACGGACCGTCGAGCATCGTGTCCAGATCGTGGTAGTGCCCCCTCGAACCAAATTCACTCAAGATTCCTAGCATTTTGCGCCAGTGGTTGTCTGATGAGAGAAATTCAAGGTCAGATCGAATAGCGGGCCTATTAATGAATCGTCCATCTTGTCTGCAAGTCTCCACAATGTCATCAAGTATTCGTGACAGGTCGTGCCGATACTCTGTGCGGAATTGTTTCGATGTCGGAAGAGTGCTTTCGGTGTTTAGTTGAAGCAACGCTTTGATCACCTTAAAGTACCGCTCGAACCCTTGTGCCAAAAGTTGCATCGAAACGAATCGTCTGTCATCACCTCCTTTCCACGCTATGAGTTTCCGCAAACCCTCATCAATGAAGGTGATGGCTGTATCAGTTTCGTGAACAAACGCCAAGCAACGGTCTCTATCTAGCACGTTTGTGGACATTAAGCCAGTTTAGTTTGAGCAACGGAACGCCAAAACCCAGCATTACTCTCAGGCCCGCCTGTCTGGTGAGTTGCTTCACGGTTTTTCAGACTCTTTCGAATACTTCTGGGCACAGACAGAGACTCCTTGATAGTGCCTTACACGCTTGGATTACTGTTTGAGCACTTCTACTCCACCAGTTCCCAGAGTTCACGTGTGGGGTCAAATGAGAAGGACAAACTTAGTGTCACAATGCCCGCCTACGATAACATAATGACCAGCATCATACCCACGCAAGTCGATAAACGCGACTGTATGTCAGACCAAATTGATATCCGCAACTGTCCAGGGAGATTGAGAAAATGAAGCTAAAGGTAATCGATTTATTTTCTGGTTGCGGCGGATTTTCTTGCGGATTTACAACCACAGGTAAATACAACATCATTGCGGGAAATGATATCGACAAGGATAGTATCACTGCGTTTTCAATTAATCATCCTTCTGCTAAAGCTTGGCAAGGATCTATAGTTGATCTCGATGCTGAAACATCTATGAGAGAACTGGCACTGAAACGAGGGCAATTAGATTTACTTATTGGTGGACCACCTTGCCAAGGTTTTAGTCGAAACCGTGCATTCAGGCACAAATCTGGGAGATTCGTCGATGACCCACGAAACTATCTTTTCAAAGAGTTCCTTCGGTTTGTTCGTGTTTTTCTTCCTAGAGCAGTATTGATCGAAAACGTCCCTGATATGATAGTTAAAGAAGGCGGAAAATTTAAAATAGAAATTGCCGAGGCACTTGAACAAATGGGTTACAATTTCCATTTGGCAAATATTCTTAACGCTGCTGACTATGGCGTACCTCAACGAAGAAAACGTGCGATACTGTATGCTGGTCGAGAGGGGTCAATATCATTGCCGATCCAAACTCATAGCAACAATAAACAGCGCGACACATTTTTTCCTTTAGACGATTGGCTTACCATTTCGGATGCAATCAGCGACTTGCCGAGCCTTGATGGAGGAAAAGGATCTTCTCCAGGTCCTTACTCAACTCCACCACAGAATTCATACCAAAAGATGTTACGTGAGGATGCAAAAGATGTTACAGATCACGTAGCGTGGAAACTTAGTTCAGTCCAAAGCGAACGGCTATCCTATCTTCAACCAGGAGCGGGAGTAGAATCTCTTCCACAACACCTGGTACCAAAGAGTACATATGGTAGTGCATACAGACGAATGAAATGGGATGTTCCTTCCTTGACGATCACGACATGGATGTATCATCCTGGAAGCGGAATGTACTACCATCTAGAAGACCATCGAACTATTACAATTAGGGAAGGAGCAAGATTGCAGTCATTTCCTGACTGCACGGTCTTCGTTGGTGGTAAGGTTTCCCGCTGTCGTCAAGTTGGAAACGCCGTACCTCCATTAATGGCTTCGGCAATTGCAGATCAAATCTACTGCTTATTGCGTTAGCGATTTATTGTGAATAGCCTTAAATCAGACTTCTTAAAAATAGCGGAGAAAATTGCGATTTATTCGTACTTACCTTTTTCGTCTGGTCGGATTCCAGGTACATATGCCGAGAACATAATCGCTGAACACTACAATGGTGAACAACTGCATACGTACGATTTTGTCGATGTTGTTTCTAATTCTATGAGCGTTGGTTGGCAAGTAAAATCCTCCAGATATAGCACACCGGTTACATGGAAACGAGCCAAAATCTCTGATTCGGCCCAATTGATATTTGCTTCAGACAAAGGCGATCAAGCAGCTCTTGAACGACTCGGTAAATTGGTTCTCAAATCTTGCAACGATCATATTGAAAGGAGCCTAAATGACTATAATCTTAAAGAAATTCGTTATGCTAGGATACTATTGAAAGATAACAAAAATTATTTACTTTGAAAAGAAGTTAGTGGATAAAAACAACCCTCAGTTATTTGATCCAGATTGTTTTGTTTGGAGGTGGTCCCCACAAAAGACTACTCAGGCCAAAGAACAACTTCCGGCTCTGCATGGATACCTTAAAGAGAGTAACAACGATAAACTAGAGGACTGCCGCCGGTGGTTCGCTTGGCATGGACGAGGCGAAAACCAACTTCATTTCCTTGGAGAAAAAGAATGGTGGCCGAACAGTGACACCGAATCAGACTATGCAACTGTTGGGATCATAGACCATAAGATCTTGTGGGAGGATCTTTTCGCTTGGGTTCGCGCATAATTGCCGAATTCAATAGACTAGCTACTCTTTGCGTTATTTTTTGTAACTCCATCTACGCACCGAAACGAGTCCCTACCAAACGCAGGTTAACTCATCCTCTACACAGACAAACCCAGCCAGAAACTCTTCAACAACCTCACCCCACCCTAAAACGCAAGGAGCCAGTCTAATGCGTGTTGTTCTGAAACTACATCGGCGTACTTGGCATCTAAGTCAAATAGATTTGACTCGTGAATCTGTGCATCTCTGTCGCCACATGCTTCGCGCACCACGATAGGAATGAAACCGTGTTGGCAAGCATCCACGGCAGTGGCACGCACGCAACCACTTGTTGAAACGCCGACATGGATTAAAGTGTCAACCCCCAATGAAGTGAGCGTTGAAGCCAAGGAGGTGCCAAAAAAGGCTGACGCGTATTGTTTCACGACCACTACTTCACCATCCACTGGTTCAAGCCCCTGCCCATAGGCACCCAAAGGGTTACCACGCACAAAGCACTGAAGCGCCGCCACCTTACGAAAAAAGATGCCGCCGTTCAGACCGCCGGGTTGAAATTCAACTCGAGTATGTACTACAGGTATCTGAGCCGACCGAGCTGCGTTCAAAATACGCACAGAGGAGGTGCGTGCATCCTCCACCCCCGCATAAAGAGGTGACTCCTTGGCCAAGTAAGCGTCACAAAAATCTATCACCACCAAAGCTGGGCGTTTGCCGAACCCCAACCGATTCCTAAAGCCAGCTTGCGAATAGTCATCAAGTAGTTTGTCTCTACCTGCATCTGCACTTATATCTTCAGACATGTCAGCTCCATTTAGTTGATAGTGAGCTTTAGCCTATAACACCAGCTTCACGCAGTTGCTGTAGCTCGTTTGCAGCGATGCCAAGAACCCCTTCAAAAACCTCTTCGTTATGTTCACCCAAGTGCGGGCCCGCCCACGCAACCGAACCTGGTGTACCAGACAACTTGGGCACCACATTTTGCATCGGCAGCGAACCAAAATCGCTTGAGTCCACCCAAACTATTGCTTGGCGCGCCTCAAAATGTTCGTCTTCCAACATTTCGGGCGCGCGATACATCTGCCCGTTGGGGACACTATGTTCATTGAGTACACGGCGCAGGTCTTTGGCGGTTAGCGTGGCAGTCCAAGCGGCGATGATCTCGTCTAGTTCAGCTTGATTATCACCGCGCGCGATGTGTGTTGCAAAGCGAGGGTCATCACCAAGTTCTGGTTGGCCCATGGCCTTTGCTAAACGCCGCCAAACAGTATCTTGATTCCCAGAAATCAAATAAAGGCTGTTATCACAGGTTGGATAGGCGTTCGCTGGCGCGATATTAGGGATCAACGAACCAGTACGTTCACGAATAAAACCCGCCACATGGTATTCGGTCAACAAAGACTCCATGACCGCGAGCACAGATTCATATAAGGCGGCATCCACCACCTGACCAAGACCCGTGCGTTCCCTTGCGTGCAAAGCATTGAGGGTGCCGATCGTGGCGAACATAGCGGTTAGTGTGTCGCCAATACTTATACCGGTGCGGCTCGGCAGAGCAGTTGGGTCACCTGTTGTGTAGCGAATACCACCGATGGCTTCACCAATAGCTCCAAAACCTGGCTGGTTGGAGTAGGGGCCGCTTTGCCCGTATCCCGACACTCGAGTCACGATCAAGCGGGGATTGATCCTCTGCAAATCTGGCGGAGCTAAACCCCATCTTTCTAAAGTCCCGGGGCGAAAGTTCTCCAACAAAACATCAGCTTCTTCAACAAGCCGACGAAGCAAATCCTGTCCGGCTTCTTCACGCAGATTAATTGTGACAGACTTTTTTCCTCTCGACACAATCGGCCACCACAAAGACTTACCATCAGCCTTTTCTTGGCCCCACGCTCGCATCGGATCGCCGCTGCCGGGTGGCTCTATTTTGATCACCTCTGCGCCGTGGTCAGCTAGTTGTTGACCACAAAATGGCCCGGCCAACAACGTGCCCATCTCAATAACACGAATATCAGAAAGTGCTCCGTTCATTTTCTTCCTTTATGCTGGTGTTTGTGAATACAACTATCGATATTGTTGAGGTTGCCCCTCGTGATGGTCTGCAAGCCGACCCCGCCGACCTCAGCACCACCCAAAAGCTGGGGTTGATAGAAAAATTGATTGCTTCGGGGCACACTCGTATTGAAGCGACCAGCTTTGTTAACCCTAAAGCTGTTCCGAAACTGGCCGATGCGGACACCTTGATGGCTCAAGTGCCCAGGTCCGAAGGCGTGAGTTATAGCGCGCTGGTGTTGAATGAACGGGGA
Organism: Candidatus Aldehydirespiratoraceae bacterium; assembly: GCA_965204595.1. Lineage (GTDB taxonomy): Bacteria > Actinomycetota > Acidimicrobiia > Acidimicrobiales > Aldehydirespiratoraceae > VXYK01. The sequence goes on along the minus strand of CBDBEW010000014.1, from coordinate 1,834,754 downwards.
GTAAAACGAGCTATCGCTGCCGAGGTTGACGAAGTGGTGGGCGTGGTGGTGGCGAGCGAAACTTTTTCGCAAGCCAACCAAAGAGCTTCCATTAATGAATCGATCGCGCGATGGCGCAGCATCAATAACCAAGCGCGTGCGGCGGGACTGAAAACCGCAGTTACCGTGTCGGCGGTTTGGGGTTGCCCCTACGAAGGACGGGTGGATGCCAACAAAGTACTTGACATTATTTCTGAACTCGCTGAGACCACACCAGACGAGTTGTCTTTGGCCGACACAATCGGCACCGCAGTGCCAAATAAAGTGGAGGCAATGTTTGTGGCGGCAAAACAACGCTCCCCTAACACGACCCTGAGAGGACATTTTCACAACACCCGCAACACGGCTTTGGCCAACATCACCGCGGCTATTAATGCTGGTGTCAGAACCTTTGATTGTAGCCTCGGCGGGGTGGGTGGCTGCCCCTTCGCACCACGAGCTACAGGTAATGTGGCCACCGAAGACGTGGTTTATCTCACCCACGAAATGGGGTTTTCCACAGGCTTGAACCTTGAGAAACTCATTGATGCCAGCGATTGGCTTGAAACACAATTGGGGCATCGAGTCCCGAGCCTGGTCGCTAAAGCTGGTGGCTTCCCCACCCCCAAGTAACGCAGTAGTCAGCCGAGTCCCGATCAGCCGCATATTAGGCATTATCCTCATGTTGGCCTCTTTTGGTATTGCCCTGCGGGTTCGCCAACCACATTACCGTCTCGCAAAATACGCATGCCACGAAGCCAAACATGGCGCACCTTGCCGTTGAGTTCCTGCCCTTCAAAAGGCGTGTAGCCCTGGCTTGAAGCGGACTCTGTGGCTGCTACAACATGGCTGGGTTTGGGGTCAAGCAAGGCAATGTCTGCGTCGTAACCAACAGCTATCGTGCCTTTGTTAGTTAGTGCAAAACGCTGGGCAGGGTTCCAAGACAACAAACGAGCCATTTCTACTAAAGACAAACCACGTTTTGAGCCTTCAGAATAAAGCCCGTTCAACAAGTATTCCGTGCCACCAAAACCACTTTTGGCAAGCCAAATGTCACTAGGATTCGCAGCCGCCACCTTCGCTTCGCTGCGACAGCACGCATGGTCACTCACCACCCAGTCAATTTCACCGGCTAACACATGTTGCCAAAGTGCTTCCACGTCAGCTCGAGGGCGGATTGGTGGGTTCACCTTTGCGTAAGGGTCTAACGCAGTGTCAATATCTACCAACAAATGCCCAATAGTTGCTTCACGGCGAAAATCAACGTTGTCAAAACAACGTTGCATTCGCAGTGCTGCATCCACCGCTTTGGCAGATGACAAATGCAATAGATTTATGTTGACCACTTCAGTTTCGTGAGCCAAATACGAAGCAATCGTCACCGCTAATCCTTCAGAATGAGGAGGCCGAGATGCACTATATGCAGCTAAGCCATGCAACACGTTGGCTTCAGTTACTAGCTTGGTGTAGGCGGTCATGATCTCTGCGGTTTCACAATGCAACGAAAGCGACAATGCATCCGCCAAATGTGGGTATTGTTCGCGTGTCGCGGCGATTTTTCTCATGATGAACTCAAAATGTGCTAAATCGTAACGCTCATTTGCTGGTGTCATCAAAAACTTGGCTTGATTGTCGCTCGCACCATGCAAACCATGGCTTCCATAAAACATAAAAATCTTGAAAGAAGTAACGCCGTATTCAGTTGCTAGTAGCGGAATTTCATCTATATGACTAGCTTGCATCGGCGCTAGATGGAAGGCGTAATCAATGTGGCAATTAGCTTCGATTAGATCCAGAACTGCGGGAAAAAACTCAGCATAAGGGCCTCCCTTATTGAGATAATATTGCCCGGTGCGGATGTAGTTGAGCACTGTTGTTGTGCCACCTTGTGCCGCTGCCCGACTTTCGCTGCGTGCGTCAATGGGTAGTGGATTGTAAATGCCCATATGGGTGTGGGCATCAACCGAGCCTGGGAAAGCAATCAAACCTGTGGCATCAAACACCTCGGTTGTCTCAGGTGTTTCTTGAACCAAGTTGTCGCCCACTGCGACCACTTTGCCGTCAGCCACAGCTATGTCGGCTACGGTTGCACAACCAGTATCGGGACGTACAACTCTGGCACCAGCAATAATGAGATCGATCATGCTTGTTTACCTCGCTGATTGGTTTGGAACTCACGTGTTATTTCAGGTTGCAAGTTAGCCAACGGTGACAACAACTTGGATGTGGAACGCAGAGTCGCCAATGACGACAAGGCGAGATGCGTTTGTTTAATGGTTTCCTTTGGTAATAAACCAGAGGTATTGTGATAATATTTTGCGAGCAACTGAGCTTGAGTCAAAGGGCGTTCGGGGCTACCAAGATTAGTTAGCACTTCTTCTACTAGGGTTTCACCGCTTGTGGTTGTGACGGTTAACCGTGCCGGAAAATGGTTAGGGTAATACTTCATCAACTTGGGGTCACCCACAACATCAACCTTTGCCATCAAATCTCGGCGTTGTGGATCATTAGCTAACTCATCTGTAAATTCCTCTAAACCAACACCACGGTCACGGCTACTGAGCATCCCCACAACAACCGCATACGGGCCGCTGAACTGAGCGAAATAGCCCGACTGAGGATTTCGTTTAGCGTCTATCGGTTCACCAATAGTGCGAACCGTTGGTGGCGCAACCTCTAAGGTAGCTCGCTTCAAACTAGTGCAATCAAGCCCACGATGTTGCAAAGCGAAGGCAGCGTCGATTGCGGTGTGTGTGAAGTGGTTCGCTGGATAGGGTTTATAAAAAATTCTGTCACAAAGCCACCGTTGTCCTAAATCGGCGGTAATGGCACTGAGGTTCGCTTGTTCCCCAAGAAAAGCTTGCATCAAACCAAACCGACCCTCAATTGCTGTTGGTGGACCCGTCACACCGTGTGCTGCGAGTTGTGCCGCGGTGACCCCAGCACGCGCCGCCCAACCACAATGCAAGCGTTTCACAGTGCCACCCGCTCGATTCGCTTCAATGATGCCGCTAGACATACTGCAAGCAATAGCCATAGCGTGTCGTATGGTTGACTCATCTAGTGCCAAAAGTCGCGCTGCGGCCGCGGCTGATCCCACGCTGCCACAAATCGAAGTGGCGTGTTGCCCACGTTCAAAAAAGACTGACTGACGGGCGGATGCGTCGTAGCCTCCCATACCTAAACGCACCGCGACTTCTAAACCCAACGCAACCGCAGCAAGCAAATCTGATCCGCACGTGGGTTTCGCTTCAGCTATCGCTAGAGCTGCCGGCACCACAGAAGCACTTGGATGCAAAATTGAAGGCAAATGGGTGTCGTCAAAATCTAAAGAATGTGCCAATACACCGTTCATGAACGCAGCTTCGGCTGGTGCGGTGGCCAATCCTGTGCCAATAGCCGTTGATTGACCCAGCGCAGCTTGCTCAAGCACAAATCTTTTTACCGCTTGTGAGGTTTTGAGTTGAGTAGCGCGTACTGCGATTCCCACAATGTCAATAATGCGTGCGGGGATGCGGTTGCTGACTTCGGTTGGAAGAGGCGTGTTGGCCAAGTCCGCCAACTGAGACAACAGCGTGTTCATGCGATTGCCAATGGTCGCACTGGGGCACCCGTCGCACCAAAAATATTTAGATGCGACAGGACAAACACGAATTCATAAACACCCGCTAAAGCTAGCTGATCAAGCTCTAGGGTCTCAATAATGTTGATGCCATGCTCAACAAGCAAAACACGATGCGCTGGCAGCAACGCGTGCCCTTGTAGTGGGTGAAGACACTCAAAAGCTATCGTGTCAGCACCAACCAATGCCACGCCCTGATCCGCTAGCCACCTAGCACCGCTTTCTCCTACGCCAGGTACGCCACTGTCTTGCCCGCCGTAGCGAAGTTTGTCTTCAAAGTAGGCACCCCAGCCACTTCGCACCAACACGGCATCTCCCGGCTCAACTTCAATACGTTGACAGATGCATGCAGCTTGAAGTTCAGCAACACTAATTTCGTGCCCCCCAGCACACACCTCAACCCCCAACAAAGCCGGTATATCCAATAGTTTGCCCCTACCTACAAACGGAGGGAGTTCGTGAATCCCGAGTTGTGAAAATCTGCCTCCAACTTGAGCGGTTTGTGTCGCTACCCCACCATGCAAGACACCTTGATGACTAACGTGAGCTAAAGCATCCACGTGAGTCCCCACGTGGCAGCCTGTAACCAATAGATCCGCAGCTGCTGACCCGCCGTCGCTGCGCACAAAATCACCGTGCCTGCGATCGAGGCAATGCCGAAACGCGGGATGGTTAGGTGACTGTGCCATACCGTTACGTAGCTGTCTACCTAGATCAAAGACGGTGGAATCACCAATGTGTTCGAGCAAACACGAGACTCGATTGTTGCGTTCTGCGATGAGCTGCTGGCGTTCCTCGATCATGCTATGACCCCTCGCTGTCGCAGTTCGCTTAACCTTTGTGCGCTTATGGCTAGGTCAGCGAGAACTTCATCGGTGTCCGCCCCAAGCTCACGGCCGGGGTGGTTGATCTGGCCGGGCGTAGCGGACAACCCGAACAACACATTCTGCATCTTTAGTGGACCTAGGTCGGGGTCGTCAACAGTGGCAACTGCGCCACGCGCCCGGACCTGCGGGTCTTGCACATACTGCACAACGTCATATACCGGTGCTAACGCCACATCAGCAGCTGCGAAGGCGGCAACGATTTCAGTTAGCGGACGGTCACCGATCCAAGTTGCCAGCGCTTCATCAATTTCATCTGCGTGGCTTGCCCGTCCCGACCCAGTTGCAAACCAATCTTGTTCTGCCAAATCTTTGCGCCCCACCAACTCGAGTGCCCGTTGTGCAACCGCGTCAGCACTACTAGACACTGCTACCCAACGCCCATCAGCAGTTTGGTAAGTGTTGCGTGGGGCATTGTTTTCTGAACGGTTACCAGCGCGACAAGCGACCTTGCCAGTTTGATCCCAATCAATAATTTGTGAACCTAAAGCAGCGGTTAATGGTTCTAAAATCGCAAGATCAACTATCTGCCCCTCACCACTGCGCTCACGGTGATGTAACGCCATCATCACCGCAGCTACCCCGCTAATGCCGGCGAAACTATCGGCTAATCCAAATGGAGGCAAGGTTGGTGGACGATCAGCTTCACCTGTCATATGTGCAAACCCACTCATTGCTTCAATCAGTGTTCCAAAGGCGGGGCGTGCAGCGTAGGGGCCAAACTGCCCAAATCCTGTTACTCGGCACAACACTAACCGAGGGTTTTGTTTGGTCAAGACTTCAGGGCCTAAACCCCAACGTTCTAAGGTGCCGGGTCTGAAATTTTCTATAACCACATCGGCGGTTGCCGCTAGCTCCAAAAATATTTCTGCTCCTTGCGGATCGCTGAGGTTTAGCCCCACACAACGTTTATTGCGTGCCATGATCTTCCACCACAAGCCGTGGCCGTCTTTTTGGGTTCCATGGCCACGCATACTGTCACCCTTTTGTGGGTGCTCAATTTTTATCACATCTGCACCAAAGTCAGCCATTACTTGTGCAACCATGGGTCCGGCGATTATGGTGGAGGCATCAATGACACGCAAGTCTGAAAGAGCACCCCTCATGCGGAACATTGTTTCTCTGCGTGGAACATATCTCTAGTGTTGCCTATTATGCTTGCCTTCACAACCCGCGCCAAGCACCAAAATAGACGCTAAGGTCAATAGTTTGAACAAAGCAGACAAAACAGACAGCACAGAAACCCAAAACAGCGACAAAATCACAGCGGCACGCACTCTAGCCAACGACACTAACCGCAGCGTGACCGCGATAGAACGAGCAATAGATGTGCTTTTTTTGTTTACTAACGCTAAACGTCCTCTTGGTGTTACCGAGATTGCTAACGAAATCGGCCTGTCAAAGGCTGTGGTGCATCGCATCTTGACTTCTTTACGGGAACGTGATTTGCTTGCTACAGACCCCGAGACAAGACGATACGCGCTCGGCCCGTCTGTGTTGCAAATAGCTACTGCCTACCGAGAACAACTAGACATCCGCGAGTTAGCACTAGAAGAAATGCGTCAACTCAGCGCAGCAACAAACGAAACCTCCACACTTTCAGTGCGTCACGGCAACCGTCGTGTTTATGTTGCCCAAATCACCCCACCACGAGAAGTAAAAATGACCGTACCGATCGGCGGCTCGTTTCCGCTTCACGCGGGAGCATCATCAAAAGCTCTGCTTGCTTGGCTCAGCGAAGGAGAAATCAACCTTTACCTAGCTAACCATCCCTTAGAGGCACTCACCAACACGACTATTGTCAAAGTCACAGAACTACGAACTGAATTAAAGACGATACGCGAACAGGGATTTGCGGCTTCACTTGGAGAACGCCATGCCGATGCTGGCTCGGTGGCAGCACCAGTGCTTGATCACAACCAAACACCGCAAGCTGTCATTAGCATTTGCGGGCCAGTTGAAAGAATGCGTCGAGAGATACCAAGCACGTCGGCAGCCCTGATGCTAGCCACCCAAGCATTGTCAAAGAAACTTGGTGCCCGAGGCAGTGGCTAAAGTCACCACCAACTGCTTAAGGGTTGCCGCAGCACAATTCGCCACAGGTCGCAACGTCGGCGACAACCTTACAAATTGTTTAGATATGATTGATAAGGCAGCCGCCGATGGTGCCGACCTGCTTGTGTTGCCAGAGTTTTGTAATCACATTTCTGTCTATGACAGTGCCGAAGAATGCCGTGAAGTGGCAGTCAGGATTGGCGGCAAGTGGCTTGAGGCACTCACTCAACACATAGCTAAACACCAGCTTCACGTGGCGTTAGCAGTCACAGTGTTGCGTGATGATGAGCGGGTGACTGTAACTAACTTGCTAATCAACCAGCTAGGTCAAATCATTGCTAGTGCAGACAAATCAATGTTGATGGGCAACGAACGTACTTATCTTAGCCCCAGCAAGCACCCACGATCGGTTGCTCAAAGTAAGTTCGGTCCGCTCGGTTTGTATGCGTGCATGGATGGAGTGACATTTGAAATACCACGACTATTGGCAGTGCAAGGTGCTCGTTTATTGCTAAACAGTTTGAACTCTTTTGCCCGCGATGAAGCAGCACTGCACATTCCAGTAAGAGCAGCCGAAAACGGAGTGTTTGTGGTTGCGGCCAACAAAGTTGGGGCACTACTTCCCCCGCATCGCCTCGCAGATTTTTCCGATGCACTAGGGGTAGACGCTGACATGCTCAACGGTGCCGGCGAAAGTCAAATCGTTGCCCCTGACGGCGAGGTCTTAGCAATGGCTCCAGCAAAAGACGAGGCGTTGATTACCTGTGACATTGACCTATCAAACACCCAACCCGAGCGGTTAGCTAACCGCCGACCAAGCCTCTATCAACCATTAGCGCAGCCCAACAACGCTTCTCCACAATCAACCATTGAGCCTGAAATGTCCGTTGCCTGTGTCCCTGCCGCTCAAACCAAACCCGAACTGATAGAAGAAGCGATAACAGCTAATGCCACACTAGTGGTGCTACCAGAGCTCACAATGCCACCGCCAACAATTCCCGCAGAATGCTGGGTGGTCACCTCGACACTACAGACCACAGTTGATGGCGGTGTTAGCCATATTGGCCAAGTTTGGACAACCAAAGGCGTGATGCATCAACAACCTCAGCTTCACAAAACTTCACGCTACCCACAGGTGACCGAGTTGGGCAAAGCTGTCACGCTTTGTGAGACTCCATTTGGCAATCTGGCAGTATTCGTGGGTGACGACCATCTATATCCTGAAGTGGTTCGCCTAGCCGCGATTTCTGGTGCTCATTTGGCTGTGTTTTGTTGGCAACCATCCTCCGACTGGGAAACTAAGCTGGCCCTGCCTCAACGCTGCGCTGAAAATCGTCTCTCTGTGGTGGCATGTGCGCCGACAGGGTTGGGGTCAGCAGTTGTGTGTGACCCACCTGCTGATTCGTTGTGGAACAAAAGCCGTAGCAGCCCCCACGATGGCACCATAAATTTCCCTCAAATAACAGAAGCAGACCAAACTCAGGAGTTGTTGCTCGCGAACTTGCATCCTAGTTGGGCACGCAACCGTGAAGTTTCAAAAGACACCGATCTAGTTGCTGGTCGCCCTTGGCTAGAGTGCGGCGCGCTCACCGTGGAGCTCTAGCAAGCAAAGCTCGGGCTTGGCGCACAACTGCAGTGTCTACAAACTTGCCATCAACAACTAGCGCGGCACGGTCTTGTTCTATCGCTTCATCGTAGGCAGCAACGACTTCTGCGGCCCGTTTTAGTGCGTCGGCACTTGGGGTAAAGACACTGTTCACCGGTTCAACTTGCTTTGGGTGGATAACTGAACGACCAGAAAAACCATGTCGGCGCAGCGATTCGCTGGAGGCGACCAAGCCGTTATGGTCGGCTAAGTTGGTGTAGACCGGCCCACAAGGAGAAACCAGGCCACAACCTGCTGAAGCAACCACAACTCGGGTTCGCACTGGCCACATCTCCAAGGCTTCGGGTCCGGGTTCCATCAACATGTCTGCTGCCAAATCTGCTTCTCCTAAAGCCAATCGTGTCACCGAAGGTAGTGCCGCAATCTCATATATTTTTGCGACTCCCTCAGCGGTTTCAATGAGCGCAGTTATGGTGCTACCACCGAAGTCGACCGAGCAGGCAGCGAGGTCGGCTTTTGGCACCACCACCCCAGCTATGTTCACCCCTTGTGCAGCTAGCGAGCGCACCATCGCAGCATCGTCTTCTAGCAATGTGGGTTCGTTGTTAACCCGCACCCACACGTTGTTGCCACCGTTGCTTTGCAACCAAAGCGCCACCGTGGTTCGTGCCAATTCTTTCGCTCGTGGTGCCACAGAGTCTTCTAGGTCACAAATGATGGCATCGGCACCACTTGCGCGTGCTTTGTCAAAGAGTTCTTCTCGGTTGCCTGGTACATAGAGCATGCTTCGTGTCATAATTTGATTCTTTCTTAGCTGTGTTGATAGTTCGGTTTCGCGAGCCTTAGCCTAGACTATACGAAACAATGTTCCGCTTGACGGAACAACGAACGAGAGTGGAGACCCGATGCGTGAAACATTGCAAGGTGTGCAAGACATCTTCGATGAACGCCAAGAAACTGACGCTAGTGCCACCTTCGAAACGCTCTGGTCTATAACGGGCGAAATAATGGAGAAACTCAAAGTTCGTTTTGAGCTACAAAGAGACCCCAGCACCGAAAACTTTGATTCATATCGCGGCAGCACGCAATACCCAGCAGGGCATCTAGCCGCTTACAGTGGCCCAGAAATCGATTGGCTGGTTCATTCCTGGATTGGTAACCCCCCACGCGGGTTTACCAACATGCACGTCACGGTTTGGCTTGGCCCCCACGTGAGAGTTCCACATCTTGGCATAGCGTGGGGCACCCTACCCGACCTATGGTTCTATATCGACTTCAACCCGCGCAGCGACCTAATGATCGACACTGCCGCACTAGAAAAATACTATGAACCCCTAAACAACGAGTTCCTGACGTTGAGAGCCGACGAAGGTTTAGCTCCTTTCACTTCACGAGCCCTATATGTCCGCCAAGCACTCAGCGATGTTGCCATTTGTTTTACCACCCCCGAAAGAACATTTGACGAAAAACGGCTCGAGCAAATCCGCACACTCGCTCACAGAAGAACAGACTTGTGGTTAGAGTGGCTCGCCGAAGCCGAGGAAGTGCCAGTTTGTGAACGTCCCCAACTCGCAGCTGAAGACCTGATAAGGCGGCGCAACATCGCCGAAAAAGACCCGGCCAATGTAATGGCAGTCAGGTTCTTTGGCGATGAAATGACTAACCGCCTCGTGCGCGCACTTTGGGGCGGCGACAGAACCCTCAAGAGACCTACCTGAAAGGCCGCTTAGCAATGTTTATCAAAAACCACTGGTACGCAATTGAGTTCGGAAACAAAGTCAAAACGCAGCCCGTATTGGCCAGAGTACACAACCATGATCTGGTGTTGTGGCGCAATCCAGATGGAACCATTAACGCGCAATCTGACTTGTGCGTACATCGCGGCGGTTCCTTAGCTGGTGGCAAGGTTGTGGGCAATTGCGTTCAATGCCCTTACCACGGCTGGATGTATGACCGCTCAGGTGTATGTGTGAAGATACCTGCCAACCGCGAAGGCTTACCCATCCCCAAAAAAGCCCGGGTGGATAGCTACCCGTGTGTTGAACGCTACGGCTTTGTTTGGGTTTTTCTCGGTGATTTACCTGCAGAGGAACGTCCTAGCGTTCCTCTATTAGATGGATTAGAAGAACACGCCGAGTTGAAAGCTTCAGGTTACCGTGCGGTGTTTGGAGACTTTTCTTGGAACGCCAACTACGACCGAGTCTTAGAAAACGCAGTCGATATCGCTCACACTCCTTTTGTGCATTCTGGCTCATTTGGTAACGCCGAGCACCCTGAAATAGAAGAATTTGAGCTAACAGAAGACCACCGAAACGGTTTCCTTAACGCAGTGACAGCCACCGTATCGCTTGAGCCACCCCGCCCTAGCGGACTCTGGAAATTCCTATCCAAAAAAGACCGCCCGCCGGTTAAAACCACGACAGGCTTTTATCCTCCTAATGTTTCGCTGCTGATTGTCCGCTTACCCCTCGGCGAACTGCGCATTTTTACTGCGGCCGTGCCTCGAGATGAGCACCACACCGTGTCTAAGTTTGCCATGTTAAGGACCTTTTTTACTGGAGGTTGGGCGGACAAAAACTCTATCCAACGCACGATCAAGATTTTTTTGGAAGATCAAGCCAGCGTGGAAGCGCAACGACCAGAGCTTTTGCCATTTGACCTGTCTGCCGAATTACATGTTAAATCAGACTCGATCCAGTTGGCCTACCGGCGTTGGCGGCAAGAACAAATCAACAAAGGATGGGGGTTAGAAACGCTAAGTGACGAACAATCGTTGCGGGCTGCGGCTGTTATTGCCTCACCAGCACGAACCACCGATCCTGAGCTAGCGAATGCTTGGGTTTTCCCCGCAGTGGGCCAAACCGGCACAAGAGAGGATTGATAATGAGTTTGTCTGGCGAACTTTGTCTGTCCACCGTTGCAAAAATTGAAACAGAACTGGGCTTGGAAGAAACCGTTAGCACGACTCTCTACTCGGCTATCGATAACTCCTCAGTTGGTTGCCACCGCGTGCTCAGCAAAACTGGGGTGGCAAGTTTGGTTTATGTGGGGATGACCGTTGAAGCATTTGGGCTAGACAGCCACATGTGTTTTGCTTTCACGCCTAGCGATAGTGCGGTGCCTCATTTCACCATCGACTCTGTTTGGGCACAACCCAACTATGCCTTTCACCTTGATTTGATTCCACGGGTCGACCCCGGGGCTCATCTTCGGTACATTGATGAGTGCTACGGTCCGCTTAGTGAAATGCATGCACAGGTGTTAGCTATTGAAGGCTTGAGCCGCGCCCATTTATCACCACGGCAATGGCAGTTAATGTCGGCGTGGATGCTCGCTCACCGAGCTGAAGAAAACGCTTTCAAAGAAGTGTTCGCAGCGGTTGCACATTACTGCGATCACTGGCTCCAGTTAACTCGCAAAGGTGTGTCGCCTGAAGCACTTGAAGGTGTTACCGCAGCTGATTTGGATCGGCGTGACCACCAGAACCGTGCCGCGATTTTCAACCCTGATGTTGATCCTGTGTGGCACAGAATAGACCAACTGCTGGGACCAGAAACCAGCAAAACAATCCGCCAAAGCCTAAAAACAGCAGCACGAAACTAGCCAATATAGCTGCCCTAAGCAACTAGAAGGAACACTAATGGAGAATCCCGCAAACAACGATAACGACACACCCGAGGCCTCAGAATGGCAAAAACGTATCACCGGTGAGTGGTATGGTCTGCCATCTGTTTTTGATGCCGATGGTAGCCACACTGGATTTAATAAAGTGAGCCGTGCAAGCGTGTTTGCTGACGGAAAAGTCACTTATTGGATGCACTGTGATTTTGTCAACACAGGGCCTTTACGGAACCGATTTGAGATTCGTAACTTTGAGTTCGCTGTTGATGATCAAGGCAGCAAACGCATCTATTTGGGGCCAGACTTTTACGGGGCGGGGTACCCCTTTGGTTCACTAGTCGATTCTCACTACTACTCACCGGCTTGGCGAGCCGACCTCAACACCATGAACCAAATCCTACCCGATGGAGTTACCCAAGTATATTCCTCGCTACTTTACGAGGGGCCAACAATTGTGGCGGTCTTTAATGGTGTTTATCTGAACGCTGACGACTACGAAACCAATCCCGAAACTAAGGCTTGGATCGACAACCATTTACTCACCGAACGGGAATTAGGTGCTTGGCCTCATACTTTACCCGACAGGGTTGGTGGCCAATGGGAAGGGCAATGCGAACTCTTCAACGCTAACCAAGAGATTGTGGGCAAAGTTGATGTTCGTTTACGCAACGATCCAATCGACTTAGTTCGTGCTAACTGTGAACTTGAGGTTGAAGGAACGGTTGACACGAGTCACAAATATATCCGCACTCGCTCGGGAGGGAACCGCTACACATTCGATGGGCCCGATGTTTGGGGTAATGCTATTGCTTACGGTCGAGCTTTGTACACCAGCCAACACCGGCTAGGTGATGGTCTAAAGATCAAAGGACGGGAGTTTCTGTTGGACCGTCAGCACAACTTAGCCGTTGCTTGGAAGCTCTTCTCTGGAGACACAATGACCGGCATAGTTTTTGGTCCACTCACTTACACTTCAGACAGCTAAAGTTCAACTAGCAGACACCACAGTTGTGTCAACTTGCACTTCAGTCTCGGCCAATGCGTTGGCTTCCTCAATGAAGGTTACAGTCGTGCTGCTCATCGCATCGTGCATCGTCCAAAGCCTCTGTCTTTTTGTTGCGCTTGGCCAACAAGTTGCTACCAACATTGGCCCAACGAAACGATGGAGTTGCCATCTTTGCCCACAACTTGGCGGTGCTGTTTCTAAATCTAATGTTGGTTCAAACCCTAACCCTTGAGGTACCGCCACCCCGACCACATCGGCTACTGAGCGACCAGCTTTTGAGAAAAACCCCCCCGTGAGTTGACGTTGTGGGGTAACGAACACACTATAAGATTCAAAATCATAGCCAAATGTGGGCCAACAGCCTTGAGCGGTTAGAGCACCGCCGCTCCATTGCCTCGCACAACCCACCACATCAGGGCCAAGGTAGAGGCGTTGGTTGCTTTTTACTTCTAGTTCAAACACCCATTCACCCGCGAAATGCTCCATCGGGTGGCCAACCAGAGAATCTGACGGCTCACAAGTCTGCAAAACCCGCATGCGATTGGACCCTATTTGGGTGACGGTGCGGTTCTGGTTGATTGTTCCCAGAAACGATCCGCGTGGGTCAAAAACGTATTCAGTGACTAACCATTTACCCGCAAAGTCGTCTCTTGATTTCAATTTGTGCTTGTTTCTTTTGGCTGAAAGTCCAATATTCCATAGCTCGCACCCAAACGATTATCACCACGATACCAAACATGTAGCACCGCTTTTTTGGTGCCATCAACACACGCAACTTCACGCCGCCATAAACGTAGTCCAGTGGCACGATGATGGAACTGTCCACTTAATGCTCGTCCGCCGCTAAGCATTGCACTGCCACAAAGAGCACCAGCACCTGACCAAAGCAATGTGCGCTCAACGTTTAAATCAAACTCAACATCGGGGGCTAATCCAAGCCCGCTCAATTGTGTGGCAGCCACAAGTTTGGTGCTTTCATGGGCATTCGTCACTTTTACGTTTTCAACAAATTCGGTCGCTAGTGTGGGTAAAAGGTTGTTGTCGCAATGCTGCAAGTTGCCCGTCCACTGCCCCTCACGCAACAACAAAGCCTCGCTTCGTCCTCCATTTGGATCATCACCAACCACTGCTGGATCTAGCAGAGGCACACCCAAAGGGACCGAACTATATACGTCTACTTGACGTTGATATTCGCCAACAACAGTCCAGTGAAGTTGTTCTCCACGGCTCAGCAAAGCCAAAGAAAGCTGGGTTGAACCGTCTGGCAACACAAAAAGGAAAAACCTTTGCGACAAACCCAGACTGGGCCAATAGTTATGCGCTGCCACCAAGCCTTCATCGAGTGTTTCGGCGTAACCCAAGTTAAGCGGACCTTGATAAAGACGATAATGTCCACGGTCTAGTATGGTGTATTCTCCAGCTAGCGAGAAAGGCCCGTCAAAGCTCACAGCTACAGTCACCGAACCGTTTTGATCATCTGCTTTCACAGTGCGTTTGTCGTATCCCATGCCAGCGAAGCGACCACTGTAATCATATACTTCAGCAGCACCTACCCATTCACCTAATCCTTTGGCAAACGAAGCACCTTTCACGCCCGCACCAGATGCACCGTTTGTGAATCGATGGGCGCATCAGCTATCAGGGCAGCCAAATTGGTACCCGCAGGTTGTGGTTGGAGGTAGCAACCTTTGGTTGATAGTTCAAGGTTGTCTTGTGTAAAAGGGTAAGGGTCAACTTCATACACTGCGTTTGGTAACTCCCGAACAGTGATTGTCACATCTTTTGCAAGGTTGCGGGGCACATTATGAAATTCAGCCACGCCTCGTGTTCCTGGTGCCGACATGTGCATATATAACGAAAGGGTGTCGAAAAACTGTAGTTGTTTGTACGCGTGAAACAGAAACTCACGGCTCGCATATTCGGGGTTAGTTTCTTTAAGTTTTGTGGTGAGCCGTGCTTGCCGTGCTTGTTCGGTTGCCAACATGGTGTCCGCTTGGGAACGTAGTTCGGTGGGTATGCTGTTGAGAAATATTTTGTCGCTCAGCCCATACCGGCCGTGATAAAGCCCATAGGTATGCATCGATGAGATGATGCCACTAAAGGGATGGTGCGTTTCGTTGAAAGCGGGTGATCCTGCTGAAGTAGAGATTATTTGAGGCAGCGGTGTTTGGGTTAGATTGTAGGGCAAGCCGCTCGTTGGGTCTTGAGGGGCAGAAGCATCTAAGTCAGACCAGCCTTCATCGTGGTGATCGACCACAAACTGCATTGGTTCGGCGGGTTCTAGCCCCACAAACTCGTGGTTACCGTAGTTCGCTGCGAGCATCCCCGCGAAGGTGGTGTGTTGGTGCATGGCAATAATGAAATGGGGAGCATCGGTTGAGCTTTTGGACACGGTTTGCACAATCATGGTCTCATTATCCTCGCGAAGTCTTGGATTTGGAAAAGGTGTGTTTTGCCGTCACGAACTTTGTGGGTGATGATGCGGCGAGTATCGGGATCAAAAAAGTAATGGTTGTTGTAGACAATAGTATTGCTCACTCGACTGTCAATCGTGAACACATAGTTAAAGGGAGTAAGTTCAGCACCTTCCAAACTTATTTGTTCACTTTGCGCGAAACATTTTTTCCCTGCCACGCTTATCGGGGTGTCATAAATTGTTTCACCAACTCCATATAGGTTTTCAAAGTGTTCATGGAGATGCCAAGTGTGCTCATCTAGCCAATACACGTTCATGTGTACAGCACTTGATTCTAGGTACACACCGGCGGGGTCAAAGCTTTTACATAGCCCTTCCCATCGTCCCATGAAACACTGGTAAGGGTTGGCAGCTGCGGGTGGGTGGTCAACTGTTTTGTTCATGGTTGAGAGTATAGCGTATTAAAATGCTGAAACGAAACTGTGTTCCCCTGAGCGGAACGGTAAGCTGAAGTGTGCTCATCCGTAGCTGGCATTTCACTTTCCCTGCCGAAGACGCAGCGATAGCAACCCTTTATTACCCCGCCGCCAAACAACAACTCAACGAGGCGCAGATGACAGGGCGAGTGCCCGCTCTTGAACCCAATTGTGAGCAGGGTTGGCCGCTGGTGGTGATGATGGGTGGCATCAACATCGCACCTGACAGTTACCGCTGGCTCGCCCAACGGCTCGTTGCCGAAGGGATGTGTGTGGTGACCTACAGTGCCATAGGTTCACTGGGTCCCGCTGGATACGGCATAACACCAGGGTTAGACATTTCGGCACTAAATCCACAAAATGTTGGTAGCCGATCTTGTTCCACGACACTGAAACCACTTCTTAACCGTCTCGCAATGGCCGACCCAACTGATTGCCCCGTGGCTGGATTCCTCGATTTGTCTCAAATCGTTATAGGCGGACACTCGGCTGGAGGCACGGTGGCTTTGCACAACAGCGACCCCGCTTGGGTGCCCGGCCTGCGAGGGGTTTTCGCCTATGGTTCTCACACCATGGTTGCGGTTTCACTTGGGCACGGGGAACAAACGATGTTAGCAGTTCCGTCAAAAGTTCCGATAATGCTACTAGGTGGAGCAAAGGATAACGTGATCGCCGCTAGCCAAAGCCGTTATGCGGCCAAAAGCGACCACAATCCAATACGCCGCACGTTTAACGAAGCCATCAAAGGACATCAAGATACTTGGATCGTTGAACTCGCAGACTTAGGGCACTTTGGCATTTGTTGGCCAATTGATCACACCAGCGGACGAACCTTCCTAGAATCTGATGCCGAACGCGACCATGCTACGAGCCGAGCATTTTTAGGAGATTTGATAGCAGCGTTTACAGTTACTAGCTTGAGTAATAAAGAATCTAGCCATTTTGACGAGGATGTTCACTGTCTTGATGAACTAGTCCAGAACCCACTAATCACCTACCACCAAAGACGCTAACAAGTAGATGATTTGGTTTTACCCGCCGCAGCAAAGCAATACAGGAGATGACCATGAACAAAAGAATCGTAGTAACGGGTAGCACAAAAGGTATCGGCAATGGTTTGGCGCGTGAGTTCCTAAAGCGCGATTGCCGTGTGACAATAAGTGGGCGTTCTCACGATGTTGTCAACAAGGTTAGAGAACAACTAGCCGAGACGTACGGTAGTTCAAAAGTTGCTGGAAAAGCCTGCGAGATAACGAACCCGCAGCACATTCAACAACTTTGGGATCACGCTAGCGACTGCTTCGGGGAGGTTGATGTGTGGATAAACAATGCTGGGGTGAGCATTGATCGTAAACCGCTTTGGCAACAAAACAACGACAAGCTAGTTGGATTGGTGAACACCAACCTCACCGGCACAATTTTGGCCAGCAAAATAGCTATCTCAAATATGCTAAAACAAGGCCAAGGGCAGGTTTGGAACACCGAAGGTTTCGGTTCAGACGGTTCCACTCAAGCGGGGATGGCTGCCTACGGTGCTAGTAAACGGGCGATACGTTACCTGCAAAAAGCTCTGCTGAAAGACACCGCCGAAACGCCTATTCAAGTTTGCACCATCTCACCCGGCATCGTGGTTACCGACCTGCTTATCGGTGACTACGACCTGACTTCAGAAGAGTGGCACAAGTCCAAACGATTTTTTAACATTCTCGGCGACCACGTTCACACCGTCACACCTTGGCTAGCTGACCAAATCCTTACCACCGACAAGACCGCTACTCGAGTTGCTTGGTTAACTCGCCGCAAAGCAGCACGACGCTTCCTGCTCGCGCCATTTAAGAAACGAGACCTATTCGGCTCCATGCTCTAAGCCATATAAGAGCCAACACCAATTTGTATTCAAGTGAACGCATTTAATAATTTGGTGGTAGCGTATGCGGACCGGTGGCGGATCCCGCGTTGAACTTAATCAACGACCTGCAAGGATTAACAAATGAAGGTAATCTTATGATGGAAACACAAAATTATCGGATCAAACACGTCTTTGTTGGGCGGTTTTAAGCTAGCGCAGCACAAACCGTGTCGGTTACCAGAGCCGCTACCACATATGGATCAGCGTTAGCATTTGGGCGACGGTCTTCAATGTAACCCTTCCCGTTTTGCACAACTTGCCAAGGTATCCGGATCGATGCTCCACGGTCAGAAAAGCCATACGAAAACTGGTCAAATCGTTCTGTCTCGTGAGCTCCAGTTAAGCGGTCTTCAATACCAACTCCGTAACCTGCGATATGGCGTTCAGGCACACCTTCAGCACCTAAAGCTTCACACGCATTGATAATGGGTTCAAACGATTCACGCATGGCTTTTGTGGAGAAGTTTGTATGCATACCAGCACCATTCCAGTCGCCTTTCATTGGTTTAGCTTCAAGCGACACCTCCACCTTAAACTCTTCAGCTAGGCGGTAAAGCAAATAACGGGCAACCCACATTTGGTCACCTATGGCTAATGTGTCGATAGGGCCGATTTGAAACTCCCATTGCCCAGGCATTACTTCGGCGTTGGTACCCGAAATCGCGAGACCAGCTTCAATGCAGGCACTCGTGTGACGTTCAATAAGCTCTCGACCATGAATTTTCACCGCTCCCACACCACAATAGTAAGGGCCTTGAGGCGCAGGGAAACCATTTGGGGGGAAGCCCGCAGGCCAACCTGTGGAGGTGTCAAGCAATGTGTATTCTTGCTCCATCCCAAAGATTGGTTCTTGATTGCTATAGAGATCATAGGCTTCGCGAGCTCCACGCCGGGTGTTGCTCGGGTGAGGTGAGAGAGTTCCAGTTAATTGAGTTTCGCACATCACCAAAATGTTGTCGCCTCCCCGAATCGGGTCTGGACATTGAAACACTGGCTCTAAAACCACATCTGAATTGTTGCCAGCGGCTTGGTTGGTGCTAGAACCGTCGTAGCCCCAGATACCTGGTTCATCACCATCTGCCAAAATCTTTGTTTTGGAGCGGATTTCTTTAGTGGGGATAGACCCATCGATCCACAAATACTCAGCTCGATAAACCACACTAGTTCCTTTCATTAGTGGTTGGACTGTCTGAATTCTAGGATTAGAGCTTCGCGTTACAGTGCGGTTGCACAATTGTTAATAGTTTGTGAACAACGCCGTGTCTCTTGCCAAACTTGGGCTTTCGCGTGGCACGGTGTTGATGCCGCGACTACCACAACAGCGGCGACTACCACAACCGTTTTGGAGTGTTGGCTTTCGCCGACTAGATTTGAGCGCATAGAACTGAGGTCAAAATTGGAACGTAACCAACAATATGTGCTTCGCAGTGTTGAAGAAAGAGGGGTACGACTGATTCGGCTTTGGTTTACCGATGTGCTTGGCAAGCTAAAGTCGGTGGCCATTACCGCCACTGAACTAGAAGCCGCTTTTGAAGAAGGCGTGCAGTTTGATGGAAGTTCCATCGATGGTTTTTCGCGAGTGCATGAGTCTGATGTCTTGGCAGTTCCCGATGCAACCACCTTTGAGTTGTTGCCGTGGGCGCGCGAGGACGAACCATCAGCGCGCATGTTCTGTGATATTTGCGATCTAGATCACCAAGCTTTCGAAGGTGACCCTCGCCAAGTGTTGCGCCGCAACATCAAACAATCCCAACAAATGGGCTACACTTTCTTTGTTGCCCCCGAAGTTGAGTTCTTTTATTTCGCCTCCGGTAATCCCAGCAAAGGTAAACCTAAAACTCTGGACCGAGCCAGCTATTTTGATTTAACAACTGCTGATATCTCAAGTGATTTACGCAAGAGAACAATACAAATGCTTGAGAGTATGGGGATACCGGTTGAGTATTCGTTCCATGAAGACAGCCCCAGCCAACACGAAATCGATCTTCGTTATACAGAAGCGTTGGATATGGCAGATAACTTTATGACCCTGAGATTGGTGGTCAAAAAAATTGCTATGGAACGGTCGGTATACGCCTCATTTATGCCTAAACCCCTTAATGGTGTGCAAGGTTCGGGGTTGCATCTTCACCTGTCTTTGTTCAATGGCGACACAAATGTTTTCCACGACAGCAACGATCTTTATGGGCTTTCAGAAACTGCTCGACGGTTCACCGCTGGGGTTTTGCGTCACGCCCGCGAGATCAGTGCGGTCACCAATCAACTAATCAACAGCTACAAGCGACTCTCAGAAAAATCTGAAGCACCACCTTATGTTGCTTGGGCGCGCAACAACCGTTCGGCGCTTGTGCGCGTGCCCGTGCGCAGAAGGACCAAGTCAACGTCTGCGCGTATTGAGTATCGAGCTCCCGACCCTGCATGCAATCCATATCTCGCTTTCTCACTTGTGTTGGCCGCGGGATTGCGTGGTATCAACGAAGCTTACGAACTACCCGCAGAAACACGTCAAAATCTCCACGAACTTCACGACCACGAACTCAGCGATTTAGGAGTTGAACCTCTACCGAGGTCGCTTGGTGAAGCACTTGATGTGGCTGAGGGTTCCGAACTGGTACGAACAACGTTAGGTGACCACATATTTGAATGGTTTATGCGTAACAAACGCGCTGAATGGAATGAATACCAAGCCACAGTCACACCATTTGAACTAGAACGTTATCTCCCGACTTGGTAGAACGGCATCATGCAATGAACCCATTGCTAGTGTTTTTTGACCCAGTCCTGCCCGAATTGGCTCAAACACTTGATATTGCTGGTTGGTCATGGGAAGCCTTTCGCACCATAGAAGATGCCCACATTGCAGAACCCGCAGATGGTTGGGTTGGTGCGATAATAACTGCACCCGACGAGCTTGATCCAGCGTTACGAGTTTGCCGCGCTATCCGCAATGGTGAGGTCGATGTTGGTTCGTTGTTGCTATTGGTAAACGGTGGACAGCTGCAGAAACTTGACCCGCATCAAGCCCTTTTTGATGACTTCTGCTTAAATCCGTTCCATCCCCTAGAACTTGAGACCCGCCTGAAACACTGTTTTCGGCGTGGCGGACAAACACAAGATGTCGACATCATTGAATATGGGCCATTAGCAATGAACTTGGAGACTTACCAAGCAATGATCGACTCTAAACCACTTGACCTGACCTACATGGAATATGAACTCTTGAAGTTTCTTGCCGCGCAACCGGGCAAAGTGTTCACCCGTGAAACTCTGCTAAATCGTGTTTGGGGATATGACTATTATGGGGGTGCGCGTACCGTGGATGTTCACGTGCGGAGATTGCGTTCTAAGCTTGGGGAGGAACACGCCAACCTAATTCAAACAGTTCGATCGGTTGGTTATTCCTTTGGTCGTGCCCGTTGGGCTTAATCGCAGCCTGCAGATATGACCACCCGGTCATCTGTCATATGGATTGGTTCGAGAAAGTTCTAAATATTCGTTTGGTTCGCCTTGCTCATTCAAATTGTTGGTATCACTATTACGTCTAATCGCACCACCAAGTGCGCCTGCCAACGCAGCCATGCTCATTAGCACTGCCACCGGCAGCACCACCAGCAGCACCACCACCATCACTATTGAACCAAAATCCATTGTTTTGATGCTCCTTTTTCACTGATCTTCTTACTCACTAAGCTAACCGCTACTTGTTCACGTAGCAAACCGTTCAAGTTAGCGGGTTCCATTCCCAGTATCACCAGCACTTAGTGGCCAAGTTGGAGGACAGCCATGTTTGCGCCACACCGCTGCAGCCACAGCAGCGAAAACAGCGTCAGACCCATTAACAGGTTTTTCCTTCGAAGCTTCAATACTAACTTCAATATCAGGTGTTGCTAACGCCGGCAACACTCCAAAAGACCGAATGGTGAGATCATGTACTGTGCCTTCATCATCGACCGTGAGGTTTTCGCTACAAACCCACGAAAAAGCCATGTGTGCCGCACCGATACAATACGAGCGCAAGATCGTCTCATCAAGGTGCGCTCCGCAACGTACTCTCAGTGCTATCGAGTTGTCGTCGTGTACCGTCGCAGTTGCTTCACCCCCGCCGGGCGCGCGTATCCAACCCATCTCGTTGCGTATTCCCGCCATCAACACAGTTGCTTCCACCCAGCCAGCACCACGTATGACGCTGCTAGTTGGTGGACCATTCACTTCAACTTCAAGCACTTGCAGTTTAGGTGCCACTTTAGCGATGGCTGCACGAATGCCTGGTGTACGAGCCACACGCATTACCCCACTACCATCACGGTTTATGCCCGCTGCTATAGGCGGGCGTTTGGGGCCAAGCCGCACCGTATCCTCACGGCTATAGCAAACATGCACGGGCTGTCCAATTTCATTGGCTAACTTTCGTGCCACTTCGCTTACTTTACTCGTGGTTTTAGCACCAAACGCACCTCCGTTTGCTAAAGAACTACAAGGCTGACCACCTGGCTTACACCAAGAAGTGTCCGTTTCGAGATAGGACGGTTCAATCCAAGAGGTTTGCAGCGTGAGGTCAAAACATCCATCGGGTAATGGTATGGGTGGTTCAAAGGTGGCGGTAGTGCGCCGACCCCCCAACTTCTTGGCTAACCGTAGAGCTTGCTCATGGGTTTCACCAACCACCCATCGTTCACCCGCAATCTGGTACTCGCCAACATTTGACTCACCTTTGCTAACTGTGTTGTCGTGGCTAGTGCTGTCCACATCTTGGTTATGTGCCAACACCGCAACTAGAACGCCTGTAGGAGCCGTGTCAGCTGCGAAACCTCCTCGCCCCGCCGCAACTGCTGCTCCCACCGATTGTGCCACACCGCCTTCTAAACAAGCCCGTTGCTCCGCCGCTTGCCTCCGTTTTGTGCTGTTGACATCAACGGTTTGGCTTGACCCTATGTTTTGGCCTCCATTGTCTCCACAGTCTCTGTTGTCTCCATCGTCTTCATCTTTTCCATAAGTTTGCCACGCGTCAACAATGGTCTGCCAACCAGTGCAGCGGCACAAATGCGCTTGCAGTGCTTTTGCCGCAGTGCCCCGATCACAATGGTTTATGCCTTTAGCTCGCAAACCCTCAAAACGACAGATTATCCCGGGAGTGCAAAAGCCGCACTGACTAGCCCCTGTCACAACAAAGGCATTCAGCCAAGCCTCGCGCACCTCAGGATCGAAACCTTCTAACGTGATGATTGAGCGTTTTTGCGCCCGTCTAGCGGGTGTGACACAGGAAACTCGCGGCGTGCCATCAACTAGCACAGTGCAGCAACCGCATTGCCCTTGAGGACTGCACCCATCTTTCACCGAGGTTATCCTCAGCTTGTGACGCAGGACTTCGAGTAACGATGTGGTGCTATCAATCTCTACTTGGATTAGCTCTCCATTTACCTCTAGTTCTAGAGTTTCTGTTACCCCCACGCGGCGACTTTAAGAATCCTTGTGGCGCGTGGCCTCACTTGTCTACGCTATTTGATGCCAAGTGAGACTAACAGAAACTCTGTCCGCAACCGCAGCTGCGTTGCGCGTTGGGGTTGTCTATCGAAAAGCCCGCGTTTGTTAGGCCGTCTTTGTAGTCAAGTGTTGCCCCATTGAGAAGCTGAGCTGATGATGAATCCACTAGCACATCAACGGCACCAAAAGAAACTTCCACATCGTCTTTTGCCCGTTCATTATCGAAATACATTTCATATGAGAAACCTGAGCATCCTCCGGGGCGCACAGATACCCGCAAAGCAAGCCCTTCATCACCTTCAGCATTCAGCAATTCATCTACTTTTGAAACCGCGGAGTCGGTCAGTGTTATCACAGCATTTCCTCTCTCAGAAGACCAAACGAACAATGTCAGCATACCCACAGCAACACATTTAGCTACGGCACTCACAAGAATTATCTCGCTTGGGCGAGAATATACTAGCTAAGGGCTATGAACGAGACTTATTTCCAAGAAATAGATGCAGTGCTGCGCAGCGACATTCGCCGCTTAGGTAAACAACTAGGTGCAGCTTTGGTGCGCCAGCATGGGCAGAGTTTGTTAGACCGTGTTGAACAAGTGCGTAGTTACGCTAGTCGTTTACACCGAGACACCGAAAGCGGCACTGAACTCATTGATCATCTCAGCGATGTTGATGTTAGCGACGCGATTTTGTTGGTGCGAGCTTTCACCGTGTATTTCCATCTGGCGAACACTGCTGAACAGGTTCACCGCATCGAACATCTCAACGCCACTCCTGAAATCAACAACGGTTTCGCCGAAACAGTAGCAAAACTTCAAAACAGCGGCATCCCTACCTCCGAAATCATCGACACAACCCAAGCTTTAGACTTAAGACCAGTTTTTACCGCGCATCCCACCGAGGCATCACGGCGATCAATATTGGACAAACTCGCCGAACTTGCGGTTCTTATTGAGGAACGCAACGAACGCCACACAGAACAAAGTAGTCATGCACGCATCGACAGGCGCATCGATGAACTCATTGATGCGATTTGGCAAACAGATGAACTACGGCGAGCGCAACCAGATCCGATTGACGAAGCCCGTTCGATTCTTTATTTTCTGAACGAAATAGTCACCGAAGGTGTGCCTGATCTGTTGGACGACATTGATTTTGTGCTGCGTAGTATTGGTGACAAACTTCACAACAATGTACCTATCCAATTCGGATCTTGGGTTGGGGGAGACCGTGACGGCAACCCCAACGTGACCCCTCAAACCACTCTTGAAGTCCTCAAATTTCAACGAAACCGTGCCTTGCGGATCTTGATTAGCGAAGTTGAAGCCTTGTCGGCGGAGCTATCGGTGAGCGACACCGTGGTTGGTGTGTCAACTGAACTAGAAGAACGACTTGATGCCGACCAGCGGCAATTCCGCGCCATCACTACACGTTTTGAACAACTGAGCAGTGGTGAACCTTACCGGCGTCGTTGTGGGGTGATCCATCAACGTCTTAAAGACACCTTAGACAATCCAGAAAAAGCAACGGCTTACCGAAACGCGGCAGAACTTGAAGCCGACTTAGCGGTAATGAGCAGTTCGCTTTCTGCTAATCGTGGAGAATTGTTGGCGCATGGACGGCTAGCTAGAATGCGTCGCACTGTCGCTTTAATTGGTTTTCATTTAGCTAAGTTAGACATACGGCAACACGCCGCTGTTCATCATCAAGAAATAGGTGACCTCTTTGTTTCGCTTGATGTCAACTATGCGGTGCTAAACCGCCAAGAACGAACCGAGTTGCTCACCTCCGAACTCAGTAGTCGTCGCCCTTTAGCCCCCCCGCTTAGCCACCACACAAATAGTCACGAAAACGGCGCGCTCGCACTTTTTAGGGTGTTGCGGGAGGTTCTAGACCAAAGTGGTGACGAAATCATCGGTGCCTACATCGTTTCTATGACCCAAGGAGTTGACGACATTTTGGCACCAGCGGTACTCGCCCGTGATGTCGGGCTTGTCGACCTGGTAACTGGTGTGGCACGGCTCAACTTCGTTCCGCTATTTGAAACAATTAGTGACCTTCAAAACGCTGGGGTGGTGTTGCGTGAACTGCTTAACAACCAGCCTTACCGGCGTTTGATTGAACTGCGAGGCAACCATCAAGAAGTGATGGTTGGTTACTCTGATTCCAACAAAGATGGTGGCATCACAACCTCGCAATGGGAAATCCACAAGGCTCTGCGCACAATCGCTGAGGTGGCGGCAGAAACTGGAGTGCGGATAACGGTGTTTCACGGGCGTGGTGGCACGGTTGGGCGAGGAGGCGGACCAACCAACGCTGCTATCCTTTCGCAACCGGCTGGGGTGGTGAAAGGGAAAGTTAAAATCACCGAGCAGGGGGAGGTCATAGCCGATAAATACGGTTTGCCCAAACTCGCGAAACGGAATCTTGATTTGGCTTTGTCGGCTGTGTTGGAGGCTTCACTCATGCACCGCACTCCCCGTCACGATCTTCTGACAACAACTGTTTGGGACCAGGTGATGGAAATCATGTCGGTTAGCTCTATTGAGGTTTATCGGCAACTTCTTGAAACCCCAGGTTTTGTTGAGTACTTTCACAAGTCCACTCCCGTTGCTGAACTTGCAGACATGAATATTGGTTCTCGCCCAGCTCGCCGCAGCAACTCTCAGGGTGATTTGGCTGGTTTGCGGGCCATCCCGTGGGTGTTTGGTTGGACACAGTCACGTCAGATTATCCCCGGGTGGTTCGGGGTGGGCACCGCGCTACAGGCTGCTCGTGAGGCGGGTTACAGTAACGAACTACAAGCCATGTATGGTGACTGGCAGTTTTTTGCCACGTTCATTTCTAATGTGGAGATGACGCTTGTGAAAACTGACTTGGCCATTGCTCGCCATTACGTAGATCGGCTAGTACCAGAAGAATTACATCATTTTTTTGAGACGATAGTTGCCGAACACGACCTCACCTTAGACGAAATCACCGAGTTGACTGGCAGGCCTCTACTAGACGATCTCCCGATATTGCAACGCACCCTAACCGTACGTGACGCATACCTAGACCCAATAAATGTGTTACAAGTTGAACTCTTGGCACGCTCTCGCGCTATGTCTGAAAAAGGCAAGGTTAATGTTTCAGGTGAGGCTGCAAACCTTTTACAAAGAGCCTTGCTCCTCACCATCAATGGAGTAGCCGCCGGCCTAAGAAACACCGGCTAACCCCCCGATTATCTAAGTTCTGCTGGTTGTTAAAAGCCATATTCACGTTAGCGCGGACATTAATCGCGCAGCTTTTGATTGACCAAGAACGTTGGCTCACGCATGGACGTGGGATTGATATGAGGACCTTACAAGAGGAAATCAAGTTGAAGATAGATGATTATGGCGATAAACCTGAACTTAAACGTGCTGTATGGAACTATTTTTGGTTCCTTAGAGATTATATGGTACAAAGTGGTACGGATTCTTTCGTTCATACTCTCAGTTTCTTTTATTGATTCTAGTGCTGTAACTTCTCTCGTTGCGTCTGGCGAAACGCTTACCATCGAATTCAAAGGTGGTTCGATCGATCAGGATGCGCTTGCTGAGGCTGTGATTTGTCTTGCAAACGCAGTTGGAGGGACATTGTTTTTGGGTGTGGCCGACTCTGGTGATTTCGCTGGGATCAACCCCGACAAACGTGATTACGCCGATCCTTTACGCCTGAAGGCTACGATCCTCGCCCACACAGAGCCTCCCGTTGAGGTCGATGTTGAACCCGTGACTGTTGAGAACCATCTGATCGCTGTTATAACTGTGCCCACCTCAACTTCAGTACACGCTACAAGTAAAGGTCGGTACCTGCGCCGTTCTATAGATGTCAAAGGAAAACCGCAATGCTTACCGATGCGTCCCCACGAAGTATTGTCGACGGCGGTGGGTGAGGCTGAAACCTCGCAACCCCGTTTTGGCCGATGCCTTCAAACGAGCTGCTCTCGTGGACCGGATCGGACGAGGGATCAATCGGGTGACGGGCAGCTGAAATATTCCAAGTCGATCTGCTATCAGCCCGTGCCAAACTCAATACGCTCGTTGAACGAGGACTGCTCGAATCCCGAGGCGAAAGCCGAGCACGCACCTTTCACATGTCCGCTGCGTTATTTCGACGATATTGACATACTGTTAGTCATTTCAAGAACCAATGCCTTGTAACTTAGAAATAATCAGCTTGGAGCAGATGGAGCAGCGGCAGGTTGGTGCTGAGGCGAGAAGAGCTACACCCAATGCCTGTCACTTAACCTTTGTGAGTCACAACCATCAAGTATTTTAAGCAACGCACGTTTTTCGTTCTTGTCTACTGATAACATCCATCTGGTTTTCACATCAATCCAATACGCCACATACCGACAATGCCATTCTTTGTTTGGGGGCATCCATTTATCTGGTCCATTGATCTCGCTTAGATCGGTTTGAGATAGACGACACAGCAAGCAAAGAATTAGCATAACCCAAATCGTTGCTGTACTGCACTCGCTTTGCTTCGCTCCATTTATAAGCCCCGGAACGCCAAGCTTCGTTTAACGGCACCAAATGATCAATATCTAAACCAGTGCCGTCACCCTCTATAAGTTGATTATCGTAGATGCTTAACCAGACCCCACCACTAAGCCTGCAGTTATCTAACTGTTGAATGCTTTTTGGATTTTTAGCGTCTCTCAGCAGCACTTCGTAACGTGTGCCGCAACTATCATCGTCTCTCAAGCTCTCAAAACGGGAGCGGTCGTAACCTTTTTCGTATTCCGCTTCCACTGGCAAAACATGCAGTTGCTCAACTAGAACTTCTGTAGGGCTTGTCGAAGATCCGCTATTTTTGTTGTTAGACAAACAAGAAATAACTGCATTCAAAAACAAAAGGATCGCTAAAACCAAAACAACAACCCATATCGTTTTACGTAGCATCCGTTTGATTACGGGACGCATAGTTAATTGACCGTTCTCGTGTTGTAAAACAGTCAACGCAAGTGCTTTCATGTTTTTGTTTTTGGGCAACAAGTCCTGTTTCACAATAATCAATAATAACTAGAGAAGTTGTGAAAGAGCTCAACACCCTAAAAATAACGCGTAACTGAAACCAACAAAATGATAATAAAGCTTGTGTGTCAACTTGTGCTGATAATCAAACTAGCACATTTGTGATGGGCATGATGAGAACGCTAGCTGCACTCAACTCTGAAAACGGTACATGCCCACATAAGATAATTGATAATGTTGTGGCATCGGCACCAAAACCCGAAGTTCGGACGGCTAGGAACTGTCCAGTGTCGGTAAGTAATCCTGACTAGACTATCCAATATTTGATACGCTAAATTATTTAGCGTATCAAATCTTAAAAAATTAATACGCTAACGAGGAACACGTATGGGTCGATACATTTCTCAGACTTGGTACGGCAATCCTCACGCGTTAAGAGAGCGCGATCGTCGCGGTGGTCGCTTCGATGCCTACATCCCTCATCCGCTGCAAGGCTGGCAACCGATGTTGACCGCTGACGTAGTCGCGTTCTTGGCAGAAACCGAACGTACGCTTATCGACACGGTAAGCAAATTGACGCTTCGCTCGGGCGGCGACATCTGCTTTTGGGCTGAGTCTCTGGGATCATCTCACATAGAAGGCGTAACCCCGAACCCAAAGCGTGTTGTGCAGGCGCTAGCGAAACAACAGCACACAGGCGAAAACACGGCTCGCGGCCCTGTAGCGGAAGTGATCGGCAACATTGAAGCCACCGATAAAGCACAGCAGATGCTCGCGAATCACAGAGAGGTAGATTTAGAGACGCTTCTCTCTGCTCATCGGACGTTGATGGCATCTTCCCCAATGCCTCACATCGGAGGCATTGTGCGTGAGGAGCAGAACTGGATCGGAGGGAACGACTGGCATCCGCTTGAAGGCGAATTCGTGCCCCCGCCCGCGACCGAGTGCTTGCCATTACTTGAAGACTTGATTTCGTATCTGCGATCTGAGGAACATCCGCCTGTACTGCAAGCAGCTATCGCTCATGCCCAGTTAGAAATGATCCATCCGTTCGCTGACGGTAACGGGCGGACTGGGCGTGCTATCTTGTACGGCATACTCAAAGCGCGTTGTGCGCCGAACAACATGATGCCGCCGGTGAGTTTGGCACTATCAAGCAACCGCAACAACTACCTTGACTCTCTGCGAGAGTTCGAGTCGTTTATCGGCGAACCAAACGATCTGGAGCGGTCCGTTGCTCTCATTCGATGGTTGGAAGTTCTAGCAGTGGCGATCCAACATTCAAGTGCCTCTGTGCTTCGCTACCAAGAGGCTATCAACGTTTTACAGAACCATTGGCGATACGCTATCGGCGGACGTTCGAGACGTTCCGTGGCAGCGGCGGTGATCGACTATCTCCCAGCGAATCCGTCGGTCACTGCCTCAACTCTGTCAGATGCGACCGGCTATTCGCAGGTGCGTTGCGCGAACGCACTTCGCCGCCTTGAATACGCAGGCATAGTGAAGAGCCGTTCTATTGGTCCTAGCCTGCGTGCGTACGATGCGGACAAGGTGTACGACGCATTCAGCGTGATGTCTTCGACCGTTTGCGATATTAACGCGTCTGCTGGAGCTTACGCCCTAGTGCTTGCTGAGCCATTTTTGAAGGACAGTCGTAACTGGAGCGAAACGTCAGGCACGGCATCGATGGTTCTGTGCTCCAAGAAGGTGAAGTCCACTGGTTTGCCGTGTGGTTTGGTTCGAGGGCACAAAGGCTACTGCCGTAGTTTGCCAGGACGCAGGTAGTTCTAGAGAAGGTTGTAAAGCAAGCGAGGCCGGTCGCGGTTCAGAGGTACCGAGGATGACGTGCTAGCCGACCAAATGGCAGAATGAAGTCCAGCACCACAAACTTCGCAGCGTAAACTGGTTCACTAACCTAGATCACAAGAAGCGGCATCAGGAATTGACGCTCAGTCAACGCTACAACCCTCGCGACTATCCGACCTGCGACTGAACCGTCACAAAGAGGTCGGCACAACCAGCGACGTCTCACCGGACCGTCAAGTCAATTCTGTAATCCCCCTTTCTTAGGCCACGTAACATATACGACTCCAGCGTCAAGAGACAAGGCGGTACTGTTTCCGCTGCTTCTACTGATCTTGGTCGCCCCTACGTGAGCTTCACAGGCGACAACTGGAACATCCCGCAAACAGTCACCGTGAAAGCCGCCGAAGATCAGATAGTGCGAGGCACCCACACAATCAACAAGTGAATAGGATTGGGGGATGAATGTTGTCAATGTGATCATTGCGGTGATTGTGGCTATGGTCATTATCCGCATTGGGTTGGTGATGCTGCGTGGGCTTGCTCGCCCCACGCCTGAACCGCCTCCGCCGGGTGAACTTCGTAAAGTAAAGATTATCTACCGTTGCAGCCTTTGCGGCACCGAAGTTCGCATGACGATCGCCCCTGATGCCGACCCTGCTCCTCCAAAACATTGTCTTGAAGATATGGATTTGGTGGCACCTATCGAATAAAGCATGGACACATATTGAATTTACCCACAGCCTGTGAACAAATCAGTGGATAATGACAGGCATGTAACTTCTATAGCTACCACACCGCTTCTTGGACTTTGTGGTGGCTAGTAAAGCTAGCACCTAGACGCTGTGGTTGGGTGATCAAGCTTGGGTGTGGAGTGAGCGTTCCTTGCGATTACTAATTTCTTGTTATGTTAGAAAGCATATAAAATATTTTAGAAATTCTAATATTATTTGATGTTTGATGGTTGTGAATGTCACATGGTGCCTTTAGAGTGATGTTATGTTGTTTACAGATACATCAACTAATATAGAGTTTGAGAAGCCAGACGGTGGGGTGGGGTGCGGTAACCCCATTTGTTTAGCTTTTGGTGAGATAGCGTTGTTGAGTGATTCGAGATTGGTTTCTGAGTTGTCTTTGTTGGGTCGTTCCCCAACACCCTCGAAAACCTAAAACGCAAAGAGCCACTAAAGCTCGCATGTTCCACTAACATTGCTTTATGCCAGAAAAACCAACGAAACGCCGCGTCTCAACGGGAAGGGTCACACCAAAAGGAACTAGACCAGATGGCTACGTTCCCGACACAGTATCGCACACAGGTCAAGACCAGATGCGCCCTAGCCCCAGATGGGTGCCGATACTAATGTTTGGTCTGCTCGGAGCTGGAATGACAACAATCCTAGTGAACTATGTAGGATCAATATGGTCGACTTCTAACATAATCTTGCTACTCGGCTTAGGCATGATTTTGGCGGGCATCATCACAGCCACTCAATACCGCTAACCACTTCCAAAATTCTCCCAGTAACGGCTTGGCATAGGGCCACGTTGATGTTTGTACTTTGAGCGAAGTTCGTCGGAGCCGTATGGACGCTGGGCTGCGGTTGTCATCATCTGAAACGAGATTTGGCCAATTTTCATCGCCGGATAAAGCTTGATTGGCAGGTTCGCCACATTACTAAGTTCAAGCGTCAACTGCCCATCAAAACCAGCATCCACAAAACCCGCTGTTGAATGGATCAACAATCCCAACCTACCCAAACTTGATTTACCTTCTAATCTCGCAACCAAATTATCAGGGACCATTACCCGCTCTAGGGTGCTACCCAAAACAAACTCGCCCGGATGCAAAATAAACGAATGATCATTATCAACTTCCACCAACTGCGTGAGTTCACTCAGATCTGCTTTCACATCTATATGACCCAATGTGTGATTACGGAAAACTTGAAAAAACCGGTCTAGCCGCAGATCAACCGAAGAAGGTTGCAACGCAGAATCGTCAAGTGGGTCAATAACGATACGGCCTTCGTCGATAAACTCCCGCAGCGTACGGTCTGAGAGTATCATTTCGCTCAACCCCTTTGATTCACACCCAAATAGTGGATTGTTGGGTTAGATAAGAACGTTCTGCTAAACCATGCCATGCTGAAACGCTGTCTC
Source organism: Candidatus Aldehydirespiratoraceae bacterium (assembly GCA_965204595.1). Classification (GTDB taxonomy): domain Bacteria; phylum Actinomycetota; class Acidimicrobiia; order Acidimicrobiales; family Aldehydirespiratoraceae; genus VXYK01. The sequence continues at coordinate 1,802,689 of CBDBEW010000014.1, read as the reverse complement.
GGAAACGCCGCCACGGTTCAAAAATAGCTCTGAACTGAGGGTTTTGTGCAGCTAACGTAGTTAGCACATTTTCAGTTTCTGTTTTGAAAGCCCTCATTAGTTCAGGTGAAAACTCACGAATGTTAGCGAACTGTTGGATTCGCTTTATGTCGATTTGGTTGCGGTAGTCGTAGTGGGCAACAGTGTTTACATTCGTGGACATAGCAGCTATCTCAACGACGGATTGATAGTAAGGAGGCAGTTCGTTCCAACGTTCTAGTGATATTTGTACCTCTAAGGTAGTGCTAGGTTCCCACCAACCTGGGTGATAATAATAGAGCTGCCCTTCAAATTCGTCAAGGCCCAAAATCAGGTCGTCTGTGGGGCCCACAAACTCGGCACTGTCGATAATGTTGTTGCGGATGGCATCCCTGATCTCATTTGAACCCAGCTCAACTTGTTGACCACCGAGGTTCTCTAGTACTTGCCCAGCGAGGCCAGGAATACGCATCCGCAATCCAGCTAAATCTGCTACCGTGCTGACCTCTTTAGTAAACCAACCACCCATTTGACAGCCAGTTGCGCCTGCGGGGAAAGTAATAATTTGGTGTTCGTTCGCGTAGAAATCGTTCAACGTTTTTAGTCCGCCGGCATGGTAGAGCCAAGCGTTTTGTTGACGTTGGGTTAATCCAAATGGCACCGTTGTGCCAAATTGTTGTGCTGCGTGAAGTGCCACATAGTAGTACGCCGCGCTGTGCCCCATATCCACCTGATGGTCTCGCACTGCCGGCAACACCTCAAGAGCACCTATTGGCTGATCAGCGGGTTTGGGGGTTATGGTGAACGCGCCACCCGTTAGTTCACTAACTTTTCGGGCAAAGTACTGAGCAGCCCCGTATAGAGTTACCAACGATTCGGGCCAGCTAGTGGCCATTATCCAGTTAATTTCGGGTCCGACAAATGTGGTTTCCATATTCAAATTAGTCACACCAGATGTCTCATTAGCTGAACCGCCCACCTCAGCGTTACCACAGGCAGCTAAAACCGCCGATGTTGCCGCGAAACCTGCTAACGCGGTAGTGCCTTTAACAAACCCACGCCGTTCAATCAGATCAGCGGGTTTTGTTCGCACCGCTTTCTTAGTGCAGTTATTTTCTTTCATGACTTTTGCCCAGCAAATATGGTGTGGTCTTGAGCGGGTGACGGGAATCGAACCCGCATTATCAGCTTGGGAAGCTGATGTTCTACCATTGAACTACACCCGCTAATCCATCAATCTTAGACAACCAAGCAAAAACTTGGCTTGATCGTAATGATGGTGTCTAGCAAAGTTAAAGCAGAAGGTCATCTAGCGCAGCCAATAGCATCACCACGTTACGCACCCGAGCGGTGTGCCCCATACACCCTATACGCCAGCAGGAACCAGCGAATTCACCCAGCCCCCCGCCAATCTCAATACCATAGCGGGTAAGCAATTCGCTGCGTAGATCAGCTTCGCTACATGATTGAGGTAAACGTGATTTTGGAACACGCACCGAGGTTAGTTGCGGCAAACGATTGGCCTCAGGCGCAACCAATTCAAAGCCTCGGTCGGTTAGCCCAGTCTGAAGCAATTCACCACATAGTTGATGGCGTTTCTGGGTCTCTGCTAAGCCTTCGTCGAGCACCACTTTGAGTCCAGCGTTTAGCGCATAAAGCATAGCTATTGGAGCGGTGTGATGATAAGCCCTCGCGCCACTACCTGTGACGTAAGCAGCAATCATCTGTAAATCGAAATACCAAGACTGCGGCTTTTTACGCAACCGTTCAAACGCGCGAGGTGAAACGCTAAGCGGTGCCAAGCCAGGAGGCACTCCCAAACATTTTTGGGTGCCGCTATAGGCAATGTCCACTCCCCATTCATCGAGGCACAATTCGATACCAGCTAGGGAAGTCACACAATCGGCAAGCAATAAAGCTTCTCCCTTAGCAGCTCCTAGTTCGGCTAGATCGTTACGAACCCCAGTAGAGGTTTCGGCATGCACCACCGCTATAAGGGTAGGGTTTGGGTGTGCCTCAAGTAAACGACTAGGGTCAATAGGCATCCCCCAGCGTTCTTTAACGGGCACCACGATTGCACCGCATCGGGCTGCGACATCGCACATACGCTGACCAAAAACTCCATTCACCCCTATAACAACTGTGTCGCCCTCGCCAACTGTGTTCACAAGTGCTGCTTCCATACCCGCAGAACCCGTCCCTGAAACTGGAAATGTCAAGGCATTTTCGGTGCAGAAAACGTTCCGCAAGAGTTCGCAGGTTTCATCTAGTAGCTCAATGAATTCGCTGTCAAGATGCCCGAGAAGTGGGCGCGTGAACGCTTCGGTTACTTCTGGATACGGATTTGATGGCCCGGGCCCCATAAGAATACGATCAGAAAAAGGCATAAATGTTCCTCACTTTTTGCTAACGCAATCTCAAAGAATAGTGGTAATGTCCACACTTCTAACACCTATCAACTCACAAACACAGCAAAGATTGAACGAAATGAGTCATTGGCAAATAATTGAGAGAACCCAAAGACTGCAACGCAGCGAACTAGCAGTGCCAGCTTCTAGCCCTGAGTTTTTTGAGAAAGCTGCCGCTAGCGATGCCGATTATGTGTTTCTAGATCTTGAAGACGCAGTAGCACCCGACGACAAAGCAACCGCGCGCAAAAACGCTATCGAAGCGTTGCACGACATTGACTGGAATACACACAACAAAACAATCTGTGTGCGCATCAACGGGCTTGACACAGAATATATGTACCGAGATGTGATCGACATTGTTGAAAAGTGTGGTGCAGTACTTGACACACTACTAATCCCAAAAGTTGGTGTTCCGGGTGACGTTTACACCGTTGATGTCTTGGTGACACAAATCGAGCAAAGTCTCGGTCTACCTAAACGAATCGGTTTGGAGGCTCTGATAGAAACAGCTTTAGGAATGGCAGGAGTGGAAGCGATAGCTGCCACCAGCACCCGCCTTGAAGCATTACATTTCGGAGTAGCAGACTACGCTGCCTCGTGTGGTGCTCGCACCATCACCATCGGCGGACTCAACCCCGATTACCCCGGCGATCAATGGCACGCGGCACTTTCACGGATGCTAGTGGCTTGTCGTGCCAACGGTTTACGTGCTATAGATGGACCATACGGCGACATCGCTAACCCGAATGGCTACACCGAAGCAGCCCGGCGGGCTGCCGCGCTCGGCTACGACGGCAAGTGGGCGATCCATCCATCTCAAATTGAGCTAGCCAACGAAATGTTCACACCACCCGAAAGCGAAGTGAACCAAGCCAGACGTGTGCTAACAGCACTAGAAAATACCCCTCAAGGCGCAGCACAACTAGATGGACGAATGATTGACGCTGCCTCAGCCAAGATGGCTCAGAACATAGTCAACACCGCCAACGAGATCGCCACAAAATCCTAACCAAATCAAAAATTCTAGGCACTTGCTGGAGGGGAGCAAATGGAAGTTCATGAGTATCAAGCCAAAGCAATACTAAGCGAATATGGGGTTGCGATCCCCGAAGGTGGGCTGGCCTACAGTCCTGAACAGGCTGCTTACCGAGCTTCAGAGATTGGTGGTGAACGGTGGGTAGTTAAAGCACAAATACATTCAGGTGCGCGAGGGAAAGCTGGGGGAGTTAAAGTTTGTGCCCACGAAAGAGAGGTTGCAGAAGCAGCTAGTGAGTTGCTTGGCAAACGGCTCGTCACTCAGCAAACAGGTAAGAACGGTAAGGGAGTGTATCGACTCTATGTTGAAGCGGCGGTTGCTAAAGAAAAAGAGATATACCTCGGTTTTGTTCTTGGGCGTGCAGCTGAGCGGTTAATGATCGTGGCTTCAGCTTCTGGCGGTAGCGACATTGAAGAAATCGTGGCTGCTGACCCGAATTCTATTGTGAGGGTGAATGTTGAACCAGCCGTAGGGTTGCAAGCTTTTGAGGCTCGGGAGATAGCTTTTGCGGTTGGGCTTGACTCAAGCCTGCTACCCCAAGCTGTGCATCTACTAACGGCTTGCTATCGACTGATAAATGACCTGGATATCACCATGTTGGAAATCAATCCTTTAGCTGTCACTTCCGACGGTCGGCTACTGGCCCTTGATGCCAAAATGATCTTTGACAACAACGCATTGTTTCGTCATCAAAACGTTTCGGAGTTGCGAGACAAGTCCCAAGAAGACCCCCGGGAACGCACCGCATTTGACCGAGGGCTAAGTTATGTCGGCTTGGATGGCGACATCGGCTGCATCATCAACGGTGCGGGTCTAGCTATGGCAACAATGGACATCATTAAACACGCTGGTGGGGAACCTGCCAACTTTTTAGATATCGGTGGCGGTGCATCACCCGAAAGAGTCCTCAAAGCGTTCCGGCTAGTGCTTTCTGACGACAATGTGAAGGCTGTGCTTGTAAACATTTTTGCGGGTATCAATCGCTGCGATTGGATTGCGGAAGGTGTGGTGGCTGCGCTAGAGCAATTAGCCGTGAAAGTGCCTGTAGTAGTGAGGCTTTCAGGAACAAACGTGGAACAAGGGCAAAAGATATTAGCCGATGCAGACGTGGGCGTGGTGACCGCCGATTCACTAGCTGAAGCGGGGATCAAAGCGGTGACTTGCGCGCAGGAAGCCACCGCCAACAAAAAAACTGAGGGGAGCGACAATTGAGCATAATTATTGGGCGAGACACGCCTGTTGTTGTGCAAGGGATAACGGGTCGTATCGCTAGTTTCCACACCGAAGACATGGTTGAAAATGGCACAAATATTGTTGGTGGGGTTACGCCGGGTAAAGGTGGAACTCGCCACTGTGGTGTGGCTGTGTTTGATACGGTCAAGCAGGCTGTTTCTGCTACTGAAGCTACTGCGAGCATCATTTTTGTTCCCGCGCCATTTGCTGCTGACGCGATTATGGAAGCTGCAGATGCTGGTATTGAATATTGTGTTTGCATCACAGAAGGTATCCCTGTTCAAGACATGATTCGGGTGAAACGTTATCTTCGCCGCTATCAGCATGCTAAGCGGATGTGTTTGATTGGCCCCAACTGCGCTGGTGTGATTAGCCCCGGTAAATCACTTTTAGGCATCATGCCTGCCCACATTTACGAACCGGGATCGGTGGGGATCATTAGTCGTTCGGGCACTTTAGGATACGAAGCTGCATCTCAACTAAAAGCCGCTGGTATTGGGGTTAGTACCAGCGTTGGTATTGGCGGCGATCCCATCAACGGAAGTTCATTTCTTGATCACTTGAAACGCTTTGAAGCTGACCAAGAGACAGAGGCGGTAGTGATGATCGGTGAGATTGGCGGCTTGCAAGAAACCGAGGCCGCAATATATGCACGCGACCACATGCACAAGCCTGTGGTTGGGTATATTGCTGGCTTAACCGCCCCGAAGGGACGCACCATGGGCCACGCTGGAGCAATTGTTTCTACGGTGGGCGAGTCAGCGGCGGAGAAGGTGGAAGCGATGCGCCAATGCGGTGTGAGCATTGTTAAACTGCCTTCAGAATTCGCTAAGGTCGTGCCGAAAGTACTTCGGCGCTAACTTTAGCTAGATTGTGAAATCACCAATGTGGGTAGATATCTCTAGTTTTTTCGTGTATACACAATGATGTGCTAGTTGTTTTGTCCCCAGCGAAATCATTGGATTACGAGTCTGCGTTGGCCACAAAAAAGTACAGCCAACCGCGAATGCTAGAACACAGTTGTGAACTAGTTGAGGTGATGTCGCAAAAGTCCCCTGCCGAGCTAAGCGCGCTAATGTCGATATCTCCACAGCTAGCAGAACTCAACCACGAACGGTACAGAGATTTTGACGTTCCGTTCACACCTCAAAATGCACGCCCCGCAGTGTTGGCGTTTAACGGTGATGTTTATGTGGGTTTGAAACCACAAATGTTCAGCGAACGTGACTTCACCCACGCTCAAAAAACTTTGCGAATATTGTCGGGTTTATATGGTGTTTTACGCCCCCTTGACCTTATGCAACCTTACAGATTAGAGATGGGGAGTCGGGTGGCCACAACGCGCGGCGAGAACCTTTATCACTACTGGGGTAACTCCATAACCGATCTTTTGAACAGTGATGCTGCTGTAAGTCCTGGGGCGAAAGCTCTGGTTAATTTGGCATCGAACGAGTACTTTAGTGCTGTGAACAGCGAGCGCTTGTCGGTTAGGTTGGTGACCCCGGTGTTTTTGGACGCTTCAAACGGTTCCGAACCAAAAATTGTGAGCTTTTACGCTAAACGCGCTCGTGGCTTGATGGCTAGTTGGATTATTCGTAATCGTGTTCGGTCAATACGAGCTCTAGCCGAATTTGATTCCGATGGCTACTCCTTTGACCCCAGCCGTTCAGAGGTGAACCGACCAGTTTTCGTGCGCTCTCACTTAGCTCCATAACCCCCTCACCTAGCAAATCAAAATACTGCTGATCCGCTGCGAGCGATAGCTGCTGGATCGCCACCTAGATAGCTGTGAACCACTTCAGGGTTCGCTTGCACTTCAGTTGGCGTGCCTTCAGCAATTACCGAACCCGTCTCAAGCGCAATCATGCGGTCGCACACACTAGTCAACAAGGGCATATCGTGTTCGATAACAATCAACGTGACCCCACAAACATCACGAATTTGGGTAATCACTTCACCTAAAGCTTCTGTCTCAGATTGTGCTATGCCCGCTGATGGTTCATCCATCAACAACAAAGTAGGCCGCATAGCTATATTTGCCGCCAATTCCACAAGCCGACGAGTACCTGTTGACAACGAACTCATAGGCAATTCAGCTAGTTCAACTAAACCAAAAGCGTTTAAAATTTCAAGGGTCTCGCTCTCAATGCGCTGCTCGGTAGCGGAACCACCGAACACGAATCCATGACGCGCGGCACGTAGGACCGCTAAAAACACAATGTCGTGCGCGGTCATTGTGGGGAACAGAGGCGCATTCTGAAACGAGCGAATTAAGCCGTGTCGGCACCGTAGTTCTGGCTGCCAGGCAGAAATGTCTTGCCCTGCAAACAGAACTTTGCCGGCATCAAGTTTCTGATAACCACTAAGCAAATCAAACAGGGTGGTCTTGCCCGCCCCATTAGGGCCGATCAATCCCAAAGTCTCTTGTGCATGCAACTGAAAAGACACGTCATCTACCGCTATCAAGTCTCCGAAACGTTTTCTTATCCCACGGACATCAAGCACCATTTCCGTATTGGATTGGACTATTTCTGACGGCTGCATAACTACAGCTAGCGAAGCAACTTCAGTGTCTTGCTCACGGTTACGGGCAACTCGCGGATCGATGCCATGCCAGCGAGCTAGCTGATCTAAAAGGTTGTTGCGGGTGCTTGTCAACAAGCCATGAATACCTCGAGGTTGTTCAAGGATAAGGATCAACCAAACCGCGTTCAAGCCAGCGAGAGCAGACAATTCAAGGTTGAAAAACTCACGAATACCAATCAAGTAAGCTGCGCCCAAAAGCGGACCGGTCAATTCAGAAAGACCACCAATAACAGCTAAAGACACCACATTAATGCTGTCGCTTGGTGTAAAAATGCTACGTGTCACAAAGGTGTTGCTCATCGCCAAAGTAACCCCACCAACTCCCGCCACAAAACCAGAAAAGCCATAAGCGGTCAAAAGGAGGCGGCGGGGCGCGATCAACAACATCCGAGCAGCTGTTTCATTGTCACGAACCGCGATTAATGAACGGCCGAGTGAAGAACGACGCAGCACGCTAGCAATCACCAATATCACCACAAACACGCATAAAGCCACCACATAGAACTGCCTTGAGGTGGTTAGTTCGATACCAAACACACTCATCGGGCGAGACGACAAACCCGCACCAAACGCCCAATCTTGACGCAACAACCAGCTAAAGGTCGCCAACGCAAACGCCAGCGTCGCAATAGCCAAGAGCAATCCTTGCACTCGCAGCGCGGGTAAGCCCACTAACGCAGAAACCAACGCAGCGGCTAAGCCGCCACAGAGCAAACCCAAAACCAAACTGCCAGTTTCAATGGCTATCCGAACACCCACCACCGCACCCAACGCAGCAAAAGCCACCTGTCCTAACGATAGTTGCCCTGCTAAACCAGTCAGAAAACTAACCGAGATCCCAATCGTTGCAAAAGCCACAATCGTGGTGAACACAAAAGCAGACTGATTCGTTAAAGTCAACGGAACCAGCAGTGCCACCACCACCGCAACCGCACCAAAGACCCAACCCAAGTTGCGAATAATCCATACTTCTTTGTAAGCATCAGGAAACCGTCGCTGCGGTGCCAAAGTCGACCAACGCTCTACCCCTTCACCTTGCGAGCGAAAAGCCACTCCCACAATTACGAGTCCAAACAACGCCACTTCAAACCATCCAGTGGCTTGGGGATTAGACGCTAAAACCTGCTCCAGGACTCCAATACCGAGACCCGCACCTAGAGCCAACGGTAAGTTGGCGAACCCAGCCAAAGCTGCAACCGCTAAACCCCGCACAATAAAATCCGGTCCTAGTGCATCTGGCGTGACCGTGGATTGATTGCCAATGATTAGCATCGCTGCAAAGGCCGATATCGCCCCGGCGAGTGCCCAAGACAACATGGCCATCTGTCTGGGGTCGGCACCCGCTAAAGTGGCCGAGTCGGGATTAGCAGCCGCCGCTCGGATTGCTAACCCATAACGACTGCGTTGCAAAAATAAATACAGACCAATCACCAATATTGGAGACAAACATAGTAGTGCCATGGCCGATGGTGAAACGAAGACGGTCAAGTCAAGCGAAGGGAACCACGGCGGCTGAGGGAACTTGCCCCCTCCTAAACCGCCCTTAGAAAACGACAAAGCCAATAGCAGCAGCGCTTGTGCGGCACCAAGCGTTGCAACCATCGACAGAACTTTCGGCGCGTCTTTCAACTTCGTCACAATAAATGCTTCAATACCAGCAGCCAAAGATGCAGCCACAACCAAAGCCCCAACAAAGCCCAACCAGTAAGGTACCCCATAGTCGCTAACCACCACCGACATCATTGATGCCGCCACTAAACCAATAGCACCGTGAGCAAAGTTTATGAAACCACTCGAGCGATACGCCAAAACCAAACCAATGCCCAGCAACGCGTAGCCAATACCAAAGATTGAGCCGAGTAGCACCAACGGTGCAGAAACATCAAACGACCCCACTAGTACTCCTCAACGCGCTAGAGAGACCTTCAAGGTAAGCAGCTTGCAACAAATTAGGCTTCGCAGCCAACTCAGCGGACGTACCAGAATAACCAATCGCACCCTTTTCAATCACATATGCAAAGTCAGCTATAGCCAAAGCAATGTTGACAGACTGCTCGACTAGAAGCACAGCCGCACCCCGTTCGGCGATGGCACGAATCACCGGCAACAAGTCTGCGATCACCGTGGGGGCTAAACCCAACGAAAACTCGTCAATCAGCAAAAGTCTAGGGGGAGCGATAAGTGCCTTAGATAGAGAAAGCATCTGTTTCTCCCCGCCAGAGAGCGTGTCTGCCCGTTGGTTGGCGCGGTCAGCCAACCGAGGAAACAACTCATAAACAAGTTGATAGGTAGTTGTTTGCGCCTCTGCTTTAGCTGACCTAGCAAGGCCGTGACCAAACAGTCGCAGGTTCTCTGCAACTGTCAAAGCACCCACCACTGTTTCACCACCAACAATTTGGTGCAAACCCATGCTGGTGCGCCAAGTTGGCCGTGTCTTGGTGATATCTAACCCGGCATAAACGATGCGACCAGCAATGGTGGGCTCCAAGCCAGAAATCGTTCGCAGCAAGGTTGTTTTGCCTGCTCCATTGGTTCCAAGTAGCGCGACCACCGCTCCCTCACCCACCTGCAAATCCACCTCAAAGAGAACCTGCACTGATCCATAGGCAACCGACACCGCCTCAACCGATAGTAGCGGTGCGTCAGCAGTGTTGATGTCGACAACTCGACGCAGAGCATTGGTTGCTTGCGCTTGAGCAACCACCGTATTTGTGTCGCGCGCGCTAGGAGAAAATCGCCTCATTGCAGCACCCACAACAACTAGCAACAAACCCACCCAAGCTATTTTGAATTGATCTGAAACGTCACCAATCAACCGCGCATTCACAATCAACACTAGGCCCGCACCGACACCTGCTCGCACTAATTGCCCAAAAGCGACTTTGCGGCGTAGATGCGGTGCTATTGTCGCAAATAGCGTGGCATCTAAGCTAGTTGCGGCCAACGCTAAGGCACCTCCAGCAACTAGCCAACAAGCAATCAGGCCTATGTATGTAAATGACAGTGCGCCTAGAGTCACCAAAGCACCAGCAACCAAACAGTTGGTGCCAACCACATCGGCTCGGCGGCCACCGCTGAGTCGAGCTAACCGGTGATACCACGGACCGAAGACACTGATGAGCGCGCCAGCCAAGAGTCCGCCCGCCAGGATTGCGGCCGTTTGAGTTTCGTTACGCTGCCACTCATCAACCAAGAGTGATTGCGCCACAGCGGCGGAACCTATCAGCAATCCACCAAAAGCAAACGCGAAACCATTAGCCCGTCGCACCCACGCCACATCCATTCTGGCCACTGTCGCTTCAACCTCAATATCGTCATCGTGAGCAAGCAAGTGAGGTACTAAAAAGATCGTGCCAACAAATGTCAGCACGGCACTAAACCACAGATGAGTGGTGAATTGGCCAATACCAAAAACAGTTAGCACCAACGACATGGCTGTGCCTAAGGCAAGTGCCGCCCAAAACCAAGAGAAGGTGCGAAAACGATCGGCAAATCTCTTGTCTGTTGACAACAAAATCCGCTGCATCACTAATGCTGGTGCGCTGCCAATCGCGACTAAAACGCCGGCCACCACAAATGGAGTTGCCTCGGTTGTAATGGTCATCGTCACTAAGCCTGCCGTAGTCACAAAACCGCCCAAGACACACAGCATTCCAGCGGGAATCTTGTCGCGAACTTTGCACACCAACACCCCTGCAACAAGAGTGACAACACCAAAGGTGACAGCTTCGCTTGCGATTGCGCCAAGCAAACTGAGTCTCTCAGCTATTTCAACACGGCGAAACAAAAAAACTGGTAACACCGAAACCAGACCACTTGCTTGCAAGGCAACAGCCAAAAGTAGCCGAGGATGGCCGGGCCGACCCTCGCACGCCGGGTCCATTTGCTTCGTTGCCGTTCGGTTAGCCGTCAAAATCAGACGGGTCAGCTAACAAGACCATGCATTCACAACCAGAGTCGAACATAAAGCTGCGGTAAATGTCTCCCCCGGCGTAACTTCCTTCGTTGAACTCCACACCATAAACCGCAGCCGCATCAAAGGTGTCGCCGAGTTGCCACACAGCTTCACTAACTCCCTGTGCGCTCACCTCTCTAAGGTTGGGTGAAGCAGCTTGCAGAAGGCGCAAAACGTCACAAAAAATTAGGCCCGTCCGCACATTAGCTCGGACCTCAAACTCCAAACCCGCAGCGGTAAAAATATCAACGCATTCTTGCTCAGCAGCAGTGGCTGGAAAACTGAGTTGTTCATCGCCCACATCAAATCCTGGCAAAACGCTAATCCCGCTAGCGCCAGGCATCATTTCAGGGAAATTAAAGACGCTAAACTCAGTGTTGTCATAGCTTGTTACCGCATATGCTGGAGCATAATTTTGGGTAATGCTAGTCTCAATAAACCAAGGAACTAGCCGTGAACCACCGATAGCAACAACCTTATCTACACCAGTGCTCTTGAAGTTGATAATCGCCTGCAATTGATCGTTGTTAAATGAGGTGCCATCAGTTGGGTCGATCGTATTGTACGAAACTACCTCAACGCCCGCAGCCTCAAGCCGAGGCAAAAATTGTTCCTCATAAACCCTCTGTGACAACTCCGATTCAATCGCAATCACCCCTAAAGTAGCACCCTCAAACCAGCCGTCTGCCACAAGGCGCGTCGCTAATCCCGCTACCAGATCATCGTAACTCGGCAACAAAGGCGACCAATAATAGGGTGCTAACGCCTCAAATCCTTGGTTATCAACTGGATATAGCGTAGCTTCAAACATAAGCGTGTTGGCGTTGCGGTAGCAAGGCCGAGCGTTTTCTTGCAGTTGGCCAGTTAAAACCACAGCAAACGCTTTGTCGTCTTGAGTGATGGCGTTGCAAAGTGCTTCTTCAGCTATCGGACCATCGGTTATGGCGTTAAAAACTCTGATTTTGGCATCAATTTGACGACCCGCGAACCCACCTTGTTCGTTAAAGTGATCGACTAGTGCCCTGAGCTGCGCTTCACGGTCACCTTCATCTGGTGGTTCCCAACCAAACCCTGCCGCCACAGCTGACGTGTCTGTGATGATAAAGGACATGGTTACGCTATCGTCACTAACCCCTGGAGTATCTGCCCCAACTGGGATGAAAGCTGGAATGGAATCAGGAGTTGAATCAGGTGTTGCGTCTGTAGATGTGTCTGGAGTTGAATCTGGAGTTGAACCGGCAGCGACCGTTGTGGTCACACCAACAGTTGTGGTAGTTGATTGTGTTTGTGTTTCTGGTGCCGGCTGCGAACAAGCAACAGCAAAAAACACCAATACCGCTACTGCGCCAGCTACTTGACATATTTGCAGGCATTTCGTTCCTTTGGCTATGGATTTCATAAATCACCTCGCGTTGGTAGAGCTAATGGATTTTCTTTCTCGTCAGTCTTCCTTGTGGCATCTGCGGCCAATATCGCCGCACGGTAAGCCGAGTGCCGCCGATTAAGTGAAACGGTGACAACATAGCTGCCTAATGCAAGCAAAGCTAGAACGGCAACTGTTTGAGTCCAGCGACCTAAATCAAGCCACCAACCACCAACAACGTGTAAAAACATGTCGTTCATACCGCTGAGATACAAAGACGCTCCAATCAATGGGAAAAACCACGGGCGTTTACGAAGTGGGTTCATTGTTTTTACTTAGTCCCCTTGACTGCCGCAAATTGTTGACCCTCGTGACCATGCACAAAATAGGAAGCTGCTTCTAAACGTCCTCTTTCAGAAGGGAAGCCCTGAACCAACCCCATGGCAAGATCCCGCAGAGCTCTAGAGATAACGCCGTCCATTCCTGTATTGCCGGTGCCACACGCTTTTAATGCACATACAGCCACTTGGAAACAGTTGTCAGCAATTTCGCCTTTAGCGATACGCCAATTAGCTATCACATCTTCTTTGGGTATTATCTCAGGTTCAGCAGTTTCCAAAGAGATTTGGCGCCGAGTCCACAGAAAGGCAGTGTCTAGATGAGCTCTCATTCTGCCAATGAGTTGCCGATGCATATCACTACCACCTATAGGTTCCTCGGTACCTTGATATTTGGTGGTTCGCAAAAAGTCAAGCGCATAGTCATACACAGCTTGGGCAGCACCCACATAAACCGACGACAAAGCAACCTGGTTTCCAACAAAACTACCTCGACTCACTTGTGTCATTTTGACAAAAGTTGCTGGCACGGTCAACGCGTTTTCATCTGAAACAAAAGCGTTTTCTAAAACGATGCCGTGCGTGGCGGTGGCGCGCATGCCTATGGCATCCCATTTACTTCGTTCACTTACCCCTTTGGTGTCGCGCGGAACCAAAAATACTGCTAAATGCTCAGCCGTCTCACCACCTGCTAATTTGGCAGTCACCAAATAATCATCAGCGACACCTGTTGCACACCCAAAAGACTTCACCCCATTCAGGAGCCAACCCCCCTCGGTGCGACTAGCTTCAGTGGCGATAGTGACCGCGGCATCTTTGCTACGCACCGATTCGCTTGCAAAGTTTGCTACCCAGCGGCCTTGCGAACCCATGCGCGTCAACACCTTTTCTGCAAATTCTTTGACCTTCGGAACTTCATCTGCACTAAAAAGACCTGCTTCAACTGCAGCTAAGGGCAATAATCCTCTTGATGACCCGCTGCATTGAAAGAAAAAAGCCAACGATGTTGAGGGGCAGACCGTTGCCATTGCAAAGGTTGCTGCCGCCAAGTCTCGTAAGCCACCACCAAGCCCTCCATATTGCTCGGGTACTGTTAACCCGAGTAATCCTGCGGCTGAAATGGTTCGCACATGCTCAAGCGGGAACACACCTTCGTTGTCTGCTTCAACTGCTTTGCTCGCTAATGCCGACAAAACACTTTCTACTCGCTTAGCGCGCGCTCGTTCCACAGAAGTCATGTCTTCAATCAACAACTCTGCGGTAATCTTCTCTATAGCCATATGCATTGTGGTCTGGGCAAGTTTGCCATTACTCAAATCACGTTGCACTGTTACCTCGGCGCTGCCGATAAAAGACTCCGCCTGCCACAACTCCAACTCCAACGACTATTAGCACAACCCAAACTACTGTGGAGCTGCTTGAGCCACCATCATTACCTGCGGGAGGTGCCGCTACCTCTTCTTGGACTGGCTGTGTTGTTGGCGCAGCGGTGGTTGTTGGGGCAGCGGTGGTTGTTGGAGCAGCAGTTGTCGTTGGGGCAGCAGTTGTCGTTGGGGCAGCAGTGGTTGTTGGAGCAGCAGTTGTCGTTGGGGCAGGGGTGGTTGTAGTCTCGGGTTCAGCACTAGCTGCAAATGTGATGGTTACTGCCGAATAGTTGGCATCTGGGCCGAACCCATCACCAGCAACAACGAAGCAAGAGTTGTCGACATCGCACCGGCCAGGCACAACAGCCACTGGATAGTCGTAAGTCCCGGTTCCATCGTCAGCTATAGTCACGGTGTGATCTCCATAGTTGCTTAGTTCACAGTCAGCCGGCCCCAATGCTGGGTAGTTGAAGCAGGTCACTATCGTGGCGGTTTTACCCGGCAGGTAACTTGAGAGCATTACCGTGACGGCCTCACCGTCTTCAATCAGTTCGCTTTTTGATAACTCCATCGTTTCGCCGTTATGTCCTTCACCGTGGCCTGCTAAAGCAGTAGGTAAAGCGGCAAAACTAACAAGTGATATCACAAATAAAGCACCAAAGGTGCGGATGCGGGCGTGAGACATGGTTTTCCTCCAAGAAATCTGTTTCGGATCGTGGGCTGTTCTGCCACGACCTGACTAGACATTATACCGAAACAGTGTTCCGGTCAACGAAACAACCGAAATAATTTCTGTAGAAGTCTCTGAGTGCTCTCAACTCAGTTAGCCGAAACGCGCACTTCAGCTAGCTCATCTTTCATCATCGCAACGGCATCAATCATGCTGGACTGGCACAAATAAGCGCGATTCAAAGCTGGATCGTTGGCACGAGCGGTCATTAGTTTGAGGGCACGCCTGCGGGCCGCACTATCAGGGCTTGCTAAACTCGTGGCGTTTTCGTGACTATGCTGCTTCACATAGTTGATGGCTATCTGACGGCGCAACCCAGCATGGCTTTGCAGCCTAGTTTCATCTAAGTCACCACAAAGAAACGCTCCTAAAGAAGCACCCATCAAAATAGCATCGTGTAATCCGCCGTTCATCCCCATGCCACCAAGAGGATTATTTATGTGTGCAGCATCACCCAACAACAACACCCGACCAACACAAAACCTGTCGGCAACCCGTTGATGAACCCGGTAGATAGTACGGTGCCTAATGTCGTAGGGTTGTGGCAGGTTCTTCACGCTACTCAGTCGGCGTTGCGCGCTCGATTCAGCTAGCGCATCTTCGTCGCTTTCGCCTTGCGCAACGGGAAAAAGTGCCCTCCAATAACTGCGAGTGCGTAGCAACACCAGCCATTCATCTGGGTCAGAAATATAGTTGACATACACTAGATTTTCAAGGTAATCGGCGAAGTCAACAGTGGTTGACAAAACCAGGTAGCGGTCTTCATAGGTCATGCCTTCAAAACTCAGGCCTAACGATTTTCGCACCGCGCTCGCCGCACCATCCGCACCAACAATAGCGTCCGCATTAAGCGACTCGCCGCTCACTAACTGCACTTCAGGCTTGTCTCCATTGGATATTGCAACCACTTTGGCATCAAAATGCACCGTAAAGTGATCGTGGAGAGAAAGTTGCTGCAACAGAACTTCGCAAAGCTTGTATTGCTCGCATTGTAAACGATATGGATGGTTGGTGGCATCAGCGAGAGTTGCAAGGTCAAATTCCGCAATCACGCCGCCTCTGCGGTCGCGGTAAGCAAACCGTTGTGCGATTAATCCTCGCTTGATCAATGCATCCACAACTCCATAGGGTTGCAACAAGTCTAAGGTGGCGGGGTGAAAGGTTGATGCACGAAGTTCTTTAGGCAAAGCCTTTGCCGCTTCAAGCAACGTAACCCGAATGCCTCTTGTGGCAAGCACCGCGCTGGTAAGACAACCAACCGGCCCGGCACCCACAACAATCACATGCGGTTGAGGCACAGTTAAAACTCGCGCAACATAGTCCCGTGGCCAACAAACTGATCTGTGATACCAAGACTACGCAACGCATGCCACAAACAAATCGCGTTTATTGCTAGAACGGGTTTACCGAGCCAACGCTCAGCTTGATCCGCTACCTCAACCATCGACAAGTTGGTGCCACACTGCACGATCGCATCAATGTCGCTGCCGTCAAGTTTTTTGAGTACCTCCACGAGAGTTTCAGGTGTCACATCGGCAATCGAGGTTGCCGATTCGCAGCGCAAGCCATGCACTCGCTTAACATCAAGGCCGCATTCACTGAAATAGCCATACACCTGTTCGTCAGCTGCTTTTTGGTAGGGCGTGAGGCAAGCAATTTTTGACACCCCGAGTTTGCTGAGTGCAGCGTTGCAAGCTGCCGCACCAGAGGTGATGCCAATTTCGCCAGCAATAGCGGCAACACGTGCTGAGAAAGCAGCATTTCCTTCTTTGCCTCCCCAGAATGTTTCAGCAGACATCCCCATGAGGATGTGGTCTGGTTTGCAGGTCATGATGTCACGTATTGCAGTGGGAATGGTCTCCCGAATAAGTTCAAGAAAGTGTAGAAATGCTTCATCTGTGCTTAGGTCGGGAGCTTCTACCAGAAATCGCCCACTATGGAAAGTCACGCCGTGTGGGCGTACACGAGCGAAATCGTGCTCCACAACTGTATTGGTGGATGGCAAAATCACTCCAATTTTGGCTCGGTATCCCACAACATCAGGCATAAAAATTTCCTTTCGCTGGTTGCGTTAACTGTTGCATCAGTATAGAGTTTGCGGAATAGTGTTCCGCTCACAGGAACACTATCACGCCAACTGTTTATTTAAACCAAGGTGTGTGCAACAAAAGTAATACAACAAATGTAACCATTTAAAATCAGCCGCCGGTCAGTAGGAGAAGGGGAAGTCAAACGAAGGGGGAGTCCCCACTGACCGGCAGACTGTTACGCCCCAGACGACACAGAATTCTCGTTCCGAATGCCATCAAGCTAAGGCGAACAGGGGGCATTTTGCCACAGATGAGGCAAAGCCACATTTTCTAAACACAAACAGGTACTATAGCAGGCTAATTGCTAATTTTTGACTTAATCAACAATTTTATCTTGTTGCTTATTTGAATAGTTTTGTCAAAATTTAGATACGAAAGGGATCGCAATCAGCCAAGATTGTCAATGCTCCGCTAACCTCAAAACTATGGAGACGTGGCCGAGCCAGGTTGAAGGCGCTTCCCTGCTAAGGAAGTAACGTTGCAAGGCGTTCGTGGGTTCGAATCCCACCGTCTCCGCCACCAAGCTGCAACACCAGGTTCGGCTAAGAGGCTGAAGACCGCTTACTCAGCTATGGAATAGTTGCCAAAACCTTGTCCAATATGCGAAACCAAGCGTACACTAAGACGACAATGCGCCCGTAGCTCAGCTGGATAGAGCGTCTGACTACGGATCAGAAGGTCGGGAGTTCGACTCTCTCCGGGCGCGCCAACCAAAGAAGCAAATACTACTAGCTTGGCTGGGAACGTTTTTGGAGATTGCGCCACTCGTCACGTAAACCCACAGTACGGTGAAACGTCAAGGGTTCAAGCGGATCACGTGCAAAATAGCCGAGACGTTCAAACTGCACCACTTCACCAGCTGTGGTGTATGCTAAAGCAGGTTCAAGTTTGGCGTTGTTTCTTATTTCTTTTGACGCAGAATTAACGGTTTCCAGAGGGTCACGTCCATCCGCACCAGGAAAGGGATCGGTAAACAACCTGTCATAGAGCATCACTTTTCCTTCAAGTGCATGCTGGGTCGATACCCAATGAATAGTGGCCTTCACCCGCCTACCATCAGGTGCTATACCCCCAGCAGTCGCAGGTTCGTATCGGCAAAACACCCGAACCACCTCCCCAGCCAAGTTGGTCTCATAATCAACACAAGTGACTAAGTAACCCGCTCGCAAGCGCACTTCGCGCCCGGGTGCGAGCCTAAAGAACTTTTTCGGTGGGTCAACCATGAAGTCAGCCCGCTCAATCCACAAATTGCCACAAAACGCGACTTTGCGTGTTCCTGCAGCCTCATCTTCGGGATTGTTCACCGCCACCCGCTCATCAAGTAGTCCCTCAGGCCAGTTCACTATTACCAACTCAACAGGATCAATAACAGCCATACGACGCAAAGCCCAGCGGTTATGGTGCGTGCGCACAAAAGACTCAAGCAACTCAATCTCGTGAGTACCGTTTACCCGCGCCACCCCTATGTGAGAACAAAACGCTCGGATAGCTTCAGGTGGGTATCCCCGGTGGCGCAAACCACGCAATGTAGGCATGCGTGGGTCATCCCAACCATCAACATGTTTTTCGCTAACCAACTGAGCCAATTTGCGTTTCGACAACACCGTGTGGGTGAGATTGAGCCGAGCGAACTCGGTTTGGCGGGGGTGGTCTGCTGCGAAACCCAAACGTTGCATATACCAGTCATACAACTGACGATGGGTTTCAAACTCAAGGGTACACAGCGAATGGGTAGTGCCTTCAATAGCGTCACACTGCCCGTGAGCCCAATCATATGTTGGATAAATCTTCCACTCGTTAGCGGTTCGAAAATGACGGGTTCTACGGATTCGATACATGACCGGGTCTCTCATCAACATATTTTCATGTGACATATCAATCTTGGCGCGCAACACCCTCGCCCCATCTTCAAACTCCCCTGCACGCATACGCGCAAACAAGTCTAAGTTTTCTGCAACACAACGGTTGCGCCACGGGCTATCAACCCCTGGGGTAGTGAAATCGCCGCGGTTAGCTGAAATGGTTTCAGCATCTTGATCATCCACATAGGCATACCCCGCGCAGATAAGTTGTTCTGCCCAGATAGAGAGTTGAGCGAAATAATCAGACGCATACGCAGGTACTCCAGGTTCAAAGCCCAACCAAGCCACGTCCTCACAAATCGCTGCAACAAAACCAGCGTCTTCTGTTTCAGGATTAGTGTCATCAAAGCGCAACCGGCACACACCGTTACTTTCGGCAGCTACCCCAAAATTCAAAGCTATCGACTTAGCGTGACCAATATGTAAATAACCGTTGGGTTCAGGTGGGAACCTAGTTTGCACTCTTCCCCCGTAGGGTCCGTCAATAGCATCTGAGGCCACTAAAGCGCGAATAAAGTCGCTAGCTGAACCGTTGGCAGGACTGTCTTGTATTTCACTGTTTTGCGTTTCGCTCACACAAACAACCTAGTTGCTCTCAGAGGCAAGATGATCAACCGCCAGAGATCGGAGCAACAAAATAAACCTCAGTTGACGGCTCCACCTTTTCGTAAATCCCGTTGGGGGTTATCTCTCCATTGATAGCCACACTAGCCCCGTCTGTCAACAACACACCCAAACCAGGATAGCGGTGTTCAAGTTCATCAATAAGTTCGCGCACAGTCGTGCCAGACACTTCTAATACCCCAGCACCGCCAGTAAATCGCCGATGATCAGTTTGCAGGTAAACCACAGCCATAATCAATGAGTCCAGCTAAAATCGCCTAACAACAAACAAAGTCGTCGTCAACTCTGGCCATTGGCAGCACGCTCATTTAGCTTTGCCAACAAATTTGGGGGTGACATGGGCAAGCTAGTCATCCGCACCCCACAAGCATCAGCAATAGCATTTGCTAACGCGGGGATTGGTGGTACTATGCCAGTCTCACCCACACCACGCACCCCGTAGGGGTGACTTGGGTTAGGCACTTCCACAATAATTGTATCGATCATTGGTAAGTCAGAAGCTACTGGCATGCGATAGTCGAGGAAGCTAACGTTTTGCAGCACTCCTTCATCGTTGTAGATATATTCTTCGTTCAAAGCCCAACCAATGCCTTGCACCGATCCGCCCTGCAATTGACCTTCAACATAGGAAGGGTGGATGGCTGTGCCAGCATCTTGCGCTGCGGTGTAGCGCAAGATGGTAGTTACCCCGGTTTCTTGGTCTACTGCCACATCTACCACATGCACAGCAAAGGACGGACCCGCACCCGCCGCATTGAGAGATGCTGTTGCTGTTAACGGCCCGCCAGTTTTTTTGGCTTGAGAGGTGATTTCGGCTATGGCCAAAGGCTCATTTTCTTTAATGTGTGCTGAACCGTCAAGCCATTCAACCTCATCAACATCCACCCCACGCATAATGGCAGCTCGTTGCCGTAGTTGCACCTTTAGGTCACGGCAAGCGTTTACCACAGCCATTCCCGTTGCAAAAGTTGCACGGCTGCCTTCGGTTATGTCAGTAAAACCCACCGATTCGGTGTCGGCCACGATAGGTGTTATGCGGCTCACATCAAGACCAAGCTCTTCGGCTGCCATCAGTGCCATAGACGCACGACTACCTCCAATATCGGGGCTACCGGTCACGACTGCTGCGGTGCCGTCTTCGTTGAGGTTGACGGTGGCCGATGATTGTTCGCCAATATTCATCCAAAATCCGCTCGCCACGCCACGACCTGCGCCTTGAGGGATGGTTGAGTTGTAATGGTCGGAGTTTTTGATAGCTTTGAGCGTTTCAACAAAGCCGATTGTAGGGTGAGGCGCACCCATTGAGGTGAGGTCGCCTTCAACCACTGCATTCTTGAGACGCAGTTCTATCGGGTCGATGTGGAGATGTTGAGCTATTTCATCAACCAGGGTCTCAATCGCGAAAGCCACCTGAGGTGCTGAGGGTGCGCGATAGGCCGCTGAGCGAGCGGTGTTACTCAACGTGCCGATGGCATGCAGTTCAAGGTTAGGCAGTTTGTACGAAGCGATAGACATTGCCCCAACTAGCGCATTAAAACCTTTGCTTGAACCGTTATCAAACCACATGGTGGCGGCCAGTGTGGTTAACTCACCATCATTGTTTGCAGCTAGCTTGGCTCTAATTTTGGCTGCTGGTGCTGGTCCGGTTGCTCGCAATACCTCCTCACGGGTCATAACTATCTTCACAGGTCTTGCGGCTTTTTGAGAAAGCAACACCGCTATCGGTTCAAGATAGATGGTGGTTTTGCCCCCGAAGCCACCACCTATTTCTGCGGGTATGACCTTGACACGGTCAGTGCTCCATCCTAGAACATCGGCAGTTTTTTGTCGCACGGCAAAATGTCCTTGTGACGAAGCCCAGATAGTGACTTTGCCGTCTTGTCCGCAGTCTGCTACGCAAGCGTGTGGTTCAATATAGCCTTGATGCACAGCGACGGTGTGAAACTCACGCTCAACAATAATGTCGGCATTAGCAAAACCTGCTGTTATGTCTCCCCTATCGTAGTTGTTTATTGTCGCTAAGTTTGATGGTTCTGTGTCTTTGCTGAAATAGGTTCGGTTGCTGAAGTTGGCGATGGGCGCGCCGTCAGCTATCGCTTCGTCAATAGTTAGCACTGCGGGTAGTGGCTCATATTGAACATCCACCGCCCTAGCAGCTGCTGTAGCTTGTGCCGAGGTGACCGCAGCAACAGCAGCAACCACATGCCCGTTGTAGAGTGCTTCGTCGCGTGCCATGATGTTGACTGCGGTGTCGTGCTCTGGGTGTTTAGGGTTCAGATCACAGAAATCTTCCCGGGTGACGATGGCCTTCACCCCTGGCATCGCTGCGGCCCTAGAGATATCAATTGTGATCACATGAGCATGTGCGTGTGGGCAGCGCACGAACGCGGTGTGAAGTTGCCCTGTCATGTTGAGGTCGGCGGCAAAACGGGCTTTGCCTGTCACTTTTTCGAGTCCATCGTGACGCACTGGTCTGGTGCCAACATATTTGTACTGACTCTTGGTGTTGGTCAACTAAAACTCCTTTCAATCACAACAATTGCTAAGCTAACGCAACCGGCGACTCACGAATGTGTGCGGCCGCTGCCTGTACTGACCGAACGATTTTGTCGTAGCCAGTGCATCGGCAAAGGTTTCCCGCTAAAGCGTAACGGATTTCGGTTTCTGTCGGTTCGGGGTTGTTATCGAGGAGTGCTTTGGCTGCGATGAGAAACCCTGGCGTGCAAATCCCGCATTGCAAAGCCGCGCCTTCAAGAAAGGCTTGCTGCAGCGGATGCAAAGATTCCCCTAGTGCCATACCTTCTAATGTGGTGATGGTAGTTCCTTGCGCTTCTGGTGCAAACATCAGGCACGCACAATTGATGGTGCCGTCAACGATGATAGTGCATGCCCCGCAGTCACCTGTTCCACAGCCTTCTTTTACGCTGATTAAGCCAAGTTCGTCACGCAAAGCATGAAGCAATGAGGTTGAGTCGGCAGCCAAGAAATCTACTTGGTCGCCATTAACAGTGCATATGACTTGAGACCTGTGCATTAGTTTGTTCCTTGATTTGGGATCCGTTTATTTTGGGCCCTTTGTGCGGCTAGTTTGACGACTCGTTTTGCTAACACCGCTGCAACTTGTTGACGATATTGTTTGGTGCCTCGCTTGTCGTCGATAGGGTTACACGCTGCAATGGCTGCTTGTGCGATAGAGGCAAGGGTGTTGTCGTTTAGGGTGGAGCCGATTAAAGCGGCTTCAGCTTCGTGAACTCGCACACAAGTTGGAGCCACCGCTCCGAGGGCGACACGGGCAGCGGTAACTATATCTCCATCAAGAGTTAGTGAAGCAGCAGCCCCTACTACTGCTATGTCCATTTCGGTTCGTGGTATGAGCCGAAGGTATCCATCTGCGCTCTTTGGTGGTGGAGTGTTTAGCAAGAATTCCACAACGAATTCGTTGGCACCCAGCAGGGTTTTACCGGGCCCCTTTAACACATCGTCTACTGCAACGATGCGTTCCCCAGAAGTGCTCGCTATAACTGCTCTGGTTTCGTTAACCATTAGTGCTGGCACTGTGTCGGCGGCAGGTGAAGCGTTACATAGGTTGCCACCCCAAGTTGATCGATTCTGGATTTGATCCGAACCAATCAAACCACTAGCTTCGGTGAGACCCGGGAAAGCAGCACACAATTCAGAGTTGCTGGTGATAGCGGCGGTTGGTGTGGCCGCACCTACGATCCAAGTGTTGTCGTGATGGACTATGGAGGTGAGCCGCGGTATACGTTTGAGGTCAACTAGGACCGCTGGCTCTGGTCGACCAGAGCGAAGTTGGGGAATGAGATCGGTTGCTCCCGCAAACACCTGAGAGTCGAGGTTGTTGTTCAAAACTTCAAGTGCTTCGTCAATGGTGGTGGGTGCGGTGTATTTCGTCATTGACTAAACTCTATCTTGGCTGTCTCAACACACACTTGAGGTGCGTTAGTTTAGATGGAGCTTAGATTGAACGGCTAGTTGATGGGTCTGTGGCAATTGCTAGCTTAGCGTTGTTGAGTTCTGTGACACGGTGTTGCAATGCGAACGCTTGTGCTTCTGAAGCTTCAGCTTTTGCTACTAGAGCAACCCTTGTCTGCAGAAGCTGATCACAGGCTAAATAAACGTCTCTTGCAATCATTCGGTTAAGCTTGGTGCGACTAATTTCTGCGGCATTTGAAGACCAAACGTCAGGTAAATGCCTGCGCATGCAGGGGTCAAGTCGGCTTGTTAA
Organism: Candidatus Aldehydirespiratoraceae bacterium; assembly: GCA_965204595.1. Classification (GTDB taxonomy): domain Bacteria; phylum Actinomycetota; class Acidimicrobiia; order Acidimicrobiales; family Aldehydirespiratoraceae; genus VXYK01. The sequence goes on along the minus strand of CBDBEW010000014.1, from coordinate 1,778,833 downwards.
AAATATGCGCCGCTGGTCGATAGCAGTCGCAAGATCCCTTGCAGCTGCGGCTTGAGCAAGATAGCTATCGGCTATCGCCAACAACCTAGCAGATTCGTCTGTTTCAAACTGAGGCATTGCAGCAATCTTCCTTTTCAATATATGTCTAACTTATATATGTTATTTTATAGTATTATTTTTATTTTGTTGTTGAAAGTTTGGATTTTCAACAGACGTTGTAGTCGCTTTATCAGTTAGTGTCTTTGTGTGACACAAACACCGCCTGCTAATCCCTCCGATGTTGACCTTTGTGTGGCTATAGCTAAAGAAGCTGGGCAAGCGACCCTAAGTTGGTTCAACAAACGGTCTTACTCTATTGAACAAAAAGCTGACGGCTCGCCTGTGACTGCTGCTGACTTGGCTATTGAAACTCTTATTCGTGAGCGGCTAGCTGAAGCTTATCCTAGCGATAGCGTGCTTGGCGAGGAACACCCCGAATCTTCTGGCAACACCGACAGAGAGTGGATTATTGATCCGATTGACGGCACCCGAGCTTTTATTAAGGGTGTTCCATTATTTGCTAACCTAATAGCTCTTGTTGATGCCCATGGCCCGGCGGTCGGAGTTATCAACTTGCCGGCGTTGAACGAAACTGTCTGGGCGGGCAGAGGGCTTGGTACTCATTTTAATGGCGCGTCTTGTCAAGTTAACAATCACGCGGGGCTCACCAACGCGTTTGTGTGTACCAGTGGTTTTAGCTACTGGCCCGACATACCGTTTCAAGCAATGGTCGGAAGCGGTATACGGTTGCGCACTTGGGGTGATGCTTACGGCTACGCTTTAGTGGCTACGGGGCGTGCTGAAGCGATGATTGACCCAGAAGCGTTCGCTTGGGATTTGGCACCTATCGCCACAATCATTAGCGAAGCCGGCGGCACTTTCACGAACTTTGATGGCGCAAGCGGCACCAACACTTGGCGTTGCGGGTCAGCTATCGCTAGTAACGGCGTTGTCCATCAAGACTTGCTTGCGTTGCTAGCCTAAGCGGGATGCTAGCCTACAAGCCTAGTCGGGATGCTAGCCTAAACGGTCAGGAACCACTAACTTGGTCGTAGATTCTTTGATAGTTCAGGTTGGGATCACCAGGTGCAGCACCAATAGCACCTCCACAACTCGCCCCTGCTTCAGGTGCAACTGGGGATGCTCTTCCTGCGTAGGTATCTAAGAACTCAGCTACCGCTGGATTTGACCAGTCATCTACCGCTAGTTGCCGTGTCCAAGCGGTGAGCACTATCGGGTTTTGTAGCCCTGCATATGGTGAAACCAAAACGAACTCTTCGGAGCGAAGTTCTTCAGTAAAGCTTGCTACTGTTGCGGGGTCTAGATCGGGTTGATAAGTGATCCAAACAGCTCCGTGCTCTAGTGAATGTACCGCTGTTTGGTTAGATATTGGTTGCGTGTAAACACCACAATTCTGCCACGCTGGGAAGTGGGAGCCACTTGCTGGGGGCGCGTGAGTATATGACGAACAAAGCCTGTGTTCCTTACCTTGATCAGGTAGTTCCTGTATTACGCCAACTGGCAACAATACTGGCTGAGCGTCTTGGACATCGGCACAAAACTGTGGGGTTGGTGTGGTAGAAGTTGCAGCCACAGACTCAGTTGGAGTGCCAGCAGTGTTGGTGTCTGAAACCGTTTCGTTTGGGGTTGGACTAGCGCAACTAGCAACCAAGACGCAAATCAGCAGCATCAACGAACGCATTCCTACACTCTACGAAAACGTTTTTCAAGCATCACAGTTTTGAGCGCATTTTAAACCAAGAACCTGCTCGCTCACACCAACTCTAGTTCTTCGCTTTCAACTGGAAATCATATGTGTGCGTTATGGAATGTGTGATACTGTGAGAAGCAGGCTGAGTGCCTGTCGGTGACTCGGGGGGCGACGCAACTAACTCAAACCGTACCACTCACGGGCTGTGTCTGCGAACAGATGTGATCGCTCGTCGTCTCGGAGACCGGTCGTCATCGTCTCAGCGGCCTGCACGACCTCGGGGTAGGTGGCCGCTAGCAAACAGACGGGCCAATCGGAACCGAACATAGTCCGCTCGGGGCCGAAGCAGTCTAAGACACATTCGGAGATCGGCACCAAATCTGAAGGGGTCCAAGTGTTCCAGTTAGCTTCTGTGACGAGGCCGGACAGCTTGCAAGCGACATGCTCAAAGCCGGCGAGGGTTCGGATGGATTGAGTCCAGTCGCGCAAGTCCGAGCCAATGGGCGGCTTCGCACAGTGGTCTAGCACCAGACGGGTAGTGTCGACGGTGGCCTGGGCCAAGCTGATGGCGGAGGCGAGTTGATGGGGTTTGACTAGGAGGTCATAGACGAACCCGCGACGACCGAGCGAACACACGGACGCTACCACTCGATCGGCACTCAGCCAACCTGAGTCGGGTTCGGACTCGGCTTGGTGGCGGATCCCAACTAGGTATTCGCCCCCCGCAGAGCGTTCAAGATCGTCGAGTTGGCGGTCCACATCGTCGAGGAGATCGATCCAGCCCACCACACCGCAGATCAGCAGGTTGGTAGCAGCCGTTTCAAGCATCTCGGTAGTCTCGGCGATGCTGGACTCGGTCTGCACCACGATGGTGGACTCAACTAGAGTGCCCTCAACGGCTACACACAAATCTTCGGCATCGAATCGACGGTTGATCGTCCAAGTTGGGTCCATCCAAGTCTGGGGGCGCACAGAGGGATCCCACAAATGGTGGTGCGCGTCAACCCACACGATTTACCTTCAACACTTCAACAGTCACTTCCTATGCACACGTATTCAACATCAGGCAGCAACGGGCTTCTTTTCATACCTTTTGACCCTATCAACAAACTCACTAATACCCATTTTATTGTGAAGCCATTTGCATCTGCACAGACTCGCGAACAGCATCTGCGCCTGTAGGTTAGAGCAATGGTATCTATCAGAAACGCCACGGTGACCGATCTACGGTTCCCGACTAGCCACACCCTCGACGGTTCAGATGCCATGAACCCCGACCCCGACTACTCGGCTGCCTACCTCGAGCTCCTCACCTCGGATCCCGACTTGACCGGCTGCGGGTTCGCTTTCACAATCGGGCGCGGGAACGACTTGCAAGCCGCCGCGATTGGCGCAGTCGCCGACCGACTCGTGGGCCGGGACCTCGACGGGTTGCTTGAAAATCCGAGCGCGATCAACCGGGAACTTACCTGGGACAGCCAGTTTCGTTGGCTAGGACCCGACAAGGGCGTGATGCACATGGCGATTGGCGCGGTGATGAACGCGCTATGGGATCTGCGCTGCAAGTTAGAAAGGCATCCTCTGTGGTCCACGTTGACTCATCTCAAACCTGACGAGGTCGTCGCCCTAGTCGACTGGACCTACATAGCCGACTTCCTGGATCCGGCACTCGCAAGGGAGATGCTTGAGGAGCGCTCCAGTGAACGAAACAGCCGCATCGCTGCGCTAAAGCGTGACGGGCTGGCCGCATACACGACTTCTCCCGGATGGCTGGGGTACGACGACGAGAAGCTCGACCGGCTCTGCAGACAGGCCCTAGACGACGGCTTCGACACCATCAAACTTAAAGTCGGTGCCAACCTAGCTGACGATCGCCGCAGGCTCAGCATCGCTCGCAAAGCCATCGGGCCCTCTGCCGGTCTGGCGATCGATGCCAACCAGCGCTGGAGCGTCCCGCAGGCAATTAAAGCCATCAAGCGGCTAGCTTGCTTCGATCTGAGTTGGGTTGAGGAACCCACTCATCCCGACGACTTGGTCGGGCACGCCACCATCGCTAAGGCTGTGCGTCCAGCACCGATCGCCACCGGAGAGCACCTTGCCAATCCCACAATGGCCAAGCAGCTGCTGCAACTAGGGGGTGCTGATATCCTGCAGATTGATGCCACCAGAGTCGCCGGGGTGCATGACTTGATCGCTATGATCCTGCTCGCTGCCCACGCGGGGGCCGATGTGATCCCCCACGCCGGAGGTGTCGGGCTGTGTGAAGCGGTGCAGCATTTCGCCTTCTTCAACGCCGTGAGCGTCGCCGCAGACCCGACACGGCTCGCCCTTGAATATGTGGACCACCTGCATGAGTACATGGCCCAACCTGTGGAGGTAACAGCAGGGCGTTACCGACTCCCAAGTGAACCAGGTGCGAGCACAGCCTTTTGCCCTAGAGCCGCCGAGGAGTTCGCATTCCCGCACGGCACCCAATGGGCTAAATGATCGATTCCCAAGCCCAGCGGCCGGTGGCACCCGCGCCTCACCAACCACAGGTTGTTCGCCACACTCGACGGTGACACAAAAGGCAATCGTGAAAAATAAAGCAACTAGTGTCTCGGACACCTCAACAGATTCGAGCCGTAGTCCAAAGCTGAGAGTGGCAAACTGGAATCTTATGTGGCGCTTCGCATCGCTCGAGAAGCGACTGCCGGTGCTATGCGACCAGCTCCAGCGTATCTCGCCAGACGTGGTCGCCGTTCAGGAGTGCTCGCCAGATCAAGTCGAGGTGCTTTCGGACACACTGGGCATGGAAACTCACTACGTCGGCGCGCCGCTCGGACGCGGCGGTGCGGAAATGGGTAACGCCGTGCTCGCCCGATGGCCGCTGACAGAGCGCACGTATCGCTGGCTTCCGATGCTTGAGGCCGAGGATATGCGCCGGGTCGCTGTGGCTGCACGGCTCAACTGCAATGGTTCGGCTTTGTGGTTGGTTTCGGTCCATCTGACGCGAACACCGGATGCCGGCGAGATAGCACTCGGCCTTTCTGATGCCGCTTCGGGCGAACTAGCAACACGAAGTGCTCAGATAGCCGACCTCAGGACTTTCGTCGACACATTGAGCGAACCGGCCTTGATCGCAGGTGATCTGGCGTTTTTGCCCGACTCGGTGGAATACGAACTACTTGTCAATGGAGGGTTCCGAGATGCCTGGCGGTCTCGTCCTCGGCTCGGGTCCCGCGTCACTGCAGCGGCGGACTGCCCGTATCTCGCTATGGAGATGGACCGTTACCGATCAGCAGCACGAACGCATGGAGTCGAACTCTCAGATCCGGGATTCTGTCTCGACTATCAGTTCGTGTTCGGTGATACTCTTGAGGTTGGTTTGGCTTGGACGTTCGGGCGACCCGACGGTGACCGCGGCGACGAGGTTTGGCCAAGCGACCACTTGGGAGTCTGCGTGGAGTATCGGATAGCGGTCGAGGGGCTTTAGGCGGTGATGTTCGGGAATTGACTGCCTGGAGCGTGCTGCATGGCTAGGCGCAGCCACCGCTCGGTGTCGCGCAGATGAAGATGCAGCGCAGACCTGGTCGCCTCCACATCGCGCTCAAGCACGGCACTGAGGATCGTTCGGTGGTCGAGGTTGATCGCTACGATTGCCTTCGGGTCTGTCTTCATTCGCCAAATGCTCGCTCGCCGAGCCTGCACCGACACGATACGCATTAGTTCACTGAGCACTTGATTCCCCAACGCTTCTAACAGCACCGCATGGAAGGCATCGTCAAGTTGGGCGTGGACGTTCACGTCATCGGTGCGGTTCTCCATCTCGTCGACTAGTTCGCTGAGTCGAGCGTCTATATCGGCATTGAAGTTCGAGATTCCGTAGGCTACGGCGTTGGGTTCAAGAAGTGTTCTGAACTGGTTTAGGTCGAGCACAGACGAGTCGTTGAGCAGCGGCATCGCAGCGGCGAGCGGCCTGAGTAGATGTTCTGCGTCGAGATCACCCACATAGGTACCGTCACCTTGGCGGACTCGCAGCACGCCAGAGCCAGCGAGCGATGCAACCGCGCTGCGCAACGTGCCTTTTGAGACTCCGATCTCGGCAGCAAGGTCACTCTCGCGGGGGAGCCTGTCGCCAGGCGAGAAACGGCCTGAACTGATCAATTCACGCAGAGCCTCTACAGTTCGTTCCGATGCAGTTCCCAAGGGTTGGTTCCTCGTTGTCAAATAATATATTTTTCGCCTGATTACGTTAGCAGATTGATTGGATATTTGCTATCAGGGCTAATTGATTACACAATGCATTCAATGTCTAAATAAATATTTGGGAAAATAAACTTATTGTTAATTTGACATTGAATGTATATTGTACTATTACTATTGAAGTCCGCAAATAGCGGATAAACATTATATCTAATAGGAGCATAACTGATGAGAAAAAACAGGGATTCCAAGGTGTGTTGCTTGGCAGCGATTCTGCTGACTGCCGCACTCATCACCGCCTCTTGCGGCGACAGCAATGAAAGCGCACCATCGCCACCAACATTGGAGCAACCAGCAACCAGTCCTACTGAGTCCATCGCGACCTCCGAGTCCGCTGAGTCCGCTGAGCAAACCCCCGACCCAGCCAACAGTTCAACCGCACCAGCAGAGGAACCAGCGGACGAAGATCCACCGGAGCCTGCAGAACCGCTGGTCGTCGAGATGTACGCGGTCGAGTTCCTAGCGGACTACATCAACGGTGTCATCGACAGCTTCGAGGCCGAGTACCCCAACATTGACATCTCACTGCAGACCTTCGACAGTTACGACGCGGTCTTCGACAGTTACGTGCTCGCCGAAGAGCAGGGAAACCAACCCGCTATGGCGAACCTCTTTGAGGTGCTCACTCAGCAGGCCCGCGACACCGGGTACTTCAAACCACTGCACGAAGCTCTCGGCGGACGCTCCAGCGTCGGAGGCATCCCCGTCAATCTCAACGAGATGCTCGACGGCGTGGCCAACTACTACCTCGACGACGGCGAGTACTACTCGCTGCCGTGGAACGCCTCCACCGCATTGACCTTCGCCAACATGGACCTGCTCGTCGAGGCAGGCATCGCCGCAGACGTAGACGACTTCGCGGCGATCCCGCGCACCTACAGCGAGATGACCGAGGCCTGCGCGACCATCCGCAACAACCTCACCGACGTCGACTGCCTCTGGTGGCCAGCGTCGTCGTGGTATCTGGAAATGTCCATGGTGCAACAGGGAGCGCTGCTGGTGAACAACGGCAACGGACGCGAAGGGCGAGCGACGGAAATCGACCTTACAAGCGACGCGGCTCTCACCCACTCACGGTTCTGGGTCGACAGCGCGGCTGCGGGCGACTTCCCCGCGTACACAGACTTCGGTGCCGGGGTCGGCAGATTCGGCAGCTCCAACCTGGCCTTCTTCATCCTCTCGTCCGGGGCGTTCAATCTCTTCGAGGGATCGTCGGCCGACAACGGCTGGACCCTCGGAGCCGCCCCGCTCATCGCACCGGACGGACCGAACTATGGACAGACGCTCGGCGGCTCCACGATCTACTTGACTGATGGCCTAGCACCCGAAGTGGAGGATGCCGCGCTCGCCTTCCTGTTCTACATGGTGGCACCCGAGCAGGCCGCTGAACTGGTGCGGGCGCAGGGATACGTGGCGATCACGCCGGCAGCGGAGCAGATCCTCGAAGATGAGGGCTTCTACGACGAGCGCCCCCACAGACGAGCCCTCAGCGAAGCGTTCGCCCTAGTCGAGGGCACCACCCCGTCGAACTCGGGAGCGCTGTTCGGCAGCTTCCGCGACTACCGCGACATCTACACTGACACCATTACGACCGTGATCAATGACGGCGGCGACCTCGAAGCCGCGCTCTCAGATGCCACCGCAGAGATCAACACGCTCATCGAGGAGTACAATCTCTTAGTCGGATGATTAGTTGGAACAGTCGAGCTCGGATGGCGAGGAGTCGTCGTGCGGCGTATCCTTTCTACGCCGTATGACGCGCCGTCCGAGCCCGTAACGCCAGCCCAAGGGAGACCAAGTAGTGGCAGTTCTGGTGATGACAACGGTAAGCGCGGCGGCCGTGGCCGGCCTCGCGCTCAGGCTGTGGCCCGACGAACGCGCCGCGGTGCGCGCCGCGGCCGGAGCCGTCTGCGGAGCGGTCGGGTTCCACCTCCTCGCGGGCACGACCGGCTACTGCGTCAGCGACGGCCGATACCACGACCATGCCAGAGTTCACTTCCTAGGCCTCACGCAGACGGTCAACGGCTCATACGCCGCGGCTGTCGTGGGCGGGACCCTGTTCGGTGCCGCGACGTTGTACCTGGCGCGCGCCGCGGCCCGACGCCTGCGAACGGGCGCGGCGACCCGCGCAGCCGAGACGCGCGGCAACTTCGGCAGTCCCGCCGTCGTGCCGCTGCTCCTGCTCTTGCCGACGCTGTTGCACATCGTGGTGTTCACCTACACGCCGGCCGCGGCGCTGCTGCGCACCGGCACCCTGACAGCCCGCCTGGGTATCGACCGCACCGCGCCGGCGTGTTTTTCGAACTACGCCGAACTGCTCACTGGACGGGCAGGCGGCACCGACTACTACATTTTGAGCGACGGAAGCCTGTTCCGGTCCGACGGCGCCGACTTCTTCGGGCTCGTGTTCAGATCGCTGGCCCTCACGGTGATGATCGTCCTGCTCGCCAACGTCGTGGGCCTGGCGATCAGTTGGTTCGCCTTCCGCCGCTTCCGCGGCGCGACCGTGTACCGGGTGCTGCTCATCTGGCCTTTCGTCCTGTCGCCGGTCGCCTCGGCGATCATCATGCGGGCAGTGTTCTCCACGCCCGACGGTTTCATCGATCAAGCCTTCAAGGCGTTCGGTGGGCAAGGCCCGGAGTTTCTTCTCGACAGCACGCTCGGACTCGTGTCGGTGGCGGTCACGGCCTCCTGGAACATCATCGGCTTCAACATCTTGTTCTACGTGGCCGCGCTGCAGAACGTGCCGATCCACCTGCTAGAGGCCGCCGAGCTCGACGGGGCGAGCCGCTGGGGTCGTTTCCGCCACGTCGTGCTCTCCTCAATCGCTCCCATCGTGCTCTTCTGCGTGTTCTTCAACACCGTGTACTCGCTGTTCGACACCTTCGGGATCATCCAGAACCAGACCAGCGAGGGACCCGTAGTCGGCACCGAGAACCTCATCTACAACATCTACGACCAGGGGATTCTCGCCAAGGACTTAGGCCGCGCCGCCGCGCAGAGCATCGTGTTGATGCTGATAGCCGGTGCCGTCGGGATTTTGCAGTTCCGCACATCGGACCGTCGGATCACCTACGCCCAATGAGCCACACCGACGCTTCAACGCGCCCTCGGCGGCGACACGGTCTGAAGAGTGCTAATTGCGCCGCCGGTGAAACCGGCCCAGCGTTCATGAGACGCGCCGGACTCGGCTCGCACTCGGTGCTTCTCGCCGCGGTGATCGTCCTGGGTTTTCCGATCTATTACGCGATCGCCGGTGCTACGCAGGCCGCCGACGAATTCTATGCCCGTGAGCTCGCCCCCGGCGGTGCTCTCGGTGACAATTTCCGGCGTGCGCTCGATGAGAACCTGCTGCGGTTCATGCTCAACAGCCTCGTGCTGGCCACGGTGATCGCCGCCGCGAAGGTCGTCTTTGGCCTGCTCGGCGCTGCCGCGCTGGTGTACTTCAGGGTTCCGTTCAAAACGTTAATCTTCGCGGTGATCATGGCAACGCTGCTGCTGCCTCAGGACGTGCTGATCATCGGACTCTTTCGCCTTGTGACCGGCACCCTCGGTATGGGCGGGTACGTCGCTGTGGTGGTGCCGTCCATGGCCACCGCCGCAGGCGTGTTCGTGTTCAGACAGCATTTTCTGCGCATCCCCAGGTCGATAGCGGAGAGCGCGCAGCTCGACGGGGCGGGGCCGATGCGCTTCCTGGTGAAGATCCTCGTGCCAATGAGTTGGAACACGATCGCCTCGCTGTTCATGATCGTGTTCCTCGCCGGCTGGAACCTGTATTTGTGGCCCCTGCTGGTCGTGCAAGACCCGAACGAGCAGGTCGTGCAGGCGGGACTGCGCCGCATCGACCTCGCCAACGACGCTCTGGGGGCGGCACCGGTGCCGGGGGCGGTGCTCGCCGCCGCGCTCATGGCGACGGTTCCCCCGCTGATCGTCTTCCTGCTGCTCCAGAAACGTCACATGAGCGGCTTCACGCTCAACGCGGGGAAGTGATCTGAGATGGCTGCGGTAGAACTCGCTGGTATCACGAAAGCTTTCGGCCCCGACGTGACCGCGCTGCGCGGCATCGATCTTGTGGTCGGCGACGGTGAGCTAGTCGTGTTGCTGGGTCCGTCGGGATGCGGCAAGTCGACGCTGCTGCGAATCGTCGCCGGCTTGGAGAAGCCGACCGACGGGCTCGTCTCCATCGGCGGACGAATCGTCAACGATGTGGCGGGTAAGCGGCGCGACGTGGCGATGGTCTTTCAGAACTACGCGCTCTACCCGCAGATGACCGTGGCGGAGAACATGGCGTTTCCGCTGCGCTCCCGCAAGCGACCTAAAGCAGTCATCAAGTCGCGCGTCGCCGAGGTGTCTAAGCTCCTCGAGATCGAAGAGCTGCTCGGTCGCAAGCCCGCGGAGCTCTCCGGCGGCCAGCAGCAACGCGTGGCCATGGCCCGGGCCTTGGTGAGGCGGCCAGCCGTGCTGTTAATGGACGAGCCTCTGTCGAACCTCGATGCGCGCCTGCGTGACCAGACACGTAAAGAGATCCGCCGCCTGCAGCGAACCGCCGGGGTGACCACGATCTACGTGACCCACGACCAGACCGAGGCTCTGACCTTGGCCGACCGGGTAGTGGTGATGCGCGGCGGCGAGATCTATCAGGTTGCGGCACCCGCAGAACTCTACCGGCGCCCCTCCAACGCCTTCGTGGCATCGTTCATCGGTTCCCCGCCCCGCAGTCTCGTGCCCGGAACACTGCGCGACGGCGTGCTGGCCGTAGCCGGTGCCGCGCTGAGGCTGTACGCGGCATCGTCCAACGTGAATGAGTCGCCTGACCCCGCTGCGGCGGCCGAAGGGTCGACGGCATCAAGGTCGGCGCGACCGGCTACGCCTGGTCCCGCTGCGGCGGCCAAGGAGGTTATGGTCGCGATCAGGCCCGAAGCGGCGAGCCTGGATGCCCCCGGCAGCCGGCGGGCCGCGGATCGGCTGACATTCGAGGTGGAGGTCGACCTCTGCGAACCGCTCGGCTCTGAGACGCTGCTCGAGGTGCTACCGACGGCGTCGGGGCACTCCGACCAGCCGAGCCTCATCCGAGCGAAAGCGAGTGCCACCGACACTCCAGAGGTCGGCACAACCTTGTTGTTGTCGGTGCCACCCGCAGGAATCGAAGTGTTCGACAAGCGTGACGGCCGTCTCATCTGGCGTAAGGACCGGTCGTGAAGGCGACAACCCTCCCTTCATGCGCTGACCTTCGCCGAAGCGCGAGCTATGAACTCTGCGACCTGAGCATCGTCGCAAAGCACGATTTCACGAGCTGCGAGGATGCCGTCGTGCTCACCGACAACCATGTGGCCGTCATCGACGGGATGACCACCGGCTTCGGTGAAAGCCGCAGCAAAGGAACGTGCCCACCGGGGCGAGTCGCCGCCGACCGCATCGTGGAGATCACCGCCACACTGTATCCGCAGGTCACAGCCGCCGAGGCCGTCGGTGCCTACACCGAGGCACTGTGCGACGACGCCCGCCGCTTCTCCCATGTGCTCTTCGGCGCGTCGATCGTCTGCGTGTCGCTGTGCCGGCGCGAGGTTTGGCGGGTGGGCGACTGTCACCTGCGCATCGGCGACACAGAGCACTTCGGCGAGAAACGCGTAGACGACGCCAACTCGGCTTACCGGGCGGCGATCAACCACGCCGCCATGGCCAACGGCACCGACGTTGAAGCACTGCGCGCCGACGACCTCGGCCGTGCCGCGACCGGCACACTGCTCGATGCCCAGCGTCACCTCGCCAACCACCCCGGTCCATTCGGCTACGGCGTGATCGACGGCAAGCCGGTGCCGGCGAAGTTCATCGAGGTGCATCCACTGCCCGACTACGGTACGGAGGTGACGCTGATGTCGGACGGGTATGCGACGTTCGGCTCCGATCTCGCCGACGCCGAGGCGCAGCTTGCCGAGGCTCTGAGCCGAGACCCGCTCTGCATAGGCGAGTTGTCGCGCATGGCCAAGGCCTGGGAGCGGGGCACAAACGGTCCCGACGACCGCAGTTACGTGCGCCTGCGACTCGCGGACGTGCTGCGGTGAGCGTGCCCGATCCTGCCGACCCGACTCCCGAGCGGAGCTGCGCGCGGCTGCGCGTCGCCACTTGGAACCTTCTATACGTGGACCTCTGCGGTCCGCGCCTCGACCGCATCGCCGCCACTCTGGGCCACTTGAGCGCGGACCTGGTGTGCGCGCAGGAGGTGGGCGAACGCAGCCATGCCGAGCTGACCCGGCAGCTCGGACTCCACGGCTTCTGGGTGCCGACAGGCAGTGAGTCGCCACAGAGAGACTTCGGCTGCTCGCTGTGGAGTCGCTGGCCGTTCACGACGACACTGCGGATCCCGCTTGATCCCTGCGTGCTGCGGCAGGCGGCGGTCGTCAAAGCCGCCACACCGCTAGGGAAGGTGTTGGTCATCAGCGCGCATCTCACCCACACACCCGCGGCCGGCATGGCCGCAGCCTGGCCGCCCTACGAAGACGATCAGCAGGTCCCTTCGGTGAAATCACGGCTGGCAGAGATCGCCGCCCTCACCAAGGCCACGACCAGGCTCGATGGCGAACACCGGCTCTTGTGCGGAGACTTGAACCTGCTGCCCGACTCTGCGGAGTACCGCCGCCTGATCGACTGCGGCTGGTCCGATTCGTGGCGGCAGCGTCCGCGTCTCGGCGTGAGCGCCACGGTCATCCACGACAACCCCCTGCTAGTGCCCCTGGAACTGCCGCACTACCGGCGAGCGCACGAAAGTCTGTCCGGCAGGGCCGACGACTTCGATTACACGCTCGACTACCAGTTCATGCGGCCCGAGACCTTGCGAGCGGACCACGCCTGGACCTTCGGCGGTGCTGACGACGGCTACCCGAGCGATCACCTGGGGATCGCCGTGGACTATTCCCTCCCCGAGATCAAGCAGATCCCGGGCCGCTGTACGGCTTGAGTCAGCTGGTTGAAGTGGAGGTTTCAAGCTGGGAACTGGTGTTGCGGTTAGTGCTTGCGGTCGCGTTGGGAGCGGGCTTGGGCATTGAGCGGGAGTCGCGCAACAAGACTGCGGGAACCAGGACCCATGCGCTCGTCGCGCTCGGAGCTGCGTTGTTCACCGTGTCCGGCACTTTCATGTCGCCCGACGTATTCTCTGATCGCACCCGCATAGCCGCGCAAGTCGTGAGCGGAATCGGCTTCATCGGCGGCGGTGCTATCCTGCGCAGCGGACTAACCGTGACAGGTATCACCACGGCTGCGAGCCTGTGGATGGCCGCTTCCTTCGGGGTGGCGGCAGGTGTCGGCTTGTACTGGGTGGCCGCGGCCGGCGGACTGCTCGCCTTCGTGACGATTCTGGGACTCGGCTCGGTTGCCGATCTTGTATTGAAGCGACGGGGCCTTCTCAATCTTGAAGTGCTTTACGAACCAGGACATGGAACACTCGAGCTGGCGTATCGAGGCCTGCGGGAGGCCGGCGGAACGGTAAGGGGAATGCAACTCGTTAACGAAGGTGCCAAGCGTCATGTGCAGTTGTCGGTGTCGGGCGTGAATCAGCAATCCATCAGCACAGTCGTCCACGCTCTGGGCCTGCGCGACGAAGTAGTGCGCGTGGTGTCAGGCTCCGGCGAGGATTAGTAACAAAATCGCGCAGTCATTTCGTCAATCTAACCCTAATGAAACGTTGACACGCCTTCAAAGCGTTGTGGTCGTAGCCCATAACCAGCAATGTTGTTTAGAAGTGGCAATGGATCAGCTACCGCCGCTAAACCACAAGCACCCGAACCAAACTCACCGCGCAACACTGCGAGGCTGGTGCTAGCAGCAACCATCGCTGCAGCCGCAGCCGGCTGCGCGACCGCGCCAAATACACTCACCCGACTTTGCCGACCAACCCGCCCACGAAGTTCAACACGAATCGCTCCCAAACCTCCCTCAGGGTGAGGTGGCCGCAGCATCGGTAAGGGTGCAGTTAATCGGTCTCTGCGTGTGGCAGCCATACGTGCGGTGACCCGCATCACATTAGGGAACTCGGGCACCAATAACAAAGCGTCAGGTAGCGCAGCACGGTAACAGTCATTGCCACCAATAGGGTCGGGGAAATACGCTAATTCACGCCCCGAACCTGGAGCGCGAACCGTCCATCTCCCGTCCCTCCAGTCAAGCCCCGGCGAAGAAAGAGCTTGATGATGTTGACGGGCACACGCCGGGCCACCAGTACCTACCTTGGCGACATGTATTTCGTCTAACTCATCAAATTCTTGTGCTCCATGGCGCGCAAATAAACAAGTCAAACCAGGCATGAAAGTTGCACCCACAACCAAAGAAACGTTGTTATGCACGGCTTCTTGATGTAACGCTAATAAGCGCCTTACTTCCAAAAGATGGTTAGAACTTGCCACAACCGCAATCCCTTGATGTATGGCATGGCGAGCTACCTTCACTTGTCCAGTCGCGTTTGTTGCGATCACCACAAGGTCAACAGCAGGATGCAAATGTTGCTCTAATCGTAGAACGCCAGTTCGCCCAAAACCCCGAGACCTTCCAAATGCCCCAACTCTCCCAAAAGAACTAATGAAGGAACGCTCTACGCCGCTGCCACAAACCTCGACTTTACTAACCTCGCCGTTTGTTTCTAATCGTTGTGCAATTCGAGTGCCCGTAGCGCCAGCCCCCAAAACTACTACCCGAGACATCAGCGAAGATCGTCGCCCCGAAGCTCTCGCCAACCCCCTTTTTGAGGTGGAGTACCACCAGTTCCTCGCACTCTGATAGCCGCTGCCACTGCGATCCCAGCACCAAGCGCAACAAATGCCCTACGAATCAATGTTAAAAGTCCATTTTTGCCCATCTGTTCCTTCCCAGCACGGTGATGCGCTAAGTCCTAGCGCATCACCGTGCTGCGCTAGCAACGTGGGGCTAGCAGGAGTCGAACCTACGACCTCACCCTTATCAGGGGTGCGCTCTAACCTACTGAGCTATAGCCCCGTAATACCTCTACGCTAGCGGCGTGACGATCGTTTGAGTGCAGAATTTCGTCTTCTGGCTTTGCGTTTTTCGCTAGGCCAAAACGGTGGGTCGTTCACAGGTGGCTGATGGGTGGACGCACTGTTTGACGAGCGTTGATCCCGCGAAGTTGGATTACGGGGACGGGTGCGTTTTGGGCGGGGACGAGCCGTTTCTTCTTCCACCACCGTAACCCTCACTCCCCCAATGATGTCACTAATAAGGTTGAAGATTACTGCCATTAGCACCGTAAATCCCGAACCCGCGACTACCAAAACTAAGCCCCCCAAAGCACTAAACCGAAATATCTGATCGGCGTTAAACGAGAAGATTTCTAAAGCAAAGAGTTCCTTAATGAAGTTTTCAAGGTTGCTGACTGTGCCAGCCGTTACCGCAAACCTCCACAGGATCACACCTGCTATCAACAGTATCCCCCACAAACAAAAGTAGAAAATCAATGAAATTTTCAGAACCGACCAGGGTTCGAAGTGACGCACCAAGCGCCTTACTTGCCGAGCTCGAAGACGGCTAACACGGCGCCGTTCAAAGAAAGGCAATGCAGTTTGAGAAGGTGTAGTTGTTGGCGTTATTTCAATATGATCAATTCTGTCCATGGAACTTATGTCTCAGTAAATCTACGTGTCAACGAAGCCGAGCACCCATCAAGTCTAAGGCTTCAATGGTGATATAGGTTTTGTCCACTCAACTACACTTTCCGCTCTAGCTGTTGCGGTGTTAGACCCAACCCGCACTTTCACCTCCACAAAACTACCGAACTCTTGGAAGTCTAACAGCACCCCACCGTTCGCTTGCGCGAGTTCTTTAGCAAATGCATACCCTTTCGCGGCACCCGCCAAAGCCGCAGCATCTGCTGCGGTTCTCGCTTGAGCAGCATCTTCGGCAGCCACACCGAGACGAGTTATCGCAACCACTACCACACCAGTGGCTAATAACAGCAAAACCATAAAAGGAATCGACTGTCCTCGTTCACGATGTTGACCACCGCGCCATATTTTTACCTTCACAACAGTAACCGCCTTGTGTTGAGCTAGTGAAGTCCGCCCAAGTAGAGACTACTTGAACACACACGAATTGAGTCTAGCAAACAGCAATTTGATTAGGAGAGTTCGTCGTTCGGAGTCACCACCACAACAGACGCTACAACATCACCTTCGTCTGGGTTCATCACTTTCACGCCGCTGCCATAGCGGCTTTGAGTTGATATCGCGTTTGCTGGTGTACGAATCACCACTCCACTCTTTGTGATCACCAATATGTCGTCATGGTCTTCAACCACTAGCGCGCCTACCACAGAGCCTTTTTCGCTCGTGAGTTTTATGCCTTTGCGTCCTTGACCACCACGATGTTGCACCCGATACTGTTCCACGGGAGTTCGTTTACCGAACCCGTTAGCTGTTAAATGAAACAACGCTGAACCGTCTGCAGCAATGTTGCAAGCCACAACTTTATCGGCAGCTTTTTTGAAACGAATCCCCAGCACACCTGCCGCTGCGCGACCTGATGGTCGGACATCAACTTCTTTGAAACGGATAGTTGTGCCATTCTCTGAGGAGAGTAAAATATCGTCTAATCCGTTGGTGGGTATGACCGCAGCAAGCTCATCGGCTTCATTTAGCCGGATAGCAACCAAGCCTTTACGCCTTGATGAATCATAAGCGTTGAAGAGAGTCTTTTTTACCCGTCCTTGAGCAGTGGCAAAGAATAGATAGCGATGCGACTCGTAGTTGCGGGTGTCGATTATGGCTTGGATACGTTCATCTTCCTGCAAAGGCAACAAGTTGACAATGGGTGTTCCGCGAGCTGTGCGAGAAGCCACTGGAACCTCATGTGCGCGCAGCCGATAAACACGACCCCGCGTAGAGAAAAATAGCAAATACGAATGAGCTGTAGTCCAAGTGAGATGAATGAGCGAGTCTTGGTTTTTGAGTTTGGCACCGGCCACTCCGCGCCCCCCCCGGCCTTGCGTTCTGAACTCGTCGGCATTAACAGTCTTTATGTAACCTGCTGCGCTCATAGTCAGAACCAATGGGTCGTCATCAATCAAGTCTTCAATGTTGAGTTCACCTGGATCAATTTCAAGAGTTGAGCGGCGCGGCTCAACAAATCGGTTGCTGACCGCTGTGAGTTCTTCAATGATCACCTCACGGAGTTTGGACTCATCACCTAAAATGGCGAGAAGTTCAGCAATCGCTGATTGCAGTTGAGCGGCCTCGTTTTCTAGTTCGGTGCGGCCTAAGCGGGTTAGCCTCGCTAGCTGCATATCTAGGATGTGGTTGGCTTGTGTTTCAGAAAAGTCAAACGGCTGAGCCATAAGGGCGCTACGGGCAACTGCACGGTTCTCGCTAGCCCGAATCATCGCAATAATCTCATCAATCAGATCAAGACAGCGGAGCAAGCCTTCAACAATGTGTAGCCGCTTCTGAGCAGCATCTAGCCGAAATTCAGAACGTCGAGTTAGCACCTCTATTTGGTGGTCAACATAAGCAACGAGTGCGTCTCGCAAGTTGAGCGTGCGAGGCACTCCACCCACGAGTGCCACCATGTTCACACTAAAGTTAGTTTGTAGTGGTGTGCTTTTCCATAAGTTATTTAGAACCACCTCTGCATTCGCATCACGTTTCAACGAAATGACAAAACGGGTTTCGTCACCTGACGATTCGTCGTTAATGTCGGCGATGCCTTCTAGTTCTCTGGCATCCACTAGCGATGCGATTTTGCGAGCGACCACACCAGCCGACACTTGGTAGGGGAATGCTGTCACCACGAGAGCTTGGCGGTTCTTGATCTGAACAGTTTCAATATTTGCTCGTGTTTTGATAGAACCTCTGCCTTCTCGGTAAGCATCTTCAATACCAGCGCGGCCTAAGATGCTGCCACCAGTTGGGAAATCGGGGCCTTTTATAAACTGCATTAGGTCATCAATGGTGGCTTGTGGGTTTCGTAGCAGATTAGTAACAGCCTCGCAAACTTCGCTGAGGTTGTGCGGTGGAATGTTAGTGGCCATTCCCACCGCTATACCCTGACTGCCGTTAATTAAAAGATTAGGAAAACGGGCTGGCAAAACTTGTGGTTCTTGGAAATCTCCAGAGTAATTATCCACAAAATCAACGGTGTTTTCATCTATGCCAGCGAGCATTTGCGTTGCCAGCGAATGAAGCCGAGACTCGGTATAACGGGCGGCTGCGGGTGGGTCTTCAGGGGAGCCGTAGTTACCGTGAAAATCGATGAGGGGATGGCGCAATGAAAATGGTTGAGCCATCCGTGCTAACGCATCATAGATGGCACTATCTCCATGTGGGTGAAACCTAGCCATAACATCACCGGTAACACGCGCACATTTGACATGCGCCCGATCAGGCCGGAAACCTTGATCAAACATAGACCAGAGTATGCGACGATGAACTGGCTTAAGCCCGTCTCTTGCGTCGGGCAGAGCGCGGCTGATAATGACCGACATAGCGTAATCCAAAAAAGAGCTCTCCATCTCTTCTTGAATCTCGATTTCAATTACCTCACTAGGTTTGCCACCCTCTGCAAACTCAAGGTTAGAAACATTAGCCATAGCGTTACCTAAAAATCTAAGTTCCGCACGTCGCGCGCATTGGTGACAATAAAGTTCTTGCGTGCTTCAACATCATCACCCATCAATATCGACATAATGTCATCGGCTATGGCAGCTTGCTCAACAGATACTTGCAGCAACGACCGCGATGAGGCATCCATGGTGGTATCTCTAAGCTCGTCCCAATCCATTTCGCCGAGGCCTTTGAGGCGTTGGAAATCCTTTTTGTAGTTAGGGCGCGCCGCTAAAAATTGGTCTTTGGCGGCATCGTCTTTGAGATAGACGGTTTCTTTGTTAGACACTTTGGTGGAATAAAGCGGTGGTTGTGCAATATAGACATACCCAGATTCCACTAACGCACGCATTTGTCTAAAGAAGAAGGTGAGCAGCAGGGTTCTAATGTGGCTACCATCAACGTCAGCGTCCGCTAGCAGGATTACCTTGTGATAGCGCGCTTCGTCAAGATTGAAATCGTCAGCGAAACCAGCACCTATTGCTGTGATTAGCGTTTTAACCTCAGTGTTTTTCAGCATCTTGTCGATACGAGCACGCTCAACATTTAGGATTTTGCCACGTATGGGCAAAATGGCTTGAGTTTTGGGGTCACGAGCTCTTACTGCTGAACCGCCAGCTGAGTCACCTTCAACAATAAATAGTTCACGTTCTGCTGGGTCTTTTGATGAACAATCCTTGAGTTTGTCGGGCATGCCCGCACCATCAAGAAGCGACTTAGAGCGTATAGCTTTGCGAACATCAGCAGCAGCAACCCTCGCGCGTGCTGCATTAATAGCTTTGTTGACAGTTGCTTTAGCTTCTTTAGGGTGCTCTTCTAGCCACTCTGTCATGCGCTCGTTGGTAACCCGTTCAACGAGTGATCGCATCGAAACATTGCCTAATTTGGATTTAGTTTGACCCTCAAACTGGGGTTCTCCAATGCGTGCTGCAATGATGGCGGTTAAACCTTCACGAATGTCTTCGCCGGTGAGGTTATCTTCTCGGCCTTTTAGCAGACCCTTACTACGGGCGTAGCTGTTGACAGTGCGGGTGATAGCAGTGCGAAAACCTTGTTCGTGCATACCACCTTCAATGGTGGCGATACCATTTGCAAAACTATGGATACCATCTGAGTTGAAGCCTGTGTTCCATTGGAAAGCGATTTCTACCTCGTGAGGGTTGCCGTCTATTTCTTCAAAACCACTGAAATGTCCCACGGTTTGAAAAAGTGCTTCTTTGGATTCGTTGATGTGGCTAACGAAATCAACTATGCCTCCGTCGTATTGATACGTAAGCCAGTCGGTTTTGGTTGCGTTGTTTAAGTCACGTACGCGTATTTGTAATCCACGGTTCAAAAATGCCATCATCTGAAAACGTTCAGACAATGTTTGGAAACGAAATTCCACCTCATCAAAAATTGTTGGGTCGGGCCAGAACCGCACATTGGTGCCTGTTTTATGGATACTTGGCACGTGTGAGTTGCCAGCGTTGTTCCCTTCTTCCAATGACGATTTCGCGGTGGGTGCTAGCCGTTGAACCAATTCACCACCGTTTTCAAATAGCATTGTGTAGCTTTTGCCGGCGCGGTCGATTTGAACTTCCACTCGCTTTGACAAGGCGTTGACCACAGAAATACCAACACCATGTAGCCCACCAGACACCTTGTAGCCAGAGCCACCAAACTTGGCACCTGTGTGAAGCACGGTAAACACAACTTCCGCGGCGCTAAGTTCAGGAAACTGCGGATGGCGATTCACGGGGATGCCACGCCCATTATCTGCTACTTCACAAGATCCATCGACTCCTAAGGTCACATCTATCTGTGTGCAATAGCCCGCCATCGCTTCATCAACAGCGTTATCTACAACCTCCCAAACCAAGTGATGTAAGCCTGTGGGCCCGGTCGAGCCGATATACATGCCTGGGCGATGACGTACCGCTTCAAGGCCTTCAAGGACTTCAATAGATTCTGCTTCATACGGTGCTGGTTCAGCACCCACCGCAAGTGTTTTCATTATTTCCTAGACTGGATTTTAGGTGAGTGCTTGGCCGAACCGAAATATGGATTTATTGAGCCGTTCACTGCTATTAGTTTAGCGTATTGTGAGACTTTATCCTTGGGTTTTGACTCGCACTTTTAGGGTTTGAATCCGATCAGATTTGGAAACTTTTTGAATCTTTGCCACCAGTTCTGCTTCAAGCCACATCAACTGGCTTGCCCAAACTGTGTCTGTGGTGGCCACTACCAACGTGTTGCCTTCAATGAAACTCGGTTTGCTGTGTGCTGCCACATCGGCTCCCACCACTTCAGACCAATGCAAAAACACTGTGGCCAACACATCTGGGTTCGGTGCTTTGAGCGTCTTCAATAAACGCTCAACTGAGAAACTGAGTTTTTTGGGATCGTCATCGTGGGTATTCATAATGAAAGGTCACATATCTTTCCAACTGATACTTTTAGTAGCTGGTCTGGTTTAGCCGAGGTGGGTATATCGCTGGCTGTGGTGAGCATCTGTTGACCTTGAGGTAGTGCTTCAAGCAAAGCTTGCGCTCGCTTGTTATCTAATTCCGAAAAAACGTCGTCTAGCAACAAAATCGGGGCTGTGTTTGTGTGATGCCTGATTAATGCGTCTGTGGCTAGGCGCATCGCTAACGCTAGTGATCTTTGCTCACCTTGTGAAGCGTGAGTTCGTGCTGGTGTGTTATTGATGAACAAACCAATCTCGTCTCGGTGAGGCCCAACTGTGGTCACCCCTCTTTGCAGGTCGGTCATCCTCGCCTCTTTTAGAGATACAGCCAAATCACCTTGCCAACTTTGTTGATATTGGGTACTAATGTTTGCCTCGGTGCCCGCTAGTGAGTCATACGCGTTAGTTAGGTGAGGTTCTAGTTCGGTCAGTACGTTTTTACGAGTATCATATATAGCTTCTGCTGTGCTCAATAATCGAGCATCCCAGACATCTAGTGTGTAGTTGTCGTCGTTGGTCGGTCTTGCTTTACACGAACGCAAAAGAGCGTTGCGCTGCCGCACGATCTTTTCAAGTTCGTTGCAAGAAAAACTGTGGTTTGAGTAAACGTTGGCTGCCACATCGTCTAGCCAACGGCGCCTTAAGCTCGGGCTGCCCTTCACGAACTCTAGATCATCGGGCGAGAAAATTGTGAGCGGCACCACGCCAGCCAAATCAATTTTACGACACGGCTGCCGGTTGATTTGCACCCGGTTTCTACCGGCTCGTGGCAGTTCAACCTCAATTAGTTTGTTGCTACTAGCACTCGTTGTTGACCTTATGATCGCAGCGTTCGTACCATTTCTTATTAGGGCATCGTCAGCAACACCGCGAAAAGAGCCGAGTCCACCAATCCAACTTATAGCCTCAAAAAGACTGGTTTTACCCTGCCCATTATCACCGTAGATGACAGTGAACCCGCTATGGAAGTGAAGTGATGCTTGTTCGTAAATGCGAAAGTTGGTTAGTTCTAAGGTTTGTATTACCATACCGGGTTTGTTCAACCATACTTTGGCTTTGGATGGTGCTTGTACAGTGTGTTCGCTAAGCGAATCACTTTTACGTTTTGTGTCTTTAACTCACCCTTACAGGCATCAACAGATACAAAAAGTTAGGGTCTTCTGAAGACTTAAGTAATGCTGGTTTTAGTTCACTAAGGGTTTCAATGATAACTTCTGAGCCTGGTGCAACATCAATACCGTCAATCAAATAATCTGGGTTGAACGCCACCATAAGGTCTTCACCTTTGTAATCTGCCTCTATCGCCTCGCATGCTTCGCCCACATCTTGAGTTATTGCCGTCACTGTCAAGCCATCGGAGTTCATCGACATACGAATTGGTGTGGATTCTTGTGCCATTAGGCGCACCCTACGCAGAGTTTTAAGCAGTTCATCACGTTTGACGGTAAGACGGTTATCGTGAGCTTCTGGGATAAGGCGGCTATAGTTGGGGAAATCACCTTGAATGAGGCGGGTGGTTACGGTCGTCTCATTCACCTTAAAGCTCGCGTTTTGGGTTGTCAATGTTAACTTGATGTCCTCTTCCTCGGTAACTATGCGGGCTAGTTCTTTAAGGGCCCGGCTGGGCACCAAAACTGTTTGTTCATCACCTAACACTGATAGTCCTTCAATGTCTCGCACTGCTAACCGATACGAATCTGTGGACACCAACCTCAAGCCGTCTTTTTCAGCCGCCATAAGAACGCCAGTTAGAATTGGGCGAGCTTCATCTGTGGAAGCTGCTTTGCCCACTTGATCAATAGCGTCTTTGAAGGCACTGCCTTTGAGAGTAACGCTTTCGCCTTCGTGCTGGTCCATGGTCGGAAAATCATCTGAATGAAAGGTTGTGATTTTAAACTCAGAGCGTCCACCTTTGATGTTTGCAACTTTTTCTTCCATCTCTACCTTAACTTCACCTGCTTCAAGCGAACGCACCACATCGGCCATTAGCTTGGAGCGCATCACCACCTCTCCATCACCAGATCCAGCAACCTCAAGTTCAACTGCAATCGCGATGTCTCCATCGGTGCCGGTAGCGGTCAACGTGTCGTCTTTTAGTTTGAGTTGAACCCCGCCTATCACTGTTGAACCAGTTCGGTTTGTAACGCCTCGGCCCGCAGTATTTAAAGCGCGTGAAAGCTCTTCTTGGTCACAGCGAAATTTCATACTCATTGTTTGGTTACCTCTCTTAGGTTTATTTTAATCTCCATAGTAGAAGGTTGTAAGGGTTGTGGATTGTGGACGAATGATAGTTTGCCTTGATTTCATTAGTTTTTTGCATCCACATGGTTTGCTAGTCGATTCACAGCTAGTGGAGCGGATGAGTCTGGGTTGTGGGTATCTCTCTAGTTATTCGCGTTTTTACACGCTTGATTCACAGGTGATGTGCAGAGTTATTCAACCTCTGTAGCTAGCCGTGCTTTTATCATAGTGGCTCGTTGAGACGTTGTTGAACCTCGTTAACTTTATTGAAGATAACTTGACGTTCACCCATGCGGGCTTCTATTTTACGCACCGCATGCATAACCGTAGTGTGGTCGCGGTCGCCAAACGCCCTGCCGATATCGGGGAAACTAAGGTCTGTCATATTACGAGCGACGTACATAGCTACCTGTCTCGCTTCAACAAGGGGACGACGGCGACTATCACCAGTGATCAATTCTGAAGTAATACCAAAAGTTTCTCCTGTGATTTCGATGATACGGTCGATCGTTACGGGTGGCTTTTGGGAATTGTTGATTAGGTCGCTTAGTACGAAAGCAGCGACGCGCAGGTCTAATGGTTGTTTGGTGAGGCTGGCATAGGCGGTGACCTTGATTAGTGCGCCTTCGAGTTCACGAATTGATTGGGTGATGTTTTCAGCGATGAACGCAAACACGTCATCGGGGATGGTGATTGTTCGTGATTCAGCTTTTTTTCGCAGGATGGCTAGGCGTGTTTCAAGGTCTGGTCTCTGGATGTCGGTGATTAGCCCCCACTTGAAACGATTTCGTAACCGCTCCTCGAGTGTGGGCATAGCATCAGGCGTGCGGTCAGACGACAAAACGATTTGCTTGTTGGTGTTGTGTAGTTCATTGAAGGTATGAAAAAACTCTTCTTGTAGGCCTTCTTTGCCTTCGAGAAACTGAATGTCGTCGATTAGCAAGACATCATTGGTACGGTATCGGCGTTTGAACTCAGGTTGGTTGTTGGTGCGGATTGCTTGGACGAACTCATTGAGAAAGGTTTCAGTTGACACATAGTGGACCTTGTAGTTGGGGTAGTGCTTGGAGATGTAGTGGGCTATGCCGCGCAGCAGATGGGTTTTACCTAGTCCTGAATCTCCATGAATGAAGAGCGGGTTGTAGCTACCTGCCGGTGTTTCTGCTACCGAGACTGCTGCTGCGTGAGCAAAACGATTCGATGGTCCAATCACAAAATGTTCAAAGGTGAACTTGTCGGTGTGGCCGTTACGGTGCGGATCCATTGGAATCGATGTGGTTTGGGGTGTGCTCTTTGAAGCTCGTGCCTTGTGTGACTGCTGGTTGGTTGTTGGCTCGGGCGTTAGCGTTGTTGATGGTTCGGCCGATAGGTTGGCAGTCAAATCTGGGTTTGGTATGTCCCATTGTTTTGTGTCTAGGATAGTGTTAGTGTCAATTTCAACTCTGATTTTGGTGTTTGGTTGGTTTTGAGAAACAGCATGCTCAACTAGTCCGAGGTATCTTTGTTCAATACGTTCTTTTTGTAACCCGTTGGGCACCATGATTACCAGTTCGTTTTTGTCAGGTTGTTCAACTCTCGCCCCACGAAATGTGGTGTGCCAAACGGCATCGCTTACTTGTGCTCGGATATTGCTTTTGCATTTGCTCCATATGTTCGTCAATGTGTCGATCTCGCTGTTATTCAATTTATTCTCCACAGGTTTGTCCACAGATGTGGAAGACTTTTACGGTTCGATTAGGCACAACGGTGACGCACGCGCACAGCGATGTCTTTGTGGCAACCTAATTGTGATGTGAAGTGAACTTAGCAACCTAGACGAACTCCGCAACCCAAAAGCCAAGTTCTTTGTAAAAAGCCTGTTCAGAGCATATGTCTGATCTCAAATTACATATTTGGAAGATCAAACCACACTTTTGATATTTGCATTCCCCCCAGTCCAACCTTCCAAATCAACCACCATGCCCACGATCTGGAAGCCTCAGACGCTAAATGTCGTTTCGGTACTGTCTGACATGCAAATAAACAGTGTCACAGTCACTTAATAAACTAGGCTAATCAGAAATGGAGGAAGCAAATATGGGAGATTTTAAAGTTGCTGCGGTTTCGGCATCCGAACAACAACCCATGTCAGGTTGGATGCACAAGATTCATTGCGGGGATTGTTTAGACGTGATGAAGTCGCTACCCGATGATTGCATTGATTTGATCGTCACGTCTCCGCCGTACGCTGATGCGAGAGTTCATACCTATGGGGGTGTGCGGCCTGATGATTATGTAGACTGGTTTTCGCTTCGCGCCATTCAAATGAGAAGAGTCTTGAAACCGAGTGGTTCGTTTGTGCTAAATATAAAGGAAAAAGCCGTTGATGGCGAGCGACACACTTACGTGCTTGATTTGATTTTGGCTCTAAAACGGGAAGTGGGTTTCAGGTGGGTCGAAGAATACATTAAAGATGATTATCAGCTAGTGTTATGAGCCGCTTGTCTTGGATAGCTGATGATGATCTCGAAAAGATAATCCGCGATGTTCTGTCGCGAACTCAAAAAATGGTTGTTGAAGCATCGGTAAGAATGAAACAAAATGTCATTGACCCTTTTTCTTCTCTGGTCATGGCCGCATCAATAAAAGCAATTGCATGACTTGTACCACGCGGCTGCCGAAGTGGTGTCAGACCTAAATCCAAACTTAGTAAGTCGCCCGATCTTTGATTATTGTAGGAACGCCCTCGTCCAAGGCATACCCCGCTAAACACCATATAACCAGAGACTTTTTTGGTCGCTAGCTGAGGTCGTTGTGAGTTCGCTCAGTTGTGTTTAGTTTCGTTGAAGAGTTACTTTTAGTCCAACTTTGGTGGGCCAGCGAGGCGGGTCGGTGAAGCCGAAATTTAGGGGGCGGTGGACATGGGTGAGAGACCCAAGATTTGCGCCATTGAAGATTGCGGTGCCGGCGATTATTCGGCGAACGGTGCGTGTTTGGTACCATTCGACAACACCAGTTGGGCTAGTGCCGTATGTATCAACAGCTAGCAATCTGCGGGAAAACCAGTTCTCAACGGTAGCGGTGAACCAGCGGGGGCGGGGTGGTAAACCAAATATCACAGAACCGAAAGTGAGTTTTAGTTCAAGCGCGCCTGACCGAACACGATAGGTGCGTCCCTTAGTTTCGGTCGTCACTTCGCAGTCGCGTGTTTCATGAAATGGATAAACGGAGGTCACATAATCGCCAATTTTGGTTTCGCCAAGTAACACGCGGTCACCGTCAGGTTTAGCCCACATCACATCTGCGAAAGCATCGATCGGGCTTTGCTCCCAGTCGCCGATAACGAAGCGGTCGCCCGAGGCGAATCCCACTGAAGTGATCGATCCACGCAGTGTCTCTGTCAAAGGAGTTTCCATGCTTAATGCTCGCTGATTAGCGTAATTTGGATGATGCAGTTTAGCGAACCTATTGCCTTAGTTTGTTTGGTGCGTGCTACTTTGTGTGTATGAGAGCTTTAGTTCAGAGGGTGTCGCGGGCACGAGTACAGGTTGAGAGTGAGGTGGTTGGCGAGATCGGCAACGGTTTGTGTTGTCTTGTTGGTGTCACACACGACGACAGCCGCGAGAG
This sequence comes from Candidatus Aldehydirespiratoraceae bacterium, assembly GCA_965204595.1. GTDB lineage: Bacteria > Actinomycetota > Acidimicrobiia > Acidimicrobiales > Aldehydirespiratoraceae > VXYK01. Next base: position 1,751,946 of record CBDBEW010000014.1, on the reverse strand, counting down.
TGCTTCAAAACTAGCCCGTAAGCTAACCAACATGCGAATCTTTGGAGACGAACACGCCAACATGAACCTCTCAGTAACTGATGTAAATGGAGAGATTTTGGTAATCAGCCAGTTCACGCTTTATGGAGACACTCGAAAAGGCCGCCGACCTTCGTTTGTGGAAGCTGCGCCGCCAGCTCGAGCTTCTGCACTCATTGAAGACTTTGTCGCTGAACTGGAGTTGCTTGGCGTATCGGTTGCTACTGGAATTTTTGGTGCGATGATGAATGTTGACTTAACCAATGTCGGCCCTGTAACACTAATGGTGGAAGTGTAGGTGCTAGCTAAGGATTTTTATTCGCGGGATGCATTGGACGTGGCTCCAGATTTGCTGAACAAGGTTATTGTTTTTGGAGCGTGTCGAGGACGGATTGTGGAGGTTGAAGCGTATGGAGGTGCGAGTGACCCAGGTAGCCATGGGACTCGTGGCATGACACCCCGCACCAAAGTAATGTTTGGTCCCCCTGGATGTCTTTATGTTTACTTCACCTACGGGATTCATTGGTGCGCTAATGTGGTGTGCGGGCAAGACGGTGAATGTGCTGCGGTGCTCATTAGGGCCGTAACTCCGCTGGCGGGGTTAGCAGAGATGCGTAAGCGTCGTGCTTCAGCGCGCCGTGACAGAGATTTATGCAATGGTCCGGCTAAGTTCACTGCGGCTTTTGCGATTAATGGCACCCATAACGGTGCCGACCTAGTAACAGTTGAATCAGGCATTTCACTCTATGATGATGGTACTGCTCCACCCCAAAAGCCAGGCCGGTCCACTCGGATCGGCATTAGTAAGGGAGTCGACTTACCGTGGCGCTGGTTTATCTCCAACTGCCCAGAGCTTTCAAGACCAGGCTAAAGCATCAACGTTTCAGGAGTATTCCTAGCATGCAAACAACCGTATTTGGTGGTTCTACAAAGCTGATTTACGTTCGTTTGTCACACTCCCTTAGTACGGTGTAATTAATGTTCTTTACTTTTTCACAGGGTTGCATACATTATGTCTACTAGCCATAGCTCGCAGTCGGGGTTACACCCATTAAACCGGCACCTATTCGTTGTTGATAATTACCTGCTCTTGAAATCGCTTGATTCTGAAATTGTTGACCTGATTTGCACCGATCCCCCATTTTCTAAAAACAACACCTTTGTTGGAGATTTGGTTCCGTCGTTAACTGACGAGGAGGCGCGACAAGAATCACAGATGTTGCAATCTTGGGGAGTTACCAATTCTTTGGACGCAGAAAAACACCATGTGGTTTGGCCGACTGGTGTGGGCACCGCAAAGTTTAGCGATATTTGGTCTTGGGAGGCCGATGTACATGAGCAGTGGATGGATGAAATCAAGATCAGTCACCCTAACGTTTTTAATGTTATTGAATCGGCTCGCCGCACTCACAGTGAAGGAATCGCAGCATATCTGGCGTATATGGCCATTCGGTTAATAGAGTGCCACAGGGTCTTAAAATCGACAGGTTCGCTTTACTTGCATTGTGATGGTGCAGCTAACAGTTATCTACGAACGCTACTGGATGCCATATTTGGCTATCAAAACCTGAGAAACGCTATTGCGTGGTGTTACAAGTCGGGGGGTGCTAGTCCTCGCAAACATTTTAGCAAAAAGCATGACACCATCTTTTGGTACAGCAAATCAGAGAACTACAGTTTTTACCCTCAACGTGAAAAGTCTTACAATCGAGGCGGTAGGCCATATAGATTTAAAGGGGTTAGGGAGTATCAGGACGCGGATGGATGGTACACCCTAGTCGGGATGAAAGATTACTGGAACTTAGACATGGTAGGTAGAACCAGTAGGGAGCGTTCTGGCTATCCCACTCAGAAACCGGTTGCGCTCGCTGAACGTATTTTGCAAGCATCTAGCAAGCCGGGTGATTTGGTGTTTGACCCTTTTGCTGGCTGTGCGTATGTGCCGGTGGCTGCTGAACGCCATAATCGGCAGTGGATTGCTTGTGATATTTCTGCGAGAGCTTTGACTGTTCTAAGGCGACAGTTCAAGAAGTTTGCTTATTCTGTGGATGGTGACCTAGAAGAAGGTGGGTTGTTGAGTGTTGCTGATGTGGTTGTATGCGGCCCTAATCAATTGCCAGATAGGTCTAAGGTTGATGATGAAGATGTTCCTAGCGTGAAACCGTTGCCGTCACGAAAGTATAAAGTGGCGGCGAGTATTTTTTCTCGTGGGGAGATGTTGGAGTATTTACTTCGCTTGTCGGGTTGGCGTGCTTGGTGTTGCGGATTTGCTAACTGGAAGATTTCAGATGATGGTGTCCCAGTGATCGAACCGACTATCCGAAACTTTGTGTTAGACCATATTGACCCAAAGTCAAACCTTGGCCGTCATGAAATTGATAACCGTGCCCCGCTCTGTCCCTATCACAATAGTAAGAAAGGCGACAGAAGAATCGCTCTAGGTGAACTCAGACAAGAAATTGCTGATGCGGGAGAGTTGCTTGTTGGCTCGGTTGATGAACTCATCAACTTGCCGAAGGTACGAGATCAAGTTATGGAGTTTTGGGCGACTGAAAAGGCTAGACGCGAGGTACGAACACAAATTACAGATTGAACTCAACTGCGAAGGATTTGAAGCGATCTAAGGGATTTGGCGTTTGGGTCGCGTTGGGGGTTGTTGGCGGTATCCTGACGATCTTGATCTGAGATCGTGCCCGGGTCTAAGCGGGGTTCGGTTTTGGCTATCGCAGTTAGTAGCCTTTGTGGAGGGATAATGAAACGGACATATCAACCAAACGTTCGGAAGCGGAAAATGAACCATGGGTTTCGGGTTCGCATGCGAACCCGTGGTGGCCGAGCGGTGATAACTCGGCGGCGCCAAAAAAAGCGGACGCGGCTTGCAGCGTGATTGGGGCGTTGTCTAGTCGGCGTACCGTTGAAAGATTGTGGGCGGAAGGGGTGCATTACGGTAGGGGGCCTCTTAGGCTGCTTGTTCGGCCTGCATTAACTCACGAATGTGTAAGCACTTCAAATATCAGTTTTGCGATACCACGTAAGGTAGGCACCGCTGTTTTGCGTAACCGGCTGCGCCGCCGTTTGAGAGCCATATTGCGTGACATTTCGGTATCTGATCCCTCAATTTTGCCTCCGGGTGATTATTTGTTTCGGGTGTCTGCATCATTTGAACGTTGGTCGTATTCGGAACTGCGGAGGGTTGTTGTGAAACTTCTGTCTTTGGTGAACGCTCCTGAATTGGTTTTGTCTCAATGAATACCTCCCCAACATTGATGCAGTCGAATCAGCGGGCGCGAATGCAAACTGAGGCTAGTTCGCGATTGGTGTTGTGTTTGTGCGTTGCGATTCGCGGGTATCAAAAAGTTAGTGCTGGCACGATATCAACCTGTAGACATGTGCCGGGGTGTTCAACATATGCGCTAGAAGCTATTGAATCCTATGGCAGTATTCGGGGTGTTTGGCTAGCCCTGAAACGTATTTGTCGTTGCCACCCTTGGGGTGCTTCGGGGTATGACCCAGTGCCGTCAACTCAGGAGCCTAAATGTTTGACCTGATATTTGACTTCATCGGTGAAGTTTTAGCTTTCTGTTATGGCCTGTGGCCGTCTTACGGCATGGCAATCGTGGGGCTCACATTGTTTGTCATGATCATCGTGACACCTTTGACCTTAAAGAGCACTAAGTCTATGTTGCGTATGCAACAGTTCGCGCCTGAAATTAGGGCGATACAGAAACGCCACCGTGGTGACCGCCAAAAATTAAACGAAGAGATGTTGAAGTTTCAACAGGAAAACGGCGTTTCGATGTTTGGTGGGTGTTTACCGCTTTTTGTGCAGATGCCATTGATTTTAGTGCTATATCAAGTAGTTCGTGGTTTAACTAGTCGAGTGACTGATTTCGGTAACCAAATTGGCTGGACAAGTGGTCGGATTGCTTCAGGCGGTGTGCTTGATAGCACAACATTTGGATCAACTAACCGACCATTTCTGCCTCAAAATTTGCCTCAAGACAGCGACCTTTACTTGAAACTCGCTGGTGATGCGACCTCTACGATTGAAGATCGTCCGCATGAAATGATTTCCTGGGGGATTGATCTTGCTCGCAGTGCCAATGATGTTTTCGGTGAGAGCGTAATCTCGGGTATCCCATATCTACTTTTGATTCTGATAGTGCTGGTTTCTAGTATTTTCCAGCAGCGCCAGATACAAAGTCGTAGTTTGTCAGCGATGCCTCCTCAGCAACAAATCATTATGAAGATTATCCCGTATTTTCTGCCGATAATAAGTTTCACTCTTCCAGCGGCTTTGGTGGTGTATTTCGTGGTCTCTAATCTTTATCGGATTGGTCAACAGGCTTATATTACTAGGAGCTTGTATCGCCGAGAGGATAGCCCAGGAGCGATTTTGGCTAGACAGCGGGAGCAGACGAAAAAAGATGAGTCCGATCAAGCTAGTTCCAAAAAGGCAATTACCCCAAAAAAGGGTGCGCCAACACGGAAACGTGATGGCACTTTCGCGAACCAAAAAAATCGTAAATCTGGGTCCCGTAAGAATGCCCCTTCTCGGACAAACAAAAAAGTAGTGGCAAATCAAGGTGGCAAACGTGACTCGGCCAAGCCTGCGCGACGGGGCAAGTCTGTGGCAAACAGTAGTGCAGCAAAGTTAAACGGGCAAAAAGCGCGAAAGCCGAAATCGAGTGTGAAGAAACCTCATCGTACAGGTGCTGGAAGAACGGGTAATGCGCCGACTCGACATCATCAGTCGTCTCGTCGTACGACTAAACCGGGTACACCACAAAATAAGAAGCAGAAAAAATAGACAGATTTTGTCTTGGTTTAAACTCCCATTATTTAACCCATGTGGGAGTTGCAGTGGACAAAACCGAAAGGAGCAATCATGGAATGGGTAGAAAGTGTTGGCGATTCAGTTGAGCTTGCTAAAGAACAAGCCTTGGATAAACTAGGGGTGGCTGAAGATGATGCCGAATTTGAAATAGTTAGTGATGTAAAAACAGGAGTTTTTGGGCGCGTTAAAGAACCTGCGCGGGTGAGAGCCCGAGTTCGTCCCCGAACACCAAGAGCGAAAGAAGATGCTAGTCGAGGTGATCGTGGTAGCGGTCGGGTTCAGCAATCGCAAGCGAGGCGTTCCGCGAGGGTTCGATCTAGTCAAGATGAAGCACGAGATCGGCAAGCAAACGAACCAAGAAATACGCAGCAGACTCAGAGAACTTCACGATCACGCAATCAAGATCCTCGGGATCATAATAGGAAGGTAGAAAAAGTGAATGATAATCAAGAAGTAATGCCGTTAGTTGATCAAGCTGACCTTGCTGAGGAGTTTGTTCGTGGATTGGCTGAGAGATTTGGAATATCGGCTAGTTTTCGTCGACAGCATCTCGGCGGTGATGAAATCCGCATAACTGTTGACGGAGATAACCTCGGACCAATGGTTGGTCGCCGGGGGGTAACCGCTTCGGCAATAGATGATCTGGTACGAACATTCTTGCAGCGCAGAGCTGGGAGTGCGCGAAACGGCCGTATTCGTGTTGATGTTGGTGGAGTGATCGCTAAGCGAAAAATAGCACTCGTTAGGTTTGCTCGTGAACAAGCTCAGTCGGTTCAATCGACTGGGGTACCGCGTTCCCTTGAACCGATGAACGCTAACGACCGCAAAGTCGTACACGATGCGCTCGAAGGTTCAACTGGCGTTACAACTGTCTCAAAAGGTGACGAACCTCGCCGCTATGTAGTCATTGTGCCGTGTTAGGTGTAGTTTGCGTGGCTTCTTGTGTGTGGTTCATATGATGGTGCTCTTGAACAAGTCTGGCAAGTAGCTCGCTCGGGTGGTGCCTTGGGTGCTGATACAGTGCCAGCTCTGCGTGATCACGCTAACGGATATATAACTAGAGGCTTTGTGTTACCAACTGGTGCTCAATGCGTCGATCTCGGTACTGGTGTGGGAATTCCAGGTTTGTTTCTTGCCCTGCGCTACCCAAAGACGCATTGGCGTTTATTGGATGCGAGTGCTCGGCGATGTGAAATTGCATCTGAGGCAGCCGGGGTTTTGGGTTTGGCTGAACGTACCGAGATCGTTCATGGGCGTGTTGACGATCTTGCGCATGACCCATCTTGGCGTTTTACGAACCACTTAGTGGTGACCCGCTCATTCGGTCCTCCTGCGGAGACTGCTGAATGCGGATTACCATTGTTGTCTTTCTCTGGGTCACTTATTTCATCGGTATCGAAAACAACCGCCGATGTGTGGATGTCTGCTGACTTGAAGCCGTTAGATGCTTCTATTGTCGACTTCTGGACGACATCCTTTGGCAACTACATTCGGATTATGCGGCAAGGACAAGGCATTGAAGACAGATTTCCTCGTCGCCACCCCGCCCGCCTTCGTAAACCCCTTTTCTAATGTTTCACGTGAAACACTAACCACTCCCTTGCATCAAATCGTCCACCACCACTCTTGAGTCGGGTTGAATTTGTTGAGTAGGTTCCAATAAGGGCTGCCTTCGTAGAAAAATTTGTGGCCCTGCGCGTAGATGTGGGTTTTGGGGTTGTTGTTGTCGGTTGGGGGTCATGTTGTCAGGATTCCTCGGGCGGCGTAGATGCTCCTATGTTTGTCAAGTGGTTATTTGGGTGAGGTGTTGTTGGTGGCGTTGGGCGAGGTCGCGGTTGTGGCGGAGGCCTCGTTTTTGTTCTGAGATGCGGGTGGTGTGGGTGTTGAGGGTTTGGGCTGTGTCGTTGAGGGTGAGTCTGTGTTGGGTTCGTTGTCGGCGTAGGTCTCTCTGTTGGGGATTTGGGGCGGGTCGGTGAGCAGGTGGTAGATCTCGCGTGCGATGTAGCGTTTGAGGCAGCGCAGGGGTCTCGCGGTTGGTTTTGCCTTGGGCGCGCCGTCGGGCGGCATACGCGATGGTGGATTCGTCGACGCGGAGCCTGGTCATGGCGATGCGCCACAGGACGTTGTTGGCTTGGCGGTTTCCGCCTCGGTTGAGGCGGTAGCTTACGTTCGGCCCGAGGAGGCCTCGATGGGGTTGGCGCCGCACAAAGCAGGCAAGGACGCCTCGTTGCGGAGGCGGTCGGGGTTGTCGCCGGCGACGATTAGCAGCGTGGCTGCGACTTCGGGACCGACGCCGCAGGCGGCGAGCAGAGCGGGGTTGGCGTGTTCGCACAGGGCCAGCAGTTCGGCGTCGAGTTCGGTGATCTCGGCACTGAGCGTCTGGTGGCGCCGTGCCGAGCGCAGCGTCCGCTTGGCTGCGGACTCGACGACGTCGGTGCTGGTGTCGGGGCGCAGACGGGCGCAGACGTCTATGATGTCGCTGGTGGGTAGACCGCCAAAGCTGTTCTTTGAGGTGCTCATCGGCGGTGACTCACAGAGCGCTGATTTGGTTGGTCGCCTGGATGCGGGCCTTGACCGCGGAGCGCCGCGCCACGCTCAGCATCCGTATTGCCTCCACCGGCCCGTCGGCAGCTTTAGGCACTGCGGTGGCCTCGCGGCTGAGCGCGAAACGGGCCGCGGCCTCGGTGTCGACAGCGTCGGTCTTGCCGCGTCGGCGGCGCATCTGCCGGTTGGGACGGTTGACCTCCACAACCGCGACCCCGACCGCTGCGAGACAGCGCGCGAGACCGGACCCGTAAGAACCAGTGCCCTTTACACCCACTGCGGCTAGGTGCCCGTGGGAGTGTAGCCACTCAATCAGACACCTGTAACCAGCCGCGTCCGCGTCGAACGGCTCAGCGCCCAGCAGCCGCCCGGCCGCGTCGACCGCAGCGGCGACACCGATGTCTTTGTGGGTGTCGACCCCGCCGAACACCTCGGCTTGATCGCATGTCATAATGATAATGCCTCCTGTTGGTCATTCAATATGTGCAGCACCACCGGCCGCGACGACAGACAGAACACTCACGACACATAGCTCTGTGATGTCAGCAAGGCTCCTATCAGGTCCCCTCCGCCCGACCGGTCGGTGCGCACCCGCCCACTGAGAACAAGCCGACAGATCTACGCCAAAGCACCTAAGGCCAGTTGGTGAATGAGTCAGACCCGCCCCCAGCAAACGAGTCCTTCCATTATGAGTGATGGTGGGGTTGGTGCAGCCGTGGGCGGTTCGTCGCAGGACTCGGGTGCAAGTCGTTGGTTCCTTCGATGCGGCCGTTGGATGGCCGGTTGGTGTGATGTGAGGCGAGTATTTCGTCGGACCAGGCGATGATGGTATCGAGGATTTGGTGGAACTCGGGGAATTCGTCGGTGGTGGTCGCAGAACCGGCCGAATGTTTCAAGGGTGCCTTGTTCGTCGTCGGTGTGGTACATGCCGTGGAGTTCAACGCGGTGCCAAAGGCTGCCTTGTAGGCACCGGACAGCTCCAGGGCCGCCCACCGGATGTTCTCGCGCCACTGCCGGGATTGATTAAGTATCGGCTGTGCTGGCGTTTTAGCCGTTTTATCAGGCACTATGTCCAACAAAGCTCCCCATCCGACATCAACGACGTTAGTCGACCAGACCTAGCGTTTTGAAGCTTCCGCGGCGGGTCATCAACGTCTCATCGAAACCCAACGCCTCAACACCGTCAACACGGCCGGTGTTTGTTTCGCCCAACACTTGACCCCAGCGCTGCACTGAGGAATCCACCACATGCCAACAACAACCCAACTCGGCCGCCAGATCGCTGAGTGGCCACGCGCGACCGGCCTGAAAGGTCACCCAACAACCCAGCGCGCGCGGTTAACCCCTCACACCGCGGCGCTATCTCCCGATCCTGTGCAGTCACTGTCCCAGAGCCACAGCCACCGTTAGGGCACCGCCACCGGGGCTTGTGTCACACCAACCGCGTCGCCCTACCAAACACCGGCAGAACCACCAACTCCACCCGCCGGTCGCCGTGTGAGCACAACGACCCGCCACAGGCCAACACAGCGGCCTCTGCGTTCGCCGCCGCACATGAACCCGCAACAACTTCCCGGCAGTGTCGTCGACTCCGAGCACCTCCATGTCGCCTAACCCGACGATGTCGGGGTGCTCGCGGTTGATGCGATCCAACGCTATAGCACTCTTAGAAGGAATGCACTTAGAAAATTCTAATCCAATTGCAGAACTAACATATGGTTCATAGCCTCAGTTCAATGGCGACAGCTAACTCAGTGCTGAGAAGCCCTACCACTGACTAGTACGATAATCGTAGGAAGGCGGCATTTCTCAATGCATAAAACCTCATGCGGGAACTTTTGATCGACACTCCCGCTGGACGCTTGGCATTTGGACTCAATTGCAAGACCCTCTGGGTATGCTAAACACCTTATGAAGAAATCTACTCGTCGGTCTGTTCCATAGATACCTTTGCCGATAGATACTTGGGTTGCGAACACACCCCGAGTTGAGACATCGACACCAAACTGATGCGAGGTTAGCTCCTCGGTGCCCACTATTTGCTTCATTTTGCGCCTAATTCGTTTTCGTGGGGGGATGGGTGTAGCGCACCAAACAAAAGCGTCATATGCGGCTACAACGGCGGGTTTGGTGGGGGTTGCGTTGTTTTGGTAGGCGGCGATGGTTTGGTCTCGGGTTTATAACCCCGGCAAAACGCGCCTGTCGGCACATATTTTGGTGGTTGCTGGCGATATTGTCGGCGGCTAACGCCAGGAACCGTGCGGTGTTATACCGCATACACGCGTACTATTCGGCGAGTGTGATGTCCACCAAATCTTCGGCTTCGTCTTCGGCTTCTGTGTCGCGCCATCGGTCGTATTGTTGTGAGAATTTGAGTCCGTCTGGGTTTATCACCCCGTTTTGAATGATGGGGATGATCGGCATCGGTAACCCTAACCCGCTTTCGCGTGGCGGATCGGGTGTCGGGGTTAAAGGTTCTTCGGGTGGCATACACACCTTTCTACACATGATCTTTTGTTTTTGCTCTCGCTCGCTAAACGTTTCGAGGCACTCGGTGGCAACCTCCCTCTGGGGGAGCGGCGGGTTTGCTTAGTGTTGTCGTGCGCTGTGGGTGTTTTGGTACAGTGTTTGGTATTCGGCGGCGCGGGCTAAGTATGTTCGGTTGGCTTTTCCCCAGCGCGTGTATGCCCGCAAGTACGCTTCGTGTGCCAGTTTGATATCGGGCGGCATGTTCACAAAGGTCTGTGCTTTTGGTTGTCAGGTACTTCATCGAATATCTGCGCCAAATGTTGTTGGATGGTTTTCTCTTGGATAGCCCCTGAGATCTAGTCCCGCGCGGAGGGACTCACCGAAGCACGCCTAACAATTCTCGCTCAGCCCTTCTTTTTGTTCCATCTCGGCTGATACTCCGAAAAGCGGTCACTGGCACGATGTTGAAGTCGGCGTAGAGTCGGCGCGTGTAGGTGCTCAACGAGTTTGATACGATGACGGTCGCACCAGTTGAGGCCCACATCCTGCACGATTCCGCTAGCCGTTCTTGTTGTGCCTGGCTAAACCCACCGCCGGCGTAATTGGTGAATGTGTCGTGATATGGCGGATCACAGTAAACAACATCCTGTGCATCTGGGGAGATGTTTTTGAAGTCCCTGACAGAAAGTTGACAATGTTGCAGTGCCTCACTGACCGCCAAAATATTTTTAGGGTCCCAAGTGAAATCGCGGTGTCCAAAGGGAACGTTAAAGTGCCCCTTGCTGTTTTCACGGTAGAGTCCGTTAAACCCGACTCGGTTTAGATAGATGAAGTGAGCTGCTAGTTCGGTGCCTGATAATCCCTCGTTGAAACGTTTACGGGCATCGTAGTACCCCAGTTCGCAATGCTGTGCAGCTAAACCAAAGAGTGCCTTGTTCACTTCGTCAGGTTCGCACTTGACGGCTTCATAGGTGCCGATCAGGCGGGCGTTAATGTCGCTCAGTTCGCCGCCAACAACGAGTTCGCTATAACAGTGAAGGTAAACAGCGGCTCCGCCACAAAACGGCTCCCATAGCGTGTTGATAGGTTGATCGGGAAAAAGTGTCCTAATTGCCGTAACTAGTCGCCGCTTACCTCCAGGCCACTTGACCAACGGGTAGACTGTACTTGGCTGTGTCTGCATGTCAGATGACATCGTTGGACCGTCTTTTCTCGTTGAACCATTTTACTGCAGTTTCGTCGTCAGAGAATAAACCGCTTAAACAGGCTGCGTTTATTGCTCATTCCACAATCGCAACATAGCACCCTAGTATTGTTTCACATGAAACAATTTTGACGGGGTGGCTGTTACCATAAAGTGAATTGGACGAAGGGAGTCGCTCTGTGGCGCAAGCTAATCCGAGAGTTTTTGCAGTGGCAAACCAAAAAGGCGGTGTCGGTAAAACCACAACCACAATCAATCTTGGTGCTTGCATAGCTGAACTCGGCCACCGGGTGCTCATAGTTGACCTAGACCCGCAAGCAAATGCTACCAGAGGGCTTGGTATTGACTCTCGCATTGTTGACAAGTCGTTATATGAAGTGATGCTGCATGAGTTTCCGGTTGAAGATGTTATTGAGCCGACTTCGGTGAAAAACTTGTATGTTGTTCCTTCGAGCTTGGATTTAGCAGGTGCAGAAATTGAGTTGGTCCCAGCAATGAATCGTGAAAGGAAGCTCAAGTTAGCCTTAGCTGCTGTTGCTGATGACTATGACATAGTTTTTATAGATTGCCCCCCATCGTTGGGTTTACTGACTATCAACGGGTTGACTGCGGCTACCGAAGTGTTGGTACCTGTTCAAGCCGAATATTATGCACTTGAAGGTCTAGGGTTGCTTATTCGTAACATTGAATTAGTAACGCGTAACCTTAATCCTGAACTTCACCTAAGCACGATTGTGCTGGGCATGGTCGATGCAAGAACGAAGTTATCTAGCCAAGTATCTGACGAGGTGCGAAGTCACTTCGGTGAGAAGGTATGTCGGCAAGTTATTCCACGGGCTGTTCGTTTGAGTGAAGCACCAAGTTTTGGTCAACCCATCTCAGTATTCGACCCAGGGTCAAGAGCAGCAACCGCATATCGTACTCTAGCTAAGGAGGTGCTAGATGAATAAACGTGGAGGGCTTGGTAGGGGCCTTAGTTCTTTGATCCCCTCCAATATCACCGACCAGAGCGGTGTTTTCCAAGAAATTGACATTAATGAAGTTGTTCCGAATCGTTACCAACCTCGGGATCACTTTGATGAGGAGTCGTTGGCTGCACTAGCAAAGTCGATAGCTCAACTTGGTGTGATCCAACCAATTGTGGTTCGCGCAATAACAGACGGTTCCTTTGAGTTGATCGCTGGAGAACGGCGTTGGCGCGCAGCAAAACGAGCAAATTTTTCTACGATTCCTGCAATCCTGAGGGATTCAGATGACATGTCGTCGCTTGAAACTGCGGTTGTTGAAAATTTGCATAGGCAGGATTTGAATGCGCTTGAGGAAGCTGCCGCCTATCAACAACTGATGGAAGATTTTGAGTTGACTCAAGAAGAAATAGCAAGACGTGTGGGTCGGTCACGCTCGGCTGTAGCCAACACGCTTAGACTTTTGCAACTGCCTCCCCTTGTTCAGCGTCTCTTGATTGAGAGGCAAATAAGTGCAGGTCACGCTCGAACTTTATTGAGCACCCCTGATCGCAACCAACAAGAACGATTAGCAAAGAAAGTTGTTGAAGATGCTTTAACTGTTCGCCAACTTGAAGAACTGATACACAACGAGCAAGCAGCCAAAGATAACAAGAAATCAAAAAACAAAAGCAATGCCGGAAACTTAGCAGATGCAAGCGTGCTTGAACTTGAAGAACTGTTGGCTAACAGGTTAGACACGAGAGTCACGGTAAAACTAGGTAAAGGACCAGGTAAACTTCTGATTGATTTTGCTGATCTTGATGATCTAGAAAGAATTTATATGATAATCACTAGACGTTAGTTAGTGACGTCCGAAGGCCGTTGCGTTAATTCAGAAACGTCTCGGGATTATCACACCAAACAATCACCGCATCCCGCAAACTTTTCGCGATCGCTTCAGTTTGTTCAACCACTTGTGACGCAGGTCCCATACGACACCAGACCGCAGTCATCTTGGTCTCACGAAGAATCGGTAAGCGCATGCCAACCGTGGTGTGCTCGCTGGGTAATACCGCAGCCATTTTTGACTCAACTTGTTGCGCCAGAGCGCAACCCCCGCTAGAAGTAAAGCCTTTGGTTTGAAAAAAAGCTATGCGGTAGTCGCTTGTGGCGAGAGCCACGCCGAGATAGAGGTCGCCCCCCCAACCATTAGCGATTCTTGCATGCGATGATGGGTTTGGGTGGTGCAGGGTTAGCACAGTCGCCCCGGCTAGCTGCAGCAGGCGAGCTAACGCATTCACTAGCGCGGGCAAACCCCCAGTCTCGCCCAACAAAATTCGTCGTTCTGAAACGCTCTTGCGCTGACGTAGTGCCTCCCTTTGATGCACTTCTGTTATGGTTTTGTCCCCAAACTGGCGACCTGCAAGTCGTTCAAGGGCAGAGACAGTTGACCGCCCAACCGTTCCATCAACGTTGAGTCCTTGATTTTGTTGAAATTCTCGTACCGCTTCCTCAGTTTCGCTACCAAAAATTCCGTCAAGCCACCCTGCGTCAAAACCGAGGTTACCCAGCTTCAGTTGTAAGTCTGCCACATCATCGCCGTGAGTCATCGGATAGCGAAGATACAGCATCCTGTCGCCGAGACGAAAAGTGGCATCAACGAGTGCAGCCCAAGTTTGTCGAGCGCAGATACCATCCACAACTAAACTGCGGTCTGCTTGGAATTGTTTTACAGCGTTTTCGGTCTTTTCGTCAAAAAAATTGGCTTCACCAACTTCGCCAAAACCCGCTGCCTTCAAGCGGCGGTGCAAGTCTTGCACTGCGTCACCGAAGTCGCCTCGCTGAAGGGGAAGCCCAACTGGACTCATTCAGCGTCGCCGCCCGTGTGAGTCCTTATAAGAAAGGAGTTATGTCGTTGAGGATTGCGCCTTTGGGTTTAGCACCGACAATTCGTTTTGTTTCTGCCCCATCTTTGAAAAGGATCAATGTGGGGATACTCATTACTCCAAACTGTTGCGCTGTTTGGGGAGCTTCGTCAACGTTAAGCTTACGAATGGTCAGCGTTTCGCTGTGTTCAGACGCTATCTCTTCCAAAATTGGTGCTATCAGCTTGCAGGGGCCGCACCATTCCGCCCAAAAATCAACTAAAACGGGTGTGGTAGCACCTCCGATTTCTTCGGTGAAGGTGTTGTCGTCTACGCTGCTTACGGTTCCAGCCATATTTCGGCTCTCTTTCGCTTGAGGTGTGCTTGCATTAGGTTTGTTGTTTCTAAGGGGTTAATTCTAGTCTTATCAAGACCACTTGCATCAACATTAGGCTTGTTGATTTTCTAGCCAACTTTCTGCGTCTAACGCTGCCATGCAACCAGAGCCGGCAGCGGTGACAGCTTGTCGATAGTTATCGTCTTGTACATCACCACAAGCAAACACTCCCTCAACATTTGTGTGTGTGGAGCCTGCTTTGGTGACAAGATAGCCGTTGTCGTGCATCTCTAGTTGATCAACGAAAATGTCGGTATTGGGGCGATGACCGATAGCAATAAAAGCACCACCAACTGCTAAGTCCGAACCTTGTTTTGTTTTCACATTCTGGAGTCGCAGCCCGCTCAACTTAGCTGTTCCTAAGTATTCAGTCACGATTGTGTCCCAAAGAAACTCAATTTTAGGATTGTCAAATGCCCGTTGTTGCATTATTTTTGATGCGCGCAACGAATCTCGGCGATGAATAATGGTGACTTTGCTAGCGAACCTAGTTAGAAATGTGGCTTCCTCAATCGCTGAATCACCACCCCCTATCACGGCGATTTCTTGATCTCTAAAGAAAAACCCGTCGCATGTGGCACAGGTAGACAGCCCTCTTCCCACCAAGTCAATTTCACGGTCTAGGTTCAGCATTAGCGATTGAGCACCCGTTGAGACGATTAAGCACTCTGCTAAATATGTTGGCTCAATTGTTTGTGGATCACCCACCCAAACTCCGAAAGGACGTTTTGAAAGGTCAACTCGACTAGCTTTTACCGTTTCAATTTTGGTTCCAAAACGCTCTGCTTGGTTCCGAAAAGCCAGCATTAGTTCTGGGCCGGTGATGCCGTTGGCGAATCCAGGATAGTTTTCAACATCGGTGGTTAGCATCAACTGTCCGCCTGGTTGGTCGCTGGTGTTGCTTGGCTCACCTTCAAGTACTAACGGGTTGAGGTTAGCTCGGGAGGTGTAGATGGCGGCGGTCAGGCCTGCCGGACCCGAACCGATAATAATTACTTCATGTGTTTGTGGCACAACCACTCCTTTGGTTACACATTGCGAAGTGTCTTGGTTTTACGCAAACGAATCAATGATGGCGTAGCAAACTATCACCACAATGATCCCAGCATCAACTATTAGGGCGAGATTGATCCAGCGCATACTCGCAGATTTTCGGTTCAACCAGAATCCGCCGCCGAGAATCGCCAATAGACCACCGATAAATAGGTGAGCAGTCCAAGTAGCGTCACCAACTCCAGCACCGATAGGTAGATAAGCATCAGCTAAACGCACCCCAATAATGATCAGCAGGATTAGCGCAGCAGTCACAAAAACCAGTGCTACTAGGCCATAAACAATCGCCCGTACAGCGCGTATTATGTTTTCAGTGCCGTAGATGCGGATTTTTTTGATGGTTTCAACGATGGTGGACACCACAGACGCGATCCAGTCGCTTTGGTTGTTCTCAGACTTTGAGCCTGAGGCACTTCGGGCACTTGAGGTGCTTTGAGACACCGAACTCGCTGAAGGCTTTGAAGCCTTGAAAAATGTCATGTTGAGAGTTTAGCGGGGGATTTGTATTAGATGTTTATGCCAACTGCGGCTACTGGCGTGTACATCGCCATTTGGGGTGGGTGTTCAAGCAACTCCATAAACGGTGCCATTACAGCTTGCAGAGCTGTGGATTCTCCATGAGATTGGATTGCTTCCATAGAAGAGAAGAGCGCGAAATAGGCGTAGGTGTTGTTCTCGCCTTGATGGTATGAATACACTTCCACTCCCGCGAGTTCGCCTGCCACAGCGACTTGAGCTTCAAGTGCTTCGTTCATTTCGGAAGTTTTACCTTCTTTGCAGGTGAAAGTTGCAACCATCGCTATTTTTGACATCTGATCCTCCTCAGGGTTTTCCACAGAATACTAGCTTGTGCGGTGCTTATCACATGCTTCTCGGTGTCTAGACACCCTCAAAAACAACTCCCTAAGCAAAAGCGTTGAGCAAGCGGTTAGTTTGGTTTGTCCCTAAAGCTGTTTGGCCTCAGCCAAAGTCCTCAGACGTTTGGGTAGGTCACTACAACTCCGAAACTCAAATTTCTTACCCACTTTTCTCCGTTGCAGTAATTTAAGGTGCTCAAGTTCTAAGAGATCGGTACGAGCTGTTTGGTAGGTTACGCTCTCCCATTTTTGATGTTGAGCGATCGTAAATATCCGGTAGGGGTTGCGGTAAGCGGCTTTTATAAGCGTCAATTGACGGTGATTGAGCATTGATATTTCAAACGCGGCCTGTTCAACTTCAGCAACTTCAAGAGACTTTTTTACTATGTAGTCGTTCAAACTGTCGATAGCCTTTACGATCACGTTTAGTTGGTGGACAATGAAATAGGTGGCATCGTTGTTGTCGGTTTCGCTCTGAAGGTAGGATCTTAAGTATTGAGCGGGTGCTTTTCGTAAGATGGTTGATATTGAAAAGTATCGGGCGAGCCAGTATCCTGAGCGTAACATAGACCAATAAAACAGAGCGCGAGCGGTGCGTCCATTGCCATCAACAAATGGGTGGTCGTAACCTAACCAGAAATGTAATAGTGTGGCGCGCACCACAGGATGGACAAAGCCATTAGTGCCTTCTCCATTGGCGAAAGCGCAAAGTTGCTGCATGCGGTCGGGTAGTTGTTCCGCGTCTGGTGGTTTATGCACCACACGGTTGGCATCGTCAACCACCATCACACGGGTTTCGTTTGGCTCTTGGAGTCTGCCGGCATCTCGCGGGTCTTTCAGCGACTTTTCTGTAACGATTCTGTGGATGTCTAAGATCGTTTCTAGTATGAGTGGAGTTGAGTTTTTGGCTAGTTGTTCAACTGCTGCCATTGCTGCGTAGTTGTTGATGATCATTTGTTCGCTTTGCGTTCGTGGTTTCCTTTCGGTTTCCAATAGTTCTTTTGCGACACGACGGGTGGTGGCTGCTCCTTCTAACATCGCCGAAGTTATTGCTTCTTCGGCTATCAACGAAGACACGAGGTAGCGGTCTCTCGTTTCAATAGTGGTGTCGGGATCTACCGTGCCAATATTTCCAGCAACGTTTTGGTCGATGCGATGCACGTTTTGTTGAATCGTGTCGATGTTGCAATACCAAAAAGGTTTGCCGTCAACGGCTTTGATAGGCAATTCTTGTGAGATCGCTCGGCGGTTGTGTGTGCTACCTAGCCACCATTCTTGCGGTGTGAGGTCGATTGGTGGCGTTTGGAATCGTAGGTCGTGCCAGTGCAGGTAACGACCTTTGGCATCTACTGGTTTGGTTGTTGTGAGGATGTGCAAGAGTCGGTTTGGGTCATTTTCGACGATTGCGTTGAGCATTGTCGTCAGATCTGGTGGCGTAACAACCTGTACCATAGGTGTATTTTACGCTAATCCATCTTCGTTTAATACTAATTTTGACACAAATTGTAACTGAATTAGTATTTACAGCGTTGAGTTAGGTTTGGAGGGAGAAACCTATGACCCCAGGGCCGCCGTGAGTACCGACCACCGGACCGATCAATTCCTCTCGCGCGTCTCTAATGTCGACAACCCCATCTATCATCGCAACGAAATCGTCTATGTCGGGGGCTTGTGCATGCATTATGGCCACGCTTTTGGGGTCGTCGTAGGATCCGAGTTTATCGCGTAACCATTCAAGTGCTCTTTTGCGGGTGCGTTGTTTACTAGCTTCCTGCACTTCTCCGCTTGACAAGTCAACAATCGGTTTGATGGAAAGCATTGAACCCACCAGAGCCCGCGCGCCACCTATGCGCCCACCTTTATGAAGGTACTCAAGTGTGTCAAGTGCTCCAAATATGTGGGTGCGATTGCTGAGATCATCCACCGTAGCTTCTATTTCGTCTGCGGAGGCACCTTCGGCTCCCATTTGCGCGGCTGCCAACACGATAGAACCAAGCCCGACCGTTATTGAGCGGCTATCCACCACCCGTATATCGCCGTCGATATTGGCCGCGGCTGTTTTGGCGGATTGCATAGTTGCCGACAAAGCAGCCGAGAGGTTGATACAGACTACTGCGTCTGCACCAGCATCAAGAAGCCGGCGAAAGGTTTGATCGAAACGACCCGGTGCTGGTGCTGCCGTTTCAGGTAGTGTGTCGGCGGTGTCTAGCTTGCTGTAAAACTGTTCAACCGTTAGCTCTTCACGGTCGATGTATTCGGTTTCGCCGAAGCGGATCGATAGTGGCACGACTTCGATACCAAGCTCAGCTACTTCGTCTCCACGAAGGTCGCAAGCACTATCGGTGACAATACGGACGGTCACATTTCCTCCTAGGGTTTCGGGATTGTTGTTTCTGTTACGGTTGTTTTTGTTACGATAGCAGAAGCGCGGTTGCGTCGTATACGCCAGATGGTTCGAACCCACCAACTACCAAGCACCACAAGAGCAATCACTGAGATTACCACACCAAGACCTGATATCGCTGTTGAACGGATGTCAACAACTCCAGTTGCGAGTTCAAGCTTGCCGTCTGGTGAGATTATATCCACGGTGATACGGGCATCGCCTGATGCCAACGCTTCAACTTCTAGCAGTAGTTCGTTGTCGCCGGGCTGCAAGTTTCGGGCTATTTGCTCTCCACCCAAAAATCTTAGTTTTTCGGCACTTAGTAGGAGTTCAACATTGAGAGGTAACGGTTGACCGTTGTGAACGGTGAGCACTAGCGTTGCTTGCCTGTCGGTTAGAGTAATTCGGTCGCTGCCCTCAACGGTAATGTTCTCGGTGCCAGCGAGTGCTGTTTCAAACGCTGTTTGGGTGTAAACCCTGCTTTGCTGATCGGTTAGGTCGCTAGCGGCAGCAGCTCGTATAAGTGTTTCAAGTGGTCTGATTGGGTTCGTTAATGGGGCGACCATTGAGGCGTATGCTTGGACGGCTCCTTGGGTTGCGGCGATGTCAGCTGCCCGTTGGCGGACATCTTGAGCAGCCACGGATCTCAAGTTTGCTGTACGGGGGTGCCCATCTTCATCAGCAACAACGGGCACACTTAATGCCTGCATTAGCGAAGACAGTTCAATGTTAGGACTTTCACTAATGCCTGCTAGAAGCTTTTTTAGCGTGGTCGGGTGGATTGAGTCAAAATCTATAAGAACGGCTTGATTGGTGTGCCCAGAACTGGCTGAGATAGCGAGTTCGGTAAGGGTTTTGTGTGCCGCTAGTTCGTGATCGGGTTCCGCTAGGTGTTCTTGAAGGGTGCTGTTGATGACAATGGCGGGCATTGGCAATCCACTTGCATCACGCAACTGCCAAGGGGCAAAGGTGTCTTCAACGGTCGGCGTGGGAGTTCGGTAAGTTTGGTTGTTGGTGGGGTTGCCGTTTTGGCGTACGTTTATTTGTTCGCTTGAGACAATCACAGCATGGCTTTCGTTTTGACGTAGGACTTCAAGAGTGTGAGTGTTGGCACTTCTGTCAAGTCGAGATATCCCAACCGGGGCTCTGCCGAGAGTTTCGTTGATCACTAGAGCAGCTTGTTGGTATTGCTCGGTTATGAGGTCAGTGTCTCCGCTGCGCCGCCAGGCTTCTTCGTCAAGGTCAACCCAGGGGTTGTTGAGAATTGGTCTTCCTTCCAAATGAGCGGTTAGCGTGGTTAGTTGTTTGGTGCTCAAGCCTGCTAGTGCTTGTAAGGTTTCGGCTTGGAGTGCCACGCTAATCGGTATTTCAGGGTGGGTTGCGATACGTTCGGCTCGTGACAATAGTTGTTCGGTGTTTAGGTTGGTGGTTTGGTCGGCATTGGTGGCTAAGGGCATGGTCAGGTCAGCCAAGAACGCTACGTGCATAGTTGCTTGCGGTTGCTGACCTAGCGGTTGCTGATCGCTAGATTGTTGATCTAGTGGTGGTTGACGCAGAACAATGAGATGAGTGGTTAGTGAGTCGATGGTATCACCGGCACGAGTTTCAAGGGAGATGTTGACCACAAGCGCGCCTTCGCGAGCGCGCAAAAGTTCCCCGATTTCATCATCGGGCATCACGATGAGGTAGTTGCCTTCAGCATTTATTTGGCAGTGGTTATCTGGTTGTGGATTGTTGATGGCGCAATCGAAGTCGCTTATGGGTAACTCATTGTTGATGTTGTTGTAGCTAGCACGCACTTCCGCAACGGTGTTGCGGACGTTGTAGGTTCGCACCCGCAAAACAGCAGAGGTTGGGGTGTTGAGCGAAAGTTCAAAAAATGCTGGCTCGTCATCAACGTAAAGCGTCTGTGCAACAAGGTCAAGTGGTCTACCGATATTGAACTGCACGTTGTTGGTTTGGTGTTGCGCTTTCGCGTTTGTGTTGAGCGGCAGACAAAGCAGCGTGATCAAGGCAGCAATCAGTGCTGCGAGCTTTGTTGGTTTGGGTCTGTCGCTCCACATGGTGTTTGCTAGTTTGCGTTGTGTTGTCTAAGAATTGTTAGTTTGTGTTGTTTTGTCATCGTTAGGTAGTGTCTTTGTATGACTCGCTATAGCACTACACTTGAAGCTATCTTGCTGCGTGCTCAACCTTTGGCGCGG
This sequence comes from Candidatus Aldehydirespiratoraceae bacterium, assembly GCA_965204595.1. Taxonomy (GTDB): domain Bacteria; phylum Actinomycetota; class Acidimicrobiia; order Acidimicrobiales; family Aldehydirespiratoraceae; genus VXYK01. The sequence continues at coordinate 1,731,168 of CBDBEW010000014.1, read as the reverse complement.
GTGTTTTTGTCGGCTGGGTATAGTTTTTTCTTGGTTGGTGGCGTGGTGCGAGATGAATTTTTGGGTATCAGCGGTTCGGTGCGAGACCTCGATGTCACCACCGATGCTCGTCCTCAACAGATTAAGGCGTTGCTTAGTGAGGTTGCCGATGAGTTGTGGTTGCAAGGCCAGCGTTTTGGCACGATTGGTTGTATTTTTGCGGGGCAAAGTTACGAGATAACTACTCATCGTGCAGAGTCATATGTAGAAGATTCGCGGCAACCACAGGTTGTGTTTGGTGACGACATTATAGCTGATCTGGCGCGCCGCGATTTCACTGTGAATGCTATGGCGATAAATGCGGCAGACCACACCTTAGTTGACCCGTTTGCTGGTAGGGATGATCTTCAAACCCGAGTTTTGCGCACGCCGTTAGCTCCTGAGGTGTCGTTGTCTGAAGATCCTCTGCGGATTCTGCGAGCGGCAAGGTTCTGTGCAGCGTGTGACTTAGAGGTTGTTGCTGAGTTGGCAACGGCGATGAACGATCAGGCGCACCGGTTGGCTATTGTTTCTGTTGAACGTATTCGTGATGAACTACAACGGTTGTTGTTGTTGCCGAACCCAGGCCAGGGTTTAGATTTGCTTGACCAGACGGGGGTGGGTTCGTTGGTGCCTGTGGTGGGGGTCTATAAACCATGGCTAACTGCAGCAAACTTTTTGTTGAGGCTGCCAGCAGATGCTGCTATGCGTTGGGCTGGGCTGTTGTTCGGGTTGCAGGTGAAAAAAGTAAACCTGCGAGAACTCAAGTTTTCAGCCCGTTTAGCTAGGGAAGTCACTTGGTTTCACAATGTTGGCGGTGATTTGTTGAAGGAAGATTTAGCTAACCTTAGCGATCATGAAATTCGGCTTTTAGCGAAAGGTTGCCCCCGAGATCGGTCTGTCAACGACCTGTTTACTTACCTTGTGGGATTACGTAGTGCTGCTGCGTTAGACGATGTTGATGCGAAAAGAGCACTTGATTTAGTAGCTGATCTGTGTCTCAGAGAACCCGATTTTCATCAACCAAAACCATACTTTGGTGGTTTGCAGGTAGCGGAAATTCTTGGTGTCAAGCCCGGCCCAGAGTTAGGGCAAGCCATGGATTTTTTGGCAGAGTTGCGGTTAACTCAGGGCCCTCTTGAAAGCAGTGCTGTGGTTCGTCTTTTGCGCGAATGGTGGGGTTCGCGCAGCCCTAATTAGCTGCCCGACTATCTTCGCTGCGGGCGCGCTAGGCTTTTTTGGCTCGCACAATCAGTGTGGCAGGCGTTAACCCTTCGTCGGTGTGAACCTCTAACGTATTTTCGATAACAAATTTGGCCCGGCACATAAATGACACGAGTTCTTCTAAACGGTGTATATGCCTTCCATCAATCGGTTCGGTTGTGAGCCAAGAGTGAACTGTTGTGGCGGTGTCGTTGGGGTCGACACACAACGCTGCGGGGTGAGGCAGCGAGATCAGCAGGTGCCCTCCAACCTTGATTACTCGATGTACTTGCCGGATCACTCGGTTGAGGTCTTCAACAAAACTCAACGAAGTTACAGATATGGCGAGGTCAATTTGTTCGGCTGTCATGAAGGCGAGTTCGGCGAGTTTGGTTTGGTGAAATTCAACTGTCACGCCTTGCTGGATGGCTAGTTCACGGGCGGTACTTATCTGCGAGACATCAGAGTCAACTGCGGTGACCCGGGCTCCTCTCATCGCTAAGCCCACTGCGGCGTGCCCATTTCCGCAGCCGAGTTCTAATATGCGCCTCCCTACTACGTTGCCGATTAGCCGTCTATCGTGTGCTTCGTCGGTACCTAAACCGAGGTCAACATAATCTAGCGGTCGTTGCGCCGGTGTTCTTGTTTCGTGTAGTTGCATGGTGTTGTTTTTAACTTTCGTGGTTAGTGACCGTGCGGATGGTTACGGTTATGTTATGAAGATAGGGCTTTTTGAAGCTGCTCAGAATGGTGCCGATATTGATTATCGCTTTTTGCGTGAGAAAGTTTTGAGTGCTTGGCGTGCGGGCGAGGTGAGTGTAAGTGAGTTGTGCGATGCACAAGCGGAGTTGCGGCGCAATGCCGAGTTTTGTGGTCAGCCTTTGGAGTCGGTGTGCCCTGTGTGTGAGGCTGCTAAGTTGGTTGCGGTTACTTATGTGTTTGGCCCACGCTTGCCAAGCCATGGTCGTTGTGTTACCTCGGCTCAAGAACTGCACCGTTTGCGTTCGCGTAAGCAAACATCTCAGGCCTATATTGTTGAGGTCTGTAAGCACTGTGGGTGGAATCATCTGCTGCTTAGGCAACTCGTTGGTGGTAACCATATTGATAATGTAAAGAACTTTGGTGCTTGAATTGTGTTAGGCTAGGTTTTGCCGCCGGCAGCCACTGTGCGCTGGACGGGAAAGGAGCCGATTATGGGCAAGGGTACTGCCAAGCTTACCGCCCCGACGATTGCGTCACGAAAAGTGCGTGATGGTAACGAACCGCTGGTTATGGTCACTGCTTACGACACGCCAAGTGCGCGTATCATCTCAGCAGCTGGTGCTGATATTTTGTTGGTGGGTGATAGTTTGGCGATGGTTGTGCTTGGGTATGAAGATACTTTGCAGGTGAGTGTGGCTGATATGTGTCATCACACTGCTGCTGTGGCTCGTGCCAGGACTGATTGCCATATTGTGGCTGATATGCCGTGGTTGAGTTACCACGTTTCAACACAAGACACAGTTCGTAACGCAGCTAGCTTGATTCGTGCTGGCGCGCATTCGGTTAAGTTGGAAGGTGGACGTAAACGTTTACCGATGATTGAGCGGATTCTTGCGGCCGAGATTCCGGTGATGGCTCATATTGGTCTTACCCCTCAATCAATACATCAAATGGGTGGTTTCAAGGTGCAAGCTACGCAATCTGAGCATGCTCGCAAACTGCTGCAAGCGGCGAAATCGCTTGCTCACGCAGGATGTTTTGCGTTAGTGCTTGAGGGTGTGCCTTTGCGAGTGGCGGAGTTGATCACTGAAGCTATTGATATTCCGACCATTGGTATTGGTGCTGGCCCAAGTTGTGATGGTCAGGTGCTGGTGTTTCACGATTTGTTGGGTTTAGAGGATCGTGTAGTGCCGAAGTTTGTGAGACGCTACGCCGAGTTGAAGAAAGCTTCGGTTGCTGCGGTTGCGGAGTTCGCGAAAGATGTTCGTTCAGGGGCGTTTCCGAGCGTGGCAGAGAGCTATCAGCTAACTCATTTCGATGATGATGAGCTACAAGTTTTGGGCAGTGATTAATTTTTTGTCGGTGGGTAGTGCATTTAGTTGATTTGTTTGTTAGCATCGGTCTACTTCCCCAGGTGGCGTTTCCTTTGGAAGCAACTCTGAGAGGAAACAACTTTATCAGACAACCCCTGCCCCGGGAAGGGGCCCCGGCTAGTTCGGGTCCTAAGGAGGTAAGTGTTCGTGGATAATTCTCGAGCCTATGAATTGATGGTCATTGTTGACGCAGATGTTGATGATGACAATGTTGATGCGATAATCACTCGTGTTGAGGGATTGATTACCAACGAAGGTGGTCGTGTCAAATCAACCGACAATTGGGGCCGTAGACGCTTTGCGTACGAGATCAAACACAAGTCTGAAGGCACCTACGTGGTCTGGGAAATAGCTACCGAATCGGCGGGATTTCCTAACACAGAAAGGCAGTTGCGTCTAGCGGACGACATAGTCCGCCATAAAGTTTTTCGTCTTCCAGATTCAGAAGCGGTTCGCCGTGGCTTGTTTAGCTAGACGTTTCCGGCGTGAGCCGGGTTTTTAGGAGGATCCAAAATGGGATTTGATAATACTGTAACGATTGTGGGTAATGTTACCCGCGATCCCGAAATGCGTTTCACGCAAGCTGGCATGGCTGTCACCAACTTTGGTGTGGCTTGGAACAAGCGGCGCACCGATGGTGAGGAGGCTGTGTCGTTTTTTGACGTTACGTGCTTTCGCCAACTTGCCGAGAATGTTTCTGAGTCTATTTCTAAAGGTGCGCGGGTGGTGGTTTATGGCACGCTATCGCAAAGGAGTTGGGAGAGTCAGCAAGGAGATCGCCGTTCTAAGGTGGAGATCGTAGCTGACGAAGTAGCACCGAGCCTTCGTTGGGCAACAGCGGCGATTACTCGCAATGAGTTTCGTGGCGGTAGTGGTGGTGTTTCGGACGGTCCCCCTGGGGGCGGTATGCCTTCGGCGGGGGCTGGGCCAGCACCCCAGCCCGTCTATGATCTTGACGAAGAACCGTTTTAGTTTGTAAACGAACTCACTTGACTAACCAGCGAACTCGCTAGTAACTGGTGAACTCGCTCAACTAACAGAGAAAAGGAAGTAATGAAACTATGGCTAAGGCCAAGTCAAAGAAACGTGCGAAACCTAAAGATGCTGGTCGCAGGCTCAAGAAGAAAACTTCAATACTGAGTTCTGAACGCATTGATTATGTGGATTGGAAGGACGCTAGTTTGTTGCGAAGGTTTTTGTCGGAACGGTCTAAGATTCGTGCTCGGCGTGTAACCGGCAACACCACTCAGCAACAAAAAATGGTGGCTGATGCAATAAAAATCGCTCGTGAGATGGCGTTGGTACCGTACGCTAATCGTGTGACCACCCAAAGAGGTGGCCGTGGCGAACGTGACCGTCTCGCCCCTTACGACATGCCTTTACCACGCCCGCTTGGCCCGCCACCTAGCTCAGCTAGTTCGGCTGGTTCGACACTCAGCGACACAAGCAATGAGTTTGCCGAAGAAGCGTTTTCTGACGGTGAACCCGCCGCAACTAGTAAAGCAGACTTGGGTTCTGACACAACCGCCGAGGGTGGAGACGATGCGGGTGCTGAGCTTTCGGGTGCTGAGCTTTCAGAGATCACAGATGGTGAAGAAAAGAGCGGCTCATGAAGGTGGTGTTGCGCGACGACGTTGGGGGCCTTGGCCGTAAGGGCGATATTTGCGATGTCGCTGCTGGCTATTTTAGGAACCTTTTGTTACCTCAAGGTTTAGCTATGAAAGCAACGAAAGGGGTGGAAGCCCAAGCTGAGACAATGCGCCGTGCGGCATTGCTACGTGCCGCGCAAAGTCGAGCTGAAGCTCAAGAAATCGCCGGGCGTTTGGTGCCGTTGGTGATAAAGATAAAAGCTCGTGCTGGTGAGGGTGGTCGTTTGTTTGGTTCTGTCAATGCTGCTGACATAGTTGAGGCGGTGAAAGAGCAAGCTGGTGCGGTTATTGATCGTCGTAGTTTAGTTCTTGCTTCGCCTTTGAAGGAGTTGGGTGAAGTTGTGGTGAATTGTCAGCTCGCTGGCGATGTGGAGTTTCCGATTACTTTGGAGGTGGTTGCACTGTGACTTCACCGCCGCTTGGCAGTGTTGGCTAGAGTTGATGTCAGTGCTGGCTAGTGGTTGGTTGCAGTGCTGGCTAGTGGTGGTGTTTGATGGTGATGGCTCAAACTAGCGTCAACCGTGATTTGCGGGTACCTCCTCATAATCTTGAAGCTGAGGAGTCGTTGCTCGGGGCTATGCTGCTTTCAAGTAGTGCCATAGCCGATTCCATTAGTCTGGTTTCGGTTGAGCACTTTTATCGGCCGGCCCACGCGCACGTTTTTGAAGCGATAGCTGGGTTGTACGCCACTGGTGACCCGGTTGACGCGGTGACAGTTGCCGTTGAGCTTGACCGGGCTGGCGTGGCAGACACGATAGGTGGGCTCGAAGGTTTGCATCGTCTGCAGATGGCCACCCCGGCTTCGTCTAACGCTGCTAAATATGCCAGCATTGTGCGGGGGCATTACATGTTGCGACGCTTAATTACGGTTGCGGGTGATATTGCTGAGCTTGGTTACAGCCAACCGTCCGACATTATCACTGCGATTGATGAAGCTGAGAACATGGTTTTTCAGATAGCTGACGACCAGAACCCTGAGTCGATGAGCAAGATTGATGAGTTACTAAAAGACACCTTGAATCATTTGGTGAAACGCTACGAGTCCGATCGTGGTGTGGTTGGCACTCCCACAGGTTTTTTTGATCTCGACGAGAAATTGTCGGGTTTGCAGCCCAGTGCCCTGATCATTGTGGGTGCGCGCCCGGCGATGGGTAAGACATCGTTCATTCTCAACGTTGCGGCGCACGCGTCGATTAGGGAAAATCGGCCTGTGCTGGTTTTTAGTTTGGAGATGGGCCACCTTGAGATTAGCCAGCGTATTCTTTCGTCTGAAACCCGCATTGATTCGAAAGCGATGTTGGCTGGTCAACTCAAAGAGAATGATTGGGTTAATATCTCAGCTACTATCGATCGGCTTGGTGAGGTTCCTTTGTGGGTTGACGACAATCCCAATCCTTCGATTATGGATATTCGTGCTAAGGCACGGCGTTTGAAAAGTTCGGTTGGGGAACTTGGTTTGGTGGTTGTTGATTATTTACAGTTGATGACGGGTCGCTCACGAGCGGAAAGTCGTCAAGTTGAGGTGGCAGAGATTAGTCGCGGTTTGAAGATTCTAGCTCGTGAGTTGAAGTGCCCTGTTGTTGGCGTTTCTCAGCTTTCAAGAAATCTTGAAAGTCGGCAAGATAAACGCCCAATGCTGTCTGACTTACGTGAGTCGGGTTCGATTGAACAGGACGCTGACGTGGTTTTGTTTTTGTATCGTGACGAGGTGTATAACCCCGGTGATCAGATGACAGAGAACTTGGCTGAGGTTATTATCGCTAAGCATCGTAATGGCCCGGTTGGTACCATCAACTTGAACTTCATGCCTCGGTTTACCATTTTTAGAAATCTTGAGAATAGGCCTAGTTGAGTGTTTCTTGGCGAGGACATTTTGGCTTGGTTAGTGTTGGCTGTGGGTGCGGCTATGGCTGTGGGTAATGGTGCTGCGTTGCTGCGTCCGAGGTTGGTGCCACGTCAGCAAGGCGATTTACCTCGCGCACCCGTTGTGCGTAGCTTGGTGTTTGTGATGGTTGGTTCAGCCGCCGCTCTGTGGGCACTTGGCAGCCTAGTCTTCTCCACCTGACCGTGCCGCCCAAGCGATAGGGCGGGAAATTGGCGATTCTTGTTATTGATATGATGATGTCATATTACTAATATGATACTCTCTTGACAAACGCTCAACAAATTCAACGAGGGGTTAACTCGGTGACAAGCAGCCTTCAACAGCAACTTGATACTTTGATTCCACAGCTGCGATCTGCATGTACCGACTTGCAGCACGTAGAAGTGAAAGACGCAAGCGGAGGTTGCGACGCTCCCGACCGTGTGTAGGATATGTGTATGGCCCGTGTGAACATCTACCTGCCCGACGAACTTGCCGAGGCGGCGAAAGCGACGGGACTCAACGTGTCACGTCTCACCCAGGAGGCCATACGCCGAAAGGTTCGGACCCGAACCTTGGACCGCTGGCTTGAACGAACAGCCACGCTCCCTGATCCAGGTATGGGCCCCGAAACCGTCGCACAAGAGATGTCCGCCGCGAAAGACGAACTTGAACTCGGACGCTGAGGCAAAACAAGACGATGAGTCAGGTCATCAATCAACTCGTTCGATTGGGGCTAAGGACGGTCGGTTCGACCAGCCGTGCTGATTAACGCAATGAGATCGGGTTAGTTGCACGCGTGTAATTCAAAATATATTCGTTATTATATAGTGAATAATTATTACTGTTATCCAGTAAATAGTTTGATACTATCGGTCATATGATCTACGAGCCACCGGAACTGACCGACCTTGACGTTGAAGTCGTTGACGAGATCGGACGGCTTCAGTCGCAGCTAGCACCATATGCTCGGCTTGGACGGAGATGGTACGGCAGGTTGCGGCGCACGCAGTTCGCGCGCGCGGTGCAGGGCTCGAACTCGATCGAGGGTTACAACGCCAGCGTCGAGGAGGCGGCGGCCGTGATCGACGATGACGATGCTCCAGACCTGTCCGACGACACTAAGCATGCCATCGCTGGATACCGCGATGCCATGACCTATGCCCTGCAGCTCGCCGAGGGCGTGTCGCCGCCGGGACGTGCTTTGCCGCCCGCGGATCTGAGCGGTTCGGCGTTGCTTGACTTCAGCACACTCCGCTCGCTGCACTTCATGATGATCCGCTACGACCTCGCCCACCACCCGGGCCAGTTGCGCCGCGGCGCGGTATGGGTCGAGAACTCAGACGGCGACGTCGTGTATCAGGCACCGGACCGTCCGGAGGTCGAACGGCTGCTCGGTGAGATGTTTGACCAGAGCACCACGCTGATGGGCGACGGGTCGGTTCCTGCTGTGGTCGCCGCGGCCATGGCTCACCTAAACCTCGTGCTGATCCATCCTTTCAGCGACGGCAACGGGCGGATGGCACGTTGCGTCCAGACTCTGCTGCTTGCTGTGTCGGCACGCGCTGCTGAGGAACCGCTCGCTCCCGAGTTCTTGAGCATCGAGGAGTATCTGGGGCGAAACACGCAGCGCTACTACGCAGCCCTGACTGAGGTGGCCGCCGGTCGGTGGTCGCCGGCGCGCAGCACCCGCCCCTGGCTGGAGTTCAATCTCACCGCTCATTTGCGCCAAACGCACACGGTGTTGCGCCGTGTTGACGAGTCGTTGCGTCTTTGGGACGTGTGTAGTCAGCTCGCGGAGCAGCGCGGCCTGCCTACCCGTGTCGTTGATGCGCTCTGCGACTGCGCTAGGGGTTGGGCCATGCGTCGTTCGTTGTACATGGTCCGCGCTGAGACTGCCGCCGGCGATCCGATCAGTGATGGCATGGCCTCAAGGGACCTGCAAGCGATGGTGCGAGCCGGCCTGTTGGAGGCTCTCGGCGACAAACGCGGGCGTCGTTACCGGCGCTCCCCTGAACTCGCCGATATCTGGCAGCAGGTCTGCGCCACGTCACCCGTCCCCGCCAATCCCGATCCCTACACCCGCAGCGACCTGTTTCTGTATTGATACAATGATGTTCGTGATGGTATCTGTGACAACAAGAGTGACCGCAGATATCAGAGTAGGTGTGACGATCTGGCGGTGTAGCGGGTGATGAGTCGGGTGATTGGTAGCGAGATGGCGATTGGGATCGATGTTGGCGGAACCGAATGCAAGGGTGTTTTGGGCAACACACTTGGATTGATTGGGGAACCGCTGCGTATGCGAGTATCAGCTGGGGCGGGAATGAATCAGGTTGCCGCAGCCACAGCGGAGATGGTCAAAACGTTGATCGGCATGGCGGACGAGGCCGGTGTCACAGTTCGCGGGGTGGGGCTGGTCGTACCTGGCCGGGTCGATCCAATTACGGGAAGTGGCGAGTTCTCGGCCAACCTCGGCTGGTCTGACGTTTCTATTGGTCCCGCGCTTGAAGCTATGTCGGGGTTGCCGGTTCATGTGGAGCATGATGTTTACGCTGGGGCTCTAGCCGAGTTCACCATCGGTGCCGGGCGCGGTACTCGTTCGGGTGCTTTCGTGCCGGTCGGCACTGGGATTGCGGCTGCTCTGCTTATTGATGGTCGCCTTTGGCGCGGCGTTAGCCGTTTCGCCGGTGAGATCGGCCATATCTCTTCTCATCTGGCCCACGAGTCGGTGAGCCACGAGTTTCGGGAGCACACGTCTCAATGTGGTTGTGGGCGGCGCGGATGTGTCGAGTTTGTGGCATCAGCCCGTGGACTTGAACGGACTTATGCTCGCCTCACCGGTGCGAACGGGAGAGTCGAGGCGGCTGAAATAGCGGCACGAGTTGCTAGCGGCGAGCGTCTCGCGATGGTTGCGTGGGACATCTGTCTCAGCGGTCTTGCTCGGTCTCTAGCTGGTTTGATTCTGACTGTAGACCTCGCCACGGTCGTTATCGGTGGGGGACTTAGTGAATCTGGCGCGCTGCTGCTCGATCCACTCAGAGAGAAAGTGCATAACGAGCTTGCGCCACTCCGAGAGGCTCCCGAAATCAGGCTCGGTTTACTTGGTCAGTTGGCTGGGGCGTGTGGCGCGGCACTTCATGCTTTGTCCATCGGGTTAATCACAGGGTTGCAGAAGAGTTCGGTTTCCTGCTTGACGGCGGGTTGGCAGAGCGGACTGTCGCCTCAGCAGACTGTGATTGCAGCGAGCGAATTCCTAAGCGACAGCAACGAGTCGAACCAGCGGGATTTGGCGATGTTCATGCTGGCGTTTGACCACCGGTCGTCCACTGCTGTGGAGTTGTTCAGTTGTGAGGAGGTATCGCCAGAGCAGTGGACGATACTTGCCGAGGCCAAGACGGTGATTGCTGAGGCTGCCTGTATAGCTCGGTCCGAGTTTGCCGGTCTCGGCGACGTTTCGGTTTTAGTCGACCCTGAGTGTGGGCTGGCTGCGGCACGGGCGGCGTGCTCTAATGGTGTCGCTACGGCCCTCGCTCTCGAGGTGTCTGGTCGGCGAGAACTACAACTTCTTGACGAACGTACGCTGCACACCGCCATCGACTCCATTGGGGCACCGCGCTGGGGCAAGGTGCTCCTTCGCTGGAATCCCTGCGACCCCACCGATCTCAAAGACGCTAACTTAGCTGCGCTAGAACAAGCCAGACGATTTTGCCACACCACAGGTATCGAGTTTCTCTTGGAGTTGATCGTTCCGCCGACCTCCACCGATCTGGCCAAAGCTGATGATGCCGACACGAGTTTGGCGAACCACGGGAGTCGCCAACCGAGCCAAACCAATAAATGGCTCAGGAGCCAAGCTAGGAGCCGCTATAGGAGCGAGGTGCTGCCAACGCTGTTGCCCGCTGCTGTTGGTGAGATTACCCGGCGGTTCGCTCCGCCCGACTTGTGGAAGCTTGAGGGGGTGGCCTCTGGTGTCGCTGCGGCGGCGGTGTCTGAAGCGGCGTGCTCTAGCGGCACCGTGCCACCCATTGTGACTTTGGGTGCCGCTGCCGGTCGGGCTGAGGTTGCGAGTTGGCTAGCCGCTGGGGCGCGGGTGCGCGGTTATGCCGGTTTCGCCATCGGGCGCAGCATTTGGAAGACACCGATCGCCGACTATCTGAATGGACGGCTTAGTCGTGATGCGGCTAGGGATGCGATCTTCGGGCGGTTCGCCGATTTCGTAGACGACTTTGTGGTGGCGACACGGGTTACGCCTGTGTCGGGCAGTTTGTGAGCACGATTGCTGCCGAGCGGATTTTAGCCTCTGCGGGTTGGCTTGAGCGGGCGGAGGTCAGCCTAGCGAAGGGGCGCATCCAACATGTCGGCCCAACACGACGGCCAGCGGATGTCACATATCTGGTTCCAGGCTTCGTCGACCTCCAGGTCAATGGACTAGGTGATGTAGATCTCGCCACGAGTCCACCGGATGATTGGCCGAAACTCGCTCGCCGACTGTTGGAGTTTGGGGTTACTTCATGGCTTCCGACACTGATTTCGCGCCCACTTGAAACTTATGATGCCTGGCTCGACGATGTAGCGACGTTCGCACTCGCCCCCAACGGCCCGCGAGTGCTTGGTGTTCACCTTGAAGGCCCATGGCTGGGAGAGTTGGTGGGTGTACACACCGACGTTGCTCAAGGGCCGGTCGATTTGGCGTGGTGCCGGTCTCTGCCGTCGATCGTGCGGATCGTTACGCTTGGTCCCGAGTGCCCTAGGGCACTTGAAGCGATTGAGCTTTTGTGCGACCGTGGCATTGTTGTCGCCGCCGGTCATAGCAACGCCGACCACCTGACTGCTCATCGAGCTTTCGACGCTGGGGTTTCGCTACTGACGCATTGTTTCAATGCAACTACTCCCATGCATCACCGCGAACCTGGGCTGACAGGGGCAGCGTTGACCCGGGAAGACGTGTTCGTGAGCCTGATCGCTGACGGCCACCACGTTCACCCAGAGATGTTGAAGTTGGCGGCTCGGGCGAAAGGCCCAGAACGAACGGTACTGGTGTCGGACTCTTCGGGATGGTCCGCCGGCGTGCTCGGATCGACCGAGATTAGGCTTGTTGACGGTGCTCCCCGCAAATCAGATGGTGGCTTGGCAGGAAGTGCTTTGACGCTCGATGCCGCGGTGCGATTCATGGTGGAGCAGTGCGGTCTTCAGTTGCAGGACGCTCTGCGTTGTGCATCTACCGTGCCGGCTCGCTTGCTCGGCGAGTCCGAGATCGGAACAATCCGAACTGGTGCCCTAGCTGATCTTGTCGCACTCGACAACTCGCTAACCGTTACCGCCGTCTGGTTTCAAGGTAACCAACTAGCCTAACCCCGAACAACCAACCCCCAACCCCTTCGTGACCGCACCAGACAACAACTCGCCGAATCCATGACTACGACCGCAGCGGCCGTCTGATTAATGAACTGGTTTAGGTAGCAGTGCCCACAGGGTTTCGGTGGGCACAACATTTGCTTGGTCTTTCACTCGGCATCTGAGTTCGTTGTCGTTCGTCACGACAACTCCGCACAGCCCCACACGGAGAGCCTTCACAAACTTCACTATCAGGTCGTCAGCAGTCTCTGGCTTAGCGGAGTACATCATCCGCAAAGCGTCACGATGTGCGGTCCTTGTCATGCATCTATTCAATCCCAGTCCATCCCACACCACAACGGTCTCAGCCACCGGCCAAGCAGCGTCGAGGCTGCGAAGTCGCCGCTCAACATTTTCACGTAGCGTTTTTTGAGCAATCTCTTGCTTGTGCGGGTTCCACTTCCAGTAACCGACGTTATATCCATCAACGATGACAACCGCTCGTTTCTGGTTGAACAACCATCTACAAGCCTCGACTGTGTCAGCCTCGATGTCATACGGTAACACCAGCGGTCGTGGGCACGGCTGCGGTTTCATCGGGGACTGTTCGCTGGGTTGGACAGGTTTTGTAGGCTTCGGTGGTTTCTGTTTTAGAGCTGAGCCACAACCAGCCGACCTCATCAACCGACTGTTCGTCGAGAGCAGAAAGCATCTGTTCCCGAAATTTTTCGTCGTTATCGACAGTCTTTAGTATTTCGCCAAGTGGCGGTTTGTGGTAGTTCATGAACAGCACCAAACCGTTCGGTGCTTCAACTTTTGGTTGTCGCCGCAGTCCATCTTTCACCTCCTTCCAAATCTTCTGGAGCACATCTCGAAGTTCGTTGACACCCAAACCACTTACTCCAGTAACACCTTTGGACTGTCGCTGCATGGAATCCAAGTTACATCCCTAACCAGACGAGTCATCGTCTAATGTCTTGCTAGAGCATTCCCTGTTGTCGATTCGAAGCTGAGCGATGCGCCCCGCGCGTCCTCTGACGCAAAGATTCTGTGCTACGAATGTGTAATGGAGGGGTGGGTCGGCCTAGCATTTTGGTCATTCGGCGTTCGAGGGCGTTGCGGGGAGCTTGTGGGGGTAGGTCGTGTATTGCGACCAATTCGAGTCCGAGTTCCGACAGCGCGATGAGTGTTTTGGATATTGACGAGCTGGGATGGCCCTGCTCGAGACGGATAACCCACTGTCTGGTCGTCCCCACGCGGTTGGCGAGTTCCTGCTGGCTCATCGAAGCCGCCTGCCGTGTCTGGCGAATCAGTTTTCCGACATCACTCATCGAACCGACCTCCCACTCGTCGCTCATCGAACTGACCTGCGCCCATCGCCGTGCCCTCTGCGAAGCAAGCAGAGTTTGCCGGTTCGCTCGACGATCGCCCCACATGCCCCTATATCGTCAATGGCAGCCATCGACCGCAGCGACTCGAAAGAAGTGGACGATAACCCATCAATCCAAGGCGAGATGTCAAGCGTTCGTTCCCCTACAGCTAGCGACAAAGACAATGGAGTGGCTTTCAACGGGTAGGAGATGTCGTACATGAAATGCACCCTTCGGCGCGCACGCACAGCCAAGCCTGCTAGTCTTCCATGCATAAACACCCAAAGGGCTTCAGCTGAACTAGGCACCAGCTTGTGCCGGTCTTTGAGGGTTGGCGGCCTTTCTGACGACAACTGTAGCACCTGCCGCAGACAGTGCGGTGACCACATCGCCTAGACACACGTCCCGTTGGACACGCTCAAAAGCTGACACCCATTGTTGCGACCGCCCAACTACATCCGCAAGTTCGCTCTGATTCAAACCGCTCCGACTACGCAGCGCGCGCACACAACGACATACTTGCCCTAAAGTTAAAAGGACGATGGCTTCTTGTGTCACACAGATTAGTATATCGCATTTACGCTTTTGTATAACATTGGAGGTACATTGCCAAACAGTTTGTAGCTGCGTCTTGGTTAGCGTAATGGCCTGCGATTTTCCCGAAAACAAAATGAAATGATTGGAGTGAAGTTGTGGTGTTCCCTAGTTTGACCCAAAATGATGAGTTGTTTATCGTTGATTGCGGTGACGGCGAAAACCGTGCCGATCTTGCTTGGGTTGATGCTATGCATGCTGTGTTTGACGAGGCGCATACCCTAGCTCAGCAGGGTGCGTGTGCGCTTATCACCACTGGTTCAGCGAAGCATTATTGCAATGGTTTGGATGTGGATTATCTGGCCAAGAGTTCTGCGGCTGAGGTTGCGAGCTATGTGGGTCGCGTGGAGGAAGTGGTCAGCCGTATTTTGACTTTTCCGGCTCCTACAGTTGCGGCGGTCAATGGACACGCTTTTGGTGCGGGCGCGTTCCTTGTTTTGGCGCACGACTATGTTGTGATGCGTGAAGATAGGGGGTATGTGTGCTGGCCAGAGGTTCATTTGCGAATGCATTTTACGTCTGGTTTGTTAGCGTTGTTGCGTGACCGTCTGTCGCCCGCAACCGCTCGTGAGGTTGTGGTGACGGGTCGCCGCTACACGGCACCTGAGGCGGTGGCTGCGGGGTTTGTGGATGAGGCAGTGAGCATTGAGAGATTGATGGATGCAGCGGCTAGTTATGGTCGTTCGTATGCTGCCACCGCTGGGCCAAATCTTGCTCGCATTAAGTCTCAACTACATCAGTACAGCCTAGAACTTCTGGGCAAAGCAGATCAGTCCATATCAGACTGAAACTAGCCAGACCACGCAGGCTAGCTAATCCACACAGGCTAGCTAATCCACACAGGCTAGCCATTCCACGAAGGCCGCGCCTAGCTGCGTGGCACGTCTTTCCACGGGATTTCTTTGTCGACTCGCGGTTCGCCGGGTAACCCCAGCATTTGTTCGCCTATTATGTTGCGGAGTATTTCTGAGGTGCCTCCTTCTATGGAGTTCGCTCGAGAACGTAGAAATGAGTAGCCTAAGCTCTGTTGGTCCCCTGGCAACACAACCGAGGTTGGTTGTTGGAAAGTGTAATCAAACCCGATTTGTGATGACATCCCCGAGAGGTTCATAGCGCAGTTGTAGATTGCTTGGTTTAGTTCGGCGGACACCAGTTTGGCGACCGATCCTTCCGCCCCAGGCTGACCTCGTTTGGCGTTTTCTGTGGCTCGCATGTTGGTGAGTCGCAGCACTTCAGCTCTTGTCCATAGCGACATTACGGCATCCAGGTTGGCTTTGGTTCGTTCTTCGTTTGGTAGGTTGTGCCAGACCTTCATCAGTTCGGCGATGGCCCCGCTGCCCCTCTTGGGGGTGTTTTGTATGCTGGCACCGCCGATAGCGGTTCGTTCGTTCATAAGGGTGGTGATTGCTACCCGCCATCCCTCACCTCGTTGCCCAATGCGAGCACTGTCGGGCACACGTACATCGGTCATGTACACTTCGTTGAATTCCGCTTCACCTGTGATTTGGCGCAGTGGGCGGACTTCCACTCCTTTGGCGTGCATGTCGAGTGCGAAGTAGGTCATGCCTTTGTGTTTAGGGAGTTGTGGGTCGGTGCGGGCGACTAGCATTCCCCAGTCGGCTATGTGCGCAATGGTGGTCCAGACTTTCTGTCCATTGATGGTCCATTCGTCTCCGTCTAGCTTGGCTTTGCTGGCTAGCCCAGCGAAGTCTGATCCTGCGTCTGGTTCGGAGAAGAGTTGACACCATTTTTCTTCGCCGCTAAACATTGGTCTGAAGAAACGGTGTTTTTGTTCTGTATTGCCGTGGGTGAGGATTGTTGGGGCGGCGAGTGCCATAAAAAACTGGCTAGGATCGGTTGTCTTTGCACCTGCTTGTGCGAGCCGTTTGTTCACGGTTTCTTGCAGTTGGAGTTGCACCCCAAGGCCTCCTAACCCCACTGGAAAATGCACCCAAGCTAGCCCAGCATCAAATTGGTGTTCCCGAAATTCTTGATATGTTTCTTGTTTCGGGTCGTGCTCCGCTAGCAACTCGCCTACCGCTCGTTCAACCGCCTCTGCTCCATGTTCACTCATATCAGTTAGTGTGCCCCCAATTTTGCTGCGGTGCTGTGTGTATTTCAATTTAGGTCGTACATTCAAGGATCTGTTCTTTGGAAAAGAACCGAGCCTCGTCTCTCAACTTTCGTCTTGTACTCTTGGTCTTCTTGCCGCGAACGATCGCGTGTGCGGCATTGCTAGGTAGTGGGTCTGTTGTGACACATTGGTTGAGTTTTCTTGCGGATCGGCATGACAATTCTGCAATCCCAGACCCCGTTTCTAGCGTGTTTGCCATGCATTTTTGAATGCTGGCGACATCCACCGACATTTCTGGGTCGAAAAAAGCCTCTGAAGAAACGCGTCCATTAACAATTTGTTTTGGGTGGATTCTTCGCCATAGAAGTTCATCGTCGGCCAGAGGTTTTTCTTTCATTCTTGGTTGGCGGCCATATTTGAGATCGTCTCGCGTAACTGTCCCCATCGGCTGCTTCGACTGCCGATTGAGTATTCCTCCTCATTATTTGCTGGATCAACAATTTGGACTTCAGCGGGTCCGGTCGGAGGAACTTCGATTTCGATCTCAAAGCCGTTGCCAATCCACTCGAGCTGCACCCCTCCGTTCATTGTCGGCACAACGCCCGGCTGCCTTCCTTGTTTACCTACCACATCCAGAACGTTTACGGCTCGCTTTATGCTGCTGATTTCAATGGCACTTTCGCCGTATCCATTCCAGTTATCATCAAGTAATAGGAGGTCCAGTAGTTGGACGAGTGTCTCACCAAACCACGGCTGCTCTAGAAGAACCCGACTGATCGAGAAGGTTATCGAACAGCGGTCAATTTCGGCTTTTACTTGGACCGCGTGTTTTATAGTCATTGTCTCAGATGCTCCATAAAACAGATTGTTTGATGAAGGGGATGGTCGAGTTTTGGTGATCAGTGCGGTGTCTGCTAAGTTCATATTGTCCTTCCCCATAGCTTGTGGGCTTCGGGAGTTGTGACTGAGGTGAAGCCCCTAACGATCCATTCGTGGGCGAAGTCCATGAATTGTAATGCTCCGTCGATGGTTGGTGCGGTAGCTTCGCCCCTTGCTTGTAGGTGCAGCATTAGTATGTCTTGTTGTGGGAATGGTATCCATCCATGAATTAGGAGTTCACCCTGTCGGTCGGTAAAAGGGAAAATCAGTTTTTGTGAACTTGGGAAATTAGAAGGCAAAAAGTTGTCGCTCATAGTGCCTTGCCACGGGGCAATCAATGATGCAGTGTCGAGGGTAGATCGCCATCCATGTTGTTCGTCGATTCGATTGATGTACTGGACTTCGCAGATCGCTGGTTGTGGAGGTTCGAATCCAGCGAATTGAACGGTTTCAATTAGTTTGCTCCACGCATCTGCGAAAGTTTCACGAATACTCACGAAACGTGGGTAAGGCTTGTCTGGGCTACCTCGTCGCCAGTTGACAACTATTCGATCTTGTTGAATTTGGAGCACGCGGTCACCGTCGCTGTTTTGAAACCAAAGACGTGGTGTTGGAATTTGGTCGAACACTTCCAACATCACGTCAACTTCTTCGTGGTGTATTCGCATCATTGGAAGCATCGCCTTTTCTTCAACATGCGGGAAGTCAGCAATCCATGCTTGTTCAAACCTAGCTAAGTCAAGTGCGCGATAGCCGATCGGAGATTTGAATTGGATGGCTAGCACTACCTCAACGACTGGTGGGTTTCTGTACTCAGGAAGGGGCTTGGTACTGCTGGTCACTGCCTGCACCTTACCAGAGAAAGGGGGTTGCAGAGTCGATATCGTTCGGGTTTCGGTGGGGTGCCAACTTTTTGTTATTCTGGTTTGATGTTTGACTTTGATGATCTGCTTTTTGCTCACGAAAAACTTTTCGCCCATTACAACGATCTTGTGCTTCGGCTGAGCGATGAGCAGATGGCGGTGCAGTCTTTGTGCCCTGATTGGGATGTGCGGGGGGTCATTACGCATGCTATCGGTGCTGAGTTTTGGGTGACTGGGTGGCAGCCTTCGGATACTCAACGCCCACCATTTGAGCGCATGGCTGAGTTTGAGGCTCGTGCTCGGGGTGCTACCCGTGCCGAGTTCGTTCGAATGGTTGCTGAGGTTACCGCCACACGTTTAAAGGAGTTGCGCGAGATGAAACCAGAGGTGCTTGAACTGCCAGCACTCACCCCTGCGGGGCGTGCAACCTATGGTCGTATGTTGTGTATTCGGGTGTTTGATTTGTGGGTTCACACTTGCGATATTGCGATTCCGCTCGGGGAGTCCCTTGACGATGCTGGCATTGCTGCTGAGTTAGTGCTAGACGAGGTTTCTGCCGCAATGGGTTTTGTTATCGGCAAAAAGGTTGGTCTGCCAGACGGTATGAGTGTGGCTTTTCGGATTCGTGGCCCCGTTAAACGTGACATTGTGGTTGTGGTGAACGGTAGAGCTAGCGTGACTAACGATATCGATAGCCCCGATATTGAAATATGCACCGATTTGGTAACTTTCGTGATGCTAGCCGCCGGTCGAATCGACCCCCAAACTCAAGTCACCACCGGCAAACTCCAGTGGTCAGGTAACACCCATTGGGCAACCCAAACCCTAGCCAACCTAGCCTACACCCCGTAACCCCTTCTTTTTGGTGCGCCGTGGGTAAGTTGAGTGCCGTTAGTGAAGGTTACGGCACTCATTTAAATAACTTCTCACGAGACGACGGATTTAGGTCTTGATTGCATTTGATGGGACGGCAAACGCCACATCGGTTTAGCTTCCATTTATGTCCATCAAGGCATTTCGCTAGGAATCGACTCGTGTCGTAGTTAGGGTGAAAGTGTCTACCGATCACAACAGGACAGAGAACGTCGGCACCTGCTTCTGTTAGTGCTTTGTGTGCAGCAGTCAAGCTTTTGCCGGTAGTAAATGTGTCATCTAACAACAGAACTCGTGATGCTTTAAAACACGTTGGCGCGTTGAACTTCGGCGATGCTTTTGTCCCAGTGCTAGCAAGTGGAATATGTAGTCTCCGAAGCGACTCAATCTTCTCGACGATCGCTTTCATTGCATCCCGTTTCGCTGATGGAACGGTTGTGATGCAATCGAACCGTCCGCCGATGCAAGCTTGATGCTGTTTCAAGAACAGATGCAGAAGTGCTGCTAGCCTCAGCGTGAAGGTCGCATGGAGCGGTTCTTTGTCGTCTTTGTAGCCACGCAGATGTCTGTGAAGAAGTTCATTGTGAATGGACATTGAAATTGGCAACACCTTCACGATATTGCAAGTTGCACATTTGTAGCATTGCCCAAAACGTGGATTCGTTCCACTACGACATATATCGCAAACGCGGGGTTGACCAGCGGCTATAGGAATTAAGCAGCCACGAAGTGCATCAAGATAGAACTTTGGGTTCATTTAAAGATGTCGAGACTTGTGTATGCCGATTCTTCATTGTGTAGTTCGTTGTTCAGCATCTCCACTATTTCGTTGACGTCCTTGACCTTCGATACGGTCAGCGAAGCATCGACCATTTCTTTAGCCCAGGGTTGATTAGTAACAAGCGATTCAACAAGGAAGACTCGTTTACCGTGTTTCAAAGCGGCTTCGGCTTGGTGGCGTGCGCCAGAGCTAGCTGATGCCTCAACAACAACAGTGGCTAGAGAAAGGCCAGATGTGGTTATGTTGCGAGCCGGAAATGCCCAAGGCCCGGTGTTGGAACGAGGAAGGAACTGCGAAACGCATGCTCCTGTTTGCGAAATACGCTTAGCGATCGCCCGATTAGCGGCGGGGTAGATGTGTTCGATAGGCGTGCCGAAAACTGCGATTGTGCGACCATCAGCGTTGACCGTGGCTGAGTGGGCAGCTGTGTCAATCCCGTGCGCCAAACCCGACACAACGGTAAAGTCACTACCCACCAATCCTTGGGCTAGTTCTGCTGCCAACCTAAGTCCGTCTGGTGATGCTTCACGGGTGCCAACTATTGCAACCGCTTTGCGGTCTTGCCCTGCTAGGTGACCTTTGACGAATAACAGGGGTGGCCTGTCGTGAACCAACGAGAGGTTTACGGGGTAGCCAGCATCTACGCTGGCTACTACCGTGATGCCTATGTCAGCAAGCCTGCTGAGCTCATTTTCCCAGCGGTCGTGATAAAGCTCGGCTTGGTGAAGCCCTGTTTCTAGCCACTCTCTGTCTTCGTCGTGCAGTTCATTACCGTTCGCGTCAATCCTAAGTTCGTCAAGAAGAAAGGTGAGTCGCCGCATTGAAGCCCCGTTCATTGAAGGCACCAATGCCTCGCACAAAGCCAACAGTAGCGGTTTATCGTTTAGTAGGTCTTTAGGTCTTGCGTTCACAGCAACCTTTCTGTTGAATCATCGCTAAATAAGGGTCGGTCTTCCTTCAATAACCTAACCTAACACAGGGGGTGTGACACTGTTGCTCTGTGACTTATGGTCACGCTGGTAGAGCGCGTTTACAGACTCGATTGCAGAGCGCATCGATTCTTCTGAGTGTGCTTGCGCGGTAATCAGTTGCTTTATTGCTGAGTGAGCGTTGTAAGTCTTTTTGCGCTGTTCCGCTGGTGTCAAGTCAGAGATAGGGAAATCAGTCACTTGCTGACGATAAAAATGCGGCTGTGCCGTAAGGTTTACTTGGTAGTACCAGTTTCTGTGTGCTTGCCCTTTGTCGGTGAGGTGAATTAGGCGTGTGCCTGCCAGTGTGTATGGTGCGAATGTGCTGCGTGGGAGCATCATGATCGCGCGTATGCGGGCTTCGTTGCATAGCCGCTGCCATAGTGCTCGATGGGAGCGGTTCACCACGAGTCCTTCGGGTACTACCACACACATTTGCCCGCCGTCTTTGAGCCTGTTAAAACAGTGCAGCAGGCATGCCTCGTCGGCATCTTTAGCAGTTGGATCGACTACTCTCAAAGCACTCGTTTCAATGTCGAGCGAGAACGGTATGTTCGACAAAACATTGTCATAACCACCGCTTTGTTGGGGATAACTGAGACTATCGTTTTGTGCTACGCCCGAATGCCCGTCTCCAAAAAGTATCATGTTCATTTTCGCTATACGGGCAGTGGAAGTTATTTCGGTGCCGAATAGTGACTGGTTTTGCAAAACCGTGGCCGAAGTTTTACTTGGGCGGGTTTGTTGCCCTAAGTGACGAAACGCTTCAATCAAAAATCCACCTGTGCCACAGAACGGGTCATACACTGTTTGTCCATACTGCGGGTTTAACATCTTTACTGCGAACCGCACAACTTGCCTGGGCGTGAAGTATTCTCCGAGGTCGTTGTCACCCGTTGCGGAACTGTTCTAAGTTGCGGCGAGTTACCGTCACGAAATTGATGTAGCTGCACTGGGCTCAATGGTTCATCCACTTCGACCTCGTTTATTTGGAGCGGTTCGCCGCTCGGCAAATGCAACGATTTGAATACCGGGCCATTGCAAGCGAACACAAACTCAACGCCTAGTCGTTGTGCATATTTGGTTGCTTGAGCCAGAGCTTCGCTGATTGGCATTGTTGACTTCTTCGCTTCAAGGATGGCTGTTATCACGCCGTCGCAAAATAGCGAATAGTCTGGAGCTAGGTTTGCGAGCCGAGAGCGTTGGGTATGGCTCAGCTGCGGCACAACAGCTCGCTCAATAAACACGTCTTGGTGTGGCGTTGCTGGATCAAGTATCCAGCCTTGAGCCATTAACCGTTTGTCGATTTGTTGGCGCACCTCTGCTTCAATGGCCAGGGGAGTCATGTCGCTACTAAGTTGTTGTAAAGATTACGGAAGTGCTTAGTTGATGAATTTGTAGACATGTTTGTGACTGTAATCTACGGGTGAGACACAGTTAGTTATATCGACTGTGACACTGTGCCCACCGCTCGGTTCACTGCAGCTACACAACGCCTTCATTGAGAGGCTCAAACGAAATTGTTGCTCACGTGCGTCTCACGGCAGGTGTGCCACCGCCACAGCTACACGCCACAGCCGTCCGCCCGCCGAGCGCAAGCCAACAAAAGGTGAACGTATCGAGTTAGCTGTTGTAGTTAGCTGCGGCGAAGTCCCAGTTGATGAGGTGTTCTAGGAAGGTGGCGATGTAGGCGGGTCGTGCGTTTTGGTAGTCGAGGTAGTAGGCGTGTTCCCATACGTCGATGGTGAGTAGGGGTTGGTGGCCGTCTACGAGAGGATTGCCAGCATCGTCGGTGTTCACTACTGCTAGTTCTGTGTCGTTTGAGTTGTCGGGGTTGTGTCGCACTAGCCATGTCCAGCCAGAGCCGAAGTTTCCTATAGCTGCGGCGGTTAGTTTGTCTCGTAGGGCATCAACAGAGCCGAACGAGGTGTTGATGGCAGCACTTAGTTCCCCGCTGGGGTCGCCGCCTCCATCGGGGCTTATGGAGCTCCAATAGAACGTGTGGTTCCAGACTTGGGCGGCGTTGTTAAACACAGCCCCTGGCTCAGCGTTGGTGATGAGCGTCTCAAGGTCGGCTTCGGCACTTGCTGCGCCCGCATCGATGAGTTTGTTAAGGTTAGTTACATAGGCGGCGTGGTGTTTGCCGTAGTGGAAGCTCATTGTGTTTTCGCTTATGTGTGGGGCTAGCGCATTTTGTGGGTAGGGCAGTGCGGGTAGTTCAACCATGTTTGTGTCCTTTTGTGTTTGGGTCGTGCTGCGGGCTGTGCCGCAACGACCTTGTTGAGTTTTCTAGCTTAACCTAATCTTGGCTCAATGGCTCAACAGTTCCATTGCTTCTTGTTTCAAAAACTTGAGCCTGTATAAGAAATTTAATAAATTTAATAAATTATGGCGCGCGACGGTTTTAGGTGTTATGCTAAGTCACCTTGAAAGCAATAGCGGTTTATAACCGATGTCTAGCGATTCTGGCATTTTGCTTAACTCCAAGGTTTTTGATCTTGGGGCTAGGTTGTGTTAGAAGATGGTGTGCGTTATTATTTGCACACCAATCGTATTTGGCGTTTTTCGTGTTTGGTGGTTTACTGAACACGTATAACCGTTAGATTTCGACTGGTGTCTGTAAGGAACCAGACAATCAAACCAAGAATGGAGCAGCAATGAGTTCACTTATTACGGGAGAGGAAATGCCAGCGAAGGTGCCTAGCCGATTGAGACGGCTAGATATTCTTCGCTTTGTGCGTTTGGCGGTGGCCTTTGTCGTCGTCGCAGGCAGCCTCGGTTTAGCTACGGTCACAGCGACCGCACAAGACAACGGGGATATGTCCTCTGATGAAACGCAGACCGAGGATAGCACGCCTGATTCTACAGAAACGCCGTCTACGCCGTCTACGCCGACTACCCCTGCAGCTGGTGTTGGTGAATGTCCCAGCGATGCCAGCGACAACTATGCTGATGTCGTTGCGGGTAGTACTCATGCGGATGACATTGCTTGTCTCAAACAACTAGGCATACCAGCCGAAGGCGACAATTATAGACCCGACGATGACATCACCCGCTCGGAGATGGCTCGTTTTATGGCTAGGGCTTATGCAGCACTCACAGGGAGTGCCGCTGAGGTTGCCAGTAATGACTTCACCGATGTGGAGGGCGATCCCAACGAAGAAGACATAGCCCGTATCGCCGGACTAGGCATCACCAACGGTGTCAACGCCGAACGTACACTATATGCGCCCGAACGGTCAGTGACACGTGTCAACATGGCACGCTTTTTGGCTCGCATGTACAGGGCGGCAGCCGGCAGCGACGCAGCCGATGCCACAACTCCGTTCACAGACACAGTTGATCTTCCTGATGATGCCCAGACGGCTATCGGGCAGATATTCGGTCTGGAAGTGACAACGGGTGCCACTGCTACCACCTATAATCCTGGGGCTAACGTCACTCGTGCGCAGATGGCTTCGTTTGTTGCTCGTACGATCACCGCCGTTGAGGATTTGGCTGACGCTCCGGGAGCTCCAACCGGTGTGGAAGTCGCGGTCGAGGGCACGGCCGGCAACCAGCTCAGCGTTTCTTGGTCGGCTCCAGCAGATGACGGGGGTGCCGAGATTACCGGTTATGTCGTGCAGTGGAAGTCCGGCGAAGAAGAATACGACGCCGACGCCCGCCAGGCTTCAACCTCGGATCTTTCTTGGGACACTCCTGCCGCACTAGAAAAAGGCACCGAATACACCTTCCGCGTGGCTGCCGTGAACAGCGTGGGAATGAGCGAAGAATGGTCCGCCGAAGCCAGCGGCACACCAGGCACCACCCCAGGCACCGTCGGTGAGCTCAAGGTCTCCCCAGGCAATGCCTCGGGCACTTTGGTCCTCACTTGGGTTGCGCCCGAAGACGACGGCGGCACACCAATCACCGGTTATGGGGTCAGGTGGGGCACCGGACGTGCAACGCCGGAAACGGCTGATGTAGAAAGTGGTTCTGCTACCACTTACACGATTTCCGGTTTGACGACCGGCTTGCCCTATTGGGTGCAGCTCCGGGCAGTGAACGGTGCCGGTAACGGAGAGTATGCTTCTCCCGCCGACTCTGCACAGCGTACCGTAACACCTACTACGTCGGTCGCATCTGGAAGTGTCAGGGTCACTCTGTTTACTGAGGCGGCCAATCAGGCCAATTTCCGTGCCGGCGGGCAGTTTGCGTCTCTCACTTGGCGCAGGCCGGCGCTCCAGAGAGCACAGAATGTGAAGGAATACCACATTCAGCGTAAGTGCGGCACGCAGACTTGGCCTGCCGAGCACCCGCCCACCCCGGTGCCCGCCGAAGGGACTGCCACCCAAACACCGACTTCTCCCTTGGCATTTGTGGGTCTCACAACCGCCAATGGCGCGCTCCTGACGGGTCTCACGAACGGCGAAAAGTGCGACTTCCGTGTACGGGCTGTGACGTACCTGGATCGAGCTGGGGGAACTGCCGGCACCCAAGAGACTGGTGAACTTGATCTTGTAGGTGCCTGGGTCACAGGTTCAGGCACGCCGCTGGGTGTGCCGGGCGCTCCGGCGAACACCGAAGTTACTCCCGGCAACAACGCTCTGAACGTCTCTTGGACTGTACCGATGACCACCGATACACCTCCTAAGGTGAATAACGGTGGCACTCCGATCACGGGTTACAAGATTGCGTGGGAGTCCGGCGGTCCGGTCGGTGATTTCACCGTGCCTGCATCGGACACCTCCTATGTGATCGGCAACTTGCTCAACAATGTGGCGTACGTGGTCAAAATTCAAGCGATCAACGCTCACGGTGCTAGTGCAGAAGTTACGGCAACCGAAGATGATGCCAACGGGACACCAATAGCAGTGCCCGGTGCGCCGACCGGCGTTACCGTCTCTCAGCCGGCGGCGCCTCCTAGGGGCCAGGAAGCCAATGATCAGCGAGGCAACCAGTTGATAGTCTCGTGGAGTGCTCCCGCATCCAACGGCACCGGCGCGATTACCGGATACGTGGTGGAGCGCCGGACATCGGCGATCACCATGCCAACCCCGGTCGCGGCTGGCACCTTCACAGCCCTTGCCATTCCTCACACCGGTACCGGAACGATGGTGACCGACGCTGTCGCTGTAGGCGACCGCGGAACATCCTTCGACTATCGGATTCGAGCTGTGAATGCTAATGGCATGGGGCCTTGGAGCACGTTCGCTTCGGGTGTCGCAGCAGCCCTGCCGTCTCCGGTTACCCGGGCCAACATCGAAGTCATACCGGGCAACCGGTCGCTTACGCTGACTTGGACGCCGGCTGCAAGCAACGGGAGCGATGTCACCCACTATCTCGTGAGGCATGTTCGCAACGAGACCGGTCGGGAGGGTTGGTCCTCGCAGACACGGGTTGCAGCATCGGCCCTGCCGACCCACACGATTACGGGATTGACGAACGGTGTTCCGTACGCCGTTGAGATCATCGCGGTCAACGACGTCGGTTCTTCCGGCGAGACCCAGACGGGCGGTGCTGATCGACCTACGTCTGTACGCCCGGCACCATCGACCGTGACGGCCGAGCCACTAGGAACAGCCGACAACACCGACGGTGACATGCTTACGGTGACGTGGTCGGCTGTCCCCGACGCTGCCGGCTATGTGGTTGAGTATCTGGCGGCTAACAACGCAGCCGGCACTGCGCCCGGTAACCCAAACACTGCTTGGACCAGAGTGAATCCGGCTGCTCAGACTCCGAGTGTTGCCAAGACCGTTGGTGACGACAGTGTTGCGACCTTTGACGCCGCTCAGCCTCGAAAGGCGACCATTGACCTTGGTGCTGGTGTTGAAGGTGCAACGTATGTGGTGCGGGTCCGAGTTGTTACGCAAGGACTGCTCGGCGGCGTTGCCTCGGGTAACGCAATGTTTGGTGTCCCGGGATTCTCGGATCCGGTGAAGGCTGCAGGTACTCCTGATACGGCTCCGACCGTGGCTGCTCCATCGCAGGTGCCCAAGACTAGGACGGTGAGGGTGCAGTGGACTCCACCGTCCGATGCCGTAACCGAAGGCATAACGGGCTACAAGATCACTTGGTACCCGACTAGTGCGGCCGTGAGGGGCAACAGCGGCTCGACCTCGCTTGACGCCGATGCTAGGAGCTACGACATAACCGGCCTGTCCGCTGTCGGCCAAGCCATAACGATTATCGTGACATCAGTCAACGAGATCGGCGACGGCAACGCAGCACCGGTTAGTCACACCCTCACGGCTCCGTCGTCGTAAGGCACCCATAACGTAGTCAGTCACCCTCTGCGCCCCTACCCGGGCGCAGAGGGCCACTGGCCAGTTAGTTTCATTCTCCATTCAGAGAGGGAACCCGAGGCTTCCGCCTCGGGTTCCCCACTTTTCTTCCACCCTCCCAACTTCCCGTCCCGCCACTTCCCGCACCAACATACAGGTTTTGGCCCATGTCGTCACGCTGGTACTTCGGTAGTATTTCAGTCGATCACCCACACTTACTCCTATGTGTTCCTGATTCGTTCTCTTCGCATCAGTTCAGCTCGTTGGCTAACACGGTAATGAATCACCCCGGGTTTGGTGCAGTCTTTGTTGCGTACAAAGCCGTGACAACTACGTTCAAGCTGCGTGGAATGTTAACCAACGAGCCGACATAGTGATGCGAAAACGAATCAGTCAACTCACAAGTGAGGTGCGAGATCGTTTACAAAACTAAGCGGAACATAAACGCCACGAACCAAAGAGGGAACGCTCCGAGTGTCGGGATGGGGGAAATAGTTCAGAGCTCTTAGCAGTCGTAATATAAAATTGATTTTCATTTGTTTCGTGTTGAATAGTTTATTTGGTGATAAACTATTTGTACTAGTTCAGCGGTGAAGGATCGTTGAATTCGGCTAAGAGCCTGCGATGCTCAGAAAGAGACGGTAATATTATGGCGGTAACAGAAAAGAACCGTATCAAACTGCACGATAGTTTGACTAAAACTATCGGGGAGGAGGAGGCAGACATACTTATGGAATCACTCCCACCCGATAAATGGGATCAACTTGCCACCAAAACCGACCTTAAAAGCGTAGAGAGCGGTATATGCAACGAACTTTCCAAACTCAGGGTCGACACCAACACCCAAATCACCGACCACAAAAACGACACTGCTAAACAGTTCGCAGAAGTCAGAAGCGAAACCAACAGACAGTTTGCTGAAGTCAAAGACCAGATTTCTGATCACAAAAACGAAACAGCAAAACAGTTCGCAGAGGTCAACGCTCAGATATCGGGCCTTGGTAACCAAATCTCTGAATACAAAAGCGAAACCAACAAACAGTTTTCTGAGGTCAAAGTTCAGTTTTCTGAGGTCAACGCTCATATTGCAGACCACAAAAACGACACTGCTAAACAGTTTGCTGAAGTCAACGCTCATATTGCAGACCACAAAAACGACACTGCTAAACAGTTTGCTGAAGTCAAAGATCAGATTTCTGATCACAAAAACGACACTGCTAAACAGTTTGCTGAAGTCAAAGATCAGATTTCTGACCATAAAAACGACACTGCTAAACAGTTTTCTGAAGTCAAAGATCAGATTTCTGACCATAAAAACGAAACTGCTAGACAGTTTTCTGAAGTCAAAGACCAGATTTCTGACCATAAAAACGAAACTGCTAGACAGTTCGCTGAAGTCAAAGACCAGATATCGGGCCTCGGTAACCAAATCTCTGAATACAAAAGCGAAACCAACAAACAGTTCTCTGAGCTTAGGAGTGAGATAGGTAATCACGTGGCGGATTTGAAGCTTGTTGCTGTCGACAATTCAAGAACTAATGTTTTGTGGTTAGCTGCTTTTGCTATAACCGTTTGCTTCGCCGTGCTCGCCGTAGCCGTTGGTATCTACTTCACCTAAATCAATTCGTTATTCGAATAGCGTCTCTAGCAAAGACATCAAGCTGGAGTCTGTAGAGAATTAGATCAACGGCGCAACGAAATTCTAGTTCCCTTGGTCGATGGCGGAACAGACCGCAGTTCTTGGCTGTAGTGGCAAGCAACGATGGCAAAATGTGCGTGTCGCCGTGTTCGTCGATCGGTTGCATGACATATGCATGGGAACAGCCCACAGTGATCCTTAGATGGTCAGTGTCTCTAGCGCACCGATCGTTAGGGACTCCCAACGATAGAGCAAGCATGCTCACCGATCTCACTGCACCCGCATTCGCAAGTCACCAAAATATATCCGTGGCTTACATTCCACGCCGTTCCTGAGGACGGTATTATTGAGTTGATCCACCTAGACCTCCGTCGGAGGGGCTAGGCCCAGCAGAAGCCCGCTTCGGCGGGTTTCTGCGCGTTAGCTCCTAGCACTGTTTGTGTCGACTCGGTTCTGATACTCGCGCGTCAAATCTGGAGCTGCCTACCTTGATCAACATGAACCAGATCCACACCAGAAACAGGCAACTAAATGTAGGTGACCGGCTGGAATGCTAACCGATGTAGCGGCGGAACGAGACCGTCTGTCGTTGCGCCACCAAGACGGGAAGTAGAGTGGGAGGGGAGAAAGCGGGGAACCCGAGGCGGAAGCCTCGGGTTCCCTCTTGAATGGAGAATGAAACAATGTGGCCAGTGGCCCTCGGTGCCCGAGTAGGGCACCGAGGGCCACTGACTACGTTATGTGTGCCGCTCGGTTAGGGAACCGGGATGAACTCGCCAGCTTGCCTTGCACTGCCAGCGGTACCAGCAACAAGGGCAGCAGCGGCACCGTTGCCGATTGCGTTGATGGCGCGCACTTCGATGTAGTACGTGCCTGTCGCCAAACGGTTGATCGTGTAGGTGCTCGAGTCTGCACCAGTAACGGTTGCGTTGCCGCGGCTGCCGGGGGCACCGTTGGTGCTCGGATACCAGCGCACGAAGTAACCGGTGACACCTTCAGCAGCGGTACCGCTGAGGGCAGACCAATTTACGATCACAGCCTTGGTGGCGGCCTGATAGCTGGCTTCGATGCTACCCGGAGCAATTGGCACAGAAGCCGACTTCACGGCAGGGCCATAACCGAACGCACCTCTAGCCAGACCCAAACCAAGAGTGGTTGAAGCGTCCTTGTAGATCACTTGCACCCTCACAACATAAGTCTGACCCACCTGTGACGGAGCCGTAAACGGATCTGCGTTAGCGGGTGTGCCGTCGACAGTGATGTCAACCGATGTCCTAGTGGCACCACATGACTCAGTCACAGTAGTAGTCGAGGCGACATCGCAAAGGTCCGTAAGCCTGTTAGTGGCACTAGTAACCGTAACCGTAGAAGCGTCTGCAGCTGGATACGGGATCGCAGTACCATTATCGGCCGTGGTCCGATAATACTCGACCACGAAATCAACGTCCCTGCCGCCTGCGGCTGAAGCTACCGACGCTGGGAGCCTGTCCCAGCTGACAGTGAACTGAGAGCCGTTGCCATTCAGCTTGGGCACAACCTTGACGTTGCGAGGAGCAGGAATAGCTGCAGCCGTTGCTACGAACGGACTTTGAACGCCTGCAGTCGCATCGTCCCGGTCGATCTCAGGCCCGTCGCCGATCCTGTTCACTGCTCTGATGCTGTAAGAGTAGCTGAGGCCCTGCGTGAGCCCCTCTATGCGATGCACGATGACCGGCGACTTGATCGCGTCACCAGAAATACTAGTCCAACCGCTCCAACGCCCATTCGGGTTCAGAGCATGACGCACCTCGTACTCGGTGATCTCCGCACCGTTCGCCTCAGCCGGCAACCAAGTAAGGGTCAACGAACCGCTCTCCGCCTGCACTGTGGCAGTGTCGAAAGCAACCGCTCCTGGGAGGTTCGCAGGTGTCTCGCTGACCGAACCCGACCACGGACCCTGACGGGCACCAGTAGCAAGCCCGCCATTGTTGGTGGCTGCTACCCGAACATCATACTCGATGCCCGCTGTCAGGTCAGTGAGCTCAAGCGTGCGAGAGGCCACATTGGCAGCCTCTACGGTAGCAGACACCCAGCCGCCAGCGGCACAACCGGTGTCAGACGCAGCAATAGTAGCCGGATCAGCACCCGTTGGTTGCGTTGGGCAGACGGTGTCTGTGTTACCGGCGATTGCGGCGGTTCGATACTCGACGGCATATCCTGTCGGTGGGCCCACAGCAACCGTGGCGGTCGCCGGGACATTGCCTTCGCCTGCGGTGGGATGCGCCACACGAAGAGCGGCTGTGCCGTTGTCGGCTGGAGCGTCCCAAGACACATCCAAATTGGTGCCTTCATTGTCTACAGTGAAACCGTCGGATTCTGTTTGTGGCGGGTTCGCAACCCTGACGTTCCTCGGAACACCGGGCGCGGGTGCGGGGGTGCCTGGATGAGAGGCAGAAGCGTCGCTGTCGCCCTTAGCGTTGGTCGCTTTGACAGTCACGCTGTATTGAGCACCATTGACTAGACCGGTGACGATGTAAGACGAAGCACTCGCGTCGTTGACCTCATATGTCCTGTCACCACCACCGTCATTGACAAGAACCTTGAAACCAGTCAACGGCGATCCATTGTCAACACCCGCAGTCCACGAAACACCGAGGGACCTGTGATGACCAACCACACCAGTCGCAGCTAAAGTCGGTGCCCCTGGTTTGATAGCGGCGAGCACAGACGACTTGACTGGCTTACCCAAGCCCTTGTCCTGACCAATCGAGGTATCTGTTGCGCCGAGAGCGGTGTCCTCAGCCGGTGTGGTGTTGTCGGCACGAACCTCAAACTCGACCGTTTCCCCCAAAGCTGTCGTGATTGCTGGACCGATGGTCCACAAAGTTGGGTCCGGTTCTACAGGAACCCAAGCGGTCCAGCCGCCATTTTCCGGAGCTGGGGTGGGTGAACCCCCTGTCGCAGGCAGCGGATCGCCGGCTCGATTCAAAATCCGCTGACGGGTCACATAACGCTCAATCGGTCGTCCGCCGTTATCGGCAGGAGCAGTCCACCGAGGCGTCACCGTCACCGTAGTATCAGTAGTATCAGTGTCGTTCAGGTCAAACGCAATGGACGCGGGCAGCTCCGGGGCCACTGGCTTGGGGGTGGTGGTCGCACTCGGGTTGAGCGTGGCAGCGTCGCCGGTGCCGGCACCGTTGGTGGCCCGCACCTGCACACGATACGCAGTGCCATTAGTCAAACCGGTGATCGTGTGAGAAGTGGTGGCACCGATCTCGGTTTCCATATCCTCACCGCGACCCGCACGCCATATCACCGTGTAACCAGTGATGGCCGTGCCGCCGTCATCCTCGGGCGCCGCCCAAGAAATCGTCAGGCTCTTGTTGCCGGCAGTGGCAGCAAGATTGCCCACCCGACCCGGGGCTGTGCCCGGTGAACCAGCAGCCTCAGCCGACCAATCACCTTGGCCGGCGCTGTTTTCAGCCGCCACGCGGAACGTGTACTCGGTGCCTGATGTGAGCCCAGCCGGAGTGGTCCAAGAAAGGTCCGACGTTGAAGCCTGGCGGTCGTCGGCGTCGTATTCTTCGTCGCCGGACTTCCACTGCACGACATAACCAGTGA
Organism: Candidatus Aldehydirespiratoraceae bacterium; assembly: GCA_965204595.1. Lineage (GTDB taxonomy): Bacteria > Actinomycetota > Acidimicrobiia > Acidimicrobiales > Aldehydirespiratoraceae > VXYK01. Next base: position 1,699,115 of record CBDBEW010000014.1, on the reverse strand, counting down.
TCTCGGCACCCCCGTCATCTGCTGGAGCCGACCAAGAAACGCTGAGCTGGTTGCCGGCCGTGCCCTCGACCGCGACTTCCACACCGGTTGGAGCTCCCGGAGCGTCAGCCAAATCCTCAACGGCGGTGATCGTACGAGCAACAAACGAAGCCATCTGCTAGCCGATCGCGCGACGCGAACCCAAGTCGAGCACCGCAGCCAGGTGCAGCCACCCCTCGGCGGTGTGGATGTAGGTGATGTCGTCAACCCAGACACTGTCGGCGCCGCCGACGCCGAAGTCGCGGCGCACCAGATCCCCAGGCGCAGACCGCACCGTTGCCGCTGCCCGTAGCGTGGTCTGCGGTGCTTGTGAACACCTCAGATCCCGTTGATTGCCATGAGCGCTTCGACGCGTTTGTGGTTCACGCGCACTCCTTGGCGGCGCAGCTGCGCGCACACCCGCGGCGAGCCGTACGCCCCGGCAGAGTCGGCGTGAATCCGCCGTATATGCGCGACCAGCTCAACCTCGCCGTGCTTCTCGACGCTTTGTCCCCGGCCTCGTTTGTGCCACGCGTAGAACCCCTGCCGGGTGACACCGGCGACCCGGCAAGCTGATCTAGTAGCAGAACTCCTCGGCCTTTCGGGAAGCGACCCAGCGGTAACGGGTCACTGTCCCAACCCCAACACCGCAAAAGGCCGTCGCACCTTTGAGCAGTTCACGATCCATCCACACCTTGGCGTTCTCACGGCGCAACCGAGCCAGCTCGGTTCGTTCACTAGTGGTGAACCTCGCGCGTTCACCGCGGTCGACGCGAGCCTGGCGAACCCAGTTCACAGGAGTGCCCTCACCAATCCCGAGATCACGCGCCACCGCAGCAGCCGGCCGATCCCTTCCAAAACCAACGCCACAGCATCAGCTCTGAACTCTTTACTGAACCGCCGCCGAACAACCGGCGGCGGCCTATCTGATTCCATCAATGACATGATTACCTCCTAATCGAAGTGTCAAACCAAAAGGGGGGATACTCAGTTCACCAAATTTACTTCAGTCTCATTCACGAAGAGTTGCCATAGTTAGGGTGGTGGCGTGTTGTGGGCTTGACCGTACGCTTAGAGTGTGGCTAATATGAGCGAATCACTGCGTGTGGCTGTCTGTCAGATCAACCCAACAGTGGGAGACATTGAAGCAAACCTCAGCCTCGCTCTCGCAGCTCTAAAGGTAGCCCAAGAAGCTAACGCTGCGGTGGCGGTGCTACCTGAGTTAGCGATCAGCGGTTACCCTCCAGAGGATTTACTTCTTAGCACGGCGTTTCTAGCGGATTGCCGTGCTGCTGTTGAAAAGTTTGCTACCCACACGCAAAGGTGTGGCGCGCTGATTGGTTTCGTTGATAGTGACGCGGATTCGCTGAGTACACAGCGAGGTAAAACGGGTCACAACTATAAAGGCGTATACCACGCTAGGGGGGCATGGAATGCCGTGGCGGTCTGCGCCGACGGCAACATTGTCGGCACCTACCACAAACGTTACTTACCAAACTACGATGTGTTTGACGAACTGCGCTATTTTCAGCAAGGTGACCAAACCCCCAGATTGTTTGATTTTGCGGGCATCAAAGTTGGGGTGACAGTTTGTGAAGATGCTTGGATTTTTGATGGTCCAGTAGCGCAGTTGGCGGCAAGTGGCGCACAGCTTGTGCTCAACGTCAACGGTTCACCGTATAGTAATGGCAAAGCACAAATGCGCGAAAAGGTTATCTGCGACCGGGTGCAAGAGACTGGTGTGCCAGTGTTATACACCAATCTTGTTGGCGGTCAAGATGAGCTAGTTTTCGACGGTGGCTCGTTCCTAGCGTGCCCTACAAATGCAGGCGCGAAGGTAACTATGCGTTGTGACCGATTTCGTGAACTCGTTGAAGTGATCGATGTAGATTTAGCGTCCACAAACAGCACGGTGGCGCAAAATACTGCCACTCATTTAGCTGAACCATTATCGGAACTAGCGGAGCAATGGCAAGCTCTGCAGCTTGGCACGCGAGATTTCGTCACAAAAAATGGCTTCAGTGATGTGTGTATTGGCTTATCTGGGGGAATCGATTCTGCGCTCACCGCAACCATAGCAACAGATGCACTTGGTGCCGACCATGTTCATGGTGTGTTGTTACCGTCTCGTTATTCGAGTGAACATTCCGTTGCCGATGCCAAAGCCTTAGCAGCTAATTTGGGTATCACAACTCAAACTTTTCCGATTGAACCCGCACACCTAGCGTTGAGCGAGATATTGACAAACGATACCGCTAGTACGGGGCAACTTAGCGACCTGACCGACCTGACTGAACTTAGCGACCTGACCGACCAAAATTTGCAGGCTCGTATTCGTGGTTTGTTGCTAATGGCGTTAGCTAACGAGCACGGTTATTTAGTGTTAGCAACAGGTAACAAGTCAGAGTTCGCCGTTGGCTACTCCACTCTGTATGGCGACACAGTAGGAGCTTTTGCGGTTATCAAAAACCTATGGAAAACCGCAGTATATAAGTTGTGCCGTTGGCGCAACCAGCAAGGCGAGGAGGTCATCCCCGAAACAGTGTTGACAAAACCACCTTCGGCTGAGCTGAAACCCAACCAACGTGACGACCAAACTCTTCCTCCATATGACATACTAGACCCCATTTTGCAGGCGTATGTGGAAGATAACAAATCGGTCACACAGATAGTTGAAAATGGCTTAGGAGATGTATCTTTGGTGCGTCAAATATGTGCCGCAGTTGATGCCGCTGAGTTCAAGCGGCGACAGAGCCCGTTAGGTGTGCGGCTCAGCGGCAAGGCATTTGGCCGTGATCGGCGCATGCCAATCGTCAATCATTATCGCAAACCTTTAAGAAATGACTAGCACATGTCTTTAACCGTCGTTGAAACAGCTAAAGTGGTTCGGTCAATGCACTGGAATGCATCGAGCTTGTTCAAGTTATTTGTTGGTTGGGCAAGCGACAATCAGCTAGATCATGGAGATGTCGCAGCATATTTGTCGTCAACGGGTCGCCATCTCGGCGAAGCAGCTGCAACCCTCAAATCGTTGATGCCAGATTCGGTGTTGCTGAGCGACTTAGCAACGTTTGCCGCACCATCAGAGAAGGCGACAGCAGCATACAAAGCCGCACAAGGCACAACGGGAGTGTTGCAACGATTGGTTTTGGCTCAACAATTATTAGCTCAAGTAGCTGAGTCATATGAACTGCTGCAACAACATTTGAGTTCTCACGCAGATGCGCCCCTAGCGCGTTCACTCACGTTTCTGATGCTTGACATCACCAACGACCTGCGCGAAGGTGAGCGTCTTTGGGAATCTTTGACGACAGCAGTTGCAAACCAAAACAGCAATGCATTAGTCAATCAAACCAAGCTGAGCTTGGCTACTAACGCGTTTTTGAATAATTTGAGCTGGTTAAACAATAGTCAATAGTATGTTGTGTGGTTGTCTTACCGCAAAGGGTGGGTATCGTAACCACACTGGACCACATAAACGAGAGGGGCGATGGCGAAGGAGCGCGTCGAGCGAGACGAAGAAGATTTAGTCCGCTTATACCTTTCTGATATAGGAAAACACGAACTGTTAACCAAAGAAGACGAGGTTTGCTTAGCTAGGAAGATCGAAGCGGGAATAGAAGCGAAAGAAGAACTAGACCACGGTGAACCGGATTTAGTGCGTAGACGACAATTGAAACGGCTGGTGCGTGAGGGTGAAAAAGCTAAAGATATCTTCGTGCAATCAAATTTGCGTTTGGTGGTGTCTATAGCTAAAAAATATTTGGTTTCAGGATTGCCGCTGCTTGATCTAGTACAAGAAGGCAACCTCGGCCTAATGCATGCTGTTGAGAAGTTCCAATGGCGTAAGGGCTTTAAATTCTCAACCTATGCCACTTGGTGGATACGACAAGCCATAACTAGAGGTATCGCGAACACTGGGCGCACTATTCGTCTGCCGGTCCACGCGGGAGACACAGTAATGCGGGTACAAAGGGAGCGAAACAGGTTTGAACGTCTAAACGGCAGGCAACCCACGATCAGTGAGTTGGCTATTGAGGTGGACTTGCCTAAGGATAAGGTGAACGAAGCACTTATCTACTCTGTTGAACCGATGTCGTTTTCTGAGCCATTGAGTGACGAAGGCGATGCCGAACTTAGTGATGTTGTGGAAGATCAAGGTGCTGATTCTCCTTTTGAAGTCGCAGCAACAGCAATGTTGCCAGAGCAGGTCCAATCTTTGTTGGCACCTCTCGAGGAAAGAGAACGGGAAGTCTTGAAACTTCGCTTTGGGTTAGACCGAGGCGAACCACGCACTTTAGAAGAAGTTGGTGAATATTTTGCCCTTACAAGGGAACGGATACGGCAAATAGAATCTCGTGCAATGGCGAAACTGCGACACCCTTCTGCTGAAGCAGGAGCACGCGACCTGTTAAGACTCTAAGGCTGTTAAATCTTTGAGGCGTGAGTTGTGTTTGGTGGTTTGGCGGAGGTGGACGGGAATCGAACCCGCCGGATAGGGGTCACCCATCCCACCCGCTTTGAAGGCGGGGGAGCCCACCAGGCGCTCGGACACCTCCACATATAAAACTACAGGCAAACACGACAGTCGAAGCACAAAGAGCAAATTCGTTCTAAGATTGGTGAACTTGGGCAAAGAGCGTTGAGTGTGGGCAAAGAACGAATGTCCTGCTAAGGTCTTTGCTATGCGAAAGAAAAGACTACTGCTTGGGCTAGTGCTGCTGGTCCTGTTGATAAAGCTAAGCCGTAAAATTAAAAATATTTGAAAAATAATAAAATATGTGTTGAAAACTTGATTTAGCACACTAAAGTACCATACATCACTCCCCCAGTAAAATCTCAAACAGGGAGTTCTCGTGTTTGTTGTTTGTTGGTCGCCCAAAGGCGGCTCAGGTACTTCAGTAATTGCCAGCGCGTTGGCACTCAATATGGCTTCATCTGGCCATGAAACCTTGCTCGTCGACACAATCGGCGACCTTGAACTGGTTTTGGGTTTGCCTAGCAAATCCACAGATGGTTTAACAAATTGGTTACTAGCACCTAGTGATGTATCAGCCGATGCGCTGTCACTTTTGGAGGTGCCGGTAGCAGAGCGTTTACAACTGCTTTGCGCTGGCACCGAAACTAAGGTGCCGGTTCCCTCGGAGCGAAAATCCATGGCTGCGGAGCTGCTATCACGCTCAGTGCGATCGGTTGTTGTAGATGCAGGTAACGATGACGGTTTAGAACCGTGGCTCGTAGAAGGTGTTCAGCCTGTGATGGTTATTAGGTCTTGCTATCTTGCTATCCAAGTTGCGTTGGAGCGTTCTTTGGCACCGTCAACTGTGGTTGTATTAGTTGAAGAAGCCGGGCGGGCGTTGCGTCTTTGTGATGTGCGAGCTGTGTTTGGTGCACACAAGGTTATTTCCATCCCTTGGGACCCTGCGGTTTCACGTGCGGTTGACGCTGGCTTGTTAGCGCAGCGAATGCCTCGTTCTCTAAATCGGCTTCTTGAGGTGGCAAATGTCTGATCTAGCGTTAGTCGACCTTGCTGCTACAGTGCATGGAGACCTCTTAGATCAAGGTGCTGGCACCGCCCATATTGCTAAGACCATCGCTCGTCACGCTCCACTACTTGGAGCTCGTGAACGAGAGTCCTTGCATCGGCAAGTGTCGGCGCGACTTGCGGGGTTAGGGGCGATTGAGCCCTTGCTCGCAGACCCACAAGTAAGCGAAATCATGATCAATGGCCCGGGAGTGGTATGGATAGAACGCAACGGGCGTATCGAAGTTAGCGGTGTGTCGCTAAACGAAAAAGAACTCGCCTTGTTGGTGGAACGCATAGTGGCACCTATCGGTCGTATCGTTGATCCTCGTAAGCCCTGGGTGGATGGGCGATTAGCCGACGGCAGTCGGGTAAATATCGTAGCCACACCGCTAGCGATGGAAGGCCCGTATGTAACCATCCGCCGTTTTGTTTTGCGTTCAGAAGATGTCTCTGATTTTGGCCCACCTAGCCTAGCTGCGTTGTTAACACAACTAGTTATCTTGCAACGCAACATTGTGGTTAGTGGTGGTACAGGCGTTGGTAAGACCTCTTTACTTAATGCGCTAGCGGCTCACATAGCGAACGACGCTCGAGTGATTACCATTGAAGACGCAGCAGAATTACGCCTGCGCCACCCCCATGTGGTACGTTTAGAAGCTCGCGATGCTGGGGTTGAAGGGGTGGGCGTGGTAGAGATCTGCGATCTTTTGCGTAACGCTTTACGTATGCGCCCTGATCGCATCGTCTTAGGTGAAGTGCGTGGTGCCGAAGCACTAGATTTGATTCAAGCATTAAACACAGGGCATTCTGGCTGCTTATCCACCATACACGCCAACTCGCCCACCGATGCATTGCGGAGACTGGCTTCGCTAGTGATGTTGGCCGGCACTGGCTTACCGCACGAGGCAATTCGTAACCAAATTGGTTCAGCACTTGATGTGGTGGTGCAAGTTGAGCGTTTGGCGTGTGGCGAACGCAAGGTAGCAGCGGTTGTGGAAGTGGTAGATGGAGAAACAGTCCATCCCTTGTGGTGTGGTGGAGAACGATGAACCACTCACAGAAAAAGCGTCGGCGTAATGCGTTGCAAGCTTTGCCTGAAATGCTTGAAGTCTTAGCGCGTGATTTGCGGTCTGGGTGCAACCTGCATGAGGCACTGCACACCGCATCTAGGGTGCCAGCCTTGCAGTGTCTAGGGTTAGATGAGTTGGTTACGCGCTTTTCCTCAGGGGAGCGATTAGTTGAAGCTTTAGATCGTTGGGCTAGTTCGCTTAACCATCCCGATGGTGACTTGGTTCGTTCGGTTTTGAGCCTTGGTTCAGTTACTGGCGGCGCATTCGCGGCATCGGCCGAGCGAGCGGCGTTAACCTTACGGGAGCGAGCCGAACTCGCTGATGAGGTACGTGTCCTTTCCGCTCAGACGAGAGCTTCAGCTCTCCTTCTTTTTGTCGCTCCGATAGGGTTTTTGCTGCTTCTATTAGTCTTTGATCCAGCCGGAAGTGCCGCGGTTTTTGCGACTGGTTTGGGCCAACTAAGTTTAGTTTTAGGCATTGTGCTCGACATATTGGGGTTCGCGTGGATGCGTTATTTGGTTGCGTCGGTGACACGATGAAGTTGCTAATTTTGTTCGGAAGTTGTGTCCTCAGCGCAATGTGGTTTCGCCCGTGGCATGTAAGGCCAAGAACGCTGGGCAACTCACTGATTTGTAAAACAAGCCAAAAGCTTCATAGCAACTCAACTAGTTTTAACCGCACTGGGTTGCCCCGCAATGCTGTGTTGTTTGGTCTAATTATTGGTGTGGTAGTGGTTGGCGCGCTGCAACCACTACTTGTTCTGCCACTGCTTGGTTGCTATGTAGTAGTGGTAATCCGTGGTCGTCGTCGAGCACCGGATGACCAGCGAGAGGTTGCGAAGGCACTTCCTGAGGTGGTGGACTTGTTGCTTGTTGGGGTCGGTGCTGGCTACACACCGCGGGAAACTTTGCAGCGTTGTCAAGCTTGGCTACCCACACCTTTTGCTGCGGCGATAGCAGAATCGCTAACGCGAGTAGCGGCGGGGGCAACATTTGTTGAGGCAATGGATCGTGCAACGAAACCACTCGGAGGTTGTGTGCGTCCATTAGTGGCCGCGCTGAATGCTGCCGAACAAGATATTTCCACTTTATATAGTGGCTTGTTGCGGGTTAGTGATGAAGCGAGGCGCAGGCGGCGTGTTGCGGCTCAAGAAAGAGCCCGCCGTGTACCAGTGGTGATGCTTGGGCCACTCTTGTTGTGCGTTTTGCCTTCATTCGCACTTCTGACGCTTATGCCTTTGGTGCTGGGATCATTGCGTGATCTAGGAGTAGTGATTTAGCAACAACTCGCCTTAAAGCTCTCACAACGAAACAACCACAAAAAGGAGACACACTATGATTTTTCGTCAATACCTTGTCATTGAGTTAGCAATGCTTAACTTTGTGACTGCTGCTAAGGAGCGAATCAGTAGCGATCGCGGCCAAGCCACAGCTGAATATGCGCTCGTTGTGCTTGGTGCAGCAACCGTAGCGATGATTTTGATCGCTTGGGCTACATCAACAGGGAAAATTACCTCTTTGCTAAACAGGATTGTCGACTCTATCGCCGATCGTGTCTCGTGATCACCAACGCGGTCAGGCGACAGTTGAATTCGCACTTTTGTTACCAGTTGTCGTGGTGACGTTGTTGCTTATCGCGCAGATTGGTTTAGTGGCTCGTGCCAAGGTCATGCTTACCCACGCAGCGCGTGAAGGCGTGCGTGTTGCCGCAGTTGGTGGGTCAGACGCACAAGTTATTGAAGCAGTGAAAGATGCGGGCGTGCTTGGTGACAATCAAATTAAGGTGAGCGTGGTACGGGAATCAGCAATAGTCACTGTGCTAGTGGTCTATGTTATGAAAACTGACGTTTCTGTGGTCGGTGCTGTGTTAGGAGATCCCACAATGTCGTCAATCGCAACAATGTATCGAGAACAGTGACTAGTCCTGGTCGCATATATTTACGTTGATCCGATATTGTTTGTGGGGTGCATTTGACACACTCATATAATCAAGGAGCGTGGTCAGTAACCAAATTTGTTGGCGAACTAGATGTGGTTGGCGCACCGAAGCTGCGTCAAGATGTTTTGAACAACCTTCAACAGGGCTGTAATCACTTAGTGCTTGACCTTAGCTCAGTAGATTTCATTGATTCATTTGGGCTTGGTGTGGTGGTTGGTGCTCTCAAACGCACGCGTTTAGTTGATGGCGACCTGCGTGTTGTGGTACCTAAGCCCGCCGTTCGTAAAGTCTTTGAAATATGCGATTTGGATCAAGTGTTCATTTTGCATACAACCGTCCAAGAAGCAGTGCTTGACTAGTGTCTACTGCTCAACCACTGCCCACTTCTCCACCGAGGCGAACAACCCAAGTTGAGCCAAAAAAAGTCATCGCATCGAGCTCTGCGAAGGAATACTGTGGCAAGATAGAGCTAACAATTCCGGCACTAACAGAATATGTTTCGTTAGTGCGTTTAGTGGTTTCAGGTGCTGCACAACTACACCCACACTTCGCGCTGGAGCGCATTGAAGACCTGCGGGTAGCTGTTTCTGAAGCCACAACAAACGCAGTTCGAGCTCACCAGAAAATATCTAGCAGCAGCCCGATTGCTATCAAGTGCAAAGTAGCAAGCAACCAACTTGAAGTGGTAATCAATGATAGAGGCAGCGGTTTCAACCTCAATGATTTGCCTGACTTGCCCGACCCTAGCTCACCTGAACGTCTAAAACACGAATCGGGAATGGGCTTACGTTTGATGCGTATGCTCGCAGACGAGTCTGAGATAAAGCCATCACCCCGAGGCACGATGGTTCGCTTGGTTTTTCGAACAGAGCCTAGTTGAGCTAGCCCTAAGCATAGCTAGCATGGTGGACGTGGCTGACAATTCATCGTTCCTAAAATCCTATAAACCTACGAACCGCGAGCGTCGTTTCGCATTAGCACTGGCACGTCCATTGCGGAGCTTCTTGAAGATACAAGCTTCTGGTGGCATCTTGTTGCTAGGTGCTACGGTTACCGCAATAGTGTGGGCTAATTCACCATTCAGCGATTCCTACCAACGTATTTTTGAGACACTGATCGTCATCGATTTAGGTGACATGCATCTACTGCATTTGACCGTTGGCGAATTCGTCAATGATGCGCTAATGACCCTCTTTTTCTTCGTGGTTGGTTTGGAGATTAAGCGTGAGATAACGGTGGGAGCACTCCGTGAGCGCCGCGCCGCAGCACTTCCTGCAATCGCAGCTCTTGGCGGTATGGTATTTCCTGCCTTGATATACTTCGGTTTTAATCGGAGCGGTATGGGTGTTGATGGCTGGGGTATCCCTATGGCAACTGATATCGCTTTTGCGGTGGGTATTGTGTCTTTGTTGGGCAACCGTGTGCCGGGAGTAATGAAAGTCTTTTTGCTTTCTCTAGCAATTGTGGATGACATTGGTGCCATCGCAGTTATTGCAATCTTTTACACTTCTGACATTTCAGGTGTTTGGTTGCTTGCTTCTGCTGCCGCTGTTTTAGCTGTGGTTGGGATGCGCCGGGTAGGAATCTGGTGGACACCCGCATATGTGATCGTTGGCTTTTTCTTGTGGTATGCAGTTCACGAGTCGGGGGTTCACTCTACGATTGCTGGAGTGATTTTGGGTTTGCTAACACCTGCACGCCCTCATATTGGGCAGCTTCCTGAAGAGGTACAGGTTTTTGATGGTCTTGGCCAACACCTTGAAGCTAGTACCATACGGCGAGCCAACTTTGAGTTAAAGGAGCAAGTATCGGTAGTTGAACGCCTTGAAGACCTATTGCATCCAGTTTCGAGCTATTTGATCATTCCGCTTTTTGCGTTAGCTAATGCTGGCATTGAACTGTCTTCTGAAACCTTCTCTGACGCGCTCACGAGCACCATCACATTTGGCGTTATTGCGGGATTGTTGTTTGGCAACATCATCGGCATCACTACATTTACTTGGCTTAGTATTAAATCTGGTTTGACCTCGCTGCCCGCTGGAGCCACTTATACGCATGTGGTAGGCTTGGCGGCAACCGCGGGTATTGGTTTTACCGTTTCGTTGTTCATTGCGGGGTTAGCGTTTTCAGACGCACAACTAACGGAAGCAAAGATTGGTATTCTCGCTGGTTCGGTGCTAGCGGCTATTTTGGGAGCCACCATTTTGTTGAGAGCCAAACCAATAGAAGAAGTTGAAACTGACGATCCAGCTTTAGTGGGTGCCACTGTATCTTAGTTGTCGGTTTGACTTGTCGCGGCTATATTGCTGTGCTTAGTTGCAAATTCCCGCAATTATGAAGTTGAGGTTTACATGAAAAAAGCTTTAGTCATTGTTGAATCACCAGCCAAAGCCAAAAAAATAGCCGAGTTTCTTGGCAGCGGATACGTAGTTGAGGCATCAGTTGGGCATGTTCGTGATCTGCCCGGTGGAGCTGATGAATTGCCCCAAGCGTATAAAAAAGGACCCTACGCTCGTTTTGCCGGCGTGAATCCCGATGACGATTTCAAACCAATCTATGTGCCCAATCCACGTCAAAAAAAGAACTTGCAAGAGCTAAGGCAGGTATTAGACCAGAGTGATGAACTCTATTTGGCCACTGACGAAGATCGTGAAGGGGAAGCAATAGCTTGGCATCTGATTGAGGTACTCAAGCCCAAAATTCCTGTAAAGAGAATGGTTTTTAATGAAATAACGCCAGCGGCGATTCAAGCAGCAGTGAAGTCCACTAGAGAACTAGACTATAGGTTGGTAGACGCGCAAGAAACTCGTCGCATACTTGACAGAATCTATGGCTGGGAACTCTCACCTGTGCTATGGAAAAAAGTCAGACCAAAAACTTCAGCGGGCAGGGTTCAAAGCGTTGCCACCCGCATTTTGGTTGAGCGAGAGCGCGAACGCGCCAACTTTGTAGCAGTTCATTACTGGAGCATGAGCGGGATATTTGCCGCGTCACAAGGTGACACCAAAGAGTTTAAGGCAGAACTAGCAGAATTGGGTGGCAGGAAGTTTGCAACTGGTAAAGACTTTGCTGATGACGGCACAATTCAGAACACGAAATTGCTGGTGCTTGATGAGGGCATTGCACCTCCACTAGCTGAAATACTCCAAAAGGCACTCTATGAAGTGCTGTCAAGGGACGCGAAATCGTATCGGCGGCAACCCCGTGCGCCATTTATTACTTCAACTTACCAACAAGAAGCTGGGCGCAAACTAGCAATGTCAGCAAAAAGGGCGATGGCGGCCGCGCAAGGCCTCTACCAAAAAGGCTACATAACCTACATGCGCACCGACAGTACCACGCTTTCACAAACCGCTTTGAAAGCAGCGCGTACTGTGATCAAAAGTCGATTTGGTGAGCAGTTTCTTCCTCCAAAACCACGTCTCTACGCCAATAATGTGAAAAACGCTCAAGAAGCACACGAAGCGATTCGTCCAGCGGGCGACACATTTGTTTCACCCGAAACGGTGGCAAAGGCAGTCTCAACCGATGAAGCACGGGCTTATGAACTTATCTGGAAGAGAACGGTTGCTTCGCAGATGACAGACTGCGTGGGTGAAACTGTGGTGTTGCGGGTCGCAACTACCATCGACGATGGCGTAGAGGTGGTGTTTAGGGCCAGTGGTACCGTCATTTCACACGCGGGTTATCGTGAGGTTTATGAAGAGTCAACTGATCAACTCCGCAATAAAGACACCGCCGATGAAGAGCGGCGTTTGCCCGCGCTTAAGGTCGGGGACGAGGTTCGTGTCACCAAACCGATCCAATCTGAAGACCACCAAACCTCACCCCCACCTCGCTATACCGAAGCCTCACTAGTCAAACGCCTTGAAGAACTCGGGGTGGGTCGCCCCTCCACCTACACATCAATAATCGACACGATAACGCGGCGAGATTATGTTTGGAAGAAAGGTTCGGCTCTGGTGCCTTCGTATTTGGCTTTAGTGGTTACCAATTTGATGGAACGCCACTTCCCGAACTTAGTTGACTATGAGTTTACTGCCCAGATGTTAGAAGACCTCGATGAGATTGCCAACGGTAACGAAGAACGAGTTCCCTGGCTAACACGGTTTTATTTCGGTGAACATCAATGCGAACCAGGTTTGAAAGAAAAAGTTGAAACCCGCCTTGCTGATATAGACCCGCCCTCGATATCTACATTTCCCTTGGGCATGAGTAAAGAGGGGGCACCAATTGTTTTGCGTGTCGGCAAATACGGCCCCTATGTACAACTTGGCCACAACAAACAAGACGATGGCGAAAGCAGCGATCCGCCGCGCGCGAATATCCCAGAAGACCTTCCATTCGACGAACTCACCTTAGACAAAGCACTTAAGTTCCTGAATGCACCCAAAGGAGCACGCACTTTAGGCAGCGATCCTGATACTGGCGATGTAGTGCATGTGAAGCAAGGCCGTTATGGCCCCTACGTACAACTTGGTGATGCCAAAGACAAAAAGCAGAAGCCAAAGATTGTGTCGTTGTTCGCCTCCATGTCTGTTGAAACAGTAACGTTGGAAGACGCTTTGCAGCTGCTTTCGCTGCCTCGTACTGTGGGGCACGACCCCGCAGATGGCGAGAAAATCACGGCACGAAATGGTAGACACGGGCCTTACATAAGCAAAGGCGAAGAGAGTCGAAGCCTTGAAACCGAGGAACAAATTTTTACGGTCACCGTCGAAGAATGCCTAGCTTTGTTAGCGCAACCGAAAACCCGACGCGCCCGCACCGCTAAACCCCCGTTGAAAGAACTCGGCTCAGACCCCGATTCTGGCAAGCCAATCATCATTAAAGATGGTCGTTATGGTTTTTATGTCACAGATGGCGAGTACAACGCTTCACTAAAGAAAGGTGACACCGTAGAGGAGTTAACCCTTGAACGCGCCTGCGAACTACTAATTGAAAGACGGTTGAATAGCCCAGCCCAAAAAAGCACAAAACGCGGCAACAAATCCAAGGCAACCCCGAAAAAGGCAGTAAAGAAAGCTACCCGCAAGACCACCACGAAGAAGGCCACCAAGGCCACCACGAAGAAAGCTGCGAAGAAGCCCACCAAGAAGCGCTTGAGTTAGTGGGGAAGTTCTTCTTCAATCTCCCCAAATTGCTCTAGCCTCAAAGTGTGGAAAGTTTGCGTCCTTCAAGTAGTGCTAGTCGACTAGAAGATGCCTTTGAAGCTGGACGTGAGCGCGGCCGGATAGAATCTGTTTTTGGCTCAAATGAGTTTTTTAGGCTCTGGATAGCACAGATCATTTCTGCAACAGGTGATTGGCTTGGCTTAATCGCTATCACCGCGTTAGCCATCCGTTTGGGTGGAGGTAATGAAGGTGCGAGCATTGCCTTTGTGTTGACTGCTCGAGTGGCACCGGGGTTGTTTTTTGCAACTGCGGCGGGAATCTTGGTTGACCGCCTCAACAGAAAACGAGTTATGTTGGCGTGCGACATCACCCGCGCGTTGGTGCTGTTTTCCTTACCGTTCGTGGATAGTGTGTTCGGGCTGGTTATTGCTTCTTTTGTCTTGGAATTCTGCACTATGTTGTGGTCGCCGGCTAAAGAAGCCATCGTTCCCAATCTAGTGCCAACCAAAAAGTTGACATCTGCAAACTCTCTCAATGTGGCAGCGGCCTATGGGATGTTCCCTGTCGCGATGGCACTTGCTGCTTTGCTTGCCAAACTAGCTGAATCATTTAGTGACGAAGGCTGGGTCAACACCTTCCGCCTCAACCAAGAGGGCTTAGCTTTTTATGTTGATGGCTTTTCGTTCTTGGCCACCGCATTGATAATCGCGACAATCAGCTTCCCCAAACGTGAGATAGGCAATACAGAATCAACCCGGAAGTGGGATTTTGGTGGAACCATCCGAGAATTGCGTGAAGGCTGGAACTTGATTGCTGTAAACCCTATTGTACGCTCAGTGAACGTTGGGTTAGCGGTGGGAATTATGGGGGGAGGTATGTTGATACCGCTAGGCGCGTTGTTTGTAAACGATGTGATCGCGGGAGACGATGCCGACTACTTTACGGTCGTAACCGCTTTAGGTTGTGGCATGGCACTAGGGGTAATAACCGCAACGGTGCTACAAAATCGCATTAACCGGTCTAAAATTTTCCCTTGGGCATTGCTCTTGGCAGGGTCTGCGATGTTTGTGTCAGCTTCATCTTCATTGTTAGGGATCGTGATACCGGTAATTTTGGTAGCTGGGTTTGCAGCTGGACCTGTCTATGTTGTGGGTTTCACGTTGTTGCATGAGCACGTTGACGACGAACTGCGAGGCCGTATCTTTTCCGCGTTGTTGGTGCTGGTGCGGTTTTGCTTGTTGCTTGCACTATTTTTGGGGCCTTTGCTAGCGGAGTCCCTTGACCCAATATCTAAACGTTTGTGGGATTCTGATTGGCAGCTATTTGGTTACACCGTTGCGGTGCCGGGTGTTCGCTTAACAATGTGGTTCTCGGCACTAACGGTTGTAGCTGCGGGTGTGCTCGCTAGTTGGAGTTTGCGTGTGGATCACCCAGAATCGCCTGACAATCAAATGGCTGAGATTAGAGATGATGGAGAGCACGCGTGAAAGGGCGTTTAATCGCATTTGAAGGTATAGACGGCTCAGGCAAGTCCACGCAGGTCGCAAAATTGGCACAGCACCTAAGTAGCGACGCAACCTATCAGTTCGGTGCCACTCAAATAGGCGCGGCAATAAGAGAAATTCTATTGACCAACAAAAACAGTCATCTCGATTACCGTACAGAAGCTTTGCTGATCATAGCCGACAAAGCTCAACACATTAAAGAGGTGGTTCAGCCCGCCCTAGCGGCTGGACGCAATATTATTTCAGACCGATTTTGTGCATCAACGTTGGCCTATCAAGGTTACGGCAGAGGACTCGAGCTAAACCTGCTAAACGAAATGTTGCGTTTCGCGGTGCGAGACGTTCGGCCAGACCTTACAGTATTGCTTGACCTTTCTGTGCCTCAAGCTATGAGCCGTATTAAAGTTCGCCCCGACCGTTTTGAAGCCAATGGACAAGAGTTTTTCGACAGAGTGCGTGACGGCTATCTTGAACTAGCGGCACAGAACCCCAGATCGTGGCTAACTATAGATGCCAGCGCAAACGTAGCTGAAGTCACAGCAACCGTAGTCGCCAAAGTTGATAAATGGTTGGCAATCAACACATGACAGACGATCCTTGGCAAGCACTTGTTGGTCAAGCAGAGGCAATCCATCGATTGCGCGCAGCTGTTGAGTCGGCTGTGCATGCCTACATGTTTATAGGCCCGAACGGTGTTGGAAAACGTCAAGCTGCTTTCATTTTTGCGGGTGAATTATTTGCTGCAGCAGACCCAAGTACCGCGAGCCGCCATCGCAGGTTGGCGCAAAAGCAACGCCACCCTGACATCGTAGTTTTTTCACCACAAGGAAACAATTTACGTTTGGGTACTGCGAGTTCACCAGGTGAGGTTCCTCGGATCATTGAAGAAGGATACCGTTCACCAACACAAGGTAGCCGTAAGGTTCTGGTAGTTGAGCAGTTTCAATCAGCAGACCCTCCCGCGTGCTCGGCCTTGTTGAAGTTAATTGAAGAACCACCGCAATCCACTTTGTTTGTGTTGCTTGCTAGTGATGTGCCAGCGCATCAAGTCACCATTGAATCACGATGTTTGCGGGTGGACTTCGCCTCTTTGAGCCACCAAGACATCGCGCAGGCTTTACAGTCCGAACTTCAGCTTGGCAGTGCAGTCGCAGCAACCGCGGCGCAAGCAGCAAATGGCAGCATCGGGCGAGCTCGCTTGTTGGCAGCCGACCCTTCGCTAGTAAAACGCCATGATGCTTGGCTTGCTATCTGTGACCGGCTAAACCACAAAGGCAACACTGTGATGACAATCGTTGATGAAATCGTGGCACTAATCGACGAAGCAGAAAAGGCAGTGTTTGCTGATAAGCACAAGCAAGAAATCAAAGAATTAGATGCACTTGAGGAGCAAATGGGCACCCGCGGTTCAGGTAGAACTGCTCAACTAGCTCAGCAAAAACGTGAGGTGCGGCGCTTTCGCACCGAGGAATTACGGTATGGTTTCGCCACTCTGGCTTCACGCTATCGCCAACGAGTGGTGGACGACGAAAATGACACGGTTGCGTTGTCTGCTATAGTCCAGCTAAAGCGTTGTAGCGAAGAACTTAATCGCAACCCACGGGAGATGCTCTTGCTACAATCGCTGTTTGTTAAATTGGTGCCTCAGGAGCGGTGAAAGCTCAACAGTCGCCTTGCTAGGTTAGTATCTTAGATGGCTTGCCCGAGTAGCTCAGCCGGTAGAGCAACGCTCTCGTAAAGCGTAGGTCAGGAGTTCAAGTCTCCTCTCGGGCTCAAAGATTAGATTTGCAGGTATCTGCATAACCTTATTTGGGTCTATGCTGTGATTATGATACTTGCAGTTGTTTGGCACTTTTGGATTGCGGTACCGCTTGCTGTTGGAGCGGTTGTGGCTGTAATCGCTACTATCGTTGGTTATCTCAATAAAGTGACCGCCACCCGATATCCACGAGATTGAACGGTTTGTCGTAGTGTCGGTAGGTCTCGTAGATTGGGAATTCGCCAAAAAAGTTGCATACAAGACGGCAGCACAAGACCCCTACTCAGCAGCTCATTACAGGCACAACCTTGAAGAAGATTTCGACTGTTACACCGCGCAAGCTGAGGAACTCGTAGCACAATGTACGGGCTTGCGTTCACTCAGCGGCAACGCACGCGGGCGTGTAACGAGCAGGCAAGGTTGGATAGACGCAAATCTGGCATCGTTTCAGCGTTTGCTGCGACCGCTCATATCAAAGATCGACGACCAAGTCACAGATAGCCGCATGCGTGGCCTCGGCGGCAGGGTCGCCGGTGTTGAGTTGGGGATAATGCTTGGATGGATGTCGAAACGGGTGCTTGGCCAATACGACTTGCTAGTGATTGAAAACGAAAATCCCCAAGAACAAGACATAGTTTATTATGTGGCACCCAATGTGTTGACCCTAGAGCATCGTTACGCTTTCCCGCCTCAGGAATTTCGTTTATGGTTGGCGTTGCATGAAGTCACCCACCGTGCTCAGTTCACCGGAGTACCGTGGATGCGTAAACACTTTTTGGGTCTCGTTGAAGCAACAATGGAAGGGCTTGACCCCGACCCAAAACGCATTTTTGAAGCACTAACCCGTGCCTTAGAAGCTCGTCGGCGTGGTGAAGATGTATTCGGTTCGGGGGGGCTTGCGGGGTTGTTTGCGACCGAGCAACAACTCAGTGTCTTAAATGAGGTTGCTGGATTGATGAGCCTGCTAGAAGGGCACGGCGATGTAACGATGGATCGTGCGGGTGCTGGTTTGGTGAGGTCTGCGCCACGGTTTGCGCGGGTGCTGCGCAACCGCCGTCAAAATGTGCGGGGCTTCGCCAAAGTGTTTCAGAAACTAACAGGGATTGAAGCCAAGCTAAAACAATACTCGCAAGGAGAGAGCTTTATCGCCGCTGTTGAAAAACATGGGGGTGCTGATCTTTTTAATCAAGCTTGGGCTGAACCAGCAAACGTGCCTTCCATTGAAGAGATCCGTCAACCCGAGTTATGGATCAAACGAATTGCACCTGTTGACATCGCTGCGTGATGGACCTCGCTGAGCTATTCGTTCGTTGCAACTTTAGCCCAAACCAAAACCAACTCGGCGACAAACCAAATGAGCTTGTTCTAGGTGTGAGTGGCGGAGCTGACAGCGTGGCTATGGCCTTGCTAGCAGCCCAAACAAAACGACCACTCTCCATCTGGCACATCAATCATGGTGTGCGCCCTAACGGGAATGCTGAAGCGGCACTGGTTGAAAAGTTAGCTGAGACCTTGAACGCTAACTTTGAGTTGCGTCACCTGGAGCTACAAGACGGTGCTGATTTTGAAGCACGCGCTCGGCTAGCTCGTTATGAGGCCTTACCCGACAATGTTTGTGTGGCTCATACCGCTGACGATCGCGCTGAAACCGTGTTGCTCAACTTGTTGCGAGGAGCGGGGTTGGCTGGTGTGGCACCGCAGTTCTCACGGGTTCAACGTCCCATCATTGCGTTGCGACGCGCTGAAACAAGACAAGTGTGTCAATCGTCTGGTGTGCCGGTAATCAACGACCCCATGAACCACGACTTGCGTTTCGCGCGAGTGGTAGTGCGGGAACAACTTTTGCCGTTAGCTGCTGATGCTTTAGGCCGTGACCCGGTGCCATTAATCAACCGTCACGCTGATCTAATCGCAGATGCGTTACAAGTCATTCAAACCGCAGCCCAAAAACTAGATGCTACTGATACTAAAGTTCTGAAATCTGCGCCTCGGGCGGTTGCTTCAGAGGCGTTGCGCAACTATTTGATGACAGAAACAGAATCCTTCACCGCTGTCGATGCCGCTTCCATAGAACGGGTGATGGCGGTGGTTCACAATGAGCACCGTGCGACAGAAATAGAAGGCGGCTATCGTGTAGCTCGAAGTGCCGGGCGATTACGAATTGAAATCCCAAATAAGCGTGGGTAGTGCGGAGGTGTTTGTTGTTTCGTCTGCTAGTAGAGTTTGAGTAATGCCACTTCCAAAAGGTAGTATTGGGCGTGTTGTGGTTGACGCTGATCAACTTGCGGAACGGGTGCAAGAACTTGGCGCACAGGTCACCGAGGATTACCGCGGCAGAAACTTATTGTTGGTAGGAGTGCTAAAAGGCGCTTTCGTATTTATGAGCGATTTAGCGAGAGAAATACAGTTGCCTGTAGAGATTGACTTTATGGCAACTTCCTCATACGGCACCGCCACCAAAACAACCGGCGTAGTAAAAATAGCAAAAGACCTCGATATTGACATCACAGGACGAGATGTCTTACTCGTAGAAGACATAGTCGATTCAGGTGCAACTTTAGAGTACATCATCCATTATTTGAGTGAGCGACAACCAGCGAGCCTTGCGGTGTGCGCGTTGTTGGTTCGTGAAGGCACCAAGCAACACAAAATCGACTATGTGGGCTTCTCTATTCCAAAAGATTTTGTTGTTGGCTACGGGCTAGATGTCGCCGAACACTATCGAGAACTTAGTTCAATAAGTGTCTTTGAACCCGCAAACAAAGCTATCGTGCAATCGTGACCACAAAAGAAGGGTCTGCTAGCCTCCATAACGGCTATCAAGCTCCACAAGTTGACCAGGAGCGCGTTGCCGCAGCGGTGCAAGAAATACTCATTGCCATTGGGGAAGATCCCAACCGCGATGGCTTGCTTAAAACTCCCGAAAGGGTAGCCCGCATGTATGCAGAAGTGTGTGCAGGGCTTTATGAAAACCCGCAGGAATATTTAGAAACCACCTTTGAAGTTGGGCATGACGAAATGGTGATGGTGCGCGATATTCCTCTTTATTCCATGTGTGAACACCATTTAGTGCCTTTCCTCGGCAGCGCACACGTGGCATACATCCCCAACAAATCAGGTCAAGTCACAGGACTCTCCAAACTCGCTCGCTTAGTAGACGGTTACGCTAAACGCCCCCAAGTGCAAGAACGGCTCACCACTCAAATCGCTGATGCAATAGAAAGTGCGCTCAAACCTAGAGGTGTGCTCGTTGTGATCACCGCAGAGCATTTGTGCATGTCGATGCGGGGAGTGCGAAAACCAGGGGCTAGCACGGTTACCTCAAGTGTCACAGGCATATTTCGGGACAATGCTGCCACGCGTGCAGAGGCGATGCGATTTCTTGACAGGTAACCCATGCCTAAGGTGATGGGAATTGTCAACGTCACCCCCGACTCGTTTTCCGATGGTGGCTGCTATTTCTCTACCGATGCGGCGATTGCTCACGCTGAAATGTTGACACTCAAAGGAGCGGACATCATTGACATAGGTGGCGAAAGCACCAGACCAGGTTCTCAGAGGATTGATGAAGCTAGCGAATTGCAACGCACGATACCCGTGGTGTCGGCACTCGCTGCTCAGGGTATTACGGTGTCGATTGATACCACAAAAGCAGCGGTTGCTTTAGCTGCGATTGAGGCTGGCGCAACCATCATCAATGATGTTTCAGCGTCGCTTTATGAGGTAGCCGCAACAACTGGTGTTGGTTGGATTGCCATGCATGCATTGGCTGACAGTGCAACAATGCAAGACAACCCTCAATATGGTGATGTGGTTGAAGAGATCGCAGAGTTCTTGTCGTTAGCGGTGCGCCGCGGGCGAGACGCGGGCGTGACGCAAATTTGGATTGACCCAGGCATAGGCTTTGGGAAAACCACCAAACATAATATTGAAATCGTAAGTAATATTGACCGGTTTTTGGAAATAGCACCCCTTCTCATTGGAGCGAGTCGCAAAAGTGTGGTTGGGAACCTTCACGCCCGTTCAGACGCGTTTTTGTGTGCGGGAAAAAACTGCTACGAGTTCGCACTGGTACCCACCCCAACCGATGACCGACTTGAAGGATCGGTGGCATTCGCACTTTGGAGTGCGTATCTTGGAGTGGATATGATTCGTGTGCATGATGTTGAGGCCACTGTGCAAGCTTTGAGTCTCTTTCAATAAAGGCAAAGGTGAGCAATGACGAGAGTTCGTTGGGCGCAAGGCATACAACCTAAAAACTTCCTTTGGATACTCAAAGATCAGGTTGCCGTGTGTGAACGTCCGGGAGGTTACGGCATCCATCACCGCACGAGTCGCCGTCACACAGAAATCGTGTGGCTGCGCGAGCAGAATTTTGATTATGTGGTGTCTTTGATTAGTTCGCGTCACAACCTACGCAGCTATCAAGAACTGCGAGTGCCTTACCATCATGTGCCTTTTGCTGGTTTTGGTGATGGGCCAGAGGGACTAGCCCGTGTTATGGCCGCAATTCGTGACCATGTGCGTGCTGGTCACAAAATAGTCGTTCATCATGAACGACTGGATGAAACGGTAATGGGTTTAGTTGCGGCTTATCTTGCTTGGATGGGCTTAGTGCCAGATGGGCCACGCGCAGTCGTTGTGGCTGAAAAACTTTTTGAGCAAGAACTACCAGCCAAAGCTCGTGAGATATTCGCTTTGCAAGATAGATGCCCGCGTCCATCCGAAGTGCAACCTTCTGCCGTGAGTGATGTGCTTAACAAACCAAAAGATGACGACACATCAACTAGCGTTCGCCCACCAAACTCAACAACAAATCAGCGCCAATGACCGATGTCTTGCAACTGCGGGGTTTGCGGTTATCTTGTTTGTGCGGTGTTTTGCCGATTGAGCAAACGCAGCGGCAACCATATGAGTTTAATATTGATGTGGTAGCTAATTTGCCCGCCACTTACAGTGATGATCTCAACGACACAATAGATTACGGCAGTTTGCTCTCACGTATTGAAGAAGTCACCCAAGCTGAAACGTTTTATGTTTTTGAGCGGCTTGCGCAACGGCTAGCTGAGGTGATTTTGTGTGACGAGCGGGTAGAAGAAGTAGTTGTTGAAGTCAAAAAACTGAGGCCACCCGTTCCACAGTTCCTTGATTCAAGCGGTGTGTGCATAGTGCGAAAACGTGTTCCAGATGACTAAGTTAGCTCGGCGTGTGTTATTAGGGTTGGGTTCTAACTTAGGAGACCGTGCTAGCTATTTGCGTGATGCCGTGGCTGGGCTACCTGACTTGGTAGGCATATCAAATGTTTATGAAACGGCCCCAGTTGGTGGACCACAGCAAGACCCTTACCTGAACATGGTCGCAGAACTACACACCACTATTTGTGGTTTGGAAATCTTGGCTATATGTCAGAGCCTTGAAAACGTTGCCCAACGGGAGCGCCACGTTCACTGGGGTGCGCGCACTCTAGACGTTGATGTACTTTGGATTGATGGCGAAACCCATTCGCTGCCCCAACTTGTGGTGCCTCACCCACGCATGTTTGAACGCAGTTTCGTGTTGGTACCGCTTAGCGACCTAGCCACAGACTTGATACCAGCTTCTTTTGACGTGAACGAAGCTGGGAGTAAAGATCAGGTGACTTACATAGGTGCTCTCAGCGACACAAAACTGCTTGACGAAACATAAAACTCATGAGAGTACGAATAATAGGTGCAGGAAAGGCAGGTAAATCGTTAGGCACCGCGCTAGTGGCTGCGGGTTGGCACTTGCAAGGATACTTAGGACACCAAGACGATCTCAGTAATGCAGCTTACGACACCGATCTGTTGGTTATAGCAACACCAGATAAATCCATATCCGCTACAGCGAGCTTAGTGGAACCGAACTCAGATGCTCTAGTGGTGCATCTCTCAGGTGCATTGGGTCTGACTGTGCTCCAAGGTCACCCGAAACGCGCAGCTCTGCATCCGCTGGTGTCGCTACCGTCAGTCGAACTAGGAGCAAAACGTCTTGTTGGTGCCTGTTTTGCATTGTCCGGTGACTCACAAGCAACACTTATTGTGGATGCTCTCAAGGGTCGCGTGTTCCCACTAGCCGAAAGTGCTCGAGCAAGCTACCACGCGGCAGCGGTCATCGCCTCAAACCACTTGGTTGCTTTGTTAGGCCAAGTTGAAAGAATAACCACACTCGTTGATGTGCCATTTGAAGTAATGCTTGAGTTAGCTCAAAGTACCCTAGAAAATGTAAAGTTGCTTGGCCCCGCAGACGCATTGACAGGCCCCGCCGCACGGGGCGACACCTTCACCATCGCTAAACATCTCCAAGCACTACCCTCTTCAGAACACGCAACCTATGAAGCCCTAGTAGCTGAAGCACAGTGCTTGGCGAAAAGTCAACAAACGTTTCGCAACACGCAAGACAAGCTAGATTAATCGGTGCGGCTAATGGAAAAAATCACTACAATAAAACGTTTACAGCAACGACTCAAAGCTAGACGCTCTAAAGGGCATAGTATTGGCTATGTACCCACGTTAGGGAGTTTGCATTATGGGCATTTCTCTTTGATGGAAGCTTCTCAAAAAGACAACTCCCTAACTGTTGTTTCAATCTTCTTGAACCCTTTACAGTTTGCCGATAATGAAGACCTTGATATTTATCCCCAAGACCTAGCCGCAGACCTAGCAGCCTGCAAAAAGTGGGGTGTTGACTACGTGTTTGCGCCCTCAGTGAGAGAACTTTTCCCTAATCGGCTTGCCACAATGGTGAACATTCCCTCGCTGTCTACGTCATTTGAAGGAGCCGTTCGCCCCGCACATTTCCCTGGTGTCACAACAATTCTCACAAAATTGTTTTCGATTGTTGGACCGTGCAAGACCTATTTTGGGGAAAAAGATTGGCAACAAGTTTGTGTGGTGAAACGGTTGGTGGACGACTTAAGCTTGCCCGCACAAGTGGTGGTGTGCCCCACAGTGAGAGAAAAAGACGGTTTAGCAATGTCGAGTCGCAACAATTTGCTCACCGTCGATCAACGAGAACGCGCCCCTGTTTTGCGGGCTTGCCTTGATGCGGGCATCGCGCTAATTGAAGGGGGAGAAACTGATGCCACCAAAGTTGAAGCAACAATGGCGGCGATTGTTAGCAATGGTGATGCCGAACTTGATTATGTTGCGGTGGTTGAGGCGAATACACTTGAAAAAGTCAGGTACTTACAAGGCGAGGTTAGGCTGCTAGTGGCAGCACGTCTTGGTAAAATTCGGCTCATAGATAATGACGTTGTGCTTGTTGACTCAACTAATCGGGCAGCCAAGCGGCCTTCTAGCTGAAGGTGGGTATAGATAGCTCAGCTTGCTGAGCACAGCGATAACCTAACAAAGTGCTTCTCGCTATTGATGTTGGTAATACCCAAAGCGTGTTAGGTCTATATGATCCAAGCGATCAAAGTGGGCAGGGCGCAGCCGCCGGTTTAGTTGACCATTGGAGATTGTCGACCGCAGTCGAGAGAACATCAGACGAATACTTGATCCTTATTCGTTCGTTGTTGCACACCGTTGGTGTTGACCCGCAAGTTGATTTGTGTGGCACTGCCATCTGTTCAGGTGTGCCTCAAGTTGTAGCCAGATTGCGGGAAATGGTCTCGCGTTACTTGCCGTTCACCCCTATCGTCATAGAACCTGGCATAAAAACAGGTATACCTATCCTCTACGACAACCCGAAAGAAGTAGGTGCTGACCGCATCGCAAACGCACTGGGGGCTTATGATCTCTATGGCGGCCCCACGATTGTTGTTGATTTCGGAACTGGCAATAACTTCGATGTCATCTCCGAACGTGGCGAATTTCTAGGTGGTGCAATCGCCCCAGGAGTAGAGATCAGCCTAGATGCCTTGCTGGGCAAGGCGGCGGCACTAAGGGCAGTTGAACTATCTGAACCACCAAGCGTTGTTGGCAAGTCAACAGTTGAGTCGCTACAGTCGGGCACCGTATTTGGTTTTGCTGCGATGATAGACGGCATGGTAGACCGTTTCCTAGATGAGATTGGTGACGCTAATGTGGTAGCTACGGGCGGGTTGGCTCACTTAATCGCGCCAGTTGCAGAGACGATTGAGGTTGTTGAACCTTTCCTCACACTTCATGGGTTGCGTCTCGTGCATCAACTCAACAGTCCCTAGGTTAACTGGCGGTCCATGTGGTCGGAATCGAGTCGTGGCTGCTCTCGGTTGGGTTCGAGATCCAGTGGAGAATCACGATTCCTGCGGCTGGTCGACTGGTCGTTCAATGCAACATTCGGGAAATCTTGGTGGAGGTCCTGTTTGAGCAGAAGTCAACCTTGGGCATGTACTGCGAGTCACCGCGTGAAAGGAGAAGCTCATCTTGATTCTGAATATCCATGTTCTCCTTGCGGTGTCACTGTTGGGGGCTGCGTGTTACAGTGGTGGCGACATGTCAGGGACTGAACCGGAGCGGAGCCTTGAGTCAATGTTGATGGTGAGTCCCCATGAGGAATTGGCTCGGCGCTACGAAGCTTCTGGCTTGGTTGTTGCGTGCATGCGGGGGCAGGGGTGGGACTACACTGCGCCCGACCATAGCCAAGTCTTCTTCCCGGGAGGACCCGCGCTCGATGATCCCGCTGAGTTGCGCGAATACGTCGAGGAGCAGGGATACAGCATAGCGGTTGGGTTTGATACTCCTGAACCGGTGGACGAGACGACCTATAGCGATCCGAACGATGAGTATTTGCGCAATCTGAGTGACTCCGAACGCGAGCAATTCCTTTTGGATTTGTACGGCTCAGAGACTGTGTCTGGCTGCATCGAAGAGGCGCGTTTGGTTGTGGACTCCAAATATCAGTCACTTCAGACAGCATATATTACTGAAGTGACGGCGCGAGTCAACAGTGACCCTCGGATGGTTCACGCACTTTCCCAGTGGTCGGAATGTCTTTTGGGGGAGGGCTTCGGGCCGTATCTCACGCAAACTGAACCCGTTGACGAGATAAAGGCTGAGTTCTTCGCGATCCTTGCCGATGTTGAAACGGACGACCCACTCACTCACGCAACCGCCTCGGGTTACCCGCCAAAGAGTGGATCTGGGTAGCTGATATCGATTCTGAGAAACTCGGTTCTGCAGATGCACTCGTTGCTTCGGTCAACGGTCAGGAAATATTGGTGGCTCTTGCGGTCAAACACAGTGAAACTGATGGATTTCTAGTTGTGTCTCGAACGTTGACGAACAATGTAAGGAGCATTGACGCTCTTTTTGAAATGATCGCTGCTGTTGCCGCGGAGCATGGGGAGGATCACGTTCACACAGACGAGGATGGGCATATTCCGATCGGTCTCACCCGGGAGACGATAGGCGCAGAACCGGTGGAGGTACTGATCCATGCTCAGCCGACGCACACCACAGTGTACGAACCGACCGGCACTGAACTCGTGGCGTTGGCAGTCGCACACGAATCGTCTCGCGGTGAACTCGAGAACCTCTGGGATTCACTCAAGAACGGGTAACCTGCGGTGGAGTGAGTTCGGTGGGTATCCGCGTCGGAGCGCGAGGGTTACCCCAGAATCAGCGTTGTTATCCAGCCTAACACTGGAGGATCGGTGTGGACTGTGGCCGTAGGTGCGTGAACGAACCGATTGATGGACTAGGCGACGCGGAGGTGCTCGGAGTCGACAAACGCGAATGCCGGTTAAACTACGTCATTGAGGCGGTCGATTAGATGTTGGCCAGCAGCCCTTAACGCTGTTGCACTTTTAGTGTCTGGTAACACCTCAAGCGCAGCGGTAGATTTATCTGCCCAACTTTGTGCCACCTCAATAGCCAACTCAACACCCGAACTCTCACAAATTAACTGACGGGCACAGTTTCGCTTGTCCATGTCTATGTTGGCGTTGAGCAACGGCAACAGCTCCTCGCTTACCTTAGGGTCGTCTAAAGCAAAGATAACAGGCAAAGTGTAAATGCCTTCAAGAAGGTCGTTGCCGGCAGGCTTGCCTAGCTGCTGTGAGGAACCAACTATGTCGAAAATATCGTCCACAATTTGAAAAGCCATACCATAAGAACGCCCAAATTCGCTAAGCGCATCGATTAGAGGACGACTCAAAGAAGCCACGATGGCACCGATACGACAAGAAGCAGTTAGCAGCGACGCAGTCTTACCCGCAATCGACCTTTCATATTGTTCACGTGTACGCTCAGCAGAGTAGGCGGATTGCAACTCCAGAATCTGCCCGGTACACAGTTCGGTAATTGTGGTTGCGAGCAAGTGCGCTACCTCAGGGCCCAACGCGGCCGCTAGTTCCGAAGCCCGTCCAAGTAGATAATCACCTGCCAGTATTGCTTGCAGGTTCCCCCATTTAGCGTTAATGCTCTTTACCCCCCGCCGTGTTGGTGCATCGTCCATAACATCGTCGTGATACAGCGAACCGATATGCACCAACTCCACTGCACAAGCACCACGAATCACCTCAATCGAGGCAGGTGTATCATTAAAATTAGCAGCCAATGCTGCAGTAATACATAAACCGGGGCGAACTCTCTTACCACCAGCACTAATAAGGTGACTCGCTAATTCGGTAACAAAGTCTTCGCTTGCGGTGACAACCCGCAACAACTCAGCTTCGACTCGCGTTAAATCGTCTTGCAACGAAGGAACGATTGAATCTCGTGCAACAGCCACACTCAAAGGCTACTTGGGTGTTCTGACTGCTACTAGCACCGCTACACTAATAGCAGGAAAAGTTTGCAAGACAACCAGACAACTATTTGATAGCTTATTATTTAGGAGGGAATCCCGATGTTTGAGCGCTTTACCGACAGAGCTCGGCGTGTGGTGGTGTTAGCGCAAGAAGAAGCGCGCTTGCTCAACCACAACTACATCGGCACTGAACATATTCTTTTGGGGCTTATCCACGAAGGTGAAGGTGTTGCTGCCCAAAGCCTCGAATCGCTTGGCATTAGCCTCGAATCGGTTCGTACTCAGGTTCAAGAAATAATCGGACAGGGTGGGTCATCACCAAGTGGGCATATTCCTTTTACCCCGCGCGCTAAGAAAGTGCTTGAACTGAGCTTGCGTGAAGCTCTGCAACTTGGCCACAACTACATCGGTACTGAACATATTCTGCTGGGCCTTATCCGTGAAGGTGAAGGAGTCGCCGCTCAAGTTCTCGTGAAACTAGGTGCTGAACTTTCACGCGTGCGCCAACAAGTCATCAAATTGCTTTCAGGATATGGAGGCCCCGCCGCAGAGCAGCTAGGTTCCTCACGGGAGCGTGCTGGTGCGATGACGGGGGGTTCAGGCGGGGACAGCGGCTCTGGGTCGCTCGTACTAGATCAGTTTGGGCGTAACCTCACCCAGTTAGCCAGAGACAAAAGCCTCGACCCGGTAGTTGGTCGCTCTCGCGAAACCCAGCGAGTGATGCAAGTATTGAGCAGACGCACCAAAAACAATCCAGTGCTCGTGGGGGAGCCAGGAGTAGGCAAAACTGCCATAGTCGAAGGTTTAGCGCAAGCAATCGCGGTTGATAATGTGCCAGAAACCCTCCACGAAAAACAACTTTATACCCTTGACTTAGGTGCGCTAGTAGCGGGTTCTCGATACCGTGGCGATTTCGAAGAACGGCTTAAAAAAGTTCTCAAGGAAATAAAAAAACGTGGCGACATCATTTTGTTCGTTGATGAAATTCACACATTGGTGGGGGCAGGCGCAGCTGAAGGAGCAATTGATGCGGCTTCAATTCTCAAACCCATGTTGGCGCGCGGTGAACTGCAAACCATAGGTGCTACCACAGTAGACGAATACCGAAAATATTTTGAGAAGGATGCCGCTTTAGAACGGCGCTTTCAACGTGTGACAGTTGATGAACCAACCGTCCCTCATACGATAGAAATCCTTAAAGGCCTGCGCGACAGTTACGAAACACATCACCGTGTTACCATCACCGACCAAGCGGTTGTGGCAGCAGCTAATCTCGCTGATCGCTACATATCAGACCGCTTTCTGCCAGACAAAGCAATCGACCTAATCGACGAAGCAGGTTCACATCTACGTATCAAACGAATGGCAACACCACCAGAATACAAAGATTTAGAAAACGAGATAGCTGAAGTGGTGCAGCAGAAAAAATTCGCGGTTGAGTCGCAACAATTTGAAGAAGCAGGCCGCCTAAGGGATCGCGAAAAGGAACTGCTAGCCCGCCGTGATGCTTTAGAAGTGGAAGCAAAATCTAGCGGACTTGATCTTTTTGATGAAGTGGACGAGGAATCCATAGCCGCGGTTTTGTCTCTGTGGACTGGTATTCCTGTCTACAAACTAACCGAGGAAGAAACTCAAAAGTTGTTGCGAATGGAAGACGAACTCCATAGGCGTATTGTTGGTCAACAAAGTTCGGTTCACGCGGTTGCTCAAGCAATTCGGCGCACTCGAGCGGGTTTGAAAGACCCTAAACGGCCTAGCGGCTCGTTTGTGTTCTTGGGGCCCTCTGGGGTCGGTAAAACCGAACTCGCCAAAACTCTAGCTGAGTTTCTGTTCGGCGATGAAAACTCCTTGATTAGCCTTGACATGTCTGAATACATGGACAAACACACGGTTAGTAGATTGATTGGTTCACCGCCGGGTTTTGTGGGTTACGATGAAGGAGGTCAACTAACCGAGCAGGTGCGGCGCAAGCCATTTTCAGTGGTTTTGTTTGACGAAGTTGAAAAAGCGCATCCTGATGTGTTCAATACTTTGCTACAAATACTTGAAGAAGGACGCCTAACCGACAGCCAAGGCCGCACAGTTGATTTTCGCAACACGGTGCTGATAATGACCTCCAACTTGGGCACTCAAGATCTCCGTAAAGCTAACCTCGGATTCACCAAAGTGGATGAAGCTATCACCTACGAACGAATGAAAGAAAAAGTCACCGATGCTCTAAAAGCTCATTTCCGCCCTGAGTTTTTGAACCGCATCGATGATGTGATTGTTTTTCATGAGTTGAGCCAAGCCGAAGTGAGGCAAATAGTTAACTTGATGGTGGCACGCACAGCCCATCAACTAGCGGGGCAAGGAATGGGTTTGGAACTAACTGAGGCCGCTAAGGATTTCCTTGCCACTAAGGGTTATGACCCCACCTTAGGGGCACGACCACTACGCCGAGCTATCCAACGTCATCTCGAAGATCCATTATCTGAGAAATTGCTGAACAAAGAGTTTCGGGCAGGTGAAATAGTTGTTGTTGATGCTGATGCTGACCCAACACAAAACGATGAATTGATGATTGTGTTCCGCTCGATTGAAGGCTTCACTCCACCTGAACCTGAACTAGTTGAAGCACTCGAAAAGTTCTAAACTAGCCACCTACTACTAAGGGTGGATTAGCGTTACCGCAACAACAGGGAAAATAATGGAGACCAGCAAGCGGAAACCGGTTAGGTCTTTAGACTTTTTGGTAAAAGCATTGCTTCTTTTTGCGGTTTTCTTCTTTGGAGCTTGCCGTGTCGACACACAAGTCGCAATCAGGGTCAACGAAGATGGTTCGGGTGAAGTGACAGTGCAGTTGATCGCAGACGACAACGCGGTAGCACTTATCGCCGATGCTCCTAATGGGTTGCAACTAGACGATTTGGCCGATGCCGGTTGGACAATCACCGAAAACACTACAGATAATTCGCAAGCTTTAACGATTGAAGTTTCTAAGCGTTTCACCCAGGCGTCGATGCTCGGCTCGACTTTGGCTGAGATAGCGGGTGAAGGGATTATTTTTGAAGACTTTGAACTAACGAAAAAGCATAATTTTGATGTTTTTGGATGGGGACCAGCACACACCAATTACACCTTGCAAGGAACCATCAACCCAACATTTGATGTTGAGCAACTTGGTGGAGTTTTCCCGCAAGGGTTACCTCCATTGGGAAGGAGTGCGGAACTTGTTGAAAGCGAATTTGCAGGCAATTTTGAAGATGCTTTAGGGTTAACAGTCACCTTGCGTATGCCAGCAACGCTCACAACAGCTAGTGGTGAGGTTTTGGACGAAACGGTGTTTTGGGACGCGAACTTCGGTGACGAATCCATTGAAGTGGAGGTTGCTTCCGCAGCAGAGAGCATTCTCGTGCGGGTTTGGACGAGCGTAGCGATCACCGCGGGCATCCTGCTGCTAGTGACACTAGCTACTTATTTGCTTCTCTTTGCCTTAGCGAAATGGCGTACACCAAAGGGACGGCGCCGTCGTGATGTGAGACGACGTCAACTAAGGGCAGCGACCCGAGAGAGAGAAGCAAACCGCCCCCGCCGCCGCTCCTTACGCCTGTTGGTAGTTGATGTTCATGGAGTGTTGGTGCGCCCGACAAACCCGCTTGAAGGTGTTTTGTTGCCGTTGATTGTGGCTGAAAACGCAGATGTTGACCCGCAACAAGTGCGAGATTTACACCGAAAGTTAGTTTTAGGGCGTTTGTCTCCCGCCGAGTTTTGGAATGAGGTTGAGCTAAGTTCCGTTTCTCAACAACTTGAGACACGGTACTTGTCTTCATTTAAGCTGTTGCCGGGCTTGCATGCCTTTCTTATCCGAATGAAACGCAATAGTTTGCCTGTGGCCGCTATTGGTAACCAGCCTCGTGCTTGGGGAGACCGATTACGAACGATGACCGCCCTTGATGAGCTGATTGCGTCGTGGATGGTTAGTGGTGATGTGGGATCAACACTGCCAGAACCAGCATTATTTGAAGCCACGAGACGAACAATGTCGGTTGACCTCTACGACTGTTTTTATCTTAGCAATATTGTCACCAACCTTGATGTGGCTGAAGAATTGGGTATGGCAACCGGGTTGTTCTTGGCAGGAAACGATCCTCTGCCAGAGACTGAACACAACGTTATTTACGGTTTTGAAGATCTGCTAAAGACCCGTGGTTCATGAACTTAGTTGCGGCCGCGTTTCTGGTTGTGGCGACTTGTAATGATTTATCTGGCGCGGCTAGTGAGTTGTTTCCTATTGGTGATCACATAGCGTCTGTCGGATTGCTTGATCCAACGTAAGCGCACAAAAGTTGCGAGGGCTTTGTTTACTCGTTCTCTGCTCGCTCCAACCATGCCTGCTAGCTCGTCTTGGGTTATTGGTAGCGTGAACTCATCTTTGTCTCCAGCTAACTCCAAGAGTCGTTTAGCTGTTCGCCCTGTGACATCCAAAAACACATTGTCGGCAAGGATCTCGTCTGTTGTTCTCAGGCGGGCAACCAATAGCTTCACCACCCCCCACAGTTCATCGGGTTGAGTTTGGTAGAGCGCACGTAGCGGGCTATAGGGGATGACTAGCACTTCAGAAGGCTGCAAACAACGAGCACCCGCTGATCTTTTGCCGCCGTCAAACAACGGCAGTTCACCAAAGAGGTCTCCCTTTTCCATAAGTGCCACTACTGATTCCCGTCCATCTATTGAAAGATTTATGATGGCGATACGGCCTTTTGTTACCACATAAATATGTTCTGGGTCATCACCTTCAGCGAACAGTGTGTCGCCTCGCTGAAGTTGGTGTTTTGAGCCCGAAGCAGCGATTTTTTCTAGTGAAGCTGCGGTGAGACTAGCGAAAGGTTCGGTGCTTTGAAGTATTTGGAGATCAGAAATCACATTCTGATCTTAGTTCAATCCACTAAGGCGTGGTGACTTTCTGACAACTCTGATTTTGCTTTGGCGTACCAACGGCTTTCTTTGCTGCCATGCTTGGAGGATGGAGACACATCACGCTCAAGGTGTTTGGTCAATAGTGGTTGCGGCTGGTTCTGGCAGTCGCTTCGGATCGGCCAAACAGTTTGTGGATCTCGCTGGTATGCGGGTGCTCGACAGGGTGGTACTAACTGTGGCGCAACACTGCTCAGGGTTGGTGGTCGTTGTGCCCGAAGCTGAGGTGACAAACTACACCACCGTTATGGATTCTCTACTAAATGCAGAAATGACGCAATGGCAGGTGGTTGAAGGGGGAGCAACCCGTTCGGAGTCGGTTCGCCGTGGACTTGATGCGCTCGCAGATGATGCCGAGATTGTGATAGTGCATGACGGTGCTCGCCCCTTAGCTTCGCCTGCTCTCTTTAAAAACGTTATTGATGCTGTGTTTTCAGGTGCCGATGCCGCAGCCCCAGCTTTGATTCCGGTCGACACGGTGAGGTGGCGTTCGGGAGCCGCTCTAGATCGCGATGAACTGAGGGTGTTGCAAACCCCTCAAGCATTTCGCGCTGCCGTATTACGGAAACTTCATAGCGATTTCCCTCAAGCCACCGACGATACTTCCTTGGTTTTTGACGCGGGTGGGGTGGTAGAGTTTGTGGCTGGTGAGCATCGAAACTTCAAACTCACTAGTCCCGAAGATTTGTTGATGGCACAAGCATTGGTTACCGCTAGCACGAAACCAAAGGGCAATATTTTGGCTAGATCTGATTTCGCCATGCGCGTAGGGCATGCTTTTGATGTGCATGCTTACAGTAGTGACCCTCAAAGCGTGCTGGTGTTGGGTGGGGTTACCTTTCAGGATGAACGCGGCTTGTCGGGGCACAGCGACGCCGATGTAGTGGCACATGTTTGTGCTGATTCCATTTTGAGTGCAGCCGGCTTGGGTGACATTGGTACGATGTTTCCCGATAGCGGTGCAGAATATGAAGGCGCAGACAGTGTGGAGTTGCTGCGATTGGCGGCTGAATCTTTACAAACAAAGGGATGGATGGTAAGCAACATAGATTGTTCGGTGGTGCTTGATCGCCCAATGCTAGCTCATGTCAAGCCAGAGATGGAAGCCAAACTCACAGCGGCGGTTGATGCTCCGGTCACTGTGACTGGGCGGCGAACTGAAGGCCTCGGTTCACTTGGCCGTGGCGAAGGGGTGGCCGCTTGGGCGGTTGCTTTGGTGACGAAATGAATCGACCTAAGGCTGCCAATCAACAACAGCAACGACAGCAACGGCAGCGTCGCAGTGAAAGTGTGAAGAAACGGCGAGATGTGGGGCACACGCGACCTTCTTCTAAAGCCCGAGCGGGCCGAGGGCAACGTGGCACAACGCCAAAACGTACAGATGCCTTAGCGAGTAGTCGCCCACGGTCGTTAGGTGGTGAGCAAGTGGAAGGCCGTCACGCAGTGCGTGAGTTGCTTTTGGCAGGCACTAGACGCACCCGCGAAGTGTTTTTGTCGGCTGACCTTGACGATGCCCCTATTCTCAGTGACATCATTGATCTTGCAGACGAGCACAAGGTACCGATACGTGAGTTAGCAAAAACCAAGTTTGATGCCAAGGCTCGCACTGAGACCTCTCAGGGTGTGGTGGCTACTGCTGCGCCTTTACGCCCTGTTGATTTGGCCGATCTGCTGGAATCTTCTGCTGTTGCGGCGGCACCTTTTCTGCTGCTGCTCGACCAAGTAACTGACCCGCGAAATCTTGGTGCGATTTTACGTACTGCAGAATGCGCTGGCGTAACAGGCATAGTGTTGCCGCGCCACCGAGCGGCACATATCACACCGTCTGTAACTAAAGCTGCGGCAGGTGCTATTGAACACCTTCGTATGTCTGTTGTTGGTGGCTTGCCCGCAGCAATGCAAGAATTGCGCGATAAGAGCATTTGGCTCGTTGGTTTGGATTCGACGGGGTCGCAATCGATCCATGAGTTGTCGATCGCTGCCGAACCGTTGGCTTTGGTGTTGGGTTCAGAAGGTAAAGGCCTTAGTCGGTTGGTTCGCGCACGCTGCGACATTGTCACATCTATCCCCTTGAGTGGTTCACTAAGTTCCTTGAACGTCTCAGCCGCTGCCGCCATTGCCTGTTTCAAAATCCAATCCCACCGCTCACACCACCCCTAAAGCCTTTTTCTTTTGAGGTCGTGTTAGGGTCTGTAAGTTTGCAGAAACAAACCTTATTGCAAATCCCCAAGATGCGAGTGAGGGTCGGCTAATGACAGAAATGTTTGATGTTGATGATGAAGGTTTGGATAATGGGTTGTGGCGCTCTTGGAGACGTGACTGTATTGTTGTGAGTGTTGCGGTCGGGGTGATAGGCGTGACCTTCGGCGTTTTTGCTGATGCGGCGGGCTTTTCTTGGCCGCAGATATTGGTTATGTCGGCTTTAGTGTTTACGGGAGCTTCACAATTTGCTGCAGTTGGGGTTACACAAGATGGGGGTAGTGGTGGCGCAGCAGTAGCATCTGCGCTGCTGTTGGCCACTCGAAATGCCCTATACGGACCAGTTGTGCGAAGAGTTTTACCTCACGCTAGGTGGCTTCGGTTGGGGGCAGCTCATTTTGTGATTGACGAAACAGTGGCGATGTCTGTTGCACAAACCGAGCAACGCACAAAACGAGACGCGTTTTGGTTCACAGGCGTAACATTGTGGTTCTGTTGGAACATCGGCTCAATAGCTGGTTCGGCACTAAGTTCGTTTATAGCTTCGCCTGAGAACTGGGGGCTAGATGCAGCTTTTCCAGCGATTTTTATCGCTTTGCTGGTCCCGCATTTGCAGACCTCAGCGGGGCGTGTCGCATCGATTACAGCAGCTTTGATTACGGTTGTGGCAGTACCTTTCAGCACAGCAGGGGTGCCTATCTTGTTGGCGGTGTTTGCTCTGGTGCCAGCGTATTTGGTACACCTACGCTGGCCGAGGTTTAAAGACCCTAGAGGTTTAGACGAAAAAGAGGAGCACTGAAAGTGAGCTGGTCGTGGTTGATGATTTTGGTTGCTGGTTCGTATGGATTGAAAGCACTTGGGGTGACCACCATTGGTTCAATCATTGAGCAAAGGTATAGGGTGATGGTTTCTTTGTTGCCCGCTGTTTTGTTTTCAGCGTTGATAGTGGTGATGACTTTTGAAAGCGACACTGGTTTAGTTGTTGATGCGCGAGCCGTTGGTGCATTTGCTGGCGCGCTAGCGGCCTGGCGCAAGCTGCCATTGCTAGTCGTGGTTTTGGTTGCTATGGCGGTAAGCGGCGGTATACGGTTAATAACCTAGTGATGCCACAAAGGTTGCTTTGTTTGGATAGTGCTGCTCCATTGCTGTCGGCCGACTAGGAACGACCGTGCATTCGGATGGTGTCACACT
Source organism: Candidatus Aldehydirespiratoraceae bacterium (assembly GCA_965204595.1). Taxonomy (GTDB): domain Bacteria; phylum Actinomycetota; class Acidimicrobiia; order Acidimicrobiales; family Aldehydirespiratoraceae; genus VXYK01. The sequence continues at coordinate 1,663,143 of CBDBEW010000014.1, read as the reverse complement.
TGGTTGGTAGTGTGCAAGTTATATGATTAGGTACGATTTTATAATGGCTGACCTTCATCGCCGACAGGCGACTTCGAACGAAGATCGGCCTCGTGGGCCGATGATGGACAACATCGCGGGTGGCAAGGGCAGCGTCTTCTATCGGGCGCACTCGTACCACACGAAGGTGCCGGTCGAGGGCATTGTTCAGCTGATCGAGCACTACACCGACCCTGGCGATGTGGTGCTCGATTGGTGCCGCGTTCTACGCGTCTTAGGGGGAAGAGGGAGGGAATTGGCCGAACACTATCGTCTGCTGAGCTTCACCGCCGGTTTGTAGATGTTGTTGGCCGCTCCGCGGTCGGTGCGGCCTACGCGGATGCTTCCGGGGAACTGGTGGTGGAGTTCCGCCCCCCACTGCCGATCTGTGTACGGGTCTATATCTATAATGTAACCGATCCTCGAGGGGGCCGACCAACCCCGGAACACAAGATCCAGCTCACGGCCAGCGGCGTGGCCACCGGGGGGAGCTCGATTGGTCCGAGGTGGATTTTGTGCTGCTTTGTGGTTACGCCGCTGAACACGATGTTTTTGTATTCTGGGACGCTGCCTTAAGTCGCGGGTGTTCAGGTTTGATCCTGATGTGATCGACCGGGGAACTAATGCGCACAAGAAGGTCCAGAACCAACTTGCCGACGCGGTCAAGGCTCGTGGCTGGGAGCCATTGTCGCCAAGTGACTCCGACCCTCTCTTTGATGTCGGCTGGATTGTGACAGACACCGCCTGGATCGCCGAAGTGAAGAGCCTCACCCCCGCGAACGAGGAACGCCAGCTACGGCTGGGTCTCGGGCAGGTGCTCAGCTACGCGCACCTCGTCGATTGGGGCTTCGAGAACAATCACCCCGTGCTGGCCGTCGAGCGGGAGCCATCGTCTGGGTATTGGCCCGACCTCTGCGAGTCCCACGGCGTCGCCCTGTCATGGCCCGCAGTCTTTGACAAACTACTCGACTCCTGTGCCGAATAGATTAATGTTTTGCTGTTCGGTTTTTGGGTGGAGCCCGAGACAGGGTTTGAACCTGCGACCTGCTGTTTACAAGACAGCTGCTCTACCGACTGAGCTACTCGGGCATTATTTTATGTTAAAGGTATTAGTAAGAATTCATGCTAGTATTCTGATATGCCCCGTTTGGTCTGCCTAATATTATTAAGCTTACAAATGTTAGAACTTAGGGCTGAGGAGCCAAGACGATGAATGCACCTGGACGTTACGCAGCATCAGACAATTCTTTTGCAAAGTCAACAGCGGTAGCCGCCACGAGAGGTGCCGTTCTCATCGTTATTGCGGTGGTTGTTGGGGTACTTTTGTTATGGCAAGGATTCGATAACAATGATCGAATAGTAGCAGACGACCAAGACAACACAACTACGACACTGTCAAGCAACTCAGATACTACCACCACTACCGTAGCACCTAACCCTTCTGAAACTCCCTCAGACAATATTACAACCACTACAACAGAAGCCGTAAGTACGCCAGACCCCCCCAACACTGTGAAGGTTGCTGTTCTCAATGGACGCGGCGAGAGAGGTTTGGCTGGGCAACGAGCGGATGTCTTGAAAGCACAAAATTATGTGACAGTTGCTGCCGATGCGGACTCTTTTGACAAACAAGATAGTGTTGTTTACTACACCCCCGGATATGAAGACGAAGCGAGACAGGTTGCGGTAGCGTTGAATGGTGCGCCGTCGGTTATTGAAATGGCACCCGCAAATCCCGTTACGCTAGCCAAAGAATCCCACCGCACGAGTATCGCTGATTACAACATTTATGTTGTGCTTGGGGCGGACCTAGTTCTCGGCTAAATCCAACTTAGTTTAAGACCAACATGCGTGTATTGACGTGTCCCGACAAGTTTCGTGGCACCGCAACTGCACTAGAAGTCGCCAATGCCATAGCGACAGCTGCAGCTAAAACCGGCTGGGAGTGTGACATCCAACCACTAGCAGACGGCGGTGAAGGCACACTTGAAGCGTTCGGCGGTGCCAACCAAACCACAACAGTCACAGCAGCTGACGGCTCGTTGACTCAAGCTAGTTGGTACTATAGCGATTCTCAAGCTGTGATTGAAATGGCTCAGGCATCGGGTCTCAGCAAAGTTGGCGGTGCCCAACACAACGATCCGATACTGGCTAGCAGTGCAGGAACGGGTGAGTTAATCGCCTTAGCAGCAGATTCAGGTGCCAACAAAATAATTGTTGGTCTTGGTGGTTCTGCCACCACAGATGGAGGTTTAGCGGCACTGCACGCAATGGAACCTTTGGCTCGATACCGAAAGCTTGATATTGAAGTAGCGGCGGATGTGCAAACAAAGTTCGTGGATGCAGCAGAAGTCTTTTCGCCTCAAAAAGGTGCCACAAAAGCTCAGGTACGTATATTGCGTAACCGACTTGAGCGGTTAGTGCAGCAATATAAAGTCAACTACGGTATTAATGTGGTGGACGTGCCGAGAAGTGGTGCAGCAGGTGGTCTCGCTGGTGGTTTGTTAGTGGTGGGGGCAAAACTCTGTGACGGTTTTCAATTAATTGCCAACCTCGTGAGGTTAAGAGAAAAGATCCGGCGAGCTGATCTAGTTATCACCGGAGAAGGATGTCTAGATGCCACTTCGTTTCAAGGAAAAGTAGTTGGAGGTGTGACGCAACTTTGCCGTCAAGAAGGTGTACCCGCACGGGCTATTGTTGGTACTGTTGCGGAAGGTACCGCTAGCATAATCCCTACTACAAACTTGACGCAGATCTATGGTGCTGTACGTGCTCAGCACAACACTGTCAAATTGGTTGAGCAGGTAGTGCAAACAGGGTTAGCGCACAGAAACTGGTTTAACGGCGACCTTTAGCATTCACAACCCAAGCTGCAATAGCCAAAACGATCACAATGAATAAACCGAATCTCAAAAATCCAACTATTGCACCGAGCAGCCAACCTATTAGGGTTACAGCCCCAAAGATAGCCAACGCAGCAATTATCACTACAGCTGGAAAAGACAAACTGTTTTGTTTAGCTGTTTTACTCATGCTGATAGATTAATCCATCTAGGAAAGGAAACGCAACCATGAATGTAACTGTTCGCATCCCGACAACACTGAGAGTCCTAACCGCAGGCGTGTCAGAAATATCAGTTGAAGGCAACGATGTTAAGGAAGTTATCAACAACCTTGAAATGAGACATCCAGGCTTCAAAGAACGTATCCTCGACGAGGAGGGAGAATTGCGTCGCTTCGTGAACGTATTTGTTGACGACGAAGATGTGAGATTTCTCAATGGCTTAGCCACATCAATCAACGGTGGCGAAACGCTCAGCATCGTGCCAGCCGTTGCGGGTGGATAAAAAGTTTCATAAACCCAAGAGAATTCAGATTTTTAGTTGCGATTCAAGTATCTTTCAGATTGAATTAGCACTCGCGGCACGAGAGTGCCAATGAGAAACTATTGAGCAATAATTCTGGAGGAATTGTGGCGAAAACTATTCAATTCGATGAGCAAGCCCGGCGCAGCCTTGAATCGGGGATGAACCAACTAGCTGATGCCGTTCGAGTAACTCTTGGCCCTAAAGGCCGCAACGTAGTGCTTGAAAAGAAATGGGGCGCGCCGACTATCACCAACGATGGTGTGTCGATAGCCAAAGACATAGAACTCGAAGACCCCAACGAACGTATTGGTGCCGAACTTGTTAAAGAAGTCGCCAAAAAAACTGATGATGTTGCCGGTGACGGCACGACCACAGCGACCGTTTTAGCGTGGTCAATGGTACGTGAAGGCTTGCGAAATGTTGCTGCGGGAGCCAACCCGATGTCTCTGAAAAGAGGCATTGAACAGGCAGCCGAGATAGCTGTGGCGGCTATTGCTGATAATTCCCAAGATGTTTCAGATGACAAAGAACAGATTGCCAATGTTGCTGCGATTTCCTCAGCAGATTCAGAGATTGGTTCAACAATTGCTGATGCTATTGAAAGCGTAGGCAAAGATGGCGTGATCACTGTTGAAGAAGGTCAAACATTTGGTCTTGATCTTGACTTTGTTGAAGGAATGCGATTTGACAAAGGCTACATTTCCCCTTACAGCGTCACCGACACCGAACGTATGGAAGCGGTGCTTGACAACCCTTATATTTTGCTTGTTGGCTCCAAGATTTCGGCGGTGCGTGATCTGGTGCCGTTGTTGGAGAAAGTGATGAAGGCAGCCCGCCCACTGTTGATCATTGCCGAAGATGTTGAAGGTGAAGCCCTTGCCACGCTGGTGGTCAACAAAATTCGTGGAACCTTTACATCGGTGTCGGTGAAAGCTCCGGGATTTGGAGACCGCCGTAAGGCTATGCTAGCCGACATTGCCATCCTCACTGGTGGTCAAGTGATTTCCGAAGAAGTTGGCCTCAAATTAGAGGGCGTAACCCTTGACATGCTTGGTCAGGCGCGAAAGATTGTGGTCACTAAAGACGAAACAACTGTGATTGAAGGAGCTGGGGATGCCGCTGATGTTGCTGGCCGTATCAACCAAATACAAGCCGAAATTGATAACACTGACTCTGATTATGACCGTGAGAAACTTCAGGAACGGCGTGCCAAGCTCTCTGGTGGTGTTGCAGTATTGAAGGTGGGGGCCGCTACAGAAGTTGAACTCAAAGAAAAAAAGCACCGTATTGAAGACGCTGTGTCTACAACTAAAGCAGCTATTGAAGAAGGCGTCGTTGCTGGTGGAGGTACCACTCTCATTCGTGCTCAAAGCGCAGTGGCTGATGCACTAGACGGCATTAGCGATCATGACGAACGCGTGGGGGCACGAATCGTTGCTAAAGCCCTTGAAGGGCCTCTCTATCAGATTGCGGTAAATGCTGGTATGGAAGGCGGTGTTGTGGTGGAGAAGGTGCGCAACCTAACTGGGTCTACTGGTCTTAACGCTGAGAATGGAGACTATGAAGATCTGATTGCCGCTGGAATCATCGATGCCGCTAAAGTAACTAGGTCAGCGTTGCAAAACGCAGCATCCATTGCTGCTTTGTTCCTCACCACTGAAGCAGTTATCGCCGATGTGCCAGAGGATGCGGCACCAGCTATGCCTGATATGGACTACTAAGTTCGGTCGAGCTAGCTTACCCAACTGCTTGAACCCATAGTTGAAAGGCGGGGTTGATGCGCGAAGCTGAACTACATTCAGCTTGTGAAGCTTTAGCTCCGCTGCTAGGCACTTGGCGAGGGTCAGGAGATGGCCACTATCCGACCGTCCCTGACTTCACATACCTTGAAATCCTTGAGTTTTCACACATCGGCAAGCCATTTTTGGCTATGGCGCAACGCACGCGAGATCCACTCAGTGATGCGCCGATGCACTCGGAAGTTGGGTTTTTGCGTCCGCAACCACACTCAATGATGGAGTTAGTGCTTGCACAACCCACCGGGGTTGTGGAGATCCATATTGGCTCGCTCACAGCAACAAGTAACTCTCTAGTGCTTGATCTGCGGACTGAGCGGGTAGAAGGCACACGCACCGCCAAACCCATAACAGAGGTTAGACGTACGCTTGAAGTTCGCGGCGACAAGCTGATTTCTGAGATGTGGATGGCGGCGATGGGTGAACCACTTACGCATCATCTACACGCTGAATTAAAGCGCAGCGACGATCGGCGTGGTTTGTGGAATGTGTGTGAACCCTTATCTCTCTGAATTCTTTTTGGTTCAAGTGTTTCAAGGTTAGTTCAGCTAGTTCTGGCCAACGATAGTGAACGATAGTGTGAGATGGTGACAACAAGATCACGTAGTCAACAGCGGCTAGTTAGGTCTTGGGCACCTGAAAAGGGCACCGCGGGGCGCGCCAGTGCAGATTTGGCGACCGAGGAACCGATGGCGATTGAACTCGATGGTGTTCGCGTGGCCACCACTATGCGAACGCCAGGTAACGATTTTGAGTTGGCGGCCGGATTTTGCCATAGTGAAGGCCTGCTCCACGATCAACGGGTGCTCTCGGTGAAATATTGTGAAAACGCTTCGGCGATGTCCACAGATTTCAATGTTGTGAGCGTGTCAACTGGTGGTAAGGCTCCGAGAGCTAAACCACGCCTTACCGCTACAACTTCCTCTTGTGGCTTTTGTGGTACAAATGAGATCGATCAACTCGCGGCTGAACTAGGCCCGGTGACAGGCGCTGCCTTGGATTGGCAGGTTTTGGCAGATGCACCAGAAGTACTACACAACCAACAAAAGCTGTTCGCTCGCACAGGTGCTGTTCATGCTGCGGGCGTGGTATCGCCAGACGGCGATGTGTCGACTGTGCGTGAGGATGTAGGGCGCCACAACGCGTTAGATAAACTAATTGGTCGCCGCCTTTTGGATGCTGAACTGCCCGCGGTTGGTTTGGCGGTTGTGGTTAGTGGTCGAGCTAGTTTCGAGTTGGTTCACAAAGCGTGGGCGGCGGGTTTTCGTGCTCTAGTAGCAGTGAGTGCTCCAACTGCCTTAGCTGTCGCCACAGCCGAAAGAGCCAAAATGCAACTCGCAGGGTTCGCCCGCTCAGGTGCGCTGACTATTTACGCTACCCCATAACCAAAGTTGCGAATCCTGTGCTATAGCGGTATTCACATGTAGTTAGACAGTCAAAGATTGGGGGCTTTAGAGGTTGTGGGGATGTGGGGGGTTAGGCTGAGATGATGCTTGAGGCTGAGGGGACCACCAATGGGCTGGTGGTCTTGCATTTATTTTGTAAACACACTGCCGCGGCAGATAATCAAGCTGTCATTGATCAGATGGCAGCTGCCCAAGCACAGGGTGTGCAAATCGTGACCGTAGCTGTATTGGGGCATAAAGCCGATATTTGCTTTATGGCTCTGCATCGGGACGGTTGGCTCTTGAGAGACTTACAAACATCATTGTCGACCACTGGTCTTGCAATAGTAGACAGTTTTGTGTCGATCACTGAGTTGTCGGAGTATGCGCTAGGCCTAAGCGAAGACGTAAAGAACGCCCGCTTATACCCGCAACTGCCGCCCAACGGTAAAGGGGCCTGGTGTTTTTACCCGATGACCAAAAGGCGCACTGTCAATCAAAATTGGTACCGGCTGCCTTTTGAGCAACGCAAAGAACTCATGTATGAACACGGGGCATCGGGTCGTAAATTCGCTGGTCGTATCGTGCAGTTGGTAACCGCTTCAACTGGTCTTGATGATTGGGAATGGGGGGTCACCTTGTTTGCTAGGAACATAGACGACCTAAAAGACACGGTCTACACTATGCGTTACGACACCGCATCAGCGATCTATGCCGAATTCGGAGCATTTTATTGTGGATTAGTTGGCACAACTTCTGAAGTGGTAAGCCGGGTAACCGGCACTAACGGAACGAGTTAAACTCACTGTGTCACATAGCCCTGTTGCAAATCGTTGGTGCTAGCAGCAGGGTCTCGTTCGCTAGGATCGCCGAAACCTCCACCTCCAGGCAATTCAAGAATCAGCCGTCGGTTGGCGGGCACAGTTGCTTTGCCTTTAGTGGGGAAAGGGCTACCATCGTCTAAGTAAACCGCTCCAGCGGCACCATCGCCGCCACCGTTGCGTCCTCGCGCGGGGTTTTCAACTCGATCAAACATTGCTGAGAACTCAAAAATGTAACCGTCAACCGGTCCCACCTCAATAACTTGACCTAAACCACCACGTTGATGTCCCACCCCACCACTATTTTCGCGAATTTCCTTACGCCAAAAAACGATCGGGCCAACCTGCTCAGTGGCTTCCACTGACATTGTGCGTACACCAGACGGGAAAGCAGTTGCAGTTAACCCATCTAGATAAGGACGTGCCCCACCACCCCCGCTGTTGAACATCAACAACTCAACAGGTGGTTTCGGGTTGTTCGCATCAGCACTGCGAGCGCTCGCCTGAAAGTTCCAAAGCGCGCCTGAACCCTCAGCGGGTATACGCTCTGGAAGTGCAGGGGCGATAGCACCAAGACACAAATCGGTCACGAAATGCCCGATAACATGGCGCACAGCCACTGGATTAGGATGTTTAGCGTTGAGGATTACTCCAGGCGGGGCACTTACAGTGAACGGTTCCAGAGAAGCGAAGTTGTTCGGTAGTTCAGGTGCCAAAGCCACGAGCATCGCGTAAGTAAAATATGCTTCAGCATACGTTAGGGGAACATTCACCCCGAACTTGCTGAGTGGAGATGTGCCACTAAAATCGGCATGCATACCGCAATCGGTGACCGTGATTGTCGCACACAAAGTGAGTGTGTGATCATAGCCATCAACTGTCATCTCGTTGTGGTACACCCCTGGTGGTACCGCAGCAAGAGCGTCAAGGGTGGCGCGACGGGTGCGAGAAAAGACAAACTCAGCCAAGCCGTGAAGGTCGCTAAGGGCAAATTCTTCAAACATCGCATGTAAGCGGCGCCGTCCAGTTTCATTACACGCCGCTAAACCAAAAATGTCACCCACAACCTGATTCGACTCACGAACATTCTGCGAGATTATCTTGACGAGATCGCGGTTAAGCAGACCCCTCTGCGCCCATTTGAGCACAGGAATACGGAGACCCTCTTCGTACACCTCTTGAGCTTCTGGGCCATAACCCCGCCCACCTATATCAACCACATGGGCAGTTGAAGCAAAAAATCCAACGAGTGAACCAACATAAAAAACTGGTGTGGCGACGGTGATATCGTGCAGGTGTCCTGTGCCTTTCCATGGATCGTTAGTGATGTAGATATCTCCCTCATAGATGCTTTCGGCACCGATTTCATTGATGAAATGCCCAACGGTTGCAGCCATTGTATTGACGTGCCCTGGTGTGCCGGTAACAGCTTGAGCTATCATGCGACCGTTTATGTCGAAGATGCCTGCTGAAAGATCACCAGCTTCTCGAACCGACGTGCTAAACGCGGTTCTAACCAACGTAAGTGCCTGCTCCTCAACAATTGAAATCAAGCGGTTCCAGATCACTTGATAACGCAAATCGGTGATGCTCAACTTACCTGCTCAATTCGTCTAATCAGTATTGAGGCATCGCTTTGCACCACACAACAAAATCCAGAACCAACAACCGTAGTAGTTTGTGGTTCAACGATCAAAGCTGGGCCGATCACCAGATCGCTTGGTTTGAGTTGCCCACGATGGTGAAGTGCTGCGTTGACGGTGGCGTTTTGTGCAGGGTCATACATAGCGCGGCTGCATTCAGCTTCACGAACAGAACCATGTTTACGAAGTTCCATCGGCTGCTGTGGCTGCGCTTTTGAAGACACCTTCACCGACCAGCTAACTGCTTCAATAGTTAGATCGTCAATAGTACGTCCAAAAAACTCTAAATAAGCCTTAGTGAACTTCGCAGTTAACAAATCTGCGGCAAACCCGTCAAAAGTACCTTTGTCTAGCCAAACAGGGATTTCCCATCCCTGGCCGGCGTAACGCATTGACACTTGTCTTTGCACAATCAACTCGTCTTGCGCCAAAACGTCCAATGCTTGATTGGTGTTGCTGCTAATGCCAGCACGTACAAAAGTTTCGGCTTCAGATGCCAATTCGTCTAACACTGTGTTAGCACCTTCGAAATCAAAATTGGCGGTGGTTGTGTAGAAACTACGCACCGCTTCGTAGGAAAACGGTGCGCGTAGAAATCCTATGGCTGAACCTACTCCCGCTCCGCTCGGCACGACAATCTCATCAAGTCCTAACTTGTCGATTAGACGGCAGGCGTGTAAAGGTGCGGCACCCCCAAAAGCGACCATGGTAAAGCTTGTTAGGTCACGGCCGCCCTCAACGGCGTGAACCCGAGCTGCATTGGTCATGTTTTCGTCAACCACCTCAATAGTACCCACCGCTGCGGTAACGTTATCAACTCCGAGGGGTGCGCCAACATTCTCAGCGATAGCTGTGCTGGCCAACTCAGCATTGAGCACAATATCGGTAGCACCGAAAGTATCGGCATGTAAACGTCCGAGCAACAGGTTGGCATCGGTGACTGTGGCGGCGGTGCCGCCTCGAGCATAAGCGGCCGGTCCAGGTGTGCTACCCGAACTATTGGGGCCAACCCGAATTTGCCCGAGAGTGTCAACTGAAACTATCGACCCGCCGCCAGCACCTATTTCGATCATCTCAATAGCGGGAATCGAGATTGGCATGCCACTACCTTTTTTGAACCGTGAGCTTCTGTTTACCTCAAATGTCTTAGCTGTGCGAGGTTCATAGCCTTCGATCAAAGCAATCTTGGCTGTAGTGCCACCCATGTCGAAAGAAAGTATCTGATCGCAACCATAACGTGCGCCCAAGTCAGCAGCAAATATTGCGCCTCCGGCTGGGCCAGATTCAACTAGCCGGATCGGGAACTTGGCTGCGCTATCAACGCTCATCAAACCCCCACCAGAATGAATCAAATAGAGCGGACAAGCCACGCCTACTTCTTTTAGTTGGTCTCGCAAACGAAGCAGATAAGTTGCCATTAAAGGTTGCACGTAAGCATTGGCGCAAACAGTGTTGAAGCGCTCATATTCACGCATCTGCGGCGAAACTTCGCTACTAATTGAGATTGAGATGTCGCCTAGTCGTTGTTTGAGCAAGTCCCGAAAACGCTTTTCGTGGCAGGCGTTACGATAGCTGTGCAAAAAACCAACAGCGATGGATTCATATCCTTGAGCTGCGAGGTGGCTGATTAGTTGGATAGCCTGATCTTCGGCGAGTTCAACAAGCACCTCCCCACGTGCGTTTAACCTCTCGGTGACGACATAACGGTCTTTGCGTTCAATGAGAGGTTGAGGAAGCACAATATTTAGGTCGTATTGTTCAAAACGACTCTCGGTGCGGGTTTCAATAACATCACGAAACCCAGCGGTTGTGACCAGTGCTGTCTTGGCACCCCGCCGTTCAATCAGAGTGTTAGTTGCCAAAGTTGTTCCATGGAGGATTTGGTTAACTTCGCTAAGTTCAACGCCGCTTAGCTGACTAATTTCTTTGATGCCTTCAATGATTCCCTGCTCGGGAGCTTCATAGGTGGTAAGAACTTTCGTTGAGCGCAAAGCACCGTGCGCGGTTTGGAGCACAATATCGGTGAAGGTGCCACCAACATCGGCACCGATTCTAATCTGTTGAGTGCGTTGTAGGTCTGTCACGGTTTATCTACCCCCGCGTTGGTAGGCACTATGCCTTTCAATATACCCAATCAAGCGTGCCTTGTCATGTGTCCTGTTATGTTTAGCATGCTGCGTGTTCGTTCGCTAAACTTGCAACTGGTGAGTGACCATCAAACATTTCAGGATGTGCTGGCCAAGATCGCTAATGTTGAGGGTTGGTTAACCACCGAACAAGCCCGTTGTTTATATCGTCAGGCTACTGCGCTGAAAAACGATGCGCTCATCGTAGAGATTGGCAGTTTCCGTGGGCGGTCACTCATTGTGCTGGGTTGCGCTGCACCAACTACCGCTCAACTGGTGTCGATAGACCCACACATGGGAAGCGATCGGGGACCTCAAGAGATAGCTGCTAACAGGACTATCGGAGACGAAGACCACAACGTCTTCTGGGCTAACCTAGCGAAAGCCGGCCTAGCTGAACGTATAAACCACATTCGTAAAAAGTCAAACGATGCCACAAATGACATTGATGGAAAGATTCATTTGCTTTATATCGACGGTGCCCACCGTTTCAAACTCGCTCGCGGTGACATAAAAGATTGGGGTAATCGTGTCACCAGCGGTGGCGTAATGTTGATTCACGATGCTTTCAGCTCAGTGGGAGTGACAGCCGCATTGGTAACATCAACATTTGTGAGCTCACGGTGGCGTTATGAAGGACGCTATGGATCGCTAGCACTTTACCACCGGCAGCAAGTGACCGGTGCATCAAAAATAGCAAACTTTCTGCGCCAAACTCTCCAACTGGGATGGTTTGCGCGCAATGTTGTAATCAAAGCGGCGTTAGTGTTGAAACTGTACCCACTAGCTAGATTGTTGGGTCACACCACCCGCCACTGGCCTTACTAAAAACCGCAAATAGCATGAAACATTTTCAATCAACCGCCATTACCCACCAACGCCTGTGAAAGCCAATCCCGCCACAGCTGCCCTCATTGCCGACGAGGATTTGGTGGGCACTGAACTGGCTCGCGCTTACACCAACGAAATCGACATTTGGTTGGAGTCAGTTGTCGCTGGCATCAAAGAAGTCAAAGGCGTGGCTTTAGCGGCCGTCGGAGGATATGGGCGGGGGACACTAAGCATCGGCAGCGATCTTGATTTGCTGTTGATTCACAACAGTTCAGGGCATGTAGCTGAAGTAGCAGAACGAATATGGTATCCGATATGGGATAGTGGAGTAAAGTTAGGTCACGCAGTACGAACCATCGACGAAGCCATTGAGCTAGCCGCCAATGACTTAGATACAGCTACCTCCCTACTTGACACAAGACTCATAGGTGGCGACGCGCGCCTAGTTAATGCACTCTCAAAGAAAGCTCGTGCGTTGTGGCGTAGCAATGCCGACAAAATGCTTGGTTTGCTAGTTGAGTCGATCCGCGAACGCCACGAATCTGCCGGCGAGGTGGCGTTTTTGTTGGAACCAGACCTCAAGTTAGCTAGGGGCGGCTTGCGTGACATTGACTCACTGCACTGGATCGACTGTTTGGATTTGGGTTTGCTAGCAGCAACCGAACGCTGCGAACTTACCGCACCCCATCAAGTGTTGTTGTCTACCCGTGTTGAACTGCATCGTCAAACTGGGAGCACAGTCAACAAACTCTTGCTAGAGAACCAAGATGAAATCGCCGCGGTACTAGGTCACCGAGATGCCGATGAGTTAATGTTGGCTGTAGCAACAGCAGCACGAACAGTCTCGTGGGTTACTGATGCCGTGCTTCATCGTGTTCATGTGCGTTCCACTAGGCACCGACAGCGCTCAAGGGTACGCAAATTTGACCACGGCATCGAAGTTGTTGACGGCACCCTACGATTCGTAGACAACATCGAGCTATCGCAAGACCCGATAATGCCGCTGAGAGTAGCGCATATCGCCGCTAGCGAAGACGCGTTCATCGAAAGAAGTGTGCTCGATAGGATTGCTGCAGAATCCCCACCAATGCCGAGTCTTTGGCCCGACGAAGCTAGGGCAATATTTGTTGATTTGTTGCTGCTTGGGCACGAAGCGATCAGAGTTATCGAGGCACTCGACCAAGTTGATTTGGTGTCAAAGCTAATCCCAGAGTGGACACCCAACCGCAGCCGTCCTCAACGCAATGTGTACCACCGTTTCACCGTCGACCGTCATTTGCTTGAAACAGCTGCACAAGCAGCAAAGATTGCTGACCGTGTTGAACGACCCGACCTTTTAGTTCTCGGTGGACTACTGCATGACATCGGCAAAGGTTACCCCGGTGACCACAGCGAAGTAGGTGTTGGTTTAGCACGCAACATCGCTACACGCATGGGTTACCCACCTGCTGATATTGAAACTATGGGCGTGTTAGTTCGGCATCATTTACTGCTGCCCGATGTGGCTTCAAGGCGTGACCTTGATGACACCGAAACCATTCGTTATGTCGCAAGCCAGATTGATTCAGTAGGTACTCTAGAACTGTTAGGCGCACTAACAGAAGCGGATTCGATTGCGACTAGCAAAGCCGCTTGGGGGGTATGGAAAGCTGAGCTGGTGAAGCGGTTAGTAACCCGCACCTCGCATTATTTGCGCACTGGCGACACAATGCTCACTGCACCGTTCCCAACCGAAGAACAGTTGAAACTCTTAGAAGCGCGCAGTGAACTTGTGAGCATAGACGGTCACGAAGTCACCGTGATCACACCGCAGCGGCGAAGTGTTTTTTCTCGGGTGGCAGGCGCGATGGCGTTACACGATGTTGAAATACTAAAGGCACGCTTTCACACTGAATCCTCAATGACTTTAGTGGTTCTGCGTGTAGGTGGTGGGGTGGGCCTTGATGAACGACCTGAACGGGTGCAAAACGATATCGGGTTAGCGCTAGCGGGAGGATTGGCGGTGCGTGCGAGACTTTTGAAACGAGCTCGGGCCTATCGTTTTCAGCGAGCCACAAAAGCTAAATTATCGAAACCTGATGTCACATTCTTCAACGACCTCTCTTCGGAATTTACAGTCGTGGAAGTTCATGGGCCAGACTCGATAGGCTTGCTGTACCGCATCACCCGAGCACTTGATGATCTAGACTTAGACATCGGTTCAGCAAAAGTGCAAACGCTCGGTGACGATGTGGTCGATACATTTTATGTTCAGAGTCCAGCAGGCGAAAAGATATTGGACAACAGTTATTTATCAGAGATAAAGCTAGCTGTACTCACCGCCATCGTTTCAGATGCCTAGAGTTGAACTGTGAGCGCACTAGATGCCAACGAACACGAGCTGCTACGTTGGGCCGAAACTCTCTCAGCAATAGCCCAAACAGGCCTTGGCTTTACAAAAAGCCTTTATGAACGTGAGCGTTTTTGCGAAGTGCTTGCGGTAGCTGCCGACATTCGATCTCACGCTGGAGGTAGTTTAAGCCCTCGTCAGCAAGTGCAAGAGTGGTACGACCAGGTGGGTTCTGGAACAGCAGGCTATGTGACACCGAAGATAACCATCGGCGCGGCTGTGGGTAATGAAGCCAACGAACTTCTGATGGTTAAGCGAGCTGACTCGGGCCGGTGGCTATATCCAACTGGTTGGGCAGATGTTGGTTACTCACCCGCTGAGGTGGTGGTTAAAGAAGTACATGAAGAAACTGGTATTGAGTGTGAGGTGCTGCGTCCGATATCGATTTTGGACGGTTTACGGCGTGGTTTCACTCGCATACCTTTGGTTTCGTTAGTTTTTCATTGCCGGGCTGTGGGGGGCGAGCTTCATCCTCACCCACTTGAATGTTCCGAAGTTGGGTTTTTTGCTCAAGATGCTCTTCCCCGCTCAACTATCAGCCCCGAATCGTGGGCAGCTCACGTTTTTGCTGCTATTCGAGGTGAGGATGTGGCAGTGCTATTTGACCCCCCTCGTGTTCCGCCATGGCGAGGTAACCCCGACTAAATTTTGCAAACATTACTGGGGTTTTTGGCGCGCTGTGGTTAGCCGTTTTAGCTTTGTCGTTTTGCGCTGTGGTTTGGCGCGTTGTGGTTAGCCGTTTTCTCGTAGATAGTTCTCAACTTCAGCTAATAACGCCTCAGAATCGTCGGCGAGTTCAGATAAATCCTTTGCATCAAGTGCGCCTCGTCTCTCCCACTCGTCTTCCAATTCACTAACGAACTTAGACATATCGTCATCTTCAGCCACAAACTCTGCTACCTCTCGTTCGTATGTTTCTGCGGCGAGTTCTAGGTCTGTAGCAAAAACTGAGATATCTAAGAAAGCCGAAACCTCTTTCACCAAAGCCAAACTTGCTTTTGGTGAAGGTGTCGCCGAAACGTAGCTAGGCACAGCCGACCAAAGCGATACCGCAGAAAGCCCCGCATCACGGCTTTGCGTACCTAACACACCTACGATCCCAGTTGGGCCTTGGTAATCGGAAGGTTTGAGTTTGAGTTTTGCTTGAATATCCTCGTCGCTGCTTGAACCATAAACCTCAACGGGTCGATTGTGGAGTACATCTGACAATAACGAACCCAGAGTGATCACTTGGCTCACACCAAGCAATTTGGCAGCATCAATAACTTGTTCGCAGAAAGTGCGCCATTTCAGATTGGGTTCCACACCCAAGAAAATAATGATGTCGTGTTCTCCTTCATCCAGAACGCAGGTGTAAAACGAGTTAGATGGCCACGACAGTGTGCGCTGATGGTGAACATTAAAACCGACAACAGGACGGGTAGAGATGAAGTCATAAAAATGCTCTGGCTCAATAGTCGCTATTTTTGGTGCTTTCCATCTTTCGATAATGTGCTTAGCTGCCATTGATGCCGCTTCACCAGCATCATTCCAACCCTCAAAAGCCGCTATCAAAATAGGGGAGCGTAGTTTTGGTATGTTCTGCATCCAACTTATGTGGTTGGCGTTTGAGAATTCAGGCACGTGCTCTACGTTATCGCGGTTTTTCTGCGGCAAGGTTGTTTACGGTGTAGCGGTACACATTGGTTTCTCTTTTCTCAAAACCCAACCGTTGGTATAGGCGGTTTGCTGCTTCTCTTGAGGGTCGAGAGGTCAGATCAATAGTCACCGCCCCAGCAAACCGGGCATGTTGTATCGCTACCTCGTTCAGTTTGTAGCCAATCCCATCACCTCTCATTTCTTTGTCAACGACAACATCTTCAATCCAAGCTCGTATGCCAGTGGGGATACGAAACAAGACAAGAGTGAGCGAACCAACTATGCCACGTTCGGTTCTAGCAACGAGCAGCTTTGTTGTTTCGGAATCTATTATCGCTTGCAGAGCTTCTTTTGAGGGTGGCGAATTTGATGATGAGAGCTGAGGAACCAAATTGTTCATTGCATCGGTTAATTCGACTGTCAACTCAGTGACTTCGTATATAAGCATCTTTTAGTGAGTTTGTGTGTTTGTACTCTTTTTGGTTGTTTGTGGTGTTTTTTGGGGTTGTGGTGTTTTTTGGGGTTGTGGTGTTTGTGGGGGTTGGGCAGTTGGTGGGGTTGGTGGGTTGTTTGAGTTGGGTTAGGAGTTTGGCTCTGGTGATGAAGCTGGCCATTTGTGCTTTGGTGGTTGGTTGGTTGCCGCAGTATTGTAGGGGGTTGGTGGAACATCCGTAGGTGATGCCGGCGGTGTAGATGGCGTTGATGTTTTGGTAGTGGGTGTTGGTTGGTTTGATGTCTGTGAAGTTGGCGGGTGTGTTGGTTGGGGCGATGTTGAACGCGCGTGTGAGAAAGCTTGCCATTTGGTCGCGTGGTATGGGATCGTTTGGGCAGTATTTGGCTGGTGTTTGGGAGCATCCTAAAGTGATTTCTAGTTCTGCTAGGCGTTCAACGTGTGGCGCCCACCAAATGTTGGGGTTGATGTCTGTGAAACGGCTGTTGGTGATAGGCGGCGGGTTTTTGCCTTCTAGGACTCTGATTAGCCACACCGCCATTTCCCAGCGGGTAATATTGTTTGTGGGGCACAAATTTGATGTGTCACATCCTGTGTTGGTTAGCACGTCTCGTAGCGTGAGGTTCACTACTGAACCTATATGGCTTGGGCCTGCGTTGTGTAGGTCATCGTATTGTTGTGCTGCCAACGCTCGTGTAACGAAACTTGCCATTTCTTGGCGGCTAGTAGCGGTGTTGGGGCAATACTGTAACGGTGTTTGTGAACAACCAACGCTGACACCAGTGTTATATAGCGTGTTGATGTTGTCATAATGCGAACCCTGAACAACATCGATGAAGTTAGCTGTTGTTGTATGATCAAAACCAAACGCCCGCACCAAAAAACTAGCCATCTGCGCTCTTGTCACATCATCAAATGGGCAGAACCGTAACGGTTCAGCAGAACACCCAACAGTCACCCCCAACTCAAAAAGACGCGACACATGCGCTGACCACCACAACGTGTCATCAACGTCTTCAAAGCTGTCGCGTTCGGCTAGGACAAGGTCGGGTTCAGCACCGTCGAGTAGGCGCACCAGCCAAACAGCCATCTCCCAACGTTTCAGTGAACCTCGAGGACCCAACCGCCGGTTTCCCTGCCCAGTGCCAGTCAACACACCTTCAGACACCAACCAAGACACCGCCAACCCATGACTCGCTGCTACCTCATCTAAATCAACAAACTCCTCAACCCCAACCGCATCACCCACACCAAACAACCAATCCCCATCATGAAAAGGATCCTCATCACAAGACAACAACACACCACCACCAGAACCAACATCGGGACCAGGCGTGCCACCACCATCATCGTCAGGACCCGACGGGTTGCCGCCGTCTGGGTTGTCCCCGTCGGGAGTTGACTCTGTCGTGGGTGGCACGAACTGATTGACGATTTGCGGACGCCTGACGGTCACCTCCACGTCGTCAACTTCGAGCGTCGAGCTGTAGTCGTCGTCAGTCGATGACGCGGCATGGGTGATGTTGGAGGTTCCGCTGGTCACGCCGGTGACGGTGAACGTCTGGGCGGTGCCCCAGTCGCTGGTGGTGAACGTCCGAGCCGTCGGCGCCACCGTCGCCACCGCGGTGGTGCCGCTGGTGGGGGTGATCGTGACTTGCGACGTCGGCTCAGAGTCCAAAACGATCGTGTAGGTCTTCTTTTGGTCTTTCACCACAGTCAGGGTGTCTTCGCTGACGGTGACCCCGGCGGTGTCGTCATCGGTGATCGTCACTGTCACCGCCGCGGCGGTGAGAGTCCCCGCCGACGCGGCCAACGAGAATGTTTCGTCTGTTTCGTCGAGGTCGTCGTTGACGATGGTGACTGTGGCGGTGGCGATGCTTTGGCCTTTCGCGGCGACGCCGGTGAACGTGGCGGGCACGCTGTAGTCGGCGCCGCCTCCGGTGGCGGTGCCCGCCGTGGCGGTGAACGTCACCGTCGTCGCCGCCTTCACTGGCTGATCGAACGTGGCGGTCACCGTCACATCACCGGCGGTTTCGGCGACGGTCGTGTTTGTCAACGACACGGTGAGCGAGCTGGGGTCGGGGTTCTCGACAGTCACGTCCACGTCGTCGACGCTCAACGACTCCCCGTAGTCGTCGTCAGTGCTCGACGCGGCATGGGTGATGTTGGACGTTCCGGTGGTTTTACCGGTGACGGTGAACGTTTGTGCGGTGCCCCAGTCGCTGGTGGTGAACGTGCGCGCCGTGGGCGCCACCGTCGCGACCGCGGTGGTGCCGCTGGTGGGAGTGATCGTGACCTGCGACGTCGGCTCAGAGTCCAAAACGATCGTGTAGGTCTTCTTTTGTCCCTTCACCACAGTCAGGGTGTCTTCGCTGACGGTGACCCCGGCGGTGTCGTCATCGGTGATCGTCACTGTCACCGCCGCGGCGGTGAGAGTCCCCGCCGACGCGGCCAACGAGAACTTTTCGTCTGTTTCGTCGAGGTCGTCGTTGACGATGGTGACTATGGCGGTGGCGGTGCTTTGGCCTTTCGCGGCGACGCCGGTGAACGTGGCGGGCACGCTGTAGTCGGCGCCGCCTCCGGTGGCGGTGCCCGCGGTGGCGGTGAACGTCACCGTAGTCGCCGCCTTCACTGGCTGATCGAACGTCGCGGTCACCGTCACGCCGCCGGCGGTCTCAGCCACCGTCGTGTTTGTGAGTGACACGGTGAGCGTGGTGGGGTCGGGGTTCTCGACAGTCACGTCCACGTCGTCGACGCTCAACGACTCCCCGTAGTCGTCGTCGGTCGATGACGCGGCATGGGTGATGTTGGAGGTGCCGCTGGTGACGCCGGTGACGGTGAAGGTTTGTGCGGTGCCCCAGTCGCTGGTGGTGAACGTCCGCGCCGTCGGCACCACCGTCGCGACCGCGGTGGTGCCGCTCGTGGGGGTGACCACGACTTGCGACGTCGGCTGGGTGTCCAGCACGACGGTGTAGGTCTTCTTTTGTCCCTTCACCACAGTCAGGGTGTCTTCGCTGACGGTGACCCCGGCGGTGTCGTCATCGGTGATCGTCACTGTCACCGCCGCGGCGGTGAGAGTCCCGGCTGACGCGGCCAACGAGAATGTTTCGTTGGTTTCGTCGAGGTCGTCGTTGACGATGGTGACTATGGCGGTGGCGGTGCTCTGGCCTTTCGCGGCGACGCCGGTGAACGTGTTGGGCACGCTGTAGTCGGCGCCGCCTCCGGTGGCGGTGCCCGCGGTGGCGGTGAACGTCACCGTCGTCGCCGCTTTCACTGGCTGGTCGAACGTGGCGGTCACCGTCACGTCGCCGGCGGTCTCAGCCACCGTCGTGTTGGTGAGTGACACGGTGAGCGAGCTGGGGTCGGGGTTCTCGACAGTCACGTCCACCGAGTCGACGCTCAACGACTCCCCGTAGTCGTCGTCAGTCGATGACGCGGCGTGGGTGATGTTGGAGGTTCCGCTGGTGACGCCGGTGACGGTGAAGGTTTGTGCGGTGCCCCAGTCGCTGGTGGTGAACGTCCGCGCGGTCGGCGCCACCGTCGCGACGGCGGTGGTGCCACTCGTGGGGGTGATCGTGACTTGCGACGTCGGCTCAGAGTCCAAAACGACGGTGTAAGTCTTCTTTTGTCCCTTCACCACAGTCAGGGTGTCTTCGCTGACGGTGACCCCGGCGGTGTCATCATCGGTGATGGTGACTGTGACCGCCGCGGACTCGATCGAACCCGCACTAGCTTTCAGGTCGAACGTTTCGTTGGTTTCGTCGAGGTTGTCGTTGACGATGGTGACTGTGGCGGTGGCGGTGCTTTGGCCTTTCGCGGCGACGCCGGTGAACGTGTTGGGCACGCTGTAGTCGGCGCCGCCTCCGGTGGCGGTGCCCGCGGTGGCGGTGAACGTCACCGTCGTCGCCGCTTTCACTGGCTGGTCGAACGTGGCGGTCACGGTCACGTCGCCGGCGGTTTCGGCGACGGTCGTGTTTGTGAGTGACACGGTGAGTGTGGTGGGGTCGGGGTTCTCGACAGTCACGTCCACGTCGTCGACGCTCAACGACTCCCCGTAGTCGTCGTCAGTCGATGACGCTCCGTGGGTGATGTTGGACGTTCCGGTGGTCACGCCGGTGACGGTGAAGGTTTGGGCGGTGTCCCAGTCGCTGGTGGTGAACGTGCGAGCGGTCGGCGCCACCGTCGCCACCGCGGTGGTGCCGCTGGTGGGGGTGATCGTGACTTGTGACGTCGGCTCAGAGTCCAAAACGACGGTGTAAGTCTTCTTTTGTCCCTTCACCACAGTCAGGGTGTCTTCGCTGACGGTGACCCCGGCGGTGTCATCATCGGTGATCGTCACGGTCACCGCCGCGGCGGTGAGGGTCCCGGCTGAGGCGGCCAACGAGAATGTTTCGTTGGTTTCGTCGAGGTTGTCGTCTTCGATGGTGACTGTGGCGGTGGCGGTGCTCTGGCCTTTCGCGGCGACGCCGGTGAACGTGTTGGGCACGCTGTAGTCGGCGCCGCCTCCGGTGGCGGTGCCCGCGGTGGCGGTGAACGTCACCGTCGTCGCCGCTTTCACTGGCTGGTCGAACGTGGCGGTCACCGTTATGTCGCCGACATTTTCGGCGACGGTCGTGTTTGTCAGTGACACGGTGAGCGTGCTGGGGTCGGGGTTCTCGACAGTCACGTCCACGTCGTCGACGCTCAACGACTCCCCGTAGTCGTCGTCAGTCGATGACGCTCCGTGGGTGATGTTGGAGGTTCCGGTGGTTTTACCGGTGACGGTGAAGGTTTGGGCGGTGTCCCAGTCGCTGGTGGTGAACGTCCGCGCGGTCGGCGCCACCGTCGCCACCGCGGTGGCGCCGCTGGTGGGGGTGATCACGACTTGCGACGTGGGTTGGGTGTCCAGCACGATCGTGTAGGTCTTCTTTTGGCCTTTGGTGATCGTCAACGCGTCGTCGCTGACGGTGACCCCGGCGGTGTCGTCATCGGTGATGGTGACTGTCACCGCCGCGGCGGTGAGAGTCCCGGCTGAGGCGGCCAACGAGAATGTTTCGTCTGTTTCGTCGAGGTCGTCGTCTTCGATGGTGACTGTGGCGGTGGCGGTGCTCTGGCCTTTCGCGGCGACGCCGGTGAACGTGGCGGGCACGCTGTAGTCGGCGCCGCCTCCGGTGGCGGTGCCCGCGGTGGCGGTGAACGTCACCGTCGTCGCCGCCTTCACTGGCTGGTCGAACGTGGCGGTCACCGTCACGTCGCCGACATTTTCGGCCACCGTCGTGTTTGTCAGTGACACGGTGAGCGAGCTGGGGTCGGGGTTCTCGACAGTCACGTCCACGTCGTCGACGCTCAACGACTCCCCGTAGTCGTCGTCAGTCGATGACGCTCCGTGGGTGATGTTGGAGGTTCCGGTGGTTTTACCGGTGACGGTGAACGTTTGTGCGGTGTCCCAGTCGCTGGTGGTGAACGTCCGCGCGGTCGGCGCCACCGTCGCGACGGCGGTGGTGCCGCTCGTGGGGGTGATCGTGACTTGCGACGTCGGCTCAGAGTCCAAAACGACGGTGTAAGTCTTCTTTTGTCCCTTCACCACAGTCAACGCGTCTTCGCTGACGGTGACCCCGGCGGTGTCGTCATCGGTGATGGTGACTGTCACCGCCGCGGACTCGATCGAACCCGCAGCGGCTTTGAGCGCGAACGTCTCGTCGGTTTCGTCGAGGTTGTCGTCTTCGATGGTGACTATGGCGGTGGCGGTGCTCTGGCCTTTCGCGGCGACGCCGGTGAACGTGGCGGGCACGCTGTAGTCGGCGCCGCCTCCGGTGGCGGTGCCCGCGGTGGCGGTGAACGTCACCGTCGTCGCCGCCTTCACTGGCTGGTCGAACGTGGCGGTCACCGTCACGTCGCCGACATTTTCGGCCACCGTCGTGTTTGTCAGCGACACGGTGAGTGTGGAGGGGTCGGGGTTCTCGACAGTCACGTCCACGTCGTCGACGCTCAACGACTCCCCGTAGTCGTCGTCAGTCGATGACGCTCCGTGGGTGATGTTGGAGGTTCCGGTGGTTTTACCGGTGACGGTGAACGTTTGTGCGGTGTCCCAGTCGCTGGTGGTGAACGTCCGCGCGGTCGGCACCACCGTCGCCACGGCGGTGGTGCCGCTGGTGGGGGTGATCGTGACTTGCGACGTCGGCTCAGAGTCCAAAACGACGGTGTAGGTCTTCTTTTGTCCCTTCACCACAGTCAGGGTGTCTTCGCTGACGGTGACCCCGGCGGTGTCGTCATCGGTGATGGTGACTGTGACCGCCGCGGACTCGATCGAACCCGCAGCGGCTTTGAGCGCGAACGTCTCGTCGGTTTCGTCGAGGTTGTCGTCTTCGATGGTGACTGTGGCGGTGGCGGTGCTCTGGCCTTTCGCGGCGACGCCGGTGAACGTGGCGGGCACGCTGTAGTCGGCGCCGCCTCCGGTGGCGGTGCCCGCGGTGGCGGTGAACGTCACCGTCGTCGCCGCCTTCACGGGCTGATCGAACGTCGCCGTCACCGTGACGTCGCCTGCGGTCTCAGCCACCGTCGTGTTTGTCAGCGACACGGTGAGTGTGGAGGGGTCGGGGTTCTCGACAGTCACGTCCACGTCGTCGACTTCGAGCGTCGAGCTGTAGTCGTCGTCAGTGCTCGACGCTCCGTGGCTGACCGTGGACGTGCCGCTGGTCACGCCGGTGACGGTGAACGTCTGTGCGGTGCCCCAGTCGCTGGTGGTGAACGTCCGCGCGGTCGGCGCCACCGTCGCCACGGCGGTGGTGCCGCTGGTGGGGGTGATCGTGACTTGCGACGTCGGCTCAGAGTCCAAAACGACGGTGTAGGTCTTCTTTTGTCCCTTCACCACAGTCAGGGTGTCTTCGCTGACGGTGACCCCGGCGGTGTCATCATCGGTGATGGTGACTGTGACCGCCGCGGACTCGATCGAACCCGCAGCGGCTTTGAGCGCGAACGTCTCGTCGGTTTCGTCGAGGTTGTCGTCTTCGATGGTGACTGTGGCGGTGGCGGTGCTCTGGCCTTTCGCGGCGACGCCGGTGAACGTGTTGGGCACGCTGTAGTCGGCGCCGCCTCCGGTGGCGGTGCCCGCGGTGGCGGTGAACGTCACCGTCGTCGCCGCTTTGACGGGCTGGTCGAACGTGGCGGTCACCGTTATGTCGCCGACATTTTCGGCGACGGTCGTGTTGGTGAGTGACACGGTGAGTGTGGTGGGGTCGGGGTTCTCGACAGTCACGTCCACGTCGTCGACGCTCAACGACTCCCCGTAGTCGTCGTCAGTCGATGACGCTCCGTGGGTGATGTTGGACGTTCCGGTGGTTTTACCGGTGACGGTGAACGTTTGGGCGGTGTCCCAGTCGCTGGTGGTGAACGTCCGCGCGGTCGGCGCCACCGTCGCGACGGCGGTGGTGCCGCTCGTGGGGGTGATCGTGACTTGCGACGTCGGCTCAGAGTCCAAAACGACGGTGTAAGTCTTCTTTTGTCCCTTCACCACAGTCAGGGTGTCTTCGCTGACGGTGACCCCGGCGGTGTCATCATCGGTGATCGTCACGGTCACCGCCGCGGACTCGATCGAACCCGCACTAGCTTTCAGGTCGAACGTTTCGTCGGTTTCGTCGAGGTTGTCGTCTTCGATGGTGACTGTGGCGGTGGCGGTGCTCTGGCCTTTCGCGGCGACGCCGGTGAACGTGTTGGGCACGCTGTAGTCGGCGCCGCCTCCGGTGGCGGTGCCCGCGGTGGCGGTGAACGTCACCGTCGTCGCCGCCTTCACTGGCTGGTCGAACGTCGCGGTCACCGTTATGTCGCCGGCGGTTTCGGCGACGGTCGTGTTGGTGAGTGACACGGTGAGCGAGCTGGGGTCGGGGTTCTCGACAGTCACGTCCACGTCGTCGACGCTCAACGACTCCCCGTAGTCGTCGTCAGTCGACGACGCGGCATGTGTGATGTTGGACGTTCCGGTGGTTTTACCGGTGACGGTGAACGTTTGGGCGGTGTCCCAGTCGCTGGTGGTGAACGTCCGCGCGGTCGGCGCCACCGTCGCGACGGCGGTGGTGCCGCTCGTGGGGGTGATCGTGACTTGCGACGTCGGCTCAGAGTCCAGCACGACGGTGTAGGTCTTTTTTTGGCCTTTCACCACAGTCAGGGTGTCTTCGCTGACGGTGACCCCGGCGGTGTCGTCATCGGTGATCGTCACGGTCACCGCCGCGGCGGTGAGAGTCCCCGCCGACGCGGCCAACGAGAACTTTTCGTCTGTTTCGTCGAGGTTGTCGTCTTCGATGGTGACTGTGGCGGTGGCGGTGCTCTGGCCTTTCGCGGCGACGCCGGTGAACGTGTTGGGCACGCTGTAGTCGGCGCCGCCTCCGGTGGCGGTGCCCGCGGTGGCGGTGAACGTCACCGTCGTCGCCGCTTTGACGGGCTGGTCGAACGTGGCGGTCACCGTTATGTCGCCGACATTTTCGGCGACGGTCGTGTTGGTGAGTGACACGGTGAGTGTGGTGGGGTCGGGGTTCTCGACAGTCACGTCCACGTCGTCGACGCTCAACGACTCCCCGTAGTCGTCGTCAGTCGACGACGCGGCATGTGTGATGTTGGACGTTCCGGTGGTTTTACCGGTGACGGTGAACGTTTGGGCGGTGTCCCAGTCGCTGGTGGTGAACGTCCGCGCGGTCGGCGCCACCGTCGCCACCGCGGTGGCGCCACTCGTGGGGGTGATCGTGACTTGCGACGTCGGCTGGGTGTCCAAAACGACGGTGTAAGTCTTCTTTTGGCCTTTGGTGATCGTCAACGCGTCGTCGCTGACGGTGACCCCGGCGGTGTCATCATCGGTGATCGTCACTGTCACCGCCGCGGCGGTG
The DNA here is from genome assembly GCA_965204595.1 of Candidatus Aldehydirespiratoraceae bacterium. Taxonomy (GTDB): domain Bacteria; phylum Actinomycetota; class Acidimicrobiia; order Acidimicrobiales; family Aldehydirespiratoraceae; genus VXYK01. Next base: position 1,637,825 of record CBDBEW010000014.1, on the reverse strand, counting down.
AGGGTCCCGGCTGAGGCGGCCAACGAGAATGTTTCGTCTGTTTCGTCGAGGTTGTCGTCTTCGATGGTGACTGTGGCGGTGGCGGTGCTCTGGCCTTTCGCGGCGACGCCGGTGAACGTGTTGGGCACGCTGTAGTCGGCGCCGCCTCCGGTGGCGGTGCCCGCGGTGGCGGTGAACGTCACCGTCGTCGCCGCCTTCACTGGCTGGTCGAACGTCGCGGTCACCGTTATGTCGCCGGCGGTTTCGGCGACGGTCGTGTTGGTGAGTGACACGGTGAGCGAGCTGGGGTCGGGGTTCTCGACAGTCACGTCCACGTCGTCGACGCTCAACGACTCCCCGTAGTCGTCGTCAGTCGACGACGCGGCATGTGTGATGTTGGACGTTCCGGTGGTTTTACCGGTGACGGTGAACGTTTGGGCGGTGTCCCAGTCGCTGGTGGTGAACGTCCGCGCGGTCGGCGCCACCGTCGCGACGGCGGTGGTGCCGCTCGTGGGGGTGATCGTGACTTGCGACGTCGGCTCAGAGTCCAAAACGACGGTGTAGGTCTTCTTTTGTCCCTTCACCACAGTCAGGGTGTCTTCGCTGACGGTGACCCCGGCGGTGTCATCATCGGTGATGGTGACTGTGACCGCCGCGGACTCGATCGAACCCGCAGCGGCTTTGAGCGCGAACGTCTCGTCGGTTTCGTCGAGGTTGTCGTCTTCGATGGTGACTGTGGCGGTGGCGGTGCTCTGGCCTTTCGCGGCGACGCCGGTGAACGTGTTGGGCACGCTGTAGTCGGCGCCGCCTCCGGTGGCGGTGCCCGCGGTGGCGGTGAACGTCACCGTCGTCGCCGCCTTCACGGGCTGGTCGAACGTGGCGGTCACCGTCACATCACCGGCATCCTCGGCGACGGTCGTGTTTGTCAGCGACACGGTGAGTGTGGAGGGGTCGGGGTTCTCAACAGTCACGTCCACGTCGTCGACGCTCAACGACTCCCCGTAGTCGTCGTCAGTGCTCGACGCGGCATGTGTGATGTTGGAGGTTCCGGTGGCTTTACCGGTGACGGTGAAGGTTTGTGCGGTGTCCCAGTCGCTGGTGGTGAACGTCCGCGCGGTCGGCGCCACCGTCGCGACGGCGGTGGTGCCGCTCGTGGGGGTGATCGTGACTTGCGACGTCGGCTCAGAGTCCAAAACGACGGTGTAAGTCTTCTTTTGTCCCTTCACCACAGTCAGGGTGTCTTCGCTGACGGTGACCCCGGCGGTGTCATCATCGGTGATCGTCACGGTCACCGCCGCGGACTCGATCGAACCCGCACTAGCTTTCAGGTCGAACGTTTCGTTGGTTTCGTCGAGGTTGTCGTCTTCGATGGTGACTGTGGCGGTGGCGGTGCTCTGGCCTTTCGCGGCGACGCCGGTGAACGTGTTGGGCACGCTGTAGTCGGCGCCGCCTCCGGTGGCGGTGCCCGCGGTGGCGGTGAACGTCACCGTCGTCGCCGCTTTCACTGGCTGATCGAACGTGGCGGTCACGGTCACGTCGCCGGCGGTTTCGGCGACGGTCGTGTTGGTGAGTGACACGGTGAGCGAGCTGGGGTCGGGGTTCTCGACAGTCACGTCCACCGAGTCGACGCTCAACGACTCCCCGTAGTCGTCGTCAGTCGATGACGCTCCGTGGGTGATGTTGGAGGTTCCGGTGGTTTTACCGGTGACGGTGAACGTTTGTGCGGTGTCCCAGTCGCTGGTGGTGAACGTCCGCGCGGTCGGCGCCACCGTCGCCACCGCGGTGGCGCCGCTGGTGGGGGTGATCGTGACTTGCGACGTCGGCTCAGAGTCCAGCACGACGGTGTAGGTCTTTTTTTGGCCTTTCACCACAGTCAGGGTGTCTTCGCTGACGGTGACCCCGGCGGTGTCATCATCGGTGATCGTCACGGTCACCGCCGCGGCGGTGAGAGTCCCCGCCGACGCGGCCAACGAGAACTTTTCGTCTGTTTCGTCGAGGTCGTCGTTGACGATGGTGACTGTGGCGGTGGCGGTGCTCTGGCCTTTCGCGGCGACGCCGGTGAACGTGTTGGGCACGCTGTAGTCGGCGCCGCCTCCGGTGGCGGTGCCCGCGGTGGCGGTGAACGTCACCGTCGTCGCCGCCTTCACGGGCTGGTCGAACGTGGCGGTCACCGTCACATCACCGGCATCCTCGGCGACGGTCGTGTTTGTCAGCGACACGGTGAGTGTGGAGGGGTCGGGGTTCTCAACAGTCACGTCCACGTCGTCGACGCTCAACGACTCCCCGTAGTCGTCGTCAGTGCTCGACGCGGCATGTGTGATGTTGGAGGTTCCGGTGGCTTTACCGGTGACGGTGAAGGTTTGTGCGGTGCCCCAGTCGCTGGTGGTGAACGTCCGCGCGGTCGGCGCCACCGTCGCGACGGCGGTGGTGCCGCTCGTGGGGGTGATCGTGACTTGCGACGTCGGCTCAGAGTCCAAAACGACGGTGTAAGTCTTCTTTTGTCCCTTCACCACAGTCAGGGTGTCTTCGCTGACGGTGACCCCGGCGGTGTCATCATCGGTGATCGTCACGGTCACCGCCGCGGACTCGATCGAACCCGCACTAGCTTTCAGGTCGAACGTTTCGTTGGTTTCGTCGAGGTTGTCGTCTTCGATGGTGACTGTGGCGGTGGCGGTGCTCTGGCCTTTCGCGGCGACGCCGGTGAACGTGTTGGGCACGCTGTAGTCGGCGCCGCCTCCGGTGGCGGTGCCCGCGGTGGCGGTGAACGTCACCGTCGTCGCCGCTTTCACTGGCTGATCGAACGTGGCGGTCACGGTCACGTCGCCGGCGGTTTCGGCGACGGTCGTGTTGGTGAGTGACACGGTGAGCGAGCTGGGGTCGGGGTTCTCGACAGTCACGTCCACGTCGTCGACGCTCAACGACTCCCCGTAGTCGTCGTCGGTCGACGACGCGGCATGTGTGATGTTGGAGGTTCCGGTGGTTTTACCGGTGACGGTGAACGTTTGGGCGGTGTCCCAGTCGCTGGTGGTGAACGTCCGCGCGGTCGGCGCCACCGTCGCGACGGCGGTGGTGCCGCTGGTGGGGGTGATCGTGACTTGCGACGTCGGCTCAGAGTCCAAAACGACGGTGTAAGTCTTCTTTTGTCCCTTCACCACAGTCAACGCGTCTTCGCTGACGGTGACCCCGGCGGTGTCATCATCGGTGATGGTGACTGTCACCGCCGCGGACTCGATCGAACCCGCAGCGGCTTTGAGCGCGAACGTCTCGTCGGTTTCGTCGAGGTTGTCGTCTTCGATGGTGACTGTGGCGGTGGCGGTGCTCTGGCCTTTCGCGGCGACGCCGGTGAACGTGTTGGGCACGCTGTAGTCGGCGCCGCCTCCGGTGGCGGTGCCCGCGGTGGCGGTGAACGTCACCGTCGTCGCCGCCTTCACTGGCTGGTCGAACGTGGCGGTCACCGTTATGTCGCCGACATTTTCGGCGACGGTCGTGTTGGTGAGTGACACGGTGAGTGTGGTGGGGTCGGGGTTCTCGACAGTCACGTCCACGTCGTCGACGCTCAACGACTCCCCGTAGTCGTCGTCAGTCGACGACGCGGCATGTGTGATGTTGGACGTTCCGGTGGTTTTACCGGTGACGGTGAACGTTTGGGCGGTGTCCCAGTCGCTGGTGGTGAACGTCCGCGCGGTCGGCGCCACCGTCGCCACCGCGGTGGCGCCACTCGTGGGGGTGATCGTGACTTGCGACGTCGGCTGGGTGTCCAAAACGACGGTGTAAGTCTTCTTTTGGCCTTTGGTGATCGTCAACGCGTCGTCGCTGACGGTGACCCCGGCGGTGTCATCATCGGTGATCGTCACTGTCACCGCCGCGGCGGTGAGGGTCCCGGCTGAGGCGGCCAACGAGAATGTTTCGTCTGTTTCGTCGAGGTTGTCGTCTTCGATGGTGACTGTGGCGGTGGCGGTGCTCTGGCCTTTCGCGGCGACGCCGGTGAACGTGTTGGGCACGCTGTAGTCGGCGCCGCCTCCGGTGGCGGTGCCCGCGGTGGCGGTGAACGTCACCGTCGTCGCCGCTTTGACGGGCTGGTCGAACGTGGCGGTCACCGTTATGTCGCCGACATTTTCGGCGACGGTCGTGTTTGTGAGTGACACGGTGAGTGTGGTGGGGTCGGGGTTCTCGACAGTCACGTCCACGTCGTCGACGCTCAACGACTCCCCGTAGTCGTCGTCGGTCGATGACGCGGCGTGGGTGATGTTGGAGGTTCCGCTGGTCACGCCGGTGACGGTGAAGGTTTGTGCGGTGTCCCAGTCGCTGGTGGTGAACGTCCGCGCGGTCGGCGCCACCGTCGCGACGGCGGTGGTGCCGCTGGTGGGGGTGAGGACAACCTGGGAGGTGGGCTGGGTGTCCAAAACGATCGTGTAGGTCTTCTTTTGTCCCTTCACCACAGTCAGGGTGTCTTCGCTGACGGTGACCCCGGCGGTGTCGTCGTCTTGGATGGTGACTGTCACCGCCGCGGACTCGATCGAACCCGCAGCGGCTTTGAGCGTGAACGTCTCGTTGGTTTCGTCGAGGTTGTCGTTGACGATGGTGACTGTGGCGGTGGCGGTGCTTTGGCTTTTCGCGGCGATGCCGGTGAACGTGTTGGGCACGCTGTAGTCGGCGCCGCCTCCGGTGGCGGTGCCCGCCGTGGCGGTGAACGTCACCGTCGTCGCCGCTTTGACGGGCTGGTCGAACGTGGCGGTCACCGTTATGTCGCCGACATTTTCGGCGACGGTCGTGTTGGTGAGTGACACGGTGAGTGTGGTGGGGTCGGGGTTCTCGACAGTCACGTCCACGTCGTCGACGCTCAACGACTCCCCGTAGTCGTCGTCAGTGCTCGACGCGGCATGTGTGATGTTGGAGGTTCCGCTGGTCACGCCGGTGACGGTGAACGTTTGGGCGGTGTCCCAGTCGCTGGTGGTGAACGTCCGCGCGGTCGGCGCCACCGTCGCGACGGCGGTGGCGCCACTCGTGGGGGTGATCGTGACTTGCGACGTCGGCTGGGTGTCCAAAACGACGGTGTAAGTCTTCTTTTGTCCCTTCACCACAGTCAGGGTGTCTTCGCTGACGGTGACCCCGGCGGTGTCATCATCGGTGATCGTCACGGTCACCGCCGCGGCGGTGAGAGTCCCGGCTGAGGCGGCGACGGTGAATGTTTCGTTGGTTTCGTCGAGGTCGTCGTTGACGATGGTGACTATGGCGGTGGCGGTGCTTTGGCCTTTCGCGGCGATGCCGGTGAACGTGTTGGGCACGCTGTAGTCGGCGCCGCCTCCGGTGGCGGTGCCCGCCGTGGCGGTGAACGTCACCGTCGTCGCCGCCTTGACGGGCTGGTCGAACGTGGCGGTCACCGTCACGTCGCCGACATTTTCGGCCACCGTCGTGTTGGTGAGTGACACGGTGAGCGAGCTGGGGTCGGGGTTCTCAACAGTCACGTCCACCGAGTCGACGCTCAACGACTCCCCGTAGTCGTCGTCAGTGCTCGACGCGGCGTGGGTGATGTTGGACGTTCCGCTGGTCACGCCGGTGACGGTGAACGTCTGGGCGGTGTCCCAGTCGCTGGTGGTGAACGTCCGCGCGGTCGGCGCCACCGTCGCGACGGCGGTGGTGCCACTGGTGGGGGTGATCGTGACTTGCGACGTCGGCTGGGTGTCCAGCACGACGGTGTAGGTCTTCTTTTGGCCCTTCACCACAGTCAGGGTGTCTTCGCTGACGGTGACCCCGGCGGTGTCGTCATCGGTGATCGTCACTGTCACCGCCGCGGCGGTGAGGGTCCCGGCTGAGGCGGCCAACGAGAATGTTTCGTCTGTTTCGTCGAGGTCGTCGTCTTCGATGGTGACTGTGGCGGTGGCGGTGCTTTGGCTTTTCGCGGCGACGCCGGTGAACGTGGCGGGCACGCTGTAGTCGGCGCCGCCGCCGGTGGCGGTGCCCGCCGTCGCGGTGAACGTCACCGTCGTCGCCGCCTTCACTGGCTGATCGAACGTCGCGGTCACCGTCACATCACCGGCATCCTCGGCGACGGTCGTGTTTGTGAGCGACACGGTGAGTGTGGAGGGGTCGGGGTTCTCAACAGTCACGTCCACGTCGTCGACGCTCAACGACTCCCCGTAGTCGTCGTCAGTGCTCGACGCGGCATGGGTGATGTTGGACGTTCCGCTGGTCACGCCGGTGACGGTGAACGTCTGTGCGGTGCCCCAGTCGCTGGTGGTGAACGTCCGCGCCGTCGGCGCCACCGTGGCGACCGCGGTGGTGCCGCTCGTGGGGGTGAGGACAACCTGGGAGGTGGGTTGGGTGTCCAGCACGATCGTGTAGGTCTTCTTTTGTCCCTTCACCACAGTCAGGGTGTCTTCGCTGACGGTGACCCCGGCGGTGTCATCATCGGTGATGGTGACTGTGACCGCCGCGGACTCGATCGAACCCGCACTAGCTTTCAGGTCGAACGTTTCGTTGGTTTCGTCGAGGTTGTCGTCTTCGATGGTGACTGTGGCGGTGGCGGTGCTCTGGCCTTTCGCGGCGATGCCGGTGAACGTGTTGGGCACGCTGTAGTCGGCGCCGCCTCCGGTGGCGGTGCCCGCCGTGGCGGTGAACGTCACCGTCGTCGCCGCTTTCACGGGCTGATCGAACGTGGCGGTCACCGTGACGTCGCCGACATTTTCGGCGACGGTCGTGTTGGTGAGTGACACGGTGAGTGTGGTGGGGTCGGGGTTCTCGACAGTCACGTCCACGTCGTCGACGCTCAACGACTCCCCGTAGTCGTCGTCAGTCGATGACGCGGCATGGGTGATGTTGGAGGTGCCGGTGGTTTCACCGGTGACGGTGAAGGTTTGTGCGGTGCCCCAGTCGCTGGTGGTGAACGTGCGAGCGGTCGGCGCCACCGTCGCCACCGCGGTGGTGCCGCTGGTGGGGGTGATCACGACTTGTGACGTGGGTTGGGTGTCCAGCACGATCGTGTAGGTCTTCTTTTGGCCTTTGGTGATCGTCAACGCGTCTTCGCTTACGGTGACCCCGGCGGTGTCGTCATCGGTGATCGTCACTGTCACCGCCGCGGCGGTGAGAGTCCCCGCTGACGCGGCCAACGAGAATGTTTCGTTGTTTTCGTCGAGGTCGTCGTTGACGATGGTGACTGTGGCGGTGGCGGTGCTCTGGCCTTTCGCGGCGACGCCGGTGAACGTGTTGGGCACGCTGTAGTCGGCGCCGCCTCCGGTGGCGGTGCCCGCGGTGGCGGTGAACGTCACCGTCGTCGCCGCTTTGACGGGCTGGTCGAACGTGGCGGTCACCGTGACGTCGCCGGCGGTCTCAGCCACCGTCGTGTTTGTCAGCGACACGGTGAGTGTGCTGGGGTCGGGGTTCTCGACAGTCACGTCCACCGAGTCGACGCTCAACGACTCCCCGTAGTCGTCGTCGGTCGATGACGCGGCATGGGTGATGTTGGACGTTCCGGTGGTTTTACCGGTGACGGTGAAGGTTTGGGCGGTGTCCCAGTCGCTGGTGGTGAACGTCCGCGCGGTGGGCGCCACCGTCGCGACGGCGGTGGTGCCGCTGGTGGGGGTGATCGTGACTTGCGACGTCGGCTCAGAGTCCAAAACGACGGTGTAGGTCTTCTTTTGGTCTTTCACCACAGTCAGGGTGTCTTCGCTGACGGTGACCCCGGCGGTGTCGTCATCGGTGATCGTCACGGTCACCGCCGCGGCGGTGAGGGTCCCCGCTGACGCGGCCAACGAGAATGTTTCGTTGGTTTCGTCGAGGTCGTCGTTGACGATGGTGACTGTGGCGGTGGCGGTGCTCTGGCCTTTCGCGGCGACGCCGGTGAACGTGGCCGGCAGCGTGTAGTCGGCGCCGCCTCCGGTGGCGGTGCCCGCGGTGGCGGTGAACGTCACCGTCGTCGCCGCTTTCACTGGCTGGTCGAACGTGGCGGTCACCGTGACGTCGCCGGCGGTCTCAGCCACCGTCGTGTTTGTCAGCGACACGGTGAGTGTGCTGGGGTCGGGGTTCTCGACAGTCACGTCCACCGAGTCGACGCTCAACGACTCCCCGTAGTCGTCGTCGGTCGATGACGCGGCGTGGGTGATGTTGGAGGTTCCGCTGGTCACGCCGGTGACGGTGAACGTTTGGGCGGTGTCCCAGTCGCTGGTGGTGAACGTCCGCGCGGTCGGCGCCACCGTCGCGACGGCGGTGGTGCCGCTGGTGGGGGTGATCGTGACTTGCGACGTCGGCTCAGAGTCCAGCACGACGGTGTAGGTCTTCTTTTGTCCCTTCACCACAGTCAACGCGTCTTCGCTGACGGTGACTCCGGCGGTGTCGTCATCGGTGATCGTCACTGTCACCGCCGCGGCGGTGAGGGTCCCGGCTGAGGCGGCCAACGAGAATGTTTCGTTGGTTTCGTCGAGGTTGTCGTTGACGATGGTGACTGTGGCGGTGGCGGTGCTTTGGCCTTTCGCGGCGACGCCGGTGAACGTGGCCGGCAGCGTGTAGTCGGCGCCGCCTCCGGTGGCGGTGCCCGCCGTGGCGGTGAACGTCACCGTCGTCGCCGCCTTCACGGGCTGATCGAACGTGGCGGTCACCGTGACGTCGCCGGCGGTCTCAGCCACCGTCGTGTTTGTCAGCGACACGGTGAGTGTGCTGGGGTCGGGGTTCTCGACAGTCACGTCCACGTCGTCGACGCTCAACGACTCCCCGTAGTTGTCGTCGGTCGATGACGCGGCATGGGTGATGTTGGAGGTTCCGCTGGTCACGCCGGTGACGGTGAACGTTTGCGCGGTGCCCCAGTCGCTGGTGGTGAACGTCCGCGCGGTCGGCGCCACCGTCGCCACCGCGGTGGTGCCGCTCGTGGGGGTGACCACGACCTGCGACGTCGGCTGGGTGTCCAGCACGATCGTGTAGGTCTTCTTCTGCCCCTTCACCACAGTCAACGCGTCTTCGCTGACTGTGACCCCGGCGGTGTCATCATCGGTGATCGTCACTGTCACCGCCGCGGCGGTGAGAGTCCCCGCCGACGCGGCCAACGAGAACTTTTCGTCGGTTTCGTCGAGGTCGTCGTTGACGATGGTGACTATGGCGGTGGCGGTGCTCTGGCCTTTCGCGGCGATGCCGGTGAACGTGGCGGGCACGCTGTAGTCGGCGCCGCCTCCGGTGGCGGTGCCCGCCGTGGCGGTGAACGTCACCGTCGCCGCCGCCTTCACTGGCTGATCGAACGTCGCGGTCACCGTCACGTCGCCTGCGGTCTCAGCCACCGTCGTGTTCGCCAACGAGACGGTTAGCTTGGAGGGCGGGGGTTTCTCCACCGTGGCGACCACATTGTCGATGGTTGCGTTGTGGTAGTTGTTGTCGACGCTGCCCGCCGTGTGAGAGATCGTTGAGACACCCACAGAGATCCCGCTGACCGTTACTGTTTGTGCAGTGCTCCAGTTGCTCGTGGAAAAGAACAGTGTCGTAGGTGACACTCTCGCCTTTCCCAAGGCGCTGCTGCTCGCAGCGACAACCACTGTGCTGGTGGGCTGGGTTCGGAGCACGATCTTGTAGGTTTTCTTCGCCCCCTCGAAAATTTTCAGCGTTGTGGGGCTGACCTCGATCCCGGCGGTGTCGTTGTCGGTGATCGTCATGGTGACGGCAGAAGCGGTCAACCCTCCGCCGGATGCACCAAGTTTCAGAGTCTCGTCGGTTTCGTCGAGGCTGTCGTCGGTGACTGTCACAGACGACGTGCCCGCTGTTGCGCCCTTGGCTACCGTCGCAGTGAACGTGGCCGGGATCTTGTAGTCGACGCCGCCGCCCGTGGCGGTGCCCCCAGAGGCGGTGAACGTGACTGTGGTGGCGGTCTTGACGGGTTGGTCGAAGGTGGCGGTGACGGTCACGTCGCCTGCGTCCTCGGCGACGGTGGTGTCGGTCAAAGACACTTTGAGCGTGGACGGGTCTGGGTTCTCGACGGTCACGTCAACTGAGTCGATGTCGAGCGTCGAACCGTAGTTGTCGTCGGTCGACGACGCGGCGTGCGTGATAGTGGAGGTGCCGGTCTCGGCGCCGGTGACGGTGAAGGTCTGTGGAGTTTTCCAGAAGTTGGAGTTGAACGTACGCGCCGAGGGTGCGAACGTGGCGACGCCGGGTGTGCCGCTGGTGGGGGTGACGATCACCTGCGAACCCGGTTTCGTGTCAAGCACCACCGTGTAGGTTTTGGTGGATCCCTTGGCGATCGTCAGCGTGTCTTCTGAGACGGTGACCCCGGCGGTGTCGTTGTCCTGGATCGTAACGGTCACCGCGTCAGCAGTGAGGCCCCCGCCGGAGGCGGCCAACTGGAACGTCTCGTCGGCTTCGTCGAGGTCGTCGTCTTCGATGGTGACCGTCGCCGTGCCGGCGGTCTGGCCGACCGTGAACGCGGCGGTGAACGTGGCCGGCACGGTGTAGTCGACGCCGCCGCCGGTGGCGGTGCCCGCCGTCGCGGTGAACGTGACTGTGGTGGCGGTCTTGACGGGTTGGTCGAAGGTGGCGGTGACGGTCACGTCGCCTGCGTCCTCGGCGACGGTGGTGTCGGTCAAAGACACTTTGAGCGTGGACGGGTCTGGGTTCTCGACGGTCACGTCAACTGAGTCGATGTCGAGCGTCGAACCGTAGTTGTCGTCGGTCGACGACGCGGCGTGCGTGATAGTGGAGGTGCCGGTCTCGGCGCCGGTGACGGTGAAGGTCTGTGGAGTTTTCCAGAAGTTGGAGTTGAACGTACGCGCCGAGGGTGCGAACGTGGCGACGCCGGGTGTGCCGCTGGTGGGGGTGACGATCACCTGCGAACCCGGTTTCGTGTCAAGCACCACCGTGTAGGTTTTGGTGGATCCCTTGGCGATCGTCAGCGTGTCTTCTGAGACGGTGACCCCGGCGGTGTCGTTGTCCTGGATCGTAACGGTCACCGCGTCAGCAGTGAGGCCCCCGCCGGAGGCGGCCAACTGGAACGTCTCGTCGGCTTCGTCGAGGTCGTCGTCTTCGATGGTGACCGTCGCCGTGCCGGCGGTCTGGCCGACCGTGAACGCGGCGGTGAACGTGGCCGGCACCGAGTAATCCACGCCGCCGCCCGTGGCGGTGCCCGCCGTCGCGGTGAACGTGACTGTGGTGGCGGTCTTGACGGGTTGGTCGAAGGTGGCGGTGACGGTCACGTCGCCTGCGTCCTCGGCGACGGTGGTGTCGGTCAAAGACACTTTGAGCGTGGACGGGTCTGGGTTCTCGACGGTCACGTCAACTGAGTCGATGTCGAGCGTCGAACCGTAGTTGTCGTCGGTCGACGACGCGGCGTGCGTGATAGTGGAGGTGCCGGTCTCGGCGCCGGTGACGGTGAAGGTCTGTGGAGTTTTCCAGAAGTTGGAGTTGAACGTACGCGCCGAGGGTGCGAACGTGGCGACGCCGGGTGTGCCGCTGGTGGGGGTGACGATCACCTGCGAACCCGGTTTCGTGTTGAGCACGACGGTGTAGGTTTTGGTGGATCCCTTCGCGATGGTCAACGAATCCTCCGACACGGTCACCCCGGCGGTGTCGTTGTCGGTGATCGTCATGGTTACTGCGGCGGCGGTCAATCCGCCTCCGGATGCGCCAAGTTTGAGCGTCTCGTCGGTCTCGTCGAGGTCGTCGTCTTCGATGGTGACCGTCGCCGTGCCGGCGGTCTGGCCGACCGTGAACGCGGCGGTGAACGTGGCCGACACCGAGTAATCCACGCCGCCGCCCGTGGCGGTGCCCCCAGAGGCGGTGAACGTGACCGTCGTGGCGGCCTTCACGGGCTGGTCGAAGGTGGCGGTGACGGTCACGTCGCCTGCGTCCTCAGCGACGGTGGTGTCGGTCAAAGACACACTCAACGAACTCGGTGGCGGGTTAGTAACCGTGACTTTTACTTTGTCCACGGTCAGTCCGCTGTAGTCGCCGTCCGCACTTGTGGCAGTATGGCTTATGGTTGCGGTTCCGGTAGCGACACCGGATACGGTGAACGATTGCGCCGTATCCCAATTTGAGGTGGTGAAAGTTCTGGAACGCGGTGCGACGCCGGCGATGCCGGTAGAGCCGCTGGTGGCCGTGATCGTCACGTCCGCGCTGGGAGGATTGTCGAGTACTACTGTGTAGTTCTTGGTCGACCCGATGTCCACGCTCAAGGAAAGGGGCGTCACAGTCACCCCGGCGGGGTCGTCGTCAAGGATGGTCACCGTCACCGTTGACGCAGAGAGACTGGCGGCGGTCGCGCCCAATGTGAAGGTCTCGTCGGATTCGTCTATCTTGTCGTCGACAATAGTGATGTTGGCACTGGCCGACTTGGCGCCTTTAGCAATCGCAGCAGTGAATGTTGCCGGCACGGTCAAGTCGGTGCCGACGGTCGCGGTCCCCGTCGTCGCCGTGAAAGTTACAGTCGTGTCAGCTAGGGCGGGATGATCCAGGGTTGCCGTTACTTTGGCGGTGCCGACATTTTCCAGAACGCTCAAGCTGGCCAGGGACAGCGTCAATTCAGTGGGTGTTGGTTTCTTGACGGTCACGTCCACGGAATCGATCGACAAACCTTCCACGCCGCCTGGCAACTCGCTCAGATAGTTCGTATCCGAACTCGTCGCCTTGTGTGTGATCTCCGATGTGCCCTCGGCTTTGCCTGTCACGGTCACAGTCTGAGCCGTCTTCCAGTCGGCCGCAGTGAACGTCATGGTCGTCGGGGACAGGGTGGCGTTGGCGGGCGTGCCGCTAGTTGCGGTGATCACGACGTTCGCGGTGGGCCGACTTCGTAGTTTGACGGTGTAGTCGTTGGTTCCGCCCACATCGACATTGATCGCTGACTTGCTGATCACCACTCCGGACACATCGTTGTCGGTGATCGTGAGAGATGTGCCCACAACATTCGCGATCCCGGCGATGGCGCCCAGTTTCAATGTCTCGTCGTCCTCGTCGATGTCATCGTCTAGGATGCTCAGCGTGGCTGTGGCGACCGACTGTCCCGAAGCGATGGTGAACGGTGAGGGGAAAGTGAAGTCGTCCGCAGCAGTTGTTGTCGAACCTTGCAACGACCGCAGGGTGACCCTCAGCCCGCCACTGGGAGCACTTTGACTCAAGGTCGCTCGCACGGTCACGTTGCCGACACTCTCAGGAACTGGGGATGCAGTGTCGAGTGACAATGTCAGGGTTGGCTTAGTGGTGCCGGGCGGAGACGAGGCAAAACGAGCTAGCGCGAAGTTGTTTGATGCCCGCCCCGCTGCGACAATCTTGCCATCGGGTTGGACGATCAGGCTGAAAGCAGCCGACGGACCTTCACTGACTGGCGCGACTAGCACACCTTCACTGCCGAACGTGTCGTCCAACGTCCCGTCGGTGTTGATGCGTGCTAATGCGAGTCGACCAGTCAAGAAGACGTTCGAATCGTTCGGTCGGTGCGTGTGTCCGGCTACAACGATCTTGCCGTCTTTTTGGACATCGACTCCGAACGCAGTGTCGGCCGCACCTGCGTCAATTCTTATGGCACCAGATTCACCGAACGTCGTATCCAACGTCCCGTCGTTTGCAAACTGCACCGCGAGCATATCTTGGCCGTCGTTGCCTACCGCAACAAACTTCTCTCCCTCCAACTCGTGCAACGCCCAGAGGCGTTGACTGACGACGCCGCCCCACCAGACTATTCCTTGATCGCCGAAGGTCGTATCTAACGTGCCGTTCGCATTCAGCCTAAGTAGGGCGATGTTCCCGCGCGCCAAAGCTCCAACGATGATCTTTTTATCGGACAGTTCGATCAAACCTGAGACAGCTTCAGTATTTGGAAATGCGGTCAATATGATACGACCGTCACTTCCGAATGAATTGTCAACGCTACCGTCGGCGTTGTATCGAATGATTACTGGGTCGTCGTTAGAAAAACCACCCGCAAGCAATTTGCCATCCGAAAGCAAGAGAAGTTTCCTGACACTCTCGCGGACGCTACCCCTTCTTACTTTGGTTGTAACTTTCCCGTTCTCCCCGAAACTCGTGTCGAGGGTGCCGTCAGTGTTATAGCGTGCCAAAGCGAAATCGCGGTCGAGTACCCCCTTCTCCCCGCCCACTACAGTCTTCCCGTCTCTATCGATTACCCCACTGTATGCCCCGTCCTCGGAGCGGCCGAATGATGTGGTGACCTTTCCGTCGGTGCCGAACGTGGTGTCGAGGGTTCCGTTGGTGTTGTAGCGGGCTAAGGCGAACTGGTTGCCGGCCGAACCTATCGCGATGATCTTGTTGTCGCTTTGCAGCAGCACTTCGTTGACTCTGCTTTGAACCGCTTCACCGTCGACGGTGAACTTGGTGACGAACCTGCCGTCGTTGAGGTTGCCGTTGTTGCCGACCGTTTCGTTGTTTCCCACGAAGGTGGCGTCCAGCGTGCCGTCGATGACTGGGGTTGCTGCCATCTGGTTCTGGGGAGGCGGGTTCTGGGCGTGGGCCGGCAGCACGGGCGCGAGGACACCGACGACGAGTGCCACAGCGCAGAATATGGTTGGCTTAGATCTGTTTTGCAAAGAAAAAGAAAGAGGACTTTTTAACATATATTTGTTTCATCGGGTCTCATACTTATAAACTAAAGGTTTAAAACCCATCCCAAGTGTTTGTTAACTTAAACCAACAATTATAGCGATTTTAGTTTAGATTTGTGTCAGTCAAGGAGTGGTGGCGGATCGACAATATGAAAAGACACACTGTTATTATATGAGTTGATGGAGACGTTGCAAACAGTCCCGAATGCGTCAATGCCCCCGTAGCTCAGTGGATAGAGCGTCGGTTTCCTAAACCGTGCGTCGCAGGTTCGATTCCTGCCGGGGGTGCTAAATTTATGGTAGTGCATTTATACGACACCGCGCACAGAGCTATCCTCCCTTTTACCCCAAACCAGAACGTCTCAATATATGTGTGCGGTATAACACCCTATGATTCCACCCATCTTGGCCACGCCAACACTTATCTCACTTATGACCTTCTGACTCGCAGGCTTGAAGAACTTGGCCACACTGTTACATTGGTGCGCAACATCACCGACGTGGACGACAGTATCTTGGCTAAAGCTCGTGAACTAGGAGTTGATTTTCTAGATTTGGCGACTGTGGAAATCAATCGCTTCCGAAACGATATGGACAGTCTCAATATCGCACCCGTTGCCTCTGAACCACTCGCTCGGCATTGGGTAAATGAAATGATTTCGTTAATTGCCACACTCGAAGCTAATGGCCATATTTACACTGTTGGAGGGGCAACATTTTTTGATGTGACCACTTTTGAAACCTTCGGAGAGCTCAGTGGTTACACGCAAGCAACTATGGTTGACCTCGCTGAGCAACGTGGGGGGCACCCTCAAGACCCCCGTCAACGTAACCCATTAGACTTTATTTTGTGGCAACCTTCACTATCAGATGAACCAGAGTGGGATTCGCCGTGGGGTTCAGGACGTCCAGGCTGGCACATTGAATGCAGTGCGATGGCTATGGGGTTGCTTGGTGCCACCATAGATCTGCATGGTGGTGGTAGTGACCTAATATTTCCTCATCACGAATGCGAAAGAGCGCAAAGCGAAGCCGCTAGCGGTGCGACTTTCGTGCGCCATTGGATGCATTGCGGGATGGTAGCGTATCAAGGTAAAAAAATGTCAAAATCGCTAGGTAACCTAGTATTCGTCAACGAACTCACCCAAAAGGCTGACCCTCGAGCTCTCCGCCTGGCTCTCATGTCTCATCACTACCGTCAAGATTGGGAATGGTTTGATCAAGACTTAGAAGACGGCATCGCTAATCTAGAATTGTTGTTGACTGCCGCACAATCAAGCAGTGGCCCCGACCCAACTCCATTTGCAGTTGCTTTGCGTGAGGCTTTAGACAACGACTTAAACGCGCCACTAGCCAAACAGCAACTAGTCAACTTTGCGAAAAGCATCATGGTAGGTGGTGACGATCCTCAAGCTCCACTTGTATTATCGGAGCTAGCAAAACTGTGCGGCATAGAACTCAATGCTTCGGCAAAGCCTCACACTTGATTAACTTTGAACCTTGATTAGTTTATACGACACACTTACCGCAACAGTCCGCCCTTTAGTGCTGCGCAACGCTGGACAGTTATCGCTTTACGTTTGCGGACCAACGGTCTATGATCATCCACATCTTGGTCACGCTCGTAGTGCCCTCACCTATGATGTGTTGCGCCGTTATTTTGAGTGGCAAGGTGTAGAGGTTCGCCATGTGGTCAATGTCACTGATATAGACGACAAGATCATTAAGCGCGCCCAACAAGAGGGTTCAACTGAAGCTCAAATAGCCACAAAATGGGAGCAAGTTTATTTTGAGGTAATGGAAGAACTTAACATACTTCAACCACATGACCGCCCCCATGCTACTGAGTTCATAGCCGAAATGGTGGCATTCATTGAAGCTCTTATTAGCAATGGTTCAGCCTATCGAACGGCTTCTGGTGTGTATTTACGAGTGCGTTCGATCACAGATTATGGAGCTTTGGTTCATTGCGATTTTGATGAACTCGCCAAAGGTATGGGAGCGCGAGTTGAAGTTGACGAGCACAAAGAAGATGGCTTAGATTTCGCTTTATGGAAATCGGCTAAACCCAACGAACCCACTTGGCCCTCTCCTTGGGGTGATGGCCGCCCTGGTTGGCACATTGAATGCGTGGCTATGAGCCTCGCTATTTTGGGTGATGGGTTTGACCTGCATGGCGGTGGGGATGACTTGATTTTTCCTCATCACACCAACGAACGTGCAGAAGCAATTGCAGCGGGCCGAAACTTTGCAAACCACTGGCTACATAATGCGATGCTCAATGTCTCTGGGGCAAAAATGGCGAAATCGTTAGGCAATTATTTGACCGTGCGGGAATTGCTTGATGAACATCCACAGAATGCGCGGGCACTACGTTTGCTCTTGTTGCAGACTCATTATCGCAAGACTATGGAGATCAATGCCTCAGTGATGCGGCAAGCTCGAGCTGGAATCGAACGTATTGATGCCATGCTGCGCCGCGCGCAGCGAACTTCGCTGGAGGGTCGCGATAACAAAACGGTTGCCTTATTTAGCAATGCTATGGATAATGACTTGGGTACACCAGAAGCCATCGCTATTGTATTTGACACACTAAGAAAGGCCAATGCAGCTCTTGATAGCGGCTCAGCGTCTGCTGCTTCCCTTGTCAACACGGTAGTTGATCTAGTGAACGTGTTGGGTATCACGGTTAACGATGAAACTAGACCCTCATCCCATGCTAGTAATGCCAATGAACTAAGCAGCGACATAGCTGCTTTACTAGCGCAACGTGGTACTGCTCGTGAGGCTAAAGATTACGCCGAATCTGACCGCTTGCGGGATGCACTGAACAATCTAGGTATCGTAGTGGAAGACACACCAGAAGGGACTGTTTGGTATCGCCGCTAAATGGCGTGCTGTCTTAGTAGTTGTAGAAACCTTTGCCCGTTTTACGACCGAGTTGCCCAGCCTCAACCATGCGGCGCAACAATGGTGGCGGTGCTAAATGGTGCTCGTTGTATTCGTTATACAGTGATTCAGCACTCCACAACATCACGTCTAGGCCGATCAAATCACACAATGCCAATGGCCCCATCGGATGACCGGCACCAAGCTTCATTGCTTCGTCAATGTCTTCGGCTGATGCCTGTCCCGCATCCAACATTGAGATGGCTTGGCACAAAAACGGCACCAGCAAGGCGTTCACAACAAACCCCGCCCGATCACGGCAATGCACCACTCGTTTGCCTAAGACTTCGCTAGCAAACGTTGCGGCTTGCTGCACCAGCGCGTTATCGGAGCGTTGTGTGGAGATTACCTCCACAAGGCGCATCACTGTTGCTGGGTTAAAAAAATGCATTCCGCACACACTTTCAGGACGTTTGGTACCCATAGCGATGTTGATTATCGGTATTGAAGAAGTATTAGTTGCCATAATCGCATCTGCGGGCAGCACTTCATCTAGTTGTTCGAATATCTTGAGCTTTAGGTCAATAATCTCAGGGGCTGCTTCAATAGCCAGTTGACAATTGTGGGTATCTGCTAAGTCAGTAGTCCAAGTGATACGAGCTTCGGTATCGCTTCGGTCGGCTTCGCTAAGTTTGCCTCGCGTGACTGCTTTGCTAAGAGATTGTTGTAGCTTTTCTTGACCAAGTTCAATCGCGGCAGCATCTATATCGTAGGCAACAACTTGAACCCCAGCTTTAGCGGCAATCTCAATAATGCCACTACCCATCGTGCCTGAACCAACAACACCGATCCTGGTTATGTTCATTTCAGTCTGCTTCTTCGATTGTGACCGAGTGTATTTCCACATCGGCTATGGGCTTGTCATTGCGGTCGGTAGGGACTTGTTGTATCAGTTCCAGCACTTTCATTCCAGATACTAGCTTCCCAAATAGCGAATATTGAGGCGGCAATCTCAGTCCATTAGCTCCAGATACAACAAAAAACTGGCTACCGTTAGTGTTTGGACCAGCATTGGCCATAGCTAAAGAACCAATCTCATAGCGTCCAGGTGCGGGAAGTTCATCTTTGAATCGATATCCTGGGCCGCCACGGCCTGTGCCGTCGGGATCACCGCCCTGGCACATAAACTCGCGGATAACACGGTGGAAAGTCAAACCGTCGTAGAAGTGGTAGCGAGATAAAGCCACGAAGTTGTTAACGGTTTTTGGAGCCGAAAGAGCATCAAGTGAAAAGACCATTGTGCCCAATGTTGTTTCCATGGTTGCCGTGTAACGCCTTTCTAAGTCGATACACATTTCCGGTTCTCGAGTAAAGTGCTGACGTTTTGGACTTGAGCCATCACTATTGGGACAAGGGGTTAAATCCATAGTTTCTCCTGGTTAATCTATCGCAAGCCATGCGATATTCTATCTGAAAGTAGCTCAGCTATTCGCTATTATTTCAGTGTGAGTTCTAATCTTGCCACGCTTCATTGGTCTGACAGCCGTGTTGAAGTCCACCGTCTAGTCGTTGGCCCACTAGACAACAATGTTTTTGTGGTGCGTTGCCACCAAACAGGTGAAGCTGTTCTGCTTGATGCAGCCAACGAACACGAGCGTTTGCTAGAACTATGTCGGGTACTAAATGTGCGAACTGTGCTTGAAACCCACGGACACTGGGATCATATTCAAGCTGTGCCAGCGGTTCGTGAAGCTGGTTATAAGGTTGGTGTCGCGGCAGAGGACGCAGCCATGTTAGATAGCTACGATTATTTCATTAGCGATGAATCAGTGATTGAAATAGGCAAGCTGCGTATTCACGCACATCACACGCCAGGGCATACACCAGGTTCAATGTCGTTTAGTGTACACAACACACCTTTACTATTTAGTGGAGACACCCTCTTCCCGGGTGGCCCGGGAACCACAAAAAACGAGGGTGGGGATTTCAATACCATACTGCGAAGTATTGAAGATCGCATGTTCAGAGTTTTTGATGCTAACACCATAGTGCTGCCCGGGCATGGACTTGACACCACAATAGGTACCGAGATGCCCAGCTTTGATGATTGGGTAGCACGGGGTTGGTAGACCGCTCGCTAAACTGTAATTTTTCTGAGGAGGCACAATGACTTCACTACTTGAAGGTAAGGTCGCTTTGATTACCGGAGCCGGTCGAGGTATAGGGCGAGAACACGCCTTGATGATGGCTAATCACGGTGCCAAGATAGTGGTGAATGACCTAGGTGGTGATGAGTTTGGTGGACCAGGGAGCCTCACTGCTGCACAAGAAGTGGTGGCTGAAATAGTGGCTAACGGCGGACAAGCAGTGGTTGACGGAGGCAATGTTGCTTCCTTTGATGATGCTCAAGCAATGCTCAACAAAGCAATTGATACCTATGGCGACATCAATATTGTGGTCAACAATGCGGGCATTTTGCGTGACCGTATGGTCTTTACAATGAATGAAGACGATTGGGACTCAGTTCTTGGGGTTCACCTAAAAGGCACATTTGGTCTCACTCATCACGCAGCTGCTTATTGGCGAGGCAAGGCTAAAGCGGGCCAGCAAATCTACGGCCGCGTGATCAATACCGCTTCACCTTCCGGTATCTACGGTAACCCCGGCCAGTCCAACTATGGTTCAGCAAAGGCGGGCATTGCAGCTTTTTCAATCATCACCGCACAAGAACTCTTCAAGTACGGTGTGACAGTTAACTGCTTGGCACCTACAGCGGTTTCACGTATGACTTTGCCTTTGTTTGGTGGTGAGGAGAACCTGAGTGAGGCCGATAAGCAAGCCTTGTCACCTCGCTGGGTTGCGGTTGTAGCCACTTGGTTAGCAAGTGCTGAAGCTAGCAATGTTACAGGGAGAGTGTTTGATGTGAGAGGTGAACAACTTGGCATTGCCGAAGGTTGGCATCTCGGGCCAACAGCACAACAGCCCGATAATCCCAGTGAACTCGGCCCGGTTGTCGCCGATTTGATGGGCAAAGCTCGTCTTAATGCAAACATGGAAGGGGTTGACCATCAAGGACCTGGCTTCCCTAGCCAATAGCTAGGCGTAGGCTACTTGGCAATGACCGTGGTTACAGTAGCCCCACGGGCGTTGCTGAAGGTATTGCTGATGGTATTGCTCAGCAAAATAGAACCTCGGTGCATCAACAATGGTGGTGACGATTTCACCATAGCCAGCTTCGCTTAGTCGTTGTTGATATTTGTCACGGCTCTTTTGCGCTTCAACACGTTGATCTTCATTGAACACATATATTTCGCTGCGATACTGGGTGCCGATGTCGTTGTGTTGACGCATGTATTGGGTGGGGTCGTGGATGTTCCAAAAAGTCCCTAGTAAGCTTTCATAACTAACAACAGTCGGGTCAAAAACCACCAAAACCACTTCGTTGTGGCCTGTTTGTCCAGTACACACCTCTTCATAGGTTGGATTGGGGGTGTAACCGCCGGCATACCCAACGGCTGTGGTGTAGACACCGTCTAGTTGCCAGAAAAAGCGTTCAGGACCCCAAAAGCAGCCCAGCCCAAACAACGCTTTTTCGTAACCATCTGGATATGGGCCGGCTATTGGGGTATCTAAAACTAGATGATTGCTTGGTGTTGGCAGCGGTTCGCTGCGGCCGGGAAGGGCGTGAGCGGGATCGGGCATGGTTTGTTTATTTCGTTTTGCGAACATGGTGCTCCTTTGGCTAATTCAGTTTATGTGCAGTTCGTTACCAACGAACATCACAGTTGTTGCACCGGTGAAGTCGCGACAAGAACGCCCGCACATTATCCGATATTCGCCTGGGTCTAGATACCAGCCTGCTACTTTGCGGTGCTGATGTTGAGTTTGGGCTGGCACTGGTCCTGCTTTTGGTAAGTCGTGCCAAAATTGATCTGCGACATCATAATAAGCAAAATCTCGAGGCACTAGAGCAAAACACACGGTGGTAGAGGTACCGGGATCGAGCGTCATCTTTTTGAAAGCCTTAAGTTCTCGCAACGGCCGTCTAATCTTGGGATTTACAGGTTCAACATATATCTGCACCACCTCTGATCCCACACGGTCTCCGCAGTTGGTTACATCAACTTCAACTTCAACTGTGTCGCCAGGTGATTTTTGGGGCTCTCCGAGCAGACGAGGTGGTGACATTTCAAAAGTGGTGTACGACAAACCGAAGCCGAATTCAACTGCGGGCTCGAGGTCTAAGGCATCATGAAAGCGATGACCAATGAATAAACCTTCGCCGTATCGAACCACAGAATTCTCTCCGGGATAGTTCAGGTAAGCACCAAAATGCTCATATTGGGTACCTATTGTTGTTGGCATACGCCCACTCGGCTCTGTTTCACCAAACAACATGTCCACAAGCGCGTTGCCTAACTCTTGGCCACCGAACCCAACATAAAGCACCGCGGCCGGCTCTTTTAGCCACGATAAATCGTGTGGTGCACCTACATTGAGAATCACTATTGTGCGCTCGTTCACTTTAGATATCTGCCGGATCAACTCTCTTTGTTCGCCGGGCAGTTCCCACGACTCTCGATCCTGTCCTTCAGTTTCCCACTCGTCGTTGGTGCCAACCACAACGATTGCTAAGTCGCTAGTCGCAGCCAATGATTCTGCGCGGACCATTAGGTCTTCAAATTCAGCAGCAACTAGGCCTACTTTCACTCCTGAAAATATGGCTGTGTCTCTGTTGGTGAACTCCACTGTTAGCTCAATGGCACGACCTGCAACTAAATCAAGGGACGCGCCGATCTCTTCTGTGCCAAACCCAAAAAATGCGCTGCCGACAAGATAGTCACCTTCGGTAGCGTCAAGCACTATCTGACCGCCCACCAGAATCCGCGTGCGTCCGTATTGCACCAAACGGAGTTCATAAGGCCCAGTCGCCTTTGGCATCACAGTTGCTGTGGCTCGCATGGTAAAAGCATTTGCAGACACATTGGGTGCAGGTTGACCAAATATCGTGAAATCAAAACTTTCGTGTTGCTCAGTTGCTATCACGTCGCTATCGGCATCAATTTCGTGCCCTTCAAAATATGCAACATCAACTAACCCCTGCACTAGAGGTTTGCTGAGGGCTGAGCAGGTGCGATCAATGTTGCAGCCTTGTTCCCAACGCACCTCAGCGTTTGGTAGCTTCGCTTTGAGCGCGGCATATGGTGAGACAGATCGATAAGCATTTACTTTTGCTGAACCTCCACCCATTATTTTGGCGTTGCGAGCGTTAGGCCCAATGACCGCTACTTTAAAGATGCTCTCTGTAGGCTTAGGGTTAGCAGTCAGAGGTAAGATGCCGTTGTTGTGCAGCAAAACTGAACTAGCTGCTGTGGCACGGCGTATCAGTACCCGGTCTTCGGGCCTGTCGAGGGTGACTTCATCTAAATCGGTGCTCTGGGTATTATCTGCGGTAATTTCAATGAGCTTTAGGATGTCTTTGGCGATGCTGTCAAGCGTGGTTTGCGACACCTCACCTGCTTTCACCGCAGCAAGTAGTTTGTCGCCATAAAATTTGCCTGGGCCGGGCATCTCCAAACTCAAACCCGCATTGGCCATCTTGCTAGTGGAACGCGCACCAAACCAGTCAGTGACCACGAAACCATCAAAGCCCCATTCCTCGCGCAGTATCTTTGTGAGCAGCCAATAATTCTCGGTGCAGAATTCACCGTTCAGCCGGTTGTATGCCGCCATAATGCCCCAGCATTTGCCTCTCTTTACAGCGTGCTCAAAGGGGACTAGGTAAAGTTCACGCAAAGTACGCTCATCAATTTGCGAATCTATGCTATTGCGTTCAAATTCAGAGTCATTGCCCACGAAGTGTTTGGGGGTGGTTGCCACACCACGAGATTGCACGCCTTGCACGAAAGCTGCGGCTAGTTGCCCAGAGAGGATGGGGTCTTCACTGAAACATTCAAAATTACGCCCACCGTTTGGGGAACGATGCAGGTTGATGGTGGGGGCTAACAGAACGTGGGCATTTTTGGCCCGAGCTTCGTCTCCTAGTAGTTGCCCGAGTTCATGAACTAATGCTGGATCCCAGCTAGCACCAAGTGCGGCACCATTTGGTATACACGCTGTTGGTGTGCCGGTGCCTAGTAGCCCATCACCGCGAGCACCGTTTGGCCCATCGGTCACCTTTATGCTAGGAATCCCAAATCGGGCAATACCGTGGCTGCGCCACATATCGCGCCCAGTCACTAGCGAAACCTTCTCTTCTAGCGTTAAAGCTCCTAAAAGTTCATCAGCCTCAAGACTCATAGCAGCAACCTTCTATGTTCAGTATTCATAGACACACATGCACATCAGAAATGGCTGTGCCTTAGAATTGTGGGGGCGCGATAGTGTCGGCGATAAGGGTTTGTGCCACAGCTTTGAGAGCTTCGTCTTCGTTGGCACCCTGCTCAAGGGCTTGGTGATACACGTTTAGTTGACGATCAGCGGAACTGCCACGTTTACAGATAGTAAACGCGTGCTCCACTTCGGCAACGCAATCCAAATCTATAGCATCGACACGCACCAACTCCACCAACTCATTTAGCAACTCAGGAAAAGGTACCAGTACGCCTTTACCAAAGTCGATGAGTTCGCCGCTTAGACCATATCGTTGGGCCCGCCAAAGATTTTCAGACACCAAAAAGTTGGAGTAGCTTCGCCAACGCCGGTTTTCCAGCTTGAGCCTCCAGAGCATTCTTAGCAGACATAAATAGAGAGACGCAATAGAAATAGCGTCTTCCATCTTGGTGGGCAGATCAGCTACCCTCATCTCTAATGTGGGGTAGTGTTGTGAGGGACGCACGTGCCACCAAATTTTGCTCGAATCTTCAATGATTCCGGCATCGACCAAGACCCCGATATGCCGCTGAAACTCCGACCAAGAGTCGAACTTTTCGGGCAAACCAGTGCGTGGTGTGCTCGCAAACACAGCCATTCGATAACTTTTTAAACCAGTGTCTCGACCTTCCCAAAACGGCGATGAAGTTGACAAAGCCAATAAGTGTGGCAGGAAATAGCCAACTTGGTTCATTAAATCAACACGCAATTCGGGGTCTTCAATACCAACATGAACGTGCAAACCTGAGATAATCAATCGCTTCAGGACTCCTTGTAGGTCGGCAACTAAAGCCTGGTACCGTTCACCTTCACTAATCTGCAGTTGATGCCAACGGGCAAAAGGATGACTTGATGCCGCTATCGGTGCTAAGCCGTATTCCGCAGCTGCTTCAGCTACCGCTAAACGCAACAAGCCGATGTCGGCACGCAAATAACGCATGTCGTTACACACACTTGTAGCAACCTCGATCTGTGAACTAAACAGTTCGCGCGCCACCATGCCGTGCTTTAGATCGGCAACTTTTTCAAGCAATCCATCTGGCTGCTTTGGAACAAGCGCGCCGCTTTCGCGATCCACTAATAGGTATTCTTCTTCGATCCCTATCGTCCAACTGGGTTCAGCACACATAGGTACTCCTTTGTGGTCAGATACGGCTGCGGTCTTCAGGGGGGAGATGCAACTCAAAGGCTTTATGCAGCGTTTCTACCGCTTGCTCAACTTGTGATTCTCGCACGACACAAGAAACCCGAATAGCTGACGTTGAAATCATTTCAATATTGATCGCAGCCTCGGCTAAGGTTTCAAACATGGTGGCCGCCACACCTGGGTTGGTTTTCATCCCCGCACCTATGAGGCTCACTCGGGCAATATGGTTGTCTGTCACTAGCTTGGCTGCACCTAGCGAACCAATGATTGCGTTAACGGCGGCGGTAGCGACTTCAACTTGTTGATGGGGGACGGTGAAGCTGATGTCTGTGTGCCCTTGTGCCGACACGTTTTGCACAATCATGTCGACGTTGACATCAGCGTCAGCTAAGGTTCGAAACAGCAGCGCAGCAACCCCCGGGCGGTCGATAACCCCCGCAACGGTCATTTTGGCTTCGCTGTTGTCGTGTGTCACCGCGGAAATGAGAGCACCTTCCATGTATTCCTCCTCAGTTACCCAAGTGCCTGGAACCCAAGAAAAAGCACTGCGAATATGCAGTTTCACTCCATAAGTTCGGGCAAACTCTACTGACCTCATAGCTGGTTTAGGGCAACCAGTTGCGGTCATCTCGAGCAGTTCGTCGAATGAGATTTTGTCGATTCGCCTAGCGGACGACACTAACCGAGGGTCGGTCGTGAAGACACCAGGCACGTCTGTATATAGTTCGCAAGCGTCAGCGTTGAGCGCGTCAGCTAAAGCTACTGCGGTGGTGTCGGAACCACCTCGCCCTAAAAAAGTGACATTATTGTCGGTTGACACACCTTGAGACCCACCAACCACAGGAACACGCCCGTTTGCAATGGACTTAAGGATACGTCCGGGTTGCAATTCAAGTATCTTGGCGTTTTGGTGGGTCGTGTTGGTTAAGAAACCCGCTTGACTACCAGTAAAAGAATCAGCAGCAACACCAAGATCGTGCAAAGCCATTGAAAGCAATGCACAAGCCTTACGTTCGCCGCTTGTTATGAGCATGTCCATCTCACGCCCCGGTTTAGTGCGTGAGACCTGATTTGCTAAACGCAATAGTTCATCAGTTTCTTTGCCCATCGCTGATGCCACCAACACAACTTGGTCGCCTCTGCGGTGGTTGCGCGCAACATAGTCGGCAACTTCGCGGATTCGATCAGGGTTTGCGACTGAGGTACCACCGAATTTCTGAACCAATAATGCCACAAATGCTATGTTACCACTGTTGCTTCAACAATCGAGCCGTTTGACTTCGTATAAAGCAGCCTACGCTTGGGGAATGCTTGCTTGGATGGACCTTGAAATGACAGGACTGGACCCCGACAAAGATTCGATTTTAGAGATCGCCACTTTGCTCACAGACGATAATCTGCAAATAGTAGCGACAGGCCCCGACCTCATCATTCACGCGCCCAAAAGTGATCTCGTCGGCTTAGAGCATGTTGTTTTTGAGATGCATACTGCTAGCGGTTTGCTTGCAGCAGTGCAGGCATCCACGCTAAGCCTTGCCGATGCTGGGAACCAAACCCTAGAATTTTTGCAACAGCACATCAGCCAACCACGCACAGTGCCACTGTGTGGCAACTCAATAGGCACCGATCGCCGTTTCTTAGCGAAACACCTAAGTGAGATAGACAACTTCTTGCATTACCGTTCCATCGATGTCTCTACCGTGAAGGAGTTGATGCGCCGCTGGCACCCCCAAGCATTTGCATCCGCACCAAAAAAAACGAAAGGGCATCGTGCTTCAGACGACATTAAAGAAAGCCTTGAAGAACTACGACACTATCGCCGCGCGGTGTTTGATCGCAGTGGTGTTTCGTGAAGGTGCGTGATTGGGATTTTGGGTTAGTGCCTTACCTACGTCCCTTGTACCCTATTCTTAAGATACGCATTGAGGGTGAACTAGATGCTTGAGAACTTGCTGGTAAAGGGCGTATTTGCGCTGTGCTGCGTGCCACTTTTTTGCTGGTAAGCCAAGTGTCCACGCCATCATCTTGAGACAACCATCGTAAGTTCACTTCGTCTTCTAATTTCACACCAGAGCCGTATTCGATTTGAGCACGAAATGGGCCGTTAGGCAAACCATTTAGGTGAAGTACGTGCTCCACCGCAGCCCACTGTGCAGCATTGTTCACATGTCCGAGAAGGTCTATGTCTGTAAAACGCAAGGGCCACGGGCAGGTTTGGGCGTGTGCAGGCCAAGTGACCGGCAACGTATTGCGAGCGTTGACCCTTCTTTCGTTGGTGCTTTCACCCCAAATCCTAAAAAAATCATCCGATAGCCGTGCTGGACGCATCGTTTCAATGTCGATATGAACCCAGATGGTCACAGCTTCAACTTCAGCACCTAGTTGCCCGCGCACTTCAGTTCGCCTTTCAGCCCAACGACTACCGTAACCACTACACCAAGTTGACAACTTTATCCATTCCTGATAAACGGGGGCGGTGCGCACCTCAATGAGATTGCGTCTCACTATCCAGTCCATCGGGTTGACAAGTTTGCTGTCGGCTGAATCGTCTCTGGCTACATCTTGGAGATGGCGGACGATCGCGTCTAAACGACAACGTCCCCGAGGGTCAACATCAGCTAACCGAATTCTGCGCCCGCGGTCAAATATTCTGCCCTTTTTCGGGCGCGGAGTTATTTTGGAAGCTCCGAAGTCAACCACTAGGCATCCCCGAATGTTTTACATTTGGGAGTGGTTGTGGTGTGATCATTCCCACTCTATTGTGCCTGGTGGTTTGGAGGTGATGTCGTAAGCCACACGGTTGACTCCTTGAACTTCGTTGATGATACGACTGCTCATTATTTCTAGCACATCGTGACTGATTCGTGCCCAATCAGCTGTCATTGCATCTTCACTAGTTACCGCTCGGATGATCACTAACTGACCGTAGGTGCGTTCGTCGCCCATCACACCCACAGTGCGAATGTCTGGCAAAACCGCAAAAGACTGCCAGATTTGGTCTTCCAAACCAGCGTTGCGGAGTTCTTGGCGCACAATAAAATCGGCTTGCTGTAGGGTAGCTACTCTTTTGGAGGTGACTTCACCAATGATACGCACGGCTAAGCCGGGGCCGGGAAATGGTTGACGTTCAACTATCTCATCTGGGAGTCCGAGTTCACGACCGACTTGGCGTACTTCATCTTTAAAAAGGTGCCTCAAGGGCTCCACTAAAGTAAAGTCTAGCTTCTCTGGTAGGCCACCAACATTGTGGTGGCTCTTGATTGTTGCACTATGTTGTCCTCCAGATTCGATGATGTCTGGATATAAAGTGCCTTGCACTAGGTATTTTGCACCACCTGCTTGCGCTTTGGCATTTTCAAAGACGCGTATGAAGAGTTCGCCTATGGTTTTTCTTTTGGCTTCTGGATCGGTTACACCCGCCAATGCTGCCAAGAACTGCGTTTTGGCTTCTATATGGGTTAGGTGCATACCGAAGTTTCGTTCAAACACCTCCACCACCTCGGCACCTTCATTGTGGCGCAGGAGGCCAGTGTCCACAAAAACACACTTTAGTTGGGTACCTATTGCTCTGTGAGTGAGCGCAGCTGCGACCGCTGAGTCGACCCCACCGCTGAGACCACAAATGACGTTTCTGTCAGCCACCTGCTGCTGGATCTCTTTTGTTGCACTGCTAATTATCGACTCCATAGTCCAGTCACCGCTAGTGTTGCAGGCGTATTTCAAAAAATTCTCGATTACTTGCTGACCGTTGGTGGTGTGGCTGACTTCGGGATGAAACTGCACGCCAAATAGCTGGTGCCCGCGATCTTCAAAAGCAGCGACAGTAGCAGCTTTAGTTGACGCAGTGGTGATGGCACCCTGAGGAGGTTGAGTAATACTATCGGCGTGGCTCATCCAGACTTGTTGAGATTTGCTGGTGCGCTGAAGCAGTGTTCCACCAGACACGCCACAAGTGTCTTCCAATGTCAGGATCGTCTTCCCATATTCCCCTTCTTTGGTGCGCTCCACTCGACCGCCCTTTTGTTGAGCAATCATCTGAGCGCCGTAGCAGATACCTAGAATCGGAATACCTAATTCATAGATATCTGCATCAATCAGGGTGGCTTCTTTCGCATAAACCGACGCTGGTCCGCCACTAAAGATCAGCCCTATCGGGTTTTTTGCGGCTATTTCAGAAGCTCTTATTGTTGGTGCGACTATTTCGCTATAAGTATGAGCCTCGCGCAGTCGCCGTGCGATTAGTTGGGCGTATTGAGCACCGAAGTCAATCACCAGAACCGTATCTGTAGCGTGCATTACCGCCTTGATGATACCTTCTTGAAAGCGGATAAGGGACTCTTCGCGTTGTGGGTGGAGTGAGGGTTTTGAGAAGGTTTCAGTCTTCTCCCCCAAAAGCACACGCACCAACAAGCAAACCCCAACACAGAGCCAACACGAAAACCTTAGCTGTATTCATAGCCTTTATACCGGCCGCCATGTTGCAGGTCACAGAGTCGATTTCGACGATTGCGAAGGAGTTGAGGTCGGTTTGCAACTGACGGCGTGCAGAGATCAGGTCCTCTCCATCCAACAGTCGTGTCAGATTGCGCCGAAGTTCGATTTCAGTGATGCGGCTGGTTACGAGAACCGGGTCGCTGGCCATCACTCGGGGCGATTCACTCCCTGCCGTCACCTGCGATAAGGAGTTGCTTGGCTAAAGTGTGTGGACGCGCAAGGGGGCAGGTTCATGAACCTGCCCCCTTGAACAATATTTTTTGGGCTTTACATCATGCCCATGCCGCCCATTCCACCCATAGGGGTGAATTTGAAAAACCCTTTGATGATTCTTTGGCCGTTTGTGGTGTGGTTAACCTCGGGGTGACACTGTACGCCATAAATCTTGCGTTGCTGGTCTTCAAAGGCAGAAACCGGTGTAGCCTTTGTTGAAGCGGTTGCAACGCCCCCTTGAGGGGGTTGGGTGATGGCATCAAAATGACTCAACTTGCTGAGTCTTGTTGGTGTTCTTAAGCAGGGTACCGCCGACTGGCTCACCGGCATCTCCTAGGAGACTGCTGATTATCGGCGTGATTCCCGTGTTCGTCAAGACAAACCACCAGTTCAGAGGCTTGCAGATACTACGACTTCGGGATTGTTCAGCAGGCTCCTAGCGTGAGGTTGGTTTTGCCATACTCGCCTTCTTTGTTGTTGCGACGCAGACCAGGCAGTTCACTACTCATTCATTTGTGGTTAAGGGTACGACTTTATCGGGGTTGGCTTCAACCCAATCACGCGCAATTTTTAGATAGAAAGCGCGTTGTTGTTTCATTAGTCGTTCACCTTCACCCTCTTCAAGAGTAGGAAACGTAAGCGTCTCGGTCCAACACCCTTGTGCGACTGTATCTACCTTTGCTTGATCCCAACCCAACTCGTCAAACATCGCCTGCTGCTGCTCTTCTGTTTGAGAAAATATCTCCTTAGCATTTTCTTCAGTTGGCTTCACGTCAAGCATTCTGAAAAAGCACAAAAGGTAGCCTTCTGAAGCATACGGACGCAGATATTTGTGGATTGGTTCGTCACCACGAGTCTCCATGAACTTGAAATAAACTTGCTCTTCAAACTCGCCGCGCCGTTTCATTTGAGCATCACCTGATTCAAGTTTGACCCTATGTGCCCAAACATGATTCTCATTTATATTGGGTCTGCCCCACAAAGCATCCAAATAATTGTCTACGATAGCTTCTAAACCTAATTGCGTTTCTGTGTACTGTTGCTTCGACTTGGCTTCATCATCTGATTTCATTTTAGCATCTGTTATAATAGAAGTCGTGGTAGCCGGCACCGAAGTCGTGGTAGGCAAAACAGTAGTCGATGTTTCGGTGTTGGTGGTGGTTGTTGTTTGAAGCGAATCACCATTTGATACATCAACAACACTGCTATCTTCTCCCCCAAAAGCACACGCACTAACGAACAACCCCCAACACAGAGCCAACACGAAAACTTTAGCTGTGTTCATAGCCTTACCTCTGTTTAGCTTATCAATATTTTCCATTGTATCTCCACGGTACTAGTGTGAGTTAAAGTCAGCGATCAATATTTAGTTTTGGTAGCCGATATCATTCATGTTTGACCTGTAACCAGAAACAGATGTCACAAGTTTCAACAAGTCACTAGCATCATCAGCGGTCAACCGACAATCTGCCTTAAAATCTCTATACAGAGCATTGGTGTAGGTGTTGTCGCATGCGTCGTACCAATCGGACAAGAGTTTAGCGTTGGTTGCGTCATAGTTCTTTTTATTCCAAGAGTCGATGGTCGGGAATTTTTGTTCAATACGTGATAGATTTCGCCAAGCAAAATCATGTCGCCAACAACCGTGTTTGAAGGGGGCCTTAGGAACAAATGGATAACGAACTAGATCAGCGATACTAGTAGTGAGTGTCCGTGGGTCGAATTCGTTGCCGAACCCTGTAACTCTTTGGACTACCCATCGCAGAGAAGCAGCCGGTCCTAGCGAACAATTGTCGTCACTCCAAGTAAGGTATTGGTAGGGTGCTGATACAGAATGTCTTGTGTTACTAGGAAATTTTTCGGCAATGAACTCTTTCATGTTGTAAGACTTACCACTTTTAGCTATACCAGCGATTTTCTGCACCTCAGCATATTGATGCGCTCCAGACGGTGCCGCTTGAGAGCAGTCTAGCCTAGCCCAACGACCGTACCCAACCCTGTTGTGAGCTATCACCCTCTCGGATAGGTCCCACAAGCACAGGCGCGATAAGAAGCCCGATCAACACTGCACAGAAAACACGGTATTTCATGATTGCTCAAATTTGTAGAGATAACAAGTTCAAGAATTAATACGATAGACCCTACCAAACACAATCGAAACATATTTCAGAAAATTAAAAATAGATTTATTTGAACACTATGATCCTCTATTCGCCATACCCATGCGTGGCTGAGTTGGTAGAGCAAAGATGGTTATCGAACAGGTATGTCCTGCCGACACCTGCGATAAGGGACTGCTTGGCTAAAGTGTGTGGACGCGCAAGGGGGCAGGTTTATCAACCTGCCCCCTTGAACAAAGTTTTTGGGCTTTACATCATGCCCATGCCGCCCATTCCACCCATAGGATCGCCACCACCTGCGGGTGCGGCTGGGGTTTCTTCAGGCTTGTCGGCCACAAGCACTTCAGTTGTGAGCAACAAGCCAGCGATTGACGCGGCATTTTGCAGTGCAGCACGGGTCACCTTGACAGGGTCGATTACACCGGCATCAATAAGGTCAACCATCTCGCCTGTGGCTGCATCAAAACCAGTTGAACCCGTTTCAGCTTCCACACGTTGCACAATAACCGCGCCTTCGTGGCCAGCGTTGGCTGCTATCAGCTTAGTTGGTGCATCAAGAGCGGCACTGATAATGCGAGCACCGGTTGCTTCGTCTCCGCTAAGGCTAGTAGACACAGCATCCACCGCGGCACGGCAACGCAGCAAAGCGGTACCACCGCCAGCAACGATGCCTTCCTCAATAGCGGCACGGGTAGCAGAAAGGGCATCTTCAATACGATGCTTTTTCTCCTTGAGTTCAACTTCGGTAGCTGCACCAACTTGGACAACAGCAACACCACCAGCTAGTTTCGCGAGACGCTCTTGTAGCTTTTCACGATCCCAGTCGGAGTCGGTGTTTTCTATTTCGGATTTGATTTGCTGCACTCGGCCTTCCACGTCAGAACGAGAACCAGCACCTTCAACGATGGTGGTGTCGTCTTTAGTGACAACGATTTTACGAGCGTTACCTAGCAAAGCCATGTCGATGTTTTCTAGCTTCAAACCTACTTCTTCAGCCACAACTTGGCCACCAGTGAGGATTGCCATGTCAGCGAGCATCGCCTTGCGGCGCTCACCAAAGCCAGGTGCTTTAACAGCCACGGAATTGAAGGTGCCGCGAATCTTGTTGACAACCAAAGTTGCCAGTGCTTCACCTTCAATGTCTTCAGCAACTATCAACAAAGGCTTACCCGCCTGCATTACCTTTTCAAGGATTGGCAACAGTTCTTGAACGTTGGATATTTTGCCTTGATTGAACAGTATGTAGGGTTCATCAAGAACCGCTTCTTGACGTTCAGGGTCGGTAACGAAGTATGGCGATAGGAAGCCTTTGTCAAACTGCATGCCTTCAACAAAGTCAAGGTCCATGCCAAAAGTGTTGGATTCTTCAACGGTGACAACACCATCTTTACCAACTTCTTCAATGGCATCGGCAATCACTTCACCAACCGCATTATCGGCGGCTGAAATTGATGCCACTTGAGCTACCTTGTCTTTGCTGTCGTCAACCTGGACTGATTGGCTAGCGAGAGCATCAACGGCCGCAGCAACAGCTTTGTCGATACCTCGTTTGAGGCCCATAGGGTTCGCCCCCGCAGCTACGTTGCGGAGTCCTTCACGCACCAGCGCTTGCGCCAATACTGTGGCAGTAGTGGTGCCGTCACCGGCTATGTCGTTGGTTTTAGTGGCAACCTCTTTAACGAGTTGCGCGCCCATGTTTTCAAACTGATCTTCGAGCTCAACTTCACGGGCGATGGAAACGCCATCGTTGGTTATCGTTGGGGCACCGAACTTTTTGTCAAGCACCACATTGCGGCCTTTAGGGCCGAGTGTGACTTTCACTGTGTCGGCGAGTTTGTTTACCCCAACTTCAAGGCCACGGCGAGCAGCCTCATCAAATTTGAGAATCTTTGGCATTTAAAAACCTCAGTTGACTTTCGCGAGAACATCGCGTGCGTTGAGAATAAGTAGCTCTTCGCCTTTGACTGTGATTTCGGTTCCGCCGTATTTGCTGTAGACAACTGTGTCGCCAACAGCAACATCAACTGGGATGATTTCACCAGTTTGGTCTGAGCGGCGGCCTGGGCCAACTGCGATAACTTCGCCTTGCTGGGGCTTTTCTTGTGCTGTGTCGGGTATGACAAGTCCGCTTGCGGTGGTGGATTCCGCTTCACTGGAGCGGACCACAATACGGTCTTCAAGGGGCTGCAAGTTCATTCGATCCTCCACGATCGGTGTTGAGATGCTAATATTTACGTCTCTAAGAATAGTGCATTAGCACTCTCACCTAGAGAGTGCTAACAATAGTGGTGATCAACCAACATCACAACCTCCACCAAAATATTTTTTACCGATAACTCTGTCTCCAAGCGTGACGAGCAGATCAGTTACATGCCGATCTTCGCAGCAGCTATTACTGGTGTCGAGAAGATCGCTCGGTCAATCCGGGTGCAGTTGCCGTGATCAACCCGGTGTTGCTGTGCCTGATAGGAGTAGCCAACCTCCACTGCCTGGGCTGCTGTGAAGTACCCTGCATGGCTGGCTGCTAGGCGATACAGCGTCTGCGAAGAGTTTGACGGTTTCCCGGCATTCATTGATCCTATACCAAAACTGTAGTTCTGCGGGATAAACCCGGCTCTTCAAGTTTTGGATCAGGTGAGGTTGTTGAGGAGGTTCCAGTTGGGTTTGCCTGCTTGCAGCTAACCCCACAGCTTGGCGCGGTTGACCCGCTCCAAACCCAAACAAATATACCTACCCGTCACACCCCCCGTCACACCCACGTCACCCCGTCCGGCGACGTCACCACACTCCCCCCCCAGCAGGTGATGGTGGCGTCGGTGCGTATTGCGCAGGAATAGCCGTAGCCGGCGGTGATGTTGGTGAAGGTACCTGTGGGCGCGTCGGCTCGCCCCGCCCGGGTGTTGCCCCAGCAGGTGATGGTTTGGTTGGTGCGCAGCCCGCAGGTGTGCCCGCTTCTGGCGGTGATGTTGGTGAAGGTGCCTGTGGGCGCGTCGGCTTGCACAGCCCCGTTGTTGCGCCAGCAGGTGATGGTGTTGTTGGCGCGTATTGCGCAGGAATGGTCGTTTCCGGCGGTGATGGCGGTGTAGGTGCCATCAGGCGCGTCGGTTTGCCCAGAGTCGTTCCATCCCCAGCAGGTGATGGTGGTGTCGGTGCGTATTGCGCAGGAGTGGCGACCTCCGGCGGTGATGTTGGTGTAGGTGCCTGTGGGCGCGTCGGCTTCCCCATAACTGTTGTTGCCCCAGCAGGTGATGGTTTGGTTGGTGCGCAGCCCGCAGGTGTGCCCGCTTCTGGCGGTGATGTTGGTGTAGGTGCCTGTGGGCGCGTCGATTTGCCCACTGGGGTTGTTGCCCCAGCAAGTGATGGTGGCATCGGTGCGTATTGCGCAGGAATGGTCGTAGCCGGCGGTGATGTTGGTGAAGGTGCCATCAGGCGCGTCGGCTTGCCCATTCCCGTTCCATCCCCAGCAGGTGATGGTGGCGTCGGTGCGTATTGCACAGGAGTGGCGACCTCCGGCGGTGATGTTGGTGTAGGTGCCTGTGGGCGCGTCGGCTTGCCCAGAGTCGTTCCATCCCCAGCAGGTGATGGTGGTGTCGGTGCGTATTGCGCAGGAGTGGCGACCTCCGGCGGTGATGTTGGTGTAGGTGCCTGTGGGCGCGTCGGCTTGCCCAGAGTCGTTCCATCCCCAGCAGGTGATGGTGGTGTCGGTGCGTATTGCGCAGGAATGGTCGTAGCCGGCGGTGATGTTGGTGTAGGTGCCTGTGGGCGCGTCGGCTTCCCCATAGCTGTTGTTGCCCCAGCAGGTGATGGTGGTGTTGGCGCGTATTGCGCAGGAATGGGCGTTTCCGGCGGTGATGGCGGTGTAGGTGCCTGTGGGCGCGTCGGTTTGCCCAGCCCAGTTCCATCCCCAGCAGGTGATCGTTTTGTTGGTGCGGATTGCACAGGAATGCCAGCTTCCGGCGGTGATGTTGGTGAATGTGCCTGCGGGCGCATTGGCTCCCCCACGGCGGTTGTCGCCCCAGCAGGTGATGGTGGTGTCGGTGCGTAGCCCGCAGGTATGCACGCCGCCAGCGGTGACGTTGGTGAACTCTCCGGTGGGTGTGTTGGTTTGTTGGTCGGTGTTGTCGGGTTGTTGGTCGGTGTTGTCTGTATGTTGGGGGTAGTTTTTTCCCCAGCAGGTGATGGTGTTGTTGGTGCGGACGCCGCAGGTGTGGTCGCCTCCGGCGGTGACGTTGGTGAAGGTCCCGTCGGGCGCGTTGGATTGCCCGTGTTCGTTGTTGCCCCAGCAGGTGATGGTGTTGTTGGTGCGTATTGCACAGGTGTGGTTGCCGCCGCCGGCGATGTCGGTGAACTCTCCGGTGGGTGTGTTGGTTTGCCCGTGTTCGTTGTTGCCCCAGCAGGTGATGGTGTTGTTGGTGCGGACGCCGCAGGTGTGTAGAGCTCCGGCGGCGATGTTGGTGAAGGTTCCTGTGGGTGTGTTGGTTTGTCCGTTGCTGTTCAGTCCCCAGCAGGTGATGGTTTGGTTGGTGCGGACACCGCAGGTGTGGACGCGTCCGGCGTTGACGGTGGTGAAGGCTCCGGTGGGTGTGTTGGTTTGTCCGTTGCTGTTCAGTCCCCAGCAGGTGATGGTGCGGTCGATGCGGACGCCGCAGGTGTGGGCGGTGCCTGCGGTGACATCGGTGAACGTTCCTGTGGGCGCGTCGGTTTGCCCGTGTTCGTTCCATCCCCAGCAGGTGATGGTGCGGGTGGTGCGCAGCCCGCAGGAGTGCGAGTAGCCGGCGGTGACGGCGTTGAATGTGCCTGTTGGTGGGTCGGTTTGCCCGTGTTCGTTGTTGCCCTGGCAGGTGATGGTGCGGTCGGCGCGTAGGCTGCAGCGGTGCTCGGGGCCGGTGGATATGGGGTTGAACGCGAGCGGAGCGTCGGCTTGTCTGTGGTCGTTGTTGCCCCAGCAGGTGATGGTTTTGTTGTGGCGTATCGCGCAGGTGTGCGCGTGTCCGGCGGTGATGGTGGTGTAGGTGCCTGTGGGTGTGTTGGTTTGCCCGTCGTCGTTCAATCCCCAGCAGGTGATGGTGAGGTTGGTGCGGATCCCGCAGGTGTGTCCGTTTCCGGCGTTGACGGCTGTGTATGTGCCTGTGGGCGCGTCCGCCTCGCCGAAGTTGTTGTTGCCCCAGCAGGTGATGGTGCGGTTGGTGCGTGTCGCGCAGGTGTGCCCGATTGCGGCGTTGACGGCTGTGTATGTGCCTGTGGGTGCGTTGGCTTCCCCTGAGTCGTTGTCGCCCCAGCAGGTGATGGTGCGGTTGGTTCGTAGCCCGCAGGTGTGGAGACCGCCTGCGGTGACGGCGGTGAACTCTCCGTTGGGAGCAGCTGCCTGCCCGAAGCGGTTGTCGCCCCAGCAGGTGATCGTTTTGTTGGTGCGCAGCCCGCAAGAGTGCAGCCAGCCGGCGGTGACGTTGGTGAACGTGCCTGAGGGCGCGTCGGCTCGTCCGCGTTCGTTGTCGCCCCAGCAGGTGATTGTTTTGTTGATGCGCAGCCCGCAGGTGTGTGAGCCTCCGGCGTTGATGTTGGTGAAAGTTCCTGACGGCGTGTCGGCTTGCCCGAGGTTGTTGTTACCCCAGCAGGTGATGGTGCCGTTGGTGCGTATCGCGCAGTTGTGGTTGTGTCCTGCGGTGATGGTGGTGTAGGTTCCTGTGGGTGGGCCGGGTTTGGTTGTGGGGGTGATTGTTAGGGTTGCGGGTTGTCGGAGGAGTTCTGTTGCGAGGTCTAGGCCGGTTAGTTGGTTTTGGATGTTGGTGATCTGGGTGACTACGGTTTCGATTGCTTGGGCTACTATGTCAATGAGGACGGCGACGGCGGCGCAGACTCCGGTTGGGCCGCATGCGGCGGCGACGGCGGTGGCGGCGGTGGAGATGCAGCTTCCTGCGGTGTCGAGTATCGCGGTCCAGTGTCGGGAGTGTTCGACGATTCCGGTGAATGGTGCTGTGCATTCGGCGGCATCGAGGGCGACGGCCGCGAAGGGTACGTGGTCGGCGGCTCGTGACATCATCGTGCCGGCTAGTCGTATGGCGTCGAGCATCGCGGTTTCGCCGGTGATGAGCCATTGGTTGGTGTTTTCGGGGTGCGCGGCGGGATCGAAACTGGCCACTTCGAAAGTCGCTGAGTTGAGGGGCCATTGGTAACCGTCGAGGTTTCCCAAGTTGTTGATGAGGAATTTGTTGCCTTCGTGGGTCAACCATCCGGCGATGCTGTCGAGGGGAGGGGTTGGGGCTTGAAAGTTTTTGCGTGGCGCTCCTTGTGAGCGGACCACGAACCCGAAGGGCCGGTTGTTCACCGTTTCCACTCGGAGGTCGCCGTCGCTTGAGTCCTCGCCGAGGGTTGTGGTGCATAGATGCACTCTGGGGTCGCGTTCATCTTGGTCGGTGAAATAGATGCCGGCCCAGTCTGGTGGCCCGCCGAGACATTCTGGGGTTTCAGCTCGCAAACCGAAAAAGCCTGTCACAGTTGGCAAAAGCCAGTTTCGGTAGAAAGCGATTCCGGCATCGAGTCCGGCTCGGACACCCGCTTCGATCGCTTCGATCACTTTGTTCGCGTGTCGTCTCGCGTGGGCGACGACATCGCCGGTGAAGTCCTTCGCTCCTCGCCAGAGGCCCCGCGCCGCGTCCTCAGTTGTTTTCCAAGCGGCCGGCAGAAGCACCGTCACGGTCCACTCCGACACGGCGACGACCGTCTCTGCCCCCTTGCAAGCGAGACCCAGCAACCAATTGTCACACAAAGCCACGGTGACTTCTGGATAATAAGCTGCGGCCCCACCGGCAGCAACTGTCACACGAGCTGTGTCGAATCGTTGAGCGGTCACAGGCGTCGGGTCGGTCGACGGCGCCAGTGTGACAACAATCTCGTCGTCTTCAACAGTGATTCGATGACCAACCGTGGGCACCCACGCGCCACGCTCGCTGTCCCACACCGTCGGGGTGACAAGATCAGCGGTCAACCCAGGCCTGTCGATGGGAAACCGCAACGTGACCGGCGCGGCGGGCGCCGTCCCGCCGAAATCCAACGACAACGGCTGCGCCGCGGTCGTTTCGATGCTGCTGTGCTCCCCAGCACCCTCGTCGGTGAACGACACGCTCACCTCGGTCGTCTCCGCGAACACGCCCGCGGGTGCCTCGACGGTCACCGAACCCAGATCCGCGACGAAACCCATGTCGGCAGGCACCATCACCGCAGACCCATCAACTGGCACCTCCACTGTCAGCTCCGGGTCGCATTCCGGCGACGCCGGGTCCACAGTCACCGCCGGTTCGCCCTGGTAGCGCCACAAAAACGTGATGACTTCCTTACGAACAAGCGTCCGATCAGGCGAGAACGTCGTGTCAGAGGTGCCGGTGGTGATCCCGGTTTCGTTCATCCACGCCACCGCGCCCTGCTGCCACTCCGCGTGCACATCGACGAAGGTGTGTGCGGGGGCAGCGGGTTTCTCGGCGAGCCGCCACAAGAACGCCGCCGCCTGCGCACGCGTCAAAATCTCATCAGGAGCGAACACCGTAGCAGACTTGCCGGTAGTAACACCAGATTCGGCCATCCACGACACCGCCGCGTTGAGATCATCACCAGTCACGTCACCGAACTGGTGCCCCACAGCAGCCTCAGGCCGGCCCTCCATGTTCCACAAAAACAAAGACGCATCACCACGCGACACCGGCGCGTCAGGCGAAAAACACACACCATCCAAACCCGTTATCGCAGTGTCACGCGACCACTGCACCGCCTCAGCGAAATAGTCGCCGTCGGCTACATCACCATACCCCGCCACCGCACCAACGGGGGGGGGGGGGGGGGTGCCACTAGCGAACCCGCCGCCAAACACAACACCAACCCGCACCAAGTAGCCAACCGCGCAAGAAACATTTTGAGCATCCCTCCCAGATGAAAACAACAGCACTTTACACTACACCACGACACGCAAACACGCAAACAAAAACCGGTTTGGTGTGACAGCACCCATGAGCCATAATTCAGCAAACCCCAGCGGCTAAGGTGGTAATGTTGCGGCTATCCCATTTTGGGTCGACTCCGTCGAGTTTGGTGTCTACATGGCGTGTGAACCATGTTCAAGGACTCTGCCGAGGATCAAGGCAGTGCCGTAGCTGAGATCGTTGGCACAATCCAGAAAATAGGTGCTTGAACCCGCTCCTGTCAAAGGGATCATGGACTCATAAGAAGGAGACGTTGGCTGACCATACAGTTGTTGATCTCAATAAAAACCTGTTCATCAGTTATTCAGAACAAGATTGGAACGAGGCGACGATCATGTTGAGGGTTGAAACGTTGACCGAGTCTTAGCGGTGCTGGTGTTGTGGCGCAACCGGCCGCGGGTGAGCGATGCGTTATATAGTCAAAATATTTCTATAAACCTAATATTATTTTGTGTGAAACAGTTGTAAGTGTCACACCGTGCATGTAAAGTTATGTTATGTTGTTTACAGATACATCAACTAACGTGAAGTCTAAAACGCCAGCCGGTAGGGTGGGGTGCGGTAATCCTGTTTGTTTGGCGTTCGGTGATGTGGATTCGTTGGGTGTTTCAGAGTTGACTGCTGAGTTGTCTTTGTTGGGTCGCAGCGAATCACGCATGGCTGCTCGTAAAGCGAAGTTGTTGGCTGCGATTAGTCGTCTTTCAAGTAGTGGTGATGCCCAACAGTTGGTTGTTGGTGAGTTGTTGGTTTCTAAACGGGAAGCCAAAAAAGAAGTAGAAACAGCAAACCAGCTAGAGTCGTTGCCGCAAACGTCTGAGGCTTTAGAGTCTGGTGAAATAACTGCTGGGCATGCTAAATTAATCGCCCGCACCTCCTCTGAAGGCAAGATCGTTGAAGGTGAGTTGGTGGGTAAAGCTAAAACTCAAGTGTTTGATGATTTCGCTAAAACTGTTCGTAAACACCAAAATCAACAAGCCGACAAGGCTGGTGAATCTGTTTTGGAACGTCAACGCAAAAAACGATACGCGCAAACCTTTGAAAGCCCCGAGACTGGCATGTTGGTGTTACGCGCTGGGTTTGATCAAATAACCGGGGCACGTGTTATGACAGCTTTGGCAGATAAAGAACGACAAATGTATTATCGCGAAGACCCAAAAAACCGGCCAACCCCTCAGCAACGCAGAGCAGACGCGTTAGCTGAACTTATATGTGAACAAACCCAAAAAGGTAAAGGCAGGCAGGGCACCAACTTGTTGGTTCTAGTTGACTATTGCACGATCAAACAACAACTTGATAATTTGCGGTTAGCTAACGGCACGCCAATCACCATAGATGCGTTGCGTGAAATTGCAGTAGAAGCCAACATTTTGCCTGCGGTGTTTAACAGCAAAACTCAACGGCTTTGGTTAGGCAGAAGCCAACGCACCGCATCAGAAGCTCAACGCATAGCACTCACAGCACGCGACCAACGCTGCATAGGATGCGGCACCGACCCGCTATGGTGCCGAGCACACCACATAAAATACTGGTCACACGGAGGTGTCACCGATATTGATAACCTCACCCTAGTATGCGACCGCTGCCACCACAAAATCCACGACCACAACTGGCAAATAACACGAAATCCCACCACCAAACGACTCAAACTCAAACCCCCCACCCCGCGCTACCAAGACTATCGCCAGCCAACCAAACAACCCCCAACACGCAACAAACCAAAACCAGCAGCCAAATCGGCTAACCTCCCACAACTCAAATAACCACCACCCCGACTAGCAGGCACAACAACCAACAGCACCCCAACCACCGCCCGACAAGGATAGCTGTTTTGCATCAACTCGCTAAGCACCACAACAACCCACGCATCTTACCCCAAATCTCAACTGGCCGGCAAAAAACGTCCACCAACAACCACTTGCTAAGCATTATCCTAGGGCTTGCTTGCTTTGAGGAACATTCAGATGGGGTGCTCGCTGGGATCACCGTGACCTAAAACGTGCAGAACTACCGAAGTTAGATGACAGCCAAAGTTATGTGTTTGTTAGACTGCTTGAGGGTAACTTGGGAGAGTAAGAGATGGGTTGGCACCGTTGCTTAGGGGGGTAGGGCCGTCGGCGTTGAGGCGGTGCCACGCAACCGCTGCAACCTGAGAGCCGAAATGGTGCCGTCGACTTCATCGCTTGAAGAATCCACAATCCACTCAGTACTACCACGATTAGTGCAAAGCGTCGCTAACGTGGTCAGAGTGCAGCGCAGTTTGATATCATTTACGCGCCGACCGCACCGAATGCGAAAGCCATGAGTGCCATCGAGGAGGCTTCTCCGCCGCGTATCGAGTCCTTGAAGGTCAAGAACTTTCGTGCATTGCGCAGCGTTGAGTTAAAAAGACTGACCCCACTGACTGTGCTGGTAGGCCCCAACGGCAGCGGCAAGTCGACCGTGTTCGACGTGTTCGCGTTCCTCTCGGAGTGCTTCGAGTCTGGTCTGCGGCGAGCTTGGGACCGCCGTGGACAGGCTAGGGAGTTGCGAACCCGCGGGTCGTCGGGTCCGATCACCGTTGAGATCAAGTACCGCGAGCGCCAACGTCCACGATCACCCTTGATGACCTACTTCCTCTCGGTAGACGAAAGCAGCAACGGGCCCTTTGTGGAGCAGGAATGGCTGTCTTGGAGTAGGGGAGGTTCGGGTAGGCCTTTCCGTTTTCTTGAATACCAGAACGGTTCAGGCCGCGCTATCAGCGGTGAGGAGCCTGACCGGAATGCTCAAAGAGAGGACATCCCGCTCAGTTCGCCCGATCTCTTGGCCGTCAACGCTTTGGGGCAGTTTCAAGACCATCCCCGGGTGGCTGCCCTGCGTGAGTTCATCCGCGGTTGGTACGTGTCGTACCTAGCAGCCGACAGCGCCCGCTCGCAGCCCGAGGCCGGTCCGCACGAACGCTTGAACAAGACGGGTGACAACCTCGCCAACGTGATCCAGTACTTGGATCAGCAACATCGTTCGCGACTCGATCATGTCTTCTCTGTGCTGCGAGAACGCGTGCCCCGTATTGAGAACGTGTCCGCTAAGACTATGGCTGACGGGAGACTCCTGTTGCAGATCAAGGACGCTCCGTTCGACGATGCCATGTTGGCGCGTTTCGCCTCCGACGGAACGCTCAAGTTATTGGCCTATCTGGTGCTGATCCATGATCCGACGCCTCCGCCGTTCATCGGTGTGGAAGAGCCGGAGAACTTTCTGCACCCGCGTCTGTTGCCGGAACTCGCTGAAGAGTGTGTCGGCGCGTCTGAGCGCACTCAGATGCTTGTCACGACACACTCACCGTTCTTCCTAGACGCGCTGCGACCCGACCAGGTAAGGGTGTTGTGGCGCGACCGAAGCGGTCACACCCAGACGCGGCGAGTAGCCGACCTGCGCGGTGTCAACGAGTTCATGGATGAGGGTGCTCTTCTCGGTTCCCTGTGGATGGAAGGACATTTTGGGTTAGGTGACCCGTTAACCGACGACGGCACTGCTGCCCGCCCGCTCAGTTGACATCAGCCATGGGAGAGCCCCACCTGGTGATGCTCGTCGAGGAACCTTCGATGGAGGTTTTCTTGCAAGCACTGCTTCCGCGCCTGCTGCCCGAGGACACGACCTTCGAGATACACGCATTCCAAGGCAAGTCCGACCTGCTCAGCAAGCTTGAGAATCGTCTTCGGGGCTATGAGCGTTGGCTTCCTCGCAACTGGCACATCATGGTTCTGGTAGACAGAGACAACGACGACTGTCACAAGCTCAAGACTCGATTGGAACAGATGGCAGCCAAATCAGGACTGCTGACATGCTCTCAATGTCGAGGTCAAGGCCGACAAGTCACCAACCGCATCGTGATCGAAGAACTTGAAGCATGGTACTTCGGCGACTGGGAAGCAGTATGTGTTGCCTACCCTCGGTTGAATCCCGGTCTCCCTAGCCGACCGCGATATCGCGATCCCGATGACATACGAGGCGGCACATGGGAAGCGTTCGAGCGGATCTTCAAGAGCAAAGGCTATTTCACCACAGGTCTAAGAAAGTCTGAAGCGGCGCGGGCGATTGCGCCGCACATAAGGCCCGACCGAAACCGCTCCGGCAGTTTCCAAATCTTCGTTGAAGCGTTGAGCTGAAGCGTAACTGGGGAGAGTAAGAGATGGGTTGGCACCGTCGCTTAGGGGGGTAGGGCCGTCGGCGTTGAGGCGGTGCCACGCAACCGCTGCAACCATTGCCGCGTTGTCAGTACACATCGCACGGTTCGGAATTAGAGCTACCAGACCTTCGGCTTCACACATTTGTTTGGTGCGGGCGCGCAAACGAGAGTTGGCGGCCACCCCACCAGCTAGACATATAGTATTCACAGCATGATGATGAGCGGCACGACGTGCTTTTTCGAGCAAAACATCCACAACTGCTTCTTGAAACGAAGCTGCCACATCGGCGGGATTGGCGTTTGGGGTTTTGCGTAAATAGTTAGCAACAGCGGTCTTTAGACCACTAAAAGAAAAGTCCCACCCCGCATTAACCATCGCTCGAGGAAAAGCAATCGCTTTAGGGTCGCCGTCTGAGCTGATGCGATCAATCACCGGCCCGCCGGGATAACCAAGATCCAATAAGCGCGCCACCTTATCGAACGCTTCACCGGCAGCATCGTCACAGGTGGAACCAAGAATTTGGTAACGCAAATGATCCTCCATCAGCACCAGCATCGTGTGCCCCCCCGACACCAACAAAACCACCATAGGCAACTGTAAATCCGCGCCACCATCGTCTAAAAAAGCTGCGTAAAGATGAGCTTCAAGATGGTTGACCCCAACATAGGGTATGTCACACACCAAAGCTAATGCCTTAGCCGCCGACACTCCCACGAGCAAAGCTCCAACCAAACCCGGGCCGTGAGTTGCGGCGATGGCATCCACATCGCTGAGTTCGAGGTCGGCCTCGTCAAGAGCAGCTGTGAGCACAGGGAGAATTAGCTCCACATGGGCACGGCTAGCGACCTCAGGAACCACGCCGCCATAGCGAGCGTGCAAATCTACTTGGCTAGAAACCACCGAAGAGCACACCAACTTAGCTGATTCCACGACCGCCACAGCGGTTTCGTC
Organism: Candidatus Aldehydirespiratoraceae bacterium; assembly: GCA_965204595.1. GTDB lineage: Bacteria > Actinomycetota > Acidimicrobiia > Acidimicrobiales > Aldehydirespiratoraceae > VXYK01. The sequence goes on along the minus strand of CBDBEW010000014.1, from coordinate 1,593,002 downwards.
ACAGCTTGTCTCAATACCTAAAACACGGTTGGCACCACTGCTGAGAGTTTGCTTGGTGGAAGTCACAACGCAATTCTAATGATTAGGTTTTGATAATTTTGGCATCGGGTTCCCGCAGATAGAGAGGTTTAATGTCGGCTATGGTGCTGGTTTTGCCATTTTCGAGCGCAGCACAAGCTAACCCTATGATGCTTTCGGCACTGGGGTAAAACAACGCGTTTTCGGTGTTGATGCCAGCTTGATCAAAGACATCTTGATAAAGCTCAACCCCATCCCCCACAAGACGTGTTGTTGGTGCTATTGCAGAGAGCGTTTTGGCAAGTGCATGGGGTTCGCACACCGCTGGTTCACCAATGGGTTGCAAATCGGCTGCGAAGGCAGCGTGAAAGACTTCACCTCTGCGTGCATCAAGCACCACATCAATACGTTCGCTCTGTTCGTTGCTGTAATCCAAACTTGAGCGAACAGCGTGCGCCACTAACTCCCAAGACGTTACCGCCACCATCGCGGCACCTATCACGTGCGCCATTGTGATTGCGGTGGTGATGCCCACGCGTATGCCTGTGTAGAGGCCAGGGCCAACATCAACTGAGATAACAGTTATGTCTTTAGCAGACGTATCAACTTCAGCAATGATCTCTGCGATCTGGGGAACCAGTGATTCAGCATGCCAGCGAGGCTTAGCCGACTCTCGTGCTGCTAGAACACCTGAAGTGTTGCCTATAGCACAGCCCACCCTTGCCCCAGAGGTCTCAATGCCCAATATCAACGCATCTGTCGCGTTGCTCATAACCAAGCTTCTAACGCTTTGGTTAGCACCGCTTGGCGCCTCAACCATCTCTCACCATCAAAATTGATTTCGATTCGTCGTTCGTCATCCCCCTCACCAAAAGCGATGCCGATATCTAAACGCTCATCAGGCAACACCTCGGCTATTCTTTCACCCCACTCGATTAAGGTCACGCCGTGTTCTAACAACTCGCCAATGGCAAGATCGCGAACCTCTAGCAGGTTAGTGAGACGGTAGACATCTAGGTGGTTGATCACTAGGTCGCCTTCGTAACGGTTGGCGAGGGTGAATGTGGGGCTAGTGACAGCGGAAGCAACACCGAGGGCCGCTGCGAATCCTTGCGTGAAGGCTGTTTTGCCAGCACCAAGGTCACCGTTTAGTAGTAGCAGGTCGGTGTCTTCAACAAATGCCGCGATAGCTGTGGCCATATTTTTTGTTTGCGTCACAGATGAGGTTCGGCAGAAGATGAGCGGAGTTGTTTCAGTGGGCATCTTCGTAACAGGCTAGGTGTGGCTGGTCTTGCCTCGGACTTTTTGGAGGCTGAAATTTTATTTCTCAGAAATATTTAAAAATATTGTTGTGTTTATAGTTGTTTTATGTATTGTTGTATGCTGAGACAGCAACTCAAAGGCGGAAGACAATGTTGCCAACAAAGAAACGAGCGAAACGGCGGATTTCGTTTCAACAATTTAGCAACGGTATTGCGAGAGTTGCGAGTGCTTACTATTGGCGGAATGGCAAGCATGTCTCAGCTAACGCCAACGGAATCCCGAGCCGTGCGGGTTATCGACTTGGCGGAAACCTCGGCGGTTTGGTGTTGCGGTGTGTTGCAGGAATGTTGATTGTTGTGTTCATTAAGCTCGGCTCAGGCGGTGACGGTAACGCCAAGCCAGCGGTGAACATACTCCTAGCAGCCACCGCAGCACCGATATTAATCAGCAAACCCCAATATGGATGGCACTGAGATGGTGAAAAACATGTCTAGCCGTGCCAAGAACTTTCTTGCCATAACCTCTGTTGTGGGGATGTTTCTGCTTGCTAGCACCGCAACTGGGCAAGATGGTGAAGGCAAGGTCGAACGTACCACGAGTGGATTGGAGGTGTCGGCAGGCTCGGCGAGATCGCTGAAGATTATTGCAGGGTATGGCAGGCCCGGTAGAGGGCCAAGATACTCTTGCGCTTGGTTCTATGCACCTAGCATAGTTGGCGACTACAACGAAGAGTATATGACCAAACCAGTTCGGCCAGTGAACAACAACCTTTATGTCCTTGATTGCTGGTTAGCAGCTAGCGGTGATTCACTTGCGGGTTACCCGCGCTATGTCTGGTATGAGCGTGGTAAAGCAACGAGTGGGGAAGTCGTGATGACTGTAGATGTTGCACAATATGCGGTCAACCACCTTAATTTTGAAACGCCAAAAATTGTGCTATCGCCTCCTCACCAGCAGATCGTGGGTGTGCCCACTTGGTTAGCAGTCACAAGTAAACGTCATTACCCCACTGTGTCTGCCAATGCGGGGCCGGTTTGGGCTTCAGTTAGAGCTAAATTTCGCTACGTCACTTGGGATATGGGTAACGGAAGTTCTTTAGTGACGTGCAGGCATGATGTTGGAAAGGTTTGGCAGCCTAAGCACGGCCGTTCCCAAAGTAGTCGCTGCACCTACACTTTCACCCACGATAAAGGTGCTCCATATCGACTTCGCGCCACCATGCATTGGGATATTTCGCAGAGAACTAACAAAAACCCAAGTTGGCATCGTTGGGGGACGATTAGGCTCTCGGCGAATAGAACCGTGCCCGTCACCCAACTACAATCGGCTATCCGTTAACTATTGTTGACCACCGCTAGTAAGCGTGTTGCGAATTATCGCTCCAACAGCGTCTGGGAGGTCGCTCGCTATCAAGTTGGGGCCGAGTTTGCGCCCCGCCATGGCATGTATATGGGCGCCAACCGTGGCGGCAGCAAATGGGGGTAGCCCTTGAGCGAGTAGTGCCACGATCATACCGGCCAAGACATCACCTGAGCCGGCGGTTGCGAGTGACGATGTGGCTGAAGCGATCACCCGAACCCGACCAGCGGGTTCAGCAATTATCGTTGATGGCCCTTTGCGGACAACGATCAAATGATGTTTTTTTGCAAATGTTTGAGTTGCGCTGATGCGGTCGTTGCTGGTGCTGCCACCTAGGCGTTGCCACTCACCGTCATGGGGGGTTAGTATCGTCGCTGCTCTGCGTTTGTGCAGTTCTAGGGTGAGGTCTGCCGTTAACGCATCACCATCAATAACGAGTGGCGCACTAACATTGAGCATGCTTAGCACACCTTTAGGATCGTGTGAACCTAACCCCGGACCAACAAGAACAGCCCGCATTCTTTCATCTAACACACGACACGCTTGCTCTGCCCAATTGTCTTGTAGCAAAGGTTTCACGATTGCTTCGGTTGGCACCTCATAGCCACTAGCTCCCGGTATTGCCAATATCACGATCCCGGCACCGCAACGCAAAGCGGCTTCAGCTGCCAAAGTGACCGCTCCATTCATCCCCATCGACCCGCCAACAATGCCTAAAGCGGCACACCATTTGTGGGTATCGCACGGACGTTGAGGCAACAGTGGTGATATGTCAGAATCCTCAACAGCAAATGTTTGAGTCGCGCTTACATCTAAACCAATGTCCACCAATCGAATCTCGCCCGACAAATGGCGGCCGGGTTCTAGCACGTGCCCTCCTTTGAGGGCCGCAAAAGTCACGGTTCGTGATGCGCCTAGCGGTGAACCAAGCCGTTGACCTGTTAGCCCATCCACCCCCGAAGGGATGTCTACCGCCAAAATTCGTTGCCCAACCGCCAATGTTGGGGGATGATATGGTCGCTTCAGACCAGTTCCAAAAGCAGCATCAATCACCAGATCGACTTTGGGTATTGAACTAGGTGCCGCAGTAGCGGAAATCACCTCAACTCGCACCCCACGACGAGCTAGGTGCTTTGCAGCCATGCGACCATCGGCACCGTTGTTGCCCGGCCCGGCAAGCACAGTCACACGACGGCCGTAGCTGCCTCCAAGTAAATCAATAGCTTCGCGGGCAACAGCCCGCGCGGCGCGATCGATGAGCGTCTCAACGCTTTCGGTCGCGCGAGCATCTATTGCTGCCATCTCAGCTGGGGTCACTATTGGCAACATCAACCGCTCCTTAGAGCCACAACCACAGCTTGAGCAAGATTTTTGGTGTGGCTAATCGTGATCAAAAAACTAGCCGCGCCGCGTGCAGCAGCGCATTTAGCCGCGCCCCCGTGCAGACACAATTCGGGATGACCATCTTGGTGATGGACAACTTCAATGTCACGCATTTTCATCGCGCCGATGCCACAACCCAAAGACTTGAGAGTGGCTTCCTTTGCGGCAAAGCGTGCCGCTAAACGCGCAACTCCATCACCAGATTTTTTTGCGTAACCAACTTCATTAGCACAAAACAAGCGATCCACTAGAGTTGGTGTGCGCTGCAAAACCACGCGAAAACGGTCGATGTCAACCAAGTCGCTGCCAATACCTAACACGGCCGAATTAGTATCGGCAATACCATCAAGTCCTGATCTATAAGACATCAACCACGCCAACGATCAGCTAATTGGCTGATTGGTAAGGTCAACAAGTCGGCCACATTTTCGTTAGCTAAGAACTCTTCACGGAAAACCCCTTCGGTTTCTACCACAGTGTCGTGTAACGCGGAGTAACGGTTGCGGTAACCACGTAAAACCCCGCGCGCGGTTGAAACTGAAAGGCTTGTCACAAAACGCACATGTAGTAGGGTAAGCCCGGTGGTTTGGTTGCCTTTCAGTTCGGGAATGATGATGACGCAACGTTCATCTGCGCGTCCGCGAGCAACCAGCAGTCGGCGTTCGATAGCGACTCGATGTTTGGTGCCGCGCAACTGCGGGTGTGTTTCGGTGCGTGAAACAATGTGGTTTGAAATCCCAGCCCTGCTCACAACAGTTGCAGTAGCGGTTTCTGCGGTGTTGAGATCATCAATATAAAGACCCTCAATACGGTAGCGAGTATGACCTAAAACCTCATCAACCGCTGGGTCAAGGCCGGCTAAAGTCCGTAGCGAAGCATAACTTAGACTATCTCTTGGGGCTCCAGCAGCTAGCGCAGCAAACGCTAATGGCACCTCCAGCAAAGTCTCATCGGTGCGAGAAACGCCAACGGTAACTGTCTTCGCTTGATGCTTGATCGCATCTATAGGTCGGGTTAACTCATCGATGCACAGGTCTAAAGCGAGGGCGAGATCATCAACCACAACCGCTGGCGTACCAACCTTGCCGTACTCAAGTTGATACGCTTCCAGAGGCACCACACCGCGCGCAAAACGAAACAAAGATGCCAACCTCACCGCGCTTGAAGTTTCAAGATGCCCATTATAGTCACCCGCTTGTAACCCGTCAAAGAAAAGCGCAGCAACTCGCTCCACCGCAGTTCTAACCCTCGCTAAAGCTCGCTCCCCATTGAGTTGAGGACATGTTGTGACATCTTCGATGGTGCTTCGCGCTTCACGCAATAGCTGAGCTTGTCCATCAACTGCCAACGCGGCTTCATAACCAAACAAGTGCCCCACCATTGCGGACAAAATAAATCCCAGACGGCTGTCAATAGCTGGCACTGGCAACACCACCAAAGCAGAGTCAAAACGACTTTCTCCATCATCAGCGATCACGATTGGCGCAGCCTTATGGGCGCGAAAAATTGCCACCTCCTTAGAAACATCATTAGCCGTGGAGCCCCTTAACCCAGCTGCACAGACCACGATGAGGGGTTCAGAAGACAGGTCAATGTGTTTTTTGTCTTCGGTAACGTCCACCGCAATTGACTTGTAGCAAAGCTCAGATAACTTGATGCGCAGTTCTTGTGCGGCGATACGGTTGGGGCCATTGCCAACTATCGCCCAATAACGGCGGCTCAAGGTGAATTGTCTAGCGGCTTCAGCAATGTTCTCCCGGCGCGCCAAAATAGTCTCTAATGCTGCTGGCACCTGCTCAATGGCACTCAACAACGAACTGCGGTTTTGTGGCGCATATTCGGGTGCCAACTCTTCGGCGATGCAAATGGCGAGTAATAAGCCGGCCGCTACTTGCGAATAAAACGCTTTTGTTGATGCCACGCTCATCTCCACATCACGACCATCTGAGGTGTACAAGACACCATCAGCGCGGTCTGTGAGATCGCTGCTGCGGCGGTTGACGATAGCAACAACAGCGGCACCCCGGTTACGCACAATTTCAACAGTGCGGTTGGTGTCGGTGGTGGTACCCGATTGGCTAATGGCCACGACGAGCGTGTCTGACATGTCTGAACGAAGAAAGAAACCCGACAGTTCTGTTGCCAACAGCGACTCACTAATCATTAAACCATCGGGCAAGATCTGTCTAAGCGTTAGTGCTAAGCTCTCAGCGGCCACCGCAGCGGTACCTTGACCGATAGCGATTATGCGTTTGAGTTTGCCCACACTCAGGGCTTTGCGAACCTTGTCAGGCAGAGCGTGGTGGCTGAGCACCACCTTTGGGCCGCTAGCACCGCAAATTATCTTGCCCCGCAAAGTCTTACGAAAAGACTGCGGTGCCTCTTTGAGTTCTTTTAGCAGATAGTGGGAGTTGTCGCCGCGGTCAATATCTCGGCTCGTTATCTCAGTCGTAACCACTTCGGCTGCGCTAATGGGTAGTTTGGTGCCGTCATAGGAACTGCGGTTGATACCCGCCAAGGTGCCCGCCAATTCGCCATTGAGTTCAATAATCTGACCTCGGCTGATGGTTGGGTTCTCAGGGTTAGCTACAGTTTCGCCTTCCATACGCAGGTAGTTTGATGTCTCCTCAACAATCCCGTAGGGTTCACTAGCCACCACGAAGGCATCTTCTGCTAAACCAACATAAAGTGATTGCCCGCTACCTTGCAACGCTAAAGCAAGCCGTGATGGAGTACTTGCTGTGTGAGCAGCGATAGCAACAGAGCCCTCAAAGCTGGCAACGGTACGCCGAAATGCCTCAAAATTACTGTGTCCGTTCTCCAACTGGCGGCTCATAATCGTGGGTATGATTTTTGCATCGGTGGTGATGAAGACGGGTATGTCTAAGCCCTGGTCGACTATTAGTTCGGCATAGTTGTCCACGTCACCGTTTAGTGCTGCCACAACATAAGGCCCCGTTTTGGAAGCGAGTTCATTATTGAGAGGGTGGGCGTTTGGTTCAGAAACCGCGCCAACTGAAGCCCAGCGTGTGTGTGCTAACACAGCGGTTTGGGCACCTTCGTTGGCTAGCGCGCTTGCTAATAGTTCATCGTTGCATATGGCTTGGCGCAACAGCGCACTATTGTCGCCAAGCTCACCGATTGTCGATGCCACCTTGTAGACAAAACTGAGATGGCCGTTGACAACTCGCACACTCTTTGAGAGAAACGAGTTATTGAAGTAGCGCTGTGCAATTGCGTTTCTGGCAACAGGGTCATTGAGATTGAGCGAGTGGTCATGGATAAGTAGATGAATACCTGCGGAGTCACGCCCCCGAACCTCAAGACGGTCCAGCGAAGCGAGAGCGCAACTAATCGAAAAGTATGTCTCAACGGCACCGCCTTTTTGGTGAGTTAGCTGGGCAACGCTTTGAGCAGTGGTGAGACGGTCTTTGCTGATTGCCCAAAGACAATCAACTAACTGTTCGAGATTGTGAAGGGCCTGTTCACGACCGGCACTGCTGAGTGTGGATGTCGTGTCAATTAGGGTTTCAAGACGTTTAGTTTGTTCACGAAGTTGTTGGCAGCGTTGCAACATTTCATCCACAAACGATTGGTTTTGTAACATCAACCGCAGGCCAGCCACACCCCGTAGTTTTGTGTCAACCTGAGTTAGTTGTGCAACAATTTTTGGCAGGTAATCTAGTGATTTGCTTTCTTCGGCTTGCCCGCTCAAGCCGATGCATGCGTTCAGTGGATCGATGATCTCATTAGGTTGTGGGGTGAGGCGCTTGGTTGGGCACCTCAAGGTCGCAAAAATACCACACATAGGTTTGTAACTGGCTAGTCCGCTAAGTTATCTCTGATCGTAGCGTTTTGAGCCGAAAAGACTAGCAATGTTGCGTTTGACTACATCAGCAAAAGCGTCTGCTTCCATTTGTGCTTCAGCAACCGTCTCGGCTTCAACCATTACCCTAATTAGCGGTTCGGTGCCTGAGGCACGCAGCAATATTCGCCCTTTGCCGGCTAAGCGAGTTGCTGCTGCTTCAAGCAAGGGCATACATTGTTGATGCAGAGCGTTAGCTTCGCTTTGCGAAAGTAGCTTCGGAATGGCGACATTATTTAGCACCTGAGGCAGCCGAATCATGGCTTGCTTAGCAAGGCTAGCGAGGCTACTTTCGTGGCGAACCATGACATCAATAAGTTGAATAGCCGTGAGCAACCCGTCACCAGTTGTGGCGAGGTCTCTAAATATTACATGTCCAGATTGTTCACCACCTAAGTTCAACCCGTTAGCATCAAGTGCTTCCAAAACGAATCGGTCACCGACTGCGGTTTCCACCAGTGCAATGCCGTGGCGGTGCATTGCTTGACGAAAACCAAGGTTAGTCATTGTTGTTACTACCACGGTGTTGTGGGCTAACTTGGCTCGCTTTTGCAAATCCAAGGCACAAATAGCAACTATTTCATCTCCATCAACTAGCTTGCCAGAGGCATCCACAGCTAGCACACGGTCGGCATCTCCATCAAACGCCAAACCGATATCAGCATGATTTGCTAGCACAGCTTCTGTTAGTGAAGCGAGATTAGTTGAACCACACGCTGCGTTAATGTTGTGGCCATCGGCTTTATCGTGAATGAGGGTCAAGTTGGTGCCGAGAGCACTTAAAGTACGGGCTGCGATGGTTGTTGCTGCACCGTTTGCTAGGTCAGCCACGACCTTGACACCATTGAAGTTTTTGCAAGCCACGCTATTAACTAATGCTCTGAAGTGATTGTCAAGAGCTTCATCACTTTTGTTGGCGCATTTGGGAACATTATTGAACTCGTTTGCAAAACCCTCAGATGCCTCAGAGTTGGCCAAGTAATGCTCAAAACGTCTGGCAACTTGGTGTTGGGACGATTCAGAAAGTTTCAGTCCAGCGGTTGTGAAGAACTTAACACCGTTGTCGTGCCACGGGTTGTGCGAAGCGGACACCACCGCGCCAACAACTTTTTGGTCAGCGCACCAGCGAGCCACCCCAGGTGTGGTTATCACCCCCAAATCCACCGAAGATGCACCACCACGGGCTACGCCAGCATGCACAGCTAAAGCAAGTTCGTTGCCAGAAACGCGTGTGTCGCGCCCCACCACGAATTCATTGTTGCCGAGGGTTTCAGCGGCTGCGCGCCCTAAAGCGGCGACTGCTGTGGATGTCAATACGGTGCGGGTATCGCCTCGCACACCGTCGGTTCCGAAGCGTAAACTCACAAAAAAGTTACCGCTTGCTGTACTGAGGAGCTTTTCGTGCTTTCTTGAGACCGTATTTTTTGGATTCTTTTTTGCGTGGGTCGCGGGTAAGAAAACCAGCTTTTTTGAGCGTGTCGCGATGCTCAAAATCGATCTTCACTAATCCTCGTGCGATACCGAGACGCAGAGCTCCCGCTTGCCCGCTTGTGCCCCCACCGTGGATTGTTGCATCCACATCGTAGGTTTCGTTGGTCTTGGTGACCTTTAAAGGTTCGGTGGAAAGTATTTGGTGACTTTGGGAAGGGAAGTAGTCGGTTAGTGGTCTGCCGTTAACGGTGACATTGCCATCGCCAGGGCGTATGCGAACGCGGGCAACAGAACGTTTGCGGCGACCTGTGGATTGCATTATTGATGCGGGCATCGGTAGTTTCTCAACTTCAAGTTATTGATTAGACATTATTTGGTTGCGGACGGTGTGCGTGCTGTGGCCTTAGCAAGTTTGAGTGGCTGTGGTTGCTGGGCTTGGTGCGGATGGGTTGGGCCAGCGTACACTTTGAGCTTTTTTATTTGGGTTCGCCCAAGACGAGTTTTGGGAATCATCCCTGCAATGGTGTCATGCACAGTTTGTTCGGGCTTGCGATTTAGCTTATTTCGATAGGTTTCAGACTTGATGCCGCCGGGATAGCCAGAATGTCGGTAAGCGATCTTTTTGTCGGCTTTGCCGCTAGTGAGCACCACTTTACTAGCGTTGACGATAATCACATGATCGCCTGTGTCGAGGTGAGGTGTGTAGATGGCTTTGTGTTTACCGCGCAAAATGTTGGCGACTTCACTAGCAAGCCTTCCAAGCACTAAGCCAGAAGCATCAACAACATGCCAATCGCGAGTTATTTCGCTCGCTTTAATGGTAGTGGTAGAAGTAAAGGGCACAGAACTCTCCGAAGGGTTTGTTGAACTGTAAAAGGCTAGCGTGCCAAGCCTCAAACGACAAATAATCTAATGGTTTAATTCTGGTATTTTGGCTTTTGCGATAGATCAATATTTTGCGTGCCAGAAAACCAAACCGTGGCTTGGGGCTGGGCTAGGCGCACGGTCGCGGCTCAAGTCTTGTAACACCTCGGTCATTGCGGTCACCTCACGTCGGCCTATTCCGATTGCAACACACATCCCCACAAGAGAGCGTACAAGTTGATGGGTGAAAGAATTAGCAGTGATGCCAAACACTAACAAGTCGTCTACGCGTTGCCACTCTGCTTGCTGAATAGTACGCACAAAGTATTGGTCGCCCCGGCTCTTGTTTTGTTTAGAAAATGATCTAAAGTCGTGTGTGTCGAGAACCTGTTCACTCGCGTTTTGCATCGCCACAATATCCAACGGTTGGCGCAAATGCCAAGTGAAATTGCGCCGCAAAGGATCAAGCACTTCCCGGTTCAAAATATGGTATCGGTAGGTGCGGGCGACACAAGAAAAACGTGCGTTAAAATTCGGTTGCGTAGTTTCAATCTGGTCTACCGCGATTGTTGGGGCGAGCACTCGGTTCAGTGCGCGTCCTAGCGCGTGTGGCTCGAAATGCGCTTGTGCAGCATCAAAAGAAACAACCTGTCCAACCGAGTGAACTCCAGCATCGGTACGGCCAGCACCCGTAACAGCAACCGGGTGACGTAGAATGGTCGTTAGTGCCTCTTCAAGTGTTTGCTGAACGGTGACCACTCCAGGGTTTCGAGCGAAACCATGGAACGGTGTACCATCATAAGCAACCCTCATTCGCACCCGCAAGAAGCCCGGTGCTGGGGGTGAACCGTGTGGCAATAGCTTAGACCAACTCGATGCGAGCCATAGGTGCGTTGTCGCCAGGACGGTTGTTCAGCTTAATGATGCGTGTGTAACCACCGGGGCGGTTTCGGTAGCGTGGCCCGATTTCGTCAAACAACTTGGATGCCATCTCTCTGTCGCCCAAGAACTTTACCACTTGTCTATGGTTGTGTACTCCACCTGATTTAGCTTTGGTGATCATCTTTTCGGCGATAGGGCGCATAGCCTTAGCTTTGGCTTGGGTAGTGGTGATTGCTTCTGCGGCAATAAGCGACGAGACTAGGTTAGCCATCATTAGCTTCTGGTGTTGAGAACTGCCGCCAAAACGGCGGCCTTTGCGCGGTCTGCCTGGCATTTTTACCCTTGTTCAGATGTGGTTTGCAAGCGAGAGTCCTCGCTCGTCTAGTTTGGTTTTCACTTCGTCTAGGCTTTTTTGACCAAAGTTGGTGATAGCCAAGAGGTCTATCTCGGAACGTTCTAAGAGTTCGCGGATTGTGTTGATTTGTGCTCGTTTGAGACAGTTGCGAGGGCGTTCAGTTAGTTCAAGATGTTCAATTGATAAGTCCATATCAGGGCCTGATTCAGCTGTTTGAATGGTCTCATCAAGTTGTAAGCCTTGTGGTTCGTCGCTCATCTCTTCAACTAGTTGCACCAGCGCACGCAGGGTGCCGCCAGCCGAAGCTAATGCTTCACGTGGGGATATAGATCCATCGGTTTCAATCTCAAGGATGAGTCGATCAAAATCGGTGGATTGTTCAACTCGGGTTGGTTCAACGGTGAACGACACTCGCCTTACGGGTGAATAGATTGAATCAACTGGAATGACACCGATGGTGGTGCTAGTGGTGTTTCGCTCGGCTGACACATAGCCGCGACCACGTTGAACTGTGATATCAACTGCTAAACGTCCTTTGCTATTGATGTTGGCTAAAGGCAACTCTCCATTGAGCACCTCAACATCGGGATGTGGCGCAATGTCGGCGGCACTTACCAAAGCCTCCCCCCTCACATCAAGTCGCAAAGTTACAGGTTCTTCACTATGAACCACAAGCACGAGGTCTTTTAGGTTCAAGATTATGTCGGTCACGTCTTCTGCCACGCCAGCGATGGTGTCAAATTCGTGCTTGGCTTCGTCAAAACGAACTTGGGTGACTGCTGCACCCGGTATCGCAGATAGTAGAGTGCGGCGTATGGAGTTGCCTATAGTGTGACCAAACCCTGGCTCAAGGGGACCTATAGAAAACTTTTGTATGTTGCCGACAACCTCATCAATGGGTTCGACTGAAGGACGTTGAATAACAAGCATCGGGTACCTCGGCTACTTGGAGTAGAGCTCAACAATGAGCTGTTCACGTATGGGGACATCTATTTGCTCCCTAATTGGGAGTTCACGAACGGTGATTTGAAACTCACCAGTTGATTGCAACCAGGGTGGCGGAGTGCGATCTAAAACATCAGAGTTCCATTGGACCACTGTAAAAGTGCGTGCCTTTTGGCGCAGCTCTATCACATCTCCTTTACGAACTCGGTAGCTGCAAATGGTAACCCGGCATCCATTCACATCAACATGCCCGTGGTTCACGAACTGTCTAGATTGCGGTCGGGTAGCACCCCAACCAGCACGATAAATGACGTTGTCAAGTCGTAATTCCAAAAAACGCAGCATATTTTCACCAGTCACACCTTGCCGCCGTGATGCTTCGGTAAAAATGTTGCGAAACTGACGTTCTGTTAGACCATAGGTGTGGCGAGCTTTCTGTTTTTCTTGTAGCTGCAACAAATACTCAGAAACGCTGCCGCGGCGGCGGGAACGGCCGTGTTCCCCTGGAGGGAATGGTCGACGGTCAAGTGCTACAGTTTCGCCTTTGGTACCCCAAATGTTGGTTCCCAGACGACGCGAAACGCGTGATTTTGGCCCGGTATATCGTGACATTAGGCCCTCCGCCTCTTGACGAGTCGGCAACCATTGTGAGGAATCGGTGTCACGTCTTTGATTCCTGTAACTTCTATCCCAGCGTTTTGTATAGAACGGATAGCGGTTTCGCGCCCTGAACCCGGTCCTTTCACCTGTACATCAACTTTGCGGACCCCATGTTCTGCAGCTTTTTGAGCAACTTGTTCGGCCGCGAGTTGTGCAGCAAATGGAGTTGATTTTCGTGAACCCGTAAAGCCAACATTGCCAGCAGATGCCCAAGCAATGACATCGCCTGCTTGGTCGCTGATGGTGATGATGGTGTTGTTGAACGAACTTTTGATATGCGCGACTCCGTGAGTTACGTTTTTGCGTTCCTTCTTTCGTGGTTTACGACCACGCGAGGATGTGTTTGCCATTACTTGTTAACTTTCTTTTTGCCAGCAATAGTTTTTTTAGGGCCTTTGCGCGTGCGAGCATTGGTGTGGGTGCGTTGACCACGAACAGGTAATCCGCGCCGGTGGCGCAAACCCTGATAACAACCGATTTCCATTTTACGTTTGATGTCTTGGCTGACCTCGCGGCGTAAGTCTCCTTCAACACGGAGATCCGAACCTATATAGCTGCGGATCTTGGCCACTTCATCTTCGGTCAGGTCTTTAACCCGAGTTGTTGCATTAATCCCGGTCATAGCGCAGACCTGAATTGCTGTTGAACGGCCAATCCCGTAAATGTAGGTAAGGGATGTACTTACTTGTTTTTTGCGTGGAATGTCTACACCGTTGATGCGTGCCATTTCAGCCTTGCCTTTGTTTGTGTCGGGGATTGTCACAGATAACCATGACGCGTTGGTGACGTTTAATCACCTTACATTTGTCACAGATTTTTTTAACGCTAGTTCGGATTTTCATCTTTGCTTTATAACTCCTAAAGCGGCGGTAAATAGTTGGCTCTAGCCGGAAGCTATTTATAACGGTAAGTAATTCGACCTCGTTGGAGGTCATAAGGGGTTAACTCTACTTGGACACGATCTCCAGGAAGAATACGAATGTAGTGCATGCGCATCTTCCCGCTGATATGGGCTAGCACCTTATGGCCATTTTCTAAATCGACCCGAAACATAGCGTTTGGGAGCGACTCGATGACTGTGCCTTCGAGAACGATCGCATCTTCTTTAGATTTTGGCAGGGTGCAACCTCCTAGACGCATTCAAACACCGTTGTTGACACGCGCAAAAACCCGGATGTGCCGGGTTGGACATCAATAATAGCGCGTAGAGAGTTGCGAAGCAACCATAAGTTGCGAACTGACCGTAAATTAACTTGGTTATACAAGATTTCATGCTAACGAACTATGTGTGTAGTGCGTTTCAGTGGAGCCAGAAGCAGAATTCGTGCTTGTGGTTATGGTTGCTTCGATCCTCTCAAAGACTTCTGTTTCACAACCCACGCCGTCAATAGTGTGCAACAGATCGCGTGAAGCGAACCAGTCAAGAAGGGGAGCGGTTTCAGTTTCATAGAGATCAAGGCGGCGCTTGATCGCTTCAGGGGTGTCGTCATCACGACGGCGTGCCAGCATTCGTTGTGTAACGGTGGCAAGAGGCACCTCAAGATTAATAGCGATGTCTAGTTGTTGGCCGAGAGCTGAGAGGATCTCCTCGAGTGCGTTTGCTTGAGCGACCGTCCGCGGAAAACCATCCAGCAAAACTCCCTGTGAAACAATATCGCTACAGTTAAAGCGTTCGGCAACGATACCGTTTATGATCTCGTCTGAAACAAGCCCACCGCCTTCCATGATCTGTGCTGCTTGGTTACCCAACTCACTGCCCTGAGCTACAGCTGAACGTAACATTTCTCCCGTGCTCACATGCACAACACCAAAGCTGCGGCAGATATGTGCTGCTTGGGTACCTTTCCCTGATCCTTGTCGACCTATGATCACCATCCTCAAAGCACCCATTTAGCGCAGGAACCCTTCATAGTTTCGCATGGTTAGTTGACTATCGATTTGCTTCATGGTTTCTAGGGCCACACCCGAAGCAATCAACAACGAAATACCACCGAACGCGAAACCGCCAGCTCCCGCAGCTGTGCCAGTGGCTGTTGGGTCTGTGTTGAGGGTGAAGCGAATAATGATCGAAGGAATCAATGCCACGCCAGCAATGAACAAAGCACCCGGGAAAGTGATACGGCTAAGGATGCGGGCTAGGTGGCGCTCGGTTTGGGGACCGGGACGAATACCTGGAATGAAACCACCTTGTTTACGTATGGTGTCGGCTTGTTTGGCGGGGTCAAAGGTGATGGCGGTATAGAAATAGGAAAACCCTACGATTAAAAGGCCAAAGAACGCTAGGTAGGTAATAGCTGTTGGTTGCGCGAGGTTGTTGTTTACCCAGTTCTGAATGCTGCCCCAAAAGCCAGAAGTAGGCAGAGCCACCGCTATGAGGGTTGGTACATAAAGCACCGAACTAGCGAAAATGATAGGTATAACACCTGACTGGTTGACCTTCAGGGGTATGTAGGTGGAATCGCCGCCGTACATGCGCCTTCCAACCACCCGCTTAGCGAACTGAACGGGAATACGGCGTTGTCCTTGTTCCACAAACACAATGCATACCAACAAGCCGACTGCTACCACAATCAAGCCGATTAGCGCAATATTGCCGTTTTCGGCTTTTACTGTAGCACCTTGTGCAGGCAAGGTTGAAACCACACTTGTGAAAATCAGCAAAGACATTCCGTTACCAACACCTCTTTGGGTTATCAACTCACCCATCCACATCAACAAAGCAGTACCACTCGTGAGGGTGAGCACCACCACAAACACAGTCCAAGCGTTGAACCTAGGCAGCAAGTCGACGGTTACGCCCAAGCCACCGTTGTGGAACAAAAATGCGAAGCTCGTGGATTGCACCACAGCAATAGCGATAGTCATGTAACGTGTCCACTGAGTAATTTTGCGCTGCCCGACCGCGCCTTGTTGCTGCCATTGTTCAATCTTTGGTATGACCACACCAAGAATTTGCATAATGATAGACGCGGTGATGTAAGGCATAATCCCCAAAGCAAAAATAGCGAACTGGGTAAGTGCGCCACCTGAAAAAAGCTGCATATAAGCTAAAATGCCACCTTGGTTGGCGGTAGTGCGCAGTGATTGCACTGCTTCAATATCCACACCGGGCGCAGGAATGAACGAACCCAAGCGATACAAGGCGATCATCAACAGCGTAAAGAGAATTTTTGAACGCAGGTCTGCGACCCTGAAAACATTTAGAACCCTTGAAAACACTGCGATCCCTCCTATTCCGATTACATCAATAGGCTAGCGGTTGGTGTGCTGGTTGAAACTGCCAGCAGCAGGGCGGCGATCTCCCCACGGTAACGCCACTTTTTCTATGTTACCCCCCGCCGCTAGTATCGCTGCTTCGGCTTTAGCGGAAAATGCGTGGGCTGAGACCTTTATTGGGCGGGTGATTTCCCCACGTCCAAGAACTTTCACCAACGCACCTTTGTGGACAAGACCTTTAGCAAGCAACACTTCTGGAGTCACCTCGGTTAGCTCTGAACTCTCAAGCGTGTCTAGATTGATTGCTTGATACTCAACCCTGAACGGGTTAGTGAATCCACGCAACTTAGGCACACGTTGCAGAAGTGGCATTTGCCCCCCCTCAAACCAAGTCGGTACCGTATTGCGGGCGCGTTGCCCTTTGTGCCCTCTACCAGCAGTTTTGCCAGCTTTACCACCGATACCACGAGCTTTTCGTTTGTTTGGTCGGTTACTACCCTCAGCAGGTTTTAGGTCATGTATGCGGATCATGGTGTTTCCTCAGTAACTTCAACTAGGTGAGGCACACGGGCTATCATGCCGCGAATTTCTGGGCAGTCGCGATGGATTCTGCTTGCTCCGATTTTGCGTAAACCTAAAGCCTTTAATGTGCCTCTTTGTTTTGGTTTGGCTCCAATCGCGGAACGTACTTGAGTTACTCTAAGCATCACGAAACCTCCGCGGTTTCTTTATTAGCCCCAAGGTCAACTGATTCTGCGGTTGTTTTGGTGTCTTGGGCAGATGTTGTGCTTTCTTGACGCTGAGTCTCTTGGTAAGCAGCCCAGAGTCCAGCGGGTATACACGATGCTGGATCTAAACCGCGCAGACGGGCAATATCGTCAGGGCGTCGTAATCCTTGGAGCGCGTTTATTGTTGCACGTGCGATGTTGATATTGTTTGCTGAACCCAAAGACTTGCACAACACATCGTTGATGCCTGCCTCTTCAAGGATTGCTCGCGCTGCGCCTCCCGCAATTACCCCAGTTCCGGGTGCGGCAGGCTTGAGCAAGACCCGCCCAGCACCCATTTCACCAGTAATTTCATGCACAACTGTTGTGCCAGCCATTGCCACATCAAATAGATTGCGGCGGGCTTCTTCGGTACCTTTTTGTATTGCCAACGGCACCTCTTTAGCTTTGCCGTAGCCAAGCCCCACCCGGCCTGCCCCATCACCAATCACCACTAGGGCGGTAAAAGAAAAACGGCGACCACCTTTGACGACTTTAGCCACACGGTTGATGTTGATAACACGCGATTCGCGTAGTCCTTCACCACCATCTCGCGGGTTGTCAGACTTGCGGTGAGAATCATTTCTTTGGTTGGGCATTAAAACTCCAGTCCTGCTTTGCGAGCCGCATCAGCTAGAGCAGCTACCTGACCGTGGTAGCGGAACCCCCCACGGTCAAACACCACCGACTTCACGCCTGCGTCTTGAGCTCGTTGTGCGAGCACCGTACCAACTTGTTTGGCTGTGGCGGTTGTGCTGTTGTGCTTAGGTCGCAAGGATTGTTCAGTTGATGCTGCTGCGGCTAAAGTATGGCCAACGCTGTCGTCTATGAGCTGAGCGGTTATGTGACGGTTTGAGCGGTGAACTGCCAAGCGCGGCCGCCTTTGAGTGCCTTGCAGTGTTTTACGGATGCGGTAGTGACGTCGTTGGCGGCTTACTCGGCGCTTCTTAGCTTGGACGGTCATTATTTAGCTGCCTTTCCAGCTTTGCGAATCACTCGTTCGTTGGCGTAACGGATACCTTTACCTTTGTATGGTTCGGGTTTGCGCCATTGGCGTATGTCGGCCGCTACTTGGCCAACGAGTTGCTTATCGATACCCTTAACCACTATCTGAGTTTGTTGCGGCACTTCAAATTCAATGCCTTCAGGAGCGGTTATTTCAACGCTGTGGCTAAAGCCTAGAGCCAAACTGAGTTGATTGTTGCCGTTGGCAACGGCACGATAACCGATACCTTGTATTCTAAGTTCTTTGCGAAAGCCTTCTGTCACGCCAACGATCATGTTGTTGATGAGGGTGCGAACGAGGCCGTGAAAAGACTTAGATTCACTGCTGTTATCTGGACGGTTCACCACTAAGACACCAGACTCCTCATTCACGGTAATACCACCCGGCAGATGCTGTTGGAGCGAACCTTTAGCACCGCTTACAGTGACAGAATCTTGACTAATGACAACTTCCACTCCTTTCGGAATGGTTATCGGGGCTTTACCAACACGGCTCATTTTTTCACCTCGCCAGACATCACCAGACAAAGCAAAGAATTTCGCCGCCCATGCGGTTCTTCCTTGCTTCTCGGTCAGACATCAACCCCTTGTTAGTGGACACAACTGCTACGCCTAAACCACCCTGCACCCGCGGAATTTCGTCGCGGCGCCGATAAATCCTCAGACCAGGCTTAGAAACCCGCCTTAATCCAGAGATCACGCGGTCTCGCTGTGGTGAGTATTTCATCTCAATGGTTAGTGTTTTGCCGGGGCCGCATCTGTTGTCGATTTCGCTAAATGAACGGATGTAGCCTTCGGCTTTTAGAAGGTGCGCTAAGGCCAGTTTTTGTTTAGAAGAAGGCATCGCTACTTCATCATGCATTGCAACATTCGCGTTGCGGATACGGGTCAGCATGTCTGAGATTGGGTCGGTCATTGTCATTTTGCGGTCACCTCCTCACCAGCTCGCTTTTTTCACGCCTGGCAGTTCGCCAGCGTGTGCCATGTACCGTAAGCAGACGCGGCAAAGCCCAAACCGGCGATACACCGCTCGAGGTCGTCCGCAGCGCCGACACCGGGTGTAGGCACGAACTTTGAACTTTGGGGTACGTTTTTGCTTCTGCTTTAGTGCTTGTTTTGCCATGGGTCATTGCCCTTCGGGTCGGAACGGGAAACCAAATGAAGCAAGCAGAGCTTTGCCTGCTTCATCGGTTTTGGCGGTGGTTACGATCGTGATATCCATGCCGCGGATGGCTGCAACTTTGTCGTAGTCGATTTCGGGGAAAATCAACTGCTCGTTGATGCCGAAAGTGTAGTTGCCGTTGCCATCAAAGGCTTTGTTGGACAACCCTCGAAAGTCTCTAATACGCGGTATTGCGAGCGACACAAGCCTATCGAAGAACTCATACATGCGGTTGCCGCGCAAGGTTACTTTGCAGCCGATGGCTTGCCCCTCACGCAACTTGAAACTTGCGAGAGATTTTTTTGCTCTAGTAATAACTGGTTTCTGCCCAGCAATCGTGGCCATATCAGAAATGGCAGATTCAAGCACTTTGGCTGAGCCGGCGGCATCGCCAACCCCCATGTTTAGTACAATTTTTTCTAGTTTTGGCACCATCATTTGGTTAGGCAAGGCGAGCTGTTCTTGTAGTGCAGGGCGGATTTCGTTTATGTAGCGATTCTGGAATCGTGGCTTCTGAGTTGCGGTAACCATTAGATCTCAACCCCGGTGCGGCGGCAAACACGGACTTTGCGACCTTCTTTAGTGATTAGATAGCCCACCCTAGTGGGTTTTCCATCTCCAGGGCTGATCACCGCAACGTTAGATACATCTATGGGTATGGCTTTATCAATGATGCCGCCTTGCTGATCACCGCGTGTCGGCCGTTGGTGTTTGCGAGCAACGTTGATCCCTTCCACAATCACTTTGCGGCGCGCCGGGATAGCTCGTTCTACCACACCTTCGTTACCTTTATCTTTACCAGCCAACACGATTACCCGGTCGCCTTTGTGAACTTTCATAGAGACATGTTTGGTTAGAGTGTGTTTTTTGATTCGTTGTTTGAAACGTTTATTTTTTGCGCTCATTAGAGCACCTCCGGAGCCAAAGAAACAATACGCATAAACTGCTTTTCGCGTAGTTCACGACCAACAGGGCCAAAAATACGAGTGCCACGGGGTTGGCGTTGCTCGTTGATGAGCACCGCGGCGTTTTCATCAAAACGAATGTAACTGCCGTCAACACGGCGCTTTTCTTTTTTGACACGCACCACCACACACCGCA
The DNA here is from genome assembly GCA_965204595.1 of Candidatus Aldehydirespiratoraceae bacterium. Classification (GTDB taxonomy): domain Bacteria; phylum Actinomycetota; class Acidimicrobiia; order Acidimicrobiales; family Aldehydirespiratoraceae; genus VXYK01. The sequence goes on along the minus strand of CBDBEW010000014.1, from coordinate 1,572,726 downwards.
CAACATCACCTTTTTTTACCTGAGCACCAGGTATGGCATCTTTCACAGTGGCCACAAAAACGTCACCGATGGACGCGTAACGCCGCTTTGAGCCACCGAGAACCTTGATACACAAGACTTCCCGAGCACCCGAATTGTCGGCGATACGAAGCCGCGACTCTTGTTGGATCACTTAGCACGCTCCATTATCTCCACTAGCCTCCAACGTTTGTTTTTTGACAATGGGCGAGTTTCTTGGACGCGCACTCTATCGCCAACATTCAGTGTGTTGTCTTCATCGTGAACCACAAGGCGTTTGCTACGTTGGATCGTTTTTGAATAACGGCGATGTTGCACCCGGTCAACTGCTTCAACTATCACGGTCTTGTCCATCTTGTTGGAGACCACTAACCCTTCACGGGTTTTACGAGCATTGCGACTAGTTGTTGTGGTCATGTCAGGCTTCCTTAGAGATTGCAAGTGCTTCAGCATCTGCGATTTCACGTGCTCGCAGTTCAGTGAGGATGCGAGCTATGTCTCGTTTTACGGTTGTCAAACGAGCAGAGTTGTCTAGTTGGTTGGTAGCAAACTGAAAGCGAAGGTTAAATAATTCTTCCTTAGCATCAGCAAGATGCTCCAAGAGGTCACTGTCAGTTAAATCCATTAATGCAGATTTCTTGGCCATTAGAACACTTCCTCACGGGCTACAAAGCGAGCCTTGATCGGCATCTTTTGGATGGCGCGTTCAATGGCAGCTCGAGCTATTTTTTCATCGTGATAAGAAAGTTCGTAAAGAATGCGACCTGGCTTTACGACAGCCACCCAATGCTCAGGGTTGCCTTTGCCTGACCCCATGCGCGTTTCGGCTGGTTTCGCGGTGACTGGCTTATCGGGGAAAATATTGATCCAAACTTTCCCACCACGTTTGATGTGACGGGTCATAGCGATACGTCCAGCTTCTATTTGGCGAGCGGTGATCCAACCGGGTTCGAGGGCTTGAATGCCGTAGTCTCCATAGGTCACTTCATTAGCACCTTTAGCGAGGCCTTTAGTGCGGCCTCGGTGTTGTTTACGATGTTTGATTTTCTTGGGCATCAACATGACGGAATCTCAAATCTCAGTCGCTAGTTCGGAAGTGGGGAGTTTCGCGGTGTTCACGGGTTGATGCTTCAATGGCATCTTCTTCGTCTAATAACTTTTCAAATTCGGGGTCTGCTTCTTTGATAAGAGGTGCTGGTTCTTCGTCTAACTCGTCTTGGTGTTCAAAGATTTGGCGGCGGCGAGCAGCGGCAGAGCTAATGATCTTACGTCCCTTTGATTGGCCAGAGGTTTCCCCTGCGGCCATTGCGGCTTCAAGAGTTGCTTTGTCTTCAGCTTGGGTTTTGTAAGGCAAAATATCGCCTTTGTATAGCCAAACCTTTACACCTATTCTGCCATATGTTGTGGGGGCTTCCCGAAATCCATAGTCAACATCGGCGCGCAGTGTGTGCAAGGGAACGCGACCTTCTAAGTACCATTCACTGCGTGCCATTTCTGCGCCCCCTAAACGGCCAGAGCACTGCACCCGGATACCTAAGGCACCTGCTTTTTGAGCGTTTTGCACGGCGCGTTTCATAGCACGGCGAAAGGCGACTCGACCGGCAAGCTGATCCGCGATACCTTGAGCGATAAGCGCAGCATCAAACTCTGGTTGTTTGATTTCTTGAATGTTGAGTTGTATTTTGGCGTTGCCAGTGATCCCAGCTAGCCCATCTCGCAGCCGGTCGGCTTCGCTACCTCGGCGTCCTATAACTATTCCTGGCCTAGCGGTGTGGATATCAACTCGTAGGCGATCTCGGGTACGTTCTACTTCTACTCGACTTATCGCCGCGTGAGGAAGTTCGGTAAACAAGAAGTCGCGAATTTGCCAGTCTTGAATCACATTGTCGGCGTATTCTTGGCGATCGGCGAACCAACGGCTCTTCCATTCAGTAGTAACCCCGAGGCGGAAGCCATTAGGGTGGACTTTTTGCCCCATTAGCCTTCCCCCTCACTTTTGGCTTCGGTGTCGTTCTCCCCTTTTACTTCGGTGTCGTTGCTGCTTACTTCGGTGTCGTTGTCACTCTTTGCTTTGGTTTCATTGTCACGGGTTTCTTCGGTTTCGTTGCTGATTTCGCTTTGTCTGCTTGACTCCACCCGTTGCCGTCTTTGTTGCGCTGCAGCTTGTGAACCTGTTCGGCTCGCTCTGTCGTCTGCAGCAAGCAACTCATCGTCCATTTCATCTACGACAACAGTGATGTGGCAGGTGCGTTTAAGAATTGGGGTGGCGCGTCCACGAGCTCTTGGACGCGATCGTTTTAGGGTTATTCCTTCATCGGCGTAGCACTCAGCAACATAAAGTTCTTCTGGGTCTAAGCGATCGTTGTGACTCGCGTTAGCAAGTGCTGAGTTGAGTACTTTAGCTATCTCTGTGCTGATGCCTCGCTCGGAGAAGGTGAGGATATCTTGAGCCTCAATACAGGGTTTGTGGCGTATCGCGTTGAGGACTTCGCGCGCTTTAGAAGCTGAAGAACGCACGTGTTTTGCGTGGGCTCGGTTGCCGTTTCGTTCGCTTGTTTTGATTGCGGGCATTAGCGCCGAACTCCTCGTTCTTGCCCTGCGTGGAACTTGAAGGTTCGGGTTGGAGCGAACTCGCCTAGTTTATGTCCGACCATTGATTCGGTTAGATAAACCGGCACATGTTTTCGCCCATCATGGACTGCGATTGTGTGCCCCACCATATCGGGGATAATCGTTGACCGTCTTGACCAAGTCTTGATGACTTTTTTGGTTCCACTTTCGTTTAGTGCATCGATTTTTTTGAGTAGATGGTCGTCAACAAAGGGACCTTTTTTGAGGCTTCTTGGCATTGTGGTTACCTCCGCGAACCGCGCGTTCGGCGGCGGCGCACTATTAGTTTGTCGGATGTTTGATTATTTTTTCGGGTGCGACCTTCTGGTTTACCCCACGGTGACACTGGATGGCGACCACCAGATGACTTGCCTTCCCCACCGCCGTGTGGGTGATCAACCGGGTTCATGGCCACACCTCTAGTTTGTGGACGTTTCCCCTTCCAACGGTTACGTCCCGCTTTACCTATTTTGAGGAGTTCGTGGCTGGAATTACCGACCTCACCAACGGTAGCTCGGCAGTCAATCGGCACGCGGCGCATCTCGCTGCTAGGTAGCCGCAGGGTGGCGTAGTCACCTTCCTTTGCGACCATGTTTATGGCCACACCAGCCGAACGGCCGAGTTTCGCGCCTGCGCCTGCTTTTAGTTCCACATTGTGAATCACCGTACCGACTGGAATGAAACGCAGCGGTAAAGCATTGCCAACACGAATATCAGAGCCTTTACCAGATTGTACTTTGTCGCCGACTTGCAGCCCACGAGGAGCCAAAATATATCTTTTTTCGCCGTCGTGGTAGTGTAGGAGCGCGATATTGCAGGTGCGGTTGGGGTCGTATTCTATGGAAGCAACTGTCGCCGTCACGCCATCTTTGCTGCGGTGGAAATCGATTACGCGGTAGCGGCGTTTATGTCCACCACCTCTATGTCGTGAGGTTTTTCTGCCATAATTGTTGCGCCCGCCGCTGCCACTAGCACCCCTGGTTAAGTTGCGATGAGGTTTGGTGGTGGTGATTTCTGAAAAATCTGATGACGTTTGGAAACGTCTTGCTGGGCTTGTTGGTTTGCGTTTATGGATAGCCATGTTATGACTCAAACAATTCTATTGAGTCACCTTCAGCGAGGGTGACATGCGCGCGCTTTTGGTTGCTTCCTTGAACCAAACGGCGGCTACGGCGGTCTCTTTTTCGTTTACCTTTACGTATGAACGTGTTGACGTTCACCACAGTAACATCAAATATTTCTTCAATTGCATCGCTGATTTCGGGTTTTGATGCGCTTGGTGCCACCACAAATGTGTAAACCCCAACCTCTAGCCCCTGATAGGACTTTTCTGATACGACCGGGCGCAAAATCACATCACGATGGTCTTTCATAGTTGACCTCCGCTGATGGCGTTAAGGGTATTTTGGGTGAATATCACAACATCATTGTCCAACACGTCGTAGGTGTTGAGTTCGCTGCTAGACAGACAATGCACACCAACTAGGTTGCGAAAACTCTTAGCAGTGTTGATGTCGGCATCGTCAAGCACCACAAGAACTTTGCCAAAAACACCAATGGCATCAAGTGCAGCTAAAGCGTCTTTTGTTTTGGGTGTGTCAAAGTTCCATTCGTCAACCACGATGACATTACCCTCGCTAGCTCTATCAGACAACGCTCCAGCTAGTGCTGCTTTTACCATTTTCTTTGGTGTTCGCTGACTGTAATCGCGGGGTTTAGGCCCGTGAGCGATGCCCCCACCACGCCATATTGGTGAGTTTTTCGAGCCTGCTCGAGCCCTACCAGTTCCTTTTTGTCGCCACGGTTTAGCACCACCGCCCCTCACCTCAGAACGACGTTTAGTGCTGTGAGTTCCAGCCCGTTTGGCAGCTAGTTGAGCGGTCACAACTTGATGCATGAGTGCAATGTTGGGTTCCACACCAAAGAGTTCACTAGCTAGAGTTACCTCACCTGCTTCTTGACCATCTTGGGTTCGCACGGTTACCGTTTTTGTCATCTCATCAACCTTTTACTGCGTTGCGAACGATTACCGTGCCGCCTGCTGGGCCGGGCACAGAACCACGAACCAAGACTACCTCGGCGTTTGGGTCGCTTTTGATCACTTCAAGATTCAGTGTGGTGACTTTTTGGCTACCGGCACGCCCGGGCATTTTTCTCCCACGGAATACCCTAGATGGGGTCGCGCATTGACCTATTGCTCCAGGTTTGCGATGAACTTTGTGGGCACCATGTGTTGCGGGTGAACCTTTGAAGCCGTGCCGTTTCATCACGCCTGAGAAACCTTTTCCTCGAGATATCGCCGTCACATCAACTCGTTCCCCAGCAACTAAGACATCAGCGGCGATGCTTTGCCCAACCGAATATTCCGAAACGTCGTCTATGCGCAGCTCTAGTAGTTTACGGCCGGGTTCAACACCGGCTGAGGAGAAATGCCCTGCTTCAGGTTGAGAGAGTTTAGCTTCGTCTCGATAACCTATAGTTACTTGAATCGCTGAGTAGCCATCGTTTTTGGGGGTTTTGACCTGCACGACACGACAGGGCGATACGCGTAAAACTGTGACTGGAATGACTTGGTTTTGGTCATCCCAAATCTGCGTCATGCCGAGCTTTTCGCCGACGATCGCTTTGTTGGTCATTGCTGGTTCCTGTTTTCGGTTTAGAAAAATCTGTTGAGTGCGTTAGCGTTAACGCGAGTAGCGTTCACGCGAGCACTCCGCTCGGGCTAGCCCGGCGGAGCGTGGTTCGGTTTTGCAATGCGGTTCCCATGAACAGTGGTTCTCGTGGGCCTGCATCGACATCGGTTGTTGTGGCTAGGTGGCGTAGCCGGCACCTTTGCTAAACAAGCCTAATGAACCTAGCGTTAGATTTCGGTAATCAACACTCTTTATCAATTTCTTTTTAAAATTATTTGCTGTGCTTGTTGTTTGTTTGTGGCATGCACAGCACTTATCTAAGATTTTAGGTGTATTGTCCGCAGAGATGTCAGCAGAAGAAAATACCGTCCCCTCACCACAATCCAGAAAAGTGCCGGTTTGGCTGATAAAGGCGATCTCCTTGTTTTGGTTGGGTTGGGTGATTACCTACATCGGCACAGGCGCGCTACGTTCGTTGCGTTCGTTTTTGGTGGTTGTTTTGATCTCGCTGTTCATTAGTTTCGCTATTGAACCTGCTGTTAACAAGCTTGAGGAATACAAGATTCCTCGAGGTTTTGGTGTGTGGATTGTTTATTTGTTGTTGTTTGTGGCATTAGGGGGGTTTTCGGCAGCTATTGGTACTGCGCTGGCCGACCAAATCAACAGCTTAGTGAACGAGGCACCGCGCTATTTAACAAATGCAGAAACCTGGTTGCAGCGCAATGTGAACAGCAGTATTGATTTGCAGACAATTCAGCAGCAGTTTTTGGAGGGTGGTGGAATCAACAATCTCGCCGAGCGATTTGCTACCGATTTGGTGAACTTGGGTACGACTTTGCTGAACTTTATTTTTCAAACGTTCACAGTGCTTCTTTTTACATTTTATCTTGTGGCGGAAGGGCCTAAGCTGCGCGCTTCCATCCGGGGATTGCTGCCGTCAAGGCACCAAAAAATGGTGATAGATATTTGGGATTTAGCGATTGATAAAACCGGCGGCTACGTTTTGTCTCGGAGTATTTTGGCTTTGCTATCAGCATTGGTACATGGCGTTGTGTTTGAAGTCGTTGGTATTCCTTTTCCGATACCTTTGGCACTTTGGGTTGGGGTGGTGTCGCAGTTCATTCCAGTTGTTGGTACTTATTTTGCTGGCGCGTTGCCGCTGCTAGTCGCTTTGTTTGATGAACCTCGCAAAGCTTTATTGGTTCTAATCATTGTGATGGTGTATCAACAGGTTGAGAACTATCTGCTGTCGCCGCGCATCACCGCTCACACCATGGAGATTCATGTGGCAGTGGCTTTTGGCTCTGTGTTGGTGGGGGCAGCACTGCTGGGTGTGGTGGGTGCGCTGTTGGCGTTGCCCTTCGCCGCTACTATCCAAGCCGTCATCTCAAGTTATTTGCATCACCGCAACTCAAGCGATCAAAAACTAGCCTAGCGGGTAGGCTTCGCTGCGCTAGTTGCAGTTAGGGTTCGCTGCGCTAGCTATGAATTGTTTCGCGATATCGCCCACACAGCAAAGCAGAGAATACAAAATGAACTTAGTACTTTAAAGCTGGTGAGGTAATACCCTTGCAACAACTACCCAACTTTCTTGCACAACTGCTTTCTTGCACAACTGAATGACCAAGTTGCAACTTCGCGATAACAAACCAGAACCTCGTGTAGTGGTCTGTCTGGGGTGCGGGCAAGCCGCACAAACGGACTGCGCACCTCGATATCTGGAACGCCGCGCGGTGCTAACTCAACCCGTTGTCTACAAGTTGTGCTTATTGTCTACATGTTATGCGTATTGTCGACTAGTCTTGTCAAGTGTTTACGAGTCTTGTAGAGTGGACGCATGGGTCACACACCGCGTAGCATGTCTCGGTTGAAGCCAGAGATGAGTCCTTTCCGCCCGCATTTCGGGCAGTCGCCGCCCGTGTTCGTCGGACGAGACCCGCTGATCAACGACGTGGGAACAGGACTGGTGACAGGACCAACCGACCGACGCTACACGAGCATCCTGGCGGGCACGCGCGGCTCTGGCAAGACAGCCACACTGAACGAGATCGAGGACATGGCCGCTGCCGATGGGTGGGTCGTGTTGTCCCTCGACGCGGCCACGCCCGGACTTCTGCAGCGCACCATGGATGCGATCTCCAGGGCCGAGGAGCTGTATGAGGAGGCTCTCGGCCCGGGCCGCGGGCCGCTGCGACGTTCTGTGGAGAAGACGCTCGGCATATCGTTGGGTCCGTTGAAGGGATCGATGGCATGGACTGAGTTCCGGGAGAAGCGCCGCGGGGCGGATCTGCGCGGACACCTGGCGTTCTTGGCCCGGGCGGCGTCGGATGTCGACACGTCGGTACTGCTAACAGTGGACGAGCTGCACGCCATCGACCGCACCGAGGGACGCAGACTCTCAAACGACCTCCAGCACATAACCCGTCGTGCGGAGGCACCCTTGGCATTTGTCGGGGCTGGGCTGCTGGAATTGAAACACACTTTGATGCGAGACCGGAAGATGACCTTCTTCCACCGCTGTGAGGACTACGAGATGCCTCCGCTGAGCGAGGAGGATGCCGTGGCGGGCATCCATATGCCCATCGCGGCTGCGGGCGGGTCCATCACAGGCGAAGCACTGCAGGCAGCAGCCGCCGCCACACAAGGATCTCCCTACAGAATGCAACTCATAGGCGACAACGCGTGGTGCCTAGGCGGAGCGCCCGACAAGCAGATCGACCTCGCTGACATGCAGGCGGCGATCTTGTCCGCCGCCGCGACCATGGACAAGCGGATCGGCGTGCCGGCCTGGCACGACCTCTCCCCCCGCCAGCAGGATGCCCTAGGAGCTTTGGCGGAGACAGAGGTGTCGATGTCGCCGCTCGCGGTGGGCGAACGTCTGGGTATAGCCAGGACCCACGCCAGCAAGGCCCTATCCGAGCTCCGCGACTTGGGCTACGCCAACCGCGAGATTCGCGGCGAATACCGCATGTCTGGATTGGTCTCCGCGCGTGTCGCACGCGACGCGTGGGACGACGGACTGGGTGGCTCCGCTCCAGGAGGACGGCCCAGTCCAGCAGTCGCAGCAGGCAGGGTTCTATGCCGGAAGTGGATGCCGCGCGCCAAGGCATATTGCGCGCTGTCTGCGGGACACGCAGGCGGATGCCGTTCTGGATAAGGTAGGGTCCCCCGCTGCTACTGCAGCGAGGCTTGGCGCGGTTCCCCCAGAATCGGTGCTGTCTGTGACTGAGAACTTGAGGATCGGTGTGGACGGTGGCCCTCCGTCACAGCGGCTCATGCCTCTGGGAGTGGGCGCAGCAGGTCGCGGTCGATCAGGGCTTGGAAGTGGGTGGTTGTCGTCTTGGCCAGGGTCGGGTCTCGGATCACCAGACCCAGTTCGATGTTGCGGTCGAGAGCTGCCTCGGTGAGGTTGGCTGATGTTATGAACACTGCCGCGTCGTCTACTACGAGTGCCTTGGCGTGAAGGACACCGGAAGGTTTGTCGGTATCGAGGGAGCGCGGATCGTAGTAAATGGCCGGCTTGGACTGGCCGGGCCAGTCGGTGCCCCAGAAGCGGTCGGCGAAGCGCCGCACGAGATGGTCGGACGCCGTGGTGTCGCCTCGGGTGCGCTGGATGTTGAGCATCAACACGACACGCAGCCCGGCTACGGCGTCCATACGCTCAGCCAGGTCAGCGAAGGCGCGCGGGCCGTCGAAGTAGACATAGGTGCTCATCCACACTGAATCCCGCGCGCTTCGCACCAGCTCTTCGTAGACCCGGCGAGTGTCGCGTGCGTGCAGCCCCGGCACCTCGGGACCGGACCAAACCAGGTCCGGCACAGGCGTCTGTGCCTGGGCGAGTTCCAGAGCCCTCAGCCATGCCGCTACCGCCGGACCAACGACGCCGACGCCCCTGAGAGCGATCAGGTCATCGCGGACATCGTCTACCTCGCCTCGCTGTCCGAGCACAGACCACAGGGCCGCCGCCGAGGGAGCGTCCGGGAGCATCCCGGCCTCGATGGCATCCACGAGCCGTCGCCGCCGATGAAGCGGCAGTACTGCCAGGTGCGCGCCCGGGAAGGTCACGGCCGGGGGAAGAACGCGGCGTCGGGGAGACCGAGAACGGGCACCACCAGCGCTCGGTCCAGGTAGTCGTTGCGCATCTCGCAGGAGGGCTCGGCGATCAGGGCGCAGCCGTGGCACGCCGCGCCGTGCAGACCACGCTGGTCGTGGTCTTCGCCGGCGACGTGCTGCGCGCAGATCGGGTCGTTCGAGCACAGCAGCCCCATCTCGAGCGCGTGGGCGAGATGATCCTCGAAGTGCCGGGCCTGCGCCACCAGGCCTCCTAGCGTTCCTTCGGCGTCGGGAGTTCCCGTGTACAGCATCAGCCCGAACTGCCCGTCCTCAACGTAGATGCGCTCGCGGATCGAGCTGGCCGGATAGCCGCAGCGCATGGCCATCGACTGGATCAACAGGTGCGCCAACGTGTGCAGAAGCACATACGGCCCGCCGACGAAGGCGCGGGGGCGGGGACGGTCCTTCTGCCAAGCGTCGTGCTGGCCGTGCAGGGCGTCGAGCCGCTCAGCCACAGCCGGGCGAGCCAGCCATGCGGACACTGTCGCCGAGCGCAGTTGCACGAACAGGCCCTCGCCGCGGTTCTCGACTGCGGGGAACCACTGCGGCTCGACGGCGATGTCGGCGCGTTCCACATCGGTGTCGTACTCGCCGTGGACGTCTCGTACCGCGGCCTCGAAGCGGGTGAAGCCGATGAGGGCCTGAACCTCACGTAGCCGGTGGATCTGCACGACCGACTCGACGGCACGGCTCAGCTGAGATCCGGCGCGCTGCCAAGCGCTCGCGGGCAGGCGCCGGGCGTGGAAGTCCGGGTCGACGGGCACGTCTTCGCCGTAGCCCTCGGGCGCGGCGAGCAGGGCTTCGAGCTCCGCCTCCTTGATCGAGCGTTGATGAGGGTCGCCCCGCTTGATCTGCTGGAGCGTCCGCATCACCTCATCATCAGAAAACGGGCTGAGAGTCTCGTTCACGAGCGGCTTCTTCTTGATGAAGGCGAGGTCGGCGGGGCTGTCCACGATCTGCAGATCGTCCCAGAGCCTCCTGACTGCCTGCTCAACGGCCGAGCCTCGGTCGGGCAACGACAGGACACTCACAACCTGGGAGAAGTAGGCGTTGGTGGCTGTGCGGACCAGCAGTCGGCTGGGCTGGTCGCACTGTTCTTCGGTGTCGAGACCGAGCCAGGGCCGCTTGCCGCGGCAGGTGCCCAGCGGCCGCCGGCTGAACTCGGTGGCCTCATAGAGCCGCCGAGACTTCCGGCACTCGCACCGCACGACCAGGTCGGCCAAATCTCCTGTCGTGCCTCGTTCGTCGAGCCAGAGTTGGCGCACGCAGGCCTCGCCGCGGTGTACGAAGCCACTCCAGTCCAGGTCGTCGACATGGCCCCGAGGGCAGGCCCGCACGAACCGTGTGGGCACCACCGGCCTTCGCTCGAACCGTCCGTTCTCCAGTGATCTGCGATGAACCAGTCGGCGCGAGCGCTGCTGTTGGTCCCCCTCGTCGGCCTCTTGCACAACGAACCATTCCGGGAAGCACCATGCACCGATGCCTCGCCCCGGTAGCCACGGTTGCTCAGGCTGCGGCGGCGGCGCGTACATGCGAGGTGCCGGAACCTCTGTGAGGTTCCCCAGGAGGCTGGAGAGGCGCGGATCGACGATCTCGTCGAGCCGGCTCGGGTTCGGCCAGGTCTCAAGCCCACCGACTATGGCGGCATCGTGGGGCAGATCTATGAGCGCGCCCGGCCCGTAGGTGGTGATCACTTGGCTCTGGCGTAACTGCCCGTGCGCGGCCATGCTCACCGCTCACCGGTCTGGCGGGATGCAGTCAGGGGCTTGATGTAGACGTTCACCTCGGGCTCCACGTCCCTCAGGGATCGGTTTGCCCGGAACTTGCGATGGTGCGGAGACTCGAAGTCCGTGTCGAGCATCTCACGCAGCAGAGGTCGAGCCGGGAGCCGCTCGTACTGCTGGTACTTGACGGCGGTGTTGGTCGACCGGTAGTCGTCGACCACGGTGATCCACGAGTCGAGCAGATCGACGATTCTCGACCGCACACTGTGAAGCCGCTCGGCCCGTTCCTCAGCGTCCGCGATCGGCTGATTGTCGACCCGCTCTAGGAAGTCATCGAGCAGAGCCTGTTCGATCGTGGCCCGTACGGTCTCCAGTGAAGCCACGCCGGCCGGGGGAGTGAGCGAAGGCTCGGAATGTCGCGCCAAACCCACCATCGCGCCCGCGAGACCCCGGTCGAGTGCCCGGGCCGAGAACGGGGTCACGCTCGACACTTCCACCGACCGATAGAAGGTCTCGTGATAGTGCCGGAACCGCTCGTAGTGGGAGCGGTCGCGTGGCTTGTGGACGTTCAGCAGCGTCACCACGAGCCCTGGTTTCTGATCGTCGCGTCCGACCCGGCTGGTGGCCTGTATGTACTCGGCGTGGGTTCTCGGCTGGCCGACCACGACCATCAACCCCAGCCTCGCGATGTCGAGGCCCACCGAGATCATGTTGGTGGCGATTGCGCTGTCAACGCGCCCGCTCTGGTGGGCGCCCAGACTCAACCGGTGCCGGGCGTGGGCCACCTTGTCGGTGGACACGCGGGAGGTCAACTCGACGACGTCGGACATCGTTCGCCGGTCCTGGAAGGATCCTCTCGGCTGGCCGATGCGCCGCCGCAGCCCGTAGGTCCTTACCGTGTGCTGCACCTCTTCCTCGAGGATCCGGCGCGCGCCGCCCAGTTCCCGCAGGCTGTTGAAGTAGCCCAGCACGGTCATGTACGGATCGGCCGGGTTGTCGTGGTTGCGTCGCCCGCCCGCGTCTCGGTAGGCGCGCTCGGCGGCGCCCATGAGTGCCAGCCACGCCCGGCGCATCAGCACCTTCGGGCTCCGGCCGGGCGACGAGATGCCGAGGTAGAGCCGGCCGGGTATCTGCTCTGCGGGGATGACTTGCGCGAAGAACGAGTCTCGGTGGTCAGGCCCGGGCGGCGGGAAGACTTGCGTGCTCGACCGCGCGAACAGAGCTTGAATCTGGTCTTGGGCCTGGCGCACGGTGGCGGTGGAGGCCACGATCTTGGGGCGCACCGGGTGGGCTGCAACCTCGCTTGAGACGTTCGCGGCCTCCTTTGCAATAGCGGCGGTTCGGGTGCAGAGTGCCTCGATCATCGTCTCGTACAGTCCGACCATCGTTCCGAGCGGGCCTGAGATCAGATGCAGTTCGTCCTGGATCACCAGCTCGGGGCCCGCCAGCGGCCGCTGCAGCGGCCGGCCCTTCCTCGGTTCGGCGGCACCGTAGAAGCCTTTGGTGTCGTGTCGCACCGCTCCGCCTAACAGTGCGCCGGTCTCCCCTGTGAACGGCAGCGACGCGAACTTGTCCACGGTGGCGATCAGGAAGCACGGCAAGCGGCGGTAGATGGGCTCATCCACAGCCAAGATTGGCAGAGGCCGGTCCCCGCTGAAATCGCATTCGAAGTTTGCGCACACGATCCGCAACTCCGTGGGCTGATCGTCGTCGGGCAGCAGCGTGAACGACGACCGTTCAAAGCGCTTCGCGCACCAGGGGCAGCTCTCCAGCGGGATCGGGGAAGGATTGCTGTGAGGGTTGGACTTGAACTGGCGGGTCTTGGATCGGGCAGTGTCTGACCGGCCGTCTCCCTTGCGGCCCATCACATTGGGCGTCGCCGCTTTGCCAACCCACAATCCGATCTCAACCGGCCAGGCGCCGTAACGTCCAGGGTCGTTTGCCCGCTCTAGCTCCAGCGCACACACTAGCCCAGCGGCCCGAGCTAGCTGGTCGAGAGTCAACAGGCGCAGCGTGTAGCGCATGATCACAGCGACTCCCGCGCCCTCCAGTCCGCTGCTTCCCGGATGCCGCAGCCGGCGCAGCACGATCGTGAACGCGGCCAGGCCCAGGTAGGCCTCCGTCTTGCCGCCGCCTGTCGGGAAGAACAGCAGATCGACAGTCTCTCGCTCAGGGTCGCGAGAATCGATCAACCCGCCGACATTCAACAGGATGAACGCAAGCTGAAAGGCGCGCCAGTTCGGGCCCTCACCGTCAGCAGGGTCGTTGTCAGGCTCGAGGGCGCGTCGGCGCAGAGCGCGAGCAACGGCACGGTTGGCGACTCTGAAGGCGTCCAGGGCGTCTGGATCAGAGGCGAGCATACCGATCCCTCGCTCGATCCGGTCGGCCGCGATGGCGGCTCGCCGCAGCAACTCCTCGGCTGTCCCGCGCGCATCGTCACCGAGGATGCCGAGTGCGGTGCGCTGCGCGTCGATCCAGTCGCGATAGTGGTCCACCAACGGTTCAAGGGCGGACCGGGCTGCCTGCCCGTCGGCGAGAGCGCCAAGCGTCTCCATCGAGAGTTCCGCGTCCGGCACGGCCACCGTCTCGGTCTTGGCAACTGTCGCGCTCGGGATCCATGTCGTGCGAAGCAAACGGCACTCACCGTTGATCGTTGCCCAGTCCGCAGAGGTCCCGTGGCCCGTGGCGTACTCGGGCACGTCGGCGTAGTGCAGGTCGGCGACTTGGTCGTCCCATTCGATGGCCATCGCACCGCGCGGATCGGGACGCGGCACGAATGGCGAATCGCCCGACACTTCAATCTCGGCCTGGAACACATAGGCCTGCACTGCATCGTCGGCACTCTCGGGATCGTCGGGACTGCCGGCTTGAGATCTCCGGCCGTTGATCAAGAACACCGACACCGACCGGGTGCCCGCCGGAAGCCCGGCCAGCCGTTCCGTCTCGACGGCACGCACGACGACGTGCAACCGCAACCCGCCCGAATCAGGCACTGGTTGGTCAGCAACCGGCCTCGACAGCCCTACTACCACAGTGCGCTCCTGCGGGTGTCGCCGCCACACCTCGACGGACTTGCCGTCGGGACCCTGGTACTCGTCTCTCTCGTAGTCGCCCCAGCGGACTGTCACCACCAGATCGTCAGGTTCGCGCGACACGAGGAAGCTCAAGCCGATCGAGGACGGGAAGAACCCCCGCTTCGCGGCTGAGCGCTCTTCCGAGGACTCCTCTGCAAGCCCCGCGTTGTCCGGCGTCTCGTCGAGCGGGTCGTCCGAGTCGGAGTCCGAGCGTAGCTCGAAGGGCGTGTCAGAAGGAACCAGAAACCCAGTCAGATACCAGTTTGACGGCCGCACCCAACCCGGCAGCATCTCTTCGGCCAACCCATGCCCGTGCCTCGGCCCGACCAGGTCGAGCCTCAGCGCGTCCACCAGGTACTCGCGCACCGCTGGGGAGTCGGTGAAGGCGGCCGACGGCGACGAGGATTCAGCGTTCATTCGCGAGTCAGGCTACGCAGCCATCTGCGGAGTCGTAGGGTTGATGGCCTCATCTGGCGACACCGGTCGCGGAGACATTCTCGGGGTCACCGAGAGTGATGTCGGCTGCTTCAATAGTCATCGAAGAGTCTTGGTGCTTCGTTGACAGCTGCTTCCAGATTCGTCATCTTGTCGGCTGGTTTAGCCTTTTCCAGGAACTTCACAACTTCCGCTTGCTCCTCGTGGCTTGAGAGCGACAGAGAGATCGTATCTCTGCTCTGCCTTTGGAATCCGCCGAGACTCTCCAGAGCATCGGACAAGACATTTGTCGCTGCCGCGGCGAACTTTCGCCGATCAGCATCCAACCACCGGTCGAAGACTCCAAAGGTTGCCCGGCTCAGCAGCGCAGTCCCAGTGATCTTGAGAGTCGGTGTTGGCACGACCGCTTGACCAACGACTGCCATTGCTTCAACGATGATGCGGGCTGTCAACTCCCTGTACCCGTCGGCTTGAAGTTCCGGGTTTTGGGTGTGCGCTATTCCGGGTATCCATGGAATCACGTAGAGGGGCCGGATGTCGTCCTCGCCGTGACGATGCAAGACAGTCGCAGTGGTCTGGAGTGCTCGTCGGGCGGGCTCAGGCAGATCGGAAAGAGCAGGGGTCGAGAGTCTCGCGCCCCCGTCGTCTACAGAGATGCCGACTACGGCAGTAGGTGCAGCGGGCACCCCGTTGGAGGCAATGGACTCACTTAATCCTTGAAGGGTCTCAGCGAGGCGGACGGCATCGCTCTCGACGGTTCCATACACGACATGCCCAGGCCGGGGCTGTGTCTCGGCGTAGGACTCTGCAAGGTTCTGCGAGCCGACGATCAGCTTCACGGCTTGTCGCACGTTCGACGAGTCTTCGGAGAACCCGCGGGACTTGAGTTCAACGACCAGCGTCGCCGGATCGTCCTGGTTCTCGAGGAAGAGGTCCGGACGGCATGGCGAGCGGTCGGCGGAGCCGGTGATCGTGCACAAAGCCGAGGCGGTCCGCTCGTCGGCAGGAAGGAGCAGAGATCTGCCCAGCGACTCGACCCGGTAGCCAGCCCGGCGCAGAACGGGCTGCACCGCAGTCATCTCGGGAAGGTCCTCGAGCGCCCACAACACGACGTTGAGTTGGAACACCGGGTCGGCGGCGAGGACTGCGTCAGAGGTCATGCGGCGATCTTGGCGGCATCGGCCACGGCCTTGTCGTATGGTTCGCTTCCGAGCCAGGCCTTCGCCGTCGGAGCCAGTTCCCGCTGCACGTTCGTTACGAGTCGGTGGACTGTGTTGCCGCAGGTGCCGTGGGGTAGTACAGCCAGGAGATGCCGGCTGGTGACCTCCAACAGGAAGGGTTGCCAGAGGTGGCGGTCGATGGCGACGACGTGCGCCTTGGTGGGCCCGCGGCGCGTGACGAAGCCCCCGATGCGGAAGCGGCTCGTGCGCCGTTCGAGGGCAAGGTCCACGAAACGGTTGAACAACGGCTCACTCAGCGGCTCGCCGAAGTCGATGACGAGGGGGCTGCCGCTGATTTTGAACCCGCCCTCACCGGCGTCGGTGGTGTCGACCCACAGGCGATCCTCGGCGTGCTCGGTGACGCTGCGGTACAGTGCTAGAACGCGCCGCACCGCCGAGCGGTGGTCCGCGAAGGAGTCGCTGCGGTTCGTGGCTCGGCCGTCGTAGTTGAGGCGGTGGCCGCCGCGGCCGGCCGCCGGCATCTGCAGATGCACTAGCGAGCGCAGTGGGTCGTAGGAACCGATCAGCCGATGCAGTTTGTCGTTGAGTACCGAAAGGCGCTCGGTGAGGGTCACAACCGAGCGCCGCCGTTCCACGAACGCGCCCGGAGTCTCGTAGTCGGCATCGTCGACACCGTCGTCGGTGACATCCGCGCCCAGGCCATCGACCGGCTCGTAGCGCGCTTCGTGCTCGAATCCGAGCCGCGCGTAGCGCTGCGTCGGCGTGGTGGCCTGCACCTGCCGCCACAGTTCGAACAGGATCGGTGACGACAGCCAGAGCCGGTCGAGCCACGGACTCGTCTCCACTCTCTGGCGCACCCACCGGTCGCTTTGTTCCACGGCCATCTTGGTGTAGAAGACGGGGTGCCTGTCGTCAAGCTCCTCGATCAGGCCGACGACCTCGCCGTTGTGGTCGGCATCCTCGACGCGATACAGTGTGTCGTCGAGACGGTGCAGACGCACACCACCAGCGAACCTGCTCGCTAGGTCGGGCATCTGCCGGTCGCTGCCAGCGGTCTCCAGCATGTAAGTCTTGACCAGCTTGCGTCCAGTGTCTGGATGCTCGATGTCAGCAGCGCCAGGCACGGGATGGCCCTCCAAGTAGTCGACGAACTCACGCCGGCTCGCCAGCCGCGGCAGGTACCCAACTTCGTCGTTCATGTCCTACAGTATAATGGCACTTCGGGAATGGGGTGGCGTGTTGCCGCTGGCGTAGCCGAGCCGATGACTGTGCTGCTAGAACGGTGACTGCAAAGGACCAGAAGATAGCTTCGCTGCGTGAGTGTTTGACCGCGCGCCGAGTCGTCGGGTGGTAGAATTATAACGACTAGGCTTCGGGAAGGAGGTTATGTTATGGCCAAAACTGAGATGATCCGAGCCCGTGTCGAGCCGGAACTCAAGCACCGCGCCGAGGAAGTCCTCAGGGAACTCGGTCTCTCCGCCACGGACGCGATTACGTTGTTCTACAAGCAGGTGGCGATGCACAAGGGTCTTCCGTTTGAAGTGAGGATCCCCAACGCAGATACGGCCGAGGCCCTTCGGCAAGCCGAAACCGGAGCAGATCTAATCGAGTACGCAACTCTTGAGGATCTGAAGACCAGCCTGCGGTAACCGGTGCGACTGCTCACCACTACCAGATTCGAGCGAGACATCAAACGGGCCGGCAAGCGTGGCAAGGATCTCGACAAGCTCTGGACTGCCGTCGATGCATTGCTAGCGGGCCAAGAACTTGCGCCTCGCTACCGCCCCCACCAACTGTCAGGTCAATGGGCGACCTTTCGGGAGTGCCACCTCGAAGCGGACTGGCTGTTGATCTGGGCCTATCGCGGCGATGCCTTAGTATTGGTGCGTACCGGAACCCACACTGACCTCTTCGGCTAGATGTCCTGTCCACAGAGTTGAGACGGTGGCCGCCGCGACCGGTCGCTGCCAGCGGTCTCCAGCATATAAGTCTTGACCAGCTTGCGTCCGGTGTCTGGATGCTCGACGTCGGCTGCGCCAGGCACAGGATGGCCCCCAAGTAGTCGACGAACTCTCGCCAGCCGCGGCAGCTATCCGACTTCGTCTGTCATGGCCGACGGCATAGGCCAGGCACGGCGGTCCGAGACCAGCGTATGGATGTCTCGCATGGTACGACCATCTCTGAGTCAGCTCGCTGGCGCGACCTCCGAGGACGGCCGCCTCATGCATTTCGACAGCGATGCTGAGATGATGCCGAGTTGCACAGGTCAGGTACTGATCCACTCGACGGAGAACTCGGCACGCTCGTACTTCTCACAGCCGATCCAGTAGCCGGTGTGGTCGCCGCCAATCACCCCCGCCCACGACGCCGAGTCCCTCTTCGACCAGCCGAACTGTCGGGAGGCCCTGCATCATCGGCCAGCGTCCTTTGCAGCCTGTTCTATCCAGTCACCCAGATTATTGTATCCATTGTCCGTGTTCCAAAGATAGAACGAGTAGCCCTCTGGAATCTTGCCGCACCGCTCCGTAGTCTCGCCGTTTAAGTCCTTGATCTTGCTGATATCGATCCCCAAAAGCCCATTCCCTCGTTCTTCGCTTTTTTCGATTTCGTACTTGACATACTTGCTAGAACAGGTGTGAGACCCTACTAAGACCACTGTTACAGATGTTCTATTGAGCTGTTCTCTGATCCACTTCTTTATGGCCGCGTCTCCACCCTTCTTGATTTCTTCGAATTCCGCCGCATCAATGAATCCAGCAGCCTCCTTTCCTTGCGTTACCCAACTATTTCGAACCACGTTGGCGCGAGACACATCGTGCTCATATTCGAAGCTGAAGAAGACTCTACGGGTCATTCTAGGTTACCTCCTGTCGTTAGACGATTATGGATACTAACACAACTATTATACCGAGTACGAGATAGAAAGCTATCACCGGTATTGAGAAGAGCGAGCTAAGCAGTGTGAGCTTCCTTCCCGTGAAGATTGCGGTCTGCATCGAGAAGTTGATCTCGCTTGGATCCAGCATCCTCACATGGTCATAGAGAGCGCGATACAGGCGCTCTTGGCAAAGGTAGTAGGCATCAAGGCCCCAGAAGACAACCACAGGAACGAGGCCGATAAAAGCTATTCCGTCGGCATCCTCCCTCGCAGCAAGAAACAGGATTGCGGACACCAGCACGACGCTCCACTCCTTCAGGCGGAACGAGTTGGAGCTCATGCGGTCGATCACGCCTTGGATAAGTTCAAGGTGCTTGAGTTTGGACTCCATCTGCACTGGCTCCGATCGGGGTTGGCTAACCATTAGGCACCGTCCCTTGACTTGTGCTCGCCCTCGCGGGCGGCATCCCATAGGTTAGCGGAGAGGTTAGCGGAGTTTATCCCTGCGTTGGCCGAGTCCCGACGCGAGCGATTGCGGGTTTGCCGGCCGCGCTCGGCCTTCGGCTTGGTGAGTCCGGCCCGGGACTCCTCGGCGGCTCGCTCGGCGTTGAGTTCAAGCAGGCGGGCAAGCACTTCGTCGTGGACGTCGTCGGGCCAGCGGTAGCGGTAGGGCTTCTTCTTGTTGCCCCAAGTCTCCTCGTCGATCTCGTAGTCGAGCAGGAACTCGCAGTCCGTCGGGATGTCCGACCAGCCGTATGCGTCGAGAACCGCTCGGTCCATGGCCGCGTGCAGCCTGTGCAACTCGACGATGTCAGCGCTGTTCTCGTACGGATCATGGAAACGGTTGTAGGTCTTGGTCATCCCCTCGTCGTTTCGCAACATCAGCGCCGCCCGGAACTCGTAGTACTCCTTGCCTACTGCTTCAAGATCGGTTCGTGTTTCCCAGTCTTCTGGGAACGGATAAGTCTCAAAGCAGTCAGATGGCGTATAGCGTAGCCCATCTCCCATTGAGGAAGCAAAGAACCGCGCCCAAATCTCATGTGGTCGCGACTGAAGCGCGCACAAGACAGCATACGTTTCGAATGGATAGACGATCAGGGTTTCAGCGTACACCATGCCTGTGGAGACGAAGGCTAGTTGTAGTCGTTCGCTGACTCTGGAATTCACGAGGACTCGCGATATTTTGGCTTCAGCGATCGTGTCTGTGAGTTGCTTCTTGTCATTCGCGAAAAGCCACCATCTCGTCTTGTGCAAGGTGTCGATCGCCGAGTCGCTGAGTGACTCACGATACGGTTTGACATTGTGTTTGACGATGTCCAATAAGTCCGACCAGTCTGACGCGACAAGCATGGGGTAATCCAACGGAACTTTACCGTCTCGCAACCATCGGGATCGTGCGGCATTAGTAGCAGTCATCCAGCGTTCATCCAAATCGAGACGACGCAACGGGCGGTTTCCAAAATTGATCACATAGCGATGATGTACGTGACGGGGATGGACATTCACCTCATCGCCACCGATATAGGGAAAGACCACTTCTTCATTTCGAGGTTCCTCTTCGATCAGCCGGTACATTTCGGATAATGGTGTTACAACGTCGCTTTTGCTATTGTCATCAAATGTGAACCCCATGCCCCGGAGGAAGCTTCCCACAAAACTCTTTCTTTCGTTTGCAACGAGCCTTGCGGGATCGTCATGTCCTCCTCGGTGAAAAAGGAAAGCAGTTATCCTTGATGACTTCTTGTCATCAAGGAGCCTCGTTTCCGAGAATACTCCATTCTTGATATGGATCACGCTCACAACTACCGCTGCTAGGCCGGGCCACTTCACTCTACGTCGCGCACAATAAATCTCTCCTCCGTGCTTGCAGATCCAGCGAAGTCCGCTAGCTCGCGTATCACCTTGAGCGATGGTGTTGGTCGCGATCAACCCGAACGTTCCTCCAGTTTGAATCAGCTCGAACGAACGACGATAGAAATGAGCCACCAAATCGGCATTCCCATTCGATCCTTCGTGGATCTCAAGCAACCAATCTCGCATTCGAGGGCCAAGCACAGTACTTATTCGTTTGCCTCCAAGAAACGGCGGGTTGCCGACTATGGAATCGAATCCGGGGTTGTCTCTGTCGAAGACCTCGGGGAACTCGATCTCCCAGTGGAAAGGGACGAGTGGCTGTTCGGCGTCGCGGAGTTCTGCTAGCCGGGCCTGCGGTAGTGCCGTTTCACCTCGGAGGACGGATTCTGCGAACTGCTTTCGGAGAGCCTCCCGCTCTCTGGCTTTGGTTCCCTCGAAGAAGGCGAGCAGCACGAGGTCGCCCAATCGACGCACCTCCTGCATTTCTGTCTGGGCCTCGTCCCAGAGCTCTCGTAGCTCCCAGTCGGACACGGTGTCGTCGGCCTCTCGGATGAGCTGGCGCAATTCGGCAGCTCTAGCCAAGTGGTCGCGGGCCTGGAGCGCCTCGAAGCCTTCCTCGAAGATCGGGGCGTCGCCCTTCCAGTGAAAGGCTTGGATCTGGGGAATCGACAGTCCGACCAGTGAGTCGCCGTGGCGCAGGGCGTGGTCGAGGAAGGTGAGCGGGTGCTCCTTGGCGAGGGTGGTAAGCCAGAGCGACAGCTTGGCTAGGTCGACAGCCTTGGGATTGCGGTCGACGCCGTAGAGGCAACGTTGGGCAACAAGTCGGCGAGCGAAGATGGTCTCGTTCTCGTCGGGTGGGATTTCCGGCACGATGTTGTGGACTCGCCAGGATTCAATGAGTGCGTCGGCGAGTTGGCGGCAAGATTCCACCAAGAACGCACCAGAACCCATAGCTGGGTCACACACCTTCAGGTCGAGGATCTGCTCGGGCTCGGGCGGCCCTTGGGCTTCCTCGCGAAGACGGTTGAAGATGGGCTCCAGCGCGACGCGTACGATCGGCTCGGTGAGCTCGCGGGGCGTGTAGTGGGAGCCCGAGCGTCGCCGCTCCTCGCTAGGTTGCAGCACCATCGCTCCCGTCGCCACTAGATCGGGCGTGGCGTTCTTGTCGATCACAGAGTCCAGGGCGGCGTGCAGATCGTCGATAGTTCCCCCGACCTGAGGGTCGACCTGCTGCACGGCTCTGCTGACCTTTGAGGTGAGCTGGCGGTCGGTGCGGTCTCGGAGCCATTTGGCCCTTTTGGGCGGGGGTTCGGCCAGTAGTTCCTCGATGTTGACGGTGGCAGGGGCGCCGTACTTCTTGGGGGCCTTGACGGCGATGCTGCGTCCCGTAGCGGTTTCCAGCCGGAAGCCCATCATGGTCTCGTAGACGGAGCCGATGTGCTCCACGTCCAGCGCCCGGTAGGAGATCCGCTCGGCGTCGAGCACGATCAGCTTCTCCAGCACACGGTGAATCGCGCCGTCGGACACGAGGGGCGGATCGACGCGCTCGCCGACCTGGCGAACGTGTTCCCCGCCGCGGCCCTCCAAGAACGGGTAGCGATCGGGGTGGAACAGGTCACCGTGCCGGGGTGACAGGCTCATCTGTGGGCCGCGGGCACCGTCGTGGACCATGCGCCACAGCGCGAGCAACTGTGCATAGGCACCATAGCGCTGGTCCATCGTGTCGGGGTAGATGGCCGCGTCCTCTCGCAAGCGCTCGTAGAGGCCCGATACCGCATACGATCCCAAGAAGACCTCGTCTTGGGGCAACATGTCGCGCTCCTCTGCATACAGCAGGAACACGAGGCGTAGCACCACGGTGAGCAGGCCCTGGTAGATCTTGTCGGAATCGTCGACGAGCTGGCGGCGGAGCAGCTCGCCTCCGGATGTGTCGTGCGCGGCCTGGAAGCCGCGCAGCAACTCATAGAGGGCGTGGAGCACCTGTTGGGCTAGACGCTCGCTGACCTCGTTCTGGAACTTGCGGCTGTCGTGCAGCAGCGCCGCGAGCCGTTTATCAGCCGGTGCGGACAACAGGCGGGTCTGTCCGAGCAGCTCCCGCATAGACGAGCAGATCGGACGGCCGGCGGTCTGGAGCATGTCGGCCAAATGGAAGTCCAACCAACCCGAGTTTTCGCCGGTTGGTGCCGAAACAAGTCGAAGCGCGGTGCCGTTGAAGATCAGCCCGGCCGGGACGCCGGTGTGGCGCAGCAGCCTCTCCATGCGCCCGTGAGCCGATAGTTCCAAGCCGCCTGCAGTGTTGTGGTCGAAGCCCTCAGCGGGATCAATGACGCTGACCAGCAACTGCCACGTCGAGGTTCGTTCTCCGCGTTCGTTCGGCGGGGCTCGCAGCGGTTCAGTCCGGACTGCGAAGTCGGGGCGGAAAACGCCACCGGACTCGGGCAGTCCGATTTCCAGATCGGGCGGGACGGGAGCATCCGGAGTGCCCGCATATCCCTTTGGCGAGAAGCTCCAGCCCAGCACCGTCTCCGCGAACGCTCGGAATTCCGCCAGTCCCGATGCCCGATCTGTCGGAGTTCTAGCATCGGCATCCTCGGCCCAAGCGCGCAGCAGTCGCTGGCCTTCGGTGTCGCGGCGGTTCAGGATCACACCAGCGCGCACCAGTGCGGGTGCCGACACAACGAGGCCAGTGGGTCGGACGAACCCGATCCACTCCAGGTGGGCCGCGACATGCGGGTCGAGTTTCGCCATCAGTTCGTCTCCGGCCACAGGTAAACCAGACCGACGGGCTCGACTCGCTGCACCCTAACCTCGTAGAACTCGCGCACACGGGCAGGCTCACGCTCCAAGTCTTGCTCGAACTGCTCAAGCCGCGTGCGCCAGTGCCGCATGTTGGCATCGAGTTGGCGGGTGTCCGCTTGAAGCTGACTGGCATCTTGGCCCTGGAAGTCCAACAGTAGTTGCGTGTAGTCGCGCTGATGGCGGGCAAGTTCCGCCTCGACTTGGCCGCGGTGCCTCTCAAGAGTGTCGCGCAGCGCACGTTCCTCTCGCTCGCCGCGCTGGGCGAGACTGCGCTTCGCGGCTTCGGCGTGTTCGGCGGCTCTCGGCTCGAGCTGGGGACGCAGGTCCTCGATGTCTTTGGGGGCCGCGGCCATCAGACGATGTTGGACGACCTCGCTGGGAAGCCGCCCACGCTCGTTGAGCGACTCCTCTAGCAGGTCCATCGTGCGTGTCTCCGCGTCTCGGGCATAAGCCCGCAGCGGTTCGTCGCGGCTCGCCGGGTCGCGCCAGCGGGCCGCTACCGGCACGATCTCCTCGTGGAGCCGCTCGGCACCCCGGCCGTAGAGAGACAGGCGCCCCAGCAGGATCACCCGGGGGATCGCGTCCCTCGACTGGGCGAGACAGGCCCGCGACAGGTCGTGATGGATGAAGCCCTGCGCCCTGAAGCGTGAAAGCAGACGCTGCGCCACCCGCTGCTCCAAATGCAGGTGCACCGTCTCTTCGTCGAGGCATCCCGCGTCCTCGAACACGACGGGGCGAATCGGCGCGTCGCGGCGCCACTCGGGCATCTTCTGCTCAAGCTTGCGCGGCGCCCTGAGCGAGTCCAGCGTCGATGTCCAACTCGGATCGGTGGCGGAGCGCTGCTCCAGCGGCGGGAACGTCCATACCCTGCGGCCCTCATCGTCGGTTTCTTCCACCAGCGGCGGAGCGCCCAGAAGGCTCAGCGAGCAGTCGATGGCATCGCGGAATGGTCCAGGCGAGAACCCCGCCCAGCGCTGGGATCTCTCCAGAAGGTCCTGGCACCTCTCGATTTGGCCCCTCAATTCCTGGGAACGGTCACGTGCCTGTTCAAGCTCCTCCTCGGTGGTTCGTCTCCGACTGTCCTCCAGCGACTCTGCCTCGATCTCGCCACGGAGCGCTTCGGCGTCACGGTGGCGGATTCCCGCTGACAGCATCCTCCGCTCCACTGAATCGTCGATGACCTGCGAGAGGCTGCCCAGCTCGCGTTTGATCGTCTCGGTCTTGATGACCAGCACCTCCAGCACCCGGTCCTCAACCCGCTGGGGTAACACGAAGTAGTGACAGCTGACGACGGCTGCAGGCTGGAGCTTGCGGTCAATCCGACCGTTGCGCTGCTCGATGCGACCCGGGTTCCAAGGCAGATCGAAATGGAACAGGTCTGAGCAGTGAGCCTGCAGGTTCAGGCCCTCCCGGGCGGTGTCGGTGGCGATCAGGATGCGTAGCGGCTCACTGGCGGGATCGGCGTTGAAGCGGCGCTGCACTTCGCGGCGACGGGCCCGGCCGGTGAGCCCGTCTATGATCTCGATGCGCTCGTCAGCCCGATGGCTGCTCTCGATGGCCTGCTCGAGGATCGACTTGAGGTAGCGCTTAGTGCCCTCACGGTTCTCGGTGAAGATCAGGACTCGCCGATCCGTCCACTCGGGCGGGGGCCCGAGTGTGGGCCGTCCGAAGGCGGGCAAGTCTGGGCACTGGTTCTCGCGGATCCAGTCGATGAGCCAGAGCGTCTTGGCGTCGGGCATGTGCCGCGTGTCCTCCGCGATCTTCTGCATCTGGTCGAGGAGCCGCTGCTCGTTGGCCCAGGCCGCCGCCTCGGGGTCGGCGGCCGGGGCGGACGCGGCGTCAATCAACGAGATCTGGGCCTCCTCTTCGGCCTCGACCTCGTCCGCCGTCCAGTCGCCGCGCTCGTCGTTGGCGTCCGGAGGTCGAAGGAAGCCGGATGTCCGATCGTCGGCGGTGCTCCTCACGTCCAGGCTTTGTGAACCGGAAGGCTGATCACGGGTGGCTCCACGGGCTTTGTCCCAGTGGCGCTGAACGGTCTCGCGGTGGACCCTGAGGCTGCGAGCGAAGGCCTCGATCGAGGAAAGCAGACGCTGCTGCAGGCCGACGACTATCAGCCCGGAGGCTAAACGCACCCGGCTCGGCTCCGACGCGTAGCGCTGCTCGCGCGCTGTGCGGTATTCGTCTAGCAGACTCGACAGGACCAGTTCCGGGGCGTCGTCGGGCAGACCGGCGATCTCGACCGGCACCACGTTGCGTTTGGGGAAGGCGCCCTGGATCTCGCGAAGGTCCTCCTTGATGCGCCGCACCATTACCGGCTCGAGGTCGCGTTTGGGCCGCACCTTCACGCCGCGGGTGAACCGGTACGGGTCGAGTAACTCCAGCAGCGTGGAGAAGCTGTTGGAGTGGCCGTTGTGGGGGGTGGCTGACAGGAACAGCCGATGCTCAAAGCGGTGGGCCAAGTCGCGCACGGCCCTCGTGATCTTGGTCTCGATTCCATAGCGGCCCCCCGATGACGGCGCCGCATGGTGCGCCTCGTCGAGGATCAGCAGGCTCCCGGCCCGCGCCTCACCGAGCCACTCCCGCATCGGGTCGGTGTACGCCGGGTCGATCAGCAGGTTGTGAGACACCAGGAACCGGCTGTGGGTGCGCCAAGGGTTGACGCCGAAGCCCCGCTCGCGGCGCATCCGCGACACGTAGGCGCGGTCGAGGATCTCGAACACGAGGCCGAATCGCTCCTCCATCTCGCTGCGCCACTGCTCCAGCATCGACGGAGGCGCAGCCACCACGATGGACTTGGCCTTGCGGCGCAACAGCAGTTCACGGGCGATCAGGCCGGCCTCGATGGTCTTGCCTAGCCCGGTGTCGTCGGCGATGAGCAGATTCACTCGAGGCAGCGTCAGCGCTTTGCGCAGAGGCTCCATCTGGTACGCGTCGATGGTGATGCCCGCTCGAAACGGCGCCTGGAACAGCCGCGAGTCGGTAGCCGTGGTGCAGTTCCATCGAAGTGTGTGGAGGTATGCCGCGAACAATCGCGGCGAATCGAGCCCCTTGGATGCCAAGTCGGCCCATCCTTCGTCACGGAGAATCCCAACGATCCGGCTCCCAGTCCCATAGCACCTCCAGTGCTTGGCCTTGGTTGTCGTCGTCCACACAAGCCAGCAGGACTCTCGCCGACTCGCCGGGCACGCCCGACTCAGTCACACCCTCCACGATCCAGCGCCGCGACCGCACCTTCACCAACTCCCCCACCTCAGGCAGGCGCTCAGGCAGCAGCGCGGAGGTGGCAGTCAGCATCCTTTCCAAGCCTCCACCTCGACGCAACCGGCCGCGTCGACTAAGGGTGCCAGCGGGTCGCCCGCGGTTTCGGGGTGCGCCTGCTCGCCGCCAGACTCGATGAGAGCTCCGACGCTGGTATCTGACCCGCCGATCAACGCCGCATATTCGGCAGCCCGGAACCGACTAACCACCGCCGCCGAGTCGGCCAGCGTGCTCAAGCGTGCCGTCTCATGTATCGGAACTCCGTCGGTGCCGGCGGTAAAGTCCAACGACCCGTCCAACACCGACACCACAGCATCAGCTTTGAACTCATCGCTGAACCGCCGCCGAGACACCAGTGGTGGCATGCCTGATTCCATCCATGACATGATTACATCCTTTCTTACGATCGCAAACCCAACCGGAACCTCCTCAACACACTCACTCCGACCTAAAACGCGGAGAGCCGGATAACAATCGGCTTGCTGGAGCCAACGGGGTCACACCATCGAAGCATCGTGAGACCGCCTCTGGCAGCGTCAGACCCCAGCGTCGCACAGACTCATTCACCACACACCAGCAACAACCCAACTTTGACAGCAATCAGCAAGTGCGCCAAAACGACATCAATAAGTGCGCCAAAACGGTACCAACTAGTGCGCGAAAACGACATGATGCCTGTGTGGCGGGATACTATAGCAGCGTGGAACAGTATCTTGAACGCCTCGTCGACCCTTGGCTCACCGAGGTTCTGGCGGCTGCACCGGCGGTAATGATCACCGGCGCGCGGGCCTCGGGCAAGACCACCACCGCCATGAGGCACGCGGCCAGCGTAGTCCGACTGGACACCGCGGCCGAGGCACTCCCGTTCGAAGCCGATCCCGACGCGGCGCTGCGTGGGCGCGCTGAGCCCCTGCTGCTCGACGAGTGGCAGGTGTGCCCGGGCGTGCTCGGCGCCGTCAAACGGGCTGTGGACACCGAACGTCGTCCGGGGCGATACATCTTGACAGGTTCGGTTCGCTCCGAGTCCGATCCCGCACTCTGGCCCGGCACGGGCCGCCTCATAAGGATGAACATGCATCCCCTGACGGTTCGTGAACAACTCGCCAAGCCCCCTCGTCACTTCGTCAGCGGACTGCTCGAAGACGAATCCCCCGAGCTGCCGGACGGCCTTCCAGACCTGCGTGACTATGCCGAGATCGCGTTGCGCGGCGGATTCCCGGAACCCGCCGTCGAACTGTCCGGCAGAGTCCGCAACGACTGGCTGCGAAGCTACATCGAGCAGATGCTCGCCCATGATGTGCCCAGAGTCCGCAGCGGGGAGACCCAGGTCAAGGTCGCCGAGTTCTTCACCGCGTACGCACTCAACTCGGCGGGGATCGTCAACGATAACACGCTCTATGGGGCGGCAGGACTCGACCGGCGCACCGCGCGCTCCCAGGTCAGCTTGCTCGCCGACATCGGGGTGATCGCCGAGATCCCGGCCTGGAGCAGCAACCGTCTCAAGCGACTGGCCCGGTCGCCGAAGCGGTACGTCGCCGACACCGGGCTTTGGGGAGCGGCGGTGCGAGCCGACTTGGCAACAGTGATGAACGACGGCGACCTGCTCGGACGCCTCATCGAAACGTTCGTCGCCAACCAGCTACGCGCCGAAGCAGCGGTGGACCCGGCACGACCGCAGCTCTACCACCTGCGAGAACGCGACGGGCGGCACGAGATCGACCTCATCGCCGACCTCGGCGCCCGTGGACTGGTCGGCATCGAGATCAAGGCGCACAGCGCGCCGAACCGACAGCACGCACGCCACCTGATCTGGCTGCGCGACCGGTTGGGCCACCGATTCGTCACAGGAGCGGTACTGCACACCGGCCCCGCCAGATTCACCCTCGACGACCGCATCGACGCCATCCCCATCTGCGCCCTCTGGCACTAGCGCGATGGCCTCGGACACCGTCGACAAAGGTGCCTCGGACACCGTCGACAAAGGTGGTCGACAAAGGTGCCGGTGATCACGAGGGTTCCACCACTGAAGAACTGCCGGCGATGTGGGACGCGTTGTTGACGGTGATGAACATCGAAGGATGTTGGGGAACTGAAGTGCATCCGCACTGAACGCCCCGAGTTCGGCCCCGCGCCCAAGTTTTCGCAGCCACTATACGTGGCTCATTCGCCGTGGTAGAGACGGTACAGGTCGACTAGTTGGACGTCGGGGCGGGTCTTGGCGGCGTCGACGAGCGCGGGAGTGAAGCCTTCGGCGGAGAACAGCAGGCGCGTGGCCGACGGCGACAGAGCCACGCCGGCGCGGCCCGCGAGCACATCAGCGAGTTGATCGAGGCGCGCGAGAGCGTCGACGCCTAGTCGATGTATCTTGGCCTCCCCGATCAACTCGATGACCTTGTGCCCACCCTGCCGGCCGCCGCGCCGGAGCGCCACCACATCCAACTCGAAGCTCTGGCGCAGGCGACGGTCATTCACTTGCACCGACGACGACTGATCGGCGGGGCCGCCAAGAGTCGACTCCGAGGCGTAACGGTCCACCCAATGGCGGCACAACGACTCGAAGTGAGGACCGACGATCTGAGAGCGGTAGGTGGCTTCCGCATCGGCCCAGACCTCCATTGCCCGCCGGTCTTCCAACCTGGCCCGGTAACGCCGGTTGATGAGATGATGGAAACGCACGATCGGGTCGGCAATGCGATAGACCGGTCGCCGGTCGGTCAGCACGTCGTGTTGGCGGACGACGAAACCCGCCGTGGTCATCACACCGAGTTGATGAGTGATGTCGGTGGAGTTCCTTCCCAGCACTTCGGCGATCCTCGCCGGTGACCGCCGCCCGTTCGCCACTGCCTGCAGCAACGAGTAGTAGGTGGCCTCGTCGGTGACTCGAGGGTCCTCTCGCAGTAAGTAGTCGTCCTCACGAAACAACACATGCGAAGGGTTCATCACCGTGGCGGCCAACCACTCGGGCAGATCGTCACGGCGCGCCGGAATCCCGGCGTTTGCGGTCAGGTCCTTGTACCCGGCGGCTCCGCCCATCACTGCGTCCACCGCGAACGCCGCGTCGAGCTCCTCGAAGCCCCAATAGCCGCGAGCCTGCCGATAGTCGAACGGGGCCAGCGGCAAGTCGAGCACTGCGCGGCCACGCAAAGGAGACGCGCCGCTCAAGAGCCGGGTCATCACCGACATCGCCGACCCGCAAAGCACGATGCTCACCGGCGCAGTCCAACCGTCGGCCAGGGAACCGGCCGCGGCCTCGTCCATCACCGCCTGGACCGCTGAGTCTAGCTCCGGGCTGTGCTGCTGGAGATAGGGGTACTCGTCGATCACCAGAACCTGCGGCCGCTCTCCGCGGGCGCCCAGCACAACCGTGGTCTGCTCGACGGCGTCGCGCCAGTCTCGAAACGGCTGCCGCGGCACCCACCGGAGCTGTCGGCTGAGGCTCTCGGCGAAACGATCCAGAGCACTCCTGCGTCCCTCCCGCAACGCCAAGTGATACACGCCGCCCGATGCCTCAACCAGGCGGCGCAGCAAAAAGCTCTTGCCATAGCGTCGCCTGCCGTAGATGATCCCCAGGCGGAGGCCCCTCCTCGGTGACAGGACGAAGCGCGACAGGTCCTCCCATTCGAACTCACGGTCATAAAGACGCTCCGGTCTCGTCAGTGTCAACATCTGAACCCTCCATATGCTATGTCCAGTTAATATAACTATACTTACTATAAACGTATTTATAATAAATGCACCCAAGTCGTGTGTCGGGTATCCCCACGATTCAGGACTACGGTCACACCGCCGAGGAATCTTGTGACCGTGCAGGTCCAACCGGAGGAGAACGTCGCCAAGCTGAGGCACCTGTCGGCTCGGATTCGGGCCTACTGTGGAACGATGATCTGGATGATCGTGGGTGCTGCGTGCGCGCCGCGGCGCAGTAGTCGATGCCGACGAACACCGTTTGCGGGGTGCCGTCGGTTGGGGTGTGCGCTGGTGGTGGCGGTGTTCGCGGTCCTGCTTTTGTCGGCACCGCCCGCTACGTCACACGAGTCGACCGCCCATCGGGTGGTGGAGCAGTACTACGGGTCTCGCTGGGAGGCGATCTGCTCGGTTGCGGAGAAGCTGGGGCTGTCTGCGGAGTCGGTGCACAAGTGGGTGTGCCGTTTTGAGATCGACACCGGCGCGTGCGGGGGTGACTAGCGTCGAGCGCGAGCGTGACAAGAGTTTTGAACGCGAGAACCGTGAGCTGCGCCGAGCAAACGAGATTTTGGCCGCGGCATCGGCTTTGGTCGGGGCGGAACTCGACGGTCAGTCAAGGTCGTGGTGTCGTTCATCGACGCTTACCGGCACCGGTTCGACTTCGAGCCTGTTTTGTGTGGTGCTCACAGAGCACAGTGTCGGGATCGCCCCGTGCAGGTACTACGCCGCGCAGAAACGCCCGCCGTCGCCGCGAGCTGTGCGCGACGCGCAGCTCGCACTGTTGATCGCTCAAGTGCATGAAGCCCAACGCCTATGGTGCCGCGAAGATGCACCGACCACAACTCGACCGCGTCGCCGGTGTGGTGGTGGCGCGTTGCACCGTTGAACCTTTGATGTCTAAGATGGGGCTAGTCGGTGCCCGCCTAGGCAAAGAACCGGTCACCACCACGCCGTTGGGCGACAGCGACACACCCAGCGACCTACTGAACCGCCACTTTGGTGTTGATGCCCCGGACCGGTTGTGGCTCGCGGACCTCAGTCGGGTGCGAACCGGCTGCGGTTGGGTGTATCTGGGGTTTGTCATCGACGCCTACTCGCGTCTGGTTCTGGGCTGGCGGGCATCACGCACACCACACACCGAACTAACCCTCGACGCGTCAGACCATGGCCATCGCCACGCGTCGACACGACGGCCGCAGAACCGACCGAGCGGTTCACCACAGCGACCACAGGTCACAATACCTGTCCATCCGCTACAGCCAACGCCTCAACGACAACAACATCATCGTCGCGTCGGTCGGCTCAGTGGGCGACAGCTACGACAACGCCATGACCTGAAGCTTCAACGGCCTATACAAATCAGAACTCATCTACCCCCACGAACCCTCACAAGACCAACACGACATCGAGTTCGCCACCCCCGAACACGTCGACACCTACAACCACCGACGCAGCCACAGCCAACTCCTACCCGGCCGCTACAAATACACCACCCCCACCGAACACGAAAACATGTATTGCAATCAAAACCCAACCGCCAACCCAACAGACACACACAAAACCAAGTCTCTACCAAACCCGGGGTGATTCAGACTAGGTGTCACTGACCAGAGTTCCAGCTTCTCAGCAACCGAACAGATCGCCACCCAACGCGACCCGTCTCGAGGTTCTTGATGATGATGCCGATTCAGCGGATCACCCACTGAAGACCCCACACAGGGGTCTATTCTCTCTGCGCAGAATCGGCATTCCCGCTGAGTGGGATCGGGATGGTACATTTGCCGCACCAAGTCCACACATTGTCACCTGAGGTGACAGCGTGTCGTTAGCTCGGGGCTGTGACTTCGATTCCCAGCGAGGTGCATCCGTCGGCTAGTCGCTTGTCGTAAGTTACCATGCCTTCGAGTTCGTCCCCCAATTTCAAAGCGGACGCGATGTGGATGGCATCGAGCGTTCGCACCGACACCGGGTCAAGCCGTGCCGCCAAGTCATAGTCCGCGGTTTCGACTCTCAGAACAGTCACGCTATCGAGCAGTTGCCTGGCCGCGGCTGAGTACTCTGGGATCACTCGCCGCACCGCCCTCAACAACTCAGTACGAGCAAGATCGCACGACACGACATCGCGGGCCTCCGCAGTCAACCAGGCGCGAAGAGCTGCTGTCTCAGGTTCCTCAACGACAAGTTTCACCAGCGCCGAAGTGTCGAAGTAGTACGCCACCGTTAGTAACGTTCGTCATCGCGCATCTCGGCGAGAGCGGCGAACAGACTCGGACCCGCAGGTGGTGGCGGGATTTCTGCTAGGTCGCGTCTGGGGGGACGCGCCCGCCCAGATGAGATAAGTTCTTCAAGACGAGACTCGGGTATCGCCGTCAACCGCGCCACTGGCTGGCCTCGCAGAGTCACGGTTACGATCTCACCCGCTGCTGCACTCGCGACTACCGCGGAAGCGTTCTGCTTCAGTTCCCGAACTCCGATCTCAACCATGTTCAACAATGTAGCACTCTTCGCATCGCCGCAATCACAGTGGAGACAAAAAATGCCTAGACACCGGCCAGACGGTGAACTAGGACTGTGAGAGGCGTGGCCTAATTGTCAGTAGTTCTCAAAACGCGCACTCAGGCGAGACATGTCGCCGCCGTCGGTGGTGAGGATAAACGTGCCGAGCCTTTGCGCGATCACGGCCAAATGGGCATCTACAACATCTGAAGTACCGCTCTCGACAAGTTTGCGTCCAACAGACAAAGACTCATCAAACGGGTGAACCTCCATGCATGGGATCAACCGGGCGAGGTTCGCCTGACGCTGTGGTTGTCGCCAGACTTGAGCGAGGACGGGATGTGTCGTGTGCAATTCGTCACTGCGCTCAATAGCCCTCTTCACCAGCGCCCAAAGCCGCGAGTTCGGGTTCTCACCGTCGATGATGAACGGACCCGCATCAATGATCAAAGGTCAACCCCTTGACGATCAAGCACCGCGTCAGCCCATTCAATGTACTCACGGTTTATCGGGCCACCTTCTTTTTCCCAGGCTGCGATCATGTCCAAGATCGCAGCACTGCGGCGACGGCGCCGCACCTCGGCGAGAAGAGACTTTTTGATCGCGAGCTTTTTGGTGCCGTCCACCGCAACCAGCTCAGCTAAAGCAGCTTCCATATCGTCATCGAAGTTGATAGTCGTCTTGAGAGCCATATATATACGGTAACACAAGCATACCCGTATGGCAAGCAGTTGGCGTTCTCAAAGCTACGCCGACCGGTAGTGTCGACCACTCGACCACAAATCGCTAGGTGCCCGCGATCGTGGCTACCTTTCGAAGCTGAGCGGACCTGCGCCCGCTGCTTGGAGATTGTGTTTGTTGAAGGCAGACAGTTCGTGGCGATTCCTCGTCGCCGAGTTGATCTGCGCCGGCTCAGGGGGCGAGGCGTTCGGTGATCCAGTCGTCACGATGTCGGCGGTAACGGATGCGGTCGTGGAGACGGTCGGCGCGGCCTTGCCAGAACTCAACGGTTAGCGGTGTGACGAGGTATCCGCCCCAATGGGGTGGGCGCGGAACTTCGTCGGGGTAGAGCTTCTCGAACTCTGCGAGGCGAGCTTCGAGGTCGACGCGCGATTCCAGCACAGTAGACTGTTCGCTAGCCCAGGCACCTACTTGGGAGCCACGCGGTCGACTCGCGAAATACGCGTCGGACTCGGTCTCGGGCACATGGCGAACGGTACCCACGACCCGCACCTGTCTTTCGATCTCACGCCAGACCATGGTGAGTGCAGCACGGCCATTGTGGTCGAGTTGGATTCCTTTGGGCGAGTTACGGTTGGTGTAGAACACGAACCCGCGACTATCAGCAACTTTCAGCAGCACCGCACGGGCATCGGGCCAACCATCGGCATCAATTGTCGAAAGCACCATGGTGTCGGCTGTCTTAGGGGCAGCACCAGCCCAGAGGTTGAACCAATCTCGGAACTGCGACATCGGATCAACTGCCATATCGGCCAGGTCAAGCCCGGCGCGGCTGAGTTTGTCTCGCATCGCCGTTGTGTCCATGCCCCGATCTTACGGTACAGCATCGACAAGCCAATCTTTACGTGGTATTTGCGTGCTGAGTGCCTGTGAAGATCGCCTACCACCGCCGGATGTCGCCGCAATCCGAGCTGTGTCAGTGGGCGGTGAGGATGGTGCTCGATAATGAGCGGCACTACAGGTCGCGCCGAGGCGATCTGCCACATCAGACTTTGCACCATATTCGCCGAACCCTCGTGAACGATGCCGCGACACCAACCGAGCATCATGTGTCGGCCCGCCCATGGTGCTTGGTCGTCATTTGCCCGAACCCCGCACTAGATGTCACCGTGGCGGCACCGGCCATCACATCGCTCGCCCCCCGTCACGGCGGCGGAGACCGCCATCCGTGCCGGCGGTAAGGGCACGAACCTAGCCTGCGTTGCCTCCGACCTCGGTGCCACCGCAACCTTGGTGACGCTGCTCGGCGGCGGCGCAGGTGCCAGTTTCGAGCATCTGCTCGACACCAGGGTCTCGCTGCGGCGGGTCGCCGTCAGCGGATCGACTCGGGTCTGTCTGACCTTGACGACACATCGACGAACTCCTTGAGCTTTGTGAACCGTGCGAACTCGTCGGAAACGATCCTCGGACTCTTCCGCCGAATCCGGCCGACCGCTCGCGACACGCCGCCCGCTTGGTGGCCTAACTTCAGCGGACTCGCGGAGCACGGGTTCTCGCAACGCTGGGCGAGGCGGGGGCGGGCCTTCTGATCGACGACCGCTGGCACGTCGCGGTGCCGCCCGAGGTTGAGGGCAATCCCGTCGGGGCCGGCGACGCGGCCCTCGCTGCGTTCATCGGAGCGGAGATCTCCGGGGTCCCGCCGCAGATTGCGCTCAGGCGAGCCGTCGCTGCGGGCACTGCCCGCCCTTGTGGGTCTACAGCGTCTTTGCATTCGGCTGATTGCGCTCAGGCGAGCCGTCGCTGCGGGTGCTGCGGCAGTGGTTCAACCGGTGGCGGGTCGGGTGCGTCCGGAAATTGTCGCGTCGTTGGAGTCGCGGACCCGGCTCTTCGAATCCCGGTTGCCGATGAGGCTTTGAGCAGGGGTAAGCTCCACCGCTAGAGGTTGCCATCCCCCCTCTGGCTTGACAATTCGATCAGGCATTCATCATATGATTGCTCACGGTTGCGGCGTTGCACCTCTCGGTAAGCGACGCTTGACACTTCGGATTTGACATTCATCATATCATTGGTGTAGCATGGTTGATATGTACACTAGTGGTGTGTCGCGGCTAGCGAGACTGATTGTGGTCTTCGCGTTTGCTGCGTTGCTCGCTCCCGTGCATCCCGTGGGCGAGAAGGCCGCCGCCCAGGCCACGCCGTGCGAGCTGTTGCATCATTGGACCCTCGACGAGACCGCCGGGACCACCGCCGCGGACTTGGTGCAGGGCGGCGACGACGGCACTGTCACCGGCGCGTCGTGGACGACTGCGGGTAAGGCGGCCGGGGCGTTAGCTTTCGACGGGACCGGCGACTACATCGATTTGGGCTTGGACCCGCTTGCGCCGTCGGGCTGTGGCTGGTCGGCGGCGCTGTGGGTAAAGCGCACCGCCGACAGGACGAGCAACCAGTCCACGATGCTGTTCTCGCCCGCCGTCCGGGCGGGCGCGAGCGGGGTGCGGCTCCAGCAGTGGGGCCGCTCCAACAACCAGGTCGGATTCAGCAAATTCGGTGTCGCCGACTGGCACTTCAGTTACAGCACCCCCAAAGACACGTGGGCGCACCTGGTGTTGGTGGGCACATCTTCGAACACCAAACTGTATGCCGACGGCACCCTGGTGGGCACCGTCAACCAGTCGATCGACCTGCCGCTGCACCGCATCGGTGCGTTCGACGGCTCCAGCATCGAGAACGAGGGCGAGGGCATCCCGGCGGTGCTTGATGACATTCGCGTCTACTCCAAGGCACTGACCGCCCAAGAAGTCACAGCGTTGTATGGGCAGTTGACTCAGGTCAACGCCGCGCCGGTGTTCGACGACGGCACCACCGCGGTCCGTTCGGTGGTGGAGGACGCCGCTGTGGGCGCGGCTGTGGGCGCGGCCTTGGCGGTGACCGATCCTGACGCCGCCGACACGTTCTCCTTCGAGCTGTCGGGCGGCGACGGCAACTTCGTTGTGGTCAACGAGTCGGGCGCGGCGCAGATCAAGGTCGCGTCGGGTGCGTCGTTGGATCATGAGATCGCAGATTCGTATTCGGTGACGGTGACCGTCAGCGACGGCAAGGACGGCTCCGGTGGCATCGACACGTCCGTCGACGCGTCGATCACCGTCGCTGTGACTGTCACTGACGTGAACGAGGCGGGGTCGGTGACGTTCGGTTCGGCGTTGCCGCGGGCCGGTGATGCGTTGACGGCTATGTTGGAGGATCCTGATGCGCCGGTGGGTTCGGTGGTGTGGACATGGACGCGTCTCGACGCGTCCGACAGTGTTTCTGGGACGGCGATCTCGACCGGGGTGTCGTCGTCGGGTGCGTCGTCGTCGTATTCGCCGACGGCCGGCGATGTGGGCAAGTGGCTGCGGGCCGCGGCCGTTTACAGCGACGGCTTCGGGGCGGGCCGGGCGGTATCGGCGGTGTCGGCGTCGGCGGTGCTCGCTGCGGGCACGGCTAGCTTCGACGACGGTGCCACCGCGTCGCGGTCGGTCGCGGAGGACGCGGTTGTGGGTTCGGCTGTGGGCGCGGCACTGGCCGTGACCGCGCCGCAGGGCGCGGCACCGGTGTTCGAGCTGTCCGGCGACGACGGCAATTTCACCGTGGTGAATGAGTCGGGTGCGGCGCAGATCAAGGTCGCGTCGGGGGTGTCGCTGGACCACGAGACCACAGGTGAGTATTCGCTGACGGTGACGGTGGCTGACGGTGTCGACGGCGACGACCAAACTGAGTTGACGCCGATGGTGGACGATTCGATCACCGTCACGGTCACGGTGCGCGACGTGGACGAGGCGGGGTCGGTGTCGTTGGGTTCGAGCTTTCCGCGGTTGGGTGAGGCGCTGGTGGCTGTGCTGGATGATCCCGACGGCGGGGTGTCGGGGCTGTCCTGGGTGTGGGAGCACCTAGACGATGCTATGGACGCGTCGCCTACGAGGCTGTCGGGGGCGGCGTCTTCGGGTCTGTCGTCGAGCTACACCCCGGCGCAGGCCGATTTGGGCAAGCTGCTGCGGGTGCGGGTGTCCTACACCGACTCGTTCGCGGCATCCAAGACGGCATCGGCACTGTCGCCGGCGGTGGGGCCGAACCCGCAGCCTGAGGTGATCCCGCGGCTGCGGCAGTGGACGGGTGACTCGGGCACCACGGTCCTGTCGTCGACATCGCGGATCATGGTGTCGACCGCGGACGCGGCGAAGCACCGCAACGCGGCATCGGTCACGGCGACGCTGTCGTCGACGCGGACGCTGTCACAGGTCGCGGCGACGATCAAGGCCGACCTCAAAGAGGTGTCGGGACTCGACCTGGAGGTGGTGGACGGGTCGGTGCCGCGCGCCGGCGACGTGTTCTTGGACTTGGCCGACGCCGTCGATGCCGGGCTGGACTATGAGGGATATACGCTCGATGTCGCCGACACGGTGACGATCCGGGCGAACACCTCTGCGGGGGTGTTCTACGGCTCGCGGTCGCTGCTGCAGATCCTAGCGCAGGCGGACGACAACGTGAGCCTGCCGCGGGGCACGGCCCGCGACTGGCCCTCCCAGCAGGCCCGGATGATCATGTTGGACATTGGCCGCAAGTACTACGAGATGGACTACCTGTTGGACTCGTTCCGGTTGATGTCATGGTACAAGATGAACGTGTTCAACATGCATTTCTCGGAGTCTGAGGGGTTCCGCTTGAACGACCCGGTGAAGTTTCCGGGCTTCGCGGACTCGGACGCGTCGTACACCAAGGCGGACATCGACCGGCTCGAGGCGCTCGCGGACGAGTACTTCGTCGACATTATGCCGGGGTTCAATTTCCCGGGCCACGCCACGGTGATCTCGGATCACTTCGGCATCGGCTTCGGTGACGGCGCGAGTCCGTGCGGGAGATCGCACATGCACGGCCACCTGACCCCGGACTTCGTCATCGACATGACGTCGGCGGTGGCGGTGGCGAAGGTCAAAGAGATCATCACGCACTTCACTCCTTGGTTCGGCAGCCCGATCGTGCATTTGGGTGCCGACGAGGTGCCGGGACAGTTGGGCGGCTGCCCACGAGTGCGGAACTACATCAGCGATACGAATGGCATCTCCAACATTGGGGATGTGACCGTGGCGTTCATCAATGACATGAACGCCACGGTCAAGAGTCTCGGCAAGCGGATGATGATTTACGACGGCTTCGAAAACATGAACCCGTCTTCTCAGACCCTCGACGGCGACATCATTGTGAACCTCTGGGACACCAGCCGGGCGACGCTCAATCGGCAGGCGGCGCGCAGCGGTCGAACATCGTTCGACATCCTCAACATGAAGCTCAACGAGGGCTTCTATCTCACGCCGAACTACTACTACCACCTGTATCCGGACCAGGCTAGAATATACGACAGGTGGTCACCGACGACGAGCGACCTCGGTACAGGGATCGCTGTTTGGGGGGACTACGTCTTCTGGGCGGAAGACGAGTACATAGAGCATCTCCTGAGGCGGCCGCGGGCGGTGCTGGCCGACCGCACCTGGAACGGGACCACGACGCCCGACGTCGTCGGCGACTTCCATGCGCGAATGGAAGTTGTCGGCAACCCGCCGGGTTATGAGGGGTTCGGGGCGCGGGTCCGCGTCGACGACGGCGAGCCGTCGCACCACTACCCGTTCGAGGCGGCCCCCTACCCGCCGAGCCACTTCTACGCCAGTGCGCCGCCCAACACAATCCTGGCGCAGGATGTCGTCGGTGGCCTGCACGGCACCTCGTACATCGTGCAGTCCCCGCATGTGGACACCTCCGACGGGGTGCTGAACTCATCGTTCGTGTTCGACAACGACTTGGACGGCATCGGGATCGGCGGTGTCGGTGTCGAGGTGCCCTGGAGCGTGTCGGTGTGGGTCAAGCGCACCGCCGACCGCGGCACCGCCACCCTGATGAGCGGACGTGACCACCTCGGCCGCTACCGCTACATCTACCTCGATCAGGGCACCTCGAGCCGGGTCGGCTTCCGAACGCCGACTGGCGCCACGCACTCGTTCTCCTACACGGTGCCGCTGAACACTTGGACGCATCTCGCGTTCGTCGCCACCGGCGGGGACACGAAGAGCACGAAGCTCTACGTGAACGGGCGACTGACCGATACGGTCGCCGACTCGATGCCGTTGCCCTTCGACGCCATCGCGGCGCGCCGAGCCAACGGGCTGCGCGCCAAGCTCGACGATCTTAAGATCTTCGACGAGGCCCTCACCGCCGTGCAGGTCGCCGCCGAGTACGGCTCCTACACTGCCGGGTTCATCGTCAGCACCCTGTCGGTCGAGGCGAACGTCGCCGACACCGTCACCTACACCTTGAAGCTGTCTTCTCAGCCGTCCGACTCGGTGGTCGTGACCCCGCAGAGCGCGAATTCCGCCACGGCGACGGTGGCGACCGACAACGCCGACGATCGGTTGACGTTCACCTCCGCGAATTGGAACGCTGTGCAGGGCGTGACCGTGACCGGCATGAAGCCCGGGTCCACTTCGGTCACCCACACGTCTGTGAGCACCAGCGACAGAAACTACGCAATCTCCACCGCAGCGTCGCCCGTGACTGTCGGCGTGCGCGGCGTCGTGTTCAGCGACACCACTGTCACTGCGGTCGGCACCGGCACGGTGACCTACACGGTGAAACTGGCGACCGCTCCGACCGATACGGTGACTGTCACCCCGACGAGTCAAGCTCTTGGCACTGCGACTGTGTTGCCGGCGTCGCTTTCGTTCACCGCCACCAACTGGAGCACCACCCAAACCCTCACCGTGACCGGCGTCGCCACTGGCACCACCTCGATCACCCACGCGGCCACGAGCAGCAGCGACGCCAACTATCAGATCGCGGCTGTGGGGTCGGTGGGTGTGACCGTGCAGGAGGCGGTGCCGACGATGTTGACCCTGACTACTAAAGCGTCGGGGGGGGGGGGGGGACTCTAGTGGTGGCTGAGGACGTGTCGGGCGGGTCGGTGACTGTGACGGCGACGCTAGATCTGCCTGCGAAGTCTGTGGTGACGGTGACGTTGGCGGCTGGTTCGGGCACTGAGGCGACCGCTTCCGATGATTACACGCTGCCGGGCGCGTTCACGATCGCTGTTGGCGATTCTTCGGCGACGGCGACGGTGACGATTCGCGATGATGATGTTGCTGAGGACGACGAGGATCTGGTGCTCACCGCCACGGTGTCTGGTTTGACGGTGACTGATGCGAAGGTGACGATCACTGATGACGACACAGCCGGTTTCGTTTCAAGCGCGACGACGGTGACGGTGAACGTGGCTGGCACTGCTGAGTACACGGTCAAGTTAGGTTCGCGGCCGACTGACACTGTGACGGTGACCCCGGTGAGCGCCGCGGGCGCGACGGCGACGGTGGAGACCGGCAACGACAATAATTTGCTGACGTTCATTACCGACAATTGGGACATGATGCAGGCGGTGACGGTGACCGGTGTGAAGGCGGGTTCCACGTCGGTAACGTACGCGTCCACGTCCGTCGACGACGCACAGTATCAGATTGCTTCGGACGGCCCGGAGGTCACCGTCACGCCATCACCGGGTGTGGTGTTCAGCGACACTGCGGTTACGGCGGCCGGCACGGGCACGGTGGCCTACACGGTCAAGTTGGCGACTGAGCCGTCTGGTTTGGTGACGGTGACGCCGACCAGTCGAGGTGAGGGTGTGGCGACTGTGTTGCCGGCGTCGCTTTCGTTCACCGCCAGCAACTGGGACACCACCCAGACTTTCACCGTCACCGGTGTGACCACCGGCACCACATCGGTCACCCACACTTCCACCAGCACCGACGCCAACTATCAGATAGAGGAGGCCGGTTCGGTGGGTGTGGTGGTGGTGGGTCATGGGGCGGGGGCGGTGGTTCAGGCGCATGATTTTGATGGTAAGGGTGGGTCTGTGGCGGTTAATGAGTTGGCTCCTGATTATTCCTCTGTTGGGGGTGTTGGTGCTGGGGATTGGTTGCGTTTTGATGATGTTGATTTGCGGGGTCGCCCGGATGTTGTGATGTTTTTTTTGGGGGCGGGTGCCGGTGATGTGGGTGATCGGGTTGAGGTGAGGCTTGGTTCGGTGTCGGGTCCAAAAGTTGCGGAGTTGGTGATCGCTGATACTGGTGGTGTTGAGGTGTTTTCTGAGCAGTACGCGGATGTGTCGGGGGCTTCGGGCATCCATGACGTGTTTTTGGTGTTTCCGGGTTCGTCGGGGGCGAACATTGATTGGTTTGTGTTCAGCAAGAATCCTGATGGTGACACTGATGCCGATCGGGTGCGTAGGATTCAGTGGTGGCGTGACGCTCGCTTCGGGCAGTTCATTCATTGGGGTCCGTATTCGCATTTGGCGGGGACTTATAATGGTCGGACCCCGTCTGGTGTTGGTGAGTGGATTATGCATTGGCTTGG
The DNA here is from genome assembly GCA_965204595.1 of Candidatus Aldehydirespiratoraceae bacterium. Lineage (GTDB taxonomy): Bacteria > Actinomycetota > Acidimicrobiia > Acidimicrobiales > Aldehydirespiratoraceae > VXYK01. The sequence goes on along the minus strand of CBDBEW010000014.1, from coordinate 1,530,861 downwards.
TATTCCTCCTGCTGATTATGAGACGGCGGCGGCTGTGCCGTTCAATCCGACTTCGTTGGACGCGGATGTGTGGGCGAAGGGTGCTAAGGACGCGGGACATAAGTATGTGGTTATTACGACTAAGCATCATGATGGTTTCAGCATGTTCGACACGAATGTGCGGGGTTTTGAGACGCAGTCGCCGTCGATCAGCCCAGCTAAGGATTATGATATTTACGATATCAGCGGTTTCGGTAGGGATCCTATCGCGGAGCTCGCGGAGGCGTATCGGGCGCAGGGTTTGCGGTTCGGTTTGTATTATTCGCAGTGGGATTGGCATTTCACCAACGACGCCGCCGGGTATTTCCCGGCGATGAAGTCGCAGCTCCGCGAGATCGTCGAGAAATATGATCCGGCTTTGTTGTGGTTTGACGGGGAGTGGAACGCGTTTTGGACTAGGCCGTTGGGGGAGGCGTTGTACAAGTATATGCGGGTCCTGAAACCGGATTTGGTGATAAATGATCGTGTGGTCAAAAAGCAGTTCCTGTCCCACGGCGACGGCGACTATGACACGACCGCGGAGCGGCGCGGGCCCGATAACGATTCGGTGGTGGACTGGGAGAACTCTCAGACGATGAACGACACGTGGGGTTACAAAACCAACGACAACAACTGGAAGTCGACGAGTCGGTTGCTTGATGAGCTTGTTGGGGTTACATCCAACAACGGCAATTATTTGTTGAACATCGGCCCCGACGGTGCCGGTGTGATACCGGCCGCGAGCGTGACCCGTTTGGCGGCGATCGGCGACTGGCTCGATGATCACGGTGAGGCGATCTATAGCACCGACAAACCGAACCCGTTGAAAACCCCTAAACCGTCGTGGGGTTGGTACACCGTCAAGGGCAGCACCGTGTACGCTTTGGTGAAGAACTGGCCGACAGATAACCAGTTGGTGTTGTCGAACCTTGATGCCGAGGTGACGAAGGTGTCTTTGTTGAGCTCTCCAGAGACGACTTATCAAACCAGCGTCTCTAGTGGGGTGGTGACGGTTACGGGGCTGCCCACCACCGCGCCTAATACTCACATTTCGGTGCTTAAAGTCGACATAGACGGCAAGATCGCCGCTGCGGGCGTGTCGGTTCAACGTAATTTGGCGCTCAACCGGCCGGTGACACCGTCGAACGTGTTTCGCAACGACGCGACCTACAACGGTGCTAAAGCCGTTGACGAAGACGATGCGACCCGTTGGGCGATCGACGACGGCTTGTTCACCGCGACGCTTATCGTCGATCTCGACGGCGCGCGGACTTTTGACCGGATCGTTATCAAAGAACCGTCCGAGACCATATTCCAGCGGGTGACGAGTTTCACCCTAGAGTATTGGAACGGCACCACTTGGGTGAACTTTCACAACGGCACCAGCATCGGCACTAACAGGGAGGTTCCTTTCCCCGCGGTCACCGCCACCCGGGTTCGTCTCTCGGTCACCGGCACCAGCAGGGAACCGACGATCGCGGAGTTCCAGGTTTTCGAAGCCGAAAACAACAATGTGGCTAGCGAAACGAACGCGGCGCCGGTGTTTGCTTCGCTGTCGGCTGTTGAGGTCGCTGAGAACACCACCGCGGTTTTGACAGTGTCCGCGGCCGACAGCGACGCTAGTGACACGGTCACGGGTTACACCATCACCGGCGGCCCCGACGCGGGGGTTTTCGAGATCACTTCACCGGGTGGGGTGCTGACGTTCGCCGCAGCACCCGATTTTGAGGACCCGATCGACGTGAAAAACACTGAACCGGCTAGCGGCGCTGCCGACAACGTGTATCTAGTGGAGGTCACCGCTATTAGCGGCACCTCAACTAGAGCGTTGACCGCGGCTCAAACGATCGCTGTGACTGTGACCGACGCCAACGAAGACGGTGCGGCCACTTTCGATTCCTCCGCTCCGAGGGCGAACGTGGCGTTGACTGCGGTGTTGACCGAACCCGACGCGGGTGTGTCTGGGGTGGTGTGGACTTGGACACGGCTGGATTCTGCTGACGCAGCGTCGGGCACGGCGGTGTCTGGGGCGGTTTCGGCGGGTCAGGCGTCGGCTTATACACCCACCGCCGCCGATGTCGGCAAATGGTTGCGGGCCACCGCTAGCTACACCGACGCTCACGCCGCTACTGAAACCGCGGCTGCGGTCACCGCCACCGCCACCGCCGCACCGAAAGTGTCGCTGGTGCTGGGTTCAGAGCGCATCAACGAAAGCGGTGCCGGCAACACGACCACCCTCAAAGCGGCTCTACCGTTCGCGCTGGCATCGCCGACGACGCTGACAGTCACCGCGGCACCATCAAATGTGGTGTCGCTCAGCGCCACAGTGTTGACTATCCCCGCCAACAGCACTAACAGCAACACCGTCACAATCACCGCAACCGACAACAACGTTGACGGTGCCTTATTCGCGGTAGCGACGCTCACCGCGACTGTTGATAACGCTGCGGTGGCAGCACCCGCTGCGGTGCGGGTCACTGTCATCGACGAAGACTCGTCCCCACAGTTCGCGTCTGTCTCAGTCGCCCGCAGCGTCGCCGAAAACGCAGCCGCCGATGCCGAGGTTGGTGCGGTGCTACCCGCAGCCACCGACGCCGACAGTGACGACGCCACCTTGACCTACACAATGACCGGTGCTGATGCTGCCTCGTTTGACTTCAACACATCCACACGACAGATCACCGTCAAATCCGGTACCACCCTCGATTATGAGGCCGCCAAAAACACCTACACTGTTACGGTCACCGCCTCCGACGGTTTCAACGAAGCCACCTTGACAGTCAACATCTCTGTCACCGACATCAACGAAGCCCCGACCATCACCAGCCCCGCCACAGCCACCGTCGCCGAAAACACCACCACGGTGCTCACCGTCGCCGCCACCGACCCCGACACGATCCGTAACCTGTCGCTCAACCGGCCCGCGCAAGCATCGGATGTCTACAAAAACATGGCGAGCTTCGACGGGTCCAAAGCCGTCGACAGCGACGACAACACCCGCTGGGCGACCGGCGCCGGAGTGAGACGCGCGACGCTCACCGTCACCCTCGACGGCGCACAAACCTTCGACCGTATCATCATCAAAGAACCGTCCTCGTTCCCGCGCGTGAGGAACTTCACGCTGCAACGCGAAACCCCCGGCGGCACCTGGGCGAACTTCCACACCGGCACCAGAATCGGCACCAACCTCACCATCAACCTGCCCGCAGCGGTCACAGCCAACAAAGTCCGCCTCAACATCACCAACGCGGTGGGCGACCCGACCATCTCAGAGTTCCAAATCTGGCACCGCGGCGACAACATCACCGGCTATGCCATCACCGGCGGAGCCGACCAAGAAGCCTTCGAAATCACCTCACCAGGCGGCGCGCTCACATTCAAAGAAGCACCCGACTTTGAAAACCCCACCGACAAAGAAAGCACCACCCCAACCAACGCCGCCGCCAACAACGCCTACATCGTCGAAATCACCGCCACGGCCGGCACCAGCACCAGAGCACTCACCACCACCCAAACCATCACCGCCACCGTCACCGACATCCCCGACGCTGGCTTGGTGTTCAGCGACACGTCGGTTACGGCGGCCGGCACGGGCACGGTGACTTACACGGTCAAACTCGCCACCGCTCCCACTGATGCGGTGACTGTCACCCCGTCGAGTGGCGATGAGGACGTTGCTACGGTCGCTCCGGCGTCGCGTGCGTTCACCACCGACAATTGGAACACGCCTCAGACTTTCACTGTTTCTGGTGTGGCCACCGGCGCCACCTCGATCACTCATACGGCGGCTTCCACCAACGACCCCAACTATCAGATCGAGGCTGCGGGTTCGGTGGGTGTGACTGTCGATCCCGCTCCGGGTTTGGTGTTTGGCGACACTGCTGTGACTGCGGTTGGTACTGGCACGGTGACTTACACGGTGAGGCTGGCGACGCAGCCTTCTGACGCGGTGACTGTCACCCCGTCGAGCGACGACGCAGGTGTTGCTACGGTCGCGCCCGCCACCCGTGCGTTCACCACCGACAATTGGAGCACGCCTCAGACGTTCACTGTTACTGGTGTGGCTACTGGCGCCACGTCGGTCACCCACGCCGCGACGAGTACCAACGATGCCGTTTATCGGATCGTGGCTGCGGGGTCGGTGGGGGTGAATGTGGAGACCGCGCCGGAGATTCTGGTTGACCTGTCGCGGGTGTCTGTGGCGGCGACGTTGATGGTGACTTATGAGGTCAGGTTGTCGACCGCGCCGACGGCTGATGTGACTGTCACTGCGGCGAGTGCTTCTGATCCCGTCGCCACGGTCTCCCCGGCGACGCTTTCGTTCGACTCCGGGAACTGGAGCAGTCCGCAGACGTTCACCGTGACTGGTGTGGCTACCGGCACGACTTCGGTTACTCACACGTCTGCGAGCGCCGATTCTGATTACGCGATCACCACCGCTTCAGCATCGGTGGATGTGACGGTCACGCCGGCGCCGCCGGACGCGTTGACGTTGTCTACTGACGCGTCGGCTGGTTCTGTCGCTGAGGATGTGTCTGGTGGTTCGTTGACGGTGACGGCTAAACTGAACCGTGCGGCGACTTCTGTGGTGACGGTGACTTTGGCGGCTGGTGCCGGCAGCGAAGCGACCGCGACTGCTGATTACACCCTGCCTTCGAGTTTCACTATTGCTGTGGGCGACACTGAAGCCACCGCGACTGTTTCGATCACAGACGACGATGTGCATGAGGGCGACGAGGATTTGGTGTTGACCACCTCGGCTATTTCGGGGATAGCGGTTACGGGCGTGACCGTCACGATCACCGATGATGACGATCCGGGGGTGTCGCTGAGCCGTAGTTCGTTGACGGTGACTGCTGGTTTGACAGCAAAGTACACGTTGGTTCTGGATTCGAAGCCGTCGGCGGATGTGACGGTTGTTCCTTTTTCGCCTTCGCCGGGTGTTGCCGGTGTTGCGTCTGGTTCGTCTAGTTTGACGTTCACTGCCGACAATTGGGATACGGCGCAGACGGTGACTGTTTCTGGCGGTAATCAGGGTTCGGCGACGATCAGCCACACTGCGACTAGCTCTGATTCTGATTACAACACCGCTTCGCCGGGCACGTTGACTGTCGGTAGCGTGACCGTCACGGTGAACGCGTCGGGTAAGACCGTGGCGATCGATTCGCAGGTTGTTGTGACGGAGGGTTCTGACGCGTCGTTGACGGTGACTTTGGGTGAGGCTGCGCCTGTGGGTGGTGTGGGCGTGTCGGTGGCCTATGACTATTCTGACACGGCGTCGAGCGCTGACACGGGCACAACAACCGGCACGGTGACCGTGGCTGAGGGTGAGACGACCGCGACTTTGAGCGTGCCGATTTTTGATGATGAGCTGGTGGAGAACACGGAGGGTTTCAGTGTGACGATCTCTGCTCCCCCGGCTGGTTGGTCGTTGAGGAGCGGTCAGGTCACGGCTGTTGTGAACATCACCGACAACGACGCCGCAAACGCCAAAATCGCGTTCGGTTCGGACGCGGCAGCGACTTCTGAGTTGGCTGTGTCGGCTGCTGAGGGGGCGGGTTCGGTGAACGTGCCGGTGACGGTCAGCCATTTGCCCCAGGTGACCACCACCTTTGCTGTGGAGGTGGTGAGCACAGGCACGACGGCCGGCTCTAGCGATTACAGTATTTCTGCTTCGTCGGTGACTTTTGATTCGACTAGTTCCAAAACCCAGAATCTGGTGGTGTCGCTCACCGACAACGACACTATTGGTGTTGATGTGACACTCAAGCTGCGGCTCGCGGCTGCTGCTGTTCCTAAAGAGGTTTTTGGCGACAATTATGCCCGCGACGCTTCGGGTTCGTTGGCGACGCTCACCATCGAAGACGACGACGAAGCCGGGTTCACCACCAGCACCGACACACTGAGCGTGACCACCGGCGCTTCTGTCACCTACACGGTGAAGTTGTCGTCACAACCCACCCATTCGGTGACGGTCACCCCCGCATCCGCGGCCACCGCGACCGCCACGGTGGCGACCGGCAACGGCGACGATTTGTTGACCTTCGCCACCGGCGATTGGGACACGGCTCAGACTGTGACTGTCACCGGGGTCACCACCGGTGCTGTCAACGTGGCCCACACGTCGTCTAGTACAGACACGAATTATGCGATAACCACCGCCGCCGGTGCGGTGGCGGTGACTGTGACGCCGCCACCGGGTTTGGTGTTCAGCACCGAGTCTGTTGCTGCGGTGGGTACCGGTACGGTGACTTACACGGTTGAGTTGGCGACCGCGCCTGCTGGTTCGGTGACTGTCACCCCGAAGAGCGAGGCCACCGGCACCGCGACGGTGGCCACTGTCAACAACGACGATGCTTTGACTTTCAGCACCACGGACTGGGACACGGGTCAGACCGTGACTGTTACTGGTGTCACCACCGGCACCACCTCTGTCACTCACAAGGCCGAAAGCGACGACGACTCCGTCTATGAGATTGCCGCCGCGGGTTCGGTGGGGGTGACTGTGGAGGCGGCGACGACTTTGACGGTGTCTTTGGCCGCTGAGACTGTCGGTGAGGACGCTGGTGGTGTGACTGTGACCGCTACTTTCAGCCGGGCTGTGACTGAGGCGACCACGGTCACGTTCACCGCCGCGGGTGACAGCGCCAGCAAGGACGCCGATTTCACGGTTCCTGACCCGTTCACCGCGACGGTCGCCGCGGCCGGTACTGTGGCGACCGCGACGGTCACTATCACAGACGACGAGATCGACGAGGACGCTGAGATGTTCACGGTCGCCGCGTCGGGCGGCGGTATAGACGCTGCGGCGGTGACGGTCACGATCACCGACAACGACACCGCCGCGGTGACAGTCAGTGAGACGACGCGCACTGTCGAGGCGGGCGCCGAGTCCACCTATGAGGTGACTTTGGCGACCCAGCCGACCAGCAGCGTGGACGTCACCCCCGCCAGTGTGGACATGGCGGTGGCCACCGTGTCGGGTGTGTTGTCGTTCACCACCGCGAACTACAGCACCGCGCAGACGGTGACGGTCAGCGGTGTGAAGGCTGGTTCCACTTCTGTCACCCACGCAGCGGCGAGCAGCGACAGCAAATACAACGGTGTCACTGTCGCTTCGGTGGCGGTGACGGTGAACGCTGTGCCTGGTCTGGTGTTCAGCGACATGTCGGTGACTGCGGTGGGCACCGGCACGGTGACTTACACGGTGAAGCTCGCCACCGCTCCGACCGGTGCGGTGACAGTCACCCCAGACGTCGACAACGACAACCTGGCGACTGTCGCTCCGGCGTCGCGTGCGTTCACCACCGACAATTGGAACACTCCGCAGACTTTCACCGTCACTGGTGTGGCGACTGGCACAACGTCGGTCACCCACGCCGCTACTAGCGACAACGATGCCGCCTATCGGATCGCCGCGGCGGGTTCGGTGGGTGTGACCGTGGCCGCCGAGACGGTGGCTGAGCCGGGTATAACGTTGAGCGAGTCGCCTGTGGTTGTGGAGTCCGGTGCTGAGGTGACCTATACGGTGGTGCTCAACACGCGACCCGATCAGACTGTGTCGATTCTTGCGACCAGCCTCGACAGAGACGTGGCTGTGCTTTCACAACCGCGCACGCTTATTTTTACGGTCAGCAACTGGGACACTCCCCAGACCGTCACCGCCACCGGCGGCGATGTGGGTGCCGCCACGATCAGGCATCAGGTGTCGGGCGGTACTGGTGTTGAATATCCGACGACGCTGAGCCTCGACTCGGCCATCGTGGTTGTGCCCAAACCCCTCACCGGTGAGACGTTGGTGTCCAACACCGGCCAGACAGCTCGATCGACCGCGGTGAACCTCGGAAGCCTGAATGTGGCACAGCAGTTCACGACTGGCAGTGCCAGTGGAGGGTACACGCTCACCGAAGTGGACCTCAGTCTCTCGGCTTCAGGTCGCCAGCGTCAGAGGCGAATGGCAGTATCGCTCTGGTCGGACAGTGGCGGGTCTCCTGAGACGAAGATCCGCAGACCTCACTTCACCCCGGTCAGATAGCCACAGGTATCGTGAGTTTCTCTGCTGACGCGGGCATCCCGCTGACTGCGAACACGAACTATCACGTTGTTGTTGAAGGGCGAAACAACACACGCGTATTTACCCTGCGAACTACCTCCGCGGCCGAAGACAGCGGAGCGGCAGCGGGGTGGAGTATCGGTGATCTTTGCCAATTCAGGTCTGGCACCGTCAATCCGTATCAGGCATGCACGAACGCTGCGTTGTCGCTGGGGATCAAAGGCTATTCCGCAGGTGCGATCACCGACGGGGTGACCGTTAGCGAAACCGGCGTGGACATAACCGGGACCGGTACCGTTGAGTACACGGTGGTTCTCGACTCGCCGCCGACTGCGCCGGTGACTGTCTCAGCGGAGAGTTCCGCGTCCGGCACGGCGACCGTCACCCCCGCCTCGGTCACTTTTGAGATACTCGAATGGAACACCCCGCAGACCTTCACGGTCGCCGGCGTCGTCGCAGGCTCCGCCTCGGTCACCCATTCAGCCACCAGCTCAGACTCGAGCTACGAAGAGGTTTCCATCGCCTCGGTGGATGTGACCGTCGCCCCGGTGCCCGCCGTGGTGTTCAACAACAAGTCTGTCACTGCGATCGGCACGGGCACAGCGACCTATGAGGTGACCTTGGCGACCCAACCGGCTGGGGCTGTGACCGTCACCCCGACCAGCGCGAATGCCGACACCGCCACCGTCGCCACCGGCAACGACGACGACGCTTTGACGTTCACGTCCGCGAACTGGGACACCGGCCAGACCGTGACCGTCACCGGCGTGACCACCGGCACAACGTCGATCACTCACGAGGCCGCAAGCGACGCCGACTCCGATTATGACATCGCCGCCGCGGGTTCGGTGGGCGTGACTGTTGAGGCGGCGACGACCCTGACGGTCTCGTTGGCCGCCACGACCGTCGACGAAAACGCGGGTGGTGTGACTGTGACCGCCACGTTCAGCCGGGCGGTGACTGAGGCGACCACGGTCACGTTCGCCACCACCGACGGCACCGCCAGCAAGAACGCTGATTTCACGGTGCCGGCCTCGTTCACCGCCGTGTTGGCGGTGGGTGACACTGCGGGCACGGCCACGGTGACGATCACCGACGACAAGATCGACGAAGACAACGAAACGTTCACTGTCTCTGCCTCTGGCGGTGGTGTTGATGCCGCCGCGGTGATGGTGACGATCACCGACGATGACGCCGCCGGGTTCGCTTCGAGCCAGATGTCGCGTACCGTGGTGGCGGGCGAGACTTCCACCTACAGGCTGAAGTTGACCTCTGAGCCGACTCATGCGGTGACTGTGACCCCGGCAAGCGCGGATGCCGGCACTGCTACGGTCGCGACCGACAACGCCGACGATCTGTTGACTTTCACGCCCAGCAACTGGAGCGACAACCAGGTCGTGACCGTGACTGGTGTGACCGCCGGTTCCACGTCGGTCACTCACACCTCTGTGAGCAGCGACGGCAAGTACGCGATCAGCGCGGCTTCGTCACCGGTGGCGGTGACGGTCACACCCGCACCCGCCGTGGTGTTCAACAACAAGTCCGTCACCGTGATCGGCACGGGCACGGCGACCTATGAGGTGACTTTGGCGACCCAACCCGCCGGGGATGTGACGGTCACCCCGAAAAGCGCCGATACCGGCACCGCGACCGTCGCGACCGGCAACGACGACAACGCTTTGACGTTTACGTCCGCGAACTACAGCACCGCCCAGACCGTCACGGTGACTGGCGTCACCACCGGCACCACCTCGGTCACCCATGTTGCGGCGAGCGACGCCGACCCTGATTATGACATCGCCACCGCCGGTTCAGTGGGGGTGACCGTCGAGGCGGCCACGACTCTGACGGTGTCGTTGGCCGCCACGACCGTCGGCGAAGACGCGGGTGATGTGACGGTGACCGCCACGTTCAGCCGGGCTGTGACCGAGGCGACCACGGTCACGTTCACGACCACCGACGGCACCGCCGGCAAGGACGCCGACTTCACCGTGCCGGCCACTTTCACTGCGGCGTTGACTGTGGGCGCCACCGCAGCCACCGGCACGGTGACGATAACAGACGACAAAGTCCACGAAACAGATGAGACGTTCACCGTCGCCGCCTCCGGCGGTGACCTCACCGCCGCTGCTGTGACGGTGACGATCACCGATGATGACGATCCGGGGGTGTCGTTGAGCCGTGATTCGTTGACGGTGACGGCCGGTTTGACAGCAAAGTACACGTTGGTGTTGGATTCGAAACCGTCCGACGAGGTGGTTGTCACTCCTTTGAGTCGTTCGCCGGGAACTGCCGGTGTTGCGTCTGGTTCGGCTAGTTTGACGTTCACCGCCGACAATTGGGATACGGCGCAGACGGTGACTGTTTCTGGCGGGACGCAGGGTTCGGCGACGATCACCCACACTGCGACCAGCACTGATTCTGATTACAACACCGCTCCGACCGGTACGCTCACTGTCGGTAGCGTGACCGTGACGGTGAACGCGACAGGCAAAACCGTGGCGATCGATTCGACGGTTGTTGTGACGGAGGGTTCTGACGCGTCGTTGACGGTGACTTTGGGTGAGGCTGCGCCTGTGGGTGGTGTGGGCGTGTCGGTGGCCTATGACTATTCTGACACGGCGTCGAGCGCTGACACGGGCACAACAACCGGCACGGTGACCGTTGCTGAGGGTGAGACGACCGCGACTTTGAGCGTGCCGATCTTTGATGATGAGCTGGTGGAGAACGCTGAGGGTTTCGGTGTGACGATCTCCGCTCCGCCTGCTGGTTGGGTTCTCAAAAGCGGTCAGGTCACGGCTCGTGTGAGCATCACCGACAACGACGCCGCAAACGCCAAGATCGCGTTCGGTTCGGACGCGGCAGCGACTTCTGAGTTGGCGGTGTCAGCCGCTGAGGGCGCCGGGTCGGTGAACGTGCCGGTGACGGTCAGTCACCTGCCCCAGCACTCCACCACCTTTGCTGTGGAGGTGCTCAGTGCGGGCACCACCGCCGGCTCTTCTGATTACACTATTTCTACTTCGTCGGTGACTTTTGACTCGTCTAGTTCCAAAACCCAGAACTTGGTGGTGTCGCTCACCGACAACGACCTGATCGGCGCCGATGTGACGCTCAAGCTGCGGATCGCAGCCGCCGCTGTTCCCAAAGAAGCTTTGGGCGACAACTACGCCCGCCACGCCTCCGGTTCGTTGGCGACGCTCACCATCGAAGACGACGACACCCCCGGGTTCACCACCAGCACCGACACACTGACCGTGGAGACCGGCAGCACCGTCACCTACACGGTGAAGTTGTCGTCACAACCCACCCATTCGGTGACGCTCACCCCAGCATCCGCGGCCACCGCGACCGCCACGGTCGCGACCGTCAACGGCGATGATCTGCTCACGTTCACCGTCGACAACTGGGACACGGGCCAGACCGTGACTGTCACCGGTGTCACCACCGGTGCTGTCAACGTTTCACACACGTCGTCTAGCTCAGACACGAATTATGCGATAACCACCGCCGCCGGTTCAGTGGCGGTGACTGTGACGCCGCCACCGGGTTTGGTGTTCAACACCGAATCTGTGACTGCTGTCGGTACGGGTACGGTGACTTACACAGTCAAGTTGGCGACCGCGCCGACCGATGCGGTCACCGTCACCCCGCAAAGCGAGGCCACCGGCACCGCGACGGTCGCCACCGCCAACAACGACGACGCCCTGACCTTCAGCACCACGAACTGGGACACAGGACAGACCGTCACCGTCAGCGGCGTCACCACCGGCACAACCTCGGTCACCCACACCGCCACGAGCACCAACGACAGCGACTATCAGATCGCCGCCGCCGGCTCAGTCGGCGTGACCGTGGAGGCGCCGCCGGGGGTGACTGTCGGTGAGACGTCGGTGTCGGTGCAGCGCGGGTCGACCGTGACCTACACGGTGGTGCTTGACACGGCGCCGTCTGCTGATGTGGAAGTGTCGGTCACGCGCCGCTGACGCTTCTGTCGCTTCGGTCTCGGCGAGTGTTTTGACTTTTACCGCCACGAACTGGAGCGTCGAGCAGACCGTGACGGTGACTGGTGAGGCCAACGGCTCGACCACGGTCGCGCACGCGGTGTCGTCTAGCACTGATGCGAATTATCCGACGTCGCTGAGCGTTGGTTCGGTGTCGGTGAGCGTGGTTTCGCCGGTGCTGGTGTCAAATATTGGTCAGTCTGGTTCGTCGTCTTCGGCTTTTTCGAACGCGCATTATGCGTTGGGGTTCACTACCGGCAGCCATTCGACGGGTTACACGCTTGAGAGCGTCGGGTATTTGGTGGGCGTTTTGGGCAACACTTTGGATTCTGCTGAGCGTGAAACGGTGCGTGCTGAGATCTGGTCCGATAACGGCAGCGGCGCGCCGAACGCCAAGCAGGTTGATTTGATGGTGCCGGCCACGGTGAGTAGCGGCACGGTGCTGTTCACTGCGCCTGAGAGCACCACCCTGGCTGCTTCGACGACTTATCATCTGGTGGTTTACACCACCGACGGTCTGGCTGATCTGCAGCGGATCTACACTGGTTCTGACAACGAGGACGCCGGCGCGTCGGCTGGTTTCAGTATCGCCGATTCTGAGAGTTGGAACACCGGCAACACACCCGGTTCGACGTGGAGGTCTCGTGGTATCATCAGCCGTATCAGCGTCAACGGGGTCGCTAATCCGTTGCCACAGCCGTCCACGCTTTCGCTGTCCACCGACGCGTCGGGTGGCACTGTCGCTGAGGGTGACGGTTCTTTGACGGTGACCGCTGCTCTTGATGAACCCGCGGGTACCGGTGGTGTGACGGTGACTCTCAGCGCCGGTGCTGGTAACACTGCTGTGGAGTTCGTTGATGTCATCTATCCGGCTGCGTTCACCATCGCCGAGGGGGACACGTCGGGCACGGCTGAGGTTTTGTTGGTCCAGGATGGTGTGGTCGACGGCACTAAAACGCTGGTTTTGACTGACGCGGTGACGTCGTTGACTGTGGCGCCGGTGACTGTGACGATCACTGACGATGACCGGCCCGCGGTGACGGTCAGCGCGGACAGTGTGAGGGTGGCTGTCGGCGCGACCAAAGAGTACACGGTGGTGCTCAGCCGCCAACCGACCGGTGATGTGACAGTCACAGCGACGAGCCCGGCGACTGCTACTGCGACCGTTTCGGGTGCGCTGACGTTCACACGCGCCGATTGGGGCACCGCGCAGACTTTCACCGTCACCGGCGCCGCCACCGGCACGGTCACTGTCACCCACGCCGCTACTGGTGCCGGCAACTACGCTGGTATTTCTATCGACTCGGTGGAGGTGACGGTGCATCCCGTTCCGGCGGTGGAGCTCAGCGCCCGTTCTGTCACTATGGTCGCCACCCGCACCGCGACTTACACGGTTAAGTTGGCGTCGCAGCCGCTCAGCTCGGTGGTTGTGGTCCCCGAAACCGCCGACATACTAACCGCGCGGGTGTCGACGGTCAATGACAATGATCGGCTCACGTTCACCACCTCGGATTGGGACACCGCTCAGACGGTGACGGTGACCGGCGTGAAACCCGCCTCAACGTCGGTGACCCACAGGTCGAGCAGCCGCGACCCCGACTATGACATCAACCCGGCGGGTTCGGTGGGTGTGACAGTGACTGCCACGCCGGCGGTGACGGTCGGCGAGTCGACGGTGTCGGTGCAGCGGGGTGCGACAGTCGATTACACGGTGGTGCTCAACGCTGCGCCGTCGGCTGATGTGGAAATCTCGGTGACACCCGCGGCGACCACGGTGGCGTCGGTGTCGGCGTCTGTTTTGACTTTCACCGCCACGAACTGGAACGTTGAGCAGACGGTGACCGTCACCGGTGAAACCAACGGCTCCACGCGGATCGCGCACGCGGTGTCGTCTAGCACCGACACTGACTATCCAACTGATCTGCGCATCGGTTCGGTGTCGGTGCGGGTGGTCTCCCCGGTGCTGGTGTCCAATGTTGGTCAGACGACCGGCAGGTCTACGGGCACGTTCAGCAACGTTCATTATGCTCTGGGTTTCACGACCGGTGCTAATTTCACTGGTTACACGCTGGAGAGCGTCGGGCAGTTGCTGAACGTGAGGGGCAGTTCTTTGAGTTCTGCTGACCGCGACACGGTACGCGCCGAACTCTGGTCCGACAACGGCAGCGGCGTCCCGGGCTCCAAACTCGTCGATTTGACGGTGCCCGCCACGATCGGTGGCGGCACCGTTTTGTTCACCGCGCCTGCGGCCACCACTTTGGCTGCTTCGACCACCTATCACATGATGATCTACACCACCGGCGACATCGTCAATCTGCGGCGGATCAGCACCACCTCCGACGCCGAGGACGCAGACGGACCGGCCGGTTTCAGCATCGCCGACTCGGTTTACTGGCGGCTCGGCAACTCACCTACTGACCCCCCACCGGGCACACCGTGGCAGCCCCGCGACCGCGTCAACCTGATCAGCGTCAACGGTGTGCCCAACCCGGTGCCGCCCCCGTCCACGCTTTCGCTGTCCACCGACGCGGCTGGTGGCACGGTCGCTGAGGACGTTGGTTCGGTGACCGTCACGGCGACTCTCAATTATCCGGCGACTTCTGATGTGACGGTGACTTTGGCCGCGGGTTCGGACACCGAAGCGACCGCCACAGACGATTACACGCTGCCGGGTGCGTTCACCATCGTCGAGGGCGCCACGTTCGCGACCGCTGCGGTGTCGATAGTTGATGATGACATAGCCGAAAACGACGAAGACCTGGTGCTCACCACCACCGTGTCTGCTTTGACGGTCACCGACGCGACGTTGACTATCACCGACGACGACACCGCCGGGTTCACCACCAGTGCCTCGTCGGTGGCGGTCAATGTTGCCGGCACGGTCACCTACACGCTGAAGTTGTCGTCTCAGCCGACCGGTTCGGTGACCGTCACCCCAACGAGCGCTGCGGTCGCCACAGCAACAGCAGCGACCGTCAACGGCGACAACCTGTTGACTTTCACCACCGACAACTGGGACACCGCCCAGACCGTGACAGTGACAGGCGTGAAACCTGGTTCGGTTTCGGTCACCCACACTTCTACCAGCAGCAACGACAACAACTATGGGATCACCACCGCATCCTCACCAGTGACTGTCAGCGTGCGCGGTCTGGTGTTCAACACCGAATCGGTGACCGCGGTCGGTACCGGCACCGTCACCTACACCGTCAAGTTGGCGACCGCGCCAACCGATACGGTGACTGTCACCCCCACCAGCGACGCCCCTGGCACCGCGTCTGTCACGCCCGCCACCCGTGTGTTCACCACCGACAATTGGAACACCCCGCAGGCTTTCACCGTTACTGGGGTGACCACCGGCACCACTTCGGTCACCCACGCCGCCGCTTCCACCAACGACAGCGACTATACGATCACCGCAGCCGGTTCGGTGGGGGTGATGGTGGAGGCTGCTGCGCCGAGTACGCTTTCGTTGTCCACTGATGCGTCGGGTGGGTCGGTCGCTGAGGATGCGGGTTCTTTCGTGGTGACCGCTACTGTTGATGCGCCCGCGGGTGCTGGTGGTGTGACGGTGACTTTGAGTGTTGGTAGTGGTAGCACGGCGGTGGCTGATGTTGATGTGATTCTGCCGCAGGCGTTCACCATCGCGGCGGGGGAGACCGAAGCCACGGCTGAGGTTTTGGTGGTCGAAAATGATCTTGTGGATGGTTCCAAGACGTTGGTGCTCACTGATGCGGTGACGTCGTTGACGGTCACGCCGGTCACTGTCACTATCGGCGATGTTGAGCAGGCTTCGGTGACGGTCGACACCGAGAGTGTGAGGGTTGCTGTCGGTGCGACCGCAGTGTACACGGTGGTGCTTGCTGCGGCGCCGGCGGCGGATGTGACGGTGACCGCGTCGAGTCCGATGTCTGCTGTGGCGACGGTTTCGGGTGCGGTGACGTTCACGTCTGCGAATTGGGGCACCGCGCAGACTTTCACTGTCACCGGTGTTGCCACTGGCACGGTCACGGTCACTCACGCCGCTGCCGGTGACAGTGCTTTCGCTGCTGTTTCTGTCGCGTCGGTGGACGTCACGGTGGGGCCCGCTCCGGAGCTAAAGTTCAGCGGTGCTGCTGTGACGGTGCTTGACACTGGTATTGTGACTTACACGGTGAGGTTGGCGGCTCAGCCGGGTGCCTCGGTGACGGTCGTGCCGACGAGCGCCGCGGCACCGACGGCGGCGGTGTCGACGGACAATCAGAACAACCGGTTGACGTTCACTACCTCGGATTGGAACACGCCGCAGACGGTGACGGTGACCGGTCACACAGTCGGTTCGACCTCTGTGGCTCACCGCTCGAGCAGCTTCGACAGCGACTATAACATCGACCCGGCCGGGTCGGTGGCTGTGACGGTGAATCCCACACCGGCGGTGACGGTGAGTGAAACCGCAGTGTCGGTGCAGCGAGGCGCGACGGTCACCTACACGCTGGTGCTCGAAACGCAGCCGTCCGCTGATGTGGAGGTGTCGGTCACTTCTGGTGACGCGACGGTGGCTTCGGTCTCGGCGAGCGTGTTTACCTTCACTGCCACGAACTGGAGCGTCGAGCAGACGGTGACGGTGACCGGCATCGCCAACGGCGCCACCACGGTCGCGCACGCGGTGTCGTCGAGCACCGACACGAACTATCCGACGGCTCTGAGCATCAACCCGGTGACGGTGGATGTGACGTCGCCGGTGCTGGTATCAAATACTGGGCAGGTGTCTGGGTTGTTGTTGGGGACTTTCACCGACGCGCATTACGCGCAAGCGTTCACCACCGGTGCCAACACTTCGGGGTACACGCTGGAGAGCGTCGGGCATCGGGTGCGTGTGAGGGGCGGTCCCGGTGAACGAACCAGGACTTTGGACTCCGCTGAACGGGCTACGGTACGCGCCGAGATCTGGTCTGACAACGGCAGCGGCGCGCCGAACGCGAAACTCCACGATTTGACGGTGCCCGCCACGGTCGGTGACGGCACCGTGGTTTACACGGCGCCTGATGGTGCCACTTTGGCTGCTTCGACGACTTATCATTTCGTGGTTTACACCACCGGCGACGCAGCCGACCTGCGCAATGTTCTCACCACCTCCGACAGCGAAGACGCGGGCGCCTCGTCCGGTTTCAGCATCGCGGACGCCCAGAACTGGAACAACACCGACGAGCCCGGCTCGACCTGGCAGACCAGCCCCCGGGTGAGCCTGATCAGCGTCAACGGCGTGGCCGAACCGGGCGTGCCGGGCGCGCCGACCGCGGTGACGGTCACACCGGTGCGCAGCAACGCCACCAGACTGAAAATCTCCTGGACCGCACCCACCGACACGGGTGGCGCGACGATCACCGGCTACAAGGTTCGCTGGCGCGTCAAAGACACAGACTCTGTGCAGAGCGGTGTTCAGCCCGGCGACTGGAACGCCGACACCGGCGTGGACGCCACCGGCACGTCGTTCACGGCTTCTTCTTTGACCGCATCGACTGTTTATGAGGTGCAGGTGAGGGCGCTCAACGGCGTAGACCCCGGCAGCGAATGGTCCACTGTCGTTGAGGGCAGCACCGCCGAGCCCCCGCCACCGACGGTGGCGTTAGTCAAGAACCTCCAACAATCAAGGAGAGGCTCCTATGTGTTTGCTCACTCCAGTTTTCAGGGTCGTGTGTACGCAACCCATTTTGATACCGGGGGTGCTAGCACCGGCTATACCCTGACCAGCGTTGACGTCCTCTTCCGTACGGCACCCGGAAGTCTCAGCGCGAGCGACCAGGAGAAGATCAACTTTGAATTGTGGTCGTCTAAGGAAATTCTCAGGGGACAAACGACTGTCCAAGTGCCAGGTGAGAAACTTGCGGATCTGGTCACCCCAACTAGCTTGACAGCAAGACAGACTGCTCGTTTTGCAGCACCAGACGACACCGCCTTGGATGCCAATACTCGCTACTTTATCGTTGGCTATGTCGACGATTCGACCAAGACTCTGGGAAGTGCGTTGGGTTGGGATGCGACCTCTACTCGCAGTATTGATGGGGGTGCCGCTGATGGCTGGAACATCCCAGCGGGTCACTACCGGATACACAATTCTTACACGCCGACTGGCACTTGGGCAGAACAAGCTATTCCCTCGCCGAAGTTCGGGATCAACGGGTTCACCAATCCGGCGCCGCCGCCTTCTTCTTTGTCGCTGTCGACGAATGTTTCAAACGACACGGTCGCGGAGGATGTGTCGGGCGGGTCGGTGACGGTCACCGCGACCCTCGATGAGCCGGCCAAGTCGGAGGTGACGGTGATGTTGGTGGCCGGGTCGGGCAGCGACGCGGCGGTGATGGACGACTACACGCTGCCGGCGGCGTTCACGATCGCGGTGGGAGCCGAGTCGGCGACCGCGACCGTGTCGATAGTTGCTGACAACATCGCCGAAGACGACGAGGTTCTGGTGTTGACCACCACGGTGTCACCTTTGACGGTCACTGCGGTGACTTTGACGATCACCGACGACGACACCGCTGGGGTGACAGTGAGTGAGACCACCCGCACGGTGGCCGGCACCGCTAGTGCCAGCTACACGGTGAAACTCGACACCGAACCGACGCACACAGTCACGGTCACCCCGACCAGCGCCGCGGCCGGCACGGCGACGGTGGCGACCGACAACACCGACAACCTGTTGACGTTCACCACCGACAATTACAGCGTCGCGCAGACTGTGACTGTCACCGGGGTGGAGCCGGGTTCCACTTCGGTCACCCACACCGCCACAAGCAGCGACCCCAAATACGACGGTGTCACCATCGCCTCGGTGGCGGTGACGGTTGACGCTTTGCCTGGTTTGGTGTTCAGCGACACACCGGTGGCGGTGACCGGCTCTGGCACGGTGACTTACACGGTGAAACTCGCGACCGCGCCGACCGCCGAGGTGACGGTGACTTCTGACAGCGGCGACGACGACACAGCGACTGTGGCACCGCAGACACTCACGTTCACCGCTGTGAATTGGAACGCCGCGCAAACCTTTACGGTGACTGGTGTGGCTACCGGTTTCACGTCGGTAACACACGCGGCGGCTTCCACTGGCGACACGAACTATCAGATTTTGGCGGCTGGTGAGGTGGCTGTCACTGTCGATTCTGTTTTTGTGAGCAACACCGGGCAGAGCGCGGCGACTCTGCAAAATTTCTACTATCGGTTGTCGGACGGTGATATTGCTCAGCAGTTCACGACGGGCAGCAATCCGGGTGGTTACACGCTCACTAGCATCGTGGTTTCGATGGATGTTTTTGGGACGTTGACCCCCGCCGAGCACGCCAGCGTCACAGCACAGATCTGGAGTTCGTCGGATGACGACACCCCGAACGCCAAGCTGGCTGATCTGGTGGTCCCGGTGTCGCTGGTGGACGGCAACAACACTTTCGTCGCGGCGGAAGGCGTCACGCTTGATGCGAGCACCGACTACTTCGTGCGTATCAGCGGGCCTGACACGAATATGAACCTCATCGTGGAGAGTCGAGAGGCGGGCGGCGAGGACTCCGGCGCAGCTGCGGGTTGGAGCATCGCCGATGCCAGTGCGGTGTTCTCTTCATTTGCGAACTTGTTTGTGAGCGGCAAGCCGTTGCCGATCCAGGTGAAAGGCGTCGCGAACGCCTCGGCGGGTTTGGTGTTCAGCGACACCGCCGTCACTGCGGTCGGTTCTGGCACGGTGACTTACACGGTGAAACTCGCGACCGCACCCACCGACACGGTGACGGTGACTTCTGACAGCGGCGACGACGACACAGCAACTGTGGCGCCGCAGACGCGCACGTTCACGGCCGACAACTACGACACCCCCCAGGCTTTCACGGTGACTGGGGTGGCTACGGGCACCACGAGCGTCACTCATGCGGCCACGTCGACTGGTGACAGAGACTATGTCATAGCTGATACCGCGGGTTCGGTGGGTGTGATGGTGGAGGCGGAGCGGTTGGCGGTGACCGGTAAGCAGGTTGGGGTGCCGTCTTCGGTGGCGGCGGTTGAGGGTGCGGACGCGTCTTTGACGGTTTCTTTGGGTGAGGCCGCGCCGACCGGTGGGTTGCTTGTCGGGTTCGACTACAGTTACGCGGGTTCGGCGTCGGCTGATGACACTGGCACGACTACAGCGTCGTTGACGGTGGCTGAGGGGGAGACGTCGGGCACGTTGACGATACCGATAACCGACGATTCTTTTGTGGAGGATGCTGAGACGTTCACGGTGACGCTGTCGACTGCTGTGGCGGGCTGGTCGGTGCCGTCGGGTTTGTCGGTCGCGACGGTGACGGTCGCCGCGAGCGACCGTGACGGCGCCAAGGTGGCGTTCGGCACGGACGCGGCGGGTGTGGTCGCCCACGCGGTGAGCGGCACCGAGTCCGGCAGCAGCATCTCTTCGGTCAATGTGCCGGTGACGGTGAACCGTCTGCCGGGCGCGGAGACCACTTTTGGTGTGGAGGTGCTGGCCACAGGCTCGCGGCGTGCGACTGAGTATGTGGACGCCGCCAACCCCAACGATTTCCGTGTAGCCACCAAGTCGGTGACGTTTGGGCCTACCGACTCTCAGCTCACTAAGAATGTTGTGGTCACGGTGTACGGCAACCGGCTTGTGGAGTGGGACGAGACGGTGAGTTTGCGTCTAGCCGCGGCCGACGACCCGGCTGATGATCTGGGCGATTATTACGCGCGTCATAGTGTGTCTCGTGATGCGGTGGTGACGATAGTCGACGACGACGCGGCTATGGCGCAGCTGGCTGCGGGGTCGCGCAACAGCGAGACGGTCACCGTTGAGCAGGTCAACGAGAATTCAGCCACAAGCGATGTGCGTGGCAACTTTTATCAGGTGCGTGTGCATGCTTGGCCGGCGCCGTCGGAGTCCTTTGGCGTGTCTTTGGATGCGTTGGCGTCGAGCACGGCGACTGAGGGCACCTCCGCGGCGAACACGAACTGTTCGGCGACGCATCCGAGCGGCACCGATTTCGTGACGTCGGGTTCGGCTTCGTTCACCGACGTTTACACCGCGGTTGATTACACGGTTTGGGTGTGTGACGACACCCTCGCTGAGGGTGCTGAGATCATCGAGTTCAAAGTCGCAGACGCGGACGCCACACCCGACGATTTGGGCGACTTGTACGGCCGGCACCGGCTGGGTTCACGGTTCCGGCTGGTGATCGTCGACGACGACATCGCTTATGGCGTGACCGCCGATGAGTCGACGCTGTCGGTGCAGGAGAACAGCACCGCTGTCTACACGTTGAAACTGAACCGCCCACCGACCGTGGACGTGACCGTCACCCCGGTGAGCGCGGACACCGACAAAGCCACCGTCTCTGGTGCGGTGACGTTCACGTCGACGAACTGGTACGCCACCCAGACCGTCACCGTCACCGGCGCAGCAGCCGGCTCGGTGAACGTCACCCACACGGTGACGAGCACCGACACGAACTATCCGGCGACGGTCACCCGCCCGACGGTGGCGGTGACGGTGACTGAGGCGCCGGTGCCGCCGTCGACGCTGAAGCTCACCGTCGACGCCGCCCAAAACAGCGTGTCTGAGGGGGGTGGTTCGGTGACGGTGACGGCCACGCTCGATCAGCCCGCCACCTCCAATGTGACAGTGACGCTGGCCGCGGGCGCGGCCTCGACGGCTGCCGCCACTCAGGATTACACGCTGCCCGCGGCGTTCACGATCAGCACGGGCGCCACCTTCGCGACCGCGACGGTGAGCATCGTAGACGACGCCTTAGAGGAACCGAACCTTGAGAACCTGGTGATAACTGCCACCGTGTCGGGTTTGACTGTCACGCCGGTCACGTTGCAGATATCTGACAACGACGCAGCCGGGGTGACCGTCAGCACCACCGACGTGACCGCCACCACCGGCGGCACCGTCAAATACACGGTGAAGCTCGCCTCCCAGCCCCGCTCGACTGTGGTGGTCACCCCGACCAGCGGCGACACCGACAAGGCGACAGTGGCGACGGCGAATGCCGATAATCTGCTTACTTTCACCACCAGCAACTACGGCACCGCCCAGACCGTGACAGTGACCGGGGTGGGTGCCGGTTCCACGTCGGTCACACACGCGGTGACGGCGAGCACCGCCACCTACTATCCGCTCACGCTGTCGGTTCCGTCGGTGGGCGTGACGGTGGACGCCGCGCCCGCTGTGGTCGTGTCCAGCGCCACAGCGACTGTCACCGCCGGGCAGACGACGAGCTACACCGTCAAGCTCTCCACCGCGCCGACCGCGACGGTGACTGTCACCCCGTTGAGTGACACCACCACCAGAGCCACCGTCTCGACCGTCAATGACGACAACGCGTTGACTTTCAGCACCACGAACTATGGCGCCGCCCAGATCGTGACCGTCACCGGCGCGACCGCCGCGACCGCGGGTTCGGCCACTGTCACCCACACCGCGGTCAGCAGCGACACCGACTATGGCGGCATCGATGTCGCTTCGGTGAAGGTTTATGTGCCCAACGAGGCGACCATCGCCGGCACCGCCACGGCCACCGAGGGCGGCAACGCCACACTCGCGGTCAGTCTCGACGCCAACGCCCCGACCGGTGGTCTCACGTTGAGCTTCGCTTACGGCTACTCGGGTTCGGCTTCGGCGTCTGATGTGGGCAGCGCCGCGCCGACGAGCCTGACCATCGCCGCGGGGTCCGATTCCGGCACGCTCACCGTGCCCATCGCGCAGGACGCACTCGTCGAGGATGATGAGACGTTCACGGTGACGATGTCGGTGAGCGCGCTCGGCTGGGCGGCGCCGACCGCTTCGTCGGTCGCGACGGTGACGATCACCGCGAGCGACCGCGACGGCGCCAAGGTGGCGTTCGGCACGGACGCGGCGGGCACCAGCGCCTATGCCGCTGAGGTGCAGGAGAACCCCAACCCCAACGACAGCACCTACAGCAACATCATCAATGTGCCTGTCACCATCAACCGCAGACCCGGTGTCGACACGACCTTCACCGTGTCTGTGGTCGACGACGGCGCGCATCCTGCTACTGAGGGTTCAGACACGATCAACGGCGCCAACTGGCGTGAGGATGTGGACGACTATTATATCGCCACCAAGTCGGTGACTTTCACCCCCACCGGCCCTTTGACCCAAAACGTAGCTGTCGAGGTTTTCGAGGGCGGGTTCGTGGAGTTCGCCGAGACGATCAAGTTGCGCCTCGACGCAGCCGACTCCACCGCCGATGATTTGGGCGACCATTACGCACGCGACGTCTCCTCACGCGACGCTGTCGTCACCCTTGTCGACCACGAAGCCAAATCCGCGGCGATCACCTTCGGCACGGCGCCGCGCACCAGCGCGTACCGACTTGGTTTCACCGAGGGCGACACCGAGTCGCAGCGGGTGGCTGTTAGGCTCAGCCCGAGACCGTCAGAAGAGTTCGCGTTGACCCTGGAGGTGCTCGCCTCGGGCACCGCCGTTGAGGGCGAGTCGGGTGTGGTCGCCGGAGCCGACTTCGAAGTCGACGCCAAGACCGTCACCTTCACGAGGAACGGCACCACCGGGCGAGTGTCGGACCGGGCCGATTTCTTTATCACCGTGCACGACGACACGCTCGTTGAGGGTGGTGAGACGATACAGTTCAAACTCGACGACGCCGACGCCACGGCCAACGACTTGGGTGACCTGTATGTGCGGCATCCGCAGGGAGCGCGGGGCACCGCAGTCATAGACGACGACGACAGTTCCTATGGCGTGACCGCGGATGCCACCGCCAGGTCGGTGCAGGTCAACAACACCGTCACCTACACGCTCAAGCTGACCCGCGCGCCGGCGGCGAACGTGACCGTCACCGCGGCCAGCGCGGACACCGACAAAGCCACCGTGTCGGGCGCGGTGACGTTCACCTCGACCGACTGGTACGAGGAGAAGACCGTGACCGTCACCGGTGTCGCGGCCGGCTCGGTGAATGTGACCCACACCGTGACGAGCACCGACAGCAACTATCCCGCGACGGTGACGAGGCCGACGGTGGCGGTTACGGTGAGCGCCGCGCCGGTGCCGCCCGCCGCGTTGAAGCTCACCACCGACGCCGCCCAGAACGCCGTGTCTGAGGGCGCCGCCACGGTGACCGTGACGGCCACGTTGGATCAGCCCGCCACCTCCAATGTGGTCGTCACCCTGGCCGCGGGCGCCGCTTCCACCGCCGGCAGCGGCGATTACACGCTGCCCGCGGCGTTCACCATCCTCGCCGGCGCCGCCACCGCCACCGCCACAGTCGCTGTTGTTGACGACGACCTCGACGAAGACGCCGAGAACCTGGTTTTGACCACCACCGTGTCTGGTTTGACCGTCACCGACGTGACGTTGCAGATAACCGACAACGACAACGCAGGCGTGTCTGTGAGCCATTCCTCGCGCACAGTCGCCAAGGGCGCCACCGCCACCTACACCGTGGTGCTCGACACTCAGCCGACCGCGGCGGTGACTGTCACCGCGGCGACAAGCGCCGGTGGTGTGGCCTCAGTGTCGGGCGCGGTCACTTTCACCACCGACAACTGGAACACCGCGCAGACGTTCACTATCACCGCCGCCGCGGCCGGTACTGCGACGATCACCCACACTTCTGCCAGCGACGACTCCGACTATTCGATCTCCACTGGTGTCGGTTCGGTGAAGGTGACTGTCACCCTTGAGCCTGGGGTGAGTTTGACTGCGAGCTCCCGCACGGTCACGGTGGGCGGCGACACGGCGAGCTACGGCTTGACGCTCAACACCGCGCCGTCCTCTGATGTGGTGATAACCGCCACCACCGGCGCCACGACGCTGGCCACGGTCGCGCCCTCCACACGCACGTTCACGGCCACCAACTGGAATGTCGCGCAGAGTTTCACGGTCACCGCCGCCGCGGCTGGTTCCACCTCGATCACCCATGCGGTCACCACCAGCAGCGACGTCAACTATCCGACCACCCTGACCATCGGCGCTGTGGCGGTGACTGTGAGAGCGACCCCTGGTTTCATGGTGAGCAACAACACGGTGTCGGTGACCGGCACCGGCACCGTCACCTACACGCTGAAACTCGCGTCGGCGCCAACCCAGTCGGTGACGGTCACCCCAACGAGTGCCGCCACCGGCACCGCGACAGTGGCGACGGCCAAAGACGACAACCTGCTCACGTTCAGCACCGCGAACTGGCAAACGGGCCAGACGGTGACCGTTACTGGTGTGACCGCCGGCACCACCAGCGTCACCCACACCTCCGCGAGCGGCGACAGCAACTACACCATCAACACCCCCGCCGCGCCGGTGACTGTCACCGTCAACGCCGCGCCCGGCTTGGTGTTCAACACCACCACGGTCACCGCGGTTGGTACGGGCACGGTGACTTACACGGTGAAACTCGCGACCGCGCCCACCGCCGGCGTGACAGTCACCCCGACCAGCGCGGACACTGACAAAGCCACGGTCGCGACCACCAATGGCGACGATCGGCTTACTTTCACCGCCGGCAACTACAGCACCGCCCAGACGGTGACCGTGACCGGGGTGACCACCGGCGCCACGAGCATCACGCATGCGGCGGCCAGCGGCGACAGCGACTATACGATCGAGGCTGCGGGTTCGGTGACGGTGACTGTTGAGGAGGCCGCGGGTGTCACTTTCAGTGTTCCTTCTGTGTCTGTGGTCGATGACGGCACGGTGACTTACACGGTGCAACTGCAGGCGGCGCCAACCGCGGATGTGACCATCTCCGCGACGAGCGCGAACCAGGCTGTCGCGACGGTGTCTCCGGAGACGGTGACTATCGGCACTGGCGAGCCGACCGCGATCCGCACGTTCACTGTGACTGGTGTGACCACCGGTTCCACGTCGATAACCCACGCCGCCACGAGCGGCGACGCCCGCTACGCCATAGACGCTGCGGGTTCGGTGGATGTGACCGTCACCCCACCGCCTGGCGTTTCGGTGAGCGAGTCGTCGCTGTCGGTGCCGCGGGGTTCGACGGTGACTTACACGGTGGTGTTGGACACGGCGCCGTCGGCTGATGTGGAAATCTCGGTCACACCGGCTGACAGTGACGTCGCTTCGACCTCGGCGACCGTTTTGACTTTCACCGCCACCAACTGGAACGTTGAGCAGACAGTGACGGTCACTGGTGAGGCGAACGGGTCGACCACGGTCGCGCATGCCGTGTCGTCGAGCTCCGACACCGACTATCCGGCGACTTTGAGCGTCGGGTCGGTGTCGGTTTCTGTGGTGACACCGGTGCTGGTGTCGAACCTCGGTCAGAACAGCACTTCGACCGACAGTTTCTCGGGCGCGCATTATGCGCTGGGTTTCACCACCGGCAGCCACTCGACGGGTTACACCCTGGAGAGCGTCGGTTACGGGGTGAACGTTTTGGGCGGCACTTTGGATTCTGCTGAGCGGGGCACGGTGCGCGCCGAACTGTGGTCTGACAGCAGCGGCGCGCCCAACGCCAAGCTTGTTGATTTGACGGTGCCGGACACGGTCGGTTCGGGCACCGTTTTGTTCGCCGCCCCCGACAACACCACGCTCACCGCCTCCACCACCTACCATCTGGTGGTTTATTCCACCGGCGCTCTCGCGGATTTGCGGCGCACCGGCACGACCTCCGACAACGAGGACACAGGCGCAGCGACTGGTTTCAGCATCGCCGACTCTGAGAGTTGGAACACCACCAACACGCCGCAGAGCACTTGGCGGACCCGTGGCCTGATCAGCCGTGTCAGCGTCAACGGGGTGGCGAATCCGCTGCCGGCGCCTTCGACTTTGACTTTGACAAGCGACGCATCGGGCGGTTCGGTCGCTGAGGATGCCGGCACTTTGACGGTGACTGTTACGCTTGACAACCCAGCCAAATCAGATGTGACGGTGCGTTTGTTCCGTGTTGGCGGCTCGGTCGCGACCCTTACCGATTTCACGTTGCCCGTACCGTTCACGATTTCTACCGGCGCCACATCAGCTGACGCCACGATCGTGATCGTCGACGACGCCGTCGACGAACAAGACGAGGATATGGTGATCGGCGCCCGCGCCGGCAACCTGAGCTCCGCGGCGTTGACGGTCACCATCGAAGACGACGACACCGCGGGTGTGTCGGTGAGCGAAACGACCCGCACCGTGACCGGTGCCCGCAGCGCCACCTACACTGTGCTACTCGACTCTCAGCCGACTAGACCGGTGACTGTCACCCCGGCGAGTGCCGCGACGGGCACCGTCACGGTGGCGACCGCCAACAGCGACAATGTGTTGACGTTCACCACCAACAATTACAGCACCGCCCAGACGGTGACGGTGACTGGTGTGGCTGCCGGTTCGGCGTCGGTCACTCACACCGCGGCGAGCCGCGACCCCAAATACAACAACATTTCTGTTGCCGATGTTGCTGTTATGGTCGATGCGCCGTTCGTGGTGAGCGCCGCCACAGTGACGGTGCAAGAACCCGGAACTGTTGAGTACACGGTGAAACTCGCTGTCGCGCCGACCCATTCGGTGACGGTCACCCCGGCGAGTGCCGCGAACGGTGTCGCGACCGTGTCCGGGCCGCTCACTTTCACCGCCACCAACTGGGACACCACCCAGGCGGTGACGGTGACCGGTGTCGCCGAGGGCGTGACGTCGGTCACCCACACTTCTGCGAGCGACGACTCCGACTATTCGATCTCCACCGGCGCCGCCGCGGTGGCTGTGACGGTCACCCCCGCCCCGGGGCTGGTGTTCAACACCACCGCTGTTACTGCGTTGGGTACCGGCACGGTCACTTACACGGTGAAACTCGCCACCGAACCTACCGACACGGTGACAGTCACCCCGACAAGTGGCGACACAAACACCGCGACGGTGGCGACCGCTAATGGCGACGATCTGCTTACTTTCACCGCCGGCAGCTGGGCCACGACCCAGACGGTGACGGTGACTGGGGTGACCACCGGCACCACGAGTGTCACGCATGCTTCTGCCAGCGACGACAGCGTCTATGCGATCGCTGCGGCGGGTTCGGTTGGGGTGACGGTCAGCACCGCACCGGCGCTGCTGTTCAACACCACCACGGTCACCGCGGTCGGCACCGGTACGGTCACCTACACAGTCAAACTAGCGACCGCGCCCACAGCTGATGTGACGGTGACAGCGAGCAGCGGCTCTGATGCTGTCGCCACGGTGTCGCCGGCGGTGACTTTCACATCAACCAACTACAGCACCGCGCAAACGTTCACGGTGACTGGTGTGACCACCGGTTCCACAAGCATCACCCATGCCGTGACGAGTGCCGGTGATGCTGCTTATCGGATCGCGGAGGCGGGTTCGGTGGGTGTGACGGTGAACCCGCGGGTGTTGGTGATCGACGCCGATTCGTTGTTGTTGTTGTTGGGTGTCGGCGAAGCCAACGAAGCGCAATACCAGATCAGGTTGGCGAGCCGGCCCGACAACCAGGTGATCGTCACGATCACCAGCGCAGACGAAGAAATCGCCACAGTCACCGGTTCGCGCACGTTCATGAGCACAGACTGGAACGAAGCCCAGACGGTGACAGTGACTGGTGTGGCTACCGGTGTTGTGTCGGTAACGCATTCGGTTTCAAGCAGCGACACCGACTTCGCTTATGACACCGCCGGCACGGTCGCTGTGAGCGTCGCTGCGCCTGTGTCGCCTGACACGCTGGTCGGCAACGCCGGACAGGCCGGGCAGGGAATCTACAATGTTGGTGGCTCCACCGGCAATCGCCGTACCGTGTCGCAGCCGTTCACCACCGGACGCCACGTGTTTGGTTACACGTTGACCGCTGTCGATGTCAGGTTCTTCAACAGCCTCGCGAGCAGCAGCGACGCGTCCAACATCGCGGTGGAACTGTGGACTGACAGCAGCGGCGAACCGGGCGCTAAACTAGCCGATTTGACGGTGCCGTCGCACATCCCCAAAACGTGGGTGACGTTCACTGCGCCTGCCGGCACCGTTTTGCGACCAGCCACCATCTACCATGTGGTTGTGGACGCGATGGACGCGACCGACACCCAACTCACTATCCATCTCACGACCGGCGGGGTCGAAGACGCTGGTGCCGCCCCGGGTTTCAGCATCGCCGATAACGCTTTGCGCAACGGTGATGAGGGCTGGGTTGACGCCACCAACGCCCAAGACGCCGTGTTCGTTCGTGTCAGGGGTCAAGCCAACACCGAGGACCCCGACTTCAGTTTGGTCAGCAACCTGAGCCAACAACAAGCCGTTGAAGGTTGGACGTTGACTACCGGGGGTAAGGTTTCTGGAGCGTTCACGACAGGCGCCCACGGTTCTGGTTACACGCTGACCAGCATTGAGGTGGACCTTGAGACGTCTGGTTCGGGTCTTTCGGCCGCTGATCGTGTGGCGCTCAAAGCGGAGGTGTGGACCGACAGCAGCGGCGACCCGGGCAGCAAAGTCGCGGCGTTGACTATACCGTCGGCGGTCAGCGGTGGTGTGGTGACATTCACCGCACCGGCGGGCGGTGTTTCCCTTGATTCGTCGACTGTCTACCACTTTTTGCTTGACGGAACCAGCATCACCACAGGTCCGGAGTTGCAGATAACGGCCAGCGACGACGAGGACGTGGATTCCTTTTCGGATTGGAGCATCGCGGACGCGTTCCGGGTCTTCAGCACTGGATCGTGGGGGACCAACTCCAGCGCAAACATGATCGTGTTCGCGGTGAAGGGCACACTGAACGACCCGACAGATCTGGCGTCTTTGACCGCGGCCACGAGCACTGACGGCTCCGCGTTCACCGGCACGTTGACGTTGAACCCGGCCTTCGACGCCGCGGTCACGGTCTATGCCGGGTCGGTGCCCAACAATGTGACCCACGTTCAGGTCACACCCACACTCGCCGACGCCACCTCGGTGGTGAAAGTCGGGCTCGCCGGTTCCACGCTGGCGACCGTCGCGAGCGGTTCGGCGAGCGCGGCTTTGGCGTTGACGGTGGGGTCCAACACGGTGAACGTGGAGGTGACCTCTGTTGACGGTTCGATCACCAAAACCTATGCGGTTACCGTCACCCGCCGTGCTGTGGTGACCGCGGGCACGGTCCACATCTGGTCGGTGACGCCGGGCGACAAGTTGTTGACGGTGCATGTGGACCGCGCTGTGGGGGTGTGTTATGGGGGTGTGCGTGTGCGGGTGAAAGACACTGATCTGGCGACGATGGGGTCCCAGCCCGGCCCGTGGCGGGAGTTCGATTCGTTGCGGCTCGCCGACGGTGTTTGCGACACGCGGGTTTCTGTGAGGGTTTCTTACGCTAGGCCTGCTTTGGTGAACGGGCAGACCTATGAGGTGCAAGCGATCGGGGTGATCGACGCCGCCGATTCGTACACATCGTGGTCCGCGTCGGCCGACGGCACGCCTGAGGGGATGGTCGCCGATGCGGTGTCGTTGATTGCCCTGACCGGGGTCACGTCCACCGACGGGTCGGATTTCACTGCTGGTGCGTTGACGCTCAACCCGGCGTTCGGTGAGGACAACGAGTTTTATTCTGTGGCGGTTGCGGGGTCGGTCACGCACATCAAGTTGACGCCGACAGTCAAAACCACCGGGGCGACAGTGACGGTGGGCCGCAAAGGCGCGACCGCGGCGGCGGTGACCAGCGGCAGCGCGTCCGCGGCTTTGGCGTTGCGCCCGGGTTATGACGATTACGAGGTGAAGGTGACCAGCGGGTCGGACACGCAGACCTACACGTTGCGGGTGGTGCGGCTGGTGACACCGACGATCACCGCGGCGCCTGCGGTGTTGAACGGCAAACCGGCGATCTCTTACACGGTGCCCGCTTCGCGGGTGCGTGCCGGTTATACGACGGCTATTCAAATCAAAAAAGCCGACGAGTCGTGGCCGGCCCGTGATGCGGGGCCCTCTGTCACGTCCGGCAGCATCGACGGCGGCGGCCAGATCTACGACACAGCCGATAACCCGTTACGGTTCGGGAGTTTGAAGAAGAACACCGCCTATCACGTGCGCGCCCACTGGGTCGACGGCAGCGGGACGGTCGTTGATGTGTCGTTGCCGTTGGAGGCGTCGAGCAGTCAGGTGGCGGTAACCACCTGGGATTTGCCGGGCGCGCCGACCGCTGTGACCGCGACCGCGGCGTCGGCGACTAGTTTGTCGGTGGGCTGGACCGCGCCGACGGCCACCGGCGGGTCGGGTTTGTCGATCAGCGGCTACCGGGTGCGTTGGCGTGTCGCCGATGCCAACCCGACCGAAGCGGGTGCTCAGCCCGGTGACTGGAACAACGACGCCGGGGTGGCCGCGTCGGGTGTGTCGCACACCGCGACGGTCGCTGCGGGCGGGACCTATCAGGTGCAGGTGCGCGCCCTCAACGGCATCAACCCTGGTAGTGCTTGGGTGACCGCCGCGGCTACGGCGACCACCCCGGGGCCGGTGTTTGACCCTGTGTCGGTCACCGTGCAGGAGGGCGACACTGTCACCTACACCGTGAAACTGGCCACCGCGCCGACCGACACGGTGACAGTGACACCCACCAGCGCGGCGGGCGGCACCGCGACTGTGTCGGCGGCGTTATCGTTCACCGCCGCCAACTACAGCACCGCCAAGACTTTCACCGTGACCGGGGTGAACGCCGGCACCACCTCGGTCACGCACGCCACCGCCTCCACCAGCGACAGCAACTATCAGATCAGCACCGCCGGTTCGGTGGACGTCACCGTCACACCGGGGCCGCAGTCCACTGTGTCGACGTTGAGCTCTTTGACCGGCACCACCTCCACCGACGGCTCCACGTTCAGCGGCTCGTTGACGCTGAGCCCAACTTTCGCGTCGGCGACGACGGTGTACACGGCGTCGGTGGCTAGTTCGGTGACGCATCTGAAAATCACCCCGACAGTCACCCAGAACGGCGCCACCGTCGAAGCCGGGCTGGGCACGAGCTTGTTGTCGGTGACCAGCGGCACCGCGAGTGCCGCGATTTCGCTCGCGGTTGGCGCCAACACGGTGAATGTGAAGGTCACCGCCGAGGACGGTGCCACCACCACAACCTACACCGTCACCGTCACCCGGCCTTCGACTGTGGCGACTTTGAGCGCGCTCACCGGCGCCACGTCGGCTGACGGGTCCACGTTTAGCGGGTCGTTCACGCTCAGCCCGACCTTCGCGTCGGCCACGACGGCCTATGTCGCCACGGTGCCCAACACAGTCACCCATCTGCAGGTCACCCCGACAGTCACCGCCGGGTCCAACGCCACGGTGGAGGCGGGTCTGGGCACGAGCTTGTCGTCGGTGGCGAGCGGTTCGGCTAGCGGTGCGATCGCGTTGGCGGTGGGTGCTAATGCTGTGAATGTGAAAGTCACCGCCCAGGATGGTGTCACCACCACAACCTATGCGGTTGCTGTGCGCCGCGCCGCCGCGGATGTGTTGGTCGCCAACTTGGGGCAGGCGAAGCAGGCGAACACTCTCAGACTCAACTTCGAGAACGCGAACGCGTTCACGACCGGTGCTCACACGGGGGGTTACACGCTCACAGCTGTTGATTTCTATTTGGAGGCCAAGGCGAGTTTGACGCCAACTCAGTTGGCGACGTTGACCGCGTCGGTGTGGGCTTCTGGTGGCGCGACGTTGACCAACAACGTCAACGATCTGGGTACTAAAGTCGCGGACCTCACCGTGCCCACTAGCGCGACCTCCGGGGTGGTGACGTTCGCGGCGCCTGACAACACAACCCTCGCGGCGAGCACGAACCATTATGTGGTGATCGGCTCCTCCGCGTTCACCGGCACCGAGAACCTGTTTTTGAACTTGACCTCTAGTGTCGCTGAGGACGCAGGCGCCGCGGCGGGTTTCAGCATCGCCGACGCTTCCCACTCGTTCACCTCGAGCAGCTGGTCCCCGACGGGTCTCGTGCTGCCCTTCGCGGTGAGGGGCGCGGCGGTGACCGCGCCGGCCGCCCCCACGATGTTCAGGGTTTCCAGCGAGGTGGACGCCGGCTTGAATCTGGTTTGGACAGCACCCGCGGGTCCGCTCACGGGTTATGACCTGCACCTCACCACCGCCGCGGCGTCGGGTATGGGGTCGGTGGCCAACAACGCCGCGGCGTCGGGCAGCGACCTCTCGAAAGCGTGGGTGGCGGAATCGTCTGCTCCCGGTGCTGACAACAACTTCGATTCGCTTGTCGATCTGGACAACGGCACAACCTACCGGCTGCGGTTACGGGCCAAAAACGGTGCCGGCACCAGCGACTGGGTGTACACGTCGGGCACGCCGAACATCCAGCTCAGGTGGTCTGCGGGCACCAACACCCAAACCGAGGGCGCCACCGGTGAACAGATACGTTTGACGGCCAGCCAACTGAGCGAGGCGGTGACCGGCGGCACGCTCACCTACGCGGCGGGTGATGTCAACCCGGCGAGCCTGACCGCGGATTTGGTGACCGGTTACGCCACGACCTTCTCAGCGACCGCGGGCCAGTATCCAACTCCGACGCTGGCGTCGAGCGTCGACGACAGCGTCAACGAAGAACACGAAACGTTCACGGTCACCATCGGTGCCGGCACCGGTTATGTGCTGGTCTCACCCGACACGATCACGGTGACGATCACCGATGACGACCCGCCCGCCGCGCCCGGGAGCCTGACACTCACCGCGGGACCCCAGAAACTCGCGGTGTCGTGGAACAAACCGGTGGGTCCGGTGGCGGGCTATCAGCTGCGCTACAAAACCAGCACAGCCCTCGACCAGACCGCGACCACACCCGGTGATGCGTCCACTGGTTGGGTGACGACCACACAGTTCACTACCGGGTCCACCGAAATCACCGGGCTGTCCAACGGCACCGCCTATAATGTGGCGGTTCGAGCGACCGACGGGCAAACCCAGCCCGGCAACGGCTACGGCGCCTGGTCAACCTCGGTTAGCGGCACGCCCACCGCCGCGCCGTCCGCGGGTGTGCTGGTGAGCGAAACGTCGCGTTCGGTGACCGTCGGCGCGACTGTCACCTACACGATCAAGCTCAACAAAGCCCCCACCGCGAACGTTACCGTCACACCGACGAGCGGCACACCCGCGAATGCCACCGTGTCGGGCGCGCTCGACTTCACTGCCACCAACTGGGCGTCCACGCAGACGGTCACCGTCACCGGCGTCAAAGCGGGCGCCTCCGCGATCAGCCATGCCGCGACGAGCAGCGACACCGCCTATGAAGGTATTAGCATCGGCTCGGTGGATGTGACAGTGACCGCCGTGGCGAAGTCGAGCGTTGCGACTTTGAGCGCGTTGACCGCCGCCACATCAACCGACGGCTCCACCTTCAGCGGGACGCTCACGTTGAGCCCGGTGTTCAACTCGGCGACCACGAGCTACACGGCGTCGGTGGCGAGTTCGGTGACGCATCTGAAAGTCACCCCGACAGTCACCCAAAGCGACGCCACCGTCGAAGCCGGCCTCGGCACGACATTGACAGCGGTCACCAGCGGTTCGGCCAGTGACGCCATCGCGCTCACGGTGGGTTCCAACACCGTGAATGTGAAAGTCACCGCCGAGAACGGCACTAGCACCCGCACCTACACGATCACCGTCACCAGACCCTCCAACGTGACAACTTTGAGCGCGCTCACCGGTGTCACCTCCACCGACGGCTCCACGTTCTCCGGGACGTTGACTTTGAGTCCGGTGTTCGCGTCGGCCACGACCACCTATACCGCCACCGTGGCCAACACAGTCACCCATCTCAAAGTCACCCCGACAGTCACCGCCGGGTCGGGCGCCACCGTCGAAGCCGGTCTGGGCACGTCGCTGTCTACCGTGACCAGCGGCACAGCCAGCGACGCCATCTCACTCACCGTGGGTTCCAACACCGTCAATGTGAAAGTCACCGCCGAGGACGGCACCACCACCGCAACCTATGCCGTCACCGTCACTAGACCCTCCACCGTGACGACTTTGAGCGCGCTGACGGGTTCGACATCGACCGACGGCTCCACCTTCGGTGGCACGCTCACGTTGAGTCCGTCTTTCGCGTCGGCCACGACCACCTATACCGCGACGGTGCCCAACACCGTCACCCACCTGAAAGTCACCCCGACAGTCACCACCGGGTCGGGCGCCACCGTCGAAGCCGGTCTGGGCACGTCGCTGTCGACCGTGACCAGCGGCACAGCCAGCGACGCCATCTCACTCACCGTGGGTTCCAACACCGTCAATGTGAAAGTCACCGCCCAGGACGGCACCACCACAGCGACCTATACGATCACGCTCACCCGCCTCGCTGGTGTGACGGTGAGCGAGACGACGCGCACCGTGACCGGCACCGCCTCGACCACCTACACGGTGAAGTTGAACACGCAACCCACCGCGGCGGTGACACTCACCCCGACCAGTGCGGCCACGGGCACCGCGACGGTGGCGACCGACAGCAACGACAACCTGTTGACGTTCACCAGCACCAACTGGAACACCGCGCAGACTGTGACTGTCACCGGTGTCACCGCCGGTGCCACTTCGGTCACTCATACGGTGACTTCGAGCAGCGACACGAAATATCCGACGTCGTTGACGATCCCGTCGGTGGCGGTGACGGTGAATGCGGCCGCTGGGCTGGATTTGAGTGTGATGTCGGGGACGGTGAATGCGGCGGGCACGTTCACCTACTCGGTGACGTTGGCGACTTCGCCCACCGCGCAGGTGATCGTCACCCCGACAAGCACAGACCCGTCGGTGGCGACCGTTTCGGGTGCGAGAACGTTCGCTAGCGGTCAAGGCAGCGTCGCGCAGACGTTCACCGTCACCGGTGCCGCCGCGGGTGCCACGTCGATCACTCACAACGCTTCAAGCAGCGACACCGCCTACGCGCTCACCGGTGCCGCTGCGGTGTCGGTGTCGGTGCGTGGTGTGGTGTTCAGCGCTTCGTCTGTGACCGCGACCGGCACCGGCACGGTCACCTACACGGCGCGGCTGGCGACCGCGCCCACCGACACGGTCACTGTCACCCCCACCAGCACGTCTGGCGCCATAGCTACCGTGTCGCCCACCACGGGCCGTTCGTTCACCTCCACCAACTACAGCACCCCACAAACCTTCACCGTCACCGGTGTGACTGAGGGTTCCACCTCGATCACCCATGCCGCCGCGTCCACCAGCGACGCCAACTATCAGATCACAGCCGCGGGTTCAGTGGCGGTGACCGTGAATGCCGATCTGGCCAACGTGGCGACCTTGAGTTCGTTGACAGGCGCCACCTCGGCTGACGGCTCCACTTTCAGCGGTGCTGTGGCGCTCATCCCGGTGTTCGCCTCAGCGACCACCGCCTACACGGCGTCGGTGCCCAATACTGTGACCCATGTGCGGTTCACGCCGACAGCAACCGCTGGTTCGGGCGCCACCGTGGAGGTGGGGCTGGGGTCGTCGCTGTCGACGGTGGTTAGCGGTTCGGCGAGCTCGGCTCTGGCGTTGACCGTGGGCGTCAACACCGTCAATGTGAAAGTCACCGCCGCGGATGGCACCACCACACAAACCTATGCGGTCACGCTCACCCGCCGCACCGTGTTGCCCGCCAACAGTGTGCGCATGGTGTCAGCCACACCCGGTGACGGGACTGTGGCCGCTGTTTGGGAGATGGCGTCTGGTGTGTGTTTTGTGAATTTGCGTTACCGGGTGGTTGACACCGACACGAACCAGTCCGGTGATCAGCCCGGGCCGTGGCGTTCCCACAGCGCTGACAGCTCCACGGGCAACACCTGCGACGCCACGACCAGCGTCACCACACCAGCCTCGGACGCCCCGCAGCTTTACAACGGGCACCTCTATGAGATACAGGTGCTCGGCAAACAGAGCGGCACCACCACCGAAACCGCGTGGAGCGCAAGCGTACAGTTCACCCCCGCTGCTGTGGTGTCGGCGTCGCTGGCGTTGAGCGCACTGAGTGTGGTCAGCTCCGACGTCACCGAGATTTATGACAACACTTTGGTGCTCAACCCCGCGTTTGCTGCTGACACTGTCTACTATGTGGCTAACGACCTCGCCGGAACCGAAACCTCGGTGCAGGTCACCCCAACTGTCGCCACCAGCGGATCCACAGTCAAAGTCGGCTTCAAAGGCGCCACCCTCACAGCCGCGACCAGCGGCTCAGCGTCGACTTTGGTGTTGCCGATCGGTTACAGCGTCATCGCCGTAGAGGTCACCGACACCAACAGCAACACCGCAACCTATCAAATAGCGGTCCTGCGCCTGGCTGTGCCCGCCAACACCACCGCCACCGCCGCCGCGCTCAACGGCACCCCGGCGATCACCTTCGGCTCCGACGCCGCCGGACGTTCAGGATATGAAGTCAGCTGGCAGGTCAAAGACGCGAGCGAAACGTGGGGGGAGCGCACAACCGCACTCGACGTGTCCTCCAGTGTGATCACCGGCAGTGCAGCCACGGTCAGCGGCAACACGGTCGGCGGGTTCGTGCCGGGCGCGACGGTGCATGTGCGCATGCATTTCACCGACACCGCGGGCAGACCGCACTGGTCGCGTTTCGGCACCGGCACACCAATACAAGCCTCCAGCGAACCGATCACCGTCACCTTGTGGAACGTGCCGGGTAAACCAACCTCGGTCAAGGCGTTGGCCACCACCGCCAACGACGACGACCTCACCCTGGAATGGGTCGCGCCCACCAACACAGGAGGCGCAGGCGCTGCCATCACCGGCTACAAAGTGCGCTGGCGTGTCAAAGACGCCAACCCCAACCAGGCCGGCGACCAGCCCGGTGCTTGGAACAACAGCGGCGGGGTGGACACAGCCAGCGCAACCCCGGCGCATGTCGCCGACAACCTCTCGACCGACACCGTCTATGAGATACAAGTACGCGCCCTAAACGGTGTCAACCCCGGCGGCGCCTGGTCAAACACTGTCGAAGGCACCACGTCGGCTCTGGTGCCCCCGAGCCGTTCGGTTCTGCCCGGCGACACTGAACTGACCGCCACCTGGGGCGCGACCACCCGCACCTACACCGCCGCCAAAGTCCGCTACCGCGTCAAAGACACCAACGCCGACATGTCAGGCGACCAGCCCGGCGCTTGGCAGACCACCGCCGGCACGACACTCACCGCAGCCGAAATATCTGCCCGCAGCGTCACTGTTCCCGTGTCGACCACACGATGCGCCACCTGCACCGCGATGGTCAACGGCACCGTCTATGAGGTTCAGATGCAGTTCAGCGTCGGCAGCGTCAACTCGGCCTGGACCTCTGTCGGTGACGGCACCCCCTCACAATCCACCAAAACCGTGTCGATCCTCAACAACCTCAGCGTCGCTGAACAAGTCGCGAACGCAGAGATCAGCATCACCTTGGGCGAAGCGGCACCCGCCGGCGGTGTCGTTTTGAACTTCGCCTACGACTACAGCGGCAGCGACGCCACCACAGCCGACACCGGCACCACCCGAGCCACGCTCACCGTCACCCAAGGCCAAACCGAGGCCGCGCTTCTCGTGCCGCTCAACAACGACAACCTCGTCGAAAACGACGAAACGTTCACCGTTACCGTGACCACCACCACCAGCGACTGGCGGGTCAACAGCGCAATGCGCGTGACCACAGTCACCATCACCGACGACGACGCCGACAACGCCAAGATCGCTTTCGGTGCCAGCGCGACCGCGACCACAGAACTTTCAGTGTCGGTAGCAGAGAACGGCTCGACGCTGAACATACCGGTCACCGCCAGCCACCGGCCGCAAACATCGACCACCATCGAAATAGAAGTGCTCACCACCGGCACCACCGCCGCCACCAGCGACTACAGCATCACCACCAAATCAGTGACGTTCGCACCCACCGACACGAACCTCACCAAAAACCTTGCTGTCAGCATCACCGACAACTCCATCGACACCGACAACAAAACAATCAAACTGCGCATCAAAGCCGCCGACAACCCCGTAGACGACCTCGGCGACCACTACACCCGCCACACCTCAGGATCACTCGCCACGGTCACCATCAGCGACGACGACACAGCCGGGGTGACCGTCAACGAAACCGCACGCACCGTCGTCGTCGGCGCAACCACCACCGCCACCTACACAGTAGCACTCGACTCGCAACCCACCGCCACCGTGACTGTCACCCCCACCAGCGGCGCCACCACCGCAGCCACCGTGTCGCCCACCACCCGTGCGTTCACCACCGCCAACTGGAACACCGCCCAAACCTTCACCGTCACCGCCGTAGCCAAAGGCACCTCAACTGTCACCCACGCCGGCACCAGCACCGACAGCGACTACTCCGGCTCGCTCGGCACCAGCACCAACGTGATAGTCACCGTCAACGCCGCACCCACCACCCTCACGCTGGCCCGCAGCGGCGGCAACACCATCTCCGAAGGCGCCGGCACAGCCACCATCACCGCCACATTGAACGAACCCGCCGTGTCCGCAGTGACGGTGAGCTTGACCGCCGCCTCGGCGTCGACCGCCGCAACCGGCGACTACAATCTGCCCGGCTCGTTCACCATCCCAGCAGGAAGCTCCACCGCCACCCGTCCGGTGGGCATCGTCAATGATTTCGTCGACGAAAACGACGAAACGCTGGTGCTCACCACCACCGTCACCGGGTTGACCGTCACCCCGCTCACCCTCACCATCACCGACAACGACACCGCCAACGTGACCGTCACCCCCACCACCCGCACCGTCGCCACCAGCGGCACCGGCGCCGACAGCGACAACACCGCAACCTACACCGTGAGGCTCGCCACACAACCCACCGCAAACGTCACCATCACCGCCACCAGCAGCACCACCAACACCGCCACCGTCACACCCGCCACACGCACCTTCACCACCACCAACTGGAACACCGCCCAAACCTTCACCATCAACGGCGCGACAACCGCCGGCGCCGCGTCGGTCACCCACGCCGCCACAGGCTCAGACACCAAATACGGCAGCACACTAACCATCGACCCGGTCGCAGTAACCGTCAACGCCGGCCCCACCACACTGACCCTCACCGCCCCGCAGAGCACCGTCGCAGAAAGTGTCGGCTCAGTCACCATCACCGCCACCCTCAACCAACCCGCCATCAACCCGATAGTGGTCGAACTGAGCCCCGACGTTGACTCCAACGCCATCTTGAACACCGACTTCACGCTGCCCGACCCCTTCACGATCCCAGCCGGGACGACCACAGCCACCGCCACCGTCACCATCGTCAACGACTCCTGCGAAGAAAACAACAAAAACATGGTGCTCACCACCTCAGTCACCGGACTGACCGAGAACACCGTCACCATCACCATCACCGACGACGACACCGGCTGCCCCCAACCCGACCCCGACCCGCCACGCCGCCCAACCCCCACACCCGTCACACCCGTCACACCCGGCCCGGTCGGACCACCGCCACCGGACCCCGACCCCGCCGGCTTCGAAACCTCCGCCACCACAATCACCCTCAACGCCGACGACACCGCCAACTACAACCTGCGCCTAACAACCCAACCCACCGCGACGGTGACCGTCACCGCAACCAGCACCAACCCAGACACCGCCACAATATCCCAAGCGTTGACCTTCACCACAGCGAACTGGAACACCGCCCAAACCTTCACCGTCACCGGCATCGCCACCGGTGCCACCACCATCACCCACACCTCCACCAGCACCGACAACAACTACCAACTCCCCACCGCCGCCTCCCCCATCACCATCACCGTGACCGCCCTGCCCGACCCCGACCCCGACCCCGACCCCGAGCCGTTCGACCGCCCGCAGCGCATCGCGGCGTGCGAACCCGACGCTGCGGCCGCGCCCCTGCCGTTCACCGACCTGGCCGCCGACTCGTCCGCCGCAGCCGACATCGGCTGCATCTTCGCCCTCGGCGTCACCACCGGCACCAGCGACACCACCTTCAGCCCCAACAACCCCGTCACCCGTGAACAGATGGCAGCATTCCTCGCCCGCCTCTACCAACAACTCAACGGCGCCCCCGCCCCAATAGTGGCCACCCCCTTCACCGACATCCCAACCGACTCCTTCGCCGCCAACGACATCGCCCGCATCTACGGCCTCGGCATCACCACCGGCACCACCGAAACCACCTATGACCCCAAAACCCCCGTCACCCGTGAACAGATGGCTTCGTTCCTCGCCCGCCTCTACGAGCAGCTCAGCGGACAGCCCGCCCCAGTAGTGGCCACCCCCTTCACCGACGTGCCAGCCGACTCCTTCGCCGCCAACGACATCGCCCGCATCTACGCACTCGGCATCACCACCGGCACCACCCCCACCACCTACAACCCCAACACAAACATCACCCGCACCCAAATGGCCTCCTTCCTAGCCCGCCTCTACCAGAAACTGAGCGGTGAGGCCGCCCCGGTGGTGGAGGCTACCCCGTCCACCGACGTGGCAGCCGACTCGTTCGCGTCCGCCGAGGTCGCACGCATTTACGCACTCGGCATCACCACCGCCACCCCCACCACCACATAATTCCCCCAGGGAACAGCCACCCGCGCCCGCATGGACTCCTTTGATCGAACGCCAGCATGAACATCGCCGGGCCTCGAACCACAGATTCGAGCAGAACAAAGTCGATGGGGCTTTGATCAGGCAGACAACCCGTTGGACGACTCTGCGTCGAACTGTGCCACGGCGAACTGTGCCGATGACCGACGTGCCGATCGCCCCGCGTCGGACGGGTCCGCGAGGATCAGTTGCACGCCGTGCCGGTCCAACGCCGCGGTGAGGTCGTCGGGAGGACCGCCGGTCGTTAACAGGAAGTGCACATTCTCGAGGCCGCAGATCTGCGAGAACATGGTTGTGCCCAACTTCGTGTGATCAACCGCGACGATGCACTTGTCGGCCGCCTCCAACAGGGCACGGTTGGTGGCAGCTTCCGCCTGGTCGTGCGTGCTCACTCCCAACGGCGACACTCCGTCGGCACCGATCACGCAAAGGTCGAGACTGAATCCCGCGATCGTACGGTCGGCGACGGGCCCACCATCTCGAAGCTGCGATCCCGCACAATGCCCCACCCGGGGTGATTCGTAAACTAAGTATCAAACAAGCAGTGGAAAGCTCAGCACGCAGACACGGCCGAGGCCCTGCGGTTAGCCGAAACCGGAGCAGATCTAATTGGTACGCAACTCTCGGTGATTTGAAGACCAACCTGCCTTGACCGGTTCGACTGCTCACCACTACCAGATTCGAACGGGATGTCAAACGGGCCGGCTAGCGTGGCAAGGATTTCAATAAACTCTGGACTGCGGTCGACGCATTGCTAAAGGGACAAGAAGTCACACCAAGCTACCGGCCTCATCAACTGTGGGGCTTGCGTGAGTTGTTGTTGGTGTTCTGATTCGGTAGGGGTTTGGTAGTTGAGGGTTGCGTGGAGTTGAGATGGCTCAGGGAGCGAGGCGTTCGGTAGTCCAACCGTTGCTGTGTCGGCGGTAATGGATGCGGTCGTGCAGGTGGTCGGCGCGGCTCTGCCAGAACTCAACGGTCAGTGGTGTGACTAGGTATCCGCCCCAATGGGGTGGGCGCGGAACTGCGTCGAGAGAAAGACTAAGAAGTTTACTATTTGCATATCCATCCTTCCTCTGCAGGTTCCAGGCGACTTATTGCACGTGGCATCTTTACCTGTCCACTGGACTGTGACAGTCAGAGGAGCAGTATCAGGCTTGTTGGATTTTGATTTCTATGTCAACTCCAGCGGGTAAGTCTAAACGTTGCAAAGAATCAACTGTTTTGGTTGACGGTTCAAGAATATCAAGCAAACGTTTGTGGATACGCATCTCAAAATGCTCACGAGAATCCTTATCTTTGAACGGCCCCTTAATCACCGTGAAGCGATGCTTTTCAGTGGGCAACGGAATCGGACCCGACAAACGCGCCTGAGTGCGTTTCACCGTCTCCACAATCTTCTTCGTTGACTGATCAATAATTTCGTGATCGTACGCCTTTAGCCTAATGCGGATCTTCTGCCCTGTTGCCATAACTACCTACGCCAAATCGTTACTTGATGATTTTGGTGACTGAACCAGCACCAACAGTGCGCCCGCCTTCACGAATGGCAAAACGCAAACCCTCATCCATAGCTATCGGGTTAATCAGTTCAACATGCATTGACGTATTATCTCCAGGCATGCACATTTCGGTGCCTTCAGGCAAAGTTATGGTACCGGTGATGTCGGTGGTGCGGAAATAGAACTGTGGGCGATAGTTGGTGAAGAAAGGCTTGTGACGGCCGCCCTCTTTTTTGGACAGCACATAAACCTGAGCTTCAAATTCTGTGTGAGGGGTGATGCTACCGGGGGCGGCGAGTACTTGCCCACGCTGCACCCCATCTTTGTCAACACCACGTAGCAGAGCACCAATATTGTCGCCTGCTTGCCCTTGGTCTAAAAGCTTGCGGAACATTTCAACACCCGTGCAAGTGGTCTTTGAAGTGGGGCGAATACCCACGATCTCAATCTCGTCGCCGGTGTTAACGATGCCCTGCTCCACTTTGCCAGTAACCACCGTGCCGCGGCCAGTGATTGAAAACACATCCTCAATAGGCATAAGGAATGGTTTGTCAAGGTCACGCTCGGGGGTGGGCACATATTCGTCTAGTTGAGTCATCAGGTCCAAGATGGCCTCACCCGCTTGTGCGTCACCCTCAAGAGCTTTCAATGCCGACACATGCACGACAGGTGTGTCGTCACCCGGAAAGTCGTATTCGTTGAGCAGTTCCCGAACCTCCATCTCCACGAGTTCAAGCAACTCCTCGTCATCAACCATGTCGACTTTGTTGAGTGCCACGGCAATCTTGGGCACCCCCACCTGACGGGCAAGCAGCACATGTTCACGGGTTTGAGGCATAGGGCCGTCAGCGGCTGAAACCACCAAGAT
Organism: Candidatus Aldehydirespiratoraceae bacterium; assembly: GCA_965204595.1. Lineage (GTDB taxonomy): Bacteria > Actinomycetota > Acidimicrobiia > Acidimicrobiales > Aldehydirespiratoraceae > VXYK01. The sequence continues at coordinate 1,486,934 of CBDBEW010000014.1, read as the reverse complement.
AGCTCCATCCACCTGAGCGGCACCAGTGATCATGTTTTTGATGTAGTCGGCGTGCCCGGGCATGTCAACATGGGCGTAATGGCGGTTCTCGGTCTCGTATTCCACATGCGACACGTTGATGGTGATACCCCGCTCTCGTTCTTCGGGAGCGTTATCGATGTTGTCAAAATCTGTGAAGGTTGATCCTTCAACGTGATCTGCAAGAACTTTGGTGATTGCTGCGGTGAGTGTTGTTTTGCCGTGATCGATGTGGCCCATCGTTCCTACGTTGACATGCGGTTTGTCCCGCTTAAACGTCTCCTTGGCCATAGTTGCCTTCCTTAGTTATTCTGGTGTTTGGGTTAAGTTTATTCAGTTTAGACACGATTACGCGCTAGACACGATTACGCGCCGCGAACGCGAGCGACTATTTCTTCTTGTACGTTTGCAGGTGTTGGCTGGTATGAATCGAACTGCATCGTGTACGTTGCCCGCCCCTGCGTACGCGAGCGCAAGTCTGTACTGTATCCGAACATCTCAGATAATGGTACTAACGCGTTCACGACTTGGTTGTTGCCTCGTTGCTCGGTGCCTTGCACCCGACCTCTACGAGAGTTGATGTCACCCACAACATCACCGAGATGATTGTCTGGGGTAACCACTTCCACAGCCATAACCGGCTCAAGAAGTGTTGGCTTGGCACGTGGAGCGACTTCCCGGAACCAAGCGTTGGCAGCGATCTTGAACGCCATCTCTGAGGAGTCAACATCGTGTATTTTGCCGTCTGTGAGGGTGACCTTTATGTCTACTGTCGGGAAACCAGCTAGCACCCCGTTGCTCATAGCTTCACGGATACCTTCACTAACGGGCTTTATATATTCTTTGGGTATGGCCCCGCCCGTTACGGTGCTCTCGAACTCATATGAACCACCGGGATTGGGTTCAAGGTTGGCTGAAATCACTGCGAACTGGCCGCTACCACCGGTTTGTTTTTTGTGTGTGTAGGTGTGGTCAAGCACGGGTCTTGTTATTGTCTCTCGGTAAGCGACTTGGGGTTTACCCACGCTCGCTGCCACTCTAAACTCACGCATCATGCGTTCCACAAGCACCTCAAGATGCAACTCACCCATGCCGGCGATGATGGTTTGGGCAGTTTCGGCGTTGGTACTAACTTGGAAGGTGGGGTCTTCTTCAGCTAGAGCTTGCAGAGCTTTGCCCATACGTTCTTGATCAGCTTTGGATTTGGGTTCAACCGCCACTTCAATCACTGGGTCTGGAAAGTCAAGGTTCTCTAGTGTTATTGGTTTGCTTGGGTCGCATAAGGTGTCGCCGGTGCGAGTGTTTTTCAAGCCGATAGCGGCTGCGATGTCACCTGTGGCCACGCTGTCTTTGTCTACCCGGTCGTTGGCATGCATCTCAAGGATACGACCAATCCGTTCACGGCTAGTTGTGCGGGTGTTGAGAACTTGAGTGCCCTTCGTGAAAGAACCGGAATATACTCGAAAGTAGGTCAATCGACCCACATGCGGGTCGGTCATAATCTTAAATGCGATAGCAGAAAACGGTTCGTTGTCGCTTGGGGCGCGTTCTGTTTCGCTTCCCGAACGGTCGGTGCCAACAACGTTAGGTATATCAACCGGCGAAGGCAAAAAGTCAACCACCGCGTCAAGCAACGGCTGCACCCCTTTGTTTTTGAACGCAGTACCGTTGAGCACTGGCACGAGTCCATTTTCTAAAGTGCCTTTGCGGATAGCTGCCTTTAGTTCGGTTTCGCTCACCTCTTCATCTTCAAGCACTTTCATCATCACATTTTCGTCTTGGTCGGCAGCGACTTCTAAGAGCATGGCACGGTATTGTTCTGCTTGTTCACGCAGTTCAGCAGGTATCTCAATCTCATCCCAGCTAGCTCCCAAGTCTTCACCTTGCCAAACTAAAGCTTTCATTTTCACCAAATCAACCACACCGAGATAACCACTTTCAACTCCGATTGGCAACTGCATAACCGCTACATTCTTGGTGAGGCGATCTTTGATGGTGTCGAGCACGAAATAAAAATCTGCACCAGTGCGGTCCATCTTGTTGACAAAACACATTCGTGGAACTTGGTAGCGGTCGGCTTGGCGCCACACCGTTTCGGTTTGCGGTTCCACTCCAGCCACACCATCAAAGACTGCCACAGCACCATCAAGCACCCTCAACGAACGCTCCACTTCAACCGTAAAATCCACGTGGCCTGGGGTGTCGATAATGTTGATACGGTGATTGTTCCAGATACAATGCGTTGCTGCTGAGGTAATGGTGATGCCTCGTTCTTGCTCTTGGTCCATCCAGTCCATCGTGGCGGCACCATCATGCACTTCACCAATTTTGTAGGAACGACCCGTGTAGTACAAAATGCGTTCAGTTGTGGTCGTTTTGCCCGCGTCGATGTGCGCCATTATCCCAATGTTGCGTGTTTTCTCAAGCGGTGTACGTTTCGTTGCCATAACAATTCCTCTAGCTATTAGCTTACTAACGCGCTATCACCAGCGATAGTGGGCGAAAGCTTTGTTCGCTTCGGCCATCTTCTGGACATCTTCGCGCCGTTTGCAAGAATCACCGGTGCCGTTACTCGCATCAATGATTTCATTTGCGAGTCGTTCAGCCATGGTGCGTTCACGACGCAACCTTGCGTAATTGACGATCCAACGAATCGATAAGGTGGTGGCACGCCGTGGCCTTACTTCAATAGGTACTTGATAGGTGGCACCCCCAACACGGCGACTTTTCACTTCTAACTGTGGACGCACGTTTTCAACGGCACGTTTCAGAGTGCTCACAGGGTCGGCTTCACCTTTGTCTTTGACTGTTTGCAAAGCATCGTAGACAATGCGTTCTGCTAACGCGCGCTTGCCTCGTTGCAGGATTTTGTTGATGAACTGGGTTACCAAAACTGAATTGTAAATCGGATCGGGCTTAAGCTCTCGACGTGGTGCAGGACCTTTACGAGGCATCGCTAACTTTCCTTCTTAGCACCGTAGCGGCTGCGTGCTTGTTTACGGTCACGAACGCCTGATGTGTCAAGCGTGCCGCGAACTATCTTATAGCGCACCCCCGGCAAGTCTTTGACGCGACCACCGCGCACCAAAACGATTGAATGTTCTTGAAGGTTGTGCCCCTCGCCAGGGATATATGCCGTGACCTCCAAGCCAGAGGTGAGACGCACACGAGCCACCTTCCGTAGAGCCGAATTTGGTTTCTTGGGAGTGGCAGTGTAAACACGGGTGCAAACCCCACGTCGCTGCGGAGCACCCTTGAGCGCTGGTGTTGCTTCCTTACGGCGTTTAGATTGGCGCCCTTTGCGGACAAGTTGTTGAATTGTTGGCACAAAAATTCCTACAAGTAGTTGGTACAATAATGGGGGCTAGCAGCTAAATGGTGCGTAAGCCGACCATACAGCGTACGGTCAAAATTATCAATCCTCAACCCCTTGCTAGCCATTAGTTTAGGCCTCAACAGCCTCAAGTGCGTCTGACCGCGAAGCCAGTGCAGAAGACAGTTCATCTGAGGTGTCATCTGAAGTGTAGAAGTCCATTGGCTCATAATCAACAGCGTCAGGGTAGACATTACGATATTTAGCTAAACCTGTTCCGGCGGGAATGAGTTTGCCAATAATGATGTTCTCCTTGAGGCCAAAAAGCGAGTCTGTTTTAGATTCAATCGCAGCCTCGGTAAGCACTCGAGTTGTTTCTTGGAACGACGCAGCTGAAAGCCACGAGTCGGTAGCTAAAGATGCTTTAGTGATACCCATTAGCTGCGGGCGTCCCTCTGCTGGTTTGCCGCCTTGAGCGACAACCAACCGATTGGCATCAGTGAAGGTTTTCTGAGCGATTTGGTGGCCAGGCAAGAAATCAGTATCACCAGGTTCACTGATCAAAATACGTTTGGTCATCTGTCGCACGATCAACTCAATGTGCTTGTCATGTATTGATACGCCTTGATCACGATAAACCTTTTGCACTTCAGTAACTAAATATTGCTGGGTTTCACGCACGCCTTTGATCTCAAGCAACTCTTTAGGGTCACGTGCCCCTTCAATGAGAGCATCGCCAGTGTGAATTTCTTGCCCATCTTGCACTTCAAGACGGGCACCTGAAGGAACTGTATAAGCTTCCTCTTCGCCATCATCGCCAACGATCAAGATTTCGCGTCCACGTCCATCGTCCTCACCCACTCGTACCACACCAGAACTGCGAGCTAAGGTAGCTTTGCCTTTCGGGGTGCGAGCTTCAAACAACTCAACAACGCGCGGCAAACCACCAGCAATGTCTTGAGCACCAGCTACGCCACCAGTGTGAAAGGTGCGCATTGTCAATTGTGTGCCGGGTTCGCCAATAGACTGGGCGGCGATCACCCCCACAGCTTCACCGAGTTCAATCATCTGGCCTGTGGCTAAGGACATCCCATAAGACATGGCGGTTATGCCGTTAGCAGAATCGTCTGTTAACGGCGACAACACCCGCACTCGAGTCACGCCTTGATCGTCTCGCAAAGTTGTCAGCTCAGTTTCACCAACGAGAGTGCCACGAGGCATTACTTGACCGTCAGATAATGCCACATCTTCGGCTAACACCCGGCCGAAAAGCCTTGTTTCAAGATGTGACAATTTTTCTGGCGTGTCTGGTCGGATGTCATCAAGCCAAATGCCGCGCACGCCACCAGGTTGGGTAAATGGGTCTTCGTCGTTGATGATGAGTTCCTGTGCCACATCCACTAAACGACGGGTGAGATAACCAGAATCAGCTGTACGCAACGCAGTGTCTACTAAACCCTTACGGGCACCAGGGGTGGCAATAAAATATTCCAACACCTTCAAGCCTTCACGGAAGTTGCTCTTAATCGGGCGAGGAATCATGTCCCCACGTGGGTTAGCTACTAGACCTCTCATCCCCGCAATTTGGCGCACCTGAGTAACGTTGCCGCGCGCCCCAGATGAAACCATCATGTTCACGGGGTTGAAGTCGTCTGCTTCTAGGTCTTCTCGCATTCGTTCGGTGACTTCGCTAGTAGCGCGAGACCACAACTCCACTTCCATTTGCCGTCTCTCGCCATCGGTTATCACACCTCGGCGGAACTGCTTTTCTATGGTGTCAGCCATCTTTTCGTGGCGGTCAAGAATCTTGGCTTTTTCTTTAGGTGTAGCCACATCTTCAATGGAAATGGTGAGTCCAGAGCGGGTAGCGTAATCAAAGCACAAGTCTTTAATGGCATCAAGACTGCTTGCCACTGCTTGACGGTCGTAGCCTCGGGCTAGATCATCAACGATCCTACCCATTAGTTGCCGGTCGATCTTTGCATTTATGTATGGGTAAGCAGCAGGTAAAGTCTCGTTAAAAAATACCCGACCGACTGTCGTTGTTTGGTATGTGGGGCGTTCGTTTGCAGAGTTTTCAAGCAAATCAGGAATACGAAACACAATAGGGGCATGCACTGATATGTCGCCACGCTCATAAGCGCTTCGCACCTCACGCGCATCGCGGAACACTCGGTTTGCGCCGAGCGCATCGTCCACTTGTTCAGTCAAATAAAACGCGCCAATAATCATATCTTGGGTGGGAGTGACGAGAGGCCGACCATTAGCGGGACTCAAAACATTGTTGGCACTCAACATCAACACCCGCGCTTCAGCTTGTGCTTCAACCGACAACGGTAGGTGGACAGCCATCTGATCGCCATCAAAGTCGGCATTGAACGCAGCGCAAACCAAAGGATGAAGACGAATAGCTTTACCTTCAACGAGAACCGGTTCAAATGCTTGAATACCAAGTCGGTGTAAGGTGGGAGCGCGGTTCAACAACACAGGGTGTTCTTGAATTGCATCTTCTAACACATCCCAAACTTGAGGGTTGGTTCGTTCGACCATGCGCTTAGCCGATTTAATGTTCGGAGCCAACTCCACATCAACTAACTTTTTCATCACAAAGGGTTTGAAAAGTTCAAGAGCCATAATTTTTGGCAAGCCGCACTGGTGAAATTTGAGAGTTGGGCCAACAACTATGACTGAACGCCCTGAGTAATCAACACGTTTACCCAACAAGTTTTGCCGAAAGCGACCTTGCTTACCTTTCAACATGTCAGATAGTGACTTCAAAGGACGGTTACCTGCCCCAGTAACAGGTCGGCCGCGCCGACCGTTGTCAAAGAGCGCATCAATTGCTTCTTGCAACATCCTTTTTTCGTTATTGATAATGATTTCTGGCGCACCAATATCCAACAAACGCTTTAGACGATTGTTGCGGTTGATCACACGACGATAAAGATCATTTAAATCCGAGGTAGCAAAACGACCACCATCAAGTTGCACCATCGGACGCAGTTCAGGTGGGATGATCGGGATGGTATCTAAGATCATTGCGCGTGGGTCGTTGATGCGGCGGCCGTATTCATCACGGCGATTAAACGCAGTCAATATCTTTAACCGTTTTATTGCTTTTTGCCTACGTTGCGTGGAAAGCCCCCGTTGCCCTTCTATGGGATTGATTTGTTGTTGCAACAGTTCTGCTTCTTCGTCAAAATCAAGCGTTTCAATAAGGTTAGCTAAAGCACTAGCACCCATACCACCTTCAAAATATTCGCCCCAGCGGTCTTGCATTTCCCGCCACAGCATCTCGTCGTCCACTATTTGTCGGGCGAACAAACCAATAAACTCTTCCCAAGCACGGTTCAAGGTGTCCAGTTCGGTTTCAAATTCTTCACGGGCAGCGGCGAGTTCCCGCTCAGTGCTGCGCCTCAGTGCTTTCAACTCAGACTCTTTTGCGTTTTTTCCTTCAAGTTCTTCAAGTTGACGCTCAAGCTCTTCGTTTTGTTTTTCTAGCTCATCTTGCATTTCTGCAACAATGGCATCGCGTTCGGCTACTACTTCAGCTTCTAGTTCGGGGAGGTCGTTATGGCGACGTTCCTCATCAACCGAAACCACGATGTTGGCTGCAAAATAAATTACCTTTTCAAGTTGTTTGGCTTTTAATTCCTCACGGGGTTGAGTACCCATAAGCAAATAAGCCAGCCACGAACGGGTGCCACGCAAATACCAAATATGAACCGCGGGGGCAGCTAGCTCAAGGTGCCCCATGCGCTCACGTCGAACCTTAGACCGGGTGACTTCAACACCGCAACGTTCACAGATGATGCCTTTGAAACGAACCCGTTTGTATTTACCGCACGAACATTCCCAATCTTTGGTTGGGCCAAATATTTTTTCACAGAAAAGACCGTCTTTTTCAGGTTTGAGTGTGCGGTAGTTGATTGTTTCAGCCTTTTTCACTTCACCGTTTGACCAAGTGCGAATGCTGTCAGAAGTTGCAAGCCCGATTTTTAGTTTTGAGAATTCGTTGGCATCTAACATGGTTGCCTTGTCAGTCCTTTCTGATCGCTACTTCAATTGCTTAGGCGCGAACTGCGCGAGCGGCGGCACGGGCGGCATCACGAGCAGCGTCTTCTTCATCTGAACCCCGCTCGGGACGTTGCAAATCAATCCCGAGTTCTTCAACGGTTCTAAAGGATTCTTCATCTAGTTCCTGCATCTCAATTTCTTGCCCTTCGTTGGAAAGAACCTCAATGTTGATACACAAAGCTTGCATTTCTTTGATGAGCACCTTAAACGACTCAGGAATTCCAGGCTCTGGAATATTGTCGCCTTTCACGATGGCTTCATAAACCCGTACCCGCCCCAAAACATCGTCGGATTTTACAGTCAATAGTTCTTGTAGGCAGTAGGCAGCACCGTAGGCTTCAAGTGCCCACACTTCCATTTCTCCAAAACGTTGACCACCAAACTGTGCTTTTCCACCTAATGGCTGCTGGGTGATCATTGAGTAAGGCCCAGTTGAGCGTGCGTGAACCTTGTCGTCAACGAGATGAGAGAGTTTCAAGATGTAGACATAGCCAGTAACGATGGGATTGTCGTATGGTTCCCCGGTGCGCCCGTTGTAGAGCACTTGCTTGCCATCAACACCAATAAGTCGGTGCTTGTGGTCGCGGCTTTCTGGGTTAAGGTTTTTCAAAATGTCAACGATTACTGGTTTGTTGCCAGCTAACTCTTTTTCGTCCCATTTGGCACCATCAAACACTGGGGTGGCAACGAAAGTTGCGGGTTTGGTGGAGGGACGAGTTTTTTGTTCAGTGCCACGGGGGACTTTTGTACCATTTTTGCGTTTTGAGTCTTCCCAACCCCAACGAGCACAGTAGCCGAGGTGTGCTTCAAGCACCTGCCCAACATTCATCCTTGACGGCACACCTAGAGGGTTGAGAATGATATCAACGTGTTGCCCGTCGGCATTGTACGGCATGTCTTCGATAGGTAAAATCTTGGAGATAACTCCCTTGTTGCCGTGGCGCCCCGCGAGTTTGTCACCCACGCTAATTTTGCGTTTTTGTGCCACATAGACTCGCACTAACTGATTCACGCCGGGTTGCAGTTCGGCATCGTCGCGATCAAAGGCTTTGATGTCTATAACTTTGCCACCCTCACCGTGAGGCACCTTTAACGAGGTGTCTCGCACTTCACGCGCCTTTTCGCCAAAGATCGCCCGCAAAAGTCGTTCTTCGGGAGTTAATTCTGTTTCGCCTTTAGGGGTGACTTTCCCTACCAACACATCACCTGGGCCGACTTCGGCCCCAATGCGAATAACGCCCCGCTCGTCTAAGTTAGCGAGCGTTTCATCGCTCAGATTGGGTATATCGCGGGTGATTTCTTCGGCACCTAACTTGGTGTCGCGAGCATCGATTTCGTATTCGTGAATATGCACCGAAGTCAATACATCGTCTCTCACCAATCGCTCTGACAGGATGATGGCATCTTCAAAGTTGAAGCCTTCCCAAGGCATGAAAGCCACGAATAGGTTTTTACCGAGTGCTAGTTCACCGTTGTCTGTGGAAGGCCCATCGGCAAGTAACTGACCGGCGGTTACGGTGTCACCGATAGCCACTCGTGGCTTTTGCGAGATGCATGAATCTTGGTTAGACCGCTCGAAACTTTTCAGATTTAGGTGTTTTCGACCAAGTTCGCGGTATTCAATAACTAGGTTTTTTGCGTCGAGATCAATGATCGTTCCGTGGTCTTCAGCGATCAACATTTCACCGGCATCGGTTGCACACGCTGCCTCAATGCCGGTGCCAATGTAAGGTGCTTCAGGTCTGATCAAAGGCACCGCTTGACGTTGCATGTTAGCACCCATAAGGGCACGGTTAGCGTCGTCGTGTTCAAGGAATGGGATGAGAGCGGTGGCAACTGAGATGATCTGCTTTGGTGACACATCCATCATCTGTACTTCAGACGGTGGAACTGAGGAAATCTCGGTGGTAGCACCAAAAAACACATCCTCGTCTAGCTGAGCGCGCAGTTCGTTTAGCGAGACTGCTTGAGGTGAACGCCGCACTAGTACCCGGTCGTTAATGAATTTGCCTTTGTTGTCGATGGGAGCATTTGCTTGCGCTACCACAAACTCTTCTTCCTCATCGGCTGCAAGGTAGACGATTTCGTCGGTGACTTTGCCTTCGGCAACGACCCGGTAGGGTGATTCGATGAAGCCAAAGGGATTGACCCGTGCGTATGAAGCTAAACCACCGATAAGTCCAATGTTGGGGCCCTCTGGTGTTTCAATAGGGCACATTCGGCCGTAATGAGAAAAGTGAACGTCACGTACCTCAAAACCCGCTCGTTCTCTTGACAAACCCCCTGGCCCGAGAGCCGATAGGCGACGGCGATGCGTTAAGCCAGATAATGGGTTGACCTGATCCATGAACTGTGACAGTTGTGAAGTACCAAAAAACTCTTTAACAGATGCCACAACAGGTCGGATGTTTATTAGCGTTTGCGGCGCGATTGCTTCGGCATCTTGAGTGGTCATTCGCTCACGCACCACTCGTTCCATGCGAGACAAACCGACACGAACTTGATTTTGGATAAGTTCTCCAACACTGCGAATACGACGGTTAGCGAAGTGGTCTTGGTCGTCTAAGCGGTAGCCGGGAGTTGCATGCGCTAAGTTGAGCAGGTAGGTCGTGGCTGCGAGCATTTCTGCTTGTGTCAACACTGATTGGTTCTCTTCGGGGCGTTCTAGCTCTAAATTAAATTCGCTTTCAAGAAAGTCCAGTTCTGGGCCGAGTTTACGGTTTAGTTTGTAACGGCCTACCCTGGAGAGGTCGTATCGCCGTGGGTCAAAGAATGAACCACGAAAATATGTTCGAGCCGATTCGATGGTGTGTGGTTCACCCGGTCGTGCGCGTTTATAAATCTCAAGCAGCGATTCGTCGCGACTTGGGGCTATGTCTTGGTCTTTTTCCCATTGCCCTTCAAGTAGATAAAAGTGTTGGACTAGGCGATCCAAAAAGCCAGGATACGCTTCTTCGTCATAGCCCAATGCGCGTAGCAGGGTAAACAAGGAGATACGGCGCTTGCGAGCCACTCTTGCTCCAGCGTTGGTGTCTTTACCGGGCTTTTGTTCAACATCAAACTCAATCCACTCGCCTCTATAGGGATGGATCGTGCCCGTGACGATTTGGTGTTTGTTACGGTTGCGCAGCCGGTAGCGTTCGCCAGGCTGAAATATAACCCCCGGCGAACGAACTAACTGCGAAACCACCACACGTTCGGTGCCGTTGATAATGAAGGTACCTTTATCTGTCATCATTGGGAAGTCACCCATGAAGACGGTTTGTTCCTTTATTTCACCTGTGGTGGAGTTCATGAACCGGGCGCGCACAAAGATTGGCGCACTGAAGGTCATGTCCTTTTCTTTGCATTCGTTAACGCTAAACTTTGGTGGCGGGCACAGATCCTCATCGTCGGGATCAAACTCAAGTTCAAGTTGCAAGGTTTCGGCGAAATCCCGAATGGGGCTAATATCGCGAAATGCTTGTGCTAGCCCCTCTTTGAGTAGCCAGTTGAATGATCTTTTTTGAACCGCAATCAAATTTGGGAGTTCAAGTACTTCCTTAAGATTCCCAAAAGAGTAGCGTTCGCGTGGTTCGGCGCGTGTTGTCACCAATGCTCCTGAATTGCCCGTTAACGAAAACAACGCGAGGCCACCTGAGCGCGAAACAACGATCCTTTAGGATTCGTATTTGGCACCAAGGGGACCACGCTAGCTGTGAGGCTAGTGGTTACTACTGGTAATAGCAACTTCGGTAAAAATATTTTAATAATTTTTACTTCAGTTCAATCGTTGCGCCAACACCCTCAAGCACTTCCTTGGCCTTCTCAGCTTCAGCGATGGCTACCCTTTCTAAGACCTTGTTTGGTGTACCGTCAACCAATTCCTTAGCTTCTTTGAGTCCCAGCGAAGTAAGCGAACGCACTTCCTTGATTACCTGAATCTTCTTATCACCCACAGCAGTTAGCACCACATCAAACTCAGTTTGCACTTCGGCTTCCTCGGCATCGTCACCATCGCTAGCTGGTGCCGCTGCGGCCATTACCGGTGCGGCAGCACTGACACCAAATTTTTCCTCAAATGCTGACAAAAGTTCACTGAGTTCCAGGACAGTCTTGCTGCCTATAGCATCAAGTATTTCTTCGTTGGTTAGTTGTTTTGTAGCCATTTAGGCCTCCTCTTCTTGGATTTTGGGTTCTTGGTTAGTTTGCTGGTTCTCGATCAACGCGCTCAAGGCGTAAGCGAAGCCACGAGGCAGTGCTTCAAGTAATCCCGCAAACTGGGTGAGTGGTGCAGCGAACGTTCTCGCGAGTTGCGCTAACAGTACTTCACGGTTCGGTAGTACCGCGAGAGCTTTGATGCTGTCGGTGTTTAGGGTCTGGTTATTGACAACACCACCTTTAATCAACAACGACTGGTTGGTTTTAGCGAAATCACAAAGAGCTTTAGCTACCGCTGTTACATCGCCTGCATCACCGTTGAGATGTTGTTTTACAAATGCGAGAGCTGTGGGGCCAACCAATAAACTATCAATATCTAGCCCGCTATCTCGTGCGGCAATAGCTATTAAAGTGTTTTTGTAAATCTTGTATTCGCCGCCCGCGGCTCGCAGAGCTTTACGTAGTTCAGCCATCGCAGCAACATCAAGGCCACGGTACTCAGTGAGGATAGTTGCGTCAGTGTTAGCGAATTGGGTCTTTAGTTCGTCTACTACGGCAACTTTTTCGGGTTTTGGATTATCCATGTCTCCCCTCGGCCGGCGGGTAAACCCATTAGTGCTCTTTGCGTGTTAAGGCGTTGAGCGCACCGGAGGTCTTCGGTGAAAAGGTGTCTGTTTAAATCAACGGGTAGATTAGCGGGTTTCTGGCGGTTTCCAACACATTCAAATAAGATTTCTAGCTGGAACTACCAAGCAAGCTTGGATCAATACGAATTCCTGGGCCCATTGTGGTAGAGATCACAACTTTGCGGATGTATTTTCCTTTAGCAGCAGCAGGCTTGGCACGATAAAGTTCGGCAGTCAAAGCCCGCAAGTTAGCTAGCAGAGCTTCTTCACTAAATGAGACCTTGCCAATCGGCACATGGACATTGCCGAACCGATCAGTGCGGTACTCTACGGTTCCTGCCTTGAAGTCTTGAACCGCCTTGCCCACGTCGTTAGTGACTGTGCCAACTTTGGGGTTAGGCATTAACCCTCTAGGGCCAAGGATGCGCCCTAGTTGGCCAACTTTTGCCATCATTTCGGGAGTGGCAATCGCCACATCAAAGTTAGTTTTGCCATCTCGCACTTGCGCAACTAAGTCGTCATCGCCTACGAACTCTGCACCCGCAGCACGAGCTGCTATAGCTGCCTCACCGTCAGCAAACACAGCCACACGCACATCTTTACCGGTGCCAGAAGGCAGCGGCACCGTGCCGCGCACCATTTGATCGGCTTTGCGTGGATCAACGCCTAGCCGAAACACGACATCAACGCTCTCATCAAATGACTTATGGCTAAATGATTTAAGGATTGACAACGCATCGTTATCGGAGTGTGGTTGGTTGCGGTTAAACTTCTTGCTGTTGTCTTGGTATTGTTTGGTTTTCGCCATTTGGCTCCCTCTTTATATCTGTGCCACCCGTTGAGGTCATACGGCGCGAGCAGTTGATTAGGTACTTACTGTGACACTTCAACGCCCATAGAACGAGCGGTTCCCGCGATTTGTAGCTTCGCCCCAGCAAGGTCAATAGCATTGAGATCTGGCATTTTTATCTCGGCGATTTCGGTGACTTGTGCGTCAGTGATTGACCCTACAGTTTCGCGCCCACTGTTTGTTGCGGCCGATTCAATGCCTGCCGCTTTTTTGATTAGATATGGTGTGGGTGGGGTCTTGAGAACGAATGAAAAAGTCCGATCTTCATATATGGTTATTTCAGCGGGGATAATCTGACCGCGGCGGTCTTCGGTACTAGCGTTGTAGTCTCTGCAAAAGTCCATAATAGCAACCCCATGGGGGCCGAGCGCAGTGCCAACGGGTGGTGCGGGCGATGCTTGACCGGCTGGTATTTGAATTTTGACAACAGCAACCTGCTTTTTTGCCATTAGTGTTCCTTGTTCCTTCTTGGGATCAAATATTGTAGATGTTTACAATCAGTTTGTGGCTACAACCGTGCGATTTGAGAAAACTCCAGCTCAACCGGGGTTTCTCTGCCAAAGATATTGACCAACACCTTAACTCGCAACTGGTCTTCGTTGATTTCAATTATTTCACCAGAAAAGTCGGCGAATGGACCTTCACGAACTCGCACTGTCTCGCCCATATCATATTCAAACAATGGCTTAGAGTGCTTAGTTGCTTCTTGGTCTCGGTCGGCTTCAACACCTAGAAAGCTCTCCACGTCCTTACGGCGCATCGGTGATGGCGTACCACCTTGGTTCACAAAACCTGTAACCCCCGGAGTGTTACGAATCACATACCAAGCATCGTCATCAAGATGAGTACGGCACAACAAATAGCCCGGAAATAGCTTCTTTTCAGTGATGACCTTTTTACCGTTTTTAAACTCAGGCGTTTCGCGAGTTGGTATTACAACCTCATAAATACGTTCTTCCATATGCATGGAAGCTATACGAGCCAATAAGTTCTGCTTGACTTTCTTTTCGTAACCTGATTGGGTGTGGAGCACAAACCAACGGCCCGGGCGGTCATACGGTGAGACGTAATCTAGGTCTTCGCTACTGTCGGTGGTTGCCAATATGTCATCTTCGCTAATCACTTCAGTAGCGGTTGCGCTTGTATTTGCTTCAAGAGTAGTCGCACTTGGCGCAGTTAGCGGGTTTGGGGCATTTTCGCTTTCTGGTGCGATTTGATCATTCATATTATCTCAACATTCAAAGCTAGTTCGCGAACAGGTCAAGGACAAGAACTGAAAACAGCCAATCTAGCCCGTAAATAAATAACCCGAGAATAATCACCGTGATTAGCACCACGATTGAATAATTTATAGTCTCAGAGCGAGATGGCCAAGCAACTTTACGCAGTTCGTTGCGCACTTCGCGTAAAAAACGAACAAAACCAGTTCGTTCTTGTGGTGGACCACTACTTGCTGGCTTTCGGGGACCGCGAATCGGTTCACCTGAGTCATCAATCTCACCTTGCTTTTGCAACATGCGTTTCTGTTGTCGGTTCATCGCCATATAAGGAAATCCTTAGGTGTGTCGGTGTTATTTAAGCCGCGCTTTGCGACTGACGCAGGGGCGGCAGGACTCGAACCTGCAACCGCCGGTTTTGGAGACCGGTGCTCTACCAATTGAGCCACGCCCCTTGGAACGCATCTCAAGGTTAGCAGCTTAATGATAGTTTTATTCCTCAAGATTGCCAAATTTCAGATTGCAAGACGAGGTAAGCGCCGTTGGCGTTTTGTTAGCGCAATCACCCCTATGGTGGCGGCAACGCCGCCAATGGTTGCAGCCGCCGCTGTTGATGCCTTAGCCACCTGCCGCAATAGCTTGAATGTTGTTTGGTCTACCTCGTCAAGGAGTTGCAAAATATCTTGTTCAAGGGTCGGGTCAAGGTTACGCGGAGTTGTCGCTAAAGAAGCCAACATAGTCCGCAGACAGCGGTAGCTAGCTAAGGTAGATTGGCAACGTAGACAGTGCGCTATGTGGGCACGTGCGGGTAATGAAAGCAAAGATTTGTCGGCACCACTCAGTTGTTCGTTCATATCCCGGCAAGTCAGTTCGCTAAAAATTTGTGTTGGGCTTTTGTGCCTAAATAACATTGCGTTTCTCTGTAACTTGTGCTGGGGCCTGCTCAGTATCGGCACTAAATAATTGTTCACGCAGTCTCTGTCGGGCACGGTGTAAGCGAACCTTGGCTGCACCAACTGAAATGCCCAACTCTTGTGCAATCGCTTCGTTAGGCAAATCGTAGATGTCTCGCAAAACAATCACCGTCCTAAGACGTTTCGGTAGTGCCTGCACTGCATCGGCGAGTTCATCTCGCAAAGCGATGAACTCACCAAACTCCCCCGGGTCATTATCGGTTCGAGTTTCAACAAGTAAAGATTCGTCTGGCAATTGAGAGTAGCGGTGCTTACGCTTTTTTTTGGTGTGGGTATAGGCACAGTTAGCCACGATCCTGTAGAGCCATGTGTTAAAACTGGCTTCACCACGAAAGCTCTTTAAGCTTTTGTAAGCCCGCAGGTAGGCATCTTGAACCACGTCTCTTGCGTCCTCGCTGTTGTTAGTGAGTTTTAGAGCCAACCCATAAGCATCGCCATGGGTGCGGCGCACCAACTCATCAAAGGCTTCACGTTCACCAGATTGCGCTCGCCTAAGGAGCTCTTCTGATTTAGCGTTACGTACTTTTGACTTAGTTCGCGTTGCTAAGTTACTTGCACCAACAACTCGCATTTGAGAACTTTTATTTCGTCTCACGGGCTACTTTGCTCCTAGTTGAGCGTTCCTCTCAAATTGCTGGTAGCGACGGACAGATTTGAACTGTCGACCTCTCGATTATGAGTCGAGCGCTCTTACCTACTGAGCTACGTCGCCTTAACGAACCGATATTTACAGAGCTCCCTGTCAGAATCGAACTGACGACCTTCTCCTTACCATGGAGACGCTCTGCCTACTGAGCTAAGGGAGCCAAACGCACCTTGCGCGAGGCTCTGATAATAATGCCACGCCAAAACCGCTCTACCAACTTGCTAGCGCAACTTGATTACCTTTTAACTAGCGTAGCCTAGCAATGCACTATGAGAGAACAACAACTTAGCGACGAATCTCAAAACCTACTGCGGCGTGCAGTTTTGGTCAGTTTTGCTTTGTATTTTGCTTTAGGTTTGCCAGATGGTGTGTTCGGCACGGTTTGGCCAACCCTGCGAGACAGCTTTGGGCGCCCTGATAGCAGCTTTGGTTACCTACTGGTTTGTTTAGCTCTGGGTTATACATTGTGCAGTATTGGCTCTGGGAGTTTAGCCGAGCGTTTTGGTGTGGGGATTGTTGTGCGTAACGCCACCTTGGCAGTAGTAGTGGGTTTTGTCGTGTTCGCGTTGGCTACGAGTTGGTGGTTGTTGCTAGTGGCGGCATTGATTATGGGCGCGGGTTGGGGTCTGTGCGATGCCGCGATCAATGCCTGGATGGCCCTAACCCAAAGGCCGCGACAAATGGGTTTGTTGCATGCCGCCTATGGAGTTGGCGCAACATTAGGGCCTTTGCTTGCCACAGTTTTTATTGCTAGGTCAAATAGTTGGCGCGAACCGTTTGTGGTGATGACTGGATTGGTCGTGGTTCTGGTCTTAGCGATTACCAAAGCAAGAGATGGTTATGATGGGGCCCAGACCACGGCTGAAGTCGCGGCTGCGCCGGCTCTTGCGCGTAGCCCCCTGATATTGACTTTGCTGGTGGTGTGGTTCACTGTTTATGTGGGGGTTGAAGTAACCGTTGGTCAGTGGAGCTACACATTTCTAACTGAAAGTCGTGGATATGGCGAGGCTCTCGCAGCTGTTTTGGTTGCCATGTTTTGGGGTGGTTTGACGGTCGGTCGTATTTTGCTGGCGGTGGTTGGCGATAGGTTCACACCTGAACGAGTAATGGCAGTTGCTATCGTTAGCACTTTTGTGGAAGTAGTTTATTTGTGGGTTGACGTAGCGGCTTCGGGCGCGTTTGTTTTGCCCTTTATTGGTTTGTCTCTAGCAGCGATGTTTCCTTTGGCCATAGGGCGCACCGCTGTTTATCTAGGTCCTGAACTTGCCGCGAAAGCTGTTGGCTATCAAGTAGCGGCTTCGTCTCTGGGTTTTGTCACTTTGCCGTTTCTAGTTGGTGTGTTGGCTGACCATTGGGGGACAGTGGTCTTAGTTCCTGTGACTTTGTTAGCAACGCTAGTACTTGGTGCGTTATGGGCATTGATTCAGTTGAGTTTAGCTAACGTGGTGAAGGAAAAGTAGGGGGAAAATTGATCGAACTTCGTGTTGCGACAACTGCCGATGCCCAAGACCTGCGTCGTATATACAACTACGAAGTTGAGAACACAATCCACACCTTTGATATCGTCCCCCGCAGCCTTAAAGAGCAAAGGCAATGGATTATGGAACGTCAAGGTGCTCTAGGGGCATTGGTCGCAACCATAGAAGGTCAAGTGGTTGGTTTTGCTAGCCTAAGCCCATATCGCAATCGTGCAGCGTACCGCACAACCGTTGAGAACAGTGTATATGTCAGCCACGAAGCTAGAGGGCTTGGTGTTGGCAAAGCTCTACTAGAAGAACTGATCACAATGGCAGAGAATCGTGGTTTTCATAGCGTGGTGGCACATATTGTGGGTGGGCACCAAGCAAGTTTGGCGTTGCACAAGGCTTGTGGTTTTCAGGTTGTTGGTACGCAACGCGAGGTTGGGCGCAAGCTAGGTCTCTGGCTTGATGCGGTGATAATGCAGCGCATGCTCACTTAGCTTTAAGGGCAGCGAAGCCAGATGGTTGTTCGGTGCTGGGGCACCGAATTTGGTGGGCCGGGAAGGATTTGAACCTTCGAAGGCATAAACCGACGGGTTTACAGCCCGTTCCCTTTGGCCGCTCGGGCACCGACCCCAGACAAGCAATGTTAGCGTTTTGAACTGCCCAAACCTACTGTGTTCTTTTTGATAATCTTTAGCAAGCTTGGCTTAACTTGATACAGTTTAGACAATGCCTTCTTTTGATGTTGTGTCAGAGTTAGATAGCCAAGAGGTTCGCAACGCAGTTGACCAGGCATCCCGTGAAGTTACCCAAAGATACGACTTTAAAAATACGGGTTCGTCGGTGGAGTTGCTTGAGGAAACTATTGAACTCGCTTCTTCGACTGAAGATCGTTTAGCTGCTTTGCGCCAAGTGCTTGAAGAGAAGTTAGTAAGGCGCAAAGTGAGCCTCAAAGTTCTTGATTATGGCAGCGTACAACCCGCTTCTGGCGGCACCGTGCGCCAAACAGTACGGTTGCAAGCGGGGATCTCGCAAGACAAAGGCAAAGAAATCAACAAGTTCATCAAAGGTCTCGGGTTGAAAGGCGTGCAATCTAGTTCACGAGGAACCGAAATGCGTGTTCAGGGTAAAAAACGTGACGACCTTCAGGCGGTTATTGCGGCACTAAAAGAAGCTGACCTCAACATACCTTTGCAGTTCATCAACTTCCGCGAAAAGTAACACCGCTAGCCACAGTCAGTTCCAATCGCGCCTTCTACATTGCGCGCTCGCGCACCCTCTACATTGCTCGCAAGCGGGCAATCCTTTCAGAGGTTGGGGGGTGAGTGCTAAACAAACTACCCCTACCACCACGAGCTTGAGCACGCAGCGGGTTAACTATGTACGCACTGGCTTGGTTGGGGTTGACATTTACAGGAATAGTGTTGGCACCCATCTCCAGTTTCTCTAATGCCCGTGCGAGTGGTTCACCGCCACCAATTAGTTTTGCTGCCGAAGCATCGGCTTGAAACTCACGGCTGCGGCTAACTGCTGCTTGGATTATCGTTGCCGCGATTGGTGCAAGTATGGCGAAAGCGAGTTGACCGAGAGGGTTGCGGTCTCGGTCGCCACCACCAAAAATAGCTCCCCACATCATCATGTTAGCTACAAAAGTAATTGCCATACCAATCGCTGCTGCCACCGAACCGATAAGGATATCGCGGTTGCGGATGTGGGCTAGTTCGTGGGCCAACACACCTCGCAACTCATCGGCGTTCATTCTCTCCAACAAGCCAACGGTCACCGCGACAGCAGCGTTGTTGGGGTTGCGCCCAGTTGCAAAAGCGTTGGGTTGTGGGTTAGGCGAAACATATAGTTTGGGCATGGGCATGTTTGCCCGTGCGGTGAGCTCTTCCATAATCTGATAATATTGCGGTGCTTGCTGCCGTGTAACCGGTTCGGCACGGGCAGACTTGATCGCCAATGTGTCGCTAAACCAGTATGAACCACCAACCATTACCAAAGCGATCACCAAGCCGATCACCAGACCTGCACTGTTACCAATTAGTCCACCTGCGGTGATGATCAAAGCTCCAAGCAAGCTTAAAAGAACGAAGGTTTTTGCTGCATTAATCATGGTGTTTACTCTATTGGTTTTCTTGTCTGGTGGCACCCTCGCGAATGGCAGCAACCACATCGGGGTCGGCTAAGGTTGTGGTGTCGCCCAAATCTCTGCCTTCGGCCACATCACGCAAAAGGCGGCGCATTATCTTTCCAGAACGGGTCTTTGGAAGGTCAGGCACTATGAACACGGCTTTAGGTCGGGTAGTGGGGCCGAGTTTTTTGCCCACATGTAGGCGAACCTCCTCTGCTAGGTCTGCTGATGCCACAACAGAGCCAACCAAGATGACATAACCCACTATGGCTTGACCGGTCAGCTCATCGCTGGCACCAACCACCGCCGCTTCTGCTACTGCTGGGTGGTCAACCAAAGCACTTTCAACTTCGGCAGTTGAGATGCGATGTCCCGACACGTTCATAACATCATCAACACGGCCAAGGATCCAGATGTCACCATCGGCATCAACACGGGCACCGTCACCCGCAAAGTATCGTCCTTTGTAGGTTGACCAATATGTGTCAAAGTATCGTTGTGGGTCTCCCCAAATCCCTCGCAGCATCGAAGGCCAAGGCAAGGTGATGGTTAAATATCCACCTCCTTGCTCTACTCGTTTGCCAGCATCGTCGACCACTTCGGCAAAAACTCCTGGAATGGCTTGTGTGGAGGTGCCGGGTTTGGTGGTTGTCACACCGGGTAAGGGCGAGATCATGTGGGCACCTGTTTCGGTTTGCCACCAAGTATCAACGATTGGGCAGGTGCCCCCACCGATGTATTGGTGGTACCACATCCAGGCCTCTGGGTTGATAGGTTCACCAACTGTTCCAAGCACCCGCAGGCTAGAAAGGTCATGTTTGTTGGGCCATTGTGTGCCCCACTTCATAAAGGTTCGTATCGCGGTGGGCGCAGTGTAGAGTTGGGTCACCTTATAGCGTTCCACAATGTCCCAAAGTCTGTCTTTGTGCCAGCTTGGTCGCTCGCCGTGGCGTTGGCTAACTCGGGGAGTGTCTGGGGTGCCTTCATACATAACTGAGGTGCATCCGTTGGTTAGTGGTCCATAAACGATATAAGAATGCCCTGTGACCCAGCCGATGTCTGCCGCGCACCAATACACATCGTTTACGGGTTTGATGTCAAAGATGTATTTGTGGGTAAACGCAACTTGGGTTAGGTAGCCCCCTGTGGTGTGCATTATTCCTTTGGGTTTGGCCGTTGTTCCCGAGGTGTAAAGCAGGTAGAGCAGTTGTTCGGCTGCCATTGGTTCGGCTACACATTTTGGTGCTGCGTTTTCCATTAGTTCGTGCCACCAGTGATCTCTACCGGCAACCATTGCGGGTTTGGTGTCACAACGGTTGACGACTATAACGTTTTTGACTGAGGGCGCGGCGGTGCTTAGTGCGACATCCACGTTGGGTTTTAATGGAGACGGTTCACCTCGGCGATAACCTGCATCTGCGGTGATTATTAGCTTTGCTTGAGCGTCTTCGCAACGGTCAATTATGGCATCGGGAGAAAAGCCGCCAAATATCACTGAATGTGCTACGCCTATTCGTGTGCATGCCAACATAGCGATTGGCAACTCGGGGATCATTGGCATATAAATAGCGATACGGTCTCCTTTTGATAAGTCAAAACTCTTGAGAACGTTAGCGAACCTTTCCACCTCTGTTAGCAGACCTGCATAGGTGATTGTGCGGGTGTCGCCTGGTTCACCTTCCCAATGAAAAGCTATGCGGTTTCCCAGTCCTGCTGCCACGTGCCTGTCAAGGCAGTTTTCAGAGACGTTTAATGTGCCATCTTCAAACCATTTGGCATACGGTAAGTCCCATTCAAGAACTTTGTTGAAATCACGTGACCAACTTAGTAAGTCTCTTGCCTGTCGTGCCCAAAACTCGGTGTAGTCTTCGGTTGCTTGTTTATAAATTGAACGGTCATTAAGTAAAGCTGCTGCGGTAAATTCTTCAGCTGGAGTAAACCTGCGATCTTCGTTTTCGTAGACCTCTATAGAGCCAAGTGCCGCTGAGTTTGTGTTTACCATTGTGTGTCCCCTTTGGAGTGAGATTTGAGCTTTCATGTTAGCCGTCTGTAATACTAACACAAATATAAACTTGAGTGTAGTGCGCTCAAGTTTTCTGCGCTATAGTGTTAATACTTTGCTCAGTATTTACACGAAAGGAAATGAACTGTTATGGCACTAGACCCAAATCGCTGGACACTTAAGACAACCGAAGCCCTGTCAACGGCAACCGATATGGCCCGCTCATCAGCGCACCCCGAAATAACCTCTCATCACCTACTCGTTGCTCTGCTTGCTCAACAAGAGGGTATCGTTTTGCCACTGCTGCATCGACTCGGTGTTGATTTGCGTGCGGCGCAACAAAAGGCGGCGGCTGAAATAGAAAAGCTACCGAAAGCTTATGGTTCGGAACCGCAGTTGGCGAAACCACTCTTAGAAGCACTCGATGAGGCTGATCGGCTCAGAGTTGAGCTTGCCGACGATTACCTTTCTACCGAACACTTGCTGCTTGCTCTAGCTGACTTGCTAGATGTTGATCGTGGCGCGCTACGAAGCGCTTTAGAGGAGCTTCGTGGTAGCCATCGGGTCACCACCCAAACACCGGAAAATCAGTACCAAGCCCTAGAAAGATTTGGCCATGACTTAACTGCTGCAGCTAGCAATGGCGACCTTGATCCTGTCATCGGGCGTGACGACGAAATACGCCGAGTGATCCGGGTGTTATCGCGGCGCACCAAGAACAATCCAGTGCTCATTGGCGAACCTGGGGTGGGCAAAACCGCCATCGTCGAAGGTTTAGCGTCGCGTATCGTTGAAGGCGACATTCCCGACACACTGCGAAACAAAAAACTCATCACCCTAGACATTTCTTTAATGTTGGCTGGTGCGAAGTACCGAGGCGAGTTTGAAGAGCGCTTACAAGCTGTCCTCAAAGAAATCGAACAAGCCGACGGGGAAATAATCACCTTCATTGATGAGATGCATACCGTGGTTGGTGCTGGTGGTGCCCAAGGTGCGATGGATGCGGCCAACATGTTGAAGCCGATGCTTGCTAGAGGTCGGCTGCGCATGATTGGTGCCACCACTTTGGATGAATATCGTAACCATGTTGAAAAAGACCCTGCTTTGGAACGCCGTTTTCAGCAGGTGCTTGTGGCCCCACCATCAGTGGAGTCAACTATTGCCATACTGCGTGGCCTCAAAGAACGCTATGAAGTGCATCATGGCGTGCGCATCCAAGACTCGGCTTTGGTGGCTGCCGCGATACTAAGCGATCGCTACCTTACCGGCCGTTTTCTGCCAGACAAAGCCATCGATCTCATTGATGAAGCAGCGAGCTCGCTGCGTATTGAGATCGATTCGGTTCCAACCGAAATTGATGTTGTGGAGCGTCGCATCAGGCAATACGAAATTGAGCGTGTTGCTTTGGCTAAAGAAAAAGACAGTGCTTCTGTGGAGCGTTTAGCCGATTTGGATCGTGAGTTGGCCGATATGAGGGAGAGCCTTGCCGCACTAACCGCTCGATGGCAAGCCGAAAAGGATGCCATCACCGCCCTGCGTGAGATTAACGAACAGCTAGAGTTCCTGCGTGGTGAAGTGGAACGTGAGCTTGACTTGGAACGAGCTGCTGCACTTCGATACGGCAAAATACCGGAACTAGAGCGTCAGTTTTCGGTTGCGAAAGAGGAACTAGACAAGCTACAAGCGCATGACTCAATGTTGAAAGAAGAAGTTGATGATCAAGACATTGCTGAGGTGGTGAGTCGCTGGACTGGTATTGTCGTGTCACGGCTGTTGGAAGGGGAAGTGCAAAAGCTTGTTCGCCTTGAAGACCATCTGCATCAACGTGTTGTTGGTCAAGATGACGCAGTATCGGTGGTGGCCAACGCGATAAGGCGGTCTCGTGCAGGTTTGGCTGATCCCCGGCGACCGATTGGTAGCTTTTTGTTTCTTGGCCCCACTGGAGTCGGCAAGACCGAATTAGCTCGTTCGTTGGCAGAGTTTCTTTTTGACGACGAAAGGGCGATGGTGCGGATTGATATGTCGGAATACCTTGAGAAGCACAGCGTTAGTCGTTTGATAGGTGCACCACCGGGTTATGTTGGCTATGACGAAGGTGGTCAACTAACTGAAACGGTTAGGCGCCGCCCCTATTGCGTGGTGCTGCTAGACGAAGTTGAAAAAGCACACGCTGATGTCTTCAATGTTCTGCTGGCTTTGCTTGATGACGGTAGATTAACCGACGGGCAAGGACGAACTGTCGATTTTGCTAATGTGGTTTTGATTATGACCTCTAATCTTGCGGGCGAACTCAGCGACTTTTTCCGCCCAGAGTTCATTAACCGTATTGATGACATCGTGCGCTTCAAGTCTTTGACACAAAGTGACCTAATCAAAATATTTGACCTACAAATTGCGAGTCTTCAGGAACGCTTAAGCGACCGCCGCATTACCCTTGAGATCACGAACAGAGCACGATCGCAGATAGCCCAAAAAGGCTACGACCCGGCATTTGGGGCACGCCCCTTGCGTCGTCTCATTCAACGTAGTATCGGTAACCCATTAGCGATAGATATTTTGGAGGGGCGTTATCTTGAAGGTGATACGGTGAACGTTGATGTTGACGATGCGAACGACACAGCGGCGATAGTCCTGCGGAAATCCCGGTGAAATCAACTTCACCGGTGAATTCAAAGGCAACAACGCTACTATCGGGAGGTAACGCAATACCATCAAAAGGGAGAGCGCTGTGCCAGCGACCATCGTCGTAGGTACCCAATGGGGTGACGAAGGCAAGGGCAGGTTCACCGATCTATTAGCCCAACATATGTCGGTTGTTGTTCGCTATCAAGGTGGGCACAATGCTGGCCACACGCTCGTTGTGGATGGAGAGATTTTTGCGCTTCAACTTGTGCCAAGTGGAGTGCTTTACAGATCAATCACGCCGGTGATCGGTAACGGTGTTGTGGTTGATCCTCAAGTACTGATTGCCGAAATCAAAATGTTGAATGAGCGAGGGGTTGATACTTCAAAGTTAATGGTTTCTGGTAACGCGCATTTGATTATGCCTTATCACAGTGAGCTTGATGCTCTTCACGAACGTCATTTAGGGGATGCTAAGCTCGGCACAACAAAGCGTGGCATTGGGCCAGCTTATGCCGATAAAGCGATGCGGGTTGGTTTGAGGGTGCAGGATTTATCCGACCCTGAGATTTTTCGTCAGAAGCTTGATGCAGTTTTGAGCCACACTAATCAGGTGCTCAGAGGAGTCTTTGGTCAACCACCGGTGGATGGCGAAGCGATCACGAAACGCTATTTGGAGGAGTACGCCCCCAAAATAGTTCCCCTAATTGCTGATTCGGTTGGTTTTGTTCATGACGCACTTGAAGCAGGCGAGGAGGTTTTGTTGGAGGGGGCACAGGCCACATTTTTGGACCTTGACCATGGCACTTACCCGTTTGTTACTTCTTCAAACCCGGTGGCGGGTGGTGCTTGTACAGGTGCCGGTATTGGTCCCCGCCATATCGACCGCATCATTGGTGTAGCAAAGGCGTATGTAACTAGGGTCGGTTCGGGTCCGTTTCCCACGGAACTGTTTGATGATACGGGGGATCATTTGGTGGATGTTGGTTGTGAATATGGTGTGAATACTCGCCGCCGCCGCCGACCGGGTTGGTTTGACGCAGTTATGGTTCGCCACGCGGTGCGAGTTAACTCCCTTACCGAGATTGCCATCAGCAAACTCGATGTGCTAGATGCTTTGCATTCAGTGAAGGTTTGTGTTGCATACCAACTTGGTGACGAACGTGTTGTCAACCTTCCTTATCACCAATCGCAAATACACGCAGCAAAGCCAGTTTATTCAGAGCTACCTGGTTGGGAAACTGATATAAGTCGAGCTACGAGCCTTAGCGACCTGCCTCAAGAAGCATTGGACTACCTAGATTTTCTTGAAGATCAGGTTGGGGTTCCCATAGTTTTAGTTGGGGTTGGTGCGGGGCGAGAAGAATGCATTGACCGCTCTGAAAGTAGCCGCTAATGCCCGCTGCGAATGAAAATGTTCTGGCACAACGTTACGCAAGCGTGCAGATGCAAGAAATATGGTCAACAAGAAACAAAATAATCCAAGAACGTTTGTTGTGGCTTGTGGTATTGCGCGCCCAGGCTGACTTAGGTTTGGAAGTTCCGAGTGGGGTCATTGAAGATTATGAATCAGTATTAGACCAAGTTGACCTTGATGCTATTGCTGCGCGTGAAGCGGTAACCCGCCATGATGTGAAAGCTCGCATTGATGAGTTTTGCGAACTCGCAGGGCATCAACATATTCATCGGGGTATGACCTCTAGAGACCTGACTGAAAATGTGGAACAGTTACAGATCCGTCAGTCGCTTCTGCTGGTGCGAGACCGCTTAGTGGCTCTCCTCGCTCGTTTTTGCCGTTTAGCTTTAGCGCATCGTGATCTTGTGATGGTGGCACGAACCCATAATGTTGCAGCTCAGGCAACAACTTTAGGTAAACGTTTCGCCGATGTTATTGAAGAAACCTTGTTGGGTTTTGGTCGGCTTGAGGATTTGTTGGAACGTTATCCGCTTAGGTGCATGAAGGGTGCTGTGGGCACTTGTGCCGATCAACTCGACCTTTTGGGTGATGCCGATTCGGTGAATCGTTTGGAGGAACAAGTTGCACAACATCTCGGTTTTGCGCGACGTATGGAGAGTGTCGGGCAAATCTACCCTCGCTCACTAGACCTAGATGTGGTTGCGGCTTTGGTGCAGGTGGTTTCTCCAGCTAGTTCTATGGCCACAACGCTTAGGCTGATGTCTGGCCACGAACTCGCCAGCGAAGGTTTTAGTCATGGGCAAGTTGGTTCGTCGGCGATGCCGCACAAGATGAACCCGCGGAGTGCGGAGCGGATTAGTGCTTTGCGTACCATTCTTGACGGTTATTTAACTATGGCATCACAGCTTGCGGGCAGGCAATGGAACGAAGGTGATGTGAGTTGTTCGGCAGTGCGGCGGGTGATGTTGCCTGATGCTTTCTTTACCGTTGATGGTTTGTTGCAAACGGCAATAAGTGTGCTCGATGGCTTTGTTGCCTTTGAAGAAGTGATTGACGCAGAGTTGCGCCTTGAACTGCCGTTGCTTGCCACCTCAAAACTGCTCACAGCAGCAGTTGATGCAGGTCTTGGGCGTGAGCAAGCGCATGAGATAATCAAACATCATGCGGTAGAGGCAGTGTTGGCTAGACGGCAAAATACTAACGAAGCAAGTTTTGTTGATCGGCTGCTTGCCGATGAACGTTTTTGTGTTGATAACGCAACGGTCAAAGCTTGTTTGTCTGACACGGCCGCCTTTATTGGCATCGCCGTCAACCAAGTTGAGCGTGTTGTGGCCCGCGCTCAGTCAGTCATTGCTGACCATGTGCAAGCCGCGATTGGAGATGCCGAAGTTCGTGTCTGATAGTTTGTCAATGTTGCGCATTCTGTGGCGCACCCCAGCGAATTTACGGTTTCGTGTTCGTTGCTGCTAAATTTCGGTGTCTGAGCGGCTCGCAGGAAGGGAAATTCGCTATGCCCAAAGCCATGACCAACCCCCTCACAAACAGCAGAAGGCTCACAACTCTGGTTGTGTGCGTGGCCGTCTTGCTAGCGGCAGCGTGTACCGAGACCGCGCCAGATGATGATGCGTCGGAGATCCCCGCGCCGACTACTGCGCCTGTGGTCGGTGATCCAATGGTCGACGATGAGGCGGTCTTAGGCATCTTCGACGATCATGTTCTGTTCGGGCAGTCTGCGGCCCTTAGCGGCCCGGCGCAGGCTTTGGGACAAGGTATGCGCGTGGGCATCGAGGCCGCGTTCCACGAGCAGAACCAAGCAGGCGGGGTTCATGGTCGCATGCTGGAACTTGTTACTTTGGACGACAGGTATGAGCCGGGATTTGCGTTCGCGAACACCCGTGAACTGCTCAACCAAGAGCGGGTGTTCGCACTGATCGGAGAAGTGGGGACACCAACGTCGCGCTCCGTTGTTCCTCTTGCCGAGTCGCAGTCGGTGCCGTTCATCGCCCCGTTCACCGGTGCCGGTTTCCTTCGCGATCCGGAGCTGGAGTCGGTTGTCAATTTGCGAGCCTCCTACGCTCAGGAGACCGAGCACATGGTGGAGCGCCTAGTCGAGGATCTCGGCGTCACCAGAGTCGCGGTCATGTACCAGAACGACTCCTACGGACAGTCCGGCCTCGACGGGGTGCTCGACGCCTTGGACCGACGCGGACTCCAACCTGTTGCCACCTGGTACTACGAGCGGAACTCGAGCGCGGTGAAGGCTGCGGTGTTCCACATCGCTGAGGCGAGTCCCGAAGCGGTCATCATGATCGGCGCCTACCAGCCCGTGGCCAGAGCAATCACGCTGCTGCGCGCAGATGTCGATCCGATCTTCATGGCGGTCTCCTTCGTGGGGAGCAATGCGCTGGCACAGGAGTTGGGCGACGATGCAGCCGGTGTGTACGTCACACAGGTCGTTCCGAATCCGGACGACACTGAGACCCCAGTTGTGGCGGAGTACCGCTCGGCTCTCAGCGAAGTCGACCCGAGCGCGTCGCCCGGGTTTGTCTCTCTGGAGGGGTACATCGCGGGGCGATTGGCCATCGTGGCACTAGAAGCTTGCGGAGCAGATGTGACTCGAGAGTGCTTCTTGGATGCATTCGAAGAACTTTCGCCCATCGACCTTTCCGGCATCAGCCTGCAATACGGTCCGGGCGACAATCAAGGCTCAGACGAGGTTCTCCTGACGGTGATCGACGATGGCAGGTTCGTTCCGGTGACGAATCTCGGGGACTCGCAGTAATGGGTCGCCTTCGAGTTTCGGCCAAACTGGCGGCGGTCACGTTGACCGTGTTGGCGGTCATCGCTGCGAGCACGGCCGTGGCTTGGATTGCCGTCGAGGATTCGTCAGCCCAGTTGTCGGCAGGACCCGATATCGGCGCGGTGACCACTGCGCTGACAGTTGTGCGGCAGGTGAACTCTTTGGCGGACACTGCCACGGTGAGAACCCATGCAGGCATGACACCGGAGACCCTGGCTGAGTCCCGTGCATCGATGGACGCCGAGGTCAAAACGTTGCACAAGCAACTTGACGACCTGGCTGTCGCCGGGTATGGGCAGGCCTCGGACACGATACGCGAGCTGCTGGCTGAACTGGTGCGAAGAGTCGCGGAGGTCGACGATAATCGCCCGCTCCTCGCCCGAGTTCTAGGTGACTCAGAACGGCGCCGACAAGAGCTCATAGCTGCGACCAACTGGGATCTCCTGCCTGCCGCGGTGGCAAGCGAGGACAACATGTTCTACCGCTTGATCACCGAACGCAGCGGTGCCGTCGCTCCCGAAGACCTGCTCGACTACGCACGCTTGGCGCTCTTGACACAACAGGCCGACCAGGGGTCTGTCCTCCTCGAGGTGGCGGCGAGGCAGTCCGATGCCGCCTTCGTCGCCACGGTCGAAGAGAACCTCAACCTCGTGATGTATCAGCTTTCCGACAGCATCGAGGTCTTCAGAGGGGACGACAACCAAGATCTGGAACCCACGCTGATTGCGCTCCTAGACGATCTGGTGGACGCCGCTTACGGCGACGCGAACCTGATCGACATGATGAAGACCCGCTTGGATCTGGCCGTTCAGGAAGCGCGGAACATCGCGGCGATCAACGAGGTCTTGACGTCACTGCAAACGGAGGTCACGACTCTTCTTTCCCAGACGATCGGCAGTATCGGGGCCACCGACGAATACCGTGGGACGGCCGACGTCTTGGAGGCCGCGCTGGCCGTTGATCGGCATTTGAGCGCAGTCGCCGCCACTTCGATCTCCAGGACCACGCCGACGACGCCACCCGGAGACCTCTCAGCAACCCGAGACGCCACCGCAGTCGAGTTCTCCGGCATTCGCCAACACCTGGACGTCCTGGAGGACGCAGGCCACGGCGACGCCGTCCTGGCGATGCGCGCCTCAGTCGACCGCATACAGGCCGACATCGACGAGATCCACGACGGCCGCCCCGCGCTCGCGGAGGCCTTGCAGTCTGCTGCGAGCCAAAGGGCGCAGCTGCGGGCCTTCTTCAATTACCAGCTTCGGCCGGCGGTCGTCGCGAGCCTCGACAACCAGCTCTATTACATGCTGACCGGTAGAAGCGACTTAGGAGGCGATCCGGCGGGCGACTCGGATCGGCTATCGCGTGGGGAGCTGTTGCAGTACCGGCACCTGACGCTCGCCTTCAGCTCGCTCTTCCGAACCTTCTCAGGCCTCATCATCGCCATCATCATCTCCGAACCGACACTGATCGCCGAAGCCGAGGAGCGATTCACAACCGCAGCCCATCGGCTGGAGCGAAGCATCACGTTTCTGGAACACGAGGGCGGAGACGAGATACACCCTGAACTTGTTCCATTGGCGCGCCAGTTCATCGCCTTCGGCAATGGAGATGGCAACGTCTTCGATTCGCTTCGACACCGGCTCGACCTCGTAGTTGAGGAAGCAGGGCTGATCGACTCCAGCCGTGAAGCCAGTATCGAATTGCAGTCTGATGTCAACGAGCTTCTCGACAGAATCCTTGAAGACGCTTCGGCTTCTGCGCTTGACCCCGATGGGAACGATTCCAATTCACAGACGATTGTGCTCCTACTAGGTGTCGTTGCTGCCATCGTGACGCTGCTGGCTGCTGCCGCGGTAGCCCGCCGCGCCAATGTGGAACCGCTTTGAGAGGCTGAGCCTTGGATCTCTGATCGGCAGGCGGGAAGGTCTCCGGCCGGCCCACCCCGAGGTAGCTTGCAGTATGGCCCAACCGCGGATATCCAAACGTTCTCGCTCAGGCGGTCGATTCGCTCGTCAGCCGCATGCAGACGCAGCGACCTGCTCAACGCGGTGGACGGCACCTAGTCGCCCCTCATTCCTCTGCGGCGCTCCTTCTCCATCTCGATCTCGCCGGCGTAGTCTTCGCTGGACTTGGGTGTTGAAGGGTCCGCAAGGCGACGCGGACTTGAAGAGTTGAGCAGATTAGCGAAGAACCTCTTGAATCCCATACCGCAACTCTAACTCATTTTTGGACGGCGCGCTCGCAGAGTTGGTATTTGAGAAGCTTGCCGGCTGCGTTGCTTCGGCGTGAGTCATAGCGACAGTGACTGTGGCGGTGACATCACCTACATTGACACTATCGAGGGATTGTTGCAGCTAGGCCGACGTCGCGTGCGTAGGGACCGGTCGGCTGTTTCGACGGCACCGCAAACATGGTTTGCCCGACATCGCGTGCGTAGGGACCGGTCCGAGCCTCTACACCCAACTCTGGACCGCCGTCTTGGCATCGGGTCCCAGTCCCGCGTGGCAGCCGCTGGACTCCCGTCGTACTCTTTAGAGATTGAGGATTGATGGCGAGTGAGCGGAGTTTGGTGCGACTCCGCTAACGTGGTGTCGAAATGTAGGTGCGGGGAGACAGCAGACGATGATTGAACGGCGCAAAGAAAAGCTTTGGCGACAGTTGCAAGCCAAGAAGAGTCACATGCCACATTTCTTGACGGCGGTCAAGGTAGACGGCTTGCGAGGCTTGCGCGACCTGCGCGTGGTCTTCGACTACCCGGTGAGCGTTGTTGCGGGTAGTAATGCGACTGGCAAGACGACGCTGCTTTTCGCGGCGGCGTGCGCGTATCGCGTCCCAGGAGCAGCGAGCCGCGATTTCGTGCCGTCGACGCTGTTCCCCAGCTATGCCTCTTCGACGGGTGGACGTTCGGACACTCTGGGCGAGGTCGCGCTTACCTACAGCTATGCGATGCCGGAGGGTGACTTGAGCATGCGGTGGCGCAAGCTCAAGAGCTGGAATCGTAGTTACTTCGGGCGTAAGGCAGCATCGCAGCCGGAGCGCGACATCTATCTGCGCACGCTCAGCAACCTCACCAACCCTTCGGAGGTTCGCGGTGTACTGAGCATGTCCCGGGCATCGATCACCCCTACTGAGACGGCACTGACGGCAGCTGAGATCAGCTTCGCGCAACGCGTGCTGCCGTTCCACTATGACGAAGTTGTCGATCTGGAGAGCGGGAAGAAGCGGTTGTTGTTCGCGGTGCAACAAGACGGTCCGAGTTATTCCGAGCTGCACATGGCATCCGGTGAGCGGTCCGTTATGCGCCTCGCTCAGCAGATAACTCGCTTGTCGGATGCCTTGGTGCTCATCGACGAGGTTGAAGCGGGGCTTCACCCCTGGGTTCAGCAACTGCTCATGCTTGAGTTGCAACAACTTGCTCTGCGCAACAACCTCCAGGTGGTGGTGACCACACACAGCCCAGTCGTCCTCGACGCCGTACCTGAGAATGGACGAATTTTCCTTCAACGTGACGACAACCAAGATGTCAGAGTCGTTCCCGCCTACCGCGACCTGATTCAAGATGCTCTTTACGGACGCTCCCATGACAGGCTCAATGTCTTGTGCGAAGACGATGTGGCCGAAGGACTCTTGCGAGGGATCCTCGATCATCTGCTTCTGGCCCTGAGGTTGCCGCCCGAAGCGATAAGGATCGGACGCGATACAGGGATGGCTCAATTCCCCGAACATGCGCGGGTGCTGCAGAAGTTCGGCCAGGCCGACAACATGATCTACGTGCTCGATGGTGATGCCCGCGGTTCAGATCATGAGCAGAAACTGCGCGAGACGGCTACAGGTGCTGCGGGCATCTTCTTTCTGCCGGGCACTGAAGCACCCGAGGTCTGGATGTGGGATCAACTCCAGCGTGATGAGGCAATTGCGGCCGATCTGGGACTCGCGCCAGCCGTGCTTCATGAGCGGATGTCGCGCTCCGACGCGCTGTACGGTGCAGCTTCAGACACACCGAGCAACCTCGCAAAATCCAAGTTGGACGACTTGGCCGATGCCACAGACCGCAGCGTCGCCGACATCGGCAGGTTCCTGGCGCGCCGACAGGCGGCCGATGTCGCCAGTCCCCTCAAACCACTCGCCGACAACCTCGCTGACACCATAACCCGCTGGCGAGAACCATCCTGACCCGCGCACCGAGCACCCCGATCTTACCACTGGGGCTAGGCGATCCTCAGCAATGGATCGCTCCCTTTAGCTTGACACTTCGATCAGGAGGTAATCGTGGCATTGATGGAAACAGATCAGCTCCCCGCCGGTGTTTAGGCGGCGAGGTGCTCGACCGGCAGAAGCACTGCTCGCTGTCGGGAAGCTATGCCTAGCCTAGATGCACGAACCCGCACCTGTCGGTTGCGGGTTCGCTCGGTCGGTTGCCGATGAAGTCTTGCCTTGCGAAACTTCGAATGCGCGCTGGTTGAGTCGGTCGATGGCAGCTGGTCGACGTCGTGCCGCGCTGATCTTGTTGACACGCGATTTTGTCTTCTCAGTTGTCACACGTTGCCTCTAAGGTTGAGGTGTGGCCGAAACGATCCTCTAACGCAGACCGAGCACGACCATCAGGGCAGCGTCTACTCCCCACTGCTCTTCGGGGGTGAGCCGGTTGACGAACGTGCCCAATCGGCGCGTGTCCACCGCTCCAACCTGCTCGACAAGCACCTTGGTGGTGGAGCCGTCCACAAGAACCTCCGGTCGAAACGACGCTGATCGAGCACTCTCGGAGGTTGGAGCGATCAAAACAACTGAACGGGGCAGCAGCACGTCGGACTGCACGACCACCCCGAACCTCTCGCCTCGCTGTTCGTGGCCGATGCCCTTGGGGAGCCGCAAGCGGAACACGTCACCCCTCTGCACGCAGGCTCTCCATCAGTTCGGCCACGGCGATCATCTCAGCGCGGTCCGTTTCGTCGGCGTCCAGCACTCGCGCCTCCGCAGCCAGAGAATCCATATCGAACAATCGGTTTGCCGCCACGACCAGCGCGGAGCGTATGGCCTCTGACTGTGACAACCCAGTTGAGGTCAACCGGTTGAGCGCGCCTACGGCATTTTCGTCGAGCCGAACCGATACTGCATGAGCCATTCGTGAAGTGTATCATGAAACGCAATACACCTGCGTCCCGTGTAGACCAAATCGGCAACAAATCCGTCGCGCCCGAGTGCAAGAATATTGCCACGTAGACTTTGTCCGACTGCTTCTCGGCAACGACTCCCGGAAGCACCAAGTGATTCTTGGACCCCGCAGGGTCGGAAAGAGGACCGTTTTGTACCAGACCGTTCAACATCTGATCAACACTGGAGTTGCTCCCGGGCGGGGACGGTAGTTTCGGACGCTGGTGAAGTGGTCCTTCCCCTCGTAGTCACGGAATTGGAGAGGGATTTCGATCGCGTCGGCGCCGAAGTATGCAAACGACGTTGACACCAAGACGCGGGGCACGCTGGTGTCACGGTGCAGGTGGGCGAGGTCTTGGCTGCAGCCGCTTCCGCTGTGGAGGCTTTCCTGTTGGACCCATGCACCGTCAGGCCCTCGGTGGTACACGTTGTCTCCGGCGCGCTGCTTGCGGCTGCCCTTGAGGTTTGGTTTCTTGCTCGCGAATCTCGGGTCAGCCCAGTACGCGTCGAACGACAGCACCTCTTCAACGCGCATGGCATATACGAGGAGACCTTCCCGCCCATCCTCTCTCGATCCGAATCCCGCCACCCAGTCACCCACGACTGCGAGCTCTCGGATTTGCGGCTTGCACGTCGCGAGGGTGCAGGCACCAAAAAACGGGTTCGGAGCGAAACCAGTGTCCCATCGAAGTACATACGAAAACAGTTCGGCCATTCGTCGGTGTCCGTTTCACTCAAGAGCCGACCAACGATGGACCGCAGATCGGGCGACGCGCGAGTCAACTGCCGGGACTCGCGACCCAGTTCAGTTCCAAGGCTAGGCACGACGACGAGAATAGTGTCAGTCTGTGCAGGAACTCGTCTTGGAAGTCGGCGGCGGTGGAGGTGGCGGAGGGTTTTGGGACACAGATAATTCCAGAGCAGTGGCGGTAAGCTGAGCGGTACTGCAGAACGATTTCACAGGCACACCGCTGCGAAACCTCGCAAGCACGCCGGTTGAGCAGGTCGACCGCAGCTGCAAGAAATGGGGAGGCAGAACGCCCAAAGCCGGTGGTAGGGAACTCGAAGGCGATCTGTGGAACGAGTTGCCGCTGAGGGCGGCGGACTAGCTCAGTGGCGGCACCAACCGAAGTTCTATGGGAGCGCGACACCCACACCGCAGCGAAACACCCCTTGCTGCGCCGGTACCTCGATGCATGGTTCCCGATTATGGCCCGCCAGTTCCGCGAAACCGGAATCACGTTCCTAGACGGTTTCGCAGGACCTGGAGAGTACACCAACGCTTCCGAGAGTTCGCCCGCGATCGCCATGGCTCAGGCGATGCGGGACGATGTAACGCGTTGGGGCACGCCGACGCGACTCATCTTCATCGAGTACAACCGTAGACGTTGCGCACACCTGCGGACGCAACTTGATGCCCGTTTTCCGCTGTCGGGGAGGCCGCCTGGACTGACCACGCTCGTCCGCAACGGGAAGTGCGCTGATCTTTACCAAGCGGCCATCGCCGACGTGTGCGGATGGTCCGGCCCTGTGTTTGCGAACCTCAACGGCTGGGGTGCCGACACCGACCACGAGATCGTGCGACGTATCGCGCAGCAACCGTCATCTGAGGTACTGGTCACGGTTCAGGATCATTTCTTCGTTCGCTTCTCCGTCGTCACGCCCTGCTCGAAACGATCTACAAGGAAACGCACGCGAAGGCGACGGCGGACT
Organism: Candidatus Aldehydirespiratoraceae bacterium; assembly: GCA_965204595.1. Classification (GTDB taxonomy): domain Bacteria; phylum Actinomycetota; class Acidimicrobiia; order Acidimicrobiales; family Aldehydirespiratoraceae; genus VXYK01. The sequence continues at coordinate 1,451,771 of CBDBEW010000014.1, read as the reverse complement.
CGCGAGTGGAAAAGGGGACAGCAGCGCAGGTCAGCACAGGCAGGTCGCACGAACAACGTGTCTTCCGCCGCGCAAAGCGGCGCAGGCGGGAACGCTCCGGCCGGTCCACCCCGGATCGACAACCCCGCACTCGACGTGTAAACGCTCTTCGCGTTTCCCGGGAAGTAGTGCCTTATGGGCTTCATTGAGGTAGCCTGTCGTATGGCCCAACCGCGGATATCCAAAGGTTCTCGCTCAGGCGGTCGATTCGCTCGTCAGCCGCTTGCAGAATCCCCCTCGTTTGAGACGGATCTGGAACTTGGAGACATCGGTGCTCCTGACGACGATGACGATCTCCACACCGATGATCGCTCGTGGATGGAGATATCGGAGGAGGAAAGAGAAGCGCTCTTGGAAGAGACAGATCGCTACCTGGCTGAACTGGTCTCCAAAGTAGGTGAGCCTTCAGCGAAGCACATCGCTCGCGCGGACGCACTCTGGAACAAGATCAACGGCGCGTGAGTGGGGACGAGCACCGCGCTAAGCGGTTGTTGATCGACTCGGGGGCAGTTGACAGGCTCGCTCGCGGCGACGAGCAATCCGTCGCCGATATTCGAAAATGGAAAAGGGAAGGCGGTTGGACTCCTGTGATACCCACGGTTGTCTTGACTGAGTGCGTGTCGGGGACCCAGCACAAGGATGCTCGTGCGAACCGCTTCATCAAGACTTGTCAAGTACTTGAGGAACTCCCCGAGGATACCGCTCGCCGCGCTGGTCAGTTGCGCAGTCAGACAAAGAGGGGTTCAGCCGTCGATGCCATCCTCGTCGCTCTTGCCGAGCATGGCGGCGTGGTGATCACAGAGGGTACAAGAGACCTCGAAGCGCTCGCTTCGAACGCCCGAAACGTGACGGTAGTTTCCTCCAAACCCAGTAAGAGGTGACCCGCACTCGTGCGGGACTGGTTTGGGAAGTCTTGGCGCGGCGCGTTACGGGTCTGCGGTTACGTCCGCAGCGTTGGCAGCGCGTCAGCATAGACCCATGAGCGATCTGGTGGCCTGCGCAACGAGGTAGACGGTAGCTAGTTGCCCCTCATTCCTCTGCGGCGCTCCTTCTCCATCTCGATCTCGTCCGCGTAGTCTTCGCTGGACTGCGGTGTTGAAGGGTCCGCAAGCCGACGCGGCCTTGAAGAGTTGAGCAGATTAGCGAAGAACCTCTTCAATCCCATACCACAACTCTAACTCATTTTTGGACGGCGCGCTCGCGGAGTTGGTATTTGAGAACCTTGTCGACTGCGTTGAGGGGGGAGCGAGTCGGCCTGTGCAGGAACTCGTCTTGGTCAAGTCCTGGAATTCGGAGGCGGAGGAGGTGGCGGAGGGTTTTGGGACACAGATAATTTTAGGGCAGTGGCGGGAAGTTGAGCGGCACTGCTGAACGATTTCATAGGCACACCGCTGCGAAACATCGCAGGCGCGTCGGTTGAGTCGGTCGATGACAGCTGGTCGCCGTCGTGGCACGTATATCTTGTTGACACGCGATTTTGTCTTTTCAGTTGTCACACTTTGCCTCTAAGGTTGAAGTGTGGCCGATAAGTCAGCTATCGAGTGGACCGAGGCGACGTGGAATCCGACCACGGGTTGTGATCGTACGTCTCTATCCTCGAGCGTTGCGATCGGGTGCATCAGGCGGCGAGCGACTTCTTCAAGATTGCCGTCACCGACAAACTGCGTAAAGAAGTGTTCGACCAGCAGCCAGGGGGCCTGACATGAGCACCGTTCACCGAATTGACGATGCGCCCACCGGGGCGTCAGTCGGCCACGCGCCGCCCCGTTTGGAACGGACCAGAACGATTCAGGACTTCGTGGACGATATCGGCTTCCTGCATAGCCGCAGCGGGTTGTTGGTTCACGATTCTCGAGACATTCACGAGTCCATCGGGCAACTGCATTCGGACGGGCTCGACGAGGAACTGCGCTTGTTGACCGTGCGCCATTGCCGAGAACGTCTGCCGACATTGTTGGACCGGTTGAGCACACTCGGGTTCTCATGGAGGGACATCGCCAAGACCGCCGGAGTGTCGGTGCCCGCCCTGCGCAAGTGGCGGCAAGGCGAGTCGGCCACCGGTGACAACCGGCGGCGCGTCGCGCGGATCGTCGCACTCTGCGAGATGGCAGCGGAGCGTTACCACATCGCTGACGTAGCAGGCTGGCTCGAAACACCGATGCATCCCGATGCGCCACTCACCGGGCTGGATCTGTTGGCGTCTGAGCGGTTCGATCTCGTTCTTGCACTGGCACATGACCAGTCCGGCGACCCAGAGCGTGTCCTAGACGAGTTCCAACCCGACTGGCGCGCCCGATATCGCTCCGACGTGGAAGTATTCACCGGTCCAGACGGCTTACCTGGCCTGCGCCTCACCAGTTCCGACAGTTAGGCCGACTCGCTTGTCAGACGAAGCACTCGAAGCGCCCAACTCCCCACCGGACCTGTACCTCGCATCCTCGCCTGAGGAAGTGGAACAGGCACGTCCGTTCATTACCGGTGACGTGTTCGACGGGATCACGATCCCCGGACTGTCTGCCAAATCCGAGGGACTCGGCATCGTGTTGACTCACCCCTGCTCGATGCGAGCGGACGGTGTCCGGCTGATTCCACGGCTGCATGTTGCAAGTGTCGCTGCCAGCCAACAGATTCCCTTGCGGAAGTGGAGCGACGGACACTTCAAGGTGATGCCACTCCCCGAACTGAACGGACAGGACTGGGTGGTCAGCTTTGAACAAATGGGAGTAGTCGATTCGGGTTCGCTGCTTCACGACAAGCGCATCGCCTGTCTGTCGCCCTACGGCATCCACCTGTTGCAACAGCGCTTCATCTGGTAACTCACCCGATTCTTGGTGCCTACGCACCGACTCGCCGAGAGCACCGCATCGGTTTTCGAGGAAGTCGACCTACAGGAAGAATGGGTTAATCAAGAGACCCAACGCGGTATAGACCAAGCTGCATCCACCGCTGCTTTCCACGAGTGGATCCGATCCCCTGATGAGTCAGGCACCTCACCGCAGAAGCAAATCAAGGATCCTCAGCGCCGAGCCGGAGTCCGCCGAGCGATGCAAAGGCACCTTGCTCGCGGCCAATAAGAAACACAGTTCTTCGTTTCAATGGCGCGACTCGGGGTGCTTGCCGCTCAGGCGAATGAAGCGACTGCGTTACGCAGCGCGAATTGAGGCTGGTCGAGGACTTGCTGGCGCATCGTCGACACGAGGCCGAACGAGAGCAAGATGCGTGATGGTGGTGCTCGACGTGAAGGCGTTCTTGGTTTTTCTGCGGAGAAGAAAGGTGCTAAGGTCGGTCTCGACGGTCGTATCAAACTGGTTCTCCGCATCAAGGGGGTGGAGCATAGGTGGCGAAAGTCGAGTAAACTCAGGGGCAAGACCCCAAGGGCCGACCAAGAGGACTCGGGAGGTATGTGGATGGATGTGAGCATTCTGCCGTTGCAGAAGATATTTGCGCTTGATGTGCAGTTTCGAGTGCCGCTGTACCAACGGCCCTATGTGTGGGATCGCGACCGACAGTGGGTGCCCTTGTGGGAGGACGTGGTTTCGCTTGCAGATCGTTATCTTGCTGACAGCTCGGATATATCCCACCACTTTCTGGGCGCGGTTGTCGTACGTCAGCAACTCAAGCCAGTAGGTACGCTCGAGACGCGCGATGTGATCGACGGGCAGCAGCGGCTCACGACGCTTCAGCTCCTAGCGGATGCGGTGGAAGAAGTGATCCATGAACTGGAAGGATCCCCACTTGAGAGGCGGAAACTCCAAAAGCTTGTACTCAATGACACCAAGATCTTCGATGGTGATGACCGATTCAAAATTTGGCCTACTAATGCCGATCGGGATGTCTTTCGGCACGCGATGACCGACGAGTCGTCGGTGCCCGAGGATCTCGTCGACAAGGCAATTGCGAAGGCGCACGCGTTTTTCAAGTCACAAGCACGCGACTGGGTGCAAGAATCCGACCCGTCGAATGGCATTGACAAGCGATTCGCGGCACTCGTCACAGCTATCAGTCACGGTGTCCATCTTGTCGTAATCAATCTCGACGACGACGACAACGCGCAAGCAATCTTCGAGACTCTGAATGCTCGGGGCACCGCGCTTCTTGCTTCGGACTTGGTGAAGAACTACATGCTCCACGAAGCGGAGGCTCGACAGCTTGATGTTGAGCAGTTTCATAGGGATCATTGGCGGCATCTGGAATCCGACTGGTGGCGTGAAGAGATCACCCTTGGGGCGAGTTCGCTGGCCACGGCTCGATGCCTTCCTCTTCTACTGGCTCTCGATGAACCTCGCGAAAGAGGTCAGCACCCAGCGCCTCTTCGACGAGTACCGCAAGTACGTGTCCGACGAACAGCTAGCCGTCGACGTCGTGGCTGCCAACCTTTCGAAGTTCTCCGGTGTCTTCAAACGCTTGGAGGACGGCAAATTCGAAGGGCCGCGGCTAGCGGACTTCTTTTACCGTTGGGACGTGTCGCAGTTGCGTGTGATGACACCGCTGCTCCTCTGGCTGTTCAGCGATGCCGCCGAGATCGGCGACCACGACCGGATGCACGCATTGGAGTTGCTTGAGAGCTGGTTCATGCGTCGAATGATCTGCGGACGCGCGACGCGCGGCTACCAGAACTTTCTGCACCCGCTGCTGCGCGCCGTCAAGAATCAGACCGGCGAAGGTGTGCCGACAAAGATCAGTGCGGTGCTCAGCAAGGCTGAGGCGCAGAACACTGCATGGCCGACGGATGCCGATGTTCGTGAGTCGATCCGCAACCGGCCGCTGTACCTGCAACTGAGTCGCGCACGTCTTAGGATGATCTTGGAGGCGATAGAAGACCGCCTGAGTTCAGCCGAAGGCAAATCCGAATCTCTGTGCCCGAAGAATCTGACGATCGAACACCTGCTGCCGGTTCGCTGGAGAGACGAAGACTGGCCGTTGCAGACATCACAGTTGAGCCGCGACCAACGGAGGAATCGGTTGCACACGCTCGGAAACCTGACGTTGGCCAACGAAAGGCTCAACCCCGCCATGTCCAACAACCCGTGGACGACGAAGCGTAGCGAATTCGGGGAGTGCGACGATTGTGGGAAGCGGGACCAACTCGCGAAACACTCTCATTTGCATCTCAACAAGATACTCTGCGTCCCGAGTGCGGTGCCAGCCGGCTACCAGTGGTTCGAAGCGTGGAACGACGACACGATCCTTGAACGGGGCAACTGGCTCGCCGATCACGTCTGCGCCATCTGGAAGCGCAGCGGATAGCCGGCGGCGGGCAATGCGGAACGCGCCGACACGGGAAGCTTCGCTCCGCCACGCTGTCACACGTTGCCTCTAAGGTTGAGGTGTGGCCGATAAGTCAGCTATCGAGTGGACCGAGGCGACGTGGAATCCGACCACGGGTTGTGATCGCATGTCTCCGGGGTGTGACAACTGCTACGCCCTCGCGTTGTCGAAACGGCTCAAGGCGATGGGTTCGCCGAAGTATCAGGACGACGGCGATCCGCGCACGAGTGGTCCGGGTTTCAAGCTCACCGTTCATCCGTCGTCGCTCGACGTGTCCAAGCGTTGGGGTACACCCCGGCTCGTGTTCGTGAACTCGATGAGCGACCTCTTCCATGATGACGTTCCCCTGGAGTTCATCGGGCAGGTCTTCGAGGTGATCCGCGAAACGCCTCAGCACACCTACCAGGTGCTCACCAAACGGTCGCGTCGGCTGAGCCGAGTGGCAAGTGAGTTCGATTGGCCGTCGAATCTGTGGATGGGTGTCAGCGTGGAGACGCGCCGCTACGTCTTTCGCATCGACCACCTTCGCTGCGTGCCTGCGGCGGTGAGGTTTGTGAGCGCCGAGCCGTTGCTCGGGCCGCTGGGCGCCCTCGATCTCGAAGGCGTCCACTGGGTGATCGCAGGCGGCGAGTCCGGTGCCAACGCGCGGCCAATGGAACTGGACTGGGTCACCGAGCTTCGCGACGCCTGCACTTCGGCTGGTGTCGCGTTCTTCTTCAAGCAATGGGGAGGCCGAACACCCAAAGCCGGCGGCAGGGAACTCGAAGGCGAACTCTGGGACGAACTGCCGCTGAGAGCGGCGGGCTAGCTCAGTGGCGGCTCCAACCGGGATTCTTTGGGAGCGCGATCCCCACACGGCAGCGAAGCACACCCTGCTGCGCCGCTACCTCGATGCATGGTTCTCGATCATGGCCAACCGGTTCCGCGAAACCGGAATCACGTTCCTGGACGGTTTCGCAGGACCTGGAGAGTACACCAACGCTTCCGAGAGCTCCCCCACGATTGTGATGGCGCAGGCGATGCGAGACGATGTGACGCGTTGGGACACTCAAACCCGTCTAGTGTTTATTGAAGAACGGCGAGGGCGTGCCCAACACCTGCGAGATCACCTCAGGATGCGCTTTCCCCAGTCGGTCAGGCCACCTGGATTGATCACTCGCGTTCACCACGGCGAGTGCATCAAGCTCTACGAGCAGGCCATCGAAGATCTAGGAGGATGGGCTGGACCTGTGTTTGCAAATCTCGACGGCTGGGGCGCAGATGTCGACTACAGGATCGTGGAACGCATCGCGCAACAGCGATCATCTGAAGTGCTCGTGACGTTCAAGGATCAGTTCTTCGCCCGTTTCGCCAAGGGCGAGCAAGCAGCGGGTGAGCGTGTCTTCGGGCATTCCGATTGGCGAGGTGTCAGCGACCTGTCTACGCCTGAGAAGGAACCGTATCTGCTTGACCTCTACCGCGAGGGTCTCTTTGCCGCCGGCTTCGATCATGTGCTGACATTCGAGATGATCGACGAAGGCGGACATTCGCTACACCAGTTCTTTGGCACGCGCAGCGATGTCGCTGTAGGGAAGTTCAAGGACGGCCTATGGGAAGTCGACGGGGTTTCCGGACAGCGTTTCCGAGACCCGCGTGACCCGAACCAGTTGGCGTTCGACATCCTCGAACCAGATTTCAGACCATTGGAGGACACCATTCTGCGTCTACTGGAAGAGAGCCAACGCAACCTGGCCGATCTCCGTCGTCACGCCCTGCTCGAAACGATTTACAAGGAGACGCACGCGAAGGTGGCGGTGGACTCGCTAGTGGCAAAGGGGACAGCAGAACAGGTCAGCACAGGCAGGACGCACGCAGAACGTGTCTTCCGCCGTGCTCAACGGCTGTTCTGACTCCTCTGGCTCGGCGATCAGCCAGTCGAGGATTCGACGATGGCGTTTCATGGAAGCGGCGACGTGCTCAAGGAAACCTCTGTCGGTGCGACGATTTTTCGTTCCGGCGGTACGGGTTGGATCAGAATCACGATTGCGGGGTCGTTTCGTTGTGCTCACAACTAACCTGAATGTAAAGTCCAAACATGCCACCAACTATCGAAGTACGTCAACGGGCACGCTTGGCGCGAGTTCTTGCGGAGTTCTGGGCTGGCGGTGCTGGACCAACGCATGGGCAAGTCACCGACGTTTTAGGTCTCTTTGGTCTCGACGGCGAGGTTGGGAGTAAGCGAGATCGTGTCAGCGAAGCAATCAAGTCTGCCGAGTCACAAGACGTTGTCCCCCTGGTCAGAGAACTGATTGACCTCCTTCGAGCCCACCAGATGTTCTCCTCTGACCATGCGTTCGCAGCATCGCAATCAGCTATTGCCCAACTTCGGGAGGCACTCATGCCGTACCAACTGGGCCTGAGCGATGATGGTCACCTGAAAGCAGTCGACGGACTCTCGGTTAGCGGCGCGACGTTTCCAGATATTCCAGCTCTTCGTGAGCATGTCGGGCGAATGCATAGGGCCATCACTGATGACGATACGCCGTTGTTGATCGGATCCAGCAAAGAACTATTGGAGACGGCATCAAAATTGGTTCTTGGCCGCGTTGGCGAACCCGCGCCATCAAACTTCCCTAGTTTGGTGAATCGAGCTCTTGAGGTGCTGATGCTTCACCCAAAACACAATCCCTCGACTCAGGAGGATTTTGCTGAGCCGGTCAGAAAGATCCTTGGTGGGGTGTTGCAAATCTCATTGGGGGTGAACGATTTGAGGAACGACCAGGGTACAGGGCACGGCAGGGCTTCTGCGTCGGTCTCGCTGAAGGACCGCCACGCACACCTCGCTTCTGGAGCCGCCGTCGTGGTTGCAACGCTGATGCTCGACACACTTGAGGCACCGGATGCTCCGTGGTGTCGCGAAAGAGGTCAATAGCTGACCAGCATTCATCACGGTGCTTAAACATGGGATGCCGATAATCGTTGGTTCGGCGATAATGTGCAGTCATGGTGACGGGGGAGCTGAAGCGGCAGATTGACAAGGTGTGGGACGACTTCTGGTCGGGGGGAATCTCGAATCCGCTGGAAGTGATGGAGCAACTGACGTATCTGCTGTTCATCAAGGCACTTGACGAGCAGCAGACGCTTGCCGAGAACAAGGCGAACCGGACAGGGGAGGCGATTCCGGCGGAGGACGACATCTTCCCGGCCGACGAAGAGTTTCGGCCGGAGGGGCGGGCCGAGGGGCGTGCGTACGACGACTTGCGCTGGTCGTGGTTCAAGAACCGGCCTGCCGCAGAGATGTTCGATGTTGTCGAGAACTACGTGTTTCCGTTCCTCCAGACGCGGGCCAGTGAGAGCACCCACGCCAAGCACATGCGTGATGCCCGTCTCACGATTCCCACGCCGGCGCTGCTGCAGAAGGCGGTCGACGGACTCGATGGGGTCGAGATGCACGATCGCGACACCAAGGGCGACGTCTACGAGTACATGCTCTCGAAAATCGCCACTGCCGGCCAGAATGGTCAGTTCCGCACGCCGAGGCACATCATCGAGTTGATGGTCGAGATGATGGCGCCTCAGCCCGACGACGTGATCTGCGATCCCGCCAGCGGCACTTGTGGGTTCTTGGTCGGTGCCGGGGAGTACATCCGCCGCGAGCACCCGAGCGCGTTCACCAAACCAACCGAATCGAAGCACTTCCACGACAAGATGTTCTCGGGCTACGACTTCGACAACACGATGCTGCGCATCGGGTCGATGAACATGCAACTGCATGGAGTGCAGAACCCCAATATCAGCTACCGGGACTCGCTGGCCGAGGATCACTCCGGCGACACCGAGGCCTACAGCCTGATCCTCGCCAATCCGCCGTTCGCAGGGTCGCTTGACTACGAGGGCACCGCCAAGGACCTCCTACAGGTCGCCCGAACGAAGAAGACAGAGTTGCTGTTCCTCTCGTTGTTCCTCCGGCTGCTCAAACCCGGCGGCCGAGCATCGGTGATCGTCCCGGACGGCGTGTTGTTCGGCTCCACCAAAGCACACAAGGAGCTTCGTCGGATCCTGGTCGAAGACCAGAAACTCGACGGCATCGTCTCGCTGCCCGCTGGCGTGTTCAAGCCCTACTCGGGTGTCTCAACGGCGATTCTGTTGTTCACCAAGACCAATTCCGGCGGTACCGACCTCGTCTGGTTCTACGACCTCCAAGCCGACGGCTACAGCCTCGACGACAAGCGTACTCCGCTTCTTGACGAGGACCGACTCGGAGCACTCGTCGGCGAGTGCTTGACGGCAGACGAACATGAGAAGAACAACCTCCCCGATGCACTCGCTCGCTGGCTGGAGCGAGATCGTGCGGAATTGGAGAGGGAGCCAACCGAGCAGTCATTTTGTGTGCCAAAGGCTGACATTGCAGCGAGCGACTACGACCTCAGCATCAATAGCTACAAGCAGATCGTCTACGACGAGACCGTGTATCCGCTTCCCGTCGAGGTTCTCGATGAAATAGCCGTTCTTGAAGAAGAAATAAAGGAAGGAATCAATGATCTCAAGGCGATGCTGAGATGAGACCAGTCGAGATCGGCTTCGTCGTTGATCCTGTCAAAAAATGGGATCCTCGGAGAGACGGCACGGGGTGTATTACCTACATCGACATTTCAAGCGTCGACCAGATCACTAAATCTATAGTCCGCCCGACAGCCATTGCAGCAGCGGAAGCACCCAGCAGGGCCAGACAACTCGTTCGTGCTGGAGATGTGCTCGTATCGACAGTCCGACCGAATCTGAACGCCGTTGCACATGTTAAACCTGATCTTGATGGTGCAACTGCCTCAACGGGTTTCTGCGTGCTACGTCCACGCCAGGATGAACTTAGCGACCGGTATTTGTACCACTGGGTTCGGGCTACCCCATTTGTTGGGCATCTTATTGAGCGGGCCACCGGCGCAAGCTACCCAGCGGTGTCGGACAAGATCGTTAAGTTGGCCCCAATTCCGTTGCCGTCGGTTGAGGAGCAGCGGTGGATTGCGGGGGTGCTGGATGCGGCTGAGGCACTTCGGGCGAAACGTCGTCAGGCGCTCGCGAAGCTAGACACGTTGGAGTCGTCCCTTTTCTGCGACTTCTTGAGAACCAACGATGTGACGAAGGTCGCGATCGGCCAACTGGTCCATCCGGTGGCGAAATGGAATCCTCGGCTAGACGGAACGGGGACATTCACGTACATCGATATCTCCAGCATTAACCAGGACTCAAAATCGGTGACCCATCCGACAACAATCCTTGCCTCGGATGCTCCGAGCCGAGCTAGGCAGCTAGTCACTTCTGGGGACATACTGGTTTCGACAGTGCGGCCGAATCTGAATGCTGTCGCCTGTGTTCGACCGGATTTAGACGGTGCAACGGCATCTACAGGACTTTGCGTGTTGCGTCCTACTCCAAGTGAACTCGACTCGCGATACCTGCACCAATGGGTTAAATCAACTTCGTTCGTTAAGCACCTTGTCCAACTTGCCACAGGTGCCAGTTACCCGGCCGTATCCGACAAGATCGTCAAAGCAAGCGAGATCCCACTACCTTCAATCGAAGCGCAACGGCGATTCGGTGGCGTGCTCGATGCAGTTGAGGTGGTGCGCGTCCAGCAACGTGATGGACTCGCGGCCCTTGACACGCTGTTTGCCTCATTGCAGCAGCGGGCGTTTCGGGGGGAATTGTGAAGGAATCGCAGTTCTCGTTTCTGGAGGCTGAGTTCCAAAACGAGTTTGAGACGGCATCGTGGGCGGAAGGGCACGCGTTGTCGGACCCGGGGCGGGCGATGATCTATGCGCGCAAGTGTCTTGAAACCGCCGTCAAGTGGGCATACCAGCACGACCGGTCCCTACCCGAACCGTATGACGACACGCTCGGTGCGCGGCTGAACGAACCGGGGTTCAAGGCGTTGGAAGGCGGCCGGGTCTTTAACGTGGCGCGCAAGATTCAACTGGCCGGCAATCGTGCCCGCCATGAATCGAAGGCACCGTCGAAGCTGGAGGCGGTCGAGATCGTTTCAGCGCTGTTCCAGTTCTGCTTGTGGCTGGCGTCCACCTATGGACGCGCGACGAAGCCTGATCCGACAGTGCGATTCAACCCGCACAAACTGCTTGACGCGGGCAAGACCGAGCAGGCATCGCTGCGCGAGCGCCAAGAGCTTGAGGAAATGCTGGAGCGGGAGACGGCAGAGCTCGCCGCCGCTCAGAAGCGATTGGCCGAATCGACCCGGACTGCTGATGAGCTGAGCGCCGAGTTGGCGAAGTTACGCGCGGAGGTCGCCGCGGCGAAGCAGCAAGCAGCTGAAACCATCCCGCCCGAAGCGTACGACTGGTCTGAGGCCGATACCCGCAGGTTCAAGATCGATGCGCTGCTGGCAGAGGCCGGATGGACGGACCTGATCGCAGGCCACGACACCGAGTACGAGGTGCACGGTATGCCCTCGGGATCGGGGGTCGGGTACGTGGACTACGTGCTGTGGGGTGCCGATGGGCTACCGCTCGCCGTGGTGGAGGCAAAGAAGGCTCTGGCGGATCCGAAGGTAGGCGAGCAGCAGGCCAGGCTCTACGCCGACTGTTTGGAAACCGAGACCGGCCGGCGGCCCCTCATCTACGTCAGCAACGGCTACGAGCATTGGCTGTGGGACGACACCCAGCACCCGTCGCGACCGGTTCAGGGGTTCGCCACCCGCGACGAACTGGCTCTGCTCATCCAGCGGCGCACGTCGCGCAAGTCACTCGCGTCGCTCGACGTCGACGACAGCATCGTCGACCGGCACTACCAACAGCGAGCGATACGAGCCATCGCCGAGCATCTCGAGAACGACAACCAACGCAAGGCACTGCTGGTGATGGCCACCGGCGCCGGCAAGACCCGCACCGTGATCGCGCTGGTCGACCTGCTGATGCGGGCCGGCTGGGTCAAGCGCGTGCTGTTCCTCGCCGACCGCACCGCGCTGGTGAACCAAGCGGTGAACGCGTTCAAGACGCATCTGCCCGACTCGGCACCGGTGAACCTGGTGACCGAGGGCACCGAAGACGGTCGGGTGTACGTGTCGACCTACCAGACGATGGTCAACAAGATCGACGAGTACCGCGCCGACAGGAGCCGCCGGTTCGGCGTCGGGCACTTCGACCTGGTGGTGATCGACGAAGCCCACCGCTCGGTGTACCGCAAGTATCGGGGCATCTTCGAGTACTTCGACTCGCTGCTGCAGGGCCTGACTGCCACCCCCAAAGACGAGGTGGACAAGAACACCTATGACTTGTTCGACCTCGAAACCGGAGTGCCCACCGACGCCTACTCCCTAGACGACGCCATCAATGACGGCTACTTGGTGCCGCCGCGGGGACTGTCGGTGCCGCTGAAGTTCCCGCGCGAGGGAATCAAGTACGACGACCTGCCCGAAGACGAGAAGGAGGAGTGGGAAAATCTCCCTTGGGGGGACGACGACGAAGGCAACCCGCTGGAGCCGCCCGACGAGGTCGACTCAGCGAAGCTCAACAAGTGGCTGTTCAACGAGGACACCGTCGATCAAGTGCTCAAGCATCTGATGACCGAGGGCATCAAGGTGGCCGGCGGCGACCGGTTGGGCAAGACGATCATCTTCGCCAAGAACCAGCAACACGCCGATTTCATCAAGAAGCGCTTCGATGTCAACTACCCGTCCCTCGATGCGGGAAACTTCGCCCGGGTAATCACCCATCAGGTCAACTACGCGCAGAGCCTGATCGACGACTTCTCCAACAAGGCCAAATCCCCGCACATCGCCATCAGCGTCGACATGCTCGACACCGGAATCGACATACCCGAAGTCGTCAACCTCGTCTACTTCAAACGGGTTCGCTCAAAGACCAAGTTCTGGCAGATGCTCGGCCGGGGCACTCGTCTGTGTCCCAACCTGTTCGGTCCCGGTGACGACAAGAGCGAGTTCAAGGTGTTCGATTTCTGCGAGAACCTGGAGTACTTCAGCCAAGAGCTCGTGCCAGCCGACAAGGCGACCGGAAAGTCGCTCGACGAGATCCTGTTCTCCGCTCGGCTGGAGTTGCTGCAGGCGCTGGATGGGGTAGTGACACTGGGAGACGAGCGAGCCGAGATTGCCGCCACTTTGCACAAGACCGTGAAGTCGATGAACCCAGACAACTTCTTGGTGCGGCCCCACCTGGAATTGGTGGAGCGGTTCAGATCACGGTCATCGTGGGATACGGCATCGCTCACCGACCTCGCCGCGCTCAACGACCGGATCGCCAAACTGCCCGACCAACTCGAACCCGAACACGAGGACGCCAAACGCTTCGATGTGGTGGTGCTGAAAGCCCAACTCCGACTGCTCAGCCACGAGCCGTTCGAGCGGCAGCGCAGATGGATCATCGAGGTCGCTTCGGCGTTGGAAGACCTCGGCACTGCAATACCGGTCGTGGCGGCGCAACTTGAGTTGATCGCCGACGTCCAGAGCGACGAGTGGTGGACAGACGTCACCTACCCGATGCTCGAAGACGCCCGCAAGCACCTGCGCAATCTCGTGCAGTTGATCCCATTCACACAGCAGTCAGTCATCTACAGCAACTTCACCGACGAGATCGGCGAGGCCGCAGAGATCGATTTGCCCGGCACCGGTGGGTCAGTCGCGAGCACCGACTTCGAACAGTTCGCCAAAAAGGCGCAGCACTACCTGAAGGAGCACCTCGCCGAGGACGTGGTGGCCAGAGTCCGCAGCGGAGAACCGCTCGGCGCCCGCGACATCGAGGAACTACAGCGGGTTCTGGTCGCCGCCGGGATCGGAGACGACGGCACGTTCGCGCAAGCATCCGAACGTGCCGGAAACTTCGGGCTGTTCATTCGCAGCCTCGTCGGCCTCGACCGTGCAGCCGCCAAGCAAGCATTCGCGAAGTTCCTCGACGACAAGCGCTACAGCGTCAACCAGATCCGCTTCGTGGAGATGGTCATCGACTACCTGACCGACCGCGGCACCATCACACCAGAACGCGTCTACGACGATCCCTTCACCACCGTCGCCCCACAAGGCCCCGAAACCATCTTCGCCCCCGCCGACCTCGAAGAGTTCTTCAACATCGTCGATCACTTCCACCAAAGCGCTGCCGCGTGACGACCGCGTACGCGATCGGTCGTGCCGTGTTGTGTCTTGCGCTGGAATACGGTCCGAAGCGATGTCGGTCAGGGTCCGAGAACGCCGATAGGAGCAACGAACACGCCGTCGGGGCGGCGGTAGCCGTGGCCGGTTGCAGTTATCACGACCATGTCTGAGGGGGGTCCGATCACAGTCGTGTCGACGCGGTCGCGCAGTTTTAGCAGCGCCGCGGCGGCGTGGTCGACGACGGCGCGAGCGCCCAGCTTCACCTCGGCGGCGAGCCATCGACCGTCGCCGAGTTCACAGATGATGTCGACCTCTAGACCGGAGCTGTCGCGGTAGTGGAACAGTTCGCCGCCGTGGGCCTGCGTGTACACCCGCAAATCGCGCACGACAAGTGCCTCGAACAGCAGACCTAGCAGGCGATGGTCGGCATCGAGCCGCTCGGGGCCGGCTCGCAGGGCCGCAACCGCGAGCGACGGGTCGACGAACAGCCTCTTGGGGTTCTGGCGCAGCCGGGCACGCGAGCGCAGATCAGCCGACCATGCCGGTAGTTCCTCGACGACGAACAGTCGCCGCAGCACGTCGAGGTAGCTCGACACTGTCGTGCGGTGCAGCGGCCGCCGGTCGCCGGTGTCTGTTGCCAGCGTTCGTTCGGAGGCTTCAGAGGCGACGTTGCGGGCGAGTGACCGCATGAGCCGCATGACTCCCGCCGGGTTGCGAGTCTCGCCGGTGAGTTGGGGAATGTCGGCGCGGCTGACCTCATTGATGTATCCGAGGCAGTAGCGCTGCGCCGCGAACAGGCTCGCGGAGGTGGTGGCCGGCCATCCACCGCGACAAATAGCCTCGATGATGTCGCCCAAGTCGATTTCTGCCGGTGCGGCAGACCTTATGATTCCGTCGAAGAGCTCACCTGTGCCGACCTCGCCGCTGGACTCCCCCGATTCGTAGAGCGACATCGGCCGCATCTGTACGCGCGTGATGCGTCCGGTGCCGGTGTGACGGGTTATGTCGTCGGCGGGTGTGGCTGAGCCGGTCAGGATGTAACTGCCAGCTTGGGCTCTTTCATCGACCGCAGCGCGCACCTGGTTCCAGATGCTGGGCACCAACTGCCACTCGTCGAGCAGTCGCGGAAGCGGGCCACGCAGAACACGGCGCGGATCCACCTCGGCAGCTGAGCGTGCTGTGGGGTTTGCCCCGAGCATCACTTCGCTGCGGGAATGATGGCGACCGGTGGTGGTCTTGCCGCAGGCACGCGGCCCTTCGATCAGCACAGCCGGCAGGCCCTCCATGCAGTCGGCGATCTCCATATCCACAACCCTCGGCAAGTAGTCCGCCTTGCTCCCGGGTGCAGCGCTTGGGTTGTCGGCGTGCTGGTCCACAGCTTGCATTATGCCAGAAAGACAAGGTCTGACCGACCAAAAACACGTTTTTCAACCGACCAAATGTCAGAACCTGAACCTAAATCAGACCACCCGGCTTGTTCAACAAGACCAGTGCTGCCCTTCGTCTAACTCAGCCTGCTCGCGCACCCGCTGCCGGCGCCACTACCCTGCCTCTATCTCCCACAACTATAGTATGTGTCCCACTCATATAACAATACTACCACAACATTCATAGCCCCGCCCCGACCAAACTGCTAGGGTGGCGTTGGTTTAGAGCGGGGAGTGTTTGGCTGGTGCGGTGCTGGTCATAACCTCGCGGATGTTGCGGGTTAGCGCGGCTTTGTCATATGCTGCCGGGTGGCGGGCAGTGATATTGTGGGCTAGTGTGGTGGCATGTCCACTCGTGAACTGATCACTGATGCGCCGCCTACTTTGGCACAGGCGCAGCTCGCAGCAGATGTGTTGCGTGAACAAGGCGCGTCTGGTGTTTTGCTGTTCGGTTCGGTGGTTAACGGCAACGCGCGTGCTGGCAGCGATCTTGATTTGATGGCGATCTTTGACGACATCGACTACGACGAAAGGCTGCCGCGCACTTGGCGGCTGCGATCGTTGTGTATGTCAGCGACAGATGTGCCAGTTGATGTGTTGGTCACCGACTGGCCGGAGTGGGAATACAGAACCAACCGGGTCAAGTCGTCTATCGAAGCAGCGATCGCCCGGCATGGTATCTGGTTGTTTTGCGACGAACCTAGTGATGACCGTGTCAACTGGGGGAAAGGAATCGGAATGCCCAAATCAGATTTCGAAGAAGCCGCGTCGATGCTTTCATCAATGCGCAAGTCGTTGAGTGACCTGAGACACTTTTGTGTCGCTGCTCCTAGTGAGGCCTCAACTGTTGACCACGTGACGACAGTTGACCACGCAGAACAGGAGGACCGGTTGGCGAGTTTGTGCGCCCACGCTGTGTTGACTGTTGAGCATTCGCTCAAATGCCTCACAGCTTTGGGCGGCGGCACAGCAAAATATTCACACGACATCTCGGTGCTGTTGAACAACTGTCCTGACGTGCCCGACGGTATTATCGACGCTCTCGAACCTTTACGGGTCAACAGCCTGCGCGACCCAAGCGAAGCGCAGAATGAGTACGACGACGTTTCGTGTTGGCGCATCCTCGGTACCTACATGCATCTCACGACCCTGCCCGATCTGGCCACTTTTGGTGAACTTGCTGTCCACCTAGCTAATGCTGCGGTTGCTTCCGCTGAAATAACGCTGAACAGGTTGCAAGACTCAGGCATCGACAAAACCAACGAGCAGTTCGGTTTGTGCCACAGTCGCCTCGAAGACGTTCGTTGGATGATGACCAACCACAACCTCATAGAAGGCGGTGCATTATAGAAGCGGTTCACTAAGGCATCGGTGAGATCACAGATACCATAATCGGGATGGCGAACGCACCAACCGCTGCTTATTCAATAACTCTCAAGGTTTCACTCGACAATGTTCCAGGCACGCTCGCCCGGTTTGCTACCGCGGTTGGGGATGCAGGTGGCAACATTGCCGCGATACCAGGTTTTGAAGCAAAAGGTCCGAGTGTGGTGCGCGATATTGATGTGTATTGTCGGTCTGAAAGCCATGCACAAGAAATCGCCGCTGCCGTTGGCGCGCTTTGCGGAGTGGAGGTTTTGGATTGGTGGGATCGAACTTTCGCACTCCACGAAGGGGGCAAGATAGAGGTTCGGCCCCTATGTTCGGTGGGTGACACCGATGATTTAGCGATGGCATATACACCTGGTGTGGCGCGTGTGTGTTTATCGATTCGTGAAAACCCAGTCGTTGGTCGGCAATACACCATCAAGAAAAACACCGTGGCGATAGTTTCCGATGGTAGTGCGGTTCTTGGTCTAGGCAATATCGGTCCCCTAGCTGCGATGCCTGTTATGGAGGGTAAAGCACTGCTGTTCAAAGAGTTTGGCGGCGTTGACGGGATTCCAATTTGTTTGGAATCAACAGACAGCAAAGACATTATTGAAACAATTGCTAATATTTCTCCTACCTTTGGGGGCATTAATCTTGAAGACATCGCCGCGCCTGCCTGTTTTGAGATTGAAGAAGCACTAAAGGCGCGGCTCTCGATTCCGGTCTTTCACGATGATCAGCACGGCACAGCTACAGTTGTGCTGGCTGCATTAACAAACTCGTTGAAACTGGTTGACAAAAAAATTGAAGACATCTCGGTGGTTGTTTCTGGCATGGGAGCGGCGGGGGTTGCGGTCTGCAAAATTCTTGTTGACGCAGGAGTTGGTGAGGTGGTTGGCGTTGACCGAGCGGGAGCAGTGTATGAGGGTCGCAAAAATCAAAACGACATAAAAAAACGACTTGCCACCGTGACTAATCAACATCGCAAGACAGGCACTCTCACAGATGTCTTGAAAGGAGCCGATGTGTTTGTGGGTGTGTCGGCACCAAACTTGCTAAATGCTTCGCACCTGCAGACGATGGCTCGTAGTCCGATCATATTTGCGTTAGCTAACCCAGAACCTGAGATAAGGCCTGAAGTGGCTGCCGGTTTTGCTGCGGTGATGGCAACCGGCAGATCTGACTTCCCCAACCAAATCAACAATGTGCTAGCTTTCCCAGGCATATTTAGAGGTGCCCTCGATGTGTGTGCAAGCAGTGTGACCGAAAATATGAAGATGTCTGCGGCACGTGCGATTGCTGCGTGTGTCCCCGAAGCTCAGTTGCGAGCAGATTTTGTTGTCCCTTCGGTATTTGACCGTTGTGTCGCGCCAATGGTTGCGAAAGCAGTTGCTGATGCTGCGATAAACGATAACGTGGCCAACCTCGCCAGCGTTGGACGGTAGGTGGAGATCGACTCATGTCACGGCGTACTCTAGTGGTGATTGCAGTAACGCACCGAGGGTTCAGCACGGTGCCGCATCGGAGCACTACTGACGGTGGTCTGGTAGCAGCCGGGGTGCTCAGGGAATTCGCAGCACTCTGACTGGATCGCGCAGCGAGGCGCCGATGGCAGGGATCAATCCGGCCATCATCGAGGCGGCAGTGACCAGAACCACTGTGGCGATTGAGAACTCAAGCGACGGCACCAGCTGCGAGGAGGACCATCGGTAGAGGTGTGAAGCCGCAGCACCGACGACAGCCCCGGCGATCGAAGTGATCGCGGCTTGCGACAGCACCAGCCGCAGGATGTAGCCGCGGGTGGCTCCGAGCGCACGTCGGCGGCCTAGATCGGTTCGTCTCAGCACGACCCCCACGGAGGTGATCAAGGCGAGCAACCCGGCCGCTCCAGATAGCACCAGCAGCGTGAGGGTTCGTCCGCTGCTGCCTATCTCGCCTGCGATTGCCGACCGCAACGTTTCAATGTCGTCGGGCATCGACACACTCAGCCGGCTTGGTGATGACGCCCCTGCCGCATCGACCGCGAAGCGCGCCGTGGCGTCCAATGCCGCAACCTCTTCGGCCAGGATTACGATCTGTGACGGCTGCTCCCCTGGCTCCGCCTGTCTGGTCGCACTGGAAGCTAGGAAGCCGAGAGGCTCGTCCACATCGAAACTGCCACCGGCAGAGTAGGCCCTCGTCCCGCTCGAGACCGTGCCGAGACCGTCGGTCAGCCCGGCCTTGACGACGGCTCGACCGCCGAGGGCGACGTTCCCTTCGTAGTAGCTGGGTGGAAGCCGCAAGGGTGGCGGGGCGGCGCCGAACAGAGCTCGCAAGGGCACTGCCGGTCCGCCCTCGAACACCGAAACGTCGGTAGCCTCTCCGAGCCCGACGGCCCATTCGACACTGCTCGCGGACTGTATCCTCTCAGCAGCCTCCGGTGGAAGGCCCGCCGAGCCGTCTATGTCACGCAGAATGATCAAACGGAGCTCGGGCGCTTCGAGTGATCCCAGTATCGTGCGCTCGGCCTGCAATGTCTCCGCTGTCGCCAAAAGGATTACCGAGGTGGCCGCAGCAGCAGTCAGAGACAACAGTGCGCTGGTCGCGGCACCGGCACGCAAGGCTCTGATTGACTCAATCAACACGTTTCGACCCCGCACGAGGGTCGGTGCCGAACGAGAGCCGGGCGTCGCAACTGTCGGTCAGGGCGCGGGAATGGGTCACGATCACGACCGCTGCCCCGTCCTGGTGGGCCGCAGTCTTGAGGGCCCCGAGCACCAGCTCGGCGGTGTCCGGGTCGAGGTTCCCAGTGGGTTCGTCGGCGAGCATCACCTCAGGTTCATTGATTAGAGCACGGCACAGGCCGACCCGCTGCGCCTGCCCACCAGAGATTTCGCCGGGCCTGCGGCGTGGTGGCAGACGAACGCCGAAACGGTCGAGGAGTTCAAGCGCACGAGTCCGCCTGTCCCGTCGGTTGTGGAGCGGGTGATACAGGGTCGGCTCAAGCACATTGTCGAGGACGCTGCGGGAAGGGTCCAGTGCTGCATCTTGGAAGACGAAGCCGATCGACTCGGCCCGTATCCTTGAGCGGTGCGAGTCCGAGTAGTGGCTCACCGTGTCTGGGCCGAGCAGGACACGGCCTGTGGCAGGTCTCAGCATTAGACCCAGCAGATACAACAGAGTCGACTTGCCACAGCCGGAAGGACCGGTGACCGCTGTTATCGACCCCTGCGGCAAGGTCGCTGTCATGTTCGAGATGATTGCAGGCCCACTTCGGTAGCTGAACGAGATGTCTTCAAGGTGGAGGTCAGGCATCAGGAGTTCCCGCGATCACAGCTAGCCGGCCGGTTGCGACTCCGTCGAGGATTGCTATTCCAAGGTCTGAAGCAACCACCGTGACTTTGACTGTCTCACCTTGCGGAGTCCGGATGTGGGTACCGTCGGTGACGCTTGAGCGGATCGCGGCAACTGGCAGCGATGGCCCGCTCAGCGGTTCGACTACCACCACGTTGGCTAGGACGCGCAACGGCGTGCCGGCGGGTATCAGCTGTTCACAGCTCTCTCCACAAGGCGGACTGTGCCCGTCAAGCCCCACAATGTTCCAAATGAGTGCGCCACTGGTGTGATCGAGGCGGGGATTGGCCGTGATGGCGGGCCACTCTGCGTCAGGATGGACGACTGTGGTCCTCTGGCCCGGCTCGAGTTCGTCAGCCTGCTCGATGGGCACAGACATCTGGAACTCCGGTTCAGGGGCCAGGATGTCGAACATTGCAGAACCCGGCGCAACAGTCATTCCAGTCTCGACCCCGGCTCGAAGAGTGAGTCTCGTTGGCAAGTTCTTGAAGAAGATGATCTGACCGAGTTGCACCACTCCGTCTGACTCGTGGCCTCTGGCGGTTTCCCAGCTTTCGACTGCGAGTCTGGTGGATTCCCGGAATGCTCCGTCGGGGGCGCCGTTGTAGAAGCCTTGGGATTTCAAGAACTCTTGGAGTTGGTTGACGTCGGGTCCACTGTCGCCTTCGGACATCTCACGGAATATGGGCACTTCGCCTGTCGCCGCGGTTGCAGCGACCAAATCCACGGAGAAGACTTCTGAGCCGGAGGTGGCAGCTATGACTGTGCCGAATTCGTGTTGGGATGTGATCGTTCCTGCACTCGGCGCGCGGACTGTGCCTTCGACCGGCCACGAGGCGGTGGCTGAGAATCTGATTGAGCGCCCGATGGAGTCGTTTCTCACCGCGACGGTCAGCGGGCCTGACGCTTCGAAGGTGGTGTCTTCGGGTTCTGCCCAGATATAGGCGGCGGCCCAGGCCGTCAACCCGACGCCGACAGCGAAAGCTAGAAGCAACGCGCTGATACTCTTGGCGTGTTGTGATCTGGCTTTGTATCCAGGTTTTCGCGGTTGCGGTGACTTGGAGGATGCACTGTCTGCCATCATGGGCGCGGACAGGCGAGCAGCGAGTCGTAATAGGTGGCCATCATCCCCGAGGACGGCCGCGATGTTAGCAGCATTGGGCTGGAATCACCGATCATCTGTTGCCATGGCGTCCAGACGTGGGGCTGATCGACGAAGGTTTCCAGGGTTGGGGGGTCGCCGGTCGGAAATCCATTCTCAAGCAGGCAGTCGCGTACTTCAAGATACGACTCGTAGATAATCGTGAAAGTCTCCTTGCCGGGACCAAGAAGGATACCCAGTTCCCTCAGCGCGTCCCTGCATGCATCAATTATCGCTCTCACTCTCTCGGGCTGGTCTCCGACACGGTAGTAGTAGACACCCGACCTGTAAGCCGCCTCGGGCTCAAGCACCTCAACTCCGAAACTGCTGACGCATTCCCCCAGCAGCCGGTCTGTGGCGAGAAACCCTGGTGGGATCCCCTCCTCGGGAAGTTCTTGCGCGTTGAACCAGATTCTTGCTTTTTCAAGCAGATCTTCTTCGGGCACGGCGGCGTTGGTCTGCTCCCCAGCTGAGGAATCGTTCAGAACTTCCGGGCCGCCCGGCATCTCGTCACCGCTCGGGCTCGGGGTCTCCAAGTCGGCTGCGGGTGTTTGGGGAACTCGATTCTCTGAGCCTCCGCAACTGGCCGCCGCAAGAACGATAACGAGTGCGATCGCTGCCCTGCGACCCGTTTCATTTGCGGCCACTGATCAGGCCAACATCCAACAGGAGGCACCTTCGGCAAGGACATTGGTCACATCCCAAGAGTTGTAGGGCTTGTAGAATCCAGATGAACTCGGAGGTGCGCGATGGCTGACAGCGGTATAGACACCTTCACGAAAAGTGATAAACTCGTTGACGACATGGCCATGGGTTGTCCAGTAACTGCTGTATCCCCAAGTGCGAACTCCTGCATCGGCACTACCCATGCAGTACTCTGATCCACCTGCATCAGCTGGATAGACAGAAATTCCCAGAGACATAACTAGAGCAACAATGACCGCAGCAGCAGCCCGTCGTGCGCCTCCAAGCAGCAGCCCGTCGTGCGCCTCCAAAATGTCTATTGAACGATTGCAGTGTGAACATAGCTGGTTTCATTGACTGTTCCTTTTTTCTCAAATGCGGGCTTAGAGCTACGCATGCTAAGCATATCGTAGTACTCAACCAACCTGCAACCAACACTAGAATTTGCCCTCGTTCGCGTTTAGACGCGGAAACCTATCGAACTCACCCCGACCTAAAACGCGAAGTGTCGGGTAAGCAGTGTGGAAGGTAACTAGTGTTGGAAAGTAAGTGGCGACCCGGCTTGGTTGCCGGGTCGCTTTGGTGGTCGGGACCGGCGTCGATCCGGTGACCTACCGCTTTTCAGGCGGCCGCTCTGCCTACTGAGCTACCCGACCCCACAGCATCCGAATTTGAATGCGTGGCGGTCCTGACGGGATTTGAACCCGCGGCCTCCACCTTGACAGGGTGGCGATCACTCCAAACTGATCTACAGGACCATACACAGACAAGCCGTGCGAACCTTTGACTTTATGCCGATTAGGCAAACTTCGCAACCTACCTAGAAACCTCGGCTTCCTCGGGCAGTTCGCGCAATTTAGTTGATCTCTAGCGGCTCAACCCATTGCAGCCAAGTGCTCTGCTTGCTAAGCCACTTGATTAATGTACCCCGTACGGGATTTGAACCCGTGTTACCGGCGTGAAAGGCCAGCGTCCTAGGCCGCTAGACGAACGGGGCAAGACCATTAAGGCCGCACAACAGCATAACACCATCATCTAAAAAAGCATCGGCAAACGGTGTGTCGCTAAGTAGTTTTGTATCAGAGAGCAGATCGCTCAGATGGCTCAATCAAGCTCAGATGGCTCATTCAAGGAGTTCATTGGCGGCGCTGATGAGTTCATCAAGTATCCAACCGATCCAACAATACAAAGTTACTTTGGAACTTTTTGGTAGCTTTTCTTGGGTCAGGTCGATGCCTTCGCTCGTTAGACGTTCGCCTAGAACTAAACGCAAACTGTTGAGGCTTTGCATCCACGCGGCAGTGTCGGCTTCATCTAATTCAGCACCGCAAAGAGTTGACAGGACCAATTCAATCGAGTTCAGACGACTACGTAAAAGGTCGTCGTTGGTGAGTTCGCGAAAGGCATCGGCAGTTTCTTTGCAGCTAACGTGGGCTTGGGGTTTGAGCCGCCATAAAACCTCGTCTTGATCAGCGATTAGCATGTCTCGCAGTTCGGCAAGCGTAAGCCCTAACAGTTCTTGTTCGCTGCTTGACAACACCACCCGCACAATCTCGCCCTCGCGACTAAAGCGGCTCATTCGTCTTGCTCCATTGTGGCGGTGAGGCCATGCTCGTGCAGTCGAAAAACATCAAATTCAACTTTTTCTTTACTTCCCGAAGACACCACTGCTTTGCCTTGCAGGTGTACCTGCATCATTAACTTGTTCGCCTTCATCTTTGAGTAGCCAAATAACTTTTGGAAGACATATTCAACATAGGACATCAAGTTGATTGGGTCGTCCCAAACTAACACCTTCCAGGGTTTGTCTAAATCTGTGGACGTTGTGGTTGCAATGTCAGGGATAAGGGTTTCAGTGTCAGCCGCTTTGCTTTGGGTGGTCATGGGTATCAACATCAACTGCAACCGTGGTAGCTAGGTGTAGACGTACGATAGCAATCCAACTTAGTGACGCGCCGAGGATGTGTATTCCTACCAGCAAAACTGGCACGCCTGTGAAGTATTGCCAATATCCAACAATAGCTTGCAAGAGCAGAAAACCTGCTGCGATCTCGGCTCTGGTAAATATTTCAGCTTGTGCGCTGCGGTGGGCGCGCAGCATCAGCCAAGCAACACATGCCAGCAATACTAAGGCGATGATGCTATGCACGCGGGTTACTTCGCGTACCAAAAATGGTAGGCGGGCGGCAACCTCGGCCTCGTTGCTGCCACTGTGAGGGCCTGCTCCTGTGACGATTGTTCCGCTGACTAGCAAAACAGCGCCAATAGCGGTAATGGCCCGAGCTAGTGGTGTCAACTGGCCCCGCACACGCTTGGTTGTGCTGTCGGTGCGCCTTGCCAAGTCGATTAGCACCACCGCGTTTGCTAGCAAGAGCATGCTTAGCAGGAAGTGTCCCATCGTAAACCTCGGGTCGAGTTCGGTCCGCACCAAAAGAGCCCCCAACACTACTTGCGCGCCCACCCCGGCAACGAGCCCCCACGACCAAATGATGAGGTCTCGTCTTCTTGGGGAGCGTCTTAGCGAGCCAAGCACTGCAAGAACAACAGTCACGGCCACCACACCGGTGAACAAACGGTTGGTGAATTCGATGAGCGCGTGGTATTCAAGGTCGGCTACAAATTGGTTTGTTTCGCAGTTGGGCCAGTCCGAACAGCCCAATCCTGAGCCGGTTAATCGGACAGCACCACCAGATACCACAATCACGGTTAGTGACCAAAGCGCGAACCGTGTCCAAAGCAGGTAGCGGGTGGGACTCAGCGGCCCCAAGCGCGGTTGGCGTACTTTGGTGATCTGTTGCACAAACAAACTTTAGAGGTTGGCTACCTCACCTCGCTAGCCAAACTGTCTGAATCCGCCGACCTAGTCGTAGCCTTAACAGAGTGACTTATCTTGTGCAGGCTCCCAATAGGTCTCGCCTGATGGCGTTTGTGGCACTTACCAAGCCGCGCATCATTGAATTATTGTTGATTACTACAATACCCACGATGGTTGTGGCTGCTTCGGGGCTGCCTTCGTTGTGGTTAATGGTTGCCACCCTCATCGGTGGTTCCTTTGCCGCAGGCGGTGCGAACGCAGCCAATATGTTCATCGACCGAGACATCGATCCGCTAATGGAGCGCACTAAGGGTCGTCCTTTGGTGACCGGTGAGGTCACACCAAAGGAGGCACTTTGGTTTGCAGTTGCGCTGGAGATGGTGGCGTTCGGTTGGTTGTGGTTTTTCGTCAATTTGCTGTCGGCGGCCTTAGCGGTGGCTGCCACACTGTTTTATGTCTTTGTTTATTCGCTTTGGCTAAAACGCACATCTAAGAGCAATATTGTTATTGGCGGTGCGGCGGGTGCAGTACCGGTGCTTGTTGGTTGGTCGGCGGTGACCAACACCCTTGATTGGCCGCCGTTGGTGTTGTTTGCGGTTATTTTTGTGTGGACTCCCCCTCATTTTTGGGCACTCGCTATCCGTTACAGGCAAGACTATCAAGCTGCTAGTGTGCCAATGTTGCCAGCGGTTGTGAGCTTGAAAAAGACTGCTACACGGATTTTGTTGTACACAGGCTTGCTTTGGGGTCTCACGTTGTTGTTTGCACCGGTCGCAAATATGGGTTGGCTTTATCTTGCTGCGGCAACGCTTCTTGGCGCGGTGTTTGTGTTGTTGGCCGTGAGAGTTTTTCGTGATCCCCAACCGCAGCGTGCCATGAGGTTGTTTGGTTGGTCAATCACTTATGTGACCTTGCTGTTTGGGTTTATGGCCGCTGATGAAGTGTTACGCAATGGATTTTAATTATCAGTATTGGGGAGTCAATGTGTTGTTTGCAGTCCTATAAGATTATGGTTTGATTGCTCAATTGATTCACTAGCAGAATGTGAAGGAACAACGATTTAATGGCGATGATCGATTCATCAACAACCACAGTTGACGAGCCAGTTGCTGCACCGCAAGCAGTTGTAGTTGAAGATTCTTTGATGGCTCCTAGCATGGTTGCGTCTCAATCAACTGGCGTTTTTGCCGCACTGTCAACAACCGATCACAAACGTATTGGACGCTTGTGGTTATGGTCTGCACTGCTGCTTTTGGTTGGGATGGCGTTGGTGAGTTTTGTGTTGCGCTTAGAAGAGTTCAATCAGGACCCAGAAGATATTTTCGCGGGATTTAACAACTACTTCCAGTTCTTTACCCTCTACCGCTTAGGCATGGTTTTGTTGGTGGTGGTGCCATTGTTTATTGGTTTATCGACGCTTGTTGTGCCAATGCAAGTTGGTGCCACCAACATTGCTTTTCCGCGAGCAGCTCACGGCGCACTTTGGTTGTTCTTGATTGGCGCAGGCATAACTGTTGTCTCGGTGGTGGCCGGTGGCGGTTGGGGGGCGATTGATGGAGTAAGCGTAGGTGAAGCTGATGCGATAGCGTTGACATTAGTAGGTACTGCCCTTGTGATCGGGTCGTTGTTGTTGGCTTCGGTTTGTATTGCGACGACCGTTGTTTCTTTGCGAACGGCTGGTATGACCTTGCTGCGTGTACCCGTTTTTGCGTGGTCAATGCTAGTGGCGTGCAGTGTTTGGTTGTTGACTCTACCGGTGGCACTAGGCAATCTTGTCTTGATCTATTTTGATCTGCGGGGAGGGCCCGGGGTTTTCGGCATTGTTGAAGGTTCGGACGCGGTATTTGCTCAGATGATTTGGTTGGTTGACCAGCCTCAAATTTTTGCTTGGGCAATTCCGGTTTTGGGTGTGCTTGGGCAGATCGTGCCTGTGGTTGCGAAACGTCGTGCTTTTTCGCATGAGTTAACTTTAGTTTTGATTGGTTTGTTTGGTTTGCTGGCAGTTGGTGCGTGGTCGCAACCGTGGTTTGGGGGTGCCGACTACGACGAGCAGTTGGTGTATATCGCCTTTGGTTTGTTCGCTGCATTACCTGTGTTGGGTTCATTAGGGTTGGCTGTTGCCACACTTCTCCCTAAGAGAGACACTAGTAGCGCCACCAAGTCAGAAGCCGATTCCCCAACTAAAGTAGGTTTCGCTGAGCTATTCACGGTGCATGGCGTGGGTGCTTTTGTGGCTGGTTTGCTGTTGTTAGCGGCCACCACGGCTGGTTTGGTGAGGGTACTTTCGCTTGGAGTTTTAGGTGATCGCACCACGGTCACTGCCGTCATGAACTTGGTTCTGTTCAGTTCGGTTTTAGCAGTCATTGTGGGAATTTGGTTTTGGTCACCAAAGATCGGACGAGGTTTGTTGCCTGCGGGTTTAGGTCATTTTGGGTTAGCCAATGTTGGTATTGGGGCTTTGTTGCTTGGTGGTGCGGATTTCATCAACGGGTTTTTTGGGTCAACAGATTTGCCAGCCAATATGTCGGTGTGGCCTACAGATGGTTCTCTGGCTACCGAGTTGCTGTTGACCTCATTGTCGTATCAGACTCTCGTGGATGGTATGAACTTGCTCGCGGTGCTCGGCGCGTTTATGATTGCTGTGGGGTTGCTAGTTGCTGTTGTCGCCGTTGTTAGGTCTGGCCGGTCTGCTGATGTGGTTGCAGACAATCCTTTTGGTGGCGTGACTTTAGAGTGGGCAACCTCGTCGCCACCTCCTGTTGGAAATTTCGCAGAACCTCCAGACCGCGTGATCTCAGAGGCACCGTTGCTAGATTCGCTAGATGAGCCCAGTGAGGGATCTTGATGGCCACCACAACTAACAGACTTTTAGCAGCGCAGATTGAAAGACCACGTCCAGTTTTGGTGGGCGCGGTTTTTGGTTGTGCTGCGGCTTTGATGCTGTTTCTGGCGGTCGTGGCCACATATGTGCTTGAACGGGCAAAAGCGCGCTCGGCTGGGGTTGAGTGGTTTGCTGACGGTACTGTCGAGTTGGGTCCTTCAGGCTTCATCTTTTGGACCTTAGTTTTGTCGGTGTTCACGATGCAGTGGGCCCTACAAGCGGTAAATGCTGAGGATCGGTTCAATGCCTATGTTGCGTTGGGTCTCACAGCTTTGTTTGGTGCAGCAATTTTCAACCAACTCTGGTTTATTATCAACGACACTGGCTTTGCGTTAGCAGCTAGCACTGCACAATATCTGTTTTTTGTGGTGAACGGCACCTTTGTCGTGTTCTTAATCGCCGCGGTGGTTTTTGTGGTTTTCACTTTTGTGCGGGCCTTGGCTGGTCAGTTTGGTCCTAAACGTTCAGAAGCGGTAGCTGCTGCAGCACTGTTTTGGCACACTGTAGTGTTAATGTGGGCTGTTGTTTACTTCCTCGTCTACATCACTAAATAGGGTCGCATGTTTACTACAGGTTTCAAGTTTTTTTTCGGTTTGGCGGTAGCTTTAGCGAGCGGTGCTGTCGTTTATGGTTACACAACTGGTGGCAACCACATGGGTCCATTGTCGATGGGTTGGAAAGGCGGGGTTGGCGAACATCTTGGTTACGCGTTGCTGTTGAGCTTAGCTTTTGTTGCGGCTTCGGTGGCTTTGTTCTTGGTTTATTGTAGAGATGCCGATCCCGCGGCTCAAGCGCACTACCTCGGCGTTGAGCAGGTTCCGGCTAGTAGCTTGGTAACGGCGAGCTTTTGGCCGGTAGTGGGAGCGTTTGGTGTTGGTGCTATGGCGATTGGCTTGGTGTTGCATACGGCGGTGTTTATTTCTGGCTTGATTCTTTGCGTTGTGGTGGCTGTTGAATGGTTGATGGATGCTTGGGCAGATCGTGCAACCGGTGATCCCCAAGCGAATAGAGTGTTGCGAAACCGGCTTATGGCACCTATTGAAATACCGGTATTGGGTGCTGCGATTGTTGCTGTGGGTGTTTTGGCTACGAGTCGTATTTTGTTAGCTACCTCCAAGCTCGGCTCAGTTGTTGTGGCTGGTGTTGTGTCGGTGATAATTCTTGGTTTAGCAATTTTGTTTGTGAGCAAACCTCGTGTAAACAAAAATATTTTGTCGGCTACCGTTTTGGTGGTGGCAGTCGCAGTTTTGTTGGGTGGTGTTGTGGCAACAGTTACTGGTGAGAGAGACTTCAAGCACCATGAAGTCCATGATCAGTCAGAGGAATCAGTGGAGGCACACGCCGATGAGTAGGGTTAGGGCTTTGCGGTGTGTCGCACGCAAGGTTTTTGCTGCCCCTGTGATGCTGGCAATAGGTTTAGTGATAGCGAGTTGTGCCCCAGATGCTGAGTTAGACACTTTTGCTGATCAAGGTGAAACAGCGCGCCAAATTAACGATCTTGCGGTACCCGTCTTTATTGTTGCAGGGGTCGTTTTGTTGCTTGTCTGTGGTGCTATTTTGTGGATGGCTGTTCGCAACCGAGTGCCTTCCAATGAAGATTACGAAGGTGAGTTTCCTAGCCAAGTTTCCCATAACAACACTTTAGAGATTGGCTGGACTCTTGGGCCTTTAGCAATAATGATAGTTATTGCGGTTGCTACTTTAATTACTCATTTAGCAATCAACAGCACTGAAGCGAACGCAATAGAGGTGCAAGTTGAAGGACAAACTCAACAATGGGAACCCCGAGTTGTTGTGGTTGGTCAACAGTGGTGGTGGGAATATAGATATTACCTAACCCGAGACATTACCACAGCAGATTTGGGAGACCCGTGGAACCTTCCACCCGCTGATATCGTCACCTCAGGCCAGATGGTAATCCCGGCTGGGGAAGAAATTGAGTTGATTGTCACCTCTCGTGATGTGATCCATTCGCATTGGATTCCAGCACTGAATGGCAAACGAGATGCCGTGCCGGGCTTATACACGCCTTGGAAGTTGTCGGCCGATGAGCCGGGCGTTTATTTCGGGCAATGCACCGAGTTTTGTGGTTTGTCGCATAGCCGTATGAGGATGCAAGCGGTAGCGGTTAGCTCAGCAGATTTTCAGGTTTGGATCAATAGGCAGATGACACCTGCTGTGTTGCCTGCCGAGGAGGGTTCAGCAGCTTTGCGAGGTGTTGAGGTGTTTTCAACGTATTGTGCTAGCTGCCATCTGGTTCGTGGGTTGAACGAAGCAGATTACAATGGTGCTGAGGTTGTTTCGGGTTCGGCACCCGACCTAACTCATTTTGCTAGCCGCACCACCTTCGCTGGTGGAATTTTTAACCTTTATAACCGCGACGGTTCACTCAATGACGACCAACTCGCAGCTTGGATTCGTAATCCCAACGATGTAAAGGAAAACTACGCCAACGACGTTGGTGAAGGTGAACTACCGCGAGGCATGCCCGACATGGGGTTATCTGAACGACAGATTAGTGATGTGATTGCGTTGTTGGCTACTCTAGGTGAGAAACCTACTGCAAGCCAGATTTTAGCGACAGAGGTTGATTGATATGACCGCAAAAACCGCCAGCCCAAGCGGAGGACTCTTAGAACTCGAATCAGCAGATATCCGCTACGTGGAACGACCTCTTGGTGTGCTCACAAGGCCTCAAGGTGGACGAGGTTGGCGTGACTGGTTGAGCACTGTTGATCACAAAAAAATTGGGATCATGTACGGTGTCTCGGCTATGGTGTTTTTTGTGGTTGGCGGAGTGGAAGCTCTGCTGATTCGCTTGCAGTTGGCGGTTCCAAACGGTGGAGTGTTGTCGGCTGATGTGTATAACCAAGTATTCACCATGCATGGGGTGACCATGGTGTTTTTGTTCATCATGCCTCTAGCTGCTGCGTTCGCGAACTATTTGATTCCATTGCAGATAGGTGCTAGGGATGTGGCGTTTCCGCGTCTTAATGCGTTGTCGTTTTGGATTTGGTTGTCGGGAGCAGTGTTTTTGAATAGTTCATGGATTGTTGGCGGCGGAGGTGCTGATTGTGGCTGGTTTTGTTACTCACCTAATAGCGGATTGGCTTTCTCTCCTAGTCATGGGGTTGATTTTTACGCTATTGGTTTGCTTATCGCTGGTATTGCTTCGCTCGTTTCTGCTATCAACTTGATTGTCACTTGCTTGAACATGCGAGCTCCTGGAATGGATTTGTTCCGAATGCCTGTGCTTACTTGGATGTTGCTAATCACACAGTTTCTACTGCTTTTTGCTTTGCCGGTGATTACGGTTGCTTTGTTTTTGTTGATGTTTGATCGCTTGTTTGATGCCAACTTTTTCAATCCTGATATGGGTGCTGATCCGCTTCTATGGCAGCACCTTTTTTGGATATTTGGACATCCAGAGGTTTATATCATTATCTTGCCTGCTTTTGGTGTGGTATCTGAGGTTATTCCCACGTTTAGCCGGAAGCCGATTTTTGGCTACTCATTTATGGTGTTTTCAGGGATAGCTATTGGCTTTATGGGCTGGGGTGTGTGGGCACATCACATGTTTGTGTCTGGCATCGGTCCGATTTCTGTGGCGGCGTTTTCTTTGTCAACCATGTTTATCGCGGTACCAACCGGTGTGAAGATCTTGAACTGGCTTGCCACGATGTGGGGGGGACAGATCCGTTTCACCACAGCTATGTTGTTTGCGGTAGGTACGGTAGCGATGTTTACTATTGGCGGTTTGTCTGGGGTGACGCACGCACTGGCACCCGCCGATACGCAACAAACTGACACCTACTACATAGTGGCCCACTTTCATTATGTGATTTTTGGTGGTGGCGTGCTCGGCCTTATGGGGGGTCTCTATTTTTGGTGGCCAAAAATCTTTGGCTATATGCTCAACGAGTGGCGAGGTAAGTGGAACTTCTGGTTGATGATGATTGGTTTTAATCTCACTTTTGGGCCTATGCATGTGCTTGGTTTGCAGGGTATGAGCCGCCGCATCGACACCTACTCAGCTGGCTTCGGTTTTGAGTTTTGGAATTTTGTGGCAACGATTGGCGCGTTTATTATTGCTTTGTCGGTCTTAATATTTTTTCATAACATTTGGAAGTCCAAGCGCGAAGCCGCCGATTTGCCACCACCAGGGCCAGACCCGTGGGATGCTCGTAGTTTGGAATGGATGGTGCCTTCTCCTGTACCCGTACACAACTTTGACGCAATTCCTACTGTTGAGGGCACAGATGAATGGTGGCACCGTAAATATGCCATAGATGATGATGGGAAAGTGGTGCAGATTGCAAGTGTGAAGTCTGTTGCACAAGATGGTTCAGCCAAAGGAGTGCATCTCCCTTCGCCGTCATTTTGGCCGTTGGTCTTAGCAGTGGGTTTGCCTTTGATTGGTTATGGCCTTATCTTCAACCTGTGGCTCTGTGTGGCGGGTGGATTGCTAGTTGGCATGGCTATGTATGCTTGGGCTCTTGAGCCAGTTGATGATCCTGAAGCTGATCACGGCCACCACAACGAGTCAAACGGTAGCAATGGTGATGACCCAAGCAACGGTGGCAACGGCACCGTCATTGATGTTGCCACAAATGGCGAGCGTGAACTTGTCACCGCTGGCGCAACTGCTGGCGAAGGAAATCCATCGTGACCACCGCAACATCAGAAACATTGACAGATCAACACCATGGAGACTATGATCCGTTAGCTCACAACGACCATGAGTCTTCAACTGGCATATCCAATACCAAGTTGGCGATGTGGCTGTTTTTGGGTTCGGAGTGTCTGCTTTTTGGGGGTTTGATTTCCACCTATTTGCTCTATAAAACTCGCCGCGGCCCAGAGAATTTGCCGATCCCAACAGATGTGTTCGACATCCCTTTCACTTCTGTTAGTTCGTTTGTGTTGTTGATGAGTTCTTTAACGATGGTTTTAGCTTTGGCTGCGCTAACCCGAGGAGACAACCATGGAACGAGGGTGTGGTTGTTGGCCACGAGTTTGCTTGGCGGGGTGTTTATTGGTGGTCAGGTTTATGAGTTCACCAGCTTTTTACGTGAGGGGGTTGGCTTCACCAACAATCCAGCTAGTTCAGCGTTTTACGCGCTAACAGGTTTTCATGGGGTGCATGTCAGCTTAGGTATTGTGATGCTTATGTCGCTGTTTGTGGCATCTTGGCAGGGCAAGTTACGCCCCAAACATGCTGAAACTGTTGAGATCGCAGGGCTTTATTGGCATTTTGTTGACATAGTTTGGATTTTTATCTTCACTGTCATTTACTTGATTCCGGCGTAGGGGTTTGGGGAAACAAATGAGCACCACTCACACCACAGAAGAGCAACAGCCACAAGCTAACGCAATTGAGCAACCTCAGCAGACACAAGAACACCATCAAGATCACCCTTCTGACTGGGCCTACATAAAGATCGCTTTGATACTTGCTGCGATAACTGCGTTGGAAGTGTTTACTTATTTTGAAACGGTTTATAACTGGGGGCAGTTTCTAATCCCGTCGTTGTTGTTGATGATGGTTGTCAAGTTTTGGTTGGTGGCTACTTGGTTTATGCACCTTAAGTTTGATAACCCGATTTTTTCGAAAATGTTTGTGGGTGGCTTGCTTCTAGCAGTAGCGGTCTATGTAGCTACCCTCACCGCATTTGAATTTTGGGCTTGATTAATGAACGGGCCCTGGGAGTTTGAGGCCCACCCAAGCGTTTGGTTGTTGATAGCAGGAATAATATTTCTTGGCTGCTACTCGGTGCGTCGTATTGGCCCGTTGGTGGTGCCCGAAGGTGAAGAGATAGTCACCAAAAAACAAAAACGTTGTTTTGCCTTAGCAGTCTTTTTATTGTGGGTTGCAGCTGACTGGCCTATGCACGACATCGCTGAGGAGTATCTTTACTCAGTCCATATGGGGCAGCATTTGATAATCGCGTTTATTGTGCCGCCTTTAATGTTGTTGGCTATGCCTGAATGGTTAGCGCGTCTAGTGGTGATTGATGGCGGTTTGAGTTCACGTATTTTGACGACATTGACAAAACCAGTCACCGCCGCGGTGATATTTAATGCGCTGCAAATTCTCTCGCATTGGTCTGCGGTTGTCAATTTGTCGGTTGAGAATGGAATTTTTCATTACACAATGCACCTTGCAGTTTTCTTTTCTGCGTTGTTGATGTGGTTCTGCGTTGTTGGACCTTTGCCAGAGTTGCAGTTATCTGAACCAGGCAAGATGGTGTACCTCTTTGCGAGTTCAATCGTGCCAACGGTTCCTGCTGGTTGGTTGACTTTCGCTAACGGGGTGGTCTATTCTGCCTACGACCACCTAGAGCCGCTATGGGGGATATCGCCAACCGATGATCAACAAGCTGCGGGTGCTGTGATGAAGGTGGTTGGTGGCTTCTACCTTTGGGCATTGATCACCTTGCTATATTTTCGCTACGCGTCAAGTCGCCGTAATGCCAACCAAAGAGTTCGCCGTAATCTTAAACAGCTAGTCCCAGACACGGCTAGTGCTACATTAGAAGGTGATTTGCTGTTTGAAGATGTACAGCGAGTGTTTGAGGAAAACCCTGACCCGCCTCAGGAGACTTGACCTCAGCAAAAAAGTAACAATTGGAGGTGCTGATGAGCGTTTTGGAAGACATCAAAACACGAGTAGAAAACGATGGTGTTGAGTTTATCTATGCGATGTTTGTGGAGATGCATGGTAAGCCTTGCGCCAAACTCGTACCAGTGCAGGCACTAGAGAGTGTGTTGTGTGAAGGTGCTGGTTTCGCTGGTTTTGCGGCTGGTCCGATTGGTCAAGACCCCTCTAGCCCCGACATTTTGGCCATTCCTGATCCCGCTTCATACACACAGCTACCGTGGCAGCCCAATGTGGCAGCAATGCAATGCGACCCAACAGTTGAAGGCGAACCTTGGCCCTATGCCCCCCGCATCATTTTACGCCGCGCCCTAAGTGATCTAGCTGCGAGAGGGCTGGTGTTTAACGCCGGTGTGGAAGCTGAGTATTGCTTGGTCAAGAAAAACCCTGATGGTTCGATTGCGGTAGCTGACGAGCGTGATGTGGCTGCTCAACCCTGCTACGATGCCAGAGGCCTTACCCGAATGCTGGGTTTTCTCACCGACGTTTCACGCAACCTCAACACCATGGGTTGGGGCAACTACGCCAACGACCACGAAGATGCCAATGGGCAGTTTGAGCAGAACTGGCAATACGCTGACGCTCTCACCACCGCCGATCGGTTGATTTTGTTTCGTTTGATGGTTCATACATTGGCAACACGAGAAGGCCATTACGCCACATTCATGCCCAAACCATTCACAGACAAGACGGGTAACGGCTTACATGTCCATGCCAGCCTTTGGTCGGCCGACAACGAACCTCTTTTTGTTGGTGATCCTGCTGCGGGTTTGGGTTTGAGTGAGATGGCGTATCAGTTCGCGGCTGGGTTAGTGGAAAATGCACAATCGCTAGTTGCAATCCTGTGCCCGATTGTCAATTCATACAAACGTATGGGTGTGGGTGCCCCCACATCGGGGGCGACTTGGGCACCTGCTTACGCCGCGTATGGAGGCAACAACCGTACGCAGATGATCCGTGTGCCAGAAGCAGATCGTTTAGAAATCCGCTTGGCAGATGGTGCGGCTAATCCTTATCTTATGTTCGCGGCGATTCTGGCATGCGGATTAGATGGCATTGATCGTGCGATCAATCCCGGTCCACCCAATGAAGACAACTTGTTTGATCTTTCGGCTGCAGAGATCGCGGCGCGCGGTATCGTCACACTGCCTCCCACTCTGTTGCATGCCGTTGAGAATTTGGCAAACTGTGAGGTGCTTGAGAAAGGATTGGGCACCACACCCTGTGGCTCCTACCGTGATTATTTTGTCAAGATCAAAACAGCTGAGTTCATGGCACACCACCATCAGGTAAATCAATCTGAGCTCGACGAGTACTTGACTCTGTTTTGAGTAGTCTCAGCGACGAAGTGGCTAACAAAGAGCGAAACAGGCCGGAACCGCACGCCCTTGATGACGACGAGGAGCGTGACATTGACAACGTTCAGGTAGGTCGCTTGACAACCGATGAGGTTTGCGAAAGCGTTGGCATGCGCGTGCGGGAGTTGCGTGTCTGTATGGGGTTAACCATGGAGCAGTTTGCTGATGCTGCTGGCTTGTCGATTGGTATGCTTTCTAAAGTTGAGCGTGGTCAGACTTCACCGAGTTTCAGCACCCTAATCAGTCTTGCCAACGCAGCGAAAGTTCCTTTCACCGCTTTTTTTCGTGGCTTGGATGAGGAACGTGACGCAGTGATTGTTCCTGCTGGCCAAGGAATGGAGATCATTCACGATGGTGCTGGCCCCGGTAGGGTTTATCAAGACCTTGGCTCGGTGCGCGGCCCGACAAGAGAGATTGAGTCGCTGTATGTCACCATAACTGAACCCAACGAAGTGTTTCCCCTCTTTCAACACGGTGGTGTGGAGTTCATCTACATCCTCCAAGGTTGCGTTGAATACGGTTATGGCAACAAACGGTATGTCCTTAATGAGGGGGATTCGATGCAGTTCAGAGGTGAGGTGACACATGGTCCTACTGCATTAATCGATCTGCCGTTGCGATTCTTGTCCATTAAGGTATTTCAGCCTCCCGACTCTTCGGGAAATGCACAACGCTAATCTCAGTTAATGGTTGTGGCCTAGAACGTTGTCTACCCTTAGGAAAAAAACTTTGCTGAGAGTAGACAAGCATTTAAAAGTTGTGCTACTGTTTTGACAGTAGGCAATCCATATGGGGGAGCAATGGCAACAGACATAGAAATGTTCGTGGAAGCCGATGGCAGGGAGCAACAAATAAGGGAGGTTGAAGAACGCATAGCAGCCGACAACATTAGCTATTTGTACTGCCAGTTTCTGTCTGTCACTGGACGGATCATGGGTAAAGGCATACCTGCCAAGCATTTTGGCATGATTGCCCGCAAGGGCTTCCAGCTAGTGTATGGCTCCACCGCCAATCTATTTACAGACCGGCACGGCGAATATATTGGTTACGGCCCCGAAGCTAGAGAGCTAGTGGGTATTGCCGAACCAGAAACCTTTATGCCCCTGCCGTGGGATAGTCGCACCGCACGAGTTTGGTGTACGCTCTTTCGGGGACGAGAGGAAGAAGTGGATGGTGGTGCATTTCTCACCTCCGACTGTCGAGGTAACCTAAAACGGATTCACGCCGAGTTTGAAGCCAAACACGGTTTGCATCTGCGGGCTGGTTGCGAACCAGAAATGATGTGGCTACGCGCTGATGAGCATGGCAAACCAACCGTTGAAGGATTGACCAAACCCAACTGTTATCACATTGATCAGTTCGCTGAGTTACAGCCCCTAATTCATAAGGTTGTTGAGTATTGCGAGGCTATGGGACTCGACATGATACAAGGTGATCACGAAGATGCCCCCGGCCAGCTTGAACTCAACTTCAACTTCGACAGGGCAGAACTAACCGCTGATCGCCTAAGCACTTATCGGCAAGTATGTAAACAAGTTGGGCGTGAACTAGGAGCGTTTCCATGCTTTATGCCCAAACCGTTCATGGGTGTTTCTGCGAATGGTTGTCACCACAACATCTCACTTTGGGATCACGAGGGTAACAACAAGTTCATGCCCGAGGGTGACAATCCACAACTCCCTGGCCCGGTAGGAATGAAAGCAATCGGGGGCATCTTGGCGCATGTGCGAGCTCTAACCTGTTTAACTTCGCCTACGGTTAACTCTTATCGTCGCCTCTGGGACACAGGTTTTTGGGCACCAGTATTTGCTGATTGGGGTTTCCAAAACCGCACCACCGCGCTGCGGGTTAGCGCACCGGGAAGGTTTGAATATCGCTCTGTAGACAGCGCAGTCAACCCTGCCTTGTCTTTCGCGGGATTAATCAAAGCTATGGATGATGGCTTAGACAGATGCCTTGATCCGGGCGAACCTGAGGAACGCAACATTTATGATGCGATGAAAGAAGGCAAACAAGTCAAGAAGATACCACTCACTTTGGGTGAAGCTCTTGAGGCACTTGCTAATGATGAGGTGGTGAAATCGGCTCTAGTAGGCGAGATGTATCAGGTTTTCATGCATTACAAAACAGACGAATGGGAACGCTTTTTGCACACGGTCACAGAATGGGATGTGCAAGAGTACCTTGATGTGTTGCCGTAGTCGGAACAGGGTATAACCAAACAGGCAGGGTCTAAACAAACAAAAGGAGGAAAAACATGTGTGGTATCGCAGGCGTAATCCACCGAGACGGTGATGCTGACATCGGAGCCGAACTAACCGAGATGCTGCAAGCAATGAAACACCGGGGGCCGGATTCCACTGGCTACGCGGTTTACGGCCCACAAGATGATCTTGTCGTGATTCGGTTTGTGCTCGCCGAACCGAGGCAAAGTACTGGCTTTGGGATGGAAGACCGGCTAGCACGTAATCGTTTAGAGGTTGAATCACGGCTCGCTAAGATTGGTGCTGAAGTCGCTACCGTCACTAGCGACACTGGTTATGCCTTTAGAGCTAAGGTGCGTTATAGCGGTGAACTGAAACCTCTAGCGGACTACCTTGAGGATGTACCGGGATGTGAGGTTTTATCCATTGGCAACTCACTAGAGATCATTAAAGACATGGGTGATGCGGCGACTGTGTCACAGCAGTACGGTTTGGGATCGTTTCGCGGCACCCACGGCATAGGGCATGTGCGTATGGCTACAGAATCTCAAGTTGATTTAGCGAGCGCTCATCCTTACTGGGCCTACCCGTTTGCGGATGTTGCGGTAGTACATAATGGTCAACTGACAAATTATCATCAGTGGCGCAGGCGCCTTGAACAGTCGGGGCATCGTTTCCAAAGCGAGTGCGATTCTGAGATTATCGCAGTGTATTTGGCCGGGCAGCTCGCAGCGGGGTTGACACTAGAAACAGCAATGAAAGAAAGCCTTGACGACTTTGATGGAGTGTTCACCTACGTTTGCGTTACCGGCAACGAACTAGGTATCGCCAAAGACGAGATGGCAGCCAAACCGTTGGTGCTTTTTGAATCTCCTGAGTTGGTGGCAGTGGCCACCGAAGAGGTTGCTATCCGCACTTTAGTCAAACGGGAAGTGGAAACTCGTGACCCATATGAGCGGGAGGTTTTGGTATGGCAAGTGTAGGTTCGCGCAGCGGTGTTGCATACGATGCACGAGGTTTAGTTGAACCCCAAGCGGAGATGCCCGACAACATTGAGGTGGATGGCACACGGGCACGCTTTGATGCCACTGATTTGAGTATTCGCCAGATCAATATGGCTTTGCGCAAGCTGATCTACAACGATGGCATCGTTGATGTCACGGTGCTTAACCCAGCGTCAAAGCACTCACTAGCTGTTGGTATTCTAAAACGCTGCCGCATTCATTTTGAAGGAAGCCCTGGCTGGTTCGCTTGCGGTCTAATCGATGGCCCTGAGGTCACTATCAATGGGCGTGTGGGTTGGTCTTTGGGTGAAAACATGATGTCTGGGGTGGTTATTGTTGAACGAAGTGGAGGGTCGCTCACTGGTGCTGCTATCCGTGGTGGCGACCTGATCGTTAAGGGTGATGTGGGTGCTCGTACTGGTATCGACCAAAAAGGTGGCACCATTATCGTTGGCGGCAACGTGGGCATAAACACTGGTTTCATGATGCAGCGAGGTCGGCAGATCATTTGCGGAAACGCGGGTGAGAATTTGGGCGATTCCATGTATGACGGCACCATCTATGTGGCAGGCAAAGTGAAATCTCTGGGGATTGATTGTGTGGCAGGGGAATGGAAGGAAGCCGACACCGAGTTTATAAACCGTAAGTTCAGCGTTCATGGATTAGGTGATCCACCCCAGTTTGAAAAATTTGTTTGCGGTAAACAACTACACAACTACGACTCACTTGAACCATCCGAACGCAAATTAGTAATCTGAAGACAGAAAGACACAGCCATGAGCGAAGTAAACAAAAGTACCGATGTTTTGGGTCAGAGTCGCATATTCACACCAACGGTGATCAACGACATCCACGTTAAAGCCGAATTAGGGCGATACCGAATGCGCGGCTTTTCATTGTTCAAGAAAATCCCTCATTGGGACGAGTTGGTATTTTTACCTGGCACCCTAACCCGTTTCGTTATTGAGGGGTACCGTGAAAAATGCGATACCAAAACAGTACTGGGGTCACGGTTTGCAGCTAAGCCGCTGGAACTAGACATCCCTGTCTACATTACTGGTATGAGCTTTGGGGCACTGTCGCTTGAAGCCAAAATGGCTCTAGCGAAAGGCGCATCAATGGCAGGTACTGCTACCTGCTCTGGTGAAGGAGGGATGATTCCGCCAGAGCGAGATCTGTCCACGAAATGGTTTTACCAAATCATTCAAAGTCGTTACGGTTTCAATCCACATCATCTGATGCTCGCGGATGCCGCTGAGTTCTTTATTGGGCAGGGATGCAAAGTTGGGCTCGGTGGCCACCTTATGGGTCAAAAAGTCACAGAGCAGGTTGCTGAGATGCGCTCGTTGCCAGCCGGTATTGATCAACGGTCGCCCGCTCGTCACCCCGACTGGCTCGGCCCAGATGATCTGTCTTTGAAGATTCAAGAGGTTCGAGAAGCCACCGACTACCAGATACCAATCCAGTTGAAGTTGGGCTCAAGTCGAGTTTATGATGATGTGCGCATGGCTGCGAAGTGCGGCCCCGACATGATCTATTTGGATGGTGCAGAAGGTGGCACAGGTGCGGGTCCACACCTTGCCACCGAAGAAACCGGTATCCCTTTGATGGCGGCTATTCCTGAAGCTCGCCGTGCCCTTGAAGATGTGGGTTTATCTGACGAAATTGATCTGGTTGTGGCTGGAGGTATCCGCAATGGTGGTGATGTGGCGAAGTGTTTAGCACTCGGTGCTGATGCCATCGCTATCGGCACGGCAGCCTTGATGGCGTTAAACTGCAACAAAGAAATCCCAGGGGTCACCGATTATGAAGGAACCATTGGAGTGCCCGCGGGAGAGTGCTATCACTGTCACACGGGGCGCTGCCCGGTGGGGGTTGCCACCCAAGACGTGGAGTTACGCAAGCGACTAGATGTTGACGAAGCAGCTTTGCGGGTTTACAACTTCTTGATAACGCTAACGATGGAAGTGCAGATGTTGGCAAGGGCGTGTGGCAAAACCAACATCCATTCGCTTGAGCCCGAGGATTTGGCTGCTTTAACCTACGAAGCAGCCGCCATGGCGAAAGTGCCTTTAGCTGGCAGCAACTACATCCCAGGAGTGACCGAAGAGGTGGCTTTGAGTGAAATCCGCGAACTTTTCGACAAGCACGTTATTCAAGGAGGCATCTGACATGTCTGAGTCGGCTAAAACAACTGGCGCTAAAACAACTGGCAGGGCAAGCAGTGGCGAAAAACCGGGTGAAGTGCGCACGGTGGCTATCGATGCCGAAGTGTTGGCAGGCAAACGTTTCCCGTATCAACAAGATATAACGCTTTTGAACGATGTCGATTTGTTGGCTGCCACGCCAGGGCCAGACATAAACTGGCTTGAAGATATCACGCTGCTGGAAGAAGATGGTGTGCCGGCTGTGTTTGATCGCTACTCCAATTCCTTTTTGAAGATCTATTTTGATATTCCCAAAGGTCAAGAAGATGACATTGCCCGCAAGGTGCTTATCAAGCACCTCACCGAAGGCAATTCTTACGGTGTTGCCTTGAAACACATTCACTGCAAGTTTCCGCAAGTAGAACTGGGGCCGTGGGTTGATAATTCACCTGTTGTGGGAGACGATTGGAAACCCACAGAGCTAGAGGGTTGGACTGCGCCCCAAGCACATTGAGTTTTTTGGCAGACGCAAGTTGCCACGACCATAGGACAATTTTGAAGGAGCGATTATGGGTCTTCCCCGAAGTTCTCGTTATGTGATCATCGGTGCGGGCATTCATGGGCTGTCGACAGCTTGGAATCTTGCTCGCGGTCTGCGCTTGGCAGGGCGCGGTTCTGGTGCTGATGTGGTTGTTATTGATAAAACAGGCGTGGGTGCTGGAGCGTCGGGGATTGCGTGTGGCGTGGTTCGCAACAATTATTTTCAACCAGCGATGCGTGAATTAATGGCACATTCGGTGAACGTTTGGGAATCTGATGCTGAAGTGTTTGCTTATCACCCAGTGGGTTATCTACAAATTAGCCACGAGGCGATGCGTGCCGATGTTGCTTCCATACATGCTCAGCAACGCAACATAGGTTACGCCTCAACTTTTGTTGAAGGTGCCCAAGAATCCCGTGATTACATGGTGGGGATATTTGAAGATTGGCAAGCACAAGGCGTGACCAGCGTGTTGCACGAACATCGCGGCGGCTACGCCCACAACATGGCTTCACTGAAGGGATTATTGGGTAAAGCAGAAGCCGAGGGAGTGTCTTTAGTCAGCGGCGTTACTGTGACAGGTTTTGAACGAGACGCTAGCTCTGCGGTAACAGCCGTGGTCACCGATCAGGGTAGCGTGGATTGCGATCAGGTTGTTGTGGCGGTGGGCCCGTGGGTGCAAAAAATTTGGGCGATGCTTGATTTGCCAGACGAAACCGATGTTTTGGGTACCGATGGCAGGTTGTTTCGCCGGCCGACTTGGACCTATATGGCTTTGCAGGAAGGCACTTTGGGTGTTGATCCAGGTTACCTCACCGACAATACCGGCAGTATGGGTCCGGTTGTTCATATCGACACAGACGCACCACTTGTTGATGACGATGGTTTGATAACAGATGAGCCTTGGGGAGTTTACTACAAACCCGATTTCAACTTTGGGGGAGTGCAGGGTGGCTATATTCCTTATGTGGTTGATAAACCTGCCGCCGACGTTGCTGTTGATCCATACGGACCGGCTTCACCAGATTTTGTGGTGGGCGACAGCTTCTATCGCATCTGGTCTGCGGCTTTAGCTCACTGCCAGAAACGATTTGAGGGTAAAGGCCATTTGATGAGTCAGGAACCATCTGGTGGTATTGGTAGTTTTTCGCCCGATAACTTTCCAGTGTTTGACAGGTTTTGCGACAACGTTTACGTCATTGCTGATTCCAACCATGGTTACAAGATGATCGGCGTGGGTGAGCTTGTCGCTAAGGATTTGTTGGGTGAACCGCAGGGCTTGCTCGCGCCATTTCGTTGGTCTCGCTACGCGACCGGCGATCTTCATCCAGTTAGCAACTCACCGTATCCATGGAGTTGATTTAGCCCTTATCAGCCATCCCGTTTAGTGCTGGGTCGTTTTGTGATGTTGTGCCCACACGCGCGCTAGGCGCGGGCACTAGGGCCATACGCACAGTACATTAGGTCGTGTTCGGCGAAGCGGCTTGGGCGTAATAGTTGAGGGTCAAAGGGGGGTTCGTGGCCGAGCACTATCGCTGCCACCATCTCACCGATAGCGGGAGATAACTTCAAACCGTGACCTGAAAAGCCGACCGCTAGACACAACCCAGATAACTCGGGAGTCCAACCAATAATTGGGTGATAGTCGGGGGTGATATCGTAAGCACCACTAATGTGGTGTACCGGCACAGCGGCTTGTAGTGTTGGAATCCGTTTGGATAATGCCCGTTCGATGCGTTGTAGGTGAGCGGTTTGATCGGCTTGGTTAGCAGATGCTAGTGGATCTTCGATCACAGGCATCTCGGCTGGATAAGCAGCTGCCACGAAACGGCACCCCATGTCGGGTCGCAGCACAATATTTGAGTTGCCATCGGTGATACACGAGCTAATTTGTGCTTGACCAGGTTTAGTTTGTAGCGTGGTTAGCTCCAAGCGCCTTTTTTGTAGTGGAACTGCTGCACCGATGGGTTCTAGTAAGTCATTCGCCCAAGCTCCCGTGGAGAGAACCACCACCGGCGTATCAATGTCACCGATATCGGTAGTCACCCCGCTAATGTAATTGCCGCTGGTTCGCAACTGTGTGACCCTCACGCCATTGATGACTTGAGCACCGTTTGCTTGTGCCGCACTTAGCCAACTGAGCACCATCTTGGTGACATCTATGTAGCCGCCATCGGGTTCGTATGCTCCACCCGATAGGTCTGCGGTTACCAATAGTGGTTCTAGCGCGGCGATCTCGGTGGCATCCACAAATTGTGTGTCCACACCACACCTCTGTCCTAAGTTTATGTTGCGTTGCAGAGCA
This sequence comes from Candidatus Aldehydirespiratoraceae bacterium, assembly GCA_965204595.1. GTDB lineage: Bacteria > Actinomycetota > Acidimicrobiia > Acidimicrobiales > Aldehydirespiratoraceae > VXYK01. Next base: position 1,407,504 of record CBDBEW010000014.1, on the reverse strand, counting down.
TCTAGTTGATTCTCGGTTACCAGAAGCAGATATCCGAGTTTCACATACCCGGGGCTACCAAACCCAACTTTGCTTTCCCAGTTCTGGATTGTATTGAAGCCAAATTGGGCCATTCGTACCAGCAACTCATTGGAATAATGTTGACGAATCTGTCCGAAGGTTCTACCAGACATACCCCCCACTGGCGGGCGTTCATCAACAACCACTACTTTCGCGTCCGATTTGTTGGCTAGTTGGTAGGCAATGCTCGCGCCCATTATGCCCGAACCAACAACCACCACATCTGCGGTGCGTGGTGTGGGTTGCATCAATCAGCCATCAAACTTTTACGCCTGTTTTAGCTAGCTAAAAATGATTCCAGTGAGTCATCTAGGGCATCAACCCAGGCTGTGTGATGAACAGGTGCCACGGTGCCGGTAACGGGTGAAGCGTGGCCGTTGTCGCGGTAACCAATTATCGACTGCTTCTTGTGCTTCTTCCAGTCTTTGAACATCGCTGAGATTTGATCGGTGGAAAAGGTCGGGTAATCGCTTTGTTCAAGCAGGTCTTGGGTGTAGGCACCTTGATAGTCAATCAGCCCGTAGTCGTCTTCAATGCGGTTTTCAATGGTTTGTTGTTCTGCGATCCAACGGTCTTGAGCTTCTGGTGATGGTAGTTGGATGCGTCCGAGGATCACATCACGGGCGTACCAGGCTTGCACGTCAAACATGTTGAACGTGTACCACTGATCTTGCATGCCCAAGTACATCACCGCATTGTCGGGTTGAAAAACCACTCCCCGGTAAAGCATTGAGGAAGCTAGGCGATTGGTGGTGACGAGGCGCAGGCTATCGTCCATGTAAGGGAAGTGGTGGAGGTAGCCCGTGCAGGAAATGATCGCATCTATTTCTGTGGAGGTGCCATCAACAAAATGAACGGTTCGGCCATGCACGTGGCTTAGGATGGGCTTTTCGGTGATGCCTGATGGCCAGTCAAAGCCCATCGGTCCACTTCTTGACGAGCAAATCACTTCCGTTGCCCCGTATTTCCAGCATTGTGAAGCGATGTCCTCAGCGGAGTAACTCGAACCTATGATCATGACTTTTTGGTCTTTGAACTGAACCGCGTCACGGAAGTCGTGTGCGTGCAGCAGGGTTCCTCCGAAAGTTTCATAACCAGGATATTGGGGCATGTTTGGTGTGGAGAAGTGTCCGCTGGCAACGACCACATAGTCGAACTCTTCGTGTTGGGTGTTGTAGGTTTCGTGGTTGTGTGTGCTAACCACGAACCGTCCTGTTGTGGTTGAGCGTGCCACGTTGCGAACAACATGGTTGAAGCGAATGAAACGGCGGATGCCGCTACGTTTGGCGCGTCCGATTATGTAGTCATATAGCACTTCCCTAGGCGGGAACGAACCTATGGGTTTGCCAAAGTGCTCCTCAAAGCTATAGTCGGCGAACTCCAAACACTCTTTGGGTCCGTTTGACCATAGGTATCGGTACATGCTTGCGTGGCAGGGTTCACCGTGTTCGTCTAAGCCGGTGCGCCAGCTGTAGTTCCATAGCCCACCCCAGTCGCTCTGCTTCTCATAGCAGACTAATTCGGGCATTGTTGCGCCATCGGTCGCTTTGTCGCTTGCGAAGGCGTGCAATTGTGCTAAACCACAGGGTCCCGCTCCGATAATCGCCACTCTTGTCATATCAACAATTCCCCCTTAAAGTTAGTTGTCGTCTCAGCAAAATCTAGCGCAATCATAACTCCAATGCCAGCCTTACCCTAGTTCTCAGCAGACCGGTCACATACATCAACCGAGTTTCTTGCATCTAGCGGGATTTGGTGGCTTGTGAACTCCGACGGCATACCTGCTAGTCGGATATCAAACTTTAACGAAGGTTCTACCGTACTGCGAGCACTGTGAAGCCGAAATTTGATCAACCATCCCCCTTTTAGTGTGACCCACAGCGTGCTTAATGATCGTGGTTGCCGTGAGACATCAACCACATGAGTCGGTATTTTCCATTTCCATCCCCACTTGAGAGAACCGTTTAGATTGTAAGACTGTACACGCACTCCTTTGTCTTTTGGGCGGCTCACGATCTTGTAGAAGTCGTGTCTGCCAATTAGGTACTTAAAAACAGGCTCAATGAACTTTTGAGCATGTTTTTCGCACAAGCGTTTAAACTCATCTTCAAAAGCGGTCAGAACGGGTAAGTAAATTCTTGCGTCTTTGTTTTTGATGTCTCTGAAGAGCACTTTTTGTTCTTTTAGGTCGGACAATTCGGTGAAGATTGGCTTTATTTGCTTCCAGTAATCGTCGCTCACTGGTATGTCTGCCCACCGTTTACCAAAATCAATAGAGGATGAGAGACGCGAATGTTTTACTGCGTCATGGTTTTGTTTTGCAGAGATTCCTATCTGCTCGTTGCCGCAACACATCACGATGTCGCGCACATCCCCCGTTGCGCCTGCCTTATCGGGCTGCATTTGAATTAAAGTTGCTTCCCTAATCCGTTTATCGCAAGAATCAAGAAACTTAGCCGCTTCCCAAGCCGCTGTATCCATTCCTGATGACCTCGCCTCTAGCCGATAAGCAGCGAGGGCTGCGTCTGAGGCGATTCCCTTTTCTATTTCTGCTCCGCTAATTTGTTTAAGAGCTCGCGCTATCGCATACTCAAAAGCTCTTCCGCTGACAACCTGGCTCGCCGAAGTCATTGGAAGTCACGGCTAAGGATAAGCACCTCGTTGGAGTTCTTTGTGTTGTTCATGCCGTAGGTCCATTCGGCATCAACGAACTGATGGCCGCTGTAAAGGTTACGGACTTGTTGGCAATCGTTATACGACAGCACCCAGCAAGGACGACTCCGCAGTAACCCTGCAAGTTTTTCATGGTTGAACCCTTCGTGCATGTCTCCGCGGTTGCCGTACAACTTTTCACCATTTGCATATGGCGGATCTAAATAAATGAACATGTCAGGATGTTTTCCAATACTTTCAGCAAAGTCAGAAAAATCTACAGTTAGAGATCTTGTGCTAAAGTACTCCAAGCGGCGGATTGCACTTTCGTTGAACCGGGGATGCCCAGGAGACATGCCACCACTCAATGTTGTGCCTGAATATGATGCACGATTGAGAGTGAAGAAAGCAGCTGCTTGCTCTGTGCATCCCGATAGGTCTGAGTATTGTCTTTGCAAGTCATAAAATGCTTCACGGGAGAGGGGGTAGTGTTTGTTCGCCAACCGGGCAACAGCAGCTGGGTCGCGAATAGTTTGCTGCCAAAAATTTACTAGCGGTTGGAACGCGTCATAGCCGTAAACCCGTATTCCATCTGCTGCACACGATAACTCAACGTTACCGCCACCAAAGAATGGAGACAGTATCTCTGTAATATTTGAGGGGATTAACCGTCGGACTTGGTTGATGGCTCGGGACTTCCCGCCGGGGTAGCGCAGCGGCGACAAAGATCGACGGGATGTGTGATTGGTTATCTGTTTAGGGAGGTGTTCGGTGGTGAGAAGGTTCATAGCTAGAAGGCTAGTTGGGGGGTGTGACATTGAGTTGGAGGGCGGGGGTGTTGCGCACGCGGGTTTTTTGGGGGTCATAGAAAGAGAATTGCACAACGGTGGCGGGGATGCGTTTCTGGTGGCCGTCTATTTTGCCCACCTCCACTTGAGAGCCAAGCTCTGCATGTTCAATAGCCATGCGACAAAGGGCAATGTTTTTTCTCAATATGGGTGAGATGGTGCCGCTAGTAACGGTTCCCACCTGAGCACGACCCAAAAAAACACCATCGTTTAGGACCCCTGGTTCACCCCCACGCAGTTCAAGACCCACGAGCCGCCGCTGCGGGTGGTCACGGCGTTTCATCAGTGCTTCACGACCGATGAAGTCATCGTTTTTGGACAATGCAACGGTGAAGCCGATACCCGCTTCGTATGGGTCCGTTTGGTCGTTGAACTCACATCCCGCAAATATTAACCCTGCTTCTATACGCAGCGTGTCTAACGCCTCAAGCCCTAGCGGTATCAAGCCATCATCTCTGCCTGCTGCAAATATGGCATCCCAGACTAGTGCGCCATCTTTTGGGTGACAAAAAATTTCATAACCAAGTTCTCCGGTGTAGCCAGTGCGAGACACCACAAGGGGGATACCGTTGTGGTCACCAAGCCGTGCAATCGTAAAACGAAACCATCTGAGTTCAGCGAGTTGGGTTTGATCTTGGCGTGTCCAGATGATCTTTTTAAGAATGGCGCGACTGTTCGGGCCCTGCACCTGCAGATTATGGAGTTGGTTTGTCGATTCTTTGACCCAAACCTGCAAGCCCCGATCTTGTGCTTGTTGTCGGAGCCAGAGGCCGCTTGTGTCACTACCACCGATCCAACGAAAATTGTTTTGGCTTAGTTTAAATACGGTGCCATCGTCAATCATCGTGCCGTTGTGATAGCACATCGCGGTGTAAACCACTTGCCCGGTGGTGAGACGGCGGATATCTCTAGTTAGGCAAGTTTGCATGAGTAGTTCAGCGTCTGGCCCGAGCACTTCGTATTTCCGTAGCGGTGACAAGTCGATGGCCACCGCAGCTTGTCGGCAAGCCCAATATTCGTTTGTGGGGCCGTGGTCTCGGTAGCTGTTAGGGAGCCAGTAGCCTTCATAGTTGACGAAATCGCGGCTCAATGCAGAAGTGCGTGAATGAAACCCAGTTTCTTTGGTTAGCACGGCTTCGGAGTCTGTGGTCATGCGGAACGCTGTTGCTTTCTTAAATATATTATGTTTGGGATAGACGCGAATGGCGATGTCGGTGGGGTTCCAGCCGTTTGCTGCATCAATGTCGCAGGGGCAAGCTGTGGAAACGCAAACCAGGTCTTGTAAAGCTCTTAGCAGCACATAGTCGCCGGGTCTTGACCAAGGTTCATTGAAATATATTTGGTTCAAGTCGTCAACGTGGGTGTTGTAAAAAAAGTTGATAGCTTCCCAGCCACGGCGTGCTGCCACTCCATACGGTAACCATACGCTGTTGATGTTATCAGTGCAGTTGATATGTCCTGGGTAACCCATATCCTCGTAGTAGCGAGGGTTGCAGGTTGTGTTGAACGTATCGTGTCGCCCAACCGTGTCTTGCACTACCTCTACAAGCGGTTGCATCAAGGCATTGTAGAATTTTGCATACAGCCCTGGTGCTGGGCACACAGCACCGATTAACGTGCGAGTGATTGTGCCGTCTAAGCATTGAACTTCACCAATTTCTAAGTCGCTGACCGCAAAACATTGGAAGTCTGAACACTGGCGCCCGTAAACGTCTAACACTTGGAAGAAGTCACCGGCTTTTACTTCGTATGCTTGCGCGGTTGCGGCTGAGATAATGAATTCGTTGCTGGGTTCGGCGAGCGGAGCAGGGAGTTGAACATCGTTAGGGTCGCGCAGTGCAGCGCGGTGGATGTATAAGACAAGATCAGTTGGTGGGTTTTGTTCGTGAGGTTCCATCGCGGCACCGGGTGCTGCCACGATGACTGCTGTTGGCGAATTAGCTGTGAATTGTGCCTTGCTTTGGGCGGGTGAATCGTTGCTGAAAAGCACAAAGGGACGCGCTTGGTTGAGGTGTATGCCTTGAAGTTGTAGCCCCGCACGCACCCTGCGAGCATCATTGAGAGTTGAGGCGAGCATTGTTTGGGTGCTATTTTCTTGCGACAATCTCTCGTTGTGTGCGTCGAGCAATCCTGGGTCGCAAACCCCATTGTTGTTAAAAGCACTGACTTCGCACAGTTGACGACCTTGTGGGTCGATTATCTCGATTGTGTCACCTGCTTCTAATGCCACCACGGTGGCTCCACCGCCAATCACTCGATACCTCTCAGTACCCGGTGCTAGCGACCATAAGCCGGGTTCCAAGACTCGAGGCTCGTATTCGCTTAGTAGTGCGTCAATCAAAGTCATAGGGTTACAGCGAAAGTAATGTGGCTATCTTTCTTCTGCAGCAACATTTGCGAACATGTCCCACAATAGTAGGCAAGTTGCCAAAAGTGCCGTTAACCCTACGATCACCAAACCGACACCTAATTCGAGGGCGGAACTTCTCAAGAGGCTAAAAATAGCTCGCCCGCTGACGGCCACTACGAAACCCGCCCCAATCCAAGCAGGTCGAAACTTGACTTGCATCAACACCAGCGTGATTAGCACGGCCAAAAAAATAGCTCTACCATCATCAACATCAAAGCCTGAACGCGTTACCCCGTTACCCGTTTGCCACGGCAAAAACAGCGAGAGTGCTGTTGCGCCGAGACAAAGACGAGCTATCAGAGCACGAGAAAACTTCACCCTAGCAACCTTAGGCAAAGGTTCGTTGAGGCATAGTGTTCATCAAGCAAACACCATACCCCAACGCCTACTTTTTGTGGTGTCAGATTCAGGTGCTTTTCAGCCGCCACCGACAACTTGAATGCAGATCAAGACAAAAATGATGCAAAGCGCAGAAGCGATAAGCACCGCCCTTTCCACGTTTTTATCGTGGCCTTGCATCTCTTCAAATTCAACTTGCTTTCCAGCCATTGTTAACCCTCCGAACTGTTGTATTTGTTGGCCAGTCTTTCTGCGGACTCGTTGAAGAGTGCGTCTTCACGCCGCGTCACCATCACTGCGGTAGATAGCGAGACAAGGATTGCGATAATCGTTATCACAATGGTCGCAAGGTTGCCCCCTGTACCCCACGTAAAGTATCCTTGCGTGCCGTCTGCAGCTTCAAGAGCCGCTGCCCAACTTTCGTATGGGAATGTATTCATGTGTTTCTCCTATCTTGAGTAGAGATTACTCGGTTGGGGTGTTTGGGGTCTGGTTTTGTGACTTTTTGCGTTTGCGTTGCCCCCAGTAGCCAGCACTTGCTACCACCAGATACATAAGCACGATTGCAATTATTAGCTGAAGCCATGAACCAGACACCCGAGGCACCCATTGCTACTTGAGGTCTGCGTATGCCGTTTTTAGCACTGCTGCTGCGGGTTCTTGGGAACCATCCGCGTTGATGATGGTTTCGCCAGCACGCTCAAACTCAGGGTAAAAGTCGGTTTCAAACTCAGACATGTCAAGTCCTTCAATTTCAACTTCGGGCGGTACTCGCAAAAGGTTAAATTGTTTCAAAATCCATGAAGCACCGTAGCCAGTGAGGAAGGCCAGCGGGAACAATGTAGCTGCGCCCACAAGTTGTCCGAGGAATGTAGTTTCCACGCCAGCAAGGCCGGTGGGGTAGCCACCTCCGACAATTCCCACAAGTAGCACACCCCAAAAGCCCATAACGCCGTGGACTGCCACTGCACCCACTGCATCATCAACTCGGGCTTTTTGTTCAATCCAGTTGCCAGCTTTGTAGGCAAGACCTGCTGAGAAGAATGCTAAGAGCAACACGAGAGAGGGGTTGTATATATCAGCACCCGCAGATACGGCTACTACCCCTGCAAGTCCCCCGGATAATGTCCAGAATGGATCACCTTTGGAGAAGATATAGCCACCTGCGAAACCGCCAGCAAAACCCATTGTTATTGTGAAGGTGATTGCTGACAGTGTAGCTGGGTTGGAGTAAATGTTTGTCCATCCAGGCGTGTCGGCGATGATTGCGAGGCAAGCCGCATAAAATGCGTAGAAGCCGGTGAAGATGATCATTAACCCCATAAGAGTGAGATGAAGGTTGTGGGGTTTGAAGACTCTGGTTCCTCCATTTCTGTCGTAGCGCCCAATTCTGGGACCTAAGTTGAAAAGCACGCCTAATGCGAAGATGCCAGCAATGCCGTGTACCACCCCAGAAGCTGCGAAGTCGTGGTAGCCGAAGTGGAAAGATAACCATCCACCGGCACTCCACCCCCATGCAGCTGCTAAGACCCAAACCAACCCTCCCATAAGTGCGGTTAGCCAAAGGTAAGCAGAGATACGGATGCGTTCAATAACCGCGCCAGACATTATCGAACCTGTGGTCCAAGAGAATAAAACAAAGGCAGCCCAGAACACGCCACTGATGTTGTCACCCAAGTTGGGCCCCATCGTTGCGTCCCACGGCACGCCGTAACCGTCACCGCAGAAATATACGCCTGCACCAGCGGTGCCGTCTGCTGACGTGGTGGGTAAAAATCCTTCTTGCATACAGAAATACACCCACCAGCCGAGGTAGTAAAAGGTTGGTGTTACAACCGCTATGGTCATGATGTTTTTCATCGCTGTGGACATAATGTTTTTGCGGCGAGACACACCAGCTTCATAGGTCATGAAGCCCACATGCAATAACCACATAATGGCAACGGTGAAAAAATAATAAGCCTCGGAAAACACTGCTCCATTTGTGAACATTGTTTCGTCCATAGGCAAACCCCCAATCGTCTATTGAACGCCGACCCTCTTGTCGGACTCCCGAGACACTACCACACGGAAACGCTTGTGTCAAATATGTTTGAACTTTTTGGTCTCGCCGTGGTTTGTTTGGTTGCCGGTGTGCGCTATTTGGTGACCGTTTTTGTGACCGTTACGTGGTGGCTCTAATCGCGATACCGAGGACGGCACCGCTGCTTGCATCAACACGCACTTCAGCGTGGTGCAAGAAATCGTTTTCCGAACCTTCAGGTGCTGGCACCGTGAACACCACAAAATAGACCGCGGAGGATGGGAAACCTTGTCGGAGCACCCGTGCTTGAGTTTGTGCAGGCTCAAAGTAACCTTCATGGTTTTCAAACGCAGCCGTTGCGGCCGCGATGGCTTCTTGTTCTGTAATGTTTACGCCCGAACAACCTCTCAGCGTAAATATTGCTATAGCTATTCCTGCCACGATAAACAACATCGCCCGTGAACTGAGACGGTCACTGAGCTTTTCAATCCAACCTTTCATCGCTGGTTCTCGTTGCTAGTCACTTGGCAGCGTTTTTAGGGGCACGTACTAAGCGCAAGATTATATAGCCAACTACATGCGTAATCGCAACAAAGCTCAGCCACCACAAGGTGACTTTGCGGCGGTAGCCCCGTTCCTTGCATTCCCAGAAAGTGAGCATCAACGCAGCAGCGAGCAGTAACCAAAGCACTACGCTTAGGCGTGCGTCGCCTGCAACTATCAGGAGTCCCATACAAACAGAGCCTAGAGCCTAAAGAGCTACTCAGTGTTGCTGAAGATAAATATTTGTCTGCTTGTGGTTGATCTGGTTTCCACTTCTAAGCTGTCTTGATGCTTGAACTTATGTTGGGATCAAGGGTACGTAAGTCGCCTTTTTTTGAGGCAACTCGAGCTGCTGGGGCGACTATTTTCACGGTCTACAACCACATGTATTTGCCCATTTCTTATGGTGATTTGTCAAAAGAGTATCGCTGCCTTACTGAGCGGGTGGCGTTGTGGGATGTGGGGGCACAGCGCCAGATTGAGATCGTTGGCGCAGATGCCGCTTGGATGGCGAACTACGTTTCTGTTCGTGATCTCACGGGTTTGAGAGTTGGCCGCGCACGTTACGCGCCGATTTGTGACCACGATGGGTTCCTCATCAACGACCCAGTGGTGTTACGTCTTAGCGAAGGCCGGTTTTGGTTTTCGATAGCAGACAGCGATTTGGGTTTATGGCTTGCAGCAGTTGCTGCGGAGCGTGGCTTGGATGTGACGGTTTTTGAGCCGGATGTTTCGCCGCTTGCTATTCAAGGGCCGTTGGCTGAGGCTTTGGCGGTTGACTTGTTTGGTCCACAACTTGTGAACTCTCTCAAGTTTTTTGAACATTCACCGGTTTCGTTGGATGGCATTGATTTGGTTCTGTGCCGTTCTGGTTGGAGTAAGCAGGGAGGTTTTGAGCTTTTCTTAACGGATGGTTCTAAGGGGGTGGAACTTTGGAATAAGGTGATGGCTGCTGGAGATCGGTTTGGTATAGAGCCAGGAGCTCCGAACGCTGCTGAAAGAATTGAGAGTGGCTTGTTGTCTTTTGGTAGTGACCATGATCGGGCAACTGACCCTTTTGAGGCGGGTCTTGGTGCCTATGTTGACCTGGGTGTTGACTATGATTTTATTGGTAAGTCAGCTTTACGGCAGCGTTTTGAGCGAGGTGTGCAACGCCGATTGGTGAATGTGTCGTTTGAAGATAGCCCTGCTGTGAAACCCTTGTTACCTCTTGAGCATCCATGCTCTGTTTTTACTGAAGAGCGGTTGGTGGGAGAGTTGTGCAGCACTGCTTGGTCTCCCCGTTTACAACGAGGTATTGGCATAGCTTTAGTAGCAGTTGCCGTAGCGTTGCCTGGCGAGCGGTTGCTTACTGAAGTTAATGGTTCACGGTTTCCGCTTCGGGTTGCCGAGGAACCGTTTGGCACCCCGGTTAGGTGATCTGTTTCTTGCTTCTCTGCTTGGTTAGTTAATTGTGTGCTAGGTGCGGTGGTTATTCCTATGGGTTTTCACATTCGTTACTGGGATACACTGCTGCTAGATTGACTTGTCATGCTTGACATAAAGCTCATACGGTCCGACCCGGTAGCTGTTAAAACTGCGCTAGCCCGCCGAGGTGATTCTGTAACGGCCATTGATGATATTGTTGAACTCGACAAACGGTTGCGTGCCGCTTCAACCAAGCGCGATGAATTACGCGCACAGGTTAGGCAAATTTCTAATCAAGTAGGCGCGTTGCATGCTCAAGGTTCAAAATCGCAAGCGAAATCGTTAGCCGAAACCAGCCGGGGTTTAAGTTCCGAAGAAAAAGCCCTTGACGAAAAATGCACTCGGCTCAATTCCGATCTGCGTGACAAACTGCTCAGTGTCAGCAATTTGCCATCATCTGATGCTCCTGATGGATTTGACGAACAGGGCAATGTTGAGGTTCGTAACTCTGGTTTTGATTATGATAGTTTTGCGGAGCACCAAAAAGTTCCCCATTGGGAAATAGGTGAACAATTGCAGATACTTGATGTTGATCGTGCGGTGCGTCTGTCGGGTTCTATGTTTGTTATGTATCGGGGGGCTGGAGCACAACTTCTGAGAGCTTTGATTGCCTATGGACTCGATCGTAATCGGGATGCTTTTGAGGAAGTCCGGCCACCCACCTTAGTCAGGTCTCAAACGATGATTGGTAGCGGACATTTGCCCAAATTTGCAGACGATGCGTATCAAATCGAGCGCGATGACCTGTGGGCTATCCCCACTGCTGAGGTTCCTTTGACTTCAATGTTTGGCGGTGAGGTGCTTGATGAGGGTGTACTGCCGATGCGGTTGATGGCTCACACTTCTTGTTATCGCCGTGAGGCTGGGGCCGCAGGGCGCGATACCCGTGGGTTGTTGCGCGTGCATGAGTTTGACAAGGTTGAAATGTACGCGTTTTGCACTCCCGATCAAGGCGAAGCGATGCATATGGAAATCCTCGATAGAGCAGAGAGTGCTATTAGTGATCTGGGTTTGACCTATCGGATAATAGACCTTGCGTGTGGTGATATCAGCGGTGCTGGTGTGCGCACCTTTGATATTGAAGTTTTTGCCCCAGGTGCTAATCGCTGGCTTGAGGTTTCGTCTGTTTCTTGGTGTTCTGACTATCAGGCACGCCGTGCTAATGTCCGCTTTCGCAAGAAAGGTGGTAAGGGCACTCAGTTTGTGCATAGCTTGAACGGTTCAGCGTTAGCTGTGCCTCGTGTCTGGGCAGCCATCGTGGAAACCTTTCGTCAAAGTGATGGTTCAATCAAAATTCCTGAAGTCCTACATCGCTACGGTTTGGAAACAATCGCTCCTTGAGCTTGGGGATTCGGTGCCAGAGATGCCAAACTGCTAACGCGACGAAAACGATTTCAAACAAAACCTGATACGGGTTCAACATCGTTGCTGTCCCTATCACCAGCAGTTCGCCTTACAGCACCGCTTCAAGCGTCGCTATTTTCCTGTCACGCATCCACTGTCCGCCGCAGTTGCTTCTTGGTTTGGAAGCATCAAAACCTGTTGCTCATGGATTCTAAGCGACTAGAGTTTCACCATGACAAAGACCTTCAGGGTAGCACACGCTCGGATCGATCTCAAAGGAATTTGGGCTGCGGGTGGGGACGATCAGTTTCAGGCTGCTCTAGAGCAGTCATGGGTTGCCGGCGAGGAAGTCTTCCGTTACGGGCGCAAGTGGCGTATATCGAGACATATTGAAATGGACCAGGCTTTCTGGTCAGGACACATAGGGTATGTCGAGGGTGACGCATTTTCCACGCTGGCGTGGAACGAGGAGACGAAAGAGTTCGATCGTGGCGAAGCATCAGGCGGAGTCGTGATCCCGTTCGTCGTCAATATCCCGCAGCGGATGCTGTCGTTCCAATATGCAACGCGTGATGTCAAACTGCATACGGTCACCGGGAACCTACAGGCTCTGCTGAGCAAGCAGAGCACGTATGACTGGGAAGTTGCACCGCTCTCGCTCAAGCAAACGTTCGAGGAGTGGCATGCCTCTGTCACCAGCATCTCTACCCTTGCAGCGCTTTTGCGGCAACCGAACCCGAACTGGGAGGACAGGGAGAAGATCGCCGATCTCCTTGATGGACTGGAGGCGGAATTTGTGCGTCTGTCTGCTCGTGCGAGTGAAGGCGTGTCCATCCGTACGGATTCCAGTTGGTTCATTCAGCTGATGGATCACGTTCGTCGTGGATACGGTCAAGCAACCATGACGGGGGTCAACCGGGAGAGCGGTTCGCTGACAAAATTCACTCAGACTGGGGACGGCGGTGCCCTTGAGGCAACCGAGAGTGTGCGTGTGGAAGACGATGTCGTCGAATTGTCGAGAGACGATCTGGCGCAAACCCAGCACTCGTTCGTCGAGCGAGGCGAAGGGGTCGTGGTACAATCTGAGTTTGACGAGGAAACCGATGATCAGCCCGATTGATAGGTCCCAGTGGCGCACTCTGCTAATGAGCGCGCGCCACCCCGATCTCTGTGTGGTCGCAGTTGTATGGATTTCTGCGGCGGTTTTCTTGAGCCTCTCTGATTGGGTTCCACCTTTGACGTTAATTGTTTTGGTGGGGGGCGTGTCGTCTTCGGGCTTGCTAACAAACGCCTGGCGCCAGCGCACCGCGCTTGACCAGCGACTGGACAGGACCGATTACGGAGAGTTGCTGTGCATGGTCGACTCCACGGGAGACCGGGTCCGGGCACCGTACACCATCACGATGTTCGCATCCCTCGCGGCACTCACGTTGTCCGTCGCGACCGCAGTTCTGCTCTCGACGACCACCAACCGCGCAGTGATTGCTATCTTCGTCTCGGCGACAGCGGGTCTCGTAACCTGGTCTATCGTGGCTACTCTATCCCTCGTTAGACTGGATGCGCGTCACAGCCAGTCTGTTTCGAGGCTGCAGGCGATTCGTGAACAGGCTGAAGCCAACCAGCGGCAGTCGCCACCAACGAATTAGGGACTCGTAGCTGTTTAGGTCTCTAAGGCTGTTGTGAACCTGCCAGTTGAATTTATTTGTGTAGAGGATTGCGCGGATTCAGAATTTGTTGGTGTCGGTGAAAGGCGAGCACTGCGCGCTTGTCGCATTTGATCAACTTGTTGGCTGTGTCGGTGATGCGTGCGGCGTGCCGTTTAGTGATCTAGGTGCGTCATCGAGCTAGCGTGCAGTCGAACCGGTTGGTTTCTGTGGGCAGGTCTGAGACACAGAACTCATCAGCGAGTCGGGTCATGAATCCGACGGTGACGTTTGGTTCGCCGAATTTAAATATGGATTGTGTGGCTTATTAACGTGCTGTGAAATGTGATCCTCGTAGTCGTGAGACATCCACGATATGGGTCGAGATTTTCCGTCTACATCTCCATTCAAGGGAAGCGTTGAGTTTGAAAGATTGGATTCGTACTTCCTGAGCTTCTGTCCGACAGATTATTTTGGGAATTATGTAGTTTATTAAGCACTAGATACTTAGTTGCAATGTCACTTCGTGGTTGAACCTGCGAGGATCATGCCAATAACAGCCGACACAGGTGCCGTTGTAGTCGCCGTCGCCCTTGAATTGAGAGACGTTGTAGCCGAGTCGTCGGGCATCGAAGCGCTTGTTAGTTTCACGGCACGTCTTGCAGTGTTGGCGTTTGGCGTTGTTCACAGCCTTTGAAAGCGGCTGGAAGTCGTCGATGGTGACGTGGTTGATATTCGTGAGCCTTGGATCGTCTCGCCGTCCGTCTTTATGATCGACTTCGATGCGGGCTGTCGTGTCTAGGACAACACAACGTCCGCTCCCGATCTGTGATTTGATCGCCGCTGGGATCGGCTTCTCTATCGGCTGTTTCTTGAACCCTTGCAGCTCGACACTTACGATACGCCCGCCCTTCTTGTTGCGTCGAACGTTGTATCTGTGGCCTAATGCGCCATCGTCGCGGCACCAGCCGCCACCGTTGCCCATTTGCAGTCGTTCGTAATCGCCGGTGAACTCCTCGATGTTTACGCGGCGACTGAACCCATCTTCGTCGGGCTGGGCTAGTTCGAGGAACAGGTTTGCCAACGTGGTTTTAGCCATAGAGCAGGCGAGCTTTCGCAGCCGCGACGTAACTCTCGGCGATGTCACAACCTACGAACCGCCGCCCAGCATCAACCGCGGCGACGGCGGTGGTGCCCGAGCCAAGAAACGGATCGCACACCAGATCACCTGGATTGCTGTGTTTGGTGATCAGGTCAGCGAACAGATCGACAGGCTTTTGTGTCGGGTGGATGCGGTTTCCGTTGAACCGCGGGATCGGAGCTTCCCACACTCCATTGTCGTATGACCCGTGAAAGGTCGGGCGGCCACCTTTCACGCAGACCACGGCCATCTCTCGACTGTTTGACAGGTAGGTGGCTTTACTGTTGAGCGGTACCGGGTTGGTTTTCTGCCAGATCACTTGTCGGAACATCACGAACCCGACGTGCTCCAGCGCGGCTCGTAATTCCGACAACTTCCACAGGTCGTACCAGATGATCGCTGTGCCACCCTGACGCAGCACTTGATACAGGCAGTCCGCAAGGACATTCAGGTCAATGCACTCGTGATCCCATGATCCGAAGTCCATTGACACAGCGAGCCGCTGAACGCCGCTCTTGACGTTGGAAAACCCTGTGTCTCGGCTGATGCCGTAAGGCGGGTCAGTGAGGACCAGATCGACGGTTCCATCGTCTAACTCTCGGAGGAACGTTCGGTAATCGGCGCAGACGATTTCGTTCTCTCCATCACGACTTGCGAATGATCGTCCATTGAGGTCGTGGGCGAATTGCTCGGGGGGTGTGTTGATAACAGGCAGGACGATCTCTTGCTTCATGTTTCTCCTAGGGGGTTACCACGGTTCGGCATAGTCAGACGCAACGATAACAGGCACAGGATCGGCGGTCAGTGCTGCGTAGGTGAGCCATTTGCCGACCATGCGGGCGACAAGTCTCACTCATAAAGCTCGCGATGGCCAACAGGCGTAGATTGTGGCGAGTAGCGAACTCAGCGATATAGCACTGCAAAGGCTTCGCGGAGATGTGATGGAACGTTCCGTGATAGCCCCTTTTGAGCGCAGCCCAGAAGCTCTCGATCCCGCTCGTGTTTGCCATCCCGTCGACATACTCACTAACAGAATACTTGACCGTGCGACTTGGGTGGGGGATACCACGGTAGCCATGGTGCTCGTTGGTGATGACCATAGTGCTATCAGCAACACGGTCAGCGACGAAGCCGTGAAGCGTGGCAGCATCAGTGCGTTCGATCACAGCCGCCGACATCTGACCAGTTGCACGGTCCTTAGAACCCGCCACTGCGGTCTTGCCGACGGTGCCCCAGGGTTGTTTCTCAAACCACGCTGTGGCGGTTTCGTTGTCGGATAATATCTCGACGATCTCAATGAGCGAGATGCCCTTGCGGCAGTAAGTAGCTGGTCCGTTTGCCATACTGTCAGTATCCCACAGGAGTGTGACACTACTAAGCAAGATTTGCTTAGTCAACTACCTAATTCCTTTCTGTTTGATGCCCCTAAAAAGCGCGTTTCGCTCTCTTAGTCTAGGTAATTCGTCCAAGATTGGATTGGTTTGCTTCCAGTAAAAGTCGCTTATTGATATGCCTGCCCATATTTCACCAAAAATCATATTGGCGGAAAAACGCGAGCACTTTACTGCATCGTGGTTTTGTTTGGCTGAAATTCTGATCCCATCTTTACCGCATTCCATCACGATGTCTCGCAAAGTGTTGATTCGTGGAGCCATTTTCACTGAAGCCTACAGCAAGGAAGGTCATTCAGTTCTGCAAACCTAATATTTCGCTTGCTCGTTCAGTCCAACCCTGTGACGGTGAAAGCCGCGAGAGCACGCCGTGGTAATCTCCGCTTTCGCAAGAAAGGTGGTAAGGGCACTCAGTTTGTGCATAGCTTGAACGGTTCAGCGTTAGCTGTGCCTCGTGTCTGGGCAGCCATCGTGGAAACCTTTCGTCAAAGTGATGGTTCAATCAAGATTCCCGAAGTCCTGCATCGCTACGGTTTGGAGACAATCGCTCCTTGAGCTTGGTTGCAAACACAGAGGGTTAAAACTCAACAAATGGGGAATGGTTAGCTGGAGATTAGCAAATGTCACAGGGGTAGACTACTCTGAGAATATGAAGCTACTCGAAGACACGGTTGGGATGCCAGATCGCCAATTACCGCAGGCTTTGACCCTGACCGACTTGCCAGAAATGGCCGCATTGCCGCGCTCGCGGCGATCAAACTCACCGTTCAGGTATCCAGGTGGCAAGTACTACGCTCGCCGGCTTATCCTTGACGCTTTGCCAACCCATGAAAGATATTGCGAACCGTTTGCAGGTGGTGCCAGTGTGTTCTTCGCAAAGACATCAGCCGCTATGTCGATCCTCAACGATGCCGACGGTGATGTGATTAACACCCTGCGCTGCATCCGAGATAGAGTTGAGTCATTGATCGAACTTCTTGAAGGTGTGCCCATCGACAAGGAGCATCACCGACATTACAAGGAGCATTACGAACCAACTACGGGTTTGGAGCGGGCGTTTCGGTGGTTCTACTTGAACCGCACTTCCTATTCGGGGATCATGCGAGCGGAAAATTGTTACTTCGGATGGGGACGTCTCTATTCAATGCTACCAGAGAATTGGGGTCCGCACTTGCGGACTTGCTCAGACAAACTCCAAGGTACTGAGTTGCTGTCGTTGGACTTTGAGGATGCCATCGACGCGTTACCGAACGGAACACTGGCTTTTGTTGACCCGCCCTATTGGTCTGGCGATCAACGCAAGTTCTACAACTGTACTTTCAATGAGGCAGATCATCTGCGACTAAGGGATTGCCTTGAGCGGAACAGCGACCGCCTTTTGTTTCTACTAACCTACGACGACTGCGAAGCAATTCGCGATCTGTACAGCTGGGCTCCGCTAATTCAGGTTCAGACTTGGCATTACACCATTAACCGAACCGACGACCAACGCAACTAACCGAACCGACGACCAACGCAACGGCACCAAACTTGCCGATGGGCACCGCGGCAGTCGTAACAAGGGACAGGAAGTGTTCATCCAGAACTATGTCTGAGGAAGCGCAACGGGTCTATCGCCGCGTCAGCGAGTACTGCGATAGTTATCACATTCCCCGAGAAAACCTGCTTGACATTCTCGAAGATCAGAAGGTCTTGCCGATGATTCGTGGTAAGGCTACCGAGTACATTGGCGCGTCGATCCTTAGGCAGGCACTCGATCCACGCGACTGGCTGGTTGAAAAACTGAACCTTAACCCGCAACCCGGATCTGCTGACGAAGATCTGTCCATTACTTTCCGTCGCACCGGAACGCGATTGCGGGCAGAGACGAAGAACGCGGTCCGGGCGAGTTTCAAGCTCAAGAGTCGCAACCTACAAATTCCGCATTTCGCGGTGAAATGTCACAAGTCGCGCAGCCATCTGAGCCGCACCACCAACGATCGCTACCTAGTGGCGAGTTTGACTTACTTCTCTGCAATGTGTCTAACGCTATAATACGACCCAAGATACTTGACCGCGGCTTGCCTTTAATTGAAGAACCTGACGCGCTGTTGTGGTTAGCTGATTTTTACGGCACCAGAATCAACGAAGAGTTGCGCCAGTCCAGCTACAACGATTGGCGTGCCTGCCTTCCGGCGACAATAGCCCAACGAGATGGCACAATACCTAGGACACCCAAGGTACAAATGATCGACGATCCCGACTGGTTCGGACTCGACAGTATGGCGAGGAAACTGCGGACTCTCATCAACGGGGGCATCCAATAAAGTATTTGGGGCCTTAGCGATAACTGCAATCATAATATTGTGCTAAAGGTGTTGCTAATTGTTGTGTGGATAGCGTGGCGTTACGTGTAGGAGGTTTCTTTATGGGCTGGAAACAATTGAGCCTTGAGTTTGGGGATTCGGTGCCAGAGGTACCAAACTACTAACGCGACGACTACAACCTCAAACAGCACTCCGAAGCGAAGCGGGTCGCTAAACCAGTTGGCTATTCTCTGTGGCCAGCCAACCACGAAGCGCAGTAGAGGTAGAAACACGAACTCAGCGCGGTAAAACAAGAACTCTATGATCAGGTAGCTGAGGCCGTACGTTACTGTCACACTTAGGCGTTTGAGTCGGTCGGTTTCTAGGTCTAGCCAACCAATAATCAAAGCACCTATCACTCCCAGCAAACTTATTATGGCGATGCGTTCAGTTGTGGTGTCGCTTATCCAGTTGTTAACGGCGGCTTGCATCTCTAGGAAACGGTCAACACGTGGGCTTGAGTAGTCGGAGCCTTGCAATACTTGCAGTTCGAAGTAACCGTAGTCAATCAAGTAAAGCCCCGCCGCCAACAAGATAAACCCCGACACTCTGCCCACATAAGGCAAGACACGACGCATTCCCTTAGCCACATCGGTTTTAGCGAGCGCCAAACTCATAGTCAAAAAGGTGATTAACGCGCCCATACCAAGCGCATAGGCAAGGAAGTTGCCGATCCCTTGCAACCATCCTTCGGTGGTGAAGGAGGTAGTGACGGTTGACAAGAACAGCCCGATGGTGCAAGAAAGTGAAACTACTGCATAGCTCACGCCAAACAAAAACACTGATGTAAGGTTGCGACTGTCGGTACCTTTGTTGAGTTTGGGTAGACGCACAATCAAGTCTTTGCCGATAGCCATGTATACCCCTAACGGCAGCATCAAAACGCCGATTGCGATGGTCACATATCCGGTGTATTCCAAGACGCTGCCTTGGCTAATGATTGTTTCAAAAGCTAAACCAGATAGCCCGAACACGGCGATAAACCCACAGGTCATCACCAACCCCACCACCAAGCCACGCACTATGGTCGCCAAGCGGCTAGATGAGTTATCGGCACCTAAGAAATAAGAAAGGTAGACAGGCAACATAGCAAACCCACATGGGTTGAACGCTGCCACGAGTCCTAAAGCGAACGGAAACGCATATACGCCCATTATGTAACCTCCAGCGGTTCGAGCTTTAAGGGCAGCTTGAGCATGGCAAGTAAGTGGGGTTTCATCGTGGCCTAGAGAAGTTGTTCAGCATTAGCTTAGATAAGATGTTCGTTGATTAAGCTACGCAAATTGTCGGCAGTGAGCACGCCACTCCACGTTTCAACAACGAAACCTTCACTGTCCACAAAGAGGGTGCTTGGCATTGCTAACAAACCGAGTTCGGTGAACAAACCACCGTTCATATCCCAACCCGAAGGAAAAGAAACCCCTGTTTCGGCAAGTAGGTCAAGCGAGGGGCCAGCGCTAGGGTCTCGGCTTATGCCCAAAAAGTTGACTTGGTCGCGCAGTTCGCCGTATACCTTTTCAAAGTCAGGTAGTTCAGCGCGGCAAGGGGCACACCAAGCGGCAAAGAAATTGACCACGAGGGGTTTGTCGAGATGCTCGGCGAGGGAACTTTCAGAGGTATCGTCTAGCCCAACAAACACAAGGTGGTTTACCGTTCCTTCAACGGGTTGAGCAGGTGGTGCGCCAGCAGGGCCAGCAGGGATTGGCGTGAGCGAACCGTCATCCACAACAATAGGGTTGGCTTGGCCGAATTCGCTGCTAGAGGTAGAGTTCGTGCAAGCAGTAACTACAACAACTAAAGGAATGATCATTAGGTACCTAAGGTGCATAATCGTTTCGCTAACACCTTACTAATTTAAGTTAACCACTTGTTCACTTTTGGTTCACCAAGTTGAGGTTCCACAGCAAAGAACGAAGCGTAGTGTTTCATTTGACTATTGGGCTGGCTTAAGCAGCCCTTATCTGAAAGGAAACCTTATGAAATATGTGACCCGAGGCCGCAGAGCTTTTGCTGTTGTTGCGAGTTTGATGTTGTTGGCGGCTGCCTGCGGCTCAGATTCTTCAAGCACAGAAAGCACAGCTACCACAGCACCCGCTTCGTCTAACGCTGCACAGGACTTATCTGGTGAAATATTTATTTCAGGTTCTTCAACGGTTGAGCCCGTTTCTGTGCGTGTGCAGGAGCTGTTCAACGACATACATCCGCAAGTTTCGATAGCAGTTGATGGACCCGGCACTGGTGACGGGTTTGCACTTTTTTGCACTGGTGAGACCGACATTTCTGATGCTTCAAGGGCGATAAAGAGCAGCGAAGCCGAGGAGTGCGCTGCGAACGGCATCAATTATGTCGAACTTCAGGTTGGCATTGATGGGCTTGGAGTGATGACAAATGTTGCCAATAATGCCGTTGAGTGTGTTTCGTTCGCCGATCTTTACGCTCTTACCGGGCCAGAATCTACTGGTTTTGGGTCTTGGGCCGATGCGAATACTCTGTCAGCCGAGATAGGTGGTGCGGGCAATCTACCTGACGCTCCGCTAGACATTTTCGGCCCTGGTGAAGAGTCGGGCACCTTTGATACCTACGTCGAGCTAGTGATTGAACATTTTTCAGATGATCGTGGTCAGGATGCCACAACGAGACCAGACTATAATCCTTCAGGTGATGACAACGTGATCTTGAGCGGGATTAGCGGAGAAAGCACCTCACTTGGCTGGGTTGGCTATGCCTTCGCGAGCAATGCTGCCGATGTGAAGTTGCTTGATGTTGACGATGGTGAGAGCGGTTGTGTGGCAGCCACGCCAACCACGATTGCTTCTGGGGAGTACCCATTGAGCCGTCCATTGTTCATTTATGTCAACGCCGATAAAGCTGCAAGCAATCCGGGGCTGGAAGCTTATGTTGACTACTATGTGGCCGATGGACTCGACCGGGCAGTAAGTGAAGTTGGCTATGTTGCGCTCACTGACGCCGCAAAAGAGCAAGTGCGATCCGTTTGGGCGGGTCGATAATTTAAAGATGGAGCCTGAACCCGCAAACGCCAAGCTAACAACCGCAGCGCTTGCGGGTTCAGCGCGCCGTTTAGGTAAAGAAAAGTTCATCAAGCGACTGCTCTATGGCAGTGCTTTGGTGTCGGTAATCATTTCTTTGTTGATCATCTACGCCTTGTTTTCTGAGGCCTGGATTTTTATGCGTGATGTTGATTGGGCTCAGACTTGGGGGCAGATTGGTTGGTTCCCAAGGCGTGGGATTTACGATATGCCCACTTTGCTGATTGCTAGTTTTTGGACCACGTTGGTGGCTATGGTGGTGGCTGCACCTCTTGGGTTGGGAGCGGCAATTTATTTGTCTGAGTACGCACGCCCGTCTCGGCGAGCTTTCTTTAAACCGATTTTGGAGATTTTAGCTGGCATTCCAAGTGTGGTGCTGGGCTTCTTTGCGCTTTTGTGGCTTGCCCCGAATGTGGTGGCTCGTATTGGTGGTGAGGGCGGACGCGGCTCAATGTTAGCTGCCGGCCTTGGTGTGGGTATTTTGACCATTCCGTTGGTGGCTTCTATTTCTGAGGACGCGATGGCTGCGGTTCCTAAGTCTTTGCGGGAAGCTTCGGCTGGGTTGGGTGCTCGTAAGGCGGTTACTTCGCTTCGTGTGGTTTTGCCAGCCGCGATTTCGGGTTTGGTGGCTGCGATGATCGTGGCATTGTCTCGTGCGTTGGGCGAGACTATGGTGGTGTTCATGGCGGGAGGTGCTGCTGATGCTGCGATCCGTACCGTGTCTCCTTATGAAGGTAGCCTTACGATGCCTGCGGCGATGGCATCTTTGGCTTCGGGCACCGACCAAGTCGTGGGCGAGGGTCTAACTTTTCAGAGCCTATTTTTTGTGGGGTTGGTGCTTTTTTTGTTGACGTTGTTTTTGAACTTGATTGGCGACCGTTTCGTTGGTCGTATCCGCGAGCAGTACTGACATAAGATGGCGTTGTCTACGATTCAGTCGGTGTCTAGGCGAGGTGTCGTTAGTGGCGGTGGGTTTGCGAAGCTGCGTGCTGATGTGTCTGGTGGTTTTTTTCAGCTAGTTATTTTCTTGTCGTTGGCGGTATCTTTGCTGACTTTGGGTGTGTTGTTGGCCGACACTGTTGCCGATGGTTGGTCGCAGTTGTCTACCCGTTTGGGAGACTTTCTGAATGGTTCGCTGCGGTCGCGTTCTGTGGACGACAGGCTTGGTGTGCAGCAAGGTTTGTACGGTTCTTTTTGGATTGGTGTGATAGTTGCTGTTACCGCGTTTCCTTTAGGTGTTGGTGCTGCGGTTTATTTAGAAGAGTACGCTTTGAAGTCTCGTGTGGCATCGTTTATTGAGTTGGTCATCCGCAACCTGGCGGGTGTTCCATCAGTTGTTTATGGCTTACTTGGTTTGTTTTTGTTCGTTGAGCGGAGCACTATTTTTGGTTTTGTTGGTTTGGGTTGGTTGGCAGATGCGACAGGTGGGCGTTCGGTGCTTTCGGCTGGTTTAACGTTGTCGGTTTTGGTGCTTCCTATCGTGATTATTACCGCACAAGAAGCGGTTCGTGCGGTTCCTTCAGGACTTAAAGAAGGTGCTTATGGTCTTGGTGCGACTAAGTCTGAAATGGTTCGTAGCCAAATTTTGCCCTACGCAGCACCTGGTATTTTGACCGGCACTTTGTTGGCGATGTCGCGTGCTATCGGTGAAGCAGCTCCACTTATTTTAGTTGGGGCGATTTCTGGTGGCTTGACTCGCAATCCTGAGCTTTGGGATCCATCAGCGTTGCGAGAGAAGTTCACTGCACTGCCGATTGTGATTGTTGAGTGGGTGAGCGAACGTGGGCGTGACCCTGGTTTCGCTGATGCTGCGGCTGCGGCTATTGTGGTTTTGTTGGTGCTTGTATTGTTGTTGAACATGACCGCGATTTTGCTTCGCAATTATTTTGAGAGAAAAAGAGGATAATGACTCAGCTAGTTTCGTCTGCCATTTCTGGTGATGTGCCCGCTCACACTTCTGAAGATGCCAACAACACAATGGTTGTTGGTGACCGCGACGATAGTTTTGGTGGTACTGAATCGTTAACTGAGGCCGATGTTTCGCCGACCGTGGCACCCGCCGCGGTTGTCTTTGATGTGGAGGCGGTGAATGTCTACTACAACGAATTTCGTGCTATCCGAGATGCCAGCCTCAGAGTTTACGAACACGAAATAACTGCTTTTATTGGCCCTTCAGGGTGTGGTAAAACAACTTTGTTGAGGTGTTTTAATCGCATGAACGACTTGATTGAGGCGGCTCGGGTCACGGGTTCACTTTGCTATTACGGCGTGGATTTGTATGACCAGAAAGTGGACGCGGTTGAGGTACGGCGGCGTATCGGTATGGTTTTCCAAAAGCCCAATCCGTTTCCTAAATCGATTAGGGACAATGTGGCTTTTGGGCCAAAGGTGGCAGGGTTAGCCAAGAAGGGACCAGCCATGGATGACATTGTTGAGAATTCGTTGCGCAAAGCCGCTCTTTGGGATGAAGTCAAAGACCGCCTCAACGATAACGCGTTGGGTTTGTCGGGTGGCCAACAGCAGCGTTTGTGTATCGCACGTGCGATAGCCACAGATCCAGATGTTTTGTTGATGGATGAGCCATGTTCGGCGTTAGACCCGATCGCAACGACCCGTATTGAAGAGCTGATGCATGGGTTAAAGTCTGATTATTCGATTTTGATCGTCACCCATAATATGCAACAAGCTGCCCGTGTTAGCGACCGCACTGCTTTCTTTTCGGTGGAAGTGAACCCTGAATCCGATACCCGTACCGGCATTTTAGTTGAGTACGATCTGACCCAACAAATGTTCTCAAACCCGAGCGATGAAAGAACTGAGAACTATGTGACGGGCCGTTTCGGATAGCTGTGATTATTGAAAAGAGAATTAAGTGACCGAAGAACTGAGAAAAAGTTATCATGATGAACTCGAATCGATTCGTGAGATGATTGTGCGTATGGCAGGTTTGGTTGGTGAAACAATCCCGCGCGGCACAGAAGCCTTTTTAGCTGGTGATTTGGCGCAAGCCCAACGAATCATAGAAGACGACGATGTTATTGATGCGATGTCTGTTGAACTTGAGGAACGCTGCTATCAGGTTTTAGCCTTGCAGCAACCGATGGCTTCAGATTTGCGAGCGATTACCACAGCACTATGGATGAATGCTGAGATTGAACGGTCGGGTGATTTGATGGCTAATATTGCTCAAGCTACTCGCCGTGTGTATGGCAGTTCATTCACTCCAGTTATTCGGGGTTTGATTGCACAGATGGGTGATGAAGCGTCTCGTTTGTTTCGGCTAGCGATCGACAGTTATGCAGAAGGCAACAGTGGTTTAGCGGTGGCGCTAGATGATATAGATGACCGTTTAGATGAACTGCATCTGGATGCCATCGCAGCGATTTTTGAGAGTAACCGTGAGCAGGTTTTTGATCTGCAGGTTGGAGTGCAGTTGGCTCTTGTCTGTCGTTTTTATGAACGCATTGGAGATCATGCAGTCAATATGGGTGAGCGGGTTCGTTATATGGTTGATGGTTGGCTTCCTGAACATTCTGGTGCGTTGCGCGCGCAAGCTCGTGCTAGCACGAGCCCGCCTACGAGTACTTAAGTTTGGTAGCGAGCTGACATGGATGCGCTCGCGTTGGCGTTCTTTGCTGGTTTGGTAACGGTTTTGGGAGTGTTGTTTGTGGGGTTGCGCCAACGAAAGCGTGTGAGCCAACGTCTTGATCGTCTCGCCAACCGTATTTCTGGCACGCCTTCGCTGGCATCAAGGTCGCCTTCGGTAGCGGTTGGTCGTCTTGAGCAGGTGTTAGAAGCGCATGAGGCTCGCCAGCAAGAAAACGAAAAGCAACAGCACTATGAGCAGGTGCTTGACGCACTTGATGTTGGTGTTGTGTTGGTGGATGCAAAGGGTGAGATAACGTTTGCGAATTCTTCTGCTACGTGGTTTCAAGATGGCAGGCATAGCGAGGCGGTGGTCGCTCAAAAGTTGCAAGATAGCCTTGACGCAGTTCTGGACGGGTCGGTTACCGAGCAGCAAGTAGCTGAAAATTTGGTTTTGTTTGGTCCGCCCAAACGCACATTGTCGTTGTTTGCAAAGCCACTGTTTACCGCAGGTAGCCTTTCGGGTGCGATTGCGGTGATACGTGATGTCACTGAACTTGAACAAACAAACACTGTTCGTCGTGATTTTGTTACCAACATTAGCCACGAACTTCGTACCCCGATAGGTGCTGTTTCTTTACTTGCCGAAACTCTCATCGATGAACAAGATTTAGAGGTTCGAGGTTCGCTTGCCAAGAGGCTAATTGTTGAAGCGGAGCGTTTGACCAACACAGTAAATGATTTGCTTGAACTCAGTGAAATAGAGCACAGTAACACCTCAGAGTATCAGCCTCTTTCACTTCATAAGGTGGTGGCTAGTGCCCATGATCGTGTGAGGGCTGCGGCATCGCAGATGGGTGTTGTCATTGAGATTACGGTGGGCGACAAAGATTATTTTGTTTGTGGTGATCGTCGTCAACTAACTTCTGCTGTGTTCAATTTGTTTGATAATGCTGTCAAGTTTTCTGACGGTGGCATGATTTCGGTTTCGTTGCGAGACGAACATGGACAAGCCACCCTTGCTATTGCCGACACAGGCATCGGTATCCCGCGTCGTGATATCGATCGCATCTTCGAACGTTTTTATAGGGTAGATCGTGGTCGTGGCAGAGATAGGGGAGGCACGGGCCTTGGTCTTGCTATGGTAAACCATATCGTTAGCAATCATCAAGGACACCTGAAAGTTGACTCGATTGAAGGGGAGGGTTCAAAGTTTACGATAGAACTACCATTGGTGACACCACAGGCAACTTGAAAGCGTTGATTTTTTGAGAACCGCGATGACCCATATTTTGGTGGTGGAGGACGAAGAATCGTTTGTGGAGGCTTTGCGTGTTGGCCTGAAACGTGAAGGTTTTTTTGTGGAGATTGCTAAAGATGGCGTTGAAGCTCTTCAACGGTTTGAAAGACAAAAGCCTGATTTAGTGCTCCTTGATGTGATGTTGCCAAAAATGTCTGGCATTGATGTGTGCCGCGCGTTACGGTTGATTTCAACGGTGCCGATCATCATGGTTACCGCCAAAAGCGAAGAGATCGACACTGTGGTAGGGCTTGAAGTGGGTGCTGATGATTATGTGGCTAAACCGTTCCGTCTGCGCGAGCTTGTGGCGCGGATTCGCGCAGTTTTGCGCCGAACAGAACAAACGAATGTTGGCAAAAGGGTTGAGACACAAGTGTTACGGGTGGCCGATATAACCCTTGATCGTGAGCGGCACGAAGTCACCATCGCCGGCAACGTGATTGAAGTTCCCCGTAAAGAGTTTGAGATTTTGGCGTTGTTGATGCAAAACTTTGAAAACGTGGTTTCGCGCCAACGTTTCATTAGCGAAGTTTGGGGTTCAGATTATGTGGGCGACACCAAAACGTTGGATGTGCATATCAAACGTCTGCGCGCTCGAATTGAAGACGAACCGCTGTTCGCTAAACGTATTGTCACGGTTCGAGGTGTTGGCTACAAGTTAGTGTCATAAGACTTGAGTAGGGTTAACCAATGCCCGACAAATCTGAACTTTTCAATGGTCTCAATCCTTCGCAATATGAAGCGGTGGTGCATGTTGACGGGCCTTTGTTGGTGGTGGCTGGTGCTGGTTCAGGCAAAACTAGGGTGCTCACGCATCGCATCGCTCACTTGATTAATGAGGGTATGTCACCGTTTGAAATCTTGGCAATCACCTTCACCAACAAGGCAGCAACAGAGATGAAAGATCGTGTCTTGGAGCTGATCGGCTCAGTGGCGCAGAAAATGTGGGTCTCCACTTTCCATTCGGCCTGTGTGCGGATGCTGCGCCAAGATGCCGACCGGTTGGGTTATCCATCAAACTTTTCAATCTATGATCAAGTCGATGCGCGGCGGCTTGTGTCTTATGTGATTCGTGACCTCGATTTTGACGCAAAGAAGTATACGCCGCGGGCAATTCATGCGTCCATTTCCAATGCGAAAAACGAAAGCATTGCTGCGGAAGCTTTTGTTGCTGACCCCCACGACATTTTCAAACAGCGAATTGCTGATGTTTACTTGGAGTATCAACGGCGTCTTCTAGCTAGTGCAGCGATGGATTTTGATGACTTGTTGATGAATGTGGTTGAGTTATTGAGAAAGCATTCCGATGTGCGCCAGTATTGGCAGAACAGGTTCAGGCACGTCCTAGTTGATGAGTATCAAGACACTAACCCAGTGCAAAACGAACTGGTTTTGATACTTGGGCAACAGCATCGAGGGGTGTCGGTTGTGGGTGACGGTGATCAATCGATTTATGCTTTTAGGGGCGCTGATTTGCGAAACATTTTGGATTTCGAGAATGCCTTCCCTGATACCACCACCGTTGTTTTAGAGCAGAACTACCGCTCAACTCAATCAATACTTGATGCTGCTAATGCTCTTATCGCCCAAAATATGAGCCGTTTACCCAAAGATCTCTGGACTGAAAGTGGTCGAGGCGACAAGATTATTCGTTTCAAAGCCGATAACGAGCACGATGAAGCTCGTTATGTGTGCCGCGAAATCGCCCGACTGCATCGCTCTGAAGGTTTGCGTTATGACGAAATAGCGTTGTTTTATCGCACTAACAGCCAGTCGCGTGTGCTTGAGGATCATTTAAGAGAGAACGACATTCCATATCAAATCGTGGGAGGCACCCGTTTTTATGACCGACGCGAGATAAAGGATGCGGTTGCGTATTTGCGTGCAATTGTTAATCCCAGCGATGAGGTGAGCGTGAAGCGGGTGCTCAATGTTCCCAAACGTGGTGTGGGTGCTTCTTCGGTTGTCAAGCTAGATGATTGGGCAAAGGAGCACGAGAAGACTTTTTATGAAGCCCTGCAGAACTACCAAGCGGCCGGTGTTGGTGGCACTGCGGGCCGTGGGATCGAGAAGTTTCTTACCATCACTAGCGAAATAAGAGACCTCAATGCGTCTCCCGCAACCATTCTTGAAGAAGCACTTGAGCGCTCTGGCTACCTTGAGGAGTTGTGTGGGCAGCGTTCTATTGAGGCAGAAGGTCGCCTAGAGAACATTAGCGAACTTGTGGGGGTGGCTCGTGAATACGAAAACGTTGATGAGTTTTTGGAAAAGATTAGTTTGGTGACTGAAACTGACGTTATGGACGACAGCGAGTTGGTGGTTACGTTAATGACTTTCCACGCCGCTAAAGGTTTGGAGTTTCCTGCGGTTTTTTTGACAGGAATGGAAGATGGGGTTTTACCTCATATGAGAGCATTGATCGAACCTCGCGAACTCGAAGAAGAACGCCGTTTAGCTTATGTAGGGGTGACTAGAGCTATGCGTTTGCTGTATCTGACGTTCGCTAAAACACGCATGCTCAATGGCATGACCCAATACAACCCCCCCAGCCGGTTTTTCACAGACATTCCCGAGGAGTTGATTGAAGATGTTGGGGCGAGGAACTCAGTGAGGAAGCGTTATGGTGTGCAGCTACACGGTGGCACCCGTCAACACTCCTCAAACATGGCGGAACGATCAAATTCGTGGCCTAGAGATCGGCGTTACCCTCAGGTACCGCCACGTCAAACACACAGCAAAGGTTTGGCTTTGAAGATTGGCGATAGCGTTCGTCACGATAAATGGGGCGAGGGTGTGGTTGTTGATTTGGGTGGCTCCAACAACGATCCTGAAGCAACCGTGAACTTCACCACTGTGGGGCAGAAAGTGTTGCTTGTTGCGATGGCACCACTAGAGAAATGCTAGCCAACCGCACTTTGGTAAAGCAAAATGTGGACGTTGCCATCGCGAATCTCAACGGGATACTGCGTTAACCCTGCGCCCACAGCATCGACACTGACACTCTCGCAGGTGCCGTTGCTGCCCAGCACGTTAGTCAGATGAAACATATTTTGTTGGGAGTCCCATTGAAAATAGCATTCTTTGGGGTCGCTGTCTCGCCGCACTGCGAAAGCATACCAACCAACTTCAGGATCGTTTCCTTGATGCGTGAGATAGATGTCGCGCTGGCCACCACTTAGTAGGTCGGGGTAGAGTATTGGGCCGTCTTGCCTAATGGCTTGGCTTTGACTTACTGCCTTGCCTGCGTCAAAGTCTCGATCGCCGAGCACAACAGTGGTGTTGCCTTGCGAGAACGCCAACCAAAGCAATGCTGCGACCAAGCCCACGATAAATAGTGCCGAAGCACCGACTAGCGCTACACTTCTGACAGTAATTTCTGGGCCTTTAGCGACAGGCATGGCACCTCGTGAGTATTTGCGGTTGGGTCTGACATCGCTTAGGTTAGAGTACTTTTTGGAGGTTTAGTGGATCTTTTCGAGTATCAAGGCAAAGAGTTCTTCGGCGAGCACGAGATAGCAGTTGCGCCCGGTGAGGTGGCTTTCAGTGTGGCCGAGGCTGTTGCCGCAGCAACCCGACTAAGTCCACCCGTGATGGTGAAAGCGCAGGTCCACAAGGGTGGACGAGGTAAAGCGGGAGGCATTAAGTTCGCCGCCAACCTTGATGAGGTGCGTGAACACGCAAGCAATATTTTTGGGTTCGATATAGGCGGACATATAGTGAAGCGAGTTTGGGTTGAGAAGGTATCAACTATCGCCGAGGAGTTTTACGTTAGCTTCACCCTTGATCGTTCAGCAAAAAAACACCTCGGCATGTTGTCTGTTGAGGGTGGGGTTGAGATCGAAACTGTTGCCCAAACCAACCCTGATGCCATCGCCAAAATCTTGATAGACCCGTTGGTTGGGCTTAGCGAAACAGACTGCGCCGCTTGGGTGAGTGCCGCCAAGATACCTGCTGCTGCTCGTGATGGCACGATCAACTTATTGGGTGCGCTTTATAAAGCATACCAAAATGGTGATGCTGACCTTGTTGAGGTTAATCCGCTGGTGTTGACTAAAGAGGGTGAGGTGCGGGTGCTTGATGCCAAGGTCACCTTAGATGCCAACAGTTTGTTCCGTCACCCGAACTACGCACAATACGATGCAACTCAGCCCCGTGACGAACGTGAATGCGCCGCTCACGCACAGGGTTTGCAGTATGTGGGGCTAGAGGGTTCGGTTGGAGTTATTGCCAACGGCGCGGGTTTAGCGATGAGCACGGTAGATGTGGTGAATCAGGTTGGTGGCAGCCCGGCTAATTTCTTAGATATCGGTGGTGGTGCTAATGCTGATGTGATGGCTGCGGCGTTGCAGGTGATCAACAATGACCCAGCGGTGAAAGCTATCTTCATCAACATTTTCGGAGGCATAACAAGAGGTGAGGAGATCGCTAAAGGTATCGTTGAGGCCACTTCGAGGGTTCAGATCACCTCACCTATCGTGATTCGTCTGGATGGCACGAATGCGGCCGAGGGTAGAGCAATCCTTGAACCCCATCTGAGCGATGTTTTGTTGATGCAACCGACCATGCTTGACGCTGCGCGTCTCGCTGTTGAACTCGCGAGTTGTAGGCAAGGAGGTTCGCTATGAGCATTTTTGTTGATGAACACACGAAGGTCGTTTACCAGGGTCTCACTGGTTCGCAGGGTAAATATTATGGTTTGCTCAACCGTGATTATGGAACAAAAGTGGTTGCGGGAACACACCCCACCAAGAGTGGTAGCAATGTTGATGGTGTGCCGATTTTCACCAATGTGGCTGAAGCAGTGCATTCCACCGGTGCCACTGCTAGTTGTATTTTTGTGCCCGCACCGCGTGTGAAAGCAGCGGTTCTCGAGGCAGCGCAGGGTGGGGTGAACTTTATTGTGGTGATCACTGAGGGGGTTCCAGCCCATGATGAACTGTATTTGTTTAACGTTTTGAAGCGCGACTTTCCGGGTGTTGCAATGTTGGGGCCAAACTGCCCAGGCATCATTAGCCCCGGGAAATGCAATATTGGTATCACCGCAGGGCATATAGCCAAAGCCGGCGGGCCTGTGGGTATTGTTAGTCGTTCGGGAACTTTGACTTATCAAGCTTTGTATGAACTCAAGCTGAAAGGCATAGGTGTCACGACCTGCGTGGGTATTGGTGGCGACCCCATTCCAGGTACCTCATTTATTGATTGTTTGCAGGCGTTTCAAAATGACCCTGAAACGCAAGCCGTAATGATGATTGGCGAAATTGGTGGCACGGCAGAAGAAGAAGCCGCTGAGTTCATCAAAGCTCACGTGTCTAAGCCCGTGGTGGCTTATGTGGCGGGCGTTACTGCGCCAGCGGGCAAGAAGATGGGTCATGCGGGAGCGATTGTTTCAGGTGGTTTGGGTACTGCCGTAGCTAAAAATGAGGCTCTTGTGGATGCGGGTGTGCAGGTCGGGCAAAATTCGACCGAGGCGAGTGAGTTTATGGCAGCAGTCGTTGCTGGGCTGTGATGTCCCAAGCTTCGCCTGCTGCTGACCCGCCTGTTAGTCCGCCCCCGCCGAAGGCGTTGTTGTCGGTGTATGACAAATCTCAGATAGTGGAGTTTGCCGAAGGCCTAGTTGATTTGGGTTGGGAATTGATTGCAAGTGGTGGAACTGCAGAAGTCATTGCGGCACAAGGAATCCCGGTCACCGACGTTGCCGACTACACCGCTTCACCCATCATGTTGGGGCACCGTGTGGCAACATTGCATCCCCGCATCCACGGTGGCATCCTCGCCGACCGCCAAGATCGCATCCATCAAGCAGATTTAGTTGCTCACAACATTGAACCCATTGATTTGGTGGTTTGCAATCTTTACCCGTTTGCCGCTTCTCCGAGTGTGGAGATGATTGATATTGGCGGGCCGGCTTTGTTGCGTGCGGCTGCTAAAAACCATGCTTTTGTGGGTGTGGTCACCAGTCCTGTGGACTATTCACTGGTGTTGGAGGAGTTGCGCAGCAATGCTCCCGCTGGTTTGCTGAGCACCACGAGGTTGTGTTTAGCACGTGCCGCGTTCGCTCATTGTGTTCGCTACGACCACGCTATTATCAACTGGTTTGATCAGGTTGTTCCTAGTGATGACTCCACAACCCGCGATTCTGCCGAAACACCAGTTCTGCCCTCTGAGATGCAGTTGACGCTTGAGCGGGTTGAAATTCTTCGTTACGGCGAGAACCCGCATCAGTCTGGGGCGCACTACCGAGTGCGAGGCACTGCTGGCTTGGGTGACCGGCTTGAGCAGTTGGCGGGTGTGTCGTTGAGTTATCTCAATTATCTGGATGCGGATGCGGCGTGGCGGTTAGTTTCAGACTTGAGGTTTGCAGACGATAGTTGCGCGGTGGCGATCATCAAGCATGCTAACCCCTGCGGTGTTGCTGTTGCTTCTAACTTGGTTGGTGCGTTTGAGCAAGCTCTCGCTTGTGACCCTCAAAGTGCTTTTGGTGGTGTGGTCGCTTTTAGCCATGAGGTTGACGAAAAAACCGCTCAGGCCATGGTTGCCGGACCGCCGATGGATGTGGTTATTGCCCCTGGTTTCACGGCTGGTGTTGTTGAAACTTTAAGCTCAAAACGCCGCACCACAAGACTTGTGCGCCTTGAACTTTTGGCTCGAGACGCTCCTTCGGTTCGCGAGATTGGGTTGGAGATTCGCCAGATTACTGACGGGTTCTTGGTGCAGCAACCGCAGAGGTTCGTATCGCTACCCGAGAGTTGGCATTGTGTAACCAATAGGCAGCCGTCGGCTTCGGAGTTGTCGGATGCGGCGTTTGCTTGGCGTGTTTGTGGTCACGTGAAATCCAACGCGGTTGTGTTGGCGCGTGACCATACCGCCTGGGGAATTGGCGCGGGTCAACAAAGTCGTGTTGGTGCCGCTAAGTTGGCTGTCTCTCAGGCAGCGGGACGAGCTCGTGGTGGTGTATGTGCTAGCGATGCATTCTTTCCTTTCGCTGACGGCATCAATGCGGTTGCTGACGCGGGTGTGGCGGTGGTTGTCCAACCAGGCGGGTCTGTCAACGACACCGCAACGATAGCCGCCGCAAATGACCGTGGTTTAGCCATGCTTTTCACCAGCGAACGCCAGTTCGCCCACTAGCTGTTTGTGCAGCTTAGTGTTGGAGACAACACGATCCAGAGGGTTTAAAAGTAAAGTTGCGCTCGACTTCGGTAGACGAATTTGTCAATATTGAAGATCCCCTCAGAGTGCCTACAACAACGCTGGCATCAACGACGATCAATGCAAGTCGCGTTCGGCTCAGTCTGACCACAGGCAGTCGATGGGGCGCATATGCAGTCGGTCGTCGAGTGTCAAGGTGAACGGTCCGGTGTGCAGGAGAATGCCGGCTCGGAAAGATTCGGGAGCGACGGCGTCAATCTTGTCACGCAACCAGCGAAGGTGTTGAGCGTGCCGGCGGGTGGGAGAGGCGGTCGCTTTGATCTCCACAGCCACCACGTCGCCGTTCGGTGCTTCGATGACGAGGTCGATCTCCCGGCCCCGGTAGTTGCGGTCTTGGTGGTTGCGCCAATGGTAGAGGACGCGTTTGCGCGCAGATGCAGAGAGCTGGCGCGCGACCTCGTTGACGACGAAAGTCTCGAGCAACTGTCCCGCCGCCGGGGATTTGGGTTGAGCCAAGCCTGCGGGGTCGACCTCGAGCAGGCTTGCGGCGAGTCCGGCGTCGGTGAGGTGGACTTTGGGTCTCGAGGTGTTTCGGGAGGAGAGGTTTCTCGACCAGGCGGGCAGTTCGTGGAGCAAGAACACTGTTCGCAACCATTCGAGGTACGAGGCGACCACTGACCGACTCACTCCCAGATCTCTTGCGGCTTGCGTTCGGTTGATCTCACTGCTCGTGAAGGACGCGGCCCAACCCAACAGTCGCGGCAGCGAGGCAGCTTTGCGGACGTCTGCGAGAGCGAGAACATCTCGCTGGAGAACCGTCTCGACGTAGTCTTCATACCAACGCCGCCGTTGATCGGGGTTCAAGTTCACTGCCTCGGGATAACCC
Organism: Candidatus Aldehydirespiratoraceae bacterium; assembly: GCA_965204595.1. Lineage (GTDB taxonomy): Bacteria > Actinomycetota > Acidimicrobiia > Acidimicrobiales > Aldehydirespiratoraceae > VXYK01. The sequence continues at coordinate 1,373,331 of CBDBEW010000014.1, read as the reverse complement.
CCCCGACAGGCGCGAACGAAGTAGTCGGCTCGGCGCATGTCGGTTGCCGGGGCCGGCCTCGGGTCCCCCTCGAACCAGTGATCTATCTCGGTGGATTCGACCCCGGCCAATTCGGCCTCAGACAACGGCCAGAGCCTGACAATCCGGACCCGACCCGCGAGCGACTCGCTGATGTTGGGAACGGTCAAGAAGTTGGTGGACCCGGTCAGGATGAACCTGCCTGGGGTCTGCACCTCGTCAACGAGGCGTTTCACGGCGGCGGTGATCCGGTCTCCGCCGAGTTGAACCTCGTCTATCACCAGTGGCCAGCGCTGGCTGGAAATGAACGCCACCGGATCGAACATCACGCTCTCGCGCTGCTCTTCGTCGTCGAGTGAAATGTATGTCCCGCCGCGCTCCTCGGCAATCCTTCGAGCCAGCGTTGTCTTGCCAGTCTGGCGTGCCCCGTGGACCATGACCACCCGCGACCACTCCAGCGCCGACTCGATCTCCGGTAATACATGACGATCTACTAGTTCCATGCCTGCGATCCTAGCGCAGACCGTCTTGGCTGCGGGCCACTAATGAGCGTTCTCGCAGCCCACCAACAAGCATTCTCGCAGCCCGCAAATTAGCAAATTGGCAGCCCACTAATGGGCATTCTCGCAGAAAATCGATTGGGGGGGCGAGGCGCGGGAGGTCTCGCGGACGCTGGTCTTACCTGCACCGTTGGTCCCAGTGAGGCTGCACTGACACCGACGCGGACTGCCGACGCGGGGAGTCGAGCGCAATGATGGTCGCTTTGGGGGAAAATCGGGCACAATGGGGCGATGGCGAAATTGAGTGTTGACGAAGAGACGAGCGCGGCGTTGACGTTGTTCAACGAGTACGTGGCTGCTTCTCGCGAGCGCACCGCACGCGATAAGCACTTGAAGAAGGCCGAACGGGCCAAGGTCGAACCTGCCGCAGGAACTAGGAGACTGCTGAATAATGCCAACGTAGTCTATCGCAGAAGCCCTTGGCCTAGGGTTTGTGAGCGACAGGACGGGAATCGTCGGGCTGCTTGAGGGGTTACCGTTATCATGGGTGTTGTGATAGTTCGGGTCGCGTCGGCACTGCCAAGAAGTGCTTGGACCACCGCGCCGTATCTGGATTGGCACTGGGTTTCGGTGCTGTATACGCCGTCACCGTCGCCCTCGGCCGCTACGACGATCTAGTCGGCGAACTCTACCGCATCTCCTCCGGCTGACCCCACTAGAACAGTGCAGAAAGTAACTTCACTCGCGCACGATTCTGCTCGCGAGTCCAGATGTAGCTGTTAGCGGCATGCACGCCGCGCCCGCGTATGTGGACATGCTCGATCCGTTGGCTGATGAGGCGCACTTCTACATCGAACACGGCTGGCAGCAGTGGCTGGAGCATCCGCATCCGATGCACAGCCTCGCCGCGGATCCGCTAGGCCGAGTGCTGGTCCGTTCTGTGTCTTTGGCCCGATGGCGGCTGTTGCAGGAGCGTTCGCTTGTTTGTGCGTTGCGCCGGGTAGAAAGCGGCACCGGTCAAGTCATGCCGACGGCTGTGGTTGTGCTGGACTTGTGCATCCCGCCTCATCCGCGAGAGCAGCGGGTGTCCGGCACCATCATCAAAAGCTTGCGGTGAGCTCACACGTTGTTGCGCTACCGCCCGCTCGGGTGATGGTGGAGCACAACCACCAACGGGCCTCTGTGCCGATTTATCGACTAGCTGTGTTAGTGGTTGCGCTGTAAGCAGTTGATTTATCTGCGTGTTGTGATCGCGATGTCAACTCTTCAGTTGGCTCTGTCGTCCAATCATGTAGGAAACGACCGCTGCATCGAACCTCCTTTCTGGCCTGAGTTCACGCTCACCTCCACCAGTTATCAGCTCCGTGAGCACGCTACGCGGTAGTCTCGGTCGCCTCAAGTACTCGTGGCTGAGATATTTGATACTACTGCGTCCGCTTACAGCAAATGACTTGCCAGTCTGAAGACCGAGTGGCATACCCTTGTAGGTTCCATCATAGTCGTAGTCACCCTGGCTCAGTATCTCATACAGTGCCTTAACGTGACGTGCCACCTCCCGTGTCGGGCGTTGCACCTTGCTGGAATCCGAGGACAGCTCGAGTGCTAGGCGCATTATCGCAACATCCGACCAGACGAAAACGTCAAAACAGTCGGCTGCTAATTCGAAGGACTGGCCGACCGTGCGCCAAAGGGGTTGAACTAGGAACGGTTGTTGCAAACCCTTTGCAGCAACCGTCAGCAAAGCTTCGTTGAGCGCTGAGCGTAGCTCGCGGGTATGTTGTCCGATTTCCGTTGGGTTGGCCCAATCGGTCACGCGGTTGTACCCCGCCCGAAGTTGTGACTTCACCCTCTCACGGGTTTCTGCGTCTCTGTTGACGCTCGTCGCGACGCTCATCATCGCGTACGCCGAACTGACGGGCCGTACAACGATTTCCGCCGATCACCCGCTCTCATCGTAGGCAACCGTCGAGATGTCTGGGACGACTGTGAGTTTAACCTCTAATGGCCGCACTTGTTTGCCTCCGACCGAGACTACCAAGTCTATCTTGTCCAAAGTACCGCGCACACAACCTGTGTAGGGAAAGAACGCTGTTTCGAGCAAGTAACGGCAGTTTGAGGAACCTAGCACCTCGGTCATTTCCCAACGCCTGTTGTCGGTAGTGATCAGTCCATTTTCCTCAACGACTGCAACTGGAGCGAAACCCTTGTCGCGCATGTATATGCACAACGCCAAGGGGAACATCGAGTTGAACTGATTTTTGCCCCAAAGCGAAGCACCGTGGCGGGTCGAGTTCGCAGCCGTCAAACCATACAGTGAAGGGAGTATAGGAGAAGGCATAACGGCCGGTCCTTTAGGAGATGGCATTACCAATCGCGGCTCCCACCCGGGCGGCTAGCTGCACTGGGACGGCGTTGCCGATCTGCAACTCTACATCGGCGTTGCGGTCGCCACCATCCCATGACCAGGTATTGGGGAAAGTCTGTATCCGGCTCCGCTCTCGGGTTGTCAGAGGCCTAACCTCACCTGGAGGGGCACTATCGAGATGGTTGCCGACATAGTTCGGAGGCACGGGACGGTTCACGCCTCGCACCGTTGGAGAAGGTTCATTGACGCTGAAAACCGCCCGCCGGTTGTAGTTACGGGGATGTCTATAGTAGTGCTCAACGTCTATTTCGTCGCCTAGATACTCCTTCACGGTTAACTGGTTCAGGGAACGCGAAGCCTCGATGCCGTCCATGTATCTTTCACCTGTTGCACCGTTGCTGAGATGCCCAAACGCAAAGAATCTGCTTCGCAGTTGCGGCACACCGAAACGGCTCGCGTCCAGCACCACCTCGGTGAGCGAGTAACCGGCGGCGGACAAATCCTCGCGCATTCTTTGATAGGTAACGCTCTTGCGCGCCTGTGGGACGTTCTCCATCAAGAACGCCGGGGGGCGACACGCGGTAACAATTGCGGCGAACGCAGTGGTGAGGTTTGCCTGAGCAGCTTCGATGCGCTTGCCCGCGGTGGAGAAGTCTTGGCATGGTGGTGCTCCGGCGACAAGATCGGGGGCGATCTCGTCGATCCGACAGGCTGCGGCCTCGGTGTCGGCCAAGTCGAGCTCAGTAGCATGATCACCCACGTTGCGGCGGTAGGTCACTAGTGCCTGAGGCCAGCAGTCGTAGGCTTCCGCCACATCGATGCCAGCTGACATCAGCCCAGCCGAGAGTCCTCCGCAGCCACAAAATAGGTCGACCGCCGTCAGTCTCCTAGCTTTGCACACACTGTGATTGTCGCGCGACTGCAACTGCAACTGATGCATCCCGGGTGAATTCTGCTCATGGTTTCTCATCATCATTATCGAACCTGCTTTGTCAAATCTGTTCTCAGTCTAGGTGTTCAGAATAGGTCGCAGGTGTGACACCGACCGACCCGTCCCACGAATCATCCAACGACAATCCACCACTAGAGTAATGCAAACACGGCCCAAATGTGATTATTTGTGTTTGAGAGCTTTTGAGTATGCTGTTTTGCGATGGTGAAACAACTCAAGCGAGCGAAGAGCCTGGATTGGGCGTTGAAAGTGGGGGCGCAAAAGCGTTCGCTGCGTTTCTATTACACTATTCGGTTCTTGATTCGAGCGATGATATGGCCGTGGCTCAGCGTTCGTGCTGAGGGCGTTGAACACATTCCGTTGACTGGACCGGTGATTATCGCACCTGTTCATCGTTCTAATCTTGATGCACCACTTTTGTCGGGTTGTACGAAACGTCGGATAAGAGCTCTTGGTAAAGAATCTTTGTTTGTTCACCCAGTGACGGCTTGGGTTTGTGCCGCGCTCGGTTCGATTCCGTTGCGGAGAGGTGAAGCCGATGTGGCTGCGTTGCGCTCCGCGCGTTCGCTGCTTGTTGGCAATGAAATTGTGTTGGTGTTCCCCGAAGGTACCCGTCAGCAAGGTAATCAAGTTAGTCAAGTTTTTGATGGTGTGGTTTATTTGGCTTCCAAAACTGCTGCACCGATTGTGCCCATAGGCATAGCTGGCACCGAGCAGGCATTAGCGGCTGGAGCCAAGTTCCCTCGCCGGGTAAAAACCGCTATTGTGGTTGCCCCACCGATCAAGGTTTCCCAAACCCGCTTAAGTCGTCAAACACTAACCCAACTAAGCACCGAACTGCAACAATCCCTTCAAACCGCCCAAACTCAAGCCCTAACACTGCACCCTTAACCTCGTTGTGTACAGGAGGAACGTCAAATCAATATGATCCGGTTCGAGTCCATTTCAAAATCTTATGGTCGCCACTTAGCCGTTAGTGATCTTAGCTTCAACTGTCGGCCGGTCAAGTTACGGGACTGATTGGCCACAATGGAGCTGGCAAATCGACAACCTTGGGTATTGCGCTTGGCCTTTTGGGTAGTGGTGGCAGAGTTGTGTTTGATGGACGCACGATTGTGGATCGATCAGAGTGGTCAATGTCTGAAATCGGATTCGTCCTTAGCCCAAATAGTCTCAATCCACGGCTCTCGGTGCTCGCATCAATGCGGATGCACTGCCGCACTCGACATATCGAACTCAAGCGAGGACTCGAACTATTACATCAGTTCGGGTTGGGAGGTCATCTCAAGAAACGCGTACTTGATCTTTCGCTAGGACTGCAACAACGACTTGCTTTGGCTCGCTCACTTGTCACCGACCCTAGCTACTTGATATTGGATGAGCCAACGACTGGTCTTGACATTGCTGGTTCGGAAATTGTCTGGGAAGCCTTGAGAGCTAGGGCTGATGATGGCGCAACTGTACTCGTGTCTAGTCACATGCTCACAGGTGTCGCTACGATTGCAGACCAACTAATTGTCCTTTCAGACGGTAATCTCGTAAGCGATAGTTCGCTCGAGTCGTTCTTGGAACGATGGTCCGATGTCGTCACAGTTGTGATGTCATCGGACAACGCACTATTAGGACATTTATTGTTGTCTGCTAGTTTTGAACCAGTTGTTGATGTCAATGGAATTAGACTTTCTGGGGATGTGGCGCTGAAAGTCGGCGAGATAGCTCGCGATGCCGGCATCGCGCTATCATCCCTTCGAGTCGAGCGAACAGAACTTCAGTCGGCCTTTCTGCGCGTGCTTGCTTCTACCCATGCTTCATGAATTCATCGCTGAACTAATCTCAGCCAGATCTCAACGATTTATTCATTCGGAAATTGGTTAAATATGCTCACGCCCGGCATACGGGCTATGCTAGGGTTAGTTCTCGTCGCGCTAATTGCGGCATCTATATCGTCTTTGTTTAGATCAGACTTAATCGGACTCGTTGTCTCAATCGCATGGTTTGGACCTGGAGAAAGTTTGGCGATCACGCTTATGGGGCGTGAGTTCATTGAACCGGGTAATAGGGTTTTACCTGGGCAGATCGTTACTGGAATGTCTTCCATCAGAGATCCCGTGACATTCCAAGAATATGCGCTGCTCGCTATTTGGGCTATAGTCCTTTTTGGGTGTGGGTTGTTGGTGTTTATGAAGTCCGATATCCAAACAGGTTAGTTTGACGAGGCGCGGGTGTTGTCCCATCTTGCTGATGCTGTTGTGAGTGTGATGAGGGCTATACAAGATACTAGGCTGAACATAACGTAAGGGGTGAGGTGGCCTGCACTTCGGTTGTTTGTGACTGGTGGGTGTAGCCAACTTCCCAAAGTTAGGCCGATGACTGTTCCACAAGTTGTCGACAAGAACGCCCCGAACGCCCCGATAGCAACTCTTGGTTCTCCTTCTATGATTGCGATATACACAGTAACTGTGACAATGAACGGTAACGACATTAGTGCGGCTGCTGACCAAACCGATGCATGCAAGCGAGCGGGTGAGTCCAGAGTTGCTGCAAGCAGATCACGTGTTGGTTTGTCGTGGATGTTTCTTAGCGCGATAGTGGTCCAAAGGGACCAAAGCAGAAAAGCTGAGAACAACGACATTAGCAATATTTTGAAATATTTTTGTTTCATATGAGTATGAATTGTTTTGAGTTGGTATAGTGATGTTTAGCGATGGGTGAATTATTTTGATTCGTTTGTTGTGGCTTTGTCGCCGAGTCTTATCTTACCGGCTTCCATTTACATCAAAAAATATTTTTGGAGGCAGACATGGCCGACCACTTTTCCATATCAACTACTCTTAACGACCAAATAGGTGTTATGACCAAACCCAACAGAACAAAAACGCCAACCACAACAGAAGTAGAGGCTTCTGCAGAAGTGTCTGCTGATGAGGTCGTGGTGGGTGCTGCGAGAACTAGGAGATTTCAGGGGTTAAAGAACTCTGCGTTTCCTTTAGCGACCGCGCTACTTGTTTTGTTCGCTGGTTTCACCTTCACTGCTTTGAACTCCAATATCGGACGGCTCGACACCCGCATCGACCGACTCGAAGACCGCATGGAGCAACGTTTTGAGGCTCAAGATGCTAAGTTTGAAGCTCAAGATGAGAAGTTAGATGAGATTAATCTCAAGCTAACGGCTTTGATTTCTGCGTTGAATGCTTCAGCGAGTGTCGATGCTGCAATTGACGGCACACTGCTCACACCTTAACCTGTGCCCGCATCTCAAAACTAAACCAATCGACCGCTCTTCCGGAAGGTCGTCGCTTGGAACCTTTGTGAGAAAACTCTTCCCTTAGCTAAGCGGTTAGAATAAAAGTTATGGCAGAAAAAATTATTATGCAAGACGGCGTTTTGAATGTGCCCGACAACCCCATCATTCCATTCATTGAAGGAGACGGCACTGGAGTTGACATCTGGCCAGCAGCCAAACTAGTACTTGATGCGGCGGCAAGCAAATACGGCAGGGCGATTGAATGGCGAGAGGTCTTAGCAGGAGAAAAAGCGTTCAACGAAACCGGAGACTGGCTCCCCCAAGCCACCATCGAAAGCTTCAGAGAGTACCTCATAGGCATAAAAGGCCCTCTCACCACCCCAATCGGTGGTGGCTTCAGGAGCCTGAATGTGGCTATCCGCCAGATAATGGACCTTTACGTTTGTTTGCGCCCGGTGCGCTGGTTTCACGGTGTGCCCTCACCAGTCAAAGAACCACACCTAGTAGACATGGTGATATTCAGAGAAAACACAGAGGATATTTACGCAGGGCTCGAAGTGCAAGCAGGCACTATCGAGGCAAACAAACTCAGAGACTTGTTACACGACGCTTTTGGCTGGGAAATACGCCAAGACAGCGGAATCGGCATCAAACCTATCTCCAAGACCGGTTCCCAACGGCTCCAACGGGCAGCGATCAAATATGCGCTACTCCGCAACCGTAAACGAGTTCATTGGGTACATAAGGGCAACATAATGAAGTTCACCGAAGGTGCCTTCCAAAAGTGGGGATACGAATTAGTGCGTGAAGAGTTCGCAGATGTAGCAGTAGCTTGGAACGATTGCGGCGGCGACCCTGGCAACAAAATTCTGGTTCAAGACACCATCGCCGACATTGCTCTACAACAGGTGCTCACCAGACCCGCCGAGTTTGAAGTAATCGCCACCATGAACCTCAACGGCGACTACCTTTCTGACGCGCTCGCCGCGCAAGTTGGTGGTATCGGTATAGCTCCAGGTGCAAACATCAACTATGTGACAGGTCATGGAGTTTTTGAAGCCACACACGGAACCGCCCCGAAATATGCAGGGCAAGACAAAGTCAATCCCTCTTCGGTTTTGTTATCTGGGGTGATGATGTTTGAACATCTCGGTTGGCAAGAAGCAGCCGACGATATTGTGGCCGCTGTAGAGCAAACCATTGACGACAAGATAGTTACCTACGATTTCGCACGGCTCATGGACGGCGCAACAGAAGTGAAGTGCTCAGAGTTTGCTGCGGCCATAGTAGACCGTCTCTAGACGTGTTTTGCCATCAAACGCGTATCGCATTAACCAAGATTTTTGCTGGTGATCAGAAAGCGTTAGCAAGCCAAATGAGACCAGATTAGGTGAAGGCACGGCTAACTAGCGATAGCCACATGTGGCGGCGAGGTGGACAATTGATTATGCGCTCTTTGCGCGCTCATCCACTACCTCACGCTATCGCCATGGTTGGGGCGCTACTTTTCGTGGTCGCTGCTGTGGGTGGTGCTTGGGTGCTGCGAGGCATCACCGACAACTTGATAATCAGAACACCCGAAAGCGGCGTTACTGCTGGGTCTGGCACACGCAATACCGTGACACCTCAAGCGGTTTGGTTGGCGATGGCTGCCGTGCTAGGTATTTCGTTGCTGCGCGGCGTGAGCGTAGTGACACGCCGGTTTTTTCTGTCGATGGCAGAATACCGCACCCAGCGAGACTGGCGCCGAGGCCTGCTCTGGCACTACCTAGACGTGCCCCTGCGGTTTCATCGCACCAAACAAACCGGCGAACTGCTAGCGCACGCCGACATCGACGTGCAGATGGCAACTGTGGTGCTAAAACCGCTAGCGTTCTCGGTTAGCGTACTTTTTTTGGTGCTGGTGTCGGTGGTGAGCATCTTTTGGATACACCCTTCACTGGGTGTGATTTCAATGGTTGTGTTTCCAGCTTTAGTGATCATTAGCCAGAAATACACTTCACTAGTTGAAGAACCAGCAGCTTTAGCTCAACAACGAGTGGGTGAAGTCTCAGCCATCGCCCATGAGAGTTTTGATGGTGCGGTGGTGGTGAAGACGCTAGGGCGCGAAGCTGCTGAGGTTGAACGCATGCTCAAAGCCTCAGATCGTTTGCGGGAATGGCGGATACGGGTAGGTCGGCTGCGGGCAAATTTTGAGCCATTGATAGATGCGCTTCCCAATGTCGGGATCATCACGTTGATATTGGTTGGTTCTTGGTTGGTGTCACGAGGCGAAGCAACCCCCGGCGACTTAGTTTTAGCGGCCATTTTGTTTGGGCTTTTAGCTACACCACTGCGAGTTTTGGGTTTCTTTTTGGAGGAAATGCCCCGCTCGGTGGTTGCGTTGGAACGAGTTGACAGAGTAATGGCTTACCCCCGTGAAGACCGCAGCGGCACAAAACCTCTGCCTCCCGGCCCTTTGAGTGTGGTGGTAGAAAATCTCACTGTCGGATATGGCACTCAACAAGATGTGTCTGCTGTGTCTGCTGTGTCTGCTGTAACCGATGTTTCGTTTGTGGTACATCCTAGAGAGACATTGGCGTTGGTTGGTCACACAGGATCAGGCAAATCTACCTTGTGTGAAGCGATAGTTGGGCTGCTTGAACCCTCCGCTGGAGTTGTCACCATCGGAGGTGTCGGGGTAGCCGATATCGCCCCCGAACAACTTGCGAATGGAGTAGCGCTTGCCTTTCAGGAAGCCTTTCTGTTCGCTGCCTCGGTTGCTGAAAACATAGCGATGAGTCGGCCAGGTGTCGATATTGAACGTGCCTTGCACTTAGCGGAAGCTCATGACTTCGTGGCTGCGCTACCAGAGGGTGCAGCAACCGTTGTAGGTGAACGAGGGCTAACTCTTTCGGGCGGCCAACGGCAACGTGTTGCGCTAGCACGTGCCTTAGCTCTTTCACCCCGTTTGTTATTGTTAGACGATGCCACAAGCGCAATCGACCCTGTAGTTGAGGAACGCATTCTTAACAACTTTAAGACTCAACTCGAAAACACAGTTATCATCGTGGCGCAGCGCATCTCCACCATTCTCTTAGCCGACCGAGTGGTGTTTTTGGATAACGGTAAAGTTGCTGCGGTGGGTCACCATCAGGATTTACTGCAACGCGATGACTACCGCAGTTTAGTGATGTCGTACGAACAACCAGCGCGACCATGAAGTCTGGCGTAGAAGAAGCGATAGCACTACTTGATGGAGATGATGTTCCCGACGTAGGTGCTTTCACGGTTCTGCGGTGGGGACTTGCCATCAGCCCAGAACTCAAGTCTGGTTTGCGTGTTACGGTGTTGATGGCTTTAGCTGGTGCGGTTGGCGAACTTGTGGTACCTATCTTGGTGCAACAGGTTATAGACAAAGGCATCTTGGCTGAGGGAGGTTACCAAAGCGACTTTGTGTTGGTGGCGAGTCTGCTGGCTCTCTTGGTTGTGGTGGCAGTGTTTGTTGTTGACCGGCTGACCCAAATACGTCTAGTTGTTACCGCTGAAACACTGTTAGCGGGGCTGCGGGTACGAGCGTTTCAACATATCCACAAACTGAGCATGTCCGACCACACTGGCACCAGGCGTGGAGTGCTGGTGAGTAGGGTGACTTCAGATGTGGAGGCCTTAGCGCAGTTCACTCAATGGGGAGCGTTGAGTTGGATAGTGAACAGTGCCATCGTGGTTGGCACCTTGATAGTTATGGCTGTGTACAACTGGCAGTTGACTTTGCTGGTGTTGGCTTGCCATCTGCCTTTGCTACCTTTTTTGCGCTGGGTGCAGGTACGCCAGTTTGCTGCTTACGCACGGGTAAGAAATCGTGTGTCAGAAACTCTGGGCGAGACCTCTGAGGTGGTGTCGGGTGCTCCTGTGATCAGGTCCTATGGCTACGGTTCGGTGGTTAGCAAACGGCTTGGTGGTGTGGTCAAACGACAATATAGGGCGCAAGTTCGTAGCCATATCTGGTTCGCTGGAATGTTGCCTGTGATTGACTTCTTTTCTTCTTTGTCCTTAGCGGTGACGATTGGTGTTGGTGTTTGGTGGAGCGACGATCTTGGCATCGGCACCGGCGAGTTGGTGGCGTTTTTGTTTCTTGTCAACATGCTGGTGCAGCCAATCGCCGAAGTTGGGGAGGTGATGGATCAAACACAAACCGCGCTTGCGGGTTGGTGGAAAATCCTTTCGGTGCTAGATGTACCAATTGAAGTGAGCGAACCCGAAGATGGTGTTGAGTTACCTACCGGTGCGTTAGCGGTGACCGTAGTCGCAGCGAACTTTCGTTACCGCCACGGTGAACAGGTACTCCATAACTTGAGTTTAGAAATACCGGCAGAGAGCAATGTGGCCATTGTGGGTGAAACGGGTAGCGGCAAAACCACTTTCGCGCGTCTCATAACCCGCTTAGCCGACCCAACTGAAGGAAAAATCTTGGTAGGTGGAGTTGACTTAGCCACCATAGACCCAGCATCACGGCGCCGCAGCATCCGCATGGTTCCACAAGATGGTTTTTTGTTCAACACCTCAATCGGGGAAAACATTCGTTACGGTCGCCAAGATTCCACAAAAGATGATGCGGTGGAAGCTATCGCCGCGCTGGGACTCACGGGTTGGTTGTCTCGGCTTCCCGATGGCTTAGACACTGTGGTTGGAGAGCGAGGCAACCGACTTTCGGTTGGTGAACGCCAACTTGTGGCGTTGGCACGAGCCCAAGTAGCCGACCCAGGCTTGTTACTGCTAGACGAAGCGACTTCGGCTGTTGACCCTGAAACCGAAGAGGCATTGGCTGCGGCTTTGAGTCGTTTGGCGGTTGGTCGCACCATGATTTCGGTCGCTCATCGGTTGACAACGGCTGAACGAGCCGATTTGGTGGTGGTGTTTGACCACGGCCGCATCGTTGAGCAAGGCACCCACACGCACTTAGTATCGGCCGGGAGTGTGTACGCCACCATGTACCAATCATGGATCGGCAACACGCGTGCCTCCTGAAGGATTTGAGTGCAACGTAAACACGAGTTCGTTAGGTAAAAGTTGCAATTCTTTTTCTCCCCAGAGCGTGTTTGGCTGCTAGGGTAAGGCGCGTGAAACAACCTATTCGAGTCGCTGTGAGCGGTGCTGCGGGGCAAATCGGTTACAGCTTACTTTTTCGTATTGCTAGCGGTTCAATGTTGGGGCTAGACCAGCCGATTATTCTGCAACTGCTTGAGATACCCCCCGCCATGAAAACCCTTGAAGGCGTAGCGATGGAACTCAACGATGGGGCGTTCCCGCTGCTCGCTGGCATAACTCAAAGCGACGACCCTAATCGCGCTTTTGAGGGTGCCAACATCGCGTTACTCGTTGGTTCCCGCCCACGTTCCAAAGGCATGGAACGCAAAGATTTACTTGAAGCCAATGGTGCGATTTTCACTGTGCAGGGCAAAGCAATCAACGACAACGCCGCAGACGATGTGCGGGTGCTGGTCGTGGGTAATCCTGCGAATACTAACGCTTTGATTACTATGAACAATGCACCAGATGTGCCCAACGAACGTTTTAGTGCGATGACCCGGCTTGACCATAACCGTGCCATCGCCCAGTTAGCGAACAAACTTGATGCGCCTGTTGGCATCATCAAACGGATGACGATTTGGGGTAACCATTCTGCTACTCAGTATCCAGATGTGTTTCATTGCACCGTCAATGGTTCTGCGGCAGTTTCTGCTGTTGGCGGGGAGGGTTGGCTGACCGACACTTTCATACCTACCGTGCAGCAGCGTGGCGCAGCCATCATTGAGGCGCGCGGCTTGTCTTCAGCGGCTTCTGCGGCATCGGCTGCTGTTGACCATGTGCGTGATTGGATGTTGGGTAGCGCTGACGGGGATTGGGTTTCAATGGCGATTTGTTCTGATGGTTCCTATGGGGTTCCTGAAGGTTTGATGTCTTCGTTCCCGGTAGTTTGTGCAGACGGGAGCTATACCGTTGTCGCTGGTTTGTCAATCAACGAGTTCTCTAGGGCGCGCATTGATGCATCGGTCGCTGAGCTAGCCGAAGAACGCGAAACAGTCACAGAACTAAGCCTCCTCTAAACCTGCTCTAAGCGTTGTCCACCTCCGTTAGGATGCAGGCTGAATGCCGGTAACACGGGTTCGAAGCCCGTATGGGGTGCTTTTTGGCAACTTGGCGTTGCTCCGAGATGACTTCTGCCGTTGACAATCCTGGATAATCAGATAATCTGATTCTATGGCTGAAATCACGGCGACGGACGCGGCGAGGCGGTTCTCCGACCTGCTGGATGCCGTCGAGCAAGACCGAGAGAGCTTCACCATCGTCAGACACGGTAAAGTGGTGGCTCAGATCGAACCGGTCAAACAAGGCCAAGGCGCGGCCACCAAAGAACTGTTGCGGAACCACAGCTTCGATCCAGCTTGGGCAAACGAACTAGCAGAGATGCGAGAACTCATTCGTCTCGAGCGGCGCACGTGAGCCAGTTACTGCTAGACACCACGTTCCTGATCGATGTTGAGCGCAGTGATCAAGAACTCGCCAAGCTGATATCCGACGAGGACGAAACCGCCATCGCCGCGATCAGAGTGGCTGAGTTGCTAGTCGGTGTTGAGTTGGCGTCGGCAGAACGCAAGGGGACCCGACAGGGCTTCGTGAACGCTCTGGTCGACTCCATAGATAGTGCCGCGGCGTGAGCGGTTGACCGCGCGCGCGGGTCGTTGGGTGACCGCTCAGGTTGAGCCTTGCGCGCAATACAACACCGAACCTTCAGTTGACCGCCCGCGCGGGTTGTTGGGTGATCTTTCAGGCCGGTCGTAAGTGACTGTTGCGCGATCTCGCCGGCGAGTTGGGTTGTTGTTGGCATGTGGTGAACGATTCGGTGCAGTGCTGGGGTCAAGCATTGCTCAAAGCAGGCACGCAATACCTCGACGGCACAGATACGTTGGATCTCGACGAGACGCTGATGGCCCGCAGAGGAAGGTTCCAAACGCTAGATCTGGTCGGCTAGCGTCGTAGACATCGGCCGCGGATGTCTGTTGGACATAGTGCCTGATAGAACGGCTAAAACCCCAACACAACTGATACCTAATCAACCCCGGGAGTGGCGCGAGAATATTCAATGGGTGACCCTGAACCTGTCCGGGTTCTACAAGGCGGCGTTCGACTCTAATCCTCTGAAGGGAGAGATCGGGGAGATTGCCGGCACATTGGGTGGGTCGCGGCTTGACCGAGCGCGAGACTTGAGGCTTGGGTCAGGTTCGGAGGTCCTTGACAAGGAGCATGAGCGTCAGGTCGTCTATCGGTGACGATTCGAATCCAAAGTGCCGGTAGAAGTTGGCTGCTTCGGAATCAGCGGCGTGAACCAAGAGCAGGCGCACGCCAGTGAGTGCAGCGACTTCAAGTGCCTTGAGGAGGAAGTGTTTCAACAGCACCGCTGCCAGTCCTTGGCCTTGGTGAGAGCGATCTACGCCCAAGCGACCCAACAGCATCGCCGGCAGCGGATTGGGTTGGTTGCGCGCCGCGCGCCGATTGGCCTCGCTGCGGGCCAGAACTGCGGTGCTCGACGCGTAGAAGGCCACGACACGCTCACGGTCTTGCACCACCCAAGTCCGGCTCGACCCTTCACGCTGGTTGCGGTGCGAACGTTGTTGGAGCTATCTGTTGAGTGCTTCGTCGCCGCAGTCGAAGCTTGCGACATCATGCTCCGCGCTGAGAAGCTCGGGTCCCTGATACAGTGTCACCCGACGTCAAGGACCGAAGGTTCGGTTAACAACGCATTCAATCTAACTTTGGGCACCGCCGGACGGTTGAGGATCTCCTGGAGTTCGTCCCATGCGGTGTCTGGAAGCGAGAATGCTCGGCGGTCCGCCAATTCTTCGGTCGCAGCGGTGACGGCACGGCTCACCACGTACTCGTTCAGCGAAATGCCAGAATCGTCGATAAGTCTTCTCACGATGGCATCCTCCGCTGGGGTAACCCGTATAGACCATCGTTCTGTCTTGGAACTCATACCGCAACTGTACGCCGAAAAGACTCACAATGCAACTGTAATTCATTGAGGGACGACCGAGAATCCACCATTGAGTGAAACACCTCAATGCCTAGTGCCATATCAGGATATGTGTTTACTATCGCCTCTATAGATATTTTTTCTGTAGCCATTTTTATCTGGCTTTGCCATCTTTAGAATCCTGTCAGCTTTGTTGTCTGGCCTAGGTTGTCACTGAGTTGAACTCACGAATCCTCTCTTCGATCTTGGAGACGTATTCTTGGTCGATATCGCATCCCATTGCCTTGCGACCTGCCTTTGCTGCGGCAATTAGTGTGGTTCCCCATCCAGCGAAAGGTTCGATCACTAGGTCGCCCAACCAGAAACATTCGCTAAGAAATCTCCATAGTCAGCCAGTTCAATTCTTCACGTAAGCATGCGCTCATACTAGCACTAAGGTGTGCCACGGTATGTTGTCCAACTAAACTGGACTTACTCCCAGCCGTGCTCAACAAGCAGCGGTTTGGCTCACAAACCTCAGGTGCCTAGAACGCTACGGCAGCGGCCCTATCAACATCGCAGGTAACGCGAGCGGAGTCTCGCAATGCGATCATTGCGCCGCCGACGATCACGATATGACAAGGCGCAGCGAGGTCTTCTGCCGCTAGTTCACGGTCGGTTTCAACAAGCGACGCTCGCAATTGCTCACCGTTGAAACTCGTGAACTTGAGACTGTCGTCAGTTGCTGAAGCCATGCACTGTGATGTTCTCGAGTGCTGACTGGTCGAACCACACTCGGTGATAGGCGCAAGCTTCGGGAGCGTCAGTGAGAACGATCCGTCCGTAATCTGATCTGGGGTCAAACGAGTCGGTGATCCCAATGTCGCGGTTGCTTCGGTGCGCCCACACCCAGTCCGGCACCGGGCGGTGGTCGCGGTCGCATAGGGCGTGAACAACCGCAGAGATCCGCGCCAGGTCGTGACGGCGAGGCCCGATCCGATGCCACCAACGTTGCCGTCTCGGTGGTTGCGCGATCATCGCCGCGCGGCCAGCGTCATCGGTGTGTGCCCACTGTTTGCACAACTCACGGAGTGCAACGACGCGACCACGGCCGTCGTCATCGGCCATGAAACGCGGAACCTGAGCAGCGGTGATAGTCGGAACAAACATGACGATTTGATTGTAGTCGGTGTTCCTCGCCTTCGCAGGGATGAGTAGTCTCCACGTCAACCACTCAGGACACATGTTCGGCGGCGTGGTTCTCGCTCAGTGTTTGAAGTATTCATACCCCGGTTGCTTTGTTGCGGCGGTAAACACCTGCAGGCATGTTTGAGAATGTTGGCTCGTTCACGTTGTCCACTGGGCGCGCCCCACACCGCTCACATGCGGCTCCTTCGCCAACAATTCACCGAGGTCACTGATTTCTTTGATATCCCACCCCAACGCTTTGCACACCGCTTTATCCCAATGTTGACGTATTTCGGTGTAGCCATCGCGGTATTGCGGGACGATCTCTTCGCGGGTCTCTTCCCAACAATCCGCGAGAGCATCAACAATCTTTTGATCGTTGATGCTGGGTGTTGGCAAGGAATTAACGGTGCTTGACGCGTATTTGGGAAAGTTGAGTGTTCTGCCAGGAGTACACATTAGAAAAAGCCTTCCTAGCGTCGCGTTGAAAAATACCGCTAGTGCTTTAGCTTGGATTATTGTTGTTCCTGTTACAGGCATCCAACCTATACCAACGTGCTTGTGGTGTGAAACAGTGGCAGTTACACGAGCACTGTCTGTACGTTGTCCCGCCGTTACATGTAAATATCCACCCTTGCATAGCACAGGAGGAATACCTATTTTTTGGTATTCATAGTGGGCATCTGGCGATGCTTCCAATCTGCGCTGAGCTTCCGAAGACTTTGACTTGAGGATGCGAAATGCGCCATCAGCGCTAGGTGAACATTCATGATAATCCTTGCCTAACAATGGGCCATCTGTGCGGTAGGCGGAACAGTCAAACAACTCAAGTGGTCGTAGTTCTTCACGTTCAGCAAATTTGGCGGTGGATTGAGCTAGTTCGGGTGAACGCCAAATTGCACCTGTCCAATCTCCACGCTCAATTCGTCTTCTGGGCCATTCTGATATTTCACCCCAACCTTCGGCAAGCTCACTCGTCGTCGCCAAGTTGATTGCGTCGAATAACCTTTCGATTTCGTCGTGGTCGCGTGGCAAACGGTCAAGCGAGATGATTCTAGTCGCCCCAACGGGGGGGGGGGGGGGGGGAGGATACTAGTGTCTAATCGTTGCATAATGACGACGCTCTCGTTGATGCTGGTGTCTTGGCTGAGGTTATAGTCGTGCGGGTTATGGCAAGTTACAATCGTGTGAATATGAAATCTACGTGCTAGTTCAAGTCTTTCACGTAATCCAGATGTGTTGGCTAGGGCCGTAGTGGGAAGTATCGTGGCGAAAACCCCGTCGTTTCCATCAATGCAAAGGTCGGCTAGGGCCGCGAATCGCGGCCCTAGCGATTTCTTGTCTAGGAAATCGCTAAGGCTTGAATCTGATTTTTTTAGGTAACTTTCAAGGGTATTAATTTTACTCTTGAGTTTTTGCTTGACATTCGCGCCAAACTTTTGACCCATTTTTTCGTTATTGGTGAACGGCGGGTTCATAATCACTATTTTCGCGTTAACCGCGTCTTCCGCTGCTTTGCAAACATCAGGGTCGTCGAATGTGTCATCAGGGCTAAATGTGTCTTTTATGAGTTTTGTGCTGGCAGAAGTGTCGCCCAAATCATCGTCATATAAACGTGGGTTCTTTTGCCGGCAGATAAGTTCTTGCCCAAACAATTCAAGGCTGCCAGCAAACACAGGCGCATTAGGTTTATTCTCTCCACCGTAAGGCATTAGGTGCAAACCCATCTTCATATATCTAACGTTTTCGTTGTGAGCAAGCAATTGGGTTGCCGCTAACTGCAACGACACTGGGTTAATATCTAACCCCTTCAGTGTTTCTTCAACAAGGGCTTTCTGAATAGTGTTTAGTTGTTCTTTGGTAGCACCTTGACTAACTGCGCGACGTTTAATTTCGGTTCCGACTGCAGCAAGCAAAGTACCCGAACCGCAAGCTAAATCAAGGGTCTTGTGTTCCTTTAACACCCGCGGATCACACCATACAATCTCATTGTTTGGGTCTAGGACATCTAGCGTTAAACGAGCGGCAATCTCGGCCGCTAGCGGTCTAGTAAAAAACGCTCCATCCGACGATTGGTCACCCATAACCTCGTTAAACAAAGCCCCAGCGTAATCTATGCCAGCATCAGCGTAAGCGTGCGCAAGTTCTTGAGCGGATTTAGCGATATGCCGCAAAGCTTTTTTTAACTCTGGTAATCGGTTCACGCTTTCAGCAACCCGCAAAACGTCTTTAGCGGGTCTAATCACAGGCACAAAATCTTGGTCTGTGATAGATGACCAAGCATAATGTAATGCTCTCACCGGTTCGTCCTCACTAGCTACCTCGCTCAAGTCTGGCAAGGACGTGGTTTTGTGCCCCAACCATCCGCCTGCTTTGATGCGTTGTTGAAGCATCGCAGCGTTCAACCAAATCAGTGACGCGATAACAGCCCCATCAGCTTTTTCTTTGGTTTCTTTAGTGCTGTTGCTGCGCGGTGTTTTAACGTAATGTTTGTTGAGAGCATTAGCTAGAGGTTTTGATAGCCTAAGAAACGCTGCAGCTGTGTAAACAGCATCTTTCAGCATGTTCATCTCTGTCTCTTTTTTAGTGCGTTCCCCGTTGATACCTGAATGCTCTAAAAGGTTCATCACTATACGTTGATTAAGTACTTGCTCTACTTCAAACAAAGCACTTTGCGTTTGTTTATCGAATGCCTTCTGTTGCTCTGTTTCTGTTTCTTGACGTTCACGAGCTAAACGTTTTTTCTTCTCATTAGTTGTTTCAACGCTAACACCTGCCTTCACACCATTCGCAATATCTCTAGCTTGCTTTTTGGTTGCGTTAACACTGATTTTACCGTTAGGAAATATTTTGGTTTTGGTGCTTATACCCCTTTTGGGCGAAGCTGATGAGATTTCTAATTGTTGATCAAAAGTTTCTTTAGCAACAAAAGATTGGGTGGGTTCTGTTTCTGGATCGTCCAGATAATTTTCAATCTTAAGATCAACCTTTTCATAATTTGATAGTGGGGTTTTAGTTTTGGCTGCATCTTCTAATGTCTCCACAGCTTCTTGTTGTGTGCCTCTGTGATAAGCATGCTGTACTTGTTTATTATCCAGCGTCGCTAAATGAATAGTGTGATTAACAGGCAACAAAGTAGCTTCGTTGTCAATTTTGGGTAAACACAACTGCACAATTTCGGCAAAATGTTCTTCTAGTCGCCTAGAGTCGTGGGCTCGCAAAGCTTGCAAAATAGCACCCAGTTCACTCCAACCCTCGTAAGGGCTGCTTGTAGCCAACCATTCTTCAGCATCACGGTTGGTGGGTATCACCACAGGCACAATCACATAACCGAAACTTTTATCTTGCGCTAACCGCATAGCACGGCCAACCGCTTGAGTAACATCAACAGGCGACTTGCGCGTATCCAAAAATGCTACAGCAGACAAAGAAGGCGAATCGGTTCCTTCTCCGAATATGCCAACATTAGTGATGGCGTGAACCTCTTTTGAGTTGCCTTCTTTCAACCACGTTTTTGCCTCCTCGCGTGTTGCTGCTGTGTCTGAGGCGTCCAAATGCCGCAAACTGTAATCAACAAAATCGTCACCCAGCTGCTCTTTCACCCATTGCTTCACCGCTTCTGATTGCAACACTTTCTCCATCGCTTTGCTGCGCAAAATGGTGTTACTAAAAGAAATACATGACGCAATTTTTACGCGTTCACCGTTAGACGTGTGGGCTCCACCACCCAACGCTAAAGCAACCGCCATGCCTTTCAAATAATCTCCTGTGGTTGGTAATTTTCGTAGCAAAGACGCTTTAGGTATTTTCTTGCCGGTCTCTTTTCTGCTTCGTTCAGCATCTAGCTCGGCTTGCTTATGATCCTCTTCGATAAGGTCGGTGGCTATACGCGTTGCTTTATCGCCGGTAACGCCCATCGCTATAATCCGATAGTCAGACAACCACCCGTTAGAGACAGCATCGCCGTAACTCCGGCGATATAACTCAACACCGAACGTTGCTTCGTCGTCCATGTCTTTAGCGATCCAGTCTGCTTGCAACTCACCCGAGACATGTTGACGGCGTTCTTCTATCTGAGCTTTTAGTTGCTTGCCGTAAATCTTTGGGGTTGCTGTTTGGTAGACACGGTAAGTCGCAGGAAACGCCTCTTGATTATGGCATAGGGCGAAGCCTTTCGCGTTTTCTTGGGACTGGGCTTTCTTTAAAACAACCCGCAAATTTGCTGTGCGGTGAGCTTCGTCACAGATCATTACTTTGAAAGCGTCTTGAGAGCCTGATTGTTTGATGCCTTCAGACAATCGCTCGGCGGACTGGTAGGTGCTGAATACAACATTGATGGCGTTTTTATTTTCTGCGTCAACTCGTTGTTTGAGCCAGCCTGCTATTTCGGTTGGGTTGGTGGTGACATCGCAACCAGCTATTTCATTGGTGGTTAATGAGCCTTTATCAACAAAATCAAAAGCACCCGTAGAGTCGTTGGCTATTTTCTCTTCTCTGTCCACAACACGATTTTTGTGGTTACCGAAACCTGCTGTTTCGTCTGAGCAAACCACTAGATCGCGAATGTCTTTAATAGAATGCTGCTTGAATTCACTGCGTAGTTGAGACACCAACGCTATTGATGGGCACAACACCACCGACACTTGCTGTGCGGGTGTTAACTCTTCAACAATACGCAAAGCGATTCTGGTTTTACCCGCGCCACACGGCAAAATGATTTTCCCACGTGCTTGACCTTTAGGTAAAGGATTATCTGAAAGCTCGTGAGCGCGTAACACTTCCACGGCTTTAGCGACAGCTTCGTCTTGCATTGATTGGCGGTTTTGAGTGCTGTCTGTAAGAGAAGCTGCTATTTCTGCCGCAACCAAATTACTTAGATTGATGTTTTTCACAGGGAAGCCACTCAACTTGATTTTTTCTTCGGTTTTGCCTTCATAACTAACAACTGTGTTGCTAACAATCCATCTAGCAGCGAAAACATCATTGTTGCTAGATGCGCTAAGGAAGCTATTCATTTCTTTAACCGTTATTGGAGCAGCCCCCCCGTCAACTAGCTGACGAGCTTTGCATTGAATCGCTACCCACTTTTTGTCATTCCTCAAGGCCACAGCATCTATACCAATGTCGCTGCCGTCAACATTGAGCAAAGCAGGCCGCTCCGGCCAGTCATTCCATTTATAGCACTCGACAACATTGAGTTCTCTTATATGCGCTAAACACTCAACAGTCAGATTCTCTAGTTCTGTGCCGTCACTCCCTTCGTGTGACATATGTTCTAAACCGTTCGCGGCTTGCTGCAAGAGAAGGCTTGTAGTCATAAAGGCAATATTATACTCAAAAAATGATGCGACAGAGGTTCCACGACTAGCGTGCAAGGCTTGCTACCGTTTTTGACTTTGTGTCGCGTTTAGCCAAGGATCACTCCCCGCCATGCTTTGCAAGCACTTCGCTCAGTGTGGCGACGAGTTTCGGCACGATTACGGTCACCGTGTTCCAGACTGTGTCATTGTTAAGGCCCTCGTAATCGTGTGCTATCCGGTTTCTGAGGCCACGAATTTTGTTCCAGGCGACGGTGTTGAGTCGGTCTCTTACCTCGGGCGGCACTCGGTTTGCTGCTTCGGCAAGAACCATGAGTTGTGTGAGCGAGGCATCATACTCTAGAGAGCCTGCATGGAAATCGGACTGCCGAACGCCTGCCGCGTGTTCAGATACGGTCTTCGCAGCTGCCAACATCCGCTTGATCTACCGAAGCCACTCGTCGGGTTGAGCGTTGTTATACATCAATCGCTTCGCGCTCGGCGTTGGGGCGCACATGGTCGCGCAAGTTCGTGCCAACTGCAATGTCGACTTTCCGACCTAAAGTGTCTTCGAGGAATGGGCCTTCACCGAAGTTACCCCAGTTCGTAGGTTCAGTTCGATATTCGACAAGAAGGTCGATATCGCTGGTGAGATGAGCCTCGTCGCGAGCGAACGACCCAAAGAGTTTGAGGCTTTCTATACCAAACTCCTGTTGCAAGCGCGGCTTGAGTTGGCGCAGCGCAGTCAGCACCGCGTTGCGGTTGTTGAGTCCTTGGTGACCGTCACGAAATGCAAGCGCTTCCCGCCGAAGCTGATCAATAGCAGTCCTTAGATCCTTCTCGAAATCCCAGTTGTTTCGCAGTTCGGCGAACTGCCAATAGCCGAATGCACCGAGACGATTTACTCCAGGTAACCAGTAGTTACGCATAGCGGTAGCCTTATGTTTAGCCTCCTCGCCATGGAAAACTTTGACATCGACTACCAGATGCAAAGGTTCGCCTTCATCATCATCGTCACGCACCTTGAGGATAAAATCGGGCGAGTATACGCTTCTTTGCCCCCCATTCCGGTATGGAACCTCGAAGCCCATCCCGAAGTTCTTGACGTAGGCCAAGACATCGGGATTGGCCTCAGCGACTTGGCACAACTCCAGCTCCCAGTCGCTGTCGCCGACGGCCCAGTTTACGTGGCAACGGTCGGCACGGGTGCGCCAACGCTTCGTCTTGCTGGTGGTGAAGTTGATATCGCCGGTCGTGCCAATCGGTGCAGACGGATCAAGCAACGCTATCACCGCTCCACCTGCGCTCTCGTGGACTTCGAGTCGGTCTTTAGGCAACTCAATCCGATAGCTTGCCACTCTCGGGAAGCGTATCTCACAGTCATCGCGTTCAGGTCTGACAGCACGTACCTGAATATTAGATTTCGGCATCGTCGTCAGAATCTCCTTGTATGTCGTTACTTAAGGTCGTGGTCGGGTTGGCCGAATGATCTAGCGAGGTTTATCCCAACCGATCTGAAGGTGTTTTGCAGACTGGGGTCGAAACCGGTGGGTGATAGTCGAGGCTCTACGTCAGCTTCGCAACTTACTGGCCCTTCGTTGGCTGCACGGACTGCTACGACTGCGCGGCCTACTTCAGTTTGCACTGAACGAGATCGAGCAAGAATGTTCATGATTTTCTCCCTATTTTTGTAGCCAAGTTTAAATCTAACACAAGTCGCTTCGGAGTTACGCGAAAGATCTTTCTGATGTTCACTGCTAGATCGAATATGGCCACTAGTCGTAAGCGGCGCGGTGGTAGAAAGTTGATAACTTAGGGGAGTTGACCGTGTTCGCCTGTTTCGGCTTTGAGACTGGTGGGTTATTCTTCGTCTGAACAGAATCAGCCAGCAGCAGGTTGATTGTCTTCATCTGAAGATTGCTGTGCCTCTAGTTGTGACAGTCCCTTGATGATATGCCACGCGACTGGGGCGAGAGCGGATGTGGCGTGTGCGACAAAGTCCTCCGCTGAGGGGAGCGTATCGTGGTCCCGATACTCTTGGCTTTCGTGTTCGCTGGGTCTGCACTTGACGCTGCACTTGGCGATCAACGGGGTTCTTAGCATGACGGAAATAGCTCGGGTGCCGCTTAGCGGCGAAGGGCTCGGGCTCTAGCGGAACAGGAGGCAAGTGTCTTAGAGAAGGCGGTTTCGGCTATGCGGTCTCGGCTGGCCATGAACAGGTTGTCTCGTGTCTGTGGGGACAGCGCAGTACAGTCGACATGCACGAGCAGCGAGTTGCTCAGCAGGCTCAGTCCTACTTGTTTGCGGTGGAAGAACTGCCACGATCTGCGGGCTTGGGTCTGGTTGTTGAGACTAAAGACCACCCCGTACTCGCCGCTGCGGTACATCCTAGCTTTCGGGTTGTTCTTTTCGCTGAGAGCGAAGGCGTAGACAGTCAGGGACACTTGCTGTCCTTCTATGCGTAGTGCCTGTCGGTCAGGGAAGCCGTCTTCCATTGGAGATGGTGTTCGCCGCAGAACCTCAGCGACCCCGCACCACCCATGTTGTAGCGACCCTGAGCGAACGGGATTCTGTCCTTGTTGCTGCTGGTCAACGAGCACAACGTTTCGGCGAACATCGATGGACTCTGTCCCTCGCCAGCATCCGCGACCGTCACGCATGCAGGGGACTTGTCAGTTCCGCCGGTGACCGCGACCGTGATCTTCTCTGCGCGCCTGATCCTGTCTTGTGTCGTCCAGTCCCACAGGTCGCCCCCGTACTTCTCGCCCTCTGGGTTCTTACGGTCTATGAACCTCGCCACCCCGGCCCGAGGCGAGGTTGGGCCATCAGCGTCCTCCGGGTTGGCACCCACCTCCCAGCACGCGTTGATTAGGCTCGCGTCTACAGCGTTTGTAAGTTTCTCGGCGAGTGCCGCTACCGGATCGCTCTGCTGGGTTTCTATAATGAGTTCTGATCTCCACTCTTTTGACTTAAGGAACATGGTACGTTACCTCTGCGGCATCTGGGGTTACTGTAGATGGCATGACCCGACTTTTTCTACCCGAACGACCATTACACTTATGAACGCGTAGGGTGCTATGTTGTGACACCCTATTCTAGTTCCTTAGCGTTCTAGCTCTTTAGCGGTTATCACACCCACTAGCTCTTTAGCGGTCATCACACCCAAGCAAGAACATGTTTCTCTACCGCCACCCCGCCGCGGTAACTGTGCTCGCCGTAATACCCCCATGCAAGCGCGGGCTTCTCAACGTGACCTGTGTCCGCCCGCATGTTGTACCGGGAGCACACACCGGGCTTTGGCGCGTGGCATCCAGGCGTTGCATCGGGCGATTGCATGGCTACTGCGACTGAGCGCATCAACTTTGACCTCAGATTTGTAACGGTTTTCGTGTTCTATGATGCGGCTCATGTCGTTGAGGGTGACGACATGACCTAAACGCACCAAACCGTCGCTCGTAATCACAACACATCCCGAGTTCTCTAGGCGGTTCTCTATGCGAGATAACGTAGATGGACTAGCAGACAGTCTCTGAGCTATTTGTCGAGGGGTGGTAGCTCCGCCGCAGTCGGCGATCAGTCGCAAGAATGCTTGTTCGTTGTCGTTGAGGGTATACCAAGTGGGTGAAGCAACTTTTTCGTACATGGTCTCGTTCGTCTCTTTAACCGCCAACCCTGCCGCTACTTCGTCGATCGGTTTCTGGGGCGCATTTGCGAAAAGCCATGCGTAATGTCCGAGCAGTTGCATGCGATAAGGCAAAGCACCAGCTGAGGCAGACAGCAATTGTAGTGCGTCGGCCGAGAATGATCCTCCTGCGTCGAGCACTGTGTGGCGAAGGAATTGGGTGACATCAGCCGATGTGAGTGGGGGCATCGCTTCTCGGTGGCAACGTTGAAAGAACGTCATTCTTTTGTCTTCGAGTAATGTGTGTCGCATCTCTGACAGTCCTGCTCCCAAAAACGCTAGAGGCAAGTTCGCGGCCTTGGTGATGTGTTGAAGATCGGCGCAGAGACGCCGGAGTTCTTTGCGATCTCCGGCGTGAAGTTCATCGACAACCAACAAGACGGCAGTTCCATGCTGCGCTGCGTGGTCAGAGAGCGTAAACAGTTGGCGCTGCAACCCCCAACGCGGACGCACGTGTTGCACGACTGTGCGTTGCCAGGCTAACGCCGGTAACTTGATAGTCGTCGATTTGCGTGACTCGTTCAGTTCACCCCCGACCGACGGAAAGTCAGTACTCGTCTGACGCAGGGCTTCGATTTGCTCAACGATCCGATTAGTGATCCCATCGGTGGACGCATCAAGAGAGAAAACCAACCACCCAGATTCTTTCGCCAAATTACTCATTTTGTTGAGCATCACTGTCTTGCCGGCGCTTCGGGGTCCTAGCAGCAAAGTGATAAATCTAGTGTCTCTAGGCCCCGCCTCGAACCCGTCACGCATCGATTGCAGCAACCTGTCTCGCCCCACGATCAGGTGTGGATCTTGCCCGAAGTCTGGTGTAAACAAGTTGGGATTAGGTAGGTTCGGGTCGCCCAGCAATTCTCGCATGCTCGCAGAGTACCACATAAACTGACGCATTACCGCATTAAGTGACACATTAGCACATTAACTGACGCACTAACCCTCGGCAGTCAACTTAGCGGAGAATATTTCTTGTCACTTTCATTCAGTAATCGAAGAGATAGACATGGAAGTTGAGCCGAACTGCGATAGTCGGGATGTTTCTTCGTTCTGTAGGTGGGGCCACGCTAGCGCAACCACCCGATAAGTTTTGCCGCAAAGTGGGCAATGTCATACACCTTAGGAATGCTGTCTGAACTAAAGAGAATCAGTGGTGAAATCGACCACTTCAGAGAGGAACACTTATGTCTGATGTCGCAATTGTTGAGAATAATGTTGTCAAGATTCCTAGAGAGAAGATAGTTACTTGGTTGGACACGGTGGCGACTAAAGGTCGCATGCGTATCTCTGATCGTGCTTTGTGACAATATCTCCAACAAAAAATCCGTACTGTTCATGTTGAGCATTATGCCATTGCGTCAAGTCAGATATAAAAGAGGCAGAAATTGGGTGGCAGAGGTTCATCATCTGCACAAGGAGGGCAATGTCACACCCCTAGGCAATACTGTCTAAACTAAGGAGAATCAGTGGTGAAATCGACCACTTCAGAAAGGAACACCTATGTCTGATGCTGCAATTGCTGAGAACAATGTTGTCAAGATCCCTCGAGCGAAGATAGTTGCTTGGTTGGACAAAGAAGCTAGTGCCACAGGTATAACTTTGCGTGAATTCTATGAACTTGGGAACGATGACCTTCTTGATGAACCCATGTTGCGTGACCTTTGGCTCATCTGGGGTGATGTTCTTAATGAAGCTGATCTAGGCGCAGTTTCTTGACCAAGCAACTCGTTCAGCAAGCCAATGACTTCGTATCAAGAATAACAGCACTGGTCCAAGGATGCATCAACGATGCGCCCAAATTTGTAACTGTTTCTGACTCATCACCTACACTACGCATTGTCGCCGAACCTTTCACAGCTGGGACGGAACTACAAAAATCTCATTCGCTTGTTCCGCTAATTAGAAACTGTGACGATGCTAACGATCCAAGATTATTCTTGAAGCTTGAGTTCAAAGTCTCTTTGGATCGACAATCGGAATACTTGGCGGTACAAAGATCTACTTTCGGTTTGTGGGTCCGGTTTAAACGAAAGCATTTTGAGGTTCGACCAGTTTTTCGTTTGGAGTATGACCGAGATGCACATTCTAAACCAGAAGCACATATTCATATACATGCTGAGAGTGCCGAACTAGGTTGGATCTATGGTACCCAAGGTCTAGCGTTACCGTATCTTCACGCAATCCACTTCCCAGTTGGAGGTCGACGCTTTCGTCCAACCGTTGAGGACTTTTTCCGTTTTCTGGATCGCGAAAAGTTGTTCACTGACTGGAAACCAGGGTGGGATAAGATTGTGGACGCGTCATTAGACGAGTGGCACGCTAGGCAGACTCGCGCTGTCGTCCGTAATGACCCGCAAAGCGCGATTCAACAGTTATCAGCAATGGGGTACAAACTGGTTTTGGACAGTAAAGAGACAGTGGGGCAAAGTTAATTTTGGTGTAGGTTTTCTGTGAGTTTCAAGGTGGAATAATGCCTGAGAAGGTTCTAGGTGAGTTTGCCTACCTAGAACCGGGTTTTGATTAGGTAGCGGTCCGAGCCGGTCGGATTGTGGTCCGTGTGCTTTGCCTCGGTGATCCTTATGCCGTTCCGACTGTTGGGCATCAAGTCCAATGCTTTTGCTCCATCGCGTGGGGTTACGGTTTCCATTGACCGCGGGCTACGCCTTTGACGTGGGGTTCCTCGGCGAGCAGTTTGCCCAGCTCAGATATTCTGGCGATGTCCCATCCCAACGCTTTACACACCGCTTGGTCCCAGAGGCGGCGGACTGTTTCGTAACCGTCACGGAACTGGGGGACAATCTCGTTACGGGTTGCTTCCCAACAAGCAGCTAACAGATCTAACGGCCGAGGACCATCATCGAGGTTCGGAACGGACAACGCGCTCAGCGCGTCTGCGCTGTAGAATGGGAAGCCCAGTTTTTTGCCTAAGTTGCGCATCAACAGCAGACGTCCTGGTGTGGAGTTGCAGAAGACTGCTGCGGCTTTGGATTGTGTGGGGTCGAGTCCCGTGACGGGCACCCAGCCATTGCCCACATATCGATTGTCGGAAGCAACTGCGGTGAGCCGCGCTGTCGAAGTGTCTTGCCCTTGCGTAAGCAGTAGATGCGCCGCTTTCTTGAGGATCGGAGGCTTGCCCGGCTTTTTCCATTCCCAGATTTCGTCTGGGACAGCCTCGATGCGTAGTTGACCTTCCGATCCCTTGGATTTGAGAATCGGGAACGGCTCAACGCTGTTGGATGTTTCTTTGCGGTAGTTCGCACCGCGCAGTTCTTGCCCTGTTGCATGCACTGTTACGTCACGTTCTTTCTTCGATATCCGCCTCGAAGTTCCCTGCCGGTCGCGTGAGTCACGATTGGTTCTCTCGTGATCTTCGATACTGCGCATTGAGTGTCTGCTGGGTCCGCTGAACAGTTGCCCCCCCCCCCCCCCCGCAAGCGTAGCAAGAGCGGGGTGGTCTCCGAAAGCGGCGGCGGCGGTGGCGAGTTCGGGGGAGCGCCAGACGGCGGCGCTGTAGTCGCCGGCTCGTATCTGTTCAGCGGGTGAGTACGAGACCTCGCCCCAGCCGTCGGCAAGGATCCCCGGCTCCTCTCCTAACGCGGTGAGGCTTGCGAACAGAGCGTCGGTGTCCGCCGTGTCGCCTGGCAGTCGGTCCAGTGAGATGATTCGAGTCGGGGGGGGGGGGGGGGCATTAGTGCCTGTTCTTTGTAATATGACGATGCTTTCGTTGATGTTGGTGTTCTGGCTGAGGTTGATGTCGGACGGGTCATGGCAGGTGAGAATCGTATGAACATGGAAACGTTTGGCGAGTTCTAAGCGTTCCTGAAGTCCAGACGAAGCAGTGAGGGCGGCGGTTGGGATCACTGTGGCGAACACGCCACAGTCGCGGTTCAGACATAGATCTCCTAGGGCCGCAAACTGCGGCCCTAGAGAGTTTTTCTCTAAGATGTCGCTGAGGGGCTTGTCGGCGGAGACGAGGAACCCCTCAAGGGTGTCCATCCTCTGACGGAGTTTCGTTTGCACAGCTTTGCCGAACTTCTCGCCCATCTTGGTGCGGTTCGTGAACGGTGGGTTCATAATCACTATTTTCGCATCCTTCACCGCATCGGTAGCATCGTCCATCACTGGCCCCTCCAACCCGCCTGCTAGCGCGCCAAGTTCTATGCGAGTTGACTTCGCACCATCTTCAAAGAGTGTGAGAGCGTTCGTGATTGCTTTGCGTCCAAACAGTTCTGGTGTTCCCGCAGCCACAGAACCATCTTTTTGTGGCCCATATGGCATCAAATGAAGGTTCATTTTACGATATTTGATATCGGCATTGCCAGACATAAGTTGTGTGGCTGCAAGTTGCAAAGAAACAGGATTTATATCTAAACCCACCATACTTTCTTCAACAGCCACCTTTTGTAGCGCACCAAGTTCACGTGTGTCAACACCTTGTGACAAAGCCCGGCGTTTCATTTCCGCCATTACCGCAGTGAGCAATGTACCCGAACCACAAGCCAGGTCAACGGTCTTATGTGCTTGCCAAACCTCAGGATTAGTCCAGTCCAAAGCATTATTGGGGTCAACAGCTTGCATAGCTAACCGTGCGGCGATGTCTGCAGCTACGGGACGCGTGAAAAACGCGCCATCTGAGCTTTGGTCACCCATCACCTTGTTGAACAAGGCTCCCGCATGGTCGGTGCCCATCTCGGCATACACTTCAGCTATACGTTCAGCTTCCCCAGCTAGATGGCGCAAAGCACGGCGCAAACCCCCCAACCGAGTAGTGCGTTTAGCCGCACTCAATGCCAGAGTTGCTGGCTCAATCACCGGCAAGAAATCTTGACGGGTTATAGTTCCCCAAGAATCCCGAAAAAGTTCCTCGGGTTCGGATGATGCCTTGATCTCACTTAACGGATCGATACCATCAAGCCCGAGCCACCCACCTGCATAAACCCTTTGTTGAAGCATGGCTGCGTTCATCCAAAGCAAAGCAGCGACAGTAGAGCCATCGGCACGGGGTTTGTTCGCTCTAGGAGCGGCGAGCTTATCAATATCAAAATGTGCATCGAGGGCTGCCGCCAACGCAAACTCAGCATGCAAATATCTTGAAGCTTCTTCCACCGCGCCCCTAAGCAAATTTAAATCCCTTTTCACTGGGTTGCGGTGCAGGCCAGATTTTTCGAGCAAGTTCATTGAGATTTCTTTGCCGAGCAAGGTCTTTTGCAGTTCAATAAGTTGTGTTTGCACAGCCGTGTTGAACTTGTCTTGTTTTTCTTTCTTGAGGCGTGCTCTCCCTTTAGCCTTTTGGACACGTTCTTCAGAGGTTGGCAACACGCGCCCTCGTTTACCTATAGCAATCTGACCCGCACGCCGTTGAGTACCACGGACATTGACTTTGGCATCATTTGGGTCTTGGTTTGCTTTAGGTTTGTGGCGTACCACCGAATCTTCACGGGTTTCTTTGCTGCCATCGGTGCGAATCGTATGCACAATCACAGAAGTTGGCTGCTCCTCCATTTCAGACCACAAAACCTCCGTAAAAGGTTCAACATCTTGCCTTTCGGTTATCACTTCCCTAAGAGGCTTATCTTGCCGTGCCGCATCGCGAGCTATGTCTTCAGCATCGTCACGGCTACCAGTCACTACCGCATACTCCAAATGGGGTTTTTCGGGTCTCCCCACTGCGATCACCGTTTTTAGTGGCAGCGATATCTGCGGGTCGGGTGGTAACTGAATGCGCAACATTTCAGGTAACGCATCCTCAATGCGCTTATCGTGTGCTCGCAGTGCTTGCAAAATGTCGCCCAGTTCACGCCAACCTTCGTGTTTGTCACTCACCGCGAGATGGCGTTCCGCATCCACGCCTGGTGGTATAACCACTGGTACCACGATGTAACCAAGTTCTTTGCCTTCGACTCGGCGCATCGCCCGTCCAACCGCTTGCACAACATCGATAGGTGACTTGCGAGGCTCCAAGAAAGCCACCGCAGACAAAGACGGCGAATCTGTGCCTTCACCGAAGATGCCCACATTGAGGATGCTGTGCGGTGCATCAGTGCTGGCGTTGGCGAGCTTACGTTTGGCTTCGTCACGTTTAGTGACTTGTGATGACGCATCTAGGTGTTCAAGTTTGTATCGCCGCGCTTGTTCGCCTGATTGTTCGCTCACCCAATCACGAACAGCCGTGGATTGCAATACCGAAGTCATAGCTTTACTGCGGGCGATTGTGTTAAGAAAACCAATACAAGACTGCAACGGTACGCGACTACCGTCTGCGGTGCGGGCAGCACCACCCATCGCTAAAGCAAAAGCCATCCCCTTCAAATAGTCGCCTGTTGTGGGTAGTTTGGACACTACGTTTGCCCCAACTGTGGTGCCTGCGATCTGGGCATCTAACTCAGCTTGTTCATCTGCCTGCGCCACCAAATCGTTCGCTATGGACATGGCTTCTTCGCCCCCCACGGCCATTGCGATAATGCGGTAATCCGACAACCACCCGTTGGCTACAGCATCTGCGTAGCTTCGGCGATACAGTTCAACCCCAAAGGTGGCTTGGTCGTCCATATCACGAATTACGAATTCAGGTTTTTGGGTTGCCCGCGCCGCGGCGGCGTTGTCTCCATAAATCTTGGGGGTGGCGGTTTGATAAACCCGATAAGTCGCAGGGAACGCTTCACGGTCGTGACAAAGGGTGAAATCCCTCATTTTTTGATCGGCAGTGTTGCTTAGCTTCTTTTTGCGGATGCCGGCGGTGCGGTGCGCTTCATCACAAATGAGCACCGCAAACTGGTTGTGAGCTGAAGCTAACGCAATGGCATCGGCTATTCGTCTAGCCGACTGATAAGTACCAAAAATTACATTAAGTGTGTCGCCGTTGGTTGACGTTTCGAGCCATGCGGATATCTCAGCTGGGTCTGTGGTGACTTGGCAACCATGTATTTCATCGGTGGTGGTCATGCCACGATCGAGGGTTGCATCGTCTTGGTTGGTGATTTTTTCTTCGGTCTTTTCGTCCTTTGCTACACCGTGATCGGAACACACAGCTAAAGCTCTAAGGGATTGCGTGTTATTCAGAAACTCGCGTCTAATCTGTGCCACTAGAGCTATCGAGGGGCACAAGACAACCGAAAACTCCTTTGGGTAGGTTAGCCGTTCAACTATTCGTAAAGCGATGCGAGTTTTACCGGTACCACACGGCAAAACGATACGTCCCCGAGCTTCACCACGGGGAATACCTTCCTCGTGGGCATCTTTGTTGGCAAGCAAGCGAGCGACCGCAGTATCCACTGCTTCGTTTTGCATACATGGTCGAGTCTGGATGCCTTGCACTACCTCAGGTTCAGTTTGCTGGGCTAAGTAGACGGCGTGCTGCCTCTCAACATCATGCGCTAAGTTCACAAAAGCAACAGGGAAACCAGATGCCTCTATTTTGCTTTTGCTGTTCCCTGCCGACTCCACATCACCGTTGACCAACAACCAACGCTCGGCCCACACATCACGATTGGATGACCCGCTTATAAACTTTTCTATCTCCTTTAGCCCGACAGATGCACCTTTGCCGTCATCATCAAGTTGACGTGCTTTGCACTGAATAGCAATCCAGCCCCCATCGTCTTTTCTTCGCGCCACAAGATCGATACCGTAAACATCAACTTCGAGTGTGCCTTCGGGCATCACTTCGTCTCGATGTGGCCAGTCCTGCCAACGCCAGCAACCGTCGACGTTCCAGTCGCGAATATGCACAGCGACCTTCGCAGTGAGTTCCTCCAGCCAGATGCCGTCAGTCTGTGACGGTGATGTTTCTGCTAGTTCGGCTAGTGCAGATGTGATAATTGCGTTGGGATCATCTGTGGCACTAGTCTCAGCAGACATCGCATGCACATTATCACAA
Organism: Candidatus Aldehydirespiratoraceae bacterium; assembly: GCA_965204595.1. Lineage (GTDB taxonomy): Bacteria > Actinomycetota > Acidimicrobiia > Acidimicrobiales > Aldehydirespiratoraceae > VXYK01. Next base: position 1,340,216 of record CBDBEW010000014.1, on the reverse strand, counting down.
TCACTCGAATTCGTCAACATCACCCACCCAGTGCGGTGTCACAAGAGCCGGAATGAGAACTTGGTGACACGAGTTGCGATTTTACGGCACGGGTTCAGTTTCGGGTTCGGGTGTAAGCAGTGTGCTTTCGAAAACGGCTTCAACACTCTCGGAAGCACTCAGTGCAGTTACCAAAGTCGTCAATGTCAATCGAATCTCATTCATTGTCCTATCTAGAGCATCAACTTTTTGGTCTAAGGCATCCACTTTTTGGTCCACGGCATCCACTTTTTGGTCTAGCGTGTTGATTCTTCGATCTACGTCATTGAACTGTCGCTCTACCGCGTCGAACCGTCGATCTATCTCATTGAATTGTCGATTTACCCCATCAAACTTGTCATCTACCCGATCAAAACGTTGGTCGATTCTGATTTCTAAGCGTTCGATTCCATCTTCTACGCGGTCAACGCGGTTATCTAAGCGACCGATGTTGGTGGTTAGGCTTGTGAATGTGAAACCAATGAACAATATGAGCACGGTGGCAGTTGTCGCAAATAAGGGATGTTTGAGTATTTCGTGCGTTGTGGCTTTTACAGTTGCAGTTTTAGATACGGCGATAGACGCGTCTTGAGGAGCTTCGCTCTCTGTTGTGCCTGCGTTTTTGTTTGTTGGGTTTGTGGTCATAACGCCGATTTGGTCGTTGATGGTTGTTGAAATAGATGCATGGTTAGCCATGTCGCCTCCAAAAATTAGAGGTTAGTTTTTGGGAAGCCGGTCAGGCTCGGCGACTAAGCCACAACAGATAAACTAAAGTAGTTCAACTATCGATAAACAACATAATAGCATGTAAAAAATTAAAATGTACAACTTTCTTCTCTTTTTTTGGCACCTATCAAGCAGACCTGAAAGAGTTCTCAGCATCACTCAGGTTCTTCTCAGGAAGGATGTGGCAACTTTGGTTTATCCAATGGCTAGGAAATACCTAGCATGGATAACCAGAGAAAGGAGACAGCAATGTCTACTATCCACACATCCAACCCCGCAGGGGATAGGGTACCAGCCAGAGAGATACTTGGTTTCAAGTAGCTTCTTTCGCAGCACCCGTTGATAGCTGGTATTTTCACCGCGATGGTAGTGTTGACGCTGCTTTTTTGGGAAGCCAATGGTCCAGCTGAAGCAGCTTCAAGCGCACCTAGCCAGAATATCGTGAACGCTCAACAAGGTACAGACAAGGCTGAAGATCCCCCCGAGCCGCCTGATGTTGAAGAGGTTCATCCCAACAGTCCAGCACACGAATGGTGTACTTTCGACTGCCCCCAAGATGAACAGTGTGAGCACCCGAGCGAGTTCAGAGCCGTTGACAGCGAGGACGAACAGCTAGCTAGTTTCGCTAATCCTGACTTGTTTGGCACAAGCAACTAGCAACGCAGAAACAACCTAACACCCCAACGTTTCATAGCCACCCATGACTCTAGCGGTGCTAAGGATCCGATAACGGTTCATAGCACCGCCAGTCGCAGAAACCAAATCAGGTCAGCCGATAGGACTGCTGACATCAAGAACGATTACTGCGATCGTGCGCGATTTCTCGGTGGTGAGGTCATCCTCCAACCATCTCTTTAGTTCATCGGGTGAATTAGGGGAACCTCGGTTCTGGCGTTCAGTACCGCGGTATCTTGTGGCCGGCTTGAATTGATCTGCGAACCACAGTACCAAGTAGACACCGTACGCGCCGACCGCCGAATCAGTCATATATTTGGCCATTAGTTGTTCGTGTGCGGCGGTCCAAAGATCAGAGTTCGAGTCCTTCTTGATCTCGACCGGCACCTTGAAATCGAGATAGCTGACCTCAATATCGGATCTGGTGTTCGCGACGTGGGAAGCCTCCCGCACAGCCTCGATACCTTCAGGAAGGCGACTTTGCAGATGGCTCAACAGCACATCCCGGCAGGAGTTCTCAGGTTTCTGCTGGGTTGTTCTACCCCGCGGGTCCTCATTCCAGAACTGTCGCCATATATCGCTACTGCTGTATCGCAGTTCGCTTTGGAGGTTCTCAAGACGGTCCTGCAGCAACGCCGCTAGGTCTGCCGGGGTCGCAGGCGGGCCGTCGCGTATCGTATCTTGGATCTGCTCGATACTCGGATGGCGATATTGCGCGTCGCGACTGATGACCTGCTGCGTTGCCAGTGCTCTTTGCAGGTGTGGTCGCCAACCTGCTAGTTCCGAGTCCGCAGTCAAGCGCTTCAGCGGTTGCTCGGCTTGCTCTCCAGGTTCCGAAGCAAGCTGTTGAATCAGTGCTTCGATCAGGTCCGACATGTCCATCTCAAGCGTGACGATCCCACGGCCCAACAGTGGAGCGGGACCTAGACGACCCAGAATCGCTATCAATTCCTCCAATGTCTCTGGATCTCGGATCGTTGAGAGGATCGAGGGTCGCCTATCGAAGCGATGCCACATCGGTCTCAGGAACTCGGCCATGTGTCGGATTCGCACTTCGCTTTTGGTCAACTCAGATTTGAGTACACCAAGACGATTGCCCCCTTCGATGAGAGCGTCGGTCGTCCACCAGCGAACCCGCTGCGCTATGGGCATGCTGTTGAGAGCCTGCTTGCGCCGTGCCAGAGCGAGCAGAGTTGAGTTGTCTTGATACTCCAGTGCGTGGGAGAGAAGTGAGTCCAAGTGTTGCAGTTGACTCTTGGAACTCCTCGTCGGGAACGCGGCAAGCAACCGCATGCGAACATCGTTAACGAGGTCTTTGAATCCCTCGATATTGTCTAGAACACGCAATCCGTAGGAAAAGTCTTTGCCGGCACGCAACTCCGCCACCACACACCAGAATAGCACTTCAAGTACCATTTCAGGTTCAGTTTCGAGCCAACGCCGGTGCCAAGATGTGGCTGAAACACTGTGCGGAACGCAGTAGTAGATGGACAGAATCTTGCGTTTTTGATCGACTGAAAGCCCATCCAGGGCTCCAGGGATGTCTCTCTCGGCGAGATCGATACCAGCAAGCACCGTATACGCCAGCGTGGACTGTCTCGACTCGAGGCTCAGTGAGACCGTCTGTTGTGCATCGGGAATGTCTTCGCGCCACGCCGCCCCCCTCAGAGCTGTCATCACAGCGTCCACGAGCGTTGTCTCCCCGAGGAGGAAATCGTCGAGTCGTTCTTGGGGGGAAAGCTCACGATCGCTGCCGTTACCCAGCCCGAGAGCAACCTCGGCCAACACGGAGAGATTCTGCGGGGTGAATCTGTTCTCTAGCAACTCTGTTTGTTGCTCACGCAGATGATCGATCCAATTCTCCTTAGTCTGTCGTTCTTCTGCGAGCCATTGCTCCCGAGTCTCGGTTGTCAGCCTCTCATATTCTTTTTCTTCCTTTTCTAAATTCCTCATGGCCTGCAAGTCAGCGGCAGAAAGTTCGTCAAGATATCTGGCAAGAATAGGTTGTTTGAGAGTTTTCTCACGCATCACCTCAAGCGTCAAGCCATGATTGATGGAAGGTTGGTTCAGTACTCGATGCGCTTGCCGAAGCAAGCACTTTGCTAACTTTGGTTCATCTCTCACGACCTTTATCGCTTCTTCAAGACACCAAACTCCGAAATCAGGCGGAGGTTTCGATCTAAGCAAGGCATCGCGGTAACTGAATGGACCAATCTGAGACAGAGCCGGATCGTCATTGCGGAGCCAAAACAAAAAAAGCTGCTTTTGTACTCCAGGGTGATGCTCTAACCACAAATAAACTTCGCTGGCAGGATTGTTTGTTGCGCGATGTCTATCGAAGTCACGTATGATAGCTAGCCAACGGCACAGACGCTCGAGGTCTTGTTGAATGTCACCGTTTGTTTTGAGATATTTCGCTAGTAATTTCGCTGGAATCTTACCTAGTGCATTCCGTTTTAAGTGTTTAGCAAGGTTCGCAGACTCCCCATGCAGCGCGTCGAGCAGTTCTGCTAGGTGTTCAGGCGAAGAACGGAGCAACAGCGTCTTCTCCCAGAAGTCCCGAAATCGCCCCCTGTGGAATGGGGAAAGTGGAACTGCGAAACGCCATACCTCCGACGGCTGGACTGTATGCGGGTACAGCACTGCGAGCAGAGTTCCGCGAATCTGGTCGTAGGGGTCTGCCACCGAACCGTTCTGAACCGACTCGAGCAGACTACGGAGAGTCCAGTTCCGCTCCTCGTCGACATCGACGACTTTCAAGTAAGCGTCCAGGGCGAACGCTCGGTTAGCTTCGGAGCAGGTTTCGCTGAGCAGAATCCGCTCCAAGTCGGGCCTCAGGGCGGCATGAGCGTGACGATCCTCACCCGTTGCACTTGCTTGGTTCAAGGTATCGCAAAGATCACTCCCTAGGATGGCGTGTATACCCCAATCTCCTGCGAGCAACTTCAGTATCATCTCAAGGAGTTTCTCATGGGAAGGACTGTGGTCTTCGCTACGCATCACATCCTGCAGCTCGGGCACCATTTCCGCGACCACTAGAGGACTGAAGAACCGAGCCAGACCGACTTCGAATCCCAAATACTGTTGGGGGTTGTCCTCAAAGAACCCTGACAACGACTCCAGAAACTGCCTCTTTGCGCTAGTTGGGAAACCGGAGATGTCTCCATAGAGACCCACACCTAATGGATCGAGTTTGATCAGCAGGTGGCGCGCCTCATGACTGTGCGATGCCAACCAGGCAGCGAGACCCCTCAATGATGTGACGACACCACCGTCAGTCGACGCGGTCATCAACGCAACCAACCGAGTGGCGGGAAGACCGTCATGGATCAGCTTGGCGAGGTACCGGCCCGCTAGGAACTCCGCCACCTGGCGATGCAGTGGAGCGAAACCCCCGCCCAGAGCCGTGAAAAGTTTGGTGCTGACGGTCGACCTCAGATCAACGGTAGACAACGATCTGGGAGGCTCAGCGAGTTCCGCCAACGCCGGAAAAGAGGGCGATGCGTGAGAAGACAGAAGCTGGAATCCCTCGATGTCGGCCAAGAGCTGCAGCGTGCATAAGTAACCGGCGGCATCGACAACGACCTTCGGATCTAGTTGACTTGCGCCGCTAGCGGCGCTCTCATGCTCGTCGTTATGCTCTCTCGCGAGGCTCAGACATGCCGTCTCCAAAGTCGCGCGGCGGCCGTCGGGCCAGTCGGTTCCATCCCCCACAGCACTAGCGAGCAAGCCAAGTGTGAGTGGATTCGTCAACAGGCTGTCCACACCACGATGCCCGGCCTCCGCGATGAACGTTTCGGCTTCATCTGCATTTCGGCCGTGCCACTCCTGCAGCAACAACATAACCTGCTCGTAACCGAGTTCATCGAGTCTCAAAACGGTGACCGCAGAGTCCGGTGACACCCGTCTCAAGTGTTCGCGGTCGTTGTGTCCGAGCCAGTCCGCCTCTCGACAGGAGATCCGAAAGCCCTGCGGTTGGAGCCGGTCGAGGCGATGTCGGATCTGATCCAGAGGGATTCGTCTGTCGCTTCCACCGGACCGGACTTCGTCTAGCCCGTCGATGAACAGAAACTTGCCCTCCCACTCCAGATGAGACGCAGCATCCAAGGCAATGAAGTCACGGGCGCTGATCAGCAACGCCTTCTCGCCGAGTTCCACAGTCTCACGTTTGAACTCGGTCGTCTTGCCGAACCCTGGATCACCGAGCAGCACATACGCCGCCTTGTGGCGATAGTCACTCAGCGGCTTGCTCGGCGAGGACTCAGATCGTGGAGCATGTCCGACCGTCGCATCGGACACCTCGACGCACGTTCGCCGAACGTAGCAGGGCTTCACTCTTCCAACCCTCGGGCACGGCTGCACATCTCCGCGTCTCGGCGAGGAGATTCGAGAAGCACCTTCGGTCACGCCTGCTCCAGCCAGTAGTCGGCTGGCTGCGCCAAGAACTCGCCCAACTCGACATCTGGGCCTACGACCAAAGTGGCCTGCGACTCGAATCGCTTCTTGAACGCCTCTAAACCCGACAACCGTGGTGTGGCCACGCCGCTCTTCACTTCGATCCCGACTGTACGGGGCCCGCGGTGCAGGACGAAATCGACCTCCGCACCGTGTTCGCGCCAGTAGCGGACATGTGTGCCCGTCTGGGCTGTGTTGAGCAGATGCGCGCCGACCGCGCTCTCCATCATGCGGCCCCAGTGCGAACGGTCGGCCCGGGCCTCCTCGAAGGTGTAGCCCGACTTTAGCGTCATCAATGCGGTGTTTAACACGTTGAACTTCGGAGAGGAACCCCTGGTTCGCACCGCACTGCCGCTGTGCTGCGCCAGTCCCGCTAGCAGGCCGGTACCGGTCAATAGTCGCAGATAGCGGTCGAGCGTGACCGTGTTTCCCGCATCCTGAAGTTGACCGAGCATCTTGTTGAACGACAGCACCTGCCCCGAGTAATGCGAACCAAGCTCGAACAGACGTTTCAGAAGTGCCGGCTTGTCTACCCGTGTCATGAATAGGATGTCACGCTCGATGTTGGGTTCGATAAGTGACCCCGAGACGTAGTCCTTCCAATCCTGCCAGTCCTTGAAGTCCCGGGTCAGATGGGCAGCCCCCGGGTAACCGCCGAAGAAAACGTACTGATCCAAGTCGAAATCAAAAGCGTCGCGCATCTCTGGCCAGGCCCAGTGCGTCACTCGCAACGGCGCGAAGCGCCCGGCGAGACTCTCGGTTAAACCATCCTGCATCAACAATGGCGCCGAACCTGAGATGATCACATGCAGCGGACAGCGCGCCGCCCGGTCGGCATCCCAAAGCCCCTTCACCGTCTCCGACCAGCCGCGGATCTTCTGAATCTCATCGAGTGCCAAGACGAACCCATGCTCCGATGCCCACGCACGGCTCCGGCTCTCCTCCCATGCATGAATCAACCACCGACGGTCGCGCACCCCTTCAAAGCGGCTCAACTCGGTGGTTACATGCTTCAACGGCCGTGGGACAGAGCCAGGCGCACCTCCACCCGGATCGTCGATCGCTTCCAACCGGGAGGGACGCTCCGAAGAGTCGAGTGCTTGTTGCACTAGGGTTGTCTTGCCGGTCTGTCGAGGCCCGAACACCGCGATCAGGCGACGCGGTGGCTCCGCCAAACGCTGCACGAGGACCTCAACTTGTTGGCGTCTGTATTCGTTCATTCTCTCAGTGTAGCGTTCAACTACTATTGTGAGTAACTTTACTCAGGATAGTAGTTATGACATGCTTGCGAGCGGTCACCCACAATTTGGGTCACGGCAAGAACAGCTACAGGTGCCGTTGGTGGAGGCGATCCAGAGCGCTAGCAACGTAGTGAGCGTCTATGTCGCAGCCAACGAACCGGCGACCCTCGCGGTTGGCGGCAAAGGCGGTCGTGCCTGAGCCAATGAAGGGATCGCACACCAGATCGCCTCTGTTGCTGTGCTTGGTCACAAGATCGGCGAACAGATCGACAGGTTTTTGTGTCGGGTGAATGCGAGTGCCGTTGAACCTCGGTATCGGCCCCGAGTAGACACCGTTGTCGTAGCTACTGTGGAATGTTGGCTTGCCACCTTTCACGCACGCAATCGCCATCTCGCGACTGTTCGAGAGGTACGTGGTTTGGCTGTTGAGTGGAACTGGATTAGTTTTCTGCCACATCAACTGCCTGAACATAGTGAATCCGGCAATTTCCAGCGCAGACTTTAGTGCCGACAGTTTCCACAGGTCGTACCAGACGATTGCCGTGCCACCCTGTCTCAGCACTCGGAAAAGCCGAGCGGAAAGGTCTTCGAGGTCTATCGTTTCGTGATCCCAAGCAGCGAAATCCATCGATACTGCAAACCGCTTAAGGCCGTTCTTGACGTTCGCGAAACCCGTCTCTCGGCTGATGCCATAGGGTGGATCGGTCAGAACGAGATCGATTGATCCAGTTTCAAGATCGTCCAAGAAATCGCGGTAGTCAGCGCACGCGATCTCGGCATCAGCACGAGCGAGAGCATCCCCCTCAGTATTCACGTAACCAACTTCCATGAGATGGTGGTCTACCTCGTTGTTCATGACTTTATCTCTAGCACAGGCCTATGACATTCCTCAAGCCAAACCCATAGTTGCCTTCAACAACTGCGATTGCGTTTGGATCATTTGTTGCCCGTGATCATGTGACTATAGCAAGGATTGTTTGAGGCGAGACCCGCACAAAGGAACTTTGATGGATAATGAAGTTGAAAATAATTGTTTAATATATTATGGTATTAAAATGCTAGCAAATAATTTAAAAAGTTAGATAAGGTAGAGAATAATCAATAAATCTGGAATTGAAAGGAATAATCATGAGTGTTTTCAGAGTGCCTGTGGTGCGATACAGCAGCGAACCTCACCCAAATGCTGACAAACTGGAGTTGGGTGTGGTTGAGGGTTGGCGCAGTGCCTGCAAACTCGGAGTTCACAAACCCGGCGACAAGGTGGCTTACATCCCTGAAGCTTCGGTATTGCCTGACGACTTGATTGAAGAAATGGGGCTATCGGGTTTATTAGCGGGAGCTAAACGAAATCGAGTGAAAGCTATCAGACTTCGTGGGGTGCTGTCGCAAGGCTTGATCTATGGTGGGGAGCGGATACAACACTTAGACTTTGGCGACGATGCTGCACAAGCGTTACAGATCGACAAATATGAACCACCTGTGCCTGTTCACATGTCGGGCTTGATGTACAGTGGGCCAACCGTCAACTATGATATTGACAACATAAAATCTTGGCCAGGTCGGTTGTCGCTAGAAGAACCGCTGGCAATCACCGAGAAACTGCATGGCACTTTTTGTTGCTTGGGCGTTCAAGAGACTAGCTATGGCGTATTTGAGCCTGTGGTGTCTTCAAAAGGCCAACTATCAAAAGGTTTGCGATTTCATGTGGATGCCCCAGAAAACGAACACAATTTGTATGTCAAAGCGTGGCACCACAACAAAGATGCCATACGGGCGATTGCTGAAGAAAGCAAAATCAAAGAAAATTGGAGATCAACTTACCCTAGAACGGTTTATGTTTTCGGAGAAATCATTGGCCGAAAAGTCCAAGATTTGGATTATGGATACGCCCAACCTGTATTCAGAGTGTTTGACATCCGTATTTCATCAAGTGGATATGTAAATTGGTTTGACTTGACAAACCTAGCTGGACACAACGGTTTGTTGTCTGTGCCTTTGTTACATGTCGGACTTTGGGCACCAAGATTGTTAACAGATCTGGTGGAAGGCAACTCAACACTAGCCGATCATCCTCGTGAAGGAATTGTGGTGAAACCACTAATTGATCGTTACGACACTGGTGCTGACCATGAGACAGGGCGTGGTCCTGGTCGGATTATCTTCAAGGCTGTTAACGAAAGTCACCTATTGCGTGAAGGTGCCACTGAACACAACTAATCAGGTGCAGTCCTACTTAGGATGGACAATCCTAAAACAGAAAACCCCGCCGCGAGAGCCAACAAAACGGGGGTTAACCAGTTCGCAGAAGTCGGCCAAGCCAAAATTGCGCCGTTGATAACCTCATCTTGTGCATCTGAGATAACCCCAACCCCGTTTGGCCACGGCCACAACACACGTAGGGAACCAACCATTAAGCCAACCATGGCAGCGGTCACAAGGTCGTGATAGCGTTCCAACACCCAACCCAAGACCTGAGAAAACAAAGCCAGTCCAGCTAGAGCACCCACCGCAAGGAACAAGAGATCAATGAAGTTTCGATTGCTGATCGAGCCAATCACCGCCGCGTACATTCCGATCATCAACAAAATGAACGAACCAGAAATACCCGGCAAAATCATTGCACATATCGCCAAAGCACCAGCACCCAACAAAACTAGCGGTGCCGGATCAGTGACTGGACCCGATTGAAAACCCAACAAAACAAAAACTAAGCCACCAATTCCGACAGCAACAACGTAAGAGACTATCTTTGGCTTGCGAAGTAAACCCCAAGTCACAATGATCGAACCCAATACCAAACCAAAAAACAAACCCGCTATCTCAACCGGGTAATCGACTAACAACGTCTCAATTGGTCGTGCCAGCAAACCCACAGCTAACAAAATCCCTAAAGACAGAGGCACGAGAAACAAATAGTCAAGTGACCTCAGAGAAGAGAAACAATCAGAGAAGTTGCCTCGCACAAGAGACACCCCAACTCTCGTGGCGTTACGAATTCCATCAACTAACCGTCGATAAATCCCTAGCACTAGTGCTACTGTCCCACCAGAAACTCCAGGCACCACATCAGCTGCTCCCATCAACAAACCACAACCCAAAAACCGCAATGACTCCCTCAACGAAAACCTTGAAAAAAGTTGAACGAAGAGATTAGGCACGCCGATTCAAACTACAGGTGAGGTGCCCCGAAAGGCACCTCACCTGCAAAGAAAGGTCTTCGCCACATTGCGATGGACATGGAAACTACTCTCAAAGCGCTTCTCCGGTTGCCTCTCAGGCAAATCGGGCGCGAGAAGCTTGTGGGAGCTGTCCCATCCACTTTGCAACGTGGGTTCATATGGCAAATCCGCAGGAACACCCTCACAATGTTCGGACTCCCGCTATAGCAATATGCCTCCTCCCTTCTGCCACAGGTAGCCAAACTAGCACCCGTGACAACAACCACTATTGCAGCCATCTCTGCGCTTGTCAAGTGGAAAACTAAATTTGGCTAGCAAGACTGCGATTCCGGCCCTTTGACCTCATATAGTCACGGTTCATGAACGCGATAAAGTCCAGAGAGATTTCTTTAGGGCAAGCCTCGTGGCATTCACCGTGATTAGTACATGAACCGAAAAAGTCTTCCATCGTCTCAACCATTTGTTCAGTACGTTTCCAACGCTCAGCTTGACCTTGCGGCAACACGTTTAGGTGTGCGAGTTTCGCGGCGGTGAATAGCTGAGCCGCAGAGTTAGGGCAAGCAGCTACACAAGCCCCACAGCCAATACAAGCCGCCGCATCCATCGCAGTGTCGGCAACCTCTTTAGGTACAGGTGTTTCGTTGGCATCTGGTGCGGTTCCAGTAGGCGCAGAAATATAGCCACCAGCCTCAATGATGCGATCGAAAGCACGGCGGTCAACCATAAGGTCTTTCACCACAGGGAAAGATTGAGCTCGCCACGGCTCAATCACAATCTCGTCACCGTCAGAAAACTTACGCATATGCAGTTGACAAGTCGCGGTAGCAGTTTCAGGCCCATGAGCTTGACCATTAATCATCACCCCACAAGTGCCACAAATTCCTTCACGGCAATCATGAGCGAAAGTAATCGGTTCAACATCGTCTTCAATGAGACGTTCGTTGACCAAGTCAAGCATCTCCAAAAATGAAGCATCGGTAGGTATCTGATCCGCGCTAAAGTCAAGAAATGATCCTTTAGCGGTAGGCCCGTTTTGGCGCCAGATTCGTAGTTTTAGGTTCAAAGTTTCGCTCATCTCAAAGCCTCACTTGTAGCTGCGTTGGGTGAGCTGAACTGTTTCAAAATGCAAGTCTTCTTTATGCAACTTGGGTTCGGTATCCTCACCTTGCCATCCCCATGCGGCGACATACGCAAAGTTGTCATCGTTACGTAATGCTTCACCTTCAGGTGTTTGTGACTCCTCACGGAAATGCCCACCGCAGCTTTCTTCACGATGTAAAGCATCCCGAACTTTCAACTCGGCAAACTCCATGAAGTCATCGACCCGGTTTACCTTTTCAAGTTGCTGATTAACCCCATCGGCTGTGCCAAGAACTTTCACGTTGCGGCGGAACTCATCACGCAAAGCGGGTATCTCAGACAGGGCCTTTTCTAGCCCTGTCTGGTTGCGAGCCATGCCACAATACTCCCAAACAATCTTGCCGAGTTCACGATGATAGTACTCAACTGAACGGGTTCCTTTCACTTGCATCCAACGTTTAGCCTTGTCGGTAGTTTCTGTTACCGCCGCAACAAAGGCAGGGTCATTCGTTGGGACGGTGTCATCACCAAGTTGTGGAGCGAGATAATCCCCGATCGTGTACGGCAAAACAAAATAGCCATCAGCTAGGCCTTGCATCAAAGCTGAAGCACCAAGCCTATTGGCACCATGGTCAGAAAAGTTTGCTTCACCAATGCAATACAAGCCATCAACAGTAGTCATTAAATTATAGTCAACCCATAACCCACCCATCGTGTAGTGGATAGCAGGGTAAATCCGCATCGGCGAGGCGTATGGGTTTTCACCCGTAATACGCTCATACATGTCAAAAAGGTTGCCGTACCGTTCCCGCACCTTTTCAACTCCATCTCGGTCGATGGCTGACGCAAAATCAAGGTAAACACCGTTCTTTAGCGGTCCAACTCCACGGCCTTGGTCCACCACCGTTTTAGCGTTGCGGCTTGCCACATCACGAGGCACCAAATTTCCGAAGGCAGGGTACTTCTCTTCAAGATAGTAGTAGCGTTCATCCTCAGGAATAGCTGCGGCAGCACGCCCATCATCAATCTCTCGCGGAACCCAAATCCGCCCATCATTTCTCAGTGATTCCGACATCAAGGTGAGCTTGCTTTGGAACTCATCACTTGCGGGTATGCAGGTGGGATGAATTTGTGAATAACACGGGTTGGCGAAAAGCGCGCCCTTGCGATGTGCGCGCCAAGTAGCCGTCACGTTGCATGCCATGGCGTTGGTGGATAGGTAGTAGACGTTGCCATAGCCACCAGTAGCAAGCACCACAGCGTGTGCATTGTGGGCGGCCACTTCGCCGTTGAGTAAATCTCGAGTTATGATCCCGCAGGCTTGACCGTCTTTCACCACCACATCCAAAACGTCACTGCGGTTATATAAAGTGACGCTGCCAGCTTTGATTTGAGCAGATAGAGCTTGGTAAGCTCCAAGCAGCAGTTGTTGACCGGTTTGCCCTCGGGCATAGAAAGTGCGGCTCACCTGAGCACCGCCGAAAGAACGGTTGGCTAGCAACCCACCGTATTCACGGGCAAATGGCACGCCTTGAGCAGCACACTGGTCAATTATGTTGACCGATACCTGCGCTAAACGGTAGACATTAGCTTCCCTGGAGCGGTAGTCGCCGCCTTTGATGGTGTCATAAAAAAGACGAAAAGTTGAATCGCCGTCGTTGCGATAGTTCTTAGCAGCGTTGATACCACCTTGAGCGGCAATCGAATGAGCTCGCCTTGCTGAATCATGGAACGTGAAAGCTTTGACGTTGTAGCCGAGTTCGCCTAGCGATGCCGCTGCTGACGCACCGGCTAGACCTGTACCCACCACGATGACAGTGAACTTACGTTTGTTCGCTGGGCTAACGAGCTTCACCGAAAACTTGTGGTTGTCCCATTTCTCGGCTATTGGCCCTTGCGGGATTTTGGCATCCAACACACTCATCACGTTCACTTTTCGCTACTAGCAATCGCTTCGGTTGATTCGGAAGTGCCGCTAGCTTCGCTGACGTTGAACTCGCCAACAGGAACCGAACGGTTGTCTTCATCAAGCAGACCTGTCTGCACAGCGATAGGGAAGCTCAAGTTGCCGACCAAAATGATCGTAGCTATGGCCGCAGCGACACCACGACGTAAGTCATTGAACTTCGGATTGTTGAGTCCTAAGCTTTGGAACATTGACCAAGCCCCATGAAAAATGTGCATAGCTAACGCCACATTAGCCACAATATAGATGAGTGCCACTGGCAGTGAACTCATTGATGAAACCACATTATGGTAGATGTCGCCTCTCACGTAATCACTACCGAGCCACCACCCCCAAGTAAGATCGGCAAGGTGAAAAAGTAGATACAGCAGCACTATCGGCCCAGTCCAACGCATTGTGCGGCTCGCGAAGTTAGCAGCTATGTAGTTACGTTTGGTGGTATATGAGGAGTCTGCTTTGAGGCTCATACGGCTGAGTGAATAAGCGGCGTGAATATGCACAACGAACATGGCGAGCAGACCAATACGTAGTATCCAGAGCAGAAAAGTTCGTGGTGCGAGATGTCCACCGAGATCGCGCAACGCTTCTCCATATTCATGGACTTGCACGGGGCCTTCGTAGAGGTGCAAGTTGCCTATCATGTGGACAACCACGAAACCGATCAAGCCGACACCTGTTAGCGCCATAGCGTATTTTTTGCCGATAGCTGATTGATAGAGGTTGAGTGGCCACAGAAGTTGTTTCGGGCGACGGCGGATTGGCAACACCCCATGTGTAACGTGGTTGGTTTGTGGGTTTGGCTTCGTGGCCAATGCCATTAGTATCGCTTTCTGGTCGGAGGCACCTTTAGAAGTTTATCTTGGGTTTCGCCCGTCAACTCAATTTGTCTTGTTCAAACCTGTGTGACGGTGGATGCGGCCCAAATGGCGAATTCGCCGGAGGGTAACGTTTCGATGGATCGGTTATCTAAAGCATCTCGTTTACAGATAGCTTGCTCGTTACCGGCCAGTGGTCAGAGGCAAGGCCTGCCTCCCGAGCAATCGCAGAGGCATTGACTCGCCAATGCGCTGAAACGAATATGTGGTCGATTTGGCGAGGCTGCGGGTTCTTGCCGTAGTCGTGTGAGGTGGGTCCATCGCTAGGACTCAGTACTGGCTTGAGGCCGAGGGTTAGGAGGGGTTGGATTTCGGGATGTTCAAGGGTGCAGTTGAAGTCGCCCATTACCAGCGTTGGTTGACTTATGATGGTGGCCTCTAACCATTCGGCTAACTGACTAATTGAATCAGCCCGCCGTTTTGGGCTGCTTCCATCAAGGTGTGTGTTGGCTACAGTAATGATTTGTGTAGGCTGCGCCTTCCAACGCACTTGAGCCAAATTGGCACAGCGAGGGAAGTTCGCCCCCGGTAGCTTTGTGCCTGGAAGGTCGGGTGTTGCACCAAACCATCGGGTTGTTGAGGCAACAATTTCAAGCTGAGTTGTCCGCACCCAGATGGGGCACATTTCACCTCCACCATTGCGGTTGCGCCCAACGCCGCAGTACTCCCACCGCCCTTTGTCACCCGAGCGATTAAAGACGTTTGCTGCAAGCCAGCGGCTTTGCGCCGCATACACCTCCTGTAGACCCCAAATGTCAGCATCAATTGCCTCCATTGCTGATGCTAGTTTTCGTCGGCGCAGAGGCCACAACGAAGCGCGATCCAAAGCCCGCATGTTTCTAATGTTGTAGGTAGCGACGCTAATCAAAGGAAAAGACCGCGCAGCGCAATCAGCCACCATCCACACCTAACAAAACGCTCCACCCCCGCTCCACATCCATCAAGCTCAACGCTTAGCTTGAGAGCTTTACACTAAAGCTTTGTATCGGATTCTAGTCTGGTTTGATCTTCAGTGTGCCACCTAATTCTGGCTCTATGTGATATCCACCTAAGTTGATTCCTAAAGCTTCAAGCCGTTCGCGAACCCGTTTACTACGTTCAATCGCAGTAGGGTCAAGATGATGATTGTGCTTAATAATCTGCTCAATTGGTTCTTCTTCCATTGGCAACCTCCCATGCCGTCAAAAGAAATTCAGTGTATGTACTAACCTATCCAATCCTTGGCGTCTCATGTGGTCGCGTAAAAACCAGAAGTAGTCCCAAACAGCCTTTTGCAGTTCGGCATTTTTGCCATAATCATCATCTTGAGTTTGAGTTTATCTTGCAAGGTACGCATGTCAATGCCTCTAGAGTGGGTTAACCAAAGTTGTTGGTCACTCAATTGCTCAGCTATCTCAGTGGCTCGTTGTTCGCGCATGTTGTTGGTGACCTCATTTTTGTTGGTTGATGTTTCGACCCAATCTTTGAATTTGTATTTTGTTAACCATTCTTTAAGGAGAGAAATCGATAGATCACGAGCGAGTGTGAACCTGTGTAGTTCACCTAAATCCAACTGTTGGAGCAACACAAACTCGGCATCGGTTAGGTCGCGCTTTCGGCTAATCTCAACAAGGTTATTGTACTGTGCTAAGTAGGACAAAGCAGGAACAAGACCGTTGCCTCTAGGAACTTGAGGATCGATTGGCCCGAGACACGAATGGTAGTCCATGAGGATTGCGTCCCCCGACATCGCAAGCACGGTGCCTGCCGACATTGCGCGGTCTGGAATAATGAACTTAACTTCTGCGTAATGTTCTCTTTGGACACGAACGATACGTTCTGCCACTTCAACAATCCCGCCTTCGGTGCTCAACAACACAAAGAGCTTTCTCCGCTTAGACTCCAATGCTTCAAGTGCCATTTTGACGCGATGCTCGAGACCCGGTGCTATTGGTGCAATAATCGTCAATCCGTCGGCATCGAGCATCCCTTCAAGTGTTTGGAGACGCTTTGTAGCCCACTCCCGAGCACTGTCTTAGATTGTTGGGGGCATGTCTACTAGGTTGTCGTCCATAGCCCACTTTCTGCTTGTTGGGTTGTTTGGTTGGTGGAAAGGCATCAAACTTTCAAGTTAAAGTATGAACCCGAAAATATGCAAGACGTTTAGTTAGTATTACTTTAGTGCGGTGGGGAATAGTTTTGGGGATTGGGTTAGGGGGTTTTGTGGGTGAAGACGGCGGCTAAGCCTTTACCTCGCTGTACTTGTGGCGGGTCTTCGCCGCGTAACCACAGTCTGCGGATAAACAACTTCCAACACAAAAACATAAACAGAAAAAACAGTACCCCACCTATCGTTGTCCTCACCAAAACCTCAAGGAAGCTGGCATCGGAAATGTCATTACCTTCTACCCACCACGGCCCACCCCAACTCAAGTCGATGGGTGCATCGATGCTTGGATTGCGTGCGTAGATTAGCCACGCCGCAATACGCCCGACACCATAAAACACAAACCCCCAGTACAAAAGCAACAACCCTTTTTCATTGATGCGTAAACGGTGGTGCAACCAACCCCACACTTTAGGGTCAGCAGGCACAATCACATCCCGAAAATAACTGGGTTTCAACACTCGGCTCGCAAAAACCAGCATCACGATCAGCCAGAAAATGTCTCCCACCCCACCGAGGCTTGAATAGTAGGCTGCGGCATCACCGTAAGCACCTTGCGACGCAGAGTGTTTCCACATGCTGATGCTCACAGGTTCAAGCGAAAAAGGAAAGAAGATCATCGTGCCGGCAGTGTCGCCGATATCGGTGAGCACGTGAGCCCAAGAGCCAAGAAGTACACCTAAAGACCAACTACGGCTGCGGGTGACAGCCAAAATGAGAACTGCGAAGAGCAAGCCAAACATAAACGAATGGGTAAGGCCCACACCAGGCCAGCCTCGATGAAATTTAGCAGGGTCGTCGGCTGCGTAGACGAAGCCTTTAGTGAACAAGTCAGGCAGCTGTGTGCCAGCCACGATGCCAAGAAACGATACCTTTAACCCAACGTGGCGTTGAATAAAATAGTTCTCAAACTCATGCGCTGCCCAACTCAACGGTTACCAACCAAAGAGCGTGCCGCACGAAAAATCGTGGGAATCAGATAGACGGTCGCAAAGAGCCAAAGCGGCCCCACGATCCAGTTCAAAACAGGGCTTTTCAGCCACACCCCAAAACCTATGTAGGCCAGCAGCGACACCGCAATCCACACGTAGAAGGCTCGGTGTTCGCTTTTGTGGTCTTCAGAAATTGTGCGTCCTACAGAAATCTCATTCACCAAGTCAATCTAACACCAGCGTCCACGGTTGCTGTGGCGGTTAGCAGAAATGCCTACCCATCAACTAGAGATCAAAGAGCTACTGATCAGCGATTTCTTCGCTCAGAACGTTACGGCAGGCTAGGTCGAGGTCTTCCCAAATATCAGTAGGGATTGGATCACCATTAGGAGGTTTGATAATGGTTGAGATATGCGTGGCTTGAGCAGGTGTCAGTGCCGGTACACGGCTAACTAAGGCGGCTAACTCTTCAGAAGAATTGACTATCTCTTCAGATAAACCGAACTTAAGCAACTGCTCAAGTTTGTTGGTAGCTTCAGCAATGTCGTCTGCTGATGGAAGCAGACTTACGAACCTGCCTTTAGCATCTCGGGGTTGGCTTTGCATATCTCCTCCTGTCGGTGTTTGTCTCACGATTTGTCCTACTGCTCTTGGTATAGGTTTTGGACTACTTAGGGCTATCACTATAACACTAGTTTGCTTGCGAGATCGCTTCGTTGAGTGTCTGCGGGTGGCACCACCGTTGTCGTAGTTAGATTGTCACAGGTAGCTTGTAGCGTGAAGGTATGGTCATTGGACGCTCCACTTTTCTAGTTCCCGTTCATTGGAATTTCTCCGAACAGGTCTATCAGCTGTGAACGCCAGAGATCCGCAAAGGCGTGGCACTGCCACCTCAAGTTTCGGGGTTAGTAGGCGAGAGAGTCACGATGCCTCAGCTTTTTATGAGCGATTCGATGTTCCTGAAATAAGTACTGAGCAAGAAGTGGCAGAGCCATCCTGTCGAGACAAGATTTGGGTTGGTGACGCTCGCCACATGGATGATTATGGCGATGTTGCCGACAATTCAGTAGCACTTGTGGTAACCTCGCCACCTTATTTTGCGGGTAAAGAATACGAAGAAGCTGTGGGGCACGGGCATGTGCCGGGCGACTATGTTGCCTATCTGAAAATGTTGGAAGATGTGTTTGGTGAGTGTGTGCGAAAGTTGGAACCCGGTGGGCGTATCGCCGTGAATGTGGCGAACTTAGGGCGCCGTCCTTATCGGTCTTTGTCGGCTGATGTGATAACCATACTGCAAGACCGGTTGCGACTGTTGCTGCGTGGAGAGGTGATCTGGCATAAGGCTCGCGGTGCTGCCGGCAACTGTGCTTGGGGGAGTTTTCAGCAACCATCCAACCCTGTACTGCGCGATTTGACTGAGCGGGTTATTATCGCGTCTAAAGGGCGTTTCGATAGGGCACTTGCGGCGACTGTTCGCTCCAAGAAGGGGTTGCCTTCGGTTAGCACTGCGCGTGCGGATGAGTTTATGGAAGCAACAACCGATGTCTGGGAAATTGCACCGGCCTCTGCTACGAGCGTGGGTCATCCCGCACCCTTTCCTGTGGAGTTACCCCAGCGGCTAATTGAGCTCTACACCTACCGTGGCGACTTAGTGCTCGACCCTTTTATGGGCGCAGGCACCACAGCGATCGCGGCTTTGTGGGCAAAGCGGAATTATGTCGGCTTTGAAACAGATGCGTCTTACGTTGACCTTGCTAGGGAATGGATTGAAGCGACTAAGCAGTCTCTAAACAACGGTGAAGATAGGGATGTAGTGGAGGTTCCACGGGCTAGCGGGCGCAATGGGCAACTCAGTTTCATCAAACAAATCCGTGCTGCGGGCACGCCGCAGTTCACTAATGCTGGTGGTGCGGGTTCATCTTCAGAAAAGCAAGACTTTTTGTGCGCGGACGACGAAGACTTCCAATCCAGAGCAAGTAAGGAAGGTCGCCGCGCGCAAGAAATGGCATACGCCTTGTTGCACGATTGTGGATTCTCTGGCATCGTACAAAATGTGAAGTATAGCTGTGGTGTGGAGGTCAACTTTAAGGCAAACGATCAACAAGGCACTACTTGGTTGTTTGATGTTTCAGGTGCTTTCTCTGTCACTAAGCGTCCAGGGTTGCGCCGCACCGACACTCTATGGAAAGCTCTCGGCAAAGCAGCGGTGCTGCATCAGACTAACCCTGGGGTGCGATTAGTTCTGTTGACCACCGACCGACCAACCCCCAATAGTGCTGGAGCGAATGCGCTTGAAACAATGGTGGGTGTTGACAAACCAATTAGACTTGTGGTGGAGATGAACCTGCCTGAAGACAAACGCCGGCTACAACGTCTCGCCCGAGGCGAAATTGTTGATGCCGAGTGAAACTCCTGATGATTACCTGCTTCAGTTCGGCTAAGGTTAGCTATCGCACCTGACACGACCACCGCTCCAATTGTAGACCATCGCCTCGCCGCACGGTTAGCTGTTGGTGCAGGTAGGTTGTTACTCGCTCTGCGGTCTCGGCTGCAAGCTGAATGCGTTTCGCCGGCAGTGCTCAAAGATGAAGGCGACCGTCAAGCCCACGACTATTTGGTTCAGGAACTTCAAAAGGCACGACCTGATGCCGCGGTGTTGTCAGAAGAGGGGTTTGACGATGCCGCACGGATTGGCGCGCCTCTCACTTGGATAATCGACCCGCTTGATGGAACACAGCAGTTCGCCAAACCCGAACGCACTGATTGGGGTGTTCATGTTGGTTTGGTTGCGAACAATCGGCCCATCGCCGGTGCGGTCACGCTGCCAGCTTTGGGGAAACTCTTTAGCACCGCCGAAGAGTTGACCTTGCCAGCTAGGGATACTTCAGCGTGTGTGCGGGTTGTTGCTTCACGCAGCAGAACCCCGGGTTTGGCGCGAGCTGTTGCACAAGAATTTAATGCGGACTTGGTGACATTAGGGTCTGCTGGTGCGAAAGCTATGGCGGTGGTGAGTGGCGAGTGCGACATTTATGTACACAGCGGTGGTCAATATGAATGGGATTCTTGTGCACCTGTGGCTGTGGCTTTGGCTGCTTGTTGCCATGTGAGCCGCCTCGATGGGTCAATGGTGTGTTACAACCAACCCAACCCGTATCTACCAGACATTCTCATTTGTCGTCCAGAGTTCGCACAACGAACCCTAGATGTCCTCGTGTCCTGTGCTTAGCCATCGCTAGTCGTTGGATTGTGTAGTGGCGAAACCACGATACCGAAATCGGCAGAATCCAGTCGTTACCCGCAGACAACCGCACTGGCGTGAACGACCGTCAACTGGTGGCGGACCTGTTAGGATGTCGCAATGCTTGACCCCGTGGCACAGTCTCGTGAGCTGATTAGAATCATATCGCATGACACGAGGCTGCCCCGCCGTGTCCGCCGCGCGGCAGATAGCCTCCAAGCACGTGCCGTAACGAAGCCTGCGCTCGTTCTGGAACATCTCGAACACCTGAGACAGGTAGTTGTGCCGTCCCTCGATTCCTCGCGCCCGACCTGTGACTATGCGCGCTGTGTCTCTGTTGAGGCATTTTGGAGCCATAACCTGGCACCCGAGCGCCGCGTAATCTTCTCGACATCGAGAATCTATCTCAACTGGCTGAAAGGGCAACCTCGCCCCGAAGTGGCGGCGTTTCGAGACATCTCGCCTGGGCATATCGTGCCAGCCGAGCACTCTTGGTTGGTGCCCGCGGCCGACATTTTTGGTCTGGATGGCCGTCAACTTAGGACTATGTTGAAGCTAGGCAACAGCGAACCCCCCTTTCTGGTTTTGGTGTTTCCGTTAGCGAGATTGCTGGAGATGAGTGTTCGAGTGCGCGAACCACGTGGGGTGGACGCAGTACCCGCGCGTCACGTTCAGTGGTCGCCGGGGGGCGTGCCTAATGAGCGGATCGATAAGGACATCCCCTATGCTGCGCTTGGAGAAGTATTATGGCGACCATGAGGCAACCAACACCTGCCCTGTACAGTGCGGTTCTTCACATTTTGGGCAACATCGACCCCCATACGAGTTCGATGGCGGTCACGATGTCCGATCTGGTGAAGGATCTCACAGCCACGCAAGCTGCTTCCCTACCCGAAGCTATCGGTCAAGTCTTGCCTCTGCTCCGCAACGATCCAGATCGAATGCGATTCGCGGCACACTTGGCAGTTCATTTCGACTTCTTTGAGGCGGCCTCCGGGTTGGTTGAACTTGCGTTAGATGTCGGCGATCGTGAGCTTAAGCTTGCCGCAGCGACGCTCTGCGGGAATCCGGGAGCGGACGACGGGGTTCGCCGTAGGGTCGCCGAAGCGGTTGCCGACGACTCCCTTGGCCGGATAAGGCTGGATCACAACTACGTGCCACGCACATCAGACGAGCAGTTTCTTTACTTGCAGTGTTGGCCCGGTGCGCGCAGCGATACCTCCGATGCGTTGCAGATGCCGGTGGTGGTGCTCGGTGCGGGCTTCCCGTCCGATGCGACCCTTCATTTCGCTGTGCGACTCGACAAGGCGGGGGCATCTGTGCGCCGGCTCGCTCCAAAAGGTGGAGTCCCGTTTTGGTTCGGTGCTCAGACCGTACTCGTCTGTCAGGCACCTACTAGGAGTCGTGTGTTGAGCACCTATCCGCGGTTCCCCGAGCGCCAGATATTGGTTGCGGACATGCCGACGAACGAGCGAGATACCGCCAGTTTGCTGCGTCGAGTCGACGGCTTATTGACTGGGTCGCAGCGGCTAGCACTCGGCCCACTCGGACCGGAGGTCGAATACGCTGTCTGGGCACCTGATGTGTTCACCGCTGGGGTCTATACCACCAAGGATGCGGCGTTTTTGTCTGGGGCTTCGGTGTCGTCGCTCAATGGACTCCGCAAGACGGGTTTCGTTAATCCGCGCGATGCTGGGGGTCTAATCTGGAGCTTCCGGGAATTGGTGGCGGTTCGAACCTGGGCGTATCTGAAGTCGATCACCGGAAGGCGGGTTTCTGGGGAGGTTGTCAGGGAGTTAGCCCACTTTGCGGGCGACTCCCAAGCAGTAAAGCTTGGTGCCACCTCTAAAGGAAGGGTTCTAGTGGACCGAGGGTACGGCTGGGTCGACGTGGTGAGCAACCAGAGTGTGTTGGATATTCCCATAACTGACATCGATGATGTCTTCAATCCCTTCAACTACGGTGGCGGCAAGACGCTCCACCTACTTCAAGCCAGTGAAAACACGAAGCTTCACCCCGCAGTTCTCAATGGCACCCCACATTTCAAGGGTCACCGGATCAGCGCCAAAGCACTAGCAGGTGTGGACCGACTGGGACGACGCGACCGGATCGAGGCGTTCTTCCCAGAGCTGGCGGGTAAGTCTTTCGAGGACACCTTGACTGTCGGCCTGCAACTTTTAGCCGCAGGCTGATTGTGCGTCTACTCTATGATGCTGTGTTGCCTAGTAGTCTCGCTTTAGAGGCTCCAGTCGAGTGGCAGTTGGTTCGCTGGGACGGTTCCGATGTGTCCGATGTCGAACTTGTAGGAGAATTGCATGAGCGGGGATGCAGGGGAGTGATCTTCTGGGGTCGGGAATCGCTCCAACAGGCCGACCTTACGAAGACTGCGCGAGAACAGGGTGTGGCGCTCGTCGCTGTCGAGGCTGACGACCCGATTGTTGCCAAGCAGCGGATTCTCAAGAACCTCCCGGCACTGCGCCGTGGTCTGGGCGAGCATGACTGTCTGCTGGTGCTCGCCAACGAAGTCCGCCCCGTTCTGACGCAGCAATGACGCTTGATCTTCCTTAGAAGATGCTCCGTCGTGATTCTTGCTGAGTTGGCGCGTAGGTTTGGGTTGTCAGAGTCGGGCGAGGCGGCGCAGTACGGTGCGGTATTGCTGGATGAAGTCGTCGGGTGCGGCTTCGTCGCCATAGAACACGCGTGAGTCGGTGCCGTTGGCCTCGTCGAGTTGGAGTTCGCGTCGGATCTTGTTCAGCGTGTTGCGTTCGACCTCTACGCCATCACCTCGCCAAGCAACATGAGTTTTTAGTGTGATGGTTCGTTTGATGCCGAGTGCGTTGCGCCTCGTTACCGTACGTTTGATGTCGAGTTGGCTCCCTTTCGCTGCGGGTTCAAAATCGCACTGGTGGTTCTTCAGTATGCGTTTCAGTCGGAGCCAGGGGATAGGTCTCTCGCCTCTTTCCACGCGTCGGCTGTTGCTCCGTATCCACTCGGCAATCTTGAGCACTTCTCGGTCGGCGTATTGGTCGGAGCACGAAGGTACGAGGTCGTGTTGGGCGACTCGAAGCGTGAACCTGAACAGCTCGTCTTGGTCGCACGTTGCGATTACATTGTTGCGATCTAGGAATGCAAGCATCGCAACGAGTGCGGTGCGTTTATTGCCGTTGTGAAATGCGTGATTCTGCACGACAGAGTGAAGCAGCGCAGCCGCTGCCATCTCAATCGTAGGATACTTGAGGTCGGTTCCGAGGGCGGTCTGTGGACGAAAGACCGCTGAACTGACGAGTTCGGGCGACTTTACGCCTGGCGGGGATATGGGATCGTCTCCAGCCGCGAAGTCCTCGACTAGCGCATTGTGGATGTCTAGCAGATCCTGCTCCTCGAGAAACGCTAGGTCTCGTTGGATGCCTACAATTTCCCACTCGAACGGGGGATAGTCGTTGGCTGGAGTAGCGGACGGCTCCTCTGTCGGTGTTGGTTCGGGTTCGGTTGGAGGTTTCGACTCAAAGCGTCTGCGAACTCGGTGGAGTCCGCCTTTCGGAAGCGTCTTTGCGTTGGGTCTGATGTGTACACCGACTTGGTCGACATCCTTGACGAACTCCGCTCGTGTCATACCGGTTCGTTTCAACCAGTAGTCGATTCGGGTTTGCCGCCGGGGGTCTTCGATACCGAGAGCTTGCTCGGCTATTTTTGCTGTCTTTGTTGTTAGGACATCGTCGGGGTCGTTAACATCATTTATCCCTGCGCTCCACAAGCTGACGAGTACGTCATCTAGGTCTAAGTCTGCTCGCTTTGCGAGTTGCGCCACAGTTGTCGGCTTACTCAATTTCCTTCCCCTAGAGTTAGATTGTCGGCTGACTGCATTGCCATGAATTTGAATCTACTGATTAGGAGTGACACTGTTGTTGATTTAGTGAACTTGGATCAGGTTTCTTTCTCTCTGTGAGTAGTTGCTTTGAAGCGAACGTCAAGATTCGCAAATGTTCTCCTAGTAATCGAGTGTTTTGTTCGTGATTAGGGGATGATTTGAAAATCATCTCCCAAAATCCCCATATTTGTAAAATATTTGGAGAAGATTGTCGAATGATCCCTTGTCAGTTACGCTAAGTCGCATGGCGCGGTCGCTGCTTTTTCTCACTGATGTCCCAGGCTTGCTGACAGTCGACGAGTTCTGGGAACTTTTCGGAATCATTGAGCATGAAAACCTAGACTTCAAGCGTGGCGTACCTGACAGCCTCAACGAAGTCATCCCCGCTATGGCAATGACTAACGGTGGATTAGTTGTGTGTGGTGTAAACGACGACCGTGAAATCGTCGGATGTACGCTCACCCAGAGCACACAGGATCGCATTATGCGTTATTCCAACGAATGCAACGTTGCTGTTGCGTTGAAGTCGATAACCGTGGGCGACCACGAACTACTTATTATTGAAGTACCCGATATCCGTGGCCGCATAGTTACGACACCCAATGGGCGTCTTTTGCGCCGGGTTGGTGGGGACAGTCAACCACTTAGAGGCGACTCGCTGGCAAGGTTTGTGAGCGACCGTTGCCAATTGTCTGCCGAAGAAGAACCGCTAAACAGAACCTTCAACCCAGCAGACTTTGATCTTAGTGCCGTGAATGAAGTGCTAGTTTCACAAGGAAGACCTGCGGTTGATGCAACTGGTTTAGGTCGAGCGCTAGCAGATCTCAAATTGGCGGAGAGTACCGGCACGGGCAAGTCCTCGAATAGTGCTGCGGCCAATGGAGAGTTCACCGTTTTGACCGCAGCAGCATTGCTCTTCGCGTTCGATCCGCGCCAGTTCGTAGCTGGTGCGGAGGTTCAGTTGGTCAGAAGGATTGGTGTAGGTCCTGGGCTTGGACCAGTGAGTGATAGAGAGAGTTGTGCGAGTACACTTTTGGAAGTTCTCAATTGTTGCCTTGGCTTCATTGCCAGCCACACCAGCAAATACGAAGTTGTTTCACAGCTGTTGCGCGAGACAATTCATGAGTATCCCTTGGCGGTTGTTCGCGAGGCGGTGCTGAATGCTCTTGCACACCGGGACTATGGGTTGGTAGGTGCTACGGTTGATATATCTGTGTGGGACGACCGGATTGAAATACGCAGTCCGGGTTCCTTGCCAGGTCATATCACTGAAGAAAACATGCGGGTTGAGCATTTCAGTCGTAATCGCAGGCTTATGGGAGTGTTGCGGGCTATGGGTCTTATCGAAGAGTTCGGTGAGGGGGTGGACCGCATGTATCTTGAGATGGAAGCGCGACTCATGCCACCACCCGAATTCAAGTCTACAGAGGGGTCTGTGACAGTGACCTTGCGCAACCAATACCGCGTTGATATAGAAGAACAAGCATGGTTGGGCATGTTGGATCCTTGGCCGGGTTCGACTGCCGAACGGTTGGCTCTTGTAGAAGTTCGTAGGTATGGGCAGGTTCCAAGACGACAGTTCGTAGAACTTTTGCCGGGCTTCGATGTGGACACTCTGCTCGCCTCAATGATCAACAGTGGGATGTTGGTTCGTGTGGGGCGAGGTGGTGGCGTGCAGTATCAACTCTCGCCGGCGGTACTTAGGAAAGCTGGTAGTGCTAGTTTTGGAACTATGCGGCAACGACGTGAGGTGTTGCTTGACGAGATGACACGCCGCGGAAGTCTGTCCTCTACCGAGGCTTCTAAAATCCTTCGTGAAGACTCGTCGTCAGCGCGCCGTTTACTCAACGCTATGAGAGAAGATGGATTGGTTAGGGCTGAGGGCAACACACGAGCCCGCCGCTATTTCCCGACCCGCCCTACTTCGTTCCCAAAGGCACAAACCAACCCCGAATGATCTCCACCATAGATACCCTGCATTGGTCGGGGCTGGTCGATTTGGAAGGGTGCGCGATGAACCGCTGGGGTGAGGGCTGGATGGCGAGGCTGTGACTCTCGAGTTCGACGATCTGGCCGCGGGGATGCGACTTGAGGGTGTGGTTGCCGACGGCGATGTGACGGTGGTTGCCGTGGAGATGCACGGTCCGGGTTCGGCGACTCTCACCTACCGCACGAGCGACGGGCGGCTCGGCGACCGGATCATCACAGAGGCCGATCTGGCTGCGTTCGGCGAGGCGGATCAGCGGAGGTGGAGTTTCGACGCCGACGGTGCGATGTTCCAGCTCGCGGCTGAGGCTCAGCGGCTGCAGCAGGCTCATCTGGCGGACCCGTTCGCGGCACTCGTCACATCCAATATCGAGCCGTATCCGCACCAGATCGATGCCGTCTACAACCGGATGCTTTCGCTTCGGCCGCTGCGTTTCGTTCTGGCCGACGATCCTGGCGCCGGCAAGACGATCATGTCGGGGTTGTTGATCCGTGAGTTGATGCTGCGGGGCGATGTGGTCCGTTGCCTGATCGTGGCGCCGGGGAGTCTGGTGGAGCAGTGGCAGGACGAGTTGTGGACCAAGTTCGGTTTGTCGTTCGAGCTGATGTCGCGTGCCGCGGTGGAGGATTCCCGCACTGGCAACCCGTTCGTTGAGAAGAACCTGCTGATCGCCCGGGTTGATCAGCTTTCGCGGTCTGACGACATGCTTGAGAGGGTCAAGGGTTCTGATTGGGATCTGGTGATCGTCGACGAGGCTCACAAGACGTCGGCTCATCGTTACGGAACGGAGTTGCGCAAGACGAAGCGGTTCGCCTTGGGCGAGGCGCTGCGTGAACGCACACGCCATCTGTTGTTGCTGACGGCGACCCCTCACAACGGCAAGGACGACGACTTCCTGGCGTTCATGACTCTGGTGGACCCGGACATTTTCGAGGGTCAGCTGCGGAGGCGTGTCAACAGCGACGATCGGCCGACTATGCCCGACACCTCGCAGGTGATGCGTCGGATCGTGAAGGAGAACCTGCGTACTTTCGATGGTCGTCGCTTGTTCCCGAAGCGTTATGCGCACAGCCTGCCTTTCGAGCTTTCGGAACCGGAGGCCGAATTGTACGAGGCGGTCACGAGCTATGTCCGAACGGGCATGAATCGGGTGTTGCAGATGCAGGAGGGAGGCGACCGTCGGGCGATGGTGGTCGGCTTTGCGCTGGCTGGGCTTCAGCGGCGGCTGGCGTCGTCTCCGGCGGCGATCTACCACTCGTTGCGCCGCCGTCGGGAGCGTCTGGCGGACCAGGAGGCGGAGCTGCGTCGTCTGGCTGCGTCTGGCGGGCCGGTTCCGGTGGTTGATCTGCCCCGTGGGGTGCGGATCGCTGATCTGGAGGATTTCGATTTCGACGATTACAGCGGCGACGAGTGGGAGCGGTTTGAGAGCCAGGTGATCGACGCTGCGACCGCCGCCGACACCGCCGATGAGCTGGCGGCTGAGGTTCAAGAGCTGGAGGGCTTGGTCAGGCTGGCGGACGGGGTTCGCTGGAGCCGTGAGGACGCCAAGTGGGTGCAGCTCCGTGACTTGCTGCGTTCTGAATATTTTGCGGCTCCCGGCCGCTCCGACGGCAGCGGCGACGGGCACGGAGATCCAGATGATGTTCGCAAGCTGATCGTGTTCTCCGAGCACGCCGACACGCTCACTTACTTGCAGGAGCGGATCGTGGCTGAGTTGGGTCGCCCTGAGGCGGTGGTGGTCATCCACGGTGGGATCAAGCGGCATGACCGTCGGGAGATTCAGGATCGTTTCCGGGTGGATCCGACGGCGCGGGTGATGGTCGCCACCGACGCGGCCGGTGAGGGCGTGAACTTGCAGGTCGCCAACTTGATGGTCAACTACGACCTGCCGTGGAACCCGAACCGCATCGAGCAGCGTTTCGGGAGGATTCATCGCATCGGGCAGAGTCGGCCTTGCCATATGTGGAACCTGGTTGCCCACGAGACCCGGGAGGGCCAGGTCTTTGAACGGCTGTTCCAGAAGATCGAGCAGCAGCGGGGAGTGTTCGGTGACCAGGTGTATGACGTGCTCGGCGACTCGCAGATCAACGTCTCGCTGCGGGAGTTGTTGATGCGGGCGATTCGTTCCGACTCTGATCCCGCTCACGCGGCCTGGATGGACGAGGTGATCGAGAGTGATATCGGGGCGCAGCTCACCGATGTGTTGTCTGAGCGGGCGTTGGTGTCGGGCCTTGCCGACACGGCCGCCAACGACGAGATTCGTCGGGAGATGGCGGTGGCCGGCGCCCGCAAGCTGCTGCCGTGGTTCGTTGAGTCGTTCTTCTCTGCGGCGCTGCGTTTGTATGGTGGGCGGATCACGGGCCGTGAGAGTGGCCGGTTCGAGATCACCCGTGTGCCGGCGTCGGTGCGTGCTGCGGCTGATCCTGCACTGGGGCCGGTGCATGACCGTTACCATCGGGTCACCTTCGACAAGGCTCGTATCGACCCTGACCGGTCTCGTTCCGGTTCGGGCGGGTCGGTCCGTGCTGAACTCGTGTCGCCCGGGAGTGCTTTGCTCACTGCGATGCTTCGCAAGGTCGAACAGGACCACGGCAAGACTCTGCAGCAGGGTGCGATGTTGGTTGATCCCGCCGATTCGTCTGTGGAGCCGCGTCTGCTGGTGTTCGTCGACCATTCGATCACTGATGGTCGCATGGTTCATGGGAGCCGTCTGGTGGTGTCTCGTAGGTTCCAGTATGTGGAGATCGACCGGCACGGCAACGCTCGTGACCCGGGCGGTCAGCCCTATCTCAACTATGCGCCTCTGACTGAGGAGCAGATGGGTTTGCTGGAGGGGCAGCTCGACCTCGACTGGGCCGGCCAGACTGCTGAGGTCGGTGCCCGCGATTGGGCGATCGAGAAGATGGCCGGGCCGCATTATTCCGGGGTGCGAGCCGTGGTTGCCGGCAGGGTTGCTCGTGTTTCCGAGGCCGTCACGGAGCGGTTGCAGGCTGAGATCCGGTTCTGGGACCAGCGCACCGAGGAGATCAAGGCGCAGGAGGTCGCCGGGGGCAAGCCCCGCTTGAATTCGGGGAAGGCCCGTGCTCGGGCTGACGAGTTGGAGACTCGTTTGGCGCAACGGCGAGCGGAGCTTGCCTTGGAGTCGAATCTCCATAACGGCCCACCGACGGTGGTCGGGGCTGCGCTGGTGGTGCCCCAAGGCCTGCTTGATCAGTTGGAGGGTAAGGCTCCGCTTCCTGATGCTTCGGCCGACAAGACCGAGACGGATCGCCGCGCCGTGGCCGCGGTTATGGCCGCTGAGAGGGCGCTGGGCCGCGAGCCCGAACAGCAGCACCAGAACAATCCCGGGTTCGATGTGTTGTCGTTCGACCCGGCCACCGGGGTTCATTATCTGATCGAGGTGAAGGGCCACCTGCCCGACACCGAGGAGATCAGCGTCAGCAAGACCCAAGTCGGCCAGGCCCAATGCAACCCCGACGTATGGCGTTTGGCCGTGGTCTCGGTGCCCAACGACCCTGATGCCGAACCCGAGGTTCGCTACCTGATCAGGCCTTTCGACGGCGTGACCATGCACGAAGCCCAAACCAGCGTCCCCCTCCGAATCGCCGACCTCCTCCCCAACTCCACCCCGTCCCGCTAAACTGCCCCTTCGCCTCTTGAGGTAGAGTGAGGGCATCAAGAGTGATATCTTGCGATATTATCGCCTTGTGACCGACATTCTGATCAGAGACGTCCCCGAGACCGTGGTCTCCGCCATCGATTCCAAAGCAGCGATTGCGGGGCTCTCACGGGCCGAGTACCTGCGTCGAATGCTGTTGCGGGAACAGGCCGACCGCTCAGGCGAAGTGACTAGAACGTCCTTGGAGCGGTTCGCAGACACGTTCAGCGATCTGGCACGGCCCGATGTGATGGTTGATGCCTGGTCATGACCAGATGGTTGGTTGACAAGTCTGCTCTGGCACGACTCGCCCAGAGTCCCGATGCCGCAACATGGGCCGAGAACATTCAACGGGGCCTGCTACGAATCTGCACGGTCACCCTGCTCGAAGTCGGGTTCTCCGCTCGCTCGGCTGTCGACTATCGCGCCGAACTCGGCCGGCCTCCGCTGTCTTTGATGCCCGTCGAGTATCTGACACCGAGAATCGAGGACCGAGCGATCGAAGTGCAGTTGGCCCTAGCGGATCTGGGGCATCACCGAGCGCCGTCTATACCAGACCTGTTGGTTGCTGCCGTCGCGGAACTGGCACAACTCACTGTTCTGCATATGGACAAAGACTTCGACCTGATCGAACAGGTGACGATGCAACCGATGGAGACCCTTCGCCTGGCGCCACGCTCGGATTGATCAGGTTCTTCGAGACCGCGTCCGCTGATGAGATCGAGCAGCGGTTGCGTGACGAAGTGTAGGTGACTCAGATCGAGGTGATGGCCGGCTAAGTTCGTGCGCCCTTTGGCCCGGTCGCGAGCGCCGTGTGGGCCGCGCTGGGTGGTCAGGGCAGCAGTTCCAGCCGTTCGCAGTGTTGCGGCGCCACGACGCTGAAGTGTCGTCGGTCGACCGTCGCGACCGTCCTCACATCAAGGCGTTCTGCCAGGGCGATCACTGATGCGTCGACGCTGCCCAGCGGCAGGTCACGGTAGGCGTGTACCAGTTCGGCGATGCGGAGCCAGTCAGCGGCGGCGACGGGTTCGGTGATCAGGTCACCGGAGGCGAGGTCTCCCAGGAAGCGCACCTCTGCTTCGGCGCCCAGGCGAGTCCCGATCAGGTAGGCCACCTCGGTGATTGCCAGTGTGGGAACGATCAGCGGCCCGGGATGGGTGGAGAGCAGCTCCAGGCTGGCGGTGTGATGCCGGTCGTCTGCATCGACGTATGCGTACAACGGACCCGCGTCGACGATCAGGGTGATGGCGACGCCTCGCGGGCCAGGATCTCCTCGATGCGTTCAGATATGTCCGACTGACCGCTGCGACCCGCTGCGGCTGCGCCGAGACGACGCGCGGGCACCAGGTGGGTCTCGATGGCCTCCCTCGTCAACTCGGAGATGGTGATGTTTCGCCGGGCGGCCTCGTGCCTCAGGCGAGCGTCGAGGTCGGGGGGCAGCTTCACGGTCGTCCGAATCATGTATGCCAGCATATCCGCTCTTTGGGCTTGTGCGCGGGCTTGGGTGTGAGAGCACAGGATGGGCGCGTCTCCCTCGTGACCGCTCGATGGCTGTGCGTCTGTGCCCGTGAGCGTCTGCCCGCACCCTATATTCATGTGGTCTGGACCTCGGTTTGCGGAGATGCAGACTTCGACGGCGTTGCTTGGTGTGGTGGTCTGCTGGCTGGATGGTCGTGTGCTGGATGGCCGGGTAACGTGGGTGGTTGTGCGTGGGAGTGGGGATCGGCCGAAGTTGATCGAGGTGGCGTTGCCGTTGCAGGCGATCAATCAGGCGGCGGCGAGGGAGAAGTCGATTCGGCACGGGCATCCGTCGACGCTGCATCTCTGGTGGGCGCGCAGGCCGTTGGCTGCGACGAGGGCGGTGATTTGGGCTTCTTTGGTCGACGATCCGTCGGCGGAGAGGTATCGGGATCCCGACGGCAACCTGCTGCAGGATGCCGAGGCGCAGGAGTCCGAGCGGAAACGGTTGTTCAACATATTGGAGCGGCTGGTCAAGTGGGAGAACTCGAACAACGCTGAGGTGCTAGCCGAGGCGCGGGCTGAGATCGACCGGTGCTTCCCGGACGGACCGCCGCCGATTCTTGATCCATTCGCTGGCGGCGGGGCCATCCCGTTGGAAGCTCAGAGGCTTGGACTCACGGCTCTGGCGGGGGACTTGAACCCAGTGGCGGTGCTTATCAACAAGGCGATGATCGAGATTCCTCCGCGGTTTGCGGGGTTGCCGCCGGTGCATCCCGACATCGACACGGGTCTCAACACTTGGGAGCGGACGCAGGTCCTTGCTGCCGATGTGGAGGCATACGGCCAATGGATGCGTGACGAAGCCGAGCGGCGCATCGGGCACCTGTACCCCGATGCAACAGGCCCCGATGGCGAGAAACTCACCCCGATCGCCTGGATCTGGGCGCGAACGGTCGAGTCGCCCGACCCGAGCTGGTCGGGACATGTGCCGTTGGTTGCATCGTGGACGCTGGCGAACAAGCCGGGCAAGCCGAAGGTGTGGATCGAGCCGATTGTCGACCGTGAGGCTCAGACGATCCGCTATGAGATTCGCGAAGGCGGCGAGCCAACGCACCAACGCACGGTCAACAGGGGTAACGGAACATGCATAGCGACCGGATCAGCCATTCCCGGTGACTACATCAAGTCTGAGAGCCGTGCCGGTCGGATGGGTCAACAGTTGATGGCTGTTGTTGCCGAGGGAGAACGAGGTCGAAGTTACCGGCCGGCGAATTCCGTTGATGCGGGTGCAGCTGCGTGCGATGAGCCTGCGTGGAAGCCAGTTGGGAACAATCCAAAGAAGCTAACGGGCGGAACCGTGTACGTGTATGGACTTGATGAGTGGTGGAAGCTGTTCACGGCGAGGCAGTTGGTGGCGTTGACGACGTTCTCGGATCTTCTTGGGGATGTGGCTGCGCGGGTCGAGGCCGATGCGTCGGCGCGAGGGTTGGCCGACGATGGGGTGCGACTTAACGACGGTGGCGATGGCGCAGCCGCCTATGCAGACGCCGTGGTCACGTATTTGGCTTGCGCACTGGATCGGTTAGCGGACCGAAACTGCACAATCTGTACCTGGGATTCTTCTCGCCAACACGCCCGCAATGTGTTTGCGCGTCAAGCGATACCTATGTCTTGGGACTTTTGCGAAAACAACCCGCTGGCAACGTCGTCGGGGAGTTGGAACAACTGTGTTTCTGGGATCGCCCGGGCTGTAGAACACTTGCCGGGAGAAGGAACAGGTGAAGGCAGACAAAGGGATGCGCGGGCTCGTGTGCGGGAGTGCGAGGGAGCAGTGATCTCGACCGATCCGCCGTATTACGACAACATCTCCTACGCCGATCTCTCGGACTTCTTCTACGTCTGGCTGCGACGGAATCTCTCGGATGTGTGGCCAGATGAGTTCTCAACTCTACTCACACCGAAAGGCGAAGAGTTGATCGCGAACCGATATCGAGCCGGCTCCAAAGAAGAGGCCGAGGAGCATTTCGAGTCCGGCATGGCCGAGTTCATGGCCGAGGTCGCCCTGAGCCAGCCTCCAGAGGTGCCGGCGACCATCTACTACGCCTACAAGGCCACCGAGACCAAAGAGGGCGAGATCCGCACGACAGGTTGGGACACTTTTCTTCAAGCCGTCCTTGATGCGGGTCTTCAGGTCAGTACCACCTGGCCGATGCGTACTGAACTTGGCAACCGACTGGTTGCCTCAAAGAGCAACGCCCTGGCGTCATCAATCGTGCTAGCCTGCCGGACCCGAGCAGCGTCGGCACCGCTTGCGACCCGGGGGGAGTTCATCGCCGCGCTGCGCAACGAGCTGCCCGAGGCAGTGCGCATACTCCAGTCGGGCAACATTGCGCCGGTGGATATGGCGCAGTCTACGATTGGGCCGGGGATCAAGGTGTTCTCGCGGTACGCGAGGGTGGTGGAGGCCGACGGTTCGCCGATGTCGGTTTCCACCGCGCTGTCGATCATCAACGATGTGCTCGGCGAGATCCTTGACGGTGAGGAAGCAGAACTCGACGCAGACACGAGGTTCGCGCTCACCTGGTTCTCCCAACATGGTTACAATCCTGCCAAATCAGGTGATGCCGATAACGTAGCTAGAGCAAAAAATACTTCGCTGGGTGGTGTTGAAGACGCGGGTATTGGTGAAGCAAAAGCGGGTTCGTTTCGGTTATACGAACGTGAAGAACTGAAAACCGACTGGTCGCCGTTAGACGACGACCGCCTCACGGTCTGGGAGGTCTTGCAGTACCTGGTTGCTGCGCTGCACCGTTCCGAATCAGAAGCCGCGGAACTGCTGCACATCCTCGGCGGCAACGGCGACCGGGCACGCCAACTCGCATACCTGCTCTACCAGAAGGCCAACGACAAGGGCTGGGCCACAGAAGCCGGCGCCTACAACGCCCTGATCACCGCTTGGCCCACCCTCCAATCCTCCGTCGCCACCGACCGTTCCCAGCAGTCCCTTCTGTGAGCGGTTCCCGTTGAATCCTCAGAACATTCAGGGCGCTGTTATTCACCACCCAATCCATCGGGTTTCGGAAGCACACGCAAAACAGAATCGGCTCCGGTAGGTCAACCGTTGTCCATTAGCCACAGCCCTAGTTCCGCCGCCCCGCGGGCGAGGTCGAAGCTCGAGTCGTTTGGCCAGCCTGCATTCAGATCGTTGGCTCGATCGCGGATAGTGTCGTGAGCAAGAGTAGGTACCTTCCCTTGCGCTGCTGCCAGCAACAGTTCCGGTACTAGTAGTACCTGTTCATCAGGATCCGCTGCCTGATCGAGCAGGAAGGAAACCGAATCAATAACTGAGTCAGCATCATCACGATCTGTGCCCCACCAGAGTTCACCCGGTTGCAGCCACCTTAGGATCGAGCAGATGATGATCGCGTCAAAATATGACCTCACGATTCGGCCCATATCGAACATCACCCATCGTGGAGCAGCGGTTGGCCGTTCGTTTAATCTCGTGTAGTTGATTACAGAACCCATTGCTGCGTAGGCAGTAACGCAGTCGAGTTCCTTGCCATAGAGAGATCTGCCCCGCACGTTTGACTGGTGAACACCGCAATGAGACATCCCCCAAAATATGTGTTCGGGATGTGCTGTGTCAGTTTCCGCCTCGAATCGTGGCGACCAGTCATCATCTTGATCACCGAACATCGAGTGCATCTTCAGGAACCTTCTGCGCCCTTGGAGGAATCTGGCTGCAGACTCCGACAACGTGGCATCGTCAAGTTCCGGCAGGTCGATAAGTCGAGTCTCGTCCACCAGAGGAGAGCGCCAAGGAAAATAGCTGGACCACAAACACGATAGTAATCCTGGACGAAATTGGTTCTGTTGTGACTCCCACTCGCTCAGAGTGCTCGGACGAACATGAAATATCAATCCGTTGACTGAAAGTTCTTTGCCGAGTTTGAGGAGAGTGTCGGCTACAGTGAGTTTGAGATGCCGTAACGTCAAACCCGTGACAGAACCCCAGGAGAAGGCGAGGATTGCCTCTCCAGATTTCATCTGGGCGATACCGTCAGAAAGCGCGTCGGCATCATCAGATGCAATGATCGGAAGTTCTTTATCGAGACCGATTCCAACGAGCACACAGCGCAAGCTTTCTTCGAAATCAACATGACCGTCGCCAGCAAATCGAGGATTCTTGACAATCTCCAGATCGTTTTTCGACGTGACGACCAAAGTGGTTCGTTTGAAGATGTCATCGAGCTCCTCCTGTTCGTTACCCTCTTTGATTTGTGTGTAACGTTCTTGAGTCAGCTTGCTCCAGCGTTGTCTCACGATGCCGGACAATTCATCTGGATGCGCGATGAGTTCGAATATTGGGCGAACCGGTAGGGCTGTTCGTTTTCCCCGGGCGACTTTGCTTCTCGGATGTGGGTTGACTTCGATGGCCGCGCCTCTTGTTAAGTTGGCACGTTCCCAAAAGAGTTGGCCCGCCATCGCGTGGTGGATGTCCGGCATTACTAAGTGAGGGGACGGAAGTGTCATGGCACCGTAGGTTCGAGGGTCGACAGCCACCACCGCACTTTTTTCGCCATCTCTGCACAGCTCGCACGAAGAAGAGGATCGTGTTGCAGATTCCCTCCGGTTATTTAGCCATGAGTCGACTGTGTCACCATTGCGGACATTGTTTGCTCTCAGTTGATCTACAGGCGAGCGATCAACCATCACGTCGAGACTAAAGTCAATGTCATCACTTGAAGCTACGCGTTCCAGCTCATCTGTAAGCGTTTGTTGAAGCGTGCCTGTGGAACTAACCGAAAGAACAGCAACTATATTTTTTGATGTTTCGGCAAGGGCGTGCTCTACGGTCCGTCGGATGATTGGTCGCCCTGTGGGATAGGCCGGAAGAATAGCAGTCGGGCCGATCTTGAAACCAACTCCCGCTAGCAAGCTCTCAATTTGAATCAATAGTGGCGTGAGTCCACCAGTGTCGACGACAACGCCTGTTCCGTTGTTGAGTTTGTGGGACAGCCAACAGGCCATGACGTACGCGTCCTGGGGTTCGTGGATCGCGTCGGCGACGCGAACGAAGATGTCGGTGTGCTCGCCGCTGGGAAGGCGATAGTGATACGTAGTCGGCTCCCAGATTGCGTTGTAGTGCCGAAGCAGATTTTCTAGTTCAACCTCCCGAAAATGGTAGAGAACAGCTCTAGCGTCGGAAGGAGGTTCGGGTGTCCAACGCAGCACCGGATCTTTGGCAATACAATGTTGGATCACACCGACTTGCATATTCTGATGGAGTACCGGTTCTCCTCCATCAGGGTCCGTGAGCCGCTTGATCCAACTGTCGATCTGCTGGATGTGCGGTTCCTCCTCTGGCCCTATAAGCCAAGGCCAGCGAAACAGAATTCGGTCGGTTTGTGAGAGCAAATGCAGACGATCTTGAATTGCCGCGGTCAGTACCTCGATCTGTGATTCGGACCCGGTGTGTGGTGTACGTAATCGTGTATAGAGATCGACGAATGTCCACTCGGTGTCGAAATCGGATCCAGTAGCAGGTTCGGGTTCATCATCGGGACCCTCTTCGAAAGTGTCGTCGATATCAACGCGAAGATAGTAACTTGCTGACGAGGCCATTGCCGTCGTTACCCAGCTAACGGCTCGGCAAAGGTCAACTCAAGTTGGTGAGAGGGTTCCTCGGCGAAGCGACTCTGCAGTCCTAATGATACCCACACGAGTGTCCCTTGGACGGGCAGTCGCTCGATGCTGTATGCGTGTGGTTCGTCGGCATGGGGATTCCACTCCAAACAGGTTGCTGAACCATCGGTGTCTCCGTTGGTGACGATGCAGATACTGCTATTGCCGCCGATGTCGCGCAGTCCTTCGGCATATTGACTTGCAATGCGACGGACGAGGTGAAGTCCCACACCTCGTCCGCCAGGTGGGCGGGGTAGGCGGCCCATCACCGCATCTCGAAGCGCTTCCTCGGCGTTTCGTTCTCGATCTCTGTAGATGTGCCTCACGCGGCGTGGAAGACCAATACCATTGTCCAGCACCGTGAAGTGGATCCGATTGTGGCTGTCGCGGCCTCCGCCAAGCGTCGCGTAGACCTGTCCCAGGGAACAGCCGGTCGGACTCAAGCGCAAACTGGCATGGTCTGGGACGTTCACGACTATCTGGTAAAAGACCTCCAGACAATCACCGAGCGTCTCTACCATCTCTGACCCCGCCCTAACGCCGAGACGGTTGCTGAGCCATCGCCCGGCAATCTGGCGCAGGTCGCGACGTAAGTGACGTGCAGGCCGGTTGTGTGGGTGCATCACCGACAGCAGGTACCGCTGGAACGCCGCTCGCACGACCCATGACTCAGATGTCGGGTCTCTGACGTCTACGAGGGCGGCGCGCCGCATCTTTGCATCGCTGGGATGGAACGGATGCACCCAGTCCCTTGCGGTTCGGCTCCAATCTTCGGGCGTTTCGCCGCCCCAGCTGACCTGAGACCGGTTCGCGAGTGCGAAGAAGAAACCGCCGCGCGCAAGTTGCAGATTCAGGCCTTTGGAATCGGGGATCCGCAAGTCGATCGGCACGTCTTTGAATCTGCTCACGAGCAAGTTCGATGCAATCATCACCGATGGGATCGAGAGCCGGACTGCCGATGGGTTGGAGGTTCCCGAGATTGCGTTGTCCGAAATGTCCAAGACGCAGCTGCTACGTTGCTGCTCGGCGGCCCGCAGTATCTCGGCGAACACCGCTAGTTCACGTGGCGCAAACTCAGTCAGGCTTCTTGCCGCACTCGCGTGCTCCATAATGTCGAACCTTCCAGCTAAGATTTCTCGGCGATATTCTCCTTGATAACCGTAACACCTCTCAAGCCGCTCGTTCTTCATCTTGGGAGAACTTTTTGTGGACAAACTCTGCTTTCGATTGCTGGTCTCCGCGCTCATGGAGGCAACCGGGTCAACGTCTGTGGCGATCGATTAGAACCTGTCATTGTGGGATCGTTCGGTTACTGCTGAGAGATGTCATCGAACGGCAATTTATCACATTGGGCTGATTTGCAATTTGATTTCATATTTCGTATAATATTGACGAACTAGCCGTTATAATTGTAAGTTTCTAAATAGGAGGAGTCCTGTGTTGCTTCGTTGTGAGGTTTCCAACCACCGCTCGATCCTTGACCCGGTGGAGTTCTCGATGGTGGCCGTCGACGAGGACCGCGAAGCAGTTCGCAGCTTCGAGCGGCTGACCGAGCGAGCCTTGACGGTCGCTGGAATCTACGGTACGAACGCATCTGGCAAGTCCAACATCCTCGATGCCATCAACTGGCTGTCCTT
Organism: Candidatus Aldehydirespiratoraceae bacterium; assembly: GCA_965204595.1. Classification (GTDB taxonomy): domain Bacteria; phylum Actinomycetota; class Acidimicrobiia; order Acidimicrobiales; family Aldehydirespiratoraceae; genus VXYK01. The sequence continues at coordinate 1,301,386 of CBDBEW010000014.1, read as the reverse complement.
TATGGTGGGCACGTCGCTCTTGGGCGGCGGCGATCTCATTGCCCGGGACCCTCACCTCTTTGGTGACGGCCCTCGCCTGCCCACCACGTTTGACATGGACGTGATTGTCGATGGGATTCGCTATGGGTATCAACTTGAAGTCGATGACTCGGCGGTTCTCTATGAGAGCCTGTGCAGCTACCCCGAACGCCGGAGACGCACCCTCTTCGAGCGCGAGGGCGAGGAGCTCCGGTTCCGCCGCGGACTGCGCGGCGTGGGCGCAACCGAGGAGCTGCTCACCCCCACGACGTTGGTTCTCTCAGCTGCGAGGCGAGTCGGAGATCAGGCCATCAAGTCCGCTGCCCGTGCGATCTCGCGGATCGCTGAGATCAACCATCACTTGGTCCGAAAAAAGTGGGGTAGTGAGCCCGTCACGTTCTCGGTGAACTCGCCGGATTCGCACATGATCTTCGAGGACAGTGGAGATGGAGATGATTTGCACAGGCGTGGACAGGCGGCCTTGGAACTTTTGCGTTTGGCCGATCCAGGAATCGACGATTTTGGGTTCAAGGAGCATGAAGGTTCGTACCTTGAACTTCGTTTCGTCCATCGAAACGGCCAAGGTGGTGTTCCGTTGATGCTCGGTGAGGAATCAGCGGGAACTCGGGCGATGTTCAAACTTTTGGGTCCTGTATTCGCCGCACTGGCGCAAGGCCAGGTCCTCCTGTTCGACGAGGCCGACGGGAACCTGCACCCCCGCTTGTCGGCCAGCCTCATAACGTTGTTTCAGGACCCGCGCACCAACCCCCACGGTGCCCAGCTCATCCTCACCACGCACGACACCTCGCTGCTCTCGTCGTTGAACCGTGATGAGGTTTGGTTTACCGAGAAGGAATCGGACGGCGCTACCCGGCTGGTAGCGTTGGCCGAGTATGGCGGAGACAAGGTGAGAAGGTCGCTCAACCTCGAACGCGCCTACCTGCAGGGCCGCTTCGGCGCGCTCCCCGATGTCGACCACATGGACATGCGCCGCCTGTTCGACGCAGCCGAGCAAGCCTCCTAGTGGGCAAGCCATCCGGCCGCCACTCCCCGCGGACCAAGCCGCTCGGACGCAGGACATCAGGGTGCTCCCCGAGGCTGACCGTCGTCGTGTTCTGCGAGGGTACCCTCACCGAGATCGACTACCTGAAGGCGCTCAAGGCCGATCCCGCGGTCAAAAAGGCCGTCTCGCTGGACATAGATGGACAGCCTCACGGCGCCGTGCCCCTGACGCTGGTTAGGGCCGCGGCCGACTTTAGAGCTTACTCACCAGCCGGGCAGTCCGAGGTCGACGAAGTCTGGTGCATCTTCGATGTTGAGTGGCCGCAGAATCATCCCAACCTCAAAGAAGCAGTCGCGCTCGCCGGAGACAGAGGCGTGAAGGTCGCAGTCTCGAACCCGTGTTTCGAGCTGTGGCTGCTCCTGCACTTTCAGGATCAGTTCGCCTGGCTCGACAATCGTGGCGCAAGACGCGAGCTCGAACGACACGACGGCATCGAAGGCAAGAGCATCGACGGTTACCGGTACATGCCACTGCGCGACCGGGCGATCTACAGAGCTCGTGACTTGGCCCGCCGACACGAAGGCAACGGCACCGAGTTCCCAAACGACAACCCATCGTCAGGCATGTATCGATTTCTTGCAGCAGTCGAGAACGTTCTACCAGATCAAGATTAGGAAGGAGGTGTTTGCGAACGTGACTAGAACAGTATTTTTTGCTTGGCAGTCTGATTCCCCCTCTGGCACTAACCGAGGGTTCATTCGTGATGCACTGGATCGGGCGGTGAAGAAACTCAACGACGATGGCTACGATATAGCTGTTGATCAGGGAACTGAAGGTGTTGCGGGGATGCCTGACATCAGCAACGAAATCCTGAGGAAGATCGATAAATGTGCTGTTTTCGTGGCAGATGTCACACTCGTTGGCACGGTTGACGATGTTTCTGGGAGGCTGAAACGACTATCGAACCCCAGTGTGATGTATGAACTTGGGTATGCGCGAAAGAGACACGGCGAAAATCTGCTCGTAGCGCTGATCAATACGGCGTTCGGACGAGTCGAAGATCTTCCGTTTGACATAAAGGGAGCTCGTGTTAGTCCCTATAGGCGACATAGTCTCGCTAAGGATAGTGACACCAAACCGGCGGAAGTCAGCGGTGTTCTTTATGACGCGCTCAAACTGGTGTTAGACGAACCTAACCCTGACAAGCGCACGAATGAGGACCTAAATCCTGTGGAGGAACTCAAGCAGCTACTTTCTGACACGGGCGGTGTGAACAAAGTTGACAGCTTTGTCGCTTCCAAGACTGAGGATCTTGTTACTGCTTTAGCTGACAAGGACAGATTTCCGGTTTCTAGCTCTCAGATGACCAGAGATGCTCATGGAATTCGTTATGTCGCTGATCAGGTGCATCGGTACGTGGATGCCTGCTTGCCTCTTTGTGAGTTGCTGGCTGTGGGAGTTGCCTTCGGTTCTGAACATCACGAGAACATATGGCAAAGAACAATCGAACGTGTCGGCAATATTGCGAGCGAGGAACGAAACGGCAACACTGCGCTCCTTGACCTTAGGTGCTTCCCCGTACTGATGTTGGGTTACACCGTGCTCATCGTCGGTGTCGCTCGCCACAAATACGGCTCAATCCGAGCAGCACTGCTTGACGCAGAAATCTACGACACCTTTCAGCATACCAGAGATGCGACAGTCAAGATCCCAGCTGTCGGCTGGGTCCATCCTTGGGTGCCCTTTGAGAATGGTAATGTTGTCCCCAGCGTCGCCGCTATCGATGCGAGCAACTCCGAACCTTGTTCGCTAGAGCAAATCACTAGCCTCATCAATCGCTCACAAGGTCGCCCTCGTACGCCAGGATCAGATATTCTCCATGAGGTGTTGCGTAAACCGTTGCGCCTGCTCATTCCTGACGACCGGAACTTCAAAGAAACCTTCGACAAGTCCGAAGTACTGCTGTCCCTTATCGCTGTCGATGCTCAGGCGAACACGACAACTTATCTGCCGGACCCCGCTTACGGTTCATTTATTTGGCGTTATCGCCATCATCAGCCACCCTTTGAACAGTCGGTCATAGACAACATTCGTTTTACACCGCTGTCGGGAAAACTCTTAGCCGCAGGGCTATTTGGCGGACAAAAAGAGCGACTTCATTTTGCAATTGAAAGTGTTTTGACGGGAGCGAAGGAGGCTCGTAGTAGCTGGTTCTAAGACTCTGGAGTTCCGTCTAGCGCGCCATGTCGCCCGCACTGGAGCGGTGCAATCGGGGTGTTGTTGCCGTCTTGCATGGCACTGGTTGAGTCGCGCGCACGGGCGAAGTGCAAGGCGGCTTGTGACTGATCGGTCGCAGTCGCGACGTGCTGACTGCGTGGTTGAGCAGTTTATGGTCGGGTAACGTGGGTGGTTGTGCATGGGAGTGGGGATCGGCCGAAGTTGATTGAGGTGGCGTTGCCGTTGCAGGAGATCAATGAGGCGGCGGCGAGGGAGAAGTCGATTCGGCACGGGCATCCATCGACGCTGCATCTTTGGTGGGCGCGGCGGCCTTTGGCTGCGACGAGGGCGGTGATCTGGGCTTCGTTGGTGGATGATCCGTCTGCTGAGGGGTATCGGGATCCCGACGGCAACCTGCTGCAGGATGCCGAGGCGCAGGAGGTTGAGCGAAAACGGTTGTTCAACATATTGGAGCGGCTGGTCAAGTGGGAGAACTCCAACAACGCTGAGGTGCTAGCCGAGGCGCGGGCTGAGATCGACCGAGCTTTCCCGGACGGACCGCCTCCGATTCTTGATCCGTTCGCTGGCGGAGGGGCCATCCCGTTGGAAGCCCAGAGGCTTGGACTCACGGCTCTGGCAGGGGACCTGAATCCAGTGGCAGTGCTAATCAACAAGGCGATGATCGAGATTCCTCCGCGGTTTGCGGGGTTGCCGCCGGTGCATCCCGACATCGACACGGGTCTCAACACTTGGGAGCGGGCACAGGGCCTTGCCGCCGATGTGGAGGCGTACGGCCAATGGATGCGTGACGAAGCCGAACGCCGTATCGGTCATTTGTACCCCGATGCAACAGGCCCCGATGGTGAGAAACTCACCCCGATCGCCTGGATCTGGGCGCGCACAGTGGAATCGCCCGACCCGAGTTGGTCGGGTCACGTTCCGTTGGTTGCCTCGTGGACTCTCTCAAACAAGAAAGGCAAACCCAAGGTCTGGATCGAACCCATCGTCGACCGTGGAACCCAGACGATCTCATACGAGGTCCGCGAAGGCGGCGAACCGACCCACGAACGAACGGTCAACAGGGGTAACGGAACATGCATAGCGACAGGTTCGGCTATCCCCGGTGACTACATCAAGTCTGAGAGTCGTGCCGGTCGGATGGGTCAACAGTTGATGGCTGTTGTTGCCGAGGCAGAACGCGGGCGCATTTACCGACCGACCGTACCGGTCAATGTGAACGCAGCGGCCTGTGATGAACCGGCTTGGAAGCCGACGAATGACGTAGAACTTGACCCACGAAACATCTGGATCACGACCTACGGTATTGATGCGTGGTGGAAGCTGTTCACGCCGAGGCAGTTGGTGGCGTTGACGACGTTCTCGGATCTTCTTGGGGATGTGGCTGCGCGGGTCGAGGCCGATGCGTCGGCGCGAGGGTTGGCCGACGATGGGGTGCGACTTAACGACGGTGGCGATGGCGCAGCCGCCTATGCAGACGCCGTGGTCACGTATTTGGCTTGCGCACTGGATCGGTTAGCGGACCGAAACTGCACAATCTGTACCTGGGATTCTTCTCGCCAACACGCCCGCAATGTGTTTGCGCGTCAAGCGATACCTATGTCTTGGGACTTTTGCGAAAACAACCCGCTGGCAACGTCGTCGGGGAGTTGGAACAACTGTGTTTCTGGGATCGCCCGGGCTGTAGAACACTTGCCGGGAGAAGGAACAGGTGAAGGCAGACAAAGGGATGCGCGGGCTCGTGTGCGGGAGTGCGAGGGAGCAGTGATCTCGACCGATCCGCCGTATTACGACAACATCTCCTACGCCGATCTCTCGGACTTCTTCTACGTCTGGCTGCGACGGAATCTCTCGGATGTGTGGCCAGATGAGTTCTCAACTCTACTCACACCGAAAGGCGAAGAGTTGATCGCGAACCGATATCGAGCCGGCTCCAAAGAAGAGGCCGAGGAGCATTTCGAGTCCGGCATGGCCGAGTTCATGGCCGAGGTCGCCCTGAGCCAGCCTCCAGAGGTGCCGGCGACCATCTACTACGCCTACAAGGCCACCGAGACCAAGGAGGGCGAGATCCGCACGACAGGTTGGGACACTTTTCTTCAAGCCGTCCTTGATGCGGGTCTTCAGGTCAGTACCACCTGGCCGATGCGTACTGAACTTGGCAACCGACTGGTTGCCTCAAAGAGCAACGCCCTGGCGTCATCAATCGTGCTAGCCTGCCGGACCCGAGCAGCGTCGGCACCGCTTGCGACCCGGGGGGAGTTCATCGCCGCGCTGCGCAACGAGCTGCCCGAAGCGGTGCGGTTGTTGCAGTCAGGCAACATTGCGCCGGTGGATATGGCGCAATCGACGATCGGGCCGGGGATCAAGGTGTTCTCGCGGTACGCGAGGGTGGTGGAGGCCGACGGTTCGCCGATGTTGGTGTCGACTGCGCTGTCGATCATCAACGATGTGCTCGGCGAGATCCTCGACGGTGAGGAAGCAGAGCTCGACGCCGACACGAGGTTCGCGCTCACCTGGTTCTCCCAACATGGTTACAATCCTGCCAAATCAGGTGATGCAGACAGTGTGGCTAGAGCAAAAAATACTTCGCTGGGTGGTGTTGAAGATGCTGGTATTGGTGAAGCGAGAGCGGGTTTGTTTCGGCTATACGAACGCGAAGAACTGAAAACCGACTGGTCGCCGTTAGACGACGACCGCCTCACGGTCTGGGAGGTGCTGCAGTACCTGGTCGCTGCGCTGCACCGTTCCGAATCAGAAGCAGCGGTGCTGCTTCACATCCTCGGCGGCAACGGCGACCGGGCACGCCAACTCGCCTACCTGCTGTACCAGAAGGCCAACGACAGGGGCTGGGCCTCAGAAGCCGGCGCCTACAACGCCCTGATCACCGCCTGGCCCACCCTCCAAGCGTCCGCCGCCGCCACCGCCGCGGCACCAGACCAGGGGCAGATTTTCTCGCCATGACCAGCAGTCGTCGCTGCGTCCCGAGGTCGCACTCGGTTGCGGTGGTCAGACTCCCTGGTTGACCGCACTCATGGAGTCAACCGGTCTGGGTGTTTGATAATGGACTCGAGTCTGTCACTGTAGGGGTCGTTCGGTTACTGCTGAGAGATGTCACCGAACGGTTATATTTAGTCGTTGTCACCGTACGGTGGTATAGTGCATGGCATGGCCGACAGTGGGGCAGCGATAAACCAGGTGCCGTTGAACGATGCGGGCGATTTCGGGGCGTACATCCGCAGTGCGCGGGAGCGTGCGGGGATCACCCAGGCCGATCTGGCGAGCCAAGCCGATGTGTCGCGCAAGTGGTTGTCGGAAGTGGAGAACGGCAAGGCGACCGCTGAGATCGGACTGGTCCTGGCTGTGCTCCGACAGCTTGGGGTTGTGGTCCACGCCGGCGAAGCCTCGGAGCCTTCCGTCGACGTCGACGCGTTGTTGGACGCGCTGACCCGAAAGTAGGCGGTCGTGGAGTTGGTTGTGTTGATCGGCGGGTCGGAGGCAGGGACTCTCGACCTGAGCACTCAAAAGCCGGTCTTCGCGTACGACCCTGCGTATGTGGCGTCGAACGGTCCGCCGTTGTCGGTCAGGTTCCCGCTGGCCGCCGGCACGGTGAGCGGCGACGAGTTGCGGCATTGGCTGGAAGGGTTGCTGCCCGACGACGGCGACACGCTGCGCGCGCTGCGTGTCGAGCATGACGTCGCCGGTAGCGACACGCTTCATTTGCTCGGCACGCCGATGGGGGCCGACTGCGCCGGTGCGGTGCAGTTCTGCGCGCCGGACCGGGCCGTCGACCTGGTTGCCGGCAATGGCGGAACTGATCCGATTACTGAATCAGAGATCGCTGACTGGCTCAGGGCACTTCAGACCGACCCCGCCCGACGCGGTCGCTTCGCGTCGCATTCCGATTCAGGGTTCAGCCTCTCGGGCATGCAGCCGAAAGTCGCCGTCCGGCGGATGGAGAACGGCGGCTGGGCCGTGCCGTACGGCGCGGCCCCCACCACTCACATCATCAAAGCGACACGAGCCGAGATGTTCCCACACGAGGCCGTTGTCGAGCACTTGACTCAGGATGTGGCTGCACGGATCGGCCTGCCTGCTGCTCGCACTGCTGTGGCGAACATAGACGGGTTGGAGACAATCGTCGTTGAACGTTTCGACCGTCCGTCGGGTGGCAGCTACCGCCTCCACCAGGAGGACATGTGCCAGGCGCTCGGCGTTTCGCCCGCTCTTATGTATCAGCGAGACGGCGGCCCCGGCCCTGAGGACGTCGCTGCTGTGTTGCGCGCCCACAGTGGCGGCTCTCGTGATGTGGAGCGGTTCTGCGACTACCTCCTGTTCCAGTGGCTCACTGCGTCGACTGACGGGCACGCCAAGAACTACGGGCTTCTGCTTCCCGGTGCGGGCGTTGCTCGTCTCGCACCGCTATACGACACCGCCAGTTGGCTTCCTTATCACCAAAGAAGACCGACCGGTACCGTGCGCCTCTCCATGAAGGTCGGCAAGGACTATCGTCTACAGAGCGCGGATCGTGTCTCGGCTCTGCGCCGCACAGCCCACAGGCTCAACCTCACTCTTCTGCTCGTGGCCGAGAGAGCCGAGGCGCTGGCAGCAGCCATCCCCGCGGCAGTAGACGACACCGTCGCTGCGCTCGCCGCCGAGTTCGTCGACTACAGCGAAGTCGAGGCTTTAGCGGAGGGTCTGCGTTGGAGATCCCGTTCCTGCCAAGCAATAGCCGCCCAAGCCTCGCAACAGTTCCGCCAAGGCGTGTCATCGTGACTCGTCGTCGGACTTTTGGCATCCGGGACGATCAGGGTGATGGCGACACCTCACGGGCAAGGATCTCCTCAATGCGTTCAGAGACATCCGACTGGCCGCTTCGACCTGTTGCTGCTGCGCCGAGACGGCGCGCGTGCGGTAGGTGGGTCTTGATGGCCTCTCTCGTCAGTTCGGAGATGGTGATGTTTCGCCGGGCAGCCTCGTGCCTCAGGCGAGCGTCGAGGTCGGGGGGCAGCTTCACAGTCGTCCGAATCATGTGTGCCAGCATATCCGCTCTTTGGTCCTGCGCGCGGGCTTGGGTGCGGGGGCACAGGATGGGCGCGTCTCCCTCGCTACCACTCGATGGCGGTGCTTCTCCGCCCGTGAGCGTCTGCCCGCATCACATATTCATTTCGCGTGAACCACGGTGGGCGGCGATTTGGACTTAGACGGCGTTGCTTGGTGTGGAGTTCTGCGAACTTGATGTTTGGCTTCTTGGTGGTCGGGTAACGTGGGTGGTTGTGAGTGGGAGTGGGGATCGGCCGCAGTTGATCGAGGTGGCGTTGCCGTTGCAGGCGATCAATGCTGCTGGGTCTAAGGAGAAGAGCATGGTGTATGGGCATCCCGCTGCTTTGCATCAATGGTGGGCACGGAGGCCGTTGGCGGCTGCGAGGGCTGTGATTTGGGCTTCGCTGGTGGACGACCCTTCGGGGGATGAATCGTTGACATCCGAACAACAAGCCGATGAACGTGAGCGGTTGTTCAAGATTCTGGAGAGGTTGGTCGTGTGGGAGACTTCCAACAATCCGCAACTCTTGGCGGAGGCACGCGCAGAGATCGACCGTTGCTTTCCCGACGGGCCACCGCCAATTCTTGATCCTTTCGCTGGTGGCGGGGCGATCCCGCTGGAGGCGCAACGGTTGGGTCTAACAGCGTTGGCTGGTGATCTGAATCCGGTGGCGGTGCTGGTCAACAAGGCGATGATTGAGATGCCGTCTCGCTTCGCGGGGTTGCCTCCTGTTCACCGAGATGTCGACAATGACCTTAATGCATATGAGCGGGCGCAGGGTCTCGCTGCCGACGTAGATGCATATGGGCACTGGATGCGAGACGAAGCTGAGCGGCGCATTGGTCACCTGTATCCCGATGCCACCGGCCCCGATGGAGAGAAACTCACGCCGATCGCGTGGATCTGGGCGAGGACGGTGGAGTCACCCGATCCAAGCTGGTCAGGCCAGGTGCCTCTGGTTGCGTCCTGGACGCTGTTCAAGAAAGAGGGTAAGCCAACCGTCTGGGTTGAGCCGATCATCGACCGAGACAACCAAGCCATCACCTACGAGATCCGCGAAGGTGGCGAACCAACCCATGAGCGCACCGTCAATCGGGGAAACGGGTTCTGCATCGCCACCGGTTCCGCCATACCGAAGGGCTACATCAAGACGGAAGGATGTGCCGGGCGATTGGGATCGAAACTAATCGCGGTTGTTGCCGAGGGTGAAAGCGGACGTGTCTATTGCACAACTCACGCAGGCGACGAGGAAGTTGCTGCGTCGGCTTCGCCCGAGTGGAGGCCGAACGGGGTGATACCAGCAAATCCCCGCTACATGCTTCCCCCGCTCTATGGGATGGACGAGTGGTGGAAGTTGTTCACTCCACGTCAGCTCACTGCGTTGACGACGTTCTCAGACCTGCTCGCAGAAACTGCGGAGAAAGTGCGTGCCGACGCGCTTGCATCAGGCATGGCCGATGACAGCATCCGGTTTCGCGACGGCGGTAGCGGTGCTGCGGCCTACGCCGATGCAGTGGTGACCTATCTTGCTTTCGTCCTTGACAAGTGCGCCGATTATTGGTCAACGATTTGCACATGGCAACCAACGCGCCAGACGGTCGGGCATACGTTCGGTATGCAAACCCTGCCGATGTCTTGGGATTATGCCGAAAGCAATCCGTTCTCGAATTCCTCGGGCCGAATGTTGAGTTTCCTTCGCTCAGTGCGTCTAGCACTTGAAGCGTTGCCGAACGTGGATTCGGTGGACAACAGTTTGGCTAGCGAGGCTAGACAGCGAGATGCGCGGGTGCGTGTCCGGGAATCGAGCGGTGCCGTGATCTCAACGGATCCGCCCTACTACGACAATGTGCCGTATGCCGACATCTCCGACTTCTTCTACGTGTGGCTGCGGAGGAACTTGAGCGACGTACACCCAGACGAGCTATCGACGCTCGCCACCCCCAAAGCTGACGAGCTCGTGGCCGACCCCATCCGCGCGGGTTCAAAGAGTCAAGCAGAGGAACGATTCGAGTCGGGTATGGCTGAGTTCATGGCTGAGGTTTGTCTACACGGCAGCAAAGAAGTACCTGCGACGATCTACTACGCGTTCAAAGCGACCGAATCCAAAGACGGGAAAATGCGTTCGACCGGCTGGGATACTTTCCTGCAAGCGGTCGTTGATGCCGGAATACAGGTAACCGCGACCTGGCCGATGAGAACCGAACGAAGCACTCGCCAGCGGAGTCTCGGATCAAACGCCCTGGCCTCATCAATTGTGTTGGCTTGTCGTGCCCGTGCTGAGTCCGCGGCACTTGCGACCCGGGGGGAGTTCATTGCTGCGCTTCGCAGTGAACTGCCCGAGGCGGTGCGGTTATTGCAGTCGGGCAACATCGCGCCGGTTGATATGGCGCAGTCGACGATTGGGCCGGGGATCAAAGTATTCTCCCGGTACGCCCGAGTGGTGGAGGCCGACGGCTCGGCAATGTCGGTGTCGACTGCGCTGAGGATCATCAACGATGTGCTGGGCGAAATTCTCGATGGTGAGGAAGCAGAGCTCGATCCAGACACGAGATTCGCGCTCACCTGGTTCTCCGAGCACGGTTTCGACCCGGGGCCGTCGGGCGATGCCGACAGTGTGGCAAGGGCCAAGAACACGTCGCTCGCGGGTATCGAGGAAGCTGGAGTGGGCGAGGCTCGTGAAGGCAAGTTCCGCCTCTTTGAACGCACGGAACTAGACCCTGACTGGTCACCGGTGCATGATCAGCGCCTCACGGTCTGGGAGGTGTTGCAGTACTTGGTCGCCGCGCTGCATCGTTCGGAGTCGGAAGCCGCGGAACTGCTGCACACCCTCGGCGGCAACGGCGAACGAGCACGCCAACTCGCCTACCTGCTGTACCAGAAGGCCAACGACAAGGGCTGGGCCACAGAAGCCGGCGCCTACAACGCCCTCATCACTGCCTGGCCCACCCTCCAAGCGTCCGCCGCCACCGACCGCTCCCAGCAGTTTCTTCTGTGAGCGGTTTCCGTTGATTCCTCCGAACATCCAGGGCACCATTATTCACCACCAATCCATCGGGCATCGGATGCACGGACAACCCATACTCGACTTCAGGGAGTCAGCCGTTGTCCATTAGCCACAGCCCTAGTTCCGCCGCCCCGAGGGCGATGTCGAAGCTCGGGTCTTTTGGCCAGTCTGCGCTCAGCTCGTTGGCTCGATCACGGATAGTGTCGTGAGTCCGAGTAGGTACATTCCCTCACACGGCCGCCAGTAACAGTTAAGCTAGTAACTCGCTGAGGGGGGCATTGCCGCTTTTACCCAGCTAACGGCTCGGCAAAGGTCAACTCAAGTTGGTGAGAGGGTTCCTCGGCGAAGCGATTCTGCAGTCCTAATGATACCCATACGAGTGTCCCTTGGACGGGCAGTCCCTCGATGCTGTATGCGTGTGGTTCGTCGGCATGGGGATTCCACTCCAAACAGGTTGCTGAACCATCGGTGTCTCCGTTGGTGACGATGCAGATACTGCTATTGCCGCCGATGTCGCGCAGTCCTTCGGCGTATTGACTTGCAATACGACGGACGAGGTGAAGTCCCACACCTCGTCCGCCAGGTGGGCGGGGTAGGCGGCCCATCACCGCATCTCGAAGCGCCCCTTCGGCACTTCGTTCTCGATCTCGGTAGATCTGCCGTACTCGGCGTGGAAGACCTATCCGTTGTCAAGCACCGTGAAGTGGATCCGATTGTGGCTGTCGCGGCCTCCGCCAAGCGTCGCGTAGACCTGTCCCAAAGAACAACCAGTCGGACTCAAGCGCAAACTGGCGTGGTCTGGGACGTTGACGACTATCTGGTAGAAGACCTCCAGACAATCACCGAGCGTCTCTACCATCTCTGACCCCGCCCTAACGCCGAGACGGTTGCTGAGCCATCGCCCGGCAATCTGGCGCAGGTCGCGACGTAAGTGACGTGCAGGCCGGTTGTGTGGGTGCATCACCGACAGCAGGTACCGCTGGAACGCCGCTCGCACGACCCATGACTCAGATGTTGGGTCTTTGACGTCTACGAGGGCGGCGCGCCGCATCTTTGCATCGCTGGGATGGAACGGATGCACCCAGTCCCTTGCGGTTCGGCTCCAATCTTCGGGCGTTTCGCCGCCCCAGCTGACCTGAGACCGGTTCGCGAGTGCGAAGAAGAAGCCGCCGCGCGCAAGTTGCAGATTCAGGCCTTTGGAATCGGGGATCCGCAAGTCGACCGGTACGTCTTTGAATTTGCTCACGAGCAAGTTCGATGCAATCATCACCGATGGGATCGAGAGTCGGACTGCCGATGGGTTGGAGGTTCCCGAGATTGCGTTGTCCGAAATGTCCAAGACGCAGCTGCTACGTTGCTGCTCGGCGGCCCGCAGTATCTCGGCGAACACCGCTAGTTCACGTGGTGCTAACTCAGTCAGGCTTCTTGCCGCACTTGCGTGCTCCATAGTGTCGAACCTCCCAGCTAAGATTTCTCGGCGATCTTTCTATTGACAACCGTAACACCTCTCAAGTCGCTCGTTCTTCATCTTGGGGCAACTTTTTGTGCAAAAACTCTGCTCTCGATTGCTGGTCGCCGCGCTCACCGTCGAGTTCGTTGACTACAGCGAAGTTGAAGCTTTAGCGGAGAGATGGCATAGTACTTGTGCAGACAGCTAGGGCTGGATTCTTGCGCTTCATGGGCCCGGTCAGGTCAGTTGAATGGGTGCGACTTGGGGTTTCATCAGCAATCACTATTCGCCCCGGCTCCGAAAGCATCCTTGTGTGAATCAAGGTAGGAGCCGTTCCTGTCCACCGATTTTTCCGCGATGCAGGGTATAGGGTGAATCAATTGACGCGGATCGATTGACAGTTTTTGTGTCGTCAGTTGTTGGCGGCTACGAGCACTACCGTGCCGCGGGCAGGGAAGCGATCCTAGCTTTGGGCCATGATCCTTGCCTGATGGAGTTCAGCTATCCAGCGTCTCCGAATGCACCACAGTCTGAGTGCTTCCGGCAGATAGAACGCAGCGACGTTGTGATACTGCTACTCGGTAGTCGCTACGGAGAACCCCAGATGTCCGGTTGGTCACCCACGGAAGAAGAGTATCGGCATGCAGCCAGCGTCGGTAAGCAGATTCTCGTGTTCGTCGAGTCAGTAGAACACCGCGAGACTCCACAGAGTGAGTTTTTGGCACGCATCAGTGATTGGGGGGACGGAGTCTTCTTTAGGAAGTTCTCGAACGAAACGCATTTAATGGCTAGGATCGTTGAGGCACTGAAGAGCTTCGAGCAATCGGTCGCGACCTCGCCGCCCGCGTCACTTGAGAAACTCCCCCCGATCTGTCGTGAGCGAGTCGCTTCTCTGAAGGAGTCGTCGGGTGCGGTGGCGGATCAACTTGTTGCGCTTCTATCTGATCCTGCATCGCGACAACGAGGTACCTTGAGTAAGTTGGCACTTCAGACTCCGAGTTGGCTGGCCGACGCGGGATACTTGGCGTGGGAAGCAATCAGCGAGTTTATTGCTGCTCACGACCTTGGTAGTTCCGTCTTGACACGGGAGAGAGCGATTGATGCTGGCTCTCCTCGAAGCGACTTATACTTGATGCGGAATGCGATCAACTTGACAGACGATGGAGACCTAGAGAGAGCAAACGAGCTGATCGGTCGGATTGAACCCGATCATCCTCTATTTCAAATCGCGCAGGCGCGTATCAGACACGACCCTCAAGCAGTGATCAAACGGGTCACCTCGACGAGACTTGCCCAATCTGAGGATCCTGACCGAGCAATGTTCTGTATTACGACTTTGGTTTGGGCTTACTCGGAGCTCAAGCAGTTCGACTCGGCAACGCGAGTGCTGCAGGAAGCGAACATTCGATTTCCAGGGCGGGATTTGTTGCTTTTTTGGCAGACACACACGACTTTGGGCATGGTTGACCAGATCGGTTTGCGTGCGGCGGGTAGTCACGACTTGCTGAACGAAGCATCTGAACTGGCTGTGCAGGCGCGTGATTCCTTCCGTGAATGGGATGGCCCGTCGCACCTGGCTGTCGCTGTTGGGATGCGCGCGCGGCTCTTTCTTGACGATCCGCAGAGTGCTGCAGATCTTGCGTTGCTTCCACCGGGAGGTGAAGCAACCGATACTGAAGCCGCGGAACCCCACGTACAAGCGAAGCTAGCTCGCGCTCTACTGGCACTCGGCCGATTCGAAGAAATCAATGACCTCCAACTTGCCCATGCTGGCGAGTTCGAATCGGCATTGATTCGCGCTATGCAGGCCCACGCACTGAAGGATCCAGCAGCTCAATCGAAGATGCGAAGGGCCGTCGCGCTGGCCGCAGATGCTTCCGACTTACGACAGGCTCTTTTGGGACTAGCGTGGTTCGGTGAAACAGACGAGGTAGCAATGTCTCGTCTGCAGGCAGTTGATGCAGCACTATTTCAAGGCGTAGCGGCCTTTCACCGTGATGACTTGGACGAGGCTATGGACGTTCTCTTTGCACACCGTTTTGAATCGCCCAATCACGCTTACTATCTTGCGCGGGCACAGCACGGTAGCGGTGAGATCGACGATGCCATTGAGACTTTGACGGATGCAGCCGAGCAACTTGGCAGCCATTCATTGCTGGAGTTCGCAGTCGAACTCCTGATCGAGCGAAAACGGCTTGATGAAGCTGAATCAATAGCTCACGAAGCTCTGGCTGGGATCTCGTCGGGTCCGTCGGTCAACCGTGTGAGGTCTTTGTTGGTTGAGATTGCTAATCGCCGCGATGACTGGGAAACTATGGAATCGCATGCCCGGGCCATCCTTCATGACTCACCGCAAGATGACCGGTCGGCGTGGAGGGTCGTCTACGCACTGCACCGTCAGTCAAAAAAACGACAAGCGTGGGCGTATATGGTCGCACACGATCTCTACCCGTTAGACGAAGACACAGCGCGATTGACAATCGCGGTTAGTGGAGAGGCGGGTGTGCCCGAGACAGATCCCAGTCGCTTGTTGGCTATCGCGCGCTCCTTCGCGGATTCCGAGCAAGTGTCTGGTTTCGCACTTGGGGCACTGATGTCGGAAGGAGACCGTTTCAGTTTCGATGATAAGCAGCAGTCGCAATTTCAGGAGATGTTGGAGAACTTTCTGGAGCGTCATCCAGAAAGTGATGTGCTGCAGGCCGTTAAGGTCGAGGATCCCGAGGTGCTCCTTGAACAACTGAGTGCAGGGCAACAAGAGTTGTTCGTGCAAAGTAAACCACTGACTGATCGTGTCAGATATGGGGGAGTACCTTACGGAACGCTCCGCATCATTCGTGAGTTGCCGTATGCCGAGTTGCTCCGGTCCATGGCGGCTGACGATCTCACAGCGATCTCCGCAGATCCCGCAAGACGCGATCACGAGCTCCAAGTTGTCAGAAGCGCACTCGAGGCAAGAGTCGCGGTGGACACCAGCGTCGCTGCTTTGGGAGTTCACTCGGACCTCGATGTCGCACACATGGGTGAGGCGTTCAGAAGCGTTCTGGTTGCTGATGAACTGGTCGTTGACGCTCGTGCGGCAGTGGCTTTCGTTAAGAGGCCGGTTGCAGCGGTTTCGGTATATGATCCCGGCCTCGGGCGGGTCAATGTTTGGGAAATTAGCGAAGAGCAGCGGGCCGCAACGATAACAAGCGCGGAACGTGTCTTGGAACTCCTGGAAACCTGGCAGTCTGCGAGGAGTGGTCATCTTGTGCCTCTTATGTCTGGCGAGGATTCCGAGGAAATCAGCATGCGGCCTTGGGACGCTTCGCTTCGTGTTGCGCGAGCGCGCGAGTACGCCTTGTGGTGCGACGATCTCGCGCTCCGGTCCTTGGCAGAGTCCGAAGGGATCGCGGCGTTCGGCACGTGGGCACTTTATGAAGTGCTGCACTCATCGGGAGAACATCCTTGGCTACCGCAGCCGGATGAGATGAAGGTGCGCCTTCTTCGGGCAGGCATTGCGGACGTTCCGATCAGTTTGGAGGAGTTGGACCATGCAACCGATGACAGCGACGGCCCAGATGCTGCAATCGAGCGGTTCCTGCGTCGTCCTCTCACTTGGCACACCAATCGTTCCGAGACCCTGAGGTGGTTCCTGAGACACTTTAGGAAGTCGATTGGTGGACCTCATCGGATGAGAACCCCGGGGTTACTTTACGCGGCTAGCTATGGTTCGGGCGCAGCTATAGACCAGTCGGTGCGTCAAGCTGCACTGGGAGGTCATCTCGCTCTGGCATTGCTAAACGTGCGAGACCCTGGGATCGTGCCGTATCTGCTAGCTGCCACGAGGTATGCGGGTAATGAACTAGATCCTGGAGCGGATGTTGACCCGCTCCGAGATGCCGTTAGACACCTTTTGTCTGGCTGGGAGGTTGATTTTGGAGCAGCACCGGCGGCAAAGGTGTTGGTTTGGATGTTCTCGCAACTCGAACCCGACGACCGACAGACCGTCATGTCAATCGTCTTCGGCAGTCGTTAGGGTTCATGCAGGGCCAAGCCCATTTATGTTTAGGAGTGCCACGCAATCTGAGCAAGTTTGGTTTCATGTGCTCCAGATTTGCGCTTTGGAGGTGTTGACCGACACGCCCGCGGTGCCCGCACTGCGGGTTCAAGTGCCATCGGGTGCATTACGTGCGTGAGCACGAGGTGCGGGACTTGGAGGTGTTGGGCCAGCAGGTGACTTTGGTTTGAATGCGGCGACGGATGACCTGAGGTCAACATTGGGCTGATTTGCAATTTGATTTTACATTGCGTATAATATTGACGAAATAACTGTTATAATTGCATTTTCTTGCTAAGGGAGACTCCTGTGTTGCTTCGATTCGAGGTTGCCAACCACCGCTCGATCCTTGATCCGGTGGAGTTCTCGATGGTGGCCGTCGACAAGGACCGGGAGGCGGCCCGCAGCTTTGAGCGTCTGTCGGAGAGCGTGCTGTCGGTCGCCGGGATCTACGGTCCCAACGCCTCGGGAAAGTCCAACATCCTCGATGCCATCAACTGGCTGTCTTTCATGGTCGGGACATCGCTGCTCGGTGGCGGCGACCGAATCGCCCGCGACCCGCACCTCCTCGGCGACGGCCCCGACCGCCCCACGACGTTCGAGATGGACCTCATTGTTGACGGGATCCGCTACAGCTATCAACTCGAACTCGATGACTCGGCGGTTCTCTACGAGAACATGTGCAGCTACCCCGAACGCCGACGTCGCACCCTCTTCGAGCGCGAAGTCGATGAGGTTCGGTTCCGCCGTGGACTGCGCGGTACCGGCGCAACCGAGGAGCTGCTCACCCCCACGACGCTGGTTCTTTCAGCTGCGATGCGAGTCGGAGATCAGTCCATCAAGTCCGCTGCCCGAGCGATCTCGCGGATTGCTGAGATCAACCATCACTCGGTTCGAAAAAAGTGGGGTAGTCAGCCCGTCATGTTCACAGCACGCTGCCTCGATTCTCACATGATCTTTGAGGACAGTGGAGAAGAAGAGGATTCGCGCAGGCGTGGACAGGCGGCTTTGGATATGTTGCGTTTGGCTGATCCAGGAATCGACGATTTTGCTTTCATAGAGCATGCAGGTTCGTACCTTGAGCTTCGTTTCGTCCATCGAGACGGCGAAGGTGGTGTACCGTTGAAGCTCGGTGAGGAATCGGCGGGAACTCGGGCGCTGTTCAACCTTTTGGGTCCGGTGTTCGACGCGCTGGAGCAAGGTCAGGTTCTCTTGTTCGATGAGGCCGACGGGTACCTTCACCCCCGCCTGTCGGCCAGCCTCATAACGTTGTTTCAGGACCCGCGCACCAACCCCCACGGCGCCCAGCTCATCCTCACCACGCACGACACCTCGCTGCTCTCGTCTGTGAACCGTGACGAGGTCTGGTTTACCGAGAAGGGGTCCGACGGTGTCACACAGCTGGTAGCCTTGGCCGAGTATGGTGGCGACAAGGTGAGAAGGTCGTTGAACCTTGAACGCGCCTACCTTGAAGGCCGGTTCGGCGCGCTCCCCGATGTCGACCACATGGACATGCGCCGACTGTTCGATACCGCCGAGCGGGCCTCCTAGTGGCGATGAATTACCCTAGGTTTGGTCGATACAACTGCCCGCCGAACACGAAAACACCCACTACGATCAAAACCCAACCGACCACCCGACAAACACACACAAAACCAAGTCCCTACCAAACCCGGGGTGTTTCAGTTTCGGTGGACGTAACGAGCACCGCTGGGGCCTTGCTAGATCTCCGCGGCACAATAATTGAGCGTCGAAACTGGGACGCGCCAACTGGACGCAGCCGCGCGGCCCGAAAAATCGTGACCGAGTGGCGCAAAGAACTCTCTGAGAGTTTTGGAGTAGCGGCTCCCTTCAGCGCAACCATTGAGCTGTTAGGTCTGTTTCAAGGAGGTACGCCAGTTTGTTAGACAGACCGATGCCTGCTATCAGTTGCCGAGGTTTGTGTTGTGGTTATGGGGAGCGTTCTGTGCTTCGCGACTTAGACTTGGAGGTAGGCAAAGGGCAGCATGTGGCGGTTATGGGGCCGAGTGGATCGGGTAAGACGACTTTGCTGCATATTTTGGCGGGGATCATAAAGCCTGCTTCTGGTAGCGTCGTTGTGTCGGGTCTTGATCTTGTCGTTGCCTCAGCGCGTGAGCGGGCTAAACACCGTCGGTACCGGGTGGCGATGGTGTTTCAGTTCGGTGAGTTGTTGCCTGAGTTGACGGTTGGTGAGAATATCGCTTTGCCGTTGCGAATTAGGGGGGAGGCTTCTAGTGTCGGTTCGGTTGAGAGGGTTATGGATGCTGTCGGTTTGGCCGATCCGTTCGCTTGGCCGGCGCAGTTGTCTGGTGGGGAAACTCAGAGGGTTGCGGTGGCGCGGGCTTTGGTAACTGAGCCCGAGGTGATTTTGTGCGATGAACCTTCGGGTTCGTTGGATCGAGCTGGTTCGGAGCGGGTGATTAGCCTGATTTGTGATACTGCTAAGAGCACAGGGGCGACGCTGGCCATGTCGACTCATGACAGATCTGTGGCGGAGCAGATGGACGAAATCCTCGTGCTCAACAATGGAGCGCTGCAACCCTTCGAAATCCAATGATCCGTTCGATCGCCTTGGCGACCACATGGCGTGGCGATCGCTCGTCTCGGGTGCGAAGCTTTGTGCTGGCAACGGCGGTAGCGGCTGTTACGTTGTTGGCATGCGCTGCGGTCAGTGCTGCGCTGATGGTCGCTCGGGTGAATGAGCGCGCCGAACACCGGACGTTTCAACCCGCGGCATCTGCTCAGCCCGCGAACATGATGCGCTCCACGATCTATGACTCAATCAACGGCCAGACGATCTTCGTTTATTTGTGGCGAATCGAAACCAAGGGGGTCACCGTTCCGGGTGTGCCAGCCGACGCTGACACTGGAGATTGGTTTGTCTCTCCCGAACTGGCTAAGCTGATTGAAGCCGAACCGCTATTGCAGAGCCGCTTTCCAAACGCTCAAACGATCAGCAAAGATGGTGTTGGATCGGCTGACGAACTCGTCGCGTACCGTTTCGTTGGCCCCGAGGTGGCACTTGACGAACGGCTGGTTTTTGTGCCCGGCACAGACTGGATCGGCTTGAACGCCGGCATCGGTGGCACCACCGTAACCCTCGCCGGCGTAGGACTCGTCATAGTGGTAGGGATCGGTCTCCTGCGATCTGCGTTAGGTCCCATTGGTGTTGGTCTTGCACGCAGACTAACTCTACTCTCTGTGCTCGGCGCGACAAAAGTCACGCAATCGACGCTTACTGCGGCGACCGCGGCGGTAGTCAGCACTCCGGCAGCAATCATTGCTGCCTTAGCGTGGTATTTGATCGCGCCTAGCCTTGAGATTGTGCCTCTTGTGGGGCAGAAAGTGTTCACCGGCGACTTGAAAATCCCGTTGTGGATCACTGTCCTCGTGGTCGTCGGTGTTGGTGCCCTGAGCGGGTTGGTGGCTTTGACAAGATCGATTCCGAATGTTGGTTCCCGCCCCACCTCTGCTATACCGACCCCGCCGTCGCTCTGGCGCGTGACTCCGCTTTTAGCTTCGCTGCTCGTGATCCTTTACTCGACGACTCGCTCCGATTCAGGAGCTGTTCGTTTTTTGTTGACCGGACTGCTCGCAGCAAGTTTGAGCACGACTTTCGCTCTCCCGGTGATCCTTCATCGATTTGGAACAACGCTGGCAGGCAATGGATCACTGCTCAGTCTTTTAGTGGGACGAAGACTAACCAGTAACGCGACCAGTTCCACCCGTCCTCTGCTAGCACTGGCCGCAGCCGCAGTGATCATCCCAGTAGCCGCTTCCTATGTCGCGACCGCTCGCGCCGGTGATCCAGAGCCTCAACCATCGCCGGTTGCGACGTTCACTGTCGATGGACAACTAGACGACAACACCATCAAGCAACTCGAACGAGATGCCGAAGGCACCTTCGTCGATGTCTATATCAGCAACCCGCAACCCGACACACCGATCACACGCACCTGGGTGACCGACTGCAAGTCGCTGCTCCCCTACATGCGCCTCATTCGTTGCGACCAACACGCAATCATTGTTGAAGAATCTGCTTTACCAGCCTTCTTCGGTCTTGAAGCAAGCAGCACGCAAACACCTTCAAATGCATCCATACTCTATCGCCTCTTTGTCACCAACAATGCCGAACGTGCCGAAACAGTCCTACGCACATACTCTGTCAACAGCGACACTAGTCGCATCTCGGTCTCCTCTCGATTCGACCGCACCCAAGAATCACGGCTCGTTCCCTGGCTAATCACCAGCATTCAAATAGCCGGAATCGGCGCGTTCGTCGCATTACTGCTGTCAGTGATCACCCACACATCGCAATTCGCCGCAACACGACTTCGCCTAATCGGAATCGGTGCTGAACTAGCCACAATACGCCGACTCGTCATACTTGAATCGTTCACCACAACAACACTCGTCGGGCTATGCGGCACCGCCATAGGCACCATAGGCGCGGTCGCCTACACGCTCGTCGACGGCACCGTGTCACCGAACTACTGGCCATCTCTAGCAATCATCGCAACAACCCTAACCACAGCAACCCTCACCGCAGCAACCTCCGCCCTCTACGTGTCTGTCGTGCCAGCACAATCATGGCTCAACACTCACGACTGACAAAACAAACCCTAACTCACAAAGACGACATCAGCCCACAAATCAACTAACGCAGCATTCCCAGTGAAGGGGTTCTTCGCGTTTTAGGTCGGGGTGAGCGTGTGGAGGAGGTTCCAGTTGGGTTTGCCTGCGTAGAGGAGTGCGCGGATTCTGTAGTTGTCGAAGTTTGTTAATCCGAAGGCTGCGCGTTTGACGCGTTTGATCAAGTTGTTGGCTCCTTCGGTGGCGGCGTTGGTGATCCTTGCGTGGTGCCAGTTGGTGATTTGGGTGTGCCAGCGCGCTAGGGTGCGTCCTAGCCGGTTGATCTGTGGGGGCAGTTTGGGGTCTTGGAGGTCCGCGGCGAGTTGTGTCACGAACTCGACGGCGGTGTCGGGATCGTTGATGTCATAGACCGACCGCAGGACCTCTTTGGCTTGCCAGGCGTCTCGGACTTCGCCGTGGGGGTCGCCGGCTTTGAGTAGACCCAGCAGTTTGGTGCGGTTGTCGTCGTTGATCACCTCTGACGCTCGTAGCAGTAGTACACGCACCCGGTATAGCGGGTCTGGTTTGCGACCACGGTGGTGCGAGGGTGGCGTTTTGCACGTGTCTGGGAGACTTCGTCGAGTGTTTGGTTCGCGGTGCGTATCACATTGAACGGGTCCGCGATCTGCGCGGCGTCGGGCAACGCCGTGTCAAAGGTTGCTTTGTAGGCTTTTCGCGCTTTAGGTCGGGGAGAATCACCCCGGGTTTGGTGGAGATGAGCATCCCCCCTTTGGTTTTACACTGTGATTATGAGGTAATCATGTCATTGATGGAAACAGATAGTCCGCCGCTGGTTTCTCGGCGGCACTTCAGTAAAGAGTTAAAAGCTGATGCTGTGGGGTTGGTGTTCAAGCGGGGACCGGCCGGCCGCTGCGGTGGCACGCGATCTCGGGTTCGGTGAGGGCACTCCTGTGAACTGGGTTCGCCAGTCCCGTATCGACCGCGGGGAGCGGCCCGGGCTGACGACGAGCGAGCGAACCGAGCTGGTCGAGTTGCGTTGCGAGAACGCCAGGCTGTGGATGGAGTGTGAACTGCTCAAAGGTGCGACTGCCTTTCAGGTGTTGGAGTCGGGACAGTGACCCGCTACTGCTGGGTCGCTTTCGGAAAAGGCCGTGGGGTTCGGTGACTAGATCAGCGTGCCGGGTCGCCGGTGTTACCCGGCAGGGGTTCTACGCGTGGCACAAACGAGGCCCGAGATCTCAGCGTCGAGAACCACGCTGACGTTGACCTGCTACGACAGATTCGGCGGATTCAAGCCGACTCCGGCGCAGCGTACGGCTCGCCGAGAGTCTGCGTGCAGCTGCGCCGGCAAGGAGTGTGAGTGTGAACCACAAACGCGTCGAACGGCTTATGGCAATCAGCGGGATCTGCGGAGTTCACAAGCGTCGCATACCACGCTACGGGCGAGCACCAACGGTGCGGTCGGCGCCTAGGGATCTGGAGCGCTGCGACTTCGGCATCGGCGGTGCCGACAGTGTCTGGGTTGGTGACATCACCTACATCCACACCACCGAGGGGTGGCTGCACCTAGCTGCGATGCTCGACTTGGGGTCGCGTCGCGCGATCGGCTACTCGATGGCCGGCCACGCGCGCCGAACTCGTCTTCGAAGCGTTGCACACCACGGCTGCCACCAAGGGCCACCACACCGCAGGCGTGGTGTTCCTGCGACCGCGGGAATCAGTATATTTCGGGCGACTTCGCCAACGCGTTGAAACGGCACCAGATGCGCCACTCAGTCCCGGTAGCGGCGAGTCTGTGCAGGATTTGTGAAGCGCGGGACGGTGTCAGTTTGTAGGTTGCTTGAATTTTTCCAGCGGTGATAGCCGGTGTGTTTAGCAGACCGGCGAATATCTGCGAAACCGCCGAACCATGGCGGGTGCGAACACGCTGGTGGTAGTTGTTGGCGATGCCAGAGTTGCGGTCTTTGAGGCGTTCAGTGGCCTGTGTTTGGTCAGGAACCGCAGAGGCGAACTCAGTGATCCAGTCGTTGAGGTCGCTTCGGCGGTACGCGGTCAGGCCTTCGACGTGGCCGTAGGGGTTGTGCGGGAGGCCATGCGGCACGGTCGCGGCTCTGCGCTGATCGTCAAGCTAGTAGTGGATGAGCGACTGCCCGATGCGGCTGTTGCTGTCCACGTAGGGGTGGTTCGTCTCAAACTAAGCGTGCGCGATGGCCACACACATTAGGGGATGCACGGCGATCTGGCTGCGAAGCGCGCCAAGTCAGCCATCGGTGCGGGTATCTTGTCGGACAGTGGACCTTCGAAGTCCGCGCTCTGGCGGGTCTGACCGATCCACACCGCGCAATCGCGCCACGCGCTTAGGTAGCGGTTATCCTTACCGGGATCCACTGCAAGCAGGCTGCGGTGACATCGGTGGAATCAATCCTCGCTCAGTCCTTCGCTGCTAGGTTGAGTGCTAAGCGCAACTGTGAGGTGAGCTACGTCCAGTTCAGTTGCTAGCCGATATGGACTCCGGTCGGGATCGCTGTATCCGATGTCGGTCAGAGCAATCGCGAGCGTTTCATTGGAGGTCGTGATGTGCTCGATCTGAGACGAGGCGACTGTATTAGCTCGGATGAGCACAGCGCTGAGGTTCCCGAGGGCACCTGCGGTCTTGACAGCGCGGTCTTTGAGCGTTGGGTGCTTTGTATGACTTCTTGTTGGTTTAGGTGATATAAAATATTTTCAGAAATCTAATATTATTTGATGTTTGATGGTTGTGAATGTCACACAGTGTCTATAGAGTGATGTTATGTTGTTTACGGATACACCAACTAATATAAAGTCTAAGAAGCCAGCCGGTGGGGTGGGGTGCGGTAATGATGTTTGCGTGGCGTTTGGTGATATAGCGTCGTTGAGTGATTCGGGGTTGGCTTGTGAGTTGTCTTTGTTGGGTCGTTTCGAGTCTCGGTTGGCGGCTCGCAAAGCGAAGTTGTTGGCTGAGATCAGTAGACGTTCTAGTGCCGGTGACGCTCAACAGGTGGCTACTGGTGAGTTGTTGATTTCTAAACGTGAAGCCAAAAAAGAAGTAGAGGTTGCTAAAGAGTTGGAGTCTTTGCCGGAAACTTTTGAGGCGTTGGAGTCTGGTGATATACCTGCTGGGCATGCTAAATTAATTGCCCGTACCGCATCTGATGGCAAAATAGTTGAACAAGAGTTGGTTGATAAAGCCAAAACTCAAGTGTTTGATGATTTCGCTAAAACAGTTCGTAAGCATCAAAATGAACAGGCCGACAAATCCGGGGTGTCCGTTTTGGAGCGTCAACGCAAAAAACGTTTCGCGCAAGCGTTTGAAAGCCCCGATAATGGTATGTTGGTGTTACGCGCTGAGTTTGATCAAATAACAGGAGCGCAGGTAATGACCGCGTTGGCAGACAAAGAACGTTGTATGTATCACAGCGAAAACCCCAAAAACCGGCCAACACCCCAGCAACGCAGAGCCGACGCTTTAGCTGAACTAATATGCCAACAAACCCCAAACAGCAAAAACAGAAGACTGGGCGCTAATTTGCTGATCATCGCTGATTATTGCACGGTCAAACAACAACTGCGTAATTTGCGGTTAGCTAACGGTTCACCAATCACAGAACAATCGTTGCGTGAACTAGCAGTAGATGCCAACATTTTGCCTGCGGTGTTCAATAACAAAACCCAACGGCTGTGGTTAGGAAGAAGCCAACGAACCGCCACCAACGCTCAACGCATAGCACTCACAGCACGCGATAAACACTGTATAGGATGCGGAACCGACCCACTATGGTGTCGAGCACATCATATTAAATACTGGTCACACGGAGGTGAAACCAACTTTGATAACCTCACCCTGGTTTGTGACCGCTGCCACCACAAAATCCACGACCACGGCTGGCAAATCCATAAACACCCCACCACCAAAAAACTCGAACTCAAACCCCCACCAACCCAAAAACCCCCACTGCGGAACAAACCAAAACCATTGACCAAATCGGCTAACTTCCCCCAACTCAAATAACCCAGAAGATGCCAGCAAAACACCGGTTTCCTAGCACCTTGCCCAACCGGCGCATCATTGCGCGTCCTTTCGGGAGGGGAAGTTTGCCGGATACGCTCAATGCGCAGATTTTTGGAGGTCAGGCACCGGGTTGGAGGTCGGCGAGAGCGGACGGCGATGGGGAGACAGAGTGACGACAGAGACTTAGACAAAAATACAGACAAAAGATTAGACAAAGACTTGGACAAAACAGGGCTATACAGTATAGTCAGATGATGAGGGCCTACGAAGAATCTCACCCGTGGATCACGTTCAGTGCCACAGACGTGAACGGTCTGCCGCCCCGAACCTGGATGCTTCTCGGTGAGGCGCGTGCGATCTGTGAGCAGATCGCCAGTACTCCCTTGAAACCGAGGATCGCTCAGCACTTGAACGAGGTGGCACTGATCAAGGGAGCGCAGGCAACCACGGCCATCGAGGGCAACACCCTCAGCCAGGAGCAGGTCGTGGGCATCTACCGCGGCGAGTACAGCGCACCCCCGTCAAGGGAGTACCAGGAACGGGAGGTACGCAACGTTCTCGATGCCCTCACCGAGATCGCCGGCCAAGCGGAGCACGGGACCATCGGCCCTGTCACCTCTGAACTGGTCTGCAACTACAACCGACGTGTCCTCGACTCCACCGCGCATACCCCAGATGTGACACCCGGGGCGTTTCGGGATCATTCGGTCATGGTGGGAAAGTACCGCGGCGTACCCGCCCAAGACTGCCCACATCTGACACAACGACTGGCTGAGTGGCTGAAGAGCGATGTCTTTAGATCCGAAGACCCCGAAACAGACTTCGCGCTTACCGTCATCCAGGCGGTCTATGCCCACCTCTACATTGCTTGGATCCATCCATTCGGCGACGGCAACGGACGCACCGCGAGGCTGCTGGAGTTCATGCTACTAGCCCGATCAGGTCAGATGCCTCTGATGGCCGCGCACCAACTGTCCAACCACTACAACCTCACCCGCGACCAGTACTACCGAGAGTTGGAGACCGCTAGCCGGTCAAATGAGACCGCCGGTTTCGTGGCGTACGCCGCTCAGGGACTCCTAGACGGCCTTCGAGAGCAGATCGAGCTCGTACGCGACCAGCAGTTCGATGTCTCCTGGACAAACTATATCAACGAGGTCATCAATTGCTTCCCCACAAGCCGGGCCAGCGACCGTCAACGCGCACTTGTCCTAGCGATGCCACCATACGAGCCTGTGCCACGAGAGGGACTGATCGACCTAAACCCGGCCGTGGCCCGGCTCTACGCGGGAATCGGCCCCAGGACCCTGAGCCGCGACCTCAACCGGTTACTCGACGCAGGTCTGATCCTGCGAGATGGACGCGACTGGAAGGCCAAAACCAATCTAATGTTCACCTTCATGCCCCCCACCGGCAATTCCTGATTGAGAGGCTTCGCGTGGTGTCCTTTGAGAGTGGTATTGTGTGGGCCGTGGAATTAGCGAAACGAACTGACGGAGGTGGGCGCCGATGGTGATGGCCAACACAGAACGCATCTCCAAGGCGCTCGATCTGCTGCGTGACGGGCTGCGGCCGAAGTGCGAGGAGACCTGGCAGGGGTTCTACGGCGACGACTGGCTCCAGACCGTCAACGGCAGGCTGCACAATCCTCTGCGTGACCCGTCCACCGACGATGCAGCGTTCCTGTTGACGGGCGTCAAAGTCACCTGGAACGAAGTGTTCAGCCACGGCTTCCCCGCGTCTGTGCGTTCGCTGGTGTTCGAAGTCTCCGACGTCCGCAACAAGTGGGCGCACCAGCAGTCGATGTCGACTGACGACACAGTGCGGGCACTCGACTCGATGGAACGAGTGCTGGAGACCTTCGGCAACGTGACCGAGCGTCACCAGATACGCAGCCTGCGGCGTGGCCTCCTGCGCCAGATGGTGGACGAGGAATCGCGCTCCGAGCGTCGCCGTACCGCGGCCAAGCCGGCCGAAGGCCGTCCCGAGGCCGGACTCGCCCCGTGGCGTGAGATCATCGCGCCGCACGCCGACGTCGCATCGGGGCGCTTCGACCAGGCCGAATTCGCAGCCGACCTCTACGAAGTGCTCAGCGGCAATGCCGAGTCGGAATACCAAGACCCCCGGGCCTTCTTCGCCCGCACCTACCTCACCCAGGGCTTGCGCGAGATGCTCACGGGAGCGGCCCGGCGACTCTCAGGTGACGGCGGTGATCCCGTGATCGAACTGCAGACCAACTTCGGCGGCGGCAAGACCCATTCCATGATCGCGCTGTACCACCTGGCCTCAGGCGAGCCGGCAGCCGAGCTGCCCGGTGTCGCGGAAGTCTTGGCTGACGAAGGGCTCTCGCTTCCGGCTGACATCAACCGGGCGGTACTCGTCGGCCAGATGATCTCGCCGGCAAAGCCCGAAGTGGTCGAACCTGGGGTGAGCCTTCACACGCTTTGGGGGCATCTCGCCTACCAACTCGGAGGCGCAGAAGGTTACGAACTGGTTCGGGCCGACGATGAAGCCGCAACCAATCCTGGTGCCGCGTTGCGCACGCTGTTCTCGCAGTTCGGCCCTGCCGTCGTGCTGATCGATGAATGGGTCGCCTACGCCCGCCAACTGAATGACAGTTCTGATGACGGCGCCATGCGACTTGTCGGAGGCGACTTCGACACGCAATTCACATTCGCTCAGGCACTAACCGAAGCGGCGGCGGCCGTTCCGAACGTGGTGGTGCTGATCGCGATTCCGGCGTCGGATATCGAGACTGGCGGGCCAAAAGGCCGCACGGTGCTTGAGCGGCTGAAGAACGTGGTCGCCCGCAAGGCCGCGCAATGGCAGCCGGCGTCCCCCGACGAGTCCTTCGAGATCGTGCGCCGCCGCCTGTTCGACCCCATATCGGCCGAACAGGCCAAGGTGCGTGACGGGGTGATCCGGGCCTTCAGCGAGATGTACCGCGAGCACGCCAAAGAGTTCCCGCCGAGAGTCGGAGAAGGCGAATACCGGCGACGCATGGAACTCTCCTACCCGATCCATCCAGAACTGTTCGACCGCCTCTTCGGAGACTGGTCGGCGCTCGACAAGTTCCAGCGCACACGCGGCGTGCTCCGGCTCATGGCGCTGGTGATATCGCAGCTGTGGAAACGCGACGACCGTTCACTGCTGATCATGCCGGCCGGCCTGCCGATGGACTCCGGTCCGCTGGTGAGCGAGATGAAGAAATACCTCGACGAAGGCTGGGATCCGGTGATCAAGTCCGACGTCGACGGTGAGAACGCCCTGCCGTTGCACATCGACAGCGAGTTCCCGCACTTCGGCCGCTACTCGGCCACCCGCCGGGCCGCCCGCACCGTCTACATGAGCTCCGCGCCGAGGCCCGACGGCAAGCGGGGGGTGGACATGAAATCGGTGGTGCTCGGATGCGCGCAACCAGGCGAGCCTCTGGGCCAGTTCTCAGACGCCCTGCGTCGCCTGTCGGACCGGGCGACTCATCTGTATGTCGACGGGTCGCAGTACTGGTATTCGCTGGTTCCCAACGTCACCCGCATCGCTGAGGATCGCGCCTCCAACTACGACGACCGTGACGCCGATGACCTGGTACGGCCGCTGGTAGCGGCACAGCGCGAACGCGGAGACTTCTTCGCGGTTCAAGTGTTCGCAGAAGGCCCCGGCGATGTGCCCGACAACGACGACGGTGTACGGCTCGTGGTGCTGGCGCCGACGGTCACACACTCGACGGGTGACGCCAGGTCCTCGGCTGTCGAGTCGGCAGAGAAGATCCTCGCCCAGCGGGACGCCGGGCCGCGGCTCAACCGCAACCTGTTGGTGTTTGTTGCGGCCCACGTCAAACGCGTCGGTGAGCTCCGTTCTGCCGCTCGCTCACATTTGGCATGGCGCTCGATCGTCGACAGCGACGATCTGGAACTCACCGCTCACCAGCTGCGTCAGGCACAGACCAAACTCGAAGACTCCCGCAAACAGGTTGAATCGCTCATCGCTGAAACCTTCACGCTGGTTCTGACGCCTGAACAAGCACCGGGGACCTCCGAGATTGTCTGGCAGACGAGCCGTGCGGCAGGTGAAGACTCGATTGCCGTGCGCGCCGGCCGCAAGCTGCGCAGCGAGGAGAAGCTGATCTCCAAATACAGCGGTGTGCGGGTGCGGATGGACGTTGACCGAAGCGCACTGTGGTCCGACCGTGGAGACCTGGGAGTGGGGGAGCTCTGGGCCACATACTCTCGTTTCTGCCATATGCCCAGACTGGGGTCGTTCGACGTGTTGGCCCAGGCCCTCTCGAGCGGCGTCGCGGCCCTCGACTGGGAGCAGACGACGTTCGCCTATGCAGACGTGCATGACGGGGAGCGTTGGCTGGACGTTCGCACCGCTCAACACGTGACGCCCACACACGGCGGCCTGCTGATCCGCCCGGACAGCCTGCCCCCGACGGCCGACCCCGAACCCGGCAGTGAGCCGGAAGGAGAGACTTCGACCGGATCACCCGGCCGGCCCGGCGATGGAGGCACGTCGGCGCCGGATCCAGCCTCAGCGAGTTCGGGACCGACCCAGTTCTACGCCGAGTTCCAGTTGGACCCCGTTCGCTGCATCAAGGAACTGGCAGACATAGCCGAGCATGTGACCGCCCGACTCGGCCCAGAAGTCGAGCTGACCCTCGAGGTCCGGGCCAAGAGCAGCGAAGGGTTCGACGAGGCCACTAGGCGCACCGTCTCAGAGAATGCCGCCAACCTGGGCTCCAAGTCTTCTGAGTTCGAATAAACGCGGAGTGGAGGAATCGGGAGCTTATGTTTGGTTATTGAATGGGAGTTAGGGGATAAGTGTAGGAGTTGGTTACATTAAGGTCGCTTGCGGTCAGCGATAAAGTAATTGTGAGTTGAGTGGCCGCAACCGGTATCACAGTTCGTACATTGCCAACTAGCACACAGCTATCGGCAGGGATCGTGCCCTGCCACTTCTGCTCTGAAACGACAACAGAACCACCACCTGCAATGGCAGCTCTAACCACGCCACGAACCGTTGTAGCGTCAATCGCCAGCCTTTCGTCAGACACAACATGCACAGCCAAATCAAGTTCATCGCCAGCAGCAAACAAAGAAGGCAATGGATCTGCCACCACAATTACAGGTCGGCACGCATCAACTAATGCCTGCCACGATGGCTTCACACTGCGATCATAGTTGAGCACACCAAAACCACCGGCAGGGCTTGGGTCAGCAAAATAAAAAGTCAAGAACCCACCAGTGGGGCGGTACTTTAAGCGGCGCAACAACTCAATTTTTGTCTTTAGAAGCTGCGCTTGTGCTGCCTCAACAAAATCACACCACTCACCAACATCGCTAGCTTCTGTGGGAGCAACCAAATGCAGCAGCGCATCTTTTTTGGCACCAATAGAGGCAGCGATACCTTCCCAATCGAGTTCAGGCCAAAGAAAATCTGAGTTGACCAGCAAAGGATTAGTGGCCGCAACGGTAGCAGCCCCAAAAGCACTCACGAACCTCACCATTCGAGGCACACGAGCCGCAGCCGTAGCTATGTCTGCAGCTCTGCCACGATGCCAACCAAACCAAAGATGACTAGTTGTGCCATCAAAATCTCCGAGGTTGGGTGGCACCGCAGTGTGGGTCACCACAGGGCGTGAACCATCGGTTCGATTGAGGATTCGACGCAGTGAACGGTCAAGAACATTACGATTCCATGAAGGTTTTTGCTGCCCTAAAACAGGTGGAGTAGTGCTACTCAATGCTGGTTTCCTAAACGGTTCATCGTGCGCGCACCACAAAACTACAGAAGGATGATGCCCTAACAAATCAACGGCTTCACGAGCTTGACGTTTTGCTTGAACCCCCACACTGCGAGCCATTTGTTGGCGCAAAGGAAGGTCTTGCCACAGCATCATTCCGAGTTCATTAGCGGCCTTATACAGTTCAGGCCGGGCGATGTGCGTTAGCAGTCGAATCATATTTAGTCCAGCACCTTTCGCTGCTGACACATCGGCATGTATCTGCTCGGCAGAGGCATCACCCAACCGTGCTGATGTAGCCAACATATTGATGCCCTTTATAAATAGTTTTTCACCGTTCACTCGCAGTCCCCAATTTCGCATGCTGATAGAGCGAAAACCGATACGGGCAGCGAAGAAATCTGAGACTTCGCCATCAACAACAACATCACATCGTAAGTCATAGAGCGGTTGGTCACCGAGCGAATGGGGCCACCAAAGCTCTGGTGAGGTGACCTTAACGTTCCATTCAACACGGTTTTCTCCTGCTGCGGCGGGATGGCTAAGTTCGTGTTGTTGCCCCGCTATTTGAGTTCGTAAAACCACGTTTTGCGAACGCGTCGAATCAAAAACGCACCGCATCGCTATTGTGGTGCTGTTGGTATCGGCGGCGACACAGATAGCCCGCGAAAACACGATGGCGGTGCTTTTTGTTTCGCGAAGGTGGACAGGTAAATATATGCCACCCGGGTTTTGTTTGCTGGTGCCGCTCAGTTCGGGATCGATGAGAGAACCCAGCAAGTGGTTGCTAGGTGTTTTGGAGTTAGATGTGGGTAGAGGGCAAGTTACATCTATTGCTAGCACGTGCTCACTACGGTTAGCTAGTTGTTCACCCACCTCAAAGCGATGAGGAACAAAGTAGCCTTCGGTGTTGCCGACATAGCCACCGTTTAGCCAGACATCGCCTTGTTGACAGATTCCATCTAAACACAACCAGTAGCGACTTTCTGAAGATGATTGCTCTTGCGTGGGGGTGAAGGTGAAGCGGGTACGGAACAGCACCGCCTGTTCGTCAGCAAATCCAGGCTGGTTAGACCAGTGGCCTGGTACAGTAATGTCGTGCCAGTGTTGATCATTTAGTTCGGGTTGATGAAAGGTGCGGCGTGTTTCGTCGGTCGCGACGGCTGCGCGCCACTTCCCGCCTAGATCCATTTCAGTGCTGAACGAAAATCCCAGCGTCAAACACGACTCGGTTGCCGACCCGAGTTTGGAACAGTGTTCGTTCACCTTCGTCCCAGATGTGTGTGTCGAGCCGTTCGCCGGGCATTACTGGTGATTTAAACCGTCCACTCATTGATGCGAAACGGGTGGTGTCGCTACCACAGCACCCATGCAGTAGTGCTCGACCGCTGAAACCAAAGGTGCAAAGCCCGTGCAGGATGGGTTTGTCAAAACCTGCTAGCGCGGCGAACGATGGGTCGCTGTGGAGTGGGTTGCGGTCGCCGTTTAGTCGATATAGCAAGGCTTGGTCACAGCGAGTGTCGTAACTCACCACCTGATCGGCAACTCGGTTGGGTAAGTCCCAGTCTTTACTTGGACCACGGTCGCCGCCCCAGCCTCCCTCACCGCCAATAAACAATCCGGCTCTGCTAGTCCAAAGGGGTGTGCCGTCTTTATCGTGCACATTTGTTTCCAGGCGCACGAGAGCGGCTTTGCCTTTGTCGTAGATGGCTGTAACTTCGCTCTGGGCGATAGCTGAACCTTCTGTAGCTAGTGGTTGGTGGAGTTGGATTTCTTGGTCGCCGTGCAGTAATGCGGCTAGATTGAAATCTCCAAATGACGGTAGTGTGAGTGGAGCCAAGACAACAACTTGGGTGGGCAAAGCTTGTTGTGGATGGTCTGCGCTGTTTTCTGTTGTGAACTCCAGTTCAAACCCACAGGGGTTGGTTGCACCAGCACCAATTCCGAGGGCATATAGCAAACTGTCAGTTGATGTCCAACTAAACTCCTCAGGTTCGCTGGTGTTGCCAACGGCTTCGGGGTTGATCGGCATGAAATTCTCCGTTGGTGAGGTTGCGGACTTTGCAAACCCAAATTACAATGGTGTAATTAGAGTTTTGTGAGTAGCACCTAAACATAGCACGAATTTGCGTTTGAACAACCGATTGACCCCGGAGGAATAATGGCTTATATGGAAATGGAACCCGTAGAACAAGGTTGGCGCAACTACGCTAACTGCCTTGGGGTAGACCCCGATTTGTTTTTCCCCGAACGTGGTGCGTCATCGCGAGAAGCTAAAGAAGTATGCCGGGGTTGTGTTGTGAAAGAAGAATGCTTGGAATTCGCGCTGCAAAGCGGCGAGAAATTCGGAATCTGGGGCGGTAAAAGTGAGCGAGAACGCCGCCGGCTACGCCGCCAACGTGCCCTAACGCAAGTTTCTATAAACGCTTAGCTCAACGGTTCTGCACAAAGCAGCACCCCACATAGCACAAACAAACGAGCCAAAACCACAAGCACTTCGGCCAAAAATTGGTAACATTGCTGCTATAGACAAACTCTAATGCGGCTAAGATAGTCATATGAGTTACATCAACGGCATAATTCCACAGGCCTCCGCATCTGAACTGCTGATCGTTTTAGTCATTGTTTTGCTTGTGTTTGGTGGCGCAAAACTACCTAAACTAGCTCGCTCGCTCGGAAGAGCACAAAAAGAGTTCAAGACAGGATTAAACGAAGCAGCAGAAGACGAAAGCGAACAGGAATCAACTGAAAAATCTTCCAAAAAGTAGGAGCTGCGATGACCGAAATCACATCAGTGCAAGATGAGTCTGCCTTTGATGACCCACCGCTAGGCCAAGCTTCTGTAGTTTATCTTGGTCCATCTTCACCCCATTGGGAAGTCAAAGTTGTGTTCGGTGAAAGGGAACATATGGAAAGTTTCTGCGATCGCGTCAATGCTCGGTTAATGTTGTTGCCACCACACGATCCGCAGTTTAGGCGTAACAGGGAACGGGTGAACCGTGATGCCCAACGGGAGCGCATTGTGGTTGAATGGGATGTTGGCTTTATTGAGGATCAGGGTCAGATGTGAAAGTTCGGGTCGGTGGTTGGGATGTCAACGAAACTAAGGTTCTGAACCGGGAGTTGAGTTGGCTTGCCTTCAACGCTCGAGTACTTGAGCTCGCAACCGACCTACGAATCCCTCTACTTGAACGCGTCCGCTACTTAGCGATCTACGCAAGCAACTTAGATGAGTTCTTTCAAGTGCGAGTTTCGGCGATTCACGATCAAGTAGCGGCAGGCATCTCAACAGTTGGCCCTGACAGACGAACCCCACGCCGCCAGATCACCGACATTCATTCAGTGGTTCTCGAACTTGGAGCTCATCAAGAAGCAATTTTTGCAACACAAATTCTCCCTGCGTTGCAAGAGCAAAGCATTGAACTACTGCAGTTTGAGGAACTAACTAGTGCCGAACAAGAAACGATTTCGGAACGGTTCCGCACCCGCATTTTCCCCATTTTGACACCCTTAGCAGTTGACCCCGGTCATCCATTTCCTTATATTTCTGACTTGTCTCTCAACCTAGCTGTGGTGGTGCGCAATCAGGTCGATCGTGAGACAAGGTTTGCTCGGGTGAAAGTGCCCAACACCTTGCAGCGTTGGATGCCACTTGATCAGGACTTTCGGTTTGTGTCTGCTGAGTCGGTACTCGCCGCGCACCTTGATCAACTTTTTCCTGGGATGGAAATAGTTGAATCGGTGCCTTTCCGTGTTACCCGCAACGCTGACCTAACGTTAGGCGAGGAAGCTGAAGACTTGCTCGCTGCAGTAGAGATTGAATTACGGCGACGGCGTTTTGGTCGTGCGGTACGCCTTGAGGTTGCGTCAACGGTATCGCAGCAGACCCTTGACCTGCTAGTGAAAGAACTTGATTTAGAGATGGCAGATGTCTATTGGTGCTCAGGGCCACTTGATGCCACTTCGCTCAACGCAGTGGCCGACCTTGATCTTGGTGAACACAAGTGGCCGGACTGGCGTGGCATTTCCGAACCAGCACTTACTTCTGAAGACAAGCCAAACAATTTTTTTAAGGTTCTGGCTGAGCGTGATGTGTTATTGCACCATCCTTATTCTTCCTTTAGTAGGTCGGTGGTGGAATTTGTGCGTCAAGCGAGCCGAGACAAGTCGGTTTTAGCGATCAAGTTAACTTTATATCGCACATCTGGTGAAAGCCCGATTATTGATGCACTAATCGATGCAGCTGAACGTGGTAAGCAGGTTGCGGTCTTGATTGAAGTTAAGGCAAGGTTCGATGAGGAAGCCAACATAGGTTGGGCACGCAGGTTAGAGGAGTCTGGTGTGCATGTTGCTTATGGCATTGTTGGATTGAAGATACATTCCAAAATAGTGATGGTGGTGCGCGAAGAAGCTGACGGCATTCACCGTTATTGTCATATAGGTACAGGAAACTACAACGATCGCACGGCTCGCCTCTACGAAGACTTAGGCTTGTTGACAGCCGACCCTGTGGTGGGTGATGATTTGGCTGTCTTGTTTAATTATCTCACTGGCTATAGCCGAGTGCGTGACTATCAACGAATTTTAGTGTCACCAGAAATGCTGCGGACGCGCCTCTACGAATTAATTGATACTGAAATCGCTAGTGGTAATGGCCGGATAATCTTGAAGGTAAACAGTTTAGTGGATGGCGACATTATCGAAAAATTGTATGATGCATCTAACGCGGGAGTTCAGATTGACTTGATTGTGAGAGGGGTATGTTGTCTACGACCTGGGCTTGCGGATAACTCAACCAATATTCGGGTTCGTTCTATTGTCGGCCGTTTCTTAGAACATTCAAGAATATTCTATTTTGCTAACGGTGGCGGAGTAGGTTCTGAGCGGGTATATATTGGTAGCGCAGATTTGATGAGACGAAACCTTGATCGTAGAGTTGAGGTGTTGTTAGAGATGACCGAACCAGAGATCAAGAACCGACTTATCGCAGTGCTTGATGCGAACCTAAAAGACGACACTTTAGCTTGGTCGCTAGACGCAAAAGGCGTTTGGGTTCGTAACGTGGATAGCATCGGTGATGATGTCCATGAAACCCTTCAAGAACTTGCTAGGGACAGAAGCCGTGTCTGACCTGTACCGTCGATTGACGCTGAAGTTTCCAGATGTTGAGGTCTGGGCTGCTGGAGGTGTGGTTCTGCGTGCGACCTCTAACACCACAGAAATCCTTTTGATACATCGCCCGTTGCATGGTGATTGGTCGTTTCCGAAAGGAAAGTTAGATGCCGGCGAGTCTTTAGGTAAGGCAGCTTGCAGAGAAGTTCGTGAGGAAACAGGTTTGGTATGCAAACGGCTGGCACGGCTGCCGTTGGTGCGCTATCTTGATGCCCGTGGTAGGCAAAAGGCGGTAGTTTATTGGACAATGCAACCCGTTGAAGGCGAGTTTGAACCCAACAGCGAAGTGGATGTGGTGGGCTGGTTTGATGTATTGTCGGCTCACAACTTGTTGACCTATCACCACGATGTTGCTTTACTTGATTCGGTGGCAGGGACTGTTTCATCGCTCAGAATGCCTGCGTGAACCTAAGCGATACACCACCGTTTGAGCACTCAGGGTCACAACCCTCTCCCAAACCAGTTGTTACCCCTTTTATGCGTTTGGCGCGCCTGCATGCAATGAGTGCTGCTGCTGACGGTGCTATCGCTGCTGCGTTTGCGGGTTCCATTTTCTTTTCGATAAGTCCTGAAGAATCTCGTGGTCGGGTGGCTTTAGCGTTGTTGTTGACGATGACACCGTTCGCGATTGTTACTCCTTTGATAGGGCCAGCCATCGACCGCATCAAAGGTGGCCGTCGCATGATGATTATTGTGACCACAGTTGGACGAGCTTTACTTGCTTTGTTGATCATTCAACATGTTGACACTTTGCTGTTATTTCCTGAGATATTTGGTGTGTTGGTTTTGCAAAAAGGTTATTCGGTTGCCAAAAGCGCGGTTGTCCCTCGATTGGTGGCCAGTGACGAGGACTTGGTTGGTGCTAACAGTCGACTAGCGTTAATTAGTGCGTTGTGTGGTCCTGTGGGAGCGGCATTAGCGGGTATTTTTGCCTTTGTCGGTGGTCCTGCCGCCGCTGCTGGGGTTGGATTAGTTGGTTTTGTGTTAGCCACGGTGTTGGCTTTGGGTATTCCGCCAATGATTGTATCAACAGCACCTGTTGTGAGATCAGAACGGGTCGGCTTGCGGTATCGCAAGATTCTTTTGGGGGCAACGGCGATGATGGTGGTGAGAGGGATTGTTGGGTTTGTGACTATGTTGTTGATGTTTGAGTTGAGGGGTGGCAAAGACGGGATTGATGTGAGCACCGAAGGTGCCGCTTTGGGAGGTGCTACCGCAACCGTACGTGGGATTGATATAGCCGGTGATCCGAGAGCACCGCTTTGGCATTTTGTCGTTGTGGCTACAGTGGCTGTGGCAGCAACACTAAGCGGTGTGCGGTTCGCTCCCTTGCTTCGTAAGTGGTTCGCTGAGGAACAAATGCTACTTGGGGCACTGTCTGGTCTTTTGGTAGGCGCGGTTTTTGCTTTTTTGTCGGGAGGTTTGTTTGGCACGGTGATCTTAACAATCTCGGTGACCGCAGCAGCTAGTACTAGCAAGTTAGCATTTGATGCATTGGTGCAGCGGGATGCGCCAGTGGCAAATTATGGGCGTTTCTTCGCACGTTTTGAAGCGCGGTTTCAGCTAGCTTTCGCAATGGGAGCTATGTTGCCGGTGGTGATTCGTTTAGGTGTTGACGCGGGGGCAGTTTTAGTTGCAATTTTGGCATTGGTAGCACTGCTGTTGTACATCTTTGGTAGCAGCGATCGCAGGAAACGCTGAGCTAGTTCTCAAGCGAAGTTTACTGCGAAGTTCACGCCAACGAGAGGTTTAATCCATTATGTCGATTATGTCGATGCGAGCTAACCACAATCCAGGTGCGTCAACTTCAGATGGGGTTGGCAAGTTTTCTGGATTGTCAAACAGTCGATTTAAACCTTCACTGCCGGCACGATCTAGCACACCGTTCACAAAATCACTTCCTCGTTCGTACTGACCTTGATCAAGCTTGATCCCTAAAATGCGCTCCACATACCGGTCAGAGGCATCTGCTTGCACGCGCTGCCGCTGCATAGCTTCCTTAAGCATTTGGTAGGAACCAATAATCTTGCCACCAGTTTGGTCCATAACATGGTCGATATAGCCGCGCAGCGCGGCTGTAAGTGCAGTGATCTCCGGTTCAAGTAGTTCTTGTTCGGGTGAGCGAACCGCACCAAAAATCATTTCGGGATCGCTTAACGAGGAGTTTATTTTTAGTAAGACTTCAGGTCCTGCGTTGAGGTCGACTTCACCAATCTCGTCGGTAATCTTTTCAGGGTCGTAGGCAAAAGCGTTTGCATAACTTTGCAATAATTTGTTTAGTCTTTTTGCCACATGCGGGATTGAAAGCACTCGATGGTGGATTGTTTCATTGAGACACACCCAGAGCCGTAGGTCATTTTTGTCAAGCGACCACTGTTTTGCGAAGCTATCAAGGTTAGGTAGCAGCACCAATAATGGCGCATTGGAGGGCCTAGGGATAGGTAAATGAAAGCCGCTAAACGCCACTTTGGCCAGTTCGCCAACCATTGAACCA
Source organism: Candidatus Aldehydirespiratoraceae bacterium (assembly GCA_965204595.1). Taxonomy (GTDB): domain Bacteria; phylum Actinomycetota; class Acidimicrobiia; order Acidimicrobiales; family Aldehydirespiratoraceae; genus VXYK01. Next base: position 1,262,546 of record CBDBEW010000014.1, on the reverse strand, counting down.
GCGGTCATCGGCAGCATCAAGGATTCAAGCATGCTCGATAATCCCGCTATCATTTGATTCATGGGGTGGTTGTTGTCTGATTCATCTATTGGCAACACACCAGAGACAAATGAGGCTGCGATTTTGGAAGCGATAACACTTAACAGGGAGCGATACTGCTTGACCATGTCATCTATCCATAGCGTGCGGTTCACTACCTCGACCTTTATTGGACCATCACTTCTCACTAAGTGTGGAATGTTGGCATCAACTTGCAATTCAGCGACACGCATTAGTTCTTCAATCTTGAAGCGCTGGCTCGGGTCAATGTTGGGTTCAGTTTCACCGCGGTTTGCGATCGAGCGCGCCACCTCAACACCGGAATTAGAGGCTGAACCAGCACCACTCAGCACCTTCATTATTTCACCGAAGAATGCTCCCAGCGAATCTCCATCGTCTGCCATATCGTCGGCCATGAAAGCATCGTAGATGAATGATCGCCGCGTTGCTCAAAATTTGCGCTTAAAGTGCCGAACAAACCGATGACGCAAGAACCGATTAAGCAAATCGTGGTAACCGGCGTTGATGCTGAACTAGGTGCCAAAGTTGTAGCCGAGTTAGCTAAACAGTTGCCCTCAACTAGATTGGCTACCAAGCTAGTCGCTGTCGCTCGCAAGGTACCGCTGCATCTACCTAAGGAAGTAGCCTTTGAGCGCGTTGACCTACGAACAGCCGACCTTGAACAGCTTTTTCAAGGAGCTAGCGTGGTTGTGCATTTGAGCTCTCTTAGCAACCCGAATCAACCTAGCCCCAGCAATGAAGAATTAGCTAGCGATGTGCATATTGCAGCACGGGTTTTGCAAGCATCAGCAAGTTGTTGGGTTTCACAGGTCGTGATGTTGTCGACCGCGTTAGTGTATGGAGCTGCTGCAACAAACCCGATTCCGCTCACAGAAGATGCGCCGCTAGCTCCGAATCAAGAATTTTCGTGGGCGGTTGCCCGTGCTGAGATCGAAAAAATAGTTGCCAGTCAGCGAAGCAATCACCCAGAGACCAAGGTAGCGATATTACGTCCAGCGGCGGTGGTTGCAGATGATGCTTTGGGGCAACTTGCGCGGGTCTTACACAGCGCGAGGTTAGGAGTGGCTGCCGATGGTGACCCTCCCGTTCAATACTTGCACATCAATGACTTGGTTAGTGCTGTGGTGCTAGTGGTGATAAACCAAGTTGAGGGTGCTTTCAACGTTGCCGCTGATGGTTGGATTCCACCTGATGGGTTGCGTGACCTTGAGGGAGCGAAACCTCGCTTGTGGGTGCCGTTGTGGTTGGCGAAGTTGTTGGCCAGATTACGGTTACGAGCTGGTCTAGTACCAGTTCCGGTGGGTGTGTTGCCCTACACTTCACATCCGTGGGTGATTGCTAATGATCGTTTACGAGCTTTGGGCTGGGAACCTAGTTACACCAATGAGCAAGCGTGGGTTGTCTCTCACAAGCCTGGGCCAGTTGATTGGGTGCCAGTAGGGCGGCGACAAGAACTTGCGTTGGGTTTAGCGACGCTGTTAGTCGGCACAATCATGGGGCTAATAGGATGGATGCTGCGCCGCTTTTTTTGTCGTTCGCCGAGCGACTAGGTGATGGTGAACCGATTTGCGGTCTAGCATGATGGCGTGCTGATTCCACCTTCTGACGACTGGTTAGGACTCACTAACCAACCTCTTCCCCTACAGGCTGCACTTGATTGGGTTGTGTTGCCAAGTTGCGGTGCTGTGGTGTTATTTTCTGGAACGGTTAGAGACCACGCCGAAGGTCGCGATGGGGTCACTCAGCTTGAATATGAAGCATACGAACGCTATGTGGTACCTAAACTAACCGACATTGCCCAACAAATTCGCCAAAGGTGGGATGGGATTGGCCGGGTGGTGTTGTTACACCGTGTTGGTGTGGTCGCGCTAACTGAAGCGGCTGTGGTGGTGGTGGTTTCGGCACCACATCGTCGTGAAGCATTTGCAGCCGCCCGCTTTGGGATCGACACCCTAAAAGCTGAAGTACCGATTTGGAAAAAAGAGATCTGGGCTGGTGGCGCAGATTGGGGGTTTGAAGCCCAACACACTCGCACCCAAGATTCTTTGGATGCGACTGTGAGCGAAACGAGGTCACATGAGTAGCGCGGTGCCGTTTCTAGTTGTAGCGATTGCAGCAGCTATCTTGGGATCGCTAATCCTATGGTTGTGGCATAGAGTTCGCCGCACCCGACCCCCGACCTTTAGTGAACATTTGGCAGCGATTGCACCTAGAGAAGGCAAAACTGGAGTGATGCAACCCCCTGGGATAGTTGCTTTGGATCCAGACACTGGCGAGGAGGCCGATTCTGGCACGTGACCTAGCTATTGATTTAGGCACCGCAAACACTCTGGTTTACGCCCGCGGGGAAGGCATAGTGTTGAATGAACCGTCAGTGATCGCGGTCAATAGCCGTTCTAAGAAAGTTCTGGCGACAGGCCGTGAAGCTTGGCAGATGATCGGCCGCACACCTAGCCACATTGTTGCTGTGCGACCTTTGCGTCAAGGTGCAATCACCGATTTTGAAGTGACTCAGCGAATGATTCGTTTGCTTTTGCAACGTGTGGGTGTGAGTAGGTTAAACCGTCCACGTGTAGTGATATGTGTTCCTTCGGCCATTACAGCAGTTGAGCGCCGTGCGGTCACCGATGCCGCTCGAGGAGCTGGTGCCGCTGACGCTCAACTCATTGAACAGCCCGTTGCAGCCGCGATAGGTGCGGACTTGCCTATTAACGAACCGATAGGCAATATGGTTGTAGATATTGGTGGTGGTACCACCGAAACTGCGCTGCTTTCGCTTGGCGGGGTGGTTGCTCTTGAAGCGGTAAGGGTTGGTTCATTTGATATCGACACAGCGGTGCAGCACTATGTTCGGCGACAATATGGCATAGCTGTGGGGGAACGCACAGCGGAGGACATCAAAATAGTGTTGGGATCAGCACATCCCACTGAAAAGGAGGTCAATGCCGAGGTGCGTGGTCGGGAGATGATGAGTGGTTTACCAAAGACAATTGTGTTGACACCGCTAGAGATTCGACAAGCGATCGAGGAGCCGGTTGCGGCGATGGTTGATTCGGTGTTGTCATGTTTGGCGCAAGCTCCACCCGAGTTGGCTCAAGATCTAATTGTGCAAGGTATTCACTTGGTAGGTGGTGGTGGAATGTTGCGGGGTATGGCTCATCGTTTGGCGAATGCCACCAACGTGCGGGTGCATTTAGTTGACTCACCACTAGAAGCGGTTGCGTTAGGTGCAGGTCGGGTTATAGAAAACTTTGAATCGGTGCGCGTGATGTTTATGAAACCCGGCACCGACACCCGTTAGCTTTTTGTATTTGCCAGCTAGTAGCCAAAGTTGATTTTTGAAGACGTTTCGTCAAAAGAATCCAATAGTTCTGCAGCGGTGTCTCGAACCTGACGGTCACGGTCATTTAGTAGCCTCTGATATGCGTTGGTGACCTCGTCGCCTTCAAAGGCAGCTAAAGCAATGGCACTGCGACGCCGTATGGTTGTTTTGTCACGCGTTGCAGCAATTATCGCGGGCAGTCCTCTCGGGTCGCCGATTGCCGCTAACGCTGCCACTGCGCTTTCTCTCACCAGCGGATCGTTGTGCTTGCAAGCTGTGCCTGTCAATCTGTTTAGTATTGTGTCGTTTGTGACCTCTCGTTCACCTAATGCCCAAGCCGCAGCTTCAACAACCATAGGTTCACCGTCGCTGAGCATTTGCGAAATAGGTGGCTCATGATAATGTGCGGCGATTTCAAGCGCGGCTATTCGGACTTGAGCCACGTTGTCGCTAAGAGCACTCCGCAAGTTATTGATTAGCAACTGCTCGTCGATGCGGTGTTTGTCGGTGTGCAGTTTGTCTAGGGAGCGCAAAGCTGCTATTCGCACTAGGGGGTTGGGATCGTTGCAAAACATAATGGCGGTGTCAACGTCACCTTGAAAGCCAGCAAGTGCCGCGCTGAGTCGGCGTTGTGCCACTGGGATCTCGCTCGCGGTCAAGAGATTGCGTTCTCCAACAAAAAAGCCAACGCAACCACAATTGCTCCCACCACCATCGCAACAACTATGCCCAGTCCAATCACTAACATCAACAGCACCACTAGAGAAAGCACGCGTTGCCAGAGCCTGATGTGTGCTTTTGCGCCAACAACAGGTCGCCTAACCTTTTGCGGCAGTAAACCAATCCCACCCAAAAGTTGCCACAGCAGCTTCTTGGTTGCGCTAGTTTTCTTTGGAGCGGTGACTTTCAAGTAGTTGCCTTAGAGTTGTGTTTGGTAAATCAAACCCGACTGAGGAATTAACGACCGTAGCAATGTTATCGCACACGAACAAAAGTCCCATATCTTGGGTTGAACCAGTTGGTTCAAATGCGCCCTCAGCCGCACACACACCAAAAGCAATCAACGGCAAAAAAACGCCCAAGAAACGATCTTGGCTGATAAGAAGTGCTCTCGTTCTACTAGCTTTGCTCACGATAGTTGGGGCATCTTTGGTGGTGCCTGCTAAATTCCTTGGCCAACTTATTCCCGGGCAAGCCCTTATCGATGACGGGGCAGCTGTTTCACGGCCTGGTTCAGCGCAGGCTATCAATGACCGAATCACGGTTAGTGGACGGCAAAGCTATCAACCACAAGGGGAATTTCTTTTCACAACTGTTTCTATTGATGTTGATGTGACGGTATTTGATTGGCTTGAAGCAGAGATTAATCCCAACTCCGAGCTTTTTCCTCTTGAGAACATTCTTGGTGACCGAACCCCGGCTGAGAACCGGTCCCGCAATCTTGAGTTGATGGTTCGTTCTAAAGATGATGCTGTATTGGCGGCGTTGGAATATCTCGGCTTACCGATTGAAGAAACAGGCGTACTATTTGGTGTGGTTCTTGGGGATGGACCAGCAAATGACTTGCTTCAAGTTGGGGATGTGATTGTGGGCATTGACGGCACCGCTATCGGTTCTTTAACAGATCTACGCGCTGAGTTGGCCAAGAAAACACCGAACGAAACAGGTTTTGTCACTGTTGAAGCAGCAAACACCGGCACCCTAAAAGATGTTGCAATTGTTTGGGGAACCCATCCAGAAGGCCGTGAGGGTGCTTATCTAGGCATCTCTGAAATCATGCCACGGGTTGCAGATAACACGCAAGGAATTGATGTTGCGATAGATACTGGTTCTACTGGCGGACCCTCCGCTGGATTAGCTTTTGCGCTAGCCATCATTGATCTGTTAACCCCTGGTGAGTTGACCGGTAACAATAAGGTCGCGGTTACTGGGCAGATTTTTTTGGGAGGTGTGGTAGGCAACGTTGGCGGTGTTGCCCAAAAAGCGGTTGCTGCTCGCAGCGCCGGAGCTAGTGCATTTATTGTACCAAGCGAATTAGTTAGTGAAGCAAACGCACACTCTGGCGAAATGGCTGTGTTTGGCGTGGCCAACCTAGATGAAGCTGTCAGCGTGTTGGCTAGTTTAGGTGGAGACACCGACAACTTGTTCCTAAGTTAAAATTAATACTGTTTTCGCAGCTAATGTTGTTATTGCCCCCGTTATGGCTGGCTCGTCTTCTAAAATAAAGGGCGTGATGGATCAAGTCAACAATGCAATGGATGCAGATGGAGCTATGACCCGAGGCGTTGCAGAACCTCAAGCTAAGAAGCTAAACCTTGATACTTTTGATGCGAGCAAGCTTGAAACTAATTCGTTTGCCATCACTAGGCGAGGATTTGACCCATCAGAGGTTCGCTCGCAACTGCAACGGGCGGCAACCGAGATCCGCAGGTTGCAGCGAATTTGTGTTGAGCTAACAGGGCGGTTAGACGAATTCACCAAAGCATCAACTCCTAAATTTGATGCGCGCCAAGCAACCGAAGTGCTTGGTGCAGAAGTAAGTGCTGTGTTGGAGGCGGCACACGAAGCTGCACGAAATTTGGTTGCGCGTGCAGAAAAAGATGTCGCCGACGTTGCCAAAAACGCACAAACTGCGGCAGAAACGCTGCGTGCTGAAGCGCAAGTTGAGTCTGAACAGGTGATTGAAACTGCACAAACCCAAGCTGAAGAGATCATAGAAAGAGGGCGTGAACAGGGTAGGGAGATGGTTAATGAAGCACAAATAGTGCGTGAACGTATGTTGCGTGATCTCGCTCGCAAACGTCAAGGTGGACGAACACAGGTTGAGCAGTTGAGGGCAGGGCGAGATCGCCTACTTGAAGCGTTGACCACCGTCCAGCGTAGTTTAGATACTGCCATTGAAGATTTGGTGACCGCAGTTCCTGAGGCTCGTAGTGCCGCGAATCGTGCTGGTCTTAGGATTTCTTCTGAAGCTGTCCCTACGGCTGAGGATTTGGAAGCAGAAATTGAAGCAGCTCGACTGGTTGGGCATCCAGTTTTGGCAACACCTGAAGATTCAGAAGCGGCACTGCCTGGCCCGATTAGTGACACCTTCACCACAGGTGAGATGGAAGCCCTAGACCATCTAGATGCTCTAACTCCAGCAAATGCAAACGCGAACGCGCACGCAGTTGTTGAGTTAGAGCCAGTAACCGAGCCTGAGACTGATGCGGTACTGGAGCCACAGCCTGAACCAGAACAGCAACCCCGTAATAAAACAAGTGATGTTGATGACGCACACAATGTTTTCGCTCGCTTGCGTTCGGTGTCGCGCGAACAGTCAACGCCTACCACAACCAATCAAACATCAACACCCGGCGAAGAAATGTTCGGCAAGAAAGTGTTCGTCAACGAAACGGCTCGTGTGCTCAAGAAGGTGCTGATAGACGAACAAGGTGACCTACTTGACCACATCCGCCGCAATGGCAACGTTGATTTTGCGAATTCGATCGGTCAGAACAACAAATATGATGCCGCTGTCGTTGAACTTCTCACTGCACAGGTTGCTAGCCTCGGCGGACCCGACGACTTAGACCTCACCCCCGCGCTAGATCATATTCACCGGATCGCGCTAAAGCCAATGCATAACCGCCTTGAAAACCTTGCATCCTCGGCTCTTTCTGAGGAAGAACTATCAGACGCGATTCGAGCACTCTACCGCGAAATACGCTCGAGGAATTTAAATGACGCAGCATTGGCGGCGGCTGTAGCTGTGGAAGGTTTGGTGCAGATTGCCAAAGCTCGTACACAAAAAAATAGCGATGGCAACGAACCCAAACTGCGTTGGGTGCTAGACCCAAATGGTGCTTGCGGTGCCGAGTGTGCCGATAATGCCTTAGCTACTAATGTGGTTGCAGGTGAGGAATTCCCTACAGGAGATCGGTTTCCACCGGCGCACCCCCGCTGCACCTGTAGCCTCGAGTTAAGTCATTAGAGCAAAAACCCTCACTGCACGGTAACCTGCATAGCTAATGCCTAGTGTTGACAATAACGGTGGCTTGAACCGACCTAAAAGCGGCGCAAGCTCAAGTCGCCCGAGAAACCCTAAAAACCCCCGAGATTTAAACTTGCGGGGTCGCCGTTTCGGGCGCAATGGCAGGGTGATTGCGCTTGGTTTGGCGGCGGTGCTCATTTTCGGCTTGTTTTCGTTGCGCGGGGCAGCGAGTTTTTACACCGATTATTTATGGTTTGCTGCTCTAAACTTAGCATCCGTTTGGCGCCAAGTATTAGGCGCAAAAATTATCCTCACGTTGATTTTTGCGGTGGTGTTTTTCGCGTTGATGATGCTCAACTTGTGGATTGCTGATCGGAGTGCTCCAAAGATTCGCCCACCCGGCCCAGAGGAGGACTTGATTTCCCGTTATCATCAGGCCGTTCGAGGACGCAAGATGCTCGTGCGAATTTTGGTTTCGGGTTTGTTAGCGATCATTGTATCTGTGGGTGTCGCTAGTCGGTGGGAGACCTGGCTTCTGTTTGTTAACGCTAAAGAATTTGGCGTTGCCGATCCTCAATTCAACGTTGATATTGGTTTTTATGTTTTTCGTTTACCGTTTTACACCTACCTAGTAAGCTGGGCTTTCGCAGCATTCGTATTGATTTTGTTTATCACCGCTACTGCCCATTACCTGAATGGTTCAGTGCGAATAATGGTGACTGGGGGTGAACGAGCTAAACCATTCGTGAAAGTGCATTTGTCGGCTATTTTGGCTATTCTCGCTCTCATCAAAGCAGCCGATTATTGGCTCGCGCGCTATGAACTTACCACTTCAACTAGGGGTGTGCTTGATGGGGCGTTCTACACCGATGTGAATGCACAACTACCCGCGCTGTATTTGTTGATCGCTATTTCTTTGTGTGCGGTGGTGCTGTTGGTGGTGAATTTGTGGCGGCGTGGTTGGACACTGCCGGTGTTAGCGGTCGGTCTGTGGGCTTTCGTGGCGATTGTGGTGGGCGGCCTTTATCCAGCGTTTGTGCAGAGATTTCAAGTGGATCCTAATGAAACCGCACGTGAGGCGGTTTTTGCACAACACAATATCAACGCCACACGCCGTGCTTTTGGTTTGGATCAGATGCAGATCAATCCATTTGATTATTCTGAAGCGTTGACACCCGAACAGATTCGGGCTAATGCGGTAACGGTGAAAAATGCTCGGGTGCTTGATCCGATCACCGTTCACCCTACTTTTGAACGTTTTCAAGCTGAGCGTGGTTTTTATCGTTTCTTGGGTCAAGATGCGGTGCCCAGCACCACTGCGGTTGAGCCAACCCTAGACACCGACCGATACATAGTTGATGGTGAGTTGCGGCAGGTGATATTGGGAGCTCGTGAGTTGGGCGGCGAAACGGCAGCCAACTGGGAGCGCCGCCATGTGCGGGTGACCCACGGATACGGTCTAGCGATGGCGAGTGCCAATGCCACCACCGCTGAAGGTCGCCCCGATTTCTTGGTGTCCACCATCACCAACGATGTTGATGATTCGATCGATTTAGAATTTGGGGTGCCCCAAATTTATCATGGGGAAGATATGAGTGGTTACGCACTGGTGGGGGCGACAGTTGATGAGGTTGACTATGTGGCCAACGATGGTGGTGACGTGCTTGGTAACTATGGCGGTAGTGCTGGTGTGGGTTTGAACGGGTTTTTTCGCCAAGCAGCATTTGCTCTGCGGTTTGGTCAGATTGAACCGCTGATTTCCAACTTTATCGACAGCAACACACGGGTGATTTATGTGCGTGACGTGCGCGAACGGGTTGAGAAGCTAGCTCCTTTTCTCCAATACGACAGTGATGTTTATCCCGTCATAGTGAATGGTCGCATTAAATATGTTTTAGACGCTTACACAACCACCAACAAATATCCCTACTCGCAACGTTCGGAGAATGCCTCCTTAATTAGCGGTGGACTATCTGGTCCAGATTTCAACTATGTCAGGAATTCGGTGAAGGCTGTGGTGGATGCTTACAACGGTGATGTCAATTTTTATGTGATGCCTGTTGAGGATCCGATTGTGGCGGCGTGGCGTTCAGCTTTTCCTTCGTTGTTCAGTGATTTTGCGGAGATGCCCATTGAACTCAGAGATCATCTGCGCTACCCTCAAGACCTCTTCAGGGTTCAGACAAACATGTATTCAAATTACCAAATTGATGACCCTGTGAGCTTGCTAGTCGGAACCGAACGATGGGCGGTGGCGCAAGACCCAGGTCGTTCGGCAGCGTCTGCTGGGGGCACTGCGGTGTCTTCTATAGACGAACAAGGAGTAGTAACCACCCGTGAGCGCCGTGTTAATCCTTATTACACATTGTTGCAGTTACCGGGTGAACAGGAACCATCGTTTGTTACCTTAAGGTCGTTTGTTCCCTTTGATGAGAACGATGATCGTAAAGAACTTGAGGCTTTCATGGTGGGTGAGACGCGCGCCGATGGTTCTTCTCGGCTCGTTACCTATGAACTGACCAATTCAACAGCACCTGGACCTGTATTGGTGGCCTCTGGAATCGCCCAAACTCAAGAGATCACCACCCAACTCACTTTGCTTGATCAGGTGGGGTCTCAGGTTGATTTTAGCGATCTTGTCTTGTTGCCGATCGAAAACTCTATTTTGTGGGTGCGTTCGTTGTATGTTTCTGCAGAGGGAACAAGTGTGCCAAACCTAGAGTTTGTTATTGCCGCTGTGGTCGGCGAAACACAACAGATCGGCATAGGACGCAATCTCAACGAGGCATTGCAGCAGCTGTTCCCCGGCGAAGATTTTTCTGATGTGGTTGGTGCTGCAGTTGGTGATGTAAACGGCGCAGCATTAGCAACCTCTGTTGACCCCAACACCACAGATACTGGCCAAAGTTCGGTTACTTCAACCACTTCGCTACCACCTGCGAGTAGTGCCACTGATGCTGAATTGCCTAGTTCCTTGCGTGAGATACTTGTAGAGATTGACCGCCAGTTCCGTTTGTCTAAACAAGCGTTAGCTGCTGATCCGCCAAGACGGGCCGATTGGGCAACTGCACAAGACCGCATCGATGAGTTACTAGCGCAGTTTCGGGCAGCAAATTAAAGGTGGCAGAACGTTTTTGCTAAGCGAATTCCAGGGTTGCATCCATGATGGAATCGTATAGGTACTGTCCAAATGAGCGATCTGCTAAGATTAGATATGAAGGTTCGTTGTCTCGATCGTTTCGTATGAGATTAGAGTTAACTCTGGCAACGCTCGCTGAACCCGTAGTGCCGTCTGAGAACATTAGGTCGTGAAAATCAAGGCTGCACAATTTGGCAAGCACTAAGACACTCTTAGTACCCGTCAAGCGCAGACACACGCGGCCATGTGTTATGTCAATGCAGCTAACGCCCGCATCAAGTTTTGCTTTTTCTAGCAGTGCGTCAACTTCGGAAGTGTGGCCTAAAAGCAACCATTCATCAGGACGAATTCCAGCAATCAACACACTTTCACGGGTGAGGACTTGCGTAAATGCAACACCAAAGGTGTCTGAACCGATTGGCGCGCGCACGCTTACCTTATGCAATGACGACTCATCGCTCAAATGAGGTGCGTTGCCTGTTTTTACCTTGGTGATTTTGGTGACAGAACTACGAAATTCAGGTTGATCAGCCACGTAACCGCGCTCCCTTAGGATCAAAGTGGCTATGATGATCTAACACTTTAGCTGTTGTGTCGGAACCGTTCATGAGCCGAATCGTGAGTTTGGTGCCAGCTGCTGCAAACTCAGGTGTCACTTGGCCTAAACAAACTGTCTGCTGTAATGTTGGCGAGAACCTTGAACTCGTGATTCTGCCAACGATCTCAGTGGTGCCGTGGCGTAAAATCTGGCAGGCTTCATCAACAACCAAACCCCTGATGTTAGGAACAATTGCCACCAAAACAGGCAAATCAGTTGTCGACATTGACCATTGCAACTCGGGCTTGCCTGCAAAGTCCGCCTTGTCTAGTTTGATAAGTGATTGCAAACCCGTTGTGGGTGCTTTAGTCAACCCATCTGTGTCTTGACCAACAATAAAGTGCCCTTTTTCGAGACGCAAAATTCGTTGCGCCTCAAGTCCAAACGGCGCAACCCGCAAGTCTTGGCCCACATCAAGTAACTGTTCCCAAACATGGAGCCCATACCCTGCTGGCACATGCACCTCAAAACTCAGTTCACCAGTGAAGCCGATACGCCACATTATGCAGTCAGCCACATCCGCGATAGTGCCGCAACGAACTTGCATGTACGGGAATGCTTCATTACTTAAGTCAACCTTATGCACAAGTCGGTTGAGTAAATCACGAGACCTGGGGCCGGCGATGTTGATGCTGGTGTAAGCGGTGGTTACAGGTGTCACATGCACCTGCCACTCGGGGTGCTCGGTTTGAAGCCACATCTCAAGCCACTGCCACACCGATGCCACACCAGAACTCGTGGTGCTCATAAGATAATGCTCCTCGCTCAAACGAGCGGTGACACCATCGTCAAGAACAACACCATCTTCCGCGCACATAACACCGTAGCGAACTGAACCAACCTGAAGTTTCGCCCACTTGTTGGTGTAGACCAGGTTGAGCAGCTTGCTCACGTCAGGGCCGCGCAAATCAAGCTTGCCTAGCGGGGTCACATCAGTAATGCCCACATTGTTGCGCACGTTAATCACTTCGGTACTGGGGTTGCCGTAGTGTTCTGGCCGCACCCATTGCCCAGCCAAGATAGGGGACATCTGGTTAGCAACATGCCAATCATGGATTGAAGAAACCCGCACTGGTTCAAACACCCGGCCAGCAAGTGCACCGAGGCTAATAGGTGCATATGGTGGACGCCAGACAGTGGTGCCGACTTTTTCAATCGTTTCACCATTCGCTTCGGCAAGGACCGCGACAGTATTTATGGTTTCCAACTTGCCTTGTGATGGACCCATCGTGGCTGTTGTGAAACGTTTGAGAAGTTCCACTGAGTCAAATCCTTCAGCAGCGGCCGCGACTAAGTCCTTGGAGGTGACATCTTCAGAATAATCAACAATGCCGTGGGTACTGGCACGAAATAACTCTGGATGGCTTGATCTTGCTAACGGGTTGCGCTTGTCTTGAGGTGTGGGTGGTTCGTCGGCATCCAAAGCATTCACCGCATCCATGCCAGCAGGGCGGCTGACACGTAAATGATGACTCACCAAACGCGCGCGGCTAGCAGCTAGTTGTCCACTGCTTGTGCCGTGCTCAATGAGTTCTTCAAGGCTACCATCGCCAACAAGCCCACCTGTGGCGATCACATTGTCGGGCAGCCTTGTGGGGAAGAAGCGAGCCGCACGAGGGTCATAAGACGGTCTATCGCCAGCCATATTTAATAGCGATGTGGGTGCTGTCCAACCGACAGCCGTGACTAGCAAGTCAGCGGTGACTTGAGACCCGTTAGGTAAAGCAACCGTTTTCAATTTGCGAGAACTGCCCGCTGCTGAGGCGATAGTTTGCCCTTTGCGAGCATCAACTACAGCAATCACATCAACGCCAACACGTTGGAGGTCAGCAATCGCAGCATCACCGCATTGATTGGCGGTTAGCACCACTGCGCGGTGTCCCGGCCGCACCGCATACATATTTATCAGCCTCCGAACTGCGCTAGAAAGCATCACCCCCACATGGTCATTACCAGCAAAGACATAGGGTCGTTCAATCAAGCCCGCCGCCACAACCAAGATTTTTGCTCTCGCTTTTATCAGGCGCTCAACCGCATTTGGATGGCTGCGTTGGGCAATCGCAATCCAGTTGTCGTAGTAGCGCCCGGTAACGGTTGAATCAAGAAGAATTTCGACTCCCGCTGACCGAGCTTGAGCTTCAAGTTCTGCAGCGATCGTACGATCTTGCCCGCTGCCCCAAAGCAAATGCCCACCTAACCGATGTTCGTGTTCCACAAGCATCACCGACATTCCCGCTTGAGCAGCAGCGATGGCAGCAGCTAAACCAGCCGGGCCGCCACCAGCCACCACAACATCGGGATGTGCGTAGCGTTTGTCGTGGTAGCCATGTGGCGTGTTGAGATCCACTACTCCACCGGGAGAAAATCGCGCCAGTACCTTTTCATATAGTGGCCAGAGACGGCTGGGTTTCATGAAGGTCTTGTAGTAGAAACCTGCGGTTAGAAACCGCCCCACCAGATTGTTGGCAGCTTTAATGTCAAACTCAAGAGACGGCCAAACATTTTGAGCAGACACCGCCATATCTGATTCCAGAAGACGATGTCCAGCCCGCACGTTTGGTTCGGTGCCGACCTGAACCATCGTATTTGGGTCCCAGTAGTCGGCTGTGAGCACCCCACGAGGTCGGTGATATTTCATTGAGCGGGAGAGAACAACTTGGTTGTTAGCAAGTAATGCCGAGACGATAGTGTCACCAGCATAACCAATCCACTTTTTGCGGTTCCAAGTGAAATGCAGTGGCTTGCTGCGATCAATAACCTCGCCAGGTTGCGGTTCTAGTCGCCGAATCACGTTTCGCTCTTTCGCTGTTCAGCGGTAGTCTGTGGCGTTTCGTCAATAGCTCGCACAACAGAGCAAGGTAGTGTTGGTTGACGAAACTCTAGTGTGATGGTGTTGCGCTCTAAGCTAAAGAACCTCTTGCAACCGTTACAATACCAGTTTTCTTTTAGCCAACCCGCCGGGTTTTTCTTGAGATACAGGTAGTCGCGCCATTCACTTGGTGTGGCTGTGGCAGGGTCAGGACGGGTGGTAGCTTCCCCAAGATAAGCCATGTCCGCGGAGTTGCGTGGGCCACAGTAAGGGCAGGGGATCAACAGCATCTAATGTCCCACCGCCGCCGCGCCCTTTTCACCGACAAGTCTGCCTTGTTCAAAACGTGACAAGGTGAATGGTGCGATTAGTTCGGGCGTGGCTTGTTCAGCTACGCACTTAGCCATTTGTTCCCCTGAAACAGGTCCGGCTTTGAACCCATAAGTTCCCCAGCCGACATCGCAGTAGAATCCTTCAACTGGGGTACTCCCCATGACGGGTGAATAGTCAGGGGTAATGTCACACAACCCTGCCCATTGCCTCAGTAGCCGCATCTGCGAAATCCCCGGCATTAACTCAAGCACATGACCAGCTAGTTCCTCTGTGAAATCAAGCGTGCCGCGCATGTCGTAGGTGGCGAACGGGTCTACCGATGCGCCAAAAACGAGTTCGCCTCTGTCGGTTTGGCTGACATAGACATGCAGCGATCCAGACACCACCACGGTCGGCAAGAAAACTTTTACTGGTTCGGTTACCGCAGCTTGTAATGGGTGAGTGGTGATGGGTAGTTTCACTCCCGCCATAGCCGCGATTAAGCTAGCCCAGCCCGCGGTGCAGTTGACAACTATGGGAGCTGAGATGCTGCCTTTGGAGGTCTGCACGCCTGTTACTTTTCCTCCCGTTCCTTTGCCGTGCTGTTCATTGCCACCTTCACAGACAATATCGGTGACCTCAACTTGTTGGTGCATCTCAACACCTAGAGCATCAGCGGCTCGTGCGTATGCCCACACAACCGCGTCATGCCGGATGGTGCCACCGGGCGGGTGATAGAGAGCCGCTAAGATTGGATAACGAGAGTTGCGCGATGTGTCTAAACTGGGTGCTAACCTTTTGATTTCATCAGGTCCAATCACTGAAGAATCGATGTTTTGCAACTTGTTGACCTCGGCTCTCCAGCGCATGGTTCGCACCGCCGCGTCGCTGTGTGCTAGGGTTAGGTGTCCTCTTTCGGAGAACATTACGTTGAGGTTTAGGTCTGCGGCCATGGTGTTGTAGAGTTCAAGTGAGCGGTCGTAGAACGCCACACCTTCAGGGGTCAGGTAGTTGGAACGAACGATGGCAGTGTTGCGCCCCGACCCGCCACTACCTAGATAGGCCTTGTCAAGCACCGCCACTTTGCTAATGCCGTGGTTAGCTGCAAGATAATAGGCTGTTGCTAACCCGTGAACGCCGCCGCCTATCACAACCACGTCATAGCTTGACTTTAGGGGCGTGTCTCGCCACATTCGAGGCCAGGGCTTTTTCTGAACACCTCGCCACAATAACCCTGCGGCTGAGTATCTCGCTCTGCGGGCCATAGGTCTGCGGGTCATAAGTGAAATTATGACATACTTACTCTACACTTTTATGTTTGGTTTATTACTTATTAATGATAAACAGATATGAAAAACTTATGAAATAGGTTTATGGAATATCGACCACTGGTTTTGCAACGCCTTCACTACTTTATGACGGTGGCTTCAGAGTTGCATTTCGGCAGAGCCGCAGCGATCTTGCACATTGCCCAGCCAGCTCTGAGTCAACAAATTCGACAGCTAGAAGCTGAACTAGACATCACGCTTTTTGAGCGCTCCACCCGCAAAGTCGCACTAACAGCGCAAGGGTTGGCATTTCTACCTCACGCCAAACACTTATTGGTAACCGCACAAGCCACCAGTCGCGCCGCGCAGGAATTGAGCACTGGCCAACGCGGTGACTTACGTGTCGGATTCGTTGATTCAGCGGCATATGAGTTCGTGCCTCAGTTCTTGCATAGATTTAGGTTGAAGTATCCGGCGGTGAACCTGATACTTCACACAATGTCTTCAGATGAGCAAGCAACCGCGCTGAGAGCAGGGAAAATTGATCTCGGTATCGCACGAGTTAGTCTCGCCCAAGCTCCCTTGCGAGTTACTGTTGTCGGTGATGAGCCTTTGGTAGTGGCCTTACCTAGCGACCATTCTCTTGCGGAGAACCAATCAATTTGGCTCAAAGATCTCTTTGAGATGGAGTTTGTGGGATTTGCTCAACAAGCTTCTCCCACCTTACATGCCAAGTTACGAACCATGTTGATGCAACACGGGGTTAGTTACTCGCCAACAATAGAAGCCACCGAATACACCACAATATTAGGACTCGTTGCCGCAGGTGAAGGGCTAGCACTTGTGCCACGCAGCGTAAAGTCGCTTCAACTCAAACGTTTAACGTTCGTGGAGTTGTCAGACCAAGAAGCAACCGTGCAACTGTTGGCACTATGTCGGTTAAATGAACCAGCCGAACTGGTAACCAACGCTTATGAAACGCTGACGCACGGCGAAAGCATTTAGTGAGATGTGGGTAAGTGAGTTGCCAAAAATTCACGGGTTCGCGCCCAAGACGCAGTAGCCGCGCTGGGGTTAACAAACATTGGGTTCTTGTCGTTATCAAACGCGTGACCCGCGCCCTCTTGCACCAGTATCTCAACGTTGTCCATGTCTTTAGTTACCGCGCGTAACCCAGCTACGTGTTCGTTAGGCAGGTAGGGGTCGTCGTCACCAAAATGAAACAAAATTGGACAAGTGATGCTAGCTGCCTTATCAAGATTGTCTCCCACCATGTAGCCATAATACGAAACAGCACAAGTTGGATTATGGGCTGCCGCTGCCAAGTAGGTCATTGATCCGCCAAAACAAAATCCCATTACCCCAACACCGTCACTCACATTGGGATCGCTGACAAGATGGTCAATAGCCGCGCCGATATCTGCCATGCCATCGTCATTGTTATGCTGGTCGGCCATAGCGATTGCTGGTTCAAGGTCCTCGGCACCTCGCGCATCAATACGATAAGGGTGCTGTTGCCGCCAATACATGTGTGGTGCTACCACCACGTATCCGATGTTAGCGAGGCGCTCCGCGACGCTCAAAATGTAGTCGTTTACCCCAAAAATTTCTTGGATCAAAACAATGCCTGGGCCAACTTTGTTGTCGGGAACGCACAAGATTGCGGGTATCTCGACTCCGTCGCTTGCAATGGTGTGATCATAAGTTTTTGGCATGGGTACAATTATAGACAAGTCTGGGCTTATTGTAGAATAGAAACGATTATTTTCGATTTTTTTTATGGACACTGAACGCCTCATCTCACTATTTGGACTCACATGTCGTAGGGCCCTAGTAACAGGTGGGAGTAGGGGCATTGGTAAAATGATCGCTGCGGGGTTGCTAGATGCCGGTGCTGAGGTCATGATTTGCTCTCGCAATGCACAGCAGGTAAACGCAACCGCAGAGCAGATGTCAACAAGAGGCACCTGCATCGCTGTTCAAGCCGACCTCTCCAACGATGAAGGCATTAGCCATCTAACCGATGCTGTAGCAAAGCACTGGGATACTTTAGATATTTTGGTTAACAATGCGGGTGCTGCTTGGGGGGAACCATTAGAAGATTTCACGTCGGTGGGTTGGGACAAGGTTATGAACATCAACGTGCGTAGCGTGTTCTTTCTAACCCAAAAGCTACTCACGCTGCTGCGCTCTGCGGCAACAGTTGAGCGACCCGCTCGCATAATCAACGTAGGCTCAGTGAATGGCCTGACACCACCCGCAATGCAGACTTATTCATATTCTGCGTCTAAAGCAGCGGTACACATGCTAACGCGCCATTTAGCTAGAGAACTCACCAAAGACCACATCACCGTAAACGCAGTAGCACCGGGCCCCTTTGAAACACAGATGACAGCATTTGCCCTCAAAGATCCCACCCTTAGAGCAGCGTTAGTTGACAATGTGCCGTTAAAGAGAATCGGCCAAGCAGACGACATCGCAGGCGTGGTGGTGTACTTGGCCTCTGCGGCTTCATCTTATGTGACTGGCGCGGTGGTGCCCGTAGGAGGGGGTGTGGCTACCATCGCGATGTAGTTAGCGAACGACTGATTTTGCTCGTAGGCTAGAGTGTCGCCGATTGAAAAGGAGTTCGCAATGGCAACCGGAAGATCCAGTTTTGCGAAACGCCAACGCGATATGGCTAAAAAGGCGAGGGCGGCAGCCAAACGCGAGAAACGGTTAGACAAGAGCGATTTCAATGAAGACCCTGCTATCGAAGAATCAACACAAAACTCAACGATGTCAAACGACGATGTGATGGATAAAGTAGCCGACCTGCATCAACGTTATGAGGACGGCCAAATGGATTTTGAAACCTTCGATGAGCAACGCTCTGCTTTGATGGCACAAATTTCAGTCGATTGATTGAGTTGTTGTTCAAAGGGCACTAAATTACCAAAAGGTTACCGATCTCTTTGCGTAGTGCATCGATTCCGTTACCTGTGTGGGTGCTAACCCAAAAGATGTCTGCGGTTTCGACTCCAAGTTTTTGAACCAAACTTTGGCGGCGTTTTGAAGTGTTAGCTGAGCGTACTTGGTCGGTTTTTGTGGCAACGAAAAGCGTTGGCTGATTGAGTTTATTTAGCCAAGCCAGAGCTTGTAGGTCTGAACTCGTTGGTCCAACCTTCGCATCAACTAGCAACAAAACCGCCGTTAGGTTTTCTCGTTTTTCAATGTAATCGTTTATCATCTTCGCCCAACGGTGCTTTTCCGCTTGAGATACATTCGCATACCCATAACCTGGTAAATCCATTAGCCAACGCATTGAACCTTGAGGACCTACCTCAAATGCGTTTAACAATTTCGTAGCGCCAGGTGCTTTGGAAGTCTTAGCAAGCGATTTCTGTTTAGCTAGAGCATTGATTAATGAAGACTTACCAACGTTGCTGCGACCCACCAACGCCACCTCAGCGTACACATATGGGAGCTCAGATACTTGCGAAAAGGAACGCACAAACCGAAACTTCAAAGAAACTGGCACTAGTTTAGGATAATGTGTTATAATCTAGACCTGCGCCAGTGAAACGAGGGAGAAAGCAATGGCAGAAGTAGTTCTTGAAAAAGTCAGCAAGGTTTATGAAAACGGTTTTCAAGCTGTAACCGACCTTGACTTAAGTATTAGAGACGGCGAGTTTTTGGTGCTCGTGGGTCCGTCGGGTTGTGGTAAGTCAACAGCCTTACGCATGATCGCAGGGCTTGAAGAAATTTCGGGTGGTGAAATGCGTATCGGCGATCGTGTGGTTAACAACGTGGAATCCAAAGACAGAGATATCGCTATGGTATTCCAAAACTATGCGCTGTATCCGCATATGACTGTTTATGACAATATTGGTTTTGCCTTGAAGCTTGCGAAAACACCAAAAGACGAACTAGATAGGCGGGTTCATGAGGCGGCAAAAATTCTTGAGCTTGAAGACTACCTGAGTCGTAAACCGGGTCAACTTTCAGGTGGGCAAAGACAGCGAGTAGCGATGGGCCGGGCGATTGTGCGGCAACCAGCGGCATTTTTGATGGATGAGCCTCTGTCAAACTTGGATGCCAAACTACGAGTGCAGATGCGAGCTGAAATCGCCAAACTGCAGAGAGAACTCGGAGTCACTACTTTCTACGTGACACACGATCAGGTAGAAGCAATGACGATGGGTGATCGAGTGGCGGTCATCAAAGATGGTGTGTTGCAGCAGGTCGACACTCCCCAAAATCTCTACGATAGTCCCGACAATATTTTTGTAGCAGCCTTCATTGGCTCTCCCTCAATGAACCTATATGAGGCCACGGTCACAGGTACCACTTTGCAACTTGGTAGTAGTCAGATAGAACTTGGCGAAGTACCTGAGGGTGTAGCTGCTCTTGAGGGTAAAACCATCGTTGTCGGTATTCGTCCCGAGGATATGGATGATGCCGAGCTATCCAAAAGCGATACCACGGGTCGGACTATCGCAGCTACAGCATCGCTAGTGGAATCGCTCGGCTCAGAGATTATGGTCCATTTTGAGATTGACGCACGTGCTGTGGATGCTGGTGACCCTGATGTTCTTGAGGAGCTTTCCGACGAAGATGTCGCTGAAGCTGTGGCTCGTTTTAACCCACGCAGTAGTGCTCGTACTGGCGAGCCAATGACTGCGGTAATCGACACCGACCGATTGCACTTCTTTGACCTTGATACTGGCTTGTCTTTGCGCTAACAGCATCGGCTGTCAGTATTAGCAATATTGAAGCGATATGTGAGAGCGGCTTAGCCCTTTACAGATCCTGCTAGTATGCCTCGCACAAAGTAGCGTTGCAGGCTAAAGAACACCACTATCGGGAAAAACGCTTGCACGAACGCTGCTGCTGGGAGCAAGTGCTCGTTTCGCCCGAAGTCGCCAGCGAGGTTGGCGATGCGTATTGTGGTCACGATGGCATCTGGATTAGTGCCAGCCATAGTGTTTGCTATTAGGTAGTCATTCCAGGTCCACAGAAACTGAAAGATAGCAAAGGCAGCTAACACCGGTATTGACAAAGGCAATATCAGCTTGCGGAAAATTGTGAAATGGTCGGCACCATCAATGCGAGCTGCTTCAAAAAGATCTTTAGGCAGGCCTGAGATGTAGTTGTGTAACAAAAAAATGGCAAACGGTAAAGCGAAACCCGTGTGGGTTAGCCAAACCGCGTTGGTGGTGTTGACCAAGTTGAAATCAGGGATTATCGTAATCGTTTTGTCGAGGAATGGAACAGTCCAATGTGCACCAAAGTTCCACAGACGCAGCAAAGGAATAAGTGCTACTTGGAGAGGTATTGCCATTGTCGCAACCGTGGCAATAAACAACCACTTGCGACCTCGAAAATCGATCCACGCAAACGCGTATGCAGCAAAAGCTGCGATAGCGATGGGAATAACTGTGGCAGGTATTGACACAGCAAAAGAGTTCAGCAGTGAATCAACTAACCCAGCAGTTGCGCTCGCAGAAAAGACTACATCATAGTGATCTAACGTGAAGGCATCGTCGGTGAACACTGTCCACCACCCAGAATTGCGCTGTGCATTACGTTCACGGATGGAGTTAACAGCTAAACCTAAAGTTGGTAGACTCCACACCACCACCAGTAACCATAAGACACCAGTAGGGACACGCCGTAAAAACGAATATATCGCTGAATCAATCCCAGTACCTCCAGCCATCTTAGTACCTCCAGCCATCTCAAACCTCCTTTTGCATCCGACGAATATTCAAAATCATTATGGGTAGAAGTGAAAGGAACAAAATAACCGCAAGCGTGGCACCAACTTCGGGGTTCCCAAACTGAAACGCTTCTTGAAACATGTCGTTCGCTAACACTTGTGTCCCGAAGTTACCGTTGGTCACCACTTTGATAATGTCATACACCTTCATCACTGAAACAATCGTTGCTGTTACTACAACGCCGATTGTGGTGCTTATTTGCGGTAAGGTCACTCTCCAAAACACCTGAGATTCATTTGCGCCGTCTACTTTGGCTGCTTCAATTAGTTCAGTTGGCACAGCTTTTATCGCCGCCGAGAGAATAACCATCGCAAAACCTGTTTGTATCCAAATCAGGATCAACAACAGCCAGAAATTGTTGAAAGGTGGGTCTTGCACGAAATCAATGGTGTCGGGAACTATCGCACCTGCGGAATTGGTTTTGAATCCACCAACCCCATCAAAGGTAAAACGGATAGCGATCCAACCCAAAAACAATGTCGTTAGCACCCGTATTGGTAGCTTGTCAAACTGGCGCGCTGTTAGACAACGAGCGATTGAGGTTACCGCAATCAATACCAACACCCAAACCAAGATGGTGCCCAAAAGAGTTAGTATCCCCTCGCCTGTGCTCCATCTACCTAGCTGTACCCAAATAGCGTTCAGTACGCCAGTTTGAGACTTGCTTGTGTCTCTCGCCGTGAACACAAAACGCCAAATTATGGAAGCACCAACCAAAGAAATCGCCATCGGCATAAAGATGATTGACTTCGCCACCGACTCAAGCTTGGCTCTATCGGCAAGTACGGCTATCGCTAGACCTAAACTCGTTGAAAACAAGGTGACTGCGAAGACCCACCACAAGTTGTTCATGAACGTGCCTCGTAGCACCGACACCACCGCGAAGACAACAAAAACGATTGCGATCGCCAGAGGGAAAAACGCTGGCCCACCAGCAGTAAATCCACTACCAGTGCGTCTTCTGATTGTCATTCCGATAATCAACCCCGCCACACCGATGATGATGCCTAGCCAAAACAAGCGGCTTGTAAATACATTTGCCCAGTTGCCGAGATCAAAAGAATCTCGGTCGGTAAGAACCGTGCCGTAGTTTTCAAGCCAAACAAAATTGACAGAATCATTGTCTTTCAACGAAAGCCATATGGTTATCAATGTTGGTGTGACGATCGCGATCGTGAGAAATGTCATTGCAGGGGTTAGGAATATAACCGCACGAGATTTAGCATCGATACGGGCACGGCCAACAACGTCAGCATTTTTCATCAAGCCAACCCAAGCACCAAACAACGCCCCCACAATTCCTGCGGCAATAATCGCTTCTAAGATAGAACCGCTACTCAATAAGGCCAAGTTTGCTGCCGAAGACTCGTCTGCTCCTTGTGCGAGTTCGGTAGGTGCTTCATAAGTGTTGCCTAAGTTCGGCAAACCAAATCCACCGATAAACGCACCTATCGCACTACCAACTGCTAAAGCTGGCCGCACTTGGCGGCCTCGCAAAACAGCAATCGCAGCACCAATGCCACCAAACACGACGGTTGCAATCAATAATGTTAAAATCTCTAGTTGGGGTTGCGCTTGTTCTGCCAAACGTGCGCCGACAATAACTCCCAATGCTAAACCTGAGCCAGCACCTATGTATAATCGTTGGTTGTCGTTGTTGGTGGTGGAAAGTACATACGCAACCGCGGCAAAGAGGAATCCACCAAAAAAAGGTGTCCACAATAGTTCCCCAAGCTCAGTAATAGATGAGCCATCTGGGCCGTTAGATTTCAATAGCCTGTTGCCTTGCAGTATCAACAACAACAAAAAGCCAACAGCGTAGCCAATTAGAGCATTGAAGCGAAGCCAGTTGGAGCGGACCTGATTGAATAGAAGGTTGGCGGTTACCCAAAGTGCAGCACTAGCACCAACAGCCACAACAATTAGAATGAGCGTGTCGATTATCTTTCCGACGTGATCAGCGGTGATGATGGCAATTTGCAATTTGAACTCTCTTCCTCAGAACTGTCAATTCTCAACAGTAACACAGTGTGATTGATGCGTCAAACTTGTTTCATCTGTGTGGGGTAGCAAACGTGCTACCCCACACAGATGTCAAAGTTCAGCTCTCGTGAGCTGAACTTTGTTTTAGCTATGAAGTAGGCCAGCTAGCTTCAATGATTTCAGCAGCCATCGCAGCTGTGACATCACCATTAACTGCGGAGGTTCCCAAAGTCCAGAACGTGCCAGCACCAACATCGGCAGGCATCAAGTCTGAACCATCAAAACGTACAACCTCTGCACTCCCCAAGATTTCAAGGAATGACTGCTCAAGCGGTTGGTAAGCACTTAGGTCTTGACCTATTGCTGCAGACAAAAAGCCTGACAGTGCTGTGCCGCCACCGCGGTTCGCAGCTTGTGCACGCTGGCGTGCCACTGCGTATTCTGGGGTACCCATATAGGCGAGCAATGCGTGGGTCGCGGGTTCTGCGTTGAACGCTGCTGCGAGCGTACCTGCGCCAAGCACTGGACGGTCGCCCTTAATAGACGGGAAATAGAACACGTCAACTGCACCTTCAGAACCGTCAGCGAAGCGAGTGCCGTCTGGCAGATTTGAACTAAAGAAGCTTGCTTGGCGGTGCATGAAACAGTCGCCATCAACTAGCGGTTGCCCGTTATCTTGAAAAGATGTAGCTGCGATTGACCCGCCATTGGCGAAGACATTCTCTTCTGTCCACAAGTTCAAGACAGTCTCCATCGTTTCCACGATGCGCGGGTCATTGAAGGGGATGTCGTGCGCGACCCATTGATCGTACACTTCTGCACCGTGCTGGCGCAACACCATGTCTTCTACCCAATCTGTAAAGGGCCAGCCCGTAGCTTGGCCTGATTCAATCCCAACACACAAGGGTCGTCCACCATCAGCAACGATCTGCTCAACAAGAGCCAAAAACTCATCAAAGGTTTCTGGCACCGAGTAGCCGTTCTCTTCAAAGCGAGACGGTTGATACCATACGAGTGACTTCATGTTAGCACTTACCGGAACACCATATTGAACACCGTCAACGTTTCCAAAATTAGCCCAAGCTTCAGGCCAGTTAGTTTGAGCAGAAGTAGCAGCTTCGTCGTTTAGTGGCACTAAATTGCCCGCACGAGCGAAGTCAGCTAGTTTGCCAGGCTGTGGGAAGATTGAAATGTCGGGTTCGTTGCCGCCTTCAATCTGAACGTTGATTTCGGCTTCCCAGTCTGCTGACCCTATGTAGTTGACTTCAACCCCATTTGCTTCACCCCAAGCACCAAGAACATCAGACAAAGCACCGGCTTGGTTCTCGTCGCGTTCTGGACCCGTGACAGTTAGTGAACCACCAAAATTGTTGCCTGATGGCACGGTTTCGGTACTCATATCGTCGGTACTCATATCGTCGGTACTCATATCGTCGGTACTCATATCGTCGGTACTCATATCGTCGGTACTCATATCGTCACTGGTCTCAGCAGCTGCGGGAGCCGCAGTGGTTGTTGTGGTTGTCGAATCGCTATCGCTGCCACAAGCAGCAGCCAACAATCCGAAAGCAAATAAAACTGCCATCAACAACTTTAATTTCTTTAACATATTTCCCCTCCAGGTGTATGGTCGACTAGTTTCGACCGTGAAACATGCACTATAGCATGTTTTGTCAAGCATAAAACATGTTCTCAAGAAATCTGTTATTGACTCTCTTGGCGAGCGACTAATGCCTCAGAAGCATCGAGAGAAAAAAAGTTGGCAGATTCTCCAGTGGCGACTGCAACTGTACGCCAAATAGGTGTCCAGTTTCCACCTGGTTCGAAATCCACTGCCTGTTCACCAGCATTGAGCGCAAACAGATAGTCACCGCGGCGAAAGGACACTACATCTTTATCTTCATCAAGCCAACTAACCTCAGCATCTAATGCAAACCATGACTTTCGCAACGAAATCAAATCACGCATCTTGTGCAGGTAAGAAGATGGATTTTTTTGTTGAACGGCAACCGTATCGGCTTCAGTGTGGCTTTGTGGCAACCAAGTTTTTGCAGCATTAGAGAAACCAAGATTACGCCCGGGCTGCCACGGCATTGGAGTCCTGCAAGCATCGCGGCCAATAACACCGGGATTGCGCGTGGCTATTGGATCGTGTTGTTGCCCAGCAGGCACATCACCATCTTGGAGGCCTAACTCCTCGCCTTGATAAACAAAAACCACACCAGGCAAACCCATGAACATCGTAGCGAGTCCCAGTGAGCGAGCGCGCCCTACTCCACCTTCGCCAAATCGAGAAACTGGCCGACTCTCGTCGTGGCTTGATTGCACCCAACCAACTCGGTTACCCAAATGTTCATTAGCATCACGCAACACTCTTAACACCTCAGTCGCATTCCATTGCATCTTCATTGGCGCGAACCAAAACCCGAGGTGTAGCCCGTCGCCTGGCACTAAGGTAGCCACACCAGGGGCATCTAGCACATATGTTTCCCCAATGAGTGCAGCATCGTAACGACTTGCTATCTGTTGCCAACGACGATAAACGTCTAAACTCTCGGGTTGGGCCAAGTCGTAGCGGTGCTCAAAACTCCAAAAACGTTCGCGGGGATGTGTTATGCCGTCAAGGTTTTTAATTTGTGGGTTATCTCGAAGTTGCTCATCTTTAAACAAAGCGTGTGCCACATCTACCCTCAAACCATCTGCTCCGATTTCAAACCAAAACAAAACGATTCGATCAAACATCTCCCGAACCGCAGGGTTACGCCAGTTTAAGTCTGGTTGTTCTGGTAAAAACAAGTGGCAATAATATTGCCCGCTGGCTTCGTCAAGGGTCCAAGCGGGGCCACCAAAGTGTGAAACCCAGTTGTTCGGTGGCCCACCATCTTCTTTCGGGTCACGCCACAAGTAGTAGTCGCGATATTCGCTCGCTGGGTCGGCAAGTGCTGCCTGAAACCACGGGTGTTCACTGCTTGTGTGATTTGGAACAATGTCGAGCACGACTTTGAGACCATATATATGAGCTCGCCGAATAAGCTCTTCCATAATTTTGAAGTTACCAAATATTGGTGCAATGTCGATGTAACTGGCCACGTCGTAGCCTTGGTCAGCCATAGGGGATGGATAAATTGGCGTGATCCAAATGATGTCCACCCCTAGCCAAGCTAGATAATCTAGGTGCAACATTATCCCTTCAAGATCGCCAACCCCGTCGCTATTGCTATCAGCGAAGGAACGAATGTAGATCTCATAACCGACTGCATTGTTTAACCACTTAGGGCTGTGTTGTTCTTGGCGCATTGCGGCGGTTACCGTAGACTTGGCGGTGGTGTGAACTGAGCGTTCACTAACTGTTTTTCTAGCGATGACATGTTCACATAGACTACAGCGCGGGCGTGATTTGCAAGTTTTATTTTCTCGTGTTGTGCTTCGGTTTGTGTTCCACTGAGAAAATCAGACAGGAAGACCGAATTTATTGACTGGTGAACGAAGTTGGCAGGGCTTAATTTGCTAGTGTTGACTACATGGCTTTGACGTTAGATCATTACCCAGCAATCAGCTATGAGGCAACTGAACCGCAGATAACCGACCTTGACGCATTACGACAATTAAGAAAATGGGAAGTCGCAATCGGCTATCGAATTTTTGCAGCGATGCGCTGGGGGCAGCTGGGAGACGGCCATATTAGTGCGCGTGATCCCGAACTGACCGACCACTTTTGGATACTTGGTTACGGCATCAACTTTGGTGATGCCACCGTAAACAACCTCACTTTAGTCGGGCCAAAAGGAGCGGAGACAGCCGAGGAAGGCATTAACTATGCTGCATTCAACATACATTGGCCAATACTCACGGCTCGCCAAGACCTAGTTTCAGCAGCGCATGTCCATACCCCATTTGGCACGCCGTGGTCTGCCAATGTTGAACCGTTCCAACCCATAAGTCAAGAATCTTGTGCAGTTGTTTTCAACCAATCCATTTATCAAGGTGACGACTTAGAAGTTGTTAGCGTCTCGGGGGGAGAACGCATCGCCCAAGCAATGGGTGACACCAACACGTGCATCCTCGCGAACCACGGTTTGCTTACCGCTGGCAGGTCGCCTGCTGAAGCTGTTGGCAACTTTGTTACCGCCGAGCGAGTGGCTGAAGTACATGTTAAGTCACCTGCCGCTAAACCAATAAGTGAAGAAGCTGCCAAAGAGGTGTACGCCTCGCTCCACGCAGGAAACATGGGTTGGCGAATATTTCAATGGTTAGCGCGAGATTTAGTGCCAGACCCGGCGGTTGTCTTAGCCTGAACTAAAGCCCTCCCAACGTAGCCGGTCACTCCTCAAACAAGAATATTGAGTGGCAACGAACCTAGTCGGTTCACACGCAAAAGTAGGTCGGTGCCTGCTGGGTTAGTTACCTTTCTGTTCACAGACGTTGAAGGCTCTAGCACGTTATGGGAAAATGATCCCATAAAGACGGCGCAAAGTGTGCAACTTCACGACGAAATTGTGCATAGCACCGTGGCCAATGCAGATGGTTTTTTGTTTGGCTGGGCAGGTGACCATTTCAGAGCCGCGTTTAGCAATCCTCAAACAGCTTTAAGTGCAGCTTTGGCAATCCGAGGCAAGCTTAGCGATGTCGACTGGGATGATGGGCCACCGTTGCGGGTTCGCATTGGTGTTCATCGTGGTCAAGTGGCAAGAAACGGTGGTGACTATGTAGGTGTTGTACCAAATCAGGCTGGTCGCATAGAGTCGATTGCATTCGGTGGGCAGATTCTTATATCGAGTGATGTAGCTGAATTAGCTGAAGCTGGATTAAAGCCTTTAGGGCTATTTAGGCTACGTGCGTTACCTGAACCAATACTGGTCTACCAAGTTGATGAGCCAGAGTTCCTTAGTCGTGAGGTGCTAGAAGTACCGACCCCGAAAGCAACCACGATTCAGCAAGAACACGACTACCACGATGAACTCGTATATTTAGGTGAACTTCTCCAAGCAATGAACTTGCCGGTGCTGCCTGAGGATATCACCTTCAACAAGTCCAGGTTGCGAATATAATAAAATATAATAAAACCCTTTATATTGTTTGAAACTATATTCATAGTAGATAATATATGTCTATGTCATCTTCTGATTTGATAGTCTTTGATCGTGCTCAGGCTCTGCACCTGTGGTCGGTTATGTCAAGCACCACCAACGAACTCGTTCGCGATCGGATAGCGATTACGGGATTAATGGATCAAGCCGACCGGTTTCTCGGCGGAAACGTAGCAGACCCAGTATTATCGTTGTGGCGTGCTCACGAAGGTTTAGGCCAACTCACAAACGATCTGAAGCTGAGGCTCGACCAAATTGAAGCGTTGTGGTCTGATGTGGACCGCATCAACGATCTAACTAGAGACATTGCTGCTTGGCAAGTCACAGACCGCGCAGCCGAGCTTGAGTTTATGGTCACGAGTCGCCGCGCACTTGTTCATGCGTTTTTGGCAGATGATGCTCAAGCCACACAAATGGTTCTTGAGTTTTTAGATGAAGGTTTGAGTCTTGCTAGTGCTGTTGGTATGGCTGACCAACACCTATTTGATTTACGGGTAGCAGAGGTGCAGGATAGCCAAGGTGGGTCGTTGCTCGCCGCTCAAGAGTATGTTCGCCATCTTGATTACCAGATAGCAGTGCTAGCCGCTAATGGTTTCACTGGCGAAGAAGCTGTAGCTGGGGTAGCTTTAGCGGTCAACCTTGAAATAGATATCACCGACGTTGTTGACGTGAGTAAAGCCTTCAACGCTTCGCTAGTTGACTCAGTTGCTTGGTTGGCTAGTAGTCGTGCTCTGGGGGTGACGGTAGCCGAACTGCAGGCAATGCAAGGCTTGCAAGAACATTTGGAAGCACTCGACAACCCGAAAGGGGGCAAGGCTGACGGCAAGGTCAGCATTAGCGATCTTCACTATGTGGTTCAACATCCTTGGAAGTTTGCGGGGCCAACAGTGCTCGCCGCACAAGCACTAATAGATAACCCCAGTTTGTGGAACCGTTTCGACACAGCTTCAGCAAACAATCACATTCTACGAGGAGATGTGTTTGGCAGCCTCAATGCCGGCGATGGTGTGGTGTCTCAAAAAGACCTTGAAATGTTCATGGTAAAGAGCCAGATACATGCAGTTTTGAAGGAGCATCGCAACGAGATTGACATCGCAGCGGACTCCTCCGGTGCGGTCGACGGCTTCTATTCGCGAGCCGACCTTCGGCAATTCATAGAAAACAATCCACAACTACCCTCAGAAGTACTTGTGGCGGCCGATACCGCCCTAGAAGCGGGCTGGTTTGACCGTACTTGGTTTGAAGAGCATCGCGACGAGTTGGCTCTCGGTGCAGCAGTGTTAGCAGGTGGCGCAGTGATTATCCTCTCTGCGGGAGCAGCGACTCCATTGGTTTTGGCAGCAGGTGCAGCCGCCGGTGCAACGGCCGCGGCCTCAACCGCTCTTACGATCAACCTCACTGGCGATGCCAACGATGCTTTTGATGGTGTTCTCAAAAATGTTCGCAATGGCGCGATTGTTGGATTCACGGTGGTTGGCTTGCCCGCAACCATCAAAGCTGTGGGTGCCACATCGGGTGCAGCGCGAGTTAAGGCAGTATCGCTAGCTGCAACAGATGTTGCGTCTTTGGCTTCGTGTGGCGCGCTCGACATCATTGTTCCCGAACCATTAGAAGACGATGTGCGCGGTGTGGGCGACCTAGTTACTACGGCTCAAACAGCGGCGATTGGTTGGTCGGTGGGTGGTGGCATCGTTGGTACGGGTTCGAACCCCATAGGTTCTTTAGAGACCGGTATTGATACCGCAGTTGATTTGATTGGTTGTGACAAACCAGAGGATACTAAAAAACCCGAGTGGGTGAAAAAAGCTGAGTCTTTGATTAGGTCGGGTGATGTCCGATCGGCGTTGAATCTCGCGCGCCTAGCACGGAATTTTCAATCAAATGGTGGTGGCGAGTCAAATGGTGATGGTGAAGTAGATGGTTTGGGTGATGTTGGTGGTTAGTTGATTTGGCGTTCGCGATCTCGCCAATAAGGTTCGCGTAGTTTGAATTTTTGAAGTTTGCCAGTGGCGGTGCGAGCTAGCTCCTCACGTAGTTCCACGCTAGTTGGGCACTTGAAATGGGCTAGACGTTCGCGGCAATAATTAATTAAGTCTCCTTCAGTGGCATGAGAATCTGGAAGCAAAACTACTAAAGCTTTCACTGTCTCACCCCATTTGTCGCTAGGAACACCAATGACCGCCACCTCAGCCACCTCTGGATGTGAAAACAAGCAGTCCTCCACTTCAATGGAAGAGACGTTTTCGCCCCCTGAAATGATCACATCCTTTTTGCGGTCTTGCAAACTGAGATAGTTTTCTTCATCGATAGTGCCACCGTCGCCGGTGTGAAACCAGCCTTCACGTATTGCTTCGTTGGTTGCGTCGGGATTGTTCCAGTATGACTTCAAGACAACATTGCCTTTTGCAAGCACTTCGCCGTCATTGGCGACTTTCAATGAGACCCCCAAAGCGGGTGTGCCTTGGCGGGCAAGTTTCAAAGCACGTTGCTCTGGTGCTAAGGCATCCCATTCGCCTCGAGAGCGGTTAATTGTTAGCAAAGGAGCGGTCTCGGTTAAGCCGTAAAGTTGAATGAATTCCCAGCCAAGTATGGTCTCAACTTGCTCTATTGTTTTTGTGGGTGGAGGGGCTCCTGCCACCACAATGCGTACCTTGTTTTGTCCGGGTATCTGGCCTTGCCAATCTCTAGCGGCAGCTAAGATGGCGGCAACCACAGTTGGAGCACCACACATTATGGTCACTCCATGTTCTTTTACCCGCCGTAGTATTTCAGTACCGTCGACGTGGCGTAACACGATCTGTGGCACACCCATCGCGGTCATCACATATGGCATACCCCAACCGTTGCAGTGAAACATTGGCAAGGTATGTAGGTAAACGTCACGATCGTTGACCCCAGTGTGCCAACCAAAGGTAGCTGCGTTCACCCACAGATTACGCTGCGTCATTTCTACACCCTTTGGTCTAGCTGTAGTACCGCTGGTGTAATTGATTGAAGCGGTGGCTGATTCGTTGGCCACCCAAGGTTGTGGTTCGTGTTCGGTTTGATATAGTGCATCGCTTTCTTCACCAGCGATAAAGCGGTGCTTTACAGCTATGTCGCCGAGGGTTTGCTCCAATTCAGGGTCTATGACTAGGACTTCGGCCCCACAATGGTCAACGATGTATGCTACTTCTGCGCGGTTGAGGCGAAAGTTGATTGGCACAGCGACACGCCCATAGGTACTCGTTCCGAAAAGATGAACGAGCACGCGAGCAGCGTTATGAGAAACAATAGCCACGCGAGCACCTTGTTTCACGCCGAGGTGATCAAGGCCGGCGGCAAGCCCGGCACAAAGTTGGTTAAAGCGTCTATAGGAGAGGTTACCTAGCGAAGGTGCCGGCTGATTTGGTTCATCGACGACACCGACACGGTCTCCATAAACCAGTGCGGCACGGTGCAGGTGGTCTGCAATGGTAAGTGGCAAGTCCATGGTGTCTAGTGTAGATCACCTGAAGCTCTAACGAATTCGCAAATGCTCCATAGCGGTGTGAGAGGTTAGCCGAGGTAGACGAGGGTGTTGGGATGGAACTGACTCCAAGCGAACCAAAAGGCTTGGTGGGTGGTTAGTGAAGCGTCTGTTTCATTTGAGGTTGCGCTATAGCCAGCACCGTCACTACCTACCGTTACCCCAGAGAAATTGACCACTGCGCCATTACGGGTTGCTGTTGCTAACGCCGCTACTGAAAAAGCGATTGGTTGCCCGTCTGGGGTGATCACTCCGAGAACTTGTTCTTGAACAGGCAGTCTCGTGTCCACATCGCCTATCGGGAAAATCGGCCCGTCATCGTCACGCCCTCGCAAAGGGTCTCTCGGATAGGTGCGTCCAATTCCACCATCTTCGGCAACAATTTTTGTGTTCGGGTGAGCGGCTTTCCAGTCACCCCAAGTGCTGGTTCGCACACTAGTTTGTTCAAGAACAACGCCTGCATTGCGCAATGGTCCGCTTTGTGCGATGCCGGTGAACGTGTCGATCACAGACTTGGTGTGCAATTCATACATAACCTTGTTGGATCTGCTAAGCAACCCGGTTGTCCTGAGTTCATATGTTTCAAATTCACCGAGGCCAATGTCAGGCGCAACATTATCTGTGAAGTAAGCTTGAGCTGAGCCGCAAAGCGTGCAATAAGGGATACCCAAACGGCGACCACCGATGGTGATGTTGACCATTTCATGGATCTCCATCATGTTTTTGGGAAAAGCAACGGCTTCGTCGTCCACGATTACTCCAAATATTAGGTCGTTGTCGTCGTACCAGTCGCCTGTGGTTGTTAGTGGAGGGTCGTTTAGGGCAGGGATGCAACCTTGAGGGCAACCCGACTTGGTTTGGTCGATCGGTCGGTCGTCGATCAAAACTCCTCCCCAAGAAACCCAACGCCAGTCGACGGTGGCATCAGGGTCATCAAACAAAGGTGCCCAACGTGGATCCACTAGCTCAAATAGCTGTCTTTTGTAGTCTATGTAGTTTGGTGGGGCAGGCACGTCCCAAGCGATCATATGATTAGTGGTGAAACCCCAAGCAGATTCGTTGGTGGGTATGGCTACCCCAGTGAGTTCGCTCCAAGCGTCGGTGAGGCGTGTACTTATATCACCACCTTGAATAAATCTCATGATGTCTGTTAGTAACCAAGCTACTCGAGGGTCGCCAGATGCACCTATTGCGCTTATTGCATCGAGGTTTGGGCTGGTAACTAAGGAATCAAATAGCTCGTTTAGGTTTGTGGTTAGATCGATGTCTAGGGCACCAGTCGGTGAGTTGGGGGCGGATCCAAATTCGCTTCGATTTGTTCGCGGGCTTGGTGGTGGAGGCGGGTTCGTGGTGCTTGTTGTGGTCGTTGTCGGCACCACCGTGGTGGTATCACTGGGAGGTTCTTGGATTAGAGCATCATCTGTTGAACAGCTAACGACAACAAAAATGATGGCCAATGAAGCTACAAGCCAGCGGCGGATTTTTGTTGAATTTGTCATCATTGAACTTTAGCAGTGCTTGCGGGGATAAGTGGAGCTGGCGGGAATCGAACCCGCGACCTCCTGCTTGCAAAGCAGGCACTCTAACCGACTGAGCTACAGCCCCCTCTGGCACGATATCAATTTTAGCGACATTGTTGATGGCTGTGCAAGGCACGCTTCAATAGGCTGATGTTAGGGTAACCTAATAAGGTATGCCTAACATTAGCGTCTGCAGCAACATGGGACTAGTTATTCTCTTTGCGGTTTTGACGGTCGCTCCGCTACTAGTTCTTGTTGCTTCACATAAAGGTAACTCAGATCAACCGCTTGTGCGCCGTCATCACCAAGGTTTTCTGGTGACAACATTTTTGTTGGCCGCCTTTGTTTTCTTGAGCCTTCGCTGCGGTGCGTTGCCCATAGACCTAGCAACATTTTGGTCGGCCATCACAGACTATGATCCCAGCATCACCGCACAAGTCGTGGTGCGTGAACTGCGTGTGCCAAGAACAGTGGTTGGTGGGTTGGCAGGTGCATGTTTTGCGGTTGCTGGTGTGCTAACTCAAGGCATAACCCGCAACCCGCTAGGGGCACCGAGCATCTTGGGCATCAACGCGGGTGCTTCGTTTGCGATAGTAACAGCAATATACGTTCTGGGAATCACCACACCATCTGGTTATGTCTGGTTTGCCTTTGCTGGTTCACTCGCGGCGGCTGTTTTGGTCTATTCTGTGGCTTCGGCGGGTGCGGGAGGTGCAACACCTCTGCGTTTGGCCTTGTCTGGTGCAGTTCTTACTGCGTTGTTGGGTTCTTGGACCAGCGCAATCTTGCTACTTGATCTTGAGACGTTTGACCAAGCAAGGTTTTGGTTGGCGGGGTCGCTCGCCGGTCGTGGTACCGATGAGGTGACTTTACTTTTTCCGGTCATTGCAGTGGCGTTAATCGTGGCGTTGCTAATGGGTTCTCAAATTAACGTGATGAACCTTGGTGAAGAGATAGCCGTTGGGTTGGGGATTCGAGTTGCGCTTGTGCGTATGTGTGCTTGGGCTTGTATTGTGGCACTTGCTGGTTCTGCTGTTGCCATAGCTGGGCCGGTTGCGTTCGTGGGCTTGGCGGTGCCCCATGTGGTGCGTTCATTGGTCGGGCCCGACTATCGTCTCATACTTTTGTATAGCGCACTTCTAGGCCCTTGTTTGCTTCTGGGGGCTGATGTTGTGGGACGGGTTGTGGTGTTGCCAACAGAATTGCAGGTTGGGATTGTGAGTGCCGCAGTTGGTGCGCCGGTTCTTATCTACTTGGTTCGTCAGACTCGCTTGGCACCATTGTGAGCATCACCATGACATCTGGTCTAGGGGTGGCTGCGTTTGTGCTGTTGATTGTGCTAATGCACAGACATAGTGGTGCTGCCCCAAGACCAATCGCGCTGCGCTGCGGTGGATTTTCTGCACTAGTTCAGGTTCGTATTTGCTGGTTTTGTGGGGTGGGTGTGCTGTTGTGTGTTGCCTTGCTGACACTCGGTCTAGTGGTTGGTGATTTTCCGATACCAGCAGGTCGCGCTCTTGTTACTGCTTTTTGGGATCGTGGTGGCGAATATGATTTCGTGGTTAATTCTTTGCGCTTTCCTCGTGTGGTTGTAGCACTGTTGGCAGGAGCCTGCTTGGCTGTGTCGGGTGCGTTGTTTCAGTCTCTTGTTGATAACCCGTTAGTTTCACCAGATATTATTGGCATCAATTCTGGTGCGGCGGCTGCCGCGATGACCATCCTGTTGCTAGGCGGACATGTTGGCTTGATGCCTATGGCTGCTTTCGTTGGTGCGTTAGTTGCCGCAAGTGTGGTGTTCACTCTCAGTTGGCGACGCGGCATCAATAGCACCCGTTTAGTGCTCATTGGTATCGGACTTAATGCTCTGCTTGTTGCTTTGATTGCGTTTCTGTTGGTGACCTTCCCGATAGAACAAGTTAGCGCAGCCGCTACTTGGCAAGCTGGCACACTCGCGGGGGCAACTTGGCGTAATGCTGTGGTTTTGGTTATCGGTATGGTGGTGTTGTTGCCTGCGGCTGCCGTGTTAGCCCGTCAACTGCGGGTGCTGCAATTAGGTGATGAGCTAGCCTCAAGTTTAGGACTTAACGTTGAGAGGTGTCGGGTGGCGGCGATTATCGTGGGTTCGGGTTTAGCCGCCATTGTGGTGGCGGTGGTGGGTCCGCTCAGCTTTGTGGCACTTCTCGTGCCGCATATCGCTCGCGCCTTGACCGGCACTTTTAGTGCTGGGGTGCTGATTTTGACAGCTTTGTTGGGTGCAGCTATGTTGGTCTCAGCGGATCTTGTAGCTCAACGTTTGTTCGCCCCAACTGTTTTGCCTGCTGGCATCGTCACTGCGGCAATAGGTGGGCCGTTCTTGTTGGTAATGTTGAGGAAATATTACCGTGCGTTCTAATCAAAGCCGACGTGACGAACGGGGTTTGCGTGTAAACGAACTAAATGTGGGGTACGGCGCATCCTTAGTGCTTAAACAGATCAACTTGCAGATACCGGCTGGCGCAATCACTGCTGTTGTTGGTGCTAATGCTTCTGGAAAATCGACTTTGTTACGTGCTTTGGCACGCACCTTGCGACCACAAAGTGGTGTTGTTTACCTCGACGGTGTTGATGTCGCTAGCCTTCCAGCTCGTTCTTTAGCTAAGCGCATTGCTTTGTTGCCTCAGTCTCCTCGAGCTCCAGAAGGGATTAGCGTTGGTGATCTTGTTCGTCGGGGTCGGTATCCCCACCAGCGTTTTTTGAGACAATACACGAGAAGTGACGAACGTGCTGTTCAAAGAGCCCTTGAACTAGCAGATTTGGTTGAGCTTAGTGAGCGACCAATTGATCAATTGTCGGGAGGTCAACGCCAGCGGGCTTGGCTAGCAATGGTGCTTGCCCAAGATACTGCCATAATGCTCCTTGATGAACCCACCACTTACCTTGATATCTCACACCAAGTTGAGATGCTTGAGCTACTCGCTGAGTTGAATGCTCGTGATGGCGCAACGGTGGTGATGGTGTTACACGACTTGAATCAAGCGTGCCGTTACGCAACGAATTTGGTTGCTATGGCTAATGGTCGTGTTGTGGCAACAGGTGCGCCTACAAGCGTGGTGACCGAAGATCTCATCTTGAAAGTATTTGGCTTAGAAGCAGTGATTCTGGAAGACCCACTCACAAAAACACCTTTGTGCGTGCCTCGTAAAAAAGTTGTTAGGTTTCCCTAACATTGAGGTTGCTTTTTGTGTTAGGCAAACCTAACATACGAATATGGATATACACAAACTGAACTTCAACACACCAAGTCGCTTTGCGCAACTAGCATTATCAAAAATACGCACAACAGCGGTTTTGCTGTTTTCGTTGCTGGCATTGATCGCTTCAAGCTGCGGAACTAGTAACGATACAGTCGTCTCTAGCAACGAGCCTGTCGTTTCTACTACTGAGCCTGCTGCCTCACAAAATGAACCGACCCCAGAAGACACTGAGTCTCAAGAACCGATCACCGTAACCGACGAGACTGGAGCGGTCATAACCGTCGAATCCATTGAACGAATAATCCCCCTCGATGGTGACATCGCTGAGGTTGTGTTCGCACTTGGCTTAGGCGACAAAGTGGTGGCCACTGACCTTTCAGCAACATACCCCCCCGAAGCTGATGCCCTACCAGAAATCGGTTACCAACGAGTATTATCTGCAGAAGCAGTCGCTGCTTTCAATCCGACTGTCTTACTTGCAACCGACATCGCAGGTCCACCAGAAGCACTTGAAGATATGCGTCGGCTCGGCTTTCCTATTGTGGTAATTCCCAACGAAGTCACCCCTGAAGGTGCAGGACGCAAAATTTCAGCAGTTGCCAACGCTCTAGGCGTGCCTAGCCGCGGAGAAACTCTCGCACGAGAAGTTGATCAAGGAATCGCCGAAGCGTCGGTGGTACCCAACGCCGACCAGAAACAACTAAAGGTTCTCGCTTTATATCTACGCGGTACCTCAACCCAACTCGTTTTAGGAGAATCCAGCAACACCCATTGGCTGATCGAAGCAGCTGGAGGTGTTGACGTTTCGGTTTCAATGGGCATCACTGATCCCGTACCGGTTTCAGCGGAAGCAATCTTAGCGGCGGCACCAGATGTTGTGCTTTTGCCAGAGGCAGGACTGTTTTCGGTCAACGGCGTTGATGGACTGCTGGAGATCGGAGGCATCGGCCAAACACCCGCGGGACTTGCAGGAAACGTGTTGGCATACGACGATCAACTATTGCTGGGTAACGGACCCCGCACCGCCGCAATGCTCACGCAACTGCGAGACGATCTGGCACAGATTGCTGCAACCGAGTTGCTAGAGAACTCTTAGCAGATGCTAGGAAATGCGGATCACCGCACAACACAGGAGAGAATAACTATGAGCATAGTAAGAATAAACGCCATAAAGGTACCAGAAGGTTCTGGCGACGAACTCCATAAAAGGTTCGTGAAGAGGGTTGGAGAAGTGGAAAACATGGATGGTTTTGAGGGGTTTGAACTCCTTCGACCGTCTGAAGGCAACACTTGGTATGTATACACCCGCTGGAATTCAGAGGAAGCATTCATGGCTTGGGTACGTTCTCCAGCGTTCGCTCGTGGGCACGCACAATCTGCTGAACAACCAGTTGCCCATGGAGCCAAGTTGCTTTCCTTTGATGTAGTCCTTTCAGCCTCGCCAGCGAACTCCATAGCCTGAAGTCATTTAAATTCAAAGTTGCTGCGAAAAAACGAAGACCATTTTTTGGTCATGGTATGGGGTTCGGTGTTTCGTGAGGCAGCAAAACACGGCTGGCGCGCAGGTAAGCATACGGTGTTTCCTTTCTAAAGTTGGAGACACGGCTAGTGTAAACATCGGCGTGTTTCTCAACTTGGCGAGCAAAAAGACTCTTGTCAATGCCAGCGCGCATCAGCGGCCCCCACACGAGGTTACCTTGTTCGCTAGCCGTGCGCGCCAAGGGCGCAATATGGTCGTCTAGTTCCGCTATCTGCAGAGCTATGCTGTCGATCTCATCATCAATAGTTTGTCTTGGCTGGTTGCTCACCACAAGACGACGGCGATCTAGGCGCAAACGTGATTGAGTGAACTCCAGCTGACTTTTCTGAGCCATTAAGTCACTTAGTTCGGCGTTGCTAGAAGTGGCACTGTTACTAGCCGCGATTTCGTCTTCGAGTTCGCGCACAACTAGAGCCGTGCGCCACCGTAAAACATCTTTGGTCACATAAACATCGCCAAACAAATGGTCACCCACATAAAGAAACTGAGAACCTTCGTGTCCTAACGCCTGCTCAACGAGACGAGCGTTGCCGCCGTGGTAGACCGCATTTTTGGTGATAGGACCTTGATGTGGCTCCAACAAACCACGCTCAAAATCAACCACTTCATAAACAGGTCCGATATCGGAGAAAAACCGTGGCTTGTTGGCTGCCACTATAACCAAGTCAAACAGGTCACGCCAAGTCTTACCCGCAGGCATTGATGCGTTGAAACACCAAGCCATTATTTGTTGACTGTAGGACCAGTCGGAGTTGGTTATCAAGATCAACTCTTTACCTGCGAGTCTTTGATCCATCAAGGTTGGCACTATTTCAGGATCAGGGTCAACAAATCTCTGCGGGTTAGCCACGATTGCTTCTTTGAGTGAACCATCTCGATGAGCACTGTTGAGAGCGAGGTCGATAGTGTGGTAGATATCACGGTAGGTTTTCACTTCCGGTAGCGGATTGCGGTCGTGAAGGTCAATCAACTGACACCAAAGCGATGCTCGACTCAACTCAAAAAGAGTGTTCATAAACTTAAATCGGTGCTCGCCAATATCAATAACAGTCTCTGAATAACGACGTCGCAGTTCTGTGAATGACAGCATCTGATTACCGTGTTGCCCCCTTACTACATAACCGAAACGGGTTGCCTTGACTATATTCCCTAGTTCAAGATCGAAGGTGAGGCCAAGGGTGAACGCTTCGGGATCAAACTCCAAATCCGCTACCGGCCATCGTAGAGATGCCAAATAAGCACAACCATGATCAAAAGCCGCGCGCTCCCATTCATCCACAAAATAGTGAATGAGTGTGTAGTCCATGTCGTAGCCAATGGCGCGAACGCTGCGAAGGTTGAGTGTGCGGTTGCAAAATACCCCTCGTGAATGTTGACGAGATGAAAGTGAGCCGTTCACGAGATTATTTTCACTCCACAGATGATGATTGTTGAGGTGGCTGGTCAAGTTGATCTGCGTTGCGACCTTCAAGTAGAGAGATTAGCACCCGATCATTTGCGGTTGGGATACCAAAAGTTGCTTTTGCGTTGGTGATTGCCTCGCTAGTTTTGGGTCCAAGCAAACCATCCACGTCTGTTTCGGGATCAAGGAATCCCTCCACGGCGAGCAACCATTGTAGTGTGCTAATCTCATCGGTGGTTAGAGGCGAGTCGTTGTCTTGTTGAGTTGTGTCGTCAGGTTCGACGAGGTTATTTTCGTCAACACTGCGCGCTATGATTGCACCTTCATCGCCAAGTGCTTCTGATATGGCTGGGCCAACTAATCTCATAGCCCCCCACAGTGCCGCAACCACCAAGATTAATATGGTTACACCTTGGATATGTGTGCTCATTAGTTGCGTTTTTTTGCATCAAGTCGTGCTTTTATTTCCGCGCACGTCTTGCAAATCGGATATCTTTGTGGGTCGCGGGTAGGCACCCAAACCTTACCGCAGACAGCTACCACGGGTGTGCCTTCCACAGCAGCACGGGTCACGTCTTTGGCTGGCGCGTAGTGGGCGAACCGGTCGTGGTCACCATCGGTGCTCACTGGTTTAGTGACCGGAGATTCGGTTGGGTTTAGTGTTTCGGTTGCAGTCATTTACCAATTGTGCCATGCCGAGAGTAAAGGCGACAAGATTTCTTAGCCAGCGTGGGTTAATGGTTGAGGAATGTGTAGCGCGTTAGCGTAATGTGTGGCGATGAGTCGTGGCGCGATTTTTGGGGTGAGCTCCTATGTGCTGTGGGGATTGTCACCTATCTATTGGCGAATCGAGGGAGATCTACCTCTCATAGACGTGATTTTGTGGCGTGCTGGCACCGCAGCGTTACTACTGCTTGGGATTCAATGGTGTAGAGGTTCGTTGTCTCAGTTGCGTTTTTTTGTAGCTAAGCCAAAGGATTTATTGATGTTTGTGTTGAACTCGTTTTTGTTGAGCAGTAATTGGCTGGCATTTATCTGGGTGGTGACATCAAATCGTGTGTTGGAGGCAAGTCTCGGCTATTTCATCAATCCACTTATGAGTGTACTTCTAGGGGTATTGGTTCTGAGAGAACGGCTACGTCTGTTACCGATGTTAACTGTGCTACTTGCCGCTTTCGGTGTGGCGGTTCTCACCTTTGATGTGGGCAGCGTTCCTTGGACCGCGCTATATCTGGCTTCTTCGTTCGCTTTATATGGATTGTTTCGCAAAACCTCTCCTGCCGGTTCGATTGATGGTTTGACGGTTGAAACGTTGTTGCTTTTCCCTTTTGTGGTGGCACTGATTGTTTATCGAATGTTTAGTGGCGCGGGTATTGTTGAGTTCCAAGATGTTGGTCTTGATCTCTGGTTGATTGGTGCAGGGGTTATGACCATTGCGCCTTTGTTGCTATTTTCGGCTTCAGCGCGTTTGATTGAATTATGGGTTGTGGGTATGTTGCAATTTGTGGCACCAACCCTGCAGTTTGTGTTAGCTGTGTGGCTCTGGAATGAACCATTTAGCGGGGGAGTAGCGTTGGGGTTCGTGCTGATATGGGTTGCTTTGGCCATTTTCGCCGCTGAGAGTTTCTGGAAATTTCGGCGTGCTCGCCTGCTCGCTCAAAGCTATCAAGTGCAGCGTGCCAAATGACTTCCGTTTAGATGGTCTAGTTCGTGGTTAGCAAAGCCGGATGATCACGAAACTGCGCTAGCGATTCAGGATTAGTGATTGCTTCGGAGTTCATAACTTCCTTGCCATTTACAATCGCGCTCACCGCTAGTTCAACAATTTTGTTATTACGAGTTCGTGGAATATCGTTCACTTGACCGATTACTGCGGGCACATGTCGAGCGGTTGTGCCTTCATGGACAACTGACTTGATCTTGTTGGTGAGCGCGGTATCTAATGCAAGCCCTTCGTTGAGCACCACAAACAAAACAATACGCACATCCTCGTTTTGCTCCTGAGCGATCACTACACAGTCGCTGACCTCAGCAACCTTTTCGACTTGACGGTAAATTTCGGCGGTGCCGATCCGTATGCCTCCAGGGTTCAAGGTAGCATCCGATCGTCCATGAATAATGAAGCCGTCGTTAGCAGTGCGGGACGCAAAATCTCCTTGATGCCAAGCGTCAGCGAACTTTTGGTAGTAGGTCGCACGGTAGCGCAAGTCTTGTGGGTCGTCCCATAATCCCAGAGGCATAGACGGGAAGGCGTTGCGGCACACGAGTTCACCTTGTTGGCCAACTTCGAGTGACCGACCGTTGTTGTCTACCACATCAATGTCTAGCCCTAGAGCCGCGCGCTGTATTTCACCAGCGTAAACTGCGCTTGTGGGGTCACCCGCCACGAGGCATCCACAAAGGTCTGTTCCCCCTGATATTGAAGCCAAATGCACATCTTTTTTGATCTTTTCGTAGACCGTGTGAAATCCTTGAGGGTTCAGTGGTGAACCAGTGGAGGTGATAGTGCGTACGCTGCTTAGGTCGTGGGTTGCCATCGGGCGTAGCTTGCTTCGGCCAAGTGTTTCAATAAACTTCGCTGATGTACCAAAGAGCGTGACTTGAGCGTGATCAACGATGTCAAATAGGCGCTTGCCATCGTCAAAGGTTGGTGCGCCATCGTATAGCACCAGCCCCGCACCTGATGCCAAGCTAGACACCTGCCAGTTCCACATCATCCACCCAGCAGTGGTGAAATAAAATACTCGGTCTCCGCTTTTGACATCACAATGAAGTTGGTGTTCCACAAGATGCTTGAGCAACACCCCGCCGCAGCGATGAACGATACATTTTGGTTTGCCTGTGGTACCAGAAGAAAACAATACATACCACGGGTGATCAAATTCGCAACGTACGAACTTGGGTTCGCAAGGGGATATGCCGCTTATGAACTCCTTGAGGCTTACCGTTTCAACATCGTTACGAACTGAGTGATGTTCGTGGGTGGTGTCTTGGCCAAGGTGTGAAACCACAATTATTTTTTGTATGGACGGTAAAGCAGCTTTGATGTCATCAAGGTGAGCTAGACGGTCATAGTGTTTTCCACCGTAACTGTAACCATCACAAACAAACAGGAGCTTTGGTGCGATCTGTCCAAATCTGTCGGCTAGCCCGTTAACACCAAAATCTGGTGAAGTTGACGCAAAGACCGCTCCAATGCTTGTTGTGGCCAACATCACCGCAACGGTTTCAATGATGTGTGGAAGCCAGACAGCAACACGGTCGCCTTTTTGTATCCCAGCACGGCGCAGAGCATTTTGTAGTTGACCCACCATCAAACGCAGTTCTTGCCCGCTTACTTCTTTGTAATATGAAGCATCTTCAATGTAGGACAAAAGCGCCACCTCAGGTAGTGAGCTCAGCAAATTTTCAGCAACATTGAGTGAAGCTTCTCCGAAAAAGCGGGTCTTCCAGAAGGGTTTGGTTGGCGCAACGATGCGTTCGCCACGTTCTCCGACCACCCCCAGATCATCCCAAACTGCTGCCCAAAACTTATCTGGTTGAGCCAGCGAAAAGTTGTGCAACTCCTGATATGTTGCGATACCTCGCTGAGCAGCGAACCGAGCCAACTCTGTTGTGTGTTTCCTTGCTTTGCTAGGCGACCAAATCGGTTGCTGAAACCCTTCCACCCCCACACAATACCGCACATTTGCGGTTGCCTTTAGTGTAAATCGTCAAGCAAAGAAGTTGTTGAGTGCTGATTCGGTGCGTTGAGTTACTGCTCCGTTAGGTTCTGCTGCTCGCAGTCGGTCGATCCAAGTTAGCGATACGTATCCAGCCATAACAGCTCCAGTATCGTCTTGTACCACTTTGCTTATCGGGTCTCCCCAAACCATGTCCACATCAAAAGTGCCTTCATACCCAGGTTTGGCAACCAGCGCAGCCTTTTCTATCGATCGCGGTGGCGCTGAGCAAATCTTGGTGCGTTTCCATCCCTTCATGTCAGCCGCTGGCTGGTTTGGGACGTTGATATTTATCACCACAGGGTCGCTTGGTAGGTCGCTAATGAGTTGCTCCACCACCACCGCAGCCACATCAGCTGCTCCCTGCCATTGTTGACTAGCGAGCGTGGCTTCGCCACCTTGCCCTTCCACCCCCCAATCGGCAATGGATTGGCTTACAGCCACACCACTAATGCCCCCATTGCGGGCGGTGAGACAAGCACCAACTGTGCCTGAATGGTAGACACTACGTCCTAAGTTAGCTCCTGGATTGATGCCTGCGACCACCAAATCGATGCCACCAAAAGCTCCTAGATATCCAAACATCGCACACAAACCTGGTGGTGCAGCAACCGCCCAAGACTCAGCTATTCCTTCAACGTGAGCACGGCGAACCTCTGGAGTCATATGCCAAACTGAACCAATAGCAGCACTAAAACCAGAATATTCGCCATCTGGCGCGGCGATAACCACCTCACCAAACCTTTTCATCGTGCGAGCGAGCACATGCAAACCAATAGAATCAATTCCATCATCATTTGTAACCAAGATTCGCACTACCACACTCTACCCTCCCCACAGGTGCCAAAACAGTTCAACTGTGCTGAAGGTTGGAGGTGAGTTAATTGAATGTCTCCAAGTTCGTGCCGAGGCAGTAGCGCGTGTCAGTGGATGCCACTACAGGAGGAGAACGCCCTAGGAGGGTGATCTGCCATCGGCGCGAACTTGGCTTTGTCGCGGTTATCTTGGGGGACACCACAACAAAAACCTGTCATATTTCTACTTTGGGTGTTTCTGCAAGCTATTTCAGAGTTTGCCATTTTTACCTTTAGATAACTTCCTGAGAACCTTCTTAGGAAGAATAGTATCTGTAATAGTACTTTTGCAAGAGAATTTGTAAAAAAGTTTTCCAAAATTATTGATCCCGTACTCTCCTAGCGCGATCTTGTTGAAGTAAAAGCCAGCTTGGATTAACCTATGAATGTGACAGAACCCAAATCAAAAAACAGTGATCATACTTGGAGCAAAGCTCTTGGTTCGCTAACACTCTTGGTAGGCGAAAGAAATCGAGCCACCTTTGAAGTTCTACTCTGGACATTTAGGACAGGTCGGCAACTTGAAGCATTGCTCTCAGATGCGTTGCTAGTTGAAGGACTTGACACCTCAGAGTTCACGGTACTATGTTCTCTACTAATGGAAGGCCCCCCTCATTGCCTTGCCGCGGGTGACATCGCTGATCGCTTAGTGCAAACCACTGGTGGCACGACCAAAACAGTTCGTCGCCTCGAAGTACGAGGCTTAGTGCAACGAGTCACAGATCCGAAAGACAAACGTCGAGTAGTTATCGAATTGACCCAAGATGGTTCCGACCTA
This sequence comes from Candidatus Aldehydirespiratoraceae bacterium, assembly GCA_965204595.1. GTDB lineage: Bacteria > Actinomycetota > Acidimicrobiia > Acidimicrobiales > Aldehydirespiratoraceae > VXYK01. The sequence continues at coordinate 1,217,676 of CBDBEW010000014.1, read as the reverse complement.
GCGAAATCATCTCTGGAATTAGCACTCGACACATTCGATCTTGATATCGGCGAGTTAGATGTGGCAGAACGAACCGAACTAGGCACACGCATGGCTCGACTGTCAGAAGAAATTGGCGATCGGGTACGCCGCCGCTAAAGGCACCTAGTTATTGAGCAGTAGTTCCTTAACGTTTGCAACCGCACCAGCCAAATCGTCAAGCTCGCATTCTAAGGGTGTTTCGTTACCCAAGAACACAAAAACCATGCGCGCTACTTGCAGGCCAGTTGCCTTTTCAACCGCTGCCACATAACTCGCCCCTTGGAGGCGATAGCTTGCTAACTTCTCTTGAAGTTCGGCTTCATTAGATATGTAGTCTGTTTTCCAGTCCACTACTACCAAATTCGAGCCGTGCCTGTAGAGCAAATCGATGTAGCCCTCTACGATGCGGTCGCATAAAGATGCTCCAACCCAAACCTCCCGCCAATACATCGACCTCACAGCTTCTTGAACAACAGTGGTGGACAAAGCAGAATACACCATCCGTTCAACATCTGATCGTTGAGCCCTCACCTGTTCCACCTCAACTTGGACAGTTACCGCTTCTTCAATCCCGCTATTGCTAGCCAAGTCTATTTCTTGTAGTACTGCGTGAACAGCTCGACCGATAGCAGTTCCATAGCGGCCCTTTTGCCAAGGAGGTAAATCAAGGTCTGTTGCGTCCTTTTCCATTCCTGGATCGTTAGCTAAAGTTCGTGCTAGCTCAGTGGCACTCATCACCCGAGGTCGACTTGCTCGCTTGATTGAAGTGTCGAGTTGGGTTTGCCAAGTCTTGCGCTCAATTAAGGGCTGACGCGGTGCTCTCTTTATCTCTGCAACTTCGCTTCTTTTGGGTCTGTAAGGAGTGGCATAGTTTGAACGCAACGCAGATTTTGCTAGTACAGAGGCTTTGGTGTGGCTTCTAGTGCGTGACGTGCGATGTAAACACACTATAAGATGATCGCGCGCACGTGTTGCCGCTACATACAACAATCTCAGGCTTTCATGTTCATCCATTGCCGCGTTTGTGGCCTGCCAAGTTTGATAGTTTTTGGTTGCCACTCTTTTGGATACTTTGAGCACCACAGACTCATTGGGTGGGTAATGTACAGCAGGCCCGCGTTCGTGTCTATTGAGGCGACTGCTCATTCCTGCGAGCACCGTGATAGGGAACTCCAACCCCTTAGAACCGTGGACTGTCATTATTTGCACACTCTCATCGTCGGTTTCAGGCAAGACATTTTCGGTGACCTTAGCGTGTTCGTCACCTTGCCGACGTACCCATTCAAGATAAGCACGCAAGCCGATATTGCCAGAACTAGTCCAAGCACGGCTTTGGTCGACCACAAATCTGAAACGCCGCCAAACATCGCGTGGCGCATTGTTGGCGACCGCACTTTCTAACACTCCGCGCTCTCGAATGAGTTGATCCAGTAGCTTGGCTGGAGTACAAAAATGATGTTGTTCGTGCAACCTTTTGAGGTGTGTGAGTGCCATACCCACTCGGTGTTTTTCGCAGCCCGCAGGAAGTTCGCTTAGAATATGGAAACGTCCATTGCAATCATGGCGCCAGTTTGCTAGGTCATCATCACCACAACCATAAACGAACGACCTTAGCGCGCTCACCAAAGCTAGTTCGTCAGTTGGGTCAGAAACGGCGCGCAACGCCATCATTAGTTCGCGCACCTCACGGCTGTTGTATACCAAACTTGAAGTTTCAGCACGGTAAGGGATTGCCGCATCATCAAGAGCACTTTGTAGGCTTGCCAGACTCGTGCGGGTTGGTAGCAGAATACAAACATCACTAGGTCGGGCCTTGCGCCAACCCCCCTCAGGGTCTTGTACTTGCCACGAACTGTTGTGAGAAAGAACCTCTTGCAGAGTGGCAGCAACGTCAGTTGATTCTTTTTGCCGTAACCCGTCTGCACTAATCTTGGCTTCAATCGCTTTGGCACCCAAAAGTGCCACCGCAGGGGAACTTTGACAAAACCCTCCCCGGAAAGCCGAAAGCGGTTCGTATTTCGGTTGACTTCCCTTCTCCTCTTCTATTAAGTGCGAGAAAACATCGTTGATAAATTTGATGACCGGTGACACAGTACGAAAATTGACAGTTAAAGATGCGCGGTTCGTAAAATGCTCTCGTGCTTGCAAGTAAAGCCCAATGTCAGCGCGGCGAAAGCGATAAATCGATTGCTTGGGGTCGCCCACAAAAAACAATCGCCCCGGTTCGATTGCTAGCTCCCACCAGTCACGGTTGCCGATGTGGCGGTCACTCGTTGTAATTAGGACTGCAAGCTCGATCTGGATTGGGTCGGTGTCTTGAAATTCATCAAGTAATAAGTGGGTGAATTGCCGATGTAGTGATGCTCGCACCTCCTCACCAACAGTTTCGTCGCGCAGCAGCCTGCGAGCGCGCACTAACAAATCGTGGAACTGCAACCGGCCAGCTTCACGCCTTTGTTCGGCCGCAGCAAGCACAAATTTGCCAATTCGAACACCAATGTGTTCAAGGGCTGACCCTCCTAGCTCGCTCACTACCTTGTCACAAGTAACACCAAGAGCGTTTATGGCATAACGAACATCTTGTGGGTCGATTTTCCAATTATGTTTTTCGCCCGCTCTACCTGGTTTCACTGCCAAATTAGGTTTAGGCTTTGTCGCACCCATGCTGTTGAGCAAAGACAAAAACTCTATTTCGTCAAAAGCCTCACTAAGAGTTTTTCGGTTGGTAGTGACAGCTTTGAGGTGTCCAAACAATCTGTCGCCATGGTAAACACACTCTTTTTTGAATGCCACGACACGGTCAAACTGCTCCAACACTTTAGTTGTGTTGATGGGCTTTAAGGGCACAGGATCAAAATCGAGGTTTTGCTCGATTAAGTCCCAGTTGTCTGCCATTTGTGTGGCCACCGACCGCAGGTGAGACAGGTGAACTCCTAGTGCTTCAAGCATTAGCAAAGGCTTAGCAGCAGTTTGATCCTCCAATAATTCATCGCAGAAGGTTTGCCATTGTTGCTCAAATTCAATTTCTGAACCGATTTCGTCGAGTATTTCTATTCCAGGCGGAAGCCCTGCTTCAACTGGATGTTCGGCCAAAATGCGTTGGGCGAAAGAATGAAGTGTGCCAACCGCTGCGCCATCGACTTGTTGAAGTGCGGTGCGTGCCCGAGGGTTATCTGATCGTTCAAAACGTTGCTGTATGCGGTCTCGCAGTTCTAACGCAGCTTTTTCAGTAAATGTAATCATGGCGATTGATTCCATGGCTACGCCATCATCTAGCACCAGTGCTTCCACTCGATCCACTAAAGCTCGAGTTTTTCCTGTACCAGCACCAGCTTCCACAAAAAGGTTGCTCTGGCGATCTGTAAGAATACGATGACGTTCGTGGGTATCAGCTGGTAGAGGTTTGGTGGTAATTTCACTTGACATTTTCATCTCCGATGATTGCCAAATATGGAGCTAAAGCCGTGTCTTGCTGCTTTCGTAACCAATCCGAATATTGATGTGAGATGCCCAATCCATCGGGTTCGCAAAATGTGCAATCAATGTAAGATCGAAAACTTGGTGCTGCTGGATGCGCGGGGAACAAACCCTTTCGAATGCCTTCAGTAATATCGGCCACAGTTGACAACCCAGCTCTTTGAATTGCATGGCTAATCCGATAGCCGCGAAACTCGAAGCTCCCTTTGCGGGTGACGAACCAGTATTTCCCATAGGTTACAGAAGCCGTGGTTTTTACCAGTTGCTGTGCTGCCACAGCGTAAAGCACGAGTTGCAAGACCGTACCTCCTCGCAACGGGTCTTGATCTAGTTTGTCGTATTTGCGAGTTGATCCAGTTTTGTAGTCGAGCACGGTTAAGTGCCCATCTTCGCTCACATCCAAACGGTCGATAGACCCACGCAAATTGGTGACGTAGCCATTGGGCAAAGTAATTGGAACAGCGTCTTGGGTGTTTGTTGGTAAACCAAAGCCTAGTTCCAGTTCGTGAGGAGTGGTAGAGGTTTTGCTGCGATGTTCTGAATCAAATTGGGTAAAGGCCTCCAAATCACTTAAAAATATTTGCTTGTCTCGTTGCCAATATATACCATGCCCAACAGCTCCCCGCTTTTCTAGTAGTGCAGCTTCTTCAGCACCGATAGACAAGAGTCGTTCAACTTGAGTTTTGTCCCAACCTTGCCGTGGTGCGGGCAAAGAGCCTTGAGCTTTTGCCTCCTTGATCCAACGTTCAAGCACGCGGTGAACAAGTTTGCCGTAATCCAAAGGCGAAATACGCCGCTCAACACCTTTATCTTCAATGGCATCCACACCCAACACGTAACGAACAAAGTAGGCATGAGGGCAGCGCGCCCACAACTCAAGTTTGCTAGCGGAAGTGTACTTTGTCTCTGCTAGGAGTTTCTCTTGGGTCTTGGTTGCGAGCTTATTGCACAAGTTGCCATCGAAGCGAGTAAACCTTGACGACCAACGGTTTGTAATTACTTCAACACCAAAACCCACCTCAGGGCGAGCCAAAACGGCTTGCGCTTCACTTAACGCTTCGCGATCGTCTTTCCAGTCTAGTAAGGCACGCATATCGTATTCCTGACGGTGTGCAGGAAAAGAGGTTGCTCTCAAGCCCGCAACAAAAGATGGCACCTCCACAAACCAACCGCTGGTGCTGCGCGCGATTTCTTCGGCGGGTGGTCGCACCCCATCTCGAGTTTGGCAAGTGTCGAGTAGCCAGCGGCTAGGAGCACGTTGAGCACTCTTGCGAAGGTCACCTCGAGGGAAGAAGAACCAACTCTCTTTGGCAGCGGCCATAACAGCTAGCAGGCAGCGGTGAATATCTTGGGTTTTGGCCACGCGGCCGAGCAGCCCAAAACTCCCTCCGGTTGACATACGATCAGGCAAAAGCGGGTCGTCTCGATGCCTTGGCGGCATCGTCCCTTCAGCTAGCCCCAAAAAGATTGCCAAATCCAATTCAAGGCCAACTGCTTCACTAACTGGCCCGACAAAAACCCCTTGACCAAATTTGCCGTGTTTGCCACGGTCGCTATCGAGTTGAGCTGTAAGCGCACCACGGAAGGTGGCAACACTAGGGTTCGGGTCGATGTCATCTAATCTTGCGAGTTTGTCGATGGCTTGACGCACGGTCTTGGCGAAAGCTTGCTCTGATTTGGGCCACGCTCGGGATTTCTTTACGCCGCCGAGGTAGGCATCAACTAAGCCTCTGCACCACCTAGCTAAGCGTTGCCAACTGTGCAGTCCGCCTCCAAGTTCTAAGTCAGAGGCAAGTTTAGCTACAAACTCAGCTAGTTCACCGGCATGTTGGGCTTCTCGTTCAAAGTGCTTGACCCGCCAATCTTGTTCAGGGTCGTGGCGAAACAGCTCAGCTTCTTGATTACGGTTCTCAATAAAATGCCCCAAACGCGTGGACCATTGTGAGAGCCCTCGCACAACACCGGCACTGCGAGCCACTCTCTCCCAAGCTGCGGTTGGTGCTAACCTCAACTTATCTATCCGAACAGGCGCACCGGCGAGCCACGCAAACACATCAGTTCGCGAGAATCCATTGTCGCCAAGAGCGAGCATACCAAGCACGAATTTCCCAACTAGCGAAGAGGAAGCGTGCTGAACAGATCTGCCATACCAATTTATACCCGCAGCATCAAAGGCATCGGCGATAATCGCCGCGTAAGGTTCGTGGTTTCCATAAAGAACCGCGCAACGGTCTAAGGAACCACCTGCAACTGCCATTGCCACGACCTTGCGCACAACGTGGCGAACTTCGTCGTCTGCGTCAGCCACACTCAAGGCGTGATCAGCAACAGGAGCGGGGATAGCGCGGGGCGGTTGCCAGTCAAAGCCAAGTTGCTCAACAGTGAATCGAACACCAATATCTGCTTGAGCGTTTCCTGAAGCCGCGGCGATTACATATAATCCTCGTTTTGCTCTGAGAGCCTTTAAGAGTTGGATTTCGTAAAAGTCGCAGCGCTCAGGCAAAAATACAGTCAATGCGCCCCACTCTAAAAGTATGGAGTTGTCTGCATAGACAGCATTGATGGCAACTTCGGTTAGGTCTTGTTCATTGAAATAATGGGCACTAGTTCTTTCTTTGACGGCACTAGAGATGCGCACCACATCGGCAGTTCGATTGGAGTTGCTGGTCAGCTGCCGCAGCTCCGATTCAGGCAGTTTGGCGAGCCGTTTGCAAGCTTGAAGCAATGAGCGTTCGGTGGAATTGTGATTATGTACGCCTTCAAAACAACCTGGAGTTTCGCGTAGTTCCGCCCGTATTGCCCCTGCCAGAATCGTTGTGGAAAGTGGAAGCCGGCCTGTTTCATGAAGCGCACGTGCAACGAGGCGCTCAGCGAGTCTTGCAGAGGTTACGATGTCAACTGCAATAACACCACCTCGTGCCGCTAACGCTCGGCGTGCTGCCATGCCGATGTAATGATTTGGCACAATGATGGTAATCGGGTTCAGGGGGTCAGTAGATTTGTGTTGTGCAACAAACTCCGCTAGAGCATCGTGTGCGGCGGCACCATAGGTGGTTAGTTTGACTTCATTTGCCATAATCATAGATAGTACACATGCTCTGTGACACTCAGGGCCGAGCGAATCTATAACAGTTTGAGAACCCAAACGAAGCCGATTCATGTCTTATCGCATAGCACAACTAGCTGAAACCGCACAAGTCTCAGTCTCCACCATCCGCTACTACCAGCGGCGTAAACTCCTAGACCCCCCTCGTCGCAACGGTCAGGTTACTTTGTATAGTCAAGCCCACCTTGAGCGATTGAAGCAGATACGCCAGCTCACAAACAGTGGTTACACCCTCGCGCAGATCAAGCAGTTTATTGACGGTGAAGGCTCAACACCAGTTAGTGAGTCCAGTGCCACCAACCCTCCTGACCCTGCCATTAACCGAGCCGAGTTAGCTCGGCGCACCAAAATCCCTGAGTTCATCATTGATATCGTGGTTGGGGCTGGGCTAATAACCCCAAGCGGGCAAGGTGCTCAACAACGTTTCGGCACAGAAGCGGTGGCGATGCTCACGGCAGCACACACGCTTGTGTCGGCTGGTGTGAGCTTTGAAGAACTCACTGCGCTAGCGATGCGCCACGCTACACACATAGAAAACGTGGTTGATGACTCAATAGCACTTTTCAAGCGGCAAGCCGAACGTCAAGGAGATGACCGTGACGAACTAGTTAACTTGCTGGCGCGTCTAGTGCCGGTGGTTTCTGGTTTGGTGGCTCGCCACTTTGAGCAAACGCTGGTGAGCCGTGCGCTAGCACGCCTTGGAGACGCAACAACTCACGGGGGCACGATTGTGATCGCAAAACGATTAGCGCAACGACTTGATCCTCTAGCTGTTTATGCGACTTCAAAACAAGATCAGCGGATGCTGTGGCTGCGCGGTGATGCCAATTTTGCGTTGGTGGGGCTTGGCGCGGTTGAAACGCTCACACCGCAAGGAGAAAGTCGTTTTGTTGCCGCATCGGCAGCAAGGGTAGCTATTGCAGCGCGTTGCCTGCGTGTTGGCGAGAATAACGCTCCTGCTCCCATGATGCTTGGTGGTTTCTCCTTTTCCAGTGCTGAACGCAAAGCAAACCCCGATTGGAGCGGATTTCCGGATGCCCGTTGGGTGCTCCCAGAGTTCACGATTGTTGATCGTGATGATGGAACCTGGGTTTTGGCGGCGGCCAAGGTTGAGGATGGACAAGACAGAAACGTGGCGTGCGCTGCAATTGATCGTCGCCTCAGCAGCTTTTTGAAAGTGCTGCCAGAGCCCATTGAGCGGCCTTTTACTGTAACCGCTGGCCCGGCTTTAGCTGAAGACCAAAAGTATCTTGCTCTAGTTGATGAAGCTATTAAGGCTATTGTTGCCAAGAAACTTCAAAAAGTCGTTTTGGCACGCACACACCAAAGTACCGCTGTTGACCCGATAGATGTGTTGCATCGCCTGCGTGATCGTTACCAGCGTTGTGCGATATATGCGGTTGCGGTCGGTGACCGGCAGTTTTTCGGTGCGAGTCCTGAACAGCTCGTTGCTTTAGCTGGGCCTGAAGTGCGTACTGAGGCAGTTGCGGGCACCGCCCAGATCAATGTGTCTCAAGACAATGAAGAGGCTTTTAATGCCAAGATGCTAGCTTCAGAGAAGATGCGTGCTGAGCATCAATTTGTGGTAGACGACATTATCGGGCGACTAAGTCAAATAGGCCTACAAGGCGAATGTGGTGCTGAGCCCGAAGTCTTGCATCTTGCTCGGGTGGCTCATCTGAGAACTCCTATAACGGCACAGATAAGCCGGCGAGTGGGTGAAGTGAGCGACATGGATGTTTTGAGAGTTGCCGGCAAGTTACACCCCACACCGGCGGTGGCTGGCACCCCCACGGAGGAGGCTTTGGACTGGATATTGCAATATGAAGACTTTGACCGTGGTTGGTACGCAGGCCCGCTAGGTTGGTGTGATTTTGATGGCAATGGTGAACTGTGCGTGGCTCTTCGTTCGGCATTAGTTTGTGGTGACGAAGCAGTTTTGTTCGCCGGTGCAGGTGTGGTGGCTGAGTCAAACCCGAACGATGAATTGTCCGAGACTGCCGCCAAACTGAGAGCCTTGCTTGATCTGATGGAATCAGTCGATGGACACTAGCAACACTTCTGTGAGCACTTCTAGTACCCCTAACAACCGGGTTTACGATACAGTTGCCGCCTTTGCTGCGGAGTTGGTGCGTTTTCAGGTAACCGATGTGGTGCTGAGTCCTGGCTCACGCTCCACCCCTTTGGCGTTGTGCTTAGACGCACACCCGCATCTGAAAACATGGGTGCATGTTGATGAACGGTCAGCGGGTTTCTTTGCTCTAGGTCAAGCCCGTTATTCTGGGCTTCCATCAATTTTGGTGTGTACTTCGGGTACCGCTGCTGCTAACTATCTGCCAGCGGTGATCGAGGCACATCATGGGGGCATACCACTGATCGTTTGCACCGCTGATCGCCCCCCTGAACTACGAGGTTGGGGTGCGGCTCAAACCATAGACCAAGTTAAAATATATGGCACCGCCACACGTTGGGCTTTTGACTTGGCAGGGGAATGGAACCCTGTATGGGCGCGGGTGGTCGCGCAGCGAGCGGTAGCGTCAGCCACAGCTAGCAACCCCGGCCCAGTCCACTTAAACTGGCCTTTTCGTGAACCACTTGAACCCACAAACGGGGTTCCCGTGGTTAATGAACCACCGAGCAATGACCTAGCCACGTCATTTGAAAATGTAACACCAGGTCACAGTGAGTCCCATAGCGAGCCGAAGTGCGTGATTCATGCCAACGGTCAAGCCGGAACTCAGCTAGCTGACTTGTTGGGTTATCAACGTGGACTAATTGTGGTTGGCCCAGGTGTGGTGAACGGTGTCGCAGTTCAAGAGGAGATGGCGGCTGCGGTACTCAATTTGAGCGAAGCAACTTCATGGCCGATTATTGGTGAACCGCTTGCAGGTGTTAGGCGTGCCCAACATGACACAGACAATCTTGGCACGATAGTCCCCTATGCGGGACATTTTTTGGGAGTCGCGGATGTGGCTAAGGAACTTCGTTGTGATGTGGTCTTACGACTAGGTGATGTTCCTATCACTAAATCTTTGCGATTGTGGCTTGAATCTCATCCACCCGCACACTTTGTGCTACTTGATCCAGCCAACCGTTGGCACGAACCCTCTTTTTTGGTTACCCGTCATGTTGTCGGGGAGCCGATAGCGCTACTCAACGCTGCTACTCAGATAAGGCTTCAAACCCCTTTGCAGCAACCGACGTGGTTGCAGCGTTGGCGTGAACTTGATTCGTTGGCGCGCAAAGCCGTTGTATCTGAGGTAGTTACCGGTAAGTTTTTGAGCGCGCAAGTGACCAAGACTTTGGTTGACAATCTTTTGACGGGTTCTGTGGTGATGGTTTCTAATTCAATGCCAGCCCGATTGGTTGATGCCTTTGTCGACAACAATGGTTGCCGGCTATTATTTGTTGGCAATCGAGGGGCGAACGGTATCGATGGTATCATCTCGACCGCAGCGGGTTTGGCATCGGCGCACAATGGCAGGGTCGTGTTATTTACCGGTGATCTGGCTTTGCTGCATGATCTCAGTGCTTTGTTTAGCGCGGCACATCACGATTTGGTATTGACGGTGGTGTGTATTAACAACAATGGAGGCGGCATTTTTTCAACTCTACCGATTGCTACTGGTGTTGATGAAGCTTCCTTTGAGAGATTGTTTCGTACTCCTCACGGGTTCAATTTCAGCGATTTCAATGACATCGCTGGTGTCCGTGTTACCAAGATTTCCAACGCACCAAAGTTGCTATCAGCCTTAAGCGTGAGCGCGCAGCGAACTGACCCTGGCGTTGACCTCCTTGTTATAGATGTTGACCCTGGTGCTGATCTGGCTCAAATGATGGCGATTGCTGATGCTGTAGGTGCTGCGGTTTCGTGACCGGTCGTGCTCTGGTTCCTGTTGGAACTGAGGTGACAATTAACGTTGAGAAGCTTGGTGATGGTGCCGCAATTATGTTGTTGCATGGTTTCAGCGGCGACATTAGCACCATGTCAAGCCTTACATCACGGCTGGCTAGCGCAGCCGAGGTGGTTGTTCCCGATTTGGTTGGTCATGGGCGCAGTTCTGTTCCCCACCGCCAAGATTGTTACTCTGTTGATGCTATGGTCTCGCACGTAGTAGCGGTTGGCGAGAGCCAGATAGCTCGCCCGTTTCATTTGGTGGGCTACTCTATGGGAGGGCGAGTGGCGTTGACTTTGGCATGTCGTCACCCGCAGTTATTGCGCTCGCTCACAGTCATTGGCGCGTCCGCTGGTTTAGCGAGCCAAAGCGCACGGCGGCAGCGCCAGGTTGCAGATTTTGAGCTAGCCGCTCGGATGGAACGTCTGGGGCTTGAATGGTTTGTGGATCACTGGTTGAGTAACCCGTTGTTTGCCACACAATCACGATTGGGAACAGACCACTTGATGCAAGCGCGCAAACAACGGCTCACGAATTCAATTCTAGGCCTGGCTAGTAGTTTGCGTGCAGCTAGCACTGGTGTGATGAAACCATTACATGATGAACTGGCCGACTGTGCGGTACCCACTTTGTTGATTGTTGGTAGCGAAGATCCAAAATTTGTGGGTATAGCCGACGAGCTAGCGTCTTTGATGCCTGCTGCATCGGTGGCCAAGATTGCAAACGCAGGACATGCTGTACACCTTGAGCAACCTGATGAGGTGGCTACGCTCATTTGTCAACACTTATTGGTAGCTAAGTTTTGATGGCGAGCTGGTTGTGGATATGACCTTGTTGTCAGAGATTTTGGATTTTGAACTTCGTTTTTTGAAACCGTTGGTCACCGGGCGTGGCGTTATGCACCAGCGAGAGGGTCTGCTGTTTTCCTTGAGTGACGGCACAGACACTGGCTGGGGAGAAGCTTCGCCGCTCGAGGGATGGTCTGGTGAAACTCTTGAGCAAAGCCGTCAAGCGTTAACCACAGCCTCTCGTCGCATGAGCCAACAAACCGCAGCATGGGGGCGTTCTGTGGAACAGGTTATCAGCGAAATGAGAGCAACGCCTTGTGCCCGTGCCGCTGTGCTTGGAGCTCTTTATGACCTGCTCTCAAAAAAGAAGAGTATGAGCCTCAGCACGTTTTTGCAAGAGAACTTTGAGTCAGGGTCGTACTCTAGCTCGGTATTGTTACCGCCAAGATCAGTGCGAGTTAATGGTTTGATTACTCACCGTGACCCCACCGAAGTTGCTAAGTCTGCACAAGAGATGGTGGAGGCTGGCTTTGAGGCCATCAAATTAAAGGTCGGAACGCCTGACTCAACTGTCGATCTTGCGAGGGTCGCTGCGATTAGAGAAGCCTCTGCCCACCTTGAGTTGCGTCTTGATGCTAACGGTGCTTGGGACATTGATCAAGCCATTGAGTTTCTGGAAAAAGCGGCTCAATACAATGTTGCATTTTGTGAAGAACCAACGGCGGGTATTGCTGCTTTAGCCGCGGTTGGCGCGTCAACCACCGTGCCGATAGCAGTAGATGAGTCGGCTGCAACGGCCCAAGACGTTACTCAAGCTCTCAAAACAGGTAAGGTTGGGGTGGTGATTGTTAAGCCCCAGAATCTCGGTGGTCCAGACATCGCAGCGAATTTGATGGCACAAATCAAGTCGTCTGGTGCTCGCGGCATTGTTACCTCCATGTTTGAAAGCGTTGTTGGTTTAGCTCATGCCGCTCACGTGGCTGCTGCCACGGCACCCCAAGAAATACATGGGTTGCACACCTCAAACCTCTTTGCAAACGATGTGGGTGTTGGACTACAGGTTGCAGATGCCAAGTTACATTTCGTTTCAGGCAGCGGGCTTGGCGTGGCACTCACTTTTGCGTTAAGGCGCGCCTGACATGGTGACTTTAGTTGTGATGGCTGCGGGCCTTGGTTCGCGTTTTGGGGGAAGCAAGCAAATAGCTGCAGTCGGTGCCAACGGTGAAGCATTTCTAGATTTTGCGATACAAGATGCTCTTGAAGCTGGTGTCGATGAAGTGGTGTTGGTGGTGCGTTCCGATATTGAACAAACCGTGCGAGCTCACCTTCATAAGCATCACCGTGAACTCGAGGTCAGCTTTGTTTGTCAAGATCACCACGGCCCAGCACGTGCGAAACCTTGGGGAACAGCTCATGCGGTCCTATCTGTTGGTGAGTTGGTTAGTGGTCCGTTTTTGGTTTGCAACGCAGATGATTACTACAGCGAATCCACTTTTCAGTCTTTGGTCAACGAAGCTCGCTGTTTAGTTGGTAATCAAGCTTTGCTAGCGGGGTTTCAGCTTGGCTCAACGCTGCCGACGGTTGGTCAAGTAAGCCGAGGAGTCTGCCAACTCGACCAAAACTTTGTTGTGTCGATTGTTGAGACCCACAACATCGGAAAACTCACCGACGGCAGTATCACAGCAACCGAACCTGAGGTCACGCTCTCTCATGAAACAGTTGTTTCCATGAACTTCTGGGCCTTCTCAGAAAAGATATTTGGTTTGTTGGAAGCTGCATTTGAGAAGTTCATTTCACTTTACGAGCGCGACCTGAAAGCTGAGTTTATGCTTCCTAATGCTGTGAACGAATTTATTGACAACAAAGAACTTACCGTTGCAATGATCCCTGTACGTGAATCGTGGATAGGCGTAACTCACCCTGAAGATCTACGTCGAGCGCGCCAACTTATTCCAGGGTTGCGTGCTGCTAGGTAGCGTTGCTTAACCCGCTTCTGAGTGTGTTACCGGAGGTTCTCCCATCCATTCACGAAGGGTATTTTTTAGCTTTGTTTGTTGAATGAATAGGTCTTGTTCGGCAGGTGTCTCACTAGCCGATTGTGGTGCTTTGAGGTAAAAGCTCAACCACTCCTGCACGCCATACTCATTGGCTCGTGCTGCCAGATCCATAAATAACGCTAAATCCAAGACTATGGGTGCTGCCAAGATGGAGTCACGACATAAGAAGTCGATCTTTATTTGCATCGGATACCCCATCCACCCAAATATGTCTATGGCATCCCACCCTTCTTTGTTGTCTCCTCGAGGGGGGTAATAGTTTATGCGCACCACATGGTCGACATTGCCGTACAGATCGGGGTAGGTTTCGGGTTGTAAAATCGTATGCAAAACACCTAGCTTCGACTCCTCTTTGGTCTTAAAGTTCTCGGGTGCGTCAAGTACTTCGCCGTCACGGTTACCTAAAATATTTGTGGAGTACCACCCTCGCAGCCCTAGCATTCTCGCTTTTAGTCCGGGAGCGATGAGGGTTTTCATGAGTGTTTGGCCTGTCTTGAAATCTTTTCCGGCGATGGGTACCTTGTTGCGATGCGACAATTCAATCATGCACGGCAGATCGGTCGACAAATTGGGCGCTCCATTGGCGAAGGGCACACCGCTTTGTAAAGCTGCGTAGACATAAATCTGGCTTGGTGAAATATTGTTGTGATTGTTCTTTAACCCTTGCTCAAAAGACTCAATGCTTTCATGTACCTCACTGGGTTGTTGAAAAGCTTCGGTTGAACCACACCAAACCATTACTAAGCGGTCGCAATTATTAGCAATCCGGAACTTTTCAATGTCAGCAATAAGTGCTGTGGCTTGATCCCATTTGTTGGTTTCGGATTTTACGCGTGTTCCTGCTAGTCGACTCACCCACCGTTGGTCAAATACAGCATCCATCGTGATGATGCTTTCCATCTCAGCGGAGACGGCGGCTAAATCTCGTTCTTCTAGAACGCCGCAGGTGCGTGCAGCTTCAAGGGCGTTGGCAGATATTGGATCCCAACCTCCAAACATTAGATCGTTGGGGTTGGTGAGCGGCACAAAATCCCTTATTAGCGGGTTGCGGTTCTCTTGGCGTGTGCCGAGTCGAATGTGTGCCATTTGGCTCACCGACCCGAGCGGCGAGACTCCATCCTTGCGGGCTGCTAGCACTCCAGCAATAAAGGTAGAAGCTACTGCCCCCAACCCTGGGGTGAGCACTCCTAGTTTGCCGTGGGGTGGCGCAATGTTGCGGGCAGTTGTCTCAAGAATGGTCATTCTCTGAGCATAAGGCGTGATCGTTGATTAGTGTGTTTTTAATCAGGCTTTGCTAAGCGATTGTGACAGTTTTAGCAAACTTGCCAATTCGGATATAAAACGTGATCTAGCGAATATGATTAATTTATGTATTGTTTCGTTATGGAAATGATATTGTTTTCCCCAGTTGTTTACTTTTATGTTGCGATTTCTTTGCTTAAATGTTGACAAAGAGATTGTTTTTGTAGTAGATTGAAGTGGGTCAGAGGCCATCTAGGTGTTAGGCCAGATGCTTCACATTCGGGAAGGTTAATCCCGAACCCCTCCAGGGAAATAGGACCTGGTTGGCATAAAGCCCCAACCAGGTCCATTTTCTGCTTAGGTCATAGCGATGGCGGGTGCCTAGATTTGAGATGATGTCATAGGCCAGTGATAGGTTAAACCCCATGTTGTTACACATCTTCAGGGCTTATAATGGCTAATCTTCCTGCCGCTCATTCTATTGGTAAGGCATCGCACGAAAGTACTTTGAACACCAAGTTAGCGCAACTCCTCCGGTTTTTAGGGTTGACTAGTGCTGTTGCAGAGAGTCGTCAACTTGGATCGCCGAAGCAGATAGATGTTGAAGTAAGTCATGAAATGGCACGCGTGGCTATCGAGGCAGAGATCGCTAACAAAAATGGTGCTTTCGTTGATGCGTCCACGAGACGGGATCAGGCACGTACAAAAGAATTACATCTCGACAATGTGATTGCGCTTTGTTACCCCAAGGGGCTACGAGAGATTGACTTTAATGTTAATACCGAAGTTTCTTGGTCCGTCTTGCCCGCTACCACACTAGACGATGCCGTGTTACCTTCTTGGACTTCTGGAACGATTTGGTATTTAGCTGCGGTGGTGCGCCGTTGTAGACGCGAGGGACAGCAAACTCCTGATGAGATCGCAGGCGAGTTGGACATCACTCTTTCGCAGTCTGTGGAGTGGTTATCTGAGGAACAACGTTCGGATCTAGCTCGACTTGTTGGAAGCGATATTAGCAACTCGGTAAAATTTAAAGCAGCTAAGCGTGCGATGCTAATTGTTGTGGCTGCCTGCATGTTTCAAGCGCGGTTAGAAAGTCGCTTACCGTCTAAACAACCCATTTTAAGTGCTTGGACAGGTGAACCCTTCCATGGTTCGTGGCCGCCTCAGCGACTTCAAGAATGTCTTGGTTCCAAAGACACAGAAATGTTGACAAATCTGATGGATTCGTGGCGTGCAATCCTAGCAGTGGATTACCGCCCCATATTTGAAGCTGCTTACAGGACACTTGAGGCACCTTCACAGAACTATTCGTTGGTGAAAGCCGTTCAGTGGGTAGCAAAAAGTGCATTACGAATCTCGCAGTCGGCAGTTGGCATGCGCCACGATTTGATGGGCAGCATATTTCACCGTCTTATTGAGAGTGCGCGCTATGACGGCAGCTACTACACCAACACTTCATCAGCTATTTTGCTAGCCGGGTTGGCTATTCGAAGGGGTGACCTGCCAAAAGAACTAAAAGATTATTCCATTATTGATCCTGCCTGTGGTACGGGCACGTTATTGATGGCTGCTGCCGAACGCATTCGCGATCTTCGGCCAAAAAATAAAGCTCAGGTTGACGCAACCACTCTTATTGAAGAAGTCTTGACCGGTCTGGATGTGAATATGACTGCCTGTCATATGGCTGCTACAACTTTGGGGTTGTTGTCACCTTCAACAACGTTTAACAATATGAATATTCGCTTGATGCCATTAGGTGTCGACGAAAACGGCAATGCCAAAGTGGGGTCGTTAGAATTGCTTGGAGTTGAACCTGGTACACCTCGGCTGGATTTGGGTATCGATTGGGCATCGGGCAGCCATGTCGACACTGGTGAACAGGAAGAAATAGCTGCTAATTCTCATCAGTTGGTGATTATGAACCCGCCTTACACTCGTGATTCGTTGCGTCACGACCAGTTTTCACCCGAGATCGAACGAAAGCTTAAGATCGCTGAAAAGAAATTGACCGATAAGCGGGCGGGGCACGGTTCGTCGTCTGGCACAATGTTTATGGACTTGGGTGAGCATTTAACTAGTTTGGAAGATGGATCAACGCTGGCATTTGTATACCCTGCGGCCGGTGCTGCTGCACCTTCAAATAGAGAAGCGCGAAAGCTTCTTGCTGAATGGTTTCACCTTGATTGGATTGTGGCTTCGCATGACTTGAAACGTCCTTGCTTTTCCGAGAGCACGGCAATTTCAGAAATTCTTGTTGTAGCTAGACGACGTTCACACAATGCAGACACGCCCGACACCAAATTTTTAATTCTAAGAAACAACCCTAGTGAACCAAGTAATGCCGCTTCATTGGTTGCTGCTCTCGAACACAATTCTCTGCCCGATGAGATCGGGACAGTAGAAAAATGGCCCACTGCTCAGATTTATGAAGGAACTTGGCGACCACTTAGCCTCACATCAGCACACTTAGTACACATTTATCGCCAGATCACAAATGGTGAGCTTTTTGATAGCGAGGTTCTTGGTGAATTGGCCAAAGTTGGTCCAGCAGGACAAGCTGTACGCGGATTGTTTGTAAAAAATAAATTTTCTGACCAACACGGCCGTCGAGCTCTTTGGCATAACGACACTAAATTGACCCAGTCAATGGTGATAGAGACTGATACCTACATCCATGCTGTACCCAATAAAGAGCCGCAAGCTGCAAACCTATGGAGACAAAAATCAAGACTAATGATAGCAGTTTCACCCCGCTTGAACACTGCCCGAGTGAACTCGGTGCGTGTTGAGGCACCTGCGGTTGGTTCCTTATGGGTGCCCGTACGTTTCGATAGGCTTAATGAGCAGCAAGCAGATGAAGCTGAACGTGCTGTTTGTGCCTACCTCAACTCAACACTTGGCTGGATTTCTCTAGTCGCGGTAGCGTCTTCAAAAGTATTGTCACGTCCGGCACTTTCAATAGATGCTTTGAAGAGAATCCCTGTGCCAAACCTAAATGAATCAACACGCACGCAACTTGCAATCGCATACAACAAATATGCTGAGACACCAATGCAGAGGCTAAGTTTTGCTGCCAATGATCCCACCCGTTCTGAGCTAGATAACGATATGGCGGCAGCATTGGAACTCGACATCGAATTAATTGAAAGCACCCGGCGAGAACTTGCGAAAGAACCGTCAGTAGCTTGAAACCAATCGATGGAGTGATATGTCGACGATGATTAGGGGAAGTGGTATTGCTATACCACCCAACGTGGTCAAAAATGAAGACCTTGTCAAGATAATGGACACCACCGATGAGTGGATACGTACCCGCACGGGGGTGAAATCTCGGCGTTTTGTGGATGCTGGTACCGGCACATCGAGTTTGGCTGCCACGGCAGCGGTTGCCGCTCTAGTTGACGCTGAATTGTTGGCACTAGATGTTGATGCGGTGGTTTGCGCGACGATGACACCAGATCACCAGACACCAGGCATTGCTGGCGCATTAGCTGCACAGGCAGGCTTCTCTAACGCAGTGGTGTTTGATATTCGAGCTCAATGTGCCGGATTCTTGTTTGGGTTAGACCTCGCAGACATGTTGCTTGCCACCCAACGTGCGGAAACGGTGGTGGTTGTTGGTGCTGAGGTTCATGCTGGTTACCTGCCGTGGGGAGATGCTTGGGAGATTGTGTTGGGCAATTCACAACGTGAGTCCACACCACAAGAGCGAGCCATTGCTACTCGCTATAGAGCTTGGAGTGTGCTCTTTGGTGATGGTGCGGGGGCGGTTGTGCTGCAGGCTAGCGGTAGCAACCGTCAAGGTGTTTTGGGATCAGTGTTACACACAGACGGGTCTCACGCTGATTTGATTGAGGTGCCGGGATTGGGTTCGATACAACGTCCATATGCTGATACCGCTCAGATTGAGCAAGGTCTGCATCACCCAACGATGAATGGCAGTGGCTTGTATCGGTTAGCGGTGGAATTAATGCCTGAAGCGGTGCGTGAAGTGGTAGACAAAGTTGGTGTCACCTTGCGTGATCTAGACATGGTGGTGGCACACCAAGCAAATGATCGCATCCTTGAAGGTATGCGTAAGCGCCTTGATGTGGATGATAAGAAAGTGCCTTCCAATATTGCTCATTGGGGCAACACCACCGCTGCGACTTTACCGATTCTCTACCATGAGTTACGTCAAGCTGGGCGCATCAAGTCGGGTTCGCTTGTGGCTTTCACTGCGTTTGGTGCGGGAGCACATTGGGGAGCACTTCTGCACCGTGAACCCTAGCGGCTGAGCCGGGGGAACCCGCAGAGGCTGAAGCTAAACGCTGAGATTAAGTTCGGCGATGCGGTCTAGCACACCTTGTCGTTCGTTGGCTATGGTTGTGGAGTCTCCATGCCCGGTATGCACGACAGTTTCGTTAGGCAAGGTCAAAAGCCGTTCAGAGATTGACCTAAGGATTGTTGGCTCATCACTAAAACTGCGTCCAGTTGCACCCGGGCCGCCACAGAACAAGGTGTCACCCGACACTAGTCGTGTGGCATCAACATCATAGAAACAACAACAACCAGGTGAGTGCCCGGGTGTGTGAATTATCTTGAGTGTATGACCACCCGCACTCAGAGATTCGCCGGGAACTAGAGCACCGTCATATGATTCATCGGGATACACCGCTTCCCAAAGCATTTGATCAGCAGAGTGAAGCAGAATTGGCGCGTCCACTGCATCTCGTAACGCCACCGCCGCGTTGATGTGATCATTGTGGCCATGAGTGCAAACGATAGCATTGACCCGCCGCCCATTAACCGCTGCAACTATTGGTTGATGATCGTGAGCTGCGTCAAAAACTATGACTTCGCGGTCGTCACCAACAAGCCAAATATTGTTGGTCACCTGCCACTGGCCACCGTCTAGAGCAAAAATACCTTCTGTGGTTACCAGTTCAATGCACATTAGATTGTCACCACCGAACGAAGAACCTCACCTCGTTCCATCTTGTGAAACGCTTCTTCCACGTCATCAAGGTCGATGATCTCTGAAACGAAACCATCTAAATCCAAACGACCTTGTTGGTAAAGATCGATTAGCATCGGGAAGTCTCGACTTGGTAGACAATCACCATACCAACTAGACTTCAGTGCTCCGCCGCGACCAAACACTTCTTGGAACGGTAGTTCTACTTTCATTTCTGGTGTGGGAACGCCCACCAACACGACTGTGCCGGCTAAGTCTCTGGCCTCAAAACACTGTTTGTAAACCTCAGGCAAGCCGATGGCATCGATTGCCACGTCAACACCAAAGCCCGCGGTGTATTCACGAACTTTTTGAACAGCATCCTCCGAGCGAGAGTTAATGGTGTGATGCGCTCCGAAGTCTTTGGCTAAGGCAAGTTTGCGCTCGTCTATGTCAACCGCGATTATTGTTGAAGCACCCGCTAGTTGTGAACCAGCGATCGCAGCGTTGCCAACTCCACCACAGCCAAACACCGCCACACTGTCACCGCGGCCAACGTTTCCTGTGTTGATTGCAGCACCGATTCCCGCCATCACGCCACACCCCAATAAACCTGCAGCAACTGGCGAGGCGTTTGGGTCTACTTTGGTGCATTGACCTGCTGCCACCAAAGTTTTTTCAGCAAACGCGCCGATACCAAGTGCAGCCGACAGTTCAGTGCCATCAGTTAGCGACATTTTTTGGGTGGCATTGTGGGTGCTGAAACACAGATGCGATCTGCCCCGATTACATGACCGACAGTTGCCACACACCGCTCTCCAGTTCAGAATCACGAAATCGCCTGCTGCGACCTCGCTTACTCCAACGCCAACTGATTCAACAATTCCAGCTGCCTCGTGTCCTAGCAGGAAAGGAAAGTCGTTGTTGATACCTCCCTCACGGTAATGCAGGTCGGTGTGGCACACTCCGCATGCTTGTATTGTGACTACTGCCTCGCCGGGGCCTGGGTCAGGTAATACGATTTCGGTGGTTGTAACAGGTGCGCCAACTTTGTTGGCGACCACTGCTCGGACGGTTTGGGGCATATTATTTTCCTTCGCTCAGCGGTTCAATGACTTTAGCATAAATTAGTTTCTTGCTTTTGTAAAGCAAACGCTTGTGTAGCATTTATTGTCGATGGTGTTTTGTTTAGGTGAGTGTGCCTAACGTTAGGTGTATGGCCGCAACAGACAGATCAACAGAACCAAGTAACGCAAAACGTGCCTGTTGGTGGTTGTTTAGGTCGCCGGTGGTGTTGTTGGTGCTGACGGTGGTAGTTATTTGGGGAATCGAAATTGTTGATACGGTGGTGCTAAGCGACCGTTTGCAGGGAAATGGCATTATGCCTCGTCAACGAAACGGGCTTGACGGTATTTTGTGGGCACCTTTTTTGCATTCAGACTATGGCCATGTTGCTTCAAATTCCCTGCCTTTGTTGCTGCTTGGTGGTTTAGTTGCGGTGCGCGGCATGCGCTATTGGTTGTTGCTAACTTTGACGGTGATTTTCTTGGGTGGATCGGCTACTTGGGCTTTGGCTGGGTTTGGGAATCACATTGGTGCTAGTGGTGTGGTGTTTGGCTATTTTGGTGCCTTGTTGGCGGCGGCCGTCTTTGAACGGCGCCCCCGTGCCTTGGCTTCGGCATTGTTGGTAGTTGTGTTTTATGGCTCGATGGTGGCCGGTGTGGTTCCTCAAGAGTTCATCTCGTGGGAAGGGCACTTGTTTGGTATGGCCGCAGGGGTGATAGCGGCTAAGGCAATGGCGCAGCCGCGTCCTGAACCCAAACCTGATCCCGTACAACCATGGGAGTTTGATGAACCGTGGCTCAACCAATAGTGGGTTTGGCTGGGCGAAAAATATCGGGTTCAATGTACATAGGGCGCGCTTCTGGCACTTCGCGGCGCACTTCTTGTTCGATTTTGTTGATGATGTCAGCTATTTGTTCGGTGGTCAGACCACGTTCTAGTGCTACTTTCGCTCCCACCAACAATTCATCTGGCCCAATATGTTGTGTGCGAATGTGGATTATGCGATCCACGCCCGCAACGCTTTCCATGGCCTTCACAATGTTGCCCCGCTTTTTACGGGTCGTTCCCTCACCGATCAACAAACTCTTCATTTCAATAGCCAACACCACGGCTATCACAGCCAGTAAAACCCCGATCGATAACGTACCGATGCCATCCCAGACGGGTGCATCAAAGACAACGGCGATAAGTAACGCACCGAGAGCCAAGCACAAACCAACGAGCGCACCTAAATCCTCCAGCAAAACAACAGGCAGTTCAGGTGCATGCGAGCGGCGGATGAACTGCGACCAACTCAAGTCGCCACGGATCGCATTAGACTCAACAATGGCAGTGCGAAACGACCACCCCTCCAGCACGATCCCGATCGACAAAACCGAGAAAGCCCAGATTGGTGAATCAATTATGTGAGGGTCCTGTATCTTCTTGATTCCTTCGTAGGTGGCGAACAAAGCACCAATGCTGAACAGCACCAGCGCTACCACGAAAGACCAAAAATATCGTTCGCGGCCGTAGCCAAATGGGTGTGTGGGAGTGGCTTCTCGTTTTGCGAGTCTTCCCCCCAATAAGAGAAGTGCTTGGTTGCTGGTGTCGGCACAGGAGTGGATGGCTTCGGCGAGCATTGATGAAGCACCAGTGAAAACAAATGCCACAAACTTAGCAATAGCAATCCCGAGGTTGGCAAAGAACGCTGCCAGTATTGCTTTTGTTCCACCACTTGCTGCCATGTAAACTCCTTACGCTCGAACTAGGCAAACGCCCAACGTCAACGAAAAAGGATAGCGGGATCGTCTCAAGCATGTGAGTTCCTGCGATGTTAACGATCATTGCTAGCGATCATTGTCGGCTAACGCTAGCATTATTGCTTATGTGTATGGTGTTGCTGGTTTGTCTGAGGTGTTGGGATGGCTAAACGCAAACGCCGTTCAACGCCACGGGCTGCGCCATCTCTGCCGCGGGTTACAGCGGGCTTGCTGAGTCCGACCCGTTCTGTGCCTCTGTCCATCACGCGCCCACCATATGCTCTTAGTGGTGAACCTCCTCCCGCTAGTTCGTCTTTGGTTCGCACAACTGCTGAGCTTGCAGCTATGCGGCGTACGGGAGCCAAAGCCGCGGAAATATTGATGAAAACAGCAGCGTTAGCTAAGCCGGGTGTCACCACCGATGAGATCGACAGGTTCGTGCATGACCAAAGTATCGCCGCTGATGCATACCCGAGTCCGCTCAACTATCGTGGTTTCCCTAAATCGGTATGCACATCTGTGAACGAGGTGATTTGCCACGGTATTCCAGATAGTCGCCCTCTAGCCGATGGTGATATCATCAACATTGACGTAACTATCTTTCGTGAAGGGGTTCATGGTGACACTTCGGCAACATTTCTTGTGGGTGATGTTGCACCTGAGTCAGTGAAGTTGGTCCAAGTCACCCTTGAATCTCTTTATTTGGCGATCTCGGCACTAAGCACTAACGCTATGGTGCGCGATATTGGTCGTGCGATTGAAGCGCATGCCACCAAACACAATTTAGGTGTTGTGCGGGAATTCATCGGGCATGGTGTGGGTACCGAATTTCACTCCAACTTGCAAATCCCGCACTACTACGAACGACGCCTCACGATTCCGTTAAAGTGCGGCACCACCTTCACTATAGAACCCATGCTTACGTTGGGTTCACCTCAAGCAACTATGTGGGACGACAATTGGACTGCTGTGACCATTGATGGTAGCCGAAGTGCCCAATTCGAACACACGCTGGTGATGGCTGACAATGGTGCTGAACCGTTGACAGTAACCGCAAGTGGTGAATGCGCGCACGATCTTGTACGCGCCAGCATCAACTCTGCTGCTTAGCTGTCATTGCAACAGCATCTTACTATGAGTATGTTGTGGAGTCCGCACCTGGTAGTTCAACCCATACTTGACCTGGGAGTATTGAAATATTTCGCCCCTCTGAGTCTGTGTAGTTCGTGGTGTTTGCAACGTTGGGGCGCGACCATCTGGCAGCTATCACATGCCCGTCACTAAATATGAGCGCGTCGCCTGACCCTACCGAGATTGCCTCGGGGGAACGAGCATCAGCAGATGAACGTCGGTAGTCTGTGAACTGCACTATCACCGTTGTTGGACTCACACGAACACCGGCATTATCCACCATTGCTCTGCCGTCTTGGCTGCGTTGCCAACTCGATTGGTTCCAACGATAGTTGACAGCTGCATTACCGTAGTTTATGTCAATGCTGCTTGCAGGAACTGCTGTGGAGTTAAGCGGATCGTTGTCTTGACGAAAGGAAAACATCGCCGTGGGCAAACCCGTAGCCTCTAACCCGCTGCCCACAGAGAACAAGTTATTTGCGTTGGTGAAAAGGTTGTGGGGTGCGCGGCGGCTAGAACTGCGGTAATAAAGGTTGCTTGCTGCACCCACACCGAGGTCTACCAAGCTTGAACGGGACAACGCGGCTCGAGTACCACGGTTGCCTCCCGAGTTGGCAAACAGTGGGCTGTTGAGTTGTGCTAATAGGTCTAAGTCGCTGGTTCGCATGGAACGAACTGGCCCGACCTCACGAGGGGATTTTGAATGGAACACTGCGGCTAAGCGAGTGAGTCGGCCTTCTACTTGTTCCACAAACACGATATCGGCTTGGTTGATGCCAGCCTGTGGACGAGCTGCGTTGGTGTTGTCTATCTTTACCGCTAAGGCAGGGCGCGAAATTTCGTTTTCAATTTCTACGCCGGTTAGTATTGCCGTGATTCGGCGTGCCTTTATTTCTGCGATGTTGAGGTTGGTGTTTTGGATAGCGATGATGGTGGTTTGTAGTTCGTTGTTGAGGTTAGTAATCTCTTCGCTGAGCGCGGATGCCCCTGCTTGACGTTGTGCTAGTGCAGTTTGTGATGCCGCGATGTCTTGGCGGTTGTTGGCTATTTGTTTCGCTATGTCGCGCAGAGCACTGTCTAGTTTGTTGAGGCGCTCGTTAGCGTCGGCGATGACCGATTCGTAGAGCACTCGTCTAATGGTGCCGGTTTGTTGGTTTTCTAATGCTCGTATTTCGTCTATTAGAGCATTGCTTGTGGGGTCGCCTCTTTTGAATCCTGCTATTGCTATCGACAGGCGAGCAGTTTCTGGATCACGGCGTTTATCAAAAGTTTCTTCGTAGAGGTCGGCAATGAGTTCTAGTTGGGTGTTGTAGACAAAAAGAGTTTCTGTAATAGCGAAAATGTTATTGTTGGCAACCGCAAGCTCGTTTTCTTTGTTAGCAATCAAGGTTGTTAGTTCGTCACGTGTTTGTTCTTGAGCTCGCAATGTCGTTTCGGCTTCTGTTAGCAACTGTTGGTTGCTTTGGCCACTAACTGGATTAGTCACAAAAGACACCACCATGCAGCAAACAACCACAACACTACAAGTCCCTAAAAATCTGGTCATAATTTAAACTTGTGTGAGCAGGGATTTGACCTCTGCTGGGCTGGGTAAGGATGGTTGCGTACCGGCGCGCAGTGTGGTCGCGGCACCAACTTGCACCGCCCAACTCACCGCAGCATCAATAGTTTCTTGGCGTACTAGCGCGTCTGCGATAGCTGCACAAAACGAGTCACCCGCGGCACTGCTGTCGACGGGGGTTACTTTAGGTGCCTCAATGTGTTTGACTTGCTTGTCTGTAACGAGCAAAGCACCTTTGGCACCTAGTGTTACAACCACGATTTTGCATGGTAGTTCCAGAGCAAGTTGGGCTGCAACAACTACATCTATCGGTTGGTCACCCTCCGCATGGCCTGTTAGCAGAGCTAGTTCGGTTTGGTTAGGAACCAACACATCAACTTTGGCCAAAAGTTCGTTATCTAATGGTTGGCGTGGTGCAGGAGCGGGGTTGAGAACCACTAAACCTTTAGCGTGTTCAAGCACGGCTGCCACCGCTCCAAGGGGCACCTCAAGTTGCACTAAGGTTACTGCTGCTTCTTGCAAAACAGAACTTGCTCGTACAACATCGTTGCGTGACAGCTGCGCGTTCGCTCCAGGGCTAACCACTATGGCATTGTCACCATCAGCTGCCACCGAAATAAGGGCCGCGCCACTAGGTGTGTTTTTGCTGACTGAAAGAAAAGTGGTGTCGATTTTGTCAGCTGTTAGAGCAGCGTGCAGTGTTTGACCGTTTTCGTCATCGCCAAGTCGACCAATAAAGGCCACAGTCCGGCCTAACCTAGAGGCAGCCACCGCTTGATTAGCTCCTTTACCACCCGCAATACGTGCCAAGTCGCCACCTAGGACTGTTTCACCCACTTTGGGAATGCGCGGTACCTTCACCACAAGATCCATGTTCGCGCTGCCGACTACTGCTATCTCAGTCACGACACGACCTATAAGTTATGTTGCAATCAAATTTGCGTGTTAAGGGGTTGATTACGTTCAAATTACGGCTAACACTTACTTGACCACGCCTTCTTCTATTTCGTGAAGACGTTTCACCGCGCCAGTCAGCACCTTGCGGGCGACTAATGCGCTTTCGTCTAGTAGGGAGGTGAACTCACGGCGATTTAGCACCTCAATGGTCATTGGTGTGTCGGCGGTGACAGTTGCGGTGCGGGGCACTCCAGCAACGATAGCCAATTCCCCGAAAAAGTCACCCGGCCCGAACCTGGCAACCACCCTGCCATTACGTCTAACGGTTGCCTCGCCTTGTTCAATGATCATAAACTCGCGCCCTGGTTGCCCTTGTGCCGTTAGTGTGCGGCCTGCTTTAACGTCGACTGTGGTCATTAGTGATGCCACTTTTTTGAGTTCTCGTTTTGACAACTCAGAAAATAGTTCTATTTCTGCTAGCTGTTCAATAAGAGCCATAGCTTGTCACCTCCTGATAGATTCGCTATCGCTTTATTTTCTAGCAGATCAAAGCACCGTCAACCACCAATTCATAGAAACTGAATTGGGTGGGGATTTTGCGTTGGTGGTTGCAATGTTTCACTTGTTGATCTTTAGATTTCGTGTCACGAACTTTGTGCAACGCTACAATGTGACTAGTCTTATGGGATAGTACTATGATCAATCTCTACATTTTGTTTCTCGCTGCTGGTTTGCCGCTTCTCTTGTGGATGGTTTTTGCTGGAGATGTAGAAGCCGATGGGCCGATGTCAGTAATTCCTTTATCGTCACTTGCTTTTGTGGCAAGTACTTTTGGTTTTGTGGGTGTGATTGGGGGCTTTACTGGCGCGGGGTCCTTGGTCTTGTTTGTGACTGCTGCGGTAGTTGCTTTAGTTTCTGGCTTGCTGAGCACACAAGTTTTCGCTTGGATTCGCCGAAATTCCAATTCAAGTGAAGTTACCGATGCTGAACTAGAGGGTAAGGTGGCGAGGGTTGCGATTGAACTGAGTGAAAAATACCGTGGTAAGGTTGTCGTTGATGTGGCTGGAGCACGCGAGCAGTTAACCGCATCACCGATAGATGCCTCCACGATCAAAGCTGGGGAGAGAGTGGTTATCGTTAAGATTGAAAGTGGAGTGGCTTTGGTTGCACCGCTTGGTACCGACCTTAAACTTGAGTAAGGTCAAAGGGTTCATATTTTTCGTGGCAATATGGTCATTAAGATAAAGTGCGTCTCTGGCGCAGGAGGAAAATAATATGCCTTTGTTTTTAGTAGCGGGGTTAGCTATTGCGGTAGCGGTGATCTTTTTGATAATGATCCTGAATTCGTTGATCATTATTTGCCCACCAAACAGGGTGGCGGTCATTTCAGGACGTAGCCGACAACTTTCAGATGGACGAACCGTTGGGTATCGCATCCTTAAAGGTGGACGCACCGTGCGCATCCCAATTATTGAGAAAGTGTCTTGGCTTGACCTTAACACCATCCCCCTTGAAGTCTCGGTAACAAATGCATACTCGCGAGGCACAATTCCGTTGAATGTCCAAGGCATTGCCAATGTCAAGATCTCCTCAAAGGAGGGGGTTTTAGAAAACGCGGCGGAACGGTTCTTGAACGTGCCAAATTCAGCAATAGGACAGATAGCCAAGGAAACTCTCGAAGCGAACTTGCGTGGTGTTTTGGCTACCTTGTCACCCGAAGAAGTCAACGAAGATCGTCTCAAATTCTCTCATCAACTTATTGATGAGGCAGACGACGACATCAAGACCTTGGGGCTTGAGCTAGATGTGATGAAAATCCAAAACGTTACCGACGACAATCTTTATTTGGAATCAGTTGGACGCAAGCTAACAGCTGATGTGGTAAAGCAAGCACGTGTTGCTGAAGCCAACCGTCAATCAGAATCCGAGCAAGCAGAAGCAAAAGCTCGGGAGTTGGCAGAAATAGCGCAAGCTCAAGCTGACCGTAACATTGTTGAAGAACAAAACAACCTGCGGGTACGAACCGCTGAACTCGATGCTATAGCACGGGCGAAAGAAGAAGAAGCAGCGGTGGCAGGTGATATTGCGAGAGCGACCGCCGAGCAGAAGCTTGAACAGGAACGAATTGAACTTGAGAGGCGTCGCCTTGAAGCTAATGTGGTTACACCAGCCCGCGCCAACTTAGAAGCGAAGCAACTTGAAGCTCAAGCGGAAGCCGCCAAGATCATTGAAGATGGTAAAGCACAAGTGGATGTGTTTCGACGTCTCACCGATCAGTACCAAATCGCTGGCGAGGATGGTCAAGAAATATTTGTACTCAATATGTTGCCCGAATTGGTGGACAAAATTGTTTCTACCGTCAACAACGTTTCTATAGATCGAGTTGCGGTCGTCGATGGTGGCAGCAACAACGGCACTGGCGGCATTCCCGCATTAGTGGCGCAGTTACCTGCTGCGGTGGTGAGTTTGAGCGAACAGATTGAAGCCGCTACCGGCATCGACATCCTGGCAAGTATGCGCTCAGAAAACACAGACGATGACCACCTAGACGGTGAACGCGACAAGGTGTCGCAGTTGCCCGCCCCACCATCAGCGGGCTAAATGCTTTAATCGAGGTAAATCAAATATTGTTATAGAGCCTCGTTCCAAGTAAATTACTCCAGCATTTTCAGCACGTTTCAATATTTGGTTGACAGTTTGTCGACTTGATCCGACCATAGCAGCAATGTCACGTTGGCGAATTCTCAAAGCCAAAGGACAGGAATTGGTGCTTACTGATGAAACTAAACGCAACAAGACGCGCATAACTCGGGTTTGCACTGGAGCGAACATCATGTCTAGGTATTGTTCGGTGGTTTCTGATAGTTTGGTGATGAGAGCATTCAGAAACAATCGGTCAACGTTGGGGTCAAGGGTGCGTATTTCAGCAAGTGTTTTCTGGGTAATGAGCAAAGTTTCAGTGGGTTCAAGCGCGGTCACCCTAGCACTGCGCCTGCCATTTCCCACTACTGCGAGTTCACCGATGATTTCTCCCGGCCAGCGCACTGACAACACGGCAACTGCACCATGCCCGACATATGCTTCTACTAGAGCACAACCTTTCTCAATGAGGTGTACCGTGTCGCCGACTTCGTCTTGTTGAAAGATCACTTCTTGGCGTTGGTAACGCCGACGCTGCATTCGTTTGCGCCATTGTATTGACGCTGGGCCTAATTGTTCTAAGAAAGGTGGGGGCATAGCCAAAACCGTACTGTATCACTTGTGTGCCGCCCCTTGTTGTGTGAAGCCAGAATTAGTTCAAGGCCCAAATGGTGTTGGATGCTAAGGGCGAGGAGTTGGCAGTTAGTGGAGCAGCAACGCCTTCTTTTTGCAGCTTTATGAAGTGGGAGACTACAGAGCGTGCAGCTAGTGGGTGCAGTGCCTTTGGTACGTTGGTATACAGCACTTCAACAAGTTGCATTGCCGATGTCTCCCTAATTGCTAGTTGGGCTAGAATTTGTTTTTCTCGCCCTAGGCGGTGATTAAGCAATGCTTTTGCGTATGTTCTAGGCTTGTGAATTGGGCCTCCATGGGTTGGGTAATACATTTCGTCTTGACGATCTAACAACAGCCGCAGAGATTGTAGATACTGAGCTATATCGCCGTCGGGTGGAGGGATAACGGTGCTTGACCAACCCATTACATGGTCGCCGGTCAAAACCGCTTGTTCCTCCGCTAGTGCGAAACAAAGATGATTGGATATGTGTCCGGGGGTGTGCAGTGCTTGTACTGTCCAGCCTGGTCCTTCCACAATGTCGCCGTGGGCTAGTTGTGTATCGGGTTTGAAATTAGTGTCAGCGTACTCGGCATGTATGCTGGCGAGTGTTTCAGCAGATTCGCCGATCATGTCAGCAGCCTCGGCTATGACATCAGCTTCCTCACTCACCGCATCTTGGGGGTGGGGTCCATAACCAAGTAGCGGCGCACCGCTCAAATCATGTAATGCCCCAGCAGCGGGTGAATGATCCCCGTGGGTGTGTGTTATCAAGATGGCGCGAATAGTTTCACCGCCAAGATTGCGCAGCAAGGTTTCAACATGTGTCTCGTCATTTGGCCCTGGATCAACCACCGCAACATCCCCATGGCCGATCACATAAGTGCCCGTGCCGGCAAAAGTGAATATTGATGGATTGTTGCACACAATGCGCCGTAGTAGCGGTGACACGGCCACCATCTCACCATAACAAGGCTCAAAATCTCTATCAAATTGAATAGACATGTCTGATGCAAGCCTACTCTCGGCTTAGCGCAGCTAGCGACCTAAGCGACTTAGGTCGCGCACTCAGAAGCTCCTACAGACACCTCATATGGACCAGCTTCGTCGTAATCGGCGTAGAACTGCGGGTCATCTTCATACGCTGGAAATTTGTCAAGGTCTTTCAAACCTGCGGCAATGCTCTTTACGCCACCGCTGCGGTCAATCCAATCACGAAAAGATTCGCCAACACGGCGTTCGTTGTTGAAGCGGTGGACAACCCTCAACGCTGCTTCAGCAGCATTTTTTGCAGGCACACGCAGTGCTTTGCTGCCGAAGTGGGCTTGTTCTTGCCCGATGTAACCACCAAGCATCATTTGGTATCCCGGTGCTGAGCGCCCATTGGCTCGCCTTTCAGCTCCAAAGAACCCTATATCAGCAGCGTGATGCTGTCCGCACGAATTGGGGCAACCAGAAATGTTTATACGTAGGCCACCAACTTCGGCAAGGCCATCAGCTTCAAGGGCATCTCCGATTGCCTTCGCTAGCCCGCGGCTTTGGGTGACAGCGAGGTTGCAGGTGTCCGCACCGGGGCATGCCACAACATCTCGCACCAACTCAGCTCCAGGACGTGCCATATCTACCGCTATCAGCCGTTCGTATAATGTGGCTAAATCAGATTCGTCTAGGTCACGTATGATCAAATTCTGGCGGTTGGTGAGACGAATATCGGCATCAAACTCACGAGCAATGGCGGCAAGGGCGCGAAATTGTTTTGCGGTGATGTCGCCTAGCTCAGCCCAAGCATACGCCGACACTTGCCCTGATGCTAAACCTCGCACCACATTTGCGGCAAACCAACGGTCATAAGGCGAAGCTCCACCGATGCTCACGGGTGTTCCTTGTCCCATTTTGGTGACTGGCTTAGCGGCATCACGCCCAGCTGGCGCATCTCCCTCGGCTCGCACTTCGGCGGGTAATCCCCCTGGATAAGAAGATGAAGCCAAAAGAAATTTGCGATTGGCGAGCACGCGGCGCCGGACTTCATCCATACCTAGTTGGTCAACCACCCATTTCATGCGGGCTCTTAGTTTGTTGTCACGATTACCTGTTTGGTCAAACACTCGCAGGATCGCTTCAAGGGTGGGCAGCAAATCTTCTCTGCTGGTGAACTCTTCTAAGGCTTGTGCAGGGAATGGTGTGGTGCCGAGACCACCTGCAATATAGACCCGAAACCCAGCTTCAACTGTGCCGTCTTGGCGTGTTCTGGTGGTTGCGATCACGCCCGCATCGTTGAACATGGCTTGACCACAATCAGTTTCACACCCCGAGAAGTTTATTTTGAACTTGCGGGGTAGGCGCTGGCTGATTGGATTGCGAACAAAATGGCGGTACGCAGCTTCAGCCCACGGTGAGATATCAAGGTTTTCGTGAGGGCAAGCACCAGCTAGATGACAACCAGCCACGTTACGAACTGTGTCGCCGCACGCCTCGCGGGTGGTTAAACCCACTTCAGCTAGGTGGTCTAACACTTCTGGAATTTGGTCTAGTTGCACAAAGTGGAATTGTAGGTTTTGTCGCGTGGTGATGTGTGCCCAGCCACGGCTGTATCGTTCCACTATGAAGGCCAGCTTCTCAAACTGTTCTGGGGTCATGGATCCGTAAGGTACTTTGACCCGCACCATTTGATTGGTGCCGCCTTGGCGTTGTCCATAGATGCCGTTGTTGAGCCTAAAAACCCGAAACACATCTTCTGATATGTCGCCTCGGCGATATTGAGCTAGCACATCACGAAATTTGGCGATGTCGGCTGCGATAGCAGGGTCGGGTTGTGTGCCGGTGTTGTTGGTTTGGGTTGTGATGGTTTCTGTGAGCATTATCGTAGTGCTCCTTGTTTGCGGGTTGTTTGGTTGAGTGTTTGTGGATTCGCTAATGCAGCATTGCTTAGTCGATTGACTTTGACCACTGATTGAACTGCGACCTCACCTACGACAATCGTGGATGGATTGGTTACGACAAGGTCGCAGAGTTGGCCGAGGGTGGTTCTAGTTACTTGTTCGAAGTCGCTAGTAGCGCGGTAGACCACAGCGACGGGGGTGCTAGCTGACATACCGCTTCGCATGAGTCGTGTTGAGATTAATTCGGTGCGTGAGGCACCCATGAGGATTACTAGGGTCGTTTTTGACTTGGCTAACGCGTCCCAGTCAAGCCATTGATCGGTGTTGGGGTCTTGGTGCGCGGTGACAACCGTGAAGCCACTGCTCACGCCGCGCATGGTTACAGGAATCCCTGCCGCTGTTGGTGCCGCGAGTGCTGAGGTGATGCCGGGAATGACTTCAACTTCAATGCCAGCGGCTCGCAACTCAAGAGCTTCTTCGCCTCCCCTCCCGAACACGAAAGGGTCTCCTCCTTTTAGGCGCACAACGCAATCAAATCTCCGCGCACGATTGATGAGTATGTCATTTATCGTGTTTTGTGTGCCGGTGGGCGCGCCTGGTCGTTTTCCCACGTCGATCATTTCAGCCCACGGGGGTGCTAGATCAAGAACCGCGGGTTCAATGAGGCGGTCATGCACAACCACGTCAGCGCGGCGAAGTGTCTTGAGTGCTTTTACGGTTAGCAGGTCCACGTCACCGGGGCCTGCACCAACTAAATAAACGGTCATGTGAGCACCTTTTCTTGGTTTAGCCCGAGGTGATGGTATAGTCGCGCTCGGGCATCTTGTATACGGTTTTGTTGAACTAGTTCAAGTAGTCCATCATTAAGGGCTTCGTCCCAACCATTGATTTCGGAGGTACCAAAACTCGCTTTGGCTTCACTGCGGACCTCAGCTAGTAGGTCTAAGAGTTCGTTGTAGCCATTAGAGATTTGTGCCTCAAATTGTTGGCGTAACCAACGGGCAAGCCCAGGGCTACGGCCGGCAGTTGAGATTGTGATCTGTAGGTCGTTGTGGCGTGCCACGGCGGGGAGCGTGAAGGAGCAGTTGATGGGATCGTCAGCGGAGTTTACGAAGATGTTCGCTTGGTCACCATCTGCGCGTACCAGAGCATTTACTTCGGGGTCATCGGTTGCAGTGATGGCGAGGCGATAGTTTGCTACTTCGCCTTGTTGATAGGGGCGTGCTAACCAATTGACTTTAGGGTTGTGACGAATTTCTTCTACCGCGTGCGGTGCCACTACAGTCACTTTGGCGGAGGCAGCAAGTAAGCCAGCGACTTTGCGCGCTGCCACCATCCCGCCACCGACCACTAGGATGGCTTGGCCGTTAAGTTCTAAGTTAACTGGGTATGGTGTCATTGTTGCTCTCTAGTAAAGTTAATCCAGATAAAACAGACCCGAACAGTCGGGATTAGCCTTACTATAGCCGACGAGAAAAGAAAACCACACAAATCCGATAGATTAAGTCAGAATTGATTTTTTCCTTGCTCGCGTAGCAAAAATCTTAACAGCAATGAAGGTCACAGCAACCGCTAGCATTAGCAAAGTCAGTAGTTGCGCCCATCCACCCCTGTCGCCAGATGATTGTGGTTTAGGACCAGCATTATCGCAGCCAATTATTGTTCTACATGCCGCTGGTGGGGCAATTTCAGTACCAACAAACTGAGTAGTAAGGGTACCGTGATCGTGGCTACTGTGATCGTGGTTTGGGTCAGCCTCGGCCAATGTGTCGCTAACTGCGATGTTGGTTGCGTGATCGTGTGACGAATGGTCGTGACGGTTGCCAAATGCTATCGCTAGAGCGACGATGGCTGATGTCACCAACAAAATCGCGGCCAACGTTGTGCGCTGTGGCACTCGCAGACGTTTTTTAGCAGAGTTATCTGTGAGTTCAACTTCATCTTGAATCAGCACCATCCCCTTAACGATACCGCTTTACAACCCAGCGTTGCTGAGCGTCAATTTTGGGCTGTCATTCTTTGAGGTATAATCTTTTTGTGGCAAACCCGCCGGGAGCAACTATTTCTGAAAACATCAAAATAAATAAGGCAGAAACTGTGGTCATCATTATGGCCATGGAGGCAGAAGCGGCACCGCTGCGTGATGCCTTAGCCGCACAGCCAATTCAGGCACCTAGATGGGCTTCTTCGCTACCTTGTCGCTTGTTTGAAGCACCCCCAAATTCAACAAGGCCGCAAGTGCTTTTGGCCCTGAACGGCACCGACCCACTATATGGGGTTGACGCGGTCGGTAGCACAGCCGCGGCTCTTACCACACACCTAGCTCTCAATCTGGGTGCCTCAAAACCTGATTTAGTGTTGTCGGTTGGTACCGCAGGGGGTTGGCAGCGCGCGCATGCGAAGGTTGGTGATGCCTTTTTTGCTTGGCCTCACTTCGCATGTCACGACCGGCGCATTGCATTGCCTGGATTTGATGCCATGGGTGAAAGCAAAATAAGTGCTGTTGACCTGCGCTCCCACGCGCAAGCCCTTGATTGTCGGCTAGGAATAGTCACTAGTGGTGACAGCCTAGACGAATCACCCACCGACCGGATGCGAATTCTGGCGAACGGGGCGCAGGTCAAAGACATGGAATCAGCAGCTGTTGCATGGGTAGCGCAAATGCATGGTGTGCCCGTGGGAGCCATAAAAACGATCACCGACTTGGTTGATTCAGCGGTGGCAACCGAAGCTCAGTTCGTGGAGAACTTAGCTAAGTCATCTGAGAAACTACGTCTCGTTACCCTCGCTCTCTTGGAGTGCCTTGCCTAATCAACGGACAATTTAGGAGTTGATTGAGTTTTGGAATCTAGTTGTAGCTGAGAAGTTTTGCGTTTTGCTAGGTTTCGCCGAGGTAACTAGCTCGTAGATCGGGGTTGGCGAGTAGGGCAGTGGCACTGTCGTTGAGAACCACCCGACCGGTTTGCAGCACCCATCCCCGGTCGGCGATGGAGAGTGCCATATTAGCGTTTTGCTCCACCACAAAAATTGCCACACCTTGCTCATGGATTTGTTGAATGAGAGCAAAGTTGGTTTGCACTAACGTTGGCGCAAGTCCCATCGAAGGTTCATCCATCAAGAGTACTTTCGGGTTAGACATAAGTGCTCGCCCCATAGCCACCATTTGTTGTTCCCCGCCAGATAAGGTGCCTGCTCTTTGGTTGAGCCGTTCCTTGACCCGGGGAAACATCTTGAAGATGCGTTCCAGGTCGGCATCTTTACCCGCACGGTCCGAACGCAAGAAAGCACCAAGTTCAAGGTTGTCTTTCACTGTTAACCGTTTAAAAAGACGACGGTTTTCGGGCACCATAGTAACGCCGCGTTCCACACGATAAGAAATCGGTTTATCGGTTACCACTTTGCCATTAAGTAACACATCGCCTGTGGTGGGCGTGACCATACCTAGAAGA
Organism: Candidatus Aldehydirespiratoraceae bacterium; assembly: GCA_965204595.1. Classification (GTDB taxonomy): domain Bacteria; phylum Actinomycetota; class Acidimicrobiia; order Acidimicrobiales; family Aldehydirespiratoraceae; genus VXYK01. The sequence goes on along the minus strand of CBDBEW010000014.1, from coordinate 1,182,173 downwards.
GTTTTTAACGTTGTGGACTTTCCTGAGGCGTTGCCACCAAGCAGACACACTAACTCACCAGGATAAATTTCAAATTCGACATCTTTTAAGATATGTACCGCACCATAGTGAGTGTTCACTCCACGCATTGCTAAGAGTGGCGTGCCGCGAGAATCGTTTTCTGTGGTCACGCATTCTCCTTGACTGGTCTCCCTAAGTAGGCTTCAATCACGTCAGGGTTGGTAGATACTTCGTCGTAGGTGCCCGCAGCGATGGTTTCGCCGTGATCAAGCACCACCACGCGGTCGCTGACATCACGCACCACGTTCATGTCGTGTTCAATCATCACAATCGTGAAACCCCATTTCGTCCTAAGTTCGCCAATCAGTGCTGTTAGCTGCACTGATTCTTGGGGGTTCATACCAGCGACTGGTTCGTCCAACAAAATAATGGTTGGTTTTGTGGCCATGGCTCGAGCTATTTCAAGACGTCTCCTGTTCGCATACGAAAGAACAGCTGCAGGTTGGTTGAGGCGGTAACCCACAAGTCGAGAACCGAAGAAACTGAGAACTTTTTCGGCATGTTCACGAATTTCTTTTTCCTCGGTTTTAAACGATCTGGTTTGGAAAAGAGCTCCCCAGATATTTTGGTGGGTGCGGCAGTGTTGTGCCACCATGACATTTTCCAGAATTGTCATGTTGGCGAATAAGCGTACGTTTTGGAATGTGCGGGCAATGCCTGCGGCGGTTACTTGATTGGGGTCAAGTCCGAGCAATGATTGACCCCGAAACAATATGTCGCCTGAAGTCGGAGTTACCATACCTGAAATCATGTTGAAGAAAGTAGTTTTGCCCGCCCCGTTTGGTCCGATTACTGAAACAATTTCACCTTCATCGACATGGAAATCTAAGTCCCGCAGGGCTGCGAGTCCGCCGAAGGTGACACTGAGTTTGTCAATCGTTAGCAGACGGTTGGTCATACTGGTTGTATCTTGATGTTAGAAGTAGCACCATCGGGATCAACGAAGTCGTCTTCGCTTGCTGAATCGGTGTCTATCTCGCCCTTTAGCCAAGCGTCTTGTAGGTATTCCTCTTGGTGGAGTTCGCGGGTGCGACGCACGTTGGGCACAAGACCTTCCGGTCGTTTTAACATCATCGCTATCAGCAGCACACCGTAAATCAGTAGTTTGTATTCGGAGAACTCTTGTAGCAGACCCGGTTGTTTAGGTCCTCCGAGTATGCCAATTAGCACCAACGAACCAACAATCACGCCCGCAATGTTGCCCATTCCACCCACAATTACCACCACCAAGATCACTATTGAAACTAAAATAATGAAACTAGTGGGGAATACCGACCCGACTTTTGCTGCAAGAATTGCTCCTGAAAAGGATGCCAGAACCGCCCCCACCACAAAAGCCATTAGTTTGGCGTTGACGGTGTTGATCCCCATTGCTTCAGCGACCGATTCGTCTTCTCGGATAGCCATCCAGGCGCGACCCAAGCGACTGCGTTCCAAACGCCACGACACGTAGATAGCGATCGCGCAGAAAAACAGCACCAGATAAAACACTGCTCTGGGATCAGTTCCTTTGACTGTCACCAAACCAAACACTTGCACGCCTGGTATGTTTGTCACCCCTTGAGCAGCACCTGTGTAGCCCCCCAACCAGTCGGAAAGAAACAGCAAGCGAATGATCTCTCCAAATCCGAGGGTAACGATTGCCAGGTAGTCGCCACGCATGCGGATAACGGGAGCACCGATGAATAGTCCGGCTAGGGCCGCAAAAAACACCACAACGAATAAAGCGATACCCCAATAAAATTCTGGGAACCACTCGGGCCAAGATTCGCCGCGATTGGTTGTTGTTAGCAAACCCGCTGTGTAGCCGCCTATTGCATAAAAGGCAACATATCCTAAGTCAAGGATGCCGGCGAGTCCAACCACAATGTTTAGGCCTAGAGCCAACAAAACGAACAAGCCAACATTAGCTAAGAGTTCATTAGTGATGCCACCTAAAAAGAGTGGCAAGATTACCAAAGCGGCAGCACTTAAGACTAAACCAACAGTGTTGGCGCGGGTTTGTTTAGTGCCTTCAAGGGCTTGATAACGCACTTTGGCACGACGGGTTACTCCAAGCCCAAACGCTCCAAATAATCCCCCGACCACAGCCAATATGGTTGCGCCATGCATGGTCAAGCCACCTCGAATGAAGTAGATTTCATCAGCGAGCCATTCGGCACCTAGCCAAGCGAAACCTTCAGAAAGGTCAAGTAGTACGGTTTCAAAAACCGCGAAACCTACCACAAGAAGAAAAGCCCACATTAAGGTACGGCGTATTCTCGTCGAAAGTAGATGCATCAATCCACCGCAGGTGCCGAGTGCAATACCAATTGGTAACCAGATCGCTACACCAAATGTCACGCTTCTGTTGAAAGAAAGGATGTCGCGCAGTTGAGGACTCCAGTTAACCAATGGTTCTCGCAAGTTGTAGTTGTCAAGCAGGAACACCAACAAACCCAATCCCGAACCACCAACTAAACCCACAACAGAACCCGCCAAAACTTCATGGCTGCCTTTCGCATAGCTAGGCATTCCTGCCAAGACTGGTTCCCGGCCAACCCAGTAGCCCAAAGCCAAAGGAATCCACATGAGCGACAAGTAACCAAGCGAGAAAATCGGTTCAATGATGGTTCTTCTGTCAAGTTTCACTGGCATATTTGTGAGCGACACAAAAATCAAAATAAATGCAATTAGCAGACCGTAGTTTGCGAGCTTGCGCCAATCTTGCTTGAGGGCAGGACGCGCTGGTAGCAAGGTAATGTCGTTCATGCGCGGTCTTCGCTAGACAGTCGCTCGCCAAACAATCCTGTGGGCTTCACTAGCAACACAAATATCAGCACCAAAAACGCTACCGCGTCCTTGAGTTGAGAAACCCCATTGATCCCCCAGGGTTCCAATATCACTAGTGGGGCTACAGACTCAGCACTGCCGAGGGTGATGCCCCCAGCCATGGCTCCGCCCATGTTGCCGATGCCCCCAACCACAGCAGCACTGAATGCTTTGATGCCAGGTAAAAAGCCGGTGGTGTGAACCACAGAACGAAATAGTAATCCCCAGAGTATGCCTGCGACCCCGGCCATGGCACCTCCAACTGCGAAGGTAGTGACTATGGTGCGATTGACATTAATGCCCATTAGTGAAGCGATTTCTTTGTCTTCGGCTACTGCTCGCATTGCTTTACCAGTTTTGGTTCTCTCAACTAAATACCACAGCACTACCATCGCAACAGCAGCAACGCACAACACCATAAGACGAGTTCCTTCTATTGTCACCAAACCTAAAAGCTCCCTCTTTTGTGACAGCCAACTAGGCAGTGATGGATATGATTTTGCACCCGGCCCAAGTAATACCACCGAAACGTTTTGAATAAAAAACGACACACCTATTGAGGTGATCAATGGAATCAAACGAGGTGAACCGCGCAACGGGCGGTAAGCAACCCTTTCCATTATCACCGCAGTAACCGTTGAGCAGACAACTGCGATGAGCAAGATAAACACTAGCGAACCCAAAAAATTGCTTTCCCATAAGCCGGCATCGTCTAGTTTGTTGGAGGCAATCATCGCGGTCATTGCACCAACCATAAACACTTCACCGTGAGCGAAGTTGATGAACCCTAATACACCATAAACCATTGAATAGCCAAGTGCTATAAGCCCATACATTGCGCCTTGCGAGAGTCCTGAAACCACTAAGGTTTCAAATTGTGCACCGCTAAGGCCAGTTGCATCTGGGTTAATGCGAGACGCGATGAAATTATTAGGGTCAATTTGTTGACCAATGAACATCAGCAAACCAAGTATCACGAAAGTGCTCAGAGCAGCTTTCAAAATGAAAAGGAACGTGTCAACGCCAGTGCGGCGACTGAGCACACTTTGGCGTTTGCTGATCAGTTCGCTAGACATTGTTTGTTATCTATTGGCGGCATCCGACCCAGAGCCGATACCTGCTACCTGCAAGGTGCGGGTACCGGCTCTGGTTTGGTTATTTACGAGGGTGCGTACTCAAAGACCACAGTGTTCTTCGATGCTTCCACATCGCTTGAGTCGTCGTGGCGAATGATGGTCACTTTCTGGGATCCACAATCTCCAAACTCGTCGCAGTTTATTAAGCCGATGAGACCGTTGTAGCCAGTTAAGTTGTCAAGGTATTCCCGAACACCAGCTTTGTCGATCACCAAGTTGCCGTCACCGTCAACATGGCTGGCTGCTGAAATAGCGTCAAGCAGCATCGCGGTTGCGTCGTAGCCATGGGCCCAGAACGGTGAGGTTGGTTTCTCGCCGTATAAAGCTTCGTAGCTAGCGGTCACATCGTCTGGCGATTGGCCGGTTGATTCGTTGACGTTTTGACCAAAGCGAGCATCGGGGCCGGAGAAGTACAACCCTTCGGTTTCTTCAAGTTCTAGGAATTGATCAACCAATAGACCATCTGCGGCTAGCAGTTGAGTGTTTTCAAGGCCGGGCACGTTAGGTGCTTGTGCAGCGATGAAATCACCTTCAGGTTGGAAGATTGGAAAGAACAGGGCCTCTGGTGTGGCCGCAGCAATCTCGGTGAGTACTGGAACCATGTCGGCATCGCCTTTGGCTACACCGGCAAATCCTGTGATTGTTCCTCCGATTTCTTCGTAGGCATCAACGAATGCTTGGGCTAAGCCTTGTGTGTAGGGATCTCCATCGTGAATGGTGGCAGCGGTGGTGTAGCCCAGGTCGTTGTAGACGAACAAAGCCATTGCTCTACCTTGGTAGAGGTCGTTGTGGGCGGTGCGGTAGTAGCCTTCGTTGTAGCTTTCCCCGGCATTGCCAGCCAGGTCGCTGGTAAGAGCTGGTGAGGTGTTGCCTCCAGAAATCATCACAATACCAGCCGCACTGACTAGTGGTGCGGCAGCGACTGCAGCTCCAGAACAGGAAGTACCAACCACACCAGCTATTTGCTCGTCAGCCACAATGATCTGTGCTGCGGCTTGTCCACCATCTGAGGAGCACAGGTCATCTAGCCCGTCTCCTAAGTTGACACCAAAGCCGTGAATGTCACCGTAGTCTTCAACAGCAATCTCAATTGACCGTGCGATTGGTAGACCGAAGTTGGCGGTGTCACCGGTGATTGCGTTCAAAGAACGTATCTGCACCTCAGCAGCTGATTCAACAACGATTGTGCCAAGTGAGCCGTCACCAAGTGAGTCCATATCCATGCTGTCATCTGACATGTCGCTGTCGTCTGACATGTCGCTGTCATCGGCCATGTCGCTGTCGTCTGACATGTCATTGTCGTCTACGACTGTGGTTGTGCTTGCTGCGGCCGTGGTTGTTGTGTTAGTTGTTGTGTCTGGTGAATCGTCACCACAAGCGGCAGCAAATAACGCCAAAACCGCTAACAGGATTAGTAATTTCCGGGTTGGTTTTGTGGACCAAGAAAGCATGAGTGGTTCCTCCAAGTTTAGGATTAGTGCTGGAAACGGCTAAGGAGTTTCCTGGTATCGAGGTCATACCCGACACGAAATATAAGTTAACACACTTGTCTCTAGTTAGCAAACTTATCATCAAACTAGGATCCGAACACATTAGTTCAACTATCTGTACTCATTGAAACACTCGCTGATTGGTGAGTTCGCATGGCACACAGATTGTTGGCGACAATGGCAAACTAGTTATCAATGTCGGATGCGTCTATTCACACAAATGAGTCAGATCTCCACAACAGTGCGTTTGTGGTAAGAGGACCCACAGAACTGAACGGTACTGTGACAGTTGCTGGTGCTAAGAATAGTGTTCTAAAGTTAATGGCGGCGACCTTGTTGGCTGAAGGGTTTTATCGCATCAGCAACGTGCCTCAGATATCTGATGTGGAGCTAATGGCGGATTTGTTGACCGAGCTTGGTTGTAGCGTCACCACACACGCAGATCACACAAGGTCACAGTTAGAAATCAGAGTACCTGCACAAATCAACGCAAGTGCTCCTCGAGGCATCGCCGATCAGTTCAGGGCTTCAACTGCGGTTATGGGGCCTCTTTTGGCTCGTAATGGTGAGGCTTTAGTGGCTCTTCCAGGGGGTGACGATTTTGGCGATAGGCCTATTGATATGCATTTGCGGGGCTTGGCTCAGCTTGGTGTTGAAGTGGAAGTCGTAGATGGTTGTGTTTCTGCCCGTGCTTCACAACTGTCCGGTGCGATTGTTCAACTTGACTTTCCGAGTGTGGGTGCTACTGAGAATTTGCTGATGGCGGCTGTGTTGGCGGCGGGCACGACTGTTATTGACAACGCCGCTCGCGAACCAGAAATAGTCGACTTATGCGATTTTTTGCAGAAAATGGGTGCCTGCATTGAAGGTGCGGGTTCTAGCACAATTCGAGTTGAGGGAGTGAACCGTGAGACGCTTGGCGCTGCTGACCATACCGTGGTTGGTGACCGAATCGTGGCGGCATCGTTTCTTACCGCGGTTGGCATTACTTCTGGTGCAGTGGTGGTGGAGGGCGTGAACCCGTCTCATCTTGAGGTTTTTTGTCAAAAGTTGACCGCAATGGGTATGGATATCTGCAAAGGCAAAGAAAGCATTAGCGCAAGGGCATCGCAGCGACTTTGCGCAGCAAAATTCGCAACTTTGCCTTATCCAGGGGTGGCTACCGACTTGAAACCCTTGTTGGTGGCCCTGCTTGCTACTGCGGACGGTTTGGGTTCGGTGACTGAAAATCTTTTCGCCAAGCGCTTCCGTTACATTGGTGAACTGCGTTTGATGGGCGCGAAAATTCGTATTGATTCTCATCATGTTTTGGTGGAGGGGGTGGAGCGTTTGCGTGGCGCATCAGTGACCGCACACGATATCCGCGCTGGCGCGGCTTTGGTTGTTGCTGGTTTGGCTGCCGATGGTGAGTCTATTGTTCGTGGTGCTCACCATATTGCTCGAGGCTATGACGATTTTGCGGGCAAACTTCGGTCTTTAGGTGCTGATGTTGTCCTTAGCTCTTGTTGACTTGGGGGGTGAGTTGCGTGCTCTCTGTCTGGCAACGATGAGAATTGCACCAAATATCACCATCGGCGCGCCAACAATTAGTATCTCGTCCCATCCACCTTGGTGGGCAAGGAGTACTAGGTTTATGTTCGTATCTTTAAGTTAGTGCTTTTTGAGGATTTTGAGTTGATTGATGGCAGATTAGATTTATGCGTTCCCAGGTTGAGAAAGTGATTAACGCGATTCGTCCAGCGATCCAAGCCGACGCGGGAGACATCGAACTTGTTGATGTGGACGAACTCAGCGGTGTGGTGACGGTTGAACTTTTTGGTGCCTGCGTTACCTGTCCTGCGTCAACACAAACTCTCAAAGCCGGTATTGAACGCATCATGAAAGATCGTGTTGCTGGCGTAACCGAGGTAGTTGAGAAAAACGCTTTAGGCATGAGCGAATCCCCCGTAATGCTCTAACCCCTCACTCCCAGGTACAATCCGGTGCAGAAAAGTATCCAAGGGACTCCAGCAAACTCGCCGGTGATTCAGCAACAGAAAAGCGTAGCCATATGTTCATCAATATACGTTTCTGTGATATCGCCAGCGTGAGCTTCGTATGCCTTGATGCTTGTATGATTCCTGCTAACGTATTCGCAGTCCCCCATTTTTCTGCGCGATGTGTTCGACGCAAATACCGAAGTCTTTCCTGCCGCGACTGCTCCATTCTTTGTCTGGATGCAGGACTGCAGTCAAGGCATCAACTAAGCGCTGCTCGATAGTTCCAGCGGAGTGCGTTGGTTGTGCCATTAGTGCCTTAACGAGGGCATAGCATCTTCGCCCTTGCTCACGCCCTTGAACCATTGAAATTTCCCGCGCTCACGCGCGAGCATTTCCTCTTTCGCCACCACACTTTTTAAGGATCGTTTCGACGAGTTGCCTGAATTCTCGCGGAGGATAACCAACGTTTTCCCATTCGTTTACGAAACGCGCCACCGCGTTGGGTTGTTCACTTGTCGGAACTCCAAGTGCATTCAACCGCGTGTTGGCTAGTTCAGGTACCTTGCTTTCCCATTCTGGATGGATGGGTAGCAGTAGCGAGCGCACAGAGCGATTCAAATCACGCAGATCCGACTTTGAAGCATCCATATGGCTAGACTACCGCTCCGAGAGAGTTCGAAGACCTTTTCGGTCGTCGCTGCGGTAGCCTACAAACGTGCTTCTCCCCGGCCAAGTACAGACTGAATGGTACGGGTTCGTGTCGCAGGTGGTGTGTAAAGTGAATCGGTAGGATCAGAAACACTAGGAGAGTAAGCAGAAGATGGATACAGAAGCGGTCACGTTCATTTCCCTCTACAGCGGTGCTGGCGGCTTGGACACCGGCTTCTGCGAAGCTGGATTGCGACCGGTGTTTGCCATCGACAACGACGTAGCCGCCGTGGAAACGTACAATGCGTCGTATAAGCGGCTACGTGACCGTCTACCTCACCTTCGGAGAAATGACCATGTGTGCTTCGTTGGAGATGTAGTCGACGACATTGAGGCATCAACCAACCTAGAAGCGGACCTGGTGATAGGAGGCCCGCCGTGTCAGGGCTTTTCGGTTGCGGGAAAGATGAATCCTGCTGACCCTCGGTCGTGTCATGTTTGGCGATTCATGGATGTCGTCGAGTGCGCCGCACCGCGTGCATTCGTCATGGAGAATGTGAAGGCTCTCGCGGTAAACCGGCGTTGGTCAACGTTGCTCGCGTCGTTACGGTGGAGAGCACGCGATATTGGTTATGACACGCATGTTACAATACTGAACGCGGCCCATTACGGGGTTCCGCAGTCGCGGGAGCGCCTTTTTCTTGTCGGTACGCCCTTAGGTTACCCCTTTCAAGAACCAATACCTACATCCGCGTCCGACCCACCGACGTTGCGCGACGCACTGAATGCGTTGCCGAGATGGGGTGAGCCAGGCAACGATCTGATATGCGCTGCAAAGGTGACTTCAGCGAAGAAGCCAATTATGCGACGATCTCCGTACGCGGGCATGCTATTCAATGGAGCTGGCAGGCCGATGCGACTCGATTCTCCAGCGCCCACTCTCCCGGCATCAATGGGTGGTAACCGCACACCAATAGTCGACCAAGATCACCTCGACGGTATCGACAGATGCTGGGTGCAGCGGTATCATAAGCATCTTGTGATGGGTGGCGAACCATGCATGTCGCCGCCGGAACGCTTGCGACGCCTAACTGTCCAGGAAGCGGCCGCGGTCCAAGGTTTCGCTACCGAGATGGAGTGGCGTGGCACCCAGAGTTCTGTTTATCGCCAAATCGGCAATGCTGTGCCACCTAAACTGGCCAGCGCAGTCGCTACTGCTGTTTTGGATAGTCTCAGCACGTTCTAGCACATGAGTGCGAACTTCTTTTGGAATGTTTAATGGGTTGATCACCCGCTTGAAGTGTCGTAATGTCCAGAACTACCGGATAACCATGTCATGGATGGAATCAGATAGTCCGCCGCTGATTAGAGCTGGTGTGCTTTGCGGGGTTGGCTAAGGTTGAAGGCGTTGTTGATGAGGCCTAGGTGGGAGTAGGCTTGGGGGTGGTTTCCTAAGCCCTCTTTTGTGACAGGATCGACCTCTTCTGGAAGTAATCCAGTGGGGGCAGCTTGAGCGATCAGCGCATCAAACAATTTGCGTGCCTCGACTGTTTCACCAATGAGGATTTTGGCATCGATTAGCCAGCTTGTCATTAGGTTAAAGGCACCTTCGCTGCCCTCCACACCGTCTTGATGGTGGTAGCGGTACACCGAGTCGTGATGTTTGAGGGTTTCTTCAATTTTGTTGACAGTGGCAACAAAACGGGGATCTTCTGGGTTCACTAAACCAAATAGTCCAATAGCTAGAACCGAAGCATCCAAATCGTCTCCTGCGGTGGTAAACGCGCCCACCTTATCGTTCCACCCCTCAGACAGAACATATTGGGCAATGTTGTCACGCAAGACCAACCATTCCTTAGGTTCGTGGTCACAAAATTCGCTGCTTAGCCGCACACCACGATCGACTGTTAGCCAACACATGACTTTGGAGTGGATGTGATGGCGTGGCTTTGATCGGACTTCCCACATGCCTTGGTCTTTTCGCTGCCAAGAAGCAGAAACTTCGGCAACCAGTTTTTCTAGGAGTTGCCAGTGTGCGGTTGACATTGACCCCTGCGCGCACTTCATTTGAAAGATCAATTCAGCCACAAACCCGAAGATGTCAAGTTGAAGTTGGCGGTTTGCTGCATTGCCCACCCTCACAGGGCGAGAATTTGCGTACCCACATAGTTCGCTGATGGTGCGTTCTTCAGGAGTGGGTAGACCATCAACTGCATAAAGTGGGGCAAGTGCTGCAACTGAACCCCCTTCGCGAACAAGCACGGTAATTAACCAATCCAAAAATGCTTTAGCTTCGCTTGTCGAACCTAATCTGCAAAGAGCGGTTGCTGACATCGCCGCGTCTCGTATCCAGCAGTAGCGGTAATCCCAGTTGCGTACTCCGCCGATCGCTTCAGGTAGGCTCGTTGTGGCAGCAGCGGCGATGGCTCCACTCGGGTCATGACACAGTGCTTTTAAGGTCAATGCACTTCGTTTCACAAGTTCGGGTTCAACTTCAGGCAGTTGAAGCTTGTCCACCCAACCTTGCCAATGCACGGCGGTTTGTTTGCAGATATCTGCTTCACTTGTTGCCGCCCGAAGGGAACTAGGCACCGTCTTGGCTGCGTTGCCCTGAAAGAGAAGTCTGAAGGTGAGCGCACCGCGATCGAGATCGACTCGTGCGATTGCGTTTTGATGTGGTTCTTGCTCCGAGATAGTCCACGATACATTGGGTGCGTGAAGTTCGATACGAGTATCGTCGCCAAGCACTTCTAGGTAGTCCCCGTGGCTCACGATGTGAGTTGCGACCAACCCGAAATTCAGTCGTGGCGCGAACTCAACCTTTACCAAGCCGTTGCCCTCAATGTGGCGGATTAGTTCAACTCGGGTGTGGGTAGCCTTACCACCTCGCTGTGATGCCTCACAAGATAGATAGTCTGTCACCGTTAGTGTCGGCCAGATGGTAGACAAAATCAGTGTGTCACCTTTATAATTTTGAGTTGGCTGTGTGTGGGTATCTAGAGGTGTGACAGCAAAAAACCCAGCCTCGTTTCCGCCCAAAAGTGCAGCAAAGATAGCCGGAGAATCGATGCGGGGAAGACAAAGCCAAACTATCTGTGCATCAGGCGTGACTAATGCCGTCGTTTGTTGGTCGCTAAGTAACGAATGTTTTTCAATTGGCACTAATTTAGTCATTGGCGCATCTTACTGCATGAAATGCAGCGCGCTCGACCCTCTTGACGGTAACTTAGAGTTATGAATGTCCAAGCTGATGCCGTAGGGTCGGTTAGCTGTTATCGTCACGTTGATCGCCGTGCTGGTGTCATTTGCCAACGATGTGACCGGCCGATTTGTGCGGATTGCATGCATGTTGCTTCTGTTGGTTTTCATTGTCCGCAGTGTGTGGCAAATACTAGGCAGCGGGTCGTGTTTTCGCTGGAGTTCTCCCCAAATGTCACTTTTGCGTTGTTGGGCGTGAACTTGTTGATGTACTTTCTATCAATATTAACTCGTCAGCGTTTGCAAGCCGATTATCTGCTGTGGGATGGGTATGTGGCTAGCGGTGAGTGGTATCGGTTGCTTACTGCTGGGTTTTTGCACGCGGATATTTTTCATTTGGCCTTCAATTGTTTTGCATTGTGGATTTTAGGCAGATCTTTGGAGCAGTTTTTGGGCCGGGCGCGTTTAATTACCCTCTATCTTGTTTCGATTCTGGGCGGATCATTTGGGGTGCTATTGCTTGAACCTAATGTGCCGGTGGTGGGTGCTTCGGGAGGTATTTTTGGTTTGTTTGGAGCGATGGTAGTTGCTCAAAGGTCGCTAGGTATCAATATCTGGTCAAGTGGGTTAGGCCCAGTGCTGGCGATTAATTTGTTTTTCACCTTTTCTGTGGCGAACATTTCAGTTGGTGGACATTTGGGGGGGCTTTTAGCGGGAGGAGTTGTGGCGTTCATCTTTTTAGTGGCAACCAAAGCTAAGCAAAGTGATTGGGTTGCCGTTGCAAGCACCAGTTTATTTGGAGTTTGTTTGGCCTTGTTGAGCATTTACTTGGCATCAAACCCGTTGTTTTAGTCGGACCGAAAACGGGCTTTGAGCAACTCTAGATTTTTTCCCCAGACACGCTTTAGAATAACTTGGCCGATTTTTTCACCAAAAGATGCACCTAACCACCAGGGAAAGCTAAGGGTTTCGCTCCACTCAAACCGCGTGGTATTCGACTCAGTAGCACTCAAGGTGAACCGTCCCTCGCCACTCACTAAACCTTTATGGCTAACCCCCATTATTTGGTTTTCTTGCCATTCGGTTATTTCCATTTGATCGGTCAAACGGATTGGACCGACCTTCGTTAGACAAGAAAACGTTGTGCCCACACCTTGAGTTTGAGCCGAGGTGATGGTGATGGAGCATGCATCGTGCATCCATTCAACGTGCGATCCGATATCGCTGATATCTGCCCACACCACATCTGGAGGTGCGTTGAGTTCGGTTTCTATCGTGATTTGAGCCACGAGAGAATTGTAGCGTGATTCGTGCATGCACATACATAGCCGACCACATTAGCCGCTTTGGTTGCCTCAGCACGAGATAGCTATCTAAGATCATCACTATGTCCTCTGTTGAGGTTTATCTTGATCACGCTGCGAGCACAATGGTTCGCGGGCAAGTGCAACAGGTTTGGTTGGCGGCGTGCGAAACCCATTACGCCAATCCGACTGGTTCTCATCAGGCGGCTCGCTATGCTCGCCGAGCTCTTGACGACGCTCGCGACAGTTTGGCTGCGTCGCTGAACCGCTTGCCGGCGGAGGTGGTGTTCACCAGTGGTGGTTCTGAAGCCAACAATCTGGCCATAAAAGGAGTTTTGGGAGCGCGTGATGGCGTGGCGGTTTGTTCTGCGGGGGAACATCATGCTGTTCTTGAGCCTGTTGAGCGTTCGGGTGGTGTGACAGTCCCCCTCGATGAACAGGGACGGGTCTCCCCTGATGCTTTGGCTGAGACGTTGCAGCGAACCAAAAATGTGAGCATTGTTTCAATCATTGCCGTTAACAACGAAACTGGAGCGATCAATGATCTCAGCGTGTTGGCTGAGGTGGTCCGCACCCACGCCCCAAAGGCGTTGTTGCATACCGATGCGGTGCAGGCACTTTGTTGGCTAGACCTAGCTTGTGAACTCAAAGACGTTGATTTGGTTTCGCTGACAGGCCACAAGGTTGGGGCTCCGGTTGGCACTGGTGTGTTGTTTGTGGGCAGCGACATCAACTTGGATCCCCTCGTTTTGGGTGGTGGACAAGAACGTGGTCGTCGTGCTGGTACGCCTGATGTTGCGGGGGCAGCAGCTTTTGCGGTTGCTGCCGCGGCCACTGTCGAGCAACGCACTAGTGAAGTTGCGCGCATCGCACAACTACGCAATCAGCTAGTTGATGGACTTGTTGAACGGCTTGGCTCGGTGGTGGTGCCTACTTTGCTAGGCAAGGGACATGATCAAAACGTGGCCGCTGGTATCGCGCATCTTTGTTTTCGGGGGGTGCAAGCTGAAGCGTTGTTGTTTTTGCTTGATGCTCAAGGTTTACGTGCTTCGGCGGCTTCTAGTTGCTCAAGTGGTGCTCAAGACCCTTCTCATGTTTTGGCTGCGATGGGTGTGTCGCGGCAACTAGCTCAGGGGTCGCTGCGCTTGTCGTTGGGTCATAGCACCAGCGAGGCAGACATTGAAGCTGCTTTGGAGATTATTCCAGCGGCTGTCACCAAACTCTTGGCTCACGGTGGTGGCTAGTTGTCGCAGCTTAGGTGGTGGTTGACGGTGAGGAACATACGCTTATAGCTATGCGAGGTTCGGGTTCTGCGGAAAATAGCCAGACGGTGATGGTTGCCATGTCGGGGGGTGTGGATTCATCGGTGGCGGCGGCGTTGCTGCTTGAGGCGGGATATGAAGTGGTGGGCATAACCATGAAGTTGTGGGGTGGCCCTAGCGACACTGGTTGTTGTGCTGTCTCTGATGTTGACGATGCTCGCCGGGTAGCGGATCATCTAGGTATTGAACACCATGTCTTTAACTTCGGTGACGACTTTGAGCGCCATGTGGTGGGTCCTTATGTGGCAGACCATAGCTTGGGTCGCACACCAAACCCGTGCATTGAATGTAATCGCCATCTCAAGTTTGATCGCTTGTTGCGCCGTGCTTGGGCGTTGGGCTTTACCACTATAGCAACAGGCCACCACGCCCGCATCGTGTCAACCCCTAGTGGTTTGAGGGTTGGTCGTGGAACTGACCGTAACAAAGATCAGTCCTATGTTTTGCATATGCTTGACAAGAGTGTGTTGCAAAACTTACTGTTTCCACTTGGGGATATGACTAAGGTTGAGGTGAGAGATATCGCAGCATCGCTCAAGCTTCGCACAGCGGCTAAGCCCGAAAGTCAAGATGTGTGTTTTATAACCAATCGGGAAGGCAGAAAGGCGTTTTTGTCACAAAGAGTTGATCTAACACCAGCTGTGGTGGTGGATAGCAGTGGTGTTGAGGTTGGTCGTGTGGATGCGGTTGAGTTGGTGACTATCGGGCAACGCAAAGGCTTGGGTTTAGCGGGTGGCACCGCACCGCACTATGCTCTAGATGTTGATCCGGCATCTTCGGTGGTGACGGTAGGCACAAGTGCTGATCGCATGGTTTCACAGACACGGCTTGAGTCGTGGACTTGGGTTGGTGAACCATTGGCTAAAGTGGACTTGCAGTGTTCAGCTCACGGTAAGGTTGCTGTTGGTGAAGTAGCGAATGGTTTGGTGAGGTGGTCGGGTTTGCATCGTCGGGTTGCGCCGGGCCAGAGTGTGGTGGCTTATCGTAACGATCTTGTGGTGGGTAGCGGTGTGGCTGGGCGTGACGATCTGAGAGACTTGCGAGGTGATTGAGAACTCTCATTCGCTAGGCGGCATCGTGGTCATAATCTCAACAGGTTCGGTTGGTGTCTGGGCATTGTTGGCTCACTACTTTAAGCCGCTGAGATGTCGTTTAGGTATCGTTGCGTTAGTAGTCGCTCATGTTTTGGTGCTGCTACAGGCTCTAACAGGCGTTTGGTTGCAAGTTGAGGCTTCTGCTGTGGGGGGGCAACACCAGTTGTATGGCTTTGCGGCATTCATGTCGGTGGGGATTATTTTTGCTTACCGCAACGAGATGCGTAATCGTCTGTATCTACTGTATGGCTTGGGAACTCTTTGGTTGATGGGTTTAGCCATCCGTGCCATCTTTTTGGTGTGAGCACCCTCCAGCTTTAGGTCACCGCTCCTCAGCACTCTAACCTCACTGAGTTAGATGTTGACGATGGGGCACAAGAGCGTCCGTTCAACTCCAGCGATGCTTTGCACTGCGTTCACCACGATCTGTCCGAGGTCATCCATTGATTCTGCTTGTGCTCGGGCGATCACGTCATATGGCCCCATGGCTACTTCGGCTGAGACGATCTCGGCAAGGTCGGCTGTGGCATTAGCCACATCAACTGCGGTACCCACACTGGCTTGGATCAAAACATATGCTGATACTGTCATTTGAACTCCTTTGGGTTGAGCGATTTTTCTAGCACATCAAAGTTCAGGGGTTAACATGTCTATTTCTGAACCAAGCCGTAGTGAGGTTGCCTGCCCCGATTCGTTGAGGTCGAACTGTACTCTTTGGCCTTGTCGCAGCATGCGAAATACTGAACCGACGAGTGCGTCTTCGGCTAGGTCAATTTCGGCTAGGTCCGCTTCATTTACTAAGACCCCGCCTCCGGTGACAGGGTTATATACTTTTATCACTCCTTGCATTGATCGCTAATGCTAGCAGTGTCTTGTTGAAATTTATATTCATTTGTTGATTCGTAAGCACCGCAGCACTACCATCAAGTGTTGTGGCGCAACAAACGATAGGTGCGGTGGCTCTGCGGAGTATTGTGGCAGCGTTTAGCGATGCTTTGGTTTCGCATCGAGAGGCCATCAACAACCTGAACGTTTATCCAGTGCCCGATGGTGACACGGGCACAAACATGTCTTTGACCCTGCGTTCAGTTGTTGAAGAATTGGAGACCAAAGAAAATGAGTTAGCGGCGTTGTGTGAAGGTATAGCACACGGGTCGCTTATGGGTGCGAGGGGTAACAGCGGCGTTATCTTATCGCAAATATTGCGTGAATTCGCGCAAGTGCTCACCGCGCATGCAGAGGTTGATGCGACCTTATTTGCACAGGGTTTAGTGGCTGCTGCTAAGGGTGCCTATCGTGCGGTTGGTAATCCGGTTGAGGGAACCATTTTGACAGTGGTCCGTGAATCGGCTGATGCGGCTGCTGCTGCTGCGGATAGTGGATTAGATCTGTGTGCAGTGGTTGGTGCTGCCCGTGATGAAGCTGCGGCTTCGCTTGAGCGAACTCCACAATTGTTGTCGGTTTTAGCTGATGCTGGTGTTGTGGATGCGGGGGGTGCTGGCTTTTTGCTCTTTTATCACGCGACTCTAAATGTGATCGATGACGTGCCAATTCCAGAGCCTCAAATAACAGCACCGGCGAAACTTCGCCAATCATCAACAAATTCTGGGCTTGATGCCAACGGGTCTAAGGAGAAATCTCTGGCAGATCTCCGCTACGAGGTGATGTTTTTGCTTGATGCGGAAGATGACAAGATTGCCGGCTTTAAGGAAGCTTGGGCTGAGGTTGGCGATTCAATTGTTGTGGTAGGTGGTTCTGGTTTACACAACTGCCACATACATTGTGACGACATCGGTGCTGCGATTGAGTGCGCCATCGCAGTTGGTCGCCCCCATCAGATACGGGTGACCGACTTGCTTGATGAACTCACCGAAAACCATGAACAATCTTGGGTGGCCGAGGCACTCGATGATCTCAACACAACTCAAGCCACCCCTCAGACCTATACCACCGCTGTGGTTGCTGTGGGAGCTGGGATGGGGGTGACACAACTATTGGAGTCTTCTGGAGTGCAGCGTGTTGTGGCCGGTGGTCAAACCATGAACCCGTCGACTAGAGATTTGTTGGCTGCGGTTGAGGAACTAGCAGCTTCTGAGGTGGTGATTTTGCCGAACAACAAAAATATCATAGCTGTGGCAAAACAAGTCAATGACCACACAAGTCGCAGTGTTGAAGTGGTTGCCACTACGAGCGTGGTTGAAGCGTTGAGTTGCTTAATGGCATATGATCCCCAAGCAAGTGCCGCGCAGAACGCACAATTGATGACCAAAGCAATGCGAGAAGTGCTTAGCGGAGAGGTTACTCAAGCGGTCCGTCAAGCCACCTGTGAAATCGGCGCGATTTCACAGGGTGATTGGCTCGGTATTAGCACCGGCAAGATAGTTGTAGCTGCCACCTCAGTTACCGACGCCGCTACAGAACTACTTGCAGAGATGATAGGTACAGACCATGAATTGTTGACCGTCATAGTTGGAGCAGACACAAACGAACTCACAACGGCATCAATAAAAGATTGGGTAAGCAACAACCATCCATCTTTAGAGTGGGATATACACAATGGGGGGCAGCCGCATTATCTGTATTATTTTGGGTTAGAGTAAGTTATGCCGCACGGCGATCCCCCTCTCACGCTAAGAGAGTTGGCGGCTATCAAAGTGATGCAGTTACGTGGCGTTAACGAAGCAGTTGCTGAACGACTCTTGGCACTTGAAATCTCATCAGTGCTTGATTTGTTACAACATTACCCGAGGCGGTATCTCGACCGCACTCGCCAAGCCAAGATCGCGGAATTGCATATTGGCGATGAAGCAACCGTGTTGGGGTCGGTTACTCGAGTTGGTAGCCGCACGCTCAGGGGTCGCAGGACATTAACCAATGTGGTGATTACCGATGGCACAGGTTCGGTTACTTTAACTTTCTTTAACCAACAATGGCGTGAAAAACAATTGAAGCCAGCTACTGAAGTGCTTGTTCATGGCAAGTTGGTTTTGTTTCGTGGGCAAGCCCAGATGACATCACCTGTCATCGACCTAGTGGGAGACAAAACAGGTCGGATAGTGCCTGTTTACCCTCAGTCCGAAAAGTCTGGGTTAACGACTTGGAAGTTAGCCACCTTAGTTACAGAGGCAATAAACCGTAGTCGTGCAAGAGGTTTTGCTGATCCATTGCCCAAAGAGGTGCGTGATCGTTTCAGTTTTGTGAGCCGCCAAAAGGCTCTGGAAGACATCCACAATCCTCTAACAATGGACGACATGAGCAAAGCCCGCAAACGGCTAGTTTTTGATGAGTTGTTGAGGGTGCAACTTGAGTTGGTCCGCCGAAAATATACGCTCACTCGACAAACAGCGGGCATTGCTCACGACATGTCCAACAAACTCATCGAACGTTTTCACCGCTCTTTGCAGTTCACACTAACAGAATCTCAAAAGCGCGTCATTGTTGAAATTTTGAAGGATTTAGCCGCTAAGCATCCAATGCATCGATTGCTCCAAGGCGATGTTGGTTCAGGCAAGACAGTCGTTGCCGTAACTGCTTTGTTGGCCGCTGTGCAAGGGGGGTATCAGGGTGCGTTGATGGCACCAACAGAGGTTTTGGCTGAACAACATTACCTTAGCGTAATCAACATGTTAGACGGCTTGCGGTTGTTGGACGCTAAGTCGTTGTTGGGAGAACGTCCGCTGCGGGTGGAGCTTCTGACTAATAGCGTCAGCGCGCCTCAACGCCGCAAGGTACTTGCCGATTTGATTATAGGTGATGTGGATATCCTGATCGGCACTCATGCGCTGATAGCAGAGAAGGTTGAGTATCGAGCTCTAGGTGTGGTGGTGATTGATGAACAACATAGGTTTGGCGTTGAGCAACGCGCAGCGTTGCGAGACAAGGCCGATGGGTCCGATGTGGCTGATGTGTTGGTAATGACAGCAACCCCGATACCTAGAACCGCGGCGATGACTGTTTATGGCGATCTTGATGTGAGCGTGTTAGATGAAATGCCCGCAGGCCGCATGCCCATCGTGACCCATAGCGCGTATGGGGCGATTGCTGAGGCGGAAGTATGGGATGTGGTGAGAAAAGAAGTTGCGAAAGGTTGTCAAGCATATGTGGTTTGTCCTTTAATTGAAGAGTCGTCTGCGGTCGAGGTGACTAGCGCACAAGATATGTTCACCAATCTGCAAGAGGGAGAGTTGTCGTCTCTGAGTCTGGGGTTGTTGCACGGTCGGATGTCAACCCAAGACAAAGAATCGACTATGACCGAGTTTCGTAACGGCAAAATTGATGTGTTGGTTTCCACAACTGTTATCGAAGTTGGAGTGGATGTGGCCAACGCTACGGCAATGGTTATCTCAGATGCCGACCGTTTTGGTATTGCACAACTGCATCAACTGCGTGGCAGAGTTGGCCGTGGCCAACATCAAGGGTTATGTTTTTTGTTGAGCGATCCCAGCACCAACGAAAGTAAGGCTCGGATAGAGGCAATTGTGGCCACCACCGATGGGTTCAAACTCGCTGAAGTTGACCTTGAGTTGCGTGGTGAGGGCACCATTATGGGCGAAAGGCAAAAGGGGCGCAACGATCTGCGTTTAGCGTCCCTGCGGCGTGATAAAGACGCGGTCAAACATGCCCGTGAGGTGGCCGTTGAAATTATCGAAAAAGATCCTGATTTGAGTGATCATCACTTGTTGTTTGATGAGATGCAAATGATGCTTGGTGATACTGAAGCTGAGTTTTTGATGAAGAGTTAACTTACTAACACCCAAACTGATTCTGTCGTTACGGCGCACCCTATAATTTATTTTGTTAGCTATGCGAGTTATTGCAGGGACATTGGGTGGCCGAATTATCAATGGTGGTGACAAGATTGGGTTGCGTCCCACCTCTAGTCGAGTACGTGAAGCATTGTTTAACTCGTTGTATTCACTTGATGCGATCGCTGGAGCCAATGTGATTGACCTGTTCGCAGGCACTGGCTCATTGGGGATTGAAGCTTTGTCAAGAGGTGCCAAACACGTAGTGTTTGTGGAAAATGATGCACACGCGCGGGCTGTCTTGTGTCAAAATATCGTTTCGTTAGGTATAGAAGATCAAACGAGGGTTGTGCCTGCTGATGCCACGACTTATCTGGCGCATATGACTGGTTATCAACTAGCATTGCTCGACCCGCCGTATTCTTTTGATGCTTGGCCTGCTTTGCTGAACGATGTGCGTCAGTCTGTTGTGGCCATAGAATCTAATCGTGCTGTTGAAGTGCCAGATTCATGGCATACTCATCGGGTGCGCCGTTATGGAGGAACCGTGCTCACGGTTTGTTTCGCCTCAGCTGTGAAGGACGGCATTTCATGACGCGTGTGCTTTATCCTGGTTCATTTGATCCTGTACACAACGGGCACATAGAGATCATTGAGACTGCTTCCAAGTTATTTGATAATGTGGTGGTTGCGGCTTTGGTCAACACCACCAAAGATGGAGTGTTTAATCTAGCTGACCGTGAAGCGATGCTTTGTGAAGCAACTAACCACCTTGCCAATGTTGTGGTGAGACGGTTCGCTGGGCTAGTGGTTGACCTTGCTGCTGAACTACAAGTGGATTTTATTGTGAAAGGTTTAAGGGCAGTGTCAGACTTTGAAAACGAGTTGCAGATGGCTCAGATGAATAAAGCTGCGTCTGGTATTCATACGCTTTTTATTCCAAGTGCGTCAAGTAGTTCGTTTCTGGCTTCAAAGTTCATTCGAGACTTTACCAAATTCGGTGGTGACATATCTAAAATGGTTCCTGAGAGTGTGGCTAGTAGGCTAAAAGCACGATACAAATGACCGATCAATTTTCTCAAGACCCTCATGCGGACACACCCTTCATGCAAACTCAGGCACATTCCCCTCAGGCACATTCCCCTCAGGCACAGTCCCCATTGGCACAACACGCTGACGACATAACACCGGTTAATTATGCATCAGTGGAAACAGAAGTGGCGTTAAGAGCGGCTATTGAACTGATTGAACGGGCGCGCCCCATGCCGATGTCGGCATCTTCGATAGTCAACAAGAACGAAGTATTGGAATTGCTAAACGCGGCTCTCGCTGGCTTACCGAACGAACTTCGCGAAGCTCGTTGGCTGCTGAAAGAAAGAGAAGATTTTTTGGTTCGGGTGCAAGGTGAGGGAGACTTATTGATTTCTCAGGCACGTAATACCGCGCAGCAGATGGTACAACGCACCGAACTTGTGAAAACAGCAAACGAACACGCACAAAAGGTGGTTGCCGATGCACAACAAGAG
The DNA here is from genome assembly GCA_965204595.1 of Candidatus Aldehydirespiratoraceae bacterium. Taxonomy (GTDB): domain Bacteria; phylum Actinomycetota; class Acidimicrobiia; order Acidimicrobiales; family Aldehydirespiratoraceae; genus VXYK01. Next base: position 1,160,860 of record CBDBEW010000014.1, on the reverse strand, counting down.
GCCAAAGCATTGCGTTTACAAACCGAGGATTGGTGTGACCAGCAACTCGGGCGCCTTGAAATAGCCCTTGACCGCATTTCTCGGGTAGTTACGCAGGGTAGGTTGCGAATGCAAGGCAACACCCAAGAGCATGAATTAAATGTTGCCGCACCAATCGTTACAAGGGAAGAGTTGATAGCCCAGGAACAACTGTGAACCAAAACGCTCACTTGATGTTCAACTTGGCGAAGGTTTTTCACCGAGATTCTCAAGTCCGTTTCTATGCTGTAACAAAGCTAGATGGCTTGGAACTGCTTGACTCAGGGTTAGATTCGCGGGTGGTGGATGGGCGTTTGAGTTTGAAACTTGTGATGGAACAAACTGGTTTTGAGGGCCGGTCGGCCTCAGCGGGCGCAGTGCTGGTGCGTGGCAGTGTTGCAGGTTCGTATTCAGTGCGTTGTCGGCGTTGTCTGGAACCAACACGAGGAGACCTGTCCTTTGATGTTGATGAACTCTTTGAAGGTAATCCTAAAGAAGGAGAGACTTGGCCACTAATGGACAACAACATTGATTTAGCCCCGATGTTGCGCGAGGCAGCTTTGTTAGCTTTACCTTTAGCACCTCTTTGTGGTCAACATTGTCGAGGTCCAGCACCTGACCGTTTTCCAACAGGCAGCACTCACGGGGCACAATCTGTGGGCGATTCTCGTTGGGCAGCACTTAGCCAACTCAAATTTGAGGCTTGATGTTGAATTTTGGTGGTGGCGTGTGTTTTTGCTTCAGATAACCTATGCTGCTTGGGTCGAGCAACTTCGGCCTTTTCTTAAAACCCGTCTATCCACACGTTGCTGAGTAGGTTCCCAATGGCTGTCCCGAAGAAAAAGAAATCTAAATCAAAGACCCGCAGTCGGCGCGCCGCAGCTTGGCGTTTGGCTAGATCACCCCGCAGTTTGTGTCCGCGTTGTGATATTGTCAAACGACCGCATCGGGCGTGCGCTCGCTGCGGTTGGTATGCAGGTCGGCAAGTATTAGAAGTGGAGTGATCTATGCTACCCATAGCGGTTGACGCCATGGGTGGTGATAACGCCCCTAGCGAGATTGTTGCTGGCGCAAAACGAGCTTCACAAGAGTTTGATATTCCACTGGTTTTGGTAGGCCGAAAATCTGAACTTGGCGACACCGACGGCTTGGCGGTGATAGAAGCAAACGAAGTGATTACTATGGCTGCTGATCCTGGTGCTAGTGTGCGCCGCATGCGCGATTCATCTTTGGTGCGGGCTGCTACAGCGGTCCGTGACGGTCAAGCTAGTGCGATGGTGTCGGCTGGCAACACGGGAGCCACGATGGCTTCAGCATTGTTGCGCATGGGCAGGATTCGCGGCATTAATCGCCCTGCTATTGCGATTCCTGTGCCGGTTCCCCAAGCCACTCACACAACCTTACTTGACGCAGGTGCCAACGCAGAGTGTCGCCCAGAATGGTTGGTTGAATTCGCGCAAATGGGTTGCGTTTATGCCCGTGACAGGTTTCGTATTTCTCGCCCTCGGGTTGGCTTGTTGTCCATCGGTGAAGAAGCAGGCAAGGGAAATAACTTTGTTAAAGAGGCTTTTGAGCTGCTTAGTAAGCGCACTTGGGTTGAGTCGAGTGGTGCTGAATGGATTGGTAATGTTGAGGGTCGTGATGTGATGACTGACCGCGTTGATGTGGTAGTCACCGACGGCTTCACCGGTAATGTTACTTTAAAGACCCTTGAGGGTGCTATGGCTGGGTTGCTGGGCCGTTTGTTGGTGGCTATTGATACTAATGAGAAATCTAGGCGTGCGGGGCAAATGTTAGCTGATCCGCTTGATGAAATGGTTGCTGAGTTGCACCCTGATTCAACTGGTGGTGCGCTTTTGCTGGGCGTAAAAGGGGTGTGTGTTATATCGCACGGTTCAAGCACCGCAAATGCTATAGCAAACGCCATCCGTATCGCTGCAGAAATGGTAAGAGTCAACATGGTAGAGCATTTAGCGGCAGCGGTTCAAAAAAAATAGGCGTTTCTGCTTACTTTTCAGATTATTTCATAATTTGCTTGAGGATTACGCAAGAAAAGGTGGTAGCATCACCACGTTGAAGGAGGGATGATTTGCCCGCAGAAACTCATGTTGAGCAGGCTCCGATGAGCCGTGAGGAAATACTTTCGCTAGTCAGAGACCAACTAGCAGATATCTTAGAAATTGAACCGTTATCTATCAATGAAGGTGACGCTTTTGCTGATGATCTAAACGCTGATTCGCTGGCACTTATAGAGCTTGTTGAAGCACTTGAGGAGGATTTAGCGGAACGTTCAGCTGGGTTTCGGATTGAAGACGAAGATTTAGAAGATCTTCGTACTGTGCGAGATGCGGTTGATTATGTTGCCGCAAAACTAGGCTGAGGTGCGTAACCGCCATCTACTAGCTGAGCTTGAGAAGCAACTTGGGTATCGGTTTCATGAGATCGATAAACTTGAGTTGGCACTAACGCATCGTTCTTGGTGTGCTGAAAACGCTGTTGATGCCAGTAATGAACGTCTTGAGTTTTTAGGTGATTCTGTTCTTGGGTTGGCAGTTACTGATCGACTGTTTCGCAGTGAACCTATTTTGGTTGAGGGGCAAATGTCAAAAGCGCGGGCTGCGGTTGTAAACGCTGAGAGCTTAGCTGATAGGGCTAAGGCAATTAATTTGGGTGATCACATCCGTCTCGGCAAAGGGGAACAAGACACTGGTGGTCGTTCCAAGTTGTCGATTCTTGCTGATGCCTTTGAAGCGGTGATTGGAGCAATCTATTTAGATGGCGGGCTTGGTCGAGCACATGAGTTCATTAGTCGGCATTTGGGTGAGAGCGTTGAGCAAGCCACCGAACAGCCCGGGGGCAGCGATTACAAGACCTTACTGCAAGAGGGTCTCGCTAAGCAAGGTTTGGCAGCACCAAGTTATAGTTATAGCCAAACCGGCCCTCACCACGATAGGTGCTTTCGCGCCACGGTCACTATTGCTGGAGAAATATGTGGTGTTGGAGAAGGAACTTCCAAGAAGCAAGCTCAACAACGGGCAGCTCGTGTCGCGTATGATGCCCACATATCTGAGTATGGAGTTAATAATGTTTGAGTTACCAGAAGTTGAAACTGTTCGTCGTGAACTTGAGCGCGACATTATCGGTCGCAAAATTAAAAACGCTGAAGCTATGAGCATGAAAGTCTTACGACGTTATCGCATGCGTAAATCGTTTTTGCCTCGTTTAGTTGGTAACAAGATCACCTCGGTGCAACGACTAGGTTTGCTTATCACCATTGGTTTAGACAACGACGCTACGTTGGTTGTGGATTTAGGTTCAAGTGGTTCGTTGCGCCGCAATACCAACAAAGATGAACTCCTTCCCAATACTGAGGTGATTATTAGTTTCACTCAATTCGGTCAACTACGTTATATTGACGAAGTAGGTGCTTCGGAGATGTTTGTGGTGCCAACCGATGAACTCGGCCAAACCGTACCAAACGCAGCAGAACTTGGCATTGATGTGGTCGCTCAACCTATTGCGTGGACTACTTTTGGCAGGAGTTTGCTGCAGCAAAGAGCGAAGTTGAAATCGCTGCTGATGGATCCAACTTTTGTTGTTGGTGTTGGTGAAATCTATTCAGATGAAATTTTGTATCATGCTGGGCTAAGGCATAGCAGAATGAGTGATTCGTTGACAAGTCAGGAAATCAGACGCATGCATCGTGCGCTTGTTGGCACACTTCATGATGCCATTAAATTTCGGGGCACTTCTCTACCAGATCGGGTGTTTGTTGATCCACATGGCACCCCAGGTGAGTACGCTAGCCATTTAATGGTTTGGGGTAAAGAAGGCGAGTTGAGTCCGCGGTCTCGTTTGCCTATTCAACGAGTTAAGTTTCGTGGGACTTGGACATATTTTTGCCAAACTCAAGTGTGATACCTGTCGGGGTAATGTGATTTGGTTTAGGTTAGAATGCATTTAAAGAACCTCACATTAAAGGGTTTCAAGTCGTTTGCCGACACAACCTCGCTTGATCTTGAACCGGGTGTAACCGTGATTGTTGGACCTAACGGCAGTGGCAAATCTAATGTGGTTGATGCTTTGGCTTGGGTACTTGGTTCGCAAGCCCCAAATGCTTTGAGGTCCTCGAAGATGGATGACGTGATCTTCGCTGGCTCTGGCAAAAAGTTGGCTTTGGGGCGTGCTGAAGTGTCTTTAGTTGTTGACAACAATTGTGCAACGCTACCCATCGAATTCAACGAAGTGAAGATCAGCCGAACCTTGTTTCGTAGCGGTGAATCGCAATATTCTATCAACGGGGTGGCGTGTCGTTTGATTGATGTCACCGAACTCTTGAGCGATGGGGGCGTGGGCCGCCAACAACACGTGATTGTTTCGCAAGGACAAATTGATGCTGTGTTAACGTCGCGCCCTGAGGATCGCAGGGCGATAATTGAAGAGGCTGCGGGCATCTTGAAATATCGTAAACGTAGAGATCGTGCTAGTCGTCGCCTTCACACTTCAGAAGGTGATTTGACCCGTGTGAAAGACATCATTCGTGAAGTCAACAGACAGTTGCGCCCGCTTAAGAAGCAAGCTGCGGCTGCTCGCATGCACGGTGATCTTGTGGAGGAACTCGCTGCTTTAAGGCTTTACTTGGCAGGGCAAAAGATAACCAACTTACGTGCTCAACTTCGTGCTATTCAAGAACAACCCATTCGTTCTCACCAAGATGCACTTGGTGCAAAAATTGATCTCGTTGATGAACAGATCGCTGACTGCCAAGATCGATTAGCCGATAGTTCTGAAGCCGACTTGCGCCAGGAAATATGGCAACTTGAGTCTTTTAGTGAACGTGCGAAAGGTTTGTTGGCGCTTGTTGCTGAGAGACGTAGGGGGGTTGAGAGAGATAAAGCATCCTTTGTTGACCGAACGGTGATCGCCAATCTGGAGTCCGAAGTTGCTGAACTTCGGTTGGCTCGTCGTCAAACTGAAACGCAAACAGCAACGATGGCTGCTGATTTGGGCACATTGGTAGAGAACGAAAAGCGACTCCTCGATGAACGCAATACTATAAACGCGGACCTGCGGAAAGCACAAACTCAAAGCGGCACGAAAGCAGCAGAAGTACGAGGTCAACTTGCGGCTCTCCGCAGAGGTATAGATTCTCGTAGCAACGATCGTGACATGCTGGAATCTGAGTTGAGGGAATTGTCTCAGCAACACACTGAGATATCGACACAGCTAAGCAATCAGCAAACATCGTTAACGAGCGCACAGAGGCGTTTTGATGAGGCCAATGTGGGTCTCAAACAAACACTGGAGGCAGTCGACACTGCTAAAGCTGGCCTTGATGATGCCCGTGAAGCTTATCTTGAAGCTCAAGCGAAGGAACAACTTTGGCAGGCTCGAGCGGACGCGCTAACCTTAGCCTTAGATGAGGCACGTTCATCAGCGGGTGCTGCGCGGGTGGCGCATGTTCAAGGTGTGCTTGGCACCTTGCTTGATTTGGTGGCGGTAGACGAAGGTTTTGAAACCGCATTCGAATCTGCATTAGGTTCAGCACTAAACGCAGTGATCGTGGCAGACTCAAACGCAGCTCGGGATGCCTTTGAGGCTCTGCGTGTGAGTGGTTCAACTGGGGCGGTGCTCGCATTACCGCCTCGCTCGCAAACAACTCCTCTTCGTGTCAAAGACAAAGCGTCAACTTCTTCGACTCATACAAAAACCATGCTCTGTGAGAAGGTGCGAGGAATAAAAGAGGGCGTTGCTGAGCTTTTGCAAGTTTTGATAGGTGATGTGGAGGTCTTTGAAGGTGATTGGCGGAGCCTTATTGAACGGGCGCAGCGAGATCCACAACTCTCTCTGGTTGCGACAAGTGGTGATTTTGTTGGCCCCCATGGTTGGCGTATCGGCACCGCTGGCTCGGGTGCAACTGCAGTGGCACTAGCTGAAGCTCAAGAAAAACTTGAGTCAGCGTTAGTTGAATGCGCTAACGAGACTGAAGTGTTAAGTCTTGCTCAAAGCAACTTAGATGAGTGTTCAAAAGCCTTTGAGGTGGCAAGCGAGCTTGTCAACAACACCAAAGTCGACCTTGAGTTGATTTCAGATGCTTGTGTGAGGTTAGCTAACCAGCATCGAGAAGTGGCCACCGCAAGTGAAGCTAAACAAAACTTGCTCAATGAAACTTTGACGCACCTTGATGGTGAACAGATTCGTGCGAACAAGCTTGAACTTGACTTGAGAGTTTTGGAAGCCAACGACAACGAACAACAAGGACAACTGAACCTGCTCACTCTTGGTTTAGCTGATGTTGAAACTCGTGTTAACGAAGCTAGCAAACTTCGTCGTGATGTTGAAGTGCGTTCAGCAGCTCTAAACGAACGCGACAATAGTTTGCGTAAGCGAATCAGCGAAATAGAGGCACGTTTAAACCAAGACGTTCAACAGCGATCCACTGTTGCAACTAGGCGGACGCAGCTAGACCGTCGTGCCGCGGTGTTAGACAAGCTAGCTCATGTGGTGCAAGATTACCTCATAGCTATAGACGATCGTGCCACCGCCGCACACGAACAACATCGTCAACAAACCGAAACTGCACAAATGATAGTCAACAAGCTGAAAGAGTTGGGTAAAGATCGTGAGTTGCTCAACGACAAGGTTGAACGGTTACGTGACAAACTCGCCAATGCTGCTATTGAACGGGCCGAACTAAATACCAAGCTCCAGACCTTATTTGAGCGTTTACACGCCGAACACAAGGTCACACCAGATGTTGCCACAGCAACCCCCAAGCCTCACCTCGCAGAGGGAACAGATGAGGTTTCACGCATAAAACAGTTGGAAGACGAGCTTGAGATTATGGGTCCAATCAACCCGTTGGCTTTAGAGGAGTGTGAAGCATTGCAGCAACGGCACGAGTTTTTGCAGGGTCAGCTTTCCGACATTGCTTCTACCCGGCGAGAACTCACCAAAGTTATCTCTTCCATTGATGAAGACATCACGAAGATCTTTGCGAGCGCGTTTGCTGATGTCGCCCACAATTTTGAGCAACTATTTGAAACTCTTTTCCCTGGGGGGCGTGGCAGCATCCGTTTAAGTAACCCAGATGATCTGTTCAACACAGGCATTGAAGTTTCGGCTCGTCCGAGTGGTAAGAATGTGCGTAAACTGTCGCTGCTTTCAGGTGGTGAGCGAACTTTGGTTGCGTTGGCCTTCCTCTTTGCTGTGTTTCGCAGTCGTCCCTCACCTTTTTATGTTTTAGATGAAGTTGAGGTCGCTCTTGACGATGTAAACCTGCACAGGTTTTTAAATTTGATTGAAGAGTTTCGTAAAGATGCACAACTTGTGTTGGTGAGTCACCAGAAACGGACTATGGAGATTGCCGATTGCCTTTATGGTGTTTCCTTGCAACCTGGAGGGTCTAGTAGGGTGGTTAGCGAAAAGGCTTCACACGCAATTAGTGAAGTCGCGTAGTCGTTTTTTCATTGTCACAATTGTGGTGAAATTTCTTATTGGTTAGTGCTAGTACATCTAGTTATTTCGGTAGTCTTTGCTATTAATGACTTCCGCACAATCGCATAGTGCGGCACTACCTGATCGTGCCGAAGTTGTCGTCGTTGGGGGCGGTATCGTTGGCTGCGCTATTGCATATCATCTGACCCGGCGAGATATGCCTGATGTGGTTGTGCTTGAACAAGGTACCCTCACCTGTGGCACTACCTGGCACGCGGCGGGTTTGGTTTCCCAATTGAAATCCACGCATTCACTTACCAAACTCGCTACTTATTCAGCTCGTTTGTTTGAAGAGCTTGAAGATGAGACGGGTCAGGCTACTGGTTATCGCACACCTGGTTCGATTTCAGTTGCAGATAACGAGCAACGTTGGGAAGAAATCTTGCGGGGAGCAACGATGGCTGAAGGTGTTGGTGTGGAGACACGGGTGATTGACCTAGACGAAGCCTGTGAGCGTTGGTCTTTGATGCGTAGCGATGATTTGGTTGGGGCTCTTTACATTCCACGTGATGGGCAAACCTCACCTGTTGATACCACTATGGCGTTAGCTAAGGGTGCCAAAACTCGTGGAGCTAGGGTTTTTGAAGGTGTGTCGGTTACCGATCTTTTGGTCAATAATGGGCGGATTTCTGGTGTGGTAACAGAGCGTGGCGAAATCGAAACCGAAACGGTTGTGTTAGCTACTGGTATGTGGACAAGGCATCTCGCCGCTCAAATAGGGGTGAACGTTCCTTTGTGCGCTTGTGAACATTTTTATATTGTCACCGAACCTATTGAAGGTATGGAAATCGGCACCCCGACTTTGCGTGACCCAGGCAACTACACTTATTTCAAAGAAGAGACTGGCAAGATAATGGCTGGGTTCTTTGAGCCGCGGGGTAAGGTTTGGCGCACCGACAAAATCCCCCGAGATTTTTCTTTTGGCACTTTAGGTGAAGACTGGGATCATGTTGGTCCGATTTTTGAGCGCGCTATGCATAGGGTGCCTGCGTTGGGTGAGTGTGGTTTGCAGTTATTTTTTAATGGTCCTGAGGCGTTTACACCCGACGGGGTTTATTACCTTGGTGAAGCACCCGAAGTTGATGGTTGTTTTGTGGCGGCGGGTTTCAATTCGGTGGGAATTCAGTCGGCGGGTGGTGTGGGTTGGGCTTTGGCTGAATGGATTGCCGATCGCCATCCTCCTATGGATTTGAACTCGGTTGATATTCGCCGCGCACAACCTTTCCAAGCATCGCCGGACTACTTACAGTCTCGTATTTCAGAGAGTTTGGGTTTGCTGTATGCTATGCATTGGCCGTTTCGGCAGTATGAAAGTGCTCGTGGTATGCGTCTGTCCCCGCTGCATGAGAGGATTGCGGCAGCGGGTGCTGTGTTTGGCGAAACAGCTGGTTGGGAGCGACCCAACTGGTATGCCAACGATGGTCAGAGCCGTGAATATGAATATTCGTACGGTAAGCAGAACTGGCATGACAATATGGTGGCTGAGTGTTTGGGGGTTCGTCAAGCGGTTGGTCTTTTTGACCAAACCTCTTTCGCTAAGTTCATGGTTGAGGGGCCAGATGCCTTGCAGGTGCTAAATACTATAAGCGTTGCTGAAGTTGACGTGCCGCTAGGCAAAGCCGTTTACACTCAGTGGTGCAATAGTCGCGGCGGTATTGAAGCTGATTTAACTATTAACCGAATTAGCGAGGATCGCTTTTTTGTGGTAACCGCAGCTGCTGCTGAGACCCGTGACTGGGCTTGGTTGCGGCGGGCGTGTCGTGACAGACGTGTGGCCCTCACAAATGTTACCCATGAGCAAGCCATGATTGGCGTGATGGGACCCAAGAGTAGAGATTTGTTAGCGAAATTAACTGATACAGACTTGTCAAACAGCGGTTTTGAGTTTGCTACTGGACGTTTTATTCGCTTAGCTGGTGCCGAGGTGTTTGCTCTGCGAATGAGTTATGTGGGTGATTTGGGTTGGGAACTTTATGTGCCTAACGACAGTGCCGTGACCCTTTATGATGCGCTAGTTGAACTAGGCGACTCTTTTGGTTTGGTACATGCGGGCTACCATGCTATGAACTCGCTTCGTCTTGAAGCTGGGATGCGTCATTGGGGGCACGACATAACCGACGAAGACACCCCCCTTGAAGCGGGTTTAGGGTTCACCATCGGTTGGAATAAGTCAACTGATTTTGTGGGACGTGCTGCGTTGGAAGCGCAACGCCGTAAACCACGCACGAAAAGGCTGGTTCAGTTCCGCATTGAAGATGAAGATTTGTTGACCTACCACGATGAGCCGCTTTATCGTGACGGTGTTGTTGTTGGTCGTGTTTCGTCTTCTATGTGGAGTGCCACACAAGATCGTTGCTGTGCTATGGGTTATGTAAACAATGAAGGGGGTGTGAGTGAAGATTGGCTTAACGGTGGGCGTTGGGAAACAAACATAGCTGGTAGACGAATGCCTGTTAGCACCTCTGTCTGTAGTTGGTTTGATCCAACCAACCAACGCCCTAAACAATAGCAATGGTTAGATTTAGCCTTAGCACTTAGCAATCAGGAGATTTAATGAACAAAGAAACGCGCTGCGTAATTGTGGGCGGTGGAGCGATGGGTGTGGGTTTGCTATATTTTTTGGCCCACGAGGGTTGGACTGACACCATTTTAGTTGAGAAGGGTGAGTTGACCTCTGGTTCTACTTGGCACGCAGCAGGGTTGGTGCCGAATTTCATCGGTGACCTAAACATGGCTAAAGTGCATCAAGATGCGATCGCCTTGTATCCAGAGATTGAAAAGGAAACAGGGCTATCTGCGGGTTGGCACGGTTGTGGTGCCATTCGTTTGGCACGCAGCGATGAGGAGGTGGACTGGCATCGCTATGTGCATGCCATGCTCAATCAAATAGGTATTGAGTCTCATATTATGAGTCCTAAAGAAGTGCAGGAACTGAATCCGCTTCTTGAAGATGTGTCTGATGTGCAGACTGGTTTTTACACCCCGCACGATGGTTGGACCGACCCAACCGGCTGCACGAACGCTATGGCTAAGGGTGCTCGTCAGCTTGGCTGTGAAATTCAGCGAAACAATCGGGTGGTTGATATGTCGCAGTTAGCCGATGGCCGGTGGCAGGTCGTCACCGAAGATGGCACCATCACTTGTGAACATGTGGTGAACGCAGCCGGGCATTATGCTCCCCAACTCGGGGCGATGGTTGACCTTGATGTGCCTATCGTGTCGGTCATTCACCAATATGTGGTTACTGAGTCGTTGCAGTCAATGAAAGATTTAGGTTTTGAACCTCCAGTGACCCGTGATCCTCGTTCAAGTTGCTACTATCGCCGTGAGATTGACGGGTTGCTTATCGGCCCCTATGAGATGGCTAATGCACAAACTTATGGGGTGGATGGGATTGACTGGGCGTTAGATTTTTATTTGACCCCACCGGATATAGACAACATCGCGGAGTGTCTTGAACTGGCATTGGAACGCATTCCTAGTTGGTCTGAAGCAGGTATCAAGCAGGTGGTTTCTGGTCCTATCACCCATACGCCCGACTCTGGTTACTTGATGGGACCGGCACCGGGTTTGCGTAATTATTGGCATTGTAATGGTGCCTCTATTGGGATCACTCAAGGTCCTGGTGCGGGGAAGTATCTTGCACAGTGGATTGTGCATGGCCAAACTGAGATTAACGTGCGTGGCATGGATCCGAGGCGTTTTGGCGACCATAGTGGCCCTAAGTCGGTGTTCGCTATTGAAAAGGCGATTGATGAATACCATGAGATGTATCAGGTGCGTTTGCCGGGCGAGCAACGGCCGGCAGCTCGCAAGCAGAAAACGAACCCAATTTATGCTCAGTTGGATGCTTTGGGTGCTCAATGGCAGGAGGTTTATGGATGGGAACGCCCACAATATTTCGGTGAAGCTGAAAAGCATTCGTTTCGGCGTTCTAACGCATTCGCGATTGTTGGTGAAGAGGTGCGTGGCACCCGTGAACGGGTGGGTATCGCTGACCTTACCGCTTTTGCGAAGTTTGAGGTTAGTGGTGCTGATGCTTCTGCGTTGCTGAACCGTTTGTCAGCGAACAAGATTCCGTTGCGTGACGGCGGGATTCGTTTGGTGCATATGCTAACTGAACTTGGTGGCATTGAATGCGAGATGACAATCACCCGCTTTGCCCCAAACCGTTACTACCTTAATTCAGCAGTGATGGGCACCACCCACGACCTTGATTGGCTCAACCAACACATTGAAGCCGGTGCCGATGTGTCTGTTTGCAACCTAACCGATGACTACGGCATTTTAGCGGTGACCGGGCCTCGTTCACGTGAGGTGTTGCAACCACTTACCGATGTTGATTTGTCTAACGGTGCATTTCGTTGGCTTACTGCTCAAGAAATCAATGTTGCTGGGGTTCGGTGCAAGGCTTTGCGGGTTTCTTATGTGGGTGAACTTGGCTGGGAGTTGCATTGTCTTGTAGCTGAGATGGCTCCGCTTTACGAAGCGATTGTGACATCGGGTGAGGCTTATGAGATGGTGCATTTCGGGGCTTATGCTATGAATGCGATGCGGATTGAAAAGGGTTACAAGGCTTGGGGTAGTGAACTTACAACAGAGATCACACCCATCGAAGCTCGTATCGAACGTTTCGTGGATTTTTCAGGCGATTTTATTGGCAAGGAAGCCACTATTGCACGCCGTGACCAGTCTAATCCATTGTCGATGGTGCTGGTTTATTGCGAAGTTGATGCTGCCGATAATGATGTGAGAGGAAACGAAGGTGCCTACGATCGGCATGGCAAGGTGATGGGTATCGCGACGAGCGGCACATGGGGGTATTCGGTTGGGAAGAGTTTAGCTTTTGTTTATGTCGATCCTGCTTTTGAGGCACCGGGTTCGACTTTTGAGTTGGAACTTCTTGGGGAGATGCGAACTGCTACTGTTTTGGCTGAACCAGCTTATGATCCGGCTAACTCTGCTCTACTCGCCTGATTGTGTAGATTTTGCTTTAGGGAAAGGACCGTGAACGTGAAACTTGAAACTCAAGAACCTCGCCGCCGCCGCTCTGGTGGGCGTGCGGGACGTATTGCTGAACGAGCCGCTCCTCTTTTGGAAGACGATCGCCCGGTGCGTCCTGGTTTACCGGGTGGCAAGTTCCAGCCTTTGTCGTCTGGCGCGATGCAGCAGGTGTATGACAGTGCTCTAGTTTTGCTTGAACGGGTGGGGATGGGTTCGCCGGTGCCTGAGTTTGTAGAGGTCGTAGTCGATGCGGGCGGCAGCCTCGACGAACACGGGCGTTTGCTGTTCCCGAGGCGATTAGTTGAAAAAGGTATTGAAACGGCTGCTAAGGAATGGACGTGGCATGGTTTTGATGACGACCGTTCAATCGTGGTTGGTGGTGATCGGGTGCATTTTGGTACCGCTGGTGCTGCTGTGCTAATGCATGACTATGAGACCAACACATTTCGCCATAGCACCGCGCAAGATGTTTACGATTGTGCTCGGTTGGTTGATCATTTAGACAACATCCATTTTTTTGTGCGCACAGTGGTGGCTCGGGATCAAGAAGATTCCCGTGATCTTGATATCAACACTGCCTATGCTGCCACTGTTGGTACTGGTAAGCCTGTGGGTACCTCTTGGTTTGAGCGTCCACATGTTTATGAGACCGTTGAGATGTTCGACATGTTGGCTGGTGGGGTTGGGGAGTTTCGTAAACGTCCGTTTGTAGTCGCGAACAACACTTTTGTGGTGCCGCCTTTGCGGTTCGCCGAGGAATCCACTAACTGTATGGTGGCTCAAGTTGAGATGGGTATGCCGATTAACTTGTTGTCTGCGGGTCAAGCTGGAGCTACTTCACCGGCGGCGTTGGCGGGGTCGCTGTCTCAAGCACTGGCTGAATGTCTTGCGGCGTTGACCGCAGTGAACTTGATGCGTCCGGGTCATCCGTGTGTGATGGGGATGTGGCCTTTTGTTTCTGATCTTCGCACTGGGGCGATGAGCGGAGGTAGCGGTGAGGAGGGGGTTCTGAATGCGGCTGCCGCGCAGTTGGTGAACTGGATTGGTTTGCCTTCTGGTGTGGCTGCGGGGATGACCGACTCAAAGGTGCCAGACAACCAAGCTGGTTATGAGAAGGGTATTAATATCGCTTTGGCTGGTCAGGCGGGTGCGAACTTGGTGTATGAGAGCGCTGGAATGTTGGGCAGTATTCTGAGTTGTTCGCTTGAGGCTTTGGTGATTGATAACGACATGCTTGGTTCAATAAATCGTACTGTTAGAGGTATTGAGGTGAATGAAGAGACCTTGTCGGCTGCTTTGATTGAAGAGGTCGTGTACGGGCCGGGGCATTTCCTTGGTTCCCCTCAGACGCTTGACTTGATGCAAAAGGAATACATTTATCCGCTCATCGGTGATCGTGACACTCCTGATGATTGGCTTGAAGCTGGTGGTAAGGATGCGGCTGCGGTGGCACATGCGTACGCCAAAGAGATTTTGTCTAGCTATCATCCGAGCCATGTTGATCCCGCAGCTGATGCCGCTGTGCGCGACCATTTCAATATTGTGGTGAACCGCCCCACTGCTTGAGGCTAGAAACTGGTTTTTGTGCTAGACAAAGATTAACTACAAGAAAGGTTACGCAATGAAAGTTGTGGTTGATTTTGATTTGTGTGCAAGCCGTGGCGTGTGTACCCAAATTGCTCCCGACATCTTTGAGATTCGCGAAGACGGTTACTTGCATATTCTTAACGAAGAGCCAGATGAACGCGATCGTGCTCACGTTGAGGAATGCCTTTGTGTGGCCAGTATTTGATGTGGTGTGCTCTGCACCATAGAGGGTCGGCTCCGCATCCTATGCATTGTGTGTCTCTCGCTACTAGTACTATGCGTTGAGCGTCAGGCGCGGTTCTTTGGCTTCTTCCTAACCAGAGTTTTTGGGTTTTGTTGTTGAACACTGCAGGCAAAAAATTGGCTTCTACTGCTAGTTCTCGTAGGGTTTTGTTGCGCCATATAGTGTTTTCTTTAGCGGTCAACGCGGTCATGATACGTGCGCCGGTGATTTGATTGAACTAGGCGTTTAGCTGTGTGCTCGGCCGCGAGAGCAGCATAGACGTTCAGGTACGCCTCCTCGGCCTCAGCTTGAGCCGCTGCGGCACAAAAATCCGCGGACGGTCACCCACCTCCGTAGTCTGTCTACGTGAGAAGCATGGCGGCAGCCACCGAAGTCGAACGCATCGTCACGATTGCTACTAACTGGCTGCCGCCAGCTACAGCCGGCGGTCGGGCATGAGCCGACGGCAACAGTGCTAGCTAAGTTCAAGAGACAGCTTGGCGACGCACTCGCACCCACAAGTACCAAACTCCGAACGTAGCTAAGCCGATCGCCCCGTAGATTGTTGCGGTGGTGTCCGTTAGTAGGGGAATGACCGCCACGTTCACACCAATCCACAGAGCCAAAACGATATATATGGATCTTGGAATGGCGGAGAATCCAGCGGCTATCGTATCTCTTTTCGATTCATGCATTTTGTCTCCTTACCTTAGAGTCAGTCTAGCCAGATAATTTTTGGCACTAGGAGACAAACTGGTTTGCTAACCCAGTGCCCAGCCGCCGCTCCAACCGCGGTTCCTGCTACGCCACCAACTACGGTGCCAGTGCCAGGGTTCACCAATGGCGGTGCCAGCCGCGCCCCCAGCGGCGGTACCAGTTGCTGTCACACCCGCTGCGACGAACACTCTGACGGTGTTGCAGACTTCGTTGCTTACGTGGTAGTGGCGTTTGTTGACTGTTACGGTGTATGATTGGCGTTCGCAGACTTCCACTAATTTTTGTTTCCACTCGTAGATCGGTTCGCGGAGGTGTCGGGGAACGCGGGTGTAGGGATTCGTGTAGCCAACGACCACTCGTACGCGTCTGAGTTCGTGACGGCACACGTTTCGTCATCGGGTTTCTTGTTTGGTGGCGGTGTGGGCTTCTGCTGGTCGGGGTTGCAGTGTGGATAGCACCGGTAGGTCGGGGCCAGGGGTCGGGGTCACGGAGAACAGGGTCGCTAACGTGACGGTGGGCAATGGGACGATGAGTATTCTCTTGATGCAAAGCATGCGACGATCGTAAGTGCTCTTCGGGTTGGTTGTTAACCTTGGATCGTAAATTTTCTTGCGCGGATTAGTTGTCGTGGGTGTACAGAGCGGTGTTGGCGTGGAATTGGCTCTAGGCGAACCAGAAGGGCTTGGTGGACGGTGAGGGGTTGTCCGGTGGTTGCGGAGGTGGCGGTGTAGTCGGGGTCGTCGGAGGCGATCGTGATGTCGGCGTGGGTGATGGTGGTGCCGTTGGTGGTCGACGGTTCGAGCATTGCGACGGGGAACGCGACCGGGGTGCCGTCGTCGGCGATCGCTCCGATCACGGGTGTTTGCACGCCGTGTCTCGGGTTGATGTCGCCGATGGGTGGGCTTCCCTCCGTTGGCTTGACACATGGTCTACGCGGTTTGCGTGAGTTGTTGGTGGTTTTCTGATTCTGTTGGGGTTTGGTGGTTGAGGCTGGAGTGGATTCGGTAGTTGTTGTAGCGGCCGATTTAGGCGAGAATAGCTTGTCGGGCTTGGTTTCGGGTGGTGAACTGTGTCTGGGTGACGAGGTGTTGTTTCAGCGTCGAGAAGAAAGATTCGGCAACGCTGTTGTCGGAGCAGTTGGAGACGCGTCGCACTGAGTGGCGCATCTGGTGATGTCGCAACGTGTCGGTGAACTTGCCGGGCATGTAGTGACTGCCGCGATCGCAGTGGAAAAGCACGCCTCGTGTGTAGTGGCTTCTGGTGGTAGCCGCGGTGTGTGACGCGTCGCAGACGAGTTTGGCGCGGACGTGGTTGGCTATTTGCTAGCCGGTCGCTGTCCGCGAACCCATGTCAAGCACCGCAGCTAGGTGCAGCCACCCCTCGGCGGTGTCGATGTGGGTGATGTCACCAACCCAGACAATGTCGGCACCTCCGACACCGAAGTCGCGGTGCACCAGATCCTTAGGCCCTGACTGCACCATCGATGCTTGCCCGAAACGTGGTTTGAGGTGTCTATATATGCCATCAGGGTCAGGTTGTCGCGTAGGAGCTGCGCGAGGTGCAGTGCTGGCTCATAGTGCGCGTTCAAGCGTGTGAACAGCAGTCAGTCGAGGTCGTCGGCCCGCACCAAGGCATCGGCCACATCCTCAAGAGCGGCAATCTGTCGGAGCATCCGCCGACGGTCCTCAGCGCAGATTTTTGGTTTTTGCAGTGCCAACCTGGTAGCGGCCTTCAGGTAGCGTCCTTCAGGTAGCGTCCTTCAGGTAGCGGTTTTCGAAGACATCGGGCGTGTATTCGTCATAACGACAAGCAACTGGTAGTCGCAACCCCGCCTGTTGGAACTGGCCTGCGATGTCAATGCGCCCGCGCAGGGCCACCAACCGCTGTTGTTCTGGCCAATAAGAGCGGAGTAGGCCTCGCGCCAGGGTGGATTCAAGTGTCCGTGCATAGAATGTGACTATCGCCCTTACTAGGTCGGGATTAGTTTCGTAATCAACGGACTCCCTTCGCCATGCCTTCGGCGGGAGACCAGTTACAAGCAGTAGAAAGAGGTTTGTAAGCGGAATTTTTGGACGTATCAGGATCCGCAGGTTGGCGACGGCGATTGACCCTGCCATATGCGCGGCGGTCAAGATGTAGCGGCCCGCTTCGTTCGCAGGTTGTACTGTTAGAGTGCCCCTTCCCGGCGTTCGCAAGACAGTTGGCTTGCTCTGGCGACAAACTGACTGGGTCTGGTGTCGACTGATGCTCTAGGAGTGCAATCAATCGCTTCACTGCCCATTTTCGTTTCCGCCAGCATTGCTGCGCTCGGCGGTCTCGCCGTTTTCGGCAGCCGCGCTGTTGCGTATATCGCTCTCGGTGGGTCCAACACCTGAACTCTCGTGAGCTTGGTCGGTGCGTAAGTCGGTGCCAGATCGCTTGCAGTAACGCCGGTGAACGCTGTCGAAGCGGTACTTGTCACTCTTCTTGATGTCGCCGAAGAACTGGTCTTCGAGCAGCGGTTCGATGTCGTACTGCCAGATTCGGCGCATCGCATCCTCGCTTAGGCCGCGCTCCATGAAGTAGCTCGGCCCCAGCAACAGGTGCGGTCCTCCCAGATCGCTTTCGAGTTCCTCGTTGACGCTGGTGACTAGTTCCCCCACCCACGCGGGTTCGCCGTGTCTGTCGAGCCAACGTTCAAGTAGGCCTGCGATGGGGCCGTCCTCGTCGTTTGGGAAGAATGGAACGAAATGGAACCGGCGCCTCAGTGCCGCATCGACTAAGGCGATGGATCGGTCGGCGGTGTTCATGGTTCCGATGAACCATAGGTTCTCTGGGAGGCGAAAACCGTGTTCTGGCCGGTACAGCGTTTGCACACTCTCGTCGCGGTATTCCAGCAGGAACAGTAATTCACCGAGGACTTTCGGCAGGTTCGCGCGGTTGATTTCGTCGATGATGATCAGGTGTTGTTGGCTAGGGTTGGCCGCTGCCCGCTCCGCCATGCGCGCCAGCGGACCTGGTGTCAGTCGATAGACTATGTCGCCGCTGCCGCTTTCGGCGGGGCGGTAACCCTCAAAGAAGTCCTCATAGGAACTCGCCGGGTGGAACTGCACTATCGCTCGACAGCCCGGGTCTGGTGCCAGTGCTTTGGCTAGTTCACGGGCGAGGTAGGTCTTGCCGGTGCCGGGTGGGCCGTAGAACACGACTTGGCGCTTTTTCTCCAGGAGCGCAACAAGGTTGTCGACAAAACTGCGATCTACGAGCAGGTCGTTTGTCAGTTCGCCGAGCAGGTCACGTTCATCAACAGTTTCGGGAGTTTCACGGTCACGGTACCAATACAGAAACCTCGAAATTCCCCAAGCGTCTGCAGTGAAGAACGGTTCGAGCAGATCACGAAGTAGTCTGTTGCTCTCAACCTGTTTTTTGCCACGCGCACCCTCCGGCTCGCGTAGTTTGAGAAGCTGCAGCAGTTTCTTCTTGCCGTTGTCGCCCTCGTAGGGGAAAACCGGAATGTAGGTTTCGGGATGCGTGATCGACAACAGCTTCATAATCACCGACTCCCCGAAACCGCTTACGCGGTACTCATCATTTGTGAGCACGCGGTCGATCCGTTCGGCATCAGGGTCCTCTCCCCAACATAAGTATCGCAAGGTGTTGCCGATACGGTCAATCTCGGCAGTGTCGGCGCTGTTGATGCTCCTTTTCAGCTCGGGCATCATGCCCGGATAGCCGTAGTCTCCAGTATTCCAGATGCGGCTGAGCGCGTCCAGATCGTAGGGCGTGTCGGCGGCGAGCAATCCAGCGAAGTGCTCGCGCGCCTTCCAATAGCGCTCCGCTTCAGGATTCGGGTATTTGGTTTCGTCACGAAACTCCGCTACCAATGTGCTCAGCGAATCGCCGGTCAGTGGCACCGGCGAGCCGAGAGCCAAGCCCAGCAATTCCTCGAACAGCGGCTTGAGCTGCGTTGCGACTTCCACCACAGTCTTCGACAGGTCAAGCCCAGCAAGCTCGTCTCTGCCAAACCACCGGCCATAGACGAATTCACCAGTCCGGCCGAAGAAGCCAACATCTTCACCGATCACAGACCTACTACCACCTAGCGCCCGACAACCGGTGTAGTCGGCGGCCTCGATGATGGGAATGATTTCAACGCGCCAACCCTTCCGAGCAAGGGCTGGTCGCAAAGCTACCGCAGCCCCCTTGTGGTTCACCCACACACGCATACCTAGGCCCGGTGCCTCCTCGGTCCACCAGTCCGCCCAAAGGTCACCCCGCGGACGACCCGTTTTCCACTCGAGTTGTGGCGTGCTGAACTTGACCTCACGACCCAGTGCTTCAGACACTTTTCTGGCGAGCCGGCTCCCCAAATGTCTTGCGACATTCACCAACACTTGGGCGTTCTCCTCTAACTCCTCGGTTGCTGAGCCCTCGGAGTTCAGGCCGAAATCGGCACGGTCTGCGAGCACCTCGTCTAGGAACGCAGGGCTAGTTTTCTTCCACCACTCAGCGGTCATCTCGAACTCGACGTGGTCGCTTGAGAGTTCCCGCACCCGCTCTAGATATGTTTGATAGCGCGCCGACTGATCGGTGGGTTGGTGCTTCCCTGTCAAATACGTGAGGTAGTCCTCGGAACTCGGCCAAATTACTGACCAACGGTCGTGGTCGGCCAGCGCCCAGAAGTACGACAGCAGCAGCGGTACACGCCCTGGCGCGGGGTGACCGCCAACCTTGATGCTCTCGACATGGTCGTGTAGTGCTGTGATCTTCGTGATAGCTTCGCCGTCGGATGTCGGAACTGTCAGCGATTCAGCAAGTATCTGGGCGAGCGCTTCGGTGTCAGCTGAACGGTCACGGAGTTGATTCAAAAACATTTGCGTGACTCCCTTGAACGCGTGCGTGCCCGGCCTTCTCGACCATGAATCCGTGCCCTTGACGAACGCCTCTAGGTTGGATGTTCGCCGCAGGTTGGCAAGCAGTTCAAGCGCAGCGTCGGCGCTCGCGGCGAATCCGTCCCAGAGTTGCCTTGACTTTCGATACCTTTCTTTGTTGGTGACGAACCTAGTGTGGTGCGCCTCGTGCCAGTGCCGCTGAAACTCTCGCTCAGTATGACCCGGCGTGCCTTGTTCGGTTGGTTGATCTGGGGTGTGGTTGGTTGGTGGTTCGTTCATTTCTTTGGTGTTGTTAGTTTTTGATGATTGTGTTGACAATGCTAAACGCAGGTTGTGACAAGCTCTACTAGTTGGTTGGAATTTGTCGGTTGTGGTGACCTGTGTTGACAGCAACTGACTAGTGGAGGTTTCTGTCTTGTTACGGCCTTTGTGTTTCGCAAAACGTGTCTGGATTGAGATATGGAACGTGGCGGGTTGCTGAACCACCCCGGGTTTGGTGGAGACCTGTTGACCTCCAACGGTTTTCTGTGTCTATTTGAGTTGGGGGATGCTGGTCGGTGAGGTAGCAAATTTCCGTTTGCCGTGCATTGGGTGATGTTTGACCGTTTGGCGGTGTTGGGGGTGTGCTGCGATCCGATATTCCGCGCCACCCTCACGCCAGAAGTGCTGTTTGTTGGTTTGGCGATGTTGGTGGTGTTTGGTGGGGGGTTTAAGTTTGAGTTTTTTGGTGGTGGGGTTTTGAGTTATTTGCCAGCCTTTGTCGTGGATTTTGTGGTGGCAGCGATCACAAACGAGGGTGAGGTTGTCTAGGTTGGTTTCGCCGCCGTGTGACCAGTATTTGATGTGGTGTGCTCGACACCATAGCGGGTCGGCTCCGCATCCTATACAGTGTGTGTCTCTTGCTGTTAGTGCGATTCGTTGTGCGTTGGATGCGGTTCTTTGGTTTCTGCCTAACCAAAGTTTTTGGGTTTTGTTGTTGAACACTGCAGGTAAAATGTTGGCTTCTACTGCTAGTTCACGTAACGCGTCTATGGTGATTGGTGATCCGTTAGCTAACCGCGGGTTGTTCAACTGCTGTTTGATGACGTTAAAATCTGCGAGTACCAACAAGTTAGTGCCTTGTTTGCTTTTGCTGTGCGGTGTTTGCAAAATGAGTTCGGCTAAAGCATCAGCTCTGCGCTGTTGAGGTGTGGCCCTGTTGGCTGGGTCTTCGTTTCGCCAGATAGTGTTTTCTTTAGCGGTCAACGCGGTCATAATTCTTGCGCCGGTGATTTGATCGAACTCGGCGTTTAGTACCAGCATGGCGGTTTCTGGGCTTTCAAAAACTCTTACGCTGCGTTTTTTGCGTTGACGTTCCAAAACAGAAACACTGGCTTTGTTTGCTTGTTCGTTTTGGTGTTTACGAACAGTTTTAGCGAAATCATCAAATCTCTCGGTTTTGGCTTTATCCACCAACTCACCTTCAACAATCTCGCCATCAGAAGAAACTTGAGCGATCAACTTCGCGTGACCAGCAGTTATATCACCAGACTCCAACGCCGCAGACGTTTCAGGCAACGACTCTAGTTGACAAGCATTCTCGACTTCTTTTTTGGCTTCGCGTTTAGAGATCAACAACTCACCAACAACCACCTGCTGAGCATCACCACTACTAGACCGACGTGCTAGTTCAGCTAACAGTTTCGCTTTGCGAGCAGCGATGCGTGATTCGCAGCGACCCAACAAAGACAACTCAGCAGTCAACCCTGCGTCACTCAACGACACCACGTCACCAAAAGCGACGCAAACAGGATTACCGCACCCCAACCCGTCACCCGATGGGGTAGTCTTCTTATTAGTTGATGTATCTTTAAACAACATAACATCACTTTATAGACACAGTGTGACATTCACAACCATCAAACATCAAATAATCTGATATTTCTCAAAATATTTTAGAGATTACCTAATCAACACATCTTTGATGCATTACACAGACAGAAGAGAGGGATCGTGCTCGTGTCGAGAAGTGCTTTGCTCGCTGCCCAAACAAGCAATCTCAGTTGCCGTTTGAACAACCTAGAGCTCAACGTCCCGCAGGTGAGACCAAGTCGCTGCCCCATCTAACGAAGTTCGCAGGACACGAACCCACGGGGGTTCAATGACAGCACCTGTTAAACCTTAACTTAAATAAAACGGCCACCGCAGATCGGCAACCTCCCCTCAAGTAGCCAACCTCGACTCGCGCGCTTCAAGGGTCTATGCCTAAAGGTACCAATTGGTTCTTTGCACTTAACCTTGACGCGCCGAGAGTGAGATCTCAAAACCTCCACGTCGACATCGAACGGCCATAAACTTACGTTGATGACTTCTGATCCCTCAAACAATCTAGCGTTTCAACCACAGACGATCATCTACATTGACGGGTTTAATTTCTATTATGGTGTCGTAAAAGGAACGAGATTTAAGTGGCTCAACCTTGAAGCTTTTTGTCAACGTATGTTCCCCGACGATCAGATCATCAAGATACGATATTTCACCGCACGGGTACGGCCCCATCCGCACGACCCTCAACTAGCCAATCGTCAAGACACCTATCTCCGAGTCCTAGCGACGCTGCCCTCGCAAACATCCACTATGGGCATTTCCTGACCAAGACCGTGCGAATGCAGCGTGCTAATCGGCAGGATGGAGAACCACCGACCGTTGAAGTCATCAAGAACGAGGAGAAGGGATCGGATGTAAATCTGGCCTCGTATCTGTTGCTCGACGCGTTCAAACGTCGGTGCGACACAGCCATTGTTTTTAGCAACGACTCAGACCTCGCTCAAGCAATCGAGATCACGCAGACACAACTCGGCATCAAGGTTGGGATTGTGAACCCTCATTCGCGCAGTACGTGATCTCGCAAACTGCTCAAACTTAACTGCCTTTTCTATAAGCAGGTTCCTCGTAGTTTGCTCAATGAGACGCAATTCCCTGATGTAGTTGATTCTCGTAGCGGACAAATCATCAAACCCGAAGGCTGGTAAGAACTCGAAGGCCCGCCGAAGCGGGCCTTCGCTCAGCCACCGAAGCGACTGAGGGGTTATACCAAAACGATATCATGAACCTGAGACAATGCAAACTCGGCGGTGCGATACTTGCACAACGCTACGTTGATGGCTCTGCGCGAATGAGGGTGGAGTGAGCACGGCGAGTATCCGCAGGTGACTGCGACGGATTCCCCAGAGATTGGGCAACCTTTAGCTTCCGAAGCCTTTGCACCGCTGATTTCAACGTCACACCCTCCAGTGAAAGAACGGGAAGTGCCGGCGGTGGTTGAACGAGAACTTATGGCTGATGCGTGACCATTACGGCTTACAGTGCGGGATTTGTCGTCTTCATCTCTGCTAGAATGAGTGGCGGCCTCATCATGTAAACTTTGCGAGTTAAAAAAACCTGATGTTGTTGTAGATATCATAAAATAATGATATAAGTAGAGTATAATATTCATAATCAGAAAATAAAAAAATAACCTAAAAATAATTATAGCAACTCCAGCATCCACAACCCGTACCTAAAGGTTACTCCATCAGCTTTAATTTAGCCGGGTTTGTCATTGACTTGATCCAAAAAGATGCTAGTCTCTAGGCCGATGCGTTACACATTTGAAAGAATTTCTACCTTCATTTCTTGGTTGAGGTTTTCAACGGTGGATTTGACGAACTGACTGTATTGTAAATGAGCACACTTAGCATTGACCTTGTTTACCAAAAGGCAACAGGATTCACGCCATATGACTACCAATGAAGGGTAGCCGAGGAAGGACTTCCAGAACTTCTTCAAGTTCCGACGGGATGTGGTAAAACCGAAGCTGTGGGACTGGGCTGGCTTTATCGTAGACGCTATCACGAATCAATTTTTGGTTGAGTATCGGCGGAGGTTGTTTGGTGATGAGTTGTTTGCTGATCTGTTCGGTGGCCGGGGCCGTCTGTCGGTTCCGGGGTCTGTGGTGGCGACGGTGTTGGTGTTGCAGGCTTTGGAGGGGTGTTTCTGATCGTGAGGCGGTGTAGCGGTTGCGCTGTGATCTGCGTTGGAAGGCCGCGGCGGGTTTGGCGGTCGATGATGGGGGGTTCTGCTACAGTGTTGCTACAGTGTGTTGTCGTTGTGGTGGGCGCGGTTGCGTGTCAGCGTTCACCCTGAGTGGGTCTTTGACGCGGTGCGGGAGTTGGCCGTTGAGTGCGGGGTGTTGTCTAGCCGCCGAAGGGTGTTGGATTCCACGGTGTTGTATGACGCGGTGGCGACCCAGGACACCTACACGATGATCGCCGCGGCCTCCGGCGTTGCCGCCGACTGATCGGCGAGGTTGCTGGGTTGGAGTTGCTGGTTGATGATGGGTTGGGGGGTGAGGCCTTCGTGTGACTGGTTTGACCCCGCGGAGAGGGACTGGCTGATCGACGCGTTGGTCACCGACGCCAACTCGGTGCTCACCGCGGTCGCGGGCCTTTACCTTGACTGTGAGCAGGCCGATGCTGTCTAACCCCCAACCAATCGCCGCAGCCACACCCCGACACGCCCGCCAGCACCCCACCCCAACAACCAGAAACCCAGTTGCTCAACAGTCTCCTAGGTCCAGAGATCGGCGATGGGCAGAGCGACTAGGCGGTCGCCGAGTTGGACACGGCGGTCCCCGGTGTGAAAGACGATCCCGACAACAAAGTCTGTGCCAACCTCGTCAAGCCGTTCTCGAAGGGCAGCCATGGACTTGCAATCGGCGGGTCGGGCGATTGTGGAGGCCTTGACTTCCACCGCAATCACGTGTCCGTCGGCTGACTCGATGATGGCATCGACCTCAAGTCCGTCGCGGTCTCGATAGTGGTGGAGTCTTGCGGAGGTGTCGGACCAAGTAAGTTGTTTAGCGAGTTCCGCGATCACAAAGGACTCGACGAGTGGTTCGACTGAAGCGTCGTTCAGTCGAGCGAGCGCGGTCGGTGTCTTGCCGATGATCGCCGCGCTGAGTCCTGTGTCGCAAGCGTAGAGCTTAGGACGATGCACGATCTTGGTTGTGACGTTTCGACTCCACGCTGGAACTCGGTGGACTAGGAAGGTCGTCTCGATCCAAGGTTCGTAGACCTGCGCCGTCGCGCGGTCGATACCGACGCGCTCCGCGAGGCGTGAGAGAATCAGTTCAGTACCGCTCGTAGCCAGCAGCAGTCTGGCCATGGTGAGCAATGCGTCGAAGCGCCGGAGATCGGCGGCCGTTTCAACCTCCTGTCGCAGGACGGTTTCTAAGTAGCGCTCGAACCAGCGACGAAGGATGCCTTTGTCAAAGCTCTGGACCTCTGGGTATCCCCCTTGGCAGATGTACTCGAGATACTCGCGTCTGCTCGGCGTTGCACCTCGATGCTTGATCAGTTCTGACGGATCTTGAAAGGCACGGTCGATGAGGTCATCGGGACCGTCGTAGCACTCGCCCATCGACAACGGCCACAGGGTGATGAGGTCGATGCGTCCAGCGAGACTCTCAGTGAGATTTGGTGATGTCAAGAAGTTCGTGGATCCGGTGAGAAGGTACTGCCCTGGCAACCGTGACTGGTCGAGCCGTTGTTTGATGGCCAAGATCAGAGGGTCGCCGCCGCGTTGGATCTCGTCGATGACCGCCGGAGTCCCCAGCGTTTCGAGGAACAGATTTGGGTCGTCGAGTGCTGCCGAAAGATCGCCTTCGCGATCCAGCGTTACCAGGGGAGCGGACAGCTGACGTGCGAGCAACCCGGCGACGGTGCTCTTGCCCACCTGGCGGGCACCTTGAAGCACCACTGCGCGGAAGGCTGAATGTGAGTCCAAGGTGGATTCGAGGCCACGTCGCGGAATCAACTGCTTTTCGTCGATGCGTATAGCCTACCAGCCTGTTTAGCATTTTGTCCGAGTTCTATTCAGCATTTTGTCGGAATGTTAACACGCACTTTGGCGAGCCGTTGGTAACCTTTCAAGGTAGCAATCCAGTTGAGCGGGTGCTTCACTGGCTCTTCGCGTTTTAGGGTGGAGTGAGTACGGTGAGTATCCGCAGGTGACTGCGACGGATTCCCCCAGAGACTGGGCAACCGTTAGCTTCCGAAGCCTTTGCGTCACTTGTTTGCTAGTGTCGGTGACGATCAACTACGAGACGAAGCAAACGACATCGTTAAATGGTGGCTAGTGTGTAGCTTGAGAAACAACAGCGAGGAAGTCTAAAAGTGGACAAGGTTAGCTCCTTCGGGGATCATGCTGATCTTTTCGGTTTTGAGTTGAGTGGCGAGACCACAATTCAAGTTCTGCAAGATGCCTTTAAGCGATTCTCGGATGTTCTGGAAGTGCTGAAAGTGACCCATGATGCCGATGTTGAATGGAAGGTCGTGGCTCTTGAGCATGGCAGTGTGGCGACCACTGTGCAAGCTGTGCCCATTGATCGAGCGAGCGAACTACAAATTGAAAAGATGCAATCGGCTTATAGTGCTTCGGCTAGGTCGTTTCAGAGCGGCAGTAGCGATAGCAGCGATCCGGTCCATCGAGAGATGTATAAACTATTGCAGCTGCGTCAGGGGTCTCGTTCCCTGAAGTTAACGGCAGGCAACACAGAGATAGAGATTTGCGAGAAGGCGGACCTTAGTTGGTCTGATGCGCCCAACAAGCACAATGCGTTCGGTACTCTTCGTGGGCGTGTGGAGACTTTGTCTCAACACAAAGACTTGTCCTTCACTGTGTATGAATTGAATACTAGTGCCGCTGTGTGTTGCTATGTCGACCGAAGTTTTACCGAACAGGTGAGAGAAATATGGGGCAATGTGGTGGACGTGACTGGCACAATTACACGAGACCGTCTCACCGACCGACCCCTAACTGTTCGCAACGTTACAAGGTTGATTCAAGTTGACGAAGGCCATCGAGGGGGCTGGCGTAAGGCGCGAGGTGTGCTGAGCAGCGACATACCAGCCGAGGTTTTGGTTAGGCAATTGCGTGACGGCGAGTAACACCCAAAGGTGTACCGGCTATTCGCGTTTTGGTCGGGGTGAGGCCGGTGAGCATTCGTGCTTGAGTCCGAGGGATCCCCAAGAATCGGTGCTGATGGTGCATGAGAATTGGAGGATCCCGGTAGACTTTGACACTAGGCGCGTGAACGAACTGATCGTCGGACTCGGAGATGTTGAGGTGCTTGCCGCCAACGACACCGGTGGGTTGTTGGGGTTCATGTGCGGCGACGAACGCCAGGGCCGCCGTGCGGGACTGCGGTGGACGGTTGTGGTCCTATGGCGAACGCGTTGGGATTTTGGTGGATTTTCTGGCGTTGGGTAGGGCGACGCGGCAGGTGTGGCTCAAGTGCCGCTGGCGGTGCCCAGCGGTCGATTGTGCGGCCGGAACGGTGATTGCACACGACCGTGAAATAGCACCGCAGAGTGAGGGGTAGACCGCGCTCGCTGGGTTGTTGGATGACCCGTCAGGCCGGTCGCGGCCGGTTGCTCATCGACCTCGCCGCGGAGTTGGGTTGCTGCTCGCATGTGGTGAACGATTCGGTGCAGCGTTGGGGTCGGGCTTTGCTCGCAGCAGACACGCAGCGTCTCAACGGCACAGCGGCGTTGGCTCTCAACGAGACCTGATGGTCCACAGCGGATGGTTCAAAAGCAAGGTTTGGTCGGTGAGTTTCGTAGACATCGGCCG
The DNA here is from genome assembly GCA_965204595.1 of Candidatus Aldehydirespiratoraceae bacterium. GTDB lineage: Bacteria > Actinomycetota > Acidimicrobiia > Acidimicrobiales > Aldehydirespiratoraceae > VXYK01. Next base: position 1,133,293 of record CBDBEW010000014.1, on the reverse strand, counting down.
CGGCCGCCTGTTGGACATAGTGGCGGGTAGAACTACTAAAGCACCCGCTAAGTGGATCATGGCTCAGCTCCAGCCGTGGAGCGAGGGGATCCAGTGGGCGACCCCGCCCTGTCCGGGTACTACAATGCGGCCTTCGACACGGCGTTGCCCGAAGCCGCGCAGATAGCAGATCTGTTCCTTGTGGTATGCACAGCGAAGCAAGCAATCGACGAAGTACGCAGACGAGTCCAAAACGCCACGTTCGGGTACCGCGGCCGCAAAACCTAACCCGCTGTAGCAGGTCCGCAAACTGCTGGGCATGCTTGAAGCCGGTGACCCCCACAGCGAAGTCCGCGATGCCTGGCACGCAAAGAAGCCCCTGCGGTCGGTCTACGACATCGACGAACCCGGTTACCGCCGTCGAGTTCGTGACCTAGTTCACCGCGGATCTCTGTGACCTGAACCTGTCGCCGGAACTCAACCGGCTGGACTGAACCCTGTCGCGCTGACCCCACCCAGATCACCAACTGGCACCACGCCAGAACCAGCAACGTCGCCACTGAAGCATCGAACAACTTGGTCAAACGTGCCAAACGCGTCGCCTTCGCATTTCACCAACTTCAGCAACAACAGAATCCAAGCACTCCTCTCACAGGCAAACCCAACTGAAACCTCCCAAGCACCCTCACCCTGACCTAAAACGCGAAGAACCGCTAATCGCACAGATCTGGCAGAATTACGCAGACTCGGCTTCTCCCTGCGGTTCACCGAGGGTGAGTGCATAGCTACGCCACCAAGGTGTACTTGTGTTTCATAAACGCGTTGAACGACGTATGAAGGTCAACGTCATTTTTGACATCCACAAGCTAAGCGAATCCCACAGGCACAGTTCCAGTGCCCACTGGTCGGTCTCGACTTTACTCCACCCTCAACCCCCAAACACCAACAGAATCAGAAACCCACTAGAACCTAGCGCAAACCGCCTAAACTAGCTGTCAAGCAAATGGGGTGAAGCCCATCCTCGCTCAACAAACGATTCAGCGCAGCCAACAACTCAGATTTCCAACAAGCCAAACGTGCTTCACTACGTTTCACCACACCCAACGCATCACGAATCTCCGCCTCGATTGACAAAGAAGCATCACCAACCTCAACACAACCCAACCTACCACCCCTCGACCCACTACCAGAATTACCGTTAGCTTGTGAAGCCTTTGAGTCACTGACTTCATGTCACGCCCTCCAGTGAAAGAACGGGAAGCATCAATTGGAGTTGAACGAGAACTTATGGATGATGCGTGACCATTACGGCTTACAGTGCGGGATTTGTCGCCTTCATCAGTATCTACAATTCACAACTAGCGGTTTCTCCAGCATCACCGATTTGACCATATTGTTGATTGACGTGATCAAAAATGATGCTAACTTATAAACTAATGGGTCACGTATTTGAAAGAATTTCTACCTGCATTTCTTGGCTAAGGTTCTTAACGGCGGAATCGGCGAACTGATTGTGTTATCAATGAGCGAACTTAGTATTGACCTTGTTTACCAAAAGGCAACTGGATTCACTCCATACGACTACCAAAGAAGGGTAGCCGAGGAAGGACTTCCAGAACTTCTTCAAGTTCCGACGGGATGTGGCAAAACCGAAGCTGTGGGACTGGGCTGGCTCTATCGCAGACGCTATCACGAATCAATTGACGTTCGCACATCGACGCCACATTGGCTAGTTATTGCACTTCCGATGAGAACTCTTGTTGAGCAAACCTTTGACCGTTTCAAAAGTTGGTTTGACTTATTGGCTATAGACAACGAAGTAGCACTACATCTAGTGCGTGGTGGCATCGGCTGGCGTGATCATGATTGGCGATTGCACCCAGATCGTGATTCGGTGTTCATAGGCACTGTTGACATGCTTTTGTCTCGTGCTCTCAATCGGGGCTACGCCGACAGTCGTTGGAATTGGCCGATGTCCTTTGGTGGATTCAATAATGGAGTCCATTGGGTTTTTGATGAGATCCAGTTGATGGATGTTGCTACGCCCAATACTCGACAACTTCAAGCTTTTCGGGATACCTTCGGCACCGCTCTTCCGACAGCGAGCACCTGGATGTCAGCGACTGTAGATGAACGACTTCTTTGTACGGTAGACCGGCCTCTTGTTGGTTCAAGGATTGAACTTGGTGAGCGCGATCGAGCTAGCGTTTTGAGGCAACGTCTTCATGCCGTTCGTACCGTTGAGGAGATCGAGCTACCAGAGAAACGAGTTGAGCGAGCACTTGCTGAGGTGCTTGTTGCCCGACACCAACCAAACTCGCTTACACTAGCAGTGCTGAATACAGTAGACCGGGCGGTATCTACTTGGAAAGCCTTAAAGCAATTGTCTCCAGCTGCCGAAATAGTGCTATTGCATTCCCGATACCGATCGCAAGACCGCAAATCTCATACCAAAACTGCGCTTACGCCCCCTAACCTCGAAGGCAAGATTGTTGTTAGCACACAAGTGTTAGAGGCGGGAATTGATGTATCTTCTTCGATATTGTTCACTGAAGCCGCTCCTTGGCCTTCAATCGTGCAACGTGCAGGACGTTGCAACCGTTTTGGGGAGAGTGATAGTGCTCGACTCTTGTGGGCACGACCCTCCAGAAATCCACCGTACGAGGATGCCGATATAGAAGCAGCAATCCAGACATTGCGAAACCTGAATGGAACATTGGTCACAACTACCAACCTGCACGAAATTGGTGCTCTCACGGCACCTCAGATAACACCGATAATCCGCCGTCGTGACTTGGTCGACTTGTTTGACACGGCACCCGATCTAAGTGGTAACGATATAGACATCGCACGCTTCATTCGTAGCAAGAGTAACCGAAGAGTTCTAGTAGCTTGGCGTCAGATTGAAGACTGGCAACCGATCGGCAAATCGCCCCAACAACACGAACTTTGTAGTGTTCCAATGTCGGAAATAGTCGCTTGGCTAAAAAAGCCGAAAACTTCGGCTTGGCGCGTTGACCACTTAGCAAGAAGAGGTGACAATTGCTGGGTGCGTTGCCAGTTGAATGACCTACGCGATGGAATTGAAATTGTTTTGGATGCAAGTAAGGGGGGATACGAATCTAATGTCGGTTGGAATAAAAAGTATACGAAAGATGTTGAAGTTTTACTAGATGTTGATTCAGAGTTGACAGATACTGAATTAAAGTCTGTTGATGATGTCGCAGTGGGAGACGATCCCGCTTCCGTTGGTTATGGATGGTATCCGCTTGCTGCACACCTTGAAGATGTTGAACAAGAGGTTGCGTTGTTGCTTGACGCGCTTAAACCTCTTGACTTAACTCCAGAGATGAAAATTGCTGCAAAGTTAGCTGGGCTTCTGCACGACATTGGTAAGGCTTCAAAAATATGGCAGGATGCAGCATTGAAAACTGCCGAACAAGAAAACGGCGATCGGATCAAAACAAATGGCCCTTACGCGAAGACAGGAAACCGCAAACGCCTGAAATTTGAACGACGATTTTTTCGCCACGAACTTGCTTCAGCTCTAGCGCTTATGAACGAAGGTGTCTCTCTTTTGGAAAATGTTCAAGAAGCTGATCTTGTCGTTTATCTCGTCGCTGCCCACCACGGCCGGGTCCGCCTTTCAATTCGTCGTCCGACCGAAGAACCAAACGCTAATGGTGAACTTGTTACCACGCTTGGTGTTGCTAATGAAGACACATTGCCTGAGATCAACTTTGATAGCTTGTTTGTGCCTCAGAGTAGTTTAGCTATTCCAGCGGGGTCGAACAGGTATGAACGTAGAGCACTAGATTTGCGTGATAGAACTGATTTAGGACCTTTCCGTTTGGCGTTCCTTGAAATGATCGTTCGTTCTGCTGATTGGCGTGCCAGTAAAGCTGTAAGTACGTAAACATGAATGCGATCAATCTCACTGGATGTCGAGCGGAACCACTTCTCTCTTATCTGGCGGGACTTGGAGTGCTTAGATTGTTGGCGGAACAATTTGACCCAGACATTTCAGCTTCTTGGGATGGCGACCGACTAGCCATTGCTGGTCCAAAACTCAACCGAGTGGCTTTACTAGATTTTTTCGTTTACGAATATAGCCCCACACCGTTGATTGCGCCATGGAATGGTCGAGGTGGATTTCAAGATGATAAGGAACGTGCGTCCGAGAGAATCATCAAAAAGGTGGAGAGTGCAGAATCGGTGAGACGTCTCGATTCTTACCGAATAGCGATTAAGGTTGCGAGGGATACTTGGGAAGAGGCCCGGGATCATCAACTTATCGTGGACGGTAAGATCACCAATAAAAACAAGGCCCAATTTGTGCGACTTTGTAGGGCAAGATTCCCTGATGATGCCCTGTTGTGGCTTGATGCTTCAGCGGTTCTTCTCGATGAAGACATGTGTTTTCCCTTAATATTGGGAACTGGCGGAAACTTGGGCAGTATGGATCTGTCATTCACTTTCCTAAGAACATTGGATTCTTTGGGTATCTTAGATGCAGCTAATGATTGCACAAACCCAGATAGTAAGTCTCTTATTGATAGTGTGCTCTTTGGAAATGATGATGTGAAACTGCTAGAGGGTAGCACCGGTCAGTTCGACCCAGGTGGGCTAGGTGGACCAAATAGTTCTTCAGCCGGCGATGGGAAAACACTAGTCAACCCTTGGAACTTCGTGTTGGCGATGGAAGGTGCTCTGGTATTTGCGAGTGCTGCTGCTCGGCGATTAGGTGCAGGAAGTCAGTATGGATCTAGTAAAGCGAGTATGCCATTTACAGTAGACGCGACGGTTGCGGGTTACAGTTCAAGCTCCCGGGACGAAAGCCCCAAAGGTGAATTGTGGGCACCGCTTTGGCGTGACTGGTTGTCTTACCGTGAAGTTCGGCACCTGATGGCAGAGGGAAGATCTCAGTGGGGCCGTAATCAATCGCGCTCGGGACTCGACTTTATTAGAGCGGCTAAGACATTAGGTGTCGACCGTTCAGTCGGTCAGTTTGTTCGTTACCTATTGAGCGAGAGGAATGGTCAATCTGTTTTGGCTGTCCCGATAGGACGTTATAAGGTTGCAGACCACAAGAGTTCTAGGGTCGATTTGCTGCGTCAACTTGATAGTTGGGTTAACCAAGCACGCTCTTCGGCAGCACCGGTGGCGGTGTCGGTGGCACTCAGCACCCTTGAACGGGCGCAATTTGAAGTTGCTAGATTAGATAGTCCAGACGGTGGCCCGGTACGACTTCAAAACGTTCTCGTGGAACTTGCTCGGACCGAACAGGCGTTGTCTTTGTCTAGAAACTATCGGGGACGCAAAAACCTCAAACCAGTTTCTGGTTTGAATGCAAGGGATTGGGTGCCACTAGTCAATGATCGCTCAGTCGAGTTTCGTATTGCGGTGAGTTTAGCATCCCTGAGTGACAAGCTATTCAACAAAAAACAAACTGCTTCTCAAGTGATGGCTGGTAGCATCATAACCCTTCTGCGGCCGGTCGTTCGTGTTAACAACCGATTTGATTGGTCAAACGCTGGTCCCAGAGTGCCTAATCTGGGTCGCAGACCATTGGCTGAGGTGTTGTCCGATGTTGCGACCACGCGCGCTGCTTCGGTATCACTCTCAAAAGCTCGCAGCAATGATCAGGAGAAAGTTACTGGTTTACCATTTAGTTTTGACTACGGGTTCAGTCTCAGCCTCTCTGATCTAAGTCACTTTCTGTTCAACCAAGTCGATGAAAAGCGACTGAGTTCAATACTGAGCGGTTTGTTGCTCTTGGACTGGAAGGATTCGTTCCCTGTTGTCAACGATAGCATTGGTCGCGCAACCGACCACGATGCTTGGTGGCAACTGGCCAGCGAACCTAGCTACGTTGTTCTGGCACCGTTTTTTATGGGGGTAATTCCTGTCCCGCCAACTGAAGCGCGACCGAATCCCGACGAGTCGCCGATTCTTGCGAGACCAAGACCAGAGTGGATTGGTGCTCTACGTGCTGGCAACTCTCGCGATCCAGCAAAATCAGCAGCTAAGATACTTCGAGGGCATGGATGGCATCTGATACCAGATCAGTTCGATGCTTCATTAACGGTACGCAAACACCTTTTGCCTTCTCTTCTCATTAGAGTCAGTTCCAGTGAGGGACGACTTTCCCCTATACGTCTTTTGCTAGACGTTCAAAGTAAGCCGATAAACAAAAGTCAACTCTCGCTGAATGGCGAGACATTGAGCAAGGAGATACAAAATGAGCAAGCGTGAAACGTATATTATTGATCTAAAGGCAGTGCCTTCGGATCGATTTCAACCCACAGGTTTTCCTGATCTTGGTGCAGCCAAGTTTGAGAAACCTGATGGTGATAATGGCTGGTGCGATGCCATCTTGGTTGAATCGGCACAGTCAATGGCTAATCGCTTTGAAGCTGTGGGGTGGAATGAATCTCAACAAGAACCTGCAGAAACGCTACGTGGTTTACCTTGGGTTAGAGTTGTCGCAAATGATAATGGCCGTTATTTGACATCAAGTCGCACTGAAGCTCACAGGCTGGCCTCGGCATTCGTCAAAGAATCCGAAGACGTTAACGGCGGGGACATGCTTAAGCTAATCAACGACCGGTTAGGCTTAGCTGACGACACGCCTCTTGATCTTGGTCGCATCGCCTCAAACATTTTTGCTTTAGATCCATTGTGTCTCATTCATGGCGTTTTTTTCGCAGATGCAAAATGGCATGGTCAACCAAAACTTTCGCGAGCACTTACTGCGTTTATTGAAGCTGTGGACGTAAAGGAAGCATACTCGGGAGGCGTGAAACGCGATAGTGTCCGTCACTCGCACCGCGAAGGAGTCGGAGGGTCTTCAGAAGGCTACGGGAGTGTTCCTTATCACAGAACCGAGTACACGGCGCGATCCATAAAGCTATATGCTTCAATTGACGTAGGACAAATTAGAGCGTATGGACTTTCATCTCAAGCTTCAGATCTGTTGTTAGCTATAGCGCGTTGGGAACTTCGGAGTTTGCTTGATCACGGCTTGCGACTTCGAACAGCGTGCGAATTTGAGCCTTTGAAAGCAGGTGGCGTAGATGAACTAGTTGATGCCAAGACTCTGCAATCGGAAATTCTTGACGCTATTTCAGGTGGGATCCCTGAACTAGCCAATATTGACGAAGTACCAATGGTGGTTCGTTGGCAGGAAGCGAAAAGAAGCTAAACGTGACAACTCTACTCCGGCTGGAATTCCCGTTTGGTAAGTTTCACGCTACTCCTTGGGGTAGAAACGTGAATGAGGGTTTACCCGAATGGCCGCCTGCGCCATGGCGAGTATTGCGCACCCTTTACGCTATCTGGAAGACGAGATGCAATCATTTAAACGCTAAAGACGTTGAAATGCTATTGACGCAACTCGCTGGACTTCCCACGATCCACGTTCCTGAAGCCAGAACGGCACACACGCGGCACTATATGCCACAATTGAATCATCATTCATTTCGAAAGAAGTTGATCAACACGACCTTAACTTTCGATTCGTTTATGGTGATGAACCCGCATGAACCGGTGTTGTTTGAATGGGATGTTGAGTTGACAATTGACTTACGGGAAACGCTTCAAAAGTTGGTAGCAGAACTTTCATATTTAGGACGAGCCGAATCAATTTGTGACGCTTCAGTAATTCCTGAGAAAGAATCGGTGACCTTCGAATCATGGCGACCAGTTTATGGCAGTGAGACAGTAGACACAGAAGTTCTGTGCGCTAATCTGCCGTTTGAATTTAATGACTTAGTGCAAAGTCCAGATAATGTTCGTCGGAATGGTCGCCTCTATCCTAATGGAAGCCGAATTGTGCCTTACAGAAGAAATCGAAAAAAACAAATCGACACCATTGTGGCGAGGCATATTCCACAGTTGGCAACCGTGCAGGCTGTGCGTTTTACCGTCCAACCGAGACCTAGACCCACTATAGCAAATGCAGTCGCAGTTGGAGATTTGCTGAGACGTGCTGCGATACAAAAGCATCGCGACCCCTCTGAAGTTCTGAGTGGAAAGACTGAAGACGGTAAACTTATTCGCGACCGACACCAACACGCACATTACCTAGCTCTTGCAAAAGATGACAGATCTGATCCTTCGGCACCAATCGATTCGCTAGTTGTGTGGGCACCTAGAGAACTCAGCATCACAGAATTTGTGGCTCTCGCTCGGATTAAATGGCTAAAGGCTGTTCAGGTGTCACGAAACTTGCCTACGATTGCAGTGGCCGTTTCAGGGTTCGGTGAAATAGAAAAGGTAGCCCCAGAAATTGTTGGACCATCTCGTATTTGGAGATCTCTCACTCCTTTCGCACCCAGCAGACGTGGCTATTCGTCTTCGTGGGCTGAACACGTGTGTGCCGAGATTGAAAGGGAGTCTGTTTTGTATCGCGGTTTACCAGCTCCGGTTAGTGTCAGTGTACTCAATGACGATGTGAGGAGCTACCGGTGCTATCGACTTCCGCCAAAGGAGAACCTAGGGTCACGTCGCCGGGCTGTGATGGTTCGTATTGAGTTTGAAGAACCCGTTAAAGGACCTCTTGCTCTCGGAGCACTAAGCCATTTTGGACTCGGGTTTTTCCTACCGATAAAGTAATAATCGATTACGGGTTTGTCAATCGGTTCTACGGGGCTAAAGGTAAAAAAAGGGGAGGGGTTGTAAGACCCCTCCCAAAAGGCGCATGCATTTTTCGGAAAACGAAAGAAGTCAAGCTTCAAAGAAGGGGGCCAAAGGCCCCAAGGTGCTTGCACCTTAAAATTTGGCAATTTGCCACTAAGGAGCAGTTTAAGGCTTTGTCGGTACTTAGCTACATATGGATGTCTGTGTATCAAGCACAAAATATTCAAGCGCATGGGTGGAATTCGTAACGGGTGTGCTATAGTCTTGATGATACATTATAAAACTAAAAAGGTCAATAAGTTGATATCGGAGAAGAAAGAGAGAAAATTATGCATATTATTGCTCAGAGTACAGAAGTTCTAATAGTTGAAAGTAGTGCTGATACTTGTGAAGCAAGCGAGGACAAGATATTTCAAACGCGGTGCTCATCGGTTGAGTTGAGAGTCCGATCACAATGTGTTGAACTTCAAATTGATCGCGTGACCCCACAAAGCTCTGTTCATTACACAGCCGCAAGAACTCAATGTCACACCCCCGTATTAGAAAATAAACAACCGCTTGGGCTAATGCCTGAGCCTTATGAAAGGAGCCAATAATGGCCAAGTTGACATTGGAAATGCTGCACAAGGCAGTCTCGGGTGGGGCGGTAGCACTCCGCTCTTTAATGCGTTTGCAGCCTGTGGATGGGCCTGGTGGCAAAGTTTTCCCTCCAACCTATGCGGTTAATGCTGAGCACAAATACGCAGTTGAGGAAAGGCAGGTAGGTGACAAGGTTGTCACGACTGTCTTGCTTGACTCGGTAGCTTCGCAAGCAAATAGGGCGGAACTCGCTTTGCTGCAAGGTTGGGAAGATAACGAACTCAGCTTCCCCGTGCCTTTTGTGGACTTTAGGGGAGAAGCAGGCGTGGACGACCTTGGTCGCATCACTGTCTTAGAAGCACCGCATAGGCTCGCAGATGCAATCTTCAGAGACAGTCTGCTTGATGGCACATTGTTTCGTCTAAGTGACATGGGGCGAGCCATTACCGATGCGAGTCCGCGGAACGCAACTGCGATGTTCCGCTACGCTCCTACTGCTTTGCTTTTCGGGCAATGGGATTCAACTGGCCCTAAAGGTGGTCTTGGTTCGAAGTTTCAGCGTGCCTATGTGTCTGAGATCGTTGGGATGGATGCACAAATCGGACGTAAGGTAGGCAGCCGCCTCGATCCTCTGCAAATTGAAAGAGCAGCAGCTGTCGCCTACGAACATAAAGATCGAGACCAAGTTTGGACGCTTGACAAAGCTGAAGCAGCGAAAGACGGTAAGGGTCAGGCTAAGAAATCAGGTTCTGATGGGCGCCCTGCAGAAATCAACCATGGCAATATTGCACCTACAATCGACTCTCAGTCTGGTGGTGTCACGATCTCCGAAGCACGTCAGACCACAGTCATATCGTTAGCCGCGTTACGACGTTTGCGGTTCCCGAGCCTGAGTCGAAACGCAGAAGTGGCAGCGCGTACTGCGGTCGCAGCGCTCGGCGTTGCCGCGCTTGCTTACGGTCACGAAGTCGACCACGACCTGCGCTCGCGTTGCTTGCTCATTCCTGAGCACACGCCCAACCTAGAGTTGGTGGGTCGCGACGGTTCATCACCTGAACCGGTTGAGGTAGACCGTGACACTGCATCTCAGATTCTTAGTCAAGCAACTGAGAAAGCATCAGCGGAAGGTATCGGTTGGGAACTGTCCGAGATTGCACTGCAGCCAGCACCAAAGTTGATTGAACTGTTGAAGCGAAGCCGTAAAGTCTCGGCGCGTGAAACAGCTGGGGAGTGAGCGATGACAGCCATTGAGGTCACGTTTTTGACTGGGCGGTTCATTGCAACGGCGCACCATGATCGGGCGGCACACGAGTGGCCACCCCACGGTGCCCGGTTGTTTTCAGCAATGGTTGCAACTTGGGCAGACTCGGATTCTCCCGATGAAGGTGAGAGGTTGGCTCTTGAATGGTTGGAGGAGCAACCGCCACCAAGCATCACCGCTCCCGAAGTTGCGGTGCGGCGCACCATGAGCCATTTTGTGCCAGTTAACGATACGCGTATCGTGTCTGTGTCTTCTTATCAAAACCGAGCAGCCAAGATCGCTGGTTTAGTCGCAGAACGTGAACAACAAGACGCGCGAAGCGATGGTGAGCTAACGAAAAAGGCCCGGAGTTTGCAATCCAAGATTGCAACCCAACGAAATGTGCAAAACTTGGTGGGTAAAGTAGGTAGTACACCCGTTAAATCGGCGATGGCTTTACTTCCTGATGGTCGCGGGAAAAAGGAACGCCATTTTCCATCAGTAACTCTGGTTGGTAGTACGACATCAGAAGAAGAGTCTGATCATTCGCCTGCTAATGTTCTCGGTGACATCAACGCATCTGTCACTTATACGTGGGAAGCAAAGCCACCTGATGAAATATTGGAGGCACTTGATGGTCTGTTGGCTCGAGTGACGCGATTAGGGCATTCATCATCACTGGTCACTTGCCGCCTAGTTGATGAGGTGCCTGAGGCAACGCATCAGCCTGGGGAGGGGACTCTTCCGTTGCGCTGGATTCAGCGTGGACAACTGAGGGCGTTACAAACCGAACACCAGCGACACGAAGGGATCCGACCACGGGGCTTACCGTTTAGAGGCGTGTCTTATCGCGAGTCTAATTCAAGTAAAGGCGATGTTGAGACGGTATTGCAGCCTTCAACGGTCGGCGACTGGGTTGTGTTTGAATTGCAACCCAAGTATCGGCGGTCACCAATAACAAGAACAGTGGAATTCACCCAAGTTTTGCGCCGAACGTTACTTAGCTATGCACCTGAGCCAATTCCCGAAGGCCTTAGTGGGCATTTGCCTGACAGCAAACCTACGACCGCTCCCCACGTTTCGTTTTTAGCACTTCCCAATGTCGGGCACGAGCATGCGGACGGGAGGATCATGGGTCTGGCGGTCTCACTGCCTTACGGACTTGATCCCCTCGCTCGCAATGCAACCCTTCGCAGCATTAGCCATTGGGAGCAATATTATGGAACTGATCTAGGTGAGCGCGAACGAGAGTTGCAATTGAAGATGGGCGAACGTGGCAGTTTAAAGTTGCAGCGTAAGCAACCACCCTTTCCGCTAGTGACACTAAATCCGGGTTTATGGTTTCGAAAGTCAAGATGGTGGGCATCTGTTACTCCTGTTGCTCTGCCCACGCATCCCGGCCAACTCAGACGCGGTTCACCTAATGCTCGCGCAAGGGCTTGGGCACGCGCTGAGGAAGCTGTTGCTAAGTGTTGTGAGTATGTTGGTCTGCCTCATCCACACGATGTGAGAATTTCGTTCTCACCGTTCGTGGTAGGTACTCGGCGAGCAAGTGACTTCCCTATGTTTAGGCAAGGCCGTGGCAAAAATGTCACCGCTAGAAGGCTAATGCATGTGGCAGTTGAATTTCCAGAACTGGTGAGCGGACCCCTCGTTTTAGGAAGTGGACGATTTCTTGGATTGGGATTGATGCGATCAGTGGTGGAACCATCTAAACAAGTTCGGAAAGAAGGCACAGGAAATGGCTGAACTCACAGTGAATGACTTTGAGGAGTACTTTTTGCAGGTACACGGTCACGAGCCTTATCCTTGGCAGACCCGCCTAACCCAGCACGTGCTTTCAGAAGGACTCTGGCCAAAGGTCATTGATCTACCCACTGGCACCGGTAAGACTGCCGTGTTAGATACGGCTTTATTCGCTCTTGCTGCACAACCTGAGATATCGCCGCGCCGGATTGTTTTCGTGATTGATAGGCGGATTGTTGTTGATCAAGTCTTCAAACGTGCTGAAAAGATTAGAGATGCAATCAACAAGGCAAACTCAAGGCTGTTGAAGGAACTCAAGAAACAACTCGTGTCGCTGTCGGAGGATTGTGAACCTCTCGGGGTTGCTGCGTTACGGGGTGGTGTCCCGATGGATGGTGCGTGGTATCGCCGACCCGACCAGCCTTGGGTGATGGTATCAACCGTCGATCAGTTCGGTTCCCGTTTACTATTTCGCGGCTATGGCGTTGGTGAAAAAACGCGGTCAATTCACGCGGGTTTGGCGGGTAACGACTGCTTAGTCATCCTTGATGAAGTTCATCTGAGTAGAGCGTTTTCAGAAACACTTAGGGATATTTCCTCTACAGATGCCATACCGCGAATATGTGCAGTCGGTGATGAATTGCCACGGAGATTTCAAGTTGTTGAAATGTCTGCTACGCCAACTGACCCGGGCGCAACAACGTTCAGGTTGAGCGATGCAGACAAAGAAGCCTCGACATTGTTAAAGCAGATTGCTGAAGCACCCAAGCAAGCCGAATTGGTTAAACTGAAAGGTAATCGGCCTGCTGAGTCCATCCCGAAAAAAGTCGTAAACCTTATTTCAGAGCTTCACGATGATGAAATGAGTGTGGGCGTGGTTGTTAATCGTGTTCTCACAGCACGCGAGGTTTACGCTTCTCTCAAGAAAAAGGGCATCAAATCTTACTTGGTTACAGGTCGCATGCGGCCGATTGATCGGATTCAACTGCTTGAAGAGATCAACAATTCTGGATGCGTCGACCCAGATCGTAAAGGTTCACTCGCTGAACGGACAGTTGTGGTAGCAACTCAGGCAATTGAAGTGGGTGCAGACTTCAGCTTTGACGCGCTAATCACCGAAGCAGCCCCAATCGACTCTCTTCGGCAGCGACTAGGCCGACTTGATCGGCGTGGCAAGCTTGCCGCCACAGCAGGCCGTGGTCCGGCACGATGCTGGATACTGGGGGTGGAATCCGCTCTCAACCCCAAGAAACCAGACCCTGTTTACGGTGAAGGGATTGCGAAAACTTGGGATGCGATAGTCAAATTATCAGGTTGGAAAGATAATGGACTAGTAGATGTAAGTCCCAACTCCGCTATTTTTGATGAACTGGGTTCAGAGGTAGAAGCACCCAAATCGGAGGCACCACTACTGCTACCTACACATATCGGTGCTTGGACACAAACTAGCCCGAAACCAGTGGCAGACCCTTCGATAGCAGACTTTCTCCACGGAAAAGATCACCAAGGTCAACCCGATGTTTCCGTGGTATGGCGTGCAGATCGTTCAAAAGAAGTGCTTGAGTTGGTACCGCCCTGCCCAGCAGAGTATTTGACGGTACCTATTTATGCCGTGAAATACTGGTTGAACGGTTCAGTAGAAGCACCAATGGGCGATACGATTTCGGTACCTCCACCTGACGACAAGAGACGCGACAAGGCCTTTGATCGCAAGCTAACTGAGGTGTTCAAATGGTCGCATGGCGAATTGTTAGTTGAAGAAGTTGAGAGTGCTGATCAACTTCAGCCGGGAGACGTAATCTTGGTTGATCCTTTGAGGGGTGGTATTCGTGATGGTACTTGGGATCCCAGTTTTCGCCCGGCGAAACAAGAAGATGACAGAGAATCCTCGGATGAGAGTTCGTTGTTGGATATTGGTGACCAGGCTCAAGCGGTTTACGGTAAGCGAAAGACCCTGCGATTAGATCCACTATTGTTGGTTGGCTTTGGTTTACCCCCCATTCCATTGCCGAAACACGAGCAAGATATGGAAACAGATCAAACTCGCGAAGAAATTATAAAGACGTGGCTCTGTGAAGCAAAGTCGGCTAATGCGGAGACGATACCTCGTTGGTTTGTTGAGGTAATTGATGTCTTCAAGAGCAAGACACCCAAGATTGAGGTTGTGACGGGCACAGGTGAAGGACAGGATTACTACGTGTTGTTAGAACGTTTAGTGGATCCCACGTTGCTTGACTTCTCTGACAATCGGCCTTCGCTAACTGAAAGTGGGACTTCACTAAAGTCTCATCTAACTGGAGTCGGTAAAAGGGTGGCGCAATACGCGAAGCGTTTGAGGTTGTCCGAGGCACTCATTGAAGACTTGCGATTAGCCGGTGAACTGCACGATTTGGGCAAGATAGATAAGCGCTTTCAGGCTCAGATGCATGGTCATGATCCAGTTAGCATCGCGAGCGCAGCAGGACCGTTAGCGAAGTCGCTGCGGGGTGCTCGACCGAGACCCAAAGACTGGCCCAAGGTTCGTCACGAGTTTTCAAGTGTTGCCCTCGCTCAGAGCAACACAGAATTATTAGCTAGAGCCCACGATGCAGATTTGGTGTTGCATCTAATCGGTTCACATCATGGCTACAGCAGACCGCTACCGAAGATCAAAGACGATCCCGAACCACAGCAGCTAAATGTAACTGGCAAATTTTTGGATGGAAGATTTGAACTCGCTGAACTCGGAAATGATGAAGAACAAGACGAAGCGAATAGCTTGCTTCATTTGTCAACAACCACTGCGGTCGCAGAGACACCGCTTGCATTGGAAATGGCGGAGCGGTTTTGGTGTTTACAAGAACGCTACGGACATCATGGACTTGCCTGGCTAGAAGCGATATTCCGTCTTGCCGACTGGCAACAGAGTGCAGAGGAGTCACAATGACAACACAACGTGAACTGATAATGGAAGGTCTCCCGGGCAATAATCCACTAGGTTTTATGGCAGCACTAGGGGTTCAGGTAGCCCTTTCAGAACAAGGTTATGATTGCGCGCTGCACTGGACAGATCAAGCAATGTCGCATCCGGTGCTTACCCCTGCGTTTGAACTTGAAGAAATCGCAGCTTGCGTTGCCTCTGTTGCAACAAGTTGGTTATCGGGTTCGGCCCTTAGTAAGTCAGTTAACACAAAGCTAGCACTATCGGCACCACAGATGCGCGAGTATCTTGAACAAGCGCGCTCAGAGGGCTCGGTTGCCGTTCTAGCATCTTGCTTGATAGCAGAAAATAGCTTGGACAATAGTAAAAAGGCCAAGCCTACCGATCTTTTCTTCACCGCTGGTCAACAAAAATTTTTGGGGATCGTTCGTAGTGTTCTTGAAGTAGAAGATGCAACTGAGTACAAAACAGCGGTAGTGACAGACCTTAGTCAACCTTGGAGATATGTTGGAACTGGCGACTCGTTAATGTGGGACGTGGTAGACGATCGAGATCACGCGTTGAGCAGCACGGATCCGTCAAAAGAAAATAAACCTAACAATCCAGGTGCGGAGGCCCTTGCCGTTCTTGGACTTAGTAGATACCCGTGCTTTGCTTCGTCTAATGGCACGCTCACTCGAGGTTGTGCTGGAAGTTGGAAAAGGGGACAATTTGTCTGGCCTTTGTGGGGTTCGCCTGCTCGCTATTTCACCGTTGGATCTCTGCTAGATCACGTATCGCCTTCAATCGTTAAGCACGCTTCAAAGCGTCTGCCCTTTTACAAAGGTTGGAGCATACGCAAGGTTTACCAGTCTCAAATTCGCCGTAGCGATCAAGGTGGCTACGGCACGTTTGGTCCGGCTCAAGTCATTTGGCAACGCGATTGATGTGCAATTCCCGCTTCTTTACTTAGCATCACTGCACCAGTGTTATGGTTATCCTAATCTGGCAGAGTGACTGAGGTACCTGTATTAGTTCCTGCTCGGATGGTAAACGAGTTTGAGTATTGCCCAAGGTTGTTTTATTTGGAGTGGGTGCAATCACGCTTCGAACATAATCGTGACACCATCGAAGGTCTGTATGTGCATCGAGTGGTGGATGCAGGCGGCGGTCATATGGGCACGTATGAAGAACCACCATTCAGAAAAGCAAAGTCGGTCGAGTTGAGTTCACAAAGACTGGGCTTGATCGCGAAAGCAGACATCATTGAACAGCGTGATGGGCGGGTTGTTCCAGTTGAGGTGAAGCGAGGAAGTCCACCCAAGCACGGACCAGCATGGATGCCAGAGCAGGTTCAAATCTGCACTATTGGTTTGTTGCTTCGAGACAATGGGTTTGAATGTACCGAAGGTCAGTTCTACTTCGCCGAAACTCGTAAAAGAACGACCATTCAGTTCAATGAGTCGTTGGTGATTTATACGCTCGCTTTGTTGGAACAACTGCGCACCGTAGCAGCTTCACCTGACTCTCCACCTCCTCTAATCGACAGCCCGAAATGCCCGAGGTGTTCTCTTGTTGGGATTTGTTTGCCAGACGAGATGAACCTTCACGTTGGTCGCAGTTCTGCTCCACCTCGCAGGCTTACACCCCGTGACTCAGCCGCTAGACCGCTCTACATCACTGAGCAAGGTGCTCGAATTGGGATTCGTTCGGGGCGTGTGGTGGTCAGCAAAGGTAAAGACGAACTTGAGCAACTGCGGTTGATTGATGTTTCACAAATTTCTATCTACGGCAACATTTCGATTAGTAGCCAAATGATGCGAGCTGCTTTTCGGGAAGGCATTCCTGTTTGCTGGTTCTCATATGGTGGATGGTTTCAAGGGATTGCAGAAGGTTTGCCATCGAAGCATGTAGATTTGCGACGCCGCCAAGTTGCGATAGCAGCGCAGGCTGGTCTACCGATTGCTCAGTCGATGATTGAGGGCAAGCTGCGTAATTCGAGGACGTTTTTGAGGAGAAATGCCCGTGGGGATGTCCAACGGGAGGTTGATCAACTAAAAGCAATCGCTGATGGTGTGCGAGAAAGTGAGTCGATTGAGAGTTTGTTGGGTGTTGAAGGAGCAGGTGCGCGATTGTATTTTTCTCGGTTCGCGTCAATGATTCGTGATGACAATCTCGGTGCATTTGATTTCAATGGGCGTAACAGGCGGCCGCCAAAGGACGCGGTGAACTGTTTGTTGTCGTACACATACGCGTTATTGACTAAAGATCTTACAGCTACTGTGCTTGCTGTTGGGTTAGATCCGTATTTGGGCGTGTTTCATCGTCCTCGTTTTGGGAGACCAGCACTTGCGTTAGACTTGGCTGAAGAATTTCGCCCGCTTGTGGCGGAGTCTGTGGTCATCAATGTGATAAATAATGGGGAGATCAACTCTAAGGATTTTATTTCACGTGCCGGGGGTGTATCCCTTACTCAATCGGGTAGAAGGTCTGTGCTTGCCGCTTACGAAAGAAGACTTGATATTCAGGTCACTCACCCGATTTACGGCTACAAAATAACGTATAGACGGGTATTTGAAGTGCAAGCACGAGTGTTGGCTGCTCATTTACTCGGTGAAATTCCAGAATACACTCCGTTTATGACGAGGTAGGGGCATGTCTTCTGGAAGAACGCGATTTCTTGTGAGTTACGATATAAGTGATGCGAAACGTCTTCGTCGGGTTCACAAAACTATTAAGGATTTCGGTTGGCCGATGCAATATTCGGTATTTATTTGTGATCTTGATCCGGTTGAGATGCTAATGTTGAAACAAGAAGTGAGTTCCATCATTCATCATGGAGAGGATTCTGTGGCCTTTGTAAATCTAGGACCACCCGCAAATCGTGGCGGCGATTGTTTTGAATTTATGGGCCTCAGGTCTGCGCTCCCAACATCTGGTCCTACGGTGATTTGATGCGAGTGCTCAATTGCGTTGTCAAATACGGGGCACCTCCCGCACGCAGGTCAGACGCAATATTTTGCTATTTGAAAACTAAATTTTGCTTCCACGAAGCTATGCTTCGTAGACCGTTCGCATTTGCATGCTAAGACGCAGGTCAAAGCATACAATATTCGTGAGCGGTCCGGGCGGTTTGCAAACCGCCCCCTCATTGAAGCTCGATTGGGTTGCGTGGTGTAGGTCATGGCTCCGGGCCAAACCGGAAGCATCTATCAGTGCCAGCTTAGCGGTCCGGGCGGTTTGCAAACCGCCCCCTCATTGAAGCTGTATGAATAAAGTGTTACATTATCGGTACCTTCGTCCGGGCGGTTTGCAAACCGCCCCCTCATTGAAGCTAGGCGTGTAAAGGCGCCTGCAGTCAAATCGGTCCCGGGCGGTTTGCAAACCGCCCCCTCATTGAAGCATGTCTCCATACTAGCATCATACATACCCCTCCGCAAGTCCGGGCGGTTTGCAAACCGCCCCCTCATTGAAGCATGCCTCCATACTAGCATCATACATACCCCTCCGCAAGTCCGGGCGGTTTGCAAACCGCCCCCTCATTGAAGCGCCGTTCCTCAAGCCTGGTGACGCGTTCTTCGACTTGTCCGGGCGGTTTGCAAACCGCCCCCTCATTGAAGCTTGTTGGGCTGTGGTGTGGTAGCTCGCCGAACCCGGGTCCGGGCGGTTTGCAAACCGCCCCCTCATTGAAGCACGTCAACCACACACGACCCCAACCCCGCCACCCGGTCCGGGCGGTTTGCAAACCGCCCCCTCATTGAAGCGGGTTTTTGTGGGCGCGTGTGTATTGCGCCTCGAAGGTCCGGGCGGTTTGCAAACCGCCCCCTCATTGAAGCCCTACTGTGGCTCGGAATGCGGTGGCGCAGTCTAGGAAGTCCGGGCGGTTTGCAAACCGCCCCCTCATTGAAGCCTGCGTCCCGTTCAGCGCGTACCAGCAACACCTCGTTGTCCGGGCGGTTTGCAAACCGCCCCCTCATTGAAGCCGGGTTTCAACGCTTCGCGCATCGCGTCGCCGATTGGTCCGGGCGGTTTGCAAACCGCCCCCTCATTGAAGCCGAGCCCTTGGCCCTTTTCGGTGTTGTCATTTTTTCAGGTCCGGGCGGTTTGCAAACCGCCCCCTCATTGAAGCATGCCTCCACCATACACCATACCCGCGCCGGCCGCATGTCCGGGCGGTTTGCAAACCGCCCCCTCATTGAAGCGCACTCGCTCCTCGCACGGTCTTCCCCCGCCTCCCCCTCGTCCGGGCGGTTTGCAAACCGCCCCCTCATTGAAGCGCGTGATTAAACACGCGATCAAGTTGCCGATCGCTCAAGTCCGGGCGGTTTGCAAACCGCCCCCTCATTGAAGCACCGTCGCTGTAGCGGATCGTGTCGCCGGTGGTGAGCGTCCGGGCGGTTTGCAAACCGCCCCCTCATTGAAGCCATACCTCCACCATACACCCTATCTGCGCCGGCCGCAGTCCGGGCGGTTTGCAAACCGCCCCCTCATTGAAGCCTGATACCGGGCGGTAAATACTCTGGCATGGTGTTGTCCGGGCGGTTTGCAAACCGCCCCCTCATTGAAGCAATTGGAATACCCAGCGCGGTAACTTTGGTGTGGTCGTCCGGGCGGTTTGCAAACCGCCCCCTCATTGAAGCCCGGTTGAGCCCCCTTCGGCAGGCAGCTCAGCCAGCGGTCCGGGCGGTTTGCAAACCGCCCCCTCATTGAAGCTACGGGCGCCGATTCCGAGCCCTTGGCCCTTTTCGGGTCCGGGCGGTTTGCAAACCGCCCCCTCATTGAAGCCGCTCGGACGGCGGCGGTTGCGCTGGACTTCGGGTGTCCGGGGCGGTTTGCAAACCGCCCCCTGAAGCGACATCGCTTTCTGATCCGTGCTGCGCATGTCCGGGCGGTTTGCAAACCGCCCCCTCATTGAAGCCGGGCGTCGCTCATACGCTGCGATTCGTCCCACGAAGTCCGGGCGGTTTGCAAACCGCCCCCTCATTGAAGCGATACCGAAATTGCCGGCCGCTGACGAGAACTTGAGGGTCCGGGCGGTTTGCAAACCGCCCCCTCATTGAAGCGTTGGCGGCCGAGACGACAGACACATAAGCCCGACGGGTCCGGGCGGTTTGCAAACCGCCCCCTCATTGAAGCGACGCTGCGCCTGTCGCCGAAACGCGTAGCTATGAGGTCCGGGCGGTTTGCAAACCGCCCCCTCATTGAAGCGGTCACCGCCAAATACGCGCCGATACCTGCCGCTATGTCCGGGCGGTTTGCAAACCGCCCCCTCATTGAAGCGTGCGGTCATGGTTTCTCCTTTGACGCTGCCATGAGTCCGGGCGGTTTGCAAACCGCCCCCTCATTGAAGCGCTGACCGGGTGGATGTGGTCGATTTCGAGGAGGTGGTCCGGGCGGTTTGCAAACCGCCCCCTCATTGAAGCGCCGACCAGCCCGCAACACAGGCGCTCGACGATCCGGTCCGGGCGGTTTGCAAACCGCCCCCTCATTGAAGCGACCTGGCGCGTTACTGGCGCCAGCCTATCTCAGAAGTCCGGGCGGTTTGCAAACCGCCCCCTCATTGAAGCGCGGCTGCCAGCATCCGATCTGACGTGCTCGCAGGCGAGTCCGGGCGGTTTGCAAACCGCCCCCTCATTGAAGCAATCGCGACCGGGAGTTTCGTCAGCGCCTGACCGTTCGCGTCCGGGCGGTTTGCAAACCGCCCCCTCATTGAAGCAAGCTGGGCGGATGGATTTCGCTCAAACGGCTGCCGGTCCGGGCGGTTTGCAAACCGCCCCCTCATTGAAGCAGAACCGCGCTACCGGCTTGATTGTTTGGGTTTTGGTGTCCGGGCGGTTTGCAAACCGCCCCCTCATTGAAGCTCTAGCCTGACCTCAATTGCATCAACTCGGTCAACTAGTCCGGGCGGTTTGCAAACCGCCCCCTCATTGAAGCGGATTGCCTAACACGGTAGACAAAGTGTTGGTGGCAGGTCCGGGCGGTTTGCAAACCGCCCCCTCATTGAAGCCGGGTGACGGGGTGTTGCAAATGGTATATGCGTTCAGTCCGGGCGGTTTGCAAACCGCCCCCTCATTGAAGCACCACTATGAGGGCACCTTGTCGTTCACCGTTGACGACGTCCGGGCGGTTTGCAAACCGCCCCCTCATTGAAGCCAGAGTACATCTCGCCCGTTGATGATGTACTAGCTCAGGTCCGGGCGGTTTGCAAACCGCCCCCTCATTGAAGCAAGAACGCCAACCGAACGACTAACCTTGACCGCATGGTCCGGGCGGTTTGCAAACCGCCCCCTCATTGAAGCATATGTCACTGATACGCGGTAAGCTGCCAGTGGTAGTCCGGGCGGTTTGCAAACCGCCCCCTCATTGAAGCTATGTCTTCGGCGGTCATGGTCGCGTGGATCGGGCGAGTCCGGGCGGTTTGCAAACCGCCCCCTCATTGAAGCCGACGCAAGTTCCCCGAATTTCACGATCGTAGCGACACGTCCGGGCGGTTTGCAAACCGCCCCCTCATTGAAGCACATAGCCGCCCCGACCGTGACAGTCACCAGCGCGTTGTCCGGGCGGTTTGCAAACCGCCCCCTCATTGAAGCGGCCCGCCGGATATAGTAGTCTGAGCCAGCCAGTATCGTCCGGGCGGTTTGCAAACCGCCCCCTCATTGAAGCAGCTTTCGCAGGAACAATAGAATTATCCGCAATCGTGTCCGGGCGGTTTGCAAACCGCCCCCTCATTGAAGCGATCATCCCAGCACCAAAGACGGTGGCAGCAAAGTCGTCCGGGCGGTTTGCAAACCGCCCCCTCATTGAAGCCAGTCCGGGTACCGGGCCGCAACTACTCGAAGCATTTGTCCGGGCGGTTTGCAAACCGCCCCCTCATTGAAGCGTATGTCGCTGTGGAAGCTACCCCTTCGGCGGACACAAGTCCGGGCGGTTTGCAAACCGCCCCCTCATTGAAGCGCGGTGCCGCGCAGCAACCCCAGCACGTCTTGTCGGGTCCGGGCGGTTTGCAAACCGCCCCCTCATTGAAGCGAGCGTTTCGCGGTCGATTTCATCAGGCACATTGTCGAGTCCGGGCGGTTTGCAAACCGCCCCCTCATTGAAGCCCCAGCTTGTGCACAACTATTTTCGGTGCCACGTAAGGTCCGGGCGGTTTGCAAACCGCCCCCTCATTGAAGCAACGCAGTCCAACGGTTTGGGGTTGGTGATTACATTGTCCGGGCGGTTTGCAAACCGCCCCCCTCATTGAAGCGCGGGTGTGGACCGTGACCGTGACGACATCGCCGGGTCCGGGCGGTTTGCAAACCGCCCCCTCATTGAAGCGATGAACAGGTCCCAGCTGTGTCCTTGCTTGTTGTCGGGTCCGGGCGGTTTGCAAACCGCCCCCTCATTGAAGCGTGTTATTCGTGTCTTTTAGTGTGTTTGATGCCGGCGGTCCGGGCGGTTTGCAAACCGCCCCCTCATTGAAGCGGTGGCAATCATCGCCGGGCGGTTTGCAAACCGCCCCCTCATTGAAGCCCGGCCGATGAGCTCGGGCACTAGGTGGTCCGGGCGGTTTGCAAACCGCCCCCTCATTGAAGCGAGCTACGCTTATTAGTAGCATTTCACTGCTGAATAGTCCGGTTTGCAAACCGCCCCCTCATTGAAGCGGGAGTACAACACTCCGGGGATAGCGGACAAACTGGTCCGGGCGGTTTGCAAACCGCCCCCTCATTGAAGCACCATCGCTGATTACGGTTCGATCGTGCTGCGCTGCGTGTCCGGGCGGTTTGCAAACCGCCCCCTCATTGAAGCTAGTGGGTTTCCTCGTCGGCATGAGAGTCGAACAGGTCGTCCGGGCGGTTTGCAAACCGCCCCCTCATTGAAGCCCAATGAATCCTGCATATCTGCCCACGTCCACGCGTCAGGTCCGGGCGGTTTGCAAACCGCCCCCTCATTGAAGCGATAAGCGGCAGGACAGGCAGACGGCAAGGCAGAGAGTCCGGGCGGTTTGCAAACCGCCCCCTCATTGAAGCGTGTTACAATGTTGTTACGGGTGGTGTTTCACTGTGGGGTCCGGGCGGTTTGCAAACCGCCCCCTCATTGAAGCCGGGGTATTGTGGGGTACTAGGGGGTTCGGAAGGACGTCCGGGCGGTTTGCAAACCGCCCCCTCATTGAAGCAAACGGTTCACTCTGGATCAGGCAGGCACTTTCGATGTCCGGGCGGTTTGCAAACCGCCCCCTCATTGAAGCGTGCTGTCCAAGCTCCACCAAACCGGGCATGCAGTCCGTCCGGGCGGTTTGCAAACCGCCCCCTCATTGAAGCGTATAGGTAGCGACAAGTAGAGCGTGCGTCACGCTTGTCCGGGCGGTTTGCAAACCGCCCCCTCATTGAAGCTGATCTGCTGGCTGCGCCGGCGTGCGCACGCGACTGGTCCGGGCGGTTTGCAAACCGCCCCCTCATTGAAGCGTGCTGTCCAAGCTCCACCAAACCGGGCATGCAGTCCGTCCGGGCGGTTTGCAAACCGCCCCCTCATTGAAGCGCAGCGCGGCGTAAGTGTCATCTGTCCAGCTTGCTACGCGTCCGGGCGGTTTGCAAACCGCCCCCTCATTGAAGCATCAGCATGGCTGCGGGTTCGCCGTTTTTTGGCTTTTGTCCGGGCGGTTTGCAAACCGCCCCCTCATTGAAGCCCGCCTACCCTGCTGTGCTTTGCCTGTCACGGGGTCGGGTCCGGGCGGTTTGCAAACCGCCCCCTCATTGAAGCGCGTGGTCTATCCACCTTATTTAGGTAAGCAACATCGTCCGGGCGGTTTGCAAACCGCCCCCTCATTGAAGCAGCTTCCCGTAGGCAGACTCAAGCGAGAACTAGAACGTCCGGGCGGTTTGCAAACCGCCCCCTCATTGAAGCAATTCCGAGACACTGTTGACTGCTTGGGGTTCCGACGGTCCGGGCGGTTTGCAAACCGCCCCCTCATTGAAGCGGTGTTTTTCTGGGGTTTACCCTTACGAGCATCGTGCGTCCGGGCGGTTTGCAAACCGCCCCCTCATTGAAGCCGGGGCGAGTTTGTTCCGCCTTTGGCGACCGGGTGGATGGTCCGGGCGGTTTGCAAACCGCCCCCTCATTGAAGCGTAGAGCTCTTGTATGGCTTCGGTATTCTTACCTACGTCCGGGCGGTTTGCAAACCGCCCCCTCATTGAAGCCACAGCCCTGTGCGGGTGTTGGGCGGATAGCGTCGCGTCCGGGCGGTTTGCAAACCGCCCCCTCATTGAAGCTCACCGAATACACGGCTTGAGCTACGAATTCGGAGGTCCGGGCGGTTTGCAAACCGCCCCCTCATTGAAGCAGCCTATTCGGTCGCCCGTGGAGGCGTTTTAGAGCTGGTCCGGGCGGTTTGCAAACCGCCCCCTCATTGAAGCCTCTCGGCCTGTGACCCGTTGCCCTTTGCGAAACTGGTCCGGGCGGTTTGCAAACCGCCCCCTCATTGAAGCGCTGGTGATCCCGAACGTGCTGTGTAGCCAGTCTTTGTCCGGGCGGTTTGCAAACCGCCCCCTCATTGAAGCATGTCATCTGCAATAGTGGTGTCACCTAACGACAACAGTCCGGGCGGTTTGCAAACCGCCCCCTCATTGAAGCTGCAGCGCGGTGCGGGTTGCGGAACCGAACAGAGCTGTCCGGGCGGTTTGCAAACCGCCCCCTCATTGAAGCCGGCGGGTCAGCGACAACACAGAGTTGATGGCGTCTAGTCCGGGCGGTTTGCAAACCGCCCCCTCATTGAAGCCTTGGAACAGTATTTCGCCGCGTAGAAACCAGCCCCGCGTCCGGGCGGTTTGCAAACCGCCCCCTCATTGAAGCGAGGCGGTAGTCATAGCCGCCATCTGAAAGTTGACCGGTCCGGGCGGTTTGCAAACCGCCCCCTCATTGAAGCGTCGCAGGGACGGTCGATTACTTTAACCAATGTGTGGTCCGGGCGGTTTGCAAACCGCCCCCTCATTGAAGCCGGAACACGCAGGGGGTGCTCGAGTTCGGCGACGGGGGTCCGGGCGGTTTGCAAACCGCCCCCTCATTGAAGCGCGGTCACCCCTCGGATAGTGCCGATTCGAGCTTGGGCGTCCGGGCGGTTTGCAAACCGCCCCCTCATTGAAGCTTGTACGCTCGGCACCATACTTGCCCGCCACGCAATAGTCCGGGCGGTTTGCAAACCGCCCCCTCATTGAAGCTCGACACCGAGCTGAAGCGTGACGCTATGCGCAACGTCCGGGCGGTTTGCAAACCGCCCCCTCATTGAAGCTTTGTTCTATTTTTGCCTCTTCCGACCCACTCCACATGTCCGGGCGGTTTGCAAACCGCCCCCTCATTGAAGCCAAGAATCCCCATGCAGCAGAAATACCTTCGCCCATCGTCCGGGCGGTTTGCAAACCGCCCCCTCATTGAAGCCGAACTAGGCACCGAATACACGCTACCGAACGCTAAAAGTCCGGGCGGTTTGCAAACCGCCCCCTCATTGAAGCGCTGCTAGACAGCGGGTTAGGGTCGGCGAACGCAACCGTCCGGGCGGTTTGCAAACCGCCCCCTCATTGAAGCGCAGCTACTTTAGGGGCTCAGGCCGTCCGGGCGGTTTGCAAACCGCCCCCTCATTGAAGCGGGGTTAGCGTTTTACCAATCAACCGATGGTTTGCGGGCGGTTTGCAAACCGCCCCCTCATTGAAGCGGGTTTAACGCGGGCTTTCAACAACAGTCTCATTGCTTGTCCGGGCGGTTTGCAAACCGCCCCCTCATTGAAGCCCTCAAGCCGTGTAGAGATACTTGCTGAAGTCGCCCTCGTCCGGGCGGTTTGCAAACCGCCCCCTCATTGAAGCGGGGTGTCCGCACCTGAACGTGTGCGTCCCGCTCAGGTCCGGGCGGTTTGCAAACCGCCCCCTCATTGAAGCCTAATCCGAAAACGCCGCACGATCCAAAAACACAGCCGGTCCGGGCGGTTTGCAAACCGCCCCCTCATTGAAGCTTGATGGCGCGGTATTGTTGTTTGGCGTTGTCGATGACGTCCGGGCGGTTTGCAAACCGCCCCCTCATTGAAGCGGTATATACCAGCACCGGTTTGTTGCTGTTGCGCATGGTCCCGGGCGGTTTGCAAACCGCCCCCTCATTGAAGCCGCGTTAGGTTGCGGCGGGATGGTGTGAAGGTGCCCGAGTCCGGGCGGTTTGCAAACCGCCCCCTCATTGAAGCTTTGGAGTCGACGACGACACCGACTTCTGGAGCGAACGTCCGGGCGGTTTGCAAACCGCCGGCCTCATTGAAGCCGCGTCGGGACCTAAACCCAAAACCTGCGCGCGTATAGTCCGGGCGGTTTGCAAACCGCCCCCTCATTGAAGCCGGGTAAACGATTGGATTTTGACGACTGGTGTTATGGTCCGGGCGGTTTGCAAACCGCCCCCTCATTGAAGCCCGACTGTCGGCGACGAATCGACTGTCACCGCCACGGGGTCCGGGCGGTTTGCAAACGCCCCCTCATTGAAGTATAGACAACAAGGTTAAACCGTTGCTTAGCCCCAGCGGTCCGGGCGGTTTGTTGCGGGTGCATATGCGGCAGCGATGGACGGTATTTGGTGCTGGAATCTCGAATTGGACGAACCAGAGGCAACGGATCAGCTGGGTGCTGAGGTGTTGGTCGTGTGGGTCAGGTGTGGACGGTGAAGGCTTGGCGGCGGTTGCGTCCGAACCGGTAGATCGAGTAGTCCCGATCGAATGAGACGGCCTCATGCACGCCAAGGCATTGCATGATCGACCAGCTCGTGCGGTCGACGATTGAGAACTGTTGATCTGAGAACGCGTCGTGAATCTGAGTGGCGACCTCTAGCTCAGCAATCGTGGCAACCTCAACACGGGCCATACCGGAGCGGATCGCGGTGATCTGTGTTTCGGCGACATCGACACCGAGCCGGTTCGCGGTCAGGAACCAGGTCTCGACTAGCACATGGTCGCTAGTCACGAGGTCTCCAGAGAACTCGCTGAGCCGTTCTACGGCTCGGCTGTGGTGGGCATCGCCGCGATCTGCGGCCGCATACCACGCGGAGGTGTCTACGAAGACGCTCATTGTTTCGAGCAGTTATAGCCTCGGCCGTGGCCACCATGCGGTCGATGGCAATGTCGCTGCCGCCGGAGTCTCCGAGGCCGAAGATGGCAGAGATGTCGGAATCAGGACCCGGGTGGTCGAGGTCTTGGGCTACGTGTTGGCGGATGTACTCGGCCATGCTGATGCCCAAATCAGCGGCCTTGCGCTTGGCAAGCGCGTGCTGTTCGGACTCAAGATCGATTTGTGTACGCATGATATTACATCATAACAGCAATCCTGTGGGCTTTTTGAACGGGCGTGGATATTCGGAACCCGTTCTGCCTTTGATATCAAACACCCGTCCAGGGAGAGATCCGAACGATCCTCTGCGCAGGCAAACCCAACTGTAACCACCTCCACACGCTCACCCCGATCCAAAACGCGAAGAGTCCGTAAACTTTTGTGCCAGCTCGACCATGTGGCATACTCACCGCGTCCGCAGCGAATGGGTTCGCAACGTAAACGGGTGATGCACGTGCCGCCCGAAACGCTTGAATTGTTAGGGATCGACCCGCTACACTTCAACCAGCCGCTGGAAGACACCGATGGGGGGAATCGTTTTGACTCGTAGGGCACCAATGCTCTGTAATTTTTGAGTCCGAAGGTATATCGGGCGGGATAAGCATGGATGCCGGTTGGAGGGCAACTACAGCGCGCATTAGTCTATTTGTGAGGCGTTCCCTGATGGGATACCCGCCGAGATCATGAACAACCGGTTTGATCACCGCAACCCGCACCCAGACGACAACGGCATCCGGTTTTTGCTCAAATATGGTCGCGACCCGGGCGAGGTCGCTGGTATACGGTTCGGGGATGATAAAAAACCGGCACTAAACCATCCCCTCATTGAAGCGTCGACTGCGCATAGCACCAATAGCCACCCCAAACCGCCGTCGCATTGAAACCGTGAGTTCGGCGTTGATGTTGCGGGGTAGGCTTGCAACTGCTAGCCCCAATGACTCCCCCTAAAACGCGCAGAGCCACTTATCGCGGCCGCCACTTAGAAAGTAGGGCTTGATTTTTGCTAGCGAGAACAAAGTGAGTGCAGGGTATGGGTGGTGATAGGTGTTTTGAGTTTGGCAGTGCTAGACCGTTCGTTTCATGTCGCGTTCATGTGATGACTTATGCGTTCATGTGACGGATAATGTGTTCATGTGAAGAGTAATGCGCTAAAGTGCAGATATGTCCAGATTGCATCGAGTTCGCCGACTCCAGCCCAATAACTTATTTACCCCAGATTTTGGGCAAACACCGCACATGATGGTGGGCAGTGAACGCCTCATCAGCACTTTAGATGAAGGTTTGAAGGCAGGTCCTCGTGATCACCGCTTCGTCACACTGCTAACGGGACCTCGTGGCTCTGGTAAAACAGTTATGCTCAACACAATTCGAGATATGGTGCTACAAGACGGTTGGATTGTGTTAAGGGCCGATGCCTCCAAAGACGATATACGCGACAGCATTGCAGAAAATCTAACATCTTCGCAATTGTTTGAGGCTGCACTCCAACTGCAAGCACCCGAAAGAGGTGAGGCGCGCACATCTACAACTCTGAAAATACCAATGTTTCAGTGGCAGAAGGAAGTGGTGCGACATATTCACACTCGATGGACGTTTGAAAAGCAGTTGCGGACTCTGTGCAAGCATGCCTCTCAACACAACGCTGGCGTTTTGCTGCTTGTTGATGAGTTACATGGGGGTGAGCGTAAAGCCCTGCGTGGACTCTTTTTTGATATCCAAAATATTTCCAAGTCAGATAATATGCCGCTCGCCTTTTTAGGTGCTGGTTTATCTGAGATGAAACACTCATTGCTTGAAGATAATCGAATGACGTTTTTGCAACGATGTAATAGAGAAAACATGCCGCGCCTCACTCAAGCAGATGCAGCTCGTTTCTTTCGCAAAACAATAAGCGATGCAGGTGGAGCGTTCGCTGGTAAAGCACTAGAAAGACTGTCTGGATCGGCGGGAACTTTGCCGTTTCGATTGCAGCTTTTAGGGTATTACGCATGGGCTGGTTCCAACGCCCCTGATCAACCCATAGACGATGCTTCTGCTTCGATTGCTATTGCAGAAACAGATCGCGTCATGCACGATCTGGCGGGCACAGATCGCGTTAAGCAAATCAAGCTGTCAAACCGGCTCTTCGCGTTTTAGGTCGGGGTGAGTGTGTGGAGGAGGTTCGAGTTGGATTTGCCTGCGTAGAGGAGTGCTCGGATTCTGTAGATACTCCTATGTGTGTCAAGTGGTGATTTGGGTGAGGTGTTGTTGGTATCGTTCGGCACGGGTTCTACCGGAGCGGATCGCGGTGATCAGTGTTTCGGCGACATCGACACCGAGCCGGTCCGCTGCCAGGAATCAGGTCTCGACTAGCACATGATCGCTAGTAACGAGGTGTCAAGAGAACTCGCTGAGCCGTTCTACGGCTCGGCTGTGGTGGGCATCGCCGCGGTCTGCGGCCGCATACCACGCAGAGGTGTAGACGAAGACTCTCACCGGTGCTTGTTTCGAGCAACTATAGCCTCGGCCGTGGTCGCCTTGCGATCGATGGCAATTTCGCTGCAGCCAGAGTCTCCAAGTCCAAAGATGGCAGAGATGTCGGAAACCGAACCCGGATGGTCGAGGTCTTGGGCTACGAGTTGGCGGATGTACTCGGCCATGCTGATGCCCAAATAAGCGGTCTTACGCTTGGCAAGCGGACGCTGTTCGGACTCAAGATCGAGTTGTGTACGTATAATATCACATCACCATCGACTTCGTTGGTTTTATGGCTTGAGGTCTGTGATGGGTGCGACGGCCACGCCGTCGTCTCGAAGGTGAGGTTGCCCGGTAGAAGTGATGACGATCAACGCTTTGGGCGGTCCAGTCGCGGTTGTGTCTACCTTGGCTCTGAGCGCGAGCAGCGACTTGGCCGCGGTGTCGACGCTGTGGGGTGCCCCCAATTTCACTTCGGCGGCGATCCAGGTGCCGTCGTCGCGCTCGATCACGGTGTCGACTTCCAGTCCTGCTTTGTCGCGGTAGTGGAAGACCGTGCCCCGGATGGCCTGCGCGTAGACCCGCAGGTCGCGCACCGCCATCGACTCGAACAGCAGGCCCAGAGTCGAGCGGTCGTTGAGCAGCGTGTCGACGCTGGCACCGATGGCGGCGGCCGCCAGCGAGGGGTCGACCAGATGGTGCTTGGGGGTCGACCTCAGAGGGGTGCGCGACAGCAGCCGAGTGCCCCAGGCGGGCTGGCTCTCGTAGACGAAGATGCTTCCGAGGGCGTTGAGGTATGCGTTCATGGTCTGGCGGGCTGTGGTCGTGGTGGCTCCCATGTCGTCGAGCAGGGTCTTGCCGCTGGCCTCCGAGGCGCTGTTGCGGGCAACAGAGGCAAGCAGGCGGCGGACGCCGCGAGGGTCGTGCCTGGTGCCGTTGGCCTTTTGGACGTCGACTCGGCACACCTGGTCGAGATAGTCGCGAGCGAACTCTTGGGCGTCCCGGGGGTCCATGCCCTGGGTGAGCGGCCAACCGCCCCGCAACAGCCGGCCAACGACCGCTTCGAGTTCGTCCGCAGGCGATGGGCTGTCCACGGATCGTGGCCGGTACTCCGCTTCGAAACCGCGGTCGAAGAGATCCTCGATGCTCACCCGGCCTGTCGATGCGCCGCTCTCCCATAATGACATTGGCCGCATGAGCACGCGTCCCATGCGCCCCGCCCCCGAGTGCCTGATGATGTAGTCCGATGGCTGCGCCGACGCCGAGAGGATGAACCGTCCCGGTTGCCGGAGCCGGTCGCCGGCCCTGCGCACCTGGTCCCACAGCCCGGGGACGAGCGGCCATTCATCCAACAGCATGGGGTGGGGCCCAGCGAGAAGCGGGAGCGTCCCCTGCGCTGCGTGGCCCCGCGCGTTCTCATCTTCGTCGAACAGTACTTGACTGGCGGCGAGTTGCTGGCATGTTGTGGTCTTGCCGCAACTGCGGGTGCCCTCGACTAGCACCACGGGAAGCGACCGGAGCTTCGCCTCGATCCGATCATCGGCCACCCGAGGGATGTACTCGAGATCGTGGCTAGTGCCCTGCACGACCCCCAATCTAACAAAACGGCGCAGATTTATCTAACAGTTCGGCGGATTCTCATTTAACAATTTGGCTACACGCCTTTACGGATGAGTCGCTGGAGGGGCGCGTATCCGAGCGCGACACCGCTCACCTGCGCTGGTTCGCGGAGTGCATCGGCCCCGACCTAGTAAGCTCGCCGCAAGAACTGTTCGATTGCCTGAATCATCCCGGGTTTGGTGGAGATTTGGTTTTGTGTGTTTTTACCGGGGAAGAATCGGCTTGGCTGAGTATTTGGGATGCTCAAGCAGCGTTCGCGTCTTAGACTCGTAACTCATGAAATCAGAAGCTACCGCTGACAACTTGTGTGAAACCGTTCTGGTGCGGATAACTGGGCCAGATCATCCAGGTATTACCGCTGGGTTGATGGGTGTGCTGCGTGATGCCGGAGCTGAGGTCTACGACATTGAACAAATCGTGATCCGGGGTCAGCTCACACTCGGGTTGGCGGTGGGCGTTCCCAAAGGCCGTGATCTGCTCAAAGACGTGTTGTTGTTCGGCTGGGAGCAGGGCTTGGAAGTCGATTTCGATCTGGTCACCATTACGCCGAGTCCCCAGTTGCCAGGTACTGTCGTTACTCTCCTCGGACCTCACTTAAACCCGGTAGAGATTTGTGTGGCCGCTACCGCTATCGCCGATGCCGGGGGCAACATCGACCGCATTATCCGGCTTTCTCGTTTCCCGGTGATGAGCTATGAGTTGCTTGTTCGTGACGGCGAATTTGACGAGTTGTGCTCCAATCTCATGCATGCGGCGGCGGCACACCCCAATATGGATATCGCCATCCAGCGTGAAGGTATCGGCCGCAGAGCGAAGCGCTTGATCGTGCTAGACGTTGATTCAACGCTCATCGTAGACGAGGCCATTGAACTGCTTGCTGCTGAAGCTGGCTGCCTCGAAGCGATACAACAGATTACCAAGGAGGCGATGGAGGGCAGCATTGACTTCGAGTCTTCGCTGCGTACGAGGGTGCGGTTGTTGCAAGGACTCGATACCACCGCCGTGGCTCGGGCATGCAGCAACCTTCGCTATACCCCGGGTGCCCGCACGTTTGTGCGTACTCTGCAACGGTTGGGTTACACCGTGGCCATCGTTTCGGGGGGATTTACGGCATTCACCGACCAAATCTCGGAAGATCTGCGCCTAAACCATGCTCACGCCAACGTTCTTGAGATCGTGGATGGAAAGCTGACTGGTGAACTTGTCGGGCTGATAGTAGACCGAGAACGCAAAGCGACCCTACTTGGCGAGATAGCGGAATCAAACAACATTCCGTTATCACAGACCGTGGCTGTCGGCGACGGAGCCAACGATCTCGACATGCTTCGCAAAGCGGGTCTCGGAATCGCTTTCAACGCCAAACCGATAGTCTCAGAAGCCGCCGACACAGCACTTTCTGTACCATACCTCGATGCCATCTTGTTCGTCTTAGGTATCCGTCGTGAAGATGTGGAAGCAGCCGACCGCCTCGACAACAACGGCAAAGACAACAAATTGCTTGCCTAAAAGTACGGTTGACTATTTGGATGTTTCACCCTTCTCTCGCAGTTGCTCGTTGGCACTGTCAATGTTGGGGCAGAAACTTTCGGAATCTGCACTAAAAGACTTTACAAATCCGTAATATTGTTGTAATCTAACCACATGGTCGTTACAACGGTGTTTCAGTTGTTTAATCAAACTGAGTAGATGAGAGATGGCAGTGCATAGGCTAATCGTGCGAAGTCCAAAAACAGGCCGACTGTTGATGTTTCACGAGTGGCGCTGCGCCTGCGGGTCGGCAATTGAAAACGATGGCATTATTTTCTGCCGAGCGCAAGCAGCCAAAGCCTCCTTCTATGACACCCTCTCGCTAGGCACAATCAATAGCGTCTGGGATTGGATTGATAAAGAACAAATAGACTTCAGAACGCAGTTACAACGATACCGAGAAGCACAAGAACAACAAGAAAAAATGCTCCGAGAGAGCGCACGTCGAGAGCAACAAGCGCGTGCCCAGATTGAACACGAGCACTTACTGAAACAAGAACAGCAAATAGAAATTCAAAAACGCGCTAAATACACCAAAGGACAGCGACGTCAGCAGCAACAACGTGAACAAGTACGCCAAATAAGGCGTCAACAGGAACGCCAACTCCAACGCCGTCACCAAAAACGCCTAAGGCGAAGCGCAGACAAAAATAAACAAGAACTAGTCGGCAACGTTCACTAGATTACGCTAAGCATCCAAAACACGATGTCGGGCTTCTTCGGGGCTAACAACTGGTGCCTCGGTTGACCAAGGAAAATTGATCCACCGGTCGGTGCGTTTCCAAACATAATCACACTTCACCAACGAATGCGACTTCTCATACAACACCGCAGCCCGCACCTCCGCCACACGCTCCTTACAGAAATCATAAACGAGTTTCAAAGTATGTCCTGTATCGGCCACATCATCGGCAATCAGGACCCTGACCTCTTCCATATCAACAAGATCGACATAAGGAGGCAACACCACCGGTACGGGCAACCGTTCGTTAACCCCAGTGTAATACTCGCAATTCATAACATAAATGTTCTTTATCGAAAGCGCATAACCCAGAGAACTCGCAACAAAAAGACCGCCACGTGCGATAGCCAAAATGATCTCAGGACGGTAACCACTGTCAGCAACTGTGGTAGCCAACTCTCGCGCAGCCCAACCATAAGTTGCCCAATCAAGCACCTCAAGTTGAGGTTGTGCAACCTCAACCGACTCATAAGACAAAATCGCACCCCCAGAAATCAAACATCTCGCCTCCTAGGTTACCGAAACCGACACTTGATGCCATCCCTCGGCACCATCAGGAGCAGGGGACTTAGGACCCGCGGATTGCAGATCACCTTCACCATCAATCGCCCGCACCCTAATACTGTGGCGCCCCTGAGTAGCATTCCAAGTGGTTTGCCATTGCACCCAAGTCTCACTATTGCCCGGCACTGCCAAACTACACTGCCACCACGGCCCGTTGTCCACAGAAACCTCAACCTCAGAAATCCCTCGAGGTGGAGACCAAGCAACTCCTGCCAAAACAGTTTCACCAACACCGATTCGTGCGCCACTGCGAGGCACATCGATGCGAGATGTGGTCTTCATTGGGCCGAGTTTTGACCAACCACGAGGAACCCAATAGCCATCAAAGTCGTCCCACCCAGTTAATGTGATCTCCTTCACCCATTTCACCGCCGACACATACCCATATATTCCCGCAACAATCAGCCGAGCTGGGAAACCGTGGCGGATAGGTAGAGGCTCGCCATTCATACCAACCGCGAGCAACGCTGTGCGTCCGTCGTACAGCCGCTCAGTGGGGAAACCAGCAGTCCAATCATCAACAGACTTACCAACGAACTGATCCGCGCCTGCCTGCACCTGCGCTCGATCCAATAACGTGGTCAGCGGCACGCCAAGCCATCTGGCGTTGCCCACATACTCGCCACCTATCGGGTTCGACACACACGAAAGTGTGATCTCGTGTTCTTCCATCGGCATCGCCAACAGTTCATCCCAGGTTAGGGTGAAGGGGTTGTCGACCATGCCGCCTATCTGTAAAGACCAGTCGGCGGGCGCAACTTGAGGGGTACGAAAAGCTGTGTCGATGCGGTAAAAAGAATCGTTGGGGGTGATATAGGAAGCAAGCCCGTCAACGTTAGTGATTGGTTCGTTTGTGACAGTTGCGGTGGCCCGAACGGTTGACGAAGTGCCGTCAACTGTGGTTGGAGCGGCACTAGTTGTGGTGGCGATAGATGTTGAAGACGAGCCTTGGCTGACGAGGTTATCGAAATTGATGCTGTCACGGGCTGCTTCAACAGACGATCTCGGCACCACACTCTCAGAAAGTGCGAAACCACCAACCGCCATCGCGCCCGCTCCCGCACTCCAAGCAAGAAAGTCACGCCTGCTAGCAGAGTTGGCAGACGAGGTTGCAGTGTCTGTTCCTTCGCCTGGCACAACCTTGAGACGGTTCAATAAAAGTAGTAGAGTGATGATCCCTAGAGCGGCTGCCACTAAAGACCAAAACCAGCTTCCTAAAGCGGGTGACATTGGATTACGAGCAGTAGCAAAACCACCCAACAGACCGAACACAGCAAACCCAATAACGCCCACCTTGCGGGAGATACGTAAACTAGCTTCGCCCAATACAGCAGCAGTCAACAAAGCCACGATAGTAATGCCCGGCAACAGCGAAGCCTTACCCGTTGAACCAAGATTCTCAATGCTCTCAGCGGCAACCCACCCAGGTGTGATATCAAGCATCCATTCACCAACACCAAGAACAAGCCCTGGAATCGACTCACTAAACGCCTCCACCAACTGCCCGAAAGCCAAAGCAATCCCGCCAGCAGCCAGACCCGCCAAAGCTCCTTGCCACCATGAAGGCTGCATCACCTTATTTGTTGGTGCGGAAGAGTCGGTTGGCGTAGCAGAGTTGGTTGGTGCAGCAGAGTTGGTTGGTGCAGAAAAGTCAGCAAAATCTTGTTCATCTGGGGTGTTCAAAGGAGCCTCCAATAGCAATCCTAGTGCCAACTCCGTAATCGTCTATATAGTATAACGCTAGCTTGACGAACACACTTGACCTCTGGGGACTCGCTGAACAAAAATCCCAAAGCACCACCAGCGACAAAACCGAGCGAAAAAAGACCCAACTCGGGCGCGTGTTGAGAGTTGATAGAGGTGAATGTGATGTGATCACCAATCAAGGCAAGTTGAGGGTGATTTCGGATTCAGTTCGTGCTCAGGCTGACACAACCCCGGTGACAGGGGATTGGATTGAGATTGAACAACGCCACGGCTTGGGTGCTGTAATCAGCAACATCTTTGAACGCAGAACGTTGCTGAAACGCAACGACCCAACGCAAAGAGGTGCCGAACAACTAATAGCTGCTAATGCAGATTTGGTTGGCGTGGTTCATGGGCTTGACCAACCCCTTGTTGAAAGTCATCTTGAACGATTGCTGGTGGTTGCAATAAACAGCGGCGCAAAACCACTGGTTATTCTGAGCAAAGCCGACTTAGGTAATAAAAACTACGAAGCCACCGTGCGCACTTTATACCAAGACATCACCGTGATCGTCACAAGCACCATTAACAGACAAGGCCTCAGCGAACTCCTTGCACAAGTAGGTTTCGGGCGAACCCTGGCTTTGATTGGGTCTAGTGGTGCGGGCAAATCAGCCCTAGCGAACGCACTTATGGGGCAAGAACTGCAGCAGGTTGGTGAGGTGCGCCACGGCGACAATAAAGGCCGCCACGTCACCAGCGCGCGCCAGCTACTACTGTTACCCAACAAGGCAGGTATGGTGCTTGACACACCTGGTATTCGCTCAGTTGGGCTTTGGGAAGCTGAGCACGCTTTGGGGTTAGTGTTTGGTGACCTCCAAGTACTTTCGGGTGGTTGTCGCTTTTCAGACTGCACCCATCGCCGCGAGCCTGCCTGTGCGGTACAAGCCGCAGCAAATGCAGGAACAGTTGATGCTAAACGCGTTGCGCGCTATATCAACTTGGTGGCCGAGTTGGAACACAATCGTCAGCAGAGATAACCAAAACGGTTGATGCCGTTGCTAAGCTACCTTGAAAGGTGTTCAACAAGCAATCCAATGGAGAACAACAATGTTCAAAATCCGTAACACAATAGAACTAGCGAAACTCTCGTGGGGAGTGCTAAAACAAGACCGGGAATTGCTTGCACTACCCGTTTTGTCTTTTCTGACATCGTTGGCATTACTCATACCAGTCGGCATCGCTATATTTCTAACGCAAAACATTGGCTCGTCAGACAGTGGCGAAGCCACCGCAAACCCGATCCTAGCCGTGTTGGGGTTACTAACATTGCTGGGTTTGAGCGTGATAGGAGTGTTCTTTAACGGTGCGCTAGTAGCGGGAGCCCACGAACGGCTCAGCGGCGGCGACCCAACAGTTGGCTCAGCACTCAACAGAGCATTCAACCGTATAAGCGGCTTAGTACCGTGGGCACTCCTCACCGCTACGGTGGGTATCATCTTGCGACTCTTGAGCGAGAGAGCGGGTTGGCTAGGTCAGTTTGTGGTGAGGGCTATTGGAATGGCTTGGGAAGTGACCACATTTTTGGTTGTGCCCGCAATCGTGATCGACAATCAACGCGCTTGGGAAGGGGTGAAAACCTCGGGTTCGCTATTGAGACGAACTTGGGGTGAGAACTTGATTGCACGTGTGGGATTTGGGATACTTGGTTTCATCGCGGTGTTGCCAGCTATAGCGGTTGTGGCGTTTTTGGCGTTCCTTGGAACCGCTGGTTTGTTCGTAGGGATACTAATTGCTGTGATCTGGTTAGCTTTAGTTTCTGTGGTGCTAACAGCTATGAACGCAATATTTCAAACCGCGCTTTACATGTATGCCACCACAGGTGCGGCACCTAGCGGGTTTGATAATTCAACCATCGCCTCAAGCTTTGGTCATCGCTAAACTTCTCCGCCCCCCAAGAAGCAAATAGCAAACAAGCTTACGTCAAAGCCTCAAACACATAATCAAGGCAAGCGGTGAGTGCTTCAATGTCGCTAGGATCGATCGCGGGGAACAATCCGATCCGTAGTTGGTTACGACCCAAACTACGGTAACCAAAAGTGTCCACAATGCCGTTTCTCAAGAGCACCTCGTAAATGTCATCAGCACTCACTGCTTCGTCAAAATCAATCGTTGCCACAACCTTGCTTCGTTCTTCAGGATTCACCACGAACGGGTTAGCAAAGTCACGGCTATCGGCCCAAGAGTAGATGACCTCAGCAGAGCGTGAACAACGACCAGCAGAGAACGCCAGACCACCATTTTCGTTAAACCAGCGAACAGTATGGGCGGTAAGAAACACAGTTGCCAAAGCGGGAGTGTTGTAAGTCTGATCCTTACGAGAATTATCGATAGCGGTCTTGAGGTTGAGGGTAGGAGGAATCCAGCGGTTGCTAGCAGCAAGCCGTTCTGCTCGCTCAATAGCCGCGGGTGACATTAACGCGATCCACAAGCCACCATCTGAAGCAAAAGCTTTTTGGGGAGCGAAATAGTAGGCATCGGCAGCGTTACTGTCAAACATTAAACCACCAGCGGCTGAAGTGGCATCCACCAACATCAAAGTGTCTTCATCGGCAACACGCACCGGCTCAACCATCACCCCTGTTGAGGTTTCGTTGTGAGGGTAACAATACGCATCCACACCGTTGACTGCTACAAGAGGTGGATGAGTACCGAAATCGGCACTAGCCACAGAAGGTGCGCTAAGGTGAGGCGCGCCAGCAACACCGTTGGCGAATTTGCTGCTGAACTCGCCAAAACTCAGGTGGTGGCTACGCTCAGCAATCAACGAGAAAGTGGCGCAATCCCAAAAACCAGTAGCACCACCATTGCCTAACACCACCTCATAGCCATCGGGTGCTCGCAACAACTCGGCAATGCCATTGCGGAGTTCAGCGACCTGCAAACGAACAGGAGTGCGCCTATGAGAGTTGCCCATATAATCGGTCGCTCGCTTGCCAAGAGCGTGCAGAGCTTCAGGTCGAACCTTTGTTGGTCCACTACCGAAACGGCCGTCACGGGGAAGCAAATAGCTGGGGATAGTTATATCTAATTTTGTCACGTCAGCAAGTTTTACAAAAAACACCGTTCTTGCGGTGTGTAAATCAACGTAACTTCAAAATATTTTCAATCCTCAAACGCTAGCGTTAGTTGGGTCGGGTAGTGTTTTGGTGATGTCTTTAGGTCTTCTATCTAGCCGGGTGGGTGCTATCGCTCCCTCAGCCACCTTAGCGGTGTCGAACAAAGCAAAAGAACTACGCGCCGCTGGGGTGCCTGTGATTGGTTTTGGGGCGGGGGAACCCGACTTCGCCACACCCGACCACATTGTGGAAGCCGCAATCAAAGCATGTGCAAACCCGGCGATGCACAAATACTCTGCGGTGGGTGGCTTACCCGAACTAAAAGAAGCGATCGTGGCCAAAACATTGCGAGACAGTGGTTTGGCTTGCCAAGTTGATGAAGTTTTG
Organism: Candidatus Aldehydirespiratoraceae bacterium; assembly: GCA_965204595.1. GTDB lineage: Bacteria > Actinomycetota > Acidimicrobiia > Acidimicrobiales > Aldehydirespiratoraceae > VXYK01. Next base: position 1,094,004 of record CBDBEW010000014.1, on the reverse strand, counting down.
GTCACCAACGGTGGTAAACATGCGGTGTACAACGCCCTTGCGGCACTGCTAAACCCCGCCGACGAAGTGTTGCTGCCCTCACCATATTGGACAACTTACCCCGAACCGATAGCTCTCGCCGGGGGAGTGACAGTGCCCATCCCCACCACCGCGGCAACTGGATTTCTCGCTTCGGTGGAACAACTAGAAGCCGCCCGCACCCCTAAGACCAAAGCTTTGCTTTTTGTGTCGCCTTCAAACCCAACTGGTGCGGTGTATAGTCGCACTCAGATTGAAGCGATCGGTCGCTGGACCCACGAACACGGCCTCTGGGTCATAACAGATGAAATCTATGAACACTTGGTTTACGGCGACAACGAGCATTTTTCAATGCCGACATTAGTGCCAGAACTTCGAGATAGATGCATTATCTTGAATGGGGTTGCCAAGACGTATGCGATGACAGGTTGGCGGGTTGGGTGGATGATCGCTCCTTCTCAGGTGATCAAAATCGCCCAAAATTTGCAATCGCATTGCACCAGCAATGTGGCGAATGTGTCGCAAGCAGCGGCTTTAGCTGCGCTGACGGGGCCACTTGATGCTGTTGTGGGGATGCGCGAAGCCTTTAACCGCCGGCGTTTGACCATGCATCAAATGCTTGGCTCGATAGATGATGTGGTTTGCCCCGAACCCCAAGGTGCCTTTTACGCTTACCCCGACTTCAGCGCATTGCTGGGGCGTGATTATGGCGATGCTAAACCACAAACCACGGTAGAACTCGCCACACTGCTGTTAGAGCGCATTGCGGTGGCAATCGTGCCTGGGGAAGCCTTTGGTGTGGGTGGCGGGGCTAGGCTTTCCTTCGCGTTAGGTGACGGTGACTTAGCTGAAGGAATGGGCCGCATAGTTGAGTTCTTTGCGAGTTGAGATGGCTACACTGTCCAAACCTCAAGTTGCCCCATATGGCACTTGGGCATCAGCAATCAGTGCTGAAAGCTTGGTGGCAGGAACCAAACAAGTCAGTGAAGTTAAAGCAGACCCAGTTGATGGCGACCTGATCTGGTGGTCAGAAACTCGCCCCGATGGCAAAACAAAGGTTATGCGTCACTCCCTAACGCAAGGCAAGACCGTTGAGCACACACCCGCAGATGCCAACATACGCAGTTTGGTGCATGAATATGGGGGCGGGGCTTGGTGGCCTCACGACGGCCAATTGTTTTGCGTGGACTTCACTGATCAAAGGCTGCGGGTTATCGACGGTGATGGGTGGGTCAGGTTTCTGAGCGGCACGACAACCGGCTCCCACGCTGAACGGTTTGCTGACGGTCGGGTTAGTAGCGACGGCCGTTGGTGTGTCGTGGTGCGTGAAACACACCACACTGTTGGCACTAGCGAGACCTCTGCTGAAATCGTGGAACCCCGCAACGAAATCGTGGCACTGCCCACCAACGGTTCTGGCTCTACCAATTTGCTCTATGGTGCCGCTGATTTCGTGAGTTCGCCGCGCTTGTCAGCCGACGGCAAGTTGCTTGCTTGGATTTCTTGGAACCATCCCAACATGGGTTGGGACTCAACGAGGCTGCATTGCGCCCGTTTCGTTGACGGCCGCCTAGCAGGTGAAATCTTGACTATCGGCGAGGCGGACTCCGCTAGCTACTGTGAACCCGAATTCAGTGGCAACCAACTAAGGGTATGTTGTGACCATGAGGGTTGGTGGAACCTGTATGATGTTGATCTAACTAGCGGCAGTTTGAAGCAAGTTGTGGGTGGCCCGTTTGACATTGCTACACCACCGTGGATATTTGGTATGCAGCGCTGGACAACAGCAACAAATGCAGACGACGAAAACGTGGTGGTTGCCGTGGCGGGCTTGCCGAGCGGCGACAAACTTGTGGTGGACAACAAAACCATTGCAACCGCAGATAGTGCCATCACTTCGCTCTCAACCGGGCCTTGTGCAACGGTGGCCATCGGCGCAAGCTTTGGTCACCACGCTCAAGTGGTGCGTTTCAAGGTGAACAAGAGCACTGTTGAACGTGAAGTAATACATGCGTCGCAGCCTCTAGCGTTTGATGCGGGCTACTTAGTTGAACCCGAATGGATTACATTTTCCACGATTCCCGTGACCGATACGACTAGAGATTTGGCTAGCGAAGACCTAAGCGATGCAAAAGCGCATGGGTTGTATTATCGTCCCACCAACCCAAATTATTTAGGCGCACCTAGCGAACTCCCGCCGCTAATGGTTTTAGCGCACGGTGGCCCCACCGCGCAAGCTCGTCGTGAGTTACAAACCGCGATCCTCTATTGGACATCGCGTGGCATAGCGGTGGTTGACGTTGACTACAGAGGATCAAGTGGCTACGGCAGCAAGTTTCGTAAATCTCTCAACGGGCAATGGGGTATAGCTGATGTTGCGGATTGTGTTGCTGCTGCGAAATACTTAGCCAAACGCGGCGACATAGACGCAAATCGGTGCATCATTCGTGGTGGCAGTGCGGGAGGCTTCACAGTTTTAGCAGCATTGGCCAACCACGGTGTTTTTGCTGTTGGGGCAAGCCGCTACGGTATCGCCGACCTAGAATCTCTACTCGCCGACACCCACAAATTTGAATCCCGCTATCTTGATACTTTGATCGGAACCTACCCGCAACACCGAGAGCGATATGTTGAACGTTCCCCAATCAACCACATTGATTCCATCAATGTGCCTTTGATCGTTTTGCAAGGCGGGCAAGACGTGATCGTGCCCCCCTCACAGTCAGAAATGATTGTTGCGGCCTTACGTACTAAAGGCATTACAGTTGAATACTTGCTGTTTGAAGAAGAACAACATGGCTTCCGCCAAGCAAAAAACATTGTGCGCGCCCTAGAAGCCGAACTCGCATTTTTTGGCAGAGTTCTTGGTTTCACACCAGCAAATTTAAGCGCGGGTGAGCTTGGTTAGGCTCCTTTGGAAACATAGATCAACTAACCAAAAGGTGGTTTCATGAAAAGAGTTTTTGTCGCTGAAGCGATTGCTGAACAAGGGCTAGACCTACTGCGTGCCGCTGGCCACGACGTGGATGTGCGGCTAGGTTTACCACCCCGTGACTTGCAGGAAGCAATCCCAGGAGCAGCAGCACTAATAGTTCGTTCCTCAACCAAAGTAGACGCAGCCCTCATCGATGCTGGCCGTGATCTAGTGGTGGTGGGGCGCGCTGGTGTGGGTGTGGACAATGTTGATGTTGCACACGCAACTAGTCGCAATGTGCTAGTCGTTAACGCGCCGCTATCCAATGTCGTCTCAGCTGCTGAACATACTCTGGCCTTGCTACTAGCACAAGCCCGCAACATACCCCAAGCGCATGCAGCATTAACTGAGAAGCGTTGGGAACGATCTATGTGGCAAGGGGTGGAACTTTCAGGCAAAACCCTCGGCGTAATCGGATTAGGGCGGATTGGTTCTTTGGTGGCGCAACGGGCACTAGCTTTCGGTATGACAATACTCGCCTATGATCCCTACATTAGTGAGGGGGTGGCTAAAGATGCACAAGCGGAACTAGTGGAACTAGATGAGTTGATGCAACGGGCGGATTTTGTCACTTTGCATTTGTTGAAAACCCCCGAGACGACTGGCTTAATCAACGCTGAGATGTTAGCTAAAGCTAAACCGTCTCTGCGTATTGTGAATGTCTCACGAGGTGGCGTGATAGACGAAGCAGCGTTAGCTGACGCGGTGCGAACCGGCATCATCGCTGGTGCCGCAATTGATGTTTTTGATGTTGAACCGGCACTAGACTCGCCGCTGCTAGGGGTGGCAGGAATTGTGGTTACCCCACATCTTGGAGCAAGCACCAAAGAAGCACAACAATCAGCAGGCATCACTATCGCGCAGCAAGTGCAGTTAGCTCTTGATGGAGCCGAGGTGCCCTTTGCGGTAAACCAAGTCAGTTAGCAATCTCGCCCGTCCGTAACTTGCCCGTCAGCGACGAGCTTTACGGAAACCGTCTGCTAAAGCGTCTTCTTCGTTGGCGTAACAACGAGTTGGTGTGGTTCGTTTGTAAAACAACCCGTCGGGAACATGAAAAATCCCAGAACCCTCATTGGCTTTGATCGGGTATCCTTGCGGACATTGCCCATCTATGGGTGCAACCCAACTGACCTCACCAGACTGAGTTGCAGAGCCGAGAGTTCCCTCAACGCCTGACGGCAGTGTAGGGGGCGAGATGTCGGTAGTGCCTGTGGTGGGTGGTTGTGTGCCTGTGGTGGGTTGATTAAACGGGGATTGGTCAACAACACGTTGGCGCAACTGCCGAGCCACACCAACAGCCGCTCCTACCAACGCGGCTGCTTTAAGCAAACGCAACTTTCCACCAAACACAGAACGCATGCTACAAGTTTAGCTTAACGAGCAAGTTATCGCACCGAAGTTGTTGCAGGTGCATATTCAGGGCGGCTACTTTCATAAGATTTGATCGCGCTTAGATGTCGCATAGTTAAGCCAATGTCGTCAAGCCCTTCAAGAAAACGCTGCTGAGTACCGCTATCGAGCGGGAAAGTGGCGGCAAGCCCTACCTCTGGGGCTTCCACGGTGAGCCTAGCGACATCGATGGTTATCTCAAGGTCGGGATTGGCAAACACCGCCTGCATAAGCTCCGCACTAAAATCTGCATCAACGGTGACTGGCACCAAACCGTTCTTCGTGCAGTTGTTGCGGAAAATATCAGCAAAACGCTCTGATATGACCGCTTCAAAACCGTACTGTTGAATAGCCCAAACAGCATGTTCACGTGAGGAACCTGTGCCGAAGTTTACCCCAGCAAGAATTATGGTAGCTTTAGCGAACTGAGGCTGGTTTAGCACAAAATCGCGGTCGTCACGCCACTCCGCAAACAGACCTTTCCCAAACCCAGTGCGCTCAACCCGCTTTAGCCAATCACTTGGAATGATCTGGTCGGTGTCGATATCTGCTCGTTGCAAAGGTACGGCAGTTCCGCTAACGATATGCACGGCTTTCATGATCTCAACTCAAGTCTGCTGGAGTGGCAAACCTGCCAGCGATAGCGGTAGCTGCAGCGACCGCAGGAGACACCAAATGAGTGCGCCCACCCCTGCCTTGGCGACCTTCAAAGTTACGGTTAGAGGTGCTAGCCGCTCGTTCCTTTGGTTGGAGTTTGTCGGGGTTCATTGCCAAACACATTGAACAACCCGGTTCACGCCAATCAAAACCAGATGCAGCGAAGATTTTATGCAAACCTTCAGCTTCAGCTTGTTGCTTTACTTGGCCTGAACCAGCAACCACTAGAGTGCGCACGCCAGCAGCAACTCGACGACCTTGCGCCACCTGCGCCACAGCACGCAAGTCTTCTATCCGGCTATTTGTGCAGGAACCAATAAACACCGTGTCGACCTTCACGTCTTTCATAGCGGTACCCTCAACTAGCCCCATATACTGCAAAGCTCTGGCTGCGGACTCACGAGCCCCCGCGTTCTTGAAACTATCTGGGCTAGGTATTATTCCATTAATTGGCATGACTTGTGCTGGGTTGGTGCCCCACGACACTTGAGGAACGATAGTTCCACCATCAAGAGAAACCTGTTCATCAAATACGGCTCCAGCATCGCTACCAAGCTGGCACCAATCGTCTAGGGCGATTTGCCATTGCTTACCACTGGGGGCATGTTCACGACCTTCCAAATAAGCGAAAGTTGTTTCGTCAGGGGCAATCAAACCAGCTTTGGCACCACCTTCTATAGACATGTTGCAAACCGTCATACGACCTTCCATAGAGAGATTACGGATCACCTCACCGCGATATTCAATAACTTTGCCGACCCCACCACCAGTGCCAATACGCCCAATAATCGCCAGAATCACATCCTTAGCAGTCACCCCATCTGCTAACTCGCCATCAACCGTGACAGACATTGTTCCGGGTCGGTTAGCAAGCAAGGTTTGGGTTGCCAACACGTGCTCAACTTCGCTGGTGCCTATCCCAAACGCGAGGGCACCAAAAGCTCCATGGGTGGAGGTGTGCGAATCGCCACACACGATAGTCATTCCCGGTTGGGTAAGCCCCTGTTCAGGGCCAATCACATGCACGATTCCCTGCTTGATGTGGCCCATTGGATAGTTGACCACACCAAACTCGGCGGTGTTGCGGCGCAAAGTTTCAACCTGCTTGCGGCTAACCTCATCCGCGATAGGCGCATCAATGTCTGTTGTGGGCACGTTATGGTCTTCAGTAGCGACAGTGAGATCAGGCCGGCGCACCTTGCGGCCATTGAGCCTCAAACCCTCAAAAGCTTGCGGAGAGGTCACCTCATGCACCAAATGCAAATCAATATAAAGCAAATCTGCTTCACCGTTGCTGCCTTTTGAGACCACATGCCGGTCCCAAACCTTCTCACTTAGTGTCGTAGGTTCGCTCACAATACTCGCCGATCCATTAGCTGCTCACTTCACTCGATTGCGCTGACAGTTACTTTCAAGGTTGTCCCAGTTGGTGCTTTATAGGCAACAACATCACCAACTTGAGCACCGATTAGTGCCTCACCCATAGGCGAAACAGAGGAAACAACCATCAAACCTTCAGGTTTTTCTTCAATCGACCCCACCAAATACTTTTCGGGTGAACTTTCGCCCTCAAAGATGACCGACACAATAGAACCAGCAACCACGGCACTACCAACATGGCTGGTTTCCACAACCTCAGCGTTTTCGATGACATGAGCGAGATGCATTATGCGCCCTTCCATCTTCCCTTTCTCCTCTTTAGCAGCGTGATAGTCGCCGTTTTCAGAAAGGTCACCCAACAAGCGAGCCGCTTCAATCTTTTGAGCAAGCTCAATACGCCCACGGGTGGTTAGGTCTTGATACTCATCTTTGAGACGATTCAACGCTGCTTGAGAAAGCTGTTGTGCAGTAGCCATTGGTAAAAATCTAACTTACTCAGAATGCTAAAGCACCAACCAAGTCACTCGCCAATTTGTGACTGTAGGTAACGTTCAACACCAATATCGGAAACGATGTGTTGCTGAGTTTCAATCCAATCAAGGTGCTCTTCCTCAGCAACCAAAATGCTCTCAATCAACTCACGGCTACCTGGGTCGCCGTGTTCAAGAGCTAGCATCGCTCCGCGGCGATAACGGGCTACCGCCTCACTTTCAAGGGAGCGGCTGAACTCAAGCTGTTCGCCAACAGTTTTGCCCACCATAACCTTACCCAACCGTTGCAGGTTGGGTAAGCCGTCAAGCAGCAAAATGCGGTCAATCAGTTTTTCAGCATCATGCATTTCGTCTATCGACTCTTCACGAAACTTCTGGGCTAGACGATTCCACCCCCAATGTTCGCACAACTTAGCTTGAGCGAAGTACTGATTGACAGCGGTAATTTCAGCGGTTAGTGCCTCGTTAAGGAATTCAATAACTTCTGGTGAACCTTGCATTTTGTTGCCTCGTAATCTTTTGTGGTGGACCTGTCAACTAGCTTAGCCGCATCATTAGCTTAGCTAAACCAAAACATAAGGCAACTATCGCATGCCAACACAGTCCAAGATAGCATCAGTGGGGTAGGGATAGGTCCTTGCGAACCAGCAAACAAAAATCAATCAGGTGAGTATCAACAAAGGCTCACAAGTGAGTAGTAACAATGGCTCATAAAGTCGGAATTATTGCCGGTGACGGCATCGGCCCGGAGGTAATCGCACAAGGGCTAAAAGTCATTGACGCGGCCGGTATCACCCTCGACACAGTGACATATGATCTAGGCGGCAATCGCTACGCGAAAGACAAAATGGTGCTCAGCGACGACATCGTGGATGAATGGCGTAATCTTGATGCTCTCTACCTCGGAGCGGTAGGAACACCCGAAGTGCCGCCTGGCGTTATTGAACGGGGCTTGTTATTGAAGATGCGTTTTGATCTTGACCTCTACATCAACTACCGGCCCTTTAATTGCGGACCCAACAGTGCCAACCACAGCCCCATATTTGGCCCCGACGCTGAGTTTGATTTTGTTGTGATACGGGAAAATACTGAAGGCACCTACGCGGGCGAGGGAGGATTTTTGCGTAAAAACACTCCCCACGAAATAGCCACACAAGGGTCGGTCAACACCCGCAAAGGGGTTCAAAGATGCCTAAAATACGCATTTGAATTAGCCAACAAACGCCGTAAACACCTAACCCTGGTCCATAAAACTAATGTCTTGACATACGCCGGCGACCTCTGGCAACGCACTTTCAACGAACTAGCCCCACAATACCCACAAGTTGAAACTGCCTATAATCACGTGGATGCCGCCTGCATCTACTTTGTGGACGATCCATTTCGCTACGACGTGATCGTGACCGATAACCTCTTTGGCGATATCCTCACTGATCTTGGTGGTGCCATAAGCGGTGGGATCGGGTTCGCTGCGTCAGCCAATATTCATCCAGGCCAAGTCTCAATGTTTGAACCAGTACACGGCTCAGCACCCGATATCGCTGGGCAAAACAAAGCAAACCCAACTGCTGCGATATTATCTGCAGCACTTATGCTAGATCATTTAGGTGAACACCAAGCGGCGACGCGGATACGCAAAGCCTGTGCAGACCCAACTGCTTTATGCGGATCCACAACCGCTATAGGCGATGCCATCGCTGCCCGATTGTAGCCTGATTGTAGCCCGACTAGAGACTAGAGGAGGACACAATGCCCATAACCCCAACACCTAACATTTGGATGAACGGCGAGATGGTGCCCTGGGAGCGTGCCCAAATCCATGTGTTGACCCACACACTGCATTACGGTACCGGCGTGTTCGAAGGCATCCGCGCTTATGAAACCGACCAAGGCCCCGCCATTTTTCGGCTCACCGAACATATTGAGAGGTTGTTTGACTCAGCTCGCATTGTCAACATGCCAATGCGCTACTCAATCGCTGAAATCGTGCAAGCATGCAAAGATGTGGTCGCCGACACGGGGCTTAGTAGCTGCTATCTGCGCCCAATCGTTTACTTCGGCTATGGAGAAATGGGGTTATCAACTCAACATTGCATAACCGACATTGCGATAGCGGCTTGGCCGTGGGGTGCATACCTCGGAGATAATGCTGTCAGCAAAGGGATAAGGCTCAAAATATCATCATGGCAACGTCACGACCACAACATTATGCCGCCCGCGTCTAAAACCACCGGCAACTACGTCAACTCAACCTTAGCGAAAATGGAGTCAGTGGCAGCAGGATATGACGAAGCGGTAATGCTGAACAAAGCGGGTCTCGTTTCGGAATGCAGCGGCGAAAACATCTTTGTTAGCATCAAAGACCAAGTGTTATCGCCGCCAACATCAGCAGGAGCACTCAAAGGAATCACTCAAGATACCGTAACCGAATTAGCTAAAGACTTAGGTATAGAAGTTGCAATCGGGGAATTATCACGCAGCGACCTTTACACCGCCGATGAAATATTTGTGGTTGGCACAGCAGCAGAAGTGAGTGCTGTCAACTCAGTTGACGACCGCAGCATCAACTGCCCTGGCCCCGCAACCAAAGCAATCGCCGAAGCATACGCTGACGTTGTGCGTGGGCGTATCGCCCATTTCCACCACTGGAACGAACTAGCACGATGAGTTCTGTTAGTAGTGCTAATGGTGGGGCTATGAGCCTGCCTGTTGAGGGGAATGGCAGTGTTTTGTGGCCAAAACAAGTTGATATCTACGACACCACCCTACGAGACGGCTCGCAGCTAGAAGGCATATCGCTCACAGTAGACGACAAACTACGAATAGCTGAACAACTAGATTACCTTGGTGTTGGATTCATTGAAGGCGGCTATCCCGGTGCCAACCCTAAAGATGACGAATTTTTTGAACGTGCCAAAACTGAACTCAATTTGACCACAAGTGAGTTTGTGGCGTTTGGATCAACGAGGCGGCCACGAGGCAAAGTCGATACCGATAACTCACTAGCGAACCTAATAGGTGCAGAAACCAGCATTGTCTGCATCGTAGGTAAATGTTGGGACTACCACGTGGTTGAAGCTCTCGGCACAACCCTAGACGAGGGTGTGGCGATGGTGGCTGATTCGGTTAGCCATTTGGTGGCTGCTGGCAAAAGAGTCATTTTTGATGCCGAACATTTCTTTGACGGCTACCATCGCAACCCCGAGTTTAGTTTGAGAGTGCTTGAAGAAGCTGCAATCGCCGGGGTGGAAACAGTGGTCTTGTGTGACACCAATGGCGGTACTTTGCCACCGGAAATATCTGCCGCAACTGCTGCTGTGGTGGCACACGTAGACTGCGCGGTGGGGGTGCATTTACACAACGACACAGGCTGTGGTGTTGCCAACGCACTAGCGGCGGTGCGAGCTGGTGCTAGCCAAGTTCAAGGCACCATCAACGGCTACGGCGAAAGGGTCGGTAACTGCGATTTGGTGCCCATAATCGCCAACTTGGAACTCAAGATGGGCATTCGCTGCCTACCGCCGGGTTCCATCGCACGTTTAACTTCGGTGTCGCATCACATCGCCGAGCTAGTCAACTTCAAACATGACCCACAACAACCATATGTTGGTGCTTCGGCATTTGCCCACAAAGCAGGCTTGCACACCAGTGCCTTGAACCGCCGCAGCGATGCCTATGAACACATAGAACCTGAGTTAGTGGGAAACGGCACTCGCATCGTAGTTTCGGAGATGGCCGGGCGCTCAACTTTAGCGATGAAAGCAAAAGACTTAGGTTTAGCTCTTGATGGTCAAGTGCTTGGTGATGTGGTAGAAACCTTGAAACACCTAGAACACGCTGGTTACCATTTTGAAGTGGCCGATGCTTCACTAGAACTGTTGATGCGCGGTGCGGCGGGCTGGGAACAACCGTATTTCACCTTGGAATCATTTTCGGTAGACATGGCACATCGCTCAGGCACAGGAGCGCGGCTCTGGAACGATGTTGCGGTAGATGTGGAAACCGAGGCCACAGTAAAAATATGGGTTAAAGGTAAACGCCGTATCGCTGTGGGTGAAGGCAACGGACCCGTCAACGCACTTGATGCAGCAGTTCGTTCGGCATTGCAGGACAGCTTTCCAGCCCTACAGAAGATATCGCTCACCGATTTCAAGGTGCGAGTCCTCAATACCGAAGAGGGCACAGGAGCAGTCACCCGTGTGTTGCTCGACAGCACCAACGGCGAGCGATCATGGTCAACCATTGGTGTATCGGAAAACATTATTGAAGCATCTTGGCAGGCGTTAATCGATTCGTTGATTTACGGCCTTTTGATTGACGAAGCAGTTGCTTGAACGTCTGCCTAGTTTGACTTGATGGAAGCCTAGTTTGTAGTTTGACTTGATGGAAACACCTCGGGTTCGATTCGCACCAGCACCGACTGGTTATTTGCATGTAGGCAGTGCCCGTTGCGCTTTATTCAACTGGTTATTTGCTCGCCACCACGGCGGCAAGTTTATTTTGCGGATTGAAGACACTGACAAGGCGAAAAAAACTCAAGCTTTTGTTGATGCCATAATTGACCCATTGCGCTGGTTGGGTCTTGATTGGGACGAAGGCCCATATTTTCAGTCGCAGCGTCGCGCAGTTCACGATTTAGCGATTGAGCAACTTATTGGCTCAGGACAAGCGTATATAGGTGACACGAGTGTTTCTGATGAGGCGGATGGTGGTGTGGCGACTGGTGGTGAGGTGGTGCGTTTTCGTGTGCCAGAGGGTTCAACGGTGATAAACGATTTGATTCGTGGGCGAGTTGAGGTTGCTCACACAACCATCGACGATTTTGTGATCCGTCGCAGTGATGGCTCACCCACCTTTTTTCTGGCTAATGCTGTGGACGACCACGATATGGGCATAACCCATGTGATTCGGGGTGAAGATTTGCTCAACACCACACCTAAGGTCAAACTGCTGTGGGAAGCACTTGGTTATGGCAAAACACCCACCTATGCCCACCTGCCCTTACTCGTCAACGCCCAACGCAAGAAACTAGCCAAACGCCGCGACAGCGTAGCTTTAGCTGAGTTTCGTCAACAAGGTTACCTGCCTCAGGCGATGCTGAATTATTTGGCTTTGCTGGGCTGGGGTCCCCCCGATGAGACCGAAATTCGTCCCCTAGATGAGATCGTGTCGTTGTTTTCACTTGAGTCGGTAAATGCAGCTTCAGCCTTTTTTGATTTGTCAAAGCTTGCCCACATCAACGCAACATACATCAAGGCGATGTCTCCAAGCGAATTTGTGGAAGCGGCTGCGGCTTGGTTTCCTGCGAACTACGACTTATGCGTGGTTGAGGCACTTGCCAATGAAGTGCAGCAGCGAATCAACTCCTTAGCTGAAGCACCTGGGTGGCTTGACTGGCTTTTTGTGGAAAAGCCAGTTGCATACGATGCCAAAGCATGGCAAAAAACTATGGTTAAAGGTCGTGCTGTTGAACGGGTTTTGAGCGAACTCAAAGCAGCTTTAGCCGAAGTTGCATTTAACGACCCAGACCTACTGCGTGCAACCATCCTAGCAGTTGGTGATCGCCTGAGCATTGAACTTGGCGTGCGGGTGATGTCTCAACCACCGTTGCGTGTGGCACTAACTGGTAGTGCTGCTGGCATCCCGTTGTGGGAAGCGATGACACATCTAGGCAAAGAACAAACCCTAGCTCGCATCAACGCAGCTCAAGCTAAGTTAGCTGGCTAAATGGCGCAGCGCCGGGTACCGTGGCGCTTCTTCGCAACCCTTATGCGGCGTTCGCTGGTAGTAGCAGTTGCGCTTGTGGTGCTTTTGGTCGGCTATGTGGGTGCCACCTTTGTTCAGGTGATAGTGTATTCCAGTCACGACAGCCGGGGGCCTAAAGATGTCATCGTTGTGTTGGGTACAGCACAATATGACGGTAGGCCGTCTCCAGCGTTTGCGCGGCGACTCAATCACGCCCTTGAACTCTGGCAACAAGGAGCGGCTCCGCTGGTCATTACCACAGGAAACAAGCTACCGGGGGACAGGTTCACAGAAGGCTTCAGTGGATTTAGGTATCTGCTTGGTCAAGGTGTGCCAGAGTCGGCGTTGTTGCTCGTTAGTGATGGGGTGTCGACCTGGGAACAACTCGCAGCCACAGCCCGAGTTCTTGCCGCACGTGGTTTGTCTTCAGTCATAGCGGTTTCAGACCCATACCATTCTTTGCGTCTCGCGCAAATAGCTGATGAGGTTGGGCTTAGTGCTGACCTCTCACCAACTGCTGTGGAGCCCACATTTAGGCAGTTGGCTCGTGAAACTGTGGCTGTGTCGCTCGGTCGGGTCTTGGGTTATAGAAGGGTACATAACTGGCTCAACTAGAGGTTTGTGAGCGTTTAGTTGGTAGCCTTTGCGTAGCGTCAAGTTGGCGTTACAGCGAACGTCTCAGAGTTGCGGCGAGAGTTGCAGCGAAAAGGCGTTTTGAAAGTAGTCGGGGATGGTGTAATTGGTAACACATCTGGTTCTGGTCCAGACATTGGGGGTTCAAGTCCTCCTCCCCGAGCAAACTAATTTGGCTCTTCGCGTTTTTGGTTGGGGTGAGGGTGCGGTGTTTTTGTCACATCAGCTGTGTCGTTCTGCCTAACTCCAGCGGATTCATTAATTCTGCTGGTAGCGGTCAATTCACAACAATTCGTCGTACACTCCACATGGCAGTTCCAGCCTCTGCTTGTGCATATGAACTCGTAACAACTTCCCGACGGTGTTGTCGGTATCAAGTGCTCTAACATCGCCGAACTCGACGTTCATTTCGTTCACGCGTCTAAGGTCACAGGCCACATCGGTCCTCTAGTTTTCGGGTGTCTTGCAACACGCCGCTTCTGTGTCTCACAACATCCGATTCATAATCAATAATTTTTGTATAGGACTTATTATCTCACATCTCAGGGGAATGAATCAGCAGCCTTCTAGGTTGTGGTAGCGGGTCTCTGCGAGAAACAGGGGTGGCAGGGGTGGTGGCTAGGTCTGCGGTGTCCTACTGGTTTGTTGGGTTTATGTTAGTTGGGTGATGCTGGATCAATGGCGATAACCGGCATATCGTAATCTACCGATGTGGTTATTTGAGTTGTGGGAGGTTGGCTGATTTGGCTGTTGGTTTTGGTTTGTTTCGTGGTGGGGGTTGTTTGGTTGGTCGGTGAGGGTGTTGGTGTTGTTTGTAGCGTGGGGTGGGGGGTTTGAGTTCGAGTTTTTTGGTGGTGGGGTTTTGTGTTATTTGCCAGTTGTGGTCATGGATTTTGTGGTGGCAGCGGTCACAAACCAAAGTGAGGTTATCAATGTCGGTGGCACCGCCGTGTGACCAGTATTTGATGTGGTGTGCTCGGCACCATAGTGGGTCGGTTCCGCATCCTATGCAGTGTTTATCGCGTGCTGTGAGTGCTATGCGTTGAGCATCAGTGGCGGTTCGTTGGCTTCTTCCTAACCAAAGCCGTTGAGTTTTGTTGTTGAACACCGCGGGTAATATGTTGGCTTCTACTGCTAGTATCGGGGTTTTCAAAGGCTTGCGCGTATCGTTTTTTGCGTTGACGCTCCAAAACAGGTTCACCTGCTTTGTCGGCTTGTTGATGTTGGTGTTCACGAACAGTTTTCACGAAATCATCAAACGCTTCAGTTTTGGCTTTATCCAACAACTCTTGTTCAACTATTTTGCCTTCAGAGGAGGTTCTAGCGATCAACTTAGCATGCCCAGCAGTTATATCATCAGACTCTAAAGCCTCAAACGTTTTAGGCAACGATTCAAGTAGTTGGGCTGTTTCTATTTCTTTTTTGGCTTCCCGTTTAGAAATCAACAACTCACCAACAACCAACTGTTGAGCGTCACCACTGCTTGAAAGACGACTCATCGCAGCCAACAGTTTCGCTTTATGAGCAGCCATACGTGATTCGCTGCGACCCAACAAAGACAACTCAGCAGTCAACGCTGCAACACCCAACGAATCCACATCACCAAACGCTAAACAAACAGGATTACCACACCCCACCTTACCGGCCGCTTTCTTAGTCTTCATGTTAGTTGATGTATCTGTAAACACATAACATAACTTTACATGCACGCTGTGACATTCACAACCATCAAACATCAAACAATATAAGATTTCTGAAAATATTTTGATCAGACAACACACCAAATTGAGCCTGCGCGTAAACGAGGGGAACAAGGCGGTGAGGGTCGACGACTTTGGGGACCCTTCGCGAATAAGGTCTCCAAAGTCGGTGGGTATCCGCGCTTGAGTGTGAGAGATCCCCCAGAATCGGTGCTGTCTACAACACCAAGAACTGGAGGATTCCTGTGGACTGTCACCGCAGGCGCGTGAACGCAATGATCGTCGATTTAGGAGATGTTGAAGTGCCCGCCGCCGACGACACTGTCGGGTTGTTGCAGGTGCATGTGCGACGGCGAACACCGAGACCGTCGTGTGGAACCTGTGGCCGGTCGCGGACACCCGTGCGGGAGGAGTTGGGTAATTGTTGCTGGCATGTGGTGAACGATTCGGTGCGGCACTGGGATTAAGAGTTGTGCGAAACAGACACGCAGCGCCTCGACGGTGTTGAGACGCTGGATCTTGACGAGACGCTGATGGAGCGCCGCGGAAGGTTCAAAACGCTAGATCGGGTCCACTAGCGACGTAAATGCCAGCCGGGGTCCTCTGTTGGACATAATTGCGGACAGAACCGCTAAAACCCCAACACAACCAATACTTAATCAACCCGAAGAGTGGCACGATCAGATCCAGTGGGGGACCCTGGACCTCTCCGGCTCCTACAAAGCAGCGTTCGACACTGCGTTGCTGAACGCTACAAAGATCGCGGACCCATTCGGCATGATACACACCGCCAACCAAGCACTCAACGAAGGCCGCAGACACTTACAAAACACCATCCCCATACCACCGCGGCCGCAAACCAAACCCGCTATACCAAGTGCCTAAACTACTGCTACTAGCGTCAGAGGTGATCAACGACGACAACCACACCAAGCTGCTGGACCTGCTCAAAGCAGGCGACCCCCACGACGAAATCCGCGACGCCCAGCCACACCAACCAAGCTCCTGCAGTTGGTCTATGACATCGACAACCCGACCACCGCCGTCGAGTCCGTTAGCCAACTCGCCGCGAACCTCCAAGAGCCGAACCTGCCCCCACAGGTCAACCGACTAGACCGAACCCTCAACCGCTGGCGCACCCAAATCACCAACTGGCACGTCGCACGCGTCACCAACACCGCCACCAAACACAGCCAACAAAGGTGATCAAACGCGTCAAACGCGCAGGCTTCGGATCCACCAACTTTCAGAACTACAGAATCAGAGCACACCTCCACACACCCAAACCCAACTAGAACCTCCACGAAACCCTCAACCCGACCTAAAACGCGCAGAGCCACTAATTTTATTGCTGCGCGGGTTACACTAGCGCGCGAACCTAGCCCCGTTCGTCTAGTGGCCTAGGACGCCACCCTCTCAAGGTGGTAGCACGGGTTCAAATCCCGTACGGGGTACCAAGTTCAACAATGCGTTTGCGCCACAACACTCCTACTACAGCAGAAGCTATCACTAAAGCACCCATCACCGAAATCATGAAACGAATACCAAAAATGTCAGCTAAACTACCTAAAGGTAAAGAAGCCAGCCCAAAACCAGTGAAGCTTAACATTATTAAGCTCTGTACCCGTCCATGAAACTCAACATGGGCTAGGTTCAAGACTAATGAGTTGTTGAGTGCCTGAAAAGCTGCTGAAGCCCCTCCAACAAAAATCATCACAAACACTGCCGCCCAATAACTTGGAACCAATGCGAACGCAACGAGAGCTACCCCAAACACAAAAGCTGCTTGAGTCTGTAATGCCGCCAAACGTGTTTGTTTGCTGTTTGCCAAAGCGAAACTTGTGATTACCGCACCTACTGCGGCTGCGCTAATAAGCAACCCAAACGCCCAACTATCGCGTTGGTAGACATCAGACACGAGGGCGGGCAAAAAAGCGAT
Organism: Candidatus Aldehydirespiratoraceae bacterium; assembly: GCA_965204595.1. Taxonomy (GTDB): domain Bacteria; phylum Actinomycetota; class Acidimicrobiia; order Acidimicrobiales; family Aldehydirespiratoraceae; genus VXYK01. The sequence continues at coordinate 1,077,078 of CBDBEW010000014.1, read as the reverse complement.
ATGGGGAAATCCGAACATCACGATCAGCAAAGACATCACCAGAAGCCTTGATAGTTCAGGGTTGGCGCGCACATACCTAACTCCGTCTAACAAATCGCTAAGCCCTGATTGATCGGTGTTTGTTCTAGGTAAGCCTCTAGGCAACCTCATCACCGCAATAACCGACAGCACAGCGAGTGTGCCACCCAAATAGTACACCCCCTCTACACCAAAAAAAGCTAATCCAATAAGGAGACCAGCCAAAGCAGGTCCAAAAATTCGGGTGACCTGAATGCTTGCGTTGCCGAGAAATATAGCGTTAGATAGCGAGTGGCGTTCGACAATGTCGGCAGTCATCGCAAGCCGTGCAGGGCCAAAAAGCGAAATGCCCAAGCCTTGCACACCGCCAGCGGCCACCAGCATCCAATATTGGATAATCCCTGTGGTGATGGCAAGTGCCACACCAAACGCAGCGGCTGCCATGGTTGCTTGGGCAAACATCAAGATTGCCCGTTTGCTGATGCGGTCAGCGAGCACACCACTCACCGGTACTGCAACCAAACTAGTGACACCAAAAGCGAAAATCACCCCACCGAGGGCAGTGTTGGTGCCCGTGAGTTCAAAAGCGAGCCATCCACGAGCGGTTTGTTGATTCTGGAACGCCAAGAACACCAGCAATCCGCTCCCCCACAACAAGCGGTAAGCGGGGTTCTGCAAAGATTCCAATCGTGATGACACAGGTTGTCTGTCTATCTGCTCGCTTTCTGCCATCACAGTGACGGTATCGCAACAGCACCCAACTGTGTCACCCCACGCAGCGAGACAACTCCCAGAGGAGGACTTAGTCGTTGGTCGTAGCTGCGATGGCGTTGTTACTCGGTGGTTTTTGACGATGGTGAACTCATCCTCAGATCAGCTCATCCTTTACCGAAAAGATGTCCTCCCAGCAGGTGATGGTTTCGTCTGTGCGTATGGCACAACTGTGGATCCCGCCGGTTGCGATGGCGGTGAACGTTCCTTCTGGCGCGTCAGTCTGCCCATAAGCGTACATCAAAATACCTCTCATGAAAATTGGGAGTTCAGTAACACGGCAAGCATACACCACTTAAATCGAAAACCAGTCCTGCGCGTAAAAGTGGGGTTTGGGGTTGTTGTTGTCGGTTGGGGGTCATGTTCTCAAGATTCCTCGGGCGGCGAAGTTGGTGGGGTTGGCGAAGCCGTGGGCTGCTACTGGAGTGGGATGACTTGGTTCAGATGGTGACGCAGCGACTTGAACTCGCGGTTCGTCCACATCGAAGGTATACTATAAGACATGACAGAGCATAACGTAAAATTTTACCTCGGTGGCGAGGTCACTATCGACCATCTCTCGGACGCACTCAGTCGATTTTCGCAGGTTCTTGATGCTCTGCGAATGAGCCACGGGGCAGAGGTCCGATGGATGCTCACCGGCCTCGACTACGGAAGCGCAACTGCGACGGCTCAGGCCGTCCCGCTGAACGACGAGGCCGCGGAGAGGATCCCGCACCTGTACGACAGCTGCATTGACGCAGCGCGACGCGTGCTTGACGGACACCTTGATCGCTCTTTGCCGTTGCATCGGGAGATGCACGGACTCATGGCTCTCGTCGATGAGAGTCACTCGATCGCAATCGAGGCGGACGGCGAACAGGTGGTTGTCAAGACACCGATCGACCCTCTGACCCTCACTGCAGCTGAAGCGCCCGATGTGGACGCGACTTCGCTTGGGACTGTGCGCGGCCTTGTCGAGACCCTTTCCCGGCGCAGGGGTCTGAATTTCCGCCTCTACGACCTCGTCACAGACTCTGCGGTCGTTTGCTACATGGAACCTGATCTCGAGGACGCGATGCGGGGCGTTTGGGGACGAGTCGCCGATGTCACCGGTACGGTCCATCGTGACCCGAGGACCGATAGGCCGCTGTCGATTCGGCGCGTCACCAACCTGGATCCCGTCGACGAAGGCGACCCCAGCGGGTACCTCAAAGCTCGAGGCGCGATCCTCACTTCTGAACCGGCCGAGGTTCTGGTCAGGCGTATGAGAGATGAATGCTAGGCCGCTTCGGGCGTATCTCGATTCGAACGTCCTAATCGCCTACCTAGCGAACGAAGTCGACCGGGCCAGCACGATCCAGTCCATGCTGGACGATGCCCGCGAGAAGAAGACCAAGGTGTACACCTCCGTACTGTCGATCACAGAGGTTGCTTTCTTGGTTACCAATGAAGCCGACGACCCGATCGGCAGCGAAGATTCCATCGATCAGCTTTGGATGCCTGCGTCACCTATCCAACTTCTAGACATCTCAACTAGGATCGCCCGTGAGGCGCGAGCAATCATTCGCAAGTCAAAAAGTCTCGGCACGAAGACTGTGAAACCCGCTGATGCCATACACCTCGCATCAGCATCGATCCACGACTGCGATTGCGTGTTCACGTACGAGAAGGTGGCGACGCGTAACAGGTGGGCGGAGTTGATCAAATTGAGGGTTGCTGCCCCTTTCCTTGACGAACCACGACTCGATATCAGCGGTTGATGCCATCCGCCTTGAGGCTGCATAATCTTCCCATAGCGCCAGTTGTCACAGGCCGTTGTCAATTTTCAACTTTCGAATGTACTTAGCGGCAAGTCGATCCGAGCACCACTCTTCAAACTCGTTGGTGTATCGTGATAAAGAACTACCAAACAGTAGATTAGCCAATGACGCAACGATCGTGATTGCTACTGCAATACCCGTCACTGGTCGTAGAAACAGAGGAATTGCGTTTGGTTGCCATCTCCATTCAGGTGGCGCAGACATCCAAAGCCCCACCAAGAGCACGCCTACCACCATCAGTCTCATGACGCTACTGGACACCTTGGCGTGAGTTCGCGCCTTCGTCTTAGCAATTCACGGTTCTCGCGTTCAAGGCTCTTGAGACGCTCACGCTCTACGCTGGTCACCCCCGCGCACGCACCGTTGTCGATCTCAAAACGATGCACCCACTTGCGCGCCGTGAATCACCCTGAATCACCCCGGGTTTGGTGGAGACTTGGTTTTGTGTGTTTTTGTCGGGTTGGTGGTTGGGTTTTGATTGTGGTGGGTGTTTTCGTGTTCGGTGGGGGTGGTGTATTTGTATCTGTGTGGTAGGAGTTGGCTGTGGCTGCGTTGGTGGTTGTGCCAGTTGACGTGTGCGAGGGTGGCGAATTCGACTTCGTGTAGGTCTTGTGAGGGTCTGTGGGGGTAGATGAGTGCTGATTTGTGTAGGCCGTTGAAGCTTCAGGTCATGGCGTTGTCGTAGCTGTCGCCCACTGAGCCAACTGAGGCGACGATGTCGTTGTCGTCGCCTCGGGTGCTGTAGCGGATCGACAGATATTGTGATCCGCGGTCGCTGTGGTGAACGGCACTGTTGACGCTAGATCCGCTGCGGCGGCGTGTGGCGATGGCCATGTCCAACGCGTCGAGGGCTAGTTCGGTGTGTGGTGTGCGTGATGCCCGTCAGCACAGAACACGCCGCGAGTAGGCATCGATGACGAACGCCAGATACACCCAACCGCTGCGGGTTCGCACCCAAGTGAGGTCTGCGAGCCACAACCGGTTTGGGGTGTCGACACCGAAGCGGCGGTTTAGTTTGTGAGGTATTGACGGATCAGGTCGAGTAGTTCTTCATAGTTGATTTTGCCGTTCTCGTAATGTTTGACGGCTGTTTGCACTCGCCCGAGGGTCACTTTGTCGTTGTCGGTGCCCAGCATGTCGTCTGCGTCCTGGGTGCCGTCGATCCCGTCCTGCGGTGCGCCTTTGCCTTGCGCCCCGCCGCTGGGTGTCTCACTGCTAGGTGTCTCGCTGCTAGGCATCCCGCGGTTTGGTGTCCCGCTGTCTGTAGTGCCGCTGGTGGTCGGCCCGTCGTTGCTTGGTGCGTCGTTTGCGGCAGCCGAATGTCCCGCCTCCGAGATCCTTGGACCTGAGGTCGCCCTCCTATCTGCTCACGCTGAGTCCCACGGCCTCGTCGATGATTTCGAGCAACTGCACAACAACTGTGCTCTTGGTGGTCAGGGAGGTGCGTATCGTCGATGCTGAATTTAAGGACCAACCCCACCCGATCCCACCGCCGTCGAAGGGTGCTTCACCTATAATGAGATCGTGACCGTCTATCCGAAGCACCAAGGGCGCGAAATCCGCTCTTACTTGCGCCGGTATTTCGCTTGGTCGGTCGAGTAAAAATTCAAACTCTCCAGATGAGCTATTAAGTATGATCTCACCGACCGTGTACGTGTTTCCTTCAACCGTGAGGGCGGTCGTCGTGAGTCGAGCCGAGCATTTGTCGGCGTTGGCAGTTGCCCATCTGTGACAGCCGTAAGTGTTGCTGTCTAGGGGATTGGTTGCGATATTCAGCGTCGCGGACCAGATCTCGTTGGTGGTTGTTTAGGCGTTAGCGGGCGGCGTTTCGTGAACGACAGCGACCCCCGCGGCGACCAGCGCGACCACTAGGAGCGGAAGAACACGGCCCCGAAGCCTACGACACAGACCCCGCGGTCCGGGGGGGAGTAGGAAGATCGTGCGGGGGCACGTCCACCCCTTCAGCGGTGACAGACCGGGCTACTCCGACCGCTCAACTCCGGGTGACCTTCCTTGTGTCATGGCAGGTACTGATCGACTCGCGGGTCTACGGACTCCTCGTCGACACCGCCTGAGGCCACCTGCGCCGACACCTGAGATCACCCGCCTTGGGTCGCCGATGCCGAGATGACTCTCCCATGAGGTACTGATCTCGGGCGGGTTTGGACGATTCTCGCCGGCATTGCGATATCGTTGTGACTATGGCAAAGACATCGATTGAGATAGACCGAGATATCGCCGATCAGGCATCGGCTATCTTGGGAACTAAGACGCTGCGGGAGACGGTTCATGCATCGCTGCTTGAGATCGTGAACGCCAAACGTCGGCTTGAACTCGTGGCGCTGCTGAGCGAAGTCGGCAGACTCGACTTCGAAGCGGCCGAGTCGGCCTGGGGCGGAGACGCCTAGTGGCCCGGGCCACGCACCTCGCCGACACGAGCGTCTTCGCCCGCCTCTCGAAGCCCGCGGTCGCCGCAGCCGCCGCGCCCCTCATGGCTGAGGGGCGCGTAGCCCTTTGCACTCCGGTGATCTTCGAACTCGGTTTCAGCGCCCGAAGCGCGGCGGATCACGAGGCGATAATGAGCCGGCTCGATGCCTTCGACATCGTGCCGGTCACCGACGGCGACCACCAGCGGGCGATCGGCCTCCAGCGGCGACTCGCCGAGAGCGGTCGGCATCGCGCGCTCTCCCTCGTCGACGCCTTGGTCGCGGCGGTGGCTGAGGCTCGCCAATTGGTCGTCTGGCACTACGATGCCGATTTCGAGCTGGTCTGCACGTTCACCGGCCAGCCCCACCAATGGGTACTCGAGCGAGGCGCCGTCGACTAGTGCCGTCTGTCGAGTCCACTCGGTCGTCGCTGGTGCCCACCGATGGGTACTCGAGCGAGGCGCCGTCGACTGAATTCGCGGCGACTCCGAGGGAGTGCGAGCGGGCGTTGCGGTCGGACCCGCGTCGGCCCGTGTCCGGCGACGCCCGCGACCGAGGACCGACCGGCCTCGTAGCGCGGTGCGCGTCGTGGATCAGTCTGAGGCGCATGCAGGCTCCGTTGTCCGCTCGGGCCGCTCCGCCCGCACGGGCAACGACCACCTCGTTCGCCTGTGCTTGAGACGTTTCGGCGGTGTCTTGATCAACGCCTCATTCTCGCGATGGTCGCGGCTCAGCGGTTCCTCCGGCGCGGGCGAAGGGCAATCCGATGCGGTGCCGGTGGGGTTGGGCGGGCGATCGTTCCTCCAACGCGGGCGCAGGGCAATCACTGCCAGGGCATCGTCTCAGGGCCGATCCGGCGGCGAACCAGCGACCCTCGGCTCCCAAAGCAGGTGCCTTGCCGAACTTCGCCACGTCCTGCGCGCTAGACTCGACCGTTCTAGGCGTTCTACTGGCCAATGTGTCGCTTTTCACAAACCCACGGTAGGAGAATGTGAGGGCCGGTCGTATACTGGTGTCGGGTAATGAAAAGGTAAATCGAATGTTTGTGTCAGCTTCTCGGCACCTGCGCGGTGTTCTCGCGCCCGCCGGACAAACCTGTGTATCTTCTGTGGGTTCGCGGGTGTCGCTCGCTCCTTGTGTGTTTGTCGGGAGCGTCTCGTCGGGGCTGCACGGTGAGTGATCTCTCACCCCCCCCCCCCCCCCCCCCCACGCCCATGCCCGTGAAAGTTGGTGTCGCAGCGCTGGTGCTGGTGTTGGCGTCGGCCGCTTCGGCGGTTTCGCTTGCTCCGTCGATCCCGGTTCCGCCCGCAGGGGCGCAGCCCGCGGCGCCGACGTTTCGGATTATGCCGTCTGCTGCCGCAGCGGAGGGCTCTGACGCTTCGTTGGCGGTGACGTTGAGCCGGGCCGCGCCGGCCGGCGGGTTGACGTTGGCGGTGTCATATGGCTACTCGGGCAGTTCCGCCACGGCTGCGGACACGGGCGCCCCGCCGACTGCGGTGACTGTGCCGCAAGGCCGGACGGCGGCGACGTTGAGCGTTCCGACAGCCCAGGATGCTCTATTGGAGGGCGCTGAGACGTTCACTGTGACCATAGGCCGCGCGGCGGCCACCGCAGCAGGCTGGCAGGCAGCGTCCGCGTCAGCCACGGCGACGGTGACGATCACCGACGACGAGTCGGGCGCAGCACAGATAGCGTTCGGCGACGACCCGACCACGACGCGCACGGTCTGGTACTCCCTGAACGAGAACCGGCCATGGGGCACCTTCGAGTTGCCGGTCACCATCAGCCATCTTCCGCAGACGAGTGTGACTTTCACGATTGCTGTGGACGCCCTGCACAGCGACGCCGCCACCGAGAACACCGACTATGTGATCCGAAACGAGACGGTCACCTTCGGCCCGAGTGACTCCTCCACAGCCAAGAGTGTGGGCGTCACGCTCATCGACGACGCCGAGATAGAAGGATACGAACGGATCGATCTGCGGATCGTCGCGCCCGACGACCCGGCGAACGGCTTGGGTGATCTCTACACACGACATGGGCTGGGCGCTCGGGCGTGGCTGACGATCGCTGACGACGATACGGCGTCGGAGGTGGTGCTCGGAACCGACGCGCCCGCCGGCCCGGTGGCTGAGGACGTCGGCTCCGTGGTGGTGACCGCCGAACTGGACAAGCCGACGCCGACGGGTTCGACGGTGACGGTCTCGCTGGCCACGTCGGGCAGCGCCACTGCGACCGAGGATTACCGGCTGTTGCGCGACACGATATCTATAGCGGCGGGCGCGACGGCGGGTTCCGCCACGATCGCCGTGGTCGACGACGCGAAGAATGAGCAAGACGAGACCGTCGTCGTCACTGGCACCGCCCTTGTATCAGGGCAGGGTCCATTGCCAGTGCTGCGAACGAGTTTTACGATCACCGACCCCACGCCCACCCTCAACACCCCCACCGACGATGCCGTTCCAGCCCGTCCTTACGACGACTCCGGCGGCGACTCTGGTGTCGTCGGTGGTCCCAACGACGCGGGCGGTCACACTGGCAAAGCCGACAACGCTGCCAGTCCCAGCGACGCGGGCGGTCTCAGCGACGGCGGCGGTCCCAGCGACGGCGACGGCGGCGTCGGCGGTCTCAACGGCGGCGGCGGTCCCAGCGACCCCGGCGGCCACACCGGCGACGTCGGCGGTACCAGCGACCCCGGCGGCCACACCGGCATCGTCGGCGACGGCGGTTCCAGCGACGGCGGCGGCGGTCCCAGCGACGCGGGCGGCGCGCCGACCGACGACAGCCCCGGACCACGCGACAGCCACATTGGCGACGACGATGCTGCGGAAGGCGACGTCGACGACGACCCCGCCGATGGTGAAACAGGTGACGGCACAACAGGCGATCGCAACATCGACGACGCCGACGCAAGCGACGATGCGAGCAGCGACACGAGCGGCGAAGCCGACATCGACGCGGCGGCGGGAATTGGCGACGCACAGCTGGCCGACACGGCAGCGGCACGATTCGACGACATCGACCGGATGGACTACTACGCCGCACCGGTCGGCTGGATGCTTGCCAACGAGCTGACCACGGGCTGCGAAGCCGACAACTACTGCCAAGGCGCGCCGACCACCCGCGCCCATTTCGTCACGTTCCTGTGGCGCGCCGCCGGGAAACCCGTACCACTCATGACCGGTTCCGAACTCTTCTCCGACGTCGACGCGACGTCGTTCGCTGACGCCGCCATCGGCTGGGCCGGCGAGCAGGGCGTCACCACCGGCTGCACCACCGGCAACGACGCGACCCGCAGGTTCTGCCCCGACGACCCCGCCACCCGCGGCCAGATCGCAACGCTGTTGTACCGGTACACCGGCCCCGACACCGACTCCGACTCCCGCAACACCTTCGCCGACGTAGCCCGGGACATCTCGCCGGACGCGCCGACCGGTGGTCAAGATCAGCCCTTCGCCGACGTAGCCCGGGACAGCTTCTACGCCGCCGCGATCGGCTGGGCCGGCGCGCAGGGCATCACCAACGGCTGCGTCAGCGGCGACGACACGCCCCGCTTCTGCCCCGACCACGCCGCTACCCGCGGCGAAGTCGCCACCTTCCTGTACCGCGTCGCCATCACGCCCACAAGCCGGCGGCCCGGCGGCGGCATTGTCGGAACCAGCGGCCGACCCCAGACCTGACCACGCACGCCATCGGTATCGTTCTCCGTCGAATCACCCCTCGGAGTGCGCCGGTGCTAGTAAACCGCTCCGTAGCTGAGAATGTTGCCGGGCTCAAAGTCCCCACTTCCATCGAAAGTTGTCGTAGAGATTCGTGCTCAGGGAAAACATGCTTTGCGAAACTGCAACGGTTCTTATAGTATGCGAATCAAATGCCACCCAAAATAAATAATGCCTGAAGCCGCGATTGCATCTTCGCCCGATCCCACGAAACCGCAGACCATAGCGCTTCAATTGGCACGGAAACGACTTGGTTCGCTAAAGTACAGGCATCCATCTCACGCGGATTTGCCGCACATCGTCAGCTTTTCGGGCGGACGGTCAAGCGCAGCACTGTTGTTTTCACTCGCTGAAGAAGGATTACTTGATCCCGGTCGTGGCGATGCGGTTCTCTTCGCTAACACGTCTGCTGAGCACCCTGGAACTTATGAGTTCGCGGCGCAATGTAAGTGCCGCATCGAAGCAGACTTCGGTCTGCCTTTCTTCTGGTTTGAGTTCACAACAGTTGAAGATGCTTGGCGAGGCGATTACTGGCGCAAGCTCAGTTATCGCTTGGTGAAGCCCGTGCCGATTGAACAAGACCGCAATGGTTATCGCTCGCAAGGCGAACTTTTTGAGGATCTGGTAAGTTTGCAAGGCATGTTGCCGAATGTCCATAGTCGTACTTGCACAGCTAAATTGAAGTTGTACCCCTCTCACCTGCTGCTCGCTGAGTGGTTGGGTGGCACTGCCGGCCCGGCTCACGCAGGACATCATTGGGGCGACCCCACTGACGTTACGGGGGGGGGGGGGGTATACTTATCAGCCCGCCCAAGGTGGCAGATCGGTATGCGCTCGCTCGAGGGACGGCATCGCGTGCATCGGTTATTAGGCGGGCTGAACACCTAAATAAGCGCCCACCTTCACGGCAGTCGCAGCGTTGGCAAGACTACACCAACGCGTCTGTACGTTCAAGCAAGCCAGAATCCGGGCCTGCACCGATGCGAGGCGCAGATGCCACCTTGCATGTCCGTTTGTTGGGTCTGCGCGCAGACGAGGGGCGGCGTGTAAACCGCGTCTTGTCGCGTACTTTATTCGCGGAAGGAGCGACAACCGCCCAATGCACGGTGAGTACGCAGCCTCCTGGAGAGAGACCCTACTTTCCTCTCTTTGACTCTGGTTTTGACGCCTCTGATGTTCTCCGCTTCTGGCGACGGCGTGACTTCGACTTAGACATTCCAGCGGAAGCAGGCAACTGCGTGTTCTGTTTTATGAAGGGAACGCACCGGCTCGTGGAACTTGGGCGGACCCGTGATTCTAGACGGTGTTCGGGCACTCCATCGGACATTGGTTGGTGGGCGGATTTCGAAGATCGCCATGTGCGTTTGGCACCCAAGCTTGATGGTGTCGGCATTTCTCGGTTCGGTTTTTTCGGTGTGAATGCGCGCCCGTTCAGCGACCTAGAAAACGGCTTGTCAGACAAGGAGGACAGGTATGCGACCGGCACGCCCGCGTGTGACTGCACAGACTAAAGACACCATGTCGATGGCTAGCAAATGGCGTAGACGCAGTGACAGGCCGAGCCAGAACGCCGACCTGTACTTCGCGCAGACCCACTCCCCGCACGGGTTCACTCACCCCGCGTTGTCTCACTTCGACGGCGATGCGGAACCTGTAGTTCGCGAATTGCTACAAAATAGCGTGGATGCCGCCGACAAATTCTCAAGGATGCCACAGTTCTGGCCGATGCCGTGCGGCGAAGCGAAGCGGAATGGCAGACCGAACTACGCTGCCCGCGGCTTCTATACAGCAAGCACTTTGCCAGTTCCGACGAGCAGCAAGTCGTGGATTGGAGTCCAGACGATGTCGACTGGAACGACGCGTTCCTACTTCCCTCAATGGTGTCGAAAGGGGCGATGCTTGCGACGAACGAAATTGAGAACACCGCATTGGCATCGGGCGAAGCGTTAGAAGTGCCCGCTGGGGCACTGCTCGCGCGCGCTGACGTTCGCCGCTTGAAAGCACTGCTGCAGTCGCTGCTTGTATTCCGTCGTGATGATGACCTCGGTGCGGGTCAGATGAAGGTTGAGGAGGACCCGTCGACCGATGCCCCATGTTTCAACGTGCGGATCGCGGCGGAACGTCGGTCTCGGCAGAGGTCGTAAATGTATGCATGCAAAGTGTCGCGCAGCTCAGCGACCGCTTCAGCTTCGCCACCATCGACTGGTCACGACTCACCGGCGTGGCCGCCCTGTCGCTCGACAGCGAGGCGAACGATGCCGTCGATTGTTGAGCTGCTATTCGACACCGAGAAGGGACAGATTCGCATACCCGACTTCCAGCACCCATGGGTATGGAACAAGAACCAAGTACGTGACCTGTTCACATCGCTGTATCGAAGGTACCCGGTCGGCGCGATGGTGTTCTGGCCCAATCGCTCCAACGGGGAGTAACTTCATTCTCTGATCGACGGCCGCCAGACAAGCTAGGTTTTTCTCACGCGAAACCCACTGTCTTGAACCGTGGATACGTTGAGGGTGATGTGTTCGTTGTTATCGGTGTCGTAGGTTGCCGCCGCGCCGGGGAGGTCGATGTTTGTGATGTTGATGGTGATGGGGACCCTGGTGCTGGTGTTCGAGTCGTCGGGGTCGGTGGCACCGATGGGTCTCTGTTGTTGGTTCCGGGCGGGGTGTGCTCGGCGACATTGAGAGTGACTTGGGTGTTGGGGAAGCTCGGCGGTTTGTTCGGCCCCGAGGAGTACTCTCGGGCGAAGAGTTCCGCTGTCCGGAGCATGGACCGCTAGCCACCTCTGATCGATGAAGTAGTAAGTTACTGTTTAAACTAATTAATCCGTAATATAATGAGGTAATATATTCAATACCCCTCGAAGTCGTATTGGCGAGACTTTCCAAGCAATGGCCTACGGTCCCAACGGTGAGTGAATCAGTCAAACCGCTCGATACGTACAACACGCCGGGAACTACCACCTGAGCAACCATGAAGCCAGCAGCATCGTCACCCCTCATCGTCTGGCCGAGAATTCGGAAAATAGATACATGTGCAACAAAAATAGAAATAAACTGTGAGAAAAATAGAAACAGATACATGAAAAAATAGAAGCCACGAACCGGAGAGTAGAAGTTCTCTGGTAAGTTGCTTGGATGCTGCAACGTAACATTGTCGCCGGAGGAGCCGCTTCTCTGCTACACCAGCGCTTGTCTCAGTATCCAGCTGCAGTTCTAGTCGGGCCTCGCCAGTGTGGCAAAACCACGCTCGCACGCTCACTTGGCGGCCACTACTACGATATGGAGCAAGACACCGACCGTTTAAGACTCGACCTGCAATGGGACGAGGTAATTTCGAGCACCGCTCTAGTCGTGATTGACGAAGCTCAAACTTCGCCGTCAATCTTTCCACGGTTGCGAGGTGCTATTGATGCTGACAGAAAGCGTAACGGACGCTTTTTGTTGCTTGGCTCGATCTCACCCGCCCTCATGCTCAATGTGTCAGAATCGCTTGCCGGGCGACTGACTGTGATGGAGTTATCGCCACTATCTCTCAAAGAGTTGCCACCCGATGCAGCCGATCAACGCTGGCGATGTGGGGGCTATCCTGATGGTGGCGTGCTAGATAGCAGCAGCTTTCCTCAGTGGCAGCGTGATTATCTGACCCTGCTCGCTCAGCGTGATTTACCTTCGTGGGGCCTTCCGTCGGCGGGACATGCCACGAAGCGGCTCTTCGGTTTGCTAGCTGCCCGCCACGGACAACTCTGGAATGCCAGCGATATCGGGCGTATTCTCGGACTTTCGTACCACACCATCAACGCTCACCTTGACTATCTGGAAGGTGCTTTCCTGATTCGTCGTCTCCCCGCCTACAGCGCAAACCCCTCAAAACAATTCAGCAAGCGACCGAAAGTATACTGGAGAGACAGTGGGTTACTCCACAGTCTTCTGGGTTTAGACGACAAACAAGACTTTTTCTCGCTACCGCAAGTGGGTGCAAGCTGGGAAGGCCACGTTATTGAGCAAATCCTGACTGCGCTAGACCAGATTGGTCGCAGTTATGAGGCATGGCACCTACGGACAGCAAATGGGAGAGAGGTTGACCTTGTGCTGCGAATTCATCAAGAAGTCTGGGCGATTGAGATTAAGCTCACCACGAGACCTAGCACCACAGCTATGTCACGGCTCAATGATGTGGGCGACCTTATCGGGGCGCATCGCAGATTCCTTGTGTCGCGGCAACCCGAAACGTTCGGTGATGGTGTGCGCACCACCTGTGACCTCTCTGCAATGATCGATGCTGTCACTCAGTAGTACCATGGAGCTAAAGAGGAGGTTCCAGTTGGGTTTGACTGCGATGTGCGAAAGCATTACTCCGGCCGCGAATCGCGCGTCGAGCACCTCTCGCAGTATTCACAGGTCTCGTGCGCCGTGACGAGGTTGTTCTTGTGTGGGCGGGACGACCGCCTCCACACAAGGTCAAAGTCACCGAGTCAGCATTGAAGTCCGCGGTGATTCGGGTGAGTGAGTTTTTGTGAACCTTAGGTGAGTTCCTCGCTTGAGAAGTGTTGGGTTTGAAGCTGTCGATGGTGCTTGTTCCTTGACTCCAGAGGCTGGAGGTAGTGCGTCTAGTGGCTCAAATCCGCCGATTAACTCACCTGTGGACACAGACTCTATGAGAAAGCCGTCGGTATAGGGTGCGAGCACGGGTGCGCCCTCCGTCAGCCACACTTGTGACGGTGCCGATCACGGTTAATGATGCCTCGTCACCAAGGATGGCGGGCGAGTCGTGGGTATCGAAGTCAAAGCTTTCGCCGATGCTGCGCATCAGCGAAACGAGGTCATCGGAGTCAGCGGCATTGCTCGGAGATGAAGCCGCTGAGTTGTCGTCTGTTTCGCCACAAGCGGTGGCGACCAGGATCAAGGCAACCAAGGTGATAGACATCTTGTGGGGCAAACAGGCAGACATTTTAGAACCAAGCATTGATGTGCCCCTTGGGGTGGATTGAGTAGCGTTGTTTAAGTCGCGCTGACAACATCGGCTACATGGTTGACTCGGTGAACTAGATGGCTGATGCCGATCGCTGCGGCATCTAGTGATACCGTAACTGTCAAGATGTAACAACAGCGGAATCGCGTACTTGCGACTCGTACCCCAACCGTCGCGCACCTCCGCCACGGTTACCCGCTCTGGATGGTTGCTCAACTGCTGGTCGTGATCAACATGCCCATTGGTTGTAAGTCTAGTCTCTCTTAACTTTGGCAGCCCCTCTTCTGCCTAATCACAAACACGAAGTAATCGTATTGTGGCATCTAAAGTGCCAGTTTATTGGCATATAATGTCTCCAATGGACGAGAATGTGATTGCATCCGGAGTTCTGACTCCGGCAGGTTACCGACCGAGGGTGGTTGACGCAGAGATGCATCGAGCTTTACGAACGATGCCTGCGGTCATTGTTGAAGGACCCCGTGGCTGCGGGAAGACTTGGACCGCACGGCGTTTCGCCGGCAGTGCGGTGTACCTCGACGAGCATGTCGATGCGACACTAACCGCGGGAATGAGTTCGGCTTCGATTCTTGGCGGAGAGGTGCCGAGGTTGATCGATGAATGGCAGCTGGCCCCATCAATTTGGAACCCCGTGCGCCGTGCTTGCGATTCACGGGGGCAGCGTGGCCAGTTCATTCTCACTGGCTCGGCTGACCCACCCGACGACATCACGCGGCACTCGGGCGCGGGGCGCATAGTTCGTGTACGCATGAGACCGATGAGCCTGCACGAGAGCGGGGAGTCTGACGGGACGGTGTCTTTAGAGGCTCTGCTCGACGGACGGGAATGTGCTGCCGCGGATCCGGGATTTTCGCTCGGCGATGTCTTCGAGCTTGCATGCCGTGGTGGGTGGCCTTATGCGCTCGATTCGGCTCCGCATACCGCCGCGGATGCCGCGCGGGCGTATCTCGGAGAGATCAGCCGAACCGACATGTCACGGGTGGACGTTGCGCGACAAACTCGACTTGGCCCGCGTGGGCGAACCGGCAAGGCTCGTGGTCGTCACCGCCACCGGATTCGCCTACCAGCGCAGAGACGGTGTATGCATCGCTCCACTCACGTCGCTCGGCCCTTGAACAATACATTATCACCCATCCAAATCACCCATCCAAGCACGCAAAAATCCGATGTGGGCGGGACATCCATCCCCCACACAAGGTCAAAGTCACCGAGTCAGCATTGAAGTCCGCGGTGATTCGGAGGCTCGTGCTGGGACGTTCGCCTGAGATCATGCAGCCAATTTTAGTCGATAGGTCGTCAACTTAGCCGTCACCACCTTGGGGTCAACATGAGACACACCATCCCGCTTCTTTCAACGCGGCAGCAGCGTCCGATTGGTTGCGGCGCACTGCTGCCTTCAATTGGATTCTTTCCCATCTTTTTCGGTGTTCGTTTAGGGTCGTTTGCCAGTTGGTGTGAGGTTCAACAAATTCTTCAATGATCAAAAATTCAATGAGATCTTCTAGGGTTGGCCGGAAGCGTTTTCCACCAACGGGTAGGTGCAGATCGCGTAGTTTCCTTGATTTTCTTTTTCCATGGTAAATGTCATCTAGGTCGTTTCTTTCACCACCGACATGAAGATGAGAACCTGGATACTTGTTTTTTGGTGATCGGGTATAGTCGATTCCAACGATTAACTGGCTGTCTTTCATATCATCCGATGTGTAGGCACTCATTGTGCTTGAAGTCATAGTCAGGTACCGTTCTTCGCTATCCAAACTGTACGAATGTATCCAGTAAAGGTAAACCGATGCCTTGTATGACGATGTGGAAAGTGGGATAGGTTCTGCAGTCAACTGCTTAGTTGTTACGTTTCGGCCAATGATGCACTCACCCGCAGTCGTTGCGACTACAGATACACGGATTCCATTGGTAACTGTGTTGTTCAACAAGCCAGATGTTTGCTTGGCGAACTTGCGCGCTTGCGAGTTCAAGTCCTCGTACATTGGCGCGTTTGCAGGTCAACCGCGACCGAGACCGTTTATCGAGAACCAAATTTGTCGCAGTTTCTCGGACTCAAATCTTCCTTCGCGTGCTTGTTCCTTGAGGTCATCGAGTTCAACATCGGCTTCTCGCAACGTTTTGTCGATGAGGGCATCTAACTCAGCTTCGCTGCTAAACTTGTGCAACTCTATAGTTTCAGACATCTTTTCTCCTTATTTGACTTTCAAGATCTTTCGGGGCAATCTTCGTATTGATTCGTATGCTACTTGATTAGACTGCACACATAATAGCACGACGACTGTGACATTGGTTGAACTAGGTTGCTCCACACGCTGGGTTTTGATCGCATCGTCTCTGTTAGAGAAGGCTTGCAAGAAGCCGTGGCTGCACTGCGTGAGAACTAGGCAATCGAATGGAGATTGGGCAATGAGGATCACCAACGTGGAGTCTCATGTCGTGCGCCGTGACGAGGTTGTTCTTCTGTGGGCGGGACATCCATCCCCCAAACAAGGTCAAAGTCACCGAGTCAGCATTGAAGTCCGCGGTGATTCGGGTGAGTGAGTTTTTGTGAACCTTAGGTGAGTTCCTCGCTTGAGAAGTGTTGGGTTTTGAAGCTGTCGATGGTGCTTGTTCCTTGACTCCATGCTGGAGGTAGTGCGTCTAGTGGCTCAAATCCGCCGATTAACTCACCTGTGGACACAGACTCTATGAGAAAGCCGTCGGTATAGGGCGCGAGCACGGGTGCGCCGTTGGGGATAGTTGGTGCCGCTTCGATGAGCTGGAAGGTTGTGAAACCTTCTGTGTAGTCATCGAGGAAAAGGACCAGCCGCTGGTTTGCTGGCATGGCTTTTTGGAAAACCTCGACCGGTAGTTCCCTAGACCGGGCGATCTCGACATACACGAAGCCGTCTTGAATCAGCGTCTCGTCGCCTCCGAGGACGCTCTCGACCTTCACGGTTAGTGTCGCATTCAGAAACGCTGGTTCGGTCTCGCGTGTGTCGCCGACACCGAACACGCGGCCGTCAGCCACACTTGTGACGGTGCCGATCAACGTTAATGATGCCTCGTTGCCAAGGATGGCGGGCGAGTCGTGGGCATCGAAGTCGAAGCTTTCACCGATGCTGCGCATCAGCGAAACGAGGGCTTCTGAGTCATTGGCATTGCTCGGCGATGAACCCGCTGAGTTGTTGTTTGTCTCGCCACAAGCGGTGGCGACTAGGATCAAAACAACCAAGGCCGTGGCCATCTTGTGGGGCAAACAGAAAGATATTTTAGAACCAAGCATTTATGTGCTCCTTGTGGTGGATTGAGTAGCGTTCGTATCGGAGGTTCCTGCTGGGACTAACTCGGTCGCGAGTGAGTCGGTGTCGGTGGCTAACACGATGTTCCTCTCCATGTAAGCTCAAAGAATACTAGCAATCACGGTTGATGCCGCAGTTGAGACCTATGGTAAGGTTGATCAATAAGCAACCGAGGAGGTGCGAGGAGCAAACAGAAGTTGCTGAGAAGCAGGCACAACCAGAAGTTGCCGAGGAGCAGGCAGTCGAGGTTGAGGGCGAAGATAAGTTGACAGATGACATAGACGGCACCTGGGTTATCGACGAAGAGTTCGGAGAGTTCGACTTCGATACAGCTAGTGGGTCATTCGCCGGTTTCCGTGTCGCCGAGGAAATGACCATCGGGAGCGTCACTGCGGTGGGTCGAACAGGCGACATTACTGGCTCACTCACCATTGAGGAAGGATCTCTCATTGCCGCAGACGTAACTGTCGACATGACCACAATCGTGTCAAACGATCCCAGACGTGAGCACGCTATCACTAACGCAGTCCGAGCGAGAATTCATCCGACCGCTAGTTTCGTGCTCACAGATACCGTGGCACTTGATGTCGACACACTAACATCTGGTGCCACACTCGACAACGAATTGTTAGGTGACCTGACCGTCAACGGGGTAACCAACCAAGTTTCATTTCGCCTGCAATCTACGATTGTCGAACCCGACCTCGGACTCGTGGTCGGGTCTACTGAGATCTCCTGGGCTGACTTCAATGTCACCCCACCGAGAGCCTCAATAGTGGTGTCAGTAGCAGACCAGGGCATTGTTGAGTTCCAACTCATAGTCCGCCGTTCGTGAATTGGTGTACTCCAATCCTACAATCCAGTTCGCTATAATACTTGGGTCGGCAGAGTGCGTGGGCTAGCATGGTCTTTGAACTAGACGGTTGGGGAGATTAGGCTGGGAGGCATTATCATCGACGAACGATTCGCAAGGCGGCTTTATACGGTCGCGGGGGCGGCGCGGTTGGTGGGCATGGCTCCGTCGACGTTGCACAGTTGGTCTCGCGGCAATGAGGAGACGCGCTTTGACGGTGCGCGGTCCAAACGCGAGCCGGTGATCACCGCGCTCAACGGCTGTCCGGGTGATCGACGGTCGGTTCCATTTATCGGGCTGGTGGAGGCGGGAGGAGACGCAGTTTTTGTTGAGGGGGGCGGGACTCTCTCGGCCGTTGCGTCCCGTGCTGGCGCTGGAGAACCGTTGGAGTCCCTCGCAACCGACTTCGGGACTCCCGCAGACCAAATCGAAGAAGCCCTCTGTGCCGTCTGGCCGACGCAAGCCGCAGCCTGATCACCCGCCACCAGTCTTCTTTTTGGACCGAGGCCTCGGTCGGCATCTGATCGCCGAAGCAATTCGCTCACGAGGCTACGAGGCACTGCCGATGGCCGAAGTATATCCCAGAGGCACCGACCAACGGATCGCCGATCCCGACTGGATACTCAGGGTAGACAAAGAGGGTTGGGTCGCCTTGACCAAAGACTACTCCGTCGTGCGTGACCATCGCAATGTGCTGGCTGAAACCAAGCTGCGACTATTCGTCTACAACAATGCCAACATCACAGGACCAGAGATGGTGGACCGCCTGAAGACCAACTTCAACTCGACTCCGATCTCGCACGGTTCACTGAACTCGAATGGTTCAACTCCTTCGCACCGCGGATGAGTCGACCACGTTGACGTTGCCGTTCGAGTTCAGTGCCAGAGTCGGTCGGTTTCTAGGGCTCGGTGGAAGTCGTCTATGGGCCAGATGTCGATGCCGTCTTCGGTTCGAAACGACCGTGAGCCGTCGTAGACGAGGATGCGGCGAGTGAGGTTGGGGAGTTCGGTCACTCCCCGCAGTCCCTTGAGCATGGTCGTGTTGTAGCGGGTCGCGGATTTGACTTCCAGCGCGAGATGCTCGCCGTCCCGCACGAGCAGGAAATCGACTTCGGTGCGGGAGTCGGTGGGGGCCCAGTAGCCGATGTCGTCGTAGAGGTGCTGGTGCTCGTTGTGGGTCCGCAGCAGGCCATATACCCAGCCTTCGAGCAGGGCTCCTCGTTCTTCGGCAGTGACCGGACCCAACTGGCGTTTGATCGCCCGCACCAGGCCTGGGTCGACCCAGTAGAGCTTGGGTCGACATCTTTCGCGCACGCGCAGCTTGGCTTCGAAAGCCGGGAGTTGGGTGGTCAGCAGAGTGTCTTCGAGGATCTCGAGATAGCCGTTGACGGTAGTTCTCGCGATGCCGGCGTCGCGGGCGATCCCAGCCGCGTTGACCGTCTGTGCGTGCATCAGGGCTGCGACGGGGAGGAACCTCACGAAGCTCGACAAGTTCCTGACCAGAGCCTCGGCCCGGATCTCCTCACGCAGGTAGAGCTGTGCATAGCTAGCGAGCACCTCCCGACGGTCAGGGGCATTCCACACCAGACTTATGGTGCCGTGGCGCAGTGCCTCGTCGAGGTTGAAGTCGTCACCTATCTCGGAGGGTGTGAGCGGGTGCATGGCTTTGCGCAGGGCTCGCCCGGCCAAAAGGTTCGTGCCGGCGGTCTTGAGCCTTCTCGCGCTCGAACCCAGGAGCGCGAACCTGACATCGCGTTCTTCGATGAGGCGATGAACCTCGTTGAGCAGAGCAGGGATGCGTTGAACTTCGTCGACCACCACCCTGTCGCCGGGCTGCTGCTGCGAGAGCATCTGTCGAAACAGTGACGGGTCGGCCAAGAGATCGGTGAACAGGGCTTCGTCGAGCAGGTCGATGAGTAGTGCGTCGGGCAGCACCTCACGTATCCACGTGCTCTTACCGACGCCTCGCACGCCGAGCAAAAAGAAGCTCCGCTCCGGCAGCCGATTCAGCCTTGTGTACAACATCCCGTCAATAATAGCCGAAAAATGACGACAACAGTGCCGTCCTCGAGCACCACGAAGACCCCGACGCATCGACGGAACAGCACCGACGTGGACCTAGTGCGCGACCCCTTGCTGGTCGTGATCAACATGCCCATTTTCGTAGTCGAAGAGGTGCCCGCTTGGCGCACGCACATAGCCTCGCGAGCCAAAGCTAGGCGTTCTCCCAAGGTTCATCTAGTCGACCCGTCGCTCACCGCCGCGATGTTGAACACAGGGGTCGACGGTCTGCTCGGTGACCTCAGCTTCGCCGGTCGATTCTTCGAGTCGATGGTGTTGCGAGACCTGCAAGTTTACGCTCAGTCGATTCGTTGCACAGTGTCGCATTACCGTGACAGTGACAACCTCGAAGTCGACGCGATCATCGAGCATCCAGACAGAAAGTGGGTTGCCGTTGAGATAAAACTCGGCGGCCGAGAGGCGATTGAGCAGGCCGCGCGCACGTTGCTGAGGTTGCGCGACAAACTCGACTTGGCCCGCGTGGGCGAACCGGCAAGGCTCGTGGTCGTCACCGCCGACGGATTCGCCTACCAGCGCAGAGACGGTGTATGCATCGCTCCACTCACGTCGCTCGGCCCTTGAACAATACATTATCACCCATCCAAGCACGCACAAATCCGAACCATTTAATGTGTTTTTGCCATCGAATCGATGGAGCCTGCGCGGATAGGTGACTCAGATTGGTGCACAAATTCCGCGCGTTGAACCACATCGGGTGTAGCTGAACGCGCAGATTTGGGGAAACCCGTTTTCGGTCGCGGGTGGTGTTCGCGGGGGTCAGCAGTTGAGGTAGGCTCGGATCACGGCTCGCAGGGCTTCGGCGCTCAGGGTGCCGTCATCGAAGTCGGCTACGGCTTGCAGCGTTTCGGGCAGGCACACCCTTTCGTCGTTGTCGGCGTCGTAGGCGGCGACCGCGGGGCGGGAGCGTTATGTCGGTGACGGTGACGTTGACCGTGACTCGGGCCGTTTGACGCGAACCGTCGGGGTCGGTCGCGGAGACGGTCAGTGCGTAGCGGTTGGGTTCGGTCTCGTAGTCCAGGTCGGCGCCGTCGCCGACGGTGATCTGCCCGGTCTGCGGGTCGATCTCGAAGAGGTCGCTGCCGCTGAGGCTGTAACGCAGCGAATCGCCTTCCGGGTCGGTCGCGGCGACGGGCGCCCCGATCGCAGAGCCGGACGGGGTGTTCTCCGCGACTCGCAGTTCGACTGGCGACGTCTGCCCGAAGCTCGGCGCCTGATTGACGTCCCCGCCGCCGACGGCACCACCGCCGCCGACAGCACCGCCGCCACCGCCGCCGACAGCACCACCACCGCCGCCGCCGCCGCCGCCGCCGCCGCCGATGAGTTGATCTAGTTCGGCGTTGGTCTCGTCGGTTCGCTCCCTGATAAAGCGGTTCAGGACTTCGACGTCGTAGTTGAGGGCACTGCCGTTCTCGGCTCGACTCTCCAACGTTATGCCGGTGTAGTCCTCCTCGCCGGCAAAGGAGAATGCCGTGCTAGCGGCGCCCGAAGCGACTTCAACGTCGTTGATTCTGATGGTTACGTGGTCGTAGTCTGTGGCAGGCACGAGTTTGAAATGGGTGACGGGGTTGGTCTCGTCGTAGACGCCGAAGCGGCACAGATACGGCCTGGACGGTGCGTTGCCGCATCTGGATCTACGCGAGGCCGGAACTGTGGACGGGTAGTCGGTCGTACGTCGAGCCGTCGGTGCTGGTCTGGATCCAGAGACGCACGGCCGGATTCGTGGACTCGAATCGGAGGGTGAGATTGTACGTTGCGATGGTGACCCCGTCTTGGGCGGTGACGACGACTCTGGCGGTCGTCGATATCGGTTCGGTGACGATGGCGCCGGATTCCAACTTCTCGCTGGCGACCTCGATGGCGGGACTGCTTTCCCCCTCAGCCACCGAATAAGAGGCTTCATCAGCTCCCTGCACTCCCTGCACCACGACGGTGGCTGCATCGTGGCTGGTGGTCGGCGTGATCACGAAATGCGTCGAGTCTGCCACCAACGCGGCCTGATAGCTCAGAGTCTCCGAAGCGAAGACCGGCGAGAGCGTGCCCGCGTTGTCGAAGGCTTCGGCGCCGGCCACCGCTGAGGCGACTGCGAGGGCGCTGAGCGTGGCGTCGGATGAGACTGTTCCGACGCCGATGTAGCGGGCGAGCCACGGGGTCGCGTCGCCGCTGCTGGCGGCGGCGCCGGCGGCGATGATGGCGCCGTCGGCTTGCACGGCCACAGCGTTGATCTGTCCTGCTGCTCCGACTGTCTGGGTCGTCACTCTCCCGCCGTTGCGCCACGGATTGAAGGCGTACCTGGCGGTGTTGCGGCCGGTCCACTGACCGAGGTCGCCGTTGAGAGTGAAGCCGTGGTTGCCGAAGGTGTCGTCGAGACTTCCGTCCGCGCGCAGACGGGCGAGCGCGGCGAGTTTGGCGTTGTCGTGACCCATGTAGCCGGCCGCCACGATCTTGCCGTCTTCTTGCACCACGATGGCCTCCACAGCCGACGGCACCGTGCCGAACTCGACCGTGGCCGACCCGGCCAAGCCGAACGCGGTGTCGAGCGCGCCGGCGGGGGTGATGCGGGCGAGGGTGAAATCGAAGTTGTCGGCGTTGGGGCCGGCGCCGCCGCCGACGATGATGTTGTCGGCGGCGTCTACGGCCAGGGCGCTGATTCGGCCGCGTGCCCCGAGGTTGGGGGTGAATTTCCCGCCGGTCCCGAACGTGGCGTCGAGCGCGCCGGCGGCGGTGAAGCGGGCGAGCGCGGCCCCGCCGGCGCCGCTGACTGTCGACACGCCGCCGACCACGATCTTGTTGTCGGAGGTGACGCCGAGCGCAAAGGCCTGATCGGCGCCGGAGCTGAAGTCTGCTGAG
Organism: Candidatus Aldehydirespiratoraceae bacterium; assembly: GCA_965204595.1. Lineage (GTDB taxonomy): Bacteria > Actinomycetota > Acidimicrobiia > Acidimicrobiales > Aldehydirespiratoraceae > VXYK01. The sequence goes on along the minus strand of CBDBEW010000014.1, from coordinate 1,054,284 downwards.
GCCACCCCCGAGGCGCCGAACGTGGAGTCTTGTGTGCCCGCCCCGGCTGCGATCGCGATCTTGATCACCGCGAAGTCCGACATGTCGGCAGTGTCGACCACGGCTTCGCCGGCGACGATCAGGTTGTTGCCGTCGATGGCCAGGGCGTGGGCGACGTCTTCGCTGTCGGTGCCGACGTCGAACAGCAGCGCCCCGTCGGTGCCGAAGGCCGAAGTGGCTGCGCCGGCGGTGGTGAAGCTCATCACCAGGTAGTCGGAGTCGCTGGTGAGCGTCTCCTTGGAGCTTCCGGCGACGAAGTAGGCGTTGTGGGCGGAACTGAACAGCACGGCGTTGGCTTGCGACGAGGCGCCGATCTGGGTCACTACCCGCCCGGGCGACGTGCTGGCGCCGAAGCTGCCGTCGAGGGCGCCGTCGGCGTTGAAACGCATCAGCACGACGCTGGAGGCAGCCGTTGCGCCCGTGCCGGTGGTGATCGTGCCCGCCGCCAGTGTCTTGCCGTCGGGCAGTGCGTAAGTGGCGTTGATCTCGACGCTGCCGGAACCGAAGCTGACCGCCGACACGCCGTCCACGCCGAAGCCGGCGTCGGCGGTCCCGTCGAGGTTGAACGCCGCGGCTGCGAACTCGCGGTTGGTGTTCACGACGTAACCGCCGGTGACGATCCCCTCGCCGCCGCGGCGCAGCGCGGCGCCGAGGGCGAAACCGGCCCGTGCGGGGGTCGCGACCCGGTTGCTGGTGGCGGCCGTGCCGAACGTGTTGTCGGGTTGACCGGTCGAGCTGTACCTGGCCATCGTTGCGCTCGTGGACGACGAGCCGACAGCGAGAATCTTGTTGTCGGCCGTGACGAACGCAGAGGTGTACTCGCCGGCGGCGCTGCTGGTGGCCCGGTACCCCGACAGCGTCCCGCTGCCCGTGCCGAACGTGGTGTCGAGCGCGCCGGCGGCGGTGAAGCGCGCCAACGCGACCACCTTGCCGCTCGTGCCTGAGTAGCCGGCCGCGACGATCTTGTTGTCGGACTGCACCGTCAAAGAGTTGATCCCGTCGTCGGGGCGCGCCGTCGCAGACAGGTTGACGGTGTGCTTGCCGTCGGTGCTGAAGCCGGTGTCGAGCGCGCCGGCCGCACTCAGTTGCACCAGCGCGAAGTCGGTGTGGTCGTCGGTGGTCACCGCGGGGGTGGCGTTGTTGTTCGTGGCGAAGCCGCCCAAGAGGATCTTCGAGTCGTCGCTGCCGACGAACGTCGCCGCCCGGGCGCTGTCGGTGCCGGCGACGTCGACGGTGTGCATGCCGTCGGTGGAAAAGGTCGTGTCGAGCGCGCCGGCGGTGGTGTAGCGCGCCACGCCGAAGTTGAGACCCGCCTGACCTGCCACGACGATCTTGTCGTCGGAGTCGACGAGCACCGCGTAGGCGTCGTCGTTGGCGCCGAAGTTCGTGGTGACCTTGCCGTCGGTGTCAAAAGTCGTGTCGAGTTCGCCCGACGGCAGGTAGCGGGCGACGGCGAAGTCCGCGTTGGCGACGTGCGCGGAGCCGGCGACGACGATGCGGTTCTTCGAGTCGATGGCCACCGCACGGGCCTCGTCGTTGCCGGTGCCGAAGCCGGTCGTGACCCGGCCGCCGTCGCCGAAGGTCGTGTCGAGCGTGCCGTCGACGTTGAGTCGTGTCACCGCGAAGTCCCTGCTCGTTCCGTCGTGTACACGACCCACGAGCACCGTCTTGCCGTCGGCCTGGACTGCTGCGGCGTTCGCCTGGGCCTCTTGGCCCGCCACGGTCGGGCTGACCACGCCGCCCGCACCGAACGACGGATCCAGTTCGCCGGCCCAGTCGCCCTCGAAGAACAGTCGCAGCCGCACCGTCCCGCCGTCGGGCGGTTTGAGCTCGACGACAGGGAAATTGAACGAGTTCGGCGGGAAGATCGAGCGAGCGGCGAGATCACCGGCAGACAGGGGCACCTCGATCTTGTCGACGGCCAAGACCAGACGCGAGAAACTCGGCGGAACATCCTTGTCCAAGTCCAGCGAGACTGTCGAGGAGAAGTCGACTACTCGTACTGCATAGTCGACGTCGTCGAACGTGAAAGTCGCGTCCGACAGAACCGAAGAATTCGAGCATTGCAGGGCGGCGGTTGCTGCGCCGTCGTTGCATCCCGACGAACCGCCTGTCTGGGCCTGCAGCGTCAGCTCAGCTTTCCAGACGTCTACTTGATACAGAGTGTTGTGGAAGCGGGCGATCGCCGCGTCGCGCCGGCTGTCGACGAACTGGGTGCCGGAGTAGCCTGCCGCGACGATCGAACCGTCCGGCGCGACGGCGATGTCGCGGATCTTGCTGATCTTCTCGCCCGGCACGATCTCGGTGGTGGCTGTGCCCGCCAGTCCGAAGCTCGTGTCCAGCGTGCCGTCCGGGTGATAACGCTGCAGACTGAACCGGTCGTTGATGTGTCCGGCTGCGATGATCTTCCCGTCGGGAAGCAGAGCCAGATCCTCGACGAGCAGAGAGCCGGTGTCCACGAAACCCCTGTCGCGGCCGGCGTTCCCGAAGGTCGTGTCTGCCGTGCCGTCGCTGTTGTACCGCACCAGACCGTAAGAATTGGTGAAGCGATTCGGGCTCGTGCGCATCGCCGCAAGGATCTTGCCGTCGGGCTGCACCTCGACCCCGACGAAGTACGGCCTGGAGATTTCAGAAACAGTGGTTTCAGGCAGAATAACAGTGGTTTCAGGCAGAATCGCGTTCTGGATAACGAAACCGCTGCCGTTGAAACTCCTGTCCAGCTGGCAGTTCGGATGCAATCGATACAACAGTGCTGACTGATTGGTGTTAGAGATCGGGATTGGAAGAAAATCGCGGGTGCTGATCGTTCCAGAACGAAAACCTGCCATGACGACCTTGCCGTCAGGCTGCAATGCCATACTTGTTGCACGTGCGTGTCCACTAGGTGGATTGGGAGGACGGTTTACGATAGTTATAATGCGTCCAACGTCTTGAAAAAGCCCAGATTCGTCTGAGCAAACTTCATCGTCATCGAATTCACCGTTGGCGTGCAAACGGACAACGACAAATTTATCATCGCTTTCGCCCGCAATAATGATCTTGTTGTCAGGTCGAAGCGCGACAGAAAATCCGAAATCGTCATCTCCAGCAGAACCGAAACCCGCATCAGTGGGTTTGAATTTGAATTTCCCTCCTCCCTTGAAGTCAGAATCAAGCGAGCCGTCGGGATTGTAGCGGGCGACGGCAATGTCAACTCTCTCAGTCCCGCCAGTGTCGTGGCCGCCGACGATGAGAATCTTCTGATCCGGTTGAATCAGCAGGTCGAACGCTCGGTCACCGTTGCCTGAGCCGCCCGAAACAATTTCGGTGAGAACCTTGCCGCCGTCGCCGAACGTGGGGTCGATGGTGCCGTCGGGGTTGCGCCTCGTCAAAAGAACCTCAGAATCCCCGTCCGACAGGCGCGAGCCGGCAGTCACGATCTTGTTGTCGGCCTGGATCCCGACCGCGAACACGTCCTCGAAGGCGCCGTCGTCGAACGCCACGACGCCGTCTGTGCCGAACGTTGTGTCGAGACTGCCGTCGGCGCTCGCCGTGTCGTTGTACCGCGGGATCATCTCCACGATCTGCACGTCGTTGGCGTTGTTGGACGCGACGATCGCGAAATGGCGATTCCCCATCGAGTAGGTGTCCACCCCGTTAGCGGTGTACAGCGTGCCGTTAGTGCCGTCGGTGCTGACGGCGGCGGCGACAGCCGGATTGTACGGATCCGTCACGTCGACGACGCTGAGCGCGTGGTCGCCCGACGACGCCACGGCGGCATAATGACGATCGCCGATCGTGTGGACGGACACGCCCCGGGGATTGTCGAGCAGCAGATCGCCGCCGTTGTCTTCTACTTGGCCGGCCGCCCGGGGATTCGCCGGAATGGTGATGTCGACGATCTGAATCCCGTCATCGGTGTTGCCCGTCACCACGGCGAAGGTCTGTGAACCGACTGAATAGACGTCGACGTCTTCGCTTCCGTTCAATTCCAGATCGCCGTTGTCGCGCAAGAACCCGCTCACAACAATGTTGTCGGTGTCATTGGTGTCGACAGTCGGTTCAGGATTTGTCACATCGAACAACGCGATCGCGTCCGAGTCGTCTGTCACGACAACCGCGTAATGCTTTTTGGCATCGACGTTATAATAGTGAGTCACACCTGCCGGACCACTGAGATGTGATGCGACTTCCACCCCATCGACCTCGGTGTCAGCGCGCAGAGCCCCACGCAAACTACCAGTACCCAACCCTCCCGAAACGTTTCCGGTGCTCAAATCAACGATCTGCAACGATGAGCTCAATGATCCGATCACAGCAGCGTACTGCTTGCCCTCCACAGCATAGACGAACGCGTCAGTCGCCAGATCCATCGTCGAGCCGTTGACAACATGCGCGATCTCGTCCAACCGACCGTTCTCAGCGACGTGGAACGTTTGAATGGCATCAGTGGTAGCCCAAGTCAAGACCACGTAATATCTGCCGTCGGCGCCTACATAAGTTTCAACCGATTCGCCGCCTATGGCGTTGTTGAAGTTGTTGTCGCCACTCTGCTGCTGACGATTCGGATGACGCAACTCGTTGATGTTGTCAGGGTCTGAGATGTCCAACAGGTGTATCGACTCGTCGGTGGACGACACCACGGCGAGGGTCTTGCCGTCCTGGGTGAAGACCTCCACGTCGTTGGCCCCCTGCAGATACGTGAAGTCGTTGTCGCTCACACTGTCCCGCATCACCAGATCGAGCCCCGGCACCGTCGCCTGCGCCTGCGCCTCAGCCACCCCCGGTGTCACGCCAGGCGCCCCGGGCACGCCGACCACCACCCCCGCCAACAACGCCACCACCGCCCACGCCCGGGCGCCCAGCACCCGGGCAAGACCAAACTTCCTCATAAGACCGAATCCTTTCCTGTCTGTGTTCTTGTTCAGTATAGACGCATTCCCCTCGCATGCCGAGCAAAAAGAAGCTCCGCTCCGGCAGTCGATTCAGCCTTCTGTACAACATCCCGTCGATAATAGCCAAAAAACAACGACAGCACCGCCTTCATCGATGACTATCACCGTCACGATTTTGTAGCGTTTATGCATCGCAATCTCATTGATCAGCAAAACCGATCACCGTTGGAGTACTTGAGGTGCGACTAGTCAACGCTTCGACTAGTACCGCTAAGGTATAAGACATGGAAGCAACGCAAAAGATTCTAGATGCCCAGAATCTGGCAAGGATCACGTCGATCCGCATCCAGGGTTTCAGGTCTTTGAAGGACGTTGAAATCGATAATATGCCCGCTGCAGTATTGCTGATAGGAGCCAACGGCGCAGGGAAGTCGAACTTCATTCGGTTCTTTGAGATGCTGAGTTGGATGGTTAAGACACGCAACCTGGTTGAATTTGTTGAACGACACGGTGGTGCGGATAGTCAGCTTTACCGTGGCAATCGAGTGACTCCACGAATGGAGGCTTCAATTTCTCTCGAGACCGAACGCGGAACAAATGACTACAATTTTTCGCTGACCCACGGCTCTCCTGATCGTTTCTTTTTCAGTGCTGAACGATTTCGGTTCAGTAGATTCGACCTGGGCGGTGAAGCACCTTGGAATGAACTCGAAAGCGGGCACCGTGAAGCTGCAATCATCGACGCGGCGCAAGGTGGATTCGATACCGTCAACCAGACAACAGCCAGGGTAATCGTAAATCTGCTTCGTAACTGCTCGAACTATCAATTTCATGACACATCTGGCAACTCCAACATGAAGAAGAGTTGGGACGTTGGTGACAATTTACGGCTACGCTCTGATGCCGGGAACCTAGCTGCGGTGTTGCTCCGATTGGAACGCAATGACATTTCGCGCTTCGATCTAATTTGTCGACACATTGGGCGAGTCTTGACAGTTTTTGACCGTTTCGTGATTGAAGAAGCTTATGGAAGAGTGCAACTCCGTTGGAAGGCTAAAGACAGCGACCGAACCTATGGGGCGCATCTCACATCGGATGGTTCGTTGCGGTTCTTCGCGCTTGTTACTCTTCTAAATCTGCCATCCGAGATGATGCCCGAGGTTATTTTGCTCGACGAACCCGAACTTGGCTTGCATCCAGCGGCGATCACACTAGTTGGCAGCATGGTCCGAGAAGTCACGCAGCAACGGCAAGTCATTGTGGCGACTCAATCGCCTCTACTAGCTGACTGCTTCGACTTGGAAGAGATAGTCGTTCTCAATCTTGACGGCGACGAAACGCGATTCAACAGACTTGATCCCCGACAATACGCAAGTTGGCTTGAAGATTACGCGCCCGGCGAACTGTGGCAGCGGAACCTATTCGGCGGCCGTCCATGATTCGTCTAGCGGTAGTCGTTGAAGGTGAAACCGAAGAAGAATTTGTTAAGTCCGTGATCGTGAGCCATTTGCGCCAATACAACATCGAAACAACACCGATATTGCCCGGCAATCAAGGAGGCGACATAAGTGTCAAGCGTCTTGCAAAGAGCATCGAGTAGAGAAGGTCGGCGGTGGTGCTAGTAGGCTGCTGAGCAAGTCGCTGTTGGTGATCGTGTTTTGGCAGCTATAACGCGAACACCCCACCCGTGCGGGCAGCAGGAGTGTGGTTAGTGCTTGAGTCGAATTACTGGCTTTGGGGATTATTCAACTAGTTGTCCAGAGACGGTCGATTGGCAAGGCAATGAGAGGATCGTCGCCAGCGAAACGCACAGCGTGAGAGCCGGTATAGAAAATAACTCCCGCCACGAATCGCTTGCCTAGCGTTTGGCTCAACTTTCTCAAGCCGCGCAGATCACGTTGGTGTACCCTACCGCTAGCTTTGATTTCGATACCCACAACAGAACCGTTGTTGTTGTCCTCGATTACCAGATCAACCTCTACCCCATCGTGAGTGCGCCAGTGGCCGACATGGGGCTTGTAAGGCATCCAAGATGCCTGCTTAAGAACTTCACCGACCACGAACGTTTCAAGCAGGTGACCATATTGTTCCAACGATGACGGGTCTAATCCAGCGAGTTTGTCGGGAGACAGACGCAATAAACGGGCAGCTAGCCCGCAGTCGACAAAGTGAAGCTTAGGGCGGGAGGCAACCGCGGCACGCAGAGTGGTTCCCCACGCTGGCAGCAAACGCACTAAGAACGCGGACTCAAACAATTTAATGTAATCTGAAGCGGTGCTTACAGGCAACCCAGCGGCTCTAGCCGAGCCCGATATGCTGAGTACTTGGGCGGTTTGAGTGGCGAGTCGTGAGAGCAGGGGGGCGAGAGCACTTGGTTGGCGGACACGCCCCAGCTCAAGTAGGTCGCGCTCAAGGCATAGCGCAATGTAGTCGTCAAACCATCGACTGCGCGCGGCTTTGTCACGTTCTTGCGCCAACGGGAAACCGCCGCGGCATGCCCGTTCGGCGTAATCGCAACGAGTGGTAGCCGATATATGTGGGGTTGGGACAGCGTTGAAGTCTGCAAAGAGCTTTTCAACGAGATGCTCTGAGGTAGTGCCGATTTCTCCCTGCGACAGAGGATGAATTTCGATTCTATGTAGCCGTCCAGTTAAAGATTGAGCAGCGAGTGGCAGCGAATCGAAGCGTGTCGACCCGGTGAGGACGAACTGACCCGGCGAACCGTCTCGGTTCAATTCAAACTTAATTGAGTCGAGAAGTTCGTGGACATGCTGGTATTCGTCGATGAAAATAGGACGGTGGCCTTTAACAAAGAGTGAGGGGTCGTCGGTAACTGCGGCGCGTACTGCGGGCTCGTCTAGGTCGACCACTTGGGCTCCTGTCTGATCGGCCAGCGCGCGCAGTAAGGTGGATTTGCCAACAGACCGGGGACCCTGCAACAATATCACAGCTGATTCTTGCATTCTCTGTCGTGCTATTTCTTGCACTCGCCGTTGAATTAGCTCTTGCAAACTTACTCCAGTTCAGATTAGCTAAGCCTACCGTGAAATTCAGAGATGATCTACCGTGAATTATTGGTATGTTCTACCGTGAATTATTGGTATGTTCTACCGTGAAGATTAGGGACAAAGAGATGGCGTGAAATCTGCAACCACGCGTCTTGCGGAAGAAAGAACTTGCTGACTATTTGGTGGTCGGGACGACTGGATTTGAACCAGCGACCCCCTGCTCCCAAAGCAGGTGCGCTACCGAACTGCGCCACGTCCCGTTGATAACAATCTACACGCTTAACACACTGTTAAACCGAATCCATCTAACTCGTAGTTCAACCTTGACAACTTCAACGTTTATCTTCAACTAGGAAATTAAAGTATTTCAAGATATTGGTTGCAAATAGATAAATATGATGTAAAGTGTTGTTTAGGTGGATTTTTCAAGGCGGAGGGAGGCAGAATTCATGCAGTAGCGGTGTCCATATGGTTTTGGGCCATCGGGAAATCGGTGACCCAAATGAGCACCACAGTTGGCACAAAGTGCTTCTTCGCGAACCATACCGTGGCTAGTGTCGGTTTTGATACGAACCACATCGTTTGCGACAGTGTCAAAAAAGGACGGCCAACCGGTGCCCGAATCGTATTTACTATCGCTTGCGAACAACTTTACATCACAAACTATGCAGCGGTAAACACCCTCCTCGTGGCAGTCCCAGTATGCGCCCGTAAACGGGCGTTCGGTGCCGCTTTTCTGGGTAACCCGGTACTGCTCAGCAGTTAGACGACTGCGAAGCTCGTTATCGCTGTAAGTCTTCTCAGGCATATCTCGTTGACCTCCTGTATCTCTTCACAGGGTACTTTGGTTTCGAGAAACACGGTTTGAGGAAACAGTTTGTGAAGTTCATTGTATATGAAATTCTGTGTCGATAGTTGATCGAACGGATGTTCGCAATTACACTAACGTTATTCACCTTAGGGCGTTGTCACACCCCTTAGGTAAGTTAGAGCTTAGAAAATGCAACCTATCCAAAACCTATCTGCAACAACGCAGAAAAAGCAAAAAAGCAAATAAAGGAGTAACAATGGAGCGAGACAAAGCACTCAGTATGGCGTTAGGTCAAATTGAGAAGCAATACGGCAAGGGCTCAGTCATGAAAATGGGTGAGAAAGGCACGATGGAAATCGAGTCGGTGCCAACCGGCGCATTAGCGTTGGACTTGGCTCTCGGCATAGGTGGACTGCCTCGTGGGAGGGTAACAGAAATATATGGCCCTGAATCATCTGGCAAAACCACCCTTGCGACCCATGTGGTGGCTGAAGCGCAACGTAACGGTGGTATCTGTGCCTACATAGACGCTGAGCACGCTATGGATCCAGCATATGCCAAAGCTATTGGTGTTGATATCGACGAACTGTTGATCTCACAACCCGACACAGGTGAACAGGCACTGGAGATTACCGACATGTTGGTGCGCTCGGGCGCGCTAGACGTGATTGTGATCGACTCGGTGGCAGCTCTCACACCTCGTGCCGAGATTGAAGGCGAAATGGGTGACACCCATGTGGGTTTGCAAGCCCGCCTTATGTCACAGGCATTACGCAAGTTGACAAGCAACCTAAGCAAGTCCAAGACCATCTGCATCTTTATAAACCAGTTGCGAGAAAAAATTGGGGTAATGTTCGGTTCGCCTGAAACCACCCCTGGTGGACGCGCTTTGAAATTTTATTCGTCTTGTCGGCTCGACATTCGCCGCATTGAAGCAATCAAAAACGGTGTAGAAGTGGTGGGTAACCGTACCAGAGTGAAGGTTGTGAAAAACAAGTGCGCGCCGCCGTTTAAGCAAGCTGAATTTGACATTATGTATGGCTCGGGGATATCGCGCGAAGGTTCAGTTCTTGACTTAGCAGTTGAAGAGGGTATCGTCAAGAAGTCTGGCGCGTGGTACACCTACGATGGCGAACAATTAGGGCAAGGCCGTGAAAATGCGAAAAGATTCTTGCAAGACAACCCAGAGGTCATGGTGGAAATATCAGACCGTGTTTGGAAAGCCGTGATGCCAGCACCAGAAACAGACAGCGAATTTAACCCTGCTGACAACATGCCTGTGAAGCTTGACGACTAGCAGCACTTCTTGTAACACAGCAACAATGAGACTGGAATTGTTGCATGTAAGATGTGGTGGTGGCTAAGGCTTATCTAATACGAACCTACGGATGCCAGATGAACGAGCATGACTCGGAGCGCATCGCAGGGCTTTTGGAAGCTAACGGCATGCATCGCGTGAAAGACGAAGCCGCAGCTGATGTGATTGTATTGAACACTTGTTGCATACGAGAAAATGCTGACAACAAACTGTATGGTGCTTTAGGTAACCTAAAGGCCTACAAACAATCCAATCCCAACCTACAGATTGCGGTGGGGGGATGCTTAGCGCAAAAAGATCGTGACCTTATCCGCGACCGAGCAGCACATGTGGACGTGGTATTTGGAACTCACAACGTGGATCGGGTGGTTGAGTTGCTTGATCAAGCGACGCAAAGCGGCCCATTGGTAGAAATCTTAGAGGCAACCACTCAAGCGGATCTGGCGGCGTTCCCCTCAGCTCTGCAAAGGCAGCGCGATGTTGCACATGCAAGCTGGGTGACAGTACAGATTGGTTGCAACAACACATGCGCGTTTTGTATAGTGCCCGCAGTGCGTGGCCCAGAAATGAGCCGCCCTTTTGGTGCATTAGTCGCTGAAGTTGCAAGTTTGGCACGAGATGGGGTCAGCGAAGTCACTTTGCTTGGGCAAAATGTCAATAGCTACGGACGTGACTTGACCCTAACAAGACGTGCCCAAAGTGGCGAAGACGACCATTACTGGTGCGGAACTAGTTGGCTCCAAGATCGACGAGCGCGCCCGCTATTCGCTGACCTTTTGAGAGCTGTTGGTGACCTAGAGGGCATCGCTCGGGTGCGTTTCACAAGCCCTCATCCAAAAGACATGCGTCAAGAAACTTTTGAAGCAATGGCTGAAGTGCCCACAGTTTGTGAACATTTGCATTTTCCGTTGCAATCTGGTAGCGACCGTATCCTTGCCGCCATGCATCGTGGTTATAGTGCCGAAAAATATTTACAAAAGCTAACGCAAGCGCGTGCCATCATCAAAGACTTAGCGGTAACAACAGACGTAATCGTTGGGTTCCCTGGAGAAACCGAAGCCGACTTTCAAGACACCTTAGAAGTGGCTGCACAAGCACAATTTGATAGTGCGTTCACCTTCATCTTCTCGCCCCGCCCTGGCACCGAAGCCGCTGAAATGAAAGACAAGTTCGTAGACCATAAAGTTGCGGTCCAACGTTACGAACGTTTGCGACGAGTCATTGAACGATCAAGTAAAGCGGCAAATGAGGCACGCATTGGTTTAACCGAAGAGGTGGTCGTGGAGGGGCCGAGCAAAAAAGACCCAACCATACTAACTGGGCGCAGTCGCCGCAATACCCTAATTCACTTTGCTGCAAATCAGCGGCTAAAAGCGGGTACTTACGCTCAGGTTGAGGTTGAGTCAGCAGGTTTGCATCACCTGAAAGGTAAACTGCTTGAGGTTACCGCCCCAGCAAGGCACCGCGCCCGCATACCAGTAGCCGCAATCTAACGTCACACATGGCCCCAGTCACTAGAGCTGAGCGCCCGCTAGTCATTTTGGGTGCAACAGCTTCAGGCAAATCAGCGTTAGCACTCACGGTGTCGAGTGAGATCAACAACATTGAGATTGTGTCTGGTGATTCGATGGCCATTTATAAGCACATGGATATCGGCACCGCAGCACCTAGTGCTGTCGAACGCGCCGCGCTGCCACATCACCTAGTCAACCTGATTGAGCCTCATGAAGAATTCACTGTTGGCAGATACAAACGTTTGGCCATCAAAGCAATAAGTGAAATCCGAACGCGGGGCAACACTCCGCTGCTTGTTGGGGGAACAGGGCTTTACCTTCGTGCGGTAATTGATGACCTGCAGATACCAGGCCGTTACCCAGAGGTTCTAGCCGAACTCTCAGCCCAAAAAAGCACCACAGCGTTGCACGACCGCCTGCAGAGCATCGATCCCGTAGCGGCATCGCGTATGGAACCCACAAACCGCCGCAGAATCTTACGCGCCCTTGAAGTCACATTGGGCAGCGGACAACCCTTTTCTTCATTCGGCCCAGGCCTCAACCATTACCCGCCAACACCTTTTGTGATGATGGCTCTGCGCTGGCCGCCAGAAGTGCTAGATCAAAGAATCGTCGCCCGCTACCAAGAGCAAATAAGAGCTGGGTTCCTAAACGAAGTTAAGAGGCTAGCAGCAACCGAAATGAGCCGAACCGCCGCACAAGCTCTCGGCTACCGAGAGTTTCTAGCGTATACAGCAGGAAAATGCACCTTCAACGAAGCCCTAGATCAAGCTATTGCCCGCACTCGCCGCCTAGCCCGGCGCCAGCAGCGATGGTTCCGCCGTGATCCCCGAATCATCTGGGTGGACGCGCCAGTAAGTGCCAGCCAAGCGGTACAAATTTGGGATGAGCGAAGAAAAAGACCGCTTTAGGGAGAATCTTGTTGGTTAGCCACAACTTGGTGCGACAATAAACAATATGACTGACCGCATTTCCAAACATCATGGTCTTGGCAATGACTTTTTAGTTTGGCTTACCACAGACCTGCCAGACAATGCTGCAGAACTTGCGGTATCGCTGTGTGCTAGGCGCACTGGGATTGGGGCTGATGGATTGATTTTCGGTATCGGTGGCGACTCAACTGAAACCACCATGCGCCTGTTCAACTCCGATGGTGGCCAAGCCGAGGTGAGCGGGAATGGATTGCGTTGCCTCACTCAAGCGATAGCGCGCCGAAACTGCCTCGTGGCGATAGAGCTAGATGTGTCAACCCTAGCCGGGGTGCGCCACTGCTTGCTTCGTGCTACAAATGATCCCCAAACAGTTGATGTCACCGCAGAAATGGGCGCAATCTTAGATGGGCCAACACCCAATGTTGACGACCTGATGTCTAGTGTGGCAGCCGAAACCAACACAGTGCCTGAAGTCACCCGTTTTGCAACCGCCGATATCGGCAACCCACATGTGGTTTGTGAGGTTGCTGAGCCAGACAAGATAGCCCTGCATGTGGTGGGCCCCGCAATTGAAAGTCATTTCGCAGACGGCATTAATGTGAGTTTCGTGAAAGTTAGTGGACAAGACCAACTCCAGCTAAGGGTCTGGGAACGGGGTGCCGGCGTAACTAGCGCCTGTGGAACCGGTGCCACAGTAGCCAGCCAGGTGTTTCATCGCTGGGGCAAAGTAGGCACTTCTGTAACTGTTTGCATGCCGGGCGGCCAAGCGCATGTCAACCTGAAAGACAAGATCACGCTGCGGGGTCCGGCAACTCACGTGGCCGACATTTCGATAGCTGATGTCTGACAACAACAGCGACCCGAGAACTCATCGGGGTGGGTTTGGAGAGTTTGGGGGCAGTTCAGGCGGACTAATCGAACGCAACTTTCGTGAACGCATCGTGCTTGTGGGTGTGGGGACAGATAAAGAAACTCAATCCCAAGTTGAGGCTTCTTTGGACGAACTAGCACTGCTTGTCGACACAGCTGGAGCAGATGCCATAGCTAGAGTGACCCAACAACGCAGTGTGGTAGACCCAGCAACTTTTGTGGGGAGAGGCAAAGCCAACGAAATCAAGACACTTGTTGCACAAAAAGACTGCGACACTGTGGTTTTTGACGATGAACTCAGCCCAGCACAACAATACAACCTAGAAAAAATGCTTGGTTGCACAGCCCTCGATCGCACAGCGGTCATCTTGGATATCTTCGCACAAAACGCCAGCACTATGGAAGGGAAAACCCAAGTTGAATTAGCGCAACTACGTTACCGTCTACCAAGATTGCGCAGTTTCGCGGGGACGTACTCTCAGCAAGCTGGCGGTATCGGCACCCGTGGGCCAGGCGAAACCAAACTTGAGGTTAGTCGGCGGCGGCTATTACGCCGTATCCATAAACTAGAAGCCGACCTACGCAAGGTTCAAGCTCACAGGCGTACCCAATCCAAATCGAGGAAACGCACCCGCAACCGTTCAGTTGCGCTAGTTGGCTACACCAACGCCGGCAAGTCGTCTTTACTAAACCGGCTCACCGCAGCAGACGTGTTGGTGCAAGACCGTTTGTTCGCCACTCTTGATGCCACCACCCGGCGACTTTCGTTGCCTGGTGGGGAAACTATTTTTGTGACCGACACCGTGGGTTTTGTAAAAAAGCTGCCGCACCAGCTCGTTACCGCTTTCAAAACCACTCTTGATGTGGTGCGTGACGCTGACTTGTTGATACATGTGGTTGATGCCGCTGGTTCAGACCCACTCGGCTCGATTGAGGCGGTGCGTGCGGTGTTGGCTGGCCTGCGCGCCTCTGGAATACCTGAGTTGCTTGTGTTCAACAAAGCAGATCAAACCAACAAGGCCGCGCAACTAGCGAGCTATCGGGAGGGCTCGATAGCACTGTCAGCGCAGAGTGGTGAAAACGTTGATGCACTTGTTGAAAGGATGGCGCAGCAACTTTGCACAACAGAATCGCTGGAGTTGTTTGTTCCATGGGAACGAGGAGACATACTTGCGGCTGTCCACCGTGAAGGGCGAGTTGATAACCAACAAGCAGAAGCACAAGGAATGCGTTTGCAGGCATTTCTTGAACCCGCTTCGGCTGCGGCGTTCGCTGAGTTTGTTGCTAAACAACCATTTTCAAAATCGCCGCAATCGGCAACAAAAAACGCTGCCGTTGCTAGCGTAGCCGTCAGTCAGCAATGAGTGGTTTTGTCCCTCCGCCCTATCCTTACGAGCGATTAGATGCTTTACGCCATTTTGCACAACAGCAATTCGGCGAAGTAATCGACACCTCAATAGGCACTCCAGTGGACCCTCCCCCAAAAGATGTGGTGAAAGCACTAGCAACGTCGGGTGCGGAACGGGGTTATCCCGCTTCGCTAGGGTCGCTAGCCTATCGCAAAGCAGCAGCTCACTGGTTAGACACTCAGCTAAATGTCACCGTTGATCCCAACACAGAACTAGCGGCGTGTGCGGGCACCAAAGAATTTGTGGTTTCAATCCCTCACTATTTGCGCTTGCGTGATCCATCACGCGACACCGTGTTGTATCCAGCTGTTTCTTACCCCTCTTATGCGATGGGTGCCGAACTTGCCCGCTGTCGGGGGGTGGCTGTGGCACTTGATAAGCAGTGTCGCCTCAACCTAAGCAGCATTGATCCCAAAGACGCAGCGCGAGCACTTTGTTTGTGGGTCAACACCCCAGGAAACCCCGCAGGCGGCTTAGATGATTTAGCCGAAGTTGCAAAATGGGGGCGCAGCAACAACGTTCTGGTGATTAGCGATGAATGTTATCTGGAGTTCACCTGGAGTGGTGCGCGGCGCACAATCTTGAGTTCAGGTGTGACAGGTGTGCTCAGTGTTCACTCGTTGTCGAAGCGCTCGAACTTAGCAGGTATAAGAGCTGGTTTTTATGCTGGCGACCCTATCTATGTGCGCTATCTGAGCGAACTCCGCAAACACGCAGGCGTTATGGTTGCAGGGCCCACACAACACGCAGCAGTAACAGCTTGGCGAGATCAAGACCATGTTGTGAAGCAACGCCACCGTTACCAACGCCGCTTGGTTTTGTTGCAGAAAATAATGAACGAGTTCGGTGTTGTGGCACCCTTACCTGAAGGTGGTTTTTATCTCTGGGTGCAAGCCCCCGATAACGATGCTTGGGGTATGGCTCGCCGTCTCGCGCAGCAATGCGGGCTAATAGTGAGTCCCGGCGAGTTCTACGGTGATACCGCACGCAATCACATTCGCTTAGCGGCAGTGGCACCTTCTTCGACTCTCGAACGTGCGTTGTGTCGCGCCGCTCAGCCAAGACGATAAGGTTCGGGTTATGTCAAATTTGCAGTCAAAGATAGAAGCCCTTTGGGAAGCTAGAGCAACCTTAGCTGTTGCTGACCCAGAGATTGTGGCCACGATCCATGAAGCAATCAATGCTTTAGACAACGGCACCGCGCGTGTGGCTGAAATAACAGCAGATGGCTCGGTGCAGGTCAACCAATGGTGCAAATTTGCGGTCTTGTTGCTGTTTCAAATCTCCAAGATGCGAAGCATAGAAAACGCACCCTTTGAATACGCCGACAAAATACCGCTCAAGACTGATTTCATGGCTAAAGGTGTGCGGGTGGTTCCTGGTGCTCAAGCTCGTTGGGGCAGTTATCAAGCACCCGGTGTGGTGATGATGCCAAGCTATATCAACATAGGCGCATACGTTGGGGAAAACACGATGGTTGACACTTGGGCTACCGTTGGGTCTTGTGCACAGGTCGGCAAGAATGTCCATCTCTCGGGTGGGGTAGGAATCGGCGGAGTTTTAGAGCCCGCACAGGCCGCGCCAGTTGTTGTTGAAGACGAGTGTTATATCGGTAGTCGCTGCATCGTTGCTGAAGGTGCTCGTGTTGGTAAGGGCACGGTGCTCGGTGCTGGGGCGATTTTGACCGGTTCAATACCGGTGATTGATGTTGAAACAGGCCAAGAAATTAGCCGTGGGGAGGTTCCTAGTTGGTGTGTGGCGGTTGCTGGCACTCGGCCACGGGATTTTGCGGGAGGACATTTTGGTTTACCAGCAGTGTTGGTTATCAAACGGCTAAATGAAGGTGAACGTCACGACAAGTCCGCTCTCAACAGTATTTTGCGTGACCATGGGGCACCCACTTGAGCGAAAACCCGCACTCATCGGCATTACCGCACGGTGACTTATTTGCGCTAACCGCTGCGCTAGTGAACGTGGCTTCGGTGAGCCATCAAGAGCGTGATTTGGTTGACCTGCTAGAAACAGATTTGCGTAGGTGTGATCACTTGCGCCTCACCCGCATAGGCGACAACTTGGTTGCTCAAACCCAACTCGGCCATAAACGACGTTTGGTTTTAGCAGGACACACCGACACGGTGCCCGCTAATGGTAACGCAACCGCACGCATCGTTGGTGAGCGCATGTATGGCTTGGGGACTTCGGATATGAAAGGTGGCTTGGCTTCAATGCTTGAGTTAGCAAGCACTGTTGTTGAGCCCGCGGTGGATGTGACCTATGTTTTTTACGCGCGTGAAGAGGTGTCTTCAAAACATAGTGGCTTGAGGGAGATTTTTGCCAAACAACCCGACTTGCTGCAAGGCGACATCGCGTTGCTTGGCGAACCTACCTGTGGTGCTATTGAGGCTGGCTGTCAAGGCTCTTTACGTTTTGAGGTTGTTCTCGCTGGTGAAAGGGCTCACACGGCTCGGCCTTGGATGGGTTGCAACGCTATCCACCGATTGCAGCACGTGTTAGCGATTGTGGCAGATTTTGAGCCGCGCCGCCCACTTATTGAGGGTTGTGAATATCGTGAATCTCTTGAGGCGGTGCATGTGGAAGGCGGAGTGGCAGGCAATGTTGTGCCAGATAAAGCGAGCTTGCGCGTCAACTATAGGTTCGCTCCAGATCGGGATTGTGAGACCGCTGTGGCGTTTGTCCGTGAGTTGCTCGCACCAGCACTAAGTGAAGGCGATATTGTTGAGATGGTTGATTGTTCACCGGCTGCACAGCCAGGTCTCGCCAATCCGCTTTTGATGGCGTTGATTGAACGCAATGGTCTTGTGATTCGAGCTAAGCTCGGCTGGACAGACGTGGCGTTTTTCTCTCAAATAGGTGTTCCTGCAAGCAACTTTGGGCCTGGCGACCCAACTTTGGCGCACACAAAAGATGAATATTTGGAGCGTGCTTCGCTAATGTCCACCCATAGCGTGTTGGTTGATTTGTTGTCAAGCCCGGCCTAAAGTTTTCGCATCACTGTGACCACTTGACCATATATTTGCACCTCTTCAGGGCTTAGCACCATTTCTTCAAAGTCAGGGTTAGCGGGTTGTAACACGACTGCTGTGCCGCGGCGTTTGAAGGTTTTGACGGTGGCTTCCCCATCACCTATGCCCGCAACAACAATCTTGTTTTCTTGAGCGGTTTCTTGGCGGCGACACACCACATAGTCTCCATCAAAAATGCCCGCCTCTATCATTGAATCGCCTCGTACCCGCAGCATGAATAGTTCGCCGCTACCGCTGAGGTCTGTTGGCACGGGCACGAACTCCTCGATGTTTGTTTCTGCTAACACGTTGGCTCCTGCTGCCACATCTCCAACGAGAGGCACCTGAGTGAAGGGCCTTTGTTCAACTGTGTTTTGTGTGTTTGTGTTTTGTTCGGCTGAGCTTGGGGTTTTGTCGTAGTTGACTTGGATTGCGCGGGGTTTGGCTAAGTCGCGGGTTAGGAAACCAGCATCACGAAGGTTGTCGAGATGGCATTTCACTGTGGCTGGTGACCGTAAGCCGACCGCCTCACCGATTTCTCGTACTGAAGGTGGGTAGCCACGTTCGGCGAGATAGCCAACAATCACATCAAGGATTTCTTGTTGACGGGTGGTGAGAGCACTAGACATGGTTGCCTCCATGATGGTTGTGACCTTTGCGGGTGACATTTTTAAAATTACAACCTTGTAGGTTGCAAGCGAACAAATGTTCGGGTTAGATTATACCAAACAAATGTTCGATCCAGTGTTGAGCATTTGAAACAAAGCATCAAGATACGCATCGAACCCGCTTGCAGGTTCGTGAGTGTCACACCCGAGGAGAAGAATAAAAACTTAACTGCAACCAAATCGCTGAGTTAAGCATCGTTGATTATTAACGGGTCATACCCGAGGAGCGACAAAAACATGAGTACAACAATTACCTATCCAACAACCGTTTTACAGAAGCAATCTGAAGAGGCGTTGTGGCGGCGCCGTTTGGTTGTGATCACTGTTTTGATGTTTCTCCTAGTTGGGGCTTGGGCCCTTATAGGTTCGTCTCAAGCAAGTAACCCCGAACCGTCTCGCTCATTTGATGCGGTGGTGGTTCGGGTTCAACCCGGCGATTCTTTGTGGCGCATAGCCACTGAGATAAACCCAACTGCGGATCGTCGCCAGTTAGTTGACGCACTCGTTGAGATAGCTGGTTCTGTCACCATTCAGCCAGGTCAGCAACTCATCATTCCAACCAAGTTGTTGCAGTGACTGTTTGGCCTACGGGGTCACACTGTGTGCTTTTACTCGGCGAGTGTAGCGCGTAAACAGATAATCGTCCTCAACAAGCAGTCGGTCTAAACCCATGTTGGTCGGCAATGAATCTTGAGTGTTCGTTATTATGCGAGCAGAAGTGCCACCAACGAGTATTGGTGAGATACTGACGCATATTTCATCAATCAAATCTGTGTGCAACAGGCTAGCATTCCAACGCGGACCCCCTTCACAAAGCACAACTTTAGCATTGCGCTCATGAAGTGCCCCAAGAACTTCTTGGGGAGCGGGTTGAGGAGTCGGCAAACAAACAACCTCGGCATTGAGATCGGCTAAGTGTTGATGGTTGGCTTTCTGACCACAGATGATCAATGTTGGTGGGTTGCTGGAGTGACGCAAAGCCGGTGCGTTCGGATCGACATTTCCACTAGCAGTTACGATCGCCAAGCGAGGAGTCGCATCAAAACCAAGTTGCAAGCGACGTTGTGAGGTGGCCGTATTAGTCCGCGGCGATCGGTAACGTTCAGCGTTGGCAGTACCAGCACCCACCAGAATCCAGTCACAACAAGCTCTTAGTGCCAGAAGAACTTGCCGGTCGGCCGCGTTAGCGAGATCGCCGCTCAAACCCTTGATAGTGCTAGCACCATCAAGGCTAGCGATCATGTTTATCAGCAGATAAGGCCGATTCGGGGGTGCCAAACGTTCGTCATCTAGGTAAACGTCGAGGGGATCAATATCTTGCACCCAACTTGGATAGACTTGGTACACCAAAGTTGACCCTAGCGGGTGTTTCATTACCTGTGGATATGTCACTAAGAAATTCACAATTAGATCCGCTTGAAATCCACTTACTATCCACAGGCACATTGTAATAAGGTGGTGGATGCTGTGTGGTTCGGATCGCCAGGATGGTGGTGCGAGACGCCTCGCAGTAGAGTCGAATCAAGTCCTTAGGGGTATAGGGCATGTGGATCCCGCCGCAAACTCGTCATCCCCTTAACCCAGGAAGATCCGACCACGCAGCAAGATTTCCTAACAACAAGGAGTCCCATTAATGACGCTATTATCTACACAAAGCGGCCTCGGCATTGAGCGCCACTTCACTAGCCCCGACACCGACCCGTTCAGTCAACTAACGTGGGAAAAACGAGATGCCAGGCTCATTGATCATCGCGATGGTTCTGTCACATTTGAACAACTTGATGTGGAAGTGCCTAGTTCGTGGAGCCAAAACGCCACCAACATATTAGCGCAGAAGTATTTTCGGGGCACTCTAAACACGCCGCAACGAGAGAGTTCGCTCCGCCAGGTTGTGAACAGAATAGCAGACACCATCACCGCGTGGGGAGAGCGCGATGGCTACTTTGTTGACAGTGCTGAAGCCGAAACGTTTAGGTGCGAACTAAACCACTTGTTGCTGCACCAAAAAGCTGCTTTCAACTCCCCTGTGTGGTTCAACATTGGCGTTACAGGAGTGCCACAGCAAGCATCTGCATGTTTTATCTTGTCAGTTGAAGACAACATGGCATCGATTCTCAATTGGTACAGCGAGGAAGGGAACATCTTCAAAGGCGGCAGCGGCGCGGGTGTGAATCTGTCAAATATACGTGCTTCAGTTGAAGGTCTCCAAGGTGGTGGCACCGCTAGCGGGCCGGTGAGTTTTATGCGAGGTGCCGATGCTTCAGCAGGGACCATAAAGTCAGGCGGGAAAACTCGCCGAGCCGCAAAAATGGTGATCTTGGATGCCGATCACCCTGACATTGAAGAGTTCATTTGGTGTAAAGCCCGTGAGGAACGAAAAGCACACGCTTTAGCAGTAGCGGGATTTGATATGAGCCTTGACGGCAGCGACGTCAACTCCATCCAGTACCAAAATGCCAATAACTCGGTGCGGGTCACCGATGAGTTCATGCAAGCAGTTTTAGATGACAAAGACTGGGTGCTGACTAGGCGCACAGACGGCATGCCCGCCAAGACATTAAAAGCCCGAGACCTGCTCAACCAAATAGCTCAAGCAGCTTGGGAATGCGCTGACCCCGGCATCCAGTTTGACACCACTATCAATGCGTGGCACACAGCTGCCAACAGCGGGCGTATTAGCGCAAGCAATCCTTGCTCTGAATACCTTCACCTAGACGACTCCGCCTGCAATCTAGCATCGCTCAACCTGTTGAAATTCCACCTAGGCGACACAGCCGCTGACTTTGATATAACTGGATTTAGCCAAGCTGTTAAAGTAATGTTCACCGCGCAAGAGATTCTTGTCGGCAACGCGCACTATCCCACCGCCAAAATCACCAAAAATGCCGAAGATTTCCGGCAACTCGGCTTGGGCTACGCCAACCTCGGTGCATTGTTGATGGCCCTGGGATTGCCCTATGACTCAGATGCTGGGCGGGCCACAGCAGCATCTCTAACTGCGTTGCTGACAGGTGAAGCTTATCTGCAATCAACACGGCTGGCAGAGCGCAAGGGTGCCTTCGCAGGTTTTTTGGAAAACCGTGAACATATGCTCAAGGTGCTAGACAAACATCGGCAAGCCGTGGCGCAGGTGAATGAGAAAGACGCACCACCAGTCATCTTAGAAGCAGCACAACGCGCTTGGGACGATGCCTGCGAAGCCGCCGCGCAGCATGGTGTGCGCAATGCTCAAGCCACGGTAATCGCACCGACGGGCACTATAGGTTTGCTCATGGATTGTGACACGACTGGTGTGGAACCAGATTTGGGATTGGTGAAGTTCAAACGGCTAGTTGGGGGTGCCACCATGAACATCGTCAACCAATCTGTACCACGAGCATTAAGTAACCTTGGCTACAGCGCGGACGCGGTTGCGAGCATTGTTGCACACATCAACACTCATTACAGTGCTAAAGGTGCTCCCGGTTTGGATCCCAAAGATCAGGCGGTGTTTGCTTGTTCCTTAGGCGAAGACCCAATCCATTACCGAGGACACCTACATATGATGGCGGCGGTGCAACCGTTCGTATCGGGAGCCATTTCAAAGACCGTTAACTTGCCAGAAGAAGCCACGATATCTGAGATTGAGATGTTGCTTATAGAAGCTTGGCAACTGGGGTTAAAGGCGGTGGCACTTTATCGTGACAATTGCAAAGTGACGCAACCTTTAACCGCGGGAAATGCCCCGGGCTCTAACCCAGTCCAAGAATCAGACGATGGTTCAACTGCAAAGAAGCAGGGTACTTCGTTGCGCTCTGTGCATAACGAGCGTAATGATGTGTCTGTGAACAAACCAGTTCGCCAACGTTTGCCTAAGACGCGTGTAAGCCGCACGTTTGAGTTTCGTGTGGCTGATTGTAAGGGATTTGTCACTGTTGGTGAGTATGACGACGGGCGCCCGGGTGAGATCTTTGTGCGGGTGTCTAAACAGGGCTCAACTTTGGCAGGAATAATGGACGCGTTCGCTATATCGTTGAGCCACGGTTTGCAGTATGGGGTGCCGCTGAGTGCCTTTGTTGAAGCGTTTGTGGGAATGCGCTTTGAACCAGCAGGAATGACAGACGACCCTGACATTCGCATAGCCAACAGTTTGATGGACTACTTGTTTCGCCGCCTAGCGGTGATGTATTTGGACGAAGAGGAACGAAAAACGCTCGGCATATTCACCACCGACGAGCGCATCCAACCAACTCTACCCGGTGTAGAAGAACAAGCAACTGAGACAGTGCAAGGTTCTGACATCCCCCCGCATCCACCCATCAGCAGTGTCGTCAACAGTGTCGCCAACGAGTTCGCACTGCAAAAGAGTTCGGGTGAACCTTTTTGTATGTCGTGTGGTGTGCACATGCGTCGCGCTGGTACCTGTTTTGTGTGTGCCGATTGCGGGACCACTAGCGGTTGCAGTTGAACCCGGCTAGCTTAGTTGCTCTTTGTGGCTTTGGTATTTCTCAAAGACCGTTTGGCGTGCCGAGGGGTCATAGATGTCCTCGGCGTAGCTCCAAGTGCCTTTGCCAGCATATTTTAAGAGTGTGAAAACACTTGACTCATGTATTGAGCCGTCACCTGGATCTTCCAAACGATGCTTGAGTTTGCAAACCACCCACCCTTTTTCGTCGTCAACGATATACCAATCAACTGGAAAGTGAATCGTTAGTTTGTTGGGGGGTTCTTTCATAATTTGGTCAAAACGGTCAAAGATGGCTTCGCGCCCCCCGATGCGCCCATGATGGTGTTCCACATAGGTGGCATCTTCTGTGAACAAGTCGGCCCATTCACGCCAGTTGTTGGTCGTGCCGGCACGCATCATCTTGGCTTGATACCTTTCAAATTCTTCTTCTAGTTCGTTTCTGCTCCAACGTCCCATTGTGGTCTCCTCGTTTTGGTGGCGATTATCTTGAATGACAATGTAGCCCTTAACCTTAAGGCAATGTATCGATTTACCAAAAGGTATCCGCAGCGTGTATTTCGTTATGTATTTGAGTTGGTAAAAGAGTTTGTAGCTGAGTTTTCTAAAGATCGTGTGGGTGGGCTAGCTGCTGAGATTGCGTTCTTCGCATTGTTGAGTTTCTTCCCAACTGTGATCGTTTTAGCGGCGTTGCTTGGTTCGATTGATGCCATCATAGGACAGAGTGCCTCCCGAGATGCGGAGGTTTGGATAGTTGAACAAATGGTGAGAGTTTTTGGTGGTGACAATACCCTTGAGTCGACTGTTAGAGATCTTTTTGATGGCGGTAGCGCGGGTGCGCTAACCATTGGTGCGGCTTTAGCGGTTTATGCAGCCACTCGTGGTTTTACCGCAGTGGTGCGAGCGCTTGACATTGCTTATGACCACAAACAAAACCGTAGTTGGCTGTCTACTCGTCTCGTTGGGATTGGTATTACCTTAATGTCGGTGATAGTGGCTGCGATCGTGATGGTAGCGTTGGTGGTAGGGCCACTTTTGGGTAGTGGTGAGCACTTTAGTGAGATTTTAGGTTTCGACGGTGCCTACGCGCTGATCTGGAACTATTTGCGTTGGCCTATCGTATTTGTGGTTTTGGTATGGTGGGCAGCGGCACTTTACCATATTGCCCCAAATCATCGTGCCCCGTGGAAGATTGAACTGCCGGGTGCTTTACTAGCAGCAGTCTGGTGGTCTGTTGTTTCGCTGGGTTTCAGCACCTATCTTAGTGTTGTGTCTTCTGGTGCTAATGCGGTTTTTGGCTTGTTAGGTGGTGCTCTTAGTCTGCTGTTTTGGCTTTATTTGATGTCGATGGGTTTGCTGATTGGTGCGGAAATCAACTCGATTGTCGCTATTAAGCGAGGCATTATTTTGGATCGTGACCAAAAATCTACCTCACTTAGGCAGACCAAGCTACGCTCAGAAGATGACTCGTTACCAAGTACCCCTTGACGAAATCCAGTTCACCTTAAGACATGTAACCAACCTAGACGCTCTCGGTGACTTAGCGGGTTTTGCACAAACCGACCGCGAGCTAGTGGATGCCATGCTCACAGAAGCTGCCCGATTTTTCGAACAAGTGGTAGCACCAACAAACCGTGAAGGTGACCTTTTTGGAGCTCAACACAATAACGATGGATCGGTAACAACCACCCCTAGCTTCGCTAAAACTTATCAGCAGCAAGTGCAGGCTGGTTGGAACAGCGTGGCTATGCCAGCCGAGCATGGAGGTGGTGGTTTTCCATGGCTGCTAGGGCTTGCCATCCAGGAAATGTTGGCATCTGCCAATATGGCTTATTCGTTATGTTCACTTTTAACCCAAGCCGCGATTGACGCGCTCACGCATCACGGTTCACCCAGCCAAAAAGCAACCTATTTAGAGAAGATGGTGTCAGGGGAATGGTCAGGCACCATGAATTTGACTGAGCCGCAAGCGGGTTCAGATGTTGGGGCTATCACCACACGAGCAGAACCCGCCGGCGATGGTACTTGGCGACTTTTTGGTCAAAAAATCTATATAACTTGGGGGGAACACGACCTCACAGACAACATTATCCATTTGGTCTTAGCACGCACACCAGATGCGCCCAAAGGCACAGCGGGCATAAGTTTGTTCATTGTCCCAAAATTTTTAGTCAATGAACGTGGTGAACTAACACAGCGCAACGATGTTCATTGCATTTCGCTCGAACACAAGCTAGGCATCCACGCTAGCCCAACTTGTGTGATGTCCTTTGGTGAACGCAACGGTGCGGTTGGCTACCTCGTTGGTGAGCAGCACACTGGCATGTCGGCCATGTTCACGATGATGAACAACGCCCGCTTGTCGGTGGGTTTAGAAGGGGTGGCACTAGCTGAACGTGCTTACCAGCAAGCCTTAGAGCATGCCCTGCAACGATGTCAAGGTAAAGCACCAGAAACAGGGAACAAAACACAATCACCCATCGTTGAGCATCCCGATGTTGCCCGCATGCTAGTTGATATGGCCGCTGCGATCGCGGCGATGCGTAGCCTTTGTTATCGCAATGCCGAAGCACTTGATTGGGCAGTTTGCGGCCCGAACCAAGAGGTTAGAGACAAAGCCAGCGAAACTGCAGCGCTGCTCACACCATTATCGAAAGCTTGGTGTAGTGACCTCGGCTTTGAAATAACTAGCATAGGAATCCAAATTCACGGTGGGATGGGCTATATAGAAGAAACTGGCGCGAGCCAGCACATGCGTGACGTGCGCATCGCGCCTATATATGAAGGCACCAACGGCATCCAAGCACTTGATTTAGTGGTTCGCAAGTTGCCAATGCGAGGTGGCGCAGCATTAGGTGACCTGTTAGCAACAGTTGCCAAAACGATAGCAGCAGCCCAGGGCGAAGAACTGCGAAGCGTAGTTCCACATCTTGAGTCGGCGCACCAGGCAGTTGAGCAGGCTGCTAAGTGGTTGTTGTCAAAACTAAAAACCAACCGTGTCGATGCCTTGGCTGGCGCAACTCCCTTCCTGGAAATGTTGGCAACGACTGTAGCTGCTGGAGCACTCACCGATGGTGCAATCAACGCGCTTCGTGAACCAACAAGCCACGAAGCTGTCGACAGGGCAGTGTTGGTGCGGGCATTCGCGGCTAACAGGTTAGCAAAAGTACAAGCAATGTTGCCTTCAGTGACCGCCGGCGCGAAAGACTTGCAGATAGCAAGGAAGCGACTGCTAATCCAATAGACTAAACACACATGGCATCTATCCCTAGCCCGGCTCAAAGTTATATTGAGCTAGGGCCATTAACCATTCGTGCTTATGGGCTGATGATAGCCCTCGGCGTGATCGCGGCGGTTTGGCTTTCGCGGCGGCGTTGGGCAGCACGGGGCGGTAACCCAGATGATGTGAGCACTTTGGCACTGTGGTGCGTGCCCGCGGGGTTGATTGGGGCGCGGCTCTATCACGTGTTGACCGATTGGCGTTTTGATGAGGGCTGGCTCACCCCATTTAAAGTTTGGGAAGGCGGACTTGGCATACCTGGTGGTATGGCCGCTGGTGTGCTCTGTGGCCTCTGGATCATTAAGCACCGTTCGTGGGATCGCAATGGGTTAGTTGATGCCATAGTGCCAGCTTTACCGCTCGCGCAAGCCATCGGGCGATGGGGCAACTGGTTCAATCAAGAATTGTTCGGTGGCCCCTCCAATTTGCCGTGGGCATTAGAGATAGACGAATCCAAAGCCGCTGCTACCGGTTATAGCGGAGTGGAAACGTTTCACCCAACATTTCTCTACGAATCGCTATGGAACTTGGCACTGGTGATGGTTTTGATCTGGGTTGACAGGTCAAAAAAACTTCGTGAAGGAAGCCTGCTTGCCGTTTATGTGCTGGGCTATCTCGTTGCTCGACTTTGGCTTGAGATACTGCGAGTTGACCCTGCAACCGAAATCGCTGGCGCGCGAGTCAACATCTGGGTGAGCATTATAGGCATTATGCTAGCGTCCGCTTGGTTGTTACTGCGTGCCCGCCCAGCTCATGCCGATCAAGTCGATGGTTTAATTAGCGACGTGGAACGTTAAGCTTAACTTTCATAATGATGAAAACCCTTTCTTTCGCTGAACTAGGCTTACGCCCCGAACTTGTCCAAGTGCTTAATCAACGTGGCATTCATTGCCCCTTCCCTGTGCAAGTGCTCACCATTGGTGATGCTCTCGCCGGTCGAGATGTGTGTGGCAAAGCCAAAACTGGTTCAGGTAAAACCCTGGCTTTCGGGTTACCCATGCTGCAAAACATTCCCCGCGCACGGTCTAGGCACCCCAGAGGTCTAATACTTTTGCCAACCCGAGAGCTCGCTAACCAAGTCAAGAATGAACTTGCTGCACTCGCTGCTGCTGTCGACCGCAGAGTGTTGGCGACCTATGGGGGTTCACCAATTGATAACCAAATCAACCAACTAAACAAAGGCGTTGACTTGGTGGTGGCCACCCCAGGTCGTTTGATCGATTTAATCGAAAGGCAGGCCCTTACAGTATCGGAGGTGACACATGTGGTTGTTGATGAAGCCGACAGGATGGCAGATATGGGGTTTTTGCCTCAAGTTGAGTGGATTTTGCGCAATGTCAAAGCCGATAGGCAGACACTGCTTTTCTCGGCGACCTTAGATGGAGCAGTGGATTCGCTGATAAAGCGTTACCAAAACAATCCACTCATGCATGAGGTGACAGAAACAAAAGTCACGGTGCCAGAAATGACACATCGCTTTATATCGGTGCACGAGATGGACAAAACAAAGGTGGCTGCCGCGATCACCCGCTCAGCAAACCGCACAATCTTGTTCACCAACACCAAAGCTGGAGCTCATCGCCTCGCTCGTGACCTGCGAGCAGATGATATAAAGGCCGCGCCGATTCATGGCAACTTGCGCCAGGCTGACCGTGAAAAATCTCTACGGGACTTCGCAAGGGGCAAATTACAAGCTCTAGTGGCAACTGACGTGGCTGCCCGCGGCATTCACATTGATGATGTTGACATTGTGATTCATTACGATCCACCCTCCAACCACAAAACCTATTTACACCGTGCTGGTCGCACAGCTCGTGCGGGCGAAAGCGGACTAGTGGTCACCTTATCGAAATGGAACGAAGAGCTAGAGATAAAGCGGTTACAAAAACGCCTCAATGTGGTCACCCCGCTAGCTGAAATGTTCTCCAACGATGCGCGTCTGACAGACTTAGTTGGCTGGGATCCCCACGTCGACACCACAACCAAAATAGCTAGCTAAAGATAGTACTGAACTCGCAGCAGCATTTTGGTGCCTGATCAATTTTTGGAATCTTGGTTGAATGGTTGGCTTACACCGATACACTACGGTCATCATTTAGAGCGATTTGAGATGTCGCACTCCGGTGCAGCACCTTAGATCCGGCAACCTGGGATCGGATGCCCAAGGTGCCCAACCCGCTCAGACGGGAATGTGGCTGTAACTCAGCGAGTTTTAGCAACAAAGTGTCCGGAAGAACCGGTCGCCAAAGGGCAACAAAGGCACCGAACCTGCAAACAATCTATGCAAGAGCCCAAACCACTTCAATACGATCCCACGCTGCGCTTTGCGGCCGACCTTCCCGCGTCTGGTGCTTGGCGTGATCATATGCCCGCAGGCGACAGGCAATTCATTTCTGTCACAGATGGTCGCCCCTTTGCTTTGGAAGGTGGGGGGCAACTCGATGAGGTTGGTTTAGCCTATGAAACTTGGGGAACGCTCAATGCAGATGCATCAAACGCGATTTTGGTTTGCCATGCGCTAACCGGCGATTCTCACGCAGCTGGACAAACTGGAGTGGCTCACCCCGAAGCAGGCTGGTGGCACAACTTTATTGGCCCCAACAAATCCATCGACACAAACCGTTGGTTCGTTGTTTGCCCCAATGTTTTAGGTGGTTGCCAGGGTAGCACTGGACCCGCTAGCGACATGCCGGGCACCGAACAACCTTACGCAGCCCGCTTTCCACAAGTCACCATTCGAGATATTGTGCGCAGTCAACGCCGCCTCGCTGACCGTTTAGGCATCGGTCAATGGTTAGCAGTGGTAGGCGGCTCACTTGGGGGAATGCAAGTGCTTGAATGGGGTGTTATGTTCCCTGAGCGGGTGAGACTGTTGATGCCGCTTGCTACTTGTGCAGCCGCTAGCCCCCAGCAGATTGCTTGGAGTGCGGTTGAGCGTCTTGCCATCGTCAATGACCCGTTGTTTAACAATGGTGATTACTATGAGGCACCACCAGGTAAAGGCCCGTGGGCGGGTTTGGCTTTGGCTCGCCAGATCGCGCAGATCACTTATCGCACTTCAGAAGTTTTTGACGAACGGTTTGGGCGACAACACCTTGACAAAAGAAGAGAGTACGAGCCGTGGGCTCGTTATCAGGTGGAATCTTACCTTGATCATCACGGGCAAAAGCTGGTTAGGCGCTTTGATGCCAACTCTTTTCTGGTGCTGAGCAAAGCGATGGATCTGCATGACATTGGGCGAGGTCGCGGCGGCCAAAAAGAGGCATTTTCTCGCATAAAAAGTGCTTCGTACGTTGCTTCGATCAGTTCTGATTTGCTGTATCCGCCTTATCAGCAGGCTCAGATTTATGAAGGTTTGTCTGCTGAGGGTCGCCCTAGTAGATACGACATTGTTGATAGCCCGCATGGGCACGACGGTTTTTTGATTGAACACACCAAGTTGGGTCCGAAGCTCGCTGATGCCATTAATGAAGTTGAGGCGATGTCATGAACTCTGATTTTGACATCAACTTTGACATCAGCACTGTGGCGGTGCGAGCGGGGCGTGAACACAACGACACCGCCTTAGCACCGCTGCTGTGGTCGTCAAGTGCCTTTGTGGCCAACAGTTTTGACCAAGCCAAAAAGTTTGCCGCAGATATTTCAGAAACAAAGTTTTACGGGCGCAACTCCAACCCTACTGTCGCAGATTTTGAGGAAGCCATGGCTGCGCTAGAAGGAGCTGAAGCGGCGCGAGCATTTGGTTCGGGTATGGCTGCGGTGAGCGCGGTTGTTTTGGGCTTGTGCTCCTCAGGTGATCATATTGTGGCTCAATCTCACGTGTATTCTCACACAACTCTTATGTTGCAGGCAATATGCCCTCGTTTTGGTATTGACGTTAGTTTCGTGGATGGTTCAACCGAAGGTGCGTTTAAGGCTGCTGTTATGCCAGGTAAGACCACTTTGGTGCTCGCTGAATCTCCTGCCAACCCTAAATTGGCTTTGGTTGATTTGGAGGTGCTTGGGGCGATCAAGGGGCCTATTACTGTGGTTGACTCGACTTTGGCAACGCCGATTGCTCAACGTCCCTTAGAGTATGGTGTTGATTTGGTGGTTCATTCCGCCACCAAAGCTATCGCCGGCCACAACGATGCCATCCTCGGGGTGGTGGCTGGCACCGAGGAGCTGTTAGCTTGGATACGCGGGTTCGCGGTGTTGCAGGGTGCGGTTGCTTCGCCATTTGATGCTCTCAATGGCTTGCGTGGTATTCGGACATTACCGCTGCGTGTTCGTCAACAGTCTCAGACGGCAACTGTTTTGGCTGAAGCTTTGCAAAACCATAGCGCGGTGCGTTCAGTGTTTTATCCCGGGCTTAGTAGCTATCCGCAGTATCAGTTAGCGCAACGGCAACTAGATTGTCCTGGTGGGTTAGTCACCTTCGACCTCAAAGGTGGTTTGGACGCGGCGAGAGCATTCATAGATAGGGTGCGCTTGATTCAACGTGCCACTTCACTTGGTGGCCCTGAGACTTTAGTGACTCACCCGGCCTCCACCACGCATGCCTCTTTGCTGCCACACGAACTGCAATCTGCGGGTATCGACGGGGGTACGTTGCGTATCTCCTGTGGTCTAGAACACCCTGATGATCTCATGGCTGACATCAACTCAGCCTTACTTGCTGATTAGAGAATCGCGAAGTTTTGTGGTGCAAGTTTTTTCTGTCGGTTTCATGAAACTGCTTTGCGTGACGATGATGGTGTTGGTCGTTAGTTATGTTGGGCAAGCCGCTGCCCAAGATGCACCGACGATCAGCCCCGTGCCTCAAACCGAAGTTGAAACGCAGGAAACTGAGACAATAAATTTTGACAAGAACCAAGCCGAAATCACGCGCGCCCGTTACGTTCTTGTTGGCGTTGCGGTTGCGTTGTCGTTGGGTTTAGTGGTGTATTGTTGGCACACTATGCCGTCGCGTCGTGTTCGTATTGCTAGCAAACGGCTAGCTGAGCAAAGGCAAACTGCTCGGGTTAGTTGAGCGGAGTGGAGATCGTGCTACCGTTGAGTTATGGCACAAGAACTTGACCTCAGCGCAATGCTTGAACGTTTCCGTAACCGTGCTGAAGCGGTGAAAAAACGCAATCTGCCACCTGTTGGTGGCGAAGATCGTCAGCGGTTTGTTGCCCAAGCGCAAGCCGACTATCAAGATTTCGCCATGATAGGTGATGCCCAAGCAACGTTAAACGAAGGCATTTTGACGCTAACCATTGACCTGCGCCCAACAGAATAGAGCGGTGGAGCGGACGACCGGGTTCGAACCGGCGACCTCAACCTTGGCAAGGTTGCGCTCTACCAACTGAGCTACGTCCGCAACAAGCAACCATGTTAGCGAATCAAATTGGTTTCTCTACCAACTTGGCACTATTTTTAGCCCTAGTCGCAGTAACATTTTGTGGTGCCGCAAATATGGAGCGGAGAGAGCCGCACACTCAGCGATGCAGTCACTGTTTTGGTGGGAGAAAACAACGGCAAGTATCCTTCTGGCAACTCTCTGCTGGTTCAAGGCAGTGCCGAGACGGTGGTTATCGACCCCTCAGTTTCTGTGGTGGCTCAAGGCGGGGTGAATGTTCGTGTGGACGCGGTGATTAACAGCCACGGGCACGAAGACCACATTGCTGGAAACCAAATGTTTCCTCAGGCGAGTGTGCATGTGCATCACCAAGATTTGTTGGCTGTGCAAAGTCTGGAAGGGTTGTTAGAGGTGCAAGGTCCCCATGCCGAAGAGCGCGCAGAACTTGCTCAGTTGTTTACTGAACAGTTTTATTTCAGTGCATGCCCTGATGCCCGAGGGTTTAGCGATGGAGCAGTTTTTGATTTAGGCGGAGTGACTGTGGAAGCGGTGCATTTGCCGGGACATACTCGTGGCCATAGCGGGTTCAGGATTTCTGGCGGGATTTTCTTTCTTTCTGACATTGATCTGAGCGGCTTTGGCCCCTATTACGGTGATGCTTGGAGCGACTTAGACCAGTTTGAAGCCAGTTTGGACCAAGTTCGGCAAGAAGAAGCTGATTACTATGTCACCTTTCACCACAAGGGAGTGATTGAGGGGCGTGAGAGCTTTTTGAAACTGCTGGATGCTTTTGCGGCAGTTATACCGAAGCGTCACGAAGCGATGCTAGATTATTTGGTTGAGCCGCGCACTCTTCAAGACATGGTGGGTCACCGGTTCATTTACCGGCCTCATGTTTCGTCGATTGTTGTGGACCGGGTTGAGTCCCGCAGTGCCGAACTCCACATAGCTCGCATGCGAGATCGTGGCGAGATAGACAAACTCCCCGACGGCAGATTCATCGCCCGTCGTAGGGCAAGCTAAGAAACCTCAATCAGGGTTTAGGCACAAGACGCAGAACCGGTGGCGCACCTCTAGTCATGGAGAACCATGACGGCTCTTCGCGAATGAAGTCGGAGTGAGGTCGGTAAGCATCTGCGTCTGATCGCGAGGGATACCTCAGAATCGCTGCTGAAAGCAGTCGAACAAGCAATCCCAACTCGACCCTCCTCGACACCCTCACTCCACCCTAAAACGCTAAGAACCCCAAAACCCCGACCCCAAGTCACAGAACCCCACCCCACGATTACGCGCAGGCTCAACAAGTCGGCATCTTTAGCAGGCTGACCTACTTGAAGCGACTTGCCAAGAATAGTCTGACGAAAGTTCGGCAATAAGTTTTGGTGTTGACTCAAGGTCGCTGGCAAGTAGGGAGTTTTTTCTTGTAAACACCAAGTAATCGTCTGCTGTCCACGCAAAATCATCCACAAGAGGCTCGGAGATCAACTCGTGACCTGTGTCGAGTTCAATCACGGTGAATTGAGCCCCACCCGTCGCTGTGGCTAACGCGGCAATGTGAGTCTCGTCTGGTGAGAGGCAAGCTCGGCCGACATCGAAGTCGACACTTATCGACGCTTTTAGGGTGACAGAACCGGCCCTAGAAACATCCATGACCACAATCCTTCGGTTCGTTGCACGCAAAAGAAGTGTCGAGGAACCGAGATCGAGAATATCACGTCCAGCAATTCCTTTGATCGCCATAGTAGAGCCGTCGTCTGGCCAGATGGCGAACTCGCTACCATCGAGTCCCAGATCGCGCACGACTATAAACCCACTCCCCAAGCGCCCGACGATACGCTCGACATCGGAGGGAATCTCTCGTCTTTCAAAGAAACCTGGCATTCCTAAGCTGACGCGACTCAGTGTGCGACGTTTTTGGCTAACCGACCAGAGCACTTCTTGGTTCAGATCCACCATAACTGTGGCATCGGTAATCAGCCAAGACCATGCGCCTCGGTTCGAACGACCTGCTCCTTGTGCTGTCACCACATAATTGCCATCGGGTGAAAGCCAAAGCGGACCAGCGCGCAAGTCAGGCCCCGTTGGAAATCTGTTGATCTGATCACCGACCACCGTCATATACACAACCTCGCCAGATTCGAAGTTGAACGGGAATCCTCTAAGCAGCAGAGACGCACCAACTGTTTCATCGGAAAGCAGGTTTACCAGTTCTTGTCCCACAACCGCCGGTGTTTGATCCGCGCCTTGATAGTCGGTGTCGGTACCGTTTGATGGATTCTGCACATCTTGATCGACAGCCGATTTTGATAGGTTGTTCTCTGGTTGGCCGACGTGAGGATCGTGCGCTGGGATCTCTGCGCTGTCTTCTGTGTCCCGTAGTTGACCAATAATCCAAGCGACAACGAACAGGGCGACAACTGCCGCAATTGTCGATACCACCCATCGGCGAATCCGCCACCGATCCCTTTTTTGCAATTTCAAGCTACTGTCCGATTCCGCCAGTTTTGATCCTTCTGATTCAGATGAAATCATATTCATTTTCCTCAGTTCAACACTACGCCGAAATAGAACATCGTGAAGGTTAAAAACGCAACGGCCAGATAGAGCAACTGTGCTAATCTGCGATACCTAATTAATCGAAACGTATGGCACAGCTCACTTGACTCACTTGCGAGCCTTACCGGCTGCACAATCGAGAACGCAACTTCAAGAGACTGTCGAGCCTGTCTAGTTGCCGAAAGCGGATACAGAACACGTTGAGATAGAGCCCATATGTCTCCAAATAAGAGAGCAAGACAAAAACACAAGAACATAATCGTAGGAGGCGGCGACATCCCTAGAGATGATGCTGCGGCTACCAATCCATGACAAAGCAACCAAAGAACCACGCCTCCAAACAGAATACCAATTAGCAAGGGTAGCAATTGCTTGGATCGTTGTATGCGAGTTTTTAGATCGGTTGCAACTCCAACGAAGGGCACAGCGTATCCGCTGAAAGATACTCCTCAAGGACTGAAGAGCTGCACCATACCCGCAACCACGATCAAAGGTATGAAAGGGTTAAACATTTTCGATCAGAGTCACCATTTGCCTACACATCTAGTCGACACGTTTACAGCCTTGGAACAATAGAAAAATCCGTCCCAACAGGTGTCAGGTCGCTGATACCTTCTGTCCCAACATTCGATACACAAATACAGTTGAGATCCCGTGCAACACGACCAAGCGTACATTGTTCCAGAAGCACAGAAACAATTAGGGTTATGTTGGTTCGCCAATTTACAACACGCGTAAGAAAAAAAGCCATGCATCGGCTGTGCTAACGTCGTTGCGCCTGCTAGGGCAGCGAAAACGGTCGTTAGGGTTAGGTATGGTGCTACCACAAGAAGCGTTGCCAAAAGCCATTCGACTGCGGGCAGTATCCTGCCCATCAGTGTTGCGATTTAATGTGGAAATCCAATGTCGAGGAGCATTTGAACGCGATTGCTCAACGCGAACATCTTGGTAGAAGCGGCAAAGAGAAAGCAACCTCCCGCGAGCGCGGCGACCAGTTCCCAGATGCTCATTGAACGGTTCCTACCTGAGTTGAATCTTTAGCTATAGGCCTCCACCTCTAGTCATGGAGACCCATGACTTGGGTTAGCGGAGCATTGCGGACACCTGCGCGTACGGCTGCCGCGTACTCGTCGTGCGACATACCACTCAACGGTGACTTGTAACCATCCAGTGAAGCTTCTAGTTCATCACCCAATGTAAGTGCCCAGTCGTTGGCACTCATTTGAATGATTCTGCCACCTATTTCCTGTGCTAGCGTGGGTATGCGGCTTCCTAATCCCACACGATCCACAATGATAAACGTTCTCATGTAGTATTTGGTACCGCTCATCTCCACGACCCTTTCGAATCGAGAAACCTTGTCAAGCGTTATTTCTGGGTTGCCTGTGCCGATAAAGCCTAAGTCGAAACGGATACCCTGACCCAGTTTCCATATAGCCGTTGCATCGCTTTCTCGCCTCTCTCCCTGTTCCGAGAGCCAGAACGAACGCGGGTGAGAGTCGCCCGGTTCCACGTATGAGAAGCCAAGTATGGACAGTGCTGCAGTCAACACAGGCTTCTCGAAGAACTTTCCGTACAACGACTTCTCAGATCCACGAATCGCGAGCGCCTGCGAACCCGCCGCCATCATCAACGACAGTGCCCACTCCCAGGAAGGCTGGCCGTGAAGAACTTGCAAGGGCATATCCCCATACATCCGCTCGGCTTCGGTGGCTGTATCAGACAGCCCAGATTGCAACGAGCGCAGCATCGCCGAGCTTCTCAACTAGCTCTTTCCCGCTGACCGAAAGAAGATCTCGTGCCGACTCAGGGAAGTGGTCCTCAACTTCCATTCAGAACAGAGCGCAATCGGTGATTGGATCAGTGTTGATGCAATTTACTCCGGCACTCCCACCCCACTTCACCAGCTTCCTTTTCATGGTGTCGATGTAGTCGCCCGATACCTCAGCCATCACGAACCTGCGGTCGTGGTTGATGCATGCTTTGGCCACCGTGCCGATGCCGGCAAATGGATCAAGAACTACGTCTCCCTCGAATGAATAGTACCGGACCACTCGCTCGGCCAGTTCCACCGGGAACACAGCCGGATGGTCTTTCGTCGATGAAGGTGATATCCGCCAGACGTTGGTTCGCTCGTAGTCGTCGAGGATTTTAGAGCGGCGGACTGCGTCCTGATCGTGGTGGCTGCGGATGTTCCAGTCGATCAGCCTGTCGGTCTTCTTGCGGTACACCATTATGTACTCCGTCACCGGTACGGCCTTGTATTGAAGTGGATTACGATCGGCGGCAAACCTACGGCCTCGACCCGTTGCCCATCCAGCACCCTCTGGTTTCTCCCAGATTATATCGTCTATGAAGTCAAAACCCTTTTCAAGGATCACCGCGTGCAGATCGAACGGCACTGCGATGCGCCGCGACGCTTGCTTCCTATTCGCCCTCCGCAGCAGCACAGGAGAAGTGTTGATCACGAAGAACCGGCCTTGGGCTAGAAGACGAGCGCATTGTTCGATCACGCGCCCCATCTTGGATAGGTATCCTTCGTATTCTTCATATTCCGAATAATCGGGCCGGGCGTTAAAGTAAGGCGGGCTGGTGAACACCAGATCAACCGAACCCGCCGGCAGATCGGCCAGCGTTTCCTCCGAGTCGCCCTGTACGACGGTGTTGCGGAGCTCAGAGCGAATGATCACGCCCGTGCTGTGTTTTCTCCCAGAAGCGGGTTTTCCAATGCGTGCCGAGTGACGCGAGCGCAGTATTGCAATCTCGGTAGATCGGTTCTCCTGCACTAGACTAGAACGAGCGTCAATAGCGACCTCGCCAATCGCTGTATTCTTGGTTACAACCGGCACACGCCATATGTGGTAGCGATCGTCTACCTCTGGCAGGCCAAACTGGTAGGCAATGCCCAGTTTGCTCTCGGCCAAATACTCGTCCGCCACACGCTTGGCCTCCTCAACGCTGCTGACAGCGTAGCCCCTCGCCGCGTACACAGTCGACCCGTTGCTTCGAACTTCTGTATCAGTCATCCTGCTCTCTCTGTTCGCTTGGCCTGTGTCCACGCACTCTACGTTGATGTCCATTCTGCTATCCTATCGGTCACGAGTGACAGCATATCACCACAGACTCTCAATGTACTTCAATACAGTCCAAAACCGAAATCGCACCCCATCCGAGAGGAGGGACAGCGCGCTAGAACTCCATCTAGCTCGCAAGCGAGATCGTGGTGAGATAGACGAACTCGCCAATGGCAGATTCTTCGCCCGTCGTGGGGCAGCCTAAAGCCCCGATTAGGGTTGAGGGACGTAACGCAGATAAGGTAAGCGGCGTTCAAAACCTTCAGGGTATTTCTCGGCTGCCGCTTCATCTGATACCCCTGGCACGATAATTACATCTTCGCCTTGTTGCCAGTTAGCTGGGGTGGCTACCTGTTCATTGGCGGTGAGTTGGCAAGAATCTAAAATGCGCAGGATTTCATTGAAGTTTCTGCCCGTGGTCATTGGGTAAGTTAGCGACACCTTGATTTTTTTGTCGGGGCCGATTATGAACACAGAACGAGCGGTGGCATTGTCTGCTGCGGTGCGACCTTGAGAAGTGTCACCCGCATCACTAGGCAACATGTCATAAAGTTTGACGATGGCTAGGTCGGGATCACCAATTAAGGGATAGTTGACGGCGGTGCCTGTCGCTGCTTCGATGTCGGCACTCCATGCCTGATGGTCGCTAACACCATCCACGCTAATACCAATGATTTTGCAGTTGCGGGCGGCGAACTCATCTTTGAGTGCAGCCACAGCACCGAGTTCGGTTGTGCAAACCGGGGTAAAATCTTTAGGATGAGAAAACAGCAGTGCCCAACTATCGCCTATCCACTCATGAAAGGAAATTGTGCCCTCAGTGGTTTCGGCTTGGAAGTCTGGTGCTTCGTCGTTGATTCTTAATGACATAGTGACCGCCTTTAGGTAGATGGTTGTTTGGTATGGTCAAAGTTAATTATAACCAAGTAGGTCGGGAATTGCCTCCACTTTTAGCTGTTTAGCACAGAATTTTTGCAGAGTGCCCAAAAAGGTCGTAGCAAAGCAGCAAGACGCTAGCATTATGTATATGCGTCGGTGCCCGAGTGGACCAAGGGAACGGCCTGCAAAGCCGTAAAGTCGCGGGTTCAAATCCCGCCCGGCGCTCGTTGCGTGCTCCGCGGGTTAGGTGACGATCTGTTTGCGGTGTAACTGAAAACGACACTTTGCGAACCGAAATTTGTAGCGCGGTCATGTGTCGCATGGGAGCACAAATCTCGCGGGTTCGACCCCGTTTGCTACGTTCACGCGGAGGCTCAGCCATTGCGGGGCATCCCCGGCAGGTTTGCTCATCAGTTATGATAAGTAGATGACAGAGACGAGTGACACGCTGCGGCAGGTGCTGATGTCTGCGGCGCGCCTGCAGTCGGTGGTGCCCGAAGCGGTGCTGGTGGGGGGATCGGCCGCTGCGCTACACGCGGGACACCGCGACTCCTTCGACCACGACCATGTGCTGGCCGACCTCGTCGAGCGCTACCAAACGGTGTTGGAGGCGGTGGAGGCAACCGAGGGGTGGGCCACGTCCGTGCGTGCCTCCAAACCGCCGTTCACGATCATGGGCAGCCTCGACGGTATCGAGGCCGGGTTCCGGCAGATGCGCCGTACCCGGCCATTGGAGACCGTCGCGGTCACAGTCGGTGCCGGGTCGGTGGTGGTGGCCCCGACCGAAGAGGAAGCCCTGCGAGTCAAGGCGTTCCTAGTCGTGCAGCGCAACGTGGTGCGCGACTTCCTCGACGTGGTGGCTCTCGCCGACCACATGGGCAACGATTCCGCAGTCGGAGTGCTAGAGGAGATCGATGCCTACTACGCCGACCGCTCGGGCGAACCGTCTTCGGTGTTGACGTCGCTGGTTATCGCGCTTGCCGAACCCTCCCCTCGAGACAGCGACGTGACCAGCGAGCTCCCTCGCTACAAACGTCTCGACCCTCGCTGGCATCACTGGCCGGACGTGGTGCGCGCCTGCCAGCACCTGTCCCTGCGACTGAGTGGTGCCACATGACCGCGCACCACCCGACCATCCCGCAGCAACCCCGACCCGCGCCCGAGCCACGCCACGCCCGTCCGCGCGCGCCAGACCAACTCAACCCCCCAGGCGCACCAGCAGGACCCCCCGGCAGGAGCACGTCGAATTCATCCGCACCAAGCTGCCTGTCGACGGCACCGGCAAGTGCTCCAGCAGGACCCGGCGGAAGTTCGTTGCGCTTCCGCAACGTTGATGCCGATCCGAGCGACGAGGTCACGACCTGGCCCTTCGAGGCACTCGTTGCCGCGATAGACCGCGGACTAGTCGACGACTGGCGCCCCATCTTCGCAGAGATCAGACGCTCGCCGTGGGGACCCGTCGCCCGACGAGTCGAACGCTACCTCGCCTACCGGTCCCCCGACGGGGCGGGCACTTTGTTCGCCCTCGCCATCGACAGTGCCCGCGAAGCAGCCCGACGCGCCGACCGAGACGCTGTCACCGCCCGTATCGAAACCTGAGTGGACGAGTGACCTTTACCGGCCGAGCTGCGTGAACAGACGGTGAGGCTGGTGTTGGATTATTGCTTGGCGTTTTCGGTGCGGGTAAACGTGTAATTGAATGCTAGAGTTTGGAGCGAAGGGGCCGTTAGCTCAGCTGGTTAGAGCACCTGCTCGACACGCAGGAGGTCACAAGTTCGACTCTTGTACGGCCCACAGCACCCTATGGTTACATGCACGAGGGTCAAAAGCAACAGGTTTACAATAAGACGATGGGCATATTCAAACAAGCGTTAGTGGCTTCACCCGAAATAGCGATTATCGCTGAATTAAAGCGCAAGTCGCCCTCGGCCGGCGAACTAAACATTGGCCTCAATGCTGGCCAAACAGCGCAGGAATATGTGCGGGGAGGTGCAGCCTGCATTTCAGTGTTGACCGAAACCTCAAGGTTTGCAGGTAGCCCCGAAGACCTACAAGCTGTCAAATCCGCTGTTGATGTGCCGGTGCTACGCAAAGATTTTCTAACCAGTAGCGCACACATCCGCGATGCAAAAGCGATGAGTGCCGACGCAGTCTTGCTAATCGTGGAAGACATCGGCTCAAGTTCACAACTAGAGGAACTACATGAGCTAGCACGTGTACTTGGTATGGATGTGGTCACAGAAGTCAGGGGTGAAAAGGACCTGCAGTTGGCAGCTCAAGTGGGTGCCGACATTGTTGCGGTAAACCAACGAGACAACCCAAAAGACTCTCGCTTCACCGTTGACCACAATAAAGCTGTTCAAATGGCTGAATCGCTTAACATACTTGGTGGTCAAGTGGTGAAGGTGGCAGCATCTGGAATAGAAACAGCCAACGGCACTAGGCTAAGCGAACTCGCACAAGTGGGTTATGACGCAGCACTAATAGGTGAGGCTCTTGTCACGAGTAATGACCCCGCCAAACGCTTACGCAGCATGCTCAACTCGCTTAATTCCGTTAGTGCTGCGCTAGGTTGAGGCAATGGCAGACGAACAACTTCAACGTTTTCGCGCGAGTATCGACAACATTGATGCCGCACTGATTTTGCTGCTAGCGGAGCGCTTCAAAGTCACCGAAGACATAGGCGCGTACAAAGCTGCAAAAGGTTTGCCACCCGCTGATCTGGAACGCGAAAGTCAACAAATTGAACGTCTGCGGGAACTCGCATCGTCAGCAGACCTTGATCCAGCCTTTAGCGAAGCGTTCCTGCGGTTCGTGATTGCAGAAGTTATCCATCACCACCAGCGAGTTAGTGGTAAAACGGCGAGTGAAATTTGAGCGATCAAGACCTTAAATCTAGAAACACAGATCCGAAAGTTGATGAGTTAGCACGTTTACTTGGAGATGCATTCGGCCAATATCACGAAATGTTTTTGGACCTAACTCAACGTGCATCACATTGTTTTAGAAATCGTGATTGGGCTAAGCACCAGCAAGATACCAACACCCGTTTGAACTTACATAAAAAGTTAGTCTTTCAGGTGGTTGATAAGGCACGAGAAGTCTTCACACCCGATCACCCGACAGCTAGAAAGTTGTGGCTAAATGTCAGAAGAAGATATGTCAACTTAGTCTCACAACGGCTGGATTTGGAGCTAGCTGAAACGTTTTACAATTCGGTTACTAGGCGGTTGTTTGGCATAATCGGCTTAGACGAAGAACTAGAGTTTACTTGGCTGGGTCCTACGAAGTTGCCCAACGACGATGCCAGCAGTGGTGAATACTCGCAGTTCAAAGTGGACAATAATACTGAAGCGTGTGTGAAGCGTATTTGTGAGCAGTCTTCTTTGGCAGCATACTTTGTTGACATTGATCAAGATGCACA
The DNA here is from genome assembly GCA_965204595.1 of Candidatus Aldehydirespiratoraceae bacterium. Lineage (GTDB taxonomy): Bacteria > Actinomycetota > Acidimicrobiia > Acidimicrobiales > Aldehydirespiratoraceae > VXYK01. The sequence continues at coordinate 1,012,838 of CBDBEW010000014.1, read as the reverse complement.
TAATGTGGCCAGCCGTGTCAATACTCATTTGAGCCGGGCTTGGGATGGTCACCTCGCCACCATTGATATATTGGCACCTATTTTTTATCGCAACAAAGGTGCTTACATTGTTGGTCGCTTGCGCTGGCTTAACCGGGTAGCTCCTTTTGTTGTGGCTTTAGTTCACTCTGATGAAGGTGTTGAAGTTGACGCAGTGCTACTAACAGAGACAGATGTGAGCCGCTTATTTGGTTATACGCGATCCTATTTTCATGTGGAGTGCAAACGCCCAGCTGCGGTGGTTGGTTTTCTGAAATCGTTTTTGCCTGTCAAACCGGTGGCAGAACTCTACACCTCAATTGGCTATAACCAACACGGTAAGACCAACTTGTTTAGGGCGCTATATCGCCATATGGATCATTCCAACACTCGTTTCGAACGGGCGCGTGGGGCGCGTGGCATGGTTATGGTGGTGTTCACATTGCCCTCGTTTGATGTCGTGTTTAAGCTCATAAAAGACCGCTTCGCGCCAACAAAACGGTCAACCCCCGAGGAAGTAAAAAGACGATACAAACTCGTGTTTGGGCACGATCGAGTGGGTCGTTTGGTTGATGCACAAGAGTTTACCAACCTCAGTTTTAACCGTGATCGTTTTGATGAAGACCTCATCGACGAGCTACGCAACGAGTGTTCCCGCAATGTCACAATCACTAGCGATCACGTTATTCTCCATCACGCCTACACTGAACGAAGGTTGTATCCACTTGATCTTTACCTGCGGGAGATGTCGGCAGATAGAGCTCGCGCGGCAGCAATAGATTATGGTTACGCCATCAAGGATTTGGCCGCAGCAAATATTTTCCCGGGCGACCTGTTTCCGAAAAACTTTGGCGTAACTAGGCATGGGGTGGTGGTGTTTTATGACTATGACGAGCTAGCACTGCTCAACGAAATCAATTTTCGGGTCATGCCAGTGAGCCAAACATATGAAGACGAAATATCAGACCAACCATGGTTTCCAGTAGCTTCCAACGATGTTTTCCCCGAGGAGTTTCGCACATATTTGCGGTCGCCTCGTATCATTGGTGAGGTGATGACAACTCGCCACTCCGATATATGCACAGTTGAGTTCTGGCGGTCGATGCAACAAGTCCATCAAAACGGTGAACTGCCTGATTTCTTCCCTTACCCCCCAGAAACTCGCATCACTGATTAGCCTAAGCTCACAAAGGAGAATTGTCGTGACGGCGGCGTGGCAGCCGTTCTCGCTTGCTGGCCAACATCTCAAAAGCGGCACAAATATGTTGACGGGTGTGTGCAGGTTCAATCACAGCGTCAATGGTGCCCCGCTCGGCGGCAATATATGGGTTGAGCAAACGTTGTTCATAGGCGGCTTCAAGTTCGGCGCGCCTGTTGCCACTTTGTTGTCGATGCAGAATCTCCACCGCCCCTTTAGCACCCATCACCGCAATCTCTGCTGATGGCCACGCCAACGCGATGTCGTTGCCCATTGTCTTGGAATCCATCACTATGTACGCTCCGCCGTAAGATTTTCTAGTTGTTAGATTCACTCGCGCTACCGTAGCACGCGCATATGCAAACGCTAGTTGAGCACCGTAGCGGATCATGCCGCGCCATTCGAGGTCTTTGCCGGGGTAAAAACCTGAAGTGTCCACAATGGTCAATAAAGGCAAATTGAAAGCGTCGCAGAACGCAACGAACTTAGCTCCCTTACGAGACGCAGTGATGTCTAATGTGCCGGCAATGCTTTGAGGTTGGTTAGCGACCACTCCGATTGGTCGTCCCGCCAGCATTGCAAACCCTGTAACCAAATTCGCACCCCAATGAGCGTGCAACTCCAAAAAGTTTCTATGGTCAACAACACAGTTGATTATTTTACGGCAATCATAAGAACCGTTCACAGACGCTGGTAATATCTCAGAAGCTTCGGGTGTCAGCCGTGATTGCGGGTCAGAACTTGGTAGCAGCTCGGGGATTGCATCGCTGTTGTCTGGCAAAAAAGGTAAGATGTCAGCTAAAATCTGTTCAGCTTCGGCGATGTCAGCGGCGGTAAAACTAGCAACACCTGAGACATTTGCATGAATGTTTGCTCCACCCAACTCCGCTGCATCAACTGGCACACCAGTGAACTGTTTAACCATCGTTGGTCCTGAAACGAACGCGTAAGCACCATCAAGCATTATCACGACATCCGCGAGGCCCAACATTAGTGCCGGGCCTGAGACTGCGGGTCCACTGACGATTACCATGGTCGGCACCAAACCTGAGCATTGGGTGAGTTCACGAGCGGCAACCCCCCAACCGTCAAGAGCAGCAACCCCGTGTTCAAGGTTTGCGCCACTTGAAGATAGCCGAATCAATAAAGGTAGGCGCTGAATACGGCTGTAACGAGCAGCAGCGGCGATGGTATGTCCATCTGCTGGGCAAAGCGCGCCGGCAGCGTCTTTTGCTTGCACATCCACTTCCACAATGCGTCGATTAGCGAAATACACTGAGCGAGCCCGCGCAAAACCCTCTGCCTGTCCTCTAATGTCAACACGATGTTGATGGTTCATAGCAGTTCTGCCAACAACAATTCAAACTGGCATAGATTGCGCTTTACACATTTTGTCGGATGACGTTCAGTGCGCTACCAGCTTTGAACCACTCAACTTGATCTTTGGAAAATGTATGGTTGGCATGAAATGTCCAACTGCTGCCGTTGGATTTTGTGACCTCCACAGCAAGCGGTGTGTTGGGTGCAATATCTGCCAAACCCCTCACAGCGATGCGGTCATCTTCGGCGATGCGGTCATAGTCGTCTCGGTTGTTGAAAGTCAACGCCAACATTCCCTGTTTTTTGAGGTTAGTTTCGTGAATACGGGCGAAACTGCGTGCAATCGCTACCACCCCATTACGAAAGCGGGGTTCCATAGCGGCGTGTTCACGGCTCGAACCCTCACCCATGTTTTCGTCACCAATAACCACCCAGCGAATCCCGGCTTCATGGTAGTCTTTGGCTATCTCAGGAAAAGGCTTGACAGTGCCGTCTAGTTGGCTTTTACCATGCCCCACCTCGTAATCCCCAAATGCGTTAGTCGCACCTGCAAACAGGTTGCCTGAAATGTTCTCCAAGTGGCCACGGAACCTCAACCACGGGCCAGCCATTGAAATATGGTCGGTGGTGAACTTACCTTTTGCTTTCACCAACACGAGGAGATCTTCATAATCGTTGCCGTCCCATGAAGCGAAAGGTTCTAGCACCTGGAGTCGTTGTGAGTTAGCAGAGATCGGCACTTCTATTTGAGAACCGTCGCTAGGGGGAGCGATAAAGAAGTTGCCGCCAGGATCAAAACCAGCTTCGGGGAGTTCGACACCAATCGGCATCGCTAAGCGGACGCTTTGACCAGCCTTGTTGGTAATGGTGTCGGTGAGAGGGTTGAAATCGATTGTGCCTGCCAGAGCTAGGGCGATCACCGTTTCGGGAGAGGTAACAAAAGCCAGGGTTTGGGGGTCACCATCATTGCGTTTTGGGAAGTTGCGGTTGTAGGAGGTTACGATCACATTAGCGACCCCCTTTTCATAGCCTGGGTCGTTTGAGCGATCCCATTGACCAATGCAAGGGCCACAGGCATTAGCTAGCACTGTGGCTCCTAAAGCTTCAAAGTCGGCTAGAAGGCCATCGCGTACGATTGTTGCTCTAACTTGCTCAGAACCAGGAGTGACAAGCAACTTTGTTTTTGCTCGCAACCCTTGCGCGGCGGCGGCCCTCGCGATTGACGCTGCTCGGCTAATGTCTTCATATGAAGAGTTGGTGCAACTACCGATTAGTGCAGCACTTATTTTGAGTGGCCAACCATTGGCTTTTGCCTCTCTGCCAAGTTCGCCCACTTCACGAGCGAGGTCGGGAGTATGCGGTCCGTTGATGTGGGGCGAGAGCGTGCTTAGGTTTATGGTAATGACTTGGTCGTAGTAGTCAGTTGGGTTGCGGAGAACTTCGGGGTCGGCTCGTAGATGCTGAGCAACAGCATTGGCAGCATCTGCGATTTCTTCGCGCCCAGTGGCTTTTAGGTAGCGAACCATGGCCTCATCAAAAGCGAATATTGAAGTAGTGGCACCTATTTCAGCACCCATGTTGCAAATTGTGGCTTTACCAGTGCAGCTAAGATTTTCTGCCCCTTCACCGAAATACTCAACTATCGCACCGGTTCCACCCTTAACGGTCAGTATTTCAGCGACTTTCAAGATCACGTCTTTGGGTGATGCCCAGCCGTTTAGCGACCCAGTCAAATGGACCCCAATGAGCTTTGGCCATTTGCTGTTCCACGGTGAGCCAGTCATCACATCAACAGCATCAGCACCGCCAACACCAACTGCCACCATGCCTAAGCCACCAGCATTAGGTGTGTGGCTATCGGTGCCAATCAACATGGCACCAGGAAAGGCATATTGTTCAAGCACCACCTGATGGATAATGCCCGAACCAGGTTGCCAGAACCCTGCACCATATTTTGCCGAAACCGATTCCAGAAATTCATAAACCTCTTGGTTGTTGTCAAGTGCTGTGAGCAGGTCGGTTTTACCGTTTATGCGGGCTTGGATTAGGTGATCACAGTGGGTTGTGGTGGGCACAGCAACTTTGTTGAGCCCGGTAGTCATGAACTGTAGCCATGCCATCTGTGCAGTGGCATCTTGCATGGCTACACGGTCGGGACGATAGTCAACATATGACTTGCCACGGTGGAGTTCTTGGTCTTGATGGGCTAGGTGATTGACGAGGATTTTCTCAGCCAATGTCAAGCCTCTATTAAACTTCTCTCGTGCCCCATTTATCCGTTCTTCAAGTGTTTCATAGATTTTATTGACTAATGAGATGGGTGTTGTTTTGTAAACCGACATAAACGACCTGTTCTTATTTGGCTTGCAAGTCCACCTTAGCGTTGTCTGCGGGCAGCAAAACGCACAACCAAGCTAAACTTCGCTCGGTTGTGCGTCTTTGGGGCTATATGCCTAGATCGCTTATGTCAGGGTCGCTTTGAACCAAGATATTCGTGGCTGAGCTTCTAGGGTCGGGCTCTCATTAGTTGCAAGGTGCTGTTCGACCCGAGCAATCACATAGTCACTACCGACACCGAGGTAAACAGTGGCTCCGAAGTTCACTTTATCAACTCCGAAAACTTCTGTAAGGGTTTGCCATTGCCAGTCTGAGCCATTAGTTGACCAACCCAGCAGTTGGTCTGGTTGGCTAGGATCGGCTAGTAACTCGTCAGCAGGGTTGGCGATAGCTATCATCACCGAGGGTCCAACATCTAGTGATGTCAAGTGTGAAGTATTAGCCAGCATTGCAGTCACGGTATTGTCATCTGCAACCTCACCTAAAGATTGCACCTCTAACAGAAGCCCGTTGCTGGTGTTGCGTTGGGTGACAAACCATTCGTCGCTTCGGTAAGTACCATATAAATCTAATTCTGTAGGGTCAAGAGCCTTATCTATAGAGGTTTCATCCCAATCAATGCCATCAACTGAACTGAGGAGTAATTCGTTGGTGTCTGTGGTGATCGCAATGTGGAAACCGTCTTCGTTACTGTAGCCAGTGGTGTGGCTACTGCTGTACTGTCCGGTCATTGTTGCGTGGTCACCCTTGCTTGCAAACACTTTGATGTGGGCACCAACCCTGCTTCCCTCAAGAACCTCAATTTGTTCCTCAGATATTGTGAAACTGACGAGGGAATCGAGGGGATCTGGATCAGCGGTTGTGCTGAAACTTATCGTATTGCCTTCAAAAAGGGTCATGCCAATCTCAGCACCGTTTGGTAAGAGACCTGAACCTCGTATCAACTCGTCAATGAGCGACGCCATATCGGTGCTCTGGCTAGCGAAGCGGTACACAAACACCATGTCTTCTCCTGACACTAAAGTCCGCATCAAATCCGCAGTCGCCAAGTTTTCATTTGCTGCATCGCCAAAGCCCACCTCAGTCCAGTCTGTGCCACCATTGTCGGAATAGTAGGCTCTATTGAGGCCATCAAAAGAGGTTTTGTCGGGGCCAGCAACGAGCCAACGGTCACCAGAAATATCAACTGTTTCAACTGATACATCAGTTGGCACAGTTATCTGAGTCCAGTCACTGCCATTGTCTGAAACATTAATGAATTGCTCAGAGTTGCTTGTAGTGACTACAAAGACTCGACCATCGCCGACTGTGGTGGGGTTACCAACAACCAAGTCAACATCACTCGAGTTACGCAAACCAGCAAACAAGTCTTGCTCGTTTACCTCTTCCCAACTAAATGTTGCAACGGCGGCAGGGTCGCTAGAGACATTTTCGTTAATGTTTGGGGGGTTCAAGTCGTCGTTTGCCGCGAAGTCAGGAGTGGTCGTTACCCCACTGCTGTTGTCGAGAGCGTTCACTGCAAAGATTCCCCCAGCAAGCAAGCTGACCGAAGCGGCAATGCCCACGACTGTACGCTGCACAGTTTTGGCTCGAGCTTGAGCTTGCGCTCGTTTAGCGATCAACGAAACTGGCGGGTTAACCACAGGTGCGTCAACTCGAGCTTTGATGGTCGAACCAAGAACTTCCCCCAAGGCCTCGTCAGAATCGAAAAAATCGACATTGTCTGAGGCTCTTTTTCCATGTTTGTTGCTCATTTTTTGATTTCCTTCCTTAGTTTGTCCAAACCCCGTGAGGTTGAACTTTTTACCGTGCCGGGGCGAATTTGGAGCGTTTGTGCGATTTCTTTTTCTGACATGCCGGCATAGAAACGCAACACCAGCACCATTTTTTGTTTGGTGGGGAGTTTCTCAAGGGCATCAGTTAGATAGTCGGTTGGTGAAACGACCGTCTCAGGTCTGGTGGCGAAACCAAGCCGCCGGACTACTTCACGTTTGCGTAGTTCACTACGCGCACCGTTTATCACCGCCACACGCAAATAAGCCCCCGGCTCGTTGAGTTTGTGCCAACGTTGGAAAACCTTAGCGAACGCATCTTGCACGATTTCTTCAGATATTGCCAATGAGTCAACTAGCCCTCGGGCAAGTTTGACCATCGGTTCGTATTCTGTGCTATAAAGATCATTGAAATTTCCGACAGTCACCATGTTGGTTGTGTCATTTGACTTGCGTTGTTTTCGGCCAGCCAAATACGAGGTTTTGTCCATAGCATCTCCTGTGTTCACAAAGGCGGCAACTGTATCCATCAATTAGCAACGATGCCTAAAAGGGCGGAATGGTTCCCTTTTAGCTTGTTGTGATTAAATTTTGGGCCAGCGACGGCGGTGTGGGTGGTGACGTTCGCTTAAAGCCCAGTTACGCCGCCAAACTCCAGTTGATGGGCCAGTCAAACTCGGAGTTTTGTTGGCACTAGCACGAAGACGGGCTTGGTACCAGTCTGTGGCCGCTTCATCGGCTAGTGCAGCTACTTCGGTTTCTATTCTTGCAGCGAAACGCGCAGTGGTTTCTTGAGAGTTATGCCACATGGGGCGACCGAAGTTGACCGAAGTTGTTGATGGTTGCGGTAACCACTTACCTTTTCGCAAGATTTTGCCGCTGCCTGCGATGTGGATTGGCACTACCGGCCTTCCCGTCTTGTGCGCCAAATAAGCTGCCCCACCACGAAATGGTTGCCCCCAGCCATCTGGACTGCGCCCACCTTCGGGAAACAAGAGCAAACTCCAACCGTTGGCAACCAACTCACTAGCTTGATCTGCTGAGCGGCGATTAATGCGACTGCGTTCAATAGGAATCGCCCCGAAAAGTAACGCAGACAAAGCTGAAGAAGTTTTGCTGGTAAAAAAATAGTCGGCGGCGGCACCAACCACAAGTCGTTGACCCCACGGTTGAGGAATTGAGGTCAACAACAGCGGGGTGTCTAGGTGGCTGTGGTGGTTGGCGGCAAATATTGCGGGCCCGCGAAGTGAGGCTAGGCGGTCTTGCCCACAGCAGATGGGTGATGCCAACACCCTCACCATCAAACGCATGGGACCGTCTATAAGTGCCACCCGAGTTAGACGAGCTGGGTAGCGACGAGCCCAAGTGGTCTGGTAGTTGGCTCCAAACTTGTCGGGTTGAGCCGAACCAGCGATTGATTGGGGTGGCTTAGCAGCGCGGTAAGGGAACTCCAGCAGTTGATATCTGCGCGTGGGGGACAGTTGGCGGGGCAGCGAAGGCAAGCCAAGTTGTTTAGCTAAGCGGCTCAACTCACATCCGCCATGAGTATTGGTGGGTTATGGAAATAGGTTACAGAAGGACTTGAGCCAACCACGTCTGTTGCCATCTCTAGGGCATCTTGCATGGTTGATGCCCGTTGAAAACCGAGACGGTGAACTGCGCGTGCATCACCGCCAACCACGATCACACGACCAAGCCATTGCAACGCGTGCGCCCCCCAGTACCACATATAAAAGGGATGAACGCCGTGGTAGGCGTAGCTGTTGCGATAAAGGTGGATGTACCACTCATCGTAAGCGAATTGTTTTTCGTAACGTTGTTCAATCTCAAGTGGGTCGGTTGTATCGGCTAGCACCTGTTCAAAAAAGTCAATATAGCTGGGGTGATGAAGTGGGTTAAATTCCCAAGGCGTGGGGTGACTCATAATGAGCACCCCACCTTCACGGACTAGCGGTTTGCCACGATAGAGATTAAAGAAATAGCCAAGGCCTAAGCACATCACCAAGATGGGGTTCATCACTGAATTGACGTTGTAGGGGCAGATATATGGTAGTCCAAAAGTCAAAACATCGGTTTGCCCGTCAACTGGCACGATGTGTTGTGCATAAACATTCTCAAGGGTTCGTTGATGCACCGCCTCTACCTCGCCCGCTTGCACAGAGGTCAGTTCATACGGTGCTCGCCACGATTGAAATATTTTGCGTCGCGCTGTTGAGCCGAGCAAATCTAAACCACTTTTCATGGCAACGAACGCGCCCCGTTCACGAAGCGACCACTCCCATTCTCGCTTTTGCAGCATCGCTAATGGTCCGTCGTAGCCAAAAGTGTTGTTGTTGATAGTGGTTTCTATCTGAAAGATCCTTGGACCATGAGCTTTGATAACCTCACCTTGCCGCCAGTTTGAGTGATGCAACTCAGACTTGTGCCGGTCCATAAAGCTCTTGGACTTCTGCATCGTAGCCACGTTGTGGTGGTGGCGAACACCGTGGTAATCCGAGAGCCCGGTGGCGGTTGATTTCCAACCCCCATCCATTGAAACAATGTTCAAGTTGACATAAATTAACAGGTCTGATTCTGCGGCTCTGCGGTTCATGGTGACCTGCTCTTGATGGCGCGTTAGGCCGAGTTCAACCATGCCGTTGGGGTCCTCAGCATCGTGGTTGTAGAGTTTTCCTTGCGGCGCAAACGCATCATAAATGCGGTTACCTAAAGCGTGGCGCAGCTCATTTTCTGTCATCCTGCGATGCAATGCCAATGCCGCAATGAGTTCAACATCGTCAACACCAGCCGCTGCTGCTAAGTCAAGTACCTGCTCAATGATGCGTTGACGAATATCTGGATGACGCATTGGTGGTAATGGCAAGGAAAGATCATCAAAGGCGATGGTCAATTTCATTCCAGCCCACAGCAACGAAGGTAAAGGGTCTTCATCAAATGGGTTATGCAGTGCATGGTGGATAGCCATTTCGGGATCAGCTAGACCCTCAATTGGCTCGGCGGGGTAGATCACCCGACTTGAACCCGCAGGAAGTTTCTCCAAACGAAACTGCTCCCCGTGATGAAACAACAACGGGGGAGTGGATTTGTCAACTTCCAGCACCAAACCAGGCCGTGGCGCGCTGCGCCGTGAATCACTAGACATGGCTAGCTACTCGGCGGTGAGATTGCTGTGCGTCACTTAGCGGGCCGATGGGCAAAATGCGGTTTGGAGCACCTTTGGATTTTGTCCAGTGCTCAACTAACCAACCTCGGCGGCGGGCAATAGCGGCTAGCTTGGTTTCGGCGTTGACAGCCACCGGAAAACCCACTGCTTCTAGCATTGGCAGGTCTGAACTACTATCGGCATACGCGACGGCTTGGGTTAGGTCAAGGTTGTGTAGGTTTGCAAAGTCGACAAGACACTGGTAGCGAGCTTCCCCTGTGGGGGGGACGCTAGACAGTTGACCATCGTAGGTGCCATTAGAGTTAGTCATTTCAGCACAGATCATGTGGTCAAAGAGTGGACTCAAGGGTTCTACGATGAAATCTAAAGCACCTGTGATTAGAAGCGTTTTGTGCCCGAGAGTTTGATGTTCACGAACCCGCCTAATACCTGCCGGGAAAGACTTGGCGATCAATAAATCGCTCAGCAACTCTGTGGAATCATTGGCCATTGTGCTGGTGGGAGCACCCTCAAATCGGCGATAAAAATAGCGCAGGAAATCGCTGCGGTCCTGACGATCTAGCGCTAAGAGTGATGGCACCTCACTTAAGATCTTGATGGTGAAACGCACACGTTCAGAACGGTTAAGGTAGCGGGTTGCGAGCCACGCATAACTTGCCACAACATTGCTAGCAATAAGCGTATTTTCAAGGTCAAAAATCGCGAGCTGCCGCTTGGGTGACAGCACTTCTTTACGAAGCCGTGCCGAGCGAGACTCGGTAGTTTTGGCACTAGGCATCATTTTGAGGCGAGCCTGTTTAACCATTGACGGTAAGTGAATGGTTTGCACATAGGTTGGCCAATCAATCACTTGAGGATCCATGCAGAAAGCTCGTTGGTCTTGCTCGTCAAGCGAATTCCAAAGCGCATATAGGCGCGTTAGTTGGTAGAGAGCTTCACATTCGGCGTAAGCACCGTAAAGCTCCACATAACCATTAGCGCGCTCAAGTTGGTCTTTACGCTCCTCGACTTTGGCACTAACGTCAGCTTGTTTACCCCGTATTGGCAGCACATGCAACATTTGTTCGGTGAGGTCAAGTCCTTTTCGTGCCCGACCCAACTGCTTTACCACCCTGCCACGCCCCGGGAATGACCATTGGGGTACTGCGATTGGTTGGTTGCGTTCGTCGTAAACAGGGTTGTCGTTGAACCAGCCTCGCACCAGGTCGACTAGTTGACCATAGTGAAGTGGGTTGGTGGCACCGGATGCTATTTGCACCACCTCGGCTGTCGGGTGATGGTTGTTGTCTAGTTCGGGACCCCGTGCCGCGATCGCTAGTATCGTGGACACAACGAGGTCTACAGGAATGATGTCTATCACGCCTTCTGGGATGCCCGGGAATTCTTTGAGTAGCCCCCGAGCATACGCTGCGATAACCGGCTCGGCCATGCGAAAACCTCGTATCCAACCAGGTGAAGGTTCTGCATAGGCTGATTCAATAATTGATGGACGCACAATGCTAACTGACATACCGGTGCTAGTTTCAACTAGTGCCCGTTCACCAAGAGCTTTTGTGAAAGCATAGGCATCGGGAAACCCTAAACTGCTAGCCCGGGCGCGACCGGCTCGGGTCAATTGTTTGGCAACCCAGTTTTGGCGGAGTTGTTCAACTTTGGCACTTAGTGCTGGACCACCCGCGGCACCAAGATTGCGCCTCGCTTGTTTGGCTAACTCATTGAGTTGCTTTGGGGTGCGACTGGCTTGCTCCGCGTCAATGCGACTACGGTGAGCACTTGCAACTTCGCTGCGCCAGTCCACATCAACAAAAAAGGGTGATTGGTCAATCAATTCCTCAGGGGCGTTGCCCCGCCGACTACCAGCCACATAACAGGTAGACACAGCAATGAGATGGGCGGGTTGGCCCTGCTTGAGACCGCCTCGGGTAGGTTGTTGACGAATCGCGGCTGCTTGGCGAATGGTTTGCGCGACCCGCACAGGGCCGAGCAAATTAATTTCCACCGCATCGTCTATCGCTGCATCAAAGCTAACGGTGGCGGCCGAGTGGATTACTATGTCGCAACTAGCGAAGACAGCCAACTGTTCATCGTCAAAACCTAAACCGTCAACAGAGACATCGCCCGCTAAAGCAAGCACTCGCCGCGCACACATTTCTTCAAATGTTTCTGAGTCGTTTCTTTGACGCACCGCGTTGAACGCATCGTTGCGAAATATGTCTCGGCTAACACGGTTTTGCGCTCCCTTGCGACCTGGGCGCACAACTAGCACTAGCTCGCTATCGGGTACTGCCCGCAGGAGCCGTTCCACTAGAGCAGTTCCCAAGAAGCCCGTAGCACCAGTTATCGCTATGCGTTTTTTGTTTAATTCTGCAGCAATCATAAAGTTTGTTATCGCAAAGTTCTCTACCAAATGGTAGACATAAAGGATGGATAATGCAACACCAACCCGTCAACGGGTACTTGATGCTGCACTTTTAGCCTTTGGCACAAGCGGCTTCGCGGCCACTTCGCTAGATGCGCTCGCAGAGCAAACAGGTGTGCGCAAGCAAACAATTCTCTACTATTTTGAATCTAAACAAGTACTTTTTGATTCAGTAATAGATGCCGCAGCACAAGACCTAGTTCAACTTTTTGATGAAGAAGCATCGCGGGGTTTAAGGGGCATCGACCAAGTTGAAGCGATTGTACGTCGAATATTTCGTTTGGCCGTCAACCGGCCTGAACTGCTGGGCTTGGTGCGTGAAGTGACACGCCCCGGCTCCATAACGGTCGGGCGACTAACTGCTCATGTACGACCAACAGTTGTGAGAGCGCGAAGTTTTCTTGAGCGTGAGATGAACGCTGGTCGTTTGCGCTACTCTGACCCCGCAATGTTATTGCTGTCACTTTATTCAACCGTGGTTGGGGTGGCAAGCGAACTTGAGGTGCAACGCGCTATGGGGATTCCTGTTTCACGCAGAGCCACAGTTAATCGTCGGTTAGAGTTAACTCGCTTTTTGCGTGCTGCTTTAGCCCCCGTAAAATAATCTATGAAAGGGGCTGTATAGGTGTAGCCTCACAGATAAGGGCGATTAGCTCAGTTGGCTAGAGCGCTGCCTTCACGCGGCAGAGGTCGAGGGTTCGAGTCCCCCATCGCCCACACACAGCGAAGTCGGTTTCGTCTCAGGAAAGTGACATGCCACCAAGTGCTCGCCGCCCAGAGAGGTAAGTGCCGGTTCAGTTTCGCTGCAGATCGCTTCAGCTTTGGGGCAACGGGTGCGAAACCGGCATCCCGAAGGTGGATTAGCGGGGCTAGCGACATCGCCTTGCAACAAAATTCTTTGTCGGCGACGCTCCAACTTGGGGTCGGGAATGGGTACCGCGCTGAGCAGGGCTTGGGTATAAGGGTGAGCGGGTCGCTCATAAACATCTTGACTACTACCAGTTTCAGTAATCTTGCCGAGGTACATAACCGCAACCCGATCAGAGATGTGACGCACCACAGACAAATCGTGTGCCACAAACATGTATGTCAAGTTGAGCTTGCGTTGAAGGTCTTCAAGAAGGTTCAATATGCCTGCTTGGATACTGACATCAAGGGCCGATACCGGCTCGTCCAATATTAAAAAATCTGGTTGTAACGCTAAGGCTCTAGCTATACCAATGCGCTGGCGTTGACCACCAGAAAATTCGTGTGGGTAACGGTTGCCGTGTTGGGGATATAAACCAACCAACTCAAGCAGTTCAGTCACTCGCTTGGTTGAGCTTTTGGTAATCCGATGAATTTTGAGCGGTTCAGCAATAATTGAAGCAACAGTCATCCTCGGGTCAAGAGAAGCCATCGGGTCTTGAAAGACGATCTGCATAGAACGACGTTGATGACGCATCTGCCTGCGCTTCAGTTCAATGAGTTCGGTGCCAGCAAAGTGAATCGAGCCAGAGGTGGGTTCAATAAGGCGCAAGATACAACGTGCCACTGTTGACTTACCAGAACCCGACTCGCCAACAAGCCCTAAGGTTTCGCCCTTGTTGATGTGAAACGATACACCACTCACAGCTTGAATCAAGCCTTTAGGTCGCCGTAGTGGAGAACGAGAAACTATAGGGAAGTTCTTTACGAGGTTGTTCACCTCAAGCAATGCTTTAGTCATCGGTGTTTTTGCGAACATGAGTCATTGATTGGATGATGACAAGCCACAAGTTGTGATGCTCTTGTGGCTTGGCTGAGTGGCGGCGCAGGATCGGTGCGGCAAAGCTCGCTAGTCTGCGTGCAGCGGGGAGCGAATGCACAACCCTCGGGGGGCGAAATCATTGATGGGGGAGATCCCTCGATGGGTATGAGACGACGGCCACGAGGTGTGTCTAGTCGGGGGATGGCGGCTAGTAGTCCGGCGGTGTAAGGATGCCTTGGATGCTCAAAAACATCGTCTACCAACCCGTTTTCGCTGCAACGACCCGCATACATCACAAACAAGCGGTCGGCTGTACGAGCAACCACACCCAGATCGTGAGTAATCAAAATCAAAGCTGAATTCACAGCTTGGCGAGCACGCTCCAAGACATCAAGTATTTGTGCTTGAATGGTCACATCAAGTGCCGTGGTGGGTTCATCAGCAATCAACACATCAGGATCATTAGCAATCGCCATCGCTATCACCACCCGTTGACGCATACCACCCGATAGTTCGTGGGGGTAGGCGTTCACCCGCCGAGCAGAATCCGCTATGCCCACAAGGTCTAACAACTCAGCAGCTTTGCTGGTGGCCTGCTGCCGTTTTAGTTTTTGGTGAACGCGTAGTGCCTCAGCGACCTGCGAACCAACTGCCATTACTGGATTGAGCGAAGTCATTGGGTCTTGAAAAACCATCGACAAGTTAGCACCACGAAGGCGTTCGAGTTCCCTTTCAGGCATGGATGTCAATTCGTTGCCTCGCAACTTTATTGAGCCAGTCACTTTAGCGGTGGTGGGTAGCAAGCCCATCACTGCCAACACACTCACAGACTTACCTGAACCCGATTCGCCAGCTATGGCTAGCACCTCACCTTCACCGATTTCCCAGCTAACTCCCCTCACTGCCTGCACAACACCATCATCGGTTGAGAACTCAACATTTAGGTCTGTCACGCTCAGCAACGGGTTCGCATGCTGTGTCTTTGTTGCCGGTGTCTCTTTCATTGTCGTTGCCTCTGCCGAGGATCAAAGGCATCACGCAAACCATCACCAACGAAATTCACACAGAGAACGAGCGTGATCAAAACCGCGCCCGGAAGATAAAACAACCACCAGCGTGTGCGAGCTGCGTCACGCCCCTCGTCTACTAAAGCTCCCAAAGACACTTCTGGTGGTTGAATGCCAAAACCCAAGAAAGCAAGTGAGGTTTCAATCAATATCGCTGTGGCCACTGTAAGCGTGGCATAAACAATCACAGAAGAAATGACATTTGGGATTAGATGCCGGAAAATAATTCGTGTGTTGGAAGCTCCTAGAGCCAAGGCCGCTTCAATATATTCTTTTTCACGAATAGAAAAGACTTCACCTCGCACCACCCTTGCTAAAGGTGCCCAGAGAAACAACCCTATTACTACAGCAACGAACGTTAGCGAACTACCACCGATGGCTCGGGTGCGGGTTGCTAAAACCAGCAACACAGGTAGCAGTGGCAAGATCAACAAAAAGTCGACTAGTAGGCCGATGCCCGCGTCTGTGCGTCCTTTAAACCAACCTTGCACAGCTCCGATCACGGTACCCAACACCGTGGCAATGCCAGCAACCACCATGCTCACATGTATCGACACCTGCAAGCCGCGCATTGATTGAGCAAACATGTCGTGACCGATCGTGTCGGTGCCGAAATAGTGGTTAGACGATGGCGGTTGCGACAGTTGGCTAGACAATTCTTTGTAGTTCCAACCCGTGAGCCGTTCAACGAAGTACGTAAATAGGTAGGCAATAACGATCACTATCAATGCTGCTATCGCCAAACGGTGTGACAAGAACCTTCTAATGATGGTGCGCCACTGTGACCGCACCATCAGCTCAGGTTCAGCTTGCATATCTTGTTGGTGGTCATTCATGGCGTACTCTGGGATCGAGCAGGGCGTAGCAAAGGTCGGTCAACAAATTCACCAGAATCACTGAAACGCCAACAGCCAATAACCACCCTTGTGTCACCGCAACATCACCGTTAAGTAGTGAATCCAAAAATAATCTGCCCATTCCCTGCCAGTTGAACACCACCTCAGTCACCACAGTTCCACCTATTAGGGTACCAAAAGTTAAACCCGTGAAACTCACCACCGGCAACAAAGCATTACGCAAGGCGTGGCGGGTAATCACTTTGCGCCACCGAACTCCCTTGGCACGAGCAGTGCGAATATAGTCACTTTCCAAAACATCTAGCATCGCTGAGCGTTGAAACCGGCTGGTGGCGGCAAATTGAATCAAGATTAGAGTTAACGCGGGCAAAATGAGGTGGCCAATTCTGTCTGCCCAAGTTCCCCAAAATTCAGCATCTAAGCGAGGTGACTCTTCGCCGATAGTGAAAAATATTCGCCGTCCCCACCAGTCGTTGAAACGGATACCGAGGTCTTTGAGCACTGCACCTAACCAGAAAACCGGCATAGCAAAAAACAAAAACGCAAAGAAAGTTGACATATTGTCAAACAAGCTGTATTTTCGTACCGCGCTTATCACCCCCACCGCAACACCGAACACAACCGAGATAACTGTTGCTGCTATCACTAATCGCATGGTTACCGGTATCGCTTCACCAAGTAGTGTGGTTACAGCTCTGCCGTTCTCGCTAGACGAACCAAGGTCGCCCCTCGCTAGGTTGGCAAGCCAACTCCCGTAGCGCTCTATTAGAGGTTGATCGAGACCAAGCTCAGCTTCAAGGCGTTCTACTTGTTCAACACCACCTGGTTGTGACAACAGAAGAACTCGCCGCTCGGCAATAGGGTCAACAGTTGCGACAAGCAGAAACGCCACCAAGGTAGCGAAAAACAGCACTGGAACAGATATCAGCAGTTTGCGTGTTGTGTAAGCAAGCACCAATCAGCAACTATAGTGGCTCTTCGCGAATGAGGGTGGAGTGAGGTCAGCACACTTTTAGCAGGCTGACCTACTCGAAGCGACTTGCCAAGAATAGACTGACGAGAGTTCGGCAATACGTTTTGGTTTTGACTCAAGGTCGCTGGCAAGTAGGGAGTTTCTTCTTGTAAACACCAAGTAATCGTCTGCTGTCCAGGCAAAATCATCTACAAGTGGTTCGGAAATCAATTCATTACCTGTGTCGAGTTCAAAGACGGCGAATTGACCTTCATCCATCTCTGCGCCTAACAAGGCAATGTGAGTCTCGTCTGGCGAGAGGCAAGCTCGGCCGACATAAAAGTCGACACTTATCGACGCTTTTAGGGTGACAAAACCGGCCCTAGAAACATCCATGACCACAACCCTTTGGTTCGTTGCACGCAAAAGGAGTATCGAGGAACCGAGATCGAGAATATCACGTCCAGCAATTCCTTTGATCGCCATAGTAGAGCCGTCGTCTGGCCAGATGGCGAACTCGCTACCATCGAGTCCCAGATCGCGCACGACTATAAACCCCCTCCCCAAGCACCCAACGATACGCTCGATATCGGAGGGAAGCTCTCGTCCTTCAAAAAACCCGGCATTCCTAAGCCGACCCGACTCAGTGTGCGACGTTGGTGGCTAACCGACCAGAGCACTTCTTGGTTCAGATCCACCATAACTGTGGCATCTCTAATTAACCAAGACCATGTGCCTCGGTTTGAACTACCTGCTCCTTCTGATGTCACCACATAATTGCCATCGGGTGACAACCAAAGCGGGCCAGCGCGAGAGTCGGGCCCCGTTGGAAATCTGTTGATCTGGCTTCCGACCACCGTCATATACACGACCTCGCCAGCCTCGAAGTCTAGCGGGAATCCCCTAAGCAGCAGAGCCGCACCAACTGTTTCATTGGAAAGCAGGTTTACCAGTTCTTGCCCCGCTACAACCGGTGTTTGATCGGTGCCTTGATAGTCGGTGTAGGCATCGTTTGGTGGTTTCTGCACATCTTGATCGACCACCGTTGACTGGTCGGTAACTGTATTGTCGATGTGGGACTCGTTCGCTGGAAGATCTGCTATGTCTTGCGCGGTCCGCAGTAGACCAACGATCCAGACGACTATGAACAGGGCGGCAACTGTTGCAACTGTCGTTACTATCTGTCGATGAAACCGTCGCTTAGTCTTTTCTGGGAGTACCAAACCGCCGCCTGGCTCCTTCACTTTTGCTCCATTCGAGTCAAGAGACTGTCGAGCCTGTCTAGTTGCTGAGAATGGATACAGAGCATGTTGAGACAGAGTCCATCCAACGAAGGGCACAGCGTATCCGCTGAAAGACACGCCTCAAGGACTAAAAAGCTGCGCCATACCCGCAACCACGACCAAAGGTACGAAAAGGTTAAACATTTTCGAACAAAGTCACCATTTGCCTACACATCTTGTCAACACGTTTACTGCCTTTCAACAATAGACGAGATCAAAAAACTAATTTTTGTAGAAATGTGTTGCGATTGTGTTCGGCGGACTATGCAATAAATGTTCTTTGACTTGTTATATTCGCAGGATAAAGTAAATGTTCAAATCCAAAAACCTAACCCCCATATTCGAATCATCATGGCTCTACCATGTGACAATTGATGCGCTCGGGTCAGACAGAGAAAACAATATAACCAAAAGTAGAGAAATAATGACCCCGATAATCGACAGCAGCAAAGCTGTTCAGGCCCCCCAAGTAGGTGTTTGTGATGGATAGTCTTTCTGTCAGTGTTCAACGTAGCCGAGTGTTCCCATCTTTGCAGTTCAAGTCCAACAACCTAAGACGGTGTGAGCAGTGGTACGCATTGTCACTGCTGTGTTACATGGTAGCTTTGGTTCTGATTATTCGTGGAGGAGGTTTGGTATTCGGATCGCCATGGATGGCATCATTGAGTGCCATAATTGCGTTCTTGTCGGCAGCCTCTTGGTATATGCTCTATACCAAGAGCGAGCGTGCGGTGAGAGTATTCTCAGAACTGACATATTTTGGGTTAGGTGGGGCGGTTTATTTTCTGGCACAAATCAACCTCAACGGTAATCAGGCTGAGGATTTTTGGTGGGTAAGTTCTCTAGGAGTACCGTTTCTCATTGCGGGTTCTCTCATAAGCGTGAAGTTACGCCGAATCAAACGGGCTGACCTCGCAGTGCAATGAGCGATACCCAAAACTGCTATGCTCTATCGCGTACTCCCTCATAGGCCACTGTTATTGCAATCCCATTTTGGACGAGATGGCCGTGTCGTTTGAGGCTGTCCGCATCAGCGCCAACACAAACTGCGGCTGTGTTGGCACAGTTGGTAGAATGGGATGGTGCTGCACTTAGAGGACCGCCTCAATTTCTCCGCTGTTGAGTTGCCGGGTGCATTGCGAGTCGCCGGTAACAGGGCACGAACCATTTCGATGTTCGTGAAGTGCTGGGCTGCTGCCGACGACGAGACCAAAGCAGCACGCATTGCTGATCCTGTTGTGGTAGGCACAGAGCGCGAACAGGCGATCACTGCTGCTGTTGTTCACGGCATGTGCGTCCACTACGATTACCCACCGCCGAGTTGGGTCTTTGAGCACCGCTCGCCCGTGCCAATCCATCCAGTAGCCGACAGGCGATTACTAAGCGACATGGGGCGCGCGCGTATGATTATGACCGCTTCCCCTGTTTGTCGCGAACACAACGTCTGGTTCTCTGAGAGTCTCGTCTCTGCGCGTAGAGATATCCGACCACCGCAACTGCCGCCGTTGTTCAAGCCCAGCCAGTACGCTTCAAACGTGACCACTGACGAACAGCCCGAAGAGGACCGTCTGTTATCCAAATCTGATATCTTGGCTTTGTTCCAAGAGATTGATGCTGCGCTCACTCGCTCTGGTATTCGGGAACCCACACGGCTAGTTGTCGCGGGAGGCGCGGCAATGTGTTTCCTGAGCGACGACCGCAGTACATACGATGTCGATGCCCTGAACCCAACGCTTGTCCCGCACCTGCAACACGCAAGCGATCAGGTCGCTACAGTCAACAAACTGCCTTCGGACTGGCTGAACACAAATGCCAGCGATTACGCCGACCTGAACAATCCTGAGTTTTCAGGTCAGACGATCTACAGCGGGCACGTCTTGCTCGTAGTCGCACCGGACAACAAGTGTTTGCTGGCCATGAAATTGCTGTCAGCGAGAGATAAAGATTTGTCGGATGCCGCTTGGCTGGCGCGGAACCTCAACCTTAGAGACCGGAGGTCGCTTAGAAGAGTGGTGGTAGAGACCTATGGACACATGCCCCGCTTCGCGCCAGGCGTTGAGTGGGCTAATGGATACATCGAGAACGTTCTTGACGAAATCCAAATGCAGGAGCAGCTCGAAACACACCAGCAATCCACGCCGTTGAAGGAACACCGTTGATTCAAGCGTCGAACATATAATGCTAGCGCACCGAAGTCAGAGTAAGCCTTCCAACCTGACTACAACACGCCCCAGTGCCCTGGTGGACTTTGCGTAACTGAAGTAGTTGGTGGCCTTGTAGCTCGTGGTAGACCGATTGTGGTCACACTTGGCTTAAGAGAACGACCACTCTTCTAGGTTCCAAGTGAAGCTCTCTGTAGTAGGATTGTCCACAATGTTTCGCAGTGAATCGTTGTAAGCCAAAAAGAACGGCAGTTGATAAACAGGAATATTGGGCAGAGTTTCCCACATTTGCCTGTCGGCCTCGTTCAGTATCTCGGCTTGACGATCGAAGTCAAGGGTAATGGTAGCTTCTGACAACAATTCGTTTGCCACATCGTCTGCATAAGCACCAGGGTTACTAGCACTACCTGAGCCGAAAATCTGCAAAGCACCACCCGCAGGCAATGGAGTCCCAACCCAAGCAAAAATCACTAAATCAAAATCACCGGGAGGTCCAGGCGGATCGTTTTCTTCACCAAATACTGGGCCAAATATCTCTCCACCCGGCAGGTTGTCAATGGTGATCTCAATACCCGCCTCAGCTAGTTGGTTCTGAACAAGTTCTTGGAACTGCTCACGTCGGGTGTTGCCACCGGTTGTGCGAATCCGCAAACTCAAGCGGTTGCCGTCCTTGCTGTAGACCCCGTCACCACCGGCACTGTAACCAGCTTGTTCTAGCACCGCACGAGCAGCCGCCACATCTCGCTGTGAGAACGCACTCGGTGTGTTGTCTTGGTATTTGGCTTGGCCGTTCACAAATACTCGGTTGCCTAACGGTTGAGCGGTCTCTGAAAAAGGACGCATCAACGCAGTCACGATGAGTTCCCGATCCAGTGCCAAAGCTATGGCACGACGCACTTCTAGCGGCACTGTTGCGGTGTTGAAGGTGATGTGTTCCCAAGTTGGCCCAAAAGTAACTGTGGAAGCAACACCATCAAAGGCAGCAATCTGATCGACAAGATCCACTTGGGGTTGAGGATAAATCACATCAACCTCACCATTTTGAAGTGCCAAAGGTAGGTTGCTCACGTCGCTTATGAACCGGAAAGTCACTTCATCAATATTGGGGCCTTCACCAAACCAGGTTGGGTTGGGCACCAAAGTTAGGTCACTACCGTTATTCCATTCGTCAACCTGAAATGCGCCGGCCACCACGCCTGGGTCTTCACGGAAACCGTCGCTCCAGTCGCGTCCAAGATGAGCGGGTGGGAATGGAGCAGAAAACAAGCCAATGTATTCCACAAATGGTTCTCCGGCAGGCCAACTCAAACGCACGGTTTTATTGTCGACCACTTCAAGTTCAGCGGTGTCGTATCCTTGCGTAGCGGCGCAATCGTCGGTCGATTCGTTGCAGTTCTCAAAAAAGTAGACCAGATCGTCAGAACTTACAGGGGTGCCGTCACTCCAGTTAGCATCATCTCGAAGTTGATACTCCACAACTAAGGGGTCTTCGTTGATGATTGTTGGCAATGATGCACAGAAATATGGTTCAAAGGTGGAATCGGGGCGGGTACGTGTGCATGTGGGGTAGATTGCTCGTGCTATCTGGCGGGCTGCTAAGAGATTGTCTGCGGCAGTCAAGTTATTGAAGTTGGTGATCTCCTGCTCCAAGCCTATGACCACCGATAGTGGCTCCCTACTTGGCTCAGCAGCCGCTGTCGTGGTGGTGTCTGGTTCTGATGAGTCATTTGAAGTAGTTGGTTCAGTTGAGTCTGCTGTGGTTGTTGTTGGTGTTTCGGCAGTGGGTTCATCGCTAGCATCTCCACCACAGGCACTTGCCAACAAAGCCAAAGCAAGCAATATTGTCCAAAACGCGGTTCTTTGTGCGTAGCGGTCGGTTTTGTGAGAGTTCATCTTCATGAAAATCCAACTTTCTTAGGGTTGCTTATACCCAGCAGTTTACTTCATTTCGGGGGTTAGTTGCGGTTTAGGATGGAAATTATTACTAAAGTGATACCGATGAGTTCGCGTGGGGTGGGAACTTGAAGCAGAAAAATCAATCCAATCAATGTAGCTGTCGCTGGTAAAAGTGATTGCAGTATGGAAAAGCGGCGCTGGTCAATTCGCTGCATGACTATTTGGTCGATGCCGTAGGGAATGACATTTGAGAGCAGTCCAGTAAACAACCCGATGACAATGAGCCATGGCTGATTGATTGCCATCACCACTGAGGAAGCACCGAAGGCACTGATGGCTAGAGCACCACTCAGCATACCAACGCCTAAACCGTCTATCGCTACGGGACTATAGGCAACTCGCCTGCCAAGGATTATGTAGAGACCCCAAAAGAGTGCAGCTAGCAAAGCGAAGCTCACGCCACGCGCGGTGCCTTCGGTTTGGATGTCGGCTAAGAAAACGACCCCGGTTGCCGCTAGAAATAAGGTGATAATGTTGCGCCGGTTGTGCGAGTTGATTGCTGCCACGGTTAGTGGACCCAAGAATTCGATGGCAACAGCATTGCCGAGCGGTAAGTCTACGATGGCGAGGTAAAACGTTAAGTTCATAGCGGCAAGTGCTATGCCGAACTTTGCAGCAGTAAAGAAGGTTTCAGTTGTCCATTGGCGTTTCCAAGAGCGCCGCAACAACACGATTATCGTGCCTGCTCCTAGCACCCGTAGTGTTGCGGTTCCTCCCGCTGAAAGTTCATCAAACAATCCAACCGCTATAACCGCACCGAGGTAGTGAGAGACAGCACCAACTATGAATAGTATTTCGGGGGGCAGTCGTATAGCCATTGAGCACCGTCAAAGCGTATCGCAAATCTGGATGCGCCTTAGCCTTCTCCTTGTTGCTCTTTAGAACTCGATAGCTTGTTTTCTGATGTGAAAGCACGATAAACCCTAATGAGAACCTGCTTTTGTTCGGAACTAAGGTTTGACTGAGCACGAATAGCAGCGACTAGGTTGCTACCTCGGTCTTCGTCAAGGATGCCGGCTCTCACATAAAGAGACTCGGCTGACACCTCCAAAGCGTGGGCGATTTGCTGCAAGATATCTGCTGAAGGACGTTTCAGCCCACGTTCAATTTGTGACAAATAAGGGTCAGAAACTTGCGCCAATGAAGCTAGTTTGCGCAAACTCAGTTCAGCTTGACGGCGTTGTTCGCGGATGTAGCCTCCGAGTTCTTTGAATGGGTCACGGTTGCGTTTCGCAGCCATCACACGTTGGCGATACGCCAAGTTCAGTCTTGGTGAGTGTCGCTTTCGTTGCTGTCCTCTGCGTTTTCGCTGTGCTCTGCGTGTTCGTCTGCATGGCTATGGCTGGTTTCTTGGTTTTTGTGTGGAGACTTAATGCCAATGAAATCCCACGTTTTGTTGATACCACAGTTTATTTTGTCCGCGGTTTTGTCCGAAAAACGTTGAGAGAGTTTGTGGGTGCGCGGTTCGGTGTAGGCACGGCAATCTGTGAGGGCAGTAGTAGCGTGACTACGGGCTTTGGTGGCGTGGTCTTCTAAGAAGTCTGGGGTTGGCACCTCGCGGCCCACGATTGCGTCTGTGATAAGCAAGTTGACCCCAACAGATGTGTAGGCAGCCGATTTTAGGTGATGCAGAAGTTTATCCATATGCGTACTATAGTTAGCAAATGCCCCTTAGCAACCTATCAGGCAAAAATTTTTGTGAATCTTCTGCGAATTTGCTAGATGAAGTCCATGTCATGGGCCAGTATTGGTGTGACAATCATAACACACCAACTGAGCTTGGCGAACTAATCTCCGCGGCCAAAGATCACGGCTCAGTAGCAGCTCAGATACAACTACAAACAGAAATCGCTGATTGTGCGCGTTCTGTATTTGCTACTTCTGCGTTACGCAGCCCCAACCGAAACGACATCCTAGTCATCCCCACACCCCATGCAGCAGATAACACTAGTGGCCTAGTTCCCGGACTCGCCGCTTCAACTGCCAACGCTATGGGTGCAACGTTTTACGAAGCTCTCACTAGGCGCAATCCCGCAAATAATCTGCGACACACACCCATCAAACAGCGGCTAGAAGTAGTGAAAACAGCTGGGTATGAAGTCAACACTTTGGTTTGTGATCGCTGTGTTGTGTTGGTTGATGATGTGGTGCTGACCGGGACAACTCTCAACTATTTGGCAGGTTTGTTGAAGCAGGCGGGAGCAGCGATGGTAACAGCACTCGTGGTAGCGCGAACTCGTCTTGGCGCGCATAACCTGAATGTGCGAGACGAGTAAAAACTTAGAAGTTTTTGGTGGAAATACGCCACTAGATGCGCTAATCTGCGGAGATACAAAAGGTCGTGTCTGCTTCGAGGACACCCGATTTTTATCGATATAGTGAACAACCAATACGGGAGGTTCGCCAAGACGGTGATTTTGTGGTGATTCGCTGGCCCGATGGAAAAGAACTGCGCGCCTACGCGCTCTGGTTGTTTGAGAACCGGACCGGTAATCAAGCAATCGACGATCAGACTAGAGAAAACATGCTTGACCCAGCGAACCTGCCAATGCCTGATGTGTTGCAAGATGCGTCGGTCACACCGCATGGCCATCTGCAAGTCGAGTGGCGTGGTTATCCGACCGCACAATATCACTCTGGTTGGCTCCGCCACGTGCTTGAACGACATCACACTCCTGATGCGTACATACCTAACCCACGCATCTGGACAACCAGCAGTTTGGCCGATCTGCCTACCTTCGACGGACCACAAGTGTTGTCAGATGACGAAGCTTTACGTCAATGGCTCGCGACACTTGTTGAATATGGTGTTGCTCGCTTGCGAGGACTAGGCAGCGCAGAAAGCACTGTTTCTGAAGTTGGAAGGCGGATTGGTGCGTTGCGTGATACCAATTTTGGCACCACTTGGTCGGTTAGCGTTGACCTTGAGCCTGGTTCGGTTGCCAACAAAGCCCTACCTTTAGCTCCCCATAGCGACTTGCCTACCCGTGAAACGCCACCAGGTTTTCAACTACTTCACTGCCGGGTGAATGAATGCGTTGGTGGTTTGAGCCATATGACAGATGGCTACGCAGTGATTGAGCACCTCAAAGACACCTACCCCGAATACTATGATGTTCTGAGCCGAAGCAACTGGATTTTCTTCAATCGTTCAATTGATTATGATCACCGCTGGAGTGGGCCTCTAATCGATCAAGGCGGACAGCACAATCCGCTGACGTTTCGAACTTTTCACCCTGTTCGGGCTTTCCCAGATATGCCAGAATCTGACGTTGCTCTGGCTTACGCGGCTATGCGTCGATTCTCTCAATTGGCTGGCAGTGATGAGTTTCAACTACGTTCGGTTTTCGCGAGCGGTGACGTTGTTGCTTTCGATAACCGGCGCATTTTGCATGGTCGCGGGCCTTTCAGTGAAGATAAGGGAAAAAGAGTGCTACAGGGTGCCTATGTTGACCACGATGAGGTTTATTCGCGGCTACGAGTTTTGACACGCCGCATCAAAAGTGCCAAAGCCCATACCGACCACAACTGAACCTGAGAGGGGTAACGATGAGTACTTTCATAACATGTGCGGTGACTGGCGGCGGTGACACCGTTCACAAATCGGTTCATGTGCCGGTCACTCCTGAGGAGATAGCCAACGAGGCGATCAGTGCCGCTAAAGCCGGGGCTGCGATTGTGCATTGCCATGTGCGTGACCTCACCACCGGCAAACAGAGCCGCGACCTCAACCTCTATCGAGAACTGACTGAAAGAATACGCTCATCTGCTACAGATGTGATCATTAACCTGACAGGCGGTACTGGTGCAGACCTCACACTTGGCGGAGTTGAAAATCCACTACCACCAAACCAAGAAGGCACAGACTTAGCTGGTGCTACCGAACGAATGGCTCACGTGCGCGAATGTCTTCCAGAAATAGCCACTCTTGATATGGGCACCATGAACTTCGGCGAAGGCGATTACATAATGACCAACTCCACCTCGCAGCTAGATGAGATGGCGCGGCAGTTCGCAGCCCTTGAAGTGTTACCCGAACTTGAATGCTTTGATACAGGGCATCTATGGTATGCCAAGCAACTTGAGGCGCGAGGGTTGTTGAAGCCACCGATCTTGGCGCAGTTATGCATGGGGGTTCCCTGGGGAGCACCAGATGACATGAATACTTTAATGGCAATGGTAAACAACATCCCCGACCATTGGACGTTCTCCACTTTCTCGATTGGTCGTCGGCAACTAGCGTATGTTGCTGCTGCGGTTTTGGTGGGTGGACATGTGCGTGTGGGGTTGGAAGACAACCTTTATCTTGAAAAGGGTGTGTTGGCTACCAACAAGATGCTAGTCGATCGTGCCGTCCAAATTCTTGAGAGCCTAAACATCAACATAATGGGGCCTGACGAGGTGCGTGAAATGCTTGGTTTGGTCAAACATGCTTAAGGTATGAGCAACTAGGAGATTTCTCGTGGCAGCTATTCAATCTGTGGCTCTGGTGGGTGCTGGCGTGATCGGTTCGGCTTGGGCTGCTCGTTTCGCTTTTTCTGGGGTTGACGTGTTTATAGCTGACCCCAATCCAGAAACTTCTCGGGTCGTTCAAGAAGTTCTTGATAATGCACGTTGTGCATGGCAAGACCTTGGGCTTTGTCCTGCAAAAGAAGGTGCTGTGTTGATGGTTGATTCGATAGCCGATGCCGTTAAAACAGCTGATTTTGTGCAAGAAAGCGCCCCTGAGAATTTTGACTTGAAGCAGCAGATACTTGCAGAGATCGATGAGCATGCGCCACCAAGTACGGTCATTGCTTCTTCAACTTCGGGTTTTATGCCAAGCTCACTTCAAGAACCACTTTTGCATCCTGGACGACTAGTCGTTGGGCATCCCTTCAACCCTGTGTATTTGTTGCCTTTAGTGGAGGTGTGTGGAGGGGAACAAACCGAACGGTGGGCCATCCAGACGACTCTCGAGATTTATGCCTCGATTGCAATGAAACCCCTGCATGTTCGTATTGAGATCGACGCGTTTATTGCCGATCGCTTGCTCGAAGCAGTGTGGCGTGAAGCACTTTGGTTAGTGAGCGACGGTGTGGCCACCACCTCAGAGATTGATGATGTCATCCGCTACGGGTTTGGATTGCGTTGGGCACAGATGGGGATTTTCGAAACTTACCGTGTGGCGGGTGGTGAGGGCGGCATGGCGCATTTCATGCGGCAGTTCGGCCCGACCCTGCAGTTACCGTGGACCAAGCTGACCGATGTTCCCGAACTCAACGATGAACTTGTTAGCACTCTCGTTGAGCAATCTGATCTTCAATCAGGGGACTATACGGTGAGAGAACTTGAACAGATGCGTGACCGCAACCTTGTGGGCATTCTAAAAGCACTAGAAGCCAATGATTGGGCCGCTGGCAAGTTGCTTGCTGCTCAACGCAAGATCACCGGTAATCCCTAGGAGACTGCTGAGTAACTGTCGGGGTATCCCGACCACCTGCCTGTCGAAGATTCTGCAAGGTTGGAAATTTCCTGCAAAGTTAGGTGACGACTCTCCTGCACAAGTTAGTGCGATCAGGTATAGTTTTGGGGTCGCACCCGGAGGGGACCGCACCCGGAGGGGACGACCTACCCAGATAAAACACTACCCAAATTTAATTTAAGGAGAGATGCCATGAAGAGAATATTGTTCGCGATCTGCAGCCTTGCGCTGCTCGCCGCAGCCTGCGGAGACAACGGGTCGCCGGCAGCTGATACCACAACCACTGCGGCTCCTGCACCCGAAACCACTGCGGCTCCTGCGCCGCAACCTGCCGGTGACTTGCCGGAGATCGTGCTGGTCGCCAACCCGTGGACCGCGTCGGAACTCAACGTCGCGGTGGCCGCTCAACTGATCGAGAACGAGCTCGGCTATCCCACCGACGTGATCGTCATCGACGAGAATGAGGCGATGTTCACCGGCTTGGCCGACGGCACGCTCGACGCGGTCCTGGAGATCTGGCCCTCAGGGATCAGCACCCCCGAACAAGCGTTCTTCGACGACGGAACGGTCACAGCAATCGGCGACTTGGGGACCATCGGCAAGATCGGCTGGTTCGTGCCGGACTACGTGATCGCCGACAATCCCGCCCTGGCGACCTGGGAGGGCTACGCCAGCGATGAAGCCGCGGCGCTCTTCTCGACCCTCGAGACCGGCGACAACGGCAGGTTCCTGGGCACCGACCCGTCGTATTCGCAATATGACGAGCAGATCATCGAAAACCTGGGACTGCCCTTCCAGGTGGTCTTCTCCGGCTCGGAGCCGGCCACCGTGGCCGAGATCGACGCCAGAGTCTCGGCGCGCGAGCCGATCCTGCTGTACTGGTGGACGCCGACGGCGGCCGTCTCGACCTACAACCTCGTGAACGTGCCCCTTCCCGCCTACAACGACGAATGCGGGGCGAGCCAGGCGAGCGGCGACGGCATGGTGGACTGCGACTACCCCGAAGAGGTGCTGTTCAAGGCGGCCTCGGCCAGACTCGAAGCAAAGGCCCCCGACGTGTGGTCGTTCCTGCAGAACTTCACGATCAGAACCGAGGACCAGCTCACGATGCTGCCGCCGGTGGAGCTCGACGGCGAAGACGTCGACGAGGTGGCGGCCCAGTGGATCGCTGACAACGCCGACGTCTGGTCCGCCTGGCTCGGGTGAACCAGATCAAGCCGCTGCTGTGAACGACACGGCCGCGCCCGGCACGTGCCTCTCGGCTCGCGGAGTCTGGCGAGTCTTCGGGGGGCGCGGCCGCCGGGCCTTGGAGATGGCCGACGACGGCGCGTCGCGTGCCGAGGTGCGCCTTGCCACCGGTGCCACCATCGCCGTGCGCGACGTGTCGTTCGACGCCCGCCACGGCGAGACGTTCGTGGTCATGGGACTGTCGGGGTCGGGCAAGTCCACCCTGGTTCGCTGCGTCGCCCGTCTGTCGGCACTGACGCGGGGCGAGGTGATTCTCGACGGAGCGGATCTCACCGCCATGAGCGACGCCGAGTTGCGGGCCGTGCGGCGGGCCAAGCTGTCGATGGTCTTCCAGCACTTCGGGCTGTTCCCTCACCGGCGAGTCATCGACAACGTGGCGTACGGCCTGGAGATCCAGGGGATGGACCGCAAGTCCCGCCATCGCCGGGCCGACGAGATGCTCGATCTCGTCGGCCTGGGGGGCAGCGGGTTGAGCTACCCCCATCAGCTCTCGGGCGGGATGCAGCAGCGGGTCGGTCTGGCGCGGGCGCTCGCCGTGGAGCCGACGGTGCTCTTCTTCGACGAGCCGTTCTCGGCGCTCGATCCGCTGATCCGGCGCGACATGCAGGACGAACTGCTGCGCATACAGTCCGACATCAACGGGACTATCGTCTTCATCACCCACGACTTCGACGAGGCCATCAAGCTCGGCGACCGGATCGCGGTGATGAAGGACGGAGAGTTCGACCAGGTGGGAACCGCGGCGGACCTGATAATGAGTCCGGCCACCGAGTACGTGGAAGAGTTCGTCAAAGACGTCCCTCGCACCAAGGTGCTGACCGCCCGCGACGTGGCCGCGCCGGCTGACGGCGACGGCGACGCGGAGCGCGCCGTGTCCGACCGCGCCGTGTCCGACTTCGAGAGCCTCGAGTCGATCCTGCCGCTGTTGATCTCCACCACCGACGACGTCTCAGTGGTGGACGCCTCCGGAGCGCCGGTCGGACGCATCGACCGTGAAGCGGTCACCAAGCTGATAACGCCGTGAACGTTGCCGCCGTCGCATCGTCGCTCGGCAGTGCCCGACGCCGGGCACTCGGTGAGCGGCGGGCGCGCGGCGGTGGGCGGGCGTTCGGTGAGCGGCGGGCGCTGTGGCTGGCGGTGCCGCTCGTGCTGGTGGCGTTGCAGGTGGCGATGGGCGGGGCTGAGCCTCCGGCGCTGCTCGACACCACGTTCTCGGAGCCTCTGGACCGATTCTCCCGGTGGGCTCAGCAGAACCGCAACACCCACTGGCTCTTCACGGTGTTCTTCCGCCCGGCCACGTCAGTGGTGCGCTACGGCCTCGACAACATCGAGGCGGGCCTGCTGTGGCTGCCGTGGTTCATGATCCCGACGGCCGTCTTCGTGTTCATCGCCCGCACCCGCGCCTGGCTCTCGGCCGCCGCGGCCGCGGCCGCCATCGTCTACCCCGGCCTCGTGGGCCTGTGGGAGGTGACGATAGAGACGCTGTCCTTGATGACGATGGCGGTGATCCTGTCGGTGGCGGTCGGCGTTCCGGCGGGGATACTGGCCGCCCGGTACCGTCGCCTCGACAACGCCGTGCGGCCCGTGCTCGACGCCATGCAGACCGTCCCCGCCCCGGTCTATTTCGTGCCGATGGTGATGTTCTTCGGGATCGGCGCGGTGCCGGCCACGCTGGCCACCGTGATCTATGCGCTGCCCCCGGTGGTGCGGCTCACGACGCTCGGGATCAACGGAGTGGCCACCCAGGCCGTGGAGGCCTCCACGGTCTTCGGCGCGACCCCGGCGCAGACGCTGCGAAAGGTCCAACTGCCGATGGCGCTGCCCTCGATCATGACCGGCATAACCCAGACGATCATGATGGCTCTGGGGATCGTGGTGCTGGCCACCCTGCTCGGCGCGGGCGGGCTCGGCCAGGAGGTGATGGGCACCCTCAGCCAGCGCCGCACCGGGCGGGGCATCGCCACCGGGCTGGCAGTGGTGGCGATCGCCGCGGTGCTCGACCGGCTGGCCAAGGCGGTGGTCAGCGGCGACCGGGCCACGGCCCCGTCGCGCCGTGCTGTTTTGGCGACTTTGGCGGGCCTGGCCGGTCTGGTGGTGGCCGGGCGGGCCGCGGGCCAGGCCGGGATCGCAGGCATGGCCTCCTTCCCGGAGGTGTGGGACGTGAGATCCTTCGACCCGATCGACGACTGGGTGCGCTGGGTGCGCGACAACCTCAGATGGCTGACCCGGGGCATCAACGAGTTCATCATCTC
Organism: Candidatus Aldehydirespiratoraceae bacterium; assembly: GCA_965204595.1. GTDB lineage: Bacteria > Actinomycetota > Acidimicrobiia > Acidimicrobiales > Aldehydirespiratoraceae > VXYK01. The sequence continues at coordinate 981,641 of CBDBEW010000014.1, read as the reverse complement.
GACCTATTACATACCGCTGCGCAGGCTCTTGACCGAAACCCTGGCCTGGCCGGTGCTCATCGCGGCCGCGGCTGCGTTCGGCTTCTGGCTCAAGGGCGCCAGGATGGCGGTCCTCAATGTCGTGGGGATGACCGTGATCCTGACGACCGGCATGTGGGAACTGTCGATCGACACCTTCGTGCAGGTGGTGGCGGCGGTGGTCCTCTCGCTGCTGGTGGCGATTCCGGTGGGCGTCGCCGCAGGCCGCAACCGGCGGGTCGAGGCGGCTCTGGGTCCGTTGCTCGACGCCCTCCAGACCATCCCGTCGCTGGTCTACATCATCCCGGCCGTCACGTTCTTCACGATCGGCATCGTGCCCGGGGTCATCGCCTCGGTTCTCTACGCATGTGTGCCCGGCATCCGCATCGCCGCTCTGGGCGTCAGGCAGGTGCCCGTCGAGAGTGTGGAGGCGTCGCAGGTGTTCGGCGCGACGCCCCGCCAGACCATGCTGGGCGTGCGCATCCCGCTGGCCGCCAAGACCATCATGGCCGGGGTCAACCAGGTGATCATGATGGTGCTCGCCATGGTCATCATCGCCGGACTGGTGGGCGGCGGCGGGCTGGGGTTCGAGACGATCTCAGCGGTGAAGAACAGCGAGGTCGGCTTGGGCTTCGAGGTCGGAGCGGCGATTTTGGTGATGGCTGTCATTCTCGACCGGACCACCCAGGCGCTGGCCGAGCGCGTCGGCCCTCCCGAGGCGCCCGCCGAGTAGCGGGCTGGGGCGCAGTACCGGGCCGAACGTGCTGTGCCAACAGTCGACCATTACGCGCAGCAGGAAGACCGGATTTCGGGCCTGTCTGATTTCAGCTCCGTTGGATGTGGTGGACGGTGATATCTAGGCCGGTTGATCTTGCCAGGCGACCGTCTGCGGTCAGTAGTGGTACTCCGGTGGCGTGGGCGGCCGCGACGTAGAAGGCGTCGTAGGCGCTGACGTTGTTGTAGTGCTGCCAAGCCGACACGGTGAGCGTGCGATGCGAGATGCGGTCGATGGGCCACGCAGCCAGGTCGTTCAGTGCCATCACAGCTCTGGGTTCTTCCAAGCGTCCGGTCAGTACCGCGCGTCGCAGTACAGACATGACTTCCGGGTCGAGCAGTTCGGGCGCGGCCAACGAGGAGCTTTCGACGGTGTCGGCGAGTGTGGTCCCCAGCGGTGTCCGTAGAAGGTATTCGACCGCCACCGAGGCGTCGATCACGTAGCCGGTCACTCAAGCTCTGCGTCTCGGGAGGCCCGTACTTCGGCAATCAGGGAGGCGGCATCTGTTCCAATTTCGGTGGTCGGTCGAGTAGCAAGATGCTTGCTCCACTCCCAACGTGCAAGCTCCCTTTCGATGGCACAGAGCACGGCAGCACTCATGGTGCAGTTTCGCTCTCGGGCGTGCTGACGCAACCGCTCATGCACGGCGTCTGGGACGTTCTTCACTTGGAGATGCATAGCATGACCATATCATGAAATGATCATGTCACGCCGTGGTCCGGTGGCACAGCCTAACGAAGATGCTCGGCCTTTAGCAAATCGTGTTAAGGTGGGAACCAGTGAACCGAAGGCGAAATAGAATAACCGAAGGACCTCCAATGGCAATTGACAACGAGCCGGGCGAGGGGATCGCAGAACCGGCGTACAAAACGCTATTTTACAGATTCGCCTCGTTGCCGCCAGGCATCTTTTTTGTGATTTTGCTAGTGGCAGTCTTGTCTCCTAGCCTGGTCAGCAGAGTGGCGGTTGGTCTAGGCTTGGTTGTTGTCATCGGTGAGACCGTTGTGTACTTGATCCGCTTCCGCGCACTACCACCGTCAGAAAGTTGGAATCCACCGGTCCCTAAGCGTCTAAAAGACCAACTAACACTCCAACGTTTTGCATCAATTATGTCTACTATGTTTGTCATTTCCCGGGTATTTGGCCGCACAGGCTTTTTCCCATGGTCGTAACGCCGCCTTATCCCTTTTCGACATCGGTTGAGATTGCGCCCACACTTGCTGCTTGACCAGTTCAGCCGCCGACACCTTTCGGTTTGAGTCTGATGCCCGGTGTCGGGTTGTTGCAGGTTTCTTGGGATGCTTCGCCGTCGAAGGGCACCTTCAGGTTCGGGTACGAGCTGAGCTGGAACGCTCCACTCAGTCCTGGTGACAGGTGTCCCTGATTTGGCTCCATGAGTTGTGGGTCTGATTCCCCGAAGATGGGAGGATGACCACGATGAAGAGGAAGCGCCATACACCTGAGCAGGCGGTGCGCAAACTGCGTGAGGGCGAGCGTCTGAACGCTGGCGAGGAGCTGGGCTCGGTGCTGCGTCAGTTGGAGATTACCGGCTCTTCGCGAATGAGGTCGGAGTGAGTTCGGTGGGTATCCGCGCTTGAGTGTGAGGGATCCCCCAGAATCGGTGCTGTCTACAACGCCGAGAACTGGAGGATCGGTGTGGACTGTGACCCGACACGCGTAAAGGAAATTATCGTCGGGCTCGGCGATGTCGATCGACGAGACTGTCGGGTTGTTGCGGGTGCATGTGCGGCGGTGAACGCCGAGACCACCGTGCGGAACTTGCGGTGGACCGTTGTGGTCTGACGGCGAGCGGCGAGTGGAGTTGGTGGATCTGCCGGTGTTTGGTAGGGCGACACGGTTGGTGTAGCACAAACGCCGTTGGCGGTGCCCGGCCGGTGACTGTGGTGCTGGGACGGTTACTGAGCAGGAACGTGAGAGAGCCTCGCGGCGTGAGGGGTTGACCACGCGCGCTGGTCGTTGGGTGACCGATCAGGCCGGTCGCGGACGCCCGTTGAGCGATCTGGCAGGCGAGCTGGATTGTTGCTGGCCTGTGGTGAACGATTCGGTGCAGCACTGGGGTCAAGCATTGTTCGAAGCAGACATGCAGTGCCTCGACGGCACAGAGGCGTTGGGTCTCGCCGACACGCTGATGGCCCGCCGCTGAAGGTTCAAAGACAAGGTCTGGTCTACTAGCGTCGTAGATGTCGGCTGGGGTCGTCTGTTGGACATAGTGGCGGGCAGAACGGCTAAAATCCCAGCACAACCGATACTTGATCAACCCGAGGAGTGGCGCGAGAAAATCCGGTGGGCGACCCTGGACCTCTCTGGTTCCTACAATGCGGCATCTGACACGGCGTTGCCCGAAGCCGCGCAGATCGCGGACCCGTTCCATGTGGTACGCACCGCGAACCAAGTCCTCGACGAAGTCCGCAGACACGTACAAAACACTACCCTCGGCCACCGCGGGCGCAAACCAGACCCGCTATATCGGGTACGTAAACTGCTGCTACTAGCGTCAGAGGTTATCAACGACCACAACCGCACCAAACTGCTGGGCCCACTCGTTGTCGACTACCCCCACAGCGAAGTCCTCGACACCTGGCATGGCAAAGAAGTCCTACGGTCCGTCTATGACATCGACGACCCCAACACCGCCGTCGAGTTCGTGACGCAGGTCGCCGCGGACCTCCAAGACCCCGACCTGCCCCCACAGGTCAACCGACTAGGCCGCACCCTGGCGCGCTGGCGCACCCAGACCACCAACTGGCATGTCGCCCGCGTCACCAACGCCGCCACCGACACAGCCAACAACTTGATCAAACGCGTCAAACGCGCAACCTTCGCATTTCACCAACTTCAGCGACTACAGAATCCGCGCACTCCTCTACGCAGGCAAACCCAACTGGAACCTCCTCAACACCTTCACTCCACCCTAAAACGCGCAGAGCCGGAAAACCAATAACAACTAGCGCAAACTGCGTAAACTATGTGTCAAGCAAACAGGGGGGAAGCCCAGTGGTGTCTTGGTGTCCTTGTGTGATTGGTTTCGTTTATTCATCGGGAAATGGAAGATCGCAATTGGGTTGAGAAACTAGAGTCTTGTATAGTTCCTCACCACGTGAAGATTCCAATATGTCACCTACGACTTTGAATGGGTCGTTTGATCGGTCTCCTTCGATCTGATCATTAAGCGATTCGTAAAAGCTGGTTGCTAGTGGCACGAGTTCGGATGGCAACTTGTCTGTCGTCAGTTTGGCGAACGGGACAGCCTTGTTCATTGCTTGGTACACTTCTGGTTGCACCGCCAAATACTCTGGGTCTTTAAATGTCTGATTGGGATCCTGTGCTAGTGATTCCAACATCTTTATCAATTGAGAATGTGCTCGGAGCATATTCTTTCTGGAGACTTCCCAAATCAGCCAACATAGCTCCCCTATGGGTGTGGATGGATCATTTAAGTTAGACTTCACGACGCTCCACTCTGGATCATCAAGCATCGCCGAAAACTCGTCAATGATGACTGAAAATTCCTCACTAGGAGATAACGATGTTGTTGATGTAGCGGACACTGTCACGGTAGGCGAATTCTCGGCTCCAACAACGGTTGTTGATTGGGGTGAAGCACAAGCGTTACCCAACAAGACTAGAATCAATAAAGATACTATTTTATTGTACATTTTGTATCTTCCATCTGTACCGACTGTTTAGAGCGTTACAAGTTGAACTCCGCAAGTCCACACCATCTGCATATTTGGGTGGAACATCCCAGCAATTGCGCGTCATTGCTTGGCTGTGGATCGTGTATTCATCTTTACTTCCAACACCGTTGATTGCTATTTTTTGGGAGTTAGTATTATTGATGCATCGATCAATCCAAACGCTATTGACAGATGCGCTGCAACGGTTATTTGGATAGAGTGGTTTAACTTGAAAATAGCCTGGCGAGCCGGGGGAAGGCCAGATTCGATATTTCTGTTGGCTGACGTTTTTGCAACTCCAAATTTGAAGCGGTGTTCGTAGCGCAAGACTAGGTCCTTCCACGTCTAAACACCGGTTTGAAGCAACGTTAACGAAACGCACTAAACCAGGATTCGGGTTCGTCACTACCCAAGAGAGACGTACCGCGCGATTAGCTACATTTTTAACTGCATTACAGACACCACGATGCGAACGTGCTCGGTGTTTGCAGTGGGCATTCATCAATTGGTAGAATAAATTGTCGCAGTCTAGGTCGGTGACGGTACCTGAAAATGATGCCTTACGCAAGTCATAGCAATAGTCATGCGCTTTGCAAGGTATCTGGAAATCGTAGGACAGTGCCGTGTCCGACAAATTTGAGCAAGATCCAGACTGACGCACGAGGACTTTTCCGTACTCTCTCGCGACGTTAGTTTCATAACCCCAAACAGGAGAATAATTGTTCGCCGCCCTAAACATCTGCCTAATCGGCACTTAGCTGAGTCACTCTTAGACAAATTAAGGTATTCGCTAGCCGACAAATTGCCAAAATAACCTACACAATTAACGTTGGAGTAGCTAACCTTTTTCATAACGTTGGAGTAGCTACCCGTTTTCACAGTTTTTGTTGCGTCAACACTATTGATTGCTGATGGGAACCTTCGCGTGCTTGACTCGTCGCCGTCGCTGGCACCGCAACGAACAAGCAAAGCAACATAATCACGAAAACCTGAATCCAGCGGTTCAGCTGTCGATGGTTCATTGTCTCGCACTTAGGATGCACACTATGGCTATAACATAACAACGCAAAAGATGCAAGTCGAGTCGAAGGTTTTTGAGCGCGCGCTTAAACAGTGGAGAACGGGGTAGGTGAGAGTCGCTTTCTTGGGGTCGGCATCGTGGCTGAATCGGGTACGAGAGGATCGTTTATGCACGGCGAAGCTCTCACGTCTTGGGACATCTCGACGGAACACGTGCGACTCTTTGGCCAAGTAACCGGTAAGTGGGGTTCCCCCCTATTCGTGGAGAGTTTGGTTTGTGGGATTGTGGGTGTGGTGGGCTTGTTCGTATTCTGCGGGTGGGACTATTCCGCCGCGGGCGGCGACCGCTGTGTTGATCGCGCTTTTGGCTAGCTCTGTGGTCGGGTAACTTTTTGCCGTGGCGAAATGCGACCATGCGTCTCGAGTGCAGGTCTAGCACGGTCGCCAAGAACACCGGCCCCTCACCGGTGGCTACCTGTTTGTTGTTGCCGCACCACTTCTGGTTGACCTGTGTGGCACCGAAGTCGCGGCCCAGCAAGTCCCGCGCAGCAATGTGAGAGCGGTTCTGGCTGGTCAGAGCCTCTTTGCGTGGCACGCGGGCGCACAGCCCCTGGCGGGCCATTGATGCCTCCACCGTCTTTTTCGTCACCGCCCGCCCCCGCCGGCGGACCTGCGCGCGCACTCTCGCCGACTCGTAGGTGCCGTCGGATCCCCAGAACACCTCTGCCACCTCGGCATCCAGCGACGCTCGCCGCTGCTGCGCCGACGTCAAGGGCCGGTCGCGGTGCTCATAGAACGTCGACTCCGCGACACCCAGTGCTCGGCAGGTGACGGAGTGACCCACACCATAATCGGTCCTTTGAGCGGCGATGAACCTTGGGGTCACCGCGTTGCCTCGTTGACCCAACCGACCACCGATCGTTTGAACACATCACGCTCCATCCGCAAAGTCGCGTTCTCCTTGCGCAACCGCGCCAGCTCAGCGCGCTCGTCGCAGCTCAGCCCGCCGGAGTGCTGTTCGCAGTCCCGGCGCACCCAGTTGCCCAACGTGCCCTCGTTCACACCAAGGTCCCGAGCTATCTGAGCCACCGGCCGGTCTCTGAGACGATCCGCACAGCTCCCTCCCGGAACTCACGGTCAAAAATTCTTCGTGGTATAGACATAACTCCTACTTATAGAGCATGCCTCCACGAATAGGAGGGAACCCCACTCGCCTTCTTCGAGGTTGCGAACTAGTTGCTGCGTTGCTGGACACACGTGAGTTGCAGAGCCTGCTGGAGGGATCCAACCGGCGGGCATCTCGTCGCGGGACAGTAAGCGGACTGCGCCACCGCTCGACTCAATGATCCCGGTTCTGGCGAGAGTCTCGACGGCCACGTTCTTGGATACGCACAGTTGCTCCGCGATGCCGTAGGGGGCCTTCGTCCCTGGATCGGGGCGGGTCACGCCGCCGGATCGGGGGCGACGGGGTCGAGGGCGAGCAGATCCTCGAGCACGGCGAGCGTCTCGAGCACTCCGAGATCGTCGAGCTGCTGCCCGATTACCTGCAGGCCGATGGGCACGCCGCTGCGGGTGAAGCCGCAGCACACCGTCCCGGCCGGACGGCGCGTCAGCGTGGCCAGCGACTCGAAGCGCAGCCAATCTGCGGTGGGCTCCCCGTCGATGGTGCCGTTGCCGCGCGATATCGGGATCTGGCCCGCGCACGTCGGCGTCAGCATGGCGTCGAAGCCGGTCATGGCTTCGGACAGCGCCAGCGACAGCTCCGCGGCCTGCCGGCGGGCCTCATACTGCGAAGACACGGTGACAGTCTCGAAGAGGGGATCGAGGATCTCGGTGAGCATTCCCGTGACTTGGCGCCAATGGTCGGTTCCACGCAGCGGCCCGTGCGTGGGCACCAGGCCGCCGCCGTAGTAGAGCTCCTCCTGGAGCGCCATGCCCGCGTCCACCACGTATCCCGCCTCGACCACCTCGACGCCGGCCGCGGCCAATCGCTCCACCGCGGCGACGCAGGCCGCGGCCACCTCGGAGTCCACCGGACCGCCGTCGAACGACGGCACCCACAACACACGAGCCGGAGCCCGAGGCGAGTCCAACGCCGGACGCCAGGGCCGCGGCGGCGCGGGCAGGCTGCGCAGGTCGCCTGGGTGGGGACCCACCACGCTGTCGAGGCACAGGGCGACGTCGCGGATGCGACGGGCCATGGGGCCCACGCAGCACAGGTCGAGCAGCCCCAGCGGCGGCGGACCCGCCGGCACTCGCCCCTGACTGGTCTTCATGCCCGACAGGGCGCATGCGGCCGACGGTGTGCGGATGGATCCCCCGGCGTCGGAGCCGGTGCCGACCGGGACCATGCCCGCGGCGACGGCCGCAGCGGTGCCTCCCGATGAGCCGCCCGGCGAGTAGGCGAGATTCCAGGGATTGAGCGTGGCGCCGAAGAGGGGATTGAAGGTGTCGTCTGAGCAGCCGAACTCTGCGGTGTTGGTCTTGCCGACCACCACGCAGCCTGCGGCCCGCAGCCGCGCCACCTCCACCGCGTCGGTGAGCGCCGAAGGGGCGTGACGCAGATGCATCGCGCCCCTTGTCGTGGGCAGGCCGGCGGCGTCGGTGAGGTCCTTGACGCCGATGGGCACGCCGACTAGCGGACCAGGATCCTCACCGGCGTCGAGGCGCCCGTCGATGGCCTCAGCCTGGGCCCGCGCCCCGTCGGCGTCGACCGCGACGAACGCGCCGACGCTCGGGTTCAACGCATCGATTCGCTCCAGCGCATGAGCGGTGACCGCCGCTGCGGTGAGGGTCCGCTCGCGCACCATGCCCGCCAACGCCTCGACGGTCACCGCCCGGAAGTCAGGTACGTCCATCCGCTGGTCCTTCACGGTGGTCTCGTGTTATGTCGGTGTTTTGGTGCTGTCGGTGCTTCTGTGATGTTGGCATCGCAGGCTGACAGTACACCCAATGCAGTCGTCTCACAACCGCCAAGCACGACAAACTCAGAAACACACAATCCAGCGTAGTCGCAGCCCAGCGTAGTTGCAGCGCCGGTGTCTGTGATCCAGCTAGGCGGCGGCCTGTGTCGCACTGCTCGCCACTCGCCAACTGAGCTATACTAAGCCGTCAAGAGGATACCCATGACCTACACGAACGCCGCAAAGGTGTTCAGTATTGCCTCCAACGGTGTGAGTGCCGCTGGCGTGTTGCTAGGTTTGCAGCAGTGGGCCACGCAGGATCGTGCGCCCCGAGTGGCCAGGTTCACCGTCACGAGGTTCGATGCTGATGTCAACGACGTTGTAAACGAAAGGATCGTAGCCGCTAGGCACCTCCAGTGCGGCAGGATCGTCGGGGTCGATGATCCCCAACGACACAAGACCAGCGACCGCGCCCTGCACATCGGGTCTGATCAGCCAAACCTCTAGGTCGGCATCTGCGCCGGCAGCCACGAGGGAAGCATCGGCTAATTCAACGGTGTGCCGGCCACCGCGCTCAACAAGATCGGCTCGCCCGCGAGCCTGCGCCCCAAGCGGATCGAAACGCTCTTGATCGTAGCTTAGTTCGGCACTGGCAACGATCCGCGCGGAGTCGTCTCTGGTGAGGGTCGTTATCGCCACGGCGAGTCCCGCCACCAAGCAGACAGCTGCCGCGACCGCCAGTGCGGTCCATGCAGACCTACCACGCCGCACTGAAGAGACCTCAGCGGAGCCGCCAGACAAGTCGGTATCTGCCCCCGAATCTGTTTTGAGTGCTTGCTCAGAAGCGTGCAGCCGCGCTTGTATAGCAACCCAAACGCGCTCGGGTGGTTCTAGAAGCTCAGCCTCGGTGGATTCGAATTCCCTCAACGCCGCTTCAATCTCACGGTCATCCCAATGGTTTCTTTGATCACTCACGGGTCGACTCCAGTTGGTGTCTAATTTGCGCTAGTCCCCTGCGCAGGTCGCTCTTGACGGTGCCCATCGGCATGTCGAGCCGGTCGGCTATCTGTTTGTGGGTCAAGTCGTCGAAGTAATGTAGGGTAATCACGTTGTGTACCCGCTGCGGCAGTTGTCGCAGTGCTTCAGTGATCATTAACTTGTCACCGATCTGTTCGATGCGCGGTTCAGGTGCTGCCACAACATTGCCTTGAGGGGTGCTTGTTCGACTGAGATGCTGCTCGGCGCGGAAATGGTCGATGAGGCGATTGCGGGCAATAGCCACGAGCCAACCGGCGAGGCTGCCCTTGTCGGGGTTGAACTGCTCGCGGCTTAGATATGCCTTTATGAACACCTCCTGGGTGATGTCTTCTGCCGTAGATGCTCCCACAGTCCGGCGACAGAACGTGTAGACGAGCTTGCCGTGCAAGGCGTAGGCATCAGCGAGTGCGGCCTCGCCTCCTTCGGCGAATCGCTTTTCCACATCGTCAACCGGAATGCTTGATGTCAAGCCCACTAGGTAACTATAACAACTCGCTCCAGTGTTGCGAGCCAGGGCAGCACTTGCTTGGCGCGGTTGCCCCTCACAGTTCCGCTCACTTGACCGAACTGCGGGAAGCGGCGGGCGGATGCTAAAAGGGGGAGCCATCCGCCCGCCAAATCTGGTTTCCAACCCTTAGGTGGGTGGGAACAGGACTTGGTCGATGACGTGGATGATGCCGTTGGAGGCTTCGATGTCTGTGGCGACCACGGTGGCTTCGTTGACCATCACGGTTTCACCGTCGATGGTGATGGTGATGTCGGCTCCATTGACGGTGGTGACGCTTTGGCCGTCGAGGGTGACCACGGTTGAGGCGGGCACGGCTTGTGGTAGCACGTGGTAGGTGAGTACCGAGGTGAGCAACTCAATGTTGGCGAGTACTTGCTCGGCGGTGAGTCCCAGCGAGGTTAGCAAGTCTGCGAACGCCTGTTCGGTGGGCGCGAACACGGTGAAGGGGCCGTCGCCGCTTAGGGTTTCGACTAGCCCTGCTGCCTGCACCGCCGCTACCAGCGTCGGGAACTGCCCTGACGCTACAGCTACGTCGACTATCGTGCCTGGCCCTTCGGGTTCTTCTGCAGCAACGGTAGTTGTGGGAGCCGTCGTGGTGGTGGGAGCCGCGGTGGTCGTGGTGGTGGGAGCCGCTGTGGTGGTTGTGGTGGTGGGAGCCGCTGTGGTGGTTGTGGTGGTGGGAGCCGCTGTGGTGGTTGTGGTTGTGGGCGACTCTTCTGCAGCGTTGTTGCTGCTACAAGCGGCCGCGAGCAGTGAGAACGCCAGCAAAGCAACTAGTGGCGAGAGAAGTCTTTTGGGCATGAATGATCCTCCATTGGTTAACCTTCACCCTTTAGTACGGTTCGTGTGTCGTGTTTGGATGCAATCGGCCGCACAAAATCTCAGATGTCGGCGGCTGGAGGTGGTCTCGCAAATGCTGTCTAGTGAGGCACGATTGCTGCGTTGTCACAGGACTGTAGTAGCGTGACAGTCATGGAGTTCGGGAGCCTTCAATGAAAAAGCCAATTTGGATTTGGCTTATCGGCGCAGTGGTGCTATTTGCCCTTGTGCTGGTGGTGCTAATCAATGATTCAATGCCCGATGCGGGGACTGAGTCACCTCCACCACCACCAGCAGGTGGTGACGGTCAAACAGCAGATACACCTGATCGCACAGTTGGGTCTCGGCTAATTGATGACATTCAGACACCGACTCTAAGAGTTAGCTTAAGTGAGGGCGAGGATAGCTCGGCTGGTTCGTTGGCTGCGGTGAGGCGGGTTGAAGGAAGTGAGTTGAGCGAACAAGAAATCCGTGCGGTAACAGATCGTTTACCCACTTGGGAGGTGACACCCTCAACCACAGAGTTTCAGTTTCCAGCAGAATCTCTGCCACCACCTCGTGGTGGCACCACCATTGACAATGCGTTTCCACCCGCTCAAATCGCAACCCCAGTTGAACCCGTTGCACAACCTCTGAAAGTCCTGCGTGTTCAACCGCAAGGTTCAGTAGGTATTGCGCCGTTCGTGAGCATCACCTTTAATCAAGCGATGGTGCCGTTGGGCACTATCGAGCAAATTGATGCTGAGGATTTGGGTGTAACCATAACCCCTGAGTTGCCTGGCCGTTGGCAGTGGATCGGCACACGCACGTTGCGTTTTGAACACGACCAATCAGTTTTTGATCGTCTGCCAATGGCCACCTCTTATGTTGTTGAGGTTGCCGCAGACACAACGGCACTCTCTGGCACACAACTGGGCGAAACCGTACGCTTCGAATTTGAAACGCCAGCACCGACTCTATTGTCACTTGAACCACTAAATGATTCGGTGCGCTCAAATCCTGTTTTTGTGGCAACCTTTGATCAGCGTATCGACCCTGCGGCGGTTCTTGAGAAGATCACCTTCACCGTTGGCAACATCACAAGGCAGCTTCGTCTCGCTAGCGATGCTGAAATTACCGCAGATGAAGACGTGAAGCGGATCACCGGGCTAGCTACCGACAACACCTGGGTAGCCTTTGTGCCTGTGGGCGCACTTGAGTCCGACTCTGCGGTGACGATTCGCCTGGGACCCGAGGTACCGTCACTTGAGGGAACCAAGACATCCACTGATTCGGTATTGAAACGAGGCCGTACCTTCAGTTCTTTAAAGGTGCAGGAATTGAACTGCTCAAGGGAGTTTCCTTGTCAAGCTGACTATTGGCTGAGCGCGTATTTCAACAATGTGCTAGACCCGACCACTTTTGATGTGGACGATGTGCAGATATCACCCGAAATCGTTGGGGCACGGGTTTCGGTGAACTACGATTCAGTGCAGATAAATGGCGAGGTGTTGGGTGACACGGTATATGAGGTCACTTTTCCCGCTTCGCTCGGTGATGTTTTTGGGCAGACTTTGGGCGAACCATTGACAGTTGAGTTTCACATTGCGAGTCCATATCCGTTCATCCAAGCAGCAGCTGATCGTTTCGCTACGTTAAATCCCTTTGCCGACAGCCAAGAGCTACCTGTTTTAGTGCGTGGCCACGAACGGCTGCGTGTCCGTTTATATAAGGTCACCCCGCAAGATATTGTTCGGTTCATCAACTTTTGGGACAGTTGGGAGCGCGACACAACGCTACCGGAGCCGCCTGGGCGTCTGTTTAGCGATGAGATAGTTAGTGTAGTGGGTGACATCAACGTCATTTCTGAGCAACGAATTGATCTGCGTGCCGCCATTGGTGGCGAGTATGGCCATGTGATCGCCGTGGTTGAAGGGGTTGGCTCACTTGCCAACTTAGAGCGGGAGGATCCAAACTTTTGGGATAATCGACCCCTTCCAGTATGGGTGCAAAGTACCAACCTTGGTGTTGATGCCATTAGTGGAGATGACCAAGTGGTAGTTTGGGCCACCGATTTAAAAACGGGTGATGTGGTGAGCGATGTGCAGATGAATTTCGTAGGGCGCGACGTATTAGCCGTAACAGATAATCAAGGTTTAGCCACCATAGAGTTGCGCGGCGAAGAACATGCGATAGTGGCGACAAACGGCGACGATCAAGCGATTCTCGTTGGTTCATTTAGATCGTGGCAACCCACCAGTCAAATAATTTGGTACACCACCGACGACAGGGGTACCTACCGACCAGGTGAAACTGTTCACTTGAAGGGTTGGGTTCGTTCGTTAGATTTGCGTGGACAAGCCGATCTTGAGTTACTTGATGTGGGGCAATTAGTCACCTATACTGCTAACGATAGTTTAGGCAATGCACTCACCAGCGGCAGTGTTCGCCTTGACGAACATGGCGGTTTTGACTTGGCATTTGACTTAGACGAACGCAGCAATTTAGGGTGGGCTGGAATAGAGTTTCAGTTGCCAGGGAGTTTCGAGGGTCGTTGGAATTATCATTCGTTTGAGATTCAGGAGTTTCGCCGTCCCGAGTTTGAGGTTGCGACTAGGCTCACCACCGCCGGCCCCTTTTTCGTTGATGAAGCTGCAACAGTAGCAGTTGATGCCAACTATTTCGCGGGAGGTCCACTTCCTAACGCTAAGGTCAACTGGACTGTTACCACTAGACGTGGTTTTTATTCACCACCCAACTGGAGCACCTTTACTTTTGGTTTGTCACGGTTGGAATGGGACTATAACCAAAATTACGAGTTTGATTATTTACCGATGGATACCGAGGTTGTTCGTGAGACCTTTAACGGAACAACCAACACAGCTGGAAGCCACTTTTTGCGGATGGATTTTGCAGGCAACTCTGAGGAATTGCCAACCATGGTCAGCGCGCAAGCTGCCGTTACCGATGTTAACCGTCAGCAGTGGATCGACTCAAGTGAGGTACTGGTTCACGCTGGGGAACTTTATGTGGGTATTCGCTCAACAAGCCCATATGTCAAGACAGGTAACGATATTACCGTTGAGGCGATAGTTGTCGATGTTGACGGCAAAGCACGGCCCGGCACAGCAATCGAATTGGTGGCAGCCCGTGTTGTCAGTGAGTTGGTTGATGGAGATTGGCGCGAAGTGATCGTGTCTAGTCAAACATGTGAGGTGATCTCAAAAAGCAATCCAACAGAGTGTGTGTTTGACGCAGATATTGGTGGTAAATATCGAGTGGATGCTCGTGTGCGTGATGCGAACGGGCGAAGCAATCGCAGCGCAATTGACATCTGGGTTGAGGGTGCGGCTAACACGGCGACTAGCCGTCGTATCCAACGGGAGATGGTGGAGTTGCTGCCTGACGCTGAAACTTATGAGGCCGGCGAGACTGCTGAGATACTCGTGGTTTCACCCATAGAAACTGGAACTGGATTACTAATTGTTGGGGAGAGGATAAGCACTTTTGAGGTAGGCGACTTCGGTGCCATCTTAGAAGTGCCCATCACAGAGGCTGATGTTCCTGAGTTGATTGTAAGGGTTGAGATTGTTGGCTCAACTGTGATGCCACAGGACACCTCGGGGCTTGAGGTGTCGCTGGTTCGTCCGGCTTTTGCTTCTGGTGAGGTCAGCTTACGAGTGCCACCATTGCAGCAGACTCTCAACATAACCGCACAACCTGCAAACCCAGTGACCAAACCCGGTGCTAGCACGAGTGTTTCTATTGCGGTCAAAGATGCTGCTGGGGAGGCGGTGGCTGGAGCCGATGTGTTGCTAGTGGTTGTCGATGAAGCAGTTCTTGCGGTTTCCGATTACCAGTTCATCGATCCGATTGATGTCTTTTATCGTTCACGTTGGCACTACTTGAATGTCACTAACTTGCGATATAGCGTTTTGATGTCAAATGCTCTTGATGGCATCATTGGAGGTAATCCCTTCTATCTAGCCGAGAACGAAAGCATGGACGATTCTGTTGCGGTAGCAAGCCAGGTAGTTCTTCAAAGCGCGCAATCAGGCGATATGAGCCTCTCAAGCGCGCAGTTTCCTCTGCAACAACAGATCGAGGTGCGCGAAAACCTCGATGCTTTAGCGGTGTTTGATCCACACGTTACTACTAACGCCGCCGGTGAAGCAGAAGTTGATTTCACTTTGCCCGACAACCTTTCTCGCTATCGAATAATGGTTATCGCAACAGACGGTGCTAGCAGTTTTGGCTCAACCGAGGCCTCTCTTACTGCGAGCTTGCCGTTACAGGTGCGTCCTTCGCCACCTCGGTTCTTGAACTTCGGCGACCATTTTGAGTTGCCCGTAGTGGTTCAAAATTCCACAGATGAAAACGTTGAGGTAGACGTGGTGGCCCAAGCTGCTAATCTGAACCTTTCTGGGGTGCCAGGTCGGCGAGTGACGGTTCCCGCCAACGACCGTGTGGAGATTCGCTTCGCAGCAACAAGCAAAGATGTCGGCACAGCTCACCTGCGCGTTGCGGCCGTCACAGAACAAGAAGCCGATGCTCAAGAATTTTCATTTCCTGTTTACACACCCGCCACCAAAGAAGCGTTCGCCACATATGGAGTCCTTGACGCTGGTCTCAGGCGTTACGAATTGCAGCAACCTCAAGACGTGTTTGCCAACTATGGCGGGCTTGAGATCAACACCTCATCAACGGCATTGCAAGCCCTCACTGATGCGGTTATCTATCTAAACGATTACAGTTATCTAAGCGCGGATGCCTATGCCAGTAGAATTTTGGCGTTCGTCGCACTGCGTGATGTGTTTAGTGCCTTTTCAGGCGTGCCAACAGCGCACAAACTTGATGATAGCATCCGGCGCGACATTGAAGAGCTGGTAATGTTGCAACAAAGCAGTGGAGGGTTTGGTTATTGGAGCGCGACAAGTGCGCCTAGTTCCTATGCATCTATCCAAGCAATGCATGCGCTCATAATCGCCAAGAACGCTGATTATGAGGTGCCAACAGATGCACAAGATGCGGGCAAGCAATACCTGCGAGCGATAAATAGGTATATTGGAAGTGAATATAGTGAGGAGAATAAAGACTTTTTGAGAAGCTATGCGTTGCATGTACGTGCTCTTGGTGGCGACAAAGTTGAAGCCCGTGCGGAAGATATCTGGCAACAGCGGGGTGGCGATCTTGGGATTGACGCATTGGCCTATCTTTGGCCGCTGGTCAGCGAGGCGAACAGTGCAGAGGCAATTGAGAGGATAATCAACAATAGTGTTACCGAAACCGCTGCAGGTGCAACAATCGTCACAGACACTAGCGAAGATGATTACCTGATTTTGGCTTCAAATACCCGCAGTGATGCGCTCATCTTGCATGCGTTAATCACGATGACACCTCAATCGGATTTGATCCCGAAGTTAGTTGATGGTTTGTTGGCAAGCAAAGTGAAGGGACGTTGGAACAATGTGCAAGAAAACGTATTTGTGATTTTGGCGTTACACGAGTATTTCAAGAGATTTGAAGCCGCCAACCCTGATTTTGTGGCGCGTGTTTGGCTTGATGATCAATATGTGGCTGAGCACTCTTTTGCTGGGCGCAGCACAGACCGCAATAGCACCGTTGTTCCACCCATGGTTGAGGGCCGTGGCGAGTTGGTGCTGCAAAAAGAGGGTGTCGGTCGCTTGTATTACCGTCTGGGCCTTAGTTACGCACCTAAAAACCTTAATCTGGCACCACTTGACCGGGGCTTTGTGGTTCAACGCAGCTTTGAGGCCTTAGACAACCCAAGTGATGTTTACCGCGACGGGGAAGGCAACATTCGTGTTGTTGCTGGAGCGTCTGTGGCAGTGAAACTGACCGTGGTGAACGACAGTCGGCGCACCAACATGGTGCTAGTCGATCCTTTAGCGGCTGGTTTTGAACCGGTAAACCAAGCACTGGCAGTGAGTCCATTGCTGGACATACCAAATTCTGAACCAGCGGATTCGTGGTTTTGGGAACCACGTTGGTTTGAGCATGAAAACCAACGTGACGAGCGTATTGAAGCCTATTCTTCGTTGCTAAGTGCAGGCACCCACGAGTACAGCTATGTGGTTCGTGCCACCACACCGGGGAGATTCGTGGTTCCACCAGCTCGAGCTGAAGAAATCTACGCACCTGAGGTGTTTGGTCGCTCGCAGTCTCACGTGGTAATCGTAGAGGATGCACCTGAGGTGTCTTAAGCACGTATCGCTACTGAGCCCTGCTAAATTCTGCTTATGGAGTTCCAACACAGCTTTCCCCGCCGCAAAACCAAACAAATTATGGTGGGTGATGTAGCGGTTGGCGGTGTGGCACCGGTCTCTGTGCAATCAATGACGGTCACCAAAACGGCCAACCATGAAGAGACCTTGAGCCAGATTTATGCCCTCGCAGCAGCGGGTGCCGATATTGTGCGGTGTACTTGTAACGATAGTGCCGCAGCCGAGGGCTTAGCAAAAATAGTGCCGCGCTCACCTGTGCCAATCGTGGCGGACATACATCATCAGTATCTTCGTGCCTTAGAGGCGCTAGAGGCAGGTGTGCATTGTTTGCGGCTGAACCCCGGCAACATTAGAAATCCTCAGCACATTAAAGCCGTGGCGAAAGCAGCATTGGATCGCCGGGTGCCTATTCGCATTGGCGTGAACGGAGGGTCACTTCACCCAGACCTTTATCGTAAATATGGTGGCAGAGTCACCCCAGAAGCGATGGTTGAATCCGCCCAACAAGAAATGGCTTATTTGGAAGAGGTGGGTTTTGACTTGATCAAGATTTCAGTCAAGGCATCTAGTGTCCCATTGATGATTGAGGCATACAGACAGCTTTCGGAACTAACTGATTATCCATTGCATTTGGGGGTTACTGAAGCGGGCCCACCACCAATAGGAACGTTAAAGTCAACTGCGGGCTTAGCTACTTTGTTAGCCGAAGGCATTGGAGACACCATTAGATATTCTTTAACAGCTGATCCAGTAGAAGAAGCTAAAGCGGGCCGTCAGTTACTTGAAGTGATGGGTTTGCGTGAACGCAAAAATGTTGATTTGATTGCCTGCCCGAGTTGTGGTCGTGCCGAAGTTGATGTTTTTTCGATTGCACAGCAAGCTATGGACGCTTTTAGCGAAAAGAACCTGCCTTTGCAAGTTGCGGTGATGGGTTGTGTGGTTAATGGCCCGGGTGAAGCTCGTGATGCCGACTTGGGCATAGCCGCGGGCAACCAACGTGGTCACCTTTTCGTGAAGGGACAAAACGTGAGGGTAGTTCCTGAAGATGAAATGGTTGATGCCTTAGTTGATTGGGCGCATTACATTCATGAACATGGTACTGACGCGGCACTCAAGCGTGCGTCATCTACCCAAGTTGAGGCTCGCCGTGCCGCAGCCCAAGATCGTGAACGGAACCTTCAAAATCTTGGAGATGATGTAAATCACGCTAGTGTCACTATTGCTAATATTCGCTCGGTGAGTAACGCAAATTAGTTTCGGATCGCTAAACTAGGGCACAAGTTCGGTGTCCTGATACCCTCCTCGCGGAAGAGGCGTGGCCCAAGGCCACGCTTTTGTTGTCTAGAGACCGAATTCACAAAATTGCCACGCCACGCAGATTACAGGAGGTCTACCACATGGCGATCATTGAAGATGTTCGTGCGCTGCTCACTCCTGTGCTGGAAGCCGAATCTGCTTTTCTTTACGATATCGAACACAATGGTTCGGTCTTGCGAATATTTGTAGATGCAAGCGGGGGCATTCCTGTTGGCGAATTGCAGCGCTTGAGTCGCCTGCTGAGCCGTCGTTTAGATGAACTTGACCCTATAGCAGGGCGCTATACTCTTGAAGTTTCAAGCCCCGGCTTGGAACGGCGTTTGCGCACCCCAGACCATTTCCGAGGAGCTCTCGGTGAGCAGATCACCATCAAAACTAAGCCAACTGATCAGGGAGCTACTCGCTTGCAGGGCGTGCTAATCAGTGCTGATGACGAGGGCGTGATAATAGAAACTGATGGACAACAGTGCCAGCTACGCTATCAAGATATTTCAAAAGCGCGTACCTTGTTTGAATGGGGCAACTCCTCGCCTCAAGCTAAACAACGTTTAGATCAACTTTCAACAACAAGCGCAAGACTAAGCGCAACTACAAACAAGGAGGCACCCACATCATGAATGCCGATATGATGGAGGCCTTGCAATCGCTTGCTGCGGAGCGTGGTATAACTGTTGATGCCTTGTTTTCGGCCTTAGCTGACGCTTTAGAATCTGCCTACAAACGTATTCCTGGAGCTCATGAATATGCTTGGGTGACCATTGATCCCGGCACGATGGACTTCAGGGTTTTTGCTCAAGACCTAGACGAATTCGGTGAACCCGTTGGTGAAGAATTTGAGGTTACCCCAGATGACTTTGGGCGTATAGCAGCTCAAACTGCCCGCCAAGTAATTACTCAACGTATTCGTGAAGCAGAACGGGAGTTAAAATATGAAGAATATGCGGGGCGTGAGGGCGACATTGTTACCGGCATGATCCAACAAACCGATACCCGCTACACCTTATTGGATCTTGGTCGGGTTGAAGCTTTGCTCCCGCAAGCAGAGCAAGTGCCCTTCGAACGTCCAGATGCGAACACCCGTGTAAAAGCCTACATTGTTGAGGTTCGTAACACCGCAAAAGGTCCTCAGATAGTGGTAAGCCGAACCCATCCCGGTCTAATCAAACGTTTGTTTGAACTTGAAGTACCTGAAATAGCCGATGGTATTGTCGAAATCAAAGCTTGCGCCCGTGAACCGGGTCATCGCACCAAAATAGCGGTTTTCTCTAATGACGAAAATGTCGACCCAGTCGGTGCTTGTGTTGGTGCCCGTGGTGCTCGTGTCCGCCAAGTAGTGAACGAACTAAGGGGTGAGAAGATAGACATTGTGCCCTACTCGGAAGATTTAGCAGATTATGTTACACGAGCGTTGGCCCCGGCGAAGGTCAAAGAAGTACGCACTGATGAAGCCAACGGAGCTTGTGAGGTTGTTGTTCCCGACTACCAACTTTCGCTGGCGATTGGTAAAGAAGGGCAAAATGCTCGCTTAGCATCACGGCTCACGGGTTGGGGAATAAACGTTAAGTCAGAATCGCAACTTTCTGAAGAAGAAGCTTATGGAGATGTTGAATGGGCTGAAGGTGAGTGGGTCATAGACGAAGAAACTGGTGAACAACTTTGGCAACCAGCCGACGGCGGCGAGATGGTCTCGATCCAAGACTGGGAACAAGCAGTCGCAGAAAATGCCGGTGAGTCAACGAATCTTGAAGAAACGGAAGCCTAATTTACTGTGGTAGCGAAGATACGTATCTATGAACTCGCTAGGGAGTTGGGGCTCAGCAATAGCGAGACGCGCGCCCTAACGAAGGAATTACAGATTGGTGGTGTGAAAAGCCATTCTTCAAGCATTGACGATGCACAAGCGGATCGTGTTCGTCGTAAAGCAAAGCGAGATGGTCTAATACGTGAACCAAAACCGCCCGAACCTCAAGAACCTAAAGAGGAGTCGCCGCGCTCAACCACAAGAACTTTGACAAAAACTCAAACACCAACCAAAACGACCCCTCCTCAGACGCAAAAGAACACCGGTGGAGGTGCAACACCTCGAACACCTTCAAGCAAAGCTCAAGAATCTCTGACCAGTGTGGAAGATGAACCCCAGCCACCTACATCTACAGTCGCTACGCCGGCTGATGTTGTGGCTGAACCAGCGAGTGGAGTGGCGTTGAAGGCAAGCGGTTCTGGTGCTTCTCCTACCTTGAAAGCAGTTGCACCAGTTAAAGAAGCCGGCCCACCTAGTACTTCAGAAGCACAGCAGCGTTTTGTGTCCTCAACTGGCGGTAAAACCGTCTCTAAACGCATCGAAGACAAGACTCTTCCGCCGCAAGCAGGTAGGCCAACCACCAAAAAAGTGGTCAAAAAGGTGGTAAAGAAGTTGGTGAGCGACCGACCAACAAAAGCTGTCCCGCCTTCTTCGAGTAGTGGCAAACCGATTCCTCCACCCCCTCGGCCAGTGGGTGGACGTTCAATCCCACCCCCTCCTCGTGGTGCTACCACTCAAAATCCCAGCAAGGTCCGCCGTGGTGGTAAGAGGGGTCCATCAGATAGGGGTGGTCCTAGTAGTGGAGTCGCAGGTCGTGGCGTACCGAATCGAGGTGGTCCCAGTCGTGGCACACCGGCCCGCACAGGTCGAGGCCGTGTTGGGTCACAGCCGCACCCGACAGGACCTAACGCGGCCCGGGGTCCTGCAGGTCGGGGTTCAACAACAAATACGATTAGCGGGCATCGCCCAAACAGTACCGCGGGCGCGCGTGGTTTTTCGGGCAACCGTTCAGCAGCGCCAACCGCAATACCACCAAGTGGCACTCCCTCACGAGGTGGTCACGGTGCAGGTGGCCGCGGTGGAGCCAATCAAGGTAGGCGGCCACCCCGTCGTAAGAGTCGTCGGCGGCGTAATCGCGAAGAACTCCAACCAATGGATGTGCCAGACTACACCCCGGTGGATGCGCCAGTACCCGAAGGCGAAGTTGTCATCGAAAGAGCTTCCACAGCACAAGACCTCGGCCCCAAACTAAACCGGACAGCCGCAGATGTGGTGCATTTTTTGCTTCAAGCTGGAGAGATGCTTACCGCAACTCACTCACTTTCAGATGACATGATCGAGCTTTTCGCAGAAGATATTGGTGCCAAAATCCGTTTAGTTGATCCCGGTGAAGAACAAGAAGTGGAACTTCAAAAACTACTTGAAATAGATGCGTTTCACTCTGTGGACGCTCCAGTTCGTGCGCCTGTGATTACCGTTATGGGCCATGTCGATCATGGCAAAACACTGCTTTTGGATCGTATTCGTAACGCTAATGTGGTTGATGGCGAAGCTGGGGGCATCACTCAACACATCGGTGCATATCAAGTAGAGCACAAAGGTAAGCATCTGACCTTCATTGACACTCCTGGGCACGCAGCTTTCACAGCGATGCGGGCTAGAGGTGCTAGCTCAACTGACATTGTTGTTCTGGTGGTGGCTGCCGATGACGGTGTTATGCCTCAGACCATAGAAGCAATCAACCACGCTAAAGCCGCTGAGGTGCCGATCTTGGTGGCACTCAACAAAATCGACCGAGACAACGCCGACCCTCAAAAAGCGATTGCAGGTGTTGCTGAGCACGGGCTTGTTCCTGAAGGGTGGGGGGGAGACACAATTGTCCAAGAAGTCTCAGCATTAGAAAACCGCGGGATTATTGAGTTGTTAGATCAAATAGTATTGTTAGCTGAGGTTGAAGACTTGCGTGGTGATGCTGATGGGCGAGCGACTGGCGTGGTTCTTGAAGCGAACCTTAATGTCGGGCGTGGTCCGGTGGCTACGGTGTTAGTGCAGCGTGGCACTCTCAATGTTGGTGACCCTTTAGTTGCGGGTGCTGCTTGGGGTCGAGTGCGGGCTTTGATAAATGACCAAGGTGCAAACGTGGCCGAAGCGAAGCCCTCAACACCTGTGCAGGTGCTTGGTTTATCTGAAGTTGCAGACGCTGGCGATGTGTTTGTGGTAGCTACAAGTGAGAAGATAGCAAGTCGTGTGGCTCAAACCCGTGAACATTGGCAGCGTCAGTCAAGTTTAGGCCGAGAAGCGCACGCGCTTTCTGGTGGCGCGCGCCTAGAAGACATTTTCTCGCAGATACAAAGAGGTGAGTCTGCCACGTTGAATATGGTCGTGAAAGCAGATGTGAAAGGTTCACTGGAAGCTGTCACCGAATCTTTACGAAAATTAGAACGAGATGATGTAAAAATTCGGTTTGTGCATAGAGGAGTT
This sequence comes from Candidatus Aldehydirespiratoraceae bacterium, assembly GCA_965204595.1. Taxonomy (GTDB): domain Bacteria; phylum Actinomycetota; class Acidimicrobiia; order Acidimicrobiales; family Aldehydirespiratoraceae; genus VXYK01. The sequence continues at coordinate 959,039 of CBDBEW010000014.1, read as the reverse complement.
GGCGGAATTACCGAGAACGATATTGCGTTAGCCGCAGCTTCCAACGCGACGATTTTGGGTTTCAATGTACGCCCAGATCGGAAAGCTCGTGAACTCGCTGAGATGGAGAAAGTAGAAATTCGTTCGTATGAAATAATTTACAAACTGCTTGAAGATATTGAAGCTGCCATGGTTGGCATGCTGAGTCCTGAGTTTGAAGAGGTGGTTACGGGTGAAGCTGAGGTGAGAGAGATATTTAGGGTGCCACGCATCGGGTCTGTGGCAGGCTGTTATGTACAAAATGGGGTGATCAAACGTGGTTCTTCAGTGCGTTTTCTGCGTGAAGGCACAATCATTTGGAAGGGAGAAATTAGCTCACTAAAGCGTTTCGCTGCCGATGTTCGCGAAGTTGCCGCGGGTTTTGAGTGTGGTATTGGCTTAGCCAATTTTCAAGATCTTAAGCAAGGAGACATCATTGAAACTTTTGACAATCGTGTCATTGAGCGCACTTTGGAAGGCTAGTTTTGTGTCGAAGCGGATTGGACGGGTCGGCGAAACAATTCGCCGTATTGTGGCCTCAGAGTTAGAAGCAATTGACGATGACCGCTTGAATATGGTGTCGGTCACTGGAGTTGACGTTGACCGCGCTTTGCACCGAGCGATTGTTTGGTTCACTGCACTAGATTTTGAAAACGAATCAGCTGCCGCGGAAGCACTGGGAGAACACGCCAAATTGTTGCGTAAGGCCGTGAGTTCACGCACACGATTGCGCTACACGCCACTACTTGAGTTCCGTCCCGACTCAACTTTGCGCTCCGCGCAACGTATTGAAGAAATCTTGCGTGGTGATTAGTCGTGGGCATTTAGAATCGACTTTTGATGTGTCAAGGTCTGGTTCGGTATCGTAAACAGTTCGGGTAAAAGAGGAACGCAATGAAAATAATGCGGGATAAAGATCGGTTGCCTGCGACCGTATCTGTGGTGTCGACAATCGGTGTGTTTGACGGTGTCCATTTGGGGCACCAAGAAGTGTTTCGCTTGGTGCGTTTTCTGGCAAATCAGCTTGACATTGCTTCTGCGGTGGTTACTTTCGATACACACCCGGCACACGTGGTAAGGCCACTTAGTGCCCCTCGTTTGCTAAGCACTTTGGATCAAAAGCTTGAGTTGATCGAAGCCCAAGAAATTGACTATGCCTACTTGGTGGAATTTGATGAACAGCGTGCTCGCACCTCGCCACGCAAATTTACCGAACAGGTGTTTGTTGAGGCACTGCATACTAAAGCAATTGTGGTTGGTGAAGATTTTCATTTTGGTAAGGGACGTAGCGGCAATGTGGATGCGTTACGAAAATTTGGTGAAACCCACGACATTGAGGTGCATGCTATAGAGTTGATTCAACACAGTGATCAGGCGCGCGAACCGGTCTCTTCAACGAAGATTCGCCGTGCCTTAGCAGGTGGTGACGTGACGAGGGCTACCCAGATGCTAGGACGTCCTTATGAGGTGCGTGGTGTTGTCCAAGCCGGTGATAAGCGGGGCCGTTTGATTGGTTTTCCAACAGCCAACATTCCTGTCACCAAAGATATGGCTTGGCCCGCGGATGCGGTGTATGCAGGTTACTGCGATTTACCAGATGGTTCTAGGCACAAGTGTGCCATCAACATTGGTCGTCGTCCCACTTTTTATGAGCATGCCGAACAGTCACTTCTTGAAGTTCACTTGATCGACTTTGACGATGATATATATGGCAACGAGGTAGCGGTATCGTTCGTTTGTTTTTTGCGTAGTGAGAGAAAGTTTGCAGGGATCGACGCTTTAGCTGTGCAACTCAAAGAAGATGTTGATGATGCTAGGTTGTTGCTTGCTGATGTCACAAGAAACAGTTAAGCGCTTCGCTACAGCGCGGGTTCCAACTAACTTCGGTGAGTTTGTGGCTCACGTTTATCGTGTGGTTCGCCAAGCTCACCAGTCGATTGCAAATGGCTTGCCTTTCCAAGAAGAACATGTGGCTTTTGTGATGGGTGAGATCGCTGGAGGTGAACCGCCGTTAGTGCGCCTTCACAGCGAATGCTTAACGGGAGATGTTTTGTTCTCGCAGCGTTGTGACTGTGGTCAACAGTTGCAGGAAGCTGTGCAAATGATCGCTTCGGAGGGTAGGGGAGTGCTGGTTTATTTGCGTGGTCAAGAAGGTCGAGGTATCGGTATTGGTCACAAGTTGCGTGCGTATGCCTTGCAAGACGAAGGACTCGACACTGTGGAAGCCAATGAGGTTCAGGGGTTGCCCGTTGATTCTCGAAGTTACAGCGTGGGCGTTGATATCCTCACTGACTTGGGTATTCACACGCTTCGTCTAATGACCAACAATCCGCATAAGCACTTAGAGTTGCGCCGCCGCGATCTCAAAGTTGTTGAGCGAGTACCGATTGAAATTGCAGCAAATCCCGAAAATGTCCGCTACCTAGCTACTAAACGTGATCGCTTGGGCCACCTTTTGCACTCAGATTTTTAGTTAGAATTGATGCGCCCCCAGAGATCGTTTCCAGTACGCTTTATCCAAAAGGTCAAGTGTTGTTGCGCCGATGGATTGGCTAACGGTGGCTAGCACGCAGTTGCAGGGTGCAAGCGGAGTGGTGGTGGTTGATAAAGCCCCAGGTTGGACTAGCCATGATGTGGTTGCTAAGTGTCGTGGTATTTTCAACACCCGCAAAGTGGGGCACGCGGGCACTCTTGATCCTTCTGCTACTGGAGTTTTAGTGCTTGGTGTGGGGAAAGCCACCCGTTTGTTGCGCTTTGTTACTGATTTGCCGAAGTCTTATGCGGGTGAGATTGTCTTTGGGGTGGAGACAACAACTCTAGATGCTGAAGGCGAAATTAGTGCTCGATATGATATGACGGCACTAACTGACAGTGAGGTGCGCGCGGCTACTAAGCAGTTTGTTGGTCAGATTATGCAGGTTCCTCCGATGGTTTCGGCGGTGAAGGTGGCGGGTAAGCGATTGTATAAGTTAGCTCGTGAGGGCAAGGTGGTGGAGCGGCCAGCTAGAGCGGTTGAAGTTTATCGTTTTGATGTTGAACCACTTTTGGGTTCACCTTTGGTTTGGCGTTGCAAGGTGGAATGTTCTTCCGGCACTTATGTGCGCTCACTCGCGGCTGATCTAGGTGGGGCTCTAGGTGGTGGCGCGCATTTACGGGCACTGCGGCGCACCGCAGTTGGTGATTTCACCATTGAGCGTGCTAGGAGCGTTGAACAGGCGGAACTATTGCCCGTTGCAACTGCGGTGGGTCATCTCAATTCTTGTGTTGTGAGCAATCAAGTTGCCCTGCGGGTCGGACATGGCCAACCATTAGAACGATCTGAGTTAGGTATAGACGCAGAAAACGACTCGCTCTGGGCTATCAAAAACTCAACCGGCGAACTCCTAGCCGTCTATACCGCAGTCTCTCACCACCTAAAACCCCTAGTTGTCCTCTAACCGCCCAGAGTGAGCATTGGGTATTGAGGCTTATTCACAAATTTGGCTGCTAGCAGCACACATCACATGATTTATAAGATGTCTGCCGAAGTATTCCGCTAGCAGAACAGGAACCGCATTACCGATTTGTTGTGCTTGTGAAGTAAGACCGCCAACAAATTTGAATTCGTTGGGGAACGTTTGAAGACGAGCAGCTTCCCGCACGCTTAGAGCTCGATCTTCGCATGGGTGGCCGTAACGGCCGTTGGTGTAGCTGATGCAGCGTGTGGTGAGCGTTGGAGCCGGTTTGTCCCAACTTAAACGCCCGTAGACATCGGTGTAACCATTCAAATTGAGGTGACAGTTTGGCCAAAGATGTTTTGGCCAGTTTCGTCGGTCGCCGCCTTCTGGAGTAGCCCTAATCCGTTCAAGGTTGAGCCTCGATAATCTCATTGCTTTGTGACTGCTTACCTCAGAGTTTTCTTGCCCTTCAACAAGTTTCGGTAGCGATGCAATCCAATCTCGTACCGTAGTGTATGGTTTGTTGGTTTTCGGTCCGTGAGTCGGACGTGGAATGCTGATTGGACCCAACCGACTCGCTAAGAGTATAAGGCGGTGCCTTTGCTGTGGTACGCCATAGTCAGCACTAGAGACCACAGCATGATCCACGCTATAGGATTTGGAGAGTTCAGCTTTAAATTCTGCGAAAGGCCCGTGCGTTGCTATTTTTTTGTTGAGACCAGGCACATTTTCAACAAAAATCAACTCTGGATTAAGTGCTCGCACAAAGCGCAGAAATTCAAGTAGTAGAAATGCGCGCTGATCTTTATGCGTGGGATCATTGCGATAGGTTGAGAATGGTTGACAGGGAGCGCATCCAGCGAATAGCTTCACTGAGTTGTGCCATGGATCAAGAGCTGCTTTCACTTCGTTAACATCAACTTCGTGAATATCACGCTCCATAACGTTGGTTTCGGGAAAGTTCGTGCGGTAACTTGAGGCTGCGTCAGCCTCCCATTCGACCGCAACCTTTGGCAGGATGCCAGCTTGGTAGAACCCATGTGCGGTGCCGCCGCAGCCCGAAAAGAAATCCGCGAGGACGATTTCGTTTTTCACGCAGATCACCTTGGCATCTTAGGTATCGAAAGTATATAACTCGGAGCGATTTGCCTCTTCACAGGTAGTCGTCGTGTTTGAAGATATGTAATCCAATGCATATTTACGCTTTCCGCCTGAGCCACTCTGAGGGGTCTGCACCTACGCGTGCAATCGTCGATATGAAGCCTTGAACAGCTTGTGTCGCAAATTCCTGCCTTAGACGAGTGACTGCTAGGTAGCGGTTTTCCTCCACATCAGTAAAGCACCATCCAGATGTATCTTCCTTAGCACAAACCCCGCCATCGGATGGCGCGAATTCGACGAGTCGCAGCATGTAAGGGTGTAAATCAAAGGCCACGGGGAGTGCCTCGCCTTTTGGCGAGCGGATCATTGCGGTCGGTTTTCGCGGACGTATGCGAATTGGAATCATCGGGAAGGCGCGTTCCTCCATCAACCGCACGCTGTCGCACAACGGCTGAATGCACAGCCAGTAGCCATCGTGCTCGTCGAGTACGACTACACCCAGTTCTAGCCGGGGTGGGGTCTCGCCGAAGCTACTCGAATCCATCAGAATCGCGAGGTTCTCACTGGACGTTCGCGAATCCACCATAGCTGCCTCAACATCTCCCACCACTTTCGAGATGGCCGAATCACCGAGGTGGACCTGAGCTAGTCCATGCGCGATCGCTCTCTTTACCAAGTCGTCGTTATCGAGAGCCTTGAGGTCGTCTGTCACCGTCGGCGAGTTTCGCAGTCTGCCTGCTAGGGGTGACGCGTTACCGTCTGCTGTCGCACGTGCAAGTGCCTCGGATGACGCATCGACATCCCATACCCTTGAGACATCTACGCCGCGCAGCGCGAGTTCCATATCGCTGCAGAGCAAGCGAATGAACTGTGTGGCTGCGTCATCGGGGTTTGGAAGTAGCACACGGTGAATCAGCGCGCCAACGTCCAGTTCCGCGTTGAAGGTCGCGAGAACTCGTGGTGCCGACTCGCGAAGGGTATTGATACTGCTGAATGCGAACTCTGGCATCAACCCTCTGAATATTAGGTCAAGGTCGTCAAAGATCATCTTTGGTAATTCCCGATAGCAGTCGTCTGGTTGACGGCGATCCTCGCCGCCAGTCAATTGCAAACCCGGTTTACCGAACACAAGCGCAACTGTGTTGTCGCGTCGCACAACAAAATCGTCAATGATTTCGAAGCCGATTTCGTCGGCAAGACGTTGGACGACACCACTGAGGCTTTGTACGCCCGTGAACACGACAATGACAGTTAGACGCTTGCGATGCTTCGTGGTGACTGCGTCGATCGCCTTGATCGTCATCGGATTCGCGCGAGGCATGAGCCAGTCCAGAATCAACAGATCGGCAATTTGCGCCCCTTGCAGCACCTGTGGGATGAATGCGGAAGGTTCTTCCTCGGTTTCGAGCACGCTGCAAACCACTCCCGATGCGAGAAACGAGCGGACTAGGGTTGAAGGATGCACGGGTGTTTCGTCTTCAGCGGGAGGTTCGACGAGTCCTGACGATGGCTCTTCATATGAACGGCTCGTCGATCCATCCTCAATTTCCTCAAGCGCGCGATAGTCGGCGGCCACGCGATCATCAATCAGCAGAGCGGTGCGGAAGTAGTCGCTGACAGCACTCATCGTCAGGGAACCTTCGGGCTGATTAGAAACTCAGCACCGTCATGGCATTCGCCGAGGTTGATATACCAGCCCGCTCGGTCGAGCACTTGACTAGCGATCGCAAGACCGAGACCGCTTCCACCCGGTCGCGTCGTGAAACCGAAATCGAACACTCGATCGGCGATGGTCGCTGCGATGCCAGGGCCGTTGTCTCGGTAAACGATAGTCTGGCCGCGGTACCCGAGTTCAATGTAGCTTGATACCTCGGATTTGGACTGGCCGATCCAGTACAGACTGTTGTCGGTGAGATTGACGAACACTGGATAGAATGTTGACGCATGACCCTCGAGCTTGAGGGCTTGGAACTCGCGGCTAGATCGGAGCGAGACTCCCGCGGTGCGCATACGTTTGTAGAACAGTTCGTCGAGGAACCGCGAGATATCGCTGCCCTTAATCGTTGTCTTTGCACGTCGAATTCTCCGCTGCATGGGTGTCAGCAGTGTGAGATAACTGTCAAGATGTTCGAAGTCGCGTCGCAGGTCTTCGTATAGGCCGATGAGTTGAGGGTTCTTCTTTGCCCACTTATGGACCTTGCACACATCGCTGCGGATACTGGACACGGTTTGGCTGAACTCGTGATCCACCACAGCCAGTGCCATACCTAGCTGCACGAATTCCAATTGAGCATCCGCTTGTTCTCGAAGCTCCACGATCTCAGCATCGGCCGCCGCGGCAAGTTCGGTCGGAGTCGGGGTGTTCGCGTCGAAGACTGCGCTGTTCGACCGGACGAGATTCGCAACCCTGATGAACGCCCTACTCGAATCGGTCGCGAGCGCGTCGATCTCCCGTTCAAACTCGGCCTGCTCTTCAATCCATCCACGCCCACCAGACTTGCTCGGATCAGCCACGGCCTTCATTCGTTCCTCGAAAGCAGCGCCTTCGGGGGCACCTGATCGGAAGTATCGGGCAGCCAACTCGATTAATAGGTTGACGAGAAGGCGACGGAAGTCCGAGTAGGCGCGACCATGCGCGAAGCCCTCCCTACCCGCTTTTTCTCGCAACCCTGGGTTATCTTCACTTGAAAGGTTGATTGCCCCGAAAATTCGTCGGTATGAAAAAAGTAGTAGGCAATCCCGCGAGTTCGTCGCTCTTCGAGTTCAAGGTAGTCCACATCTGGTCGTCCATACGGTTGCACCCTGATCCCGTCTTTGTAGATGTAGAGACCTCCAAGCTTCTTCAGCTTCGTTTCTATAGCGCGAAACCCCTCAGTGTCGAGCTTCGATTCGCTTAGCTTACCTTGGACAACTCCGACCTCGAACGTGAACGGTCCGCAACGTGAGGGTGAGGGTGCTGGGCACGGTATGTCAATTGCCGAATCATTCTGATCGAAGATTCTGATAGTGCCAGAGAAGTTTCCTTTAGCATCGAATTCCCCGCGTATGTGGTGATCGGCTTCATCGAATTCTGTCGCTGTAAAGAACTCAGCAGGATCGAGCCGGCTCTCGCTATCACCCCCTCCGCGGTGGTCCATCAAGTCGACTGAGAACTCGGGTGTCGTTGGATTTGCGAGCCATACATCGGTGAATCCATGCAGAGTGCGATCAAATAAGGACGCTTCATTCAACGTTGGAGGCTCTATGTCGGCTGATAAGTTGTAAGATGCTGGAGAAATTAGAAAAATCGTGCCACTCACGTCTAGCGTCGCTAGGTCAGGAACATCCCGATAGGGAACCTCGGCTAGCGCGTCGATCGTTGCTTCTATGTCGTCCAGCCGTTTTTGCCATCCCAACTCCATCATCGCTCACCACTAGAACGTCGAGCTTGCGGTAGTAGTCTGCGATGGCGTAAGTGGCGTACGCGTCGTGGGCGTTCTTGAACAACTCGCTCAACGCGGTCGGTAGATTGGCGATCTGCTGTCTTCCGAGCATGTCAACCGCCCGCGCTCTCGCCTTGAATCCAGTCATGCTGGGCTCCTCGCTGCTATCGAAAAATTTTCGTGCATTGTCGGCGAAGAATCATCTGTTCCTGCCGAGGTGCCACCCCCAATGCCTACAAACTCACGAGCAGGTTCCCTGCAACCCGAGACGCAATCCCATTGAAAATCTCGCAGTTCATTATCGGGTTGCTCCATGCTTTTCTAAATATTCAGCCGCGTGGATCATGGCATCTACCCCATTGCGGAATCTTCCCATACCAGAGTTGCAGCGATCACAGATGAAATCCCTGAACTTACCGGTGTCGTGGTCGTGGTCTTGAGTAACTCTGGCAGTGACTCCAGCGATAAAGACGTGCTGGCAAACGGGACACTTCCATTTGTCGCCGTGCTGTGGTTCTCGATCTGCCTGCGATTTGGTGAGTGTTTGCTTCTTTTTCTTCGTAATGGCCTTCTTGCACTCCTTACAGGCGGGCCTACGCTGATAGGTGCCATCCACCCGTTTGTTATCTTTACCGAATGCGCTATTGGGTAGGAGGCGGATACAGGTATTACAAATCCGTTCAGGATCGCTCTCGTGCCACCAATCACGCTTCATCTCAACGGGTGTTGTGTGGGCTTTGTCTACGAACCAACGTTCGTCTTTGTGGATGAACTCTACAAGAACCCACTGTTCATCCTCGTTGAGGACTCGTGCGACTGTTTTTTCGGGGAAGGTCTGGGAGCCGAATGAGCGGGAGCCGTCGCTGTTTTGGGGGTAGCCATAGCCGGTTGTGCAGACTATCCAACTCACGCTACTAACTCGGGTTGCACCAAATTTACACGCCTTTTTGCTATCTGTGCGTATTCTTCGCTGATGTCGACACCAAGCCAGCGGCGCTGGTTCAAAGCAGCCATTTTCAAAACTGTGCCGCTACCGCACATTGGGTCGAGCACCAGATCGCCGGGGTTGCTCCAAGTTAGTATATGGTCTTGGGCTAGTTTCTCGGGAAACATAGCTGGATGGTCAAATGCGAACCTGTCGGAGGTGGTGCCACCCAAACCGACTGCGTAAGCCCAGATGTTGGTACGCACTTTTTCCTTACCCAACGTGACCTCTCGCCGTTTAGAGTTATCTCCATCTGGGCCTTTGTTGTGTACGGCGGTTTCTTTGCCGTTGCGGACAGTTGGGCAAGTAAGGGGATTGAAAACCGCCGGGGTCGCACCTTTAACCAACACAAACATGAACTCATAGCAATTTGTGTAAGCGTTCTTTCTCATAAATGGAGTGTTCTTTTTCTGGTAGATCATCACGTCATGTATCGTGAACCCTAAGTCGCGGAACATCAAGCCGTGTTCGAAGCTGGTGAGAGACCTGCCGCCGTTGATCTTGTCTCCCACAACCCACACAGCCACGCCACCTGGTTTGAGCACCCGTAGCATACCCGCAGCGACACTTTCGGCATCAAACCGGTAACCATTGTAGCTTCGCAGATTATCATAGGGCGGGCTTGTGACAATCAGATCAACTGATCCCTCGGCGATTTGGTTCTGCATAACGTGGGCGCATTCCCCCACTAACACGATGCCATCAGATAGCTTTTTCATGTCATCTCCTTTATATGGCATCGTAGTGATGCTATACGACAACGCGTGGGGAGTCAACTATCTCCATTAGGGTCGAGCAAGCAAAATCTACGCTCATGGCGACAAAACACATAGCAGTTTGCGGTGGGCGGGGTGGCAAGTTAATGGTGGACCTCTTGGGTGCGAGTCCGAAAAACTGCGTGGATTTGTTGTCTTTCGAGGTGCTGTTTTATTGGTCGTTCGCCTTGAGGCACTGGGTGCTCTGCCAAAAATCTCGCAACTTCATTTGCTTGGTCAACACGATCTAGCCAGATTATCCCTTCAAGCATGCGTGCAACCGAATTGTGCGGGAACAACTGCAACAAATCATCCCAGTTAGCTGTCACAAATCGCCAGACACGCCAACCAACACTCTGATTAGCTAACGCCCGGCGGATAAGGTACGGTCCATCTTGGCTTCTGATCTCACCGTTGATAATGTCTGCAAGCAGTTCGTCAATCAACTCTTCGTGTTGGAAGTCGGCGAGAACGTTCTGATTCCGTTGCTTTGTTTGCGGATCTAACGCTAGCCGGGCAGTTTCGCGGATCGCTTGGAACTCTTCTCTATGGCCGTGGTGTGCAATCACGCTCAACGCAGCTGCAGCTAGGGTAGCGTCTTGGTGAAGGCTAAGTTGCGCTGCCTTGCTCACCATTTCTTGATCGCACACGACCGTTCCGAGCAGCGTCACAAGAGTGGCTCGCAGTTCCCGGGTGCGGTTATTTTCTTGGTCACCTGGGAGCAGACCAATGCGGTCAACTGCACGGCGGGCCAGGTCTGAAACACCATCCACAAACAATGCGTTATGTCTGTCAATGTCACGCACAACACGGTTGGCGTGATTGAACGCATGAGCAAGAGCCGACCAAACAGTGGCATCTGTTTCATCTATGAAACCAAAGGAAAGAACCAAAAATATCCCCCCCGATTCCCCCACGACCCCGACGTGTGTTGGTACGCGGCGACATAGCCGTCACCGCTCTTCCCCGATTCCTCCACGGCCCCGACCCCAAGTCAGGGAACCTTCACCTACCCCGCTGCCCACGTTTAGGCGCAGTCTCAATAATCTTCAACTCTACTTTCATCTCTCCGCTGTTATGTTATAGTGAGAATGTGTATCCTAGCCGAGCATCAATAAACCGTCTATCGCCTAACCGTTCGCTGCGGGTCCTCATGATTATGTTGCTTTGGTTGATCTTTGCAGTGCCAGCGGTGGCGACGAGTCAAGCGCGCAGTGGTTCTTTGTCAGCGAACAATGGTGTTGCCGCAACAACACTTGTGAAAAAGACTAGCTACTCCAACGTTATGAAAAAGATTAGCTACTCCAACGTCAACTGTATTAGCTATGTTGGCAATTTGTCGGCTAGTGAATACCTTAATTTGTCTAAGAGCGATTCGACTAAGTGTCCGATACGTCAGATGTTTTGGGCGGCAAACAATTATTTCCCTGTTTGGGGGCACGAAACCAACGTTGCGAGAGAATACGGAAAAGTCCTTGTGCGGCAGTCTGGAGAATGCTCATATTTATCAGACACAGGAATGTCCTACGATTTCCAGATACCTTGTAAAGCGCATGACTATTGCTATGATTTGCGTAAGGCATCATTTTCAGGGACCGTAACCGACAGAGACTGTGACAGAGTTTTCTACCAATTGATGAACGCCCACTGCAAACACCGAGCACCTGGGCATCGTCTTGCCTGTAACTTAATTGGAATTGAAGCTTATCGCGCAGTCACCGCCTTCTTTGTTGTGACGAAACCGAATCCTGGTGTAGTTCGTTTCGTTAACGTTGCTTCAAAACGATGTTTAGACGTGGAAGGTCCTAGTCTTGCGTTACGAACACCGCTTCAAATTTGGAGTTGCAAAAACGTCAGCCAGCAGAAATATAAAATCTGGCCTTCGCCAGGCTCGCCAGGCTACTTTCAAGTTAGCCCGCTATATCCGAAATACCGTTGCAGCGCATCCATCGCTAGCGTTTGGATTGGTCGATGCCTCATTAGTCCTAGTGAGCAAAAGATTGCAATCTCCGGTGTTGGAGGTAAAGATGAATACACGATTCATAGTCAAGCATGGCCGAGCAATTGCTGGGTTGTTCCAACTAAGTTTGCAGATGGTGTTGATTTGTGGAGTTCAACCTGTAATGCTCTAAACAGTCGGTATAGGTGGAGGATAGAATATGTGCGATAGATTAGTCGTTTTTCTAATTCTAGTCTTGTTGGGCAACGCTTGCTCTTCACCCCAATCAACAACCGTTGTTGGAGCCGACAATGCGTCTACCGTGACCGCGTCCGCTACCTCCACAACTAGCTTGTCTCCTAGCGATGAATTTTCAGCCAGCATCGACGAGTTCTCAGCTTTACTTGATGATCCAGAGTGGAGTGTCGTGAAGTCTAATTTGAATGATCCATCCACACCAATCGGGGAACTGTGTTGGCTGATCTGGGAAGTGAATAGACAAGAAATTCTCTGGCTACACGCTCAAGGAGTTAAGAAGTTAGAATCACTAGCAAAGGATCCCAATCAGACATTTAAAGACGCAGAGTATTTGGAGGTGGAACCAGAAGTATATCAAGCAATGAACAAGGTTGTCCCGTTCGCCAAGTTGACAACAGACAAGTTGCCATCCGAACTAGTGCCATTAGCAACCACCTTTTTCGAAGCACTTAATGATCAGATCGAAGGAGACAGATCAAACTACCCATTCAAAGTAGTAGGTGACATATTGGAATCTTCGCGTGGCGAAGAAATATACAAAATACTAGTTTCTCAACCCGATTGCGATTTGCCATTTCCAGATGCTTAGCTGAATCTTCTCGCACGGGGCATCACGAGCCCACAATTCTCTTCCATGCGAATATCCCTGTTTCTTGACCTATGTTTCTTTGCCCTTCGCACAGCAACGGGTGTTGGCTACCTTCACCGACATGTCTTTCACCGAGATGACCTTACTGTGCCACGCCACCGGGTTTGAGCACCCGCAGCGACACTTTCGGCATCAAACCGGTAACCATTGTAGCTTCGCAGATTTAGGCTACAGCTAGCCAAATCTGAACTCACGGCGACAAAAATGCATCGCGGTGTGTAGCGGATGGGGTGGCAAGTTATTTGAGTAACTGCTCGGTGCGTGTGCGAAAATTTGTGTGGATTTGTTGCCGTTCGAGGTGTTGCTTTATTGGTCGCTCGCCTTGAGGCACTGGGTGCTGCGCCAAAAAGCTTGAAACTTCATTTGCTTGGTCAACACGATCTAGCCAGATTATCCCTTCAAGCATCCGCGCAACCGAATTGTGCGGGAACAACTGCAACAAATCATCCCAGTTGGCGGTCACAAATTGCCAGACACGCCAACCAACACTCTGATTAGCTAACGCCCGGCGGATAAGGTACGGCCCGTCTTGGCTCCTGATCGCACCGTTGATAACGTCTGCAAGTAGTTCGTCAATCAACTCTTCGTGTTGGAAGTCGGCGAGAACGTTCTGATTCCGTTGCTTTGTTTGCGGATCTAACGCTAGCCGGGCAGTTTCGCTGATCGCTTGGAACTCTTCTCTATGGCCGTGGTGTGCAATCACGCTCAACGCAGCTGAAGCTAAGGTAGCGTCTTGGTGACTACTAAGTTGCGCTGCCCTGCTAACCATTTCTTGATCGCACACGACCGTTCCGAGCAGTGTCACAAGAGTGGCTCGCAGTTCCCGGGTGCGGTTATCTTCTTGGTCACCTGGGAGCATGCCAATGCGGTCAACTGCACGGTGGGCCAGGTCTGAAACACCATCCACAAACAATGCGTTATGTCTGTCAATGTCACGAACAACACGGTTGGTGTGATTGAACGCATGAGCAAGAGCCGACCAAACAGTGGCATCTGCTTCATCTATGAAACCAAAGGAAAGCTCCAAAAATTCGCCTAGCAAGAAGTCTCCGCTAAGCGTCAGTGCCCAAGCGTCGTCAACTACATTGTGTCGCTCAGAGGCCCCAAGTTTCCCTGCTATCGCGGCGGCTATCGTGGCCGAACTCGGGCGAACACGGTAAAACCCGGCAGCATTAACAGTCAGCACATCCTCAAGCGAACAGTTGGTGACGGTGACTTGCTGTTGATTCAGCAGTAAGCGTTGCTCGTAAGTCTCATCGCTAAGACCTTGCTTGATGATTAGCGGTATCGCCCAAGTTTTGGGTTCAGCCGCTGAGCGATTGAGAGTGAAATGACGCTGCGATATGGTGAGTCCGTGTGGTGTGTCTTCAAGCTCAATCAATGGAAAACCACTTTGGTAAATCCAAGAATCCATCATTTGCCGGATTGGTTCACCGCTCGCAGATTCGAGACAATCCCAAAGGTCACCAGTGTTGGTGTTGGCATATTTGTAGGTGTCCAAATAGTGGCGAACACCACGGCGAAACCTTGCAGCACCCAAGTATTGCTCCAGCATTTTCAGCACTGCGGCACCTTTTTCGTAGGTGATCACGTCAAACATTTGCTCTGCTTGGTCAGGGGTATGCACAGTAAACTCAATAGCACGGGTGGAGACGAGCGCATCGGTGGCCAACGCACTGCTACGACTGCGACCAAATGAGTGCCAAAGCTGCCACTCTGGACAGAAGGCATCGGTGCAGGAAATTTCCATGAACGTGGCAAACGCTTCATTGAGCCAGATGCCCTCCCACCATTTCATTGTCACAAGATCACCGAACCACATGTGTGCTATTTCATGGTTGATCACCAAAGCGACGTTCTGCAGCTCAGTTTGGCTAGCCTTCTCGGGATCAACAAGTAACAAAACTTCACGGAAGGTGATGCAGCCCAGATTTTCCATTGCTCCGAAGGCGAAGTCGGGTATGGCCACCAGATCGAGTTTGTCTGACGGATACGGGATCGCGTAATAGTCGGAGAACCAGCGCAATCCATGTTGCGCTACTTGCAGAGCGAAGTCTGTTAGATGGCTGCTACCGATGCGATGCACCACTCGAATTTCAACGCCATCAACAACAACAGGTTCGGTCACCTGTAAGGGGCCCACAACAAAAGCCACTAGGTAAGTTGACATCGGCATGGTTTCAGCGAAAGACACTCGCAACCGCCCATCGGCGGTCTCCTCTTGGTGCGTGATTGCCGTGTTGGAGAAAGCAAAATGTTGTGGGTCTATCTCGAGCGTTGTGGCAAACTTTGCTTTGAACGCGGGTTCGTCCCAGCAAGGGAAAGCCCTGCGAGCATCTGTCGCTTGAAATTGGGTAGTAGCGATCTGCTGAGTGGTGCCGTCCTCGTCACAGTAGGTGGAACGGTAGAAACCTCGCAGTTCGTTGTTGAGTAAACCCGCAAATGAGACCTTGATTTGTGCTTGGCCCTGTTCTAGCGGGTTCGCCAAGTTCAGATGCAAACGTTGCGTTTTGTTATCGGTGTGAAATGTGCAGTCTATGTTAGTGCCGTGCTGGGTTAGCACTTCAGTGCTCTGTATTTCCAAGTCTGCTGCGTTGCAGACAATCTCATTCGTGGGCTCAAGTATGTCCGCATCAATCAACACTGAACCCCTAAATTTGCTCGCATCAATGTCAACAGCGAGATCTAGTTGGTAACGGCTGGGCACAACATGGGTCGGCAGGCGGTATGGAGAAACGGTCATAGCATCCTTTGTGGTGGTTAAACTAGGTTTAGTGACGACAAGACCAAGCCTAGATGTTGTTGGTGTGGGCAACTCCATTGTTGATGTGGTTGCAATGGTAGACGAACAATTTGTTAGCGAACATGGCTTACGAAAAGGGTCGATGACACTAATCGACCAAGATCGGGCCACGAGTTTGTATGCGGCGATGCCCCCAGCACTAGAAATATCAGGTGGATCAGCGGCAAACACGGTTGCTGGAGTAGCGAGCTTTGCCGGCAGCGCGGCCTACATCGGCAAGGTTCGCAATGACCAGCTTGGTGAAGTGTTCATTCACGACCTAACGGCCGCGGGTGTGCGCTTTGAGGTGCCACCCGCATTGAGCGGTCCGCCGACAGGAAGGAGCCTAATACAGGTAACCCCAGACGCAGAACGCACCATGAACACCTATTTAGGTATGAGCATTCACCTTGCACCCGAAGATGTGAACACCGATCTGGTTAGCTCGGCAGCGATAACATATTGTGAAGGTTATCTCTGGGATGTGGAACTAGCCAAGTCAGCAATCCGCTATGCGATGGACGCGGCTATTGAGGCGGGTCGGCTAGTTGCGCTAACTCTATCGGACTCGTTTTGTGTGGTGCGGCATCGCCAAGAATGGTTGGAGTTGATAAATGACAAGGTGGGTCTGCTGTTCGCGAACGAAAACGAGATCTGTGCTCTTTTTGAGACCGAAGACTTTGAGGCAGCCGCTAAGCAAGGTGCGGCGATAACAGACATTTTGGCAATAACCCGCTCCGCACGCGGTTCGGTGGTAATTTCAGGCAACAATCGAGTGGAGGTGCCTGCTGTTCAAGTCCCCAAAATTGTTGATGCCACAGGCGCAGGCGACCTTTACGCAGCAGGCTTTCTGTATGGTTTGTCAAAAGGAACGAGTTTGCGAAGGTGTGCTGAACTAGGCAGCATTGCTGCTGGGGAGATCATCTCGCATTTAGGTGCCCGTCCACAAGTCAAACTCAGTGAATTAAGCACAAATTTAGAACTCAGTGCAGATTTAGATCACCCAAACGGACCAACATTGAAGATATCCAACCCCCAAGAGAGCTAAAATGATCGTCTAGCTTGGAACCATTAGCGAGACGCGGTTCATCAAGTTCATAGCTACCTTCGTAGGAAACTTCAATAGCGTGAGCGACATCGCCTGTGCCGTAACTCGACTCAACTGTTGTGCCGCTATGGGATAATTTCTCGCCCCCAATCGATGGGCTTGAGTCGGGTAGGATCGTCATAACAGACCCAGGATCAGGTAACTGCCCCAGACGCTGCACGCGTAACACAATCTCAATCTCGATTCGGGGTGGTTCGTTCAGTTCTTCATCCACATACCAACTGCGGTAAGCAGTTTGCGACCAAGTGGGCCAGTTGCAGCTAACATCGGCTTGCGCTCGCGGTGGCAACCCTTCGCCGGGTAAACCATACGATGTTTGCCAGTTTAGGTCGCCGAGCAACACGTCAACCCAAAACCTTTCTTCAAAAGCTTGCCGTTCAAGGCGAGCTGTCTCAAAAGCATCCCTAAGGGAACCGATAGCATCGGTGAACACATGATCAAGCATTGTGATTGAGGTTAGTCAATGAAATCGCCTGTGTCAGTTCGGAAGGACTTTAGCAACTTCTAGCCAGTTGTCGCTGCCGTAGAGAAGTTGAGCGAGTTTTTGCACATCAGCAGCAGATGCACTCGCCAAGAACTGAGAGCGGTTGTCGGTGGTCAGTCGGTTTTCGTTTGGGTAACGCATTGTTTCGAGGTCTTCATTGGCTAACAAACTGTTGTTTATAAAGTCCCAGTCGCTCGCGATCACGTTGCGTGCTTCTTCCATTTGTGCTGCGCTGGGTCCTTGGTCGGCGAGGATTGCGAGCTCAAATGTCAGCACGCTGCGTATTTCGTCTAAACGTTGAGGGTCGCCGCCAATAGATATGAATGAAACAATAAGGTCTCTTGGTTCACGTTCTAAAGTCAGCGAAGCAGCACCACCATAAGATGCCCCAAGTTCCTCACGGATACGATCAGTTATTTGATTATTGATAATGCCCTGCAACAAATTAGCTGCGACTCGGTTTTGCGCGGTGTGTTCTAGCCTTTGGGCGTGGTACACAAATAAGCCACCGTCGGCGGTACCCTCGCTTAATTCTACCGTAGCGAGTTGGCGACCAACGGGTAGTTCGTGGCCAAGATCGACCCAGTCATCGTTTGGTTGATTGGGTAATGAACCAAGATAACGGGCGGCGAGGTCAGCAACAGTGTCTCGGCTGATGTCACCCACGATTGCAACGGCTAAATCGCCTACCTTACCTAGTCGTTCTTGGTATATAGCAAGGGCGCTTTGTGGGGTGAGTTCATCAAGTTGTTGTTGTGTAGCGACTTCCTGGAACGCTGGGTCGCCATCATAAATCATTGCAATAAGTTCAGATATTGCTCGGCCATCTACATGTGTTTCGTTTACAGCTATATTTTGTTCAGCCTCTGAAATCGCGGTATGAAAAGCTACCTCATCTATTCTTGGATCTGTGATGAATAGGTGCAGCAACTGAAACAGAGATTCAGCATCGCTACTTGCGGATTCCGCTATAAAACCTTCTTCGGTCTGGCTAATGTAGGCATTGAGACTCACATTTTTAGCGTCAAGAAAGCGATCCAAAGTGAGTTTAGTGTGTTGCCCAACACCGCTAGCCATCACTGCATCTGCTGCCACTTCGGGAATGGCAGCGTTGGTGGCAATGTGGTCTTTAGGAAATGCCGACCAGCCACCTGCTGACGCAGCCCTCAACGAAAAGTTGTTGTCCACAACATCGGTTTGACGGTGGCTAACGGTGATTCCGTTGTCAAAAGTCCAAGTAGTGACCTCACCATCTGTAGTGGAACGTTGAACCGCCTTAGTTGGTTGCACTTGTTTCGGTGGCTCCATTAGTTCGCTGATTTGGCTCGTGTTGGCTTGTGTTGGTGCTACAGATATTTCCTCGATTGTCTGGAGCAATTCAGCGGTTGTGGGCAGCGTTGCTTGGTCGGCACCAACAGCGATGATGATGGGTCCGCTAATCTCCAACAGATAGCGCCAATGGTTTGTTAGCTCCTCTGCGGTAAAAGACTCTATGAGCGCGCTTTGGCGGGAGATGCGGGCCTGTGTTTCGTCGATATCGGCACCCGCTAGCCAATAATTTTGTAAAAGGTCAGCGAACTGCGAATCCTGTGTGGTATCGATTTGGTTTTGTTGTTGACTGAACACAGACTGCATGACTTGGCGCATTCGCTCCATGTCGTTTTCAGTGAATCCAGTTTCGGCAGGTGCTAGCAAATAGCTCATGTAGTCGTTTAACCCAACTGCTAAATCTGCTGCTTTGATGTTGGTTCCGAAGTAACGAAGTCCACGGGCAGCCAAAAATTCAATAAAGTATGGCGCGCTGTCAAGGTTGAGTTCACCGCGAAGGTAGGCATCTGTTAGCCGATTGTTGATGATAATCCCAAGTGCTTGCTCCATCAACGTTACCCGCGCGCCACCCTCGGTGCTTTTGTCCCAAACTAGTATGGGAAAGTCAAGTGAAAGGTTGTCAATGGAGTTGTTTGGGTGGGTGACGATATGTGCTTGAGGGGTTGATTTTATTGCAACATTGATTGGTTCACGAGGCGTTCGAATGTTGGTACGTGGTTCTAGTTCACCGAAGTACTCCACAACTAACGCTTCAAGTTGGGCTGTGTCAATGTCGCCGACTACAACCACCGCCATATTGTCGGGACGATACCAGGTATCGTAAAAGCTTCTAAGAACCTCTGCTTGAGTGTTTTCAATCTTGTCTACATCACCGATAATCAGATGCCCTTCATAAGGCGTGTCGGCGATGTAGACCTTATTGAATTCGTTGGAAATGATGCCATCCACAGTTTCGTTGCGGCGCCGAAACTCATCTCGCACAACGCCACGTTCAGCGATTACCGCCGACTCTTCAATGGTTGCTGCTGATGCCCATTGTGCCAGAACCTCAAACGCTGTTTCCAGCGCATTTGGTTGAGTGGTGTTAGCAGTCAACGTGTAGACGGTTTCATCAAAACTAGTGAACGCGTTAACGTCGGGGCCAAAGGCAATACCGAGCCGCTGGAGTTGGCGCGTCAGTTCATTACCGGGATATTTTTCGGTGCCGTTAAACAACATATGCTCCAAGAAATGAGCGCTGCCATCACTCCCATCAACTTGTTGCGCTGAACCCGCATTGACGAGCAAGCGAATCTCCACATTTGAACCAGGGGAATCATTAGAACGCAGCAGGTAGGTGAGTCCATTTGCGAGTGTGCCGATACGGTATTGTTGATCTATTGGTAATGGTGTCAGGTCAACCATCGGTGGCGAGATGAGGTCTTCGTTGACAGGTGGTCGTGTCTGCACGTCGGGTGGCGCGAGAGTAGTAGTTGGCGATGTTGGTTGAGTGTTTATGGTCTCAGCGTCTTGGATTAGTTGTTCGAGAGTGTTATTTGAAGCACAACCGACCGCAACCATTGCACAAACGGTCAGCAACGCAAGCCAACGCATCATGGTTGTAGTTGTAAACCGGCGCAGCAACATCAAAATAAATCTAGCGTGGTTAGTTTAGGTTGAGTTCTGCTCGCTAGGTTCTAAAGTGGCGTATTGAGGTTTAATCACCTGTTCGATCAATGCCAACCTTTCATTGAAAGGCAAAAAGCTAGACTTCATCGAGTTTACAGTCAGCCAACGTAGTTGTTTCCAACCGTACCCAAAGGCATCAACGAGGGTCTGCATTTCCGAACTCATCGAAACCCCCGACATAAGACGATTGTCGGTGTTAACAGTTACTCTGAACCGCAGCTTGATTAGGTCATCGATGGGATGGTCTTTTATGGTTGCGAAAACGCCCGTATTGATATTTGAGGTAGGGCAAATCTCTAGTGCTATTCGGCGGTCTCGCAGGTAGTGAGCTAAGCGACTTAGCTTTGTTTCGCCGCTTTGATGATAAGTTATGTCGTCAATAATGCGGATGCCATGCCCGAGGCGTTCCGAACCGCAATATTGCACCGCTTTCCAGATGGATTTTGGGCCGTATGCTTCTCCAGCATGCACGGTTATATGAAAGTTATGTCGCTGGCAGTATTGGAACGCTCGAATGTGGTCGTCTGGTGGATACCCATCTTCAGCACCAGCGATGTCAAAGGCCACCACGCCGTGGTCTCGCCAACGAACCGCTGCTTGAGCTACCGCGAGTGAGTTTTTGGCGTTGCGCATAGCCGAACAAATAGTGCGTATGGTCAAATTGGTTCTGTGTGACCCTGACGCGAAGCCGCTGAGCACAGCTTCAATCGCATCGTCAAGGCTCAAACCACGGTCTGTGTGAAGTTCGGGAGCGAAGCGAACCTCAGCGTATACAACCCCGTCTGAGGCTAGGTCTTCTGCACATTCTCTAGCTACCCGCTCTATGCTCTCGGCGGTTTGCATAACCGCAACTGTGTGGGCGAACGTTTCGAGATACAGAGAAAGGTTTTTTCGGTTGGCGCCTCTGGTCATCCATTTAGCTAGTTGTTCAGGTTCGGTTGCCGGTAAGTTCTGGTAGTTGAGTTGGTCAGCGAGTTCAATAATCGTTGCCGGCCGCAGGCCGCCGTCAAGATGATCGTGTAGCAGCACCTTCGGTGCTTGCATGATTTGCTTGAGGGTTGGTATGCCAGCACCACTTGTTTGCATTGAGCTAGTCTAGCTTCTCTGCTTATCGCTGGCATACTGGCTTGCGGTAGTAGCTTGGTGACGTTGGGGTCGGCTTTGTTTCCCAACTGTCACAAAACGTGCTAAGGCTTTAGATATCCAGAGATCGTGTATCTCAAGACACCACGCTACAACACCGTTTGTGCTGGGAGTTTCGTAGCGGATTAGACGGTCTTTCCAGTTGCGTGGGAGCATCGCAGTCGACTGAACTACGCCTTGCACGTAATATCCGAATGTCTCATGAAAGACTGATGCCTCGCCTATGGCTCCGTCGATCAAGTCAGCTTTGTCTTGGGTGGGGTCGTGGAGCGCGGCTATGTCGGCCTCTACTGAACGGGCGGCCTCCGGTGGCAGATCGTTTGCGATGGATGCTGGAGAGCTTGGCTGCCGATCACTAGGATTTCGTTTTCGCCCAAGATTGATCCAGCGACTCTCACTGCATGATTGAACTCTTCGTGATTCATGATGTGTTCCGGAATGACCGGTAGAAGGCGGCGCGCTTGGCCGGACTTAGCACCCCGGCGAAGGCTGTCACCTGTCGCAGGTCACGTCCATGCTCACTTGGGTCGAGCATCCGAGAGACGATCTGTTGGGTTGAGCCAGCCAGAATATGTTCCCACTCCTCAAGCAGCGCGGAAGCGTGAGGGTTGCGCTCTCTCATCCTCGCGATGTTGCGGTGGGCGATGTCGAGAACCTCGTTGCGGTGTTTACTCAATTCTTGGGAGATCATCATGTGTAGAGCCAAGCTTCTCTTCTGATAGCGGGTGAATGGTGTGCTGACGACTGGATAGCATCCCAACCCCACAGAACTGGCGATACGTTCTATGGTGCGCCATGTCGGACTCTTCGCGTCGGCTTCGTAGGCAGCGACCGCAGGTTGAGAAGTCTCGGCCGACTCGGCCAGTTCGACTTGAGTCATGCCAGCTACTAAGCGGATGGACTTAACTACGTTCATGGCAGTATTATATCTGAAAAGATATGCAGTGTCTAGTTGCTACATGCCAAACAATAGAAAAAACTTTCTCTGAGGCAAGGTTTGTTTCGTGACAACTGACAACGAGCCGGCGAGATAATGTTGTTGGTCGTGAGAGTTTGATATGGGGTAGAGTTTTAACGTGTCTGCGCGTGTGTATTCAACGGCTAAGCGGTCGACCGACGTGCTTCAACCGCGTCGGCGGATGCGAGCGGCGGACGTACCAGAGGCACTCAGTTGGGTTGATGCGTCGCCGTTTCACGGTTTCTCGCTTCTTATCAAGGAGTGGCACTGGTGGCCCGATGAGCGCGAGGCGATGGTCGCGGACCGGCCGGTCGGCACGAACCACGAAGTTCTGTGCCGTGTTGCTGCGCTCGTGCATGGGCTGTGCGACAAGGACGAGGTCGCTGTTCCTGGGTGGGTGTTTGATTACACATCGACGGAGCCTTTGACGTTGGCGGCGATGCTGCCTAACGAAGGACCTTTGTGGGAGCGAATGCTCGCAGAGGCGTGTGACGCGTGTCGATATCACAACGTGTGGTTTAGTTGGCGTGACATCGAATCGCTTCCCGAGGCAGCAAGACGGATCAAAAGCCAACGTCGCCAGCGACGCTGGCTCAGTGGTCGGTTGCGGCGATGACCGGTGATTTGCCTTCGTACACGTTCGCTGAGTTAACCGAACTGCTTGACGATCTCAATGACAGACTTGAAGGCAAGACACCACCCGGCACCCAGTACGCGCTGTTCGTTGTTGGAGGCGCAGCGATGGGTGCGTTGTTTGAGGAACGAACGACCCAAGACATTGATGTGATCGACGCTCCCATCCCAAAGACCGTGCGAAAGATTGCGCGGGAGGTAGCCAAGAATCGTCACATGTCCGATCAATGGCTAAACGATCAAGTCTCGGAGATGGTGAAAGTGGATTTACCGTTTGATGCTTTCCAAAGGATTTACAGCAACCGGAACCTACAAGTCTATGGAGCGAAACCGAAGTATCTGTTGGCACTCAAAATCATGTCCGGCCGTGGCAAGGACATTTTAGATATCGTTCAACTCGGCGCGGAGACTGGCGCGCTTACCGCCGAGAGTTTGCTTGCCATCTGGGACAGCGTCTTCTGTAACGAACCCTACTGGTCCATTGAACGCGGTTTCGTGAGTTCTACTTGTGCCGATGTCGCCAGTTTGATCCAAGAGTACGCGAATGGCCAAGACGTGTCTGACCACATCGCCGCGCTAGCAGTTGCCTATGATGGAGTAGACCCAGTCGACGCAGGTTGATAGCAGCTGCAAGGGCTGCAAACTCTTGCGGCTCGGGCGGCCGTGTAGATCAAGTCGCTGTGCTGAAGGTGGCACCTTCGAGCGCGCTTACCCGTTCACCGAGGCGCATCATGTGCTGCAGCATGGCACTGTGTTCTCGTTGCGTCGAGGCGATCTCAGCGACACTGACTCTCAGCTCGTTGATTTCTTGGTGCAACTGCTTCACCGAGTCGTCAACTTTCGACTCAAGTTTGTCGATCTTCGACTCGAGACCGTCGATCCTCGACTCCAGTTTGTCGATTTTGCCGTTGAGATCGGCTTCGAGTTTGTCAATTTTATCGCTGATGCCGTCTACAAGGTGCTTCATGAAATAGCCGAACCCGGCGAGCACGCCGGTTCCTAGTACTGTGATGATCGTTGCGATCACGGTTGACTCCATCGTCTGTTCCTTTCGTTACCCTAACACGCCTCCGCCGCGGCGGCACGATCAGGAATTAATTTTGTGTCTCATCACTGTACATCAACGTTTGTGATATGGCAAAATATTTTTTAAAATCAGTACCACAGACCGTATGCGGCTTGCGGGAGTGAGTTCCCGCTGACGGATCGCGACGCTCGGGTTATGCCGCTATTCGTTGAGCGAGGCCGGGAGGGTGTTGACGATTCGGGTGGTCTCGACCGAGACGAAGGTGAGCCGGCGCAGGTGGCGGATCAGGTTGAAGGGTTCGTCGGCCCAGTCAATCCAGCCGTTGGGGTCGTCGGTGATGCCCGAGGGCTTGTCGAGCTTGACCCGCAGGCTGTCGATGGCCCAGTCGAGCGGTGTGCGGCCCGACACCGTGTACTGGTGCGCTTCGTCGGGGATGCCGACGAGTTTGCAGCGGTGGTTGATCTCGAGGGTCGACCGGTCGGTCTGCTTGCCGTTGCGGGCCCAGCGCATCTTCTTTTCTATGCGGTAGGCGGCGGACTCCGCGGTGCCTTCGTCTTCTCGGCCGTCCACGAGGCAGACCAGCGGGTACTCCGCGCAGGTCTCGTAGCCGACGTGCAGGTCCATGAGCGCTCGTCCCGCAGAACGGAACGCCTCGAAGTCATCGGCGAGGGGAACTCTCGGCAGGTTGCGCTGCAGGTCGTGGCGGTAGCGTTCACGCCAGTCGGGTGCGTGCATCACCCCGTAGAGGTATTCCCAGACGTCGTCCTTGGTGATGTGGTCTCCATAGCGGGTGTGGAACTGCTCCAGGCACCAGTCGGTGATGTTGTCGTTGTCGCCGCCGGTTTGTTCGGGCAGGTCGAGGTCTATCTCGATCTGGTCGCCCGCCATTTCGAGATCGAGCTTGGTCGGACGGTTCATGGTGTGCGGGTTCGGGTTGCGGTTCGTCCGGCGGGGTCTAGTGCGTGGAGGTCGGGGATTGTGCGGGTGGCGAGGGTGGCGAAGACGGTGCGGTTGCTCGGCGACGCGATCATGAACGCTTCCGTGGCAGTGCTCGGGTGGGACGGCCCGCGGCGTGCAGGTCGGTCATCGTCTTGGTCGACAAAACTGCGAACGGGAGTTGCTGATCCATCATCGTCAGGACCGCCTCCGCGGGACGGACCGGGTCTGTCTGCCTGTGGCGCAGAGATCGAAGAGCCTGTCGGTCGCGATGGCTCCGAACGGGAGCTGCTGAGTGAGGTTGATGAGAATCGCGACCATCGGGGGGGGGGGGGGGGGGTCATTGCGTCCGTCGTGGGATTGCTCGGGTTTGTCTCGATCCGGCTATCAGTGCCAGGTCGGGCATCGTGTCTGTGGTGAGTGCTTGGAAGGTCATGTTGGATGTTCCTGAGATCAGGATCGCCGTCGCGGGACGGCTCGGGTCGGCTGGTTGGTTCCACACGCGCTGAGGTCGGCTGCGACTCGGGTCGCGAGAGCGGCGAAGATCGCTCTGTTGTTGGGCGACGCGACCAGGATCGCCGCGGCGGGGGGGGGGGGGGGGGGGGTCGTTGTTGCGTCGTCCGCAACAGTGCTCGCGTCGCTCGCAAGGGTGCTGCTCAACGACCTCGCCACCAGCGGGGTCATTGTTGCGTCTGGCGCGGCAGTGTTCGCGTCCCCGAGGTCTCCGTATTGAGCGAGCTCAGCGAGCTGGGTCATTGCCGTGTCGTGCGCGGCAGTGCCCGGGTCTGCTGTCCCGGTCCGATCAAGTGCAGGTCGGGTAGCAGGTTGGTGGACAACACCCCGAAGATCGCCATGTTCGACGGTCCGGCCATCGTCATCGCCTCCGCGGGATGGCTCGACTGCCGCCGTCGAGAGTGTTGAGGTCGTCGAGGCTGCTGCTTGCGAGTGTCGAGAAACGGGTTCGATTTGCCGGGCTGCTGATGAGGACTGCGGGGGGGGGGGGGGGGCATCGTCGCGGGGGAACATGGCGGAGACGGTCTTGACGCTGGAGAGGATGCGGTGGTCCTCATACAGCCAGAGCTTGGTGAACGGGCGGTACAGCACCTCGCGGATGCGCGACTCGTCGAAGGTGATCTCCTCGCCCTTGCGGAGCGAACCTTTGAGTGTGTCCGTCCATTTGATGTCGGCGAGCGAGAGTTCGTTGTTCTCGGTGCACTCGGCCAAGCTGCAACCGAGTCGGTGGTGCAGTTCGTAGGCATCCTGGTAGGCGTCGATCAAAGTCCTCACGCGGAGAATCAGGTCGTCACGTGAGAACGAGTAGACATAGGCATCACAGGTCGTTGCGACCCCCCGGGCATGCTCGGTGACCGCGGTCTCGCCTTTGCGCTGCTCGGGTCCGGTGACGCACACTGGTAACAGATTGTTGAAAGTTCCGTCGGTGATGTTCACCCAGTCGTGTGCGTCGTTGACCGGAACAGTCTTGAACTCGTCGCTGGTGACGTCGCCGATGCGTGCGAGCCAGTCGAACTTCTGTTGCAGTGTGGAGTACTCGGGGACGCAGGCGTAGTGCAGGGTCGCAGGTGCGTTGAGGTTCTTGGCGGGGTTGCGGACGAGCACCGTGATCTGCACCCCGTTGCGCGAACCGGCACCGAAGAGTTTGTCGCCCTCTCGCCGGAACTCGTCGCCGGACTTCATGGCATCGCCGAGGAGGTTGACTACGTAGACGTCGGTGAACTCGTCGCGCAGGGCGGCTCTCATTCCTGCCAGTGAGGTGGCGTTGCTCAGGGAGTTGGGGTGGATGAAGGCGACCACGCCGGGCGTGTCGCTGCTGGGGTGATTGAGGCGGTCCGAGGCCCAGCGGATGGCCTGCACGTAGAGATTCCCTCCCGAGTTCCCACCGGGTGCTTTGCCGGTAACTTCGCGGTGGCGCTTGCCGTAGGTGTCGCGCACTCGTTGCTCGACGTGGGGGTACTCGCGCCTCGGGTTGTCGTCGCCGGACGACTTCTGGCCGGCGGACCAGGGCGGGTTGCCGACGATCACCTGAATAGGCAGATCGTGCTGTGAGCGGGCGCGGGCGGTGTTGTGGCCGATGCTGCCGGTGCCGGGCAGAACGGCAGGGTCGTGCTCGAAGGTATCGGTAAGGACGATCCCGCCGAAGGGCTGATACTCGCCGCGCCGGGCCCGGTAGCCCTCCTCGATCTTCAGCGCGGCGAGATAGTAAGCGAGCAGCACCAACTCGTTCGCATGTATCTCCTGCACCGAACCGCCGGGCGTGGTGGGATGCCGGGTGTCTGTGGACTTGCGGTCCGAGTCGTCGTCGGTGTTGAGTGGTTCGCCAACCGAGTTGCCGGGCATGGTGGGATGCCGGGTGTCGAGGAATTTGCGGTCCAGGTCTGCCTCCGCGATCAACGGCTCGTCTGCGGTGCCGTTCTGCGTGAGCAGTCGGTAGATGAACGTTCCCGTGCCGGTGAAGGGGTCGAGGATATGCACATTCTCGGCACTCAGCCCGCGCCCGAACTCCTGTTGCAGCACGGCGCCCACACTGCGCAGCGTGAAGTCGACCAACTCCAGCGGGGTGTAGACGATGCCGAGGCGCTGCACCTCGGCGGGCATCGCCTCAGCGAAGAACGACTCGTACACCTCCAGCATGATCGAGATGCGGGCGTCTGAGTCCGCCGCCCCCTCGAGGCGGACCCGCACGCTCGAGTAGAAGCGGTCGAGCCCGGCTGTCTCGTCGAACAGGTTCACGTCGTGGGACTTGAACTCGCCCAACAGTTCGTTGAGCGCCGCCGAGATCGGGTTGCGGTCAGCAAAATCCGATCCGGCGAACAGGGCGTCGAACACCGGCATCGTCACGACGTGCTGGGCGACCATCACCGCCAGGTCACCCGAGGGCAGCGCCCCGCCGATGGTGGCCTCCATCTGCTCGGTGAACTCAGCGAACCGTGTGGCCAGATCAGCATCCTGTCCGATGGCCGCACGGACGTGACCGGTGATCGTGTTGGTGATGCGTGCCACCTCGCGGCCCCAGCGGTCCCAGTACTGGCGGTCGCCGCAGACGTCGACGAGCTTGGAGGCGATGGCGTTCTCGAACGGCAGACGGCCCTGCACCAGCGTGTCGGCTGAGAACCGCGACGGGCACTCGCCGCCGCCTTCGCAGTCAGCCGACCCGCACACGCCGCACAACCCCGAGGTGATCACAGTGAGCGGCAGCTTGCCGGTCAGGTCGGCGGTGTTGATGGCCACGTCGAGGCGGTCGTCGTGGCTGCGCAGCGCCTTGAGAACGCCCCAGACCTGTTTGAAGTCCGACCCCGACAGCACCTCGTCGTCGGCGAGGTTCGAGCCCGACGGCACCACCACCGGCAGCACCACATAGCCGTACTTCTTGCGTGGTGAGCGTCGCATGACCCGGCCCACCGCCTGCACCACGTCGACCTGTGAGCGTTTCGGTTCGATGAAGACGACGGCGTCGAGAGCGGGCACGTCCACGCCCTCGGTCAGGCACTTGGCGTTGGTCACGATGCGGCACCCGCCGGCGTCGTCGCCCGCCTGCAGCCAGGCGATGATGTTGGCACGGTCCAGGGCGTTGCGCGAGCCGTCGACGTGGCGGACCTCGCAGTCGAGCAGCCCCGCCGAGCCCTGAGGCGACATAACGTCGGTGACCGGACCCCAGTACTTCTCCACGGCATGAGAGTTCTTGATGGTGTTGGTGAAGGCGATGGCGCGGCGCGCCGCCAGTTCAGGATGCACAGCCCCGGTGCGGCGGTTGTGGGCGGAGCGTGTGGTCGGGTCGGCCAGCGCGTCCCAGCAGCCGGCGAACTTCACCGCCTCGTTGATCTCGAGCCGGACGTCGTCGTCAACCTCGATCATTTTGAAGTTGGTGAGCACGGGGTCTTCGGCCACGGCGATGACGAGCACCTGATAGTCGGTGAGGTGGCCGCCGTCGACCGCCTCGCCGAAACCCATCCTGTAGAGTTCGGGGCCGTAGGTTTCGGCGTCGTCCATGGAGTAGACGTCGAAGTCGCGGGCGTGTTTGTTCGCCTTGGTCTTGATCTGGCTCGTGTAAAGGCGCGGGGTGGCGGTCATGTACAGTCGCCTGCGCGCCAGCACCTTCTCCCCGTCGTGGATCAGGGTGAAGGCGCTGCCCGAATCGGTCTCGTGGACGCCGGTGGTGCGGTGAGCTTCGTCGCACAGCGCCAGATCGAACGGCGGCGCTCCCTTGTCCTGGGCGTCGGCCACGAGCTGCAACGACTGATAGGTGCAGAACACCACCGTCATCGACTCCGGATGACCCTCTTTCAGCGTTCCGGCGACCTGCTCAGGGTCAGTGGTGACCGGCATCGCCAACTCCGCCAAATCGGCATCTTCGTCGCTGCGGCCCGCGCGGGTATCGGAGCAGATACCTACGTAGCGATGGGGGATCTCAGGGTCGCGCTGTCGCGCCCACTCGCGCATCGTCTGGCCCATCAGGGCGATGGAGGGCACCAAGTACAGGACCCGTCCGCCGCAGCGGGCCAGGCGCTCGGCGATCCACAGCGACGCCACCGACTTGCCGGTGCCGCACGGCAGGATCAGCTTGCCCCGGTCGTGTTCGTCGAATCCCTCGACGACACGGCGCACCGCCTCGGCCTGGAACGGATGCGGATCGTGCCGCCTCGGGGTGAACTCGAGACGCTCCGGGGCGTCGAGGAACGCCGACCAGTCCACCGGCCAGGACTCGACGTCGGCGCGTGACACCACCTCGCACCGGGGCTGCGTCTTGGACACCATCGTCTTGGCGTGCACGCCGAGGGGCGCGGTGACCACCAGGATGCGACTCTTGAAGATGCCTGCACTCGACGCCGACAGGAAGGTGTCTACGTCGCTCTTGGAGATGGTGTGGTGCTCGTCGAAGAACTTGGTCTGGATGGCGCACAGTCCGCCGCCGTAGGCTTCAGTCTGCTGGGCTACGAGGTCGATTCCGACGTCGCCGAGATAACCGTTGGCCTCACGGTCGGGCCACTCCATCCAGCGCCAGACGTCGGTGAACCGCGACGGGCCGTAGACGTCGGGATGACGCTCGAACGCGTACGGTATGAGGCGCTCGAACGCCGCCCCCCGGGCCTGCGGCGTGGTGTAACGCTCGCGCAGCAGCGAGAACAGCCCCCGCGCCGCGTACTCGTCTACATCGAATAGGTCAGCACCAGAACCCGCGTGTCCACTCGCCGCTTCTCGGGGGGGGGGGGGGGGCAGCAGCGGCGGTGGTCACCATACCAAATATAGCCGCGATCCACGCTCAATGCCTACCGTACGGGCAGCTTCGACACCTCCGGCACATCAGACGGCTCGAGAGACGACCGCGCCCAGCACACGCACACTAGCACCTGACTGATCACCCCCACCCGCCCCATTCCCCCGTTCACGCGCAGGCTTCAGTATTGCGCCACGCGGGTTGTGTTGTTGCGCGCGGCTGGGTAGGTGGGCGACAGAGCCTTGCCCGGGTCGTTCCGAAGCGGTTGGGGTTTGATTCGATCCTAAAATGTGGCGGCATAGATTGTTAGCATCAACTCAGCGTCGCCGATGATCTGGTATTGAGGCTCTTTACCCGAAAGGTCTAGGCTTCTGTCTAAAATGATCGGCACACCCTCACCTCGCTTTTCCATAAAATGTCTACGCCCTTGAGTGAGCCACGGTTCGTCTGGTAGCGGACAGCGTGTTAGCAAACTGCAAAGCCTCTCGTTTCTTACGGTCTGCCCATACCGTAACGAATCGACAGCCAACGAATTAGCGAGAGCACCAGGCGAGAATAACTCCAAGCGGTCCTCAAACAAATGCAGACGCACCTTGGATCCATAAACAGAATAGTCCCGATGTGCAACAGCATTCACGATAGCTTCAAACACGGCTGAAGCATCAAACTGGGGTTTGTCCACCCTGCCCACCACCTTGATAGCAGCAACCCTCATGTTCTTGATGATGAAACGGCAAGCTTCTATGATTTGGTGGTCGAGGGGTCCGCCTATGTCTAGAGCATCAATTTGGTAGTACGAACTGGAATAGGAAGTGATGGAAGTGCCCCGATACGCCACAGCTTGGATGTAGGCGTTCGGCAGCCACTCTTGAGGGTTCGCGCTGCTCATCAGCACCCCAGCTACCGTTGGTGCTATTTTCCCGTCGCCTGTTTGGGCGACTATACCAAGTTTAGAAAGGAACGTTTCTGGTTCATCGGTAGACAAAGGTGTATGAAATCTGCGCCAGAGGTCTTCGGTGAGGTTCTCCAAGTCCGCATTTACCACCGGCTGCTCATCAAAACGAATTAAGCGGGTCTGGCTTCGCTGCTGAAATAATCGCGCGAGCGATTCTGGTGACAGTTTGCGCTTTGAATCGGCTACCCGGCGCAAGTATCCTCCTGGGCTTTGATGCACGAACAAGCTTCTTGGAACTTCGAGTTTTATCACGCACACCTCTGTGTCTAATGGAAGCATTAGTTTTTCTAACTTCAAATCGTCGATAGGGGGGGTGATGTGATCTTGGCAGGCTTCCTTCACGCGATTAGTCACTAGTTCAAGCTTGTCTAAGGGGATTCCCACAACTTCTAGTGTCTTATCTACTACTCCTAAAACTAGAACTCCTCCTTTACCGTTTGCAAAAGCGGCGATTTCATCTGCCAGCAATTGATGGCTAGGGGCAACAAGCTTGCCACTTTCAATTCTCACCTCTTTGAGTTCAAGAATGCTGGACTCGCCTAGTTGAATTGCGCTGAGCAGATCGTGGGTGCTGTTATACATGTGGGTTTCCTACTGATAGCTGACTGGAGAACTATCAACGAAGCGTCTAGAGGTTTTTATTGCACAGATGGTCGCAGCAACTTGAACAACAATGACTAAATAATAGCACGTCATAATGCAGGCACAAAATCACGAACCGCTAGTTCTTTGGTGTGAATCCGAGTCAGGATTGGCACTGCGTTATCAAAAGCCTCGTAACGGCAGGTCTGGGCTACGTTGTAGCCAATTGTCGGCTAGGTACTCGGCTTGGCCATCAATCACATGCAGAGTGTAAGCGTGACGGCTACGGGGCGAGGTGTTGGGCGCACTCCAATGAGGGAACGTGCCGTGCAAAACGATTAACGTGCCCTTAGCTGCGGGCAACGGCACCAAATTTTTAGTGGGCCAAGGTTCAGAACTCAACACCTCCATCGTGGCACTGCCAGTGTTCGTTAAGTGAAAACGATTACGTGCAGGTGTTTGGTGATGGCCGGGAGCAACCCACAAACAACCGTTTTCTAAAGTTGCGTCTTCAATCCACGCAACAAACCAAGCACGTGCTCTCGAAGTTCATCACAACGTGTATGGCTAACAAAGTTCTCAAACAACAAATAGCCCTGCTCTTGCCACGAACTGAAATCCGACTCGGAGATCATCAGAGTTGGCGCGGCTTAGCTCTTACCTTTGCGGTACGGCTGCCCATCAGCGGCTGGCATCCGCAAACGTTGAGAGAAAAATGTCAGCACCAACAACACAATAAGCTGCGGCAAAATATTGATGAACCAGTTCGGCACGGTCTCGGCGGTGATGAACCACACAAAAGCAAGCACCGCTATACAACCACCAAGCGATGCGTCAACACGTTTACCACGCAGTAAGTTATTGACAGAAACGACCATAAGAACACCCGCTGCTACCAGCAACAGAGCATGGGTATTGCTGCCGTCAAGGTCGCGTAAACCCAGAGCAAAAGGATACCCAAACAGCATCGCTCCAGCCATAATCCCAGCCGGGCGCCAGTTACCGATAATCAAGGCAGCTAAACCAATAAAGCCGCGTTGATTAACCGAACCCTCAAGGTAAATCCCGTTCAACTCTGGAGTTGCGATAAAGGCACCAGCGAACCCCGCAAAAACACCACTTAGAATCACACCAATATATTTGTATAGGTAAATGTTGATCCCCTGCGATTCACCAGCGGTGGGATGTTCGCCACAAATCCGCAAGCGCAACCCGAATCTGGTACGCCACAAAACCAAAGCTGATAGAGGCACCAACGCAAAAGCTAGAATCGTAAAGTGGCTAAGGTTAAACACAAAACCACGCGCAAATCCTGACAAATCAGACAAATACCACCATTCTCGAGCGGTGAGCCAACCAAGAATATCTGGGCTTTGCCAACCCCCGATATTACCCCCAGCAAGAAAAGGCAAGCTAAACTTTCCAGCAGCGTCAAGGCGGGGTGACTGCGTAATGGAGCCCCCCTCATATTCAGAAAAAATCTCAAGCGACAAAAAACGTGTGATGCCAGGTGCTGCAATAAGCACCGCAACACCAGAAATAATATGATCAACGCCAAAACTAACAGTAGCGATAGCGTGAATCAGCCCACCTAAAGCCCCGCCTAACAAACCAATCAACAATCCAGCCCACGGCCCGTAGTTGATGGTGCCCCAAGCCCCAAACCACATACCCAAAATCATGATTCCGTCTAAACCGATGTTGACCACCCCAGCACGTTCAGCGAACATGCCACCCAACCCTGCTAACATCACTGGCACTGTCCAACGCAACATAGCACCAGATGTGGTAGCGGTTGTTAGCTTGGAGGCATCAGTAAAGGTTTGCACCAAAACAAGCAGCAAAATCCCCAAAGCAGCATAAAGCATCCAGCGCAACGGTGTAGCCAAAGAATTAACGCGCCGAAGCAAAGTCACGAACTCACCTCAGCTAACCGTGCTGCTGTGTTGGCTGCTTCGGCTCGCTCACGCAAACGTCTCACAACCTCATAGCCGATCACCACTGTAAGCAAAATAATGCCGCGCATTATGTCGATGATTTCTTTCGGTGCGGTTTGGGTCACTTGTAAAACATCTGAGGTTGCGTCAAGAAAAGCCCACAGCAAAGCACCCACTGCGATACCAACTGGGTTGTTTCTTCCTAGCAAAGCAACTGCGATACCATTGAAACCCAAAAACCCTACGAAGTTAGGGTCGTATCGAGCTTTGTCGAAAATCTCGGCCATCCCCACGAGTCCTCCAACAGCACCTGACATAAGCATTGCTGCCAGAGCCATCTTGCGAGGTGACACACCACCAGCGCGTGCGGCGAGTGGATTCAAACCGCTAGCTCGCAGGTCGTATCCAAAAACAGTGCGGTTCAGCAGCAAATAATATGTCACGCCAACCACGATGGCGATGATCAAGACACCGGTGAGTTCAACATTTTCTCTAAGGTCACCGAACAACTCAGGAATGAAATTGAGATTTGGCAACAACCCTGAAGGCTCTATGGGTGTAGTGCCAACACCGACCTCGCTAATGTTGCCCTCAGCTTGCCAACGTCTCACCAGCCAGGCAATCACCCCTAAAGCAACACCATTTAGCATGATTGTGCCGATCACTTCGTTCACGCCGCGGTGAGTGTAAAGCACCCCAGCTAAGCCACCCCAAAGCCCGCCAACTACCATCGCGGTGAGCAAAATAAGCCCAACATGCAACGCCGCAGGCAGCACCACAGCACCACCAACATAAGCAGCGAAAATGGCTGCCATACGATACTGACCTTCAACCCCTATGTTGAACAGATTCATCTTGAAACCGATAGCTGCTGCCACACCCGAAATATAAAGTGGCGTTGCACGGTTGATCATTGAAACCTGAACGTCGAGTTTGCTAGCGTGGCCGAGCATGTCGGCCGCGGCATCTAGAGGGTTACTGCCTGCGATGAGCAACACAACAGCACTAGCCACGAGAGAAAACACGAACGCGCCTAGAGGTGCAGCTGCTGCCACTATAGCTTGGCGAAATGGTGAACTCAACGAAGCAGTCAACGCATCGCGGTGAGATTTCTCAATGGTGCCAGTGTGTTCTGCGGCAACGTCTTTGGGATCATCTGCAGGTTCAGACGCATCAGGCTCAAGCGAATCAGGCTCAGGCACTGTTAATTCCCTCAGCTTTAGCCACACCTGCACCGTTTTCTGGTGTTTCGTCTTGTGTGGTGCCTGTCATATAACTACCAAGTTGACGGGCACTTATGTTAGCGGGGTTCAAAGTAGCGGTGAGCTTGCCTTTGTGGATTACCACAATGGTGTCAGACAAACCAATCAACTCCTCAAGGTCAGCAGATATCAGCAATGTTGCCATACCTTCTGACCGGGCGGCGCGTATATCATCCCAAACAGCTGCTTGAGCACCAACGTCAATACCCCGAGTGGGGTGGGCAGTGACCAGCACTTTTGGTTGAGCCGACAACTCCCGACCCACGATTAGCTTTTGTTGGTTGCCGCCCGAAAGAGAGTTCGCTGTGACCTCAATATCAGGTGTGCGCACATCAAACCAGTTGCGGATAGCTTCTGTGCGTTCACGGGCACCAAAACGATCAAACCATCTGCCATTAGCGAATGGAGATTTGGTCTGGTGGCCAAGTGCGGCGTTTTCCCAAAGAGGCGCAAACAACAACAAACCCTCTTGTTGCCGATCTTGGGGGATGTAACCAATGCCAGCATTGCGGCGTATGCGGACATTGCGGTGGGCTATTTCTTTGTTCAGCAAGCGGATCGATCCGTTTGCCACGGGTTGAGTGCCAATAATAGCATTCACTAACTCGGTTTGACCGTTGCCTTCCACACCCGCAATACCCACAATCTCACCTCGCCGTACCTGAAGGTTCACATCGTCAACGACTTTGCGCGCATCTTCATCAAGTACGGTTAGACCTTTAATCGACAGTGCTACTTCATTAGTGACCGTGGACCTTGAAGTTTGTGGTGTCGGTAATTCTGAACCAACCATCATCTCCGCCAAATCTCCGCTAGACACATCAGCAGGTTTGACAGTTGCCACAGTTTTTCCTTGCCGTAAAACAGTGATAGTGTCTGCTATTGCTAGCACTTCGTCAAGTTTGTGGTCGATGAACAAAATCGTTTGACCTGCGGTTTTGAGTTCACGCATATTACGAAAAAGCTCATCAACCTCGTGTGGTACAAGCACAGCGGTGGGTTCGTCCAGTATCAGAATTGTGGCACCGCGGTATAGAACCTTAATGATCTCAACACGTTGACGTTCGCCGACCTCAAGCCTTTCCACGAGATCGTGAGGAGCGACATTGAGTCCATAAGCTTCTCCTACTTTGCGAAGATGTGCCTCCGCAGCTCCAAAATCAATTCTTCCAAGAGACGACGATGGTTCGGCACCGAGGATGATGTTTTCCAAAACGGTGAGTTGGTTAGCGAGCATGAAATGCTGGTGGACCATGCCGATGCCTCGTTCAATGGCATCGGCGGGAGAGGAAAAGCGCACCTTTTGGCCATCAACGCGCATGACCCCCTCATCAGGGCTTTGCATCCCGAACAAGATTTTCATTAAGGTCGATTTGCCAGCTCCATTCTCGCCACAAATCGCATGAATTTCACCAGCCGCAACTGAGAGATTGATGTTGTCGTTGGCCACCACACCTGGAAACCTTTTAGTGATGCCAACAAGCTCAATCATGAGCCTCGTAGCCTTGGTTGTGTTGATGTGGTGGCCAACGATGCGGCGGTTAACCTCCGACTTCCGTTGGGTTGGTGGGCACAACGATTGTGCCATCAATAATTTGCGCCTTGTATGCTTCAAGTTGCTCAATAGTGTCGGGACTCAAAAACCCACCAGAAGTTGAATATCCAACTCCATCTACCGAGAGATCGTAGCGGGTTTCTCCAGCCGTAAAGGTGCCTTCAATATGTGCTCTAATGATCTCCAAGACCGCACTATCAACACGTTTCAGCATTGACGTGAGCACGTATTCTTGTACGTCAGGATCAACAGTGTTGTATTGATCTGAATCAACGCCAATACCCCAAACCTTTGAACCGCTCGCTTCGCTGTGTTCTTTCGCGGCAGTGAATAGCCCGACACCGGTGCCGCCAGCAGCGTGATAGATCACGTCAACGCCCTCTTCAAAGATAGCTAGTGCGGTTTCGCGTCCCCGGTCGGGTGCGTTGAAACCATCAAAGTTGGGGAACTCGGTGATGTATTGGGAGATGATCTCAATATCTGGGTTGACAGCTAGCGCACCAGCTCGATAACCAGCTTCAAATTTTTCTATCAAACCGAAGCAGCAGACACCGCCGATAAAGCCAATTTTGTTGGTTTCGGTGCTGAGCGCAGCAGCAGCTCCTACCAGAAAAGAACCTTGTTCTTCGCTAAACACCAAGCCAGCAATGTTGTCGGCATGTGGTTGACCGTCAACGAGCATTGAGGAATCAATAACTGCGAAGTTGGTGTCGCTATTAGCAATGCCAACCTCGGCGGCATCAGCTTCAAACAAAAAACCAACGGCTATCACGAGTTCGCTGGTATCAGCTTGCAATTGCAGTAGCTCAGCACGGTTGCTGCCATCTTCATTTGGAGAAACCTTAGTAGCGGCAATATCAAAGGTATTTTCTGCTCGAGTGATTCCAGCCGCGGCTGAATCATTAAATGACAAGTCGCCCTCTCCGCCGATATCAAATACTAACCCCACGGGTGTTAACTCAGCAGCCATATCACCATCGGCCATATCGCTGCCGGTTGTATCACCATCGGCCACATCGTCTGTACTTGACATGTCGTCACTGGTGTCGCTTGGTGCGGGCGCAGCTGTGGTGGTTGTTGTAGTGGTAGTTGTTGTATCACTACCCACATTGGTCGTGTTGGTGTCGTCGCCGCAGGCAACAGCTATGAGTGTGAATGACAAAAATATGCCTGCAAGAGTTAGCAGTTTACGCATTTATCCCCCTATAGGTCCAAGGAAAGTTCAGGTTCAAATATGAACATATCTCAAATTAGCACTAGCGCGTCGCTGCCAACAAAAGCAATTTTCACAAAGATGTTCAAGACAAAAATTTTGCTGGCATAAGTCTTGCCAACACTTAGATTGTGTAAGAACAATGGGTTAGCAAGATTAGTTTCTCCCACAATTGGGTTTGCGGCCGTGGTTGGCTTTAGTGCGACGTGCTTTGACTTTTCGTTTCTGAGTTCGTTTTGACATTGCCAAAAGCCTAGCAGGTAATGCGACTATAACGCCAAAGAGTTCATCAGCGTATCGATCAGCGTCTAGGCATTACAAGAGCTCTGTTATGTCTACAGCTATCAAAACTAACAACAGGCCTATTATCGCAGCGTTGATTGCGATGATCGGGCGTTTCCAACGGTGGTTGGCGCGTCTAAATCGCCGAATGCTAACCACATTGGCAATAATCGCGATAATGCCAACAGGTACACCAATGATAGGAGCCACTCCACTACCAAAACCGAGTATGGGAAACACGAAAGGCATGATCACATAAGTTAATCCGCAGCGAATTCCTGAAACGAACAAGGACGAAGAGAATGCGTGTTCAGCTGACTTAGCCCCTTTGGCGGTTGGGGTGAGACGATTTGATGAGGTCACGTTCAACATGGTCTTGACGGTAGCCGAATTGCAGACGATAGCGTTGCGGGATGGAACGTTTTGGTTTTGTGGGTTTGCCTAATGCGGGGAAAAGCTCATTATACAATGCTTTAGCTGGTGGGGGAGCGCACGCGGCACCATATGCCTTTGCCACAACCGCAGCTAATGTTGGGGTGGCAAAAGTGCCAGATAGCCGACTTGATGCACTTGCAAAAATGAGCAACAGCAAACAGTCAATTGCGGCTGCAGTGCAGTTCACAGATATTGGCGGTTTAGTGAAGGGTGCGAGCCACGGCGAAGGACTTGGCAACGAATTCTTAGCACACATCCGCGAGGTGGATGCCATCGTGTTCGTGTTGCGCGCATTCACCGACGATGATGTACCAGGTTCACCTGATCCTCTTGAACATCTTGGGATTATTGAGATTGAACTGGCTTTAGCAGACCTTGCAAGTGCCGAACGCGCTCTCAGCCGTCAGCAGCGAATGCTTAAAGGAAATCCCAGCTTGGCTCAAACTGTGTCTTTGCTCGAAGTTTGTGTTGATCATTTGAGTGCCGCAGTGCCGCTGTATCGAGCTGATTTAGATGCAAAAGACCGCATTCGTCTCAAGGAGTTCTTTTTCTTGACCAACAAGCCCGTTTTGGCGATACTCAACATCGGGGAGGAACAAATCAGTCAAGCAGCCAACATCACCGCACCAATTGAAGCTGAACTAAATGGTGCCCAAGTGCTTGCTTTGAGTGTGCAACTTGAAGCAGAGGCAGCCCAACTCAACAGAAAGGACCGTGCAGAAATGCTTGACGCGTTAGGTCTCGGTGAGGGGGCAGTACCTAGATTTCTAAACAGTGCCTATCACCTTCTCGGGTTGAGAACCTTCTTTACCACCGGTATTAAGGAAAGCCGGGCTTGGACCTTTCGGGCTGGATCAACCGCTCCACAGTGTGGTGCTGTGATCCACAGTGATTTCCAACGAGGTTTTATTCGAGCTGAGACAATCAGCGCAAACGAGTTGTTGCAAGCAGGTTCTTGGCATGCTGCTAAAGAACGAGGCAAGGTTCGAGTAGAAGGCAAAGATTACCTTGTTGAAGATGGTGACGTGATTGAATTCCGCTTTTCGGTGTAGTGGCGCGCTCAGCCTGCCTACTGTCAGGTAGACTAATTTGTTATGGTTGTTTCCAGCGACAAACCGCTTCTAGAAGCATTAGAAGCAACAGCAGAAAAACTACTTGAGCGGCATCTCTCTACCACCAAAGAGTGGTTTCCACACACGCTTATCCCTTGGGACAAAGCCGCAGACTTTGAAAGCGACTACGAATGGTCGCCCGAAGAAGCCAACCTAGCACCAGAGGTGCGAAGTGCTTTGTTCATAAACGTGTTGACTGAAGACAACCTGCCCTACTATTTCCGAGACATTGAACGAATGTTTGGTCGTGATGGTGCTTGGGGTGAATGGGTGAGGCGTTGGACAGCAGAAGAGGGACGTCATGGATTTGTGATAAACGGCTACCTCCTTGCCACACGCTCTATCGACCCAACTGAACTAGAAAGAGCCCGTATGGTGCAGGTGCAGACCGGCAACGTACCGGAACCACCAAACGCGGCTGAAGGGCTTGCCTATGTCGCTATCCAAGAACTGGCAACCCGTATCTCTCATTTCAACACAGGAGCGCGTATCGATGATCCTCAAGGACGGGCGGTTATGCGCCGAGTGGCCGCCGACGAGAACCTACACTTTTTGTTTTATCGCGATGCCATGAGCGCTGTCTTTGATGCCGACCCGTCATTAGCGGTTATAGCCACCGAGAAGCAAGTAACTGAATTCGCTATGCCCGGCTTAGGTATTCCAGGCTTTACCGCCCACGCAAAAGCGATAGCTGACGCGGGTATTTACGACCTTGTGATTCATCACGATCAGATTTTGCAACCAGTGATCATGCGTGATTGGCGGTTAGCGCACTTGGAAGGCTTGAACGCAGAAGCAGAGCAAGCCCGCGAACGTTTAATTCGTTACATAGGCAGGGTCAAAAAAGTTGGCAAGCGTGTCGCGGCTCGGCGACAAGAACGTTTAGCTAGTCAAAATGAACTCCAACAAGTAAGCGCATAGGTTGCGGTCTTGGCTTGTGGTTGACGGCGAGGCTGTTAGCAAGGTTGAAATAGCTAGGTCTCGTAGTGCGCGACGAAAAGGTCTTTTAGGGCGCAGCGGGATATTTGGCGCGATCCTACTGTCACCCGCACGGTCGGTGCATACCTTCGGAATGAGGTTCGCGATTGATGTTGCACATTTAGATGCTCAGATGCGTGTACTGTCTATAACAACTATGCCTCCTAACCGGTGCGGTCGTTTTGTGTGGCGAGCCAGACACGTGTTAGAAACAGAAGCGGGCATGCTTGAAGTCTTTGGTATCGCGCAAGGAACAAAAATTGAGTTGCGTTCGTGAACGCGGCTTTAGTACTTGTAGCTACGCCGATAGGCAACCTTGGTGACTTATCACCACGCGCAGTGAATGAGCTTACTTCAGCGGCTTTAGTGTGTTGTGAAGACACTCGCCGGAGCGGGCAAATGTTAAAACGTGTGGGAATTAGAGCACGTGCCTTGCGTCGTGTTGATGCACATACTGAAACTAAGGCGATCGCTGATGTGGTGTCGCTTTTGGCTGACGGCCAAAGAGTCGCTTTGGTGACAGACGCAGGTAGCCCAACTATTTGTGATCCAGCACAACGGCTAGTGCATGCGGTGGTGGCAGCGGGGCACAACCTAGAGGTGGTACCGGGGCCAAGCGCAGTGATTGCGGCTCTAATGGGTAGCGGATTTGTTGCTGATCGTTTTGTATTTGAAGGGTTTTTGCCTCGCAAAGGTGCGACACGGTTAAATCGCTTGCAGCAGTTAACTCACGAACAACGCACAAGCGTTCTGTTTGAGTCACCCAAACGCATCGCTGCGACGCTTGGTGAGCTGGTGCATCATTGCGGAGGGCAACGGCAAGCTGTGATAGCAAGGGAGTTGACCAAACTGCATGAAGAGTTTGTGCGAGGTTCACTAGATGAGCTAGTGGAGTGGGCGACTGAGGAACCAAAAGGAGAGATCGTGTTGGTCCTCAAAGGTGCTGACGCAGGACCAGATATTGGCGATGATAGGGTTCTTGAATCCCTCCGCGATGCCAGCAAGCAAGGATTGAGTTCGCGAGACGCGTCTGTTTTGGTGGCGGCTGAACTCGGTGTTGCCAAGCGCAGGGCATATGAACTATGGCATCGCGCAAAGGGCCAGTGAAAATCTTTAGTCGCTAGCGTTTGTCTTGCTAACCTTTAGCTAATGAAAGTTCCTGTGTTGGTTGCGGTGGCGTGGCCTTACGCCTCGGGTTCGCGTCACCTCGGGCACCTAGCTGGGGCATACTTGCCTGCCGATGTGTTCGCCCGTTATCAGCGGTTGCAGGGCAACGAGGTGCTAATGGTGAGTGGCTCAGACGTACACGGCACGCCTATCACGGTGAGGGCTGAAAGTGAGGGAGTGAACCCCGCGGTGATAGTTGAGCGTTACCACAGCGAATTCGTGCGACAATGGGAGCAGTTGGGTTTTTCGTGGGATTTGTTCACCACCACAGGTACTCAAAACCACGCCCAAGTAACCCAAGAAATGTTTCTGACCCACCTTGAAAGAGGTCACATTGACCGGCGCGTGTCGCAACAATATTTCGACCCACAAGCACAACGCTTCTTACCAGATCGATACCTAGAAGGCACCTGCCCCCATTGTGGTTACCGGGAGGCGAGAGGTGACCAATGCGACAACTGTGGTCAGACACTTGATGCCCTTGATTTAGGTGACCCTCGCTCAAAGATCAGTGGTGCTAAACCCGAGTTACGTGAAACCGAACACTTTTATTTTCGTTTTTCGGATTTTACCGAGCAACTCAGTGAGATCTATCAGCACAAACCAAACTGGCGTCCGCATGTACTCAACTTTGTGCGCGCCTTTTTGAAAGAAGGGCTACTTGACCGCGCGATCACGCGAGACATTGACTGGGGGGTAGCTCTACCCGTTGACGACCTTGGCCCCAACAAGCGCATCTATGTTTGGTATGACGCGGTTATTGGCTACCTGTCTGCGTCTAAAGAATGGGCAACCCAACAAGGAGATAGTGACCGGTGGCGACACTGGTGGGAAAACGCCAACAGTCGACACGTTTATTTCATTGGTAAAGATAATATTCCCTTTCACTGTTTGTTTTGGCCCGCGCAGCTTATGGGTGCTGGCAATTTGCATCTGCCAGATGATGTGCCTGCGAATCAATACGTCACCTTTAAAGGTGGCAAAGCTTCTGCAAGCAGAGGCGTTGGCTTAACCATCGATGAAGGACTGGCGTTGTTTGAACCAGATGGTTTACGGTATGCGTTGGCAGCGAACTTTCCTGAACAAGCCGACACCGAGCTTTCGGTTGAAGCCATTGCGAAGCGCATAAACGAAGAATTGGTCGCCAATTGGGGAAATTTGGTTAATCGTGTGTTGTCGATGTTGCACAAGTTCTGTGGTTCTCAGCCTTCTTGCACAGAACGGCGTGCCACTGATCAAGAACTATTAGACAATATTGATGGCATTTTAGTTCGTTGTGATCAGCACCTAGACAAGATTGAATTACGGTCTGCCCTCAGAGTTGCGATGAGTGGTGCTCAATCAATCAATGCTTACCTTAATGCCAACGAACCGTGGAAACTAGCCGCAACTAACCCTCAAAGAATGGCAACCATTTTGGGTACCGCACTTGATGCCATTAATGGTGTGCGGGTTTGCTTGACTCCATACTTACCATTTGCTTCAGCTAGGCTTGATGAGTTGCTTGGCCCAATGGACGGCTGGTCTCGCAAACCAGTGCCGCAAGGCACGGTGATAGAGAAACCACAACCCCTATTTGCCAAAGTTGACATCGACAAAGTAATGGCACAGTAGCGAGGTATTGCCGTGGCTTGGATAGATCAGCACTGTCACCTACCCATTGAGGCGAAAGACCTAGTAGATGAAGCAAACCGTGCTGGCGTAGAAAGATTGATCACGGTGGGCACGGGAGTGCAGCACTCTCAAGAGATGCATGCGTTGGCTCAAACATTTGAAGGTGTTTGGTCGACTGCGGGACTTCACCCCCACGATGCCAAAGATGGCATTG
This sequence comes from Candidatus Aldehydirespiratoraceae bacterium, assembly GCA_965204595.1. Classification (GTDB taxonomy): domain Bacteria; phylum Actinomycetota; class Acidimicrobiia; order Acidimicrobiales; family Aldehydirespiratoraceae; genus VXYK01. The sequence goes on along the minus strand of CBDBEW010000014.1, from coordinate 915,871 downwards.
ATGGGCTTGAAGAGTTGATGTCGTTGCCAAAAGTTGTGGCTGTGGGGGAGTGTGGTTTCGATTTTCACTACGACCACTCACCACGGCGTGTGCAAGCAGACATGTTCGCACGACAAGTGCATATCGCTAACCAGTACAACATGCCGTTAATGATCCATACACGCAGTGCTTGGATGGAAACATTTACTGTGTTGGACCAAGAAGGAGTGCCAGACCGGGTGGTTTTTCATTGCTTTAGTGGGGGGGTTGACGAACTAGCAGAATGTCTTGATAGAGGTGCGTTGATCTCATTTTCAGGTATTATTACGTTTCCGAAAGTTGAAGAATTGTTGGCGGCTGTGACAGCTTGCCCTTTAGAAAGATTGATGGTGGAGACAGACACTCCATATCTAGCACCAGTGCCACATCGCGGCAAACCCAACCGTCCAGCATTGCTACCTCTAGTTGGTGCAGCTGTGGCTAAAGCTAAATCTCTAGAAGTAAGCGAGGTGGAATCAACAGTTTGGCACACTGCGGAAACTTTTTATAGCCTCAACGGTCAATAAGTCGATGCTTGAGCACGAAATGAAGTCGCGCGACCCCGCTGTTGACAAGAAAACAACTCGAACCATGCTGGCTCGTTTAGCGGTTGTAGTTTTGTGGTGTCTTATTGGATCGACGGTAGCGAGTTTGGCTAGTGAACACGGGGCACCTACCAAAACAGAACCACTGGTGGAGGTGGATTTGTTGGCGTTCACAGAGCGTGCACAAGCCTGGACGCAAGCACATATTGAAGCGCGCAGCAAGGTGCGCGATCAAGCCCTTAAATTAGTCGCTGAAATTCGCGCCGCGGCGCAACCGACCCCCACGACAGTTGCGCCCGCCACTACCGCCACTACCGCCACTACCGCCACTACCACCACCATTGCCCCGACAACAACTACGGTTCAAACCACCACCACCACCACAGCACCACCCCCTTCCTCGAGTAGCTCGACAAGTTCCACAAGCTCTTCCACAACCACCACAACCACAACTACAACTACAACTACCACCACTACCACTACCACCACAGTTCCACTGATTGCAGCTACTGCCACTGATGAAATAGTCACCAAACCCACAGAACAACAATGGGAGGCACTGCGCCAATGTGAATCAACTGGGAACTATAGTGCTGTAAGCCCTACTGGTCGTTATCGGGGGGCTTATCAGTTCTCGCGGGCAACCTGGGATTACTTGGCTGGGCGAATCGGGGTCGACCATTTGATTGGAGTTGATCCGGCTGCAGCTTCACAGGAGGTGCAAGACCAAATGGCGATTGAGTTGTGGGAAATATACGGCTGGAAACCTTGGCCAGCTTGTAGCAAGCGGCTTGGCTTTCGATAGTCTGTGAGGGGCAGGTGACCCACTCACCCAAAGATGCACACGACTTGCTTGCCCGCTATGGGTTAGAACCGCGGCGCCAACTGGGGCAAAATTTTGTGGTTGATGCAAATACTGTGCGCCGCATCGCGTCGGTGGCCGGTGTTGGACCTGGTGATGTGGTGGTGGAGATCGGTGGTGGGTTGGGTTCGCTTACCTTAGCCTTAGCAGAAACCGCAGCAACAATAATCACAATCGAACTTGATCACCGCCTAGCTGAAATATTGCGGGTTGTGCTAGCTGATACTGGGGTGACCGTGATTGAAGCTGATGCCGCTAGTGTGGATTGGTCAACACTGTTAGCCGACCAACAAGAAGTGAAGCTGGTGGCTAATCTTCCCTACAACATTGCGACATCTCTAATTGTTGGCGTGCTAAAAGAGGTACCAGAAGTCGGTTCAATGTTGGTGATGGTGCAACGCGAAGTTGGTGAACGTCTAACCGCGCAAGCCGCTAGTCGCAATGTTGGTATCCCCTCTGTAATCGTTGCCTACCACGGTGTTGCGAACATAGTGGGGCGGGTACCGGCAGGAGTTTTTTATCCACGCCCAAATGTGGAATCGGTGCTTGTGGAAATCACTCGACATAAACAACCACCAGTGGATCAGCCCTTATCAAGAATCGAGGTTCTCTTGCGCGCGGCATTTGGTCAGCGCCGCAAAATGTTGCGAAGTTCGCTCAGCAAACTGATTGACCTAGATGGATTCTTAGAGGTTGGTGTGGATAGTAGTAGCCGCCCGGCAACCTTATGCTTACAAGATTGGTCAAAGTTGGCTTCGCTACTGGATTTACCGTGAAAGTAATTGCTCCCGCCAAACTCACCTTGTCGCTGCACATAACTGGGGTTAGAGATGATGGTTACCATCTCATTGACGCTGAGATGGTAACCTTAGCCCTCCACGACACGCTGGAGATTGCACAAGGTGATTCGCTCGCAGTTCTCGGTAATGCGAGCAACAATGTGCCAGCAGATGATTCTAATTTGGTGCGTCGTGCCCTCACTCTGCTTGGTCGCAGTGCTGCGGTTCGTTTACACAAGCGCATCCCTAGCGGTGCGGGTTTGGGTGGTGCCTCAGCCGATGCTGCGGCTGTGTTGAGATGGGCTAGCTGTGGCGATCTTCAAATGGCTGCGAAAATCGGTGCCGATGTACCTTTTTGCCTCAAGGGAGGGCGAGCTCGAGTATCCGGCATAGGCGAAATCGTTGAACCCTTACCTTTTGTGGCTCGCGCAATAACTATCTTGATCCCACCACTACACCTCTCAACCAAAGCTGTCTACCAATGCTGGGATCTCCTAGGTGGTCCAGCGGGAGATAACGGCAACGACCTTGAAACTGCGGCTCTGACCGTGGCACCCGAGCTGCGGGTTTGGCGAGATCGGCTTGCTGACGTATCACAACAACGCCCCCGTTTAGCTGGTAGTGGCTCTAGTTGGTGGGTGTCAGGTGAGTTCCCAGGGCCAGACCGAATCGTCACTCACACGGTTGGCACTATTTGCGGCGCTGATGCCTAGTGCGGCGGATCATTTTTTTGTGCTTCTTTTTGCGCATTCTTTTGCGACGTTTCTTGATGAGTGAACCCACGACCTATGAGGTTATCGCCAAAGAACGAAATTCCTCAGAAAGATTCTGTGTGGCAGTGACAATCTGTGATGCTACTGTATAACGGTTGCGAGACACGGTGGCCCGTAGTTCAACTGGTAGAACGTCGGACTTTGGCTCCGGATGTTGCAGGTTCGAGTCCTGCCGGGCCAGCCAATCTCGCTACTATCAAAAACTGTATTCAGATAGCTATCGACCATCTTTAGGAACCGCATGGAATTGGTCAATAAAAAAAGGTTGCACATAGTAGCGGGAAGAGCAACCCGAACCTTAGCCACTGAGATTTGTGCTGAACTCGGAGTTCCCCTTGGCACGCCAAGCATTTCTGAGTTTGCTAACGGTGAGATTCATGTTAAGTACTTTGAATCGATTCGGGGCACTGATGTTTTCATCGTGCAAACTCACACCCCATGGAATGGGCGTTCACTAAACGATGCAATCACAGAACAACTCATCATGGTTGATGCTGCAAAACGCGCCTCAGCCAAACGCATCACCGCAGTCATTCCTTTCTATGGTTACAGTCGCCAAGATCGCAAATCGTCGGGTCGAGAACCCATATCAGCAAGGTTGATCTCGGATCTTTTTAGTGCGGCTGGTGCCGACCGACTGGTTTCGGTTGACCTGCATTCAGGACAGATTCAAGGTTTTTTTGATGGCCCAGTAGACCATCTGACGGCAATGCCAGTTCTAGTGGATTACCTCAACAAACTGTCAGACGATCTCGTGGTCGTTTCACCTGATGCGGGACGCATGAAGGTAGCTGAACGATACACTAACATGCTTGGTGCTGACTTAGCCTATGTTCACAAACGCCGGTCGTCTGTAGAGGCGAACTCAGTTGAAGCGAAACAAATTATTGGCGAGGTTAATGGACGGGTGTGTGTGTTGATTGACGACATGATCGACACAGGAGGCACCATCTGTGCAGCAGCGGAACTGCTTGTGGCCAATGGTGCCAAAACAGTTATTGCTGCGGCAACACATGGCGTGTTCTCTCCACCAGCAGCGCAACGTTTGAACCAAGCAGCTATTGAGACAGTTTTGGTAACCGATACCTTGCCACTAGCACCCGAAACACAAATCAAAAAAATTAAAGTCCTCTCGGTAGCTGAGATTATTGCTAGAGCAATAGCCGCAGTTTTTGCCGACACATCAGTTAGTGAGATCTTTGCAGGAAATCATCTAGCTTAAAGCATATTTTTTGTTTGGTAGTAAGTTCACAACACATGCGGAGTTATAATCGTTTGACTTACGCATTCAACTAACCAAACATCTTTGTTCACTCGGGAGTAGAAGTTTTTATGTCTGAGAAATTGTTACTTAATGCGACGCGGGGGCGGCCACAGGGTACCCGTGCGTCGCGCCGCTTACGAAGCGAGGGTAACGTGCCCGCTGTGGTATATGGGCTTGACCGTGAACCTATCTCGGTGAGTGTGACTTGGCCAGATTTGCGTCTCGCGCTCAACACCGATGCCGGGCTCAACGCCCTGATAACGCTAAGTATCGACGGTGACGAGCAACTCTCGATAATCAAAGACCTGCAGCGTCATCCAGTGCGCCGAGAGGTTATGCATGTGGACTTCCTTAGGGTGACCACCGACCAAGAAATTGAAGTGGACGTGCCGTTAGTGCTAGTGGGTGAGGCATTAGAGGTCACCCGCGCCAATGGCATGGTAGACCAAACGATGTATTCCTTGACGGTCTTGGCTAAGCCAGCAAATGTTCCCGATGAAATAGAAGTTGATATTAGCGATCTGGCTCTTGGCGACTCAATCAAAGTTGGCGCGCTGAACTTGCCTGCAGGGGTGACAACAACGGTTGACCCTGAAGATGCCGTTGCAACCTCGCTTGTGACCCGCTCCACACGCGAGGCGATGGCTGCTGCAGAAGCTAGCGCAGCCAAAGCAGAAGAGGGTGAACAAGACTCAACTAGCAGCGACTAGCACCGCTTAGCCGCAATTTGTTGGTTCGGCGATGGTTCGTCTCGCTTCATTCAAACATCGCAAAAAGCTATCACGCACCGAAATCGACTTGATTGTGGTGGGGCTTGGTAATCCCAGAGATCAGTATGGTCGAACTAGGCACAACGCAGGAGTTTGGGTTGTTGACGAACTTCTGCAACGTCATGGTGTTAGTCTTGGGGTGAGAAAACGCGATCAAATAACAACTGCCCAACTGCACATCGCTGACAAAAGAGTGCTTGCCGCAGTTCCTACAACCTATATGAACAACTCGGGTGTGGCGGTTGCACCACTACTCAAGCGCTACAAAATTCACGATCTAAGCCAGTTAGTGGTAATACATGATGAGCTAGACCTTGAAGTCGGCCGAATGAAAGTGAAGTTGGGGGGTGGACTAGCAGGGCATAATGGCCTGAAATCTATTTGTTCACACTTGCACTCCGCCGATTTTACGCGTCTTCGCATCGGCATCAACAAACCACGGCCAGGCACCATAAAAACAATTGACTATGTGCTTAAAGCACCATCCAAAGGTGAGCTGAAAAAGCTGCAACTCGTTGTTGCAAAGGCGGTTGACGCTATAGAATTTCTGGCACTAAACGGGCCTGAAGCCACGATGAACTCGTTCAATCAACCCTAGCCGGTAAGCCTAAATGCACAGTGAACATGTCTAAACGGGTTACCAACCTGCGGTCGTTGCGGACTTTGCTTGCGGCCGAACCAGCCATTGATCGGGTGTTGGCGAAACAAGATGAGTCGCTTGTGGTTAATGAAGCAGCGCAAGCTCTAACCATAGCTGGCCTCAGCGAAGCTTCGCCACGTCGACCGATTTTGGTTGTTACTGCTAGGCACAGTGAAGCCGAACGGCTCTCAGGTGACCTCAGCACCGTGCTTAGCAGCGATGATGTGGCGTTATTTGCTCCTTGGGGCACGCTACCGTTTGAACGCATTAGCCCAGCTTTCGATGTGATGGGGCAGCGTCTGCGACTGCTTTGGCGATTGCGAAACAGTCCACCCAGTGTGATTGTGTCTTCGATTAGAGCCTTGATGCAGCGACTTGACCCAGCTGCTGCGATTGAACCATTGGTGTGTAGCGCCGGCAAGATGTTGGATCTGCAAGAACTAACGCGAAATCTGGTGGCTTTCGGATACCGCCGTGAGTTTCAAGTAGAGCATCGCGGCGAGTTCGCAGTGCGAGGTTCTATTGTGGATGTGTTTCCTAGCACGCGCCAGCAGCCAGTGCGGATAGATCTTTGGGGTGATGAAGTGGATCGCCTCACCGAGTTTTCGGTGGTGGATCAACGTGCGACCAACATCGTGGATGAGGTCAAGATTTATCCGTGCCGTGAGATTAGACCTAATGAAACAGCACGGCAGCGAGCGCAGCAACTACTTGTGGCAGAACCGTGGGGTCAACAACAATGGACTCGCATTGTGGAGGGCGAATTATTTGATGGCATGGAATCTTGGTTGCCGTGGTTAGTGACCGAAGAGTTGGTCTTGCCAGACTTGTTGAAAGCCGATGGGTGGATTGTTTTGGTGGAGCCACGCCGCCTGCGAGACAGAGCTAAAGATATTGAACACGAGGAGGCAGATCTAGCAGTGTCACTAGCTAAGACTTGGGAAGTTGACGCAGATGAGTTGCATCGCCTTCACCTAAGCTTTGATCGTTTATTGGCTGAAACCAAAGCACCAGTACTAGCAATGCTTACCGCACAGCCAACTGGGTCAAATGGAGTTGGGGTCATCCAAGCCACGGCGTGGAATCCTGTTGTTGGTGACTTAGAACCAGCAATTTCCAGGCTTATCGACCTCATTCGGGATGGTTTTTGTGTGGTTATTGCCGCTGACACCAGCGGCAGTGCTCAGAGGTTGATGACAGTTCTACAAGAGTATGGTATAGAGGCAAGTTCAGCGGGCCCGTATAGCGACCTCGCAAAGGTGGGAGCTCATCTTGTGGTGGCACCTCTCGACCGAGGTGCGGTGTTTCACGACATCAAGTTGGCAGTTCTAGCTGAAGCAGACTTAACTGGGCGCCGCCGCACCCATCGACAAGCTCGCCCTCGCCCAGTTGATGCTCAACGGTTCTTTGATGACCTGCGCGAGGGGTCATATGTAGTACACGCACAACATGGCATTGCGCGTTTCGCGGGGATGGTCACGCGTGCCATCAACGGCAATGACCGTGACTATTTGCTGCTTGAGTACCGTGGCAGCGATCGTCTATATGTACCTTCAGACCAGATTGACCTAGTTCGGGTCTATAACGGTGGCGAAACTCCCAAATTGTCGAAGATGGGTGGCTCTGACTGGCAAGCCAGCAAGGCTAAAGTTCGCTCAGATGTTTCCACAATAGCTCAAGAGCTTGTGGTGTTATACCAAAAACGGATCACTTCATTAGGTCATCAGTTCGCACTAGACACACCGTGGCAAAGTGAGTTTGAAGGATCGTTTGGATATCAAGAAACCCCAGATCAATTGCAGGCTATAGCGGAAGTGAAAGCTGACATGGAAAGTCGCTATCCGATGGATCGATTGGTTATCGGTGATGTTGGGTTTGGAAAAACCGAGGTGGCTTTGCGGGCAGTGTTCAAGGCGGTGCTTGATGGGAGCCAAGCAGCGGTTTTGGTGCCCACAACCTTGTTGGCTCAGCAACATCACGTCACATTTCGTGAACGGTTTTCGTCTTATCCAGTGCGGGTTGAGGTGTTGAGCCGCTTTCTTACATCAGCCCAAGCAAACGCGGTGATAGCTGGCTTAAAGGCAGGTGAAGTAGATGTGGTAATCGGCACTCACCGACTGCTTTCCAACGATGTGAAGTTCAAAAAATTGGGTTTGTTGGTGGTGGACGAGGAGCAACGTTTTGGGGTACAACACAAGGAGAAGATAAAGTCGTTACGCACCGATCTTGATGTGTTGACACTGACCGCCACACCCATTCCTCGAACGATGGAAATGGGGCTTGCTGGCATCCGTGACATGTCTTTACTAAACACCGCCCCAGCTGATCGTTTGCCAATCATGACTTATGTTGGTGAGTACTCCCAGCAAGCTGTGGCCGAAGCAATTCGTAGGGAGCTGTTACGTGAAGGACAGCTATTTTTTGTCCATAATCGTGTTCGTGACATTGAGCACGTGGCTCAGTCTCTGCGTTCGCTGGTGCCGGAAGCTCGCATCGCAGTAGCACATGGGCAGATGGATGAAGGCACACTCGAACGGGTTGTTATTGACTTTTGGGAAGGAAAATATGATGTGTTGGTGTGTACCACAATCATTGAATCTGGTATAGACATGCCAACAGTGAATACACTCGTAGTGGATCAAGCCGAGCGGTTAGGGTTAGGACAACTTCATCAGTTGCGGGGCCGTGTGGGGCGTGCTGGTCAACGCGCTTATGCCTATCTGTTTCATTCCAGTAACAAAGTTCTTAGCGAGGAAGCTTATGAACGGCTAAAGACGATCGGAGAATCGGTTGAGTTGGGTTCTGGATTCAGGATAGCAATGCGTGATCTTGAACTGCGTGGTGCTGGCAATCTACTAGGCACGGGACAGTCAGGTCATATTGCTGCGGTAGGTTACGATCTGTATTGTCAGATGGTCACTGAAGCAGTTGCTGATCTGCGGGGTGAAAAGGTCGGTGAACCTCCCAAGATTACCATTGATGTTCCCGGTGACGCGCACCTTCCGAAAGAATATGTGGCAGATCAACCAATCCGGCTTGAGGCGTATCGCCGCTTGGGCTCAGTGCATACTCAAGAGATGCTTGATGATATTCGACTTGAATGGCAAGATCGTTTTGGTGTATTACCGCCTCAAGCCCAAGCACTATTGAATGTTGGCAAACTTCGTGTTGAATGTGTGCGTAGCGGGGTTCGTGAAGTTGTTGTCACAAAAGGCTTGGGTTTTGGTTCAGCCGATTACATGGCACGGTTTACACCAGTGACTTTGCCTCAAAGTAAGCAAGTACGCCTGCAGCGTCTTTATGCCAACAACAGCACGGCTAGCAAGCCTGTTTATTCAGAAACAAATGCGGAATTGCGAATACCAATTTTTGCTAAGCAAGGTCCAGTTGTTGAGCAGTTGATCAACATAATGGTTGATTTGTTGCCAGATGTCCATGTATAAGAATCTTGCTAGTAGCCTGTGATCTCAGTGACTGCAATGCATAAAATTTTGCTCGCTGCCCTAATGATCTTGTTTGTTTCGGCTTGTGGTTCGGCCAACAATGTGATTGCCACAGTTGAGGATGCAACACTAACTGAAGCTGAACTAGACGTAATACTAGATGCCAACCAAACAGAAGAAAGTGCTGTTGTTGCCCGTGAAGAGTTGACAAGGCATCTAGATGAGTGGATTTTTTGGGAAAGTTGGATAAATATTGTAGCGATCAATGGTACCAAGCTCACCGAAGAGCATCTGCAACTAGCTAGAGAGAACTTTCAACTTAATAGGGAGGCAGACCCATCTTTGCCTGCCGTTGATTCACAGTATGGCAAACTGCGGCAACGTTACCTCGCAGTTTCGCACCTTATCGCAGACCACTTTTTGGCAACAATGGATTTTGATGCGCTGTGTTCAAGTCATATTCTTACAGAAACCGAAGCCCAAGCGCAAGAAGCTCTTACCAGGCTCAACAACGGCGAGGATTTTGCGGTTCTAGCGCTTGAGATTTCTGTTGGACCAAGTGCCGCTAGTGGTGGAGATCTTGGTTGTGTGGCACCTGCGACTTTCGTTCCAGAATTCGTTGACGGTGCTAGCCAGGTTGACGGCACTGGTTTATCTGCCCCTGTGGAGAGTCAGTTTGGTTGGCATGTAATTGATGTGCGTAGTTTCGGGCCGATAGTCCGTGGCCAACACACTGAGCTAACTTCACAAGAGATCACCGCCTTTGTGTTAGCTAACTCAGACACGGCGATTCAAGAACTAGCCGCCAATCTCTTTGACCGTAGGATCACGGTGGCACCTCGGTTTGGGATGTTTGACCCCAACCTCGGTCAGGTCGTTCCCCTTGAGCCGCAGTAGCTAGCGATAGTTTTATTGGGGTGCGTCTAAAGCCAAAAATCACTGTGGTCGGACTCGGGCCAGCAGACGAATCGTTTCTGACAACACAGACTCGTGTGGCCATAAGCGAAGCTTCGCGTTGCTTTGTGCGCACCTTTAGACATCCTGGGGCAACGGTTTTGCCTGAAGCGGTCAGCTTTGATGACACCTATGAACAAGGCGAATCCTTTGAGGTCGTTTATCAGCAGATCACTAAGCGATTATTAAACGAGGTCCAATGTGGTGATTTGCTCTACGCGGTACCGGGATCGCCTTTGGTGCTTGAACGAACCGTTGAACTCTTGCGTGAAGCTGCCAAGGAAGGCAATTTTCAACTTGAAGTGTTAGCGGCCATGTCTTTTCTTGATCTTGTATGGTCTCGCTTGGCTGTTGACCCTCACGTTAGTGGAGTTCGTTTAGTTGATGGTCAAGACTTCGTCACTGGTGCCGCTGGACAAGTAGGACCGTTCTTGGTAGCACAATGTCACAGTAAGCAGGTGTTGTCTGAAATAAAGCTTGCGGTAGAAGATAGTCAGAGTTCTGTTGTGGTTATGCAGAGTTTGGGGTTACCAAATGAAGCAGTGTTTGAGGTTCGTTGGGCTGATTTGGATAAAAAAATTACCCCTGATCACTTAACTTCTTTGTGGATACCTGCACTTGTTGAACCAGTGGCTGCTGAGTTTGTGCGCTTTGAAGAACTGGTTCGTGAACTGCGTTCGCGTTGTGTTTGGGATCAAGTTCAAACGCATGGATCGCTTAGCAAACACTTTCTTGAAGAAAGTTTCGAAGTCCTTGAAGTTCTTGACGCTCGTTCAAAACTTGACGACAGTGAAATTAATGCAGACTTAGATGCACATTTAGTTGAAGAACTCGGTGATTTGCTATACCAAATATTCTTTCATTCTCGCATAGGTGCAGAACGGGGTTCGTTTACTGTGGCCGATGTGGTGCGAGGAATCCATGACAAGTTGGTTGATCGTCATCCTCATGTGTTTGCCGAGACTGGCACAAAAATTGACATAGGGGCGCAAGACCCCGACGATTTAGCACGCCGTTGGGAAGAAAATAAACACCGCGAAAAGGGTAGAACCTCAGTTATGGACGGTATACCCACAACATTACCTGCGTTGATGTTGGCGGCAAAAGTGCAAGAACGCGCCTCCAATACAGGTGAGGAGACATACAAAAACGATAGTGACACAACCGATTTAGAAAGCCGACTTGGTGTCTTGTTGTTTGAGATCGTAGCGTATTGTCGCGACTCAGGTATTGATGCTGAAACAGCGTTACGGAGGGTAGCGATGGCATACATGCGTCAGGTACGCCGAGCCAACAAGTAGTCTTTGGCAGTGATACAGGTGTGCTTGTTGTATGCTGAGAGACCGCTTCAATATGTGGAGCGTATTTAGTGTTAGCTTTCAGTTGAAAGGTTGATTGTGAGCATCATTGAACGTGTGCATGGACGTGAGATATTTGATTCGCGAGGTAACCCTACCGTTGAGGTTGAGGTTGAATTAGACACAGGTGCCACGGCCAAGGCTATGGTACCAAGCGGGGCATCCACGGGTGCGTTTGAAGCAGTTGAACTCCGTGATGGTGGCAACCGATTTTTCGGCAAAGGTGTACAAAAAGCTGTCGGTTTTGTAAACGGAGAACTGGCACAAGCAGTGATTGGCAAAGACGCAATCGATCAACGCGGGCTTGATACGGCGATGATTGCCCTAGATGGCACTGATAATAAAAGCAGACTTGGTGCGAATTCGATTCTCGGTGTTTCTTTAGCGGTAGCCCATGCAGTTGCTGTGGAATTACAGGTTCCCCTATGGCGCTATGTTGGTGGTGTACACGCCCATGTTTTACCAATTCCCATGATGAATGTCCTAAATGGTGGCTCGCATGCAGACAACAATGTTGATTACCAAGAATTCATGCTCATGCCTGTGGGAGCTGCTTCGTTTAGTGAAGCAATGCGCTGGGGTATTGAGGCCTATCATTTACTCAAGAAGATTCTTGCCGAGCGCAATTTGTCGACCGGAATAGGAGATGAAGGAGGGTTTGCGCCTGATTTGACTAGCAACGAACAAGCCGTGCAACTGCTCGTAGAAACGATTGAACGCATGGGCTTTACCCCCGGCGAAGAGATGGCCATTGCTTTAGATGTTGCGTCAACTGAGTTTTATGTTGATGGCTACTATGAGTTGGCAAGCGAGGGACGCAAACTTAGCTCACCGGAAATGGTAGATGAATTATCGAACCTCATAAAAAAATACCCAATCGTCTCCATTGAAGATGGCATGGCTGAAGATGATTGGGATGGCTGGAGTGCATTAATGTCTTCAATAGGGTCACATTGTCAACTTGTTGGTGATGATTTGTTCGTCACCAACAGCGAACGGCTTGAGCGTGGTATTTCGTCAGGATCAGCTAATTCAATATTGGTGAAAGTGAATCAGATCGGCTCATTGACTGAGACGCTTGAAGCAGTTGATCTAGCAATCCGCAATGGCTTTAGCGCAGTCATGTCGCATCGATCTGGAGAAACCGAAGACACCACAATCGCTGATCTTGCAGTAGCTACAAACTGTGGGCAAATCAAAACAGGTGCACCTGCTCGTTCTGACCGAGTTGCGAAATACAACCAATTGCTGCGTATCGAGGAACAACTAGGTGAAGCTGCCGCATTTGGATTAAGCAAACAAATAGGTGTAGCGCAATCGTGAAACTACTGCGGCGACTAACTCCACTAATCTTTGTGGTGATCACAGGTGCGCTAGTAATGTTTTTGCTAGCACCGGGCATCAACAGTTATTGGGAGCAGCGTCGTGAACTTGAAAGAGTTAAAAATGAAAGGTCAACGCTACTTGCTGAGGTAGCTGAAATTGAGGCGGACATAGAAAATGTGACCAACGGTGAAGGGTTTAGGCGAGCCGCACGTTGTTACGGGCAGTTTGTTGAACCAGGTGTTGAAGTGTATGCAGTACCAGGACTTTCTGGTTGTGCCAACACACCATAGCGGTCAACACGGGTGAAAGGACTTTAGATGTCGATCATCGGAACGAGGGTGCTCCGCAAAGAAGACCCAGCTTTCCTAACTGGTGCGGCGAACTACACTGCCGACCTAAGTGATCCTCGGCTAGAGGGTGCCTTGCATGCAACCTTCGTACGTTCCATTGTTGCCAATGGAGAGATACTTGAAATCGACACAAGTGAAGCTCTTGAGGTGCCGGGAGTAGTTGCTGTGCTCACCGGCAAAGATATTGATTTGAAACTCCCTGGCACCGTGCCGCGATTTCCGCCCCAACTCCTAAACCGTCCATTGCTCGCGCATGACAGAGTGCGGTTTGTGGGTGAACCAATCGCGGTGGTTTTATCTGAAACCGCTAGTGCAGGTTTCGACGGTGCTGAGTTGGTGTTTGCTGATATCGAGCCTCTAGAAGCGGTTGTCGATGTTGAACAAGCAGCTACCGATGGGGTCGTAATTCACGAAAACCACGGCACCAACATTGCGTTAACATTCTCAGATTTAGGTTTAGCGAGCGGCATTAGCGACGATTCGTTTTTTGCTGAATGCGAAGTTGTTGTGGCACAAAAACTTACGTACCCTCGAATGTCGGCTGCACCTTTAGAAGGTCGGTCGGTAGCTGCAAACTGGACAACTGACAGGTTGATAATTTTCTTGTCAAGCCAAGCAGCCCATCGTGTTAAAGACACGCTAGTTGATTTGTATCAACTACAAGATGCAGACGTGCATGTGATTGTTCCCCACGTTGGTGGCGGATTTGGTGCCAAAGTTGCACCAACACCAGAAGATGTCTTAATCCCATATCTGTCAAAATACTCAAAACGGCCGGTGCGTTGGGTTGAGACACGAACAGAAAACCTTGTCGCTGCGGGGCCTGGTCGCGCACAAGTTCACCAAGCTAAACTAGGTGGCAGCAACGATGGCAAGCTCACCCATTATCAGCTAGACGTGCTTATGGATGCGGGAGCCTACACCAGAGTCGGTGCATTTTTGCCTTTCTTTACCTTGCCTATGGCACCAGGTAACTACAACATTATAAACATTGAAACCCAAGCACGATCTGTCATCACTAACGCCGTGCCAACAGAAGCTTTCCGGGGCGCTGGTAGACCCGAAGCAACTCTAACCATTGAACGCCTCGTTGATCTTTATGCGATGCAAACCAACCTTGACCCGATTGAACTGCGGCGCAAAAACCTCATCGGTGTCGACCAGTTTCCTTACACAACCCCTGTGGGCAGTGAATACGACAGCGGAGACTATGAACGAGCACTCAACAAAGCAGTAGCAGCTGCAAACTACCAGCAAGTGCGCCAAGAGCAGCAAGCGCGACGCGCCACATCTGACCCCACACAAGTAGGTATTGGCATCGCTAACTATGTAGAAATAACAGCCGGCCCTGCACCTAGTGGTAATGAGTTCGCACAAGTTGAAATCACTCCCGAAGGAAAGGCAAAAATTTACTCTGGCTCATTATCTCACGGGCAAGGTCACGCAACCACGTTCGCGATGATTGCCGCAGCTAACTTAGCAATGCCAATTGAAGATGTTGAAGTGATTCAAGGCGACACTGACCAAGTCGCTAAAGGTCAAGGAACGGTGGCAAGTCGTTCCACCCAACTCGGTGGTTCAGCGGTGAAGGAAGCAGCCGAGAGTGTGGTTGAAGTCGCCAAAGAAGTGGCAGCCGAACTGCTTGAAGCAGCGAGTGCCGATATCGTGCTCAACGCTGAAAACTCGTGTTTCCATGTGGTTGGCACACCAGCGGTACGCAAAACTTGGACTCAAGTAGCAGCAGCGGCCACCGAGAACCAACTGAGCGCCGATACTGATTTCAAAGCCAAATGCACCTACCCTTTCGGCACCCACATCGCCGTAGTGACAGTAGACACTCAAACCGGTGCCGTTGACCTACAAAGGCTCATTTCGGTGGATGATGCAGGTACCATAATCAACCCGTTAATTGTTGAAGGCCAAAGGCACGGTGGTATTGCCCAAGGGATAGCCCAAGCATTACTAGAAGAAGTACGCTTTGACCCAGACGGCAATCCCATAACCAGCAACTTTGCCGACTATTCCATTGTCTCAGCTGCTGAACTTCCAACATTTGAACTCCTGCCGATGGAAACACCCACACCAAATAACCCACTTGGCGCAAAAGGTATCGGCGAGTCGGGCGCGATTGGAGCAACACCAGCGGTACACAACGCGGTGATTGATGCGCTAAGCCACCTCGGCGTGCGCCATATTGATGTACCACTTTCACCACAAAAGGTCTTCTCAGCAATCCAAAAAGCTCTCCATGGTTGATTACCGCAGTATCTCTGGTGTTAGTGACGTTAGCAACGCGCTAGTGAACCACCGTTATCTTCCCGACGAAGGCTTAGCCACCGCCATATATTTAGCGTTACGTTTGCGCCGCCCTTTGTTGCTGGAAGGAGAACCAGGTGTAGGCAAGACTGAAGTAGCCCGAGCACTTTCTGATTGGATCGGTGGAGCATCGCTTCGTATCCAATGTTATGAAGGTATTGATGTCAATCAAGCCGTCTACGAATGGGATTATGCCCGGCAACTGCTGCATCTCCGCACCGCTGAAGCAACAGGCTTGGCTCAAGTGAGCGAAACTAACGAACTCGCTGATCAACTTTATAACGAACGATTTCTGGTGCGGCGCCCGTTGCTAGAAGCGATAACCCAACAAAACAGACAAGCAGCAGTTTTGCTAATCGATGAACTTGATCGTGCGGACGACGAATTCGAAGCGTTTTTACTAGAAGTGCTGGCCAACTATTCAATCACGATAGCTGAAATCGGCACGTTCACTGCAACCGAACCGCCCGTGGTTGTTGTAACCTCCAACCGCACCCGCGACCTCCACGATGCCCTGAAGCGCCGCTGTTTGTATCATTGGGTGAGCCACCCCGACAACAAACGCGAAATCGAGATCATTTTGTTGCATGTACCATCTCTAGATGAACGACTCGCGTCTCAAGTAGCCAAAGCAGTGGCATCACTGAGACAAATTGGTCTCTACAAACCCCCAGGTGTTTCAGAAACCATTGACTGGGCACGTGCGTTGCAGTTACTTGACACTCAAGAAATCAACGTTGAGAAAGCTCAAGCAACACTGCCTGCGCTACTTAAATACCGTGAGGACATAGAGCGGGTGAATAAGCATGGTCTTGAAGCACTATTTGCCTCAACTCGACAGTGAGACTCCTCGATAAAGCTGTTGAATTTTGTGATGCGTTGCGCCAAGCCGGCTTGAATGTGTCGTTGACGAGCACTCAACTCTTTGCTCAATCATTAGGTGAAATTGACCTAAGTAATCCTTGTGAAATGTATTGGGCAAGCCACGCTTGTCTAGTAGAAAGACCCGAAGACATCGCACTTTTTAACCAAGTGTTTGTATCGTTCTGGCAGGCAACAAACGCAATGCATGAACTGCCAACACCAGCAAACCCTATTACTTTGGCACTAGATGACCCAGAACAATTACCTGATGACGACCACGACAACGAAAGCCAGCAAAACACAAACCCCGCAGAGACGATCACCTTACGGTACTGTGCTACAGAAACATTAGGAGAAAAGAACTTCGCTGACTACACCGACGAAGAACTCGTTACGTCTCGCATACTTATGCAATCAATCAAGCTAATAAGGCCAACAAGACGCAGCAGAAGACGGGTCGCTAGCTCAAAGGGTGTCTTTGATATGCGGCGAACGGTGCAACGAACGCTCCGGTCAGTTGGTGAACCCGCCGAAATCGCTCGCACGAAGATGGGAAATCGCCCGCGCAGGCTGGTATTGCTACTAGATGTGTCTGGTTCCATGGAACCCTATGCACGAGTCCTGATTGGTTTTGTACACACTTGTGTTACAACCCGTGCGGGAGTGGAGGCCTTTGCTTTAGGTACGCGCCTAACCCGCCTAACCCGCGAGTTATCTGAACGTGATCCAGACAAGGCCTTGCTAGCAGCTTCGCAATCAGTGCATGATTGGTCTGGAGGTACTCGTCTCGGCGACAATTTGGGGCACTTCAATGATCATTGGGGTTGCAGAGGTATGGCTCGTGGCGCAACCGTGGTGATTTTATCTGACGGCTGGGACCGTGGCGAACCAGCGCAAATAGCCAGCCAAATGCAGCGACTAAGCAAGGTGGCGCATCGACTGGTTTGGGTCAATCCTCTCAAAGCTTCACCCGGATACGCCCCTCTAGCACAAGCGATGGCAGCAGCGTTGCCCTATATCGATAACTTCGTGGCCGGCCATTGCCTTGATGCTCTACACGAACTAGCACAACTGGTATTTGAACCTCAGCCGGTGCGTGAGAAAGAAATGGCCTTTCCTCTAGGATAGTTGCGGTGAAAGAACTCCTTGTATCTCTAGATGGCTGGCGCGAAAGAGATTTGGCTGTCGCTTTGGCGCGAGTGGTTAACCTAGACGGTTCCTCACCGCGCGAGCTAGGCGCAGCAATGGCAGTGAATGAGACCGGTGAAGTGGCTGGGTCGGTTTCAGGAGGGTGCGTAGAAGGAGCGGTGGTGACCGAAGCAATGCAACTTCTCAAAAGCAACAAAAAACGCCTCGTGACCTTTGGATACAGCGACGATGAAGCCTTCGAAGTTGGCTTAACCTGCGGTGGCACAATAGAACTCTTCATCGAACCCTTTAGCGATTTTCGCCTCTATGACCAACTCAAGACCTCTTTACGTAACGGCAAGCCAATAGCTTGGGCAACTATCGTGGGGGGGGCAAACCAATTAGGTGCCAAGATAGTGGTTGCCCAAGATGGCGAATTCGCCGGGTCGTTAGGCAACGAAGACCTAGACCGGGTGGTGGCTCGCGACGCTGCGGGTGAACTCAGTGCTGGTCGTTCAGGAATACGCCATTATGGGCCAAACGGTGAAGCCCGTGAAGACACGTTTGCGATTTTTGTTGAGAGTTTTGCCTCTCCACCCAAAATGTTGATATTTGGAGCGGTGGATTTTACAGCCGCTTTAGCACGGGTCGCGAAGTTACTTGGATACCAAGTCACGGTCTGTGATGCTCGCGCCACCTTCGCAACGTCAACTCGCTTTCCTATGGCCGATGAAGTGGTTGTGCAATGGCCTGACCGTCTCCTAGCAGAGCGGGGCAACAGTCTCGGTGAACGTGATGTGGTTTGTATTCTCACCCACGACCCAAAGTTTGATGTGCCCGCGGTGCTAGCGTCTCTTGCAACCCAAGTTGGCTATATCGGGGTGATGGGTAGTCGCAGGACCCATGATGATCGCACCTCAAGGCTTCTTGAGGCAGGCGTTGAGGCTACTGAACTGGCGCGGTTGCGCTCGCCAATTGGGCTTGATATTGGTGCCCGCACACCTGAAGAAACAGCGGTGTCGATCACATCAGAAATCATCGCCGCCCGAAGCGGACGAGATACACAAGCTTTACGCGACAGCAGTGGTCCGATACACGGCTAACAGTATGTATCTCACCAATTTTGAGAGTTTGTTTGCGATTATGCTCCCGGTGGAGAATTGGGTGACTCGGATTGCTTGGCCTGGCGAACATAGAAACTCTGACGCCAATCAACATGGCTTTCGCCGTTGATCGATAGCTGCCAAATGTAGCTCTTGCCTGGCTTCACTGGGATGGTTTGAAAATTGATGGCTAAAGGCACACATAATGGGGTGCCTGGGCGTAAACCCACCGGCCTACCCGCTTCAAAGTTGCCTTGAACCACGAGCGGGCGTTCCCCAATTATTAACGGGTAGCCATCTTCATCCATGAGTTCAATGCGCCATTCGTGTGAAACATTGGCCCGATCCCAAGGCACTTCCAAACGCAGTGCCACACCCATCGGTTGAGGATGGGGACCTATTGCAGTGAGCCCTCCACCGAGAATGTAGAGTTTACCATCGGCGACTTGAACGGCATCGGCTATCAACATGATGACACGCACTAGCGGTGGTTGTGGAATGTTTGGTGATGCTGTTGGATCAAAAGAATCGTTCATTGGTATCACGCTAGGCGCATCTCTGCGTTTTGATGCTGCCAAACTATACTGATGCTAATGCAAACCAACTCAAAGGTTCAGCGCGAAATTGCCACTACAGCCGCCGTGGTTCTCGCCGCGGGTGCTGGAAACCGTTTTTTAGGGGCAAAGCACAAACTGCTAACCGAAATAGCTGGCAAACCAATAGTGTGTCACGCGGTGGAAGCGGCGAAGACGGCTGGCTTCGATGAAGTGATCGTGGTGTCGGGCTGTGTTGATCTCACTAACACTTTGCCATCTGATGTGACCATTGTCCACAATGAGCAATGGCAACAAGGCCAGGCCACCTCTTTGCTAGGAGCAGTTACTTATGCAGCCAATAGCGGCCATTCCGCAGTTGTGGTCGGCCTCGGCGATCAGCCTAGCATCGGTGTTGAACCGTGGCGTAAAGTACGAGACAGTGAAGCTGACTTAGCGGCAGCAGACTTTGGTGGCGGTTTCGGTCCGCCAGTTCGTTTGGCTGCGTCGATGTGGGCATCTTTACCATTATCGGGTGATGAAGGAGCTCGCAGCCTTTGGCGGAAACGTCCTGAGATGTGCAAGTTGGTATCATGTATTGGTGACTCAACAGATGTAGACACATTGGAGGATTTAAAGAAATGGAACTAAGTAACTCTTTTGAGGTTGACCGACCTATAAGTGAAACCTGGGAAGTGCTCACCAATATAGAACTAATCGCCCCTTGCTTGCCGGGCGCACAACTAACTGAGGTGAGGGGAGAAGACTACCACGGTGTTGTGAAAGTCAAGGTCGGGCCGATATCAGCACAGTTCAAAGGGACAGCTCAGTTTCTAGAAAAAGACGACCAAACCCACAAAGCAGTGTTGAGTGGTAAAGGTCGAGATGCCCGAGGAGCGGGCACCGCCAACGCTCTCATCACTGCACAACTAGAAGCCGTGTCTGCTGATGTCACCAGAGTTAGCGTCGACACAGATCTCAAAATTACCGGCAAGTTCGCCCAGTTTGGACGAGGTGTAATGGCTGACATTAGCTCGAATCTGATGGCGCAGTTCGCGCAGAATCTAGCTGAGATGCTTGCCCAAGACTCGCAGCAACAACAAGAGAATGACAGCGACACGAAAAGTGGTGTTGCAAGTCGTCCTAGTGAAGATGGCACTGCAAGTAAAGAGCAAAAACCAACCGAAAAAGTGCGTAAAATCGATATGCCAGAAGCTGAATCCATCGATCTTATCGAAGCTGCTGGTGTACCGTTGCTGAAACGCGTCGCTCCTTTAGTTGGGGTAGTTGTAGCACTTTTGGTGGTGCGTAGATTGCTGCGTGGTTGCCGCTGTTGCCAACGTGGGTAGAGGGTTGTGAGGTGCTTTTAGCACAACATCAACGGGTAACTGAGCTACTCGGGCGCGAACCCCAAGGAGCATATGAGATTGTGGTACAAACCGAAGAGGGTGATCCCGTGGTTATCTGCAACGCGCCGCATCTAGACAACGGTCGCCCGATGCCAACCCGTTATTGGTTGGTTGGTGAAAAAGCTTGCCGAGATGTGGCTCGCTTGGAGTCCGCTGGGGGGGTAAGACGCGCCGAGCAAGCTGTTAACCCCAAAGCATTAGCGCAAGCTCACCGGCGGTATGCACTTGAACGTGATAGCGCAATCTCAAAAAATCATCAAGGTCCTAAACCCAGTGGCGGAGTGGGTGGCACCCGTCAAGGCGTTAAGTGTCTCCATGCACACTTCGCATGGTTTTTGGCAGGTGGTGATGACCCAGTTGGACGGTGGGTGGCTGAGCAGTTGTCGTGTGGGGGCAATGACTAGCAAACTCGCAGCGATTGACTGTGGAACGAATTCAACTCGTTTGCTGGTACGAGAAGGGCCAACTGTGCTCACACGACAGATGACTATCACCCAACTTGGTCAAGGAGTCGATGACTCACGAAGTCTGGCACCCGCTGCCATCAAACGCACCCTCAATTGTTTAGCGGATTATCGTGCAGTGTTGGATCAATATGGAGTGGAGCGGTTGCGTGTCACCGCTACATCTGCGGCCCGAGATGCAAGCAACCGGGAGGAGTTTTTTGACGAGGCGGAAGCAATAGTTGGGCAACGCCCCGAATTATTGGCTGGTTTAGAGGAAGGAAAATTGTCTTTTGCGGGAGCAACTGCTGAACTAGATCCCAATGACGGCCCCTTCCTCGTGGTTGATATCGGCGGTGGTTCTACTGAGTTCGCATATGGTTCCAACGAATGCGAAGCAGCTTTATCTGTTGACATGGGTTGTGTGCGATTTACTGAACAGTACATAAAAACTGACCCTCCTGCTGCAGAAGAATTATTAGCTTGTTTGTCGGTCACTGAGGCGCATCTTGACGATGTGTCCCGGCTAATGCCACAAGCTCGGCAAGCAAGAACCTTTGTGGGTCTAGCTGGCACAGTTTCAGCAGCAGCTGCAATTGAAGTTGGATTAGGAACATATGACCGAGAGATTATCCATCACTTCAAGCTCAGCAAAGCAGCAACCGAGGATGTGTTCCGCACGCTCGTCACTGAATCACGAGAAGATCGACGCCATAACCCCGGCTTAGAAGAGGGCAGAGTTGACGTGATAGTTGGTGGAATGTGCATTTTGGTGAAGGTAATGCGGTACTTTGGTTTTGCAGAGTGCCTTGTCTCTGAAAGCGACATTTTAGACGGCCTAATATTGTCTATGTTTCAATAATTCAGCCGGGCACAAGTTTGGATATTGGGCCGTTTAGTGAGAGTGTGTAGAGTTCTCCAGCCCCATCCTCACCGAACGAGGCGAGTGCGCCACCAAATATGTTGATATTAAGGTCACGAAACACAATCTCACCAGACGATATTTGCACTGCCCAAAGGCGGGACGTGCAGTAATCACCAAACACATATGAACCCACCAATTCGGTGATTGCTTGCCCCCGGTAGACGAACCCTCCAGTAACACTGCAACCTTGGTCTTGGCCATATTCCCAAACAGGGTCAACATGGTTTGGGGGTTTTGCTCCTCGAAACTCGTGCAACCCCTCGCGTAAGTTCCAACCGAGGTTGGCACCGCTTCCTCCACCATTAGCGGCGAGCAACACCGTCACCTCTTCATATCGATCTTGTCCAACGTCAGCTATCCAAAGATCACCTGTTTGGCGGTCAAAAGAGAAACGCCATGGATTGCGAACACCGCTAATGAAAGTTTCGGGTGCGGCTTGACTGTTCTCACCGACGTTGTTGGAGCTTTGATCGACAAATGGGTTGTCTCTAGGAACTTCGTAAGGTTGCTGGGCTGAAGGAGTGGGTTTGACACGCAGGATTGAACCCAACCAAGTGGTTAGATCTTGTCCTGCACCTAGAGGATCATTGGCTGATCCTCCATCACCAAAGCCGATGTAAAGGTGATTGTCGGGTCCTATAACTAGCGCACCTCCATTGTGATTTCTAAACGGTTGGCTTTGGCTTAGGAGTGTGCGGCGGGTGCCGTTGAGTTGAATACCGTTGCGGCCAAAGGCATCCACTTTAGTGTTGCCGTTGAGGTCAGTGAAGTTAACGAACAACCAATCTTCGTTGATGGCGATGCCGAGCAGTCCTTGCTCGCCGCGCGCGACGGTTTCAGCAGAGATGTCAACGATGGTGTCAACCACGACACCATTTTCTAGATCAACGCGCAGCACCTGCCCACCGCGCTGTGCTATCCAGACAAGCGAATCGTCGCTTGGGGCTGCCATTGCTATCGGTTCATCGAGCGTGAGAACCTGCTCAATGCTAACCATTGCGTTGCCAACGTTGCCGTCCACTGGTTTAGGTGCGCTGGTGGTTGGTGGTTGTGTGTTTGGTGAATTTGTGGTGGATGGTGAAACCCCGTCACCATTTTGCTGGACGCTCGTGGTGGGTGTCTCACTCGTCGGTGCGGCGGTGATCTGTGGCACAGTTGGTTGCGGGTTGTTGTTCACAACATCATCTGAGGCACACGACTGGGCAAGCAGCAAAAACAAAAGTCCACATATTGATCGAAGTAACACAATGCCTTGGCGGTTGGATTTAAAGAAGTTCATCGTAGGTTTCATCTTCTAGCGAAGATTTGCCGCTATCACAATCGTGGAGGGCGGGACACCATCTACAACTTGGTCCTGTCACTAGTTTTGGTTCACGTTGATCGTTGGCTAATTCAACCATCTTGGTTGTGCCATCAATGAGCCTAGATGCAGCTGCAAACAAAACCTCAACTGTGATGTCTTCGACCACAGGTTTGCCTTCGTCGAGGTAATAACTCGCGGTTCGGCGTGGCGGTGTGCCAACACGGATGCATTCAATGAGCGCATAAAAACGCAGGTCCTCAATATGTTGAGGAGAAAACCTGCCAGTTTTCAAATCAATCAGCACCTTGCCCGCTAGGTTTCCCTCGGCGGAGCCTAAAGTCAGATCAACTTTGCCACTAAAAACGAAAGTGTCGTCCACCTCGAGGCGGAGGCGACTCTCGGTCACTGGCCGCCAACTGCTCTTCAAAGGTGGAAAGCATTCAAGGAATTTGTTTACGCGGTCGTTGCTTTCGGCTCGCAATTCAGCTCGTTCTACTTCGGTGATTGTTTGCAACCAATCGCCAAGGCTGGTGTCTGTTTCGCTGAGCCTTGCCAAAGCCTCATCAACTAAAGTTAGTGGGTCTACTTCGCGTCCCCAATGTATAGACAGTTCAATTGCTTTGTGGGCAACGGTGCCTCTCGCTAGAGCGGGCGACCATTCAAATGGGCTGGCCACCTCCGCTAAGAACCTTTTTTCACAACCCATCACCTGTGCTAGGGTATGTTTGTTCACAAAGACAGCATCTTTTTGTGATTTGGCTAGCTCACAGAGAGGTGTCAATCCTTTGTCAATATATTCTTGCAGTTGTTTTCTGATGGTGGGCGAGAATTCAGGGCGGCTAGCGCGATTAGCACCAAGCAATTCGACGATTTCTTCTTGAGCCGGATTCAACATTGTGTCACCATAGGGTCAATTTAGAGGCATTAGGGTTTGGAAGAGAGGGAGCGGTGTCATACCCCTTCAACATAATAGAACCTATGCAATCAACATCACTCAAATTTTCAGCAACAGTTAAAACATTAGGGCAAGCAACTAGGCTGCGGGGCTTGGTTGTGCCGTCATTTCGTTCACCACCTGGTATTGATGGGGTTCACCGAACCATTAGAACGCGTGGTGGAGTCCCTATCATAGCGGTGCGGTTGCGTGGTCGCCCATGGCCCGCGGTCGTGTCTGACATGATAGAAGGGATCGTATATGGTAATGGCCTAAGTGGGGCACGAGCGGATCGCATTCGTGCCGCGTTGTGGCTAGCTATCGATAGCACCCTAGAACCAGCTGATAATCATCGTGTTGTCACAGACAATAGTCGCCCTAGAGCCGCAGTTTGATGCTAGTGCTAACTTCGCTAAACCGAAGTAGTTTGTTGGTGTTAGATTAAGGTTCTGCCCGGGTGGCGGAATCGGTAGACGCAGGGGGCTTAAACCCCCCGGAAGGGAAACTTTCATGCGGGTTCAAGTCCCGCCCCGGGCACCATATGAATACAAACATGCTTTGTCGTGTTGTCTCGCATCCGAAGGCTAAGCTCACACAGTGAACAACAAAGGGCATTCTGTCCAAGCTCCAGGATTGTTTGCTGACTATGATTTTAGTGGAGCCTTTGATGAAGCCTTGCTACCAAATGGGCTAGCTAGAACAACTTACGAACAGATAGTCGCGCGCTTCAACAAAATGGATGTGGTTGAACTGCGCCGCCTCGAAACCCTTGTTGCTGATGAGTTTCGTCGTCAAGGGATCACCTTCACGGTTTACAGCGATGAACAAGGCTCTGAACGCATCTGGCCAATGGACTTGTTCCCGCGTTTGATAGCAACAAAAGAATGGGACGAATTAGCGCAAGGCTTGAGTCAACGAGTGGCTGCGTTGAACTGCTTCTTAGCAGACTTTTACTGTGGCGATGCCCAAGCAGTTGCAGATGGGGTAGTGCCACGATGGTTGGTGGTGTCCTCTAATGGATTTGAACGAAACGCTGTCGGTATAAAAGTCCCGCATCAAGCTCATTGCAATATTGCTGGGATAGACGTGGTGCGGGGTGCCGATGGACGATACCAAGTACTTGAAGATAATCTGCGCAACCCAAGTGGCATATCATACGTTATTGAAAACCGTGCGGCGATGGCTAAAGTTTGCGCGTGGATGTTTGATGGGCACGCCGTTCATCCCACAGAGCAATATGGGCAAATGTTGCGTTCAACTTTGGAGTCAATGGCTCCTCCGGGGTGCAGTAAGCCCCATATTGTGTTGTTGACACCAGGAATATACAACTCTGCCTATTTTGAGCATGCTTTTTTGGCTCGGTCGATGGGTGTGGAGTTAGTTGAAGGGCGTGATTTGGTGGTAGAAGATCACACAGTCTATTCACGAACAATTGAAGGTTTGGTTCGTGTGGATGTAATCTACCGGCGAATCGACGATGATTTTTTAGACCCAGTTTCGTTTAACCCTGAATCGGCCCTTGGGGTAGGTGGGTTGTTGGCCGCGCTGCGTGCTGGAACTGTCACTGTCTGTAATGCGATTGGTAACGGTGTTGTGGACGACAAAGGTGTGTACCCGTATGTGCCAGACCTCATTAGGTATTATCTGAACACCGAACCCATCTTAGATAACGTTGTGTCTTACATGATGTGGGACCCAGATCAACGAGCCGCTGCGCTAGCCAATCTAGGTGATCTTGTGGCTAAACCAGTGGGAGCATCAGGTGGTTCGGGCGTGATGATTGGCCCGCATGCGACTGAGCAGGAGCTATCAAGAGTGAAAGCTGCGATTGAAGCCGAACCCCGTGAATGGATTGTTCAAGAATTAGTTCAGCTTTCCACCCTGCCAACTTTAGTGGGAGACCGTTTTGAATCACGGCATCTGGACCTGCGTCCTTTTGTCCTCACTGGTGAAAAGACAGAAGTATTCCCCGGTGGACTAACTAGAGTGGCGATGCGTAAAGGGTCAATGATCGTAAACTCATCTCAAGGTGGCGGTTCAAAAGATACTTGGGTGCTCGCCAACGAACTACCATGATTTTGGCCCGTCACGCCGATGCCTTGCTTTGGACAGGGCGGTACCTAGAACGTGCCGAAACCCTTTCAAGGAGTTTAAGCTACGCGGCAGATTCGATTACGGGTCTTCGTGCGGATGAAGCACGCGCCGAAAGTGAAATGTTGGTGAACACTCTGGGTTTACAAGAAGAATTGCAGGCCGTTGGCCCGCTTGATAGCAGACCTCAGTTGGTTGCGTTTTTACTATCTGACAAAGAAAATCCAGGCTCGTTGCTGTCTTCAATAGTTGCTGTTCGTGAAAACTTGCGATTAGTGCGTGACCGTATACCGATTGAACTTTGGGAAGAAGCTAATGGTTTGTATTTGCGTTTTCCGTTTCTCGGTCACGAAAATACGCCTAAAGACTTACACGAGGTTTTGTTGATGGTGCGCCGGGCTTGTTTAGCTATTTCTGGGGTTCTTAACGAGGGTATGCGACAAGACGAAGGCTACTCGTTTGTGGTTATTGGTCGCATGATTGAGCGGTCGATGTTTACTGTGGGTTTGATTGCAGCGAGTTACAGCGACCCCAGAAGTTCTTCGGACGCGGCTCGCATGCTGCGTCTCACGAGTTCTGTGCAGGCATATCATCGGCAACGCAGCGAAGCGGTCAACTTTTCAAGTGTTGTGCATTATTTGCTGCACGCAGAAGACTTACCTCGCTCGCTATTGTCTTGTCTAGTGCGCGCTGAAACCTGTCTTGTGAAGTTGGCTTCAAGTGCTGCAGCACTGGCACTACCTAAACGCAAAATCTCGCGACTACGTTCACGTGTTGAGTTTGGAGAGTTGGCCGATGGGATTAGCACCTCCCCGGCGCGCGCGTTGTTGGAGTTTGCACTTGATTTAGCCGAAGTCGCAGCAGACATTGGAGAAAGTATTGCAGCCACAACAACAAGAACCACGCCTCGTTCGCAGTATCTACGTCCTGGTGCTAAAGAGCGTTGATATGAAACTCGGCATTTCTTATCGTCTGCACTTTTGTTATTCTGAGGCGATTGTTGAGTCGCAAAACGAGGTGCGAGTGCGCCCTCGTGATGATGCATGTCAGCAAGTGCTCAGCTACCAATTGCAGACTAACCCTACGGTGACTGTTCTGTCAAAAGTGGACTATTGGGGCACGACCGTAGAGCATGTGGGCTTGCGTGGACCTCACAGCGAATTTGAGTTGCTTGCTCAAGCACAAGTTGAGACTCAAGCGAAGTTGTCGCCAACGGTAACTCCATCAATTGCCGCACTCGAAGACGAAGAATTTCGTTCCAAATATTTTGAATATCTTGGTTCGTCTCCCCATGTGCGGTGGCGAGCGGGGGATGTTGTGGAGCAACTAGCAAACAGCACTGTGGGTTCATCTGCGTTGGTGTCAGAGTTGGTTTGTGCGATACTTGCTGAAGTTCGTACAGCCTTGACCTACACACAAGATTCCACAGATATCGGCATCACCTTGGCCGAGTTGCTTGCAGGTGGTGTTGGCGTGTGTCAAGATTTTGCACACCTGACGTTAGGGATGTTACGATGTGTGGGGGTTCCTTGCCGTTACGTTTCGGGCTACTTTTTTGCAGCCGACGATGCTTCGGATGAAGCAGTTGAGGCAGATTTGGTGAGCGTTCAAACACATGCTTGGATTGAGGTGGCGTTGCCTGGTTGGGGTTGGTGGGCACTCGACCCCACCAACGGTGTAGCTGTTGGTGAACGACATGTGGTGATTGGTTACGGTCGAGACTACAACGATGTGCCACCAGTTCGGGGCGTGTTTTCGGGCGCTGGTTTGCCTTCGGTAGACGCTCAAGTTGTGATTGCTAAGCAATCCGCTCAACAGCAACAATAATCCCTGTTCCGCAAAAATCTCTAGGCAGCCTGCGGTGCTCGGCTTTGACACGCAGATTTGCTGCTAGGTGGTTAGTCAGGCGAGTTTTGAGGCGATGTTGGAAGCAACTCGCAGAGCAGAACCATCGCTTGTTCCACCCCACGACCCATAGTAGATTGGCAGAGTTTCGCTTTCTCGCAACAAGTCAAGCAATAGTGCGGCGCGGTCAACCCCCGCAGCAGACCAAAGATACATCCCCATCGCCCCAGGTATCGGGTTCACCTCGTTGAAAAGGACCGTTTCAGTCCCATCCCACAGAAAATCTACCCGGGGGATACCACTCACTTGCATTCGATTCGCGAGTTTGCAAACGGCAGTTTTGATGGTTTCTTCGACCGCTTCTGGGAGCACTGCTGGTAGCTCACGGGGTGCGGATTCCATACCTTGAGCACCCGAAAGGTATTTGGTTTTGTAGTCATAAACACCGGTAGCTAAAGGGCGTTCAATAGCCGAGAGTTGCAACTCTGGGTAACGGCGAACCGAAACATTCAAATCATGCCAACCCTCTAGGTAAGGTTGCACCACAAGACCAGAGCGAGCGGCAGCAAGCCGAGAGAGCACTTCAAGGGTTGCTTGGTCACCCACATCAACCTCAACACCTATTGACGAACCACCGAAACGGGGCTTGGTCACCCACGGAGGCTCAAACGGTACGGTAGTGCCGATGGTTGTGGTTTCGGCGGTGTCTGGCTGGTGCAGAAAGCTGGGTATAGTGGCAATCCCTAAGTCGTTAGCCGTACCGCTAATGGCTAATTTGTCCATGAAAACCGCGCAGCTAGCAGCGTTGGGTCCACTAACGCGCATCCCGCTTAGACGCAACATAGAATCCAAGCTGCCATCTTCGCCAGGTCCACCATGGCAACAGTTCAAAACCACATCAAAATCGAGTGTCAGGCGACGGCGGCGCACCTTAGACGGGATAGTAAAACCATTGTTGAGGTCAAACGACAACTCGCTGAAGCCAGCACGGTCAGGTTCCAAGAAGTCTCTCGCTTCAGCCTCAGGTGGAGGCATTTCAAAGCCAACTTGTTTAGTCCAGTACACTAGCTGTGCCTCTACTCCACTATCGCGTAACACCCGACCTGCTTGCAGAGCAGTCAAAATGCTTATGTCGTGCTCAGGAGACGGACCACCGAAAACAACTGCAACCTTCAAATTTGTTCCTTGCAACTAGACGGGTTTGAGATTGGCTTAAGGATAGTGGTCGGGTAAGTCGTTTTCCCAGAGCACAGCATCGCCGTCACCTAGATTCTGGCGAACCCAATCACGAGCTGCATCACGATCAGGTACTTCTATGGCACTACCTCCTCCTTGTGTGGTGCCCTCTCGCAAGGCAGCGCGGTTGGTGCGCCCCACAATAAGCAACTCGCTAGCCGATTCAGCTACTAACTTAGCAAACCGAGCGTTCTCTTCGTATTGCAAATGCCCCAACTCAACCATTCCAGGGGTGACAACAACCAAACGACCCCCAACTTGATGGTTGAGCAAGGTAGCGAGATCTTCTCTTGCACCCACAGGATTTGAATTATACGTGTTGTCAATCACCGTGACACCTGAATCGGTGGCAATCACCTCAGCACGGTGGTGCATAGTATTGAGATTTTCAATCAACTCAGGTAGTTGCTGTGTGGGCACACCAGCTTCTGCCGCTAGCGCAGCGGCCACTGCCACATTCGACCTACGAACCGAAGGGTTTATCGCGTTGATTGTGTGGTGCTCGCCAAAGTAATCAAAGCACGATTGCTTTGTTGTATTTTGCTCGTAAACCTTCACATCTGCGCTGGTGTTGTTGGTGCCAGAGCAGCGAATGACTCGGAGATGTTTAGAAAGCAGATCGGCTTGTTGGGCTAGTTCAGGGGAATCAATGTTTAGTATTGCTACCTCGGCACCCTCGGTAATCTCGGTTTTAGCAGCAACTATCCCGGCAGTCGAACCCATACGTTCTAAGTGGACTGGACCAATAGCAGTTATCGCCACCACCGAAGGCTGCACCCAACTACACAAGCGACGAATTTCACCACGACCATAAGTACCCATCTCAGCGATGAAGACTTCTGTTGAATCGTGTAGAAATTCGTTGATTGTTCGGCAGAGACCAGCCTGATTATTCCAAGATGCCGGCGACGCGACAGTAGTAAGGTAGGACCCCAGCATCGCAGCTAAATGTTCTTTGGTGGAGGTCTTGCCGTATGAGCCAGTGATGGCAATGGTGAGCGGCGCGACTGACTGTAGGTGTCGTTCGGCTCTGTTCTGGTGTCGTTTAGCGAAGTAAGTTTCTAAAGGTTTAGCCAATAACAGCGCCGCATCAACAGCTAGAAAACCAAACATTGATGCAATAGCCGCAGCGCTATTTGAGGGCAACAAAATCGTCAGCCACCAGAGGACTGTTCCCCACAAAATCGCAGTAATGAATGCACAGGTTTTCATTCGCCGAGTGAAGCGTAGTTTCGAAGTCTTGCCTCGAAACGGAAGCCCTACTGGAATTATTGTTGCTATCGCCACAGTCACGGCGGTCACCAAAGTCAACCAAAACGTGGGTTCATTGTTGAAAACGATAGAAGAAAGGGCGATGATGCAACCAATCGGAAACAAAATCATGTTTGGTTTTGCGGTGACTAGGAGCCAGCACCAAAACGTGCTGGAGACAGAGCCAACTAGGTAATGCTCGCGTTGTGCAACACGCCACCACTTAGGCATCCAGACAAAGGCAGCAACTAGTGCTAATGAAACGCTGATCATCGCTTGCTAAAGCGGTCGATGAAATCTAGAAATATTTCTGGATGGTCAATGTGTATGTTGTGACCGCATTCGCGTGTTTCAAGAACTGACCCATGAACCATCTGTTGGGCTTTGACGGCATCCGCTACTGGTGCTGCACTGTCACCGGTGCCCCACACAAACGCAGTTGAACAACGAATTTCAGACAGGGCCTCCTCATAGGACTCGTTGACCACCCTCACAAACACCTCTCGCATCACACCAGAAGTGGCGAGATAGTCAACTGAACCGTGTTTGCGCCGGGCTGCATCAAGGCGGGCTTCACCTATCAGTCCTAACTGACGCATTTTTTTGACGGTACGAAAGGTGAGAGGTAATTTTTGGTTTGCGTGGTCTCGGAATAATGGCGTGCCAGAGATGATTAGACCTCTTACTTGATGGGGAGCGAGTGCTGCAAGTTGTAAAGCGACCCGTCCACCAAACGAATGTCCAACAATCACGTGTTGTGTATTCGAACATTGGGAGTTAGTGAGTTGTGTATCCATCCATTGTGTGATTGCTTCAAGTGCTTGAACGGCATATTCTTTGGAACCGATAGCTTTGGTAGGTGCTGGGGATGCGCCAAAGCCAGGCAGGTCTAACAACATACCAGGGCGCAGACGTTCTAGGTGTTTTAAGTCTCGGCGGGAGCGCCCCCAACCATGAAGATACAGCACAGGCACCTTAGGAACTACATCTGGCACCTCAGCGATCACCCCTAGATTCCCATATGTAAGTAGAGGCATCGCGCTTCCCCCTTGCTAGATACCGCAAGCATTCAGAATGGGTCGCAAAGATTCGCTGGCACCAGCGACTAGAAGTTCACCGCCGCCCTCTCGAGTGATCCTGTCTTCACAATAAACTTCGAGTCTGTTGTTATTAGTGCACCTAATGAATATTGAAAGCCAATCGTCTTGCCAACTGTATTGGCTAATCTGAACCCTAGTGAAAGCACCAACAAAGCACCCCGAGATATTTTCTTCATCAAATTGCAGGGGCTGTGCAAAATACTGCTGAGTGTCCACATCACCAAAGCCGGCAACTGCCGCAGCAGGGCTTATCACAAGCAATGGTGCGAGCAGCGCGCAGACAAGCACCGCTAGCGAAGTGATGCAAAATCTTCTCATAAACTCCTCGCCATTCACCAGATTCGTAACCCTGTCTAGCCTATCAATCGATAATGTACTAATGTTGCGTCTATGAGCACCTGTAGTGGGTTCGCTCTCGGGTGTTCCCTAGAGTTTTAGCATTGGACGCGCCAATGCGGGTTAACCCTCGTTGATGCGGCAGGGGACTGGCACGTTAATTGAAAGAAAGGCAAGAACATGGACAATCTTGATTTAGGCAGTTTGAACTACTGGGCGATAGCGGTAGCGGTGGTGTTCAACCAGGTGTTGGGCGCAGCGTGGTACTCGCTGTGGGCTAAGCCCTGGATGGCCGACGTGGGTCTCAGCGACGAGGACATGGAGGCCATGAAGGGCACACCCCGGCAGTGGTACCCCTACTTGGTGGCGGTCGCCGCGGCGATCGTGTTCGTCCTGGGCCTGGCACTGACATCGCAGGGCTTGAACGCAGACGGTATCGGCGAGGGCCTGCTGCTGGGCGCATTGACTGCGGTCGCCTTCATCTTCACCTCCAACGCCATCAACTACGCCTTCGAGGGCCGCGGCCTGCGTTTGTTCCTAATCAACTGCGGCTACCCCCTCATCTCCTACAGTGCCATCGGCACTCTGCTGGCATCCTGGACCTGACACCCGCCCGCGTGGCGGGTCGGGGGTTACGGGTGCCTTCGGTGATGCCGTTGTCTACCTGACACCTGAATCATCCCGGGGCGGTTCAGGTTTTTTGGGGTTTGGTTGTTTGTGGGTAGTCGCCTCGGATTTTGTTTGTGTTCCAGTTTTGTGGTTTGGTTGTTTGTGGTGTTTTTTGGGGTTGGGGTGTTTGTGGGGGTTGGGCAGTTGGTGGGGTTGGTGGGTTGTTTGAGTTGGGTTAGGAGTTTGGCTCTGGTGATGAAGCTGGCCATTTGTGCTTTGGTGGTTGGTTGGTTGCCGCAGTATTGTAGGGGGTTGGTGGAACATCCGTAGGTGATGCCGGCGGTGTAGATGGCGTTGATGTTTTGGTAGTGGGTGTTGGTTGGTTTTATGTCTGTGAAGTTGGCGGGTGTGTTGGTTGGGGCGATGTTGAACGCGCGTGTGAGAAAGCTTGCCATTTGGTCGCGTGGTATGGGATCGTTTGGGCAGTATTTGGCTGGTGTTTGGGAGCATCCTAAAGTGATTTCTAGTTCTGCTAGGCGTTCAACGTGTGGCGCCCACCAAATGTTGGGGTTGATGTCTGTGAAACGGCTGTTGGTGATAGGCGGCGGGTTTTTGCCTTCTAGGACTCTGATTAGCCACACCGCCATTTCCCAGCGGGTAATATTGTTTGTGGGGCACAAATTTGATGTGTCACATCCTGTGTTGGTTAGCACGTCTCGTAGCGTGAGGTTCACTACTGAACCTATATGGCTTGGGCCTGCGTTGTGTAGGTCATCGTATTGTTGTGCTGCCAACGCTCGTGTAACGAAACTTGCCATTTCTTGGCGGCTAGTAGCGGTGTTGGGGCAATACTGTAACGGTGTTTGTGAACAACCAACGCTGACACCAGTGTTATATAGCGTGTTGATGTTGTCATAATGCGAACCCTGAACAACATCGATGAAGTTAGCTGTTGTTGTATGATCAAAACCAAACGCCCGCACCAAAAAACTAGCCATCTGCGCCCTTGTCACGCTTTGCTCGGGGCAATACAGCAGTGTTTCGCGTGAACATCCGATGGTGATGCCGAGTTCAAAGAGTCGTTCGACGTGAACTGCCCACCAGACATCGGCATCAACGTCTTCAAAGCTGTCGCGTTCGGCTAGGACAAGGTCGGGTTCAGCACCGTCGAGTAGGCGCACCAGCCAAACAGCCATCTCCCAACGTTTCAGTGAACCTCGAGGACCCAACCGCCGGTTTCCCTGCCCAGTGCCAGTCAACACACCTTCAGACACCAACCAAGACACCGCCAACCCATGACTCGCTGCTACCTCATCTAAATCAACAAACTCCTCAACCCCAACCGCATCACCCACACCAAACAACCAATCCCCATCATGAAAAGGATCCTCATCACAAGACAACAACACACCACCACCAGAACCACCGGTGTCGTCGTCATCAGAGTTGTCAAGTTCGGAGTCGCTGGGATTGCGGTCGTCTGGGGTTGAGTCGGTGCTTGGGGGGGAGGTGTCGTCATCTGGGTCGTTAGGGTTTGGGTCGTTGGGGTTTGGCGCGGGGTTTGGATTGGGTTCGGGGTTAGGTCTGACAGTGATTGGAGCGTCGTTGTCGCGGATCGTTAACGTCACTGGTGTAGCGGTCAATCCTCCGCCCGAGGCGGTGAGGTTTAAAGTCTCATTGCTTTCGTTGATCTCATCGTCAACAACCGAAACCATCGCAGTGCCTGTAGTTTGCCCCATCGTGAACACTTCCGTGAACGAGGCCGGGACAGTGTAGTCAACCCCTTTGGTTGCCGTCCCATCCGATGCTGTGAAAGTCACCGTGGTCGCAACCTTGACCGGCTGGTCAAACTTCGCAGTCACAACCACTTCGCCCACGTCCTCTTTGACAACTGTGTTCTTCAACGACACGGTGAGAGTGGACGGTGGCGGGTTCTCGACCGTAGCGATCACTGAGTCGATTGCCATGGACGAACCATATTCGGTGTCTGTGCTTGCGGCTGCGTGCGTGATCGTGACAGTGCCGGAAGCTATGCCGTTGACTGTGAAAGTCTGGGGGGTATCCCAATCCAGCGTCGTGAAGGTGATGGTGGTGGGAGTACAAGTAACGATGTCATTGTCACCACTCGTGGAGGTTACCACCACTTGGGCTGTTGGTTGACTTGTCAACACCGCTGTAAACGTATTGGTCGCGTCTTTCATGATCGTCAGGTTGTCTTCTGAGATGGTGACCCCGGCGGTGTCATCATCGGTGATGGTGACTGTCACCGCCGCGGCGGTGAGGCTCCCGGCTGAGGCGGCCAACGAGAATGTTTCGTTGTTTTCGTCGAGGTCGTCGTTGACGATGGTGACTATGGCGGTGGCGGTGCTTTGGCCTTTCGCGGCGATGCCGGTGAACGTGTTGGGCACGCTGTAGTCGGCGCCGCCTCCGGTGGCGGTGCCCGCCGTGGCGGTGAACGTCACCGTCGTCGCCGCCTTCACTGGCTGGTCGAACGTGGCGGTCACCGTGACGTCGCCGGCGGTCTCAGCCACCGTCGTGTTTGTCAGTGACACGGTGAGTGTGGAGGGGTCGGGGTTCTCGACAGTCACGTCCACGTCGTCGACTTCGAGCGTCGAGCTGTAGTCGGCGTCGGTGCTCGACGCGGCGTGGGTGATGTTGGAGGTTCCGGTGGTTTTACCGGTGACGGTGAACGTTTGGGCGGTGTCCCAGTCGCTGGTGGTGAACGTCCGCGCGGTCGGCGCCACCGTCGCGACGGCGGTGGTGCCGCTGGTGGGGGTGATCGTGACTTGCGACGTCGGCTGGGTGTCCAGCACGATCGTGTAAGTCTTCTTGGCACCTTTGGTGATCGTCAACGCGTCTTCGCTGACGGTGACCCCGGCGGTGTCGTCATCGGTGATCGTCACTGTCACCGCCGCGGCGGTGAGAGTCCCCGCCGACGCGGCCAACGAGAACTTTTCGTTGGTTTCGTCGAGGTCGTCGTTGACGATGGTGACTATGGCGGTGGCGGTGCTCTGGCCTTTCGCGGCGACCCCGGTGAACGTGGCCGGCAGCGTGTAGTCGGCGCCGCCGCCGGTGGCGGTGCCCGCCGTGGCGGTGAACGTCACCGTCGTCGCCGCCTTCACGGGCTGGTCGAACGTGGCGGTCACCGTGACGTCGCCTGCGGTCTCAGCCACCGTCGTGTTTGTGAGCGACACGGTGAGTGTGGAGGGGTCGGGGTTCTCGACAGTCACGTCCACGTCGTCGACGCTCAACGACTCCCCGTAGTCGTCGTCAGTCGATGACGCGGCGTGGGTGATGTTGGAGGTTCCGCTGGTCACGCCGGTGACGGTGAACGTTTGTGCGGTGCCCCAGTCGCTGGTGGTGAACGTCCGCGCCGTCGGCGCCACCGTCGCGACCGCGGTGGTGCCGCTCGTGGGGGTGACCACGACCTGCGACGTCGGCTGGGTGTCCAAAACGACGGTGTAGGTCTTCTTTTGGTCTTTCACCACAGTCAGGGTGTCTTCGCTGACGGTGACCCCGGCGGTGTCATCATCGGTGATGGTGACTGTCACCGCCGCGGACTCGATCGAACCCGCAGCGGCTTTGAGCGCGAACGTCTCGTCGGTTTCGTCGAGGTCGTCGTTGACGATGGTGACTATGGCGGTGGCGGTGCTCTGGCCTTTCGCGGCGACGCCGGTGAACGTCGCGGGCACGCTGTAGTCGGCGCCGCC
Source organism: Candidatus Aldehydirespiratoraceae bacterium (assembly GCA_965204595.1). Lineage (GTDB taxonomy): Bacteria > Actinomycetota > Acidimicrobiia > Acidimicrobiales > Aldehydirespiratoraceae > VXYK01. The sequence continues at coordinate 879,653 of CBDBEW010000014.1, read as the reverse complement.
TCCGGTGGCGGTGCCCGCCGTGGCGGTGAACGTCACCGTCGTCGCCGCCTTCACGGGCTGATCGAACGTCGCGGTCACCGTCACGTCGCCGGCGGTCTCAGCCACCGTCGTGTTTGTGAGTGACACGGTGAGCGTGGTGGGGTCGGGGTTCTCGACAGTCACCTCCACCGAGTCGATGGTGCGCGACGAGCCGTAGTTGTCGTCAGTGCTCGACGCCGCGTGGGTGACGGTGGAGGTTCCGCTGGTCACGCCGGTGACGGTGAACGTCTGGGCGGTGCCCCAGTCGCTGGTGGTGAACGTCCGCGCCGTCGGCGCCACCGTCGCGACCGCGGTGGTGCCGCTCGTGGGGGTGACCACGACTTGCGACGTCGGCTCAGAGTCCAAAACGACGGTGTAGGTCTTCTTTTGGCCTTTGGTGATCGTCAACGCGTCTTCGCTGACGGTGACCCCGGCGGTGTCATCATCGGTGATGGTGACTGTCACCGCCGCGGCGGTGAGAGTCCCCGCCGACGCGGCCAACGCGAACGTTTCGTCTGTTTCGTCGAGGTCGTCGTTGACGATGGTGACTGTGGCGGTGGCGGTGCTTTGGCCTTTCGCGGCGATGCCGGTGAACGTGGCGGGCACGCTGTAGTCGGCGCCGCCTCCGGTGGCGGTGCCCGCCGTCGCGGTGAACGTCACCGTCGTCGCCGCCTTGACGGGCTGGTCGAACGTCGCGGTCACCGTCACGTCGCCGGCGGTCTCAGCCACCGTCGTGTTTGTGAGCGACACGGTGAGCGAGCTGGGGTCGGGGTTCTCAACAGTCACGTCCACGTCGTCGACTTCGAGTGTCGAGCTGTAGTTGTCGTCAGTGCTCGACGCCGCGTGGGTGACGGTGGAGGTTCCGCTGGTCACGCCGGTGACGGTGAACGTCTGGGCGGTGCCCCAGTCGCTGGTGGTGAACGTCCGCGCCGTCGGCGCCACCGTCGCGACCGCGGTGGTGCCGCTCGTGGGGGTGACCACGACTTGCGACGTCGGCTGGGTGTCCAGCACGATCGTGTAGGTCTTCTTTTGGCCTTTGGTGATCGTCAACGCGTCTTCGCTGACGGTGACCCCGGCGGTGTCATCATCGGTGATCGTCACTGTCACCGCCGCGGCGGTGAGAGTCCCGGCTGAGGCGGACAACGAGAATGTTTCGTTGGTTTCGTCGAGGTCGTCGTTGACGATGGTGACTGTGGCGGTGGCGGTGCTCTGGCCTTTCGCGGTGACGCCGGTGAACGTGTTGGGCACGCTGTAGTCGGCGCCGCCTCCGGTGGCGGTGCCCGCGGTGGCGGTGAACGTCACCGTCGTCGCCGCTTTCACTGGCTGGTCGAACGTCGCGGTCACCGTTATGTCGCCGACGGTCTCAGCCACCGTCGTGTTTGTGAGCGACACGGTGAGCGAGCTGGGGTCGGGGTTCTCAACAGTCACGTCCACGTCGTCGACTTCGAGTGTCGAGCTGTAGTTGTCGTCAGTGCTCGACGCCGCGTGGGTGACGGTGGAGGTTCCGCTGGTCACGCCGGTGACGGTGAACGTCTGGGCGGTGCCCCAGTCGCTGGTGGTGAACGTCCGCGCCGTCGGCGCCACCGTCGCGACGGCGGTGGTGCCGCTCGTGGGGGTGACCACGACTTGCGACGTCGGCTCAGAGTCCAAAACGACGGTGTAGGTCTTCTTTTGGCCTTTGGTGATCGTCAACGCGTCTTCGCTGACGGTGACCCCGGCGGTGTCGTCATCGGTGATCGTCACTGTCACCGCCGCGGACTCGATCGAACCCGCAGCGGCTTTGAGCGCGAACGTCTCGTCGGTTTCGTCGAGGTCGTCGTTGACGATGGTGACTGTGGCGGTGGCGGTGCTCTGGCCTTTCGCGGCGATGCCGGTGAACGTGTTGGGCACGCTGTAGTCGGCGCCGCCTCCGGTGGCGGTGCCCGCCGTCGCGGTGAACGTCACCGTCGTCGCCGCTTTGACGGGCTGATCGAACGTGGCGGTCACCGTCACGTCGCCGGCGGTCTCAGCCACAGTCGTGTTTGTGAGCGACACGGTGAGTGTGGTGGGGTCGGGGTTCTCGACAGTCACGTCCACGTCGTCGACGCTCAACGACTCCCCGTAGTCGTCGTCGGTCGATGACGCGGCGTGGGTGATGTTGGACGTTCCGGTGGTTTTACCGGTGACGGTGAACGTTTGGGCGGTGTCCCAGTCGCTGGTGGTGAACGTCCGCGCCGTGGGCGCCACCGTGGCGACCGCGGTGGTGCCGCTGGTGGGGGTGATCGTGACTTGCGACGTCGGCTCAGAGTCCAGCACGACGGTGTAGGTCTTCTTTTGTCCCTTCACCACAGTCAGGGTGTCTTCGCTGACGGTGACCCCGGCGGTGTCGTCATCGGTGATCGTCACTGTCACCGCCGCGGCGGTGAGAGTCCCCGCCGACGCGGCCAACGAGAATGTTTCGTCTGTTTCGTCGAGGTCGTCGTTGACGATGGTGACTATGGCGGTGGCGGTGCTTTGGCCTTTCGCGGCGATGCCGGTGAACGTGTTGGGCACGCTGTAGTCGGCGCCGCCGCCGGTGGCGGTGCCCGCGGTGGCGGTGAACGTCACCGTCGTCGCGGCCTTCACTGGCTGGTCGAACGTCGCGGTCACCGTTATGTCGCCGACATTTTCGGCGACGGTCGTGTTGGTGAGTGACACGGTGAGCGAGCTGGGGTCGGGGTTCTCGACAGTCACGTCCACGTCGTCGACGCTCAACGACTCCCCGTAGTCGTCGTCAGTGCTCGACGCGGCATGGGTGATGTTGGACGTTCCGGTGGTTTTACCGGTGACGGTGAAGGTTTGTGCGGTGCCCCAGTCGCTGGTGGTGAACGTCCGAGCCGTCGGCGCCACCGTGGCGACGGCGGTGGTGCCACTGGTGGGGGTGACCACGACTTGCGACGTCGGCTCAGAGTCCAGCACGACGGTGTAGGTCTTCTTCTGCCCCTTCACGACCGTCAACGCGTCCACGCTGACGGTGACCCCGGCGGTGTCGTCGTCTTGGATGGTGACTGTCACCGCCGCGGACTCGATCGAACCCGCAGCGGCTTTGAGCGCGAACGTCTCGTCGGTTTCGTCGAGGTTGTCGTCTTCGATGGTGACTGTGGCGGTGGCGGTGCTTTGGCCTTTCGCGGCGACGCCGGTGAACGTGTTGGGCACGCTGTAGTCGGCGCCGCCTCCGGTGGCGGTGCCCGCCGTCGCGGTGAACGTCACCGTCGTCGCCGCCTTCACTGGCTGGTCGAACGTCGCGGTCACCGTTATGTCGCCGACATTTTCGGCGACGGTCGTGTTGGTGAGTGACACGGTGAGCGAGCTGGGGTCGGGGTTCTCGACAGTCACGTCCACGTCGTCGACGCTCAACGACTCCCCGTAGTCGTCGTCAGTGCTCGACGCGGCATGGGTGATGTTGGACGTTCCGGTGGTTTTACCGGTGACGGTGAAGGTTTGTGCGGTGCCCCAGTCGCTGGTGGTGAACGTCCGAGCCGTCGGCGCCACCGTGGCGACGGCGGTGGTGCCACTGGTGGGGGTGACCACGACTTGCGACGTCGGCTCAGAGTCCAGCACGACGGTGTAGGTCTTCTTCTGCCCCTTCACGACCGTCAACGCGTCCACGCTGACGGTGACCCCGGCGGTGTCGTCGTCTTGGATGGTGACTGTCACCGCCGCGGACTCGATCGAACCCGCAGCGGCTTTGAGCGCGAACGTCTCGTCGGTTTCGTCGAGGTTGTCGTCTTCGATGGTGACTGTGGCGGTGGCGGTGCTTTGGCCTTTCGCGGCGACGCCGGTGAACGTGTTGGGCACGCTGTAGTCGGCGCCGCCTCCGGTGGCGGTGCCCGCGGTGGCGGTGAACGTCACCGTCGTCGCCGCTTTGACGGGCTGGTCGAACGTGGCGGTCACCGTCACGTCGCCGACATTTTCGGCGACGGTCGTGTTTGTCAGTGACACGGTGAGCGAGCTGGGGTCGGGGTTCTCGACAGTCACGTCCACGTCGTCGACGCTCAACGACTCCCCGTAGTCGTCGTCAGTCGACGACGCGGCATGTGTGATGTTGGAGGTTCCGGTGGTTTTACCGGTGACGGTGAACGTTTGGGCGGTGCCCCAGTCGCTGGTGGTGAACGTCCGCGCGGTCGGCGCCACCGTCGCGACGGCGGTGGCGCCGCTGGTGGGGGTGATCGTGACTTGCGACGTCGGCTCAGAGTCCAAAACGACGGTGTAAGTCTTCTTTTGTCCCTTCACCACAGTCAACGCGTCTTCGCTGACGGTGACCCCGGCGGTGTCGTCGTCTTGGATGGTGACTGTCACCGCCGCGGACTCGATCGAACCCGCAGCGGCTTTGAGCGCGAACGTCTCGTTGGTTTCGTCGAGGTTGTCGTCTTCGATGGTGACTGTGGCGGTGGCGGTGCTCTGGCCTTTCGCGGCGACGCCGGTGAACGTGTTGGGCACGCTGTAGTCGGCGCCGCCTCCGGTGGCGGTGCCCGCCGTCGCGGTGAACGTCACCGTCGTCGCCGCTTTGACGGGCTGGTCGAACGTCGCGGTCACCGTTATGTCGCCGGCGGTCTCAGCCACCGTCGTGTTTGTCAGTGACACGGTGAGTGTGGTGGGGTCGGGGTTCTCGACAGTCACGTCCACGTCGTCGACGCTCAACGACTCCCCGTAGTCGTCGTCGGTCGATGACGCGGCGTGGGTGATGTTGGAGGTTCCGGTGGTTTTACCGGTGACGGTGAACGTTTGTGCGGTGCCCCAGTCGCTGGTGGTGAACGTCCGCGCCGTCGGCGCCACCGTCGCGACTGCGGTGGTGCCGCTGGTGGGGGTGATCGTGACTTGCGACGTCGGCTCAGAGTCCAAAACGACGGTGTAAGTCTTCTTTTGTCCCTTCACCACAGTCAACGCGTCTTCGCTGACGGTGACCCCGGCGGTGTCATCATCGGTGATCGTCACGGTCACCGCCGCGGCGGTGAGGGTCCCGGCTGAGGCGGCCAACGAGAATGTTTCGTTGGTTTCGTCGAGGTCGTCGTTGACGATGGTGACTGTGGCGGTGGCGGTGCTCTGGCCTTTCGCGGCGACGCCGGTGAACGTGTTGGGCACGCTGTAGTCGGCGCCGCCTCCGGTGGCGGTGCCCGCGGTGGCGGTGAACGTCACCGTCGTCGCCGCTTTGACGGGCTGGTCGAACGTGGCGGTCACCGTGACGTCGCCGACATTTTCGGCGACGGTCGTGTTTGTCAGTGACACGGTGAGCGAGCTGGGGTCGGGGTTCTCGACAGTCACGTCCACGTCGTCGACTTCGAGCGTCGAACTGTAGTCGTCGTCAGTCGATGACGCGGCATGGGTGACGGTGGAGGTTCCGCTGGTCACGCCGGTGACGGTGAACGTTTGTGCGGTGCCCCAGTCGCTGGTGGTGAACGTCCGAGCCGTCGGTGCCACCGTCGCCACCGCGGTGGTGCCGCTCGTGGGGGTGACCACGACCTGCGACGTCGGCTGGGTGTCCAGCACGATCGTGTAGGTCTTCTTCTGCCCCTTCACCACAGTCAACGCGTCTTCGCTGACTGTGACCCCGGCGGTGTCGTCATCGGTGATCGTCACGGTCACCGCCGCGGACTCGATCGAACCCGCACTAGCTTTCAGGTCGAACGTCTCGTTGGTTTCGTCGAGGTCGTCGTTGACGATGGTGACCGTGGCGGTGGCGGTGCTTTGGCCTTTCGCGGCGACGCCGGTGAACGTGGCGGGCACCGTGAAATCTGCACCTTTGGTGGCGGTGCCCGCCGTGGCGGTGAACGTGATTGTGGTGGCTGTGTTGACCGGCTGATCCAACGTCGCCGTCACCGTGACGTCACCGGCGTTCTCAGCGACGGTCGTGTTTGTGAGCGACACTGTGAGCGAGCTGGGCGGGGGGTTCTCGACTGTCACCTCCACCGAGTCGATGGTGCGCGACGAGCCGTAGTTGGCGTCGCTGCTCGACGCGGCGTGGCTGATGTTGGAGGTGCCGGTGGTTTTGCCGGTGACGGTGAAGGTCTGTGCGGTGCCCCAGTCGCTGGTGGTGAACGTCCGAGCCGTCGGCGCCACCGTGGCGACCGCGGTGGTGCCGCTCGTGGGGGTGATCGTGACTTGCGACGTCGGCTCAGAATCCAAAACGACGGTGTAGGTCTTCTTTTGTCCCTTCACTATCGTCAAGGTTTCTTCTGAGACGGTGACTCCGGCGGTGTCATTGTCTTGGATGGTGACTGTGACCGCCGCGGCGGTGAGGGTCCCCGCCGAGGCGGCCAACGAGAATGTTTCGTTGGTTTCGTCGAGGTCGTCGTTGACGATGGTGACTGTGGCGGTGGCGGTGCTTTGGCCTTTCGCGGCGATGCCGGTGAACGTGGCGGGCACGCTGTAGTCGGCGCCGCCTCCGGTGGCGGTGCCCGCCGTGGCGGTGAACGTCACCGTCGTCGCCGCCTTCACTGGCTGGTCGAACGTGGCGGTCACCGTTATGTCGCCGACATTTTCGGCGACGGTCGTGTTGGTGAGCGACACGGTGAGTGTGGAGGGGTCGGGGTTCTCGACAGTCACGTCCACGTCGTCGACGCTCAACGACTCCCCGTAGTCGTCGTCAGTGCTCGACGCGGCGTGGGTGATGTTGGAGGTTCCGCTGGTCACGCCGGTGACGGTGAACGTTTGCGCGGTGCCCCAGTCGCTGGTGGTGAACGTCCGCGCGGTGGGCGCCACGGTGGCCACGGCGGGTGTGCCGCTGGTGGCTTTGACGATCACCTGCGATGTCGGCTGGGTGTCCAAAACGATCGTGTAGGTCTTCTTTTGTCCTTTCACCACAGTCAGGGTGTCTTCGCTGACGGTGACCCCGGCGGTGTCGTCGTCTTGGATGGTGACTGTCACCGCCGCGGACTCGATCGAACCCGCACTAGCTTTCAGGTCGAACTTTTCGTCGGTTTCGTCGAGGTCGTCGTTGACGATGGTGACCGTGGCGGTGGCGGTGCTTTGGCCTTTCGCGGCGACGCCGGTGAACGTGGCGGGCACCGTGAAATCTGCACCTTTGGTGGCGGTGCCCGCCGTGGCGGTGAACGTGATTGTGGTGGCTGTGTTGACCGGCTGATCCAACGTCGCCGTCACCGTGACGTCACCGGCGTTCTCAGCGACGGTCGTGTTTGTGAGCGACACTGTGAGCGAGCTGGGCGGGGGGTTCTCGACTGTCACCTCCACCGAGTCGATGGTGCGCGACGAGCCGTAGTTGGCGTCGCTGCTCGACGCGGCGTGGGTGATGTTGGAGGTTCCGGTGGTTTTACCGGTGACGGTGAAGGTTTGGGCGGTGTCCCAGTCGCTGGTGGTGAACGTCCGCGCGGTCGGCGCCACCGTCGCCACGGCGGTGGTGCCGCTGGTGGGGGTGATCGTGACTTGCGACGTCGGCTGGGTGTCCAGCACGACGGTGTAGGTCTTCTTTTGTCCCTTCACCACAGTCAGGGTGTCTTCGCTTACGGTGACCCCGGCGGTGTCGTCATCGGTGATCGTCACTGTCACCGCCGCGGCGGTGAGGGTCCCGGCTGAGGCGGCCAACGAGAATGTTTCGTTGGTTTCGTCGAGGTCGTCGTTGACGATGGTGACCGTGGCGGTGGCGGTGCTCTGGCCTTTCGCGGCGACGCCGGTGAACGTGGCGGGCACGCTGTAGTCGGCGCCGCCTCCGGTGGCGGTGCCCGCCGTGGCGGTGAACGTCACCGTCGTCGCCGCCTTCACGGGCTGATCGAACGTCGCGGTCACCGTCACGCCGCCGGCGGTCTCAGCCACCGTCGTGTTTGTGAGCGACACGGTGAGCGTGGAGGGGTCGGGGTTCTCAACACTCACCTCCACCGAGTCGATGGTGCGCGACGAGCCGTAGTTGTCGTCAGTGCTCGACGCCGCGTGGGTGACGGTGGAGGTTCCGCTGGTCACGCCGGTGACGGTGAACGTCTGGGCGGTGCCCCAGTCGCTGGTGGTGAACGTCCGCGCCGTCGGCGCCACCGTCGCGACCGCGGTGGTGCCGCTGGTGGGGGTGACCACGACTTGCGACGTCGGCTGGGTGTCCAAAACGATCGTGTAAGTCTTCTTGGCGCCTTTGGTGATCGTCAACGCGTCTTCGCTGACGGTGACCCCGGCGGTGTCGTCATCGGTGATGGTGACTGTCACCGCCGCGGCGGTGAGAGGTCCCCGCCGACGCGGCCAACGAGAACTTTTCGTCTGTTTCGTCGAGGTCGTCGTTGACGATGGTGACTATGGCGGTGGCGGTGCTCTGGCCTTTCGCGGCGACGCCGGTGAACGTGGCGGGCACGCTGTAGTCGGCGCCGCCTCCGGTGGCGGTGCCCGCCGTGGCGGTGAACGTCACCGTCGTCGCCGCCTTCACTGGCTGATCGAACGTCGCGGTCACCGTCACGTCGCCTGCGGTCTCAGCCACCGTCGTGTTTGTCAGCGACACGGTGAGCGAGGCCGGCGGCGGGTTCTCGACTGTCACCTCCACAGAGTCGACGGTGCGCGACTCCCCGTAGTTGTCGTCGGTGCTCGATGCTCCGTGGCTGATTGTGGAGGTTCCCGTCGTCTCGCCGGCGACGGTGAACGTTTGCGCGGTCGCCCAGTCGCTGGTGGTGAACGTCCGCGCCGTCGGCGCCACCGTGGCGACCGCGGTGGCGCCACTCGTGGGGGTGAGGACAACCTGGGAGGTGGGTTGGGTGTCCAGCACGATCGTGTAGGTCTTCTTCTGCCCCTTCACCACAGTCAACGCGTCTTCGCTGACTGTGACCCCGGCGGTGTCATCATCGGTGATGGTGACTGTCACCGCCGCGGCGGTGAGAGTCCCCGCCGACGCGGCCAACGTGAACGTTTCGTCGGTTTCGTCGAGGTCGTCGTTGACGATGGTGACTGTGGCGGTGGCGGTGCTTTGGCCTTTCGCGGCGATGCCGGTGAACGTGTTGGGCACGCTGTAGTCGGCGCCGCCTCCGGTGGCGGTGCCCGCGGTGGCGGTGAACGTCACCGTCGTCGCGGCTTTGACGGGCTGGTCGAACGTGGCGGTCACCGTGACGTCGCCGGCGGTCTCAGCCACGGTCGTGTTGGTGAGCGAGACGGTGAGTGTGGTGGGGTCGGGGTTCTCGACAGTCACGTCCACGTCGTCGACGCTCAACGACTCCCCGTAGTCGTCGTCGGTCGATGACGCGGCATGTGTGATGTTGGAGGTGCCGCTGGTGACGCCGGTGACGGTGAACGTTTGTGCGGTGCCCCAGTCGCTGGTGGTGAACGTCCGCGCCGTGGGCGCCACGGTGGCGACCGCGGTGGTGCCGCTGGTGGGGGTGACCACGACCTGCGACGTCGGCTCAGAGTCCAAAACGACGGTGTAGGTCTTCTTGGCGCCTTTGGTGATCGTCAACGCGTCTTCGCTGACGGTGACCCCGGCGGTGTCATCATCGGTGATCGTCACGGTCACCGCCGCGGACTCGATCGAACCCGCAGCGGCTTTGAGCGTGAACGTCTCGTTGGTTTCGTCGAGGTCGTCGTTGACGATGGTGACCGTCGCGGTGGCGGTGCTTTGGCCTTTCGCGGCGACGCCGGTGAACGTGTTGGGCACGCTGTAGTCGGCGCCGCCTCCGGTGGCGGTGCCCGCGGTGGCGGTGAACGTCACCGTCGTCGCCGCTTTGACGGGCTGGTCGAACGTGGCGGTCACCGTCACGTCGCCGACATTTTCGGCGACGGTCGTGTTTGTCAGTGACACGGTGAGCGAGCTGGGGTCGGGGTTCTCGACAGTCACGTCCACGTCGTCGACGCTCAACGACTCCCCGTAGTCGTCGTCGGTCGATGACGCGGCATGTGTGATGTTGGAGGTTCCGGTGGTTTTACCGGTGACGGTGAAGGTTTGGGCGGTGTCCCAGTCGCTGGTGGTGAACGTCCGCGCGGTCGGCGCCACCGTCGCCACGGCGGTGGTGCCGCTGGTGGGGGTGATCGTGACTTGCGACGTCGGCTCAGAGTCCAAAACGACGGTGTAGGTCTTCTTTTGTCCCTTCACCACAGTCAGGGTGTCTTCGCTGACGGTGACCCCGGCGGTGTCATCATCGGTGATCGTCACTGTCACCGCCGCGGCGGTGAGGGTCCCGGCTGAGGCGGCCAACGAGAATGTTTCGTTGGTTTCGTCGAGGTCGTCGTTGACGATGGTGACCGTGGCGGTGGCGGTGCTCTGGCCTTTCGCGGCGACGCCGGTGAACGTGGCGGGCACGCTGTAGTCGGCGCCGCCTCCGGTGGCGGTGCCCGCCGTGGCGGTGAACGTCACCGTCGTCGCCGCCTTCACGGGCTGATCGAACGTCGCGGTCACCGTCACGCCGCCGGCGGTCTCAGCCACCGTCGTGTTTGTGAGCGACACGGTGAGCGTGGAGGGGTCGGGGTTCTCAACACTCACCTCCACCGAGTCGATGGTGCGCGACGAGCCGTAGTTGTCGTCAGTGCTCGACGCCGCGTGGGTGACGGTGGAGGTTCCGCTGGTCACGCCGGTGACGGTGAACGTCTGGGCGGTGCCCCAGTCGCTGGTGGTGAACGTCCGCGCCGTCGGCGCCACCGTCGCGACCGCGGTGGTGCCGCTGGTGGGGGTGACCACGACTTGCGACGTCGGCTGGGTGTCCAAAACGATCGTGTAAGTCTTCTTGGCGCCTTTGGTGATCGTCAACGCGTCTTCGCTGACGGTGACCCCGGCGGTGTCGTCATCGGTGATGGTGACTGTCACCGCCGCGGCGGTGAGAGTCCCCGCCGACGCGGCCAACGTGAACGTTTCGTCGGTTTCGTCGAGGTCGTCGTTGACGATGGTGACTGTGGCGGTGGCGGTGCTTTGGCCTTTCGCGGCGATGCCGGTGAACGTGTTGGGCACGCTGTAGTCGGCGCCGCCTCCGGTGGCGGTGCCCGCGGTGGCGGTGAACGTCACCGTCGTCGCGGCTTTGACGGGCTGGTCGAACGTGGCGGTCACCGTGACGTCGCCGGCGGTCTCAGCCACGGTCGTGTTGGTGAGCGAGACGGTGAGTGTGGTGGGGTCGGGGTTCTCGACAGTCACGTCCACGTCGTCGACGCTCAACGACTCCCCGTAGTCGTCGTCGGTCGATGACGCGGCATGTGTGATGTTGGAGGTGCCGCTGGTGACGCCGGTGACGGTGAACGTTTGTGCGGTGCCCCAGTCGCTGGTGGTGAACGTCCGCGCCGTGGGCGCCACGGTGGCGACCGCGGTGGTGCCGCTGGTGGGGGTGACCACGACCTGCGACGTCGGCTGGGTGTCCAGCACGATCGTGTAGGTCTTCTTCTGCCCCTTCACCACAGTCAACGCGTCTTCGCTGACTGTGACTCCGGCGGTGTCATCATCGGTGATGGTGACTGTCACCGCCGCGGCGGTGAGAGTCCCCGCCGACGCGGCCAACGAGAATGTTTCGTTGTTTTCGTCGAGGTCGTCGTTGACGATGGTGACTATGGCGGTGGCGGTGCTTTGGCCTTTCGCGGCGATGCCGGTGAACGTGTTGGGCACGCTGTAGTCGGCGCCGCCTCCGGTGGCGGTGCCCGCGGTGGCGGTGAACGTCACCGTCGTCGCGGCTTTGACGGGCTGGTCGAACGTGGCGGTCACGGTCACGTCGCCGGCGGTTTCGGCGACGGTCGTGTTGGTGAGTGACACGGTGAGCGTGCTGGGGTCGGGGTTCTCGACAGTCACGTCCACGTCGTCGACGCTCAACGACTCCCCGTAGTCGTCGTCGGTCGATGACGCTCCGTGGGTGATGTTGGAGGTTCCGGTGGTTTTACCGGTGACGGTGAACGTTTGTGCGGTGCCCCAGTCGCTGGTGGTGAACGTCCGCGCGGTCGGCGCCACCGTCGCGACGGCGGTGGTGCCGCTGGTGGGGGTGATCGTGACTTGCGACGTCGGCTCAGAGTCCAAAACGACGGTGTAGGTCTTCTTGGCGCCTTTGGTGATCGTCAACGCGTCTTCGCTGACGGTGACCCCGGCGGTGTCATCATCGGTGATCGTCACGGTCACCGCCGCGGACTCGATCGAACCCGCAGCGGCTTTGAGCGTGAACGTCTCGTTGGTTTCGTCGAGGTCGTCGTTGACGATGGTGACCGTCGCGGTGGCGGTGCTTTGGCCTTTCGCGGCGACGCCGGTGAACGTGTTGGGCACGCTGTAGTCGGCGCCGCCTCCGGTGGCGGTGCCCGCGGTGGCGGTGAACGTCACCGTCGTCGCCGCTTTGACGGGCTGGTCGAACGTGGCGGTCACCGTCACGTCGCCGACATTTTCGGCGACGGTCGTGTTTGTCAGTGACACGGTGAGCGAGCTGGGGTCGGGGTTCTCGACAGTCACGTCCACGTCGTCGACGCTCAACGACTCCCCGTAGTCGTCGTCGGTCGATGACGCGGCATGTGTGATGTTGGAGGTTCCGGTGGTTTTACCGGTGACGGTGAAGGTTTGGGCGGTGTCCCAGTCGCTGGTGGTGAACGTCCGCGCGGTCGGCGCCACCGTCGCGACGGCGGTGGTGCCGCTGGTGGGGGTGATCGTGACTTGCGACGTCGGCTCAGAGTCCAAAACGACGGTGTAGGTCTTCTTTTGTCCCTTCACCACAGTCAGGGTGTCTTCGCTGACGGTGACCCCGGCGGTGTCATCATCGGTGATGGTGACTGTGACCGCCGCGGCGGTGAGGGTCCCGGCTGAGGCGGCCAACGAGAATGTTTCGTTGGTTTCGTCGAGGTCGTCGTTGACGATGGTGACTGTGGCGGTGGCGGTGCTCTGGCCTTTCGCGGCGACGCCGGTGAACGTGTTGGGCACGCTGTAGTCGGCGCCGCCTCCGGTGGCGGTGCCCGCGGTGGCGGTGAACGTCACCGTCGTCGCCGCCTTCACTGGCTGGTCGAACGTGGCGGTCACCGTCACGTCGCCGACATTTTCGGCCACCGTCGTGTTGGTGAGTGACACGGTGAGCGAGCTGGGGTCGGGGTTCTCGACAGTCACGTCCACGTCGTCGACGCTCAACGACTCCCCGTAGTCGTCGTCGGTCGATGACGCTCCGTGGGTGATGTTGGAGGTTCCGGTGGTTTTACCGGTGACGGTGAAGGTTTGGGCGGTGTCCCAGTCGCTGGTGGTGAACGTCCGCGCGGTCGGCGCCACCGTCGCGACGGCGGTGGTGCCGCTCGTGGGGGTGATCGTGACTTGCGACGTGGGCTCAGAGTCCAAAACGACGGTGTAAGTCTTCTTTTGTCCCTTCACCACAGTCAGGGTGTCTTCGCTGACGGTGACCCCGGCGGTGTCATCATCGGTGATGGTGACTGTGACCGCCGCGGACTCGATCGAACCCGCACTAGCTTTCAGGTCGAACGTTTCGTTGGTTTCGTCGAGGTCGTCGTTGACGATGGTGACTATGGCGGTGGCGGTGCTCTGGCCTTTCGCGGCGACGCCGGTGAACGTGTTGGGCACGCTGTAGTCGGCGCCGCCTCCGGTGGCGGTGCCCGCGGTGGCTGTGAACGTCACCGTCGTCGCCGCTTTCACTGGCTGGTCGAACGTGGCGGTCACCGTGACGTCGCCGACATCCTCGGCCACGGTCGTGTTGGTCAGTGACACGGTGAGTGTGGTGGGGTCGGGGTTCTCGACAGTCACGTCCACCGAGTCGACGCTCAACGACTCCCCGTAGTCGTCGTCAGTGCTCGACGCGGCATGTGTGACGGTGGAGGTGCCGGTGGTTTCGCCGGTGACGGTGAACGTTTGTGCGGTGCCCCAGTCGCTGGTGGTGAACGTCCGCGCCGTGGGCGCCACCGTCGCGACCGCGGTGGTGCCGCTGGTGGGGGTGACCACGACTTGCGACGTCGGCTCAGAGTCCAGCACGACGGTGTAGGTCTTCTTTTGGCCTTTGGTGATCGTCAACGCGTCTTCGCTGACGGTGACCCCGGCGGTGTCGTCATCGGTGATCGTCACTGTCACCGCCGCGGCGGTGAGAGTCCCCGCCGACGCGGCCAACGAGAACTTTTCGTTGGTTTCGTCGAGGTCGTCGTTGACGATGGTGACTATGGCGGTGGCGGTGCTCTGGCCTTTCGCGGCGACGCCGGTGAACGTGTTGGGCACGCTGTAGTCGGCGCCGCCTCCGGTGGCGGTGCCCGCCGTGGCGGTGAACGTCACCGTCGTCGCCGCCTTGACGGGCTGATCGAACGTCGCGGTCACCGTCACGTCGCCGGCGGTCTCAGCCACCGTCGTGTTTGTCAGCGACACGGTGAGTGTGGAGGGGTCGGGGTTCTCGACAGTCACGTCCACGTCGTCGACGCTCAACGACTCCCCGTAGTCGTCGTCAGTGCTCGACGCGGCGTGGCTGATGTTGGAGGTGCCGCTGGTGACGCCGGTGACGGTGAACGTTTGTGCGGTGCCCCAGTCGCTGGTGGTGAACGTCCGAGCCGTCGGCGCCACCGTCGCGACGGCGGTGGTGCCGCTCGTGGGGGTGAGGACAACCTGGGAGGTGGGTTGGGTGTCCAGCACGACGGTGTAGGTCTTCTTTTGTCCCTTCACCACAGTCAACGCGTCTTCGCTGACGGTGACCCCGGCGGTGTCATCATCGGTGATCGTCACGGTCACCGCCGCGGCGGTGAGAGTCCCCGCCGACGCGGCCAACGCGAACGTTTCGTCTGTTTCGTCGAGGTCGTCGTTGACGATGGTGACTATGGCGGTGGCGGTGCTCTGGCCTTTCGCGGCGACGCCGGTGAACGTGTTGGGCACGCTGTAGTCGGCGCCGCCTCCGGTGGCGGTGCCCGCGGTGGCGGTGAACGTCACCGTAGTCGCCGCCTTGACGGGCTGGTCGAACGTCGCGGTCACCGTCACGTCGCCGGCGGTCTCAGCCACCGTCGTGTTTGTCAGTGACACGGTGAGTGTGGAGGGGTCGGGGTTCTCGACAGTCACGTCCACGTCGTCGACGCTCAACGACTCCCCGTAGTCGTCGTCGGTCGATGACGCGGCGTGGGTGATGTTGGAGGTTCCGGTGGTTTTACCGGTGACGGTGAACGTTTGGGCGGTGCCCCAGTCGCTGGTGGTGAACGTCCGCGCCGTCGGCGCCACCGTCGCCACCGCGGTGGTGCCGCTGGTGGGGGTGATCGTGACTTGCGACGTCGGCTGGGTGTCCAAAACGATCGTGTAGGTCTTCTTCTGCCCCTTCACCACAGTCAACGCGTCTTCGCTGACGGTGACCCCGGCGGTGTCATCATCGGTGATCGTCACTGTCACCGCCGCGGACTCGATCGAACCCGCAGCGGCTTTGAGCGCGAACGTCTCGTCGGTTTCGTCGAGGTCGTCGTTGACGATGGTGACTGTGGCGGTGGCGGTGCTCTGGCCTTTCGCGGCGACGCCGGTGAACGTGGCGGGCACGCTGTAGTCGGCGCCGCCTCCGGTGGCGGTGCCCGCCGTGGCGGTGAACGTCACCGTCGTCGCCGCTTTGACGGGCTGATCGAACGTGGCGGTCACCGTCACGTCGCCGGCGGTCTCAGCCACAGTCGTGTTTGTCAGTGACACGGTGAGTGTGGAGGGGTCGGGGTTCTCGACAGTCACGTCCACGTCGTCGACGCTCAACGACTCCCCGTAGTCGTCGTCAGTGCTCGACGCGGCGTGGGTGATGTTGGACGTTCCGCTGGTCACGCCGGTGACGGTGAACGTTTGTGCGGTGCCCCAGTCGCTGGTGGTGAACGTCCGCGCCGTCGGCGCCACCGTCGCCACCGCGGTGGTGCCGCTCGTGGGGGTGATCGTGACTTGCGACGTCGGCTGGGTGTCCAAAACGATCGTGTAGGTCTTCTTTTGTCCCTTCACCACAGTCAGGGTGTCGTCGCTGACGGTGACCCCGGCGGTGTCGTCGTCTTGGATGGTGACTGTCACCGCCGCGGACTCGATCGAACCCGCACTAGCTTTCAGGTCGAACGTTTCGTTGGTTTCGTCGAGGTTGTCGTCTTCGATGGTGACTGTGGCGGTGGCGGTGCTTTGGCTTTTCGCGGCGATGCCGGTGAACGTGTTGGGCACGCTGTAGTCGGCGCCGCCGCCGGTGGCGGTGCCCGCGGTGGCGGTGAACGTCACCGTCGTCGCGGCCTTCACTGGCTGGTCGAACGTCGCGGTCACCGTTATGTCGCCGACATTTTCGGCGACGGTCGTGTTGGTGAGTGACACGGTGAGCGAGCTGGGGTCGGGGTTCTCGACAGTCACGTCCACGTCGTCGACGCTCAACGACTCCCCGTAGTCGTCGTCAGTGCTCGACGCGGCATGGGTGATGTTGGACGTTCCGGTGGTTTTACCGGTGACGGTGAAGGTTTGTGCGGTGCCCCAGTCGCTGGTGGTGAACGTCCGAGCCGTCGGCGCCACCGTGGCGACGGCGGTGGTGCCACTGGTGGGGGTGACCACGACTTGCGACGTCGGCTCAGAGTCCAGCACGACGGTGTAGGTCTTCTTCTGCCCCTTCACGACCGTCAACGCGTCCACGCTGACGGTGACCCCGGCGGTGTCGTCGTCTTGGATGGTGACTGTCACCGCCGCGGACTCGATCGAACCCGCAGCGGCTTTGAGCGCGAACGTCTCGTCGGTTTCGTCGAGGTTGTCGTCTTCGATGGTGACTGTGGCGGTGGCGGTGCTTTGGCCTTTCGCGGCGACGCCGGTGAACGTGTTGGGCACGCTGTAGTCGGCGCCGCCTCCGGTGGCGGTGCCCGCCGTCGCGGTGAACGTCACCGTCGTCGCCGCCTTCACTGGCTGGTCGAACGTCGCGGTCACCGTTATGTCGCCGACATTTTCGGCGACGGTCGTGTTGGTGAGTGACACGGTGAGCGAGCTGGGGTCGGGGTTCTCGACAGTCACGTCCACGTCGTCGACGCTCAACGACTCCCCGTAGTCGTCGTCAGTGCTCGACGCGGCATGTGTGATGTTGGAGGTTCCGGTGGTTTTACCGGTGACGGTGAACGTTTGGGCGGTGCCCCAGTCGCTGGTGGTGAACGTCCGAGCCGTCGGCGCCACCGTGGCGACGGCGGTGGCGCCACTGGTGGGGGTGACCACGACTTGCGACGTCGGCTCAGAGTCCAGCACGACGGTGTAGGTCTTCTTCTGCCCCTTCACGACCGTCAACGCGTCCACGCTGACGGTGACCCCGGCGGTGTCGTCGTCTTGGATGGTGACTGTCACCGCCGCGGACTCGATCGAACCCGCAGCGGCTTTGAGCGCGAACGTCTCGTCGGTTTCGTCGAGGTTGTCGTCTTCGATGGTGACTGTGGCGGTGGCGGTGCTTTGGCCTTTCGCGGCGACGCCGGTGAACGTGTTGGGCACGCTGTAGTCGGCGCCGCCTCCGGTGGCGGTGCCCGCCGTCGCGGTGAACGTCACCGTCGTCGCCGCCTTCACTGGCTGGTCGAACGTCGCGGTCACCGTTATGTCGCCGACATTTTCGGCGACGGTCGTGTTGGTGAGTGACACGGTGAGCGAGCTGGGGTCGGGGTTCTCGACAGTCACGTCCACGTCGTCGACGCTCAACGACTCCCCGTAGTCGTCGTCAGTCGACGACGCGGCATGTGTGATGTTGGAGGTTCCGGTGGTTTTACCGGTGACGGTGAACGTTTGGGCGGTGCCCCAGTCGCTGGTGGTGAACGTCCGCGCGGTCGGCGCCACCGTCGCGACGGCGGTGGCGCCGCTGGTGGGGGTGATCGTGACTTGCGACGTCGGCTCAGAGTCCAAAACGACGGTGTAAGTCTTCTTTTGTCCCTTCACCACAGTCAACGCGTCTTCGCTGACGGTGACCCCGGCGGTGTCGTCGTCTTGGATGGTGACTGTCACCGCCGCGGACTCGATCGAACCCGCAGCGGCTTTGAGCGCGAACGTCTCGTTGGTTTCGTCGAGGTTGTCGTCTTCGATGGTGACTGTGGCGGTGGCGGTGCTCTGGCCTTTCGCGGCGACGCCGGTGAACGTGTTGGGCACGCTGTAGTCGGCGCCGCCTCCGGTGGCGGTGCCCGCCGTGGCGGTGAACGTCACCGTAGTCGCCGCCTTCACTGGCTGGTCGAACGTGGCGGTCACCGTTATGTCGCCGACATTTTCGGCGACGGTCGTGTTGGTGAGTGACACGGTGAGTGTGGTGGGGTCGGGGTTCTCGACAGTCACGTCCACCGAGTCGACGCTCAACGACTCCCCGTAGTCGTCGTCGGTCGATGACGCGGCGTGGGTGATGTTGGACGTTCCGGTGGTTTTACCGGTGACGGTGAACGTTTGTGCGGTGCCCCAGTCGCTGGTGGTGAACGTCCGCGCCGTCGGCGCCACCGTCGCGACGGCGGTGGTGCCACTCGTGGGGGTGATCGTGACTTGCGACGTCGGCTGGGTGTCCAGCACGACGGTGTAGGTCTTCTTTTGTCCCTTCACCACAGTCAGGGTGTCTTCGCTGACGGTGACCCCGGCGGTGTCGTCATCGGTGATCGTCACTGTCACCGCCGCGGCGGTGAGAGTCCCGGCTGAGGCGGCCAACGAGAATGTTTCGTTGTTTTCGTCGAGGTCGTCGTTGACGATGGTGACTGTGGCGGTGGCGGTGCTCTGGCCTTTCGCGGCGACGCCGGTGAACGTGTTGGGCACGCTGTAGTCGGCGCCGCCTCCGGTGGCGGTGCCCGCCGTGGCGGTGAACGTCACCGTAGTCGCCGCCTTCACTGGCTGGTCGAACGTGGCGGTCACCGTTATGTCGCCGACATTTTCGGCGACGGTCGTGTTGGTGAGTGACACGGTGAGTGTGGTGGGGTCGGGGTTCTCGACAGTCACGTCCACCGAGTCGACGCTCAACGACTCCCCGTAGTCGTCGTCGGTCGATGACGCGGCGTGGGTGATGTTGGACGTTCCGGTGGTTTTACCGGTGACGGTGAACGTTTGTGCGGTGTCCCAGTCGCTGGTGGTGAACGTCCGAGCCGTCGGCGCCACCGTCGCGACGGCGGTGGTGCCGCTCGTGGGGGTGACCACGACTTGCGACGTCGGCTGGGTGTCCAAAACGACGGTGTAGGTCTTCTTTTGTCCCTTCACCACAGTCAGGGTGTCTTCGCTGACGGTGACCCCGGCGGTGTCGTCGTCTTGGATGGTGACTGTCACCGCCGCGGACTCGATCGAACCCGCAGCGGCTTTGAGCGTGAACGTCTCGTCGGTTTCGTCGAGGTCGTCGTCTTCGATGGTGACTGTGGCGGTGGCGGTGTTTTGGCTTTTCGCGGCGACGCCGGTGAACGTGTTGGGCACGCTGTAGTCGGCGCCGCCTCCGGTGGCGGTGCCCGCGGTGGCGGTGAACGTCACCGTCGTCGCGGCTTTGACGGGCTGGTCGAACGTGGCGGTCACCGTGACGTCGCCGACATCCTCGGCGACGGTCGTGTTTGTCAGTGACACGGTGAGTGTGGAGGGGTCGGGGTTCTCAACAGTCACGTCCACGTCGTCGACGCTCAACGACTCCCCGTAGTCGTCGTCAGTCGATGACGCGGCGTGGGTGATGTTGGACGTGCCGCTGGTCACGCCGGTGACGGTGAACGTTTGTGCGGTGCCCCAGTCGCTGGTGGTGAACGTGCGAGCCGTCGGCGCCACCGTGGCGACCGCGGTGGTGCCGCTCGTGGGGGTGAGGACAACCTGGGAGGTGGGTTGGGTGTCCAGCACGACGGTGTAGGTCTTCTTTTGGTCTTTCACCACAGTCAGGGTGTCTTCGCTGACGGTGACCCCGGCGGTGTCGTCATCGGTGATCGTCACGGTCACCGCCGCGGCGGTGAGAGTCCCGGCTGAGGCGGCGACGGTGAACGTCTCGTCGGTTTCGTCGAGGTCGTCGTCTTCGATGGTGACTGTGGCGGTGGCGGTGTTTTGGCTTTTCGCGGCGACGCCGGTGAACGTGTTGGGCACGCTGTAGTCGGCGCCGCCTCCGGTGGCGGTGCCCGCGGTGGCGGTGAACGTCACCGTCGTCGCGGCTTTGACGGGCTGGTCGAACGTGGCGGTCACCGTGACGTCGCCGACATTTTCGGCGACGGTCGTGTTTGTGAGTGACACGGTGAGTGTGGTGGGGTCGGGGTTCTCGACAGTCACGTCCACGTCGTCGACGCTCAACGACTCCCCGTAGTCGTCGTCAGTCGATGACGCTCCGTGGGTGATGTTGGAGGTTCCGCTGGTGACGCCGGTGACGGTGAACGTTTGTGCGGTGCCCCAGTCGCTGGTGGTGAACGTCCGAGCCGTCGGCGCGACGGTGGCGACTGCGGTGGTGCCACTCGTGGGGGTGACCACAACCTGCGACGTCGGCTGGGTGTCCAGCACGACGGTGTAAGTCTTCTTTTGTCCCTTCACCACAGTCAGGGTGTCTTCGCTGACGGTGACCCCGGCGGTGTCGTCGTCTTGGATGGTGACTGTCACCGCCGCGGACTCGATCGAACCCGCAGCGGCTTTGAGCGTGAACGTCTCGTTGGTTTCGTCGAGGTCGTCGTTGACGATGGTGACTATGGCGGTGGCGGTGCTCTGGCCTTTCGCGGCGACGCCGGTGAACGTGTTGGGCACGCTGTAGTCGGCGCCGCCTCCGGTGGCGGTGCCCGCGGTGGCGGTGAACGTCACCGTCGTCGCCGCTTTGACGGGCTGATCGAACGTGGCGGTCACGGTCACGTCGCCGGCGGTTTCGGCGACGGTCGTGTTGGTGAGCGACACGGTGAGCGAGCTGGGGTCGGGGTTCTCGACAGTCACGTCCACGTCGTCGACGCTCAACGACTCCCCGTAGTCGTCGTCGGTCGATGACGCTCCGTGGGTGATGTTGGAGGTTCCGGTGGTTTTACCGGTGACGGTGAACGTTTGGGCGGTGCCCCAGTCGCTGGTGGTGAACGTCCGCGCCGTCGGCGCCACCGTCGCCACCGCGGTGGTGCCGCTGGTGGGGGTGATCGTGACTTGCGACGTCGGCTCAGAGTCCAAAACGACGGTGTAAGTCTTCTTTTGTCCCTTCACCACAGTCAGGGTGTCGTCGCTGACGGTGACCCCGGCGGTGTCGTCGTCTTGGATGGTGACTGTCACCGCCGCGGACTCGATCGAACCCGCAGCGGCTTTGAGCGTGAACGTCTCGTTGTTTTCGTCGAGGTCGTCGTTGACGATGGTGACTATGGCGGTGGCGGTGCTCTGGCCTTTCGCGGCGACGCCGGTGAACGTGGCGGGCACGCTGTAGTCGGCGCCGCCTCCGGTGGCGGTGCCCGCGGTGGCGGTGAACGTCACCGTCGTCGCCGCTTTCACGGGCTGGTCGAACGTGGCGGTCACCGTTATGTCGCCGACATTTTCGGCGACGGTCGTGTTTGTGAGTGACACGGTGAGTGTGGAGGGGTCGGGGTTCTCGACAGTCACGTCCACGTCGTCGACGCTCAACGACTCCCCGTAGTCGTCGTCGGTCGATGACGCGGCATGTGTGATGTTGGACGTTCCGGTGGTTTCACCGGTGACGGTGAAGGTTTGTGCGGTGTCCCAGTCGCTGGTGGTGAACGTGCGAGCGGTCGGCGCCACCGTCGCCACCGCGGTGGTGCCGCTGGTGGGGGTGATCACGACTTGTGACGTGGGTTGGGTGTCCAGCACGATCGTGTAGGTCTTCTTTTGGCCTTTGGTGATCGTCAACGCGTCTTCGCTTACGGTGACCCCGGCGGTGTCGTCATCGGTGATCGTCACTGTCACCGCCGCGGCGGTGAGAGTCCCGGCTGAGGCGGCCAACGAGAATGTTTCGTTGTTTTCGTCGAGGTTGTCGTCTTCGATGGTGACTGTGGCGGTGGCGGTGCTCTGGCCTTTCGCGGCGACGCCGGTGAACGTGTTGGGCACGCTGTAGTCGGCGCCGCCTCCGGTGGCGGTGCCCGCGGTGGCGGTGAACGTCACCGTAGTCGCCGCTTTGACGGGCTGATCGAACGTGGCGGTCACCGTGACATCGCCGGCGGTCTCAGCGACGGTCGTGTTTGTCAGTGACACGGTGAGTGTGGAGGGGTCGGGGTTCTCGACAGTCACGTCCACGTCGTCGACGCTCAACGACTCCCCGTAGTCGTCGTCAGTCGATGACGCGGCATGGGTGATGTTGGAGGTTCCGCTGGTCACGCCGGTGACGGTGAACGTCTGTGCGGTGCCCCAGTCGCTGGTGGTGAACGTCCGAGCCGTCGGCGCCACCGTCGCGACCGCGGTGGCGCCGCTGGTGGGGGTGAGGACAACCTGGGAGGTGGGTTGGGTGTCCAGCACGACGGTGTAGGTCTTCTTTTGTCCCTTCACCACAGTCAGGGTGTCTTCGCTTACGGTGACCCCGGCGGTGTCGTCATCGGTGATCGTCACTGTCACCGCCGCGGCGGTGAGAGTCCCCGCCGACGCGGCCAACGAGAATGTTTCGTCTGTTTCGTCGAGGTCGTCGTTGACGATGGTGACTGTGGCGGTGGCGGTGCTCTGGCCTTTCGCGGCGACGCCGGTGAACGTGGCGGGCACGCTGTAGTCGGCGCCGCCTCCGGTGGCGGTGCCCGCCGTGGCGGTGAACGTCACCGTCGTCGCCGCTTTGACGGGCTGATCGAACGTGGCGGTCACCGTGACATCGCCGGCGGTCTCAGCGACGGTCGTGTTTGTCAGTGACACGGTGAGTGTGGTGGGGTCGGGGTTCTCGACAGTCACGTCCACGTCGTCGACGCTCAACGACTCCCCGTAGTCGTCGTCAGTCGATGACGCGGCATGGGTGATGTTGGAGGTTCCGCTGGTCACGCCGGTGACGGTGAACGTCTGTGCGGTGCCCCAGTCGCTGGTGGTGAACGTGCGCGCCGTGGGCGCCACCGTCGCGACCGCGGTGGCGCCGCTGGTGGGGGTGAGGACAACCTGGGAGGTGGGTTGGGTGTCCAGCACGACGGTGTAGGTCTTCTTTTGTCCCTTCACCACAGTCAGGGTGTCTTCGCTTACGGTGACCCCGGCGGTGTCGTCATCGGTGATCGTCACGGTCACCGCCGCGGCGGTGAGAGTCCCCGCCGACGCGGCCAACGAGAATGTTTCGTCTGTTTCGTCGAGGTCGTCGTTGACGATGGTGACTGTGGCGGTGGCGGTGCTCTGGCCTTTCGCGGCGACGCCGGTGAACGTGGCGGGCACGCTGTAGTCGGCGCCGCCTCCGGTGGCGGTGCCCGCCGTCGCGGTGAACGTCACCGTCGTCGCCGCCTTCACGGGCTGGTCGAACGTCGCGGTCACCGTCACGTCGCCGGCGGTCTCAGCCACAGTCGTGTTTGTGAGCGACACGGTGAGCGTGGTGGGGTCGGGGTTCTCAACAGTCACCTCCACCGAGTCGATGGTGCGCGACGAGCCGTAGTTGTCGTCAGTGCTCGACGCCGCGTGGGTGACGGTGGAGGTTCCGCTGGTCACGCCGGTGACGGTGAACGTTTGTGCGGTGTCCCAGTCGCTGGTGGTGAACGTCCGCGCGGTGGGCGCCACCGTGGCGACCGCGGTGGTGCCGCTCGTGGGGGTGACCACGACTTGCGACGTCGGCTGGGTGTCCAAAACGACGGTGTAGGTCTTCTTTTGTCCCTTCACCACAGTCAGGGTGTCTTCGCTGACGGTGACCCCGGCGGTGTCGTCATCGGTGATGGTGACTGTCACCGCCGCGGCGGTGAGAGTCCCCGCCGACGCGGCGACGGTGAATGTTTCGTTGTTTTCGTCGAGGTCGTCGTTGACGATGGTGACTGTGGCGGTGGCGGTGCTTTGGCCCTTCGCGGCGACGCCGGTGAACGTGGCGGGCACGCTGTAGTCGGCGCCGCCTCCGGTGGCGGTGCCCGCGGTGGCGGTGAACGTCACCGTCGTCGCCGCTTTCACTGGCTGGTCGAACGTGGCGGTCACCGTGACGTCGCCGGCGGTCTCAGCGACGGTCGTGTTTGTCAGTGACACGGTGAGTGTGGAGGGGTCGGGGTTCTCGACAGTCACGTCCACCGAGTCGACGCTCAACGACTCCCCGTAGTTGTCGTCGGTCGATGACGCGGCGTGTGTGATGTTGGAGGTGCCGGTGGTGACGCCGGTGACGGTGAAGGTCTGGGCGGTGCCCCAGTTGCTGGTGGTGAACGTCCGCGCGGTGGGCGCCACGGTGGCCACCGCGGGTGTGCCGCTGGTGGGGGTGACGATCACCTGCGATGTCGGTTGGGTGTCCAACACCACCGTGTAAGACTCCTTTTGTCCTTTGGTGACCGTCAACGACTCTTCGCTTACGGTGACTGCGGCGGTGTCATCATCTTGGATGGTGACTGTCACCGCCGCGGACGTCGATCGAACCCGCAGCGGCTTTGAGCGCGAACGTTTCGTTGTTTTCGTCGAGGTCGTCGTCGACGATTGTGACCGTCGCGGTCCCAGCTTTTTGGCCTGTGGCGACCGTGGCAGTGAACGTCGCCGGCAGCGTGTAGTCGACGCCGCCTCCGGTGGCGGTGCCCGCCGTGGCGGTGAACGTCACCGTCGTCGCAGCCTTCACCGGCTGGTCGAACGTGGCGGTCACGGTGACATCACCGACATTTTCGGCGACGGTGGTGTTGGTGAGCGTGACGGTGAGCGTGGAGGGGTCGGGGTTCTCAACAGTCACCTCCACAGAGTCGACGCTCAACGACTCCCCGTAGTTGTCGTCGGTCGATGACGCGGCGTGTGTGATGTTGGAGGTGCCGGTGGTTTCACCGGTGACGGTGAACGTCTGTGCGGTGCCCCAGTTGCTGGTGGTGAACGTCCGCGCGGTGGGCGCCACGGTGGCCACCGCGGGTGTGCCGCTGGTGGGGGTGACGATCACCTGCGATGTCGGTTGGGTGTCCAACACCACCGTGTAAGACTCCTTTTGTCCTTTGGTGACCGTCAACGACTCTTCGCTTACGGTGACTGCGGCGGTGTCATCATCTTGGATGGTGACTGTCACCGCCGCGGACTCGATCGAACCCGCAGCGGCTTTGAGCGCGAACGTTTCGTTGTTTTCGTCGAGGTCGTCGTCGACGATGGTGACCGTCGCGGTCCCAGCTTTTTGGCCTGTGGCGACCGTGGCAGTGAACGTCGCCGGCAGCGTGTAGTCGACGCCGCCTCCGGTGGCGGTGCCCGCCGTGGCGGTGAACGTCACCGTCGTCGCAGCCTTCACCGGCTGGTCGAACGTGGCGGTCACGGTGACATCACCGACATTTTCGGCGACGGTGGTGTTGGTGAGCGTGACGGTGAGCGTGGAGGGGTCGGGGTTCTCAACAGTCACCTCCACAGAGTCGACGCTCAACGACTCCCCGTAGTTGTCGTCGGTCGATGACGCGGCGTGTGTGATGTTGGAGGTGCCGGTGGTTTCACCGGTGACGGTGAAGGTCTGGGCGGTGCCCCAGTTGCTGGTGGTGAACGTCCGCGCGGTGGGCGCCACGGTGGCCACCGCGGGTGTGCCGCTGGTGGGGGTGACGATCACCTGCGATGTCGGTTGGGTGTCCAACACCACCGTGTAAGACTCCTTTTGTCCTTTGGTGACCGTCAACGACTCTTCGCTTACGGTGACTGCGGCGGTGTCATCATCTTGGATGGTGACTGTCACCGCCGCGGACTCGATCGAACCCGCAGCGGCTTTGAGCGCGAACGTTTCGTTGTTTTCGTCGAGGTCGTCGTCGACGATTGTGACCGTCGCGGTCCCAGCTTTTTGGCCTGTGGCGACCGTGGCAGTGAACGTCGCCGGCAGCGTGTAGTCGACGCCGCCTCCGGTGGCGGTGCCCGCCGTGGCGGTGAACGTCACCGTCGTCGCAGCCTTCACCGGCTGGTCGAACGTGGCGGTCACGGTGACATCACCGACATTTTCGGCGACGGTGGTGTTGGTGAGCGTGACGGTGAGCGTGGAGGGGTCGGGGTTCTCAACAGTCACCTCCACAGAGTCGACGCTCAACGACTCCCCGTAGTTGTCGTCGGTCGATGATGCGGCGTGGCTGACGGTGGAGGTTCCGGTGGTGACGCCGGTGACGGTGAAGGTTTGGGCGGTGCCCCAGTCGCTGGTGGTGAACGTCCGCGCGGTGGGCGCCACGGTGGCCACCGCGGGTGTGCCGCTGGTGGGGGTGATCGTGACTTGCGACGTCGGCTCAGAGTCCAAAACGATCGTGTAAGACTCCTTTTGTCCTTTGGTGACCGTCAACGACTCTTCGCTTACGGTGACTGCGGCGGTGTCGTCGTCTTGGATGGTGACTGTCACCGCCGCGGACTCGATCGAACCCGCAGCGGCTTTGAGCGCGAACGTTTCGTTGTTTTCGTCGAGGTCGTCGTCGACGATTGTGACCGTCGCGGTCCCAGCTTTTTGGCCTGTGGCGACCGTGGCAGTGAACGTCGCCGGCAGCGTGTAGTCGACGCCGCCTCCGGTGGCGGTGCCCGCCGTGGCGGTGAACGTCACCGTCGTCGCAGCCTTCACCGGCTGGTCGAACGTGGCGGTCACGGTGACATCACCGACATTTTCGGCGACGGTGGTGTTGGTGAGCGTGACGGTGAGCGTGGAGGGGTCGGGGTTCTCAACAGTCACCTCCACAGAGTCGACGCTCAACGACTCCCCGTAGTTGTCGTCGGTCGATGACGCGGCGTGTGTGATGTTGGAGGTGCCGGTGGTTTCACCGGTGACGGTGAAGGTCTGGGCGGTGCCCCAGTTGCTGGTGGTGAACGTCCGCGCGGTGGGCGCCACGGTGGCCACCGCGGGTGTGCCGCTGGTGGGGGTGACGATCACCTGCGATGTCGGTTGGGTGTCCAACACCACCGTGTAAGACTCCTTTTGTCCTTTGGTGACCGTCAACGACTCTTCGCTTACGGTGACTGCGGCGGTGTCATCATCTTGGATGGTGACTGTCACCGCCGCGGACTCGATCGAACCCGCAGCGGCTTTGAGCGCGAACGTTTCGTTGTTTTCGTCGAGGTCGTCGTCGACGATTGTGACCGTCGCGGTCCCAGCTTTTTGGCCTGTGGCGACCGTGGCAGTGAACGTCGCCGGCAGCGTGTAGTCGACGCCGCCTCCGGTGGCGGTGCCCGCCGTGGCGGTGAACGTCACCGTCGTCGCAGCCTTCACCGGCTGGTCGAACGTGGCGGTCACGGTGACATCACCGACATTTTCGGCGACGGTGGTGTTGGTGAGCGTGACGGTGAGCGTGGAGGGGTCGGGGTTCTCAACAGTCACCTCCACAGAGTCGACGCTCAACGACTCCCCGTAGTTGTCGTCGGTCGATGATGCGGCGTGGCTGACGGTGGAGGTTCCGGTGGTGACGCCGGTGACGGTGAAGGTTTGGGCGGTGCCCCAGTCGCTGGTGGTGAACGTCCGCGCGGTGGGCGCCACGGTGGCCACCGCGGGTGTGCCGCTGGTGGGGGTGATCGTGACTTGCGACGTCGGCTCAGAGTCCAAAACGATCGTGTAGGTCTTCTTTTGGTCTTTCACCACAGTCAGGGTGTCTTCGCTGACGGTGACCCCGGCGGTGTCATCATCGGTGATCGTCACTGTCACCGCCGCGGCGGTGAGAGTCCCCGCCGACGCGGCCAACGAGAATGTTTCGTCTGTTTCGTCGAGGTCGTCGTTGACGATGGTGACTATGGCGGTGGCGGTGCTCTGGCCTTTCGCGGCGATGCCGGTGAACGTGGCGGGCACGCTGTAGTCGGCGCCGCCTCCGGTGGCGGTGCCCGCGGTGGCGGTGAACGTCACCGTCGCCGCCGCCTTCACTGGCTGATCGAACGTGGCGGTCACCGTCACGTCGCCTGCGGTCTCAGCCACCGTCGTGTTTGTCAGTGACACGGTGAGTGTGGTGGGGTCGGGGTTCTCGACAGTCACGTCCACGTCGTCGACGCTCAACGACTCCCCGTAGTCGTCGTCAGTCGACGACGCGGCATGTGTGATGTTGGAGGTTCCGGTGGTTTTACCGGTGACGGTGAACGTTTGTGCGGTGTCCCAGTCGCTGGTGGTGAACGTCCGCGCGGTCGGCGCCACCGTCGCGACGGCGGTGGCGCCGCTCGTGGGGGTGATCGTGACCTGCGACGTCGGCTCAGAGTCCAAAACGACGGTGTAAGTCTTCTTTTGTCCCTTCACCACAGTCAGGGTGTCTTCGCTGACGGTGACCCCGGCGGTGTCATCATCGGTGATGGTGACTGTCACCGCCGCGGACTCGATCGAACCCGCACTAGCTTTCAGGTCGAACGTTTCGTTGGTTTCGTCGAGGTTGTCGTCTTCGATGGTGACTGTGGCGGTGGCGGTGCTCTGGCCTTTCGCGGCGACGCCGGTGAACGTGGCGGGCACGCTGTAGTCGGTGCCGCCTCCGGTGGCGGTGCCCGCCGTGGCGGTGAACGTCACCGTCGTCGCCGCCTTCACTGGCTGGTCGAACGTGGCGGTCACCGTCACGTCGCCGGCGGTCTCAGCCACCGTCGTGTTTGTCAGTGACACGGTGAGCGAGCTGGGGTCGGGGTTCTCGACAGTCACGTCCACCGAGTCGATGGTGCGCGACGAGCCGTAGTTGTCGTCGGTCGATGACGCTCCGTGGGTGACGGTGGAGGTTCCGCTGGTCACGCCGGTGACGGTGAACGTTTGGGCGGTGCCCCAGTCGCTGGTGGTGAACGTCCGCGCCGTCGGCGCCACCGTCGCGACCGCGGTGGTGCCGCTGGTGGGGGTGATCGTGACTTGCGACGTCGGCTGGGTGTCCAAAACGATCGTGTAGGTCTTCTTTTGGCCTTTGGTGATCGTCAACGCGTCTTCGCTGACGGTGACTGCGGCGGTGTCGTCGTCTTGGATGGTGACTGTCACCGTCGCGGACTCGATCGAACCCGCAGCGGCTTTGAGCGTGAACGTCTCGTTGGTTTCGTCGAGGTCGTCGTTGACGATGGTGACTGTGGCGGTGGCGGTGCTCTGGCCTTTCGCGGCGACGCCGGTGAACGTGTTGGGCACGCTGTAGTCGGCGCCGCCTCCGGTGGCGGTGCCCGCGGTGGCGGTGAACGTCACCGTCGTCGCGGCCTTCACTGGCTGGTCGAACGTGGCGGTCACCGTCACGCCGCCGGCGGTCTCAGCCACCGTCGTGTTTGTCAGCGACACGGTGAGCGTGGTGGGGTCGGGGTTCTCAACAGTCACCTCCACCGAGTCGATGGTGCGCGACGAGCCGTAGTTGTCGTCAGTGCTCGACGCCGCGTGGGTGACGGTGGAGGTTCCGCTGGTCACGCCGGTGACGGTGAACGTTTGGGCGGTGTCCCAGTCGCTGGTGGTGAACGTCCGCGCGGTCGGCGCCACCGTCGCGACGGCGGTGGCGCCGCTCGTGGGGGTGATCGTGACTTGCGACGTCGGCTCAGAGTCCAAAACGACGGTGTAAGTCTTCTTTTGTCCCTTCACCACAGTCAGGGTGTCTTCGCTGACGGTGACCCCGGCGGTGTCATCATCGGTGATGGTGACTGTGACCGCCGCGGACTCGATCGAACCCGCACTAGCTTTCAGGTCGAACGTTTCGTCGGTTTCGTCGAGGTCGTCGTTGACGATGGTGACTGTGGCGGTGGCGGTGCTTTGGCCTTTCGCGGCGACGCCGGTGAACGTGGCGGGCACGCTGTAGTCGGCGCCGCCTCCGGTGGCGGTGCCCGCCGTGGCGGTGAACGTCACCGTCGTCGCCGCCTTGACGGGCTGGTCGAACGTGGCGGTCACGGTCACGTCGCCGACATTTTCGGCCACCGTCGTGTTTGTCAGTGACACGGTGAGCGTGCTGGGGTCGGGGTTCTCGACAGTCACGTCCACGTCGTCGACGCTCAACGACTCCCCGTAGTCGTCGTCAGTCGATGACGCGGCATGTGTGATGTTGGAGGTGCCGGTGGTTTTACCGGTGACGGTGAACGTTTGTGCGGTGCCCCAGTCGCTGGTGGTGAACGTCCGCGCGGTGGGCGCCACCGTCGCGACGGCGGTGGTGTCACTCGTGGGGGTGATCGTGACCTGCGACGTCGGCTCAGAGTCCAGCACGACGGTGTAAGTCTTCTTTTGGTCTTTCACCACAGTCAGGGTGTCTTCGCTGACGGTGACCCCGGCGGTGTCGTCATCGGTGATCGTCACTGTCACCGCCGCGGACTCGATCGAACCCGCAGCGGCTTTGAGCGTGAACGTTTCGTTGGTTTCGTCGAGGTCGTCGTTGACGATGGTGACTGTGGCGGTGGCGGTGCTCTGGCCTTTCGCGGCGACGCCGGTGAACGTGTTGGGCACGCTGTAGTCGGCGCCGCCTCCGGTGGCGGTGCCCGCCGTGGCGGTGAACGTCACCGTCGTCGCCGCTTTGACGGGCTGATCGAACGTGGCGGTCACCGTGACGTCGCCGACATTTTCGGCGACGGTCGTGTTGGTGAGTGACACGGTGAGTGTGGTGGGGTCGGGGTTCTCAACAGTCACGTCCACGTCGTCGACTTCGAGCGTCGAGCTGTAGTTGTCGTCAGTCGATGACGCGGCGTGGGTGATGTTGGAGGTTCCGCTGGTCACGCCGGTGACGGTGAAGGTTTGGGCGGTGTCCCAGTCGCTGGTGGTGAACGTCCGCGCGGTCGGCGCCACCGTCGCCACCGCGGTGGCGCCGCTCGTGGGGGTGATCGTGACTTGCGACGTGGGTTGGGTGTCCAGCACGATCGTGTAGGTCTTCTTTTGGCCTTTGGTGATCGTCAACGCGTCTTCGCTGACGGTGACCCCGGCGGTGTCGTCATCGGTGATCGTCACGGTCACCGCCGCGGCCGACAGGCTCCCCGCCGACGCGGCCAACGAGAATGTTTCGTTGTTTTCGTCGAGGTTGTCGTCTTCGATGGTGACTGTGGCGGTGGCGGTGCTTTGGCCTTTCGCGGCGATGCCGGTGAACGTGTTGGGCACGCTGTAGTCGGCGCCGCCTCCGGTGGCGGTGCCCGCGGTGGCGGTGAACGTCACCGTCGTCGCGGCCTTCACTGGCTGATCGAACGTGGCGGTCACCGTCACGTCGCCGACATTTTCGGCCACCGTCGTGTTGGTGAGTGACACGGTGAGCGAGCTGGGGTCGGGGTTCTCGACAGTCACGTCCACGTCGTCGACGCTCAACGACTCCCCGTAGTCGTCGTCAGTCGATGACGCGGCATGTGTGATGTTGGAGGTTCCGGTGGTTTTACCGGTGACGGTGAAGGTTTGGGCGGTGCCCCAGTCGCTGGTGGTGAACGTCCGCGCGGTCGGCGCCACCGTCGCCACCGCGGTGGTGCCGCTCGTGGGGGTGATCGTGACCTGCGACGTCGGCTCAGAGTCCAAAACGACGGTGTAAGTCTTCTTTTGTCCTTTCACCACAGTCAACGCGTCTTCGCTGACGGTGACCCCGGCGGTGTCATCATCGGTGATCGTCACGGTCACCGCCGCGGCGGTGAGGGTCCCGGCTGAGGCGGCCAACGAGAATGTTTCGTTGGTTTCGTCGAGGTTGTCGTCTTCGATGGTGACTGTGGCGGTGGCGGTGCTTTGGCCTTTCGCGGCGACGCCGGTGAACGTGTTGGGCACGCTGTAGTCGGCGCCGCCTCCGGTGGCGGTGCCCGCGGTGGCGGTGAACGTCACCGTCGTCGCCGCTTTCACTGGCTGGTCGAACGTGGCGGTCACCGTTATGTCGCCGACATTTTCGGCGACGGTCGTGTTGGTGAGTGACACGGTGAGCGTGCTGGGGTCGGGGTTCTCGACAGTCACGTCCACGTCGTCGACGCTCAACGACTCCCCGTAGTCGTCGTCGGTCGATGACGCTCCGTGGGTGATGTTGGAGGTTCCGGTGGTTTTACCGGTGACGGTGAAGGTTTGGGCGGTGTCCCAGTCGCTGGTGGTGAACGTCCGCGCGGTCGGCGCCACCGTCGCGACGGCGGTGGTGCCGCTGGTGGGGGTGATCGTGACTTGCGACGTCGGCTCAGAGTCCAAAACGACGGTGTAAGTCTTCTTTTGTCCCTTCACCACAGTCAGGGTGTCTTCGCTGACGGTGACCCCGGCGGTGTCATCATCGGTGATCGTCACGGTCACCGCCGCGGACTCGATCGAACCCGCACTAGCTTTCAGGTCGAACGTTTCGTTGTTTTCGTCGAGGTTGTCGTCTTCGATGGTGACTGTGGCGGTGGCGGTGCTCTGGCCTTTCGCGGCGATGCCGGTGAACGTGTTGGGCACGCTGTAGTCGGCGCCGCCTCCGGTGGCGGTGCCCGCGGTGGCGGTGAACGTCACCGTCGTCGCCGCTTTCACTGGCTGGTCGAACGTGGCGGTCACCGTTATGTCGCCGACGGTTTCGGCGACGGTCGTGTTGGTGAGTGACACGGTGAGTGTGCTGGGGTCGGGGTTCTCGACAGTCACGTCCACGTCGTCGACGCTCAACGACTCCCCGTAGTCGTCGTCGGTCGATGACGCTCCGTGGGTGATGTTGGAGGTGCCGGTGGTTTTACCGGTGACGGTGAAGGTTTGGGCGGTGTCCCAGTCGCTGGTGGTGAACGTCCGCGCGGTCGGCGCCACGGTGGCGACTGCGGTGGTGCCGCTGGTGGGGGTGATCGTGACTTGCGACGTCGGCTCAGAGTCCAAAACGACGGTGTAAGTCTTCTTTTGTCCCTTCACCACAGTCAGGGTGTCTTCGCTGACGGTGACCCCGGCGGTGTCGTCGTCTTGGATGGTGACTGTCACCGCCGCGGACTCGATCGAACCCGCAGCGGCTTTGAGCGTGAACGTCTCGTTGGTTTCGTCGAGGTCGTCGTTGACGATGGTGACTATGGCGGTGGCGGTGCTCTGGCCTTTCGCGGCGATGCCGGTGAACGTGGCGGGCACGCTGTAGTCGGCGCCGCCTCCAGTGGCGGTGCCCGCCGTGGCGGTGAACGTCACCGTCGTCGCCGCCTTCACGGGCTGGTCGAACGTCGCGGTTATGGTCACATCACCGGCATTTTCGGCGACGGTCGTGTTGGTCAGCGTGACCGTCAGCGTCGAGGGGTCGGGGTTCTCAACAGTCACGTCCACGTCGTCGACTTCGAGCGTCGAGCTGTAGTTGTCGTCGGTCGATGATGCGGCATGGGTGACCGTGGAGGTTCCGGTGGCCACGCCTGACACGGTGAAGGTCTGCGCGGTCGCCCAGTTGCCGGCGGTGAACGTCCGCGCGGTCGGCGCCACCGTCGCCACCGCGGTGGTGCCGCTGGTGGGGGTGATCGTGACTTGCGACGTGGGTTGGGTGTCCAGCACGATCGTGTAGGTCTTCTTTTGGCCTTTGGTGATCGTCAACGCGTCTTCGCTTACGGTGACTCCGGCGGTGTCATTGTCTTGGATGGTCACGCCGACGGGTGTTGCGACTAGTTGTCCGTCTGAGGCGGTCAAAGCGAACGTTTCGTCAGCTTCGTCTATGTCGTCGTCGAGGATCGTCACCGTGGCGGTGCCGACGGTTTGGCCGACCGCGACCACAGCGGTGAACGCATCCGGGACGGTGAAATCGAACCCTGCGCCCTCTTTGGCGGTGTTCTCAGTGGCTGAAAACGTCACCGTCCTCGCAGCCTTCACCGGCTGGTTGAACGTCGCGGTCACTGTCACGTCGCCTGCGTCTTCGTCGACGGTGTAAGCAGTCAGCGAAATGGTCAACGACGACGGCGGCGGGTTCTCAACAGTCACCTCCACCGAATCGACGGCGAGCGTCGAGCCGTAGTTGCTGTCGGTGCTGGAGGTGCTGTGGGTGATCGTGGAGGTGCCTGTGGCGGTGCCGGTGACGGTGAACGTCTGTGCGGTGTCCCAGTTCGCGGTGGTGAACGTCACAGGCTTGAGCAGCTTCAATTGGAGCAATTCTACGAGCGCATGGAGGAACACTGTCGCGGTCGGCTGTGAATCCAACACTACGGTGTACTCAGAGGACGAACCGAGAAGCACAGTGATTGAAGACTCACTGACCGTCACGCCCGCAGTGTCGTCGTCTTCGATGGTGACGATAGCAACGTCTCCTGAGCCGTCCATCTCATACAGTTGGGCGAGTTGCTTGTTGGGTGCGAGCGGATCATCAATGAATAGTTGAAACTGCACGTCCGCAGCGTCGATGTCGTCGTCCAGGATGGTGACAGTGAAATACTGGGTCTTGGAACCCGACGGTTGGAAGCTGATCGATCTGTTCGAAATCGAGTAGTCCGTGTCTTCAATCGCAACCGATTCACATGAAGTCACGCACTTGGGAGGCGAGCCGATTGAGAAGGTAATGGTTTTTTGGGGAAGGTGGCTTATCGTGACAGGAAGTTTGAGCAGTCCAGCACTTACGTTCTCATCGACCTTCGTCTTATACACCGAACTCGAAGTAGCCGTCAATCCGAAATCGATGGTCGGAGAACGAGACTCGGTGATGTTCATGGTCGTGGGGGTCACCGCCACGCCCGCAACCGTTGCCGTCAATACAAGTTTCTCGGTCAACTCGACGATCTCATCGTTCACGATTGCAACTTCAGCGGTGGCTGTAGTCTCTCCCTTGGCGATAGTCAACGCCGGGGGGAGTGTATAGTCCGCCGTGGACGCAGTCGTGCCGGATCCCGCCGCGAGTGTGACTTCAACATCAGCACCAACCGCTCGATTGAGCGTTGCAGTGACCGTAGCAGACCCCGCATCTTCAGCAATCGTCGCCGGCGCGGACAACGTGAGAGCCAATGGGGGAATGACGGTGACATCAATCGAATCGATCTCTAGTGAAGAACCGTAGTCGGTGTCGGTGCTTGCCGATGCGTGGCTGACCGTGGCTGTGCCGACATCGACTCCGCTTACCGTGAAAGTCTGCGCGGTGTTCCAGTTCGCGGTGGTGAATGTTCGTGCGGTAGGCGCGACGGTCACCTTGGACGAGACACTGCTGGTAGAGGACACGACTACCTGCGCTGTCGGCTCGCTGTCCAGGATGACCGTATAGGTCGCGGTGGATCCCTCAACTATTGACATGTCGCTCTCAGACACGGTGACGCCCGCGGAATCGTCGTTCACTATTCTAGCCGTAGCAAAACTTCCCGGATGGCTGCGAATATAATAGTCACCAAGATCGGCGGCCGGTTTGGAACCGGCGGCGAGAATCAGCGGGATGTCTTCGTCGTTCTCGCTGACATCGTCGTTTACTATCGTAACCCTCAAAGTCTGAGTCTTCGACTTGTCCGGACCGAACGTCACACTGCTAGTGGCGATAGAGTAGTCTGATTCTTCGGCCACGTCGCCAGACGGGAAGAGACTGCGATACGCGCTGAACGCTCGGGAAATATTCAACGTGAAGTCGGACTCAGGCAAATGGCTTACCGTAATAGGTATGTCGATATACCCGAAAGCGAAATTCTCGTTCACTCTTCCCTGGTAGTGCTTGCCGGGATTAGCGTCGACGCCGAACGCGACACGAGCCACGAGATAGTCGTCGTCAACGATGGTGACCGTCGCTCCCGTAACAGAAAGCTCGCCGACCGTGGCATCGAGGACAATAGTCTCGGCGAACTCGACCAGTTCATCGTCTACGATCGCGATACTCGAACTGGCTGATGATTTGCCCTTGGCGATCGTGAAGGTGCCCGGCAGGGTGTAGTCTGAGGACTCGGCGGTACTGCTGTCGGCGGCGGTCAAACTGACGGAAGTGTCGACCCTGGCCGGATAGTCGAGGGTGGCGGTCACCGTCACCGAACCAGCGTCCTCGTTGACAGTGCTGGGCACAGACAGACGCAGAGTCGACGGAGGCGGGTGCAATACTTTCACGTCCACCGAGTCGATGGACTTCGACGTCCCGTAGTTCGCGTCCGAACTGCTCGCGCCGTGAGTGATCGATACCGTTCCAGCAGACGCGCCAGTGACAGTTACAGTCTGTGCCGTTGCCCAGTCGGACGTCGAGAAGGTTACTGGGTCAGATACTGTCGCCACATTCGTGTCGCTGCTGCGCGGAGTGACGGTCACGCTCGAGGTGGGTTGGCTGGTGAGTTTCAGGGTGTATTCTTCGGCTTTTTTGACTTCAAAAGTCAGTTCACTCTCACTGACTTCGACGTCAGCGGAGTCGTCGTCCACAATGGCGATCCGTGCGACAGCACCCAAGTGGCTCCGATTATAAAATGGGCTTAGACTGTCAGTCGGCTGATTCGACGAATCGACGGTCATCACAATAAGTTCTTGCCCTTCGGCGATCAGATCGTCGGTGATGGTGATCTCCAGCGTACGACTCTTAGACCCTGTAGAAGTGAATGTGACCGCGTCCGGTGTGATCGAGTAATCCAAATTTCTAGTTGCTGCACCGCCAACTGCGGCGAATTTGATCCCGAATGCAGACTCCGCAGAAGGCAGATGACTGACTATGACCGGCACCTGAATCTTGCCGCCCGACACGTCCTCGTCCACGTTTGCGGTATACATCGTTGTGGAGGATGCGGAGTTCCCGAATGCGATCCGCGCGTCGGCGGCGTCGTCATCGTCGATCTTTATTTTGGTGCCTAGCCTCGACAGACTGCCTGCGGTGGCTGTGAGCACCAGGTTCTCCGGGAACTCGACGAGATCGTCGTCGACGATCGGAACATCCACCTTGGCGGAGAGCTCCCCCTGGGCGATCGTGAACGCGCCGGGCAGCGTATAGTCTGCGGAAGCGACGGCGGTCGAAGCTGCCGTTGCCGACAAGGTCACTGACGTGTCGACCTTGGCCGGGTAGTCGAGGGTGGCAGTGACTTCGGCCGGCCCGGAACCTTCGACGACGGGGACCCGGTGAGACAAGGTCACCAGAGTGGGCGGCGGTGCGATCACCGACACATCGACTGAGTCAACCAACAGGCCGGTCTGGTACGAGAAGCACCGATCGGCCCCACTACCGTAGCAAATTGTCGACGTTTCGATTGAGGTCTTGTAACTCCTGTCGTCGCTGTCCACAGTATGGGAGATTGTCGCATTACCGTAACGCTTGTTGGTTATCGTTACAGTCTGAGCAGTATTCCAATTCTCGGTCGTGAACGTCAAAGTCGAAGGGACCGACGCCACTATCTCGTCGTCGCTCGACAAGTTGAGTGTAACGTCCGCTCTGGGTTGACTCGTCAACCGTGCAGTATAGGAACCGGTTGCGCCCTGCTTGAACGAAACCGACGTTTCGCTGAATTTCACCCCAGCCTGATCGGCGTCGACGATTCTTAGGCGCGACAACCATCCATTGGTTCGTCGATAGTAATCTTTGAGAGGTATTTTTGGCTCATTGACATACTCAAAATCTAGCCAGATATCTTTATCATATTCCACATATGGATTGTGGTGAATCGTCACCTCAAGGTATTTGGTCTTTGGCCCGTCGGGCGTGAACGTGATCGACTTCGGAGTCACTGAATAATCAACAGTCTCGGTTGCGAAACACTCAGCACAAACGCGAGCACCGACAGGGTTGAAAAGACGTGATTGTGGAATCTCGGCGTGACCCGCCGGACGAACCGTCCAGATGGGGAAGACAGTCTCCTCCGCGGGCAGATGACTGATTGTTACCGGTATCAAGTACTTCCCGCTCGCTACGTCTTCTTGCACACGCTCGTCGAATGAAGGAGTTCCGTCGCTGAGATCCGTACCCCACCCGATTACCGCCTCGCTCCGATCAACATCAACAATCGTGACGGTAGCCACATTGGCTGTGAACGTAGTCGACCAGTCGTTGCGCAACGTTGAAATCGTTGCCTGAAACGTCTCGTCACGTTCAACGAACTCATCGTCGGCCAAAGGCACGCGTACAACAGCCGAACGCGCGCCTGCAGGGACCGTCACAGACGTGGGCCTCGTGCCGGTGTCGGCCAAACTCGCCGAACCTGAGAAATCGTAGCTGACCACGAAGCTCAAGCCGCCTTCCGGAGCGGGAGCACGAAGCGCGACAGTCAACAGCGCGTCGGCGCCCTCCTTCGCCGAAACGCCCCGCAAGGCGTAAATCTTCTGATTCGGCCTAACACGAACGTCGACCGACGCGGCGGTCGCGGCACTGTAGTTGGAATCGTCGCTTGATACTTTGTGACTGATCGTGGACGCTCCCGTCTTCAGCCCAGAAACGGTGATGCTCTGCGGAGTGCTCCAATCGGCGGGCGTGAAGGTCAGGGTCGCCGGGCGAATCGGCGCGACCGTACTGACGCTGCTCGTCGCGCCGATCGTGACCGCACTAGCGGGCTCACTCGACAGTTTCAGCGTGTAGTGAACGACCCCGGTCACATATGTCGCCACCTCCGTGTCGCTCACGACCACTCCTGCCACGTCGTCGTCGGTGATCGTTATTCTCACGCCCGCGACGGACAGACCGGACGCGGCAGCGGAGAGCACTATCGTCTCGCCGCCTTCGACTACGGCGTCGTCGGTGATCGCGAGCGAAACGTTCGCGGTGATCGAGCCTTCTGCGATGGTGAACGCCTTCGGCAGGACGAAATCAGACCCGGCGGTCGCAGTGGAGGACGCCGCGCCCACCAACGTCACGACCGTGTCTTGCGTGGCGATCTCATCGAGGCTGACGGTCACCGTCACCGAACCTCCGCCTTCTGGGACTGTCGCCGGAGCGGACAACGTCAGACTGGTCGGCTCCGGCAGCGGGTCGACGGTGACGGTCACCTCGTCGATCACCAGGTCGCTGCCGTAGCCTGGGTCGGTACTGCTCGCGGCGTGGGAGACGACCGCTTCGCCCGCCGAGACAGACTCGACGGTCACGGTCTGCGCCGTGTTCCAGTCGGCGGATGTGAACGTCAGCGTGTCCGGAACCCGAACATGTGCGGCGTCGATGCTGAATGAGAGCTCGACCGTGGCCGAAGGCATCGAATCGAGCACGGCGGTGTAGCTGTCGGACTCGCCCAGAGTGATCGACAACTCGGTTTCGCTGAGAGTCACGCCCGGCGTGTCGTCGTCGACGATGGTGAACGCAGTACCGGAAACCGCCAGATCCCCTGCGCTCGCTCCGAGCACCAGCTCCTCGGGCTGCTCGGGAATGTGGTCGTCCACGACAGTCACGCGAGCCGAAGCCTCTTTCGCGCCCCCGCTGATCGTGAAGGCGGCAGGCAGAACATAATCGGCTGCAGCCGTCGCCGTGGTTCCCGTGACCGCCGACAGCGCCACCGTCACGTCGCTCGTAGCGGGATTATCGAGTGTGGCGGTGACCATCACCGATCCCGCACTCTCGGCCACATAGGTCCTCGTCGCTACGTAGCCGTTGGCCCTCAGCAGAACGGAATGCCGGTTCGGATCGGCCCATCGGCTCTGGAACGCGGTCTCCTCTGAAGCGCCGTCGGCAATCGACCAGTTGGCCACGCCAGTGTCATCCTCGTTGTCCGACGCCGTCGTCTGCGCGGCCAGACGGCGGCCCAAGTCCGGTCCGCGCAGTATCACGAAGTAGGTTGTGCTCGCAGAGAGTCCAGTGCCCAGGGGAGCGGCGAATCGCACTGCGCCGGTGCTCACGCTCGACGGGACCGTCAAGTCCGCGATCTTGCGTGCGGGGGAACCGAAGGCGCTCGACCAAAGTTCGGCCTGTATCTGCTTGCGATCGGTCTCGGTCAGCGTTCCGGCGCCGGCGACCAGAAGACCTACGTCTATGCTCGCGAGCTCGTAGCCGTCGGCGTTGTCGCCGGTGGTGAACGCCTGCGCCCAACCGAACCGCTGCCCGAAGTAGTGGTACTCCAGATCAGCGTCCGCTTTTTGTTGCCTGAAGTTGCTCACCAGAGTCGTCGGCGGTTGCTCGCCGACCGACAAGTCCAGCTTCGTGGGCGGAGCATTGGGCGAGGCGGAGCCGGCTTCGACCCACGCGGAGGCACCGAAGCTCGACCGGAACCTCATCTCAACGTCGTAAGCGACACCGTTGCTGAGCTGGTCGCAGACGATGCACGAGGAATGCACGAGAGTCACACTCTTGGCGGACAACTCCCCGGCGGTGAGCCGTGAGCCGTTGTTGGCGTCAGGGAGCCAAGCACCGGACTGGTCACCCAACGAGGTGGGATCAGAGTCACGCAGGCGCCAGCGAACGTCGGCAGAAGTGTACGGTCTGTCGGGGCCGCCCCAGGAGACCGTCAAAGTACTGTCCCCCGGGACTATCTCGAACGACTCGGGTGCGAGCCGCATCGAGGTGGTGCCTTCGGCGACCGCGGACCACTCGCTCCCGGGGTCGATCCCGTTGACCGCCCTCACCTGCACTTGGTAAGCGGTCAGCTCGGAAAGAGAAGCAATGGTGTGCGACGTGCCCGCCACACTCACGCCGTCGTCGGAGTTCCAGGTGCCAGGCTGGTCGCCCGGCGTGTCGCCGTCGGCGTCGGCGACACGCCAGCGAAGCCGGTAACCCGTTACCTGTGCACCGGCACCGCCGTTCGATGAAGGCGCCGTCCAAGCGGCGTTCAGCTGCGTGTGGTCGCGCATCACAGTCTCTGCTCGCAGCGCAGACGGCGCCGAGGGCGCCTCCCAAGTCGTGAAGGAGACCGTCTCGCCGGTCATTGCGTCGCCGTACCAGAACTCGACGACCTCGCCCGTGCCGGTGAACAACAGCGTCCGAGCCGAGAAAGACTGTCCCGGAGCGAACCCCTTCAACACGGCCGAGCGCGCCGTGGTCGCACTTCCCGTACTAGACGCCCTCTCCAGCGAGACGCCGGCCGGGAGTTGCACAGGCGACACACTCCACTCCTCGCCGGCCGACTTGACCTGGAGCCCCACGCGAAACCCGACCGGAGGCGCGTCGTGTCTCAAGGTCGCGGAAGGAGTGCCGTCGGCGGCGGCCCCCAGGATCGGTGTCTGAACCGTCGGCGGAATCACCAACCGCAGCACGTGCACGTTGTAGTCCTGGGTCTTGCTGTTGGCTGCATCAGTCACTCGCAAAACGATCGTGTTGTCCCCCAGGTCGAGTGGGACCGTATGCGTTGGCCCGTTGCGCGCGCTGAGGATCGACGTAGATCCTTTGCGGGACTCGATCAGAGCCTGGGTATTGCGCGACCTGGGATTCAGGCGAAGGTGGGTGGATTCGTCAAGCACCACCAAGTGATAGTCAGTCAGATTCGGCGAGAACGCGGGACTCTGACCTAACGGCAGCGCTGAGAACGAAGTACCGTCTGTAGACTGATCGATGCTGAGCGAACTCAGTGCTACGTCCGGATCCACCGTAGTAGAACTTCTCGGCGCGGTGCTCGCGGTGTTGCTCCATAGCGAATACCCGTTCTGTGCGCTGTACGCCCGCATCTGGATCTCGTAGGTGACTCCGTTCACAAGACCGCTGATGGTGTACTTGGTTTCCAGACTCGGGCCGGTGAGGGTCTCGGTGCTCCAGGTACTCGGCGACACAGTCTCGCTGGAGGGCCAGACGTCTTTCACGCGCCAGCGAATCTCCGCGGAAGACTCAAGCGCCGAGATACTCCAACCCACAGACAGCGAACGGTCACCCGAATCTACACTCGTGATCGCGATCCGGTTCGTCGGCGAACCCCCGCCGAGGTCCGCCGATTGAGCTTCAGCTGTTAATACTGGTTTTAATTGGGGAACGACCGTACTCGCCAACAGAACGACCAAAGAGGTCAAAATCCGTAGGCTAAGTTGTCCAAGCATCTGTCCCCCTAGCGATGCTTGGGTTGATTATCGCGCGACAAGTTGACCTTGTCAATAATTTGTTGGTGAAGGAGCGGATTAAGTTCTGAAAGAACCTATGTCGCGCAAGAAAGGCTACAACGCTGCGGGGGGGGGGGGGGGGGGGGATTATTTGTAGCCATTATTTGCACTTTACAACATCACGTCAGCATTGGAATTTTGTCCAATGACTTTGTGATGTCTTCGTCGGTTAAGTTGAAGTCTTTCATTGCGTTGTCAATGTAAGACGCATAAGCGGAGAGATCAAGGTGGCCGTGGCCACACAACGCAGTCAAAATAGTTTTGGATTCACCGCTCTCTCTACAGGCAAGTGCCTCACGAATAGTCGCAGCGAGCGCGTGTGTTGGTTCAGGTGCGGCGATAATCCCCTCAGTTCGCGCAAACTGCATTCCCGCTGCAAAACACTCAGTTTGGCTAATTGACACGGCTTCAGTGAGCCCCAAATTGTGGATATGTGACACGAGTGGCGACATGCCGTGATAGCGGAGACCGCCAGCGTGGATATCAGCGGGAATGAACTCGTGCCCCAGTGTGTGCATCTTAAATAGAGGTGTTGAACGGGCAGTGTCGCCAAAATCATAGCGATATTCACCTTTAGTCAAGGTCGGGCAGGATGCTGGCTCAACACAACGAATTATTGGTAACATTTTGCCGCTGAGCTTTTCGCGCAAAAACGGCAGCGCCAAGCCACCGAAATTGGAACCCCCGCCGGTACACCCGATTAACACATCAGGTGTTTCTTCCACCATTGCCAACTGAAGGAGTGCTTCTTCACCGATAATGGTTTGGTGCAAAATCACATGGTTCAGTACACTGCCCAACGCGTAACGAATCTTTGGGTCACTAGCAGCTACCGCCACAGCTTCTGAAATAGCGATACCAAGTGAACCAGGATGATCTGGGTCTGCCGCCAACAATTGGCGACCAAAATCAGTCACCTCAGATGGGCTTGGATGAACCTTCGCGCCCCATAATTCCATCATGGTCTTGCGGTAAGGCTTTTGGCGATATGAAGCCGCCACCTGCCAAACCTCACATTCCATATCGTATTGAGCGCACGCGAACGCTAATGCACTGCCCCATTGCCCTGCACCGGTCTCGGTGGTGAGTTTGGTTACGCCTTCAGCATTGTTGTAGTAGGCTTGGGGGACCGCAGTGTTGGGTTTGTGAGAACCAGCTGGGCTTACCCCTTCATATTTGTAAAAAATCTTGGCTGGAGTATTGAGAGCTTTCTCAAGACGACGAGCGCGAAAGAGTGGGCTGGGTCTCCACAAGCGCAATACATCCAAAACACCACCCGGAATATCAATATAAGATTCGCTGCTCACCTC
Source organism: Candidatus Aldehydirespiratoraceae bacterium (assembly GCA_965204595.1). Classification (GTDB taxonomy): domain Bacteria; phylum Actinomycetota; class Acidimicrobiia; order Acidimicrobiales; family Aldehydirespiratoraceae; genus VXYK01. The sequence goes on along the minus strand of CBDBEW010000014.1, from coordinate 836,857 downwards.
TTGTAGGATTAATGCCAGCGGAAACAAGGGAGCTAAATCCTCTGGACCCGCTGGTTCTAGAGTGCCCGGATGAAGCGGTGGCGGTGGTGGTTCAGGAAGGTCTGGAACCACGTTATACCATTGGGTTACAAGTTGTGAATCTGGCAAGGTGATCTTGTAATAATCTTCTTGCATCGGCGTTTCCTGTTCTTGTTGTGGATTGTTAATGCTATGACACTAACTTGAAAAGGATCATAGATCAAATAATTGCCCGAATGAGTTCGCAACAACTTTCTTGCGAATGTGTAACTTAGACCAGCAGTTAATGGCAGATGACAAATAGTTGCCAGTATCATCGGCACATCATGGGTGGATGTCGCGGGAGGTAAGCGGGTGGTAACTTGACTCATATGAATAAAAGTGCTTTGTTGGTGGCTTCTGGTGCTCCAGTTGACGCGCTAAAGAAGGCACCACAAACAGACTTCGTTCTAGCAGTTGATGGGGGACTAGCGGTGTGCATGCAAGCACAACGGCGCGTTGACCTAGTGGTTGGTGACCTGGATTCGGTGAAACCCGAACTCCTCGCAGAAACTAAGGGAGCAACAACAAAGCAGTATCAAGTTGACAAAGATGAATCAGACCTTGAACTCGCACTATACGAGGCGATCAACTTGGGAGTCAACAAGATAACGGTGTTGTTGCGTGATGGTGGCAGGCTTGACCATCAACTCGCTAACCTCCTGGTACTCGCCTCACCGAGGTGGATGAGCGCGCAAGTTGATGCCATCGTGGGGCAACATCGACTCTGGGTTGTACACGGCACAAGAACACTGCCGTTGACCCAAAACATGTCTTTAGCTTTGCATGCTGTTGGTGGACCAGCACACGGTGTGTCCACCACCAACTTAAAATACCAACTTGATGATGCGGAACTACCTGCGCTTGTGGCACTAGGAATATCTAATCGTGTTGTCGCCAATTCGCCAACGATCAGCGTAAGCAAAGGTGTCATTATCGCAATCAGTGCCTGCGATGATTAGTTGAAATCAAAGATGTTCGGAGCACACCTCATTGGTCACCCCAATGCATTAACTCACTGCTCGCACCAACAAAAAAATCGCTGCAACTGTTGAGCCAACAAGCACATAGGGAACCAAGCTATGTGCATCAACTAGTTTACGCATCGGGCCAGACGCAGCGAAACCAACTAATGCACCCGGTATCAAAAAAATACCGATCAATAACTCATCAAGACCAAATCGGCCTGCAAAAGCCATACCAGGGATCACCATAAATAGGCCAACCACAAAGAATGACCCCATCGTTGAGCGAAACTGTGGTCCGTTAAGATTTTGCAACACCAACGCCATGGGCGGTCCACCAAAACCGACCGAAGTGGCACTGAAACCTGAAAAACTTCCTGCGCCTAGTAATGTAGCGTTGTTGAACGGAACCTTAATGGGCCCTGCCGAGAGTGCCACTGCCAACAAAACGATAACCGCTACCAAGGCCTGCAAGCTAGCGTCGGTGACTTGAGCTAAGACCAGTGCCCCCATAACGGTGCCTGGTACACGCCCTGCAACTCCCCATTTGACCGCTTGCCAAACTATGTCGTGACGTTCGCGTAGCGCGGTGGAGATTGTTAATGCAGCATTGCCAACAAAAATAGGCCCGGGCACTAAATCGGGATCAAGTAATGCAAACAGCGGGACAGCCACTAACCCAGCCCCAAATCCTACCGTACCTTGCAAACACGAAGCGATCACCATAATTCCTGCAGCAACTACAATCGCCTCTGGTTCAGCAATCACGGTCGCCCACAAACGCGCTTTGATTGCTTTGTGAAAAACGCAACTCGTGCATTGTCCTAAGCTACGGCTAGATTTTGAGATTGTGATACCCAACATAGTTCGGCTGGTAGCAGCTTCGGGCTTAATCTTCGCCAACGCGTTTTTTGTTGCTGTTGAATTCGCCTTGGTGTCAGTGGATCGAACCAGAGTAGATGAACAAGCTAAACAAGGAAGTCGCAATGCTCTCAATGTTCAACGCCTGTTGGGTCGCCTTTCCTATCACCTTTCGGGTGCACAACTTGGCATTACCCTCACTTCGCTGCTGTTAGGTGCTTTAGCGGAACCAGCGGTTGCGTCACTCATAGATCCGATTTTGCAAGACCTCTTCGTGTCTGTGCCCGCGGCTTGGTCGATAGCAGTGGCGTTGATTTTGGCGACGGTGGTGCAGATGGTACTAGGAGAACTGGTTCCCAAGTCGTTGGCAACTAGCCATCCACTCCGATCCTCCACTCTGTTGGCACGGGCAACTTTGCTGTATGGCTTCTTGGCAAGACCTGTAATCGCAGCACTTGACGGGCTTGCGGTGAGGCTCACCCGCGCCTTAGGAGTTGAGCCAGCAGAAGAGCTCGATCCCATACGAGACCGGGAAGAAATTGAGTTCTTGATTCGTTCATCAGGTGAACAGGGAACCTTAGATGCTGGCGAAGTGGATTTGTTAACCCGTTCAATTCGTCTAGCGGGCAAGTCTGCTGATGTGGCTATGGTGCCTCGAGTTCAAGTGATCACAATCGCACAAACTGCAACCGTTGAGCAACTCGTTTCTTTAGCGATTGATAGCGGGCATTCAAGGTTTCCAGTCACAGGTGCTGGGCTTGATGATGTGGTTGGCGTGGTACATGTAAAGTCTGTCCACACCATTGCGGTTCATCAACGTCCACACACGCAAGTCGTGGAATTGATGGGGTCGGTGCTAGCAATACCTGAAGCTAGGGGACTTGACGACCTCTTAGGAGATCTACGAGAGGGCGGACAACAGTTAGCAATAGTGATTGACGAACATGGAGGCACCGCAGGCATCATCACCCTTGAAGATGTGCTCGAAGAGATCGTTGGTGAAATAACCGACGAATATGATCCCCCATTAGTGGCACACACCAAGATTGAAGCGATCGGCTCAACAGTAATACCTGCGTCGCTTCATCCTGACGAGGTTCGAGATGCCACTGGTTTTGTGATGCCCGAAGGTGAATACGAAACTTTAGCTGGGCTCGTGCTCGATCGTTTAGGGCGCATTCCTGAACCTGGGGCAATATGCACAGTAAACAGATGGCGTCTTGAGGTGGTGGCGATGGAACGGCTGCGGGTCGCTTCAGTTCGTGTTGTGGCACCGGTGACAAAATGACCTTGGGCTTGCTCTTTATTTCTGTGCTGTTGATATTCGTCAACGGTTTTTTCGTGGCGGTAGAGTTTGCTTTGCTGGCTTCAAGGGCGGCGCGCCTTAAGCCTATGGCCGAAGGAGGCGATGATGCGGGAGCTTCTGCGGCACTCGATGCTGTGCAAGACCTGCAACCTCAACTCGTTGGAGCACAACTTGGCATCACCATGGCTTCTTTAGGGCTTGGCTTTGTTGGTGAACCAGCAGTTGCCGTGGTTATCGAATCGTTTATCGGGGTCTTTATTGACTTACCGAGCACATTGCTGCACTCGATTTCCTTTATTGTGGCACTTAGTATCGTGGCACTCGCCCACATGGTGGTAGGGGAAATGGTAGCCAAAAACTTGGCCATCTCTAACCCGGAGAGGGTGGCTCGGTTGTTGGCACCAATACATGCTGTTTACTTGCTGGCATTTAAACCACTGGTTTGGACACTCAACTATGTCTCAAATGGTATCGTGCGCTTGCTGGGAACCAAGCCAGTAGACGAAATCAACACAGCACTCACCGTGAACGAATTTCACACACTATTTGAAGGGGTGCGTGAAGACGGGAAAATAGAAGATGCGGAACACGAACTATTAGCTGGAGCGTTAGATTTCCGTGAGCGCACAGCCGGCTCCATCATGGTAGGAGTTCGTGAAATGGTATCAATGCCGCGCTCAAGCACGGTGCATGAACTCGAAAAAGTAGTCGCTGATTCAGGCCATAGCCGTATTCCGATGCATGGTAGCAGACCCGACAACATTGTCGGGTTCGTCCACTCCAAAGACCTATTGCGATTAGCTGACACTAACGGCAATGGCACATCGCATCTTGACCCTGTTCCGTTGGAGATAATTCGCCGTATGTTGATTGTCCGCCCTGATCAATTGGTGCGAGAGCTAATGTTGTCTATGCGCTTCCATCGCTGTCATGTTGCACTGGTGCAAACTCTCCAAGGGCAACTACTAGGTATGGTTACCTTAGAAGATGTATTGGAAGCACTGGTAGGGGAGATTCGTGACGAAACAGATCACAGCAGTTGATTAGCAGAGCTATGCGCCAATAATGTGGTAGCCACCGTCAACATGGATAATTGAACCCGTGGTGGCGCGAAACAGGTCGGAAAATAGCGCAACCGCAGACTCAGCCACAGCACTGGAATCGTTAACATCCCAACCGAGAGGGGCACGGTCGCCCCAGACATCTTCAAAGGCACCAAAGCCGGGTATAGATTTTGCAGCCATCGTGCGTATTGGACCTGCCGCAATGAGATTGCAACGAATTTGGGCTGGTCCAAGAGTGCGAGCTAGGTAACGGTTAGTTGATTCGAGAGCTGCCTTTGCAACTCCCATCCAGTTGTAAGCCGGCCAAGTTACCGACGAGTCAAAATCAAGGGCTACTATCGACCCGCCGTTGGTCATTAGTGGTGCCACTGCGTCTGCCAGCATTTTCAATGAGTAAGCCGAAATTTCCAAAGCGACCTTCACGTCCTGCCAACTTGCAGCCATAAAGTCTTCCCCGAGGCAGGGTTCAGGGGCGAACCCGATTGCGTGCAGTGCTCCATCAACGGAACCCCATTTGTTTGCAAGAGTCTTCTGTAGGTTGTCCACATCGCTTGGTTCGGTTACATCAAAGGGAAACACTTGCGCTGGTTTCGGCAATTTCTTAGCCGTACGTTCGGTGAGACGCAACCCTCGCCCCGCACCAGTGAGAACGATTTCGGCTCCCTGGTTTTGCGCTTGTTTAGCTATGCTAAATGCAATGGAAGCATCCGTTAACACTCCCGTTATGAGGATTTGCTTCCCCTCTAATAGTGCCAATGTTCTAACCTTTTAGCTAGGTGGTGCCACATACACCACCTAGCTACTACAAATAGTTGGTTCTAGCTAGTTGGAACGTTTGTGATGCCACCAAAGTCAGCGAGACCCCAACACTCGATAGCACCGTCGGTGTCAATAGCACAAGTATGCAATATAGTGCCAGCGGCAACAATACTGAAATTGCCCGAAGGTGCGTTGGTCAGACCTGAAGAATCTAAACCCCAGCAAGAAATTGAGCCACTTTCAGAGATAGCACAGTTATGGTATGCAGACGCACTCACTTGTTGAAAATTCCCAGAGGGAGCATCGAGTTGGTTTTGGTTGTCGTTGCCCCAGCACTGTATGGAATTGTTGGTGTGGATAGCACAGGTGTGTTCAGCACCAGCAGTGACCGCATTAAACGTGCCTTCGGGTGCTGTAGTTTGTCCTCTACTGTTATCGCCCCAGCAGTCAATAGTGTTGTCGGTTTTGAGCCCACACGAGTGGCTGTTGCCAGCGGTCACGGCTTGGAAACTGCCACTAGGATTATTTGATTGGTTATTACGGTTGTCGCCCCAGCACGTGACTCTGCCGTTGGTGCGAACACCACAGGTGTGAGATGTGCCCGCGTTTAGTGTTCGGAACTCTCCACTTGTGGGAGTTGATTGCCCGTGAGCGTTGCTACCCCAGCAAACCGCTTGATTGTTTGTTGAGCGGATAGCGCAGGTGTGGCTGCCGCCAGCACTTACCGAACTGAAGGTGCCGCTTGGCACCACGGTTTGTCCATTGGGGTTGTCTCCCCAACAGTGGATGGCACCATTGCCGGTGAGGGCACAAGAGTGCAAACCGCCTGAACTAATCGCTGTGAAGGCGGTATTGTCGGGGTCACAAGTTGGGCTTGTGGGGCTAACTCTAACGCTTGGCCTGTCTTTGTAACGCCACATGAACGTAATCAACTGATCTCTTTGCAAGGTGTTGTTGGGCGAGAATTCGGTGGGGCTGGTACCAGTAGTGATTCCAGATTCGGCTAGCCACGACACTGGCTTTTGTTGCCATGGTCTTTCAATATCGACAAAGGAGTGGTCTTGTGCGGGTTCGGGTTCGCCTTCTAGACGATGCAAGAATGCAGCAAGTTGGGCACGTGTTAGAATTTCGTTAGGGCTGAAAGTTGAACCATCGCCTGTGCCTGTGGTTACCCCTTGTTCAACCATCCAGCTAATAGCAGCATCTTGAGCTGGGTTTGACACGTCAGTAAAATTATGCGGTGTTGCTTCGGGTTGGCCTTCCATGTTGTGGAACCACACTGCTGTCTCGCCACGAGACACACCTTTTGTGGGTTCAAAACATGCACCGGTGATGCCTGTGATGTTGTTGTTGAACGACCACTGGACTGCTTCGGTGAAGAAGCGACCATTTGCCACATCACCAAAGCCTGCGACGGCTCCAGCAGGTGAAGACATCATTAGTGATGTCGCCGATAGACAAAGAACTAAACCGCACAGACCCGTCAATCGAACCCGCATAATGCCTCCTAGAAGTTCCTAGAACTTGATTAAAGTAAATGGGAATGATGCTTTCATTCCACAGTGGGATAATCTTATACCATCCCACAATACTTTACAAGATCAAATATGTGACATTTACAAAATAAAATTTTTTTGGTCTTGTAACCGCTGTTAGCATATTTGATGTGCAAGATGAATACGCAGCAGATCCTGCGAAACCGGCGGCGGCAACCAACAGCCAAACCAACCACGACACAGTTGACGTGTTGCCAAGCGACCTTGATCCCAGCGCGGTATCAGAACCCTATGTGTTTCCAAATAATAGCAGGCGCCGTATCCCGGCAGTGTTGTACGCCGTATTAGGTGCGATATGTATTGCCGCGCGTTTCATCATTCGAGGAGACAACGCAATCATAAACGATGCCCTTATCAACAATGGTGTACTTGTGGCAGGGATTGTATTGCTAGGAATAAGTGCCTATCACGCGCAAGCCGGCTGGCATCTTGCATTTGACGAAGAGCAAGCCCTGCAAGCTGCCGCCCGTGATGTTGGCTTTGCTCTCGGACACGCTTCAGCGCAACTATCTTGGCGAGGTCTACGCAGTCGCCCCACTTGGCGAGTACTGCTTTATAGTAATGAACCCGAGCCAAAACAACGAGGACTTGTGTTGGTAGACGGAATTAATGGTGAAATCGTTGCCCGTTTCGTTGAAAGCAACCCTGAAGATTGGACTGCTCTTAATCGCAAGGCTCATAGCCACAATAATAGCCCCGACAATAGCAGCGATTAGCTGACCAAAACACCGCTATCGTTAGCTTCATATGTCTGAAATGATCTCAGTGCAGTTGCCCGACGGGTCACTGAAGCATCTCGCCTCAGGCTCAACTGGTGCTGAACTTGCTAGCTCAATCGGCAGACGGATCGGAAGTCAAGCACTAATAGCCGTTGTTGATGGGGTAGCACAAGACCTCAACATTGCACTCAAAGATGGTTCAAAAGTTGAAATCATCACCCCCCAAACCGATCTCGGCCTACATACAATACGGCATTCAACCGCGCACGTGCTTGCTCAAGCCATTTGTGACCTCTACCCCGGCACACAACTCGCCACAGGTCCGCCCATCCAAAATGGTTTCTTCTACGATGTTGAATTACCCGACAACCAAGTTCTTTCAGACAACGACCTTGAGCGTATTGAACAAAGAATGAAAACAATCATCGCACAAAATCAGCCCTTTGTACGCCATGAACTTGACGCAACCTCTGCCCAAAAGTTCTTTGCTAACGAACCCTACAAGGCAGAAATTATTGAGCGAGTAGTGGCAGGTGAAGCTAGCGGAGAAGACACAGGCGAGGTAAACGATGCTGAAACAATCAGTTTTTACGCCAACGGTGAACTAAGCCAAGAAGGCACCTTTTACGACATGTGCAGCGGGCCGCACGTCCCTAGCACAGGTCATCTAGGAGCATTCAAATTGCAGTCGGTGGCTGGGGCTTACTGGCGTGGTGACACAAGCCGACCAATTCTGCAACGCATCTACGGCACCGCCTGGTCTTCACCAAAAGAACTAAAAGCCCACTTGCAGATGCTCGCCGAAGCTGCTAAGCGAGATCACCGCCGCCTAGCCACAGAACTTGATTTGTTGAGTTGGCCCGGTGAGCTAGGGCCGGGCCTCGCGGTATGGCACCCCAAAGGTGCGCTAGTAAGAAAACTTATGGAAGACTACAGCCGGGCGCGTCATCAGGCAGGGGGATATGAGTTCGTTTTCACTCCGCATCTAGCTAAGTCGGTGCTTTGGGAAACCTCTGGGCATTTAGATTTCTACAAAGAATCCATGTTTCCAGCGATGGAACTTGATGGCGTAAGTTACTACCCCAAACCCATGAACTGCCCCTTTCATGTGATGATCTACCGTTCAAGTCAACGAAGCTACCGTGAACTACCAATGCGCTTGTTTGAACTCGGAGCGGTTTATCGCTATGAACTCTCAGGGGTGGTGCATGGCCTAATGCGCAGCCGCGGTTTCACCGTAGACGACAGCCACATCTTTTGTACCCAAGAAAGTGTGGCGCAAGAGCTAGCTAACTTGCTGGAATTTGTGCTAAGTGTGTTGCGCGCTTTTGGATTTGACGATTTTGTGGCGAAGCTCTCAACCCGTCCTGCCACAAAGTCAGTTGGAGCCACCGAACTCTGGGATCAAGCCACTCAAGGTTTACAACAAGCCCTAAATAACTGTGGCTTAGATTACGTGGTGGATGAAGGAGGGGGCGCGTTTTATGGCCCCAAGATCGACATTGATGTTGGTGATGCCATTGGCCGTTCTTGGCAACTTTCTACGGTGCAGTTGGATTTCAACTTGCCCGAACGATTTGACCTCACCTATATCGCGGCTGATGCTTCCCGTAAACGCCCGCTGATGATTCACCGAGCGCTATTTGGATCAGTGGAACGCTTCTTTGGTGTGCTGTTAGAGCACTATGCGGGCGCGTTTCCTACTTGGTTGGCACCGGTGCAGGTGTTGGTTTTGCCAGTTGCCTCAACTCACATTGAATACGCCAACATTGTTGTGAGCAGTCTAACCACCTCTGGTGTGCGTACACAGTTCGTGGAAGCGATTGAGCCACTAGGCAAGAGGGTTCGCAATGGTAAGGTGCAAAAAGTTCCATACATCCTAGTGGTGGGTGATGACGATGAGCGCAACAACACCGTTGGAGTTAACCGTCGTGGACACAACAAGCCCGACCGTGATGTTCCGCTCGCGCAGTTTTGTGAACGCATAGCTAAAGAAGCCCGTTTCCCCTCTGAAAACGGCTAATGTTGGTTATGGTGATCAGGTGAGGAGGTTTTATGTTTGATGGAAACTGGCGTGGAGCTGTTGACCGTAGTCTCAACCCCATTGGTCACAGTTTGCGGCGGTTAGGCATCACAGGCGATATGCTCACGATTTCAGGTGTGATAATGGCCACCGCAGCAGCCATTTTGATAGGTGTCGGCTATTTGCGGCTCGGCCTCGTGTTTTTGCTGCTCGCCGGTATTTGTGACGCAACCGATGGAGCAGTTGCACGGGCAGCCGACTCGGGTTCCAACAGAGGTGCATATTTTGATTCTGTCTCAGACCGGCTCACTGATGCTTTGCTGTTCGGCGGGGTAGCTTGGTATTTAGCTAGCACCGAACCCGGCCGGATAATGATGCTGCCCGTGGCGACAATGGCAGCGGCCATGTTTGTTTCCTACCAACGGGCTAAAGCAGAATCGCTTGGCTATGAAGCCAAAGGCGGAATCATGGAACGCGCCGAACGGGTGATAATGTTGGCGTTGGGATTGTTATTCCCAGAAGTATTGATTGCCGTGCTTTGGATAATGCTTGCCCTCACGAGCGTCACCGCTCTTCAACGCTTTGTCAAGGTTTGGCGTCAAGCGTCCTCAGACCGATCCTTGCCCCGCAGCCGACCTCGCCGTCAAGCCCGTCGCCGCACCACAAGGCGCAACGAAATGGCGTGGGTGCAGAGGATGCGTCAACGTAGAACGTTAAGCGAGAACTGAAGCCACAAAAGCCTATGGCATCGTTACAGATGTATCGAGTGGGGTCGTCAATAGCGCGCCGCACTCCCCCATTTAGCCATCACGTGTTGGCTCGAATTTTGGGTTTAGTGGCAGCTTCGGCCGGTGGGTCTAAGCGAATAGTGGTGCAACGCAACCTTGAACGGGTGCTGCAACGGTCGCTATCTAAGGCCGAGAAGAGGCGGTTGATTAACAAGACTTTTGAATACTGCGCCCGTTATTACATTGAGAGCTTTCACCTCCCAAGCTTAGGTGCAGCAGCAATCAACAAAAACTTTACCACTGAAGGCTTTGATGAAGTAGTGGCCGCAGTGGAAAGAAAACAAGGACCGATATTGGCTCTCCCTCACCTCGGCACCTGGGAATGGGCGGCGTGGTGGCTTGTTTTGGTGCCCAAATTTCAAGTCACCGCAGTCGCCGAGCCCTTAGAGCCACCTGAGGTTTATGAGTGGTTTGTTGGCTTTCGTGAATCTCTAGGAATGAACATCGTGCCGCTGGGGCAGGGCGCGGGGTGGCGCTGCATGGAAGCACTCAAAGATGGACAAGTGGTTTGCCTTCTCAATGACCGTGATATTTTCGGCAATGGCATCCCGGTTGAGTTTTTTGGTGAGAGAACTACCCTGTCAGCGGGTCCGGCAACCCTCGCACTAAGGACAGGTTCGCCGCTAATTCCGACAGCTGTTTACTGGCAAAACAATGGTCGCCATGCTATCTGCCTGCCACCACTCGACACCACTCGGCGCGCTAAGTTACGTCAAGATGTGGCGCGTGTGAGCCAAGAATTGGCTTACAGTTTTGAGACGTTAATTAGGCGAGCACCTGAGCAATGGCACATGCTGTCACCTAACTGGCCCAGTGACTATCAGGCATTAAATTTGATGACACCAAAGCACTTGCAAGATACTCAATCACAAAGCTCTTAGTATCTTGAGCGTGATGCGTATAGGCATGATTTGCCCCTACAGCTTAACAATGCCCGGTGGTGTGCAATCACAGGTCTTGTCACTAGCGAGAGCTTTGCGCCATAACGGCCATTTCGTGCGTGTGCTAGCACCGTGTGATGGGCCTCCACCTGACGCAGGTGTCACCCCCTTAGGACTTAGCTTGCCCACCTCATCAAATGGTTCCATAGCCCCAGTGGCACCTGACCCGGCAGCACAACTAAGAACCATTCGTGCCATGCGAGATGAAGGCTTTGATGTGATCCATTTACATGAACCTTTGGCACCTGGCCCCACAATGACTGCGTTGTTGACCCGTCCCGCTCCGCTTATCGGAACCTTTCATGCGGCAGGTAGATCATTGCCTTACGAACTGATGGGTAAACCGTTGCGGTACATGGCCAACCGATTAGATGACAGGGTGGTGGTGTCGCAAGAAGCACTGGAGTTTGCTGTCAAACATCTAGGTGGCCAATATCAGGTTCTCTTCAATGGTGTTGAAGTGAGACGTTACCGTCAGAGTCCTGCCTATAGAAGTGAACGGCCTGTTGTTTTGTTCCTCGGCAGACACGAACAACGGAAAGGTCTGCAAGTGCTTCTTGAAGCAATAGCGCTAATCAGTGCTGAGCTGCGTGTTTGGATTGCTGGTAGTGGACCCCAAACAGCAGACCTGAAATCGCAATATGGCAGCGACGCTCGCTTGGAGTGGCTGGGTTCTATTGACGAGTCCGAAAAAATGGCGCGTATGTGCGGCGCGGATATTTTCTGTGCGCCTTCATTATTTGGTGAATCTTTTGGGTTGGTGTTGCTTGAGGCGATGGCCGCGGGCACACCTGTTATCGCCTCCAACATTAGTGGTTATGCCTTCGCGTCACGTGAAGGCCAAGATGCACTGTTAGTTCCCCCTGGAGATCACCACGCTTTAGCTACTGGCATTGATGAATTGTTGCACAACAAAGCTCGTGCAAACAAACAAGTTGCATCAGCGAGACAACGAGCAGATGACTTTTCGATGCAAAAATTAGCTGAGCACTATTATCGCCGGTATCAAATGCTGTTGGCTTAGGTGACGAAATTGGGGGAAAACCGCTATTGTGAGCGAAAACCCTGTCGATGCTGACCCAAAGAGAGCGTAAATATGCCAACCGCGGCACCTCATCTGGTATTGCTAATACCTGCAACAACGAGTGGTTTCATTGTTGCCGCGCTGGTGGCTTTGTTGTCGCCGTTTGAAAATGCTTTACTTTTAGGGCTGTTAGCCGGCTTGTTGTGTGCGCTTATAGTTGCGCTTACTTTAGACCGACTGTCACCGAAGATTGTTTTGCGCGCCATTTCTGCCGAACCTCTTGAGCCAAGTGAAGTTCCTCGCTTAGCTAGCTTAGTGATGAGTTTGTGCGCTAGTAATGGCATCACAGAACCAGCCCTACATGTCGTTGAAAGCGAAGCTTTAGACGCAGCTGTGGTGGGCAGACCCAACAGCACCCATTTGGTGCTCACCAGCGGCGCGCTGCGGTATCTAGATCGCGTTGAGTTAGAAGCTGTCGTGGCTCGAGAGCTAGCACAACTAAGTGGGGGATTTCATGCCGCAACCAACTTAGCTGCGGTGGGTCCACTGCTTGGCCCATTAGCTACCAAGGTGCGCTTGCGGCAACTAGACCCGCGCAGCTTGGCATTGATGGATCTACAGGGCGTACAGATGACCCGTTATCCTCCCGCGTTAGCAAGCGCGCTGCAAAAAGCAGCAACGGGCGATTCGGTTGGTGCTACCCCAGCAACTGAGCACCTGTGGATGGTGGGAGACACTGTTCGCACCCCAAAAGCTCAATTCACCATCAGAGATAGAGTTGATGTGCTGAGGGAGTTATGAAACACCTAATCGTCAATTGGCTTTTGGTGGGGCTAGTTATGGCCGTATTTGTAGCCTCTTGTTCTAGTGGTGCTAAGAACATTGAAAGCGCACCTACTACCTCTGAGTCCAAAACAACAGAGGCCCACACCACAGGCGAGCAAACAAGTTCCACAGATGTTGAAGCTTCTTTGCCGACCACCTCAGAGGTAATAATCACAACCACCACAACAATTTATGACGGCCCATTATCTCCATTCACCGGTCTACCACCCGACCTACCTTCGGTAGTGCAAAGGCCAGCGATAGCGGTAAAGATTGGCAACAACAACGAAAACAGTCGCCCGCAGATGGGTTTAGCTCAAGCAGACATTGTTTATGAACAGTTAGTAGAAAGTCTTAAAACTCGGTTCTTCGCGGTTTTTCAGTCTCAGGTACCCGACGAAGTTGGCCCGGTTCGTTCGGCCCGCACAAGTGATGTTGGCTTGCTCGCTGGGTTGGGGCGGCCCGCACTGGTATTTTCTGGCGCGAACAGAGGAACGCTCGCAGCGTTACGTATAGCAGCAAATGAGGGAAGCTTTAATGATGCTGGCGCTGTGCGGCTAGCTGAACCTTACTATCGGTTAGGTTCGCGCCAAGCCCCATACAACCTTTGGGCAAGAATGGCTGTTGTGCAAGATTTGGGAGGTGGTGTACCAGAGGCAGTCCTAAAATATGGTGAACTAGCAGATGATGCTGGAGTTGAAGTTGGGGGAGTGGAAGTTGATTACGCAGCCAGTTTCGGACGCCAAGTCAGCCATTTATGGGACTCTGCACAACAAGGTTGGGTTCGCGTGCAAGACGGCACCCTACACACAACCCTTAACGCTGACCAACTCGTTGAGGTGGCACCCACGAATGTGGTGGTATTGCAGGTTGTTTATGGTGCATCAGCAGCCGACACCATCTCACCTGAAGCTCAAACATTTGGCTCAGGCATAGCTCACGTATTTACGCGAGGTCGTTTGTTAGGTGGCACCTGGTCACGTAGTGAGCAGGTACCACAGTGGGATTTGCGAGACAGTAATGGTGAAGTTATCCTGCTACAACCGGGAACCACTTGGCTCATTTTGGCAGCAGCAGAGGGTTCTCGGTTTAGAAAAGCAGAAATTTCAACCTTAGATCGCGCTGCTGCTGCGACTCTCCTGTCCACTGCTCGAGCAGCGAGATAAATTGGAGTCGATAGCCATAAAACCCCCACAGGGTTTAGGATTAAACTATGCCAGAGAACAACAAGCGCGAGACCGGCACAACTGCCGTTAAAAGAGGGTTAGCGGAGATGCTAAAGGGTGGTGTGATTATGGATGTGGTCAATCCTGATCACGCCAAGATCGCCGAAAATGCTGGCGCAGTGGCAGTGATGGCTCTAGAGCGGGTGCCAGCCGATATCCGTAAAGACGGTGGCGTTGCCCGCATGTCCGACCCAGAGATGATTAGTGGAATTCAAGCCGCCGTTTCAATACCGGTGATGGCTAAGGCTCGTATCGGTCATTTTGCTGAAGCCCAAATGTTGGAGATGCTCGAAGTCGACTACATAGACGAATCAGAGGTGCTCACGCCCGCTGACGAAGCGCACCACATCGACAAATGGGCTTTTTCTGTGCCTTTTGTGTGCGGAGCCACCAATCTTGGTGAAGCACTGCGGCGTATCAGTGAAGGAGCGGCCATGATCCGATCCAAAGGAGAAGCGGGCACTGGCAATGTGGTGGAAGCGGTTCGTCATTTACGGTCTATCGTGGGTGATATTGGCAAGATAACGAAAGCAGATTCAGCTGAGTTGTTTGATTGGGCCAAAAAGTTAAGTGCTCCTTTGCCGTTAGTCCAAGAAATAGCACAAACCGGGCAACTGCCGGTGCCTTTGTTTTGTGCGGGAGGCATTGCTACACCAGCGGATGCGTCCTTGGTGATGCAACTAGGTGCTGAAGCGGTTTTTGTTGGTTCAGGCATATTCAAGAGTTCAAACCCCGAGAGAATGGCGACCGCGATTGTGGAGGCAGCAACTCATTACCAAGACCCCGCGATTTTGGTGAAGGTTTCAACAGGTCTCGGAGAGGCGATGGCTGGTCAGGAAATCGCCTCACTTGAACAGAAGTTAGCTGAACGGGGTTGGTAAACCCAACCGTAGGTATTCTGGCACTGCAGGGTGCCTTCGCTGCCCACGCAGCGATTCTTGAGCCACTGGGTTGTGAAACAACACAAGTTCGCACTCGAGAGCAACTGCATAAAGTGGACGCGTTGGTGCTGCCTGGTGGTGAATCAACGACCATGTCAATGCTCTTGGAGCGAGCCGAGATGCTTCAACCACTTAAGGTTCGGGCTACACAAGGCTTACCAATATTTGCAACTTGTGCTGGTTTGATATTGTTGTCTAAAGAGATAATCGATGGACGAGATGACCAGCACGCGCTGGGGGTGCTGGATATGACAGTGCTTCGCAACGGTTACGGTCGCCAGATCGCCAGCTTTGAAACAGACCTAGACGTTGTTGGACTCAATAGTTTATTCCATGCGGTATTTATACGGTCACCGGTGATTACCAAACTCAATAGCGACATTGAGTCGTTGGCTGAGTTTGATGGCACCTCAGTGTTGTGTCGCCAAGAAGCGGTGATGGCAGCCGCCTTTCATCCAGAACTCACAACAGACACTAGACTGCATGAACTCTGGCTTAACGACACGGTGTTCGCTAGTTGAATAGTTGTCGCTAAGGGGTAGGTTCTTGTTATGAGTGGTCATTCCAAATGGGCAACAATCAAACACCGCAAAGGTGCTGCAGATGCAAAAAGGGGCAAACTGTTTGCCAAACTAATTAAACAAGTTGAAGTGGCGGCACGCAGCGGTGGTGGCGACCTAGATGCCAATCCAACACTAAGAACAATGTTCCAAAAAGCCCGTGACAACTCGGTGCCGCTCGACACCATCGAGCGCGCGGTAAAGCGAGGCACCGGCGAACTCGAAGGTGTTAACTATGAACAGGTCACCTATGAGGCTTATGCGCCGGCTGGCGTTGCGTTGCTTATTGAGAGCCTCACTGATAACCGCAACCGCACTTCAAGTGAGGTTCGTTCCACGCTTACCAAGCACGGCGGCTCACTTGCTGAGCCGGGGGCTGTTGCTTGGCAGTTTGAACGAAAAGGGGTACTAGCTGTACCAATTGAGGTTGAAGAAGAGGAACTTATGATGCTCACTGTCGATGCTGGAGCAGAAGATATCGTCAACGAAGGAGAGGTTTGGAGGATCGTCACTCAACCCGCTGACCTTGAAGAAGTTCGTGCAGTGCTTGATGAAGCACAACTGCAGGTTGAATACGCAGACTTGTTGATGTTGCCAACAACAACTGTCACGATCACTGAACTTGGCGACCTAAAGCGTCTCTTGAAACTCGTTGATCTGCTTGATGACTTAGACGATGTCCAAGATGTGCAAGACAACTTTGTGGCTTCAGCGGAGTTGCTGGCGCAAGCCCGTGGCTCATAAAGGGGTTCATTAATGTCACCTTTGCGTGGTTTACCCGGCTAAAATCGTACATATGTTCGTACTTGGCATTGACCCCGGGTTGTCTCGCTGTGGCTATGGCTGCGTGCAACGAGTCCGTACCCCTCAAGCAGTCGCTGCTGGAGTAATTTGCACGGAACCAAATCTTGGGAAGCCCTACCGCCTTGCTAAGATTCAAAGGGAAGTCAAAGACTTGATTGCAGAACTGCAACCAGACACGGTCGCCCTTGAGCGGGTACTTTTTCAACAAAACGTTCGCACTGCCATGTCGGTTGGTATGGTTAGCGGTATTGTGATGGCCGAGGCCGTGGCTGCGGGTTGTGAAGTCGTTGAATACTCACCCAATGAAATTAAGTCTGCTATCGCTGGCTGGGGTGGAGCCGACAAAGATCAAGTAGGGGCAATGGTGCAAACCCTACTCGGTTTACCAGAGCGATTAAAACCCGCTGACGTAGCCGATGCAGTAGCGGTTGCGCTGTGTCATTTGGCCAACCTGCCAGCAACACTAAAACAGCGGTCGCGAGTTTCAATATGATTGGTTCACTTCGTGGCACCCTACTTGAACGCGACAAGCAATCAGAGTTACTAATCGATGTGGCTGGTCTCGGCTATCGCGTGAACGTCACCTCAGCAACCGCGACCTCTTTAGGCACCTCCGGTAGCGAAGTGTTCATTTACATCCATCACATTGTTCGTGAAGATGGTGAAACTTTGTATGGTTTCAGTAATGTAGATGAGCGGGCTGCCTTTGAAACTCTGATTGCCACACACGGCGTGGGTCCAGCCTTAGCACTAGCTATTTTGACTGTGCATAACCCCAATGAACTGCGAAAAATTGTGGTGCGTGATGACTTGACTGCACTTTGTTTAGTGCCAGGTGTGGGGCGCAAAACTGCAGCTCGGCTACTAATTGAGCTAAAAAATAAGTTAGACATCGTGAGTAGCGAAGGTGTGCCTAGCAGCGAAACTGGCTCCCCAACTTATTCAACCCACGATGATGTACGGGTGGCACTAGAAAATCTTGGTTACGGCGTTGAAGAAATACATGCGGCACTAAGCGAATTACCCAGAGATGATGATGCTGCGACACTTCTCAAAAATGCGTTGCGGCGTTTAGCCACTGGGGCTTAACGTATGCGCGAAGAAATGTTAAGGTCGTCAGAGGTTGCTGGCGAAAACCAAGACCTGCTTGCCCCGACTGAAACGAACGAAGATGCACAACTAAACGCTGATTATGGATTACGCCCCCGCACCTTAGCTGAGTTTGTCGGGCAAACCGAACTCAAAAGTCACCTGCGGGTAATCCTTGGCGCGGCTTCCAAACGCCGTGATGCGGTAGATCATCTGCTGTTCGCAGGACCACCCGGCCTCGGTAAAACAACCTTGGCGTACATAATCGCGGCCGAAATGGGTTCGCATCTTATGGTCACTTCAGGTCCCGCCTTAGAACGTTCTGGTGACTTGGCTTCAATACTGTCAAAACTTGAAGATGGAGATGTGCTGTTTATAGACGAAATTCATCGTTTGCCCCGCCCCGTTGAAGAAGTCTTGTACCCTGCGATGGAGGACTACAAGATCGATATTGTGTTGGGTAAAGGCCCTGCAGCTCGTTCAATCCCTTTGGAGTTGGCAAGGTTTACGTTGGTTGGTGCCACAACCCGCACAGGATTAATTACTGGGCCACTTAGAGATCGTTTCGGTTTGGTGGCGCGCCTAGACTTTTATAACGTGAGTGACCTGCAAGCCATCGTGCTAAGAACGTCGGAGATTCTTGGTGTTGTAGTTGACGAAGCGGGTGCCAAAGAAATTGCACACCGCGCCCGGGGAACTCCACGCATAGCCAATCGGTTATTGCGCCAAGTTAGAGACTATGCCGAAGTTGAACGAGATGGGCAGATCAACAAAGCCATCGCTGCTGATGGATTACATTTTTTTGGGGTTGATGAACTCGGTTTAGACAAAGCAAGCCGTGCAGTACTAGATGCGTTGTGTCGGCGATTTGACGGTGGGCCAGTTGGTTTATCAACGCTCGCTATTGCCGTTAGCGAACCAACTGAGACAGTTGAAGATGTTTATGAACCCTACCTCATTCAGCAAGGGTTACTTATGAGAACTCCCCGAGGGCGTGTGGCTACACCAACAGCTTTTGAACATCTACAAATGCCGCTACGAGCGGTGACACCACCAGCATTATTCGACGAACCAGATTTAGGAGTGTAAGTATAGTGAGACTCCCACCAGAAACTATTCACGAATTTTATTACCATTTGCCACCTGAAGCGATTGCCCAGCAACCCTTAGCAGAACGGGATGAAGCTCGTCTTTTAGTGGATAACGGCACCCAAGTTATCCATAGTCAGGTTGCAAACCTGCCCTCATTTTTAGAACCCGGCGATCTTGTTGTGGTCAACAACACCAGAGTATTGCGGGCCCGTATACCTTTGCGCCGTGCTAGTGGTGGTGCGGTTGAGGTGCTGCTGTTGGAATCAATTGACGAAAGGCGATGGGAAGCGCTGGTGCGTCCTTCGCGCAGACTCGTCAAGGGTGAAGCGGTTTTCAACGAGCGACTATCTGTGACTATTGGTGAAGATTTGGGCGAAGGGCGCCGCATCGTAACACCCGATGTTGGTAAAGCGCGGCTACTAGAATTGTTGGATGAAGTGGGTTTGGTGCCCTTACCCCCCTATATTGAGGCACAAATCGAAGACCCTGAGCGTTATCAAACTATCTTTGCTAAACACACTCCTGTGTCAGTTGCGGCTCCCACAGCCGGTTTGCATCTCAGCCATGAAGTGTTTGCACAATTAGCGGCAAATGGAGTTCAGGTAGCAACTGTTGAGTTAGCGATTGGTTTAGACACTTTTCGGCCGCTCACAGTTGAACGCCTCGATGATCACGTTATGCATAGCGAATGGTATTCGATTCCCGATGCTAGCAAAACACTAATCGAAGCAGCCAAGCGGGTCATTGCCATAGGCACAACCACCACTAGGGCACTTGAGACTTGGGGAAGTGGTGGCCCAAGCGAGGGACGCACCGATCTCTTTATCAGGCGTGGCTTTGATTGGTCGTTGGTGGATGTGTTGCTGACCAACTTTCATCTCCCCGAATCAACTTTGTTGTGCATGGTTGATGCGTTAATTGGTGGTCGTTGGCGCTATCTGTACGCCGTAGCGTTGGCAAAGGGTTACCGGTTTTTAAGTTTCGGTGATGCAATGCTCATAGCGCGCCGTAGTTTGGGTAGTTCGTTGCCGTAGCCTTGGCGTGTGCGAACTACTTTAAAAATTATTGCTAGCGACAGTGGCGCACGCAGCGCAGTGGTTACAACTGCACGGGGGACTTTTAGCACCCCGACTTTTATGCCTGTTGGCACACGCGGCGCAGTTCGCTTTCTAACAGCCGATGATCTCGAAGACTTGGCTGCGCCTGTGGTTTTGGCTAACACCTTCCATTTGATGCTGCGACCAGGCGCGCAGGTTGTAGCTGACTTAGGGGGGATACATAGGTTTACTGGTTTCGGGGGCCACATGCTCACCGACTCTGGCGGTTATCAAATTTTCTCGTTGAAGCCTAAAGTCGATGACTCTGGAGCCATTTTCAGGTCGGTTTATGACGGTTCAACACAGCAACTAAGTCCAGAAAAAGCGGTGGGGGTGCAGGCTCAAATTGGTGCAGATATCCAAATGGTGTTGGATGTCTGCCCGTCGGCGCTCGCCAGCGATGAAGTTATACGACAAGCTGTTGAGCGGACTACTTTATGGGCACAGAGAGGACGAAGAGTCTTTTTGGATCATCCATTCGCTGCTGAGGCGCAAAGTCAGTTTGGAATTGTGCAAGGGGGTACCAGCAAAGCTCTGAGGCTACAATCCGCGGAGCAAATCGTTTCGTTAGACTTTGATGGTTACGCTATAGGTGGATTGTCGGTGGGTGAAGATCGTGAACAAATGCTCGCCGGTGTTGATGCGGCTACGGCAGTGTTGCCAAAAGATGCGCCGCGCTATTTCATGGGTCTAGGTGATCCTTTGGGCATCGTTGAATGTGTGGCCCGAGGTGTTGACATGTTTGATTGTGTTTTGCCGACACGGCTCGCACGTCACGGTACTGTCCTTAGCGATACTGGCAAGTTCAACTTGCGGCGCGCCGAGTTCATTAGCAGCAACGAACCACTCGATCCTAGTTGGCCCCAAAGTCCAGCGAATCGATGGTCAAGAGGTTATTTGCGACATTTGTTGGTTACGAAAGAACCCACGGTGGCGCGCATTCTTTCGCTGCACAATGTCGCTTGGCTACTGCGTTTCATGGAGCAAATAGCAACTGCAATCAAAAATCATGAATTCGAGTCGTTTCGCAGTAGCGTGCATGCGGTTTGGCGGCGATAGCCTAACCACAGTTCACCTATCAGCTCGGAAGTTAATATGGAATCACTAATTTTATTTGTCGTAATCGGAGGCTTCTTTTATTTCGCCATGATCGCGCCGCAACGACGCAAGGTGAAAGCCCACCGCCAACTCATTAATTCGCTTGAAAATGGTGATGAGGTAGTTACCAATGCCGGTATCTATGGTGCTGTTGCGGAAGTAGAGGATTCGTTCATCTGGCTTGAAGTGGCACCAGAGGTGGAACTCAAAATTCAAAAGAACTCAATCGTGTCGCGAGTGAGCCAAGAAGAAACTCAAGAAGAATCCACAGATGACGAAGAAGCAGCCGGTGAGGATGAAGGCTGATAGCTGATAAATGCGTCGTCAAATTATATTTGCGGTGGGCAGCGTTCTAGTTGCGATAACTGGTGTGGTTTATACCGCCGTGGCGGGCAACGAGCCTTTGTTGGGCTTGGATTTGCAAGGTGGTGCCTCGGTAGTCCTAGAACCCGAGCCAAACGAGGACGGTTCGGTACCATCGGCTGAGGTGCTAGACCAAGCTGTGGAGATTATCCGCAATCGTATTGATGGTCTCGGTGTGCGCGAACCAGAGGTTAGTCGTGCCGGTTCAACAATCTTGGTGCAGATTCCCGGTGTTGAAGATCAACAACGTGCGATTGATTTAGTCGGTCAGACAGCAGAACTTCGCTTTCGACCTGTCTTGGCAGACGGTATCGACGGCGTTCCATTTGATATCACGTTGTTTCCTGAGTGCGCCAATTTGTTGGCCACACAGGGTGTCACCACTACAACCACAACCACAACCACAACCACGACAACAACTACTACAGTACCAGCTGAGACTGAACAAGAAGCTAGCACAACCACCGCACCAACCGAAGCACTTGAAGACACCATCACTGAGCAAGACATCACACCATCACAAGACTTGGTCACTAGCGAGCCCACTGAAGATGCAAACGCTAATGAATGCATGGTTGCATCTGCTCAACGCGTACCAGAAGTTCGCTACCTACTAGGCCCCGCGCCTTTGCTAACTAATCAACAAACAAATCCCGGCGCACGGCTAACTGGTGAAGTTCTACAGACAGCAACGGCTCGCTTACGGTTAAGCGAATGGGTGGTAAACATAATCTTTAGAGAGGGTTCGCCAGGCATCGATGACTTTAATGCTCTAGCTGCACAATGCTCTAGCGGTTCACCAACTTGCCCGCCATTATCTGTTTCAGAAATCTCGGGTTCTTTGGTTGGTCGGGTTGCTGTAGAAATTGATGGTGTGGTGGAGAGTGCTCCCACAGTTGGCGTGTCCAACTTCGACCGTGGCGCTGTGGAGATATCTGGTGGTGGTATGAACGAAACTATCGCCAAAGACCTTGCCTTGGTGTTGCGTTTTGGGTCTCTACCAGTGGAACTGGTTCCCCAAGAAAGCCGTATTGTGTCGTCAACTTTGGGTGAAGATGCTCTAGATGCGGGGATTTTGGCTGGTCTAATCGGCTTGGGCTTGGTCTCAATATATCTGTTGGTGTACTATCGTTTTCTGGGTTTGGTAGCAATTTCCAGTTTGGCTATATCAGGGGCGTTGTTGTGGACAATGATTGCGTTTCTTGGCGCGTCACAGGGGTTAGCGCTCACGTTGGCAGGTGTCACAGGTTTAATCGTGTCGATTGGTGTTTCTGTCGATTCTAACGTTGTCTACTTTGAACACTTGAAAGAAGACGTACGCGCAGGCCGCACCGTACGTTCAGCAGTAGAACGAGCATTCCCGATAGCTTTTTCCACGATCGTTAAAGCCGATGTTGCTAGCTTGATCGCCGCAGTGGTGCTTTATTTCTTGACGGTAGGGCAGGTGCGTGGCTTCGCGCTATTTTTGGGTTTGGCTACCGTCCTTGACCTGCTCGCAACCTACTTTTTTATGGGTCCAGTGATTCGGTTGATGGCTAGACGCAAAGCTATGGTAACGAACCCAACCCGCTTTGGTATTCCGGTTGGTCAACCCGCAACTAGCCAGGTGACTTCATGAGTTTTGTAGGTCGTCTTTATCGTGCTGAGCAGCAAGTAGATTTTCCCGCGCTTTGGAAACGCGCTCTGATTGTTTCGGTGCTGGTGGTGTTGGTTAGTCTGCTGTCGTTTGTCTTCCGTGGCCTGAACTTGGGGATTGAGTTTGAGGGTGGCACATCATGGGAAGTTTTCGCCCCAGAAACCTCTGTAGCGCAAACCCGCGATGCACTAGCAGGCACGGGTGCTGAGGCAGGCAAGATTCAAACGGTGGGTGGCGACAGTATTCGGGTGCGTGCCGATATTGATGATGCAGCACAAACAGCTGAGGTGACAGCGGCGCTCGCCGCTTTAGCCGATGTCGGCATAGGCGAGGTTTCGGTCACCACGGTCGGCCCGTCTTGGGGAGATCAGATCACCTCTAAGGCACGCAACGCCCTCATCTGGTTCTTTGTGATAATCGCGATTTACATTGCCATTAGGTTGGAATGGCGCATGTCGGTTGGCGCACTAATAGCAGTAACGCATGACATTATCATCTCAGTTGGATTTTATTCGCTATTCCAATTTGAGGTGACACCAGCGACTGTTATTGCCTTTTTAACCATCATGGGTTATTCATTATATGACACGATTGTGGTTTATGACAAAGTGCGCGAGATTGGGCCGCAGATTAGGGCCAACCGAACGTTACACCTACACCGAGATGATGAACTTGGCACTAAACCAAGTGCTGATGCGTTCAATCAACACCTCCATTACCTCGGTTTTGCCAGTGTTATCAATGTTGATCGTGGGTGCTTTACTGCTAGGTGCTTTAACTTTGCAAGAGTTCGCTTTAGCTTTGATGATCGGTATTCTTGTGGGTTCCTATTCCTCTTTATTTGTGGCCGCCTCGCTGGTATCAATCATGAAAGAACGTGAAGAAGACAATCTGGCCTTGGCGCGCAAAGTACGTTTACGTTCTGGCAGCCAAGCAGGCACACAAGAAAAAACTCGTGTGATAGAAGGGGCAACAACTACCGCAACCAAGAGTCGCCCCACCGCGGATCGGCTTCGTCCAACTAATGCCCCACCCCGACCTCGTAAGAAGAAAAAAAGACGGTAGAGCGGCTAACCTTAACTGTGTGCAAGCCCTTGAACAACTTATTCGTGATGTCTCAGATTTTCCGCGTCCCGGGATCAATTACAAAGACATAACCCCTTTATTGGGTGACCATCGCGCTTGCAATTTTGTGATTGATGCTATGTCGTCGCCGTGGCTTGATTGCGAATCTTTCAACCAAGTCAGCAAAGTGGTGGGTGTGGAGTCACGGGGCTTTTTATTTGGTGTTCCGGTAGCGCAACGCCTAGGGGTAGGGTTTGTGCCGATCCGCAAAGGCGGCAAACTTCCGGCGGCCACCTTCTCACAAAGTTACGAACGAGAATATGGGCCCGATTCAATGGAAATTCACCAAGACGCTCTCACCGCGCAAGACCAAGTGCTCATAGTTGATGACGTGTTGGCAACCGCAGGAACGGCACTTTGTGCTGCGGATTTGATTGAGTTTTGTGGAGCCTCTGTTGCTGGTTTTTCTTTTCTTATCGAGCTTGAGTTCTTGTCGGGTCGCCAACTTCTCGGTGATCATCGGGTTTACACGGTGCTCTCGCTAGGGGAGGATTAAGTGGTTACTGTCACACGGGTCTTGCCGTGGCGGCGTTCTGCTAGTCGTTCTAGTAGCGCGGAAATTACCCAACTCATCAACTGCTACCAAAATCACCACCCTAAGGCCAACACAAAGTTAATTGAACGTGCCTATGACTTAGCAACCCAAGCCCACGCAGGACAAAATCGCAAAACCGGTGAACCATATATACGTCATCCCGTGGCAGTGGCAACTATAGTCGCAAAACAAGGCATTGATGATGTGACAATAGCTGGGGCTTTGTTACATGATGCAGTAGAAGACACCGACGTTGACTTGACACAAATCAAATCAGAATTTGGTACTGACCTTGCTGACATCGTTGATGGTGTGACCAAACTAGACCGAGTTAAATACGACACTCAAGAACAACAACAAGCCGCCACCTTACGCAAAATGATCGTGGCCATCGCTTCAGACCTTCGTGTGCTGATAATCAAACTAGCTGACCGTTTGCACAACCTTAGAACATTGGCAGTATTGCCCCAATACAAACAAGAACGCATCGCCCGCGAGACGATAGATGTTTATGCACCGCTAGCTCACCGCCTCGGGATGGCGGAACTAAAGCAACAACTCGAAGATCTCTCGTTTGCAGCCCTCCACCCACGGCGCTACGCCGAAATCGATCAAATGTTGGCGCAGCGAGCACCCGAACGTGACCTCTACCTCACCCAAGTCCTGAGCAATGTCCAAGCACGACTCGCCGAGTTGGGCATAGTGGCAGAAATAAACGGCCGGCCAAAACATCTCTGGTCGATATATGAAAAAATGGTGGTAAAAGGTAAAACGTTTGCAGAAATATTTGATCTCGTTGGCATCCGGGTCATTGTCGATTCGGTGCGTGACTGCTATGCCGCGTTGGGTTCGATACACGCAACTTGGCGGCCCGTGCAGGGACGTTTCAAGGACTATATTGCGATGCCCAAATTCAACCTCTATCAATCGTTACATACCACGGTGGTGGGTCCGCAAGGCAAGACTATAGAAGTGCAGATACGCACCAAAGAAATGCACCAAAGAGCTGAGTTTGGTGTTGCAGCGCATTGGGATTACAAAAGCGAAACACCAGGAACTGAGATGGCTTGGCTCAACCGCATCGTTGAGTGGCAATCGGAGACCTCAGACCCGTCAGAGTTCATGTTGAACTTGAAGTTAGACCTTGATCAAGACGAGGTTTATGTTTTCACACCCAAAGGTGCGGTCATGGAATTACCTGTGGGGGCAACACCAGTCGACTTCGCCTATGCTATTCACACCGATGTGGGACATAGCTGCGTTGGTTCAAAAATCAATGGACGCCTCAGGCCACTAGACACACGGCTAACTTCGGGCGACACGGTTGAGATATTCACATCTAAGGTTGAGGGTGCCGGACCGAGCCGTGATTGGTTAACATTCGTGGCGAGCCGCAGAGCCTCCAACCGCATCAAGCAGTGGTACACCCGCGAACGTCGCAGTGACGCCATCGAACAAGGCCGAGATGATCTTCTGCAAGCACTTCGGCGTGAAGGCCTGCCAGCTCAGCGAGTACTCAAGCAGCGAATATTTTTGGAAGTAGCTGAACAGATGAACTATGCAGATGAAAATCTGCTTTATGCAGCCATTGGTGAGGGGCATGTGGCAGCGCGTACGGTAGCTGACCGCATCGCCCGCGAATTGCGATGTGAAGACACTCCAGATAAAGGACAACTTCGTTTACCTACCACAGTTAACCGCAAGTCAGGCAGCAAACTCCTCAATAAACGCCACCATGAGGGAGCTACAGGTGTGCATGTTGAAGGGCTTGACGACATCATGATTCGAATGTCACGATGTTGTTCTCCGGTTCCACCTGAAGAGATTGTGGGTTTTGTGACTCGAGGTAGGGGTGTGTCGGTGCATCGTAACGACTGCTTGAATGCTGCAACGCTGCAAGAAGGGCAACCAGACAGATTAATTGAAGTGGAATGGGATGCCGAACATGAAGGTCATTTTGCCACCAATGTTGAAGTTCATGCACTAGACCGCGCCGAACTATTAGTTGATGTCTCAAAAGTGCTATCTTCACACGGGTTGAATGTGACTGCAGTTGAAGCTGAAACAGGCAATGACGCGATCGCTAAAATGAAGTTCGAATTTGAGTTAGCAGACCTCAGTCAGCTAGATTCCGTGCTGTCTTCGTTGTTGATGGTGGAAGCTGTGTTTGACGCGTTCCGCGTTATGGCACCCGCAGCAGCTAACGCCTAGCGTTAACCATTGTGGCTGAGCCAACTTTTCGTGCCCCTAGAGGCACCCGTGACCTTCTTCCCCCTCACTCAAGCCGGCTGCGTGCCTTGGTCAACGAGTTTGCAGCTATGGCAGAACTTTATGGATTCGGCGAGGTGATCTCACCAATCTTTGAAGATTTCGGCGTTTTTGAGAGGCTCGGCGAAACAACCGATGTTGTCTCCAAAGAAATGTTTGATTTCTTTGACAAAGGTACCCCCCCTCAACATCTGGCTTTGCGACCAGAACTAACCGCTAGCATTTGTCGAGCTTTTGTTGAACACCGGCCAATTCCGCCTTGGAAAGTGTGGTATGAGGGGCCGCAATTTCGCTACGAAAAACCTCAGGCAGGGCGTTACCGGCAGTTCAGCCAAGTGGGCGTGGAAGTACTTGGCAGCAATGATCCTCAAGTGGATGTGGATGTCATTGTTTTGGCAACGCGATTTTTTGCATCTTTAGGGTTGCGGCAAGTTGAATTAGCACTCAACAGTTTGGGTAGCCCCGACGACACGGGTGGTCGCCGTGCATATGAGCAACAACTCATAGCACACTTTGAAAGTCATATCAGTGATTTGTCACCACAATCGCAGGAGACCCTCAAACGTAATCCATTGCGTGTTTTGGATTCTAAACGTCACCAAGACCAAGAGGTGATAGCAAACGCTCCTGTTATGATTGATTATCTTGACCCCGCTTCCGCGCAGCACTTTGAGTCGGTGTGCGCCGGACTCAATCAACTAGGTGTGGCATACCAAATATCACCCCGTTTGGTTCGTGGCCTTGACTATTACACACACACCACCTTCGAATTTGTCGCCACCGCCATAGCGGGCGCACAAAATGCCATCGGTGGTGGTGGACGTTACGATGGACTAGTTGAAGCCTTGGGTGGTCCCGTTACCGGCGGTATTGGCTTTGCTTTGGGTGTCGACCGGCTGCTACTTGCCTGTGACGCAGGTGAAGTGTTCGCTGCACCATCCATCGCAGTTGATGTCTTTGTTGTGGATGTGGTTGGTGGCACTGAAGCATTATGCGTGTGTGATGAACTACGCCGTGCTGGAGTGTCAACAGACCGAAGTTATGGCAACAGATCAATGAAGGCGCAAATGAAATTAGCTAATCGCAGTGGCGCGCAAGTCGTTGTGATCATTGGCCAAGATGAGCTAGCTGCAGGTGAGGTGACTGTCAAAAACATGGCTGACGGTTCACAGGCCCGAGTCAACAAAGCAGACTTGGTCAGTGCTCTAAGGCACCTCAACAAAGAGAATGGATGAATTAGTGAACTTTGCAACCTCAATGCGGACGCACATGTGCGCCACCATCAATATTGGAGATGTAGACAAAACAGTACGGGTTTGTGGGTGGGTTGACCGCCGTCGTGAGCACGGTGAACACCTTATCTTTATTGATTTACGCGACCGTAGCGGCATCGTGCAGTGCGTTGTCGACAGCAACCACAACCTAAGAAACGAATATGTGGTGCAACTAACTGGTGTGGTTCGCCAACGCCCTACAGATACAGAAAACCCGCAACTAGCTACGGGTGCCATTGAGATTGTCGTGTCTAATGTGGAAGTGCTAGCAGAGGCCGAACCACCACCCTTCCCTCTTGATGAGCGCACAGAAGTTGATGAAACTTTGCGCTTGCGGCATCGCTATGTGGACTTGCGCAAGGCTCGCATGCAACGGAATCTGCAGCTTCGTTCTCAAGTAAACAGTGCCATTCGCAGAGGTATGGAAAGCCAAGGTTTCGTTGAAGTGGAAACCCCGATGTTGATGGCATCAACACCTGAGGGTGCTCGCGATTTTGTGGTGCCCTCACGCAAAGAGCCAGGCAGTTTCTATGCGTTACCGCAGAGTCCGCAACTATTTAAACAACTCTGCATGGTGGGTGGCGTTGATCGTTACTACCAGATCGCCCGTTGCTTGCGTGACGAAGACTTACGCTCCGACCGTCAGTTTGAGTTCATGCAACTCGATGCCGAGGCAAGTTTTGTGAGCCAAGAAGATGTGTTTGAGTTCATCTCTGTTGCAATCGTTGAAGCTACCCAAGCGGTGACCGCCGCCCAACCAGGCGAGTTCCCACAAATAAGTTGGCTAGACGCTATGGAACGCTACGGCACCGACAAACCCGATATTCGTTTCGGTATGGAACTCATGGAATTGACACCGCTTTTCAAAAACACCAAAGCTCGAGTTTTCCAAGCACCTTGCGTAAAGGGAATATGCATGCCTAATGGGGCGAACGACTTGAGCCGTTCTCAAATAGATGACCTAGTTGCAACTTGTCAACAGTGGGGAGCCAAAGGTTTAGCTTGGATGAAAGTTATCGACAGCGAGGGTGTGGCGATGCTTGATGCGGGTGTGGCAAAGTTCTTGAACCAAGACGAGTCGGCGCAAGTTATTGCCGCGTTGGATGCCTCGGTGGGTGACATGGTTTTTCTCATTGCAGACGAACTCAGTGTGGTGCGCCAAGTTCTGGGTTTATTGCGCCTAGAGCTAGGGCGGCCACCAATAAATAAAGGTGGACTCCATTTTCTTTGGGTGGTTGATTTTCCTTTATTTGAGCGGCTCGCAGAGGATGGTTCACTCCAAGCAGCGCATCACCCATTCACCATGCCACACCCCGAAGATCTACACTTGCTCGATACCTCTGGTGAAGACTTGTTGAAGGTGCGCTCACAGGCCTACGATTTGGTGCTGAACGGTTGGGAGTTGGGTTCTGGAAGTGTTCGTATCCACCGCCGCGAGATCCAAAATAAGGTGTTTGCTTGTTTGGGTATCGCCGGTGATGAGGCACAACGCAAGTTCGGCTTTTTGTTGGACGCGTTCAGGTATGGCGCACCACCCCACGCTGGTTTTGCTTTCGGTATAGACCGCTTAGTGGCAGTTTTGGCGGGCGAAGCAAACATTCGTGAGGTGATCGCATTTCCAAAAACTCAATCAGGTGCCGATCCACTAACCAACGCTCCGTCCCCCATCGACAACTCACACCTGCGCGAGTTGGGCTTGCGCCTACCCAACCGCTGAAATGCAAAGTTGTACTGCTAGATACTCTCGTTTACCGGCTGCTGTCAGTACCAATTCGTTGATTTGTTGTGGAGGTGCCGGTCGGTGATTGTGGGAGTGGTGTTTCGGTTTGGTGGATGCTGTGGTGTACCGATCATTGCGTGTTGTCGCGGGCAGGTTCTGTTAACTCGTAAATCTATTTTGGCCGTTGTCGCTTTTTTCGGTTTGGGTGTCTATAGTGTTTCGGGTTGGACCTGATTCGATACTAAGAGAGTTGATATGACCGCACAAAGTAAACCCGGGGGGGGGGGGGGGGGGAGTAGCCTTCTTGTTGTTATAGTCGCCGCTGTTGTGGCGTTTGGTGTGTTGTCGCCTGCTGACGCGCATGATGAGGTGACAGAGACTTATAGGTTGAGGTTGAGGTGCCGGTGTATGAGTGGGTCACCGAGTCGATCATGGACACACGCGAGGTGCCTGTATATGGGTTAGTGCAGGAGCGGGTTGAGGTTGAGAAGACTCGTCAGGTGCCGGTGTATAAGTTTGTACCAGAGCATGTGCAGGTTTGGAGAACTCGTGAGGTGCCTGTGCACAGAGTGGTGACATCTAAGGTGAGGGTCGCTCCATTTAGGGAGAGGGTTAGGTTCCAGTCGCCGTGTGAGTCGACTACGGTTCGTGGCTATAGGGTGAGGTATTGTCCGTCGCCGAGGACGCGTTGGCAGGATGTTTACAACTATCAGATTCGCACGCAAACCGTGCTCGTAGGTACCCGCACCGAGCGTTACACGGTTACTGGGATTCAGATGGTGTACAAGCAGACCGGTACCCGCACCGAAACTTTTGATACTGGTAGAAAAAAACTTGTGTACAAAGATACTGGGCGGACAAAGACCGTCACCCAAACCAAAACGCGTAAGGTTCATAAAGGTTGCCCCGGCGGATACTACGAACTCAACAATCCCGCCATGCGGGCGTGGTTTCTTGAGGGTGTCGTCGTGTTCGACGAGCCAAGTGAGCATCACGACGTCAGTGCTGTGCGCGACGTTGTTTGGGTTGGGCCTCTCGCTGGGCACCCCAAATGTTATCAGGCCACAGCCAAAAAGGCAGGTCCCAGTATCGTTAGCAGAGTCCTAACGGTGATCGACGGCGTGACCCATATCGTGGAAGATGGCGCGGTTGTCACCACAAAGATTGTTGTTGGTGGCACAGAACACGTCATCTCCGGCGGTAGGGCTGTCATTGGTAATGTGACTTATATCGTGCGGGCCGGTAGGGTCGTTGCGACGAACATCGTGGTTGCCGGCAAGAATTACGCCATCACCGCGGGCAGAGTCGTCATCGACGGCGTGACCTTTGTAGTTGAGCAAGGACGAATCGTCATCAACAACGCAGCCGATATCGTGGGCACTGCTGTTGAATCAGCGTTAGCTAAAGCCATTAAAGAGCACTTGAGTACCTTCACCAAGGCAGCCTTGAAAGACTATTGCCTCGACCCACTCACCTCAGCAGCAACAGGGGCACTTGTGGCCGGGGCGGTGTTTTCGGCTGGTGCCACGTTCGGAACGTCGGCTGTAGCGGGCGCGGTTGTTGGGGGACTCACGACCTCGACTTGTGACGATCTCAGAGATTGGTATGACCCTGCTCCGGCTCCACCGGGTCCTGTTTCTGATATGAGTCTGGTTGCTGGCGACGGGTTGATAAGGGTGACCTGGTTAGCTCCGCCGGAGACGGACACGCGAGGTTTCGGTTACGACATCCACTGGAAACTCGCTTCTCGGAGCTGGGGTGGTGTGTCGAGCCGACAGGCAAGGCTGTCTGCCTCGGCAACGGCGTACACGATCAGAGGGCTGGTCAACGACAGGGCTTACACTGTGCAGGTAACGGCACGCAACGACGGAGGTATATCCGCGGCCGTGACGGGCACCGCGACCCCAGCTGCGGCTACTTCAGCCACGACTAGGAGAACAGCGACGCCCACCGTGACCACGACAAGGAAGGCCACCACGACAACGACCACGACAACGACTGAGCTTCCCTCGTTTGCTTGACACCTTGATTAGAAGGTAATCATGTAAATATGGAAACAAATAAACCGCCGCCGGTGTTTCGGCGGCAATTCAGTAAAGAGTTCAGAGCTGCTGCTGTGGCGTTGGTTTTGGACGGGGACCGGCCGGTCGCTGCGGTGGCGCGTGATCTCGGGATCGGTGAGGGCACTCCTGTGAACTGGGTTCGCCAGTCCCGCATCGACCGTGGTGGCAGGTGTGGGCTGACGAGGAGCGAGCTAACCGAGCTGGTCTGGGACGCGTTGCACACCGTGGCCGCCGCCAGGGGACACCACACCGCAGGCGTGGTGTTCCTGCGACCGCGGCAGTCAGTACCTGTCGGGCGACTTCGCCGACGCGTTGAAACGCCACCAGATGCACCAATCGGTGGGACGCGTCGCCAACTGCTGGGACAACAGCGTCGCCGAGTCGTTCTTCGTGACGCTGAAACGAGAACTCACCACCCAGACACGGTTCACCACCCGAACCCAAGCACGACGTGAGATCTTCGCTTGGATCGGGCGATACAACAACCACCTGCTCCACTCCAGCCTCAACTACCAAACCCCAACCGAATCAGAAAACCACCAACAACTAGCACAAGCCGCGTAAACTATGTGTCAAGCAAACAGGGGTAAGCCCAGTCCTGCCAGAATCGGTGACGTAGAAATCCATGATTCGCAGAGGACCCCGATGGCTAGTGATTTTATGCGTGTGCGGTTGCGTTTGCACCGGATTCGCGTTTTGGAGGTTGTGGTCGACACGCCCGATGTGTTGCGGGTGCGCGTCGAGTCGACCGAGACGCGTCCGCGGTGCCTGTACTGCGGATTCAAGTGCCATCGGGTGCATGACACCCGTGAGCGTGAGATCCGGGATTCTGGTGGTGTCGGGCCGATGCACGACGTTGATGTGGATGCCGCCGCGCATGGTCTGTGACAACTGCGGTGAGCGGTTCTTGGAGGACCACGACGCGTTCGACGGCAAAGTCACGGTGCGGCTCGCCAAGCGGCTCGTCGCAGACGCGCAGGTGATGCCTATCCGGGCGGTGGCTCGTCGTCATGGTGTGGACTGGTCGGTGACCGGTGCCTTGGTGCTGGTGTGGTCGGATCTGATCGCGACGCGTCGCCGCCGTGAGCGCTTTGCGGTGCTGCTGGTCGATGAAACGTCGATGCGCAAACGCCGCAGGTACGTGACGGTGAACCTCAACGGCGACACCGTTCACGCACTCGGCATGGTCCCGCACCGCGATTCGGCTGCTCTAGTAGGGTTTTTGATGTCACAACCGCACCGCTGGCGCAGAGGAATCAAAGATTGTCGTCACCGACGGGTCACGAGCCTACAAGATCGCTGTGCAGACCTGTGTGCCCCACGCCCGCCACGTGCTCGACCGGTTCCACGTCATACGTTGGTTCACCGCCGGTCTCACCGCGGTGCGCCGAGATGTCTGTCGCCGAGAACCCCGCTTCACCGGACCCGCATACTACGGCAGTGTTCAAAACACGGTTCAAGCTGCTGCGGCGAGGCGACACGCTCACCGACACAGACCAAGCCAGCCTCGACAAGCTGTTCGACAAGCATCCCAGACTCAAAGCCGGCTACCAAGCCCTCCAAGAACTCCACGGCCTCTACCTCGTCGACGACGAAGCCGGCGCTCTGCAAGCCCTAGTCAGGTTCTGCGACCTCTACGCCACCGGCGAACTCCTGCGAATTCCACAAAATCGTCAACACCATCATCGCCTGGTCCGACGAAATACTCGCCTGGCACCACACCAACCGCGCGTCCAACGGCCGCATCGACCGCACCAACAACCTGCTCCAACTCCTACGACGAACCGCCCACGGCTTCACCAACCCAACCAACTTCGCAGCCCGAGGAATCCTGATAACATGACCCCCAACCGACAACAACAACCCCAAATCCCACGTTTACGCGCAGGACCAACCAGTTTAGCTACGGTCGCAGCACAGTCGTTCGGCTTTGAGATCGCAGCGTCAAACAGACGATCCAGCGTCTGCGGTCGGAACGGTACTCGCCCGACTGACCCCCCGGAGTTGTCCACGAGTCTACTCGTCCACCTGGGACTGGATCTCCAGTACGACCTTATCAAACAGGCGCTGGTTCTCATACGAAGTGCCACCGCAGGATTCACTTGCGAGGGCGACCCGGATCTCTTCGGTCTGTAGTTCTTCAAGGGCTAGGGTCAAATCTCGCAGAGCGGTTGACCACTGGGCGGACTGGTCCTCACGGATACGAGCATTAGCGTCATCCATGATGCGCTGAGCTTCCGCTTCAAAGAAATCGGGTGGATCTCCCGGAGTGGAGTGCTTCCCAGTAGTTTTCTTGACCTGATTCAGAGAGAGTGTCAACATACGTCGAGTTCGGATCAAGGTTATCGTCAGCCTTCAGACCCTCCGGATCACGCACGAAGATTAGTATTTCTTCTGCCTGAGCCACCAAAACAGGATCTGCCTCGGGTAAAGCGGAAGGCGTGTTGCCAGACAACCGGTCGGTGCCAGAACACGCCGCGCCAAATAGCAAGCTCAAGCAAACCAGGGATTTGAATTTCTTAGCAAGCATATTGCACCTCATTCAGTGTATCGATTTGTGTTGGACAGAGAGTTGGGAACTTCGTGATGGTCAGCAGTGTAGGCAGGCCACCGGGCAGGGCACCTCGATCGAGGTGTCGATGCTCGAGAGCCTCGCCGAATGGACTTTTCCTGCCACCTTTGCGGCCGTTGGCAACGGTGTGGTCCCACCACGGTCGGGTCATCGCCACACGATGGTCGCGCTCTACGGGATGTATCAGATGAGCAATGCCTAGTACATCATGATCGGGGTTCAGAGCAACCGGGACTGGGCGTCGTTCGCCACTCATGTGCTTGGTGAACCGAGTCTTGGCGAGGATTCGCGTTTCAGTGCGCACCAGCACATCCTTGATCACTGCGTCGGTGATCTCACGCGGTGGACCCGGCCGCGGGTCGTCCGCGAGCCCGTCGAGGCGCCCCACAGCGAAACGCTTGCGCCACTTCGCCGCTTTCGCAAGGTGGCAACCCAACTCTGAGGAGATGTCGCTGCGATATGCATGGCTCACGGGGTCGAGGCACTGATCACCGCGGACCGTGATTTTTCGCTGTTCCCCAGTTTGGCTACCATCAATCCGATCTCTGCGATCTGAGCGTTCTCCTGTTGAGATCATCGTGTGGGTCAGGCGGGGGGGATTCAACTTACCTAGGGTGATGCGAGGCCAACTATTTGGGTTGAAAAGTGCGGGCTAGTTTGCCCAATATCGCACCAATAGCTAGCCCTCCAATAACGTCAGAAGCATGGTGGATACGCACATGAAGGCGACTCCAGGCCACAACAGTGCCTATCCCATACCACACGAAACTGAGACGGTTTTGTCTAGTTGACAACAACGCGGCAGCTAGCATCGCTGCTGACGCATGGCCGCTAGGAAAACTGCTTGAGAGGGGCTGACGCAACTTCAATGGTCTTGGAGTTTGTTGCACGGGCCTAGTGCGTCCAAAAAAGGATTTGATTGGCCCGTTTACAAGTGCTGATTCTATTCCTAAAGCAGTGCTCAGGGTTATCGCTATTTTCGGATCGTTTTTGATAATCGCTTGAGTGAGTCCTAAAGTGTGCCAAAGCAAAGAAAAATCAGCGGCTTCTGAAGCACTATAGAAGATTCTGTCAATAACCTCATGACCGCGCCACCGCTCCCACCATTGGTCAACAAGATGGTCAAAGCGGTCAACAGCATCGTTGACCTTAGTTTTGTTGAGCGGAGCTTTCACGGGAGAAGCTTTCATGAGGTAGGTTATCTTTGAAGGCGCCTTCGGTAGCAAACATTTTGCGGTGCCAGCGGTGAGGGGTGCATAACATCGCCCGAGGATAATCTTCAAACATCCATCTAGCAAAGTTGCGCCTAATCCAAGGGGTCAATGCCGTGAAGCGCAGCACACCTCTCGTTACCGTAGGATTAGCAAGCAGGGGAATCAAAACACGAGACATGCGGTCGTCTGCTAGCAACTCGTGTTTCACAGCATTTGGGTAATGATCGCATGGGTTTTGATGGTCAATGATGGCTTCTGCAGCCAAACGACCTGTTTGTAAGGCTTGCCCGATACCTTCGCCGGTCATTGGGTCGGTGGCGGCCGCAGCGTCACCAACAAAGAGCGTGCGGGGCCCACACAGGGCACTACGACCTACACGAGCAGGGATTGGCCAGGCCTTAGGAACCGACTGAGCGACTGCGCTGGCACCTAAAGCTTCAACAATGTGAGGCCTACTCAACAACTCCTGCCAACAGCGTTTAGCTTTGTTGACAGCGGAGTGGGCACCACGCTGGATACCAAAGCCAACATTGGCACGGCCATTTGTTAGGGGAAAAGACCAAGCATAACCAGGCAAAAGATCGGGTTCAAACCAGATGATCAGGTCTTGGCTAGCGCGACCGCTAACGTTGTGAAAGTACTGGCGATAGGCGAGCCATTCCCCCCGGTAGTTTGCTTCGTTCAACTGCAATGATTTACGGATGGGAGACCACATACCATCTGCGGCTATCAAATTTGAGGTGTGGATACTTCTTTTGGTTTTGTTGTTATCGGTTATGTGTACTTCAATTGAGTTGGCCTTGACGGTGGTGTCATAGGCGCAACAGCCAAGTTGTATCTTTACACCGTTGGCCTTTGCGAGGTCAAGCAAAACAGTGTCTAACTCTTTTCGGGGTGCTACAGCAGCGAAATATCCCTCGTTGTGAGGGGGCCTTGGTAGTTCGTAAACACGTTCTGTTCCTGAAGGTGAGCGTATTATTACGTTCTTTACAACTTTCCATGATTTGATTTTCTCTGGATTGAACTGCAATCTTTCTAGTTCACGCAGGGCCAAGGTTGTTAGTCCATCACCGCAGCATTTGTCTCTCGGAAAGTGTGCCTTGTCGATCAATAGCACTTCTTTTCCGGCTCTCGCTAACGTGATTGCCGCAGCAGTTCCTGCAGGCCCTGCACCAACCACCAAGTTTTTGGTTTTCACGACAAGTCGCTGTCAGTAGCTTGGGAGGGTTCGTTCTCGTTGCTTTGGTCGCTAGCCGAACCGTCACCATCTTCAGACTCTTCGTTAACGCTAATCGTGGTCGTCGGCGGGACGGTGGTAGTGGATGTCGGCGGGATCGTGGTCGTGGTTGTGGTGCTTGATGTCGGCGGGACGGTGGTGTTTGTTGAAGGTGGGACGGTTGAGGTTGTTGAAGGCGGGACGGTCGTCGTGGGCGGGACGGTCGTCGTTGTCGTTGTCGTTGTGGTAGTAGTGGTCGTGGTAGTAGTGGTCGTGGTTGTTGTGGTGGTTACGCTTGGGGAGCCATCACAAAGTAGTCCCTCAGGGCGGTAGTTGGCCAAAACGGTGTCTACTTCGCGACGGTTGGTGTCAAGATATGTTCTAGTGCGTTCAGTTAGTACCCTCGTACAGACCGAGCCACGTCGATAACGCGACTGCCCAGTTTGTTCCCCTGTGACCCATCTAGTAGAAAAAAGCTTAACCGTGATGGAATCGTCGTTGGTGGTTGGCCACAACAGCACCCCATAGGGCGTGTTGTTGATAATTTCTAGGTCTGGTGCAGGGTAAGAAACAGTTGCTTCCCGACCATAGGGATAACGGCTGAGATATATGGAGTGGCTCTGGTATTCACCAAAATCTAATCCAGCAAAAAAAGCTGCGTTGAACAGGGTTGTCGCATATTGTGAAATACCCCCACCCACAGAATCAACAAAAACACCCCTTAAGATCATCCCCGCAGGCACAAAACCATTTTCGGTGGTGCGACGGCCCACAAAATCATTCACAGAAAAAGTCTCACCCGGTTCAATCAAAACACCCTGTGTGAGTTCCGCAATTCTAGCTATGTTAGTAACCCGAGATTGTCTTGGTTTGAAATTAGTTGTGAACTCACCCACGATCTCTTTGATGCCCATGCCCTTTGCCCAAGCCAAACCTTTCGCGTCGGGGTCTTCAATAGGCAAGACCTCAGCTTGATTTTCGCCACGCACGAGAGCTTTGAGGATGACTTGTGCGCTGTCTTTAGCGCAACAAACGCTGCCTGGCGCGCCACCAATGATATGCACCATGTCTTGGTCGTCAACCACAAAGCTTGTTGCGTGGCTCGGATCACCAATACCCACAAACAAACTAGCTAAAGTGTTGACAACGGCATCTCTGTCTAAGGTTATGCCACCGCTAGGAGTGAATCGCACCCACTCTCTA
The DNA here is from genome assembly GCA_965204595.1 of Candidatus Aldehydirespiratoraceae bacterium. Lineage (GTDB taxonomy): Bacteria > Actinomycetota > Acidimicrobiia > Acidimicrobiales > Aldehydirespiratoraceae > VXYK01. The sequence continues at coordinate 798,873 of CBDBEW010000014.1, read as the reverse complement.
AGTGCTACCACAGGTATGGAGTGATATTCGCTGAAGCCAGATAAGGACACCTCTATGCCGTCTTTAGTAAGGCTGTTCGCTCGACGAGCAAGTGCTCTCCCACCAATATCAACTTCATCAATGCTCGTGTTGCGCAAGGTTGGCAACTCAATGGGAGTTTTTTGCTGTGCAGTTATTTCAGCCAAAAGTAAACGTTTTAGTTCGTCAATGTCTACTTCAGGAATCTGGGCACTGTCGTTGGAAACAAATTCACCGTCAACTAGCACCGCACTAGCATTATCGGCATTAATTTTCCACACCGCATCAGCCCCATAGCTTTTATCTCGCAACCAGTCAGTTAAAGTATCTTGGTTCAGTTCATAGTGTGGGATAACGCTACGCTGCGCCACTGGAGCAACTAGCCACCGAAATGGTTGCGCCACGTCTCTGCTCGCTGCTTCGTCTAGGGTTGACTCAATATCAATGCTAATGCCGAGGTCTGTTGGCAACGCTGCTACAGTGGTTTGTTCCCAAACTAAGGTGATTTCTTCAGCAAGTGAGTAGTGTTTAGCTAATCGGCTAGCGGCTTGCTCACGACTCATCGAACCCACCGCAACCTCATCAACTTCTACACCACGTGGAATGTCCTCACCACCCACGACATCTTCAATGAGCCACACAAGCGCGAGCAAGATGATAAAAACCGTTAGAGAGATGACGCTTTTACGCACAGGTATCAAGCGTAAATGCATTAGTGAAAATAGGTGCTGCTAAACACTCAATTAGTTGTGTTTAGAACAGGGTGGGATTGGGTGAATCAAAGCCGCGCAGTTTGTCATAGTCCACTTCCACGCATTCTATTTGACGGTTGTGTGCGAACACTTTTGCTTGCGGTTTGATTTCTTGGGCTACAAACACTCCCCGCACAGGTTTGAGGCTAGGGTCACGGTTAAGAAATTCTAGGTAACGGCTCAACTGCTCAACTCCATCAATTTCGCCTCTTCTTTTCACTTCGACTGCAACAGCTTTACCGTTGGCATCACGACACATTAAATCAACCGGGCCGATATTGGTAGGGAATTCTCGCCTTACTAGGCGCAAACCCGCCGTTATGGAGGTGGGATTTGCTGACAGCAGTTGTTGTAGGTGTGCTTCCACACCGTCTTTTTTCAAACCAGGATCACGACCCATCTCAAATTTGTTGTCGCTTATGACCTCGAGGAGAGAGATAGTAAGTGTTTCACCGCTTCTATTGGTGACCCGCCAGATGTTATCTTCGTCATTTTCGAAAAATCGGGTTGGTGGGTTCATCCAGTTCAACGGTTTGTAAGCACCGCCATCTGCATGGATGGCGACGCTGCCATCAGCTTTCACCATAAGCAAACGCAGTGCCTCAGGAAGATGGGCTTGTAGCCTGCCGCAATAATCAACCACACAGCGAGCTACTACCAAACGCATCAATCAAACGTTAACGCTTTTTGTAGCAACTCCGCGTGTTCTTGAGCATGGACTTTGACACTACCACAAGCTGGGCTACCTGACTCAAAGCGGCTGACCCGTTGAATAGTGTGACTGCGCTCGTGCGCTTCGTATAATCGCCCCTTAATAGCGTTCCAAGGTCCCATATTCTCGGGTTCTTCTTGAAGCCAAACAAGCTTACGGGCAGAACTATACTTTGTGAGTTGTGCTGCGATCGCAGCGTAGGGCCATGGATAGAGTTGCTCAACACGCACAACGGCCACTGGTGCGCCTAGTTTGTCTCGTTCCGCTATGGCATCAATTGCGACCTTGCCGCTAGCAAGCACAACTCGCTTTACCGAAGCCGGATCAGGTTCAGCAGGGTCACCCAACACCTCCTCAAAAGTTCCCGAAAGAAGGTGAGTAACCGGCGACCGTGAACTGCGAGCACGCAATAGCGACTTGGGAGTGAAAACAACCAATGGTGTTCGCACATGCAAGAGCGTCTGACGACGCAACAAATGAAAAAATTGTGCAGCAGTAGTGGCGTTACAAACCTGAATGTTGTCCTCAGCAGCTAACAGCAAATACCGCTCCACACGAGCTGACGAATGTTCGGGCCCTTGCCCCTCAAGTCCATGAGGCAACAACATCACTAGACCAGTTGCTTGGTCCCATTTGTCTTTAGCAGCAACAATGAACTGGTCAATAATTATTTGTGCACCGTTGGCAAAGTCACCAAATTGTGCCTCCCAAATCACTAAAGCATCGCGGTTAGCGATTGAATAACCATATTCAAAGCCCAACGCAGCGTATTCTGACAACAAAGAGTCGTAAATCCATAATCTCGCATCGCTATTTGTCAACGCAGACAGCGGGACATATTCCTCGCTGGTGTTGTAGTCGACTAGAGTTGAGTGACGATGACTGAACGTGCCCCGCCTCGAATCTTGACCCGCCAAACGTATGCTGTTGCCTTCAAGCAAAAGAGAACCAAAAGCCATAGCTTCAGCTAGTGCCCAATCAACTTCACCAGCCGAAAACATCTCATCACGGGTGCTGAACTGTTGAGCTAGCTTGGGGTGAAGCGTAAAGCCCTCGGGCGTAGAGGTTAAAACACGATAGATACGCGCAAGGCTCGCATGATCAATAGAGGTTCTCACGTGAGGCAACACGCCCACAGGCTGAGGTGGTCGAGCTGCTTTAGCATTGGGGTTAGCCGCCGTTCCACGAGTTTCGTCTAGTGCTGCCTGTAAACGCGCCCGGAAATCGTCTAACGCTTCAGTGGCTTGCTGTTCAGTTAAATCGCCTCGTTTAGTCAATGACTCGGTGTAGTGGGCTCGCACGGGTTGACGAGCATCAACACGGCGATACATCTCTGGTAAGGTGTAGCTCGGGTCGTCACCCTCATTGTGGCCATGGCGACGGTAACAAATCATGTCAATCACCACATCTTTGTTGAACTTTTGACGATAAGCGAAAGCTAAACGCGCCACCCGCACACACGCCTCAGGGTCGTCACCGTTGACATGAAAAATCGGTGCTTGAATCATCTTGGCAACGTCAGTTGAATACTCAGAGGAACGAGCGACATCTGGGGTTGTGGTGAAGCCGAGTTGGTTGTTGATAACCACATGTATGGTTCCACCAACTCGATAGCCTTGAATGAGCGACAGGTTCAGTGTTTCAGCAACCACGCCTTGCCCAGCGAAGGCAGCATCGCCATGTATAAGCAGCGGCAGCACAGGGAACTTGCCGTAATCCAATGCTGGATCGATCAAGTCCATCTGAGCACGAGCCATACCAACAACAACGGGATCTACGGCTTCAAGATGGCTAGGGTTGGCCGCCAAAACTAAGGGCAATTTGTTGCCGTGGCGACTCACAAAGGTGCCATCCTGTCCCAGATGATATTTTACGTCACCAGAACCTTGGGTCATCTGACCAATGTCTCCCCCCTCAAACTCGGTGAAGAGTTCTCGGTAAGTCTTGCCAACAATGTTCACCAAGACATTGAGTCGCCCGCGATGAGCCATACCCATCACCGCGCCAGCCATATTGTTGTCGGCAGCAGCACCCAAAACAGCGTCAACTAAAGGAATTGTGCTTTCAGCCCCTTCAATGCCGAACCTCTTTTGCCCTACATATTTAGTGGCAAGAAATGTCTCCAAAACCTCTGCGGCGTTGAGTTTGCTGAGGATATGGAGCTGTTCATCAGGTTCAATGTGGGAGTCGGCACCTTCAAGTTGTTCTTGCATCCAGCGTTTCTCAGTAGGGTCTTGAATGTGCATATATTCCACACCAACAGTGCGGCAGTAAGCATCGCGTAACACCCCCAGCAGTTTCCCTAAAGCCATCTTTGGTGTGTCACCAACCATGGCGTAAATGTCGGTATCTGTGCCGGTTAGAAACTCACGATCCAAATCCCAAATCGTGAGACCGTAAGTAGCGGGGTCTAATTCGGCATGCATTTTGGGTTCTTTGACCTGAAGAGGGTCGAGGTCAGCAATAAGATGACCCCGCACCCGGTACATGTTGATGAGTTGATTAACCTTGGCTTGCTTTTCTAGCAGCGCACCTTCACGGTTGACAGGGTTGATATCCCGGCGCCATTTAACAGCTTCGTAGGGAACCTCCAAAGACGTAAAAACGTTTACATAAAAGTCGTCTGCGCCCAGCAACAAATCGTGAACCTTACGCAAAAATAAACCCGACTCAGCACCTTGAATGATGCGATGATCATATGTTGAGCTGAGGGTCAACACCTTAGAAAGACCAAGGGAAGCCAAAGTGGCAGGGTCGGCTGCCTCAAAACCAGCTGGATGCGCGATTGTGCCAACACCCACGATTAGACCCTGGCCCACCATGAGTCGGGGAACTGATTGCAACGTTCCGATTGTACCTGGGTTAGTTAAGGTGACTGTTGTGCCCGTGAGGTCATCTGGGGTGACTTCATTGTTGCGCACCCGCCTCACCATAGTCTCGTATTTGTTGGCGAACTCTCTAAAGTTAAGCGTGTCTGCTTTTTTGATGCAGGGAACCAATAACGTGCGGGAACCGTCGGCTTTGGCTATGTCAACAGCGATGCCAAGTGCTATGTGAGGGTTTTTTAGCAGAGTAGGTTCGCCCTCTGGACTGAGCTTAAAGGTGTTGTTCATGGCCGGTATTTCGTCTGCTATGGCTCGCACCACCGCATAACCGATTAGATGCGTGAAGGAGATTTTGTCCGACATCTTTCGCCCGAGATAACCGTTGATTATCTTGCGGTTCACCTCAAGTAGCTTGGCCGGGATTTCTTTGAAGCTAGTCGCGGTGGGCACACTCAGCGAAGCTTCCATGTTGTTAACTAAACGAACCTGTGTACCTCTAATCACAGTTTCGTTAGTGGGCTTTGCCGGCGCATCGGTTTTACTAGAAGGCATTGTTGTCTGTGGGTTGACTGAGTTGGTGGAAGATGCTGCTGTGGTCGTTTGTGCAGCTGGGGTAGCCGGGCGCACTTCTTGAGCGGTGGTTTCCACAATAGCATCAACTCGAGTTTGTGTGGTAACTGCGCTGCTCGCTTCTGAGTCAAAAATAGTTCGCCATTGCTCATCGACAGTTAGGGGATCCGCTTGCCAACGTTTTCGCATCTCATCAACAAGCCAATCGTTGGGGCCTAAGTTCGTTGCGCTTGAGTTTGTGGTCACAGATCAATTGTAGAACATTGTGAACCGTCTTATCAAACGCAGATCAAATCGCTGCAACTCGCTCAAGATCGGCTGAACATCTACTATCATCAGACAGGTGCGGATCGTCACTTGGAATGTCAACTCACTCAAAGCTCGAATGCATCGTGTATTGCGTTGGCTCACCATCTTTGAACCCGATGTGTTGTGTTTGCAAGAAACGAAATTAGCAGATGATGCTTTCCCTGCGATGGCTTTTGACGCTCTGGGTTACGACACATTTCATCACGGCGAAGGTCGCTGGAATGGTGTTGCGTTGCTTTCCCGTGTGGGGATAGAAAACCCAATCGGTGGCTTTGGTGACGGTCTTGCTGCAGACCCAGAGGCGCGTCTTGTTTGGGCGACTTGTGGTGGTGTGCGGGTGGCATGTTGTTACGTACCCAACGGGCGAGCGCTAGGCCATGACCATTACCATTACAAACTTGGGTGGCTTGACCGTCTTTGGGCCGATCTTGATGGTCAGTGTGATAGCAGTCAAGACATTGTGGTTTGCGGTGATTTCAACATCGCCCCCACAAACCTTGATGTCTATGACCCAGCAGCTTTTGTAAACCACACCCATACCAGCGAACCTGAACGCGCCAAGTTAGCAGCACTCCAAGATTGGGGTTTGGTGGACGTGTTTAGAGAACACCACCATGAGGGCGGTTTGTTTTCTTGGTGGGATTATCGTGGTGGCAGTTTTTACAAAAAGATGGGTATGCGCATTGATTTATTGATGATGTCTCAATCGTTAGCGAAACGGTCCCAAACAGTGCTGATAGATCGCAACGAACGAAAAGGCCCCAAAGACGATCCTCCAAGCGATCACGCCCCGGTGTTTGTTGACTTTGACCATGACTTGAGCCGCTAGGGATACCGCACTTCGCTTATGCTGACCCCACTTGATGAACACCAGTTGTTGGTTTTCTGGACACAGCTCTTGGTGCTCGTTGCTGTAGCCCGTTTGTTTGGTGCGCTTATGCGGCGCATCAATTTGCCTTCCGTTATCGGGCAGCTCGCCGCAGGTATAGTTATCGGCCCGTCAATTTTTGGACGGCTTTGGCCTAGCGGTTTCGCATGGTTTTTGCCTGAAGAGGAAATTTCTTCGGGTGCGTTATTGGCGGTCAGTTGGCTAGGTGTGGCACTGTTGTTGGTAACAGCTGGTTTTGAAACTGACCTTGGGCTTATTCGCCGATTGGGACGTGCGGCTGCATTGGTGACTGGCTTTAGCCTGCTAGTGCCACTTGTTGGGGGCTTACTCATAGGGTTTAGTTTGCCCGACACCTTTGTTGGTGACGAAGCCGAACGGTCTGTGTTTGCTTTGTTCGTGGCGGCTGCGTTGGCGGTTTCCGCATTAGCTGTGATTGCCAAAATACTTTCAGAACTTGGTTTGATGCGGCGCGACTTTGGCCAGATCACAGTTGCTGCTGGTATGGCTAACGACGTGATTGGTTGGGTGATGTTAGCTATATTCGCGAGCTTCGCAGCATCGGGTGCGGTGTCGGTGCGGGTTGTGGTTGAAACGGTTATTGGTTTAGCTTTGTTTCTAACCTTCGCTTTGACTTTGGGTCAACGTATTGTGGATAAAGCACTGAGGTGGGTACGTCGAGATGGTGCCAATATTGCTGGTGCAATGACCGTAGTGGTGATGACGATGCTGATATATGGAGTAGCAACTCAAGCTCTGGGCATTGAAGCGGTTTTAGGTGCGTTTGTGGCAGGTGTGGTTTTGCATCGTTCACGGTTTGGCCAAGCTGAAGTGTTACACCACATTGAATCGCTCACCACGAGTTTGCTGGCACCAGTGTTTTTCGCAACCGCAGGGATGCGGGTTGATCTTGGTTTGCTTGACGCAACTGCGCTGCGTTGGTTAGCGATCGTGTTGGCAGTGGCCATAGGGGCAAAGTTCGTAGGAGCGTACGTGGGGGCGCGTTTAGCAAGGCAAAGTAGACGGGCAGCCACAGCGTTGGGTGCGGGACTGAATGCCCGTGGTGCCTTAGAGATCGTCATTGCCTCAGTTGGTTTGTCGTTGGGGGTTTTTAGCGAAACTGCTTACACGGTAATTGTTATTGTCCCGCTTGTTACCTCGGTTTTCGCGGCTGTTTCACTACGTGGTGTGGTGCGTGGTTGGCGTGGTTCTGCTGATGAAAGAGAACGCCTCGACAGAGAGAAGGCACTTAGCCGTAACTTGGTGGTGAAATCGTCTCGCATTTTGTTACCAACTCGAGGAAAGCCAGCTTCCATCGCGGCCGCTCAGCTAGTGCAGTTCGCTTGGCCAAAAGAAGCTCCAACCACTTTGGTTTCGGTTGTGCAGAATGGTGAACGACCTGATGTGTCGGTGCTTGAGGCGGTGCTTAACGAACGCGTGGTGGACCACCGAAGCGTGGTTGCGACCGATTCAGCAAACGCGATCACTAGTGAGTCTCGTTTGGGTTATGGTGTGATAGCGGTAGGGGTAGCGACCCGCCACGAAGGTCAGTTGTATTCGCCGATGGTGGATGAAATCTTGTTGAATGCCACCATTCCGGTGTTGATTGTGCGGCGTGCTCGGGGCCTTGATCGGCCCTTGCCAGCAGCGTTTAGTCGTGTGGTGGTGCCAGTCACAGGCACCCGCTCATCAAGTGCCGCACAAGAAGTGGCGTTTAGTATTTCTGTGGAGTTAGGAACTGAGGTTTTGTTGACGCACGTGTTTAATCGCAAAGTTCTAGTCCCTCGCATGCTGAAATTGCGTTCTTCAGAAGCCGACCCCAGTGAGGTGATAGCTAAAGAACTCATGGATACCGCTACCGAACGTGCAGTTGAAGCGGGTATTTGGCCGCGAACTCTGATCCGCAGTTCAGCCGATATCGCAACTGCTTTGGTGGCTACCGCTAAGGATGAAGACTGCGACTTGGTGGTGCTTGGAGCTCAGTTACGCAACGTTGACGGCAGACCTTTTTTGGGTCACACAGTTGAACTGGTGTTGGAGCAATGTGATGCGAATGTCGCTGTGGTAGCTCTACCTCGTCTCAGCGTGCAGTAGCTTTGCCTTGCTGCTGGTGGAGAAGTTCCAATAGCAGCGGCGAAAAGCGGTTCGCCTTATGGTAGCCAATAATGTCAGCGAGTTCAGATGTGGTGGCTGGTTGTTCTTGGGCGAGACGCGCCAAAGCCTTGTTGCTCACAACCGCGCTGGCACTTACTCTAGCTGCTTTTGCTGCTTGGTCACGCCAAGTTTGCAACTCAGTAAGCAACTCGTTGATACTCGGTTCGCCTTTCGTTGTTGAGGTACTGTGACCAAGGCGCGCAAGCACTTCGGGCGGGGGAGCACTTGGTGACGTAGAGGGTTCTGTTGCAAATGCTTGCAAATAGGGGCTAGGGGTACGTTCAACATGTTGGCCGTTGATGGTGCGAGTATGGCACCACATTGCATTTATTTGTTGTTTGGCTCTGGTTGTGGCAACATAAAGTAAGCGCTGCTCTTCTTGGCGGGCGAGACGGGTGCGAGCGTGTGCGATTGGTACTAAACCATCTTCAAGCCCTACTAGGTGTACCACTGGCCATTCAAGTCCTTTAGCCGCATGGAACGTGCATAGTTCAACGGCGTTGGCTGGTGTGACGGCTCGGTCATCATTTTGTAGTGAAGCTATGAACTGCGCTACGGTGGCGTTTGGTTCTAACACCAGCAAATCTTGCGCTAAAGAAATTATCAAATCGATCTCAGTGGTGCTGTGGTGTTCATACGATTGGTCGTGGGGGTCGGCTTTAGCTGCGATTGTTGTTTGGCGCATTTGTTCGTCTGTGATCACGGTTGCAAGTATCGCAGTTTGGGGCCAGCTATGTAGCAGGTCAGCTATCGTTGGGTGGCTCAGTAAACGTGTGTCACGGTTTCGGGCTGGCACACCTAGTTCTTGGAGAGCAATTTTTAAAGGCACAAGCTGAGCGTTGGTGCGCGCAAGCACAGCCTGATCTCGCCACTGTGCACCTGTTTGACGCGCTGCATAGATGGCACGCGCTATGGTCGAAGCTTCGCTGGTGCCGTCAGTGGAAGTGATTGTTGGTGGCTGACCATCTAGTTGTACCGCGGTTTGGGGTTCCCGGTTGAGTATGCGGGCTGCGGCGTTCAGCACTTGCGGTGTGGAGCGGAAGTTGGTGTTTAGTTTTACGACCGCCACATTCGGGAAATACCGATCTATGTTGCGAAGCAGGTTAGGGTCTGCACCATTCCAAGTGTAGATTGCTTGGTTGGGATCGCCGACTATGGCCAGCGTTGACTCGCTGCCTAAAAACGCTCTCAGCACTGCGAATTGTAATGGGTTCACATCTTGGAACTCATCAACAAAAATATGACGATAATACCATCGTTGTGCATCTGCGAAAGTTGTTTTTTGGCTTAATGTTGAGTGGCACAAAGCTAAGACATCGTCAAAATCTATCAACCTCCTGCGCTGCTTAGCTTTTTGATACTTTTCGTATGCTGTTGCGGTAAACTCATAACTTTGTGGGACTCGGCGCCCCGCTAATTTTGCTTGTTCTAGGTATTGTTGTGGTGTCACAAGTTGCGCTCGAGCCCAAGCTATTTCCCCGTCTAAGGAGACAATGGTTTTTTGGTCAAGTTTGGGGTTAGTTCGTGCTAGTAGTTTGTAACGGTTTGGTTCTAGTTTGAGATGTGGTCTTTGTTGGTGGTCCCAATAGCGCCGTAGCAGGGCTAACGCTGCCGCATGAAATGTTGTGGCAGCTATTTTTTCTCGCCCACAGAGGGTTCGTGTTCGTATTGCTAGTTCGGAGGCAGCTCGGCGGGTGAAAGTAATCACCAGAGTTCGGCGCGGGTCAATGTTCCCTTGCCTAATTTGCCAAGCAACTCGATGGGTTAAAACTCGGGTTTTGCCTGAGCCAGCTCCAGCGATGACACACAGCGGCGATGCCGTTGTGGTAACAGCATCGCGTTGTTCAGTGCTTAGTGCGGCGAGTAACTGATCCGTCGATGTTGTGCCCGATGCCATCAGTGCAGGATAGACCAAACCCACACCTAGTGCGCGCCTTATGTCACAACCTATGACTAGTGTTATGGTCTATGACAAATGAACGCAAAACCGAGGCACTGGTGCGAACACACTTTGCTAATTTTGCTGACGAAGTGATGGTAGAGGAGCAAGTCTCAGATTCGCTCCAAATTCAAAAACTGTTAGCACGAGCATCTAAACGGGGAGAGGGGCAAGGTTTTCCAGATTTCTTAATCACATTCAAAAGTGAACCACACCTTTTGATCGTGGCGGAATGCAAGGCCAATCGCAGCAGTCACCAGAGCAACTCCCTTGATCAAGCTGCCGATTACGCTGTCGATGGCGCGCTGCATTATGCATCATTTTTGTCTACACACTTTGATGTGATAGCTATTGGGATAAGCGGGGAGACCTCAGCAGATGCTCTAGTGAGCCATTTTTTGCATTTGCGGGGGGCAAAGCAAGGCTAGACCCATATTTGGCCGCAAGTTGCTTTCGCCGGGTGAGTACGTGGATGGCTACTACAACGATCCCAAGAAGTTCCGCCAAGATTACGATGCCCTGAAGGATTACACAAGGATACTCAACGATCGATTGCAGGTGAACAAGGTTGCTGAATCAAACCGCGCCCTCTTGATAAGTGCAGTGTTGATCGCCTTAGAAAGGCCGACGTTCTCTAAGGCATATATGTCTGAACCAAGCTCAGTGGAACTGGCTCGTTTGATTCAAAGTACTGTAGCTGCCCAACTAGAGCAAGCGCGCTTAGGTGCAGACCGTTTGCGAGTTCTGAAAGGAAAATTTAGCTTCTTGGAGCATGAGATCGCCCTAATGCAAAAGGAGGGTGAACTCAAAGAGCTTGTTCGTCAAATTGATAGCGAGATTAACTCTTTCGTAAAAAATCACGAATACCGCGATGTTTTGGGCGAACTTTACGTGGAGTTCTTGCGTTACGCCAACAAAGACAAAGGCCTTGGCATAGTACTAACTCCACCACATATCACTGAATTGTTTGCAGAGTTAGCGCAGGTGGGAAAGTCGTCTGTGGTGTATGACAACTGCGCTGGCACAGGAGGTTTCTTGATCAGTGCTATGAGAAAAATGATTGCCGATGCCAAAGGTTCAGAGGTCAACGCAATAAAAGAGCAGCAAATTTATGGAGCAGAGATTCAGTCTGATATTTTTGCGCTCATCGTGTCCAACATGATTATTCACCAAGATGGTAAGTCCAACATTGAACTAGCTAGCTGTTTTGACGACGGCGTAATTGAGGCAATGCGCCAAAGGCGGCCAAGCACGGGGCTACTAAACCCACCGTTCAAATCCGACAAGGTAAACGATCAAGAAGAGCTTGCATTTGTGATTAACAACCTCAATGTGCTTTGTTCAGGTGGCACTTGCATTGCTTTGTTGCCGATGCAAACTGCGCTAAACACTAGCAGCAAGGTCACACAGTTAAAAACTCAGATAATGGAAGAACACACTTTAGAAGCGGTATTTTCTCTTCCCGAACAGCTTTTCCTTAACTCACAAGTGAGCACTATCACCTGTGCCATGGTTTTTACTGCACACCAACCACATCCGCAAGCTAAAGAGGTTTGGTTGGCTTTGGCGAAAGACGACGGTTTTGTGGTGCAAAGACACAAGGGGCGTGTAGACCTGCACGACAAATGGAATGAAATTAAAAACCATTGGGTAAAAAGCTTCATTAACCGCTCTGAGGTTCCCGGTTTTAGCGTGAAGCGCACGCTCTGCTCCGAGGACGAATGGTGCGCTGAACCTCACATAACTAGAGAAGCTGATGAACTCACCGAGATGAACTTCTCGCAGAAATTGAGGGATTTTGTGGCGGCAATGTTCACTCAAGGCAAGTTAGAGGGCATTAATGCTGAGGGTAGACGGCAAAGGAGCCTGACTTTGCAAGATAGGGCTTGGCGGCATTTCATGGTCGGCGATGTCTTTGATTTGTCGCTAGGGGCCTATACAGAAAAACGCTATTTGCTTGCTGGGGGCTTGCCCTATATAACCAGAACTGCGCTCAACAATGGTGCCGCTGAGATTGGTGATCATGAACTCGTTCACGCCGGCAACTGCCTAACCGTGGGTGCTGAAGGTGTAATTGCGTTTTATCAACCCACCAATTTTTTGAAGGGCAACAAAATCAATGTAGTTCGTCACCCGCAACTTACCCCAAGTTCAGGACTTTTCACAGCCACGGTTATGGATTACGTGCATAAGGGTATCTATAACTATGGTTACGCGTTGGTCTTAGGTAGGCTCGCTCGTTCAAAAATACCTCTACCTGTGTCTATAGAAGGGCAAATAGATTGGCAGTTCATGTCGCAATACGTTGAACAACTTCTGTATAGCTCAAACTTGTTTGCGCTCAGGTGAGGCTGGAGGCAAGGTATTCTTAATGCGTATGGAACCTGTTAGCGTCTTTCGTTTTGAACAGCTTGTGACAGAAGCTCTCGATGCGATTCCTCCTGAGTTGGGTGAAAAAATGGCCAATGTGGCGATTGTCATTGAAGACCGTCACCTGAGTGAACCATTACTTGGACTCTATGAAGGTGTGCCCCTCACCGAGCGGGGCAACTACGGTGCGTTTGAGTTCCCCGACAAGATCAGCATCTATCGTCTTGAAATCTGTGAAATGTGTGATAACGAAAAGGAACTAGTGAACGAAATACAAACCACCGTTGTACACGAAATTGCTCACCACTTCGGCATAGACGACGACACCTTGCATGCTATGGGTTGGGGTTAAGCTTTGCCACACGGCTCGGGTTTATGTGCAAACGCACCTCATCACCGCTCTCATTTGTTTCATCAACCCGGAAACAAAGATCACCCATATCAGTTGCTACTATCAACTCATAGTGGTCGCCTTTAAACTGTGATTTGAGAACTATGCCTTTGAGTTCACCAGTCAAGCTGAGCGTGGCTGCGTCACGGCGAATCACCTCAAGTTTGCCTCCACGTTTGACGATGTTTTCGTGACCCAAAAACTTTGCAACGTTGACACTTTGAGGATCAGCCCAAACATCTTCCGGTGAACCGTCACGCAAGACCCTACCTTGGTCCATAACCACTAAGCGGTCAGCGAGACTAAATGCTTCATCATGATCATGTGTCACGTGTAATGCGGTGGTGTTCGTGGCGCGCAACACCTCAGGTACCTCAGTCGCTAAACGATCACGCAACACACGATCCAGTGACCCAAAAGGTTCGTCAAGTAAAAGCAAGGCAGGTTGTGGTGCCAAAGACCTCGCTAAAGCCACACGTTGTGCCTCACCCCCAGAAAGGCTTGCCACACTACGACGCTCAAAACCGTTTAGTCCCACAAGGTTCAACAACTCAGCAACTCGCTGCGAGCGAGCCGGGGTGCCGACATTAGCCATACGCAAACCGAAACCTACATTGCCCGCAACGTTCAAATGCGGGAACAGGGTATGGCTTTGGAACATCAATCCAATGCCACGTTTGTGCGGTTCGCAGGTGGCTGCGTCTTGGCCATTTATGTAAACACACCCCCCACTAGGTGGTTGAAGCCCAGCCAACACCCGCAACATTGTTGACTTGCCACAACCACTCGGGCCCAAAACCACCAACAACTCTTTTTGCAACACTTGCAGAGAAAAATCGCAAAGCGCATCAACATCGCCGAAGCGCACTGTCACCGAATCAAGATGCCAGCGTTCTGCGCGTATCACAAAAACGTCACTTCCCGGTCACGCAATGCTTCAATAGCCACTACCACCAAAGTCACAGTAATCATTAGCACCACCGTTAAAGCCATCGCCTGCCCTCGCAGCAGTTCCCCAGGGGTGGATAACAAACGAAACAACGCTAACGGCGCGGTGAGCGTGTCAGGGTTTCGGGGCAAAAACGAAGTCGCTCCAAATTCACCGAGTGAAACTGTGAATGCAAAACCAGCACCAACGAGCATGGCGCGCCCCACAATTGGTAAATCCACTGTGAGTCGCACCCGGGTTGGGGATGCACCCAAAAGAGCAGCTGCCTCACGTAGTTGCGGGTCGATACGGCGCATTGTCGGCACCATACAGCGCAGCACGAACGGCACCCCAACCAACGCATGGGCAATTGGTATGATCCACCATGAAGTCCGGAAGTCAACCGGTGGTGCGTCAAGGGTGATTAGTATGCCAAAACCGATGGTCACCGCCGAAACACCGAGAGGTAACGTGGCACCCAGATCAAGCACCTTTGGTAACCTTGCGCGGCTATGCACCACAAAGAAAGTTGTCAATGACCCCACGACTAGAGCCAATGAGGTGGCGAGCATGGCAAAAACCAGTGAGTTGCCTAGTGCTTGGAACGCAGAAGCCGGAAGTTGAGGGACGCGCTCAATCAACGCTTGATAATGCCTGAACCCGTAACCGTCACCCACAGCAAACGAACCTTCGACAAGCAGTGCTATTGGTAAACCGAGCAAAAACAACATCACAGCAAGGTTGGCCCCAATAAAAGCTCTCGATAACGGTTTCCGGTCAACTGTTGCCACACCTGTTGGCGCGGGTTGGCGACGTTCAAGAATCGTTGCCACCACCACAATCAACATCACAAAAAGTAACTGCACGAAAGCTAAAGTAGCTGCAACCTGTAGGTCTCCCCGCGTTACTGCCTGACGATAAATTTCTGTCTCCAAAGTGGCTCGCCTTGGCCCACCGAGCAACAAAACCACGCCAAAGGAAGTAAACGAAAAGAGAAACACAATAGCAGCGGCCGAAGCCAACGTTGGCCTGAGGCGCGGTAAAGTAACCATCCAAAAAACTCTGAGTTTTCCTGCACCCAAAACCCGTGCTTGTTCTTCAATGCGGTGATCCAGCCCCGCCCAAAAGGAACCCACGATCCGAACCACTACCGCGTAATTCAAAAATATGTGCGCTAACAGAATTGCCCAAAAGGTATGGCGCAAACGAAAGCCTCCCGAATCTAAGCCGAACCGGAAAAACAGCCCCTCAAAGGCTCCAGCCACCACCACAGTCGGTAACACGAACGGCACCGTTACCAATCCTCGAAGCCATAGCTGTTTTTTGCCCCTAAGGCGAGCAAGTAAAGCTGCAGCAGGTAAAGCAATAATAATAGTGAGTGTCGTGGACACTAGCGCCTGCCATACCGTGAACCAGATCACATTTCGGTTGCGGCTTGAGGCAAGAAGTTCAGCTAGCCTACTAATCCCTACCGAACCCAAACCTTCCCAAAAGATCGTGACTAGAGGATAAAAGAAAAAGACCCCAAAAAAGACTCCTGGTATAGCAAAGACGGCAGTCCGAACTGCTTTAGCGGGCAGACCCGTCGACACTTCTAACCGAGAACGATCTCGACCCACCGCGCGGTCCACTCATCTCGCTGTGCCTCAATCTCTGTAGGAGAAATAGTCAACGGATTCGTGGCGATTTGAGCGTGATCTGCGAACACTTGAGGCAATGTGGCACCACGAATGACTGGGAACACAAACATGTTGAGTGGAACATCATTTTGAAACGTGGGCGTGAGCATGAAGTCGATGAGTGCTTGTGCTTCAGTTGGGTGGCTGGTGCCTTTAAGCACGCCCGCAAACTCGATTTGGCGGAAACACGAATCCAGTAACACGCCAGTTGGTGGTGCGTCAATGGGTTCGCTGGCGAAAAGAACTTCAGCAGGGGGGCTAGAGGCGTAGGAGACAACTAATGCCCGATTACCCCCGCCAGCGACAAACTCTCCATAGTAGGCATCTGTCCAACCAGAGGTGACGCTCACGCCGTTGTTGGCTAGGTCAGCCCAGAATTTTTGCCAATCATCGGTACCAGCGATGGTGGCCAACAAAAACGCTAGTCCGGGTGACGATGTTTCAGGGTTCTGAACCACTAATTGGTCAGCGAAGTCTGGCCGAGTGAGGTCTTCAAGGGTTGCGGGAGGCTCACCGCTGAGTGCGCCAATCCAATAGTTCACACAAACATCGCCAAAGTCGATAGGCGTTACACGGTTCTCGGGGTCAAGGATGAACTCATTGGGCACCTCGCTGAGGTTGGGTGATTGGTAGGCTTCAAAAAGGTCGGCGTTTAGGGCGCGAGCCAAAAAGGTGTTGTCAACGCCAAACATCACATCACCAAGCGGATTGCCTGCGGTCAGGATTGCTTGGCTGACCATTTGCCCTGTGTCGCCGGCTTGCAGTAACTCCACACGAATTCCGGTCTGAGCTGTGAAAGCTTCAAGAGTGCCCTCAGATAGAGCAAACGAGTCATGCGTTACTAGGGTTATGACCCCAGGTTCTATGTTTGGGGCAGTTGACGGGGGTGCTTCACTGGTGCTACTTGTTGGCTGGTTAGTGTCTGTTGGTTGGCCAGTTGGTTCATCTGGTTGGGTAGTGCCGGTTGGCTGGACATTGCTAGTGTCGCTGCCGCACGCTGCCGCCGTCAAAGAGAAAAGCAAAAAAACAAATATAAAGAACTTGTGTTTGCGATTTAGGGTTGAACGAGTCATTTTTCCTCCGCTGGAATTACCCAGATCAGGTTCGTGTGGGTCGCTGACGCTTTTGGTCAACCTCTCAGCCCGGCTGTCCCGAGCTCCCCAGATTCGGTTTTCAGTTAGTGTAGGCTTGCAAAATGCCACGCGCAACCAACAACAATATAGAAATTGAATACGAAACCTTTGGACACGTTCGCGACCCAGCATTAATCTGCATTCCCGGACTTGGTAGTCAACTGCTTTCTTTTCCAGTGGAGTTGTGTCAAGCTTTTATTGACCGCGGTTTCTTTGTGATTCGCATGGATAACCGAGACGCGGGATTGTCTTCCATGACTAACGAAGACGCTCCGTACACACTTGATGATATGGCAGCCGACGTGGTGGCTGTGCTTGATGATTGTGGCGTTGCTAAGGCAATTGTTTTGGGGGTGTCGATGGGCGGAATGATAGCTCAGGTCACTGCGATAAACCATCGCCAGCGTGTTTGTGGACTGGTTTCTATTATGTCGAGCACGGGCGAACCCGATGTTGGTAGCCCCACTATGGAAGCTTGGGATGCACTCACCGCCCCACCCGAAATCTCAATTGAAGCCCAGATAGAAGCTGATCTTCGTGCTTGTCGTATTTGGTCTAATCCCCAATGGTTTGATCCTGACGCGTTTCGTTCGCTTGCCCGAGCTAATTACCAGCGGGCCTGGAATCCGGGTGCATCTCAGAGACAAATCAACGCGATCATCTCAAGCGCAAGCCGGGTTGATGGACTGCGTAGCCTTGATCTTCCTTCGTTGGTGATCCACGGAGCTTTAGATACTCTAATCGCCCCGTCTGGCGGTGAACGAACCGCCGAGTTGATTCCTTGCTCTCGCTATTTGCTACTTGAAGAAATGTCACACGATTTTGTTTCCCAAGCCTGGCCCCCAATAATCGAAGCTGTCACCACCCTCGCTTCAAAATAAAGCAGCTATCAAAGACATCAGCCCAGCAGCACCCTCGCCCTACTTTTTCGTTGCTGTCATCCTCGGTCATCATGATGAAGAAAAACTACAGGGAAGTTTGTCGTCCACCCACAAGGTTCGGTTCATGAAGTTCGGGACAGATGGCATGAGTATCGTTCCTTTCGTGTCTGACAGGTACACATGAGTATTCCGCAGAGGTGTGACACTATCAATCCTGTTGAAGTCAAGACATACAAAATAACGAGCTTCCTGACAGCGTAGCCTAACTGCACATCACTCGGAGTTTAGAGACAACTTTTATAGGAAATGAGGTTAGATAGACACCAAGGGTGGGTCAACACCACGGGAAAAATATTTAATGTCTGAGTAAATGCGTCACAATTCAAAAATTTGGCTATAGTGAACATTCTGAAACCTGAGGCCGTGGGCCTCAGGTATGGAAGCGGTGGTGTGCATCCTTTGGGGGAGGAGGTGCGCTCCACCGCTTCCCTTGATCTCAAGTTCCCTTGATCTTGAGTAAGCCTAAGGCTCAAGGCTGATAGTTGCGTCAGCGAATCTCGAGTCAAAAGGATCGTGGGTAATCCAAACCACTGTGCGATGGTTGGTTTGCAGGAACAATTCACGTAATGAGTGGCGACTGGTTTCGTCAACCGAAGCTAGAGGTTCATCAAGCAACAACACCTCAGCTGGGGTAGCAATAGCCCGAGCAATAGCAACTCGCTGGCGTTGACCACTTGAAAGTTGTGCGGGTCGTGCCCCAACAGCGGCCGACAAACCAACATCGTGGAGAACTGTAGTAGCTCGTTCACGCGCAGTCACACGGTTTATGCCCAGCCGGCGCAGAGGATAAGCAACATTGTCAAGCACCCTTAGATGTGGAAAAAGTCGCTGGTCATCAAAAGCTAAAGCAACACCACGTTTATGGGCAGGCACAAAAGTTTCTTTGCCATCATCTAACATCTTCCCTTCAAGAACAACCTCACCGCTATGCAGCCTTTCAAGTCCCGCTATGAGACGGAGCAACGTGGTCTTGCCAACGCCATTTGTGCCCACCACAGCCGTACGAGGATGCCTAACGAAAATGTCAAACCTGCGACTAAAGGTGCCACGCCTCACCACACCACACACTTCAATTCGGGGGTCACTATTGCTCAAGACCTCGTTCATCGGCTAAACCAACTACCCCGTAAAGTGAACAACACAGCCAAACTGACCGTCAACAACAAAACGCTGATCGCTAGAGCCGCTTGCGGGTCAGATTCCAGAGCTAAAAAGGTCTGCAAAGGCAAAGTTCGGGTAGTACCCCCGAAGCTGCCAGCAAAAGTAATTGTCGCACCAAACTCACCCAATGCCCGTGCCCAAGCCAGAGCCAAACCAGCTCCAATAGCGGTTCTTGTGGCAGGTACCGTGACCGTCAAGAAAGCAACCAAAGGACTGGCCGCGCTCACCGCAGCAGCTTCTTCCAAGTTTTCCCCTTGTGCTGTCAAGGCACTCTCAACTGTGGTGACAAAGAAGGGTAGCGAAACGAATGTGGCTGCCAGAACCGTGCCAGCGGTTGTGAATGGTAAGGTTATGCCGAACCAATGATCAAGCCATTGACCCACAAAGCCCCGTCTACCTAGAGCAAAGAGTAGCGCGGTGCCTGCAACCACAGGCGGCAAAACCATCGGCAACAAAACCATAACCCTCACCAATCGGAGTATCCAACTATCAACTCTTGCCAGTAAATAAGCCAAAGGCAGTCCCAACAGAAAACACAAACTCATAGCACTCATGCTCACCACCAGCGATACGCGCATCGCCTCAACCACTGCGTCAGCCAACAATCGAGACCCTAAAGACGACCATGGAGCGCGCTGCAACAAGCCAACTATTGGGATAATCAGCAAAGCTATAGCCACCCAAGCACTCGGCAACAAAGCAAACGGAAAACCCAAAACACGCTTGTCTTGTTTCACTGGCAATGACCAATCGTGAAACCAGTCTCGCGCAGAACGTTTATTTTGAGATAGCGCTCAACTAGCGCAGAGGGCTTTGTTCCATCAAGCGTAACAGAGGTAGCTAATACCGCAACGCCGTATTCCACCACACCTCTAACAGGGCATACAACTTGAGCGGGAAGGAGAGGATCATCTATTGTTGCTAGCCCGAGACTGGCAGCGTCGGTGACGTAAACCAAGCCTGCGTCTAGCTCGCCGCTAGCCAACTTGTGGGCTAAGGCTCTCACGTTGGGTTCGGCAGTGTCGGGGCGAAACGTGATACCCAACTCAGATCCAACAAGTTGGGCAGCCGCTCCGCAAGGAACCTCCACTGCACACAATCCGATCAGCGGAGCTTCAGAGGCTAAATCTCCGATTTTCGTGACCTGTGCAGGGTTGCCTGGTGCCACTACTAGCACTAGATGGTTTCGTATTTGGGGTTCGTTGATTAACAGATAGCCGAGATCAACAAGCGGTTCTAGCTTGGCAGCATCTGCAGCAACGATGATGTCGGGTCGGGCACCATCACGGACTTGAGCAATGAGACGGGAACTGCCGGCTAATACCCAGTCTGGGTTATCGGTTGCGGGGTCGTCATTGAGAAGTGCATCAATGTGAGCGGTGGCAGGAGCTAGGGACGATGCTGCGAAAATCAACACCCCTTGATCAGTTGACGAGCAAGCAGCCATAGTAAGCGAACCCGCAACTATAGCCGTCAGCCAGCGCGCCCGTGTCTTGTTCACCGCAAGGACCAAGAGGTTGTGTGCATCAAACGCGCTCGATAACAACAGCTGTTGCTTTGATGGAAGCTACCGCCCTCATGCCAGGCTCAAGACCGAGTTCATCAACGGCTTCTGAGGAGATTAACGAAACCACTCGATGTGGTCCAGCTTGTATCTCCACTTGTGCCATTACTTGGTCTCGTAGCACCCGTGTTACTAGCCCACTGAATCGATTGCGAGCGGAAACTGAGCGTGTTTGGTCGTTTGGCGTTTCGGCTAGTTCTATCGCCAATCTAGCGAGTTCTGGCCCGTCAATTTCTCGTTGCCCCCCAACAGTGCGGATAGTTGTTAGCCTGCCTTGGTCTGCCCAACGCCGCACCGTATCAACACTAACGCCAAGAATATGCGCTGCTTCTCCCATTCTAAACTGGTGCATGCTGTCAATATATAGCAAAACACTAGGTTTTGCGGTGTAAAAGTTTGTGTTCTTGGGGAGTGGCTGATTAGGGGGAGGCATGCACCCCGTGATGGCTGCTTCGTGCTAGTGTGTTCGCATGATATTTTTTCTAGCACAAACCAACGGGCTTGTTGATGCCTGCGGAGTTCAAAGCTCTTACATATGCGAAAGGGTTTATGAGTGGACCGGTAGCGAACTACTCGCAACGGCATCTGACTGGCTACTTGACCGCCCCGTACGTATCCTCTTCATTGTCTTGGTGGCATGGATTGTTTCTAAACTATTGCAGAAATCGGTTTTGAAATTTGCACAAACCATCGCCAACTCACCTAGCGACCCACGTTTGCAGACCCTTCGTGAAAAAGGTCCAGGTAAGTTATTGATGGAAGAAAGAGAATCGAAAAGAGCGGCGGCGCGTGCTGAAACCATCGGTTTGGTGTTGCGAAGTGTGGGTGTGGCTGCGGTGTGGCTTGTGGCTTTGTTTATGATCCTCGGGCAACTCGACATTGACCTAGCACCTTTGATCGCGGGTGCAGGCATTGGCGGCTTAGCCCTCGGCTTTGGAGCACAATCGGTGGTAAAGGATTTTCTTTCTGGGCTGTTCATGTTGATAGAAGACCAGTATGGAGTTGGCGACATAGTTGATGTGGGTGTGGCTGCGGGCACAGTCGAAAAGGTGTCGCTGCGTTCCACCACCATTCGTGACGTGAAAGGCACCGTCTGGCATGTGCCAAACGGCACAATAGCGAGGGTTGGCAACTCAAGTCAGTTGTGGTCTCGTGCCTTGTTGGATGTGGAAGTGGCATACGACACTGACCTTGCTTTAGCCCGTGAAGTGATTCAGCGAGTGGGCGACACATTGTGGGAAGATCCAGAATGGGGGGGTGACGAATTAATGGAACGCCCTGAAGTTTGGGGTGTGCAAGAACTTGGCGCGTCCGCTGTGGCACTTCGTTTGGTGGTAAAAACTGAACCTTCAAAGCAATGGTCGGTGGAACGTGAGTTGCGAATGCGCCTCAAGGAAGCTTTTGATGAGGAAGGTATAGAGATTCCGTTTCCCCAACAAACAGTGTGGCATCGCAATGTTGAATCTGTTAGCTCAGCAAAGAAAGAAATTCAACCAAAGAAGACCGAAGCCACAAAAGGAAATGAAGATTCAGGCGAGAACACAGATTCTAGTGCAGACGAGTGACCTGTGAAGACGAGTGAACGGTTGTTAATGTTGCTGAGTGATCATCTCAGGGGTTAGGTCATCAACAGATGCGGCCCCACACAACGCCATAGACCTGCGCATACCGTCATCAAAGAAATCCAAAAGCCAGTCAACACCAAGTTCACCTGCCGCACCTAGTGCGTAAAGATAAGGTCTACCTGCCATAACCGCGTCCGCACCCAAGGCACACGCTTTGACGATATCGCTGCCGCGTCTCACCCCACCATCTGCGATAATCTCTATTTGGTCTCCAACAACTTGACGACATGGAGCGATTAAGCTGGCTGGAGCAGGAGCACCATCAAGTTGACGACCACCGTGATTAGATAAGCAAATCGCATCCACTCCATGTTGCACACACAATGAAGCGTCAGCCACACTTTGGATGCCTTTCACTAATATCTTTTTGTTCCAGTTGGAACGAAACCATTCAAGATCGGCCCACGTTAGTGAAGGATCAAATTGTTTTGCAAGATGGTCTGCAAGGTCTACTGGGTCGGAACCATCGGTTTCACGGGAGGATTGACTGCTAGTAGTTACATTCGCGAAAACGATTGGTTCGTTATTTAGGAAGCGCCAAGTCCAAACTGGCTTTCGCAAACCATCAATAATGGTCGACACCCCTAGTTTTGGTGGCAAAACCAAGCCCCGGCGCACATCACGCTCTCGTCTACCCAGATAAGGGGTGTCGGCTGTAATTAAAATAGTTTCATAGTTGGCATCCGCACATCGATCTAGCATCTCCTTCAATAAGGCTCGGTCTCGCCACACGTAAACCTGGAACCATAAACGTCGCTCGCCTTGCGTTGGCCACGACACGCTGTCACTAGCTGCGGCAACGTCCTCAATGGAGCGGGTGCCCAATGTTGACAGCGCGCATGGAACGCCGAACCTTGCCGCAGCTCGCGCTATCGCCAACTCTCCTTGAGGATCAGCTATGCGGGTGAACCCTGTCGGTGCCAACACCAGCGGGAGTTGTGTTGGTTTACCTAACAGTGTTGTACTGGGGTCAAGAGTTTCAACGTCTCTAAGCACTCGAGGCGCGAAACCTAATCGACGGTAGGCATCTTTGTTGGCACCCATCGTTGTCTCGTCTTCAGCACCACCGTCGATGTAATCAAACACAGGAGCAGGCAGTTTTTTCTTTGCAATAAGTCGCAAGTCGTCTATATTGGCGCAAAACCCAAGTCGTCTCTTTACGGGGTCCAGCTCAAACTCACGAAAACGCCATACTGCTCGTAAAGCCTCAAACATAACTGTAATACATCAAGATGTTGGGGCAAACTATGGGGAACATAAGTTCACACAACTTTAGTAGCCAATCAACAGCTAGCGAGGGTTGATTACTGCGTTGTGGCGCAGGGCATCTCGGTCGTTTCGCTCTAAACAGTCGCTTAGGGCGTGAATTTTCTTGCTTGCGGTTTGGGGAAACAAAAACGGCATCAAGGCATGGGTTAGAGCCGCAAATCCCGCAACGATCAGTTGCCTAGAGACGCTGGCGGCAATTATGAAATGTTCCGCGTATGTTTCGCCCACCGAATGCGGATGAATGGTGAATGGGTTTTTAGCCATAGTGTCAGTGTATCCTAACAAGACACCCAAGGTTACAGTAATGTTATATCATCTGCTGTCGCAAATAGACTTGCAGTGTTGGCTGCAGAGAGCCGCCTACTTCCAGAAAGGAAACCGTGAAAAACAAAGTTGGCTGTATTGGGCTAGGTGATATGGGTGGTGCTATAGCCGAGCGAATCGCAAAAAATCACGATTTGGTTGTTTTTGACATTAGCAACGAAGCAGTCGCAAAGTTGCGTGAAAAAGGTGCTTCTGACGCGGAGTCGCCCGCTGACCTCGCCGAAGAATGCGACCACATTAGTATTTGTGTCACAGATGATGCTGCGGTGATGGAGGTGGTGTCAGGCAAGCAAGGGCTACTGGATTCGTGTCGGCCGCACACTTCGATAGCGGTTCACTCTACGGTCCACCCCGACACAATCCGAGACCTGCACGTTTTAGCGGCTGAACGTGAGGTGGTACTCTTTGATGCTGGGGTGGCTGGCGGTGCTTGGGCGGCTAGAGAAGGTGGACTGGTAATAATGCTGGGTGTACCTGAAGGTGGTATCCCCGAGTTGGCACGAGAGGTCATTGATGAATGTGCTGGCGCGGTGTTTGAAGGGGGTGACATTGGCGCAGGAATGGCTATGAAGGTTGCCTTTAATGTTATGACTTACCTGCAACAGGCTGCTTTGAGTGCTTCTCATCAGATAATGGTTGGCGAAAATAGCGACCCAGACATGTTGTTAGAAGCGTGGAGGTATTTGGGTCAGTTAGGAACGCTAACCGAGCGTTTTTATCCGTTGGTGTCGATGCCTCCCGAGGCAAAAGCTGGGCCACTGGGTGCTTATCTGGTGTCAACTATTGGGATTGCTGAGCGAGACCTTGATCTCGCTGTTAATTTGGGTTTAGAGAGCGGACGAAGGATGCCAGTGGTGGAAGCCGTGCGTAACGAAATGCGCCTTGTTTATGGAATGCCCAAAGAAAGCTTGTAGGTTATGCATTATTTGCTGAAAGCTAAGGATTGAAGATTGCCCCGACGAAATTCCGCTCTTGTTACAGAGTTGACACAACGCAACGCTACGTACGCCCGGAACTTCGCTAACGCAAACCTGGAAGCGAAGCCTGTTCTTGGAGTTGCCGTTGTTGCCTGTATGGATGCACGTTTGCCTGTGCTGACTTTGCTGGGATTGTCTCAAGGAGATGCCCATGTTATTCGTAACGCTGGGGGGGTGGTGACTGACGATGTGATCCGTTCCTTGTGTTTGTCGCAACGGGCATTGGGCACCAAGGATGTCATTTTGATTCATCACACAGATTGTGGATTGCAGAAAGTAACAGAGAAGGGTTTCAAAGACGAACTTGCTGCTGAGTTAGGGGTGCGTCCGAGTTGGGCAGTTGAATCTTTTACGGACCCTTTTGAAAATGTGCGTAGTTCGGTGAAGAAGCTTTTGATGTCACCGTTCATGGCCGCAGACAGCCGCGTTATTGGCTTCGTGTACAACGTGGACACCGGTGTATTAGACTTGGTTGAGTGACACCTTAGGCTAGCGCAACTCTCTAGGTCTTAGCTTGACAGATGCGAACTTTGGCTGGTGTTCTCAGCAGTTGGTACTAACGGTTGCTAGTAGCGGTGCTGTCCTTTGTGGGCTCGCGGCAGAACGCAGCGTTTCTTCGACCGCGGACCGACTAGATCGCACCGAACACGCAACGGCCACACCCATGTTTCCCCAACGTTGCGTTCTATTGTTGGGGTGCCGTCCAACATCGCCGGGACGACGAAACGGCGGTTTCGTTTGCCTTCTGTGCGGGTCACGATCCCGGCGATTTCGAGCGACTTCAAGGCATCGCGTGCGACGCGTTCGCTCACATTCAGCCGTTTTGAGACCATGGCCGCGTCGAGCACCGGCATCGTTGGGAGCGCCTGCAGCAGAGCCGCCGCGGTGCTGTCTTTGCGGAACCTGCCGATCTTCAACCAGTGTTCAGTCAACGTCTCGGCGTCGTGGGCCGTCGCGACGGCCTCGGTGTGAGCTTGCTGACAGGACAGCGAGAACATTCTCAGCCAGCTCCTCAACCCGCGGCTGCGCGCAGCATGGTCGTGTTGCGCGCAGACCACCCGGACAGCGTTGAGCGCCTGATAGTAGCCGTCAAGGTCGTTGCTCAAGGCGGTGCTGACACCGAGAGCGCCGACCGTTGAACCCGCGGCATTCAACACAGTGTGAATCAACGCTCTGCCGGTGCGGCCGTTGCCGTCGGCGAAGGGATGGATCGTCTCGAACTGGGCGTGCATGATCGCGGCTTTCAACACAGGCGGATGGTCGCTGTTGTTGAGATACCCCACCAGGTCCTCCATGAGACCCGCAACAAAACGCTCGGGGGGCGCGACGAAGGTGGCGTTGTCGATGAGGCAACCCGCCGGACCTACCCAGATTGGCGAGTCTCGCAGCACCCCGCCAATGCCACGATCTCTCGACTCGGCAAACAGGGTCCGGTGGAGTTCAAGAATGTCATCTGTCGTGCATGCAACGCCGGATCGTATCGCGGAGCCGAGTTCCACCGCGGTGGTCACCTGTTTCGTCGCGCCGAGGGTCAAGGCTTCGTTCTCGTCGGTGACCGGCTGGCCGGCCTGGTTCATGTACTGCGCCCAGGTGAGCCCCGAAGCTGTGGCATCGACCCCTTCGATGACACTCGAACGGATGCTCTCGTCGCGAGCTTTCATCCACGCAGCCAACGCTCCGCTCAACTCGGTGTGCGGCAGCACCGCAGTCTTTGCGAGCGCGAAATCAGCGTCTCTGACCGCGTTCACATCACCGACGCTCAAAACAGGGTCAAAGCGCGCCAAAGAGTGCGGGACATAGGCTCGGTAGGTTCTCTTGCCGAAACCCGTGCGCGACCCCAACAACGCTTCTGCCTCAACGTATCTTCCCATACCACCACCTTATCGCGTCGTATGCGCTACAGAAGCGGAAATTACGACGCGATCATAGTCTTATCGCGTTGTATGGGCTACAAAAGGTCGAATTACTACGCGATCACAGTCTTATCGCGTCGTATGGGCTACAACAAGCCGCCTATGCGGCGATTAAGTTCCAACGCACCGCCCACTCGACGTGCCTCGCGCGCGGTGACCCCCACCCACCCCGCTCCCCACGTTTACGCGCAGGCTCGGAATCTCGCGCCCGATCGGCTCGCGCAGTTCTGTGCGGCTCTGTCTGTGTCGTTCGACTGCTAGGACCGGTGTTGGAGTGTGGGGGTTTTGTGGCTCTTCGCGAATGAAGGTGGAGTGAGGTCGGTGGGCATCCGCGCTTGAATGCGAGGGATCCCCGGAATCGGTGCTGATGGCCGCCGAGGACTGGGGATCGGTGTGGACTGTGACCGTTAAGGCTGCGAGCGAGCGTTCCAACCTAGTGATGCTGGAGTTTGTTGGGGTGTGCAAGCTCGCCGTGCCAGACGCGGCGGGCGAAGTGGCTCGCGGGGAGGATGTCGATGCCGTCGTGGGTGCGGCGTGGCCGCTCTTCGAGACACACGACCACTCGGGCGCGCAACTCTGGATGTTCTTCAGCCAGAGTGCGCAGCCCTCGGAGATGGCGTGGCGTGACGGAGGTCGTGGCTTTGGCCTCGACAGCGACGCGCATGTCGCCCACGATGAAGTCGACCTCGATGCCGCTGGGGAGCCGCCAGTAGCTGAGTTCCTCGCCGGTCTCGAGGTACGCCGTCATCGCGCACAACTCATGGAACACCCAATTCTCGAACGCCTTGCCGTAAGCGTCTGATCCCCGCTCGACTGTGCCGCGACGGGCAAGGCGGTTCACCACGCCGACATCCTCGAAATACAGCTTGGGCGCCCCGGCCAGACGGCGTTTTGCCCGTCGCCGCCAGCGCGGCAGCCAGCGGGCCAGCAATGTGTCGGTGAGGATGCCGAAGTGTGCTTTCGCGGTCGGCCCCGACACGCCGCACTCCCGGGCGATGTCGGTGAAGTTGACGGGATCGCCGTCGCTGAGAGCCGCCGCGTCGAGGAAGTCGGAGAACGCCGGCAGGTTCCGCACGAGACCCTCCGCCGCGATCTCCTGACGCAGGTAGTCGGCAATGTAGACGTCCAACAGGCGGTGGGGCCGCTCCGAATCGTAGATGCGCGGCAGGTACCCGTGGTTGATCATCCGGTCGAGACTGAACGCGTCACCGAGTTCATCGGAGGTGAGGCCGCGAAGCTCATAGCGTAGCGCCCGCCCGCCGAGCAGGTTCGCCGCACCGTGACGGACCTTTCGTGCGCTTGATCCGCACAGCGCGAAATGCAGTCGGTGCCTCTCGATGAGCCAATGCACCTCGTCGAGCAGCACCGGCACTTTTTGGATCTCGTCGATGACGACCTGGCGGTTCGGGTCCGGGCCGTGAGGGCCGGCCGCTTCGAGTTCCTGTCGCAGCCGCTCTGGTCGGGTGGCGTAACGGCGGAAGTCGTCGGACTTGAGCAAGTCCACCCATACCGCGTCGCGATACTGCCGGCGCAGCAGGGTACTTTTTCCTGATTGCCGTGGCCCCCACAGAAAGAACGTCTCAGTGCCCGGCGGGGGGAGTGTCAACCGGCGTTCATACATAAACTTTAGATTATCACGATAATCTAAAGTTTAACTTTCTGATTCACAAACAAGCACCGACAAGGAAGCCTATTCGGGAGTGACGTAGGCGGCGGTCAGGCCTCCATCGACAGCGAGGTTGGTTCCCGTCATGTATGACGAGCCGCCACCGAACCGAACTGTTGAGGTCTGCGGGCAAACCTCGCACCAACCGTCCCAGGGAGGGGGCAGCAAGCCGCGAGTTACCTCCTTGCCGGCGAGCTTCAGTGCGACTGCGTGGTCACGCGGCACCGACTGGCCCGATGCGGCAGCGTAGCCAAGCACGGCGTGATACATGGAGTAGTAGGCTTGGGCTGGAATCCACACTGCGACTTGTAGACCACCCCCTACATCTCCTCGATCGACGGTGTCGAGGTTGACACGTCCCCCGCCACCGGGACCCCGCCCCGGCGATACCCTGCCGCGCTAGCCGGCTCGCCGTGTTGTCGCCGCGCGCCCGGGTGCGGGCAGGCGCGTCGGCGGTGCGTGTGCCTTGATGGGCTGATGCTAGGCCTTGATGAGGCCCCAGCAGACGATGGCGTCGTCGCTGCGGATGGCATACACATAGTCACTCGCGGCCGATACTGCTTT
This sequence comes from Candidatus Aldehydirespiratoraceae bacterium, assembly GCA_965204595.1. Lineage (GTDB taxonomy): Bacteria > Actinomycetota > Acidimicrobiia > Acidimicrobiales > Aldehydirespiratoraceae > VXYK01. The sequence goes on along the minus strand of CBDBEW010000014.1, from coordinate 770,203 downwards.
GAACGTAACGGCCGGCGCATCGGACGGCCTGAACTCGTTGTGACTTGAGTGCTGGTTTCGATATCGCGGACCGGTCAGCCGGTCGGCAGGTCGGCCTGGCCCCTCGAGTTGTTCCCCCAGCACTCTGCGGTGTTGTCGCTGCGGATGGCGCACGTGTGCGCGCCCCCGGCTGAGATTGCTTTGAACGTGCCTGCCGGCGCGTCGGACTCGCCATTGCGGTTGTATCCCCAGCAGACGATGGCGTCGTCGCTGCGGATGGCGCACGAATAGCTGCTACCGGCTGAGATTGCTTTGAACGTGCCTGCCGGCGCGTCGGACTCGCCATCGTCATTGTGTCCCCAGCACGCGGCGGTGTCGTCGCTGCGGATTGCGCACGAATGCCAGCTACTGGCCGAGATTGCTTTGAACGTGCCTGTCGGTACATCGGTTTGACCCCTCCAGTTGTCTCCCCAGCAGACGGCGGTGTCGTCGCTGCGGATCCCGCACGAATGCTGGCCGCCGGCCGAGACTGCTTTGAACGCGCCTGCCGGCGTATCGGTGCTGCCCCTCCAGTTGTCTCCCCAGCAGACGGCGGTGTTGTCGCTGCGGATCCCGCACGAATGCTGGCCGCCGGCCGAGACTGCTTTGAACGTGCCTCCCGGCGCGTCGGTTTGGCCAACGACGTTGGAGCCCCAGCAGACGGCGGTGTTGTCGCTGCGGATGGCGCACGAATGCAAAGTGCCGGCTGAGATTGCTTTGAACGTGCCGACCGGCTCATCGTCCTGGTGCCAGTTGCCGGCTCCACGGCACTCTATGGTGTCGTCGCTGCGGATCACGCACGTATGCGAGCCGCCGGCCGAGACTGCTTTGAAGGTGCCTGCCGGCGCGTCGGTTTGGCCAACCTGGTTGGAGCCCCAGCAGACGGCGGTGTTGTCGCTGCGGATTCCGCAAGTGTGCTGGCCGCCGGCTGAGATTGCTTTGAAGGTGCCTGCCGGCGCGTCGGTTTGGCCAACCCGGTTGGATCCCCAGCAGGTGGCGGTGTCGTCGCTGCGGATCGCGCAAGTATGCGAGCCCCAAATGGTTCTACTGCTGGATATCGCTTTGAACGTGCCTGCCGGCGCATCGGTCCGCCCACCAAAGTCGGACCCCCAGCAAGTGGCGGTGCCGTTGCTGCGGATGGCGCACGAATAGCCACTCCCGGCTGATATCGCTTTGAACGTGCCCGTCGGCGCGTCGGATTCCCCGTTTGCGTTGTGCCCCCAGCAGGTGGCGGTGTCGTCGCTGCGGATTCCGCACGAATGGTCGCCGCCGGCCGATATTGATTTGAACGTGTCGGTCGGGACGCACTCCGGCGTGGCGGGGTCGACGGTGACCGCGGGGGTGTTCTTGTAGCGGTACAGGAACGTGACGATCTGCGCGCGGTTCAGTGTCAAGTCAGGCGAGAACGTGGTCGGTGACGTCCCGGTGGTGATCCTGCGCGCGGACATCCACGACACCGGGTCCTGCTGCCAACCGGCCTCAACGTCGCTGAACGAATGGGTCGAGGAGGGTGACGGACGGCCGTCGAATCGCCACAAGAACGCGGCGATCTGCGCACGAGTCAGTGTCAGGTCCGGCGAGAACGTGGTCGGTGACGTCCCGGTGGTGATCCTGCGCGCGGACATCCACGACACCGCGTCCCCCAGCGAAGCGTCGACGTCAGCGAACCCGTGCGCGGCCGCGGAGGGACGGCCTGCCATGTTCCACAGATACGACGCGGCCTCGCCGCGGCTGATCGGGGCTTGCGGGTCGAAGCACGCGTCGTCGATGCCGGTTATGTCGTTGTTGACAGACCACTGAACAGGCTCAGTGAAATACTCGCCGTCGGCAACGTCGCCGTAACCGGCCACTCCCGCTGCCGGTGACACCGTGAGCAGCGATCCCGCGACCGTCAAAGCCAACAACGCCACAACCCAACGCCGAAGATCAAAGCCAAACATGTTGGAACCCCCCCCCCACAACCCAACGCCGAAGATGCCAAACATGTTGGAACCCCCCCCCCCCCCCCCCAGCAGGCGGGCCCCAAAGCAGGCTGGCATGCGGGGCGCAGAAGAGATTCTTTGATCTGAAACCCCAACGCTACACCATACCGTCGCGTATCGCAAACCGCCCAGCGTCACCGTGATCGACCAAACTGCAACCACCGATGGAGCCCGCCGTCCACTCCTCAATCCGCGAAGTTCTGCGAGGAGCCCGCCGTTCTGCGAGCTTGATCCAGCGTGAAACGCGAAGCGCCAGTTTAGGGGCCACGCGGATAGGTGACCATCCACCGGTCGTCGGGTTGCCTGGAGTGTACTTCGGGTTGATCCAACCAACGATGTCACCCACAACGATGTCACCCACCGACACGCCGCTTTGTGCCTGGCCACCAGCTTCATCATCGTCGGCAAGCTGCTCAACTACCGGGACCGATGGAGCCCCCACTGACCGCCTATCCGCGCAGCCCCTTAGTTTGTGAGGTATCGGCGGATCAGGTCGAGTCGGCGGATCAGGTCGAGTAGTTCTTCGTAGCCGAGTTCGCCGTTCTGGTATTGTTCGACGGCTGTTCGCACCTGCTGGAGGGTGACTTCGTCGTTGTCGTTGTCGGCTGCGTCTTGTGTGTCGTCTGCGTCTTGCGTGTCGGCTGCGTCTTGCGTATCGACTCGTCTGCGTCTTGCGTCGGCTGGGTCTTGCGTATCGTCGGTGTCCTCTGTGTCGTCTGCGTCTTGTGACGCGCTCTGGCCTTGCGTCACGCTGGTGGGTGTCTTGCTGTCTGTGGTGCTACTGGTGGTTGGTGCGTTGTTGGTTGGTGTCGTCTGCGTCTTGCGTGTCGGCTGGGTCTTGCGTATCGTCGGTGTCCTCTGTGTCGTCTGCGTCTTGTGACGCGCTCTGTGCGTTGTTGCTGTCGGTTTCGGGGGTGGTCTGTTTTTGTTGTTGGGTGGTGGGGGTGGGTACGGTGACGGTGAAGGTGTCGGCGGTTTGGTTGTTGTCGGGGTCTGAGGCGGTGATGGTGATGGTGGCGGTGCCTGGGGTTGTGGCGGTGACGGCGATGGCGGTGGCGGTGGCGGTGTCGGGGTCGTGTTGAACCGTGACTGTGGCGACGTCGGCGTCTGATGAGGTGGCTGTGATGGTGAGCGTGTCGTTGTCGGGGTCGGTGAACAGCTCTGTTAGTGGGAGGTCGCGTCTGGTGCCTGTTTTGAGGTTGCCGAAGTCGGTGAGCGGCGTGTTGACGACTGGCGCGCCGGCGTCGGCGGCGACGGGGGTGGTGTGGACGCCGTTGAGTTTGACCCATCGGCTGGAGTCGCCGGATCGTTCGCTCATGTTGTTGCGGTGCCCGACCATGGAGCGCACATAAACGTCGGCGGCCACGCCGTTGGTGAGGGGTGCCATGATGGGGTCGCCGTTGTCGTCGTGGCCGGTGGTGACGCTGTTGATGGTGTAGCTGGTGACACCGGGGTCAATGGAGAGGCCGTCGTTGGCGCCGACTGCTTTGGGGTCGCGTGGGTTGTGCCAGCGGTGATCTTCGCCGTCGGGCTGGTACCAGCGCAGCACGTGCCATATGTCTGATGTGTCGTAACCTTCGCGTGCAGAGGGGTTCCAGGTGACTGTGAGGGCACCGTCGCCGGGTGTTATGTTGATGTTGTAGGGTTCAAGTCCTGGCGGTGCCGCCACCGGTGCTTCGTCGTCGACGATGGTGACCACCGCGGTGTCGGCGCCTTGGGGGTCTTTGGCCCACAGCGGCTCGCCTATGTGGCTGACCGACACGGTGAAGCTCTCGTCGTGTTCGACGAAGTAGTCTTCGACGGTGGGCACGACGATCCGGGCACTGCGCTGACCTTCCGGCACTGTCACCTGCGACACGATCTCGCCCACGTCGTCAGCCACCGCACCACCGCCGTCGCCATAAGTCGTGGTCACGTCGAAGGTCACCCCGCCGCTGGTTGCCGGGCTGCCGAGGCTGACGGTCACGGTGGCCTCGTCGCCTTCGCTCACCTGAACCTCGGGGTTCACTTTGTAGGTGCGCGGCGGCGGGTCGATGATCACCAGATGCGTGTCGGTCTGGTCGCCGTTGACGACTCGGACCCACACGTAGGTGTTCTTCGACGCGGCGTCGAGCGTCGATGCGAGGAGGTCAGGTCCGCTCGGTGTAAGTAGACTCGAACTGGCTCGAGGCTCGGCGGTGCGTCCCAAGGCGCCCTTTGCGTAGGTGATCACACTGCCCGGCCAAGACCCAATCAAGCGCGGCTGAGCGTGGGTGGTCGTCACCTATGCCGATCGACGGGTCGATACTGGGGAACTCGCCCGGGATCATAGCGATGTAGGCCCGTCCGGCGGCGTTGTCATAGCGGTGCGGCTTGACCCGTGCGACGTCCCAGCGGCTGAAGTCGAGTCCGTCGTTGGTGCTGTCTGTCGCTACGTTGTTGCGCACTTCCGAGCCGCCTTGAGTGATGATGACGACGTTCTGGCGCAGTCCGCCGTAGTAGACGCGTACCGGTTTGAGGCCGGTGCGGTCCGCGTGGATGCGCGCGGTGACTGTGCGGTAGGTGGTCTTGTCGCCCCAGTCATGGGTCAGCGGCTCCATCGACTGGCGCCAGGTGAAGGTGCGGCCGTGATTGGAGCGTTTGGCGCTGTTGAACGCCAGCCGGTACTGCGAACCGCCGACCGAGAGGATCAACGTCATCGGTTTCAAATCCACCGTCCAGTCGGACTCGACGGTGAACACTATCCGGTAGTCAGTCTCGCGGGCATACACGGTCAGCTGCTCAAAGGAGAACTCCTGCACGCTGTAGCTGATGTAGTTGTTGCCGCCGGGGTGCTTGAACAGGGCGTCGCTGAACACAGAGCCGTCGCCGCACCCGGCGCCGGCGACGCCGTTGCGGCAGCCGAATTTCCCGTTGCCCAGATCCTTGGACCAGAGTGCGCCCTCCCAACTGGCCACACTCGTTGCTGTGCCGAAGGCGATCTCCAGCAACTGCACAACAACTGTGCTCTTGGTGGACAAGCTCGTGATCACCGGCGACCCCGCGTCGATCTCCCACTGCCATCCAACGCCGGAGGCAGCGGTTACTTCGGCGATTCGGAAATCGTGACCGTCGACCCGCAACACCAAAGGGTTTAGATCCTCAAATTCTTGTTGCAACAGGTTTCGGTTCATGGAGAGACTCAAAGCTGAAGGGGTTCTGCCGGCATCGACAAACACTCGATTGATGGTGTAGGAAACACCTGAATACGTAAAAGTATCCGTCGTGAGTGCCTCCGCACATGTCCCACTGGTTGCATCCGCAAATACGTGGCAGCCGTAAGTGTCGTCACCGTTGACATTGGTTGTGACTGTCAGCGTGGCCGACCAGATCTCGTTGGTGGTTTGGGCACTAGCGGTCGGCGGTTCGTCAACGAGGGCAACCCCCGCGGCGACCAGCGCGACCGCCAGAAACGCCGAGAAACGGCGAGCTAACCCAGAACGGCTCATTCGGGGGGGGGGGGGGGGGGGCGTGGATGCCTGCGTGGGCACCGCGCCGGTGCCGGGGGCGGTCGCAGTACCTGTCGGGGCAGTCGGTGTACTCATGTGTCAGGTCCCTTCTCGGATGGCATCAGCTAAATTTAGATGTGAGCTGTATAACGACAATATCATAGCATCGCCAGTGTTGTTTTCCAGAAAGAAATCCAAGTATTTCAGTCACGTTCCCGCAGTGGGTTCGCTATCTGACAGCACACATTATCTAGCCTTCGGTAGTGACGCATATCAGATGCTAGCGTTACCCAAATGAGTGGTGACCTGTTTTCTGAGGCAGCCCGAGAGTATTTGAAGAATCGTTCGCCCCTCGCGGCGCGACTGCGGCCCCGAGACCTCGACGATGTGGTGGGACAGGAGCACTTGTTGTCAACGGGTCGTCCATTGCGGGCCTTGATCGAGTCCGACCGGCTCTCCTCGGCAATTCTATGGGGGCCTCCGGGAACGGGCAAGACCACGCTTGCCCGCCTCGTAGCATCGAGTACGAACAAGCACTTCAAGGAACTCTCGGCGGTAGCGGCATCGGTGTCGGAGGTACGCGCGATCATCGCCGCGGCCCGCAGGCGGCTTGGCGAACAGGAGATGGGAACGATCCTCTTCCTCGACGAGGTCCACCGTTTCAACAAAGCGCAGCAGGACACGCTGCTGCCCGCGGTGGAGGAGGGTCTGATCGTCTTGATCGGTGCTACGACCGAGAATCCGCATTTCGAGGTGAATCCTCCGCTTATGTCGAGATCGACACTGTTTCGACTTCACGCCCTTGATGAGACGGCCGTGACCGAGCTAGTCGAACGGGGTCTCGAGATCGAGTCGGCGACCGCCGACGCAGAGGCCGTCGCCCATCTCGCGGCGCGCAGCGGAGGCGACGGACGCCATGCCTTGACCGGCGTGGAAGTGGCGGTGGCTCTAGCAGCCGATCGTGGTCGACCGATTCATGTGCGTCTGGCCGATGCCGAAGCTGCTGTGGATGCCAAGGCCGTTCGCTACGGTCGCGACGGCCACTACGACGTGATCAGCGCGTTCATCAAGTCGATCAGAGGAAGCGACGCGGATGCCGGACTCTACTGGCTGGCCCGCATGCTCGAAGCCGGCGAGGATGCCCGTTTCATCGCCCGGCGGCTGGTGATCCTGGCATCGGAGGACATCGGTATGGCTGACCCGCAGGCATTGCTGGTTGCCGATGCTGCGGCTCGCGCCGTGGAGTTCGTAGGCCTGCCCGAAGCGCAGCTCAACCTGTCTCACGCCGTGGTTCATCTTGCCACCGCCCCGAAATCAAATCGAGTAACCACGGCGCTCGGTGCCGCTCGCAAGGCTGCCCGGCAATCTGGGACCGGCGAGGTGCCGACGCATCTGCGAGACGCTCACTACTCAGGCGCTGCGAGCCTCGGCCACGGTGATGGATACCGTTATCCACACGACGACCCGTCCGGTTGGCTGCCTCAAGAGTACCGCCCCGAAGAAGTGGCAGACCTGGTGTTTTACCGCCCCACAAACCATGGCCGCGAATCACGTCTGCACGATTTCTGGCCCGGCCACACCGCACCACCCGACGATCGACAAAAAGACCACTAGAGCATTCTTCGCGCCTCGCGCAGATTAAAATTAATTTGTTTTGTGTGAGCATTGTTTGTTTTTGTTTGGTATGGTTGTGTTTAGCGATGAGTGAATTATTTTGATTCGTTTGTTGTGGCTTTGTCGCCGAGTCTTATCTTTCCGGCTTCCATTTACATCAAAAAATATTTTTGGAGGCAGACATGGCCAACCACTTTTCCATATCAACTACTCTTAACGACCAGATAGGTGTTATGACCAAACCCAACAAAACAAAAACGCCAACCACAACAGAAGTAGAGGCTTATGCAGAAGCGTCTACTGATGAGGTTGTGGCGACCGCGGCGAAACCCAAAAGGTTTCAAGGGTTAAAAAACTCTGCGTTTCCTTTAGCGACCGCGCTACTAGTTTTGTTCGCTGGTGCCACCTTCACTACCTTGAACTACAGTATCGGAAGGCTCGACATCCGCATCGACCGTCTCGAAGACCGCATCGGCAGTCTGGAAGTCCGCATGGATCAACGTTTTGAGGCTCAAGACGCTAAGTTCGAGGCGCGTTTTGAGGCTCAAGATGAGAAGTTGGATGAGATTAATCTGAAGCTAACCGCTTTAATTGCTGCTTTGAACGCTTCAGCGGGTGTGGATGCAGCTCTTGAAGGCACGCTGCTCACACCTTAACCTGTGCCCGCATCGCAAAGTTAAACCAGACGATCTCGTAGTTGGCGTTTCAACACTTTGCCGTTGGCATTGGTTGGCAAGTCGGTAACATATTCCACATAGCGGGGTACTTTATAGTTGGCTAATTCTTGGCGACACCAAGACAGTAACCCCTCACTATCTGGTGCTAAACCTTTCTTGGCTACGACAAAGGCGTATCCAACCTCGCCAAGACGCTGGTCGGGCACTCCGATAACCGCAACTTGTGCAACGCCAGGATGAGTTGATAAGGTTCGTTCAACTTGAGTTGGGTGAACATTGAATCCACCAACGATAAACATGTCGCCCAAGCGCCCAGTTATCGCGAGATTACCCTCTCCATCCAAAAAACCAATATCCCCTGTGTGCAAAAAACCATCGCTATCAATGATTTCGGCGGTGCCATCAGGGTCATCAAGATAACCGTTCATAATGTTGTACCCACGCACCCACACCTCGCCGCTTTCACCTGTTGCCACCGGCTTTCCAGTCTTGTCCACGACCTGCACCTCAATGCCGGTGAGCGCACGCCCGCTTGTGTGAGCGATGATTTTCGGGTCGTCATTGTGGCGGCAGGTGGTCACAACACCCGAAGCCTCAGCAAGCCCGTAACCAGTCACAACCTTTTCAAAACCTAATCGGTTGAACATCTCGGCAATCAACTCAGGTGAAATGACGGCCCCACCAATCACCGCAAGTCGCAAAGACGATAAATCGTGCGCGTTCAGATTGTCAGCGTTGAGTAGAGTTTGAAACATCGCTGGTGGGCCACACACCACCGTCAAGTTCTCCGCGGCGATACGAGCCAGCACCGCAGAGGGATCAAAAACCTGCTGGATCACCATAGTTGAGCCTGTTATCAAACAACTAAGCAATCCAGCGTGCAGCCCGAGCGTATGAAAGAGAGGATTAGCAAGCAGGTAACGGTCATGATCAAGTCCGACCCGTGTTGCCCAACTGCGATATGACCGACACACCGCTGCGTGGTTGAGCATCACACCTTTGGCTTCACCTGTGGTGCCGGAAGTAAAAATAATGTGGCAAGGGTCTGAGCCGGCAATGTTTTCGCTGCGTAGGGATCGCTCTGTGTCGGCCACCATTGAGGATCGCTCCATGAATGAATCGAAACTCGTGGTGTTGGGTGGACAACCGCCTCGCAAAACCACTAGTTCAGATAACGTTTCAGCTACGCCCGCTTGTTTTAGCGAACCAACATAGTCGGTGTCAAGAAAGTCTGTGACGAGGAACATCATTTTGGCTCGGGTGCGCCTCAGGATGTCGGCCACTTCGCGACCCTTAAACCGTGTGTTGATCGGCACCACCACAATGCCAGCCACATGGGCACCCAATGCCACCGTTACCCATTCGCTAGTGTTAGGAGCCCAGATCGCAACACGATCTCCGGGTGCCACACCAGATGCCATCAAAGCCCGAGCTGCTACGTACACATTTGTCGCTAATTCAGCGAAACTCCAACGGTTGCGGCCATCGATGAGTCCCTCTTGATGCTCTTGAAAGTGCGCTGCGTGGTCGACAACCGCAGCAATCGTCTCAAAACGCGCAACTCCCATATCAATTCAGGCTACGCAACTCAAATTGTGGGAACACGGTGGTCACCGAATTATTGGTGATGCATAATCAGTAAAAGTCGGTTTGGGCATCCCTCGCAGGCTTGATACCTCAACTATTGGGATGAATGTTGCGATTTGAAACCCTGGACCCCAATGTCACACCCTTAGGTTAGTGTCAGAATTGACTTCGCAGCGATGGTCGCTGTGGTTAGAAATCGAATGGAGACAACAATGGAACCCACTACAGACGAAGCACCACGCACGCAGCCGCGGGCTTGGGTGGTGCGTGCGGGAAAAGAAGCGAGGTACGCCTCCCACAATCTCAAACACGATGTGGTCAGTATTTCCTTTCAAGAATATGGAGATGTGGACATCGAGCGTTTCGCTGATCGCAGTGCCTTTGGCGATCATTTAGTAGAAATCGCACAAAATGCGCAAAGCCTTGCTGGTGCAAGCGAGCAAAAAATACGCCTCCATCGTGATGGGTTATGGCGTTTCGCTAAAGCAATCCACGTGGGTGATTATGTGATAATGCCACACAGCGAAAGCGGCTTCTACCTGACCGCAACATTGTTGGGTGCCGAACTCCATGTAATGGGTCAACACAAATTTGTCTTGGAAGGGGGATGTGGGGTTCAGCAAGCCAACGACCATAAAGACACAGGTGCAGTTGAAGTGGTGCTAGGGCCCGCCAATGATGTTGAGGCGATTTGTGAGTTCATTGAGGCCAGATTTCGTGCGACATGCGAAGTCGACTCAGCGCGAGGTGTTGTGACAGTAACACCAAGTGGGTCGCACGAGCCAAAAGCTTTCGCGAGAATGGCGATTGGCAGAATCGTTGGACCGTATTTCTATGATGCATCACAGCACCCAGAAACAGCACGACGTAGAGCAGTGAAGTGGCTGCAAAGAGGGTTGCACCGAGGCGTGGCTAACGAAGACCTAAGAACGCTATTGAACCAGCGTGTCACAGTTTTTGAATTGGCTAAACACGATGCACCTTATCGTTTTGAACAAATGGGCATCAACGGTATAGATCCCGGTGCCCGCAAATCGGTTGACGCTGTAGAGAGTTCTATAGTACCCACCAGCCAAACACTAGGTGAGCGACTTGAACAAGCAGCAAAGGAGTTATTGTGTGATGTTAGTGAGCTGCAAAATGTGTTGGCGTTGCTCCAAGACAAGGGGCAAGTGATCCTTTACGGTCCACCAGGAACAGGTAAAACCTATTTCGCTAAAGCACTCGCCAAAGCGATAGCACCTGAAGCCCAAGCCCGTCCATTAGTTCAGTTTCATCCGGCTTACTCTTATGAAGAGTTCTTTGAGGGTTATCGGCCTGTGGTTGACGACAGTAACCAAATGACCTACGAATTGCAGGCAGGGCCGCTAGCAAGGGTTGCAGAACGAGCGGCGAACAATCCTACACAGCACGTGATGGTGATAGATGAAATAAACCGCGCCAATTTGCCGCGTGTGCTAGGCGAATTGCTGTTCTTGCTTGAGTATCGCAATGAGTCGATCGCGGCAATGTATCGTGGCGAATTTAAGTTGCCGCCTAACCTGTGGTTCATTGGCACGATGAACACCGCCGACCGCTCAATAGCACTGATTGATGCCGCCATGAGGCGGAGATTTCATTTTGTACCATTCTTCCCAGAACGTGAACCCACTAAGAGTTTGTTGAGAAAGTGGTGTGCCAAACACGCACCTGATCAAGGTTGGATAGCCGATTTGGTTTCTGCGGTGAATGTCGAACTTGAACAAGAACTCGGTGGAGAACATTTACAGATTGGGCCGAGCCATTTTATGAAGACCAACTTAAACAGGGGTGGGTTCTCACGAATTTGGCGTTATAACATTGAGCCGTTCATTGAAGACCAACTTTTTGGCCAACCCGACAAGATAGCTCGCTTCCGTCTTGACGAGGTGTGCAGACGCTACGGCCCGGATGTTGCACTTCGCGACGCGCTACCTGAGAAACCTCCAACTTTTGCCACTTTTCCGACAGAGTTTTCTCCTCCGACCAGAAAAAGCACCGCTGGCCGCCAAAACAACGATGCTCGAGTAGCTGGTCAAGAGATCTATGACACCCACAAAAACGGCACAAGTCCATATACCTGGATGGGACGTAACCGCGGTATCAACGGTCCAGAATTGCGCGAAGATCTGCGTAGTGGTGGTTGGAAGACTTGGAGATATGAGGTTCGGTACGAAGCTCGACATGCCCGTAACTGGTTTTCTATTGAGGAGTTTGTGGCACTTGTAGACCGTCAACTTGAAGCCAACGAAGAATCTCTGCATAACCCTGACAATTAGGGGTTGGTGATGGAATTTCAGACCACGAAAGATGCTGGGCAAGACGAAAACAACTTTGACGAATCATTGCTAGGTGTGAACGGTGCAGCTGATGAGATAGAAAAGGTCACTTTATTTGAGTGGCAAACCCAGAGGGTACAGATTAGTGACCTTCTAGCGAGACGACTAAGCAAAGCACAGTTTCGACAATGGCTCACGATCAGCCCTGACCCCGAACCCGGCTGGTGGACACTCACCGCCAAGCAGTTTGTTGGTGGATTCACCGTCGACGACTTAAAGGTGATAGTACGGCCCAAAATCGATCCCAAAAACTTGTTTTTGTTGTTGGAAGTTGGGCTGCCTCAAGAGGCTTGGTTACCCGAGGCAATGGCGTACGAGCAAACGCACGACTTGCTTTCGTCTTTGATTTCGTTTTATGCTCGCACCGCAGAGACCACTTTGGCGCGGGGTTTATACCACTCCTATAGGCATCACGAAGAAAACCTGATGGCACTGAAAGGCAAAATAGAGTTTGCTCAACAGTTTCGTCGAGTTGGAATGTTGACCCCGATGTCTTGCTCTTTTGATGACTTCACTGCTAATGTTTTGGAAAACCGCTACCTCAAGGCGGCTATAGCTAGATCTTTGCTCGTGGCTGGGGTGCCAAGACAAGACCGCTGTCGTTTACGGCGCTTGTTGCTGCTACTAGAAGACGTAGACAGCGAAGCTGTGCAAGCGGACGATTTCAACAACATTACGGTCACGCGACTTAACGAACACTATCTGCCGGCGTTACGTCTGGCTCGATTGATCCTAGCCAATCATACGCTACTTGATCAACACGGCGACACCAGTGCCTCGGCTTTCATGCTTGACATGAACAAACTTTTTGAACGATTTGTGACCATCCGCTTGCAACGAGAACTCAGTGGCAGAGTGGAGGTTTTGCCACAGGCTGCCAACTCGCTTGATTATGCGAACTTGGTGCGATTGTATCCAGATATTTTGTTTCGCCAAAAAGGTGAGCCAATCGGAGTGGCTGACATAAAGTACAAACTAGATGAAAACGAAGGGCAGCTGCTAGCGAGCAACGCTGACTATTATCAACTCTTCGCCTACACGACAGCGTTTGATGTTGGCGAAGGCACATTGATTTATTGTGTTGATGCCAGCACCCGCCGAAGTGATCACAACACCTCAATCAGAATCAGAAATACCAACAAACGCCTCAATGTGGTAGGTATCGATCTTTCTGGCAGCCCAAACGAAATCAACGCCCAGATGACCTCATTGGCCAATTTGCTAGCCAATCACCACCTAAATCGCCTTTAAAAACACTCGCGTTATCGCTACTTTGGCTAGTTGAGGTACTGTGTAGGGGTGAAGCTTCGGGAGTTGGCTAGCAGAGTTAGGAACCAACCTGCCGACCGTGATGCTTGTGTGGTTGAACTAGAGCGAGCACTGGGGCGCGAAAACGTCCGAGCTGACAGCGCGGCTCGGTATGTAAACAGTGCCGATGCATCAATATTCCAAGGTGGTTCACCATCCACAGTTTGTTTTCCTAGCACCACCGAACAGGTGCAAGAAATCTTGAAAATTGCCGCACAACACAACCGTGATGTGGTCGCTAGGGGAGCCGGCTCAGGACTCAGTGGGGGAGCATCACCGCTTGGTGAGCCAATCATGGTTTCAACAACCCGCATGAACCAAGTTCTTGAAATAGATTTGCAAGACCAGTTTGCGTGGGTGCAGCCCGGGGTGATCAACTTAGACCTAACGAAACAACTCACACCTCTAGGGTTTCATTTTGCACCAGACCCATCTTCGCAACAAGTCTGCACCATCGGCGGCAATGTCGCTAACAACTCAGGCGGACCCCACTGCCTTGCCTATGGTGTTACTAGCAGCCATGTGTTAGCCCTAGAAGTGGTGATGTCTGACGGCGAAGTTGTGATGTTAGGAGGGTTAGACGCTGAACCCCCGGGGTATGACCTGCGAGGTGCTTTCGTTGGCTCAGAAGGCATGTTTGGTATTGCCACCAAAATAGCGGTGCGGCTAACGCCAAACCCGCCGAGCATCAAAACGATGATGTTGGCGTTCAACACGATAAGCAACGCCGCTGCAACAGTAGGGGAGATCATCGCTGCAGGTTTAGTCCCCGCAGCTGTTGAAATGATGGACCAAAACTGTGTGAAGGCGGTTGAAAGTTTCGTGCATGCGGGCTTTCCTTGTGATGCAGCAGCGGTGTTGATTGTTGAGGTGGACGGGTTGGCAGGGGGAGTGGAAATAGATGCTTCGGTGGTCACAAAAATAGCGCAACAACATGAAGGTGTGGTGCGGGTAGCGGAAGACGAAGCACAAAGAGCCTTGTGGTGGAAAGGACGCAAAAGCGCCTTCGGTGCCATCGCCAGGTTTGCCCCCAACTACTACCTGCACGACACCGTGGTGCCACGCTCCAAACTTGCCGACGTGCTAGAAAACGTCTATCAAATAGCTGAAGAATACGACCTAACCATGCTGAATGTGTTTCACGCGGGAGACGGCAACCTTCATCCACTTATGGCATATGACGCACGCCAAGCAGGAGCTAAGGAGCGAGTGGCAGCCGCGAGCCAAGAAATACTCGAGCTCTCCCTAGCAGTAGGCGGCGTTCTCTCTGGCGAGCACGGCATCGGAGTTGAAAAACGTGACTTCATGCCCCAACAATTCAGCGACACCGACCTAGCACAGCAAGCACTGCTACGTTTAGTTTTCGACCCGCACTGCCGCCTGAACCCAGGTAAAGTTCTACCCTCAGCCCACAGTTGCTCTGACATAGCCGCCTTATCGGCCGCAGATGCCAATGGAGTGTGGGGATGAACATAGCAAGCCTGCTAAAGCAAAGAAGTCACATAGCAGACCAATCGCTGCATGATTTCGCAAATGAGGTGGGTCAAAGCGATCCAGTGGTTGTAGTCGGCGGCGACACGCAAAGCACAGTCGGTGGCACCGCTGATCCGACCGCAAGAATGGTGCGAGCTCCATCAGGCATCGTCAAGTTTCAGTCCGATGAAATGACAGTGTGTGTGCGTGCAGGCACCACAGTAGCTGAACTACACGCCACCTTAGCGGAGCAAGGGCAACGCACCGTGCTACCAGATGGAAGCGGCCTAGTGGGGTCACCTGAATCAACCGTTGGCGGAGCGATCGCGGTAGGGCGCCCATCAGTTGACAGGTTAAAGGATGGCCACATCCGTGATGCGGTGTTGCAGTTGCGTTACGTGGCAGCAAATGGTGCGCTGGTAACAGCGGGAGGCCCGACTGTGAAAAACGTTAGCGGCTTTGACCTATGCCGCATAATGGTCGGGGCTTTGGGCACACTAGGTTGCCTAGCTGAAGCCATTCTTCGAACACGCCCATGCCACGCCCATCAGCAGTGGGTAAAGTTGAATGACATTAACCCCAAAATAGTTCATCAACAAACCAAAACAGCCACAGCTATTTTATGGGACGGCACCACCGTGTGGGCGCATCTTGTGGGGCACCAAGTAGATGTTGCAGACGATTTAGCGCGTCTACCAACAGCAACCGAGAGCGAACCACCAGAGTTGCCCCCGCATCGCTGGTCTCGCCGCCCCCAAGACATCTATAACCTAACAAACCCGATAGGCAGTTTTATCGCAGAGGTTGGTGTGGGTGTGATACACAGCGATCACCTAGACCCCACACCAGCACAGATGCCACCAACATTGGCTGCGCTCAACCGGCGTGTGCGGGACCTTTTTGATCCCACCCGGAGGTTCAACCCCGGCCGTTCAGTGGAGCAAAAGTGAACCCTGTTGCCAAGCCAATCAAAGACGCGGCAATAGGCACCCTTGAACTTGATGAAACAGAATTATATAGTTGTGTGGCGTGTGGGTTGTGTTTGCCGCACTGTCCAACCTATCGAGTTAGCGGAGTCGAAACACAGTCGCCAAGAGGCCGCATTGCGCTAATGCAAGCAGTTGAGCAAGGCAACGCACCCGTAACCGAAGAAATAATTGAAGCCTTTGATACCTGCATCCAGTGCAGAGGATGCGAAACCGCCTGCCCAGGCGATGTGCCCTTTGGTCACCTAATGGAAGCAACCAAGGAAGCTCTTGAAAACAAAATCCACCGAGTGCCTTGGTGGCTCAAACTAGGGTTACACGGAATCACAAAACCGAAACTGCTGCGGGTCGTATCAAGCACACTTGGGGTGGCGCAGAGGTTGCGTCTCCTGCCATCTCAAAGGCTCGGTTTGCCGCACCGGCTACCAATCAGGCACCAACCGTTGCAAGCCTCTGGTAATGATGTGTGGCTTTTCACTGGTTGTGTTATGGATGCTTGGCAACGCAGCAGCCATCGTGTCACCCAAAGAGTGATTGAAGCGACCGGCACCTTAGTCCGCCCAACTGGCGACAAAGCACCGTGTTGTGGAGCATTACACACTCACGCAGGTGTAAATGCCCGCAAACTTGGTCACCAAGTTATCTCAGCACTAGCAGGCGAAAGTTTGATTTTAGTGAACTCAGCAGGTTGTGGAGCAGCTCTGAAAGCTTACGGCGACTTGCTAGGCAGCGATGAGGCGAGGTCTTTTTCCAAACGTGTGCTTGACATTCACGAATGGTTAGCAGACCACATTGACAAAATCAATCGTTCAAAGACTGCTGCGCTCGCACCGCAACGGGTCGCGATTCAAGACCCTTGCCATCTACGTCACGTGCAAGGTACCCACCAAGCGGTGCGGCAGGTTCTAGAGCCGTTCGTGGCCGAGATAGTCGAACTTGACGATGAAGGTATGTGTTGCGGTGCTGGTGGTGCCTTCTCAATACTGCAACGGAAGCTAGCACTTGAAGTGCGAGACCGAAAAGTTGCAGCAATCAAGCGGGCGAATGTCGACCTAGTGGTGAGTGCCAACCCCGGTTGCCTAATGCATCTAGCCGCCGCCGGCATAACAATTTGTCACCCAATCGACCTAATCGCAAAAGCACTCCCGCCCCAGACGTAGTTGTTAAGCAAAGCAACCCGACTGATTTACGTTCTTGCTCAAATTTGCGCATAATCGTAAATTGGTACCCTATTGTAATGCGGGATTACCAACGGTCACAGGTCGATCTGCTGGTCGAACGGCTAGACGAACCGGTCGAGCGGATAGTCACGATCTTCGGTCCGCGGCAATGCGGCAAAACGACCCTAGTCCGTCAAGCCCTGGCCAAGATACCGCATCCATCCCGTTACGAGGCAGTGGATCAGCCGGAACAGACACCCACCGAGCCGGTCTGGTCGACCGCGTCTGAACCGCGCTCTGCTGCCGCTCCCCGTGACGCTGAGTGGCTGATCAGAGTCTGGCGAGAGTGTCGTGAAGAGGCGGCCAGGTTCGGGGCGGAATTCGTGTTGGTGCTCGACGAGATACAGAAGATTCCCCGTTGGTCCGAGATCGTCAAGGGACTCTGGGATCGTGACCGGAATTCAGGTACCCCGCTGCATGTCGTCGTTCTCGGCTCCGCGCCGATGCGAATGCAGGCCGACCTCACAGAGAGCCTCGCAGGCCGCTTCGAGTCGATCCGGGCGACTCACTGGTCGTTCGATGAGATGCGCGACGCCTTCGGGGTCGACTGCGCTGAATTCGTCTTCTACGGCGGCTATCCAGGAGCAGCCCGCTTGCGAAACAGTTTCGGACACTGGCGGGACTACATCAGGGAGTCGCTGATCGAGCCGCACCTTGAACGCGACATTCTTGGTCTGGCCCGGGTCGACAAGCCGGCACTGTTGCGGCAATTACTGGAGTTGGGGTGCTTGCACTCAGGCCAAGAACTCTCATACAAGAAGATGCGTGGACAACTTGAGGATGCGGGGCATGAGTCGACGCTCGCGCGTTACCTGGGATTCCTGTCTGATGCTGGTCTGGTCACAGGCCTCTACAAACACTCGAAGAGGCCTCTCCAGCGGCGCACCTATTCGCCGAAGCTCTGCGTCCTCAACACGGCGTTGATGTCAGCGGTCGTCGACGACAGCTTCGACAACGCCCACCAGAATCGCGAGCATTGGGGAAGGGTCGTCGAGAGCGCCGTGGGCGCACACCTGGTCAACACGGCCTCATCGTCGACCAATGTCAGGTACTGGCGCGACGCCAACCAGGAGGTCGACTTCGTGCTGCAGAGAGGACCGCGCCTCGTGGGTATCGAAGTCAAATCCGGCGGTGGCCGACCTCGGCGCTCGAGCTTGGAGGACTTCGAGCGGCGGTTCTCCGCCGCCCCTTCGATCGTCGTCGGCGAGACAGGTGTACCTCTGCAGGACTTCTTGTTGCAACCGGCCGACCACTGGCTCGACACGTCGTGACTGAGCGCAAGTTGATTCCGCGCACCTGCACTGAAGTCGCCGCCGACCACTCGGTTCACCTGTCGTCGCCACAGCCGTCGGCCGCGACGCCGACAACCGGCACCGAGGCAGAAACAGGCCACTCGGCGTATCCCGCAGTGGAAGGTCCGCGACCGCTGAGCGCCTTTCGGGAGGTTGCTGCCTATGTACTGCTAGGCGAACCAGGCGCCGGCAAGACAACCGAGTTCGAACAGGAACGCCGTGCCCTCGGCAATCGAGCCGTGCTGGTCCCGGCACGCCGGTTCGCGAGGGCCGACATCGCTGCCCATCCCGAATGGCGCGAAAAGGTGCTCTTCATCGACGGTCTCGACGAGACCCGGGCCGGTGGCCTCCAAGCGACTGAAGCACTTGACGAGATCACCGCGAGACTGGAACAACTGGGTCCGCCTCAATTTCGCATCTCCTGTCGTGCCGCTGACTGGCTCGGACCGGTCGACCGACGACGACTCGCCGAAGTGTTCCCCGACAGACGGGTCGTCACGCTGCAACTCGACCCGCTGAACCGTTTCCTTGTTCACGATTATCTGGCCGAGCGGATGGAGTCCGACCCAGAGGCCTTTCTCAACGAAGCCGAGTCAAGAGGACTCGGGTATCTGCTCGACAACCCGTTTGAGCTTGAGTCGCTGATCACGACCACAAATGCCGGCGGCCGGCCCGCCACGCGGCGTGAGGCCCTCGAAGGCAATTGCCGCGCGCTCGCTCAGGAACGCAGGCCGGCACACCCGCGTTCAGCACAGTTGCCGCCACCCGAGCCGATTCTCGCCGCGGCAGGTCGTCTCTGTGCGATTCAACTGCTGACTGGAGCAGACGGATTCACGCTCGCGCCGTCCGCAACGAGCACCGATTTCATCCCCGTAGCCGAGGTCGCCGCAGACGTCGCCGACACGCTGGCACCGACTGACTCGACCGTGCGAGACGTCTTCGCAACCAGTCTGTTCGCGCCGCTTGGCGATCAGTTCCTCATCCCGAAGCATCGCCAGATCGCCGAGTTCCTCGCGGCTGCACACATCGCTCGCCTCGTTGAAACCGGAACCATTCCCGTAAGCCGTGTGCTCACCGCCCTGACGAGCCGCATCGACGACCGGATCGTGACCGACCTCCGAGGTCTCGCCGCGTGGCTCGGAACTCTCTGCGGCGACGCCCGGCACCAACTCATTCGCAGAGATCCGGTGGGCATGGGCCTGTACGGCGACATCTCTGAATGGTCAGTCGAAGATCGACGCACACTCATTGCCCAACTCATCGAACAAGCACAACCGCGTGACCTCTGGGGCCGTAGATGGTTCGACAAATCTGAGCGCCGCTTTCGCAATGCGACTGCGTGGGCGTTCCGCAACCTGTGCTCGCCAGACATGGCCGGCATCTTGGGGGAATACCTGGGTCCCGCGCAACGAGGCTCGGTACCCAACCACGTCCTTGAGTTCCTGCTCCGCTCGTTAGCCGAGATTGAAGATGATTGCCGAGGCCAACTGCATCAGCTCGTTCCCCATG
The DNA here is from genome assembly GCA_965204595.1 of Candidatus Aldehydirespiratoraceae bacterium. Lineage (GTDB taxonomy): Bacteria > Actinomycetota > Acidimicrobiia > Acidimicrobiales > Aldehydirespiratoraceae > VXYK01. Next base: position 750,713 of record CBDBEW010000014.1, on the reverse strand, counting down.
TTCGTAAACTGGCTCTTAGCCCCACAACTCAACCTGATGTGCGGTTGGCTGCGCTACTTGCCTTTACTAGAATCGAACCCTCAGCATCAGAGGTGGAAACAACTCTGCTCGACGCTCTTGAAGCGGTGCGTGAAGGCCACTTCGCCGATCCAGACGATGAAATCGCAGGTTCATTGTTACGTCTGTTGTATCCCCATGCGATCGGACCCGACCGCATCTGGGAGTACGCATCACTTTTGCGCCGTGGATCTACTGGTGCAAGCTGGAACTTCTGGCGAAACGTCCTATTCGACGAAACCCCAGCCGAGGCACTAGCCACCCTGCTCGACAGATTTACCGACGACGCAGAACGACTGTGGCCAGTCTTCAAAAACGCATTCGCAGAAGATGTACTTCAGAAACTGCTATTTAGAACATTGCAGGAAATCGGGCATCAAACCGACCCCGAACGGCTCTACCGCTGGATTTCAGCAATCGCACCACAGGGCTTCCAGAAAGACCCCGGCTATGAAATTCAGGTGCGTGAGGTCGTTAGGCGGGTCATTGGCGATCAGGATGTTGACGCGACAGATGCCGACGAGAACGCGGACGTAAGCGAGTGGCTGCGAAATAACAACTCGATCGCTGAGCAGTTGCTCAGAGTAGCTATCGCTCGTTCAGCAGACGTAGGGATTCAGGGGCGCGATCTTTTCCTGATACGGGATCTGCTGCTAGCTGCTGGATTACCAGACTTCGTCGAGTGGTGCGCTCAACAAGCTCGTGACCTTGCCCCTGGTAACTCGAGCTTCGCCTACGCGTTCCTCAAGGCACCGCTCCTATTCAGGTTTCTGCCGGGCGTAGCAGATGAGAACCCAATCGAACGGCTTAAGTCCGCACTGGCGAACGATCCAGAGCTACTAAACTACTTGAAAGAATACCTCACACCGTCGCCTACACAAATTGATTCTGCTGAGGAAGAGCGCTGGCACCAAAAAGATCTGCAAGAGATACGCGCCGGACACGAACAAGAAAGACGACAGCGGCAACACGGCTGGCGTGACTTCCTAAGGGAGTCCCGCAGTGAACTGGCGAACAATAGATTCTCGGCACATAACCTGCACACGCTGGCATTGGCGTACCTTGGTCGTCTCCCGGAAATCAATCTGCGTGACCCTCAAGAGCGTGTTGCAGAGTTTATCGGTGATAACTCCGAACTGCTTCGCGTCAGCCTTAAAGCGTTGCGTGACGCACCGCTACGCGACGATCTCCCGACAGCGGAACAGACGGCTAAGCTGGCCGCTGAATCGAAGCACGACTGGCTCGCCTACCCGGTGCTAGCAGGTCTCGCTATCCGCGAATCAGCGGGGACGTTGGACGACACGCTCCTGTCCGATGACATCAAGCGCAGGGCCGTTGCAATGTATGCCGGGACGGTCCCTATGCCGACACCTGAACCCGCTTGGCCGGAGTGCTGGCTGCGCTCGGACCCGTCGCTGGTCCTAGAGGTGCTGCACAAGTGCTCTATAGCTGCCATCAAGCGTGGTGATGCTCACTTGTCGATACTGGATTGGATGAACCGGATCGACGGCCTCGAAGATGAGTTGCGCGACTTCCGATTGGGTCTCCTTCGGTCGATCTCGGTGCGGTTGCCGGCGGCCCAGATTGGGATTGTAGACCAGCTCCTTGTGCTCGTGTCTGAGCATCGCGACAAGGAAGCATTGAAGGAGTTAGTTGCTCAGAAACTCCGCTCCCTGAGTATGACCAACACACAAAGGGTTCGATGGATGACCCTTGATGCCTTGATGAACGGTGGCAAGGCGCTGGGGTTGCTTGACGACTTCATCGGTTCGAACGCGAAACGTGCCCGCCAAGTAGCCGAGTGCCTAAGTGCCGGGATGTCCTACCCATCGTCTGTGCTCGTGAATCGTCTGATCGGAGACGACTCGTGTGCAACACTCCGAACGCTGATCGGCATCATTGGGCGCAATGTACGACCGCGTGAGATCAAGAGCGGCGAAGTCGTGTCGATTGGACTCGAGGTCGCCATGTCGGATCTAGTCAATAGGTGGATCAACGAACTCGGTGGGCAACCGACACAAGAAGCAGGAGAGGCACTGGATTCTCTAATGGGCGATGAGAGGTTGCGTGCATGGCAAGGTCGGTTTGAACCCGTCAGCGATCGACAGCGGCGACTCCTCCGGGATGCGTCTTACGCTCCATTGAACGTGTCCGATGTACGTGGACTGCTTCGCAACGGTCCTCCGGCCAATGTCGCCGACCTGTCAGTTCTACTCCAAGAGCATCTTCGAGACCTCGAGAGTCACATCCGAGGTGACAACTCCGATCCGTGGAGGCAGTTCTGGGCCGACGACCAGACCAGACAACCCGAAACGCCCAAGCACGAGGAGAGTTGCCGGGATGCCCTGCTAGCGATGCTGCGCAGCCGCTTGCCTGACAGAGTCGATGCCCAACCGGAAGGACAATACGCCGCTGATCGTCGAGCTGACATTCGGGTTGCGTCAAAGGACTTCAACATTCCCATCGAGATCAAGAAGAACGCTCACGCCGAACTCTGGACCTCAATCCAAGACCAACTCATCGCCAAGTACACGACCGATCCCGAGACCGGCGGGTATGGTATCTACTTAGTGCTCTGGTTCGGTGCGGACGCAACGTACTGCCCGCGTCACCCCACCGACTACGACCAGCCAAAGACACCCGAGGAACTCGCTCACAAGCTCAACGAGTCCTTGAGTCATGAACAGCACCGCACGATCAGCGTTGTTGTAGTTGATGTCACCAAGCCAGAGAACGCTAGCATCCCCTAGGAGCCTGCTGAACAATCCCGAATTCGTAGTATCTGCAAGCCTCTGAACTGGTGGTTTGTGTTTGCGAACACGGGAATCACGCCGATAATCAGCAGACTCCTAAACCGGCTCTTCGCGTTTTAGGTCGGGTTGAGGGTTTCGTGGAGGTTCTAGTTGGGTTTGGGTGTGTGGAGGAGTGCTCTGATTCTGTAGTTCTGAAAGTTGGTGGATCCGAAGCCTGCGCGTTTGACGCGTTTGATCAGGTTGTTGGCTGTGTTTGGTGGCGGTGTTGGTGACGCGTGCGACGTGCCAGTTGGTGATTTGGATGCGCCAGCGGTTGAGGGTTCGGTCTAGTCGGTTGACCTGTGGGGGCAGGTTCGGCTCTTGGAGGTTCGCGGCGAGTTGGCTAACGAACTCGACGGCGGTGGTCGGGTCGTCGATGTCATAGACCGACCGTAGGAGCTTGGTTGGTGTGGCTGGGCGTCGCGGATTTCGTCGTGGGGGTCGCCTGCTTTGAGCAGGCCCAGCAGCTTGGTGTGGTTGTCGTCGTTGATCACCTCTGACGCTAGTAGCAGTAGTTTAGGCACTTGGTATAGCGGGTCTGGTTTGCGGCCGCGGTGGTGCGGGGATGGTGTTTTGTAAGTGTCTGCGGCCTTCGTTGAGTGCTTGGTTGGCGGTGTGTATCATGCCGAACGGGTCCGCGATCTTTGTAGCCGTGCAGCACACGGCGAGCGAACCAACCGACGCTCAGTGTATCATGCCGAATGGGTCCGCGATCTTTGTAGCGTTCAGCAACGCAGTGTCGAACGCTGCTTTGTAGAACCTGGACAGGTCCAGGGTCCCCCACTGGATCTGATCGTGCCACTCTTCGGGTTGATTAAGTATTGGTTGTGTTTGGGTTTTAGCGGTTCTGTCCGCAATTATGTCCAACAGAGGACCCCGGCTGGCATTTACGTCGCTAGTGGACCCGATCTAGCGTTTTGAACCTTCCGCGGCGCTCCATCAGCGTCTCGTCGAGATCCAGCGTCTCAACACCGTCGGGGGCTGCGTGTCTGTTTCGCACAACTCTTAATCCCAGTGCTGCACCGAATCGTTGACCACATGCCAGCAACAATTACCCAGCTCCTCCCGCCGGTCACCGTCAGAGCACAACGACCGGCCACAGGTTTCACACGACGGTCTCGGTGTTCGCCGCCGCACATGCACCCGCAACAACCCGACAGTGTCGTCGGCGGCGGGCACTTCAACATCTCCTAAATCGACGATCATTGCGTTCACGCGCCTGCGGTGACAGTCCACAGGAATCCTCCAGTTCTTGGTGTTGTAGACAGCACCGATTCTGGGGGATCTCTCACACTCAAGCGCGGATACCCACCGACCTTGGAGACCTTATTCGCGAAGGGTCCCCAAAGTCGTCGACCCTCACCGCCTTGTTCCCCTCGTTTACGCGCAGGCTCAATTTGGTGTGTTGTCTGATCAAAATATTTTCAGAAATCTTATATTGTTTGATGTTTGATGATTGTGAATGTCACAGAATGCATGTAAAGTTATGTTATGTTGTTTACAGATACATCAACTAACAAGGAGTCTAAGGAGCCAGCCGGTAAGGTGGGGTGTGGTAATCCTGTTTGTTTAGCGTTCGGTGATGTGGATTCGTTGGGTGTTGCAGAGTTGACTGCTGAGTTGTCTTTGTTGGGTCGCAGCGAATCACGTATGGCTGCTCATAAAGCGAAACTGTTGGCTGCGATTAGTCGTCTTTCTAGTAGTGGTGACGCTCAACAGTTGGTTGTTGGTGAGTTGTTGATTTCTAAACGGGAAGCCAAAAAAGAAATAGAAACAGCTAACCAGCTTGAGTCGTTGCCTAAAACGTTTGAGGCTTTAGCGTCTGGTGATATAACTGCTGGGCATGCTAAGTTGATCGCTAGAACCTCCTCTGAAGGCAAAATAGTTGAACAAGAGTTGTTGGATAAAGCCAAAACTGAAGCGTTTGATGATTTCGTGAAAACTGTTCGTGAACACCAACATCAACAAGCCGACAAAGCAGGTGAACCTGTTTTGGAGCGTCAACGCAAAAAACGATACGCGCAAGCCTTTGAAAACCCCGATACTAGCAGTAGAAGCCAACATTTTGCCCGCGGTGTTCAACAGCAAAACCCAAAGGCTGTGGTTAGGAAGAAGCCAACGAACCGCCACTGATGCTCAACGCATAGCACTCACAGCACGCGATAAACACTGCATAGGATGCGGAACCGACCCACTATGGTGCCGAGCACATCATATACGCTTCTGGTCACACGGCGGTGCCACCGATGTTGATAACCTCACTTTGGTTTGTGACCGCTGCCACCACAAAATCCATGACCACAACTGGCAAATAACACAAAACCCCACCACCAAAAAACTCGAACTCAAACCCCCCACCCCACGCTACAAACAACACCAACACCCTCACCGACCAACCAAACAACCCCCACCACGAAACAAACCAAAACCAACAGCCAAATCAGCCAACCTCCCACAACTCAAATAACCACATCGGTAGATTACGATATGCCGGTTATCGCCATTGATCCAGCATCACCCAACTAACATAAACCCAACAAACCAGTAGGACACAGTTTACCTACAAGAGTAGCGGCTTAGCGTCGGTTCAAAGAAAGCCTGTGGTCGGGGTCGACCATTTGGCGGGAGCCGCCACGAGCCCACCACACTAAAGCAATGGCTAAAGTCGTGTAAACAATGTTACCCACCGCCATCGGAGTCACCGTTTCTTGAATCTGCCGATCAATCAAGGTCGCCAAAATCGAACCACCGCCGATAGTGACGACACCAAAAACCCCCGCAGCCGCGCCGGCGATATTTTGCATCGGTTCCATAGCCACTGCACTAGCATTCGGTGTGAAAACCGTAGTGAAAGCACCCAGCAGGGCCGTCATAGTGAACCACACCACAAATGGCGGCACACCAGAGAACAAAACTGACACCAAAACAAACACAAGCGAAACGCCAAACAGCATTATCAAAGCCGTGAACGACACCACATCTGACCCGTAACGACTGGTGAAACGTTCGCTAAACCACACCCCAAAAGCCAAAAACAAAGCAACTCCACCAAAAATCACAGCGAAGTACCTGTCTAAGCCATAGATTTCATCAATGATTGGCGCACTACTCCCCAAATACACAAAAAAGGCACCGAACGTGCATGTTGAAGCGAGGGTGTAACCAATCGTGAGGCGGGTCCGACAAACCGCCCGCACGCTGCGCCCGGTAGCAGCCAAATCAATCGGGCGGCGCCTAGAACTAGGTAACGATTCGCCGAAGCGTATAGTCCAAAACCCCGCAACTAAAGCCAAAGGAACCGCGGCGATGCAGACCAAACGCCAGTCTCCAACAAACAAAATTCCTTGGCCAACGGCAGGTGCTACCGCTGGACCCAACAAAAACACGGCCATCATGAACGATATCACCCGCGCCATTTGTGCTCCGCCATATAGGTCACGGGCGATTGCCAAGCGGATAACACCGGGTGAAGACCCACCCAAACCCCAAACGAAACGCATAAACAAGAGCCAGTTCATGCTTGGTGAAAGCCCGGCTCCAAGAGCTCCAGCACCGTAAAGAGTTAAACCGAGAAACAAAATAGCTTGACGCCCAAAGCGGTCTGACAATAACCCCCACAACAACTGACCAGCAGCCATCCCCAGCAGATACCAAGTGATCAGCAAAGAAACTTCGCCAGAACCCGGCCTCAAGTCAAACTGTGCGGCAACATTGTCGAAAGCTGGCAAGATAGCGTCCACACCGAAAGCTAAAATGACGCTCAGGAATGCCAAATAAAGCACGACTTGACGTTCGCTATGGCTATAAACCTCTTTGGCTACACCGGTGTCGCCGATGTCGGAACTCACCAAGCACACCGCGCGCTAGCGAGCAATTTGATCCACATCACGCACCGCTCCTCGGTCTGCTGACGTGGTCATCGCCGCATAAGCCCGCAAAGCCGCCGAAACCTTTCTCTGGCGATTCTTAGGTTGCCAAACATCAGCACATCTACTTTGCATCTTCACCCGGCGGGTTGCTAACTCGTTGCTGCTGATTCTCAGATTGACTGCACGGTTAGGTATATCAATATCGATGATGTCACCTGGTTCAATCAAAGCAATAGCACCACCCTCGGCAGCTTCGGGTGATGCATGCCCAAGCGACAAACCCGAGGTACCCCCAGAGAACCTGCCATCGGTAATCAACGCGCACAAGCTTCCCAAACCACGGCTCTTGATGTAAGAAGTGGGGTAGAGCATTTCTTGCATCCCGGGCCCACCCTTAGGACCCTCATAGCGCACCACCACCACATCGCCGGCTTTCACCACTTTTTCGTCCAAAATGCCTTCACACGCGTCATCTTGGCTTTCAAACACCACCGCAGGGCCACTAAAACAGAAGTTCGCTTCGTCCACCCCAGCGGTTTTGACGATGCAACCACGTTGCGCGATGTTGCCGAACAAAACAGCGAGGCCACCCTCACGACTGTAAGGTTGGGCAACCGTGCGTATACACCCATCAGCACGGTCTAGGTCAAGTGTTGGCCAGCGTTCATCTTGACTAAAGGCGGTTTGGGTGGGTATTCCAGCCGGCCCAGCCCGATAAAAGTCGATCACCTCAGTAGCGGGGTTGCACATAACATCCCAGTATTGGATTGCGTCACCTAATGTCTCGCTGTGAACAGTGGGTAGATTAGTGTGCAGCAACGAACCCCTATCAAGTTCACCAAGTATGGCCATAATCCCACCCGCCCTATGCACATCTTCAACATGGTATTTCTCGGTGCTCGGAGCGACTTTACAAATATTGGGGGAGCGGCGGCTCAGCCGATCAATGTCGTCCATCGTGAAGTCAACACCCCCTTCTTGAGCTGCCGCTAAAATGTGCAGCACAGTATTGGTGGAGCCACCCATGGCGATGTCAAGGGTCATAGCGTTTTCAAACGCTGCTTTGGAACAGATTGCGCGAGGCAAAACCGAATCATCGTCTTTTTCATAGTGACGTTTGGCTAAATCAACAATGCGGCGACCAGCTTCCAAAAATATCTCTTTGCGGTCGGCGTGGGTAGCCAACATTGTGCCATTACCTGGGAGCGCTAATCCCAAAGCTTCGGTTAGGCAATTCATTGAGTTGGCTGTGAACATTCCCGAACAAGACCCACAAGTAGGGCACGCCGAACGCTCCATCTCCAGCAAATCGGCATCGGAAACCGAACTATCCCCGGCAGCTATCATCGGATTAATGAGGTCGAGTTTGACTTTTACCCCCGCTAGTTTCGTTTTGCCTGCCTCCATTGGGCCACCGCTAACAAAAATCGTGGGGATGTTGAGACGCATCGTGGCATTCAGCATCCCTGGGGTGATCTTGTCGCAGTTACTGATGCAAACCAAAGCGTCAGCGCAGTGGGCGTTGACCATGTACTCGATTGAATCGGCTATAAGGTCGCGGCTCGGTAAACTGTAGAGCATGCCTGCGTGACCCATAGCGATGCCATCGTCAACCGCGATGGTGTTGAATTCTTTAGCCACACCACCCGCTTCTTCTATTTCTCGGGCTACGAGCTGGCCAAGGTCTTTGAGATGCACATGCCCTGGCACGAACTGGGTGAAGGAGTTGGCAATGGCGATAATCGGTTTTTCAAAATCTTCATCGCTCATGCCGGTTGCTCGCCATAGAGCTCGAGCTCCTGCCATGTTGCGCCCTTGCGTGGAAGTGCTTGAACGGTATTGCCTCATGGCTCAAGCCTACTAGCACAAATTGCCTACTAGCGCAAATTGTCTTCTTGCCAACCAGATCGCGTAATTGGCGAAGATCGGGCTATAGTTCCAACGATGATATTTGCAGCAGTCGGCGACATCGGCTACAACATTTTACTTTTCTTGCATGTGGTGGCGGTGTTCGTGGCGTTTTCGCCGCTCTTTGTGCATCCTTTTCTTGCCCGAGACACCGCAGGTGATTACACAGTTAGGTCGTTGGTTTATGGCGGCATCGCCAAACGTTCAATGCGTATCTATGGGAGTGCTTTGGTGGTTGGGGGTTTGTTTGGCTTTGGCTTGTCGGGATTATCTGAAGACATCTACCCTTTAACCGACATTTGGTTGTTGCTTTCCATAATTGTTTGGATAGCTATGAATGGTGTGCTTCACGCCATGGTGTTTCCCTCGGAGAAAGCGATTGCTGCTGGAGACGATGTGGATACCCGCAAAGCTGAAATAGGCAACATCATCATCACAACATTGTTTTTGCTGTCGATCTACTTGATGATTTTCAAACCAGGCATCTAGCGGCACTGCTAGTGTCATTGCCAGCACTTCAGTTGTCTACCCCGAGGCGACCTAACATGGCGTGTTGAGCTTGCGCGCCAACCGCTAGTAAGAACCTATCAAGCGGCAGCGTGCCCACTCCCGATGCCTCCCGATTAGGTTGGATGACTGGTAATTGGGGCGCGACCAAATAAAGGTGACCAGCAAACCGTGGATAACGCTCAGCAAACTCCATCAATCCTCTGCGGGTATGGTTTGGCGACGAGGCAATCTCAAATGCCAGCGGTTGCCGAGGGTCGTCAAAAATTAGGTCCACTTCATGGTTGCCATCTCGCCAGTGGTGTAAACGAACACCAGAATGCATCGCGAGAGTTTTCAGTGATGAAGCCACTAGGTTCTCAACCAACAATCCCGTTTCCACTGGATTGTTCAGGGGGGCTAAACCGCGATGTAGTGCCGCGTTGCGAACCGCAGTGTCCACGAAGTAGAGTTTGCGCCCCCGCCGTTGCACGCTAAATTCGGAGCCGGAGTAGTTCATGAGCGTGAAGATCAGGTAACTCTGTTCAAGATAGGAAAGATAGCGATCAAATGTAGGTTGGGCGATGCCCAGTTCTTGCCCCACCGTTGTCGGTGACAAAATTCCGCTAATCTGCCCTGCCAGCGCATAAAGAAGTCGCTCGAGCATTAGCGGGTTTTCGACCCCAGACGTTTGTGGTATGTCTTTATAGATTGCCCGTTCAACCGCGTCGCCCCTGAGCACTCGCTGAGATTCAAGTATGTGGTGCTCAAGTTCAGTACGCGCGTGGTGGTTCAGCAATAGTTCGGGGAAGCCGCCAACCATCATCAAGTAGGTACGAAGAGCCGAGATGTCATTGGTGTTGGCCTCGGGATCACAGAGTCTGTCGGCCAAAGTATCGAACGTTTTTGTTGCTGGGTTTTGACCCAGCAATCCAAGAAACTCGGTTAGTTGGCAGGGCATTAGGTGGTGTTCCTCCCATCGACCCACTCCACTCTCGAGTCGCTGTTTGCGCAAACCTGCCTTAGCACTTGATGTGGCAACAATGTTCACAGGCCAGTTTTCGTCATAGAAAGTTTTGAGCCACAAGTCCCAATCTTTTGAATAGTTCACTTCGTCTAGCATCAGAAATATTGGCTTGTTGCTATCGACACTCGAACTGTGGAGGATCGCTGTTATGAGGTCTCCGAGGTTTACGCTGAGCAGCAGGGGATGGTCTAATCGCAGCCACCAAATTTGATTTGCGGGAATTTCAGCGTCCATTAAGTGGCGAACAGTCTGGTACATCACCGTTGTCTTGCCTGCGCGGCGAGGGCCTAAGATCATTTGGTGTCTGCGGAAGTCTTTGTTGATGACGCTTTGCCATAGTACGTTCGCCAAGTCTCGTTCTTTGGCTGGGGCAAGGGCATCGGGTACCGCACCCTTATCGTGCCACGGGTTCTGTTCACTAAAAATTTTCTGGATGTCGCTCGGTTGTGGCTGCCAATTAACACTCATGGACATGCCTCTCTGTTTCTTATTTGCAAAATAGCATACACGTACTGTATGCTAAATACACAATTAGAAACACAGACCCCTACAAATAGTAGCTATTAGCGGGTTAGGGGCTTAGAGCAGGCCAAGATCCTCTAGTTCGGGTTCGAAGCCGATACCGGGGGTTTTGGAGACTGTTGCCGCACCGTTAGCTCCGACTAGAGGGTCAAAAACCACGGGGTCCGCCAAGACGAAAGACTCATAGTATGTGCAGTTGGGTATTGCTGCACACAACTGCAGGTTGAGGATGCCTCCGGCGTGGACTTCTGCGGTTGTGCCGAAACCTTCGGCGATGTGGGCAATCCGAATCGCGCCCGTTATCCCCCCACGAAGGTGGTGCCCGGTGCGGATCAGATCACAGGCACCCGACTGGAGCCACTCTGTTGCCGCGTAGTGAGCACCATCGATCACTTCAGCACCGAGAATTGGAATGTCTAGGTCAGCCGTGAGGCGTCGGTAAGGTTTGATAGCGAACTCGTTCATGGGTTCCTCATACCACAGGTAGGACGCTTCCTCAAGAGCCCGGCCCAGTGAAAGGGCTTCGTGGTAGCGGTACCCACCTGAAGCATCAAACATCAACTCCACCTCATTACCCACATGGTTACGCAACTCTTGAGCGAGCAGAGCATCGCGGTGCCAGTCACCCCAAGCATGCAATTTGATCGCCTTGAACCCAGCATCAAGGCATTGGTCGGCAACGTCTAGATATTGTTGCACCGAGTCGAATGTGACCGTGCTGGCATAGGCGGGCACGCTCTCTCGGTAGCCACCGAGCAACTCAAAAAGCGGCAGTCCCGCGACCTTAGCGGTGATATCCCAACAAGCCACGTCCAACGCCCCAAACATGTAGAGAGGGAACTGCTCTAGCCGGTCGTGTTCCCACACACGCTGCCAGAGCAACTCCTTGTGCAGCGGGTCAACTCCGAGTGCGAGCCTCCTAAGCTGTTCAATGTGTGCCTCGGCTACCCGTCCCTGCCAAGGTATCGGACTCCAACCGTCGGGGCCTTCGTTGGTGCGAACCCTCAACCAAGCGTCCCAGCGGGTTCCTTCATGGACGGGCAATCCATCGCGCCATCTAAACGGAGTGATGTTGTCGTAACACACGACCTTTATTTCAACTTCGCTAATCTTCATGGGTTAGCCTACGAAGTAGCAATTGTTGTTCGTTGGCATTGGGGGCATCGGCTAACTTACTCGAAGCCCTGAAGCGGCATCAAAGGCGTGAATTCGCGCGGCAGGAAAGTATGGACAAAACGAATCACCCTTACGGGGTCGGGGTGCTGCCGAGTCAAGGCGCACCACCAGTTGCGTGTTCAGCCTGCTGGTCTCACTCTCATCGTCTAGGTTATCCATACCTTCGATGTCATAGACTGGAGCATCAAACTCTGCATGCACTAGCACCTCAGAACCCAACGACTCAATTAACCTCGCCGATGCATGCGCCTCAACTTTTGGTCGAAGCTCCACATTGTGAGGGCGGATGCCCACTATCACAGAACCGTCGGCGCATCGGCTTAGCGGTGTGCCTTGCAACTCACCGTCGCTGTATTCCATGTAGCCAGAGCCAAGTGTTAGGTGTCTTGTGCCATCAGCAACGGTAGAGAGCAACCCGCGAAAGAGGTTCATTGAGGGTGTCCCGATGAATCCGGCGACGAAGACATTCGCGGGTTTGTCGTAGACTTCATCTGGCGGTGCTACCTGTTGCAGGACTCCTCGCCTCATAATTGCTACACGTTGGCCCATTGTCATGGCCTCCACTTGGTCGTGAGTGACATGAACCAACGTCGTACCCAGTTCGTGTTGTAGAGCGACGATCTCGGCGCGCATTGTGGCACGCAACTTAGCATCTAGATTGGAAAGTGGTTCGTCCATCAAAAACACCTGCGGCTCGCGCACGATAGCTCGCCCCATTGCCACTCGTTGGCGCTGACCGCCAGAGAGTTGGCCAGGTTTCTTATGCATTTGCTCAGCCAATTCAAGTAATTGAGCAGCGAAATCCACCCGTCTTGCGATTTCGGCTTTGGGCATTCCCTTAATCTTGAGCGCGAAACCGAGGTTGCGCCTCACGTCCATGTGTGGATACAACGCGTATTGTTGAAACACCATCGCCACATCTCTCTCACGCGGGGCAGTCTCGGTCACGCGCGCACCGCCGATGTAGATTTCTCCCAAAGTTGGGTTCTCTAATCCAGCTATCATCCGCAGCGCGGTGGATTTACCGCAACCCGATGGTCCCACCAAGACCAACAACTCACCGTCTTGGATGGCGAGGTCAAGGTCGCGGACTGCATCAACCCCACCTTCGAAGGTTTTCGTAATCGATTCAAAGGTCACCGATGCCATTAGCTTTCCTCCTCAGGTTGGGCTTGGACTAAAACGTATGCCGACACGCCAGAGGGGGTGTCGGGGTTCACGCCTTTGGCGACACCACGACGCAATCCTGCCAACTGGCAGAGGACTAGACGGGCAACGGCGTTTGCTTGATCTGACGCGTCGCTAGGCATCTCAATCGTGCAACGCGGATCTGGCCCTACCGAAACCACAACAGCCCCCTGAGCGGCTATCTCTTCTGCCACTGCCAGTTCGTATTGCATTCCCGCTCCACACAACACCAAGACCGCGCTGCGGTCGTTCACCAAAGAGATCGGGCCGTGACGGAAATCCAGTACCGGTATGGCCTCACAGAAAGTGCCAGACATTTCCTTGATCTTCAGTGCTCCCTCACAGGCCAGACCATAGTTGAGACCGCTCCCGAGCACATATATAACCTCAAGTTCGGGAGCGCACAATCTTTCCACTAGCGGATCGGGTGCTTCAAGCAACGACTCGCCTAGTTCGGCGACACCTTCAAAGATACTCTCGGCATCGGCACCGGCGGCGCTGCACTGTGCAGCCATTCCGGCCAACATCATGCTTGAGAACGACCGCGTCTGTACCACAGACTCCTCGGCTGCGAAGTCAAGTGAGACGGCGTGGTCGGCCACGTCGTTAATGCTGCCACCCGAGTTGGTGGTGATGACTGCCACTTTCAGGCCAGCCCGTCGGGCTCGCTGGCACGCATGAATCGTCTCAGAAGTCTCACCTGAGCGCGAGATCGCCACAATGGTGTCAGCAGGTGGACCTTCCGAGCCGGGCGCGAGCCACACCTCAGAAGCTGCCTCCGCCCAAGCAGCACGCGAAAGCGTTTGTCGGTGGGCGAAAGCCAAAGCTCTAGCGAGATGAGCGGTAGAACCACAACCTGTGTAGAGCGTTGCACCTGATACGAGTTGTTTTTGTAACCAAGTCGCGGCAGTGCCAGACTTTACCGCTCTAGGCCATACTTCTGGCTGGGACGCGATTTCTCGTGCTGTCACACTGCCTAGGCCGCGCTGGTTATTCATGCTGTGCTCCGCAAAGGTTGAGGGCAGGCGACAGAGACCCCTGCATCGATTAGGTGCATCAACTCGGTGTTGTTAGGGTCTGCGTCAGTGATGAGTAGGTCAGCTGCGTTAGCCGGACCGATAGGAATCGGTGCGACCCGGCCCACTTTATAGGCCTCGGCCATTACGACCAAACGCGGTGCCACCTCAACCACCACCCGGTCGGTGGCTGCTTCGGGAGCGAAAGTGTTTGACAAGCCGACACTAGCAGAGATTCCTTGAACGCTAATGAAAGCCACTTCAAAGTGAACCTGTCGCAGAGTGTGCTCGGCGATGGGACCAATAAGTGACATCTCACCTTTGCGGAACGCACCGCCGGTCATGATGATGCTGATCCCAGGCATTGATGCAAGTTCGTGCGCCACGTTGGAGGCGTTGGTAACTACTGTCAGTTCAGTGCGCCCTGAAAGGCACTCAGCGAGGCAGGCGGTGGTAGAGCCACTGCCTATAAAAACGGTGCCGTCGGGTTTAATTTCCTGCGCTGCGCGCTTGGCCAGTGCCATTTTGCTTTCGGTATTTTTGCGGCGGCGAGTCACCACAGGTGGCTCGCTGTCTTCCATATAGGCCGCTCCACCGTGCATGCGTTCTAGTCTGGCTGCGCCGTTGAGTTCCTGCAGGTCCCGCCGTATGGTGGCCTCGCTAACATCAAGATGCTCTGCAAGTTCCTTGACTGTCAGCTGTCTGTGCTGCCGCAGCAGATCCTGCAGCGATCTCTGTCGTATGCGCTTCATTGGAGGTTCCATCCTTTTTCCGTTCTGGCGGGTATCTTCGCTCGCGGCTCATCAGCACATCCTGGCGCAGCTGCGGTAGCAGGTTCGCTCAGCGTATCGCGGGGATCGATCACCCTTTGTTCAATGCGAGCACGCTCGATTGCGAAGACGACTCGGTGGCTTCGCATGGCATCGCCGAAAGCTCGCCGTCCAGCCTCAGTTGGGGAGTTTATCTCGCTCAAAAAGTACTCGATTAGCGCGCTGTCTCCGCCCCCATGTCCTGCGTTAATTGTTGCTCCATTCCCGCTAGCGGTGTCAATGTTGGTGGGGTAGAAGCGCCTGCTACGGTTGCGGAACGAATAAAGCGACACACCCTCATCGGTCACCGTTGCCTCCGCTTTCGTTCCAGCGATTAGTGTGTGCCTGCCACGGGCTTCGGTGAAGGCACTGACGGTGACGGTGGCTGTTTCACCACCGCTAAATAGAAGTGATGCCACCTGCGTGTCTACCACGTTGTTGTCGCATTCATAAACGCAACGCCCGTAAGGCCCGTGCTTTAGGGTGTGCTCAACTGCAGCAAGCGTTGGCTCTTCAGCGACTGTGTGGACAGGAAAGGAAAAATCTCCAGCTTTAGCCTTGTCAAGATAGATTCTTTTGGCATCGTAATCGCAGTTGACGTTGCAATCCAGGCATCTATTGGCCGCACCAGTCGGTTGCATCTCCGCACGGAAATGCGTTAAGGAGCCAAAGGATGCCACCGCCACACATTCGGAATCGATGAGGTGGGTGATCCAGTCTATGTCGTGGCACGCCTTGCTAACCAGAAACGGTGCCGCCTCTGTGGTTGTGCGCCAGTTGCCCCGCACGAACGAGTGCGCGAAATGCCAGAACCCCACCGGCTCAAGGTGGTGCATGTTGACGACACCACCGAGGGCATCGCTCTCAATCAGTTCCCGTATCAATCTGGTGTAGGGCGCGTATCGTAACACATGAGCCACGATTATTGGCGGTGCGTCGGTAGCGAGGCCGCGTTCAAGTTTCACACAGTCATCCCAGGTGGCGGCGATCGGCTTTTCTAGCAGCAGCGGCACTCCGAGGTCTGCGAACCGCAGGGCAGGTTCTACATGTTGGTGATCCATGGTGGTGATCACCACGCCGTCCACCTCGCCACAGGTGAGTTGAAGTTGCTCCCAACTCCGACTGGTGTTTGGCACCTCAAAGCGGTCACCGAATCGCTGCCGCCTGATTTCGTTTGGTTCCGCGACTGCGACGATTTTGGCACCTGCTGCTACTGCTAGATTCGCATAGATTTGACCTCTCGTGCCGGCACCGACTATGGCGAGACGCGGTGTGATACGAGCAGTGTTCATCCTTTGAGTCCTGTCAGAGTGATGCCGCGTATCAGATGCTTCTGCGCCACGGCGAAGATGATCAGAAGTGGAACGATCGACATTGTCGCTGCGGCCATCATTAGCCCCCATTCCTGAATGGAGCCTGTGGTAAAGAGGTATAGACCGACGCTTACTACTCGCCGTTCATTGCCGGTGACTGCCACGAGCGACCAGAGAAACTCATTCCATGAGTAAAGGGCGACTAGCAGCGCGAAGGCTGCGATGTGAGCGCGGGCGGCGGGCAAACCCACATGCCAAAACACTCGCCAGTGCCGACAGCCATCCAGTTTAGCTGCGTCGATAAGGTCTTGAGGCAGAGTTAGGAAGAACTGCCGGAACAAAAACACCCCGAAGGCAGACCAGATTGTTGGAACAACTAGGCCCGTGTAGGTGTTCACCCAACCCAAGTTTCGGATAATCACAAAGTTAGGCACAAGCGTGACAGGCGGCGGCACCATTAGGATCGCCAAAACAGCTATGAAAAGTGCTGTCCGACCCCTGAACCTGAACCGAGCGAACGCGTAACCCGCCGTTGCCGCTAGTGCTACCTGAGCAACAAGCCTCATGACGGTGACCACGATGGTATTCCAATAGAACCGAGCGAAGGGCACCCGTTCAAAGACTTCTGTGTAGTTGTCCCAGCGGATCTTTTCGGGGATTATGTTCAGACCCTCTCTGAGATACTCAGAGGCACCCTTTAGAGATGTGGAGATCATCCACACAAAGGGCATGACATAGATGAAAGCTAGTGTGATGAGCGACGCATGCAGCAGCAACCTCGGTGTGAAGCGGCGGAGCATTGAGATCGTTTGGACGCGACTCATTCGTAGTGTACCCACTGTTTCTGAAGTCTGAACTGCACCACAGTGACCGCTAGGATCACCGCTAGGAGCAGCATAGAAGCCGCAGACGCGCGCCCCATGCGCAGATTTTCAAAGGCGTTCTGGTAGATGTCAAAGACCACGGTGCGGGTCGAATTTAACGGCCCCCCGGTTGGTGTGAGCACGATAACCGCGTCGAAGGTTTGGAACGCAGCGATGGAACCCGTTACGGCTAGGAAGAACAGCGAAGGGGACAGTAGAGGTAGCGTGACGTGGCGGAACCGCTGCCAGGGTGTAGTTCCATCCACAATTGCAGCTTCATAGTAAACCTCGGGAATGCTCTGCAGTCCGGCGAGGACGATGAGCAAAAATAGTCCGCTTTGGCGCCATATCTCCATCGCCACAACCGCCCATAGTGCCGTGCCGGGGCGTGAAAGCCACTCCACTCGGTCAACCCCAAATGGGCCAAGTATCTGGTCGAAGAGTCCTGAATCGGGTGAGTACAACCATCTCCAGACAATCGCTGAACCCACCGGCATTGTGACCAACGGCAAGAAGAAGGCTAACCGATAGATACTCTGAAAGCGAATTTTGGAGTTGAGCGCAACACCCAAGGCAACTACCAAAATAATGGTCAGCGGCACGCCTACTAGGGTCAGTTTGGCTGTGTTCCAGAGTGCTTTGCGAAAAATCTCGTCACCGAGCAGGAAGCGAAAGTTGTCTAATCCAAGCCATCTCGGGGGCTTGAGTAGGTTGTATCGTGTCAGGCTTATATAGCTTGAAGCGGCGATGGCTATGTAGTAAAAGACTGCTATTCCAACAATGAAGGGTGCCAAAAAGTTGAAAGCCCAGATGCGCTCGCCGCGTCGGGCAGCGTCGCGCCGCCGACTCTTCGGCCGCCTCATCGTCTCGGTTCGGTCATTCATCTGCGGTTCGCTCTTGCATCTACGCTTCTCTAGTTCAGGTCGCTAGCAGCCCGGTGATCGCCCGGGCTGCTAGCGACCGTGAATTGCTGAACGGGGTTAGCCTAGCCTGTGAAGCGGTTGTCGTTGATGTAGCGGTCGCCAGCTGCGGCGATATCATCGCAGGCTCCCGGGAAGGTAAGGTTTCCGCGGAAAGCATCTTGACTTGCGCCTCGCGCTGCCTCCCAATACCACTCAACTGGAGCCACCGCTGTGGGGAAGGGTTCAGCGTAGGGGATCTCGTCGATCAACACTTGTGCATTCATGTCGTCTCCGAAACTGTCGACCCAAACTTGGGCGAGTCCTTCGTAGCTTGGGATCACCGTTCCAGTCGCAGCTTGGATTGTGTGGGCCTCTTCGGTCGCCACGAATTTCAGGAACTCCCACGCCTCTTCGGGATGATCGGTGCCCGACAGGATCGCCCAAGCGAGTCCGTGGATAGTGTTCACTCTTTCCTTGCCTGAAGGTAGTGGTGCGACGTTGATGTCAAACTCGGAATCAGCGTAGGAACTCGCCGCCCAAGAGCCGTCATACATCATTGCTATCCGCCCTGAACCGAATAAACCCCAGTGGTGCGATGTGTCTTGGGTAGCTTGATCGGGAGCGGTGCCGTCGGTGTGGAAGCTGTAAAGGAACTGGATCGCTTCGCAGGTTGCAGGGTCGCCATATAGGGTATGGGTTCCATCAGCGGACAGGATTTCACCACCGTTTTGGCGGATGAGGTTAAGTTCAAATTCCTGCATGGATAGACCACCCGCGAAACCCCATACGTCGTCGGTAGTGAGGGCCGCGGCTGCAGTTTTGAGATCGGCCCAAGTCCATGTCTGGTCGGGGTAGTCAAGTCCGGCCGCATCAAAGAGGTCGGGGCGGTAGAACAAACCAATCGTGTCGAAGTCTTTGGAGATTCCATACAGGTCTCCATTGAGAGTGTATGAATCAACTAGTGCCTGCGGGAACGGCGAGAGGTCGACACCGTCTCGTACAACGAGATCAGTAATCGGCAGGAGAGCATCGTTGAGTGCGAGGTCTGGATAGTTGGGGACGTTAATCCACATTATGTCAGGTGAGTTGCCCCCAGCGATGGATGTTTTGACGACTGTCCAGTATTCCGTGTTGGGAAGCACTTCAACTTCAACTGTGATGTGCGGGAACTTTTCGTTGAAGGCGGCGGCGATTTCCTGATGGGCTTCGAGTTGCCGTTCGTCCCAGATCACGTGACGCAAGGTGACAGGCTCGGGTGCAGCGGTGGTGGTGGGTGCGGTTGTGCCAGCCGGTTCGGTTGTTGTGGTTGGTGTGGCAGTGTCATTGCTGCTGCACGCTGCTGCTAGGAGCGTGAGAGTTAGTAGCGACATCACTACTACTGTCTTGAATCTATTGGTCTGAATAATCATGGTTCCTCCCTAAGGGTTCGTGGTGGGTCCCGGCGCGGACCCTGTGCATCATACTAACACATGTGAACAATAAAATGCAAATTCAATCATAAATGATCATTTTAGATCGTCAACCAAACAAATAGTGTGACCGACAATCAGACCGTGTGTTTGCAAGATAGGTGCATTGAACGCTAGGGTGATATCAATAACCAACGCGGTCTGAGTTATCAACCTCTAAAACAACGGGAACAAAAATGGAAAACGAACCAGAAAAACAAAGCGCAGTGGATTTGTTGCAACAAATAGCACAAACCGAAGAGTTAGTCGCCTTCTTCAGCGACATGTTTGATGTTATGGGAATCACCATTGAAGAAACAGGCGAAGAATTGACGGTGCGAGTCTTTGAAGATGGCATTGCAATAGAGGCGGGACTCCCCGATGAGTATGATTTTCTCGTGCCACTTAAGATGGAGAACATAACCAATATGGTTGATCATGCCGAGGGTGGCAGCCTCACTGAATTTGCGGTTTGGCGGATTGCGTCAGTGCTTTTCACCCCCATAACTCGAGAGACCTTGAAAAACCCAGTAATGGCCAACAGATTTCTGAGACGGCTTGCGAGAGTGGAAGACTTGATCCATGTGCAACTTGTCGGCCCCCAAGACAAACAAGTAGCTAGCCACACTCTCACCTATGCCGCTGGCCAGTGGCTCGTGGCAGAAGGTTTACAGGGCGAACCCAAAAGGATTTTTACCCTCACAGGCGAAGAGTCCCTTCACTACCAGCGGCAGGTTTTCAAAGCAATCAAAGCCAACAGCATGAAAGGTTGGCTAAATTTCATGACTTGGTACACCAAGTGGCGGGCTAATCATTCCACAACCAAGAGATCTGCCTCTCGTGACCGAGCTAAAGCTGCCCTGTCCAAGACCGATGACACGGTGAAGTCTGCGGTGCGTACCTCACGCAGTCGAGCGAAGGATGCACTGTCTAAAGTAACCAACCGAGGTCAACACAGTTGAAGCCCCCAGCACCACGACTAAATGGCGTAAACTCACTAACTAACCCACATGCGATGCCCATATTCTGTCACAAGGTATGAGCCGTCTGGTTATCCTTAACCAGGCTGAAGAGTTGGCGGATCTGCCCGATAGTGAAGTGGAGTGTCTCGGATACGAGACGTTTCAACGTGCCGCCGTGCAATGTCACCTCGCTCTAACCAACAAACAAGACCGTTTGGTAGCCCGTTGCTCTTTGTGGCGAGCTCGCAACGCGCAAGATGAAGTGACCACCGATGGACTGATAGGTCATTACGCGGCTGTTGATGCGGACGCGGGCGTGGAACTCTTGCACCACGCTGTGCGCCAGCATGAACAAAAAGAATGTGACCGCGTAATCGGACCCATGGACGGTTCCACTTGGCACCGCTACAGACTTGTGACAGATCGCGGTACAGAACCAACATTTTTTCTTGAACCAGACAATCCCTCCGACTGGCCCATGCATTTCACCAACGCGGGATTTTCACCCGTGTCTTCGTATTTGTCGGCTCTCAACCCAGACATCAGCAGAGTAGACCCACGACTGTTGGCTGGTGGCACCCAATCAGATCGCCACTATTTTTACCACCACGTCTGGAATAACTGGCGTTGGCGGTTATTGTTTCGTATTTTTTGCTCACGCTTGGTTATGGGCAAACTAGGACGTGACCCAGAATATTTCTGTTATGCACAAGGTTCAGTGGCACAGCACATCCTTACCCGTTTAGATCACGCGGTAACCGAACTTGACCCATCAAAAAACCCTTATCTTCACTGGATTCTCAGAGGTCACCACACAACTGTCTTGCCACACGCCCTGCGTCCAGAGAATTTCGTTGCAATCAGAGACAACTTACATCGCCTGCAATGGCACTGCATGTCGGTGGACGAATTTCTCACCGCTCATCCGCAACTGCGGTTCAACTGCTTCAACCTCAGCGACATCTTCGAGTACATGTCAAGAGACAATTTTCACAAGTTGCTCAAAAAGCTGCTGAATAGCTCCCATAGGGGTGCCCGATTCGCTTATTGGAACATGATGGCAGAACGTGGCCGACCCGCTGAAATGGCGCACATTCTCGCACCGCAATCTGAACTTGCTGCGAGTTTACACTATCAGGATAAAGCCTTCTTCTACAGTCGCTTCGTGGTTGAGACTGTGACTCAACATGCCAACTTTTAGACCACTAAACCCACGCTTATGCAGCCCCGCGCAGACTTAATGAATAGGAATAATGAATGGGAAAGTTTGAAAACCTTGCTAATATGGGCGGCTGACTACAGATCAAGACTCAAAGGAATATTTAATGGCCACAAGCCTGCGCCCTAAAGCAGAGACAATCGCCGACATGGCAAAAGCCTTCAATCTAAATGAAAACGATACTGGATCCCCTGAAATTCAAGTCGCGCTGTTATCTTCACGCATAGCACACCTCACCGAACATATGAAAGTCCATCGCAAAGATCATCACAGTAGACGAGGACTACAAATGTTGGTGGGTCGCCGTCGTCGCCTCTTAGACTACGTTAAAGACAACGATGTCGAACGGTACCGGGCGGTGATTACCCACCTCGGGTTACGCCGCTAAACTAACGTTGGGGTGTTCCCTTAGGTACGTCCCTATTGGTTGGTCTTGAGTAGCCACTTAAAATCAACCCGACAAACCCAGTTAGCTGGAAGGTCCAGCAACGCCAACGCAACGAACACAAGACCGTTGGTGCTAGTCGAAAATCTCCGAACTGCTACAGGTCGGCGATTTTCAACTGGGAACTGACAGTCATGTGTTCAGGAGAAATCACCAACATGACAAATACCCAGACTTTCACAGGTTCGTTCGCGCGCGCCAAAGGTAAAGATGCCACCTTTGAGATCGGCAAGTTCGCTCCACTAGCAGCTGGTTCGGTAACTGCCCAGGTGGGTGGCACCGTAGTGCTGCTAACCGCGACCGCAGCACCAATGCCCCGCGAAGGTGCCGACTTTTTCCCGCTCACTGTCGACATAGAAGAAAGAATGTATGCAGCAGGGAAAATTCCGGGTTCGTTTTTTCGGCGCGAAGCTCGAGCTGGCGAACAAGCCATCCTCACATGTCGACTCATCGACCGACCCCTGCGCCCAGCATTTCCTGATGGTTTTCGAAACGAAGTACACCTCGTGGGAACGGTGTTAGGTGCCGATCAGAAAAATCCTTACGATGTGCTGGCACTAAACGCAGCTTCGTTAGCACTTTGTGTCTCTAACATTCCCTTCAATGGACCAATAGGTGCAGTTCGCATTAGTTGGTCTCCAGAAGGTGAATGGATTCCCTTTCCCACTTACGAAGAATCTGCGATCTCTGCCTTTGAAATGGTGGTTGCCGGGCGACTTGACGACAACGGCACTGATGTAGCGGTGATGATGGTGGAAGCAGGTGGCACAGAAAACTCTTGGAAGCTTTACGAAACAGGCACCCCTAAAGTCGATGAAGAAGTCCTAGCTCAAGGCTTAGAAGTAAGCAAAAGATGGATCCTTGAAATGATCGACCTGCAACGGCGGGCAATAGCGGCCAACGCACCGATTACGAAAATGAATCCACCTTTGAGTGTGGACTATAGCGAAGAAATATTTGCTGCTGTGAATGCAGCAGCCGCGCAGCGTATTGCTGATACCCAATTGATTGCTGACAAAAGCGAACGGCAAACAGCAGAAGCCGAACTTACTAACACCGTTGTTGCAGAACTATCCCAACTAACCGATGAAGACCCCGATGCGACTCAACAAGTCAAAAACGCGATACGCGCTATCACGAAGCAAGTAGTGCGTCAACGCATAGTTGAGCAAGGCATTCGCATAGATGGTCGCCAAACCAACGAAATCCGCGACCTTAAATGTGAAGTTGAAGTGATACCCACAGCACATGGAACAGGTTTGTTTCAGCGCGGCGAAACGCAAGTGTTAAACTTCACCACACTGGGTATCGGCCGCTCCGACATGTTAATCGACGACCTCTCGCCGGTAGAAAAAAAGCGCTATTTCCACCACTACAACTTTCCACCTTTTTCCACAGGGGAGACAGGTTTCATGCGTGGCCCCAAAAGGCGTGAAATCGGCCATGGAGCACTAGCAGAACGAGCTGTCTATCCCGTAATACCAAGCTTTGAAGAGTGGCCCTACACAATAAGAACCGTTTCTGAAGTAATGGCTTCGAATGGCTCAAGTTCTATGGCTTCAGTTTGTGCCTCTTCTCTATCGCTCATGGACGCTGGCGTGCCGATTAAAGCTCCAGTAGCCGGGATAGCGATGGGGTTAGTGCATTCAGAAGGAACTTATGTGACCTTGACCGACATATTAGGTGCTGAAGATGCCTTTGGCGATATGGACTTCAAGGTCGCGGGGACAACCGACTTCGTGACCGCGCTCCAACTAGACACAAAAATAGCTGGCATACCAGCCAGTGTCTTAGCGAGCGCACTAAATCAAGCTCACCAAGCGCGCCTAAACATACTTGATGCAATGGCGAAAGCAATCGGTGTACCACGTGAAGAAGTTCGCGAAACTGCACCGAAAATTTCCAGTTTTGAAATACCGGTTGACAAGATTGGTGAGATAATCGGGCCAAAAGGTAAGGTCATCAACGCCATCCAAACAGAAACGGGTGCCGAGATAGCTGTTGATGACGACGGGTTAGTTGGCGTGGTCTCAATCGCATCTGTCGATGGTGGCCAAGTTGCGGAAGCAGAGCGCCAAATTAAACTCATTTTAGATCCACCAACCGCTGAAATCGGTGCTACTTATCAAGGAAGGGTGGTAAACATCACCAAGTTTGGTGCTTTCATTAACATTTTGCCTGGGCGTGACGGTTTGCTGCACATCTCCAAAATTGGTGGCAGTCGCCGCATTGAACGGGTGGAAGACGAACTAGTGCTCGGTGACGAAATCACAGTCACCGTTGAAGATGTAGACCCCAACGGCAAAATCTCCTTAAAACCACAAGGTGCCCCAGATGGAGAAAACAATGACTCAAGTCAAAGCTCCGAACGTAACCACGGCTCCAACCGTAGCGAACGAAGCTACAGAGGAGATCGGAGCGACCGAGGGCGCGGCACAAGTGATGGGGGCAAGCCAATTAGCGAAAAAAAGACAGCTAGGGCTGTTGATGATGCGACAAAAGCCCCTGAACCAGTGTCGTTTGAGGATGCCTTTAATGCGGAACTTGAGCAAGAGTTTGACAATCTTGGCCCAAACACTCCGCAGCGAAGGCGAGTCAATTCCCCAAAACCTAACAACCGTCGTTAGTCGCCTTGTCGTGTGACTAAGATACCGTTTTAGGTGTATGCAGTTGTTCCGCGATCTCGGTGCTAGTGACGACCCGTGGTTTCGAGTTGGGCAAATCCCAGCAACGACAACGGTTGTTGTGTCGGTGCTCGGCGTGGTGGGCATGGTTTTGTGGTCAGTGGAGGGGCCAAAACATGCCATAACCAAGTATTTGATACTCAACGCTGACAGCAGCTCAAGTGGCGTTACTGATGGTCAGATATGGCGTTTGCTAACTTGGCCATTTGTCGTCAGACCAAACATTTTGACCGTTTTGTTGATAGCAGTCTTTTGGATGTTGGGTTCACAAATTGAAGCCCTCATGGGACGAGCGCGCTTCACCGCTTTTGTGTTGACCTTAGTGTTGCTGCCTGCTGTGATTATGTCTTTATTTGAGTTCACTCCAGTCAATGGAGTGGCTAGTGGATTGTGGTACCTACAAATTTCTCTTCTGGTTGCCTTCGTAACGCATTACTCAACAGCCCGGTTTTGGCCCGGATTACCGGGCACAGTATTGGTGGGCATATTAGTGGGGTTGGCAATACTTAACGCGATTGCTTCTCGCAGTTTGTATCAACTTCTGCTTACTGTGATTGTAGTGTGTTTGGCACCTTTATTGATGCGAGGGTTAGGTTTCGCTGAAGATCAAAGGTGGATACCTAAGTTGCCGCTAACTGCACAACCACGAAGCAGTGGCTATAGGCACCCACCGAAAAGGCCCACTCGCCCGCAGCGCAAGGCACAACAACAACGAGACAAACCAGGTAACCGTCACCTATCTGCGGTGCCACCACCGCCAGCAGACCTAGCACAAGCTAAAATTGATGCGTTGCTTGACAAAATTGGTGTTCATGGTGTCGAAGGTCTCACCGAATCCGAACGTCAAACTCTTGAACAACTCTCAAAACGGCTACGCGACAAACAAGACGATGGCTGATATGGCTCAAGATCAGGAATTGCTGGTTCGCAAAATTCGTGTTGGAGTGGTAGGTGCGAAGGGAAAGATGGGACAACAAGTCTGTCGAGTGATTCAAAGCCACGATGCTCTAGAGTTAGCCGCGCAAGTTGACATCGATGATCCTCTTATTAAGTTAACTGATAACGATTGTCAGGTTGTTGTCGATTTCACGGTGGCATCAGCAGCGCGTCAGACACTAAAATTTTTAGCTCAAAACGCGATCCACGCAGTTGTGGGAACCAGTGGACTAAGTAAGGAAGATGAGTGCCATTTCCGCGAGGTTTTCACCAAAAGTAACTGTTTGATCGCACCCAATTTCGCGTTAGGCGCGGTGTTGATGATGCGTTTCGCTAAAGAAGCTGCACATTATTTTCTTGATGCCGACGTTATTGAGTATCACCATGATGCCAAAGTGGATTCCCCTTCAAGCACGGCCATTCATACTGCCGAACTCATAGACGCGGTAGCCACCAAGCATAAACACTTTAGCCCCGACCCCACCCAGAACGAGGTGCTACCGGGTGCCCGCGGCGGACTTGTTGGTCAAAATGTGAGAGTTCATGCGATCAGGTCGGCTGGAGTTATCGCCAATCATGAAGTGTCGCTCGGTCACATTGGCCAAACTCTAACAATCCGCCATGAGATCATAGACAGATCGTGCTTTATGCCTGGAGTGATCTTAGCCTGCAGACGAATCGACCTTTTGGATCAAAGGCTAACGCTTGGCTTAGATGCGCTCATTGATCAATTTGGCATTAATGCACTCCTTGATCTATAAACGAAGTGACCATGGTTCATCTTGGTGCTGGGCTTTGTCTTGGCGTTGGATTCTGTCTCATGTATTTGTGTTAGCGATGACTGTGTTAATGATTGGCTTAGGGGTATGGCAACTAAACCGACTAGAACAGACAAAACAGCAAAACGCAGCAATCGCCGAATTGTTTGCAATCCCCCCTCAGCAAATCGAAAACCTGTTGCGTGCCACACCCTTGCCTCCCGATAACACCCTTGCCACACTTACAGGCCGCTATCTGGATCAACACTCGTTTTTAGTGGCCAATCGCAGCTTTGATAGCGAACCAGGAAGTTGGTTGGTCACCCCCATGAGATTAGTTGATGGCAGGGTCGTGGTGATTAGCCGAGGATGGGTACCGCGGCTCTGGGTTGCAGGCATTCAAGACGCAGACCTCAGCCCTCCGCAAGGAGAAACCACTTTGGTGGGCAGAGTATCTCGCAGTGTGCGAGGGGGCAGAATTGGTGGCGTGAGCGAGGTTGGACTCACGGAACTCAGCCGTTTAGACCTCACTCGAGTAGAAGAAATTACTGGCTTAGAAGTGGCTGACCTCTGGTTGCAGTTGGAACAACAACAACCAACTGCCGCTCAGTTGCCATCTGCGGTGCCAAGAACCGACCTTGATGACGGCCCGCATCTTTCATACGCTGTGCAATGGTTTTTCTTTGCTTCGGGAACCGTCGTGGTTTACCTACTCATCTTGGCTCGGCGGAATCAACCGAACAAACCCAGCCGCGCGACTAGGAACAGAAGAGAAGCCACAAGTGTGCGAAAAGCTAGCGAACATGGCACCATAGGAACATGAACGCAACCTTTGGACGGGTCATAACCGCCATGGCCACCCCTTTTGGTGAAGATGGCTCACTTGACCTCGACGGTGCTCAAGTTTTAGCGCGTTACCTGACCAATGAGGGAGGTAACGATGGTCTTGTCATCGCTGGCACCACAGGTGAAAGCCCAACTTTGTCTCACGATGAACAAATCGAGTTGGTGACTGCGGTTGTTGAAGCGGTTGACGTGCCAGTGATAGCAGGAGCCGGCAGTAACGACACCCGAGCGGCGGTGGAACTCAGCGAACGCGCCAGCGAAGCGGGTGCCACTGGCCTTTTGCATGTAGCTGGCTACTATAACCGGCCAAGCCAAGCAGGTTTGCGTGCCCATTTCCAAGCTTGCGCCTCAGCCACCGACCTGCCCATTTTGTTGTATGACATTCCCGCCCGCACGGGCCGCAAGATTGCCACAGAAACATTGGCGGAACTTTTTGCTGAGGCACCCAACATCATAGGTGTCAAAGATGCCGCAGGCGACCCCAGCGAAACGGCTCGCCTGCTCGCCATGTCACCACCCGGTACAGAGGTTTACAGCGGCGACGATGGGCTAACCTTGCCGTTGTTGGCGATTGGCGCGGTGGGCATCATCGGGGTGGCAACTCATTGGGTTGGTAAAGAGGTCTCACAAATTCTGTCGGCATTTTTCAATGGTGACGTGGAACTTGCCTGTGCAATCAACCGGCGGTTGTTGCCATCATATGACTTCGAATCGAGTGATTTGGCTCCCAACCCAGTACCCACTAAAGCCATGCTCGCGGTGATGGGTTTACCGGGCGGCATCACACGCCCACCTATGGGGCCTGAACCGGCAGGGTTACGCAGCCAAGCACAAGACATCTTGGCTTCGTTAGCTCGGGCGTAACGACACGATCAATGGCAGCACCCGTCAACATAACGTTCCTTGGTGGATTAGGGGAAATTGGCCGCAACTGCGCGGCTTTGGAAACCAATGGCCAAATAGTGTTGCTTGACTGTGGGCAAATGTTCGCAGGCGCAGAACTGCCTGGGGTGGATGCCGTTTTACCAAATTTTGACTGGATCATTGAACGCGCTGATCAACTGGCTGCGATGATTTGTACCCACGCCCACGAAGACCACATTGGCGCGGTTCCGTATTTGCTGAGCGCGCTTTGTCCAATGTCGCTCACGATATATGGGTCACCTTTGACTCTAGGTATTCTGGAACACAAGTTACTTGAAGCGGGTGTGTACGATCAGGCCGACTTGCGTGTTATAAATGACCACGATCAGCACAGGATCGGTCCATTTGATTGTGAGTTTTTGCCAGTCACTCACTCAATACCTTCAGGCAACATTACTGCTTTTCACACACCACAAGGCGTGATTTTGCATTCAAGCGATTTCAAGCTAGACCTCACACCAATCGATGGTCGCCGCACTGATCTATCTCGGATTGGAGCACTCGCCCACAACCCGGGCATTCGTTTGATGTTGGCTGATTCCACTAATGCCGACCTTCCGGGTGCGTCAAAATCGGAAAAGGAAATTGGTTCAGTGCTTACTGAACTAATGCGCAACAACGCACACCGGAGAGTAATAGTGGCTTGTTTCGCGAGCCACATTCATCGTTTACAGCAGGTAGCCGACGCGGCTAGAGCCACCGACCGAGTGTTGGTGCCGGTTGGTCTTTCAATGTTGCGCAACGTGAAACTTGCTCGCGACCTGAAATTATTGCAAGTCGCCGACAACTACATTGCTGATGCTGAAGAACTAGACAGGATTGATCCGAGGCGAACTTGTGTGGTGTGTACGGGATCACAGGGTGAGTACCGTGCTGCTTTGGGCCAGATGGCCCGTGGTGAGAACCGTTGGCTAACTCTTGGCGAAAATGACACCGTGATATTTTCAGCTCATCCAATCCCAGGCAACGAAGCCACGATAGGAGCACTCCGCAACCAGTTAGCGCGGCGAAGAGTAAAGGTCATTCACAGTGGTCAGTTAGATGTGCATACCAGCGGACACGGCAAACAAGAAGAACTGAAAACCCTGCATTCTTTAGCGGTACCCGAATTTTTTGTGCCCGTACATGGCGAATACTCTCATCTAGTGGCACACCATGACTTGGCACTGCAAATGGGGATGGCACCCAAAAACGTTTTGCTCGCTGAAGATGGCGATCAGCTGACCTTAGCAGATAAGGGATTGCGTAAGGTGGATTCGGTGGGCGGCAGTTATCTCTACGTTGATGGCTCGGTGGGTGAGACTGATGACACGGTGCTAAGTGATCGGCGTAAACTGGGTAACAATGGTTTCTTGATGGTGGTATTTGTTGTTGACCTTGCT
Source organism: Candidatus Aldehydirespiratoraceae bacterium (assembly GCA_965204595.1). Taxonomy (GTDB): domain Bacteria; phylum Actinomycetota; class Acidimicrobiia; order Acidimicrobiales; family Aldehydirespiratoraceae; genus VXYK01. The sequence continues at coordinate 721,181 of CBDBEW010000014.1, read as the reverse complement.
GAATACTCAATAATCGCGGGTCCCAGACTTGTTGCACAGGGTTGGGTTGCCTCGTCAGCGATAACAAAGTATCAATCGGTGGTGGTGACCGCAGTGAAAAAGGTTGCACAAAAAGCGATGACACAAAGGCTAAGAGACCCTCAACAAATAGCACAAATGGTTCGCAGGGCGGCAGGTAAGACGGTTTGGGAACAAACCAAACGCCGCCCGGTTATCGTGCCTGTGGTGTTAGTGCATAATGACTAGGCCGTCCTTGCTGGTAGCGTTTGGGTATTGTGGTAGCTAAAACAAAACCCAAAAGTTCTACAAAACGCAAGTCATCAAACAAGCTTGCTGGCAAGCAAAGTGTTGCTCGGCGAGTACTTGGGTCAGTGTGGACTAGACACCGCCGAGATTTGCTAGGTTTGGTAGCGATTTTGGGGGGACTGTTGAGCGCGGCTAGTCTTTGGTTTGGCGCGGCTGGCGCTTTGGGTATGGCGTTTAACAGTGCCTTAGCAGCTAGCGTCGGCTTGCTTCGTTTCCTAATGCCAATTGCCTTAGTTGGCTTAGGGGTAGCACTATTGCGCCAACCAAACCAAATCAGCCCCAAAAAGCAAACAGGAAAGAATGAAGACAGCGATGAGCAACAGCTCCTTGATGCTAGGGGAGAACTTCCCGCAAGAATCGTTGTGGGTGGGGTACTTTTGCTCGTCTCCTTAGACGGTTTGCTGCATGTTTTACGTGGGCGGCCGGGTTTAGACAACACCATTGATGAACTCGGTGCTGCTGGGGGAGTGCTGGGGCTAGGAGTTGGTGGCGTTTTGTATAGCGTAGCCGCGCTCGCCGGCAGTGTTTTGATCCTCACTTTGGTTGGGCTTTTTGGTGTCATTGTGTTGACGGGCACTTCAGCCAACACTCTCGGCAGGTTTGCATTGCTGATATTGCGCCCGCCTTATATATGGCTAAAAGAACAGATTAAGGTGCTCTTTAGTGATGTGGGCACAGCCAAGCCATCTCAGACCGAACCAGCAGCAGTGACCAAACCTGCTTCACCGCATTTGCTTGCCAACCAAAGTGAACCGACGGTACAAGTTGAGCAAATAAAGTCACCACAAAGCTCACCAGAATATCCACAAGTCAAAAACACACTTCACACTCAAAACCCCACCAAGTCCAAAGAAGTTCATTCACCGCAAGAGGTGGGTCATTGGACATTACCAGACGGTGTGTTGCTTGCTCGCAGTCGCCACCAAGAGGTTAACATGGCCGACATTACTGAGCGTGGTTTACGTCTGCAAGCCACGTTAGCGCAGTTCGGTGTTGAAACAGAAATGCTTGAACCTATTGTGGGGCCAACGGTAACTCGTTATGTGCTCACTTTAGGCGAAGGCGTGAAGGTCACCAAATTTGAGAGTTTGCGTAAAGACATGGCTTTAGCGATGGCATCGCCTGATGTGCGCATCTTGGCACCAATACCTGGACGGCGCGCAATTGGCGTGGAGGTGCCCAATAGTCAGCGAGAAATCGTGACCATTGGCGATATTTTGGCATCGCCAGAAGCTCAACAAGCAAGTCATCCTCTTGAGGTTGCCGTTGGGCGCGACATCAATGGACGCAATGTGATCGCCAACATTGCCACCATGCCCCACGTTCTCATCGCTGGTGCCACCGGTTCAGGAAAATCTTCTTGTCTTAACTCTTTACTTTCGTCAATCCTCATGCGATCAACGCCAGATCAGGTGAGGTTAATTTTGGTAGACCCTAAGCGAGTGGAGATGGGGCAGTATGCCCGCATACCTCATCTGCTAACCGCACCAGTCACCGACCCGCGCAAGGCAGCCAATGCTTTAGCTTGGGCTGTGCGCGAGATGGAAAGACGTTATGACCTACTTGCTGAGGTGGGTGTGCGAGACATCACTGGTTATAACCAAGCGGTAGATGACAACACACTGCAAACTCCACTTGGCGTGTCGGGCACTAAAGAGCAGTTAACCAATAGCCGTTTACCTTTCGTGTTGGTGGTAGTGGACGAACTTGCGGATTTGATGATGGTGGCTGCCCGTGATGTGGAGGAATCAATAGCTCGCATCGCGCAGATGGCTAGAGCTGTGGGCATTCACCTAGTCATTGCTACCCAGCGTCCTTCAGTTAATGTGATTACTGGAGTAATCAAAGCTAACATTCCTAGCCGCTGGGCGTTTGCTGTGTCTAGCCTCACCGACTCTCGGGTGATTTTGGATCAGCCAGGTGCTGAACGTTTAGTTGGAGGGGGTGATTTGTTGATGCTAGGCACAACCTCTTCAGCCCTGAACCGCATTCAGGGTTGTTGGGTGGAAGAAGCAGAGGTTCGTGCCATTGTTAGACATTGGCATCAACAAACCAAAAAAGTAAGGGTCAAGTCCCAATCCGCTATGGAAAGCACCGCGCTACCAGAAACGAGTTCGGGTGAAAAAACAAGCTTGAGCGGCAGTTGCGAGCCGGTTGATTTAGGCGAACCAACAGCAAGTGCAGTCACCAACACGAACCTAGATCCTATAGTCGACTCAAGTAATCTCGCTGCAAATAATCTCAAAGAAGACGATGACGAACTCCTCAATGCAGCCAAAGAACTGGTAGTGCAAACTCAACTTGGCTCAACATCAATGCTGCAACGCAAACTTCGCATCGGCTTTGCACGCGCAGGTCGCATCATGGACTTGCTTGAACAACAAGGTGTGGTAGGGCCATCTACTGGATCAAAAGCTAGAGAAGTGTTGATAAGTCCTCAGGAAAGCCAAGCACGAAAGACAGAACAAGATTCCACAGGGACTTCCTCTAGTTCCACAACCGCAAAATAATCTCGCTAACGATGCAATGATCGAAGGCCTGATTTTCGCTCTCGGCGGGTTGGTGATGTTGGGGTTCGCGTCTGACCAGTTTGTTAAAGGTGCGGTGCGGTTGGCGATGCTTATGCACATTGCGCCTGTGGTCGTTGGTTCTGTGATTGTGGGCTTTGGCACCAGTGCCCCTGAAATGGTGGTGTCGGGTATAGCTGCAGCCAACGACAACCTTGATATCGGTATAGGCAATGTGGTTGGTTCTAATGTGGCTAACGTTTCATTGGTTTTGGGGTGTGCCACAGTGCTGGCTGCAGTGCCTGTGCAGCGAAGCATCTTGCTTCGTGAGTTGCCCATTTCGGTCTGTGCAGTGGTGTTGTTTGCGATTTTGGTGCAAGGAGAGTTCAATCGTTTTGAGGCCCTAGTATTATTAGCGACTTTGCTAGCGATGATTTTCGTAACATTGCGTTCGGCACAGAGTTCTCACAACAGTAACACTGGTCAAAGGATCGATGAGTTTACTGGTGAAACCTCGGCACTGATTGAAACATTTCGAACCGTGGCGGGTTTGGTGGTGGTGGCTATAGCCGCTTGGTTGGTGGTGTTTGGTGCGGCCCAAGTCGCTGAAGAACTTGACCTTTCTGGTGGGTTTATTGGTTTCACGATGGTGGCCATAGGCACGTCTGCTCCAGAGTTGTTTACCGCAATCGCAGCCGCGCGTCGCAACGAAATCGAGCTATTGATAGGCAATCTTCTTGGTTCCAACATGTTTAACAGCCTCGCGGTTGGTGGGGTTATTGGTCTTGCCGGACCTGGGCAACCTGACCATAGAGACTTAACTGTCTGGGGTTCGGCAATGATGGTGACTGTGGTTGTGCTCAGCGCAACAATAATGTTAACCAAACGTAGAGTGGCGCGCATCGAAGGGTTTGTCTTGGTGCTTGCTTGGGTAACCTGTGTGTTTGTGTTAAGGTCTTTGTAACGGTCTGGGATGTGGATGATGTCAACTGAATCGTATGTGTTTGTCACCCTTGGTTGTCCTAAAAATCAAGTTGATTCAGACAAGTTAGCGGGCACGCTCGATGCCATCGGCATGGCTGAAAGTAAAGATATTGCATCTGCTGATGTAATAGTTGTGAACACTTGCGCTTTTGTTGAACAAGCACGCCAAGAATCAGTGGAGACAATCCTTGATGTGGCACAGCAGCGCCGAAGCGACGCACGTTTGGTGGTGACAGGTTGTTTAGCACAACGTTATGGTGACGAATTAGCTGATGCCCTGCCCGAAATTGATCAGGTCGCTGGGTTCGGTAGTGATTTCACCTCCCCTACAAGAAATGTGCATGGACAGGCCAACAAAGAGCAAACCCGTATACAACTAGGGCCCAAGAAAAGTGCAAGCAATGGGCAAGTCACGGCGCGTGTGCCGCAATTTGATTTACTCAACTTGCCACGCCCTCAAGCTAAGCGACCTTGGGCATATGTGAAGATAGCTGAAGGTTGCGATCGCGCCTGCGGCTTTTGTGCTATCCCCAGTTTCAGAGGCCCGCAACGCAGTCGCACGGTGGAACAAATCATTGCTGAGGTTGAGAGCCTTGCCACCAAAGAAATCGTGTTGGTTGCTCAAGACATAGCGGCATACGGCCGCGACAAACACTACAACAATGCTAGCACCGCAACTATTACCGAACTTTTGGCTAGCGTTGCGAGCAAAGTGGCGAGGGTGCGCTTGCTGTACATTTACCCAGCAGACTTGACCGATGAGCTAGTTGATGGTATCTGTGATACAGGTGTACCTTATTTTGATTTATCGCTACAACACGTCTCGGCGAAACTCTTGCGTAGCATGCGCCGCTGGGGGAACGGTGACAAATTCCTAGCGCGCATTAATGCGATTCGTGCTAAGGAACCGGTAGCAGTGTTTCGTTCTAATTTTATTGTTGGTTACCCTGGTGAAACCGAAGATGACCATAACGAGTTATTGGACTTCATTGAGCAGGCGCAACTAGATTGGTGCGGTTTTTTTGCCTACAGCGAAGAGGTAGGCACCTATGCATCTAACCTTGCCGTCAAAACCCCGCCAGAGTTACTTTGGCAACGGTTGGCAGAATTAACAGAACTACAGGATTCTATTACCGCTACCAAACGTGACGAACTCGTGGGTACCCGAGTCAAGGTTCTCGTGGACGAAGTTGGTGTGGGGCGTAGTTTTCGAGAAGCCCCAGAAATAGATGGAGTAATATTGCTGCCGTCAACCCATCAAGTTGGAACGATGCCAACAGTGACCGTCAGTGCTTCTCTCGGCGCGGATTTGGAGGCTCGATGAGTAGTGTGGAGGCACCGCGCAAAGTTGGTATCACTCATCCAGCTAATTTGTTGACTGCGGTGCGCCTGCTCTTGGCTCCAGTTTTGTTTTGGATGGTGTGGACTGCTCAAGACACCCGTGGTGCCACTTGGGTTTCGTTTGGTTTTGGTTTGGCTCTAGCGAGTACCGATTTTTTTGATGGCAAGGTTGCGAGGCGGGCGAATGTGGTGAGTCGCAGTGGAGCTTTTTTAGACCCTTTGGCAGACAAGGTTGTGATTATTGGGGTGGCACTTTGCTTAGTGTGGGTGCAACGGTACTGGTGGTTACCCGTTGCTTTGTTAGCGGTTCGTGAGATGGGCATAACATTCTGGCGGACCCGTTGGATACGACATGGTTTAGCTTTACCTGCTCGGCGGTCAGCAAAATACAAGACTTTTGTGCAAGGTGTAGCGTTGGCGTTAGCGTTGATGCCGACCTTACAATCACAAGACACCTTAATCGCAATCGCATTGTGGGTGGCTGTGGCGTGGACCTATTGGTCAGGTGCTCAATATCTCCTTGATGGCCAAAACGCGCTTAGTACCACCGGTGATATGAGCCACTAACCCACGCTGTGGCTGTTATTTTATGAAAGCTGAGGTGGTGGCGGTCGGCAGCGAGCTGTTGCTGGGTCAAATCACCGACACAAACTCGGCTTGGATTGGACAACAACTAGCACTTGCGGGTATAGACAGTCACTATCAAACTAAAGTCGGTGACAATCTTGAGCGCATTGTTGAAGTGCTAAATGTGGCACTAAGCCGAAGCGATGTGGTGATTGTTTGTGGGGGTCTGGGGCCAACCCAAGACGACATTACGCGCGAGGCGATAGCGGCTTGTTTGAAGGTGGACTTGCAGCGTGACCAGAAAGTGCTACGAACTATCGAGGCGATGTTTTTAAGCCGAGGCCGATCCATGCCCGCAAACAACAAACGTCAAGCAGATGTTCCCAAAGGAGCATATTTGAACCCCGTAATGCCCGGTACTGCAGCGGGTTTGATCTGCCCCGTGAAAAAACGCGATGCCACCAAAGTTATTTATGCAGTACCTGGCGTTCCCTGGGAGATGCGTGAAATGGTGCTCAAGGGTGTGTTGCCTGATTTACGCGATCGGTTTGCTATCGAAGGGGTGATATGCAGTCGCATTTTACGAACCTGGGGCATCTCTGAATCCGCACTAGCTGAAAAGTTAGACAAAAAAATTACACAATTAAACGACAACCCAACTGCAACGATTGCATTTCTTGCTAGCGGTATTGAAGGTTTGAAGGTAAGGATCACTGCCAAAGCGCACAGCGAGAGTGACGCACAGACAATACTTGATGATCAAGAGGCACAGGTCAGATCGATTCTTGGTGAAGTTGTCTTTGGTGTAGACGACGACACTATGGAATCGGTTGTGCTCTCACAGTTGCATGCTAAACAATTGACTTTGGCGTTAGCGGAATCCTTCACCGGTGGACTTATTGCTAGCCGCATCGTGGCGGTCGCTGGCTGTAGTGATGTTTTTCGTGGTGCTCTAGTGCCGTATCACTTGGATTTGAAAAGGTCTCAACTTGGGGTTGTTGCAACGGAGGTGGTTAGTGAGCAGGCCGTTGTTGAAATGGCACAAGGAGTTTGTCGCATTTTTGATGCCGATGTGGGCATCGCCACCTCTGGTGTTGCGGGCCCTGACCCACACGAAGGCACCGAAGTTGGGGTTGTGTGCCTAGCTGTGAGCGTTTGCGGTGCGGATAGGGCAATCACAACCAAACTGCCGTATAACCGCAGTCTTGTTCGCCAACTTGCTAGCATCTCAGCTCTAGATATGCTGCGAATTTGCTTGACTAAGTGAGTGCCTTGTCTACCCGGTTGGTGGCTACTTCTTCGTCCACGTCTAACGCAAATGCCAACTCTGAAATCAGCACGGTGCGTGCTTTGTTGTAAAGCGATTTTTCGCCGGCGGATAGTCCTTTGCTGTTGTACCGCAGGGCTAGATTTCGTACTACCTCAGCAACTTGATAGACATCGCCTGACTTCAGTTTTTCTTGATGGTTTTTGAACCTGCGTGACCAGTTGGCCGGCTCACGCACATCTCGCCTCGCGAGCACGTCAATCAGGTCTTCAACATCCTCATTTGAGATCGGCCAGCGCATGCCAACTTGTTCAACTTGGTCTACCGGCACAGACAAAATTAAATCTCCATGAGTCATACGCAACACCAGATAATCTTTTTCTTCCCCGGACACGCTGAGCGTCTCCTGCTTTTCTATCACTGCGGCACCGTGGTGCGGGTACACCACACGGTCACCGGGTTTGTAACTCACAGAGGTCCTTTCGGATGGTGAAACTCTACCATCTATGATGCCGTGATTTCGCCGATTTTCAAACTTGCTATCCCAGTTTAATGGTCGGTTTTTATAGCCAACGTCTAATCCAATCACCTGGAGTATCCAAAGCTTCGTTAATTTGAGTCATTAGTTGCGGCTCAAGTAGGTCTTGCAAGTCTTCAAGTAGTGTTTCTTTTTCAGGTAGGTCGCTAATGCACCAACGGGCAAATGAGCCGTCGTCAAGCCAACTAGCTATCGCGGGATCCATGCCCGGCCACGGTGAGCGAGGATTGCTGGCTCGATGGCGAAAATCTCTCCAACTCAATTTGACAGTTTCGCGCCGTTCTCGTATTTGCTGCGGTGAACTTTCTTGATTAACAAGTGGGTGCAGCATTGAGATGGATGCCCAGTTGAGCGGTTCGGTAGTTCCTAGTCGCAGGGTTACACTAATGATGCTGTCAAGCCAAAAGATATCAAGTACTTCGGTAGCTGACGTGAGTTCTTCAGGGGTTACCAAACCCAAAGCTCTTCTCCCCACATCGATTGCTGGCCCCAATTCGGCCTCCACGTTGAGCGGTGTTGGTTTGGAAAGGCTGACTATTTGAGCTAGGTTCTCCCTCGTTACCACAACAGCGATTGTTGTTTCTTGAACACCGCTTTGCACTAGCCTTGCCGATATTGGGTATGCCACTGCTTGGACATTTGACCCGCAACGAACTCCCACGATTGGCCCGTAAGGGCTAGTGGTATTTGTCGCTAGTGCTATCATCTCATCGCCTATTAAAACGATCGCGCACTCCAATTCAAGAGCACGCCTTCCGAGGGTTAAATTTGACATGGGTTGAACCATCTTGATCTCCGATAAGTTTCGGTTTTTGATGGCGTTCCAACCCGGATCGCAAGGGAATCTAAGTGTCCCTCATGGGTGTGACATTGAGTCCTGTTGTCACCCTTCGAGTGTGAACGTGACGAGGAATTGGGTTGGCCAGTTTTTGCCTCCGAGAACCCAGTTGCCGTTGCCTTGGTAAGCAATGCCATTGAGCACGGCGTGGGTTTCACCCGCAGCTATGTTTGCTTCTTTAGCTAGCAAAGATGCGTCTATGGTCACCAATACCTCACCATTGTTGGGTTCAATGATGATGAGTTCGTTGGTTTGCCAAATGTTAGCGACGACCAAACCAGCAACGCATTCGAGTTCGTTGATGCGCTCAATATCGTCATTGTTTCGGCGCACCTTTACGGTCGCTAGTATTGCGAAACTGCCACTATCTCGGTGGGTTAGAGTAGACGTGCCGTCACTCATAATTAGTCGCTGTGATAGGGTGTCCCAACAAATACCCCAGCCTTCTCCTTCGTAGGTAAACTCTCCGATTGGTTCGAAGGTGTCACGTTGCCAGCGCAAGGCGCGCCCTGATTGCCAAGTGAGTTGGATGATTTCATCACCCACAATGGTCAGGCCTTCTCCGAACAGGGAAGGTTCAAGCGACACTGAGCGTAGTTCAGTGCTGTCGTTTAGAGCTCGTAGTTGAGATTGTCCATAAAGCCCGGTGCTTTCATACATGGTGCCATCGTGGGTCTCAAGCCCTTGAGTAAATGCATTGGTGCTGTGTGGCCAGCGGTCTATTATTTGGACAGTCCATGTGCGATCATGGGTTGTTCGAGGGTCTAGGGGCCACGGCGTGTTGGCGGGAATTAGTGGTTCAGTTGTTTTAGTTGTGGTGGTGGTTGGTTCAGCCTTAGCTGGTTCCGGTGCTAGGGGTTTGGTGGTGGTAGTGGTAATTAGGGTGCTGCTGCTTGTGGTGCTGTTGACGGTCGTGGTGCTAGTGTCAGATCTCAAGACGGTGGTGCTGCTCGTACTTGTGTTGCTCGTGGTGCCTGCACTGCTTGTGGTGGTCGGCTGGTGGATGACAGCAGAAGTTGTGGATGCCTGGGTGTTCAACTGAACCGTCGTGCTGGTAGCGAGTGGATTGGGGTTAGTAGTGTTTGGGTCTCCATTGGGTTGGCTACTATTGGGGCCAGCGCACGCAGCTAATATCAATAGCGCGCCGACAATGAGAGCCTTCATGGTCTCATAATAGACCGCTGTTTCGTTACTGTTGCTTCACAATGCCGTTGGGTCAAACCTAAGCCCTAAAAAACAGCAAAATTACCTAAAAAAGATGTTTTAAGGCTGCAACTAACTGGTTTGATGAAGATTCTAAATTACCAAACGCCTCCCTCCAGGGGTGTGAAAGCGGTGCCCGTTCTTTTGAACGGGCACCGTCGCGCCAATGAGCGATGGTCGTTTGCGCTTGCAGGTTAGCCACGCTAAGATTCGGTCTATATGTTTGTGGGTACTAAATCAACGGCTCAGCAAGTAGAAATGGGGAACCGCTAATGAAACTAGTGACTGCGGTCATTAAGCCGTTCAAACTTGAAGATGTCAAAGCCGCTCTTGCTGAAATAGGTGTTACCGGCATGACCGTATCGGAGGTGCAAGGCTTTGGTCGTCAAGGTGGCCACAGCGAGACCTACCGTGGCACCGAATACCGAGTCACGTTCACGCCTAAGACCAGAATAGAAATTCTCGTTGCAGACAATGCCACAGATCGAGTTTTGCAGGCTATTATGGACTCTGCTCGCACCGCAAAAATCGGTGATGGGAAAGTCTGGGTAACACCAGTTGAATCACTGGCTCGTATTCGTACCGGCGAGCAAGGAATTGATGCTGTATGAAGTTCACTATATATCACAACCCGAATTGAACGTCTTCAAAAAATGCTGTGGCGGTCGCCACCGAATTAGGTATCGATTTTGAAGAAATTCGTTACATGAAAGACTTCCCTAGCGAAGCAACTTTGCGTGACATAATAGAAAAACTGGAAGAACCCCCAGAAAGTCTGGTGCGGTATGATGCTCAGTTTGCTAAGCTCAATTTATGTGAAGCAGACTATGTTGATAATGCGGATGCAGTGGTAGAAGTGCTAAGCAAACACAAGAGGCTTCTTCAGCGCCCAATAATTGTTGGGCCACAAAGAGCAATTATTGGGCGGCCGTTCAACGGTGTGCAAGTAAAAGAACGTGTTGAAAAATTGTTTCTCACGTCTCAACAAGAAAGCAGGTAAGCGGTGGTAGTTCACTCAGAACATAACCTACATGTAAATCAGGCAAATCGCCGCAGGCGAATATTGCGTGCCGCCTTAGAGTTGGCAGCACAAGGGGGCTACCATGGTGTCCAAATGCGTGAGGTGGCAATACATGCCGACGTATCGCTCGGTACCGTGTATCACTATTTTGATTCCAAAGATCACCTTCTTGCGGCAACCTTGGTGGATTGGACCAGAGAACTTGCTGCTAGTGTGGCGCGTAATCCAGCGGTTGGCGATACAACCCTAGAAAGGGTTCTTGACATCCTTCGCCGCATGACTTACGCTACTCAAAGTAATCAAAAAATAACCGCAGCCATTGTTGGGGGATTGCTAGCAGAAGGTGAACTAGTCGCTGCTTGCCATCGAGAAATACACGAAACGTTCGCAGCCATTCTAGAAACTGCATTTGACGTAGACTTTGACCCGATACGCAGGGATAAGATTATTCGGACCCTACAACATGTTTGGTTGTCTGAGCTTGTTTGTTGGAAAAACGGTTGGTTCTCAATCGATCAATGTATCCGCGAACTTGAAGACACCGCCAAAATGTTTCTCAATGATGATTGGCCCACTCAAATATCTACAGAAAGCATAGAGTATCAAGTAGGTTAACTCAGCTGGGTCGCTAGCAAAGCCAACCGGAAAGCTACTCTAGTTTTCGGTGCCAAACCACGTTTTGCGGATTAACGAATTTAGGTACAGAGTACGTTTTCTTCGTGCTGAGACTTTAGACTTAACAATATGAACAATAACCTCGGCAATAATGGCGAGGACACAGCAAAGGATTCTTGGGTCCTGTCTTCACCTCCGCCACCACCCCCGCTACCTAATCCTCCTACATGCTATTCGACAAACCACGCAGTAGAGTCATCTTCTGAAACGATTACACCAGTGCCGCCTGTTCCGCCACCGCCAGCACCGTTCGCCACACCCGTTCCTGTTCCTTCGCCAGCGGGAGAGAATCGTTTTGCACAGCGGCTAAGGGTGTTAGCAGGGGTTTGCGCTGTTGCAGCCCTAATTGTCGGAGCGTTTGCTTTAGGCCAATTATCGTCATCTACAGAATCGCCATCGGGCACTAACCCTACTGCTGGGGCTGATGCTCCGAATCTAACTGAGCTAGGCAATGATTCGTCGGTAAGCGTTAATGAAGAAACCAACCCGGTTAATTCTGTTCTGGGAGTCGAAACCGCCCCGCTAGTGCCAAGCAATTCTTTGGAGCCTGTAGCCGATGTTGCTGATGCTCTGGGTCCTTCAATAGTTGTGATCCTTACCACCGATGGGCAAGGCTCTGGTGTGGTCTGGGATGCTGCTAATGGTTACATCGTGACCAATGACCATGTGGTTGCTCAAAGCAATAGTGTTGATGTTGAATTCGCTGACGGCCAACGTGTGGTTGGCACCGTTATAGGCAGTGATGCTAGCCGTGATATTGCTGTGGTTGCTGTCGACCCTTCAGAAGTTAACTCCTTAGTTGAAGCTGTTTTTGCGCCAACCTCTGAGGTGCGTGTTGGACAATTGGCAGTTGCAATCGGGGGACCATTTGGCTTAGGGCAAAGTGTAACTGCGGGAGTGGTCAGTGCAATTAATCGGGTGCTACTACAAGGTGGTTCAGATCCAGCCAACCCCAGCCCTGTTGAAATGATTCAAACCGATGCGCCTATTAATCCAGGCAACTCTGGTGGCGCACTAGCAGACCGTCAAGGGCGAGTGGTTGGAATCAATACGCAAATACGTACGCAAATACGTACGACTGGATATTCAGATGGCAATGTAGGCGTGGGTTTTGCTATCCCCTCAGACACAATTATTTTGATCGCAGAGCGCATCGTCAACAGCGAATCTCTTGCCATTGGTTTCTTGGGTATTCAAGGCGAAACTCCAACCGATGGCTCACCGGGGACTTTGGTTACATCAGTAGTGCAAGGATCGCCTGCTGATGCTAGCGGTTTGCTTAGTGGAGATTTAATCATAGCGGTTAATGGTAAACAGATATTCTCAATGGTAGATTTGGCTGCTGAGATAAGGTTGTTTAGGCCAACTGAAGCGGTGGACATTTTGGTCTTGCGTGATGGTTCTAGGCTGACGCTGAGAGCGATACTAGCATCAGCTTAGGCAAAGCCTCAAGCAACTTAGATAGCATTTGGTGGTTATGTTATTCACAATTATTATTGCGATTGCGGCATTGGTCATCATCGCAGCATCTGTATATTTCCTCTTGCGTCACCATAAAGCAGACAAAGAACAGACTACTGAATCGGGTGCTGTCAATGCATCAACACCATCCTCACCCAAAATCAAAGACCGCCTCAACAAGGCTCGAACCACACTAACTGGCTATTTAGGATCGGTTTTTGGGAGCGGTGAGGTCAACGAAGAAACCTGGCAAAAGCTACAAGAAGCTTTGATACGAGCTGATGTTGGTGTTAGCACATCTCAAGAGATCATTGAGGCGGTGCGCCACGTTGCCAACGAAAATCAAGTTATCGAACCCACCGAAATTGTTGACCTAGTAAAAACTGAGATTGTGGCAAGACTACAAGGCTATGACCTCACGTTGAACACCCTAGATGAGACAGTATCTGCTACCAACAACAATACTGAATCAACTTCACCCTCAGTCTGGTTGTTTGTTGGTGTAAATGGGGTGGGCAAGACCACAACCATAGGCAAGCTAGCACATCGTGAAGCTCTTGCAGGTCGCTCGGTGGTTCTCGCCGCAGGCGACACATTTAGAGCAGCAGCATCAGAACAACTTGCGTTGTGGTCTGCACGCAGCGGAGTAGATATAGTGAAAGGGGCTAATGGGGCTGACCCATCATCGGTTGTTTTTGACGCGATTGAACACGCAGCTGCCCGTTCGGTGCCTTTGGTTATGGCAGACACCGCAGGTCGCCTCCAAACTAAAACTAACTTAATGGAAGAGTTACGCAAAGTACGCCGGGTTGCCGACAAAGGTGCTGGAACCGTTACTGAAACATTGTTGGTGATCGATGCCACAACAGGCCAAAACGCGTTATCTCAAGCGAGGGAGTTCAGTGAAGCTGTCGGTGTGAGCGGCGTGGTGCTAACCAAACTAGATGGTTCTGCAAAAGGCGGTATCGTGATCGCTATTCAAGCAGAGATTGGTGTGCCGGTGAAGCTTGTAGGTCTCGGAGAAGGTGCCGCTGATTTGGTTGAATTCAACCCTCAGGAGTTCGTTGATGCCCTTTTTGGTTGAGGGATCAACCGCAGTACTCGGCCTAGGTCGGCTAAGGTAACAGGGTATGTTTGAAACTCTTTCTGGCCGCTTTGAACGCATTTTTGGGGGTATTCAAGGACGAGGCAAATTATCCCCAGCCGATATCGACAACACGCTCGCCGAGATTCGCTTGGCGTTGCTTGAAGCTGATGTCAACCTTGATGTTGTGACCGCGATGGGTCAGCGCATCCGCGACCGAGCTCAAGGTCAAGAGCTTTCCAAAGCACTAAATCCCAGCCAACAAGTCATCAAGATTGTGCTAGACGAATTGACTGTGAGCTTGGGTGGCGCGGCCATGAAGCTCAACTACGCCTCAAAACCGCCGACGGTGGTGTTGATGGCAGGTTTGCAAGGTTCAGGTAAAACCACCAACGCAGCTAAGTTGGCGCAATGGTTCAAAAAACAAGGTCGCCATCCGCTTTTAGTTGGCGCAGATCTGCAAAGACCCGCAGCAGTAGAACAACTCCGCACCTTAGGCAAACAAATAGAGGTGCCAGTTTTTTCTGAAACAAGTCGGCCAACCAGAGTGGCTAAGAAAGCACTCAAAGAAGCCACGCGCAATGCGCGTGATGTTGTGATAGTTGATACAGCTGGACGTTTAGCAATAGACAGAAATCTCATGGAGGAGATAGCGGCTATTTCTTCGGCCATTTCTCCCGACTATACGTTTCTTGTGGTTGACGCAATGACGGGTCAGGATGCCCTGAGCGTGGCTCGCTCATTTGACCAAACACTTTCGTTAGACGGCGTGATCTTGACCAAACTTGACGGCGATGCGCGTGGTGGCGCAGCATTGTCAGTTAAAGAAGTGGTCGGTAAACCTATCGCGTTTGCTTCCACCGGCGAGAAAGTTGAAGACTTTGATACCTTCTACCCAGACCGGTTGGCCAGCCGCATTCTTGGGATGGGGGATGTTGAAACTCTCATAGAAAAAGCTGAGGAAGCTTTTGAGAAAGAGCAAGCAGAAATAGCAGCCGAGCGCATGCTTGAAGGCACGTTCACTCTTGAAGATTTCTTGGAACAAATGCAACAGATAAAAAAAATGGGTCCACTTCAGAACTTGCTACAAATGATGCCAAACTTGCCTAAAGAGGCACGCAATGCCGAGATAGATGACAGGCAACTTGCTCGGGTTGAAGGGATGATTTTCGCGATGACACCAGCAGAGCGCACGCAACCAGACATTATTGATGGTTCTCGTCGCTTACGAATCGCTAACGGCGCGGGTGTCAAGCCAAATGATGTCAGACAGTTGCTCACTCAGTTCTCCCAGATGCGTCAAGTGATGATGCAAATGTCGGGTTTGGGTTCCAAAAGGATCAATCCAAAAGCACGCAAACGGGGAAAAAAAGGAAAGAGAAAAGGAGGGGGACGGGTCACTGCCAAAGGCTCGTTAGTACCCACGTCACGGGGTGCTAAGGTCCCTCAGGGCGCAGGAGCGACTGGTGTCTCAGACTTTCCCTTGGCATTGCCGGGTCTTGAAGATCGTCTTCGCGATCGGTAGCGTTAATGGCATTGATGTAACATGTTGGGTTGGAAAAGGAATCTAAGAGGGTTGAATTGGATTCGCAATATCTAAGTTATCTAACAGAAACAGAGAGCAAATGGCCGTAAAACTTCGCCTTATGCGGGTGGGCAAGAAAAAACAACCTACCTACCGTTTGGTAGCCGCCGATGAACGTTCGCCCCGAAATGGACGTTTTTTGGAAATACTTGGCACCTATGAACCACGTCAAAATCCTTCAGTTGTAAAGGTCGACAACGACCGTGCTTTGCATTGGTTGCGTCACGGTGCTCAACCAACCGACCGAGTGGAAAAACTTCTCAAGATTTCGGGTGCGTGGCAGCAGTTTAAAGAACCCCCAATCGATCGCGAAGAGAGCAATTGAGATGGGATTAGACAAAGCAACCACGATATGTGAATATTTGGTGCAGCAGTTAGTTGAAAAACCAACTGACGTTTCTGTGGTAGCTTCTAAATCGCCGGGAATTCTGCGTCTTGATGTTTCAGTTGGTGAGGGTGATATGGGTAGAGTTATTGGCAGACGTGGCCGTGTTGCCGGGGCAATAAGAACTGTGGTGCGTGCCGCTGGCTACCAAGAAGGCACCTCAGTTGAGATCGAGTTCATCAACCAGTAGGGGTTTAGGCTCGCCGCTAACCACGCCCTTGCATTGTCAACTCTCAACGGGTGACCTAACTTCGGCGAACCTACCATGTTGTTAGAAATAGGACGCATCACCCGTGCCCATGGATTAGACGGTGAGGTTGTGGTTATGTTGACCACCAATCGCCGCGAGCGCGTTAACGCCGGCTCGGTTTTGTTTACCTCCGATCGCCGACTGCTGGTAACCAAGAGTCGTCCGCATAAGTCGGCATGGATTGTCTCATTCGCCGATGTCACAGACCGTGAATTTGCCGAGCAATTGAGTGGTGCACTCTTACATGCTGAACCACTAGAAGACAACGGCGTTTTGTGGGCTCATGAGATGATTGGTGCGATGTTGGTTGACCAACAAGGAATTGAACGTGGCACTGTGGTTAGAATGATTGAGAATCCCGCTAGCGATCTTCTGGAACTGGACAACGGCGCGTTGGTGCCAGCCCGCTTCATAGTGGACGTATCGCCAACTAAGCGCATTAGCGCAGATGTGCCGCTGGGCTTATTTGAGTTGGACAATGCCTCAATGGCACGCGAAACGAGGCATCTCAATGCTGCTAAGCTACGGCGGTGAGCGTTTTGCGCATTGATGTTTTCACCATCTTTCCGCAATGCATAGATGACTTCACCAATGAGTCTTTGATTGGTCGAGCTCGGCGTGCAGGTCATCTTGATCTACTCATACACAACATACGCGCGCATGGCAGGGGTGTCCACAAATCTGTTGACGATGCTCCATTTGGGGGTGGTGCCGGCATGGTAATGGCGGCACCACCGATCTTTGATGCTGTGGAAGCTGTTGAACCACCGAGGCCTCTTTTGTATTTGTCTCCAACTGGTAGACGTTTTAATCAGGAGATGGCGCAGTGCTTAGCCGCGAGCGAAGGATTTTCGTTATTGTGTGGCCGCTATGAAGGGGTTGATGAGCGTGTTCGCAAGTACTTAGTGGATGGAGAACTATCAGTTGGTGATGTGGTGTTAGCCGGTGGTGAAGTAGCGGCTTTGTTGGTGGTGGAAACAGTGAGCCGTTTATTGCCTAATGTAATGGGTAATTCTGATAGCACTGCTGAAGAGTCGTTTGCCGAAGGCCTGTTGGAGTACCCTCATTACACACGTCCAGCGGATTTTCGGGGTTGGCAGGTGCCTGAGGTGTTGTGTTCTGGCGACCACGGTAATGTCAAACGTTGGCGGCGCGCTCAAGCTTTGCAACGCACCCTTGAAAGACGGCCAGATCTTATTGAAAAGCTGGGTGGGTTAAGCAGCAACGACAAGAAACTGCTCAAAGATTTTGAATTAATTGACCATAGCTAGGGTGGTTGTTTACGAAGCATCCTCTAGCCTTAATTGTTGGTCCGGCTCTATGGGCCCGCCCTTTAACTCTTACCGCCAAGGAGTATGCGATGCAGCCCACAGATGTTGTTGACAATTTGATTGAGAACCCTGATATTTGCGAGTTTGCCCCAGGTGACACTTTGCGTGTTCATGTTCGTGTGTTGGAAGGTAACCGCACTCGCACACAGATCTTTGAAGGAGTGGTGATTCGCCGACAAGGTAGTGGTATTCGTGAAACCTACACCGTTAGAAAATTAAGTTTTGGTGTTGGCGTAGAGCGCACCTTTCCTCTCTATACGCCGATAGTGGAACGAATAGAACGGGTGAGCCGTGGCGATGTGCGTCGTGCCAAACTATATTACCTGCGCGAGCGGATTGGAAAAGCGGCCAAGGTCAAAGAGAAACGTTACAATTAGTTCTTCTAGATGTTGTCACAAAAGGGTTGTGGTAGCAGCAGTGTCACAGGCTTGGAATAAGATGCGGGGATGGATAAATCTCGGGTGGCTTTAGGGCGTTGGGGTGAGCAACGTGTGGCAGATCATTACCAACAGTATGGTTATAAAGTTGTTGATCGCAATTGGAAGATCAAAGGCGGTGAACTTGATCTGGTGCTCACCCGTGGCCATGAAATAGTGTTTTGTGAGGTTAAAACACGAAGCAATGCCCGGTTTGGTAGTGCGTTGGAGGCGGTTGGTTACCGCAAGCAGCAGATATTGCGTCGCACGGCTGCTTCTTGGCTTGATTGCCATAGTAGCCGTGGCGCAGTAAGGTTTGATGTCGCTTCTGTGGTGGAAGGTAACGTTACTGTCATTCCTGCAGCATTTTAGGGACGGCTTACGAAAACAGTGCCCAGAGCACAAGTAGAACAACAACTAGCAGTCCGGCACCCACATACAGATAATCATGCCAACTTCGGCGGTGTGGTCGGGTGGGGTCTAAGCCCATAGCATGTCCTTAACTGCTTGATGTGTCAGCCTTTGCTGATGTTTGATATTAACTGGAGTCAGCTTGCGTTTGTTGTTAATTAAGTCGTTTGTTCTTTGCTTGCTAGTTGGGTCTTGTTCGGGTGAACCTCCGCAGGTGCCTGCAGGACCAAACGGGCAAGTTGATCAGGTCTTGTTGGAAGGCAGAGATATTTACGGGCGCCATTGTGCGTCGTGTCACGGTCGCGGTGGTGGTGGAGGTATAGGGCCACAAATAAACGATGGCGAGTTAATAAAAAACTATGAAAATATTGCTGAGCAGGTTGCGATTATCGTAAATGGTGCTGGTAGCATGCCATCATTCGCGCAGATACTGTCTCAAACTGAGGTTGAGGCGGTAACTCGCTACACCAGAGAAGTGTTGAATTAGGCGGTGTCACACACTTGGCTTAGCATTTCTTAAACGCTCGCTGTTTGCGGAAGACAGCCTTTTTATTTTACCTACCTGAAAGGTTGTTATTATGCTTGCTACTGTTCGTTCATCCACACTTGATGGAATCGATGGAGCGGTTGTTGATGTGGAGGTTCATGTTACCAATGGCTTACCCGCTTTCACGATTGTGGGTCTGCCTGATGCTTCCTGCCGTGAGGCGCGAGATCGTGTGCGGGCGGCGATTGAGTCCAGCGACCTTACTTGGCCGATGCAACGCATCACCGTCAATTTAGCCCCAACTTGCGTCCGTAAAGTAGGAGCAGGTCTTGATGTGCCCATCGGTTTGGGCATTTTGGCTGCATCAGAGCAGATTCCCCTACAAGCCCTTGATGATATTTCCGCTGTGGGGGAACTTGGTCTTGACGGTTCCTTGCGACCCGTCCCGGGTATTTTGCCGATGGTGGATGTGTTAGACACCAAGAGGGTGATCGTGGCTGCCGCAGATGCGGGAGTGGCAGCACTTGGCGCAACTAGTCGAGTTCGAGCGGTGAAACGCTTGAGAGACATTGTTGATGCACTTGCCGAGGGTTTGCCGTGGCCAAATATCGATCCACCGCAGTTTGTGGATGACCCTCAAGATGATCCAGATCTAGCTGATGTGCGAGGGCAAGAAAGCGCACGTCTCGGTCTTGAGGTAGCGGCAGCTGGCGGACATCATTTGTTGCTTATTGGTCCTCCTGGGGGTGGCAAGACAATGTTGGCGCGGCGTTTACCAGGTTTGTTGCCCGATTTATCACCTGAAGCGGCGCGTTTAGTGACGCGAGTCCATAGTGCTGCTGCCATTCGGTTGCCCGGCTCTGGTTTGATAAGACGCCCGCCGTTTCGTGCGCCTCATCATTCCGCGTCTATGGCAGCGTTGATAGGTGGTGGCTCAGGGCGGGTCGTGCCGGGTGAGATTAGTGTGGCCACTGAAGGGGTGCTTTTCTTGGATGAGCTAGGCGAGTTTGCACCTAGCGTTCTTGATGGGTTACGGCAACCACTTGAGGAAGGAGTTGTTCGTGTGGCGCGTAGTGGTGGTATGCGTGAACATCCAGCGAATGTTTTGTTGGTTGCGGCAATGAACCCTTGTCCTTGTGGGGAGGGCGGCACGGTTGGTTGCCGTTGTGGCCCCACAGCTCGCTTACGCTATTCGCGCAGGATTTCGGGGCCAGTGCTTGATCGTCTCGATGTGATGGTGCAGGTGGATCGTCCCTCGCCTACAGCTTTGTTAGATCGTGAGCCCGGTGAGCCATCTAGTGTGGTCGCAGAGCGGGTGGCAGGTGTGCGTGAGTTGGCTAAAGCGCGTGGTGCGGCAACCAATGCTGCGCTAAGTCGTGAGCAGTTGGAGGTTGCAGCACCTCTAGATGCGAAAGCTACTGAAGTTTTGCACGAGGCTTTGACAGTTGGTCGCTTAAGTGCCCGTGGTGCGATGCGGGTGCGTGCTGTTGCCCGCACCATTAGAGATTTAGATGACGCAGGCCCAGTGCTGCGCGCCCAAGACGTGTATGCGGCTATAGGGTTGCGAGTTCGCCCGCCAATGGGGGGATACGATGTCTGAAGGTTTATTGGGTGTTCAAGGTGCGGCTCAATCTGAAAGTTCGCTACAGATCGAATGTCCACAACCTGATAGCAAGGCGCGTGAAGATGTTTACGCTGCGGCTCTTGCTGCGTTGAATGGGGCCACCGCTCGTCGTTTGCATAAATTGCTGAAACACAGAACCCCGAGCGAGGCCTTTGCAGCGGTTGTGTCGGGGGAACTAGCTAGTGATGTGGCACCTACTGAGGTTCTCTGTGAATGGCGAGCGACTGCTAACAAGTTCGACTTGAGCGATATCGCGGTTCGTTTGGATGCAAGTAATGTGAAGGTCACCACCTGCGGTGATGCTGATCACCCTCCCCAGCTTCAACACGACATAGACCCAGCACCAATCTTGTTTCGGCGAGGTACGATTCCTGCTCCCGAATTGCCGCACGTGGGGATTGTTGGTACGCGCCGAGCTTCATCAATAGGTCGTGAGGTTGCCCGTGAACTTGGCACGGGGCTTGCCGAAAAGGGTGTAGTGGTGGTTTCGGGTCTAGCTTTGGGTATTGATGGGGAAGCACACCGCGGAGCTTTAGCAGCTGATGCTGCGCCTCCTTTGGCGGTGGTGGGTAGTGGGGTGGATGTGGTTTACCCACAGCGCAATATGTCGCTGTGGCATCAAATTGTTGAACGAGGAGCCTTGGTGGCTGAAGCCCCGCTTGGTGCCAAGCCAGAACCTTGGCGTTTCCCTGCGCGCAATCGCCTTATCGCCGCGTTCGTTGATTTACTTTTGGTGGTCGAATCACGAGCGGTTGGGGGATCGTTGCTAACCGTTGAACAAGCACAGCGCAGAGATATTGAGGTCATGGCTGTGCCCGGTTCTGTGCGAAATCCCGCCGCCGAAGGCACGAATGCCTTGCTTATGGATGGATGCGCTCCGGTTCGCGATGTGAAAGATGTGTTGGTCGCTTTAGGTTTGAGCGAGATTGCCGCAAATGCTCGCCGAAATGTAGCTGAACCGGTCAACAAGGTTGCTTTGTCGCAGAACCACAGTTCTTTGTTGGCTAAGGAACTTAGCAAGGAAGCTTCGTGTGTGCTTGAGGCCATTGATGATGGACCAACTTCAACCGATCAAATCGTTACGCGCAGTGGTTTTGCGGTTGTGCGGGTTGCGGCTCTGCTAGAGGAACTTATCTCAGCGGGTTTGGTTCAATACGATGGAGCGAGGGTGAGGCGCAAATGTTAACTGCGCTTAGGAAAAACACTTCGCTACTACCCCGCCTGTGTCGGCAGAGTTCATCAACTGCTATGGTGGATGGCATGGAGCTTTGGCATCATCAAAGCTGGCTAGATTCGCTGACCCGTCAAGCCTCTTCAACGAGAGCCGTTTATAGCCGGGATATAGTTGCGTTTATAGATTGGTTGCAAACTCAATTTGTATCCTCACCTGATTTGGTTACCCGGCGGCATCTACGTAGTTACATGGCAGAGCTACACATGAAATACGCGCCACGAACAACCGCACGTAAGGCTTCTGTGTTGCGTAGCTACTTTCGCTGGGCGTGTCGAGAGGGTCACCTCAAGGTAGATCCAGCTATGACGTTGTCTGCGCCGCGCGGTAAGTCTGCATTACCAAAGGTTCTGAAAGCTAGTGAACTAGATGGTTTATTTAAGGGTTCGGCGACATCAGCCGAGGTTGCAAAGCATCACCAAGAGATTGAATTGCGGGATCGTGCGGTGATTGAGTTGTTGTATGGCAGTGGCTTGAGGGTAAGCGAACTTTGTGGTTTGCGTTACCAAGACTTGTTAATTTCTGCTGATGTGATAACGGTTTGGGGCAAGGGTTCTAAACAACGGCGGGTACCTGTTTCTGAACCCGCCAAGACGGCTTTGAGTGCGTGGCTCAAAGATGGTCGTCCCAAGATGGTTTGCGAAGTTAGCCCTGATGATAAGATTTTTTTAAACCAACGTGGTAAGGCACTTACCCCAAGAGATGTCCGCCGTTTACTGGATCGCAGGGCCGTTTCGCCTACCCATCCACATGCTTTGCGTCACACATTTGCAACTCATTTGCTAGATGGTGGTGCTGATTTACGCAGCGTGCAAGAACTCTTAGGTCACGCTGAATTAACTACCACTCAGATTTACACGCGGGTTAGTCGTGAACGTTTGCGCGAGGTTCACCGCAAAACTCACCCTCGAGCATAAGACTAAGCCCTCCCCAAAATAAGCAAAAACATTTTCAGAAATTTGAAAGGAGAACCCATGGTTGGGTATTTGCGACGCAGTCGCGCATTGCTGAAAAAGCATTGGCACCTGTTGGCAAAGTTTACGGTAGCCTTTTTGGTGGTCACGCTCGTGGCACCGACAGCGGTGGCTCAAGATGTGATCTTGGCACCACCAACGTCAGCACCAGTGCTTGATCCTTTTCGCTTAGAAGATGGCCAATATGGGCCCGGGAATCGCGGTATTGAATACGACACTAAGTTGAGCGACAAAATTTTTGCTGCGGCAAGTGGCACAGTCGTTTTTGCGGGGCCGGTAGCCGGTTCACTTTTCGTGTCGATAAGCCACGGCAGTGGTTTGGTGACATCGTATGGATTTGTTGCAAATATTATCGTGCGTGAAGGCCAAGCTGTGATGGTTGGAGATTTAGTTGCGTTAGCTGGTGGCCCGTTTCATTTTGGTGTCCGCTTGCATGGCGAATATTTAGACCCGCAACCTCTTTTTGGTGTGCGTAGCCAGCGTTTGCGCCTAGTAATGCATCGCCAAGAATTCAATAGTTTTACCCAGGTCTTAACAAAAAAGCATGTTCTTTTGCGAAGCAGGGTTAGACTAGCGACTGGCTATACCAGCCTCGGACGGTATCAGATCGGTGTCGACGAATATGTATCTACCTATGTCATTCCCGGTCGCTTCGGCGTTAGACGTGGGTTGTAACCGGGAAGAAGGATAAAAATGGCAGTAATTTCACTGAAGCAGTTGCTAGATGCGGGTTTGCACTTTGGGCATCAAACTCGTCGTTGGAATCCCAAGATGAAGCGGTTCATCTATGGAGAACGCTCGGGAATCCACATAGTTGATTTGTATCAGACACTTGAGCATCTTGAAAAGTCATATATCTTTGTGCGTGACCTAGTAGCAAATGGTGGAACTATCTTGTTTATAGGAACCAAAAAGCAAGCTCAAGAACCCATTGAGTCTTATGCACAACGTTGCAACATGCCTTACATCAATGAGCGTTGGCTTGGCGGAATGCTCACCAACTTTCAGACCATCTCAAAGCGGGTCAGCAAGATGAAGGATTATCAACGAATGCGCAAATCAGGTGAGTTTGAAGCCATGCCGAAAAAAGAAGCACTTTTAATATCTCGAGAACTCACTAAATTAGAGCGCAACCTAGTCGGCATCTCTGACCTTGAGAAGTTGCCTGATGCGATTTTTGTTCTCGACACAAAAAAAGAACATATTGCTGTTACTGAAGCGCAAAAAGTTGGCGTACCGATTGTGGCAGTGGTAGACACCAACTGTGATCCAGACATGATCAATTACGCCATTCCGGGCAATGACGACGCTATTCGGGCTGGACAATTGATGTGTCGGGTTATTTCTGACGCGGTTCAAGAAGGCCGCTACATGCGATCAAAGCATCTCGTGGCTGAAGAAACGCCTAAGCGTGACGAAGCTGAAGAAGCAAGAGTGGCTGCACAGCAAGAACAAGCTCGCAATGAAGCAATGAGCGAAGCAATTGTTCGTGAAGCTCGCCTAGCGTCACAACAAACCTCAGACACAGCGGTCCTAGAATCTACAAACCACGAAGAACACGCAGATCACACAGACGCGTCAGATGAATCAGTCCACGCTGACCAAACAGATCACAGCAGCGAGATCGCCGCAGAGCCTGAAACACCAACTGAAACGCTTCACACTTCAGACGAAATACAAACGTCAACCGTGCCTGACGAGACGCTTGACGCTGCTCAATAGCAACATCGGAGAAATCAAAATGTCAATCACGGCTAAAGATGTCAAGTCACTTCGTGACGCAACTGGTGCAGGCATGATGGACGCTAAACGCGCTCTCGTGGACTGTGGAGGAGATTACCACGCCGCCTCACAGCTACTCCGCGAGAAAGGGCTAGCAAAAGCAGCCGAGCGCGGCAACCGAGACAACGACGAAGGAACAATCGCCGTCGCCACTAACGGCAACATTGCCGCAGTAGTGCAAATAAAAACCGAGACTGATTTCTCAGCGAAAAGTTCCAAAGTCACCGATCTAGCTCAAACGATCGCTAACGATGTGTGTGTAAATGGGCTAGACGCGGCCCAACAACATGCAGCAACGATTGAAGACTTACGGGTCAAGATAAAAGAAAACATTGAGCTAGGCGCGGTAAAACGTGTAGAGGCAGGGGCAAGTAACCTAGTCGATACCTACCTACATCGCCAAGATGGTCGCGGCGTGAACGCGGTTGTGGTTGAGGGAACCAATATTAGTAAAGAGGTCCTGCACCAGGTCGCGCTACATATTGCGTTCGCTAAACCAACCTTTTTGTCGGTCGCTGAGGTGCCAGTTGACCAAGCTGATCAAGAACGAGCCTCCCTTCTTGAGATCACCAAAGCTGAAGGCAAACCCCCCCCAGCTTGGGAAAAGATCGTTGATGGTCGCATGCGTGCTTGGTACGCAGAACGAGTATTGCTTGAGCAAGGTTTGCACGGCGACAAAACAACTGTGAAAGACAGCCTCAAGGGCGGTTCCATTGTTCGATTTCTGCAGGTAGTGGTTGGAAGCTAGTCGTGAGCCACACCACCCAAGCTTTGCGTGGATCCCAAGAATCCAAATTCCACAGGATTCTTTTGAAACTCTCTGGGCAAGCATTTTCTGGGTCTCTCGAACATGGCATAGATGCTGAGACCGTGGCTCGCATCGCGCAAGATTTGGTTCACGTAAAACGCCAATTCGACGTTGAAATAGCAGTAGTCGTGGGTGGCGGCAATATTTGGCGAGGTATTGAAGGTGTTGATGATGGTATGGACTTGGCACAAGCCGACTACATGGGCATGCTGTCAACGGTCATGAACGGACTTGCCCTACAAGACACCTTAGAGCGACTAGGTGCAGATACCCGTCTACAAAGTGCTGTGAATATGGCACAAATTGCAGAACCATACATTAGGCGCCGTGCTATTCGTCATCTTGAGAAGGGTCGTATCGTGATTTTGGCGAGTGGCACAGGCAACCCAGGTTTCACTACCGATACGGCAGCTAGTTTGCGGGCGGTGGAAATTGAAGCTCAAGCTGTGCTCAAAGGCACACATGGCGGTATTGATGGAATTTACACCAGTGATCCAACAATTGATGCTTCAGCCACCAAACTAGATCACATAACTTACTTAGATGTTGTTAACCGTGGGCTCAAGGTGATGGACGCAACGGCGATTACTTTGTGCATGGATAACAACATTCCGATCCTGGTTTTTGATTTGATGGGTGAAGGCAACTTGCGCTCTGTTTTAGAAGGAAAAGGTGTGGGCACCATCGTTGATAGCGGCACTTCTAAAGGGGACACAGATGAATGACTTGATTGACTTGCTGCTTGAAGACGCGGCTGAACAGATGAACAGCGCGGTAAGTCAAATGCGCCGTGAATACTCAAAGGTGCGAACTGGACGGGCAACCTCAAGCCTAATTGATCAACTCGCTGTGGAAGCCTACGGTGTGGAGATGAGACTACAAGAGTTAGCTAGCTTTTCAGTGCCCGAAGCACGAATGCTAGTCGTGGCTCCCCACGATGCAGCCAACGTTAACACTATTGAAAAGGCTATTGTCAACGCTAATCTCGGTCTTGCACCTAGCAATGACGGTAGGGTCATTCGGTTGGTGTTCCCACCGTTAACCACTGAACGAAGGGGTGAACTTTCGCGGCTTGTGGGTGCTATGAGCGAAGATGGCAAACAGCGAATAAATGCCGTGCGTCGGGCGATTCGGAAGCAACTTGATGCCTTAGATAGTGATGGGGGGGTGTCTGCTGATGAGATCGCTCGTGCCCAATCCCGGCTTGACGCACTCAAAAACAGACAGTTAGCTATGATTGATGACGCACAAGAAAAAAAACAGCAGGAGTTGATGGAGGTTTGACCTCAGTCGTTTAACGAAAAGAGTATCATGAGCTACGAACAAGATAAACCACGGTTAGACATCAAGCGAACCGATCCCGTTGATGATGATGTTGCACCTGGTAGGTCGGTTTTTGAAGAAGACAATTTATCGTTTGAAAATGACGATGCCGCGGTGCCACATTGGAGTGCTCCCTCAACAGGCACCGTGCCTAAAGTGGGCACGCCTGCTGAGAGCATCACTTTTAACCCAACATCACCTGGAGGTTCACCAACTGCCTCACCAGCGCATTCACCGCAAGGCTCTCAGGTTGTTATTGGAGACGATTATCCAACATGGGATACAGGCTCTGTGGCACCCGCTTGGGCCGCAGATCAGCGGGTTGCCCCACCTAGCGGGTCAAACATTCCAGCCGACACCGAAGCCGATGCGTTTTTTGGCCACAACGATAATGAAGTTGATCCATCGAACCATCAAGAGGGTCAAGCGATGACCTCACACTACGGTCAATCCGCTGGTGGGGATAGGAATCTCTTGACCGCAACGGTTGTGGGTTTGGGGTTAGCAGCACTCATTTTGGCGGCTATGGCATATCGCGAGTGGGTCGCAGTGGCGATCGCCACGGTGGCACTAACAGTAGCGGCGGCTGAGTATTTCAATGCTGTGCGGTTAGCTAATGCTCAACCTGCGGTGTTGCTTGGGTTGACTAGCGTCGCGGCGATGCCTTTGGCGGTTTATTGGCGAGGCGAAACGGCAGCAGGTTTGGTGTTGGTTTTGTCGGTTGCATTTGGGGGCGTTTGGTATTTGGTGGTCGCACCAAGCGATTCGGTGGTTCGTGGTCTCGGTTCGACCTTGCTGGGGATACTGCACATTGGTTGGTTGGGTTCTTATGCGGCATTGATGCTTTCGCTGCCCACACACGGCACAGGCTTGCTAACGGCAGCCATAGTGGTGACTGTTGCATATGATACCGGTGCGTTTGTTGTGGGGCGTTCAATGGGTCGTTCACCGCTTTCAGCGGCTAGCCCCAACAAGACACTTGAGGGTTTAGTTGGTGGTGTGGTGTCGGCAATCGTTGCAGCTTTTGTGATGGGTTTTTGGGGCAGACCTGCGCCGCTTGCTGATACCGCGGTGGGTGGTGGCCTAGGTGACATTATGATTCTCGGCATTGCCGCGGCGATTGTGGCACCTCTTGGCGATTTGGCTGAATCGCAACTAAAACGTGATCTCGGTATCAAAGATATGGGTTCTTTGTTGCCGGGACATGGCGGCATTCTCGACCGATTTGATAGCTTATTGTTTGTTCTGCCCACCACCTTTTATATCTCTCGGTTTGTGCTCCCTTAGGCGTGGTTACCTCTGTTGCTGTTTTAGGTTCTAGCGGATCGATAGGCACTCAAACTCTTGACGTTATCCGTAGCGAACCTGAGCGTTACCGGGTGGCAGTGCTCGCGGTGGCAAACTCGGTTGATTTGTTGTGTGAGCAAGCTGTTGAGTTTCAACCCGATGTTGTTGCTGTAGCTAACCCAGATAGTGCTTCAGAGGTCAAGGAGCACTTGCCTTCCCACACAGAGTTGTTGTGTGGTGCTGATGCTTTCGCGTTGGCTTCGCAGTGCGCTGATATTGTGATCAATGGGGTGGTGGGTTTTGCTGGTTTGCCGGTGACTTTAGCTGCGCTTGAAGCTGGCAAACGTTTGGGTTTGGCTAACAAAGAGTCTTTGATTGCTGCTGGGCCGTTGGTGCAGCGAGCGTGGTTGACGCAAGGTGCTGAACTTTTGCCGATAGACAGCGAACATTGTGCTCTTCATCAGTGTCTTCGCACTAGTCATATGTGGAGTAACCAAAGACCATCTCAGTCGTTAGCTGAGGTGGCGGAGTTGGTGCTAACAGCGAGTGGCGGACCGTTTCGTGGTTACTCTGCTGATCAACTAGCCGAAGTGAAGATTGCAGATGCTTTGGCTCATCCGACTTGGCAGATGGGCCCCAAGATAACTGTCGATTCAAGCACTTTAATGAACAAGGGGCTTGAGGTGATTGAGGCACACGAGTTGTTTGGTGTCAGTTACGGCCAGATTAGGGTGGTGGTGCATCCCCAGTCAATGGTTCATTCAATGGTCAGCTTCTCTGATGGTTCCACAATGGCGCAACTCTCTCGGCCTGATATGCGTTTGTGTATAGGGTATGCTTTGACGTATCCGCGGCGCGCTTCGGTTAGTTTCGGGGCGATTGATTGGAGTGAGGCGATTGATTTAGAGTTCACCCCAGTTGACTTTGCTGCTTTTCGCTGTTTGAGTTTGGCTTATGAGGCGGGGCGGGCAGGCGGAACCGCTCCTGCTTGGTTGAGCGCAGCTAACGAGGTTGCGGTTGAAGGGTTTCTTGGCGGACTCATTCCCTGGTGCAGCATCGCTGTTGTTGTGGATGAGGTGATGCAAGGTTGGACGGGTGAGCGAGCTAGTGACGTTGAGGTGGTGCTTGAAGCTGACCGCGAAGCGCGTGAGTTAGCTAAAGTTGTGGTTGGTAGGGTTAGACTTTAACCGGGATGTCTAATCTGGAACCCGCGCTAGCGGATACCTCTTCTTCGCCTTGGCGTTTGGCGATATTGTTGGCTGGCTTGGCTGCTCTGGGTTTGTTTGCCAGCGTTCATTGGTTGTTGGTGGTTTTGTTTTTCCTTTTCATGATTTTTATGCACGAGCTGGGTCATTTTCTTACCGCTCGTTGGACTGGCATGAAAGTTGTGGAGTTTTTTCTTGGCTTTGGCCCGAGGTTGTGGTCTTTTCGGCGTGGTGAGACCACCTACGGCATCAAAGCCATACCTGCTGGTGCCTATGTTCGCATTATTGGTATGAACAATATGGACTACGTTGCTCCCGAAGACGAGCATCGTTCGTATCGAGTTAAGTCTTTTCCGCGCAAGTTGTTGGTGGTGAGTGCGGGTTCACTAATGCACTTCCTTATGGCGGTCGTGTTGTTGTTTGCGGTGGTCTTTTTTTATGGTGCTCCAACAGATGATGGCCGTTGGACGGTTGCTGCGGTAAGTGAAAGCAGTGCCGCGGCTGCTGCGGGTGTTGAACTCGGTGATGAGATCGTGGCGATTGATGGGGTGGAGGTGCGCAGCTTTAGCCACTTCGGCGATTTGGTTACGGCTCGTGGGGGAGAGGTGGTTGATGTGGCGATTAGCCGCGGAGATGTGGTGGTTAATGAACAAGTAACCTTAGGTTCGCGCCTTAGCACTGCCGGTGCCACCTCTATTAGTGGGTTGTTCCCTGGTGATCGTATTCTTGCAGTTGATGGGCAAGAGGTGTTTGGTTGGGATGGGTTTGTCGAGGCACTTGATGGTCGGGTTGGTGTACCGCTCGCTATCACAGTTGACCCACCGAACGGGGCTGATGCGGTTGTGGTTAACGGGGCGATAGTGAGCGAGTTACTTCCTAGCGAGGTTGCGACCAGGGGATTTTTTGGTGTTGGCCCCCGTCCTTATAGAGAATCGGTGGGTTTGTTTGGAAGTGCTGTTGATGCTGTAAGTGAGTTTGTGGCTTTCACTCGAGCTTTTGTTGTGGGTATGGTGGACTTGGTGTCGGGTGGGGGTTTGCAAAATTTTGTCGCAAATACACTCACAGGCGACTACGGCAGTTCTGCTCAAGGAGTGACTAGCGGAGAGGCAGGTAGTGGGCTTGCTACTCGTTCCACGGCAGACGAAAATCGCATTATTTCTATTTATGGTGCTGCCGACCTAGCCACACAAATATTTGGAGAGAGCGGTGAGGGCTTGTTGCGTTTTTTCGCTTTGATAAATGTCTCGATTGGTTTAATTAATTTGTTGCCGTTACCGCCTTTGGATGGCGGGCATGTGGCAGTTGCGGTATATGAACGCCTTCGTTCGATTGGTGGCCGCAACTATCAAGTTGATTATGCTAAAGTGTTGCCGCTTGTGTATGGAGTGGTTGTGGTGTTGCTACTCTTTGGTTTGTTAGCAGTGTTTCGTGATATTGTTGATCCATTGAACTTTTGAAATTGAGGAGCAGAGCAAATGGCAGAAATAACACTTGGTGGCAATCCCACAAATACAAACGGTGTACTACCTGCAGTTGGTAGCACGGCACCAGATTTTGTGCTTAGTGGCTCAGATTTTGGCTCGATTTCTTTGGCGGACTTTTCGGGACAAAGGTTGGTGTTGAACATTTTTCCTTCAATCGACACTCCGACTTGTGCTAGAAGTGTTCGTGAGTTCAATGAGCGAGTTGCAAGTGCAGACAACGTTAGTGTGTTGTGTGTATCTGCTGACCTTCCCCCGGCAGCAAAGCGATTTTGCGGTGCGGAGGGGATAGACAACGTGAAAACGGGTTCAACGTTCAACCATCCCGAGGTGCTTGAAGATTATGGTGTGCGTATTGTTGATGGTTTGCTCGCTGGTCTTGCTGCTCGTGCTGTTGTGGTGATTGACGGGACAGGTAAGGTAACCCACACCGAATTGGTGAACGAAATAGCTAACGAACCCAACTACGAGGCCGCACTTTCCGCTTT
Source organism: Candidatus Aldehydirespiratoraceae bacterium (assembly GCA_965204595.1). GTDB lineage: Bacteria > Actinomycetota > Acidimicrobiia > Acidimicrobiales > Aldehydirespiratoraceae > VXYK01. The sequence continues at coordinate 690,321 of CBDBEW010000014.1, read as the reverse complement.
GTCCTAGCCCGTGACTGTTTGCCTAAGTACTGGCAAGAACAAAAGCTATACTTGGCTAGTGTTTTGTCGCAACTCGTGCCAGCGAACAATTCTGCAAAAAGAGTCCCAACGACAAGACAGTTATGCTATCTTATTATTAGTGGCAGGTAGCCACACCGCACAATTCTGCAAGGAGTTCCGACGGCATGCCCATTTACAACAGAATTGCAGCCGCCTCTCCCCCCCCCCCCCCCCCCCCGAAGGTTGAGAGTCCCCGTGAGCTTTCGCAACGAACACAGTCGGGGTCGGCTGCGAGCAAGGTTGGCCGCATTCGTGGTGATCGCGGCGTTGTCGGCTCTGTTGGCGCCGGCTCTTCCGGGCCAGGCCCAGAGCAGCGACCCAACCCTGAGCAACCTGCAACTGTTCCGCCGGTACAGAAACGACCCGCGCACTCACAACGCTCACAGAGTCACCCTGTCGCCAGTTTTCGCAGCAGGCGTGACCAGCTACACGGCAGAAGTGCCCCGAGGAGTGGACAACATCACGATTCGGCCCACGCTTGCGGACGCCGCAGACAGCGCCGTCGTGGCGCGAACCTCACCAGGACACGAATTCCGTGTCGTCCCCCGCACAGAGCCGAACTTCACCTTCAGCTTCTCATTTCTAGGCCGTACCGTCCACCCGGCGGGGACAAGTCCGCCTCAAGTTGCGATGCCACTGGCACCGGGGCGCAACACCTTTGAAGTACGTTTGACGGACTCAAGCTCCAATACCAACACCTACAGCATAACGATCTACCGAGGTCAAGTCGTGACCTTGAGCACCAGTGCCGCAGGGGGCCGCGTCAACGAATCCGCGGGTACGGTGTCTGTCACTGCCACGTTGAATTCCCCGGCGCCGACCAACGGGGTCGCAGTCACTCTCGATGCTCAGACGGCCTCGACGGCCAGTACCGCCGACTATACCCTGCCTGCAGCCTTCACTATCGCGAATGGACAGCTGTCGGCGAGCGCCAACATCGCGATAGTCGACGACGAGTTGATTGAGACATCGGAGAGCATCGTGGTAGGCGCGAACGCAGGCCAACGAGTCGTCAACAACGTTACCGTCCTCATCGACGACAACGACACAATCGGCGGGGGGATCACCACAAGCGAATCGACGCTGAGCACTGCACCCAATTCATCAGTCCGCTACACAGTCGTCCTGGCGGTTCGGCCAACGGGCGCCGTTACAGTCGCAGCGAGTACGAACAATCCTCGAGTGGCCGTCATTCGTCCTACGACGTTTCGCGGCTACGATCCCAGTGTTTGCCTGTATTGCGGCGGACCTGGCCCGAGAACCTTGACCTTCACAACCGCGAACTGGGACACAGCACAGACAGTCGTGATCAACGCGCTCGAGGCAGGCGAAGCGGCCGTCTCCCATACAGCTCAAGGCGGAGGTTACGACCGTGTGCCAGTCAACACGATCTCAGTAACCGTAGCAGCACCACAAATCACCACCACAGGCATATCAGGCACCTCAATCGACGTAACCGGGGATACGACGCCTCAACCACCTGGAGACACCAACACCGCGCCCCCTCCGGGTCGCGCTCCACGTCCCAGCACTCCGCCCCCATCAGACAATGCACAACCCCAGAACACGGACGTGACATCGCAACCTGAGACCCAACAAGGTGCAGAAACAGCCGAAGACGGCGAGGGCGAACAACAAGTAACCTTGGCCATGATCCGCGCCGCAATGCGGGACTATCAAGCCGGCAGAATCTCATTGGCGGAACTGACCGAAATGATCAGGAAATACTTGTCGCAGTGACAATAGTCTGTCGTTGACAGTCCGCAAGCACGAACGCTGGGAACCCGAAATCGAGACGTAGGACCTTGTTCGCCCTCTCCGCTTTGTCCTAGCCCGTTTACGCAAGTCTGCCCTAGTGCTGGCTAGGACAAAGCTATACTTGGGTGGTGTTTTTTCGGAGGTGGATTGGTGTTGTTACTTCTGAATAGAAATCGTTGCCTTTGTCGTCGATGACGATAAAGGCGGGAAAGTTTTCCACCTCGATCTTGTAGATTGCTTCCATACCTAGTTCTGGGTATTCAACTATTTCCACATTTTTGATTGAATCAGCTGCGAGACGGGCAGCGGCACCACCGATAGAGCCAAGATAGAATCCGCCGTAGCGGGCACATGATTTTGTAACTGCGCGGGAACGGTTACCTTTGGCTAGCATCACCATTGAACCCCCCGCGGCTTGCAATTGGGACACATAGGAATCCATCCGGCCGGCGGTTGTTGGACCAAAGGAACCCGAAGCGTAGCCTTTGGGGGTTTTGGCTGGCCCTGCGTAGTAGATTGCGTGGTCTTGAAGATATTTCGGCATCGGCTCGCCTTGGTTGAGCCTGTTAGCGATTTTGGCGTGAGCGATGTCGCGGGCCACAATGAGGGTGCCGTTCAAAGACAAGCGTGTTTTTACCTTACATTTAGCTAGTTGGTTACGAATTTGTTGCATTGGCTGATTGAGGTCGATGTTTACTACTTCATCGGAAAGTTCGTCTGGTTTTACTTCAGGCAAAAAAAGTGCCGGGTTGGTTTCTAGGCGTTCCAGAAATATCCCTTCGCTTGTGATTTTGGCCTTTGCTTGGCGGTCAGCTGAGCAACTCACAGCTATACCAACTGGGTTTGAGGCACCGTGACGGGGTAAGCGAATTACCCGCACGTCGTGGCAGAAATACTTGCCTCCGAATTGTGCGCCGATACCGAAGTCACGGGTTTGGGCAAGAATTTTGGCTTCCCATTTGATGTCTCGGTAGCCGTGTCCTGTAGTGGCATCGCCGTTGGTGGGCAGATTATCAAGGTAGTGGGCTGATGCTAGCTTGGCGGTTTTGAGGTTGAACTCCGCCGAAGTGCCGCCAACTACTAGAGCGAGGTGATAAGGCGGACACGCGGAGGTGCCCACGGCTCGTAGTGTTTCGTCTAGGAAGTCCAGCAGCGATCTTTCGTTTAGCAAGGCTTTGGTTTTTTGAAACAGAAACGACTTGTTGGCTGACCCGCCGCCTTTAGCCATGAACAAGAATTCGTAGGTGTTGCCGGGTTTGCTGTAGATTTCTATTTGTGCGGGCAGGTTGTTGCCAGTATTTCGTTCTTCAAACATTGTGAGCGGTGCGAGCTGGGAATAACGCAGGTTCGTTTCGGTGTAGGTGTCAAACACGCCTGCCGAAATCGCTTCGCTGTCATCTCCGAAGGTGACCACCTGGTCACCTTTTTTGCCCATAATAATGGCGGTGCCTGTGTCTTGACACATCGGCAGCACTCCAGCGGCGGCGATATTTGCGTTGAGAAGCAATTCGTTAGCCACAAAGCGGTCGTTGGCTGAAGCTTCGGGGTCGTCAAAGATGTTTGCTAACTGTTGGAGATGGTCGGTTCGCAGATAATGGGCAATGTCACGCATCGCCACACCCGTGAGAGCGCGGATGGCTTCGGGATCAACTTTAAGGAATGTGCGACCGCCGCCTTGGAAAGTGGACACACCTTGTGTGGATATCAACCTATACTCGGTGTTGTCAACACCAAGCGGCAACATATCAGAGTAAACAAATTCAACCATCACCACAGATTACCGCATTCTCAATACTGGTGACGCAACTATCCATGGGCAAAAACAACATTATGCGCTACTTCAACAGCGTGGTTAGCAACAGTGCTAGTGGCATCTAACGTCAGAGCACATGCACATCAATGCGACAAAGGTGTTGATCAGTTTTAGACGTTAAAGCGAAGCTAGGCAACTGCTCACCACATTGATGATCTCGGCATCGCAAGCCGCTTTGGGGTCGCTCTTAGTTAATTTCTGTGACCGGTAGCGCAATGGTGTTCTTGCTTAGACTAATTAAATGCCGTTTGTTGGGGTGCCGGGGTAGGGGGCGGGGTCACCTGGTGTGGGGATGTTGGGGCGGTTCCAGTGGGTGAGATCAGCTATCGCGTCAGCGACGCTTCGCCAGCCATCTGGGTTCCAACCCTCTGCTTTAGCGATGACGGTGCCGTCTTGTCGAACCAGCAAAAACGCAGGTGCGTGCTGCACACCCAAACCAGCAACAACCTGTGCGTCGGGGTCTACAAAGGTCAGAATTAGCTCGGTGTACGGCCCCAAAAATCGCCTGGCATCTTCATGTGAGCAAGTGAGCAACCAGCAAGTTCGGCAACCAGCCTCACGAAAATTTTCCAAAATACGTTTTGAGGTTTCTAGAATCCACGCGCTTTCGTGGGTATATGGGTTGAGCACCACACACGCCAATGGAAAAGTTGTGAGCCAGTCTGAAAGCGGACGGCTGCTGCCGTTCAACGGGTCAAGCTCAATCTCTTGTGTAGCTTCCACAAAGCAACTTTACAGCCAGAACTCCTACTTTTGGTTAGATGAGTCTCGTTGGTCGATGAGGGTCTGTAGGGGAGTGAGGTCAAAAGGGGTGCTACTCATCACGATTATATGGTCGGCACCAACTTTGGTGTAGCGCGCGACATTGGCCACATCGTTGCCTGCGATGGCCACGGTGCGTTCGATTTCAGCGGGGTTGCGCCCTACTTTGGCACACCAGTTGTTGAGAATTCCCGATAGGCGAGCGAAGTTGTCTGGTGGGCCAAACGCGTTCCAGGCATCGGCATGTTCGGCGACTAACCGCAGTGTTACCTTCTCGCCACTGCCGCCGATTAGTAACGGCATTTCGCCTAGTGGGGCAGGGTTGAGTTTGGCGAGCCTGCTTTTCATTCGTGGCAGGTCGGCTTCTAGTTGACGTAGGCGGCTACCCACAGTGCCGAACTCATAGCCGTACTCGGTGTAGTCTCTTTCAAACCAACCGGCGCCAACACCTAGATACATTCGCCCATTACTCACATGGTCAAGGGTACGTGCCATGTCGGCAAGCAGTTCTGGGTTGCGGTAGTTGTTGCCGCTCACGAGCGTTCCAAGACGGGCGTGTTTAGTGTCGGCAGCCATCGCAGCTAGCACGGTCCAGCCCTCAAAATGAGTTTGATCTGGGTCTCCGAAGAGGGGATAAAAGTGGTCCCAAATCCAAATCGAATCGGCACCCATGTCGTCTGCGGCTCTTGCTACGGCACGCATCTCTGCCACGGTAACCCCTTGGGGTTGAATCTGAACACCAACCTTGAAGCTAGTTTTGCTTTGTGTCATAAGTCTTTTTTAGCTTGTTGGGGTGCTACCTTTGCGAGCCAGTCCCGCCAGCAAGCATCGTAATGTTTAGCAAGACTCGTTCGATTTGAGCCGTATAGGTACATCCATATAGATACCATCGCCATTCCTCCGCTTCCTTCTGAGGTTAAAAACGCGGTGCCCGGTGCTGGATGTTCAACAAGCAAAACGATCTTGCGTGGGCCTGTTGCTATGACCGTGCCGGTGACATCTGTGTTGGGGTCTGTGGCGATAGTGAGTTGGTCCCCCTCTTTTGGAAGCTCATAGATGCCAAGACCTTCCGTTAGTATTTGCCATCCCACTTCGGCTGTCACTGGCCACATTACCATCGGCAAAGCCGCTGTGGCGTTTTGGTTCGGAAAGTGTTTGAGATGAAGCTGTAGGTTTGACATGAACAATTTCCAGCCCTCAACCATTGCCGCGTATTGTTCGTCCTTTTCGGTGAAGCCAGCATTGTGCAAGCGGACGGTGCAAGTGTTGTTGTCGTGGGCTTGAACGGTCCATTCAAAGCTCAGGCCCACCACTTCTTCCCCACCGTCAAAAACCACTCGGTTGGGTGGTTCCCAAACAGCCACTCGCCCGGCTATTTGCATTTCTGGTTCAGGGCCAAACGAGGCTTGTGCTCTGCCACCTTGCTTTTCTTCAACTTCGTGAGGCACATACCATGAAGAAATCCCTGGCCCGCTAGCCACAGCACGCCAAACTGTTTCAATGTTGCCAACAACCTTTACCGACAAATCAATTGCGTGTGTTGCTTGCTCGGTCATTGCGCTACTGTAGCACACTTTGTAGTAGTTTGCGCTTGTTGTTATCTAATCTCTAGTTGATGTTTTGTTGACTGTTCACAGCCGACAAATGTTCTATGAGTTGGTGTTCGTTGGCTCCGATGCGGAGTTGTTTAACGGCACCGATGTTGATGTTTTGTTGCACATTTTCAGCGGCCGCAAAGTCTTCCGCTGGTATTGTTTCTGTGACACGTTGCCAGTTGCGCTGCCATAGTTCGGTTTGCTCTAGTTGTGCTGTGGGTATCAACATCGTGAGGCGGGTACTGGTTCGGGTTGGTTCTGAGGGGTCGGGGCGCAGGGAAAATAGTTCCACGTGCCCGGCTTGCCATAGGACAACCGTTCCGGGCACCAACACAAAGGCACATGTCACATGGTTGAGCACGGGCCACTGGTCACGAAGGGTGTCGGTGAGTGCGGTGACCAGCCGGTTTTTGGGTACCCAGTTGGCGAAGTGCGGCCCATAACGTTCGCTGACGGTTAGGTGAGCGGGGAAGTAGGGCGCGATTGAATTACGGTGCAGGTACTTGAGATGATAAATTTCCAGAAAACCATCGGTGAGCAACTTCCAGTTGCATCTGAGGTCGTATTCGGCAGTGGCGAAGTGGGTCATGTTAGCCAGACCAAGTTCGCTGAAGAGGTGGTCAAGATCGTCACCGAGCCAGTCGCGCACCGTGGTTGTGGGTGCGCCAGTCGTGGGGATCACCCAGATGATGCCGTGCCTTTCTTCGCAGGTGAGTTGCACCAAACCGTCGCGGCAAGGTTCGGTTGAGTACAGGTTGCTCGCCGACACCGCTCGTAGTTCGCCATCTAGTTCATATGACCAACCATGGAAGCCGCACGAGAAGATACGAGCCGAGCCATTGGGTCGAGTCTCAACGGTTGACCCTCGATGCGCGCACACATTTTGCATAGCGTGCGCTTGGCCATCACGATCTCGGCTGAGAATAACTGGAGTTCCAGCTATTTTGGTGGTCACAAAATCACCTGGAGCTTTGAGTTCGCTGGAAGCCAATACTGCGACAGGGTTTGATGCTACGGCAGCAAGCTCGCTCAGGTGGCGGTCTTTATCTATATATACCTGTGGGTCGATTTTGGTGTGTGGCACCGTGGCTTGTGCGGGGCCAGACTTGAGCCTAGCCAACAGTCGGTCGCCGAGTGCCAGTTCCATGTCTTTATTCATGAAGGTCAACCTATCTGCGTTGTGCAACCGAATCTTAGCAGGCATATCGTCAGAGCCATATTTGGGGTGCTGGTTTTCGTGAGATGACCCGGCCGTGTGCGATAATCTATGTTGGCTTGGCACTCAATCGGTGCCCTGTCATGCTTTATAGGACAAAAGGAATGGAGATTTAGTGCGTAATCCTTATAGGCTTGGGTGGCGTGAGAAACGCCTGATTAAAAGTATCGTGCGGTCGATCGAGTGGCACGCGCTGCAAAATGTGGCTCCAGAAATCAAGAACTTTCGTAGACCCTCAAAGGTAAAAAACAAGTACCAACTCGCCAAGCAAAGACACAGATTCGCGATGGATGTTTTGAGGTTAACGTTGTGGAGAGAACTGTTTTGTGCAAGGCATTCTAGGGTTCCGATTACCGACGAAAAGGAATTAGCGCGCTTGCAGCAACTCTTTGAAGAATATGTGCGGGTAGCGTTTTATAAAATACCTTTGCCCTATAAGTCCAGCGCGATGAAAGATATTCCGCGATGGTACTGAGGAAGAAAAGAGTATATAGGAGAGTCGCTAACGAGATTCTCAACAATATTTGCGATTTTCTTTATCGGGACTTTGACGATATTGTCGCTCGATACCAATTGAACAGCTATGAAGGATGGCAGGAAGACTACCTTGATAATGTCATTGGTTATGCAGTAGAGCAAGGTGTTGAGAGAAGGTTTTTTCTTGACTACGACTTCTGTAAGTACCTAAAAACCACTCTTCGTGTTGAGGTCAGCACCTCTTCAATGCTCGGCAGGGATTTGATAAACCGTGTCACAGATGGGGATGGAGCGCAAACAAATGTTTTCTCTATGTATCAACTTGCTATTCCACAAGAAGAAGTCACTTGATGTTACGTCGCGTTAGAGAGTTGTGGGTAAAGGAAAAACCCGTTCTCTTTTTTCAAAACGTTAAGTGTGAATATTGTAGCCACCATGAGCAGGTAGCCGAAAAACTGCCTTGTGTGATGTGCATGCATGAGATTAGGAAACACTTCAACATGCAATATGAACGGTTCGGTCATTTGGTTTATCCTGGCCATACTCAGCTATCGAAGGACTAACGACTATCTCAGGACTATCGACTTGTCGCGGTATTTTAGATAGCGCGGAGTTCGCTTGGCTGCCAACCAAACTCTCCTGAGATCGCCAGTGTGGTCTTTGCAAGTATCGGTCGAAATTCGTGCAATTGCTCAAACGAGCACGAGAGGGGAGTTGTGGTGATCGACACTGCGCCTAGCACTTGGTGTCTTGGTCCGAGAATAGGAGAAGCCAAGCAGTTAACAAAATCTTCGTGCTCAAGGTGGTCTAAGGCATAGCCACGGGTAGCGGTTTTCTCCAATTCGGCGAGCAAGCCATCGAGATTAGTAATCGTTCGCTCGGTGAAACGTTCGAATGTGGCAGCTGCGGCTAGACGGTCTCGGTCACTTTGAGGTAGGAAAGCGAGTATGGCTTTTGCTAAAGCGGTGCAATGCACAGGCGCAACGTGGCCAATGCGTGACCACAAGCGGATGGGGTTCGTAGACTCTCGTTTGTCGATATAAACCACGTTGTCACCTTCAAGCACTGCGAGATGTACAGTATGCCCAACCCTGTTATTCAACTCGTCGAGATGGTGGCTAGCGGCAGAGCGAAGATCGAATTTGCCTAGAACCGCGTTAGCTAGAGCAAAAAGACCACTCCCAAGCCTAAAGATGTGTCTTTCGTCCCTAGCGACTATCCGCCGTGCTTCAAGAACCTGTAAAGTGCGCAGTGCTGTAGAAGGGTGAACCGCTAGTGCGTCTGCTACTTGGTCTATCGTGTTGGGTGTATCTGGCGTTCATCATTGACGCCTACTCGCGTCGGGTTCTCCGCTGGCGGGCATCACGCACATCCCACACCGAACTGGCCCTCGACGCGTCAGACCATGGCCATCGCCACACGCCGCCGCAGCAGATACTCGCGTCAACAGTACCGTTCACCACAGCAACCACAGATCGCAGTATCTGTCCATCCGCTACAGCCAACACCTCAACGACAACAACATCATCGTCGCGTCGGTCGGCTCAGTGGGCGACAGCTACGACAACGCCATGACCTGAAGCTTCAACGGCCTACACAAATCAGAACTCATCTACCCCCACGAACCCTCACAAGACCAACACGACATCGAGTTCGCCACCCTCGAACACGTCGACTCCTACAACCACCGACGCAGCCACAGCCAACTCCTAGGTGGCCGCTACAACTGCCCGCCGAACACGAAAACACCTACTACAATCAAAACCCAACCACCAAACCGACAAACACACACAAAACCAAGTCTCTACCAAACCCGGGGTGATTCATCTGTTGCGATTGCTTACATTTGAGTTCGCTCTGGGTCTCGCGTTATGGGCCGATGACGGGAATTTCGAATCGGAAGGGCTACACCGCTCGCTTCGACAGGGCCGTTCGGCGGTCAGCGATCCCACAACCAGTCGAGGTCTGCGAAGGCGAGGCCTTGCCCGAAGTTCTCTATCGTGTCGCGGACGTTGAGGATGAGGCAGCGGTCGTCGCCGCCGTTCTTCGGGCCTCTGAGTCCTCGGCCGATCATCTGGAAGTAGAGGTTCGGGCTGTACACGGGCCGGGCGACGATGATGGCGCGTGTCTTCGGAGCGTCGAATCCCTCACGGAAGACACCGTAATTGACGAGTACGGTTATCTCGCCGCTGCGGAATCCGTCGACCACGCGCCGTCGCACGGCCGTCTCGGTTTCGCCGCTCACGCATCGGGCCGTGGTTCCCCCAAGGTTGAGCAGTGCCGCCAGTGTCTGAGCGTGCTCCACCGAGGTCGCGAAGATGAGTGTGGGCCAGCCTGGTTGCACTCGGTTCCGGTACTCCTCTACTATTCGTTCGGTGCGGCGAGAGTCCCTCGCCACACGGTCTTCGACGCTCTGCGGCAGCCAGGCCATAGGGTTGGCGGTTTGTTCCGGACCCCGCGCGAACTTCGCGATTTCTGCAATTTCCTCGGGAGTCAGACAGAAGGTTCCGCCTTCGATCACAGCTTGGTCGGCCCGTGCGAGCACACCTGTATTCTGGAGTTCGGCGATGACTTCCCGCGGGTCGTCGCTGGTGAATGCTCCTGTATCGAGCCGGTTCTGGCCGTAACGCCGGACCAGTCTCTCCGTTTCGATCTGATCGCGCCCCCGGTACGGTGTCGCTGTCAGGCCGAGCAGGAAAGGCTCGTCCGCGTGCGTGCGGTAGGTCAGTCCGATCTCTGCCATGACGGTGGTGAAGGTGGGTGCGATCGACCGGTGTGCCTCGTCGAACACTGCCAGCTTGAACTCCTTCAGGAACGCGTACTCGTCGGGACGGTTCTTCAGCCGGGCTCGCAGGGTCTGAACTGTGGCGACGACGACGTGGAACTCACTCGAGTGGTGAGGCTTCGGCTGCCCGCTCCACATCCTCGATATGCGCAGCGGACGCTTCTTGGGGCCCAGACTTCTCCACACTTGCGACCACGCCTCCACGGCCTGTTCGCACAGTTCGTCGCGGTCCGCGACCCACAGCACACCGCCTGAGAACTCGTCGTCGCGCATGGCCTCGACGATCGCCTGCACTGCGACCCGGGTTTTGCCTGAGCCGGTCGGCATGCTCAGCATTCCGCGCCGGTCGGTGCCGTCTCCAAGCTCGCAGCGAAGGAGCTTGCGCACGTTCGTGGCGACCGTCCGCTGGTAGTCGTGGAGCACCGGGAGCGGCCACGGGCCTTCGACCTCCTTGAACGGAGGGCGCCTCCGGTTGCGTTCTCCCGCCCACTCCTCAGAGAAGCCTAAGGATCGTACGAAGTTGACTGCGCGTTGTGACCCGGCCCACTGCACGGGAGGATCGAGGGGTCCCAGCGACGCTTTGAAATACCTCAGAGCACCCGTGTGGTGGGTTGCGATGGCGGCCTCCGCGAGATCGTAGCCTCGGACTGCCTCGGCAGCATCGTCGAGTGCCTCCAACAGCGACTGCGGTAGTCCGGCACGCAAGGCCTTCTCGCCGACTGCAGCGAGGAGACGTTCGGGATCAGTGTGACGCTCTCGAACCGCCGCTCGGTGCTTTTTGATCTCGGCGGGTGTGCTGCGCTGCAGGACGGTGCTGATGTGGTGCTGCGGCAGTTCCAGTCCCAACGCGGCCACGACTTGCTTGAGAGCCTTGCGCTCGTGGTCATCGATGTCGACGGCGAGAAAGACATCTGGTGCCTGGAAGAGGCAGCCGCACTGTGCTCCCGCTACTAGGATCTGTTGGCAGGCTACGATCCGGCTGTTGTGCAGGCGCATCGGCAGGTGCGGTCTCAGTCCCGGCCAAACGTCGGTCAACGGGATCGGTTCCCGTTCCCCCAGAATCTCTGGCACTGGGTCCGAGAGGTCGAACGCACTTTTGATCTTATCGGCTTGCCGATGTCGAAGCAGTGCGTAGAGTGCCGAGGGATTCGCAGGCAGCGGCCCCAGGGCGCTTTCGAACGGCTCGCTGCCGCCGTGGACGTGGATCCTGCCATGTTTGCCAATGGTGTCTATTGTCAACGAGTTAAATTTCATTTTCGGATAGTCAGCACTGTTGGTGCCGGTGTGACTCAGCGTCCACGGTTCATAACTGGTGTCCATGTGCAGGAGCGCGTCGGTGTATTGCGCTGCCCCTTCATCGGACAGCAGGCTCAAGATGGTCACTGGCCCCACGCCCCGGGTAGTGTTGAAGGCGAGCATTCTTCGCTGCGGAGAGCGTTGAAGATCGTCTCTGCGGAGGTACTGGTCTTGGCATTGCGACAAGAAGTCGTCGAAGAGAGGCTCTGTACGCTGGTCGCGGCCTGCCGTGGGTGTGCTCGCAATCCCGAGTTCTGTGAGCAGTGCCGTGTCCGGGCGATGGAAGTCGGTGTCGACGGTGGCGTCGTCGTCCCGGCTCGAGTCGTAGGGCACTGAGTCGTCCGGCATGAGCACCGAGTGAACTGGCCGCCAGGACCCAGAGCGAGTCCTCAAACGGAGCTTCGTGATCCAGTTGCCCGTCTTGCGGATGATGGAAAGTGCGCTGGTGCTGTCGAGCTTTCGCGACGAGAGCCAGAATCTCTCGTGTAGGCTGGAATCAGAGTCGTCGTGCCGTCGTGCCAAGGCGAGTTCTGCGGCTAGCCTGAAGTTGCCCTCCGTCGACGGAGGCTTGATGCCGAGCCGCTTCAGTGCCGCAAGGGTCCCGTCGTCGGAGGTTAAGTCAGGATGGACCCGGGATTCGGGATCCATCGAGGACGCGCACTCCGGTCCCTGATCGGGCAGGAAGATCTTCGCTGGGTCCGGTGATCGCCAACCACCGCCTTCCGTGAGCACGATCCTCCCGAGGTCGATCCCGGTGCGTGTGCCTGGGGCGATGAGAGCTGCGACCTGCACTGCGGCCGCCGACGATGCGACTTCGCCACCCTCGGGCACGTGCGACACTAGCGCTTCGAGCCATTGCGAGATCGATGCTCGCGTTACTCCCGTGGCGCGCCCACGCGACTGGTGTGAGAGTCCATGTAGGCGGTCGATGGCTGCGAGCCTCGAACGCGTGAGTGCTTTGTCGTGCAACCAGTTGTTCGGTCGGTTCGGGCAGTCACCCCAGCGTTCCCTACACTCCGCCGACGCCGTGAGATCACCGGTGAGTTCGCGCGGCGGATAGTGGAGTTCCTCGACTCTTTGTAGTCGCCCGTCCTGGTCGGGGACGATCGCGCGTTCTTGGAGAGTGGCGAACAGCGAGCCGCGGAGCAGGTCCGCCTGTTCGGAGTCTCCGGCTTCGTGTCGGCGAGGCAGCGCATCGAGGTGACGGGCGGGATCGCTCGCAGTTGTCAGGCTTGGCAGTTCGTCCGCGATCAGTGCAGACGCGGCATCTATCAGTTCGTCGTTGTACGGGCCTCCGAGCAGGTTCCGCCGGTCCTCGTTCGTCTTCCACGGGGCGTTGAGGATGCCTGACAAGAGGCTCGTCGTCTTGGTAGGGAAGAACGACCAGAATTTGCCGGGCCGATCGAGTCGGTCGAGGTTCGCGGCCCACGACACTTTGACCTTGCCGCGATCATCGTGGTGTCGTCGGTCGGCTCGGGCGTCGCTCGACAGGGTGTGGGTCCGCTCGAAGAGCCTCCACTGGTTGATCGTGTCACCGTCGGCGAGGAGGTAGTCGCCTTCGATCCTCTCTAATTCGAGCGAGCGGTTCGTCTTGCCGACATCGTCAGTGAGCGCTAGCCGTCGAACGTGATCCACGAAGAGCAGAAACTCGACGGGGAAGGCTGCGATCTGCTCGCTCAGGTTCTTGCGTGCTCCTCGCAGGAGCGGGAGACGCACGATGTTTACCGCCCACTTCATCAGTCTCGACAGCACAGCGTCGGGGCGTGAGCACTCGACCGGATCGATCTGCTCCGGCAGGCGCAGCACCGGATAACTGCCAGCATCGGGCAAGACTTCGCTGAGTAGCTGCCGCGCGCGAGCACGATCAAATCGGAACGACCCCGAGCGACTGAAGAACTCCGGCGAGTCACTGACGCCGAGCACTGCCTTGAAACCCAAGCCGAACGTGCCGATCTGATCGGTTCCCAGCTTGGGCGACAGGCGCGAGAACATGAGTGCCGTTATCCCGTCCTCGTCGATTGGAGCGCCGTCATCAGCACAGTAGAGACAGCTCTTTGTCAGACAGACTTCGATGCGCCCGGCCGAGCGCATTGGAGCGCGATCGACTGTCTCTTGGTCGCCGCAACCGGCCCAGAGCGCGTCAGCACTGTTCTGGACGAGCTCGAAGAGCTGTCGACCCTTGTAGCCGCCGTGGGCTGTGTCCCGCTCGAGTGCTGCGTGCTCGGCGATCAGGTTCGGCTGCGCGCGGTATGACTCAAGTGTTCGATGCGACTGTTCGTAGACGTAGGCGACAAGTTCCCCGTCCGTTCCAGCCCATCGTTCCCCCGGCACTCGCGCCTCCCGTTGTCGTTCGCAGCTTTCATAGTGTACCAGATCTCGGGGGGATGGTTCCCACGGTGGACTCTCCCTGAGCCGCTCTCAGAATCCACGAAGCGGGATGGTCGGGCACCGCCGTCGCCACCATACATCTCAACGTCGCTCAACGCGCGTTCACCCGCAGGCTCTATTGCTCAGACAGATGCCTAAATCGTCTTGACTCCGCAGCCCTAGATCGTCAGTTCGCGGATCATCAGGGCACGCTTCATTTGTGCTCGTGCCACTTTGATACGTCGTTGGTCCGCTGGGGTATCGGTGGCGTAGGTATACACTACAACGCGCAGCACGTCGACTCGTTCAGCACTGTCGGTAATTTCCCGGGCTACTTTGGAATTGTCATCCTCTGACGTGGGCCGGCCGGCCTCGGGCAAATAGCAGTGGTGGGACTCGTCGTTCAGCACGCACACCTTCGGCGCATCCCGCCCGGTCGAGGCAGCCAGCTGACCGCCGCGGGCGGGCCTGGCACCCAGGTGTCGGCCGGGAGAGGATCCGGCCGGGCCAGAGTGCCCGCGTCGAGCGATGACAGAACATTGCAGAAAATAGTGTGCAGAACTCTTGGGGTGCTTTAGGTTGTTCCTATTCTTCCCCGTCTTGCCGGTTCGCCGGGAATGGCGGGGACTATTCGTTTTGGAGGCGGGCCATGACGCGGGTGTCGGTGTTCATCGATTATGAGAATTTGCGCTTCGGGGCTCGCGAGGTCTTCGGCGATCCGCAACGTGATCCCTATACGTTCGGACACGTAGATCCACTGCGCCTCGGCACACTGCTCGTCGAGCTCGGTGAGAGGGTCGATCCTGCTCGTGCACTGACTGCGGTGAAGGTGTACCGAGGTCGGATTGGCCCCAAGACCGGGCCAAGAGCTCAGGCTGGGTCTGCCCACCAGTTCGCCAGTTGGGAGGCGCAACCCCTGGTGACAGTCAAGACCCGGCCGGTTCGCTACCAACCTATCGCATGGTCCTCTGGTGAAGTCGTCTCATGGCGAGCCGAGGAGAAGGGCATCGATGTGATGATCGCCCTCGACATAGCGCTCGACGCCCGAGACGATGCATACGACGTGGCTGTGGTGGTGTCAGCGGACAGCGATCTCGTCCCGGCGATCGAGGTCGCGCGTGACAGCGGCAAGCGAGTCGAGACAGCGATGTGGTGGAGTCCAGAGCAGCCGCGTCGTCGGATCATACGCCCCGGGCTTCGGTTGTGGAATCACAGACTGGACTACACGCACTTCGAGCGGGCACGGGACGACACCGACTACACGGCTCTGCCGTAGTCGCAGCCGTCGCGCTCGATCTTGAGACTGAGGATCCGGCCATGGCGATCGCGGAACGCCTGTTTGTGTCGCGGAACGTGGTCGTACTCGCTCCGGGCACCGGCGAGTTGAGCGACTATCGCCCCCGACAGCGGTATCTCCACCTGGCAGCCCACCGCATCACGCGCCAACAACCTCACGCGAACCGACATCTAGGAGTGTTGACTTTCCGGCTTCGTTGGGGCCGACGAGGGCGATGACGGAGGCGTCGAGATTCACGCGGGCGCTCTCGAAGCGGCGGAATGGCGGAGGTCGAGCCATGCGAGTCGCATGCTCACGCCTTTGGGGTTTCGCGGGTGGTGGTCATTTCCATGCCGGTGGCGGTGACGATTTTTACGGCGATTCGGCCTCGTTCGGGTGGGTCGAAGGGGGCGGAGCGCATGGCGGTGAGGGCTTCTTGTTCCACGTCGTCGGCGTTCTTGCCCAGCTCCCTTAGGAGCTTCTTGATCTGGCGGTCGTTGTCGGCTCCGGGGAAGTGGATTCGTCGGGCGTAGAAGCTCTCTCCGTCGTGGTCGGTGTCGAGCATCCAGCAGGCGACGTCGTCGGGGCCTCCGTCCGACGCGTTGCCCGTGGCCGGGTCGAAGGTGTCGTAACCGCAGATCTCCACGGCTATCTGGCCGCCGGGACAGTCGTCGAGGACGCGGATGTCTGGTTCGCCGATGATGACGAACGCCTCGTGGTCTTTCTCGGTGGACAGTTCACGAATCATCAGGTCGCGGTTCATTTGTGCTCTAGCCACCTTGATGCGTCCTACATCCGCTGGTGCATCAGCGGCATAGGCGTACGCGACCACAAGCAACACGTCGGCTCGTTCCGCGCTGTCGGTGATCTCTCGGGCCGCTTCGCGAACCATCTCGCCGGGCACGGTCACATCCTCGGCGGCGACCATGACGGCGGCGGCGTGCTCAGCTGCGCCGGCTTTGATGGTGTAGGTGGCCTTCCAAGCGAGCAGTTGGGAACTGCTGGGCCACGGCTCCAAGGCGCGGATGGTCATGTCGGCGTTGTCGCGGCCACCTTTGATCGTGTGGTTCAGCAACGCGGCCTCCACCGCTTCGGAGAAATCGCCGTGCGCGACCACCAACTCGTCGTCGGTGCCTTCGAGCGGGATGACTGTCGCCCAAGGCTGTTCGCTCTCGACGGTCATCGGCGACGTTACGCGGGTCACGCCTCGTTTCTTGTGCGGCCGGTCAACCAACATGATGGGGTCGGGATCTAGGTCGTAGGCCAAGACGCTGGCGGAGACCTGGGGAACGCGCTCGTAAACGAATCCCTCGGCTGGGTCATTACCCCACCCTCCCTCAGGTGGGGAACCCTCCGGTTTGCCTGACAGTTCTGCTTCCTGGAGCGCACCGTCTGCTGAATCGGCCAGGGTCCAGTAGGGGAAGGTCGCCGTAGAGAGTCGTTGGCGAGCGATTGAGACAGCGACCGGGGAGGTATCGCAGGTTATCCATCGTCGTCCCCACTTCTCGGCGGCGACGGCCGTGGTGGCTCCGCCGCAGGTAGGGTCGAGTACGAGGTCACCTGGGTCGGTTGCCATCAGCACGCATCGTGCGATCACACTTTCGGCGGTCTGCACAACGTAGCGTTTGTCCGATGCATATGCCTGCTGGTGCCACATGTTGTTTATGCGACGACCCGGAATCTCATCCTCGTAGCTCTTCCAAGTTAATGTCGAAACACCGTCTAGGCGACCGAGCGCAGCAAGGCGATCCATGCCCTCGTGAGAAACGCTCCAGTGGCGACCGGCTGCGCAGGGCCAGTCATGCCCGTCCCAGTGGTACGGATCGGACCGGCCTTCTTGATGCCCCTGCGAATCAAGTGCCCTGCGCCTATAGAGACGAGCTCCCGCGGGTAGGTGTTTGTCTGGGTCCTCACGCTCCTCAGATGTTAGAGCACGAGTGGTAGTTCCGTCTCGTAGCTCCACCATCGCATGCCAAGTCATGTATTTGACTTTCTCTGGTCTCGTAAGTGACTCGTACAGCTGGTGATACTTGACATGAGTTTTGTCCTTCGCGTACCACAACAGGAAGTCGGCGACGCTGGGCAAGGTACGAGAGGATGAGCCGCTTGTTGTGGCGAATGGAATCGTTGCTACGCGGTTCTCAGCGCCGAACACCTCGTCGAGCAAAACCGCGGCGCGATGGAAGTTCTCGTCGCCGATCTGCATGAACAGCGAACCACTGTCGGCGAGCAACTCACGCATCAAGATTAGTTTCTCGCGGGTGAGGTCAAGGTAGGAGTGGATGTTGCGTTCGTAGGTGTCGCGGAAAGCCCGGATAGTACGCGTGTCGTGGGGTCGCCCTTTGGCTCCTTCAGGCACTTCCCGATTGTTGACCGACACCTGGAAATTGGACTTGTAGCCGACTCCGTACGGCGGGTCGAAGTAGATCATCTGGACCTTGCCAGCCATGTTCTCCCGAGCGAGTAGCGAAGCCATGACTCGGGTGCTCTCACCGTGTATGAGCCGGTTGGACCAATTGGCCGAGTGTTGGTACCACTCGTAGGCGGCGTCGGGGGAGGGCAGCCCGTTGAAGTCCGAGAACAGTTGTGGTTGGTCGCCACCCCCCTGGAGCAGCTTGACGAACGCCGCGGGATGGACCTTCTCCCGTACGTAGAGCGGATGGGCGGCGTGCCCGTCCTGGTTTGCGGGTTGGCGGTTCCAAGCGAGGATGGGCTCGTCGTCGATCTCCCTTGTCTGGGGCTCATGCATGATCGGGCGACGGTCGGTGTCACTCATGGTCTTGCTGGTCTGCTCGGTGGGCAGGTTGACCCGCTTCGCTGACGGGTGTGTGTACTGATCTGTGGATTTGGTGCTGGCTCGTTTGGCCATCACGCCGCTCCTTGCTCGGTGGACTTTGGATGCTCGGTTCGGGCCGCGCTGATAGCGACCTTCAGGTCAATGGCCACGCCGTCAGGGCGGTCCAGTTCCACGAAAGACCATTGGCGCAGCCACTTCGGCAACTGCGCCGACGACTGAACCGCCGGAATCCAACGTTTCGTGATGGATTGCTTCTTGCGCTCGCTCTGGTCGTCGGGCACGCCTTTGCACTCGATGATGAGATGAACGGCTTCTTCGTCCTCGCGGTCTCCAAACAAGCGAGCCACGAAATCGGGTTCGTATCTGTGCCAGGAACCATCCCAGAGGTAGGGCACGCTCCAGCCGAGTCGAAAGTTGCGTGCCCAGCTGATGACATCGGGATTCTTGTCGAGCACTCGGGCGCAGTCCGCTTCTAACTGTGAGTGGCAAGCAGCGATGTTCAGTTCCGACTTCGTCGGCAGAGTGGCGGTCGGACAGGCTGGTCTCGAACTTGATGCCCGAAGTGTTCAGCAGCATCGGATGCCCGAATGCGGCGACGAGTTTGTCCACAGAACCGCCTGTGGTCTCGCAGGCGTCATCTATCTCCTTGATCGCCTGATCCATGGTTGCTCGATCCGAGCTTGTCGTAGTGGACTTCGGTGACCCCGGCCTCAATCGACCAAGCCTTCACGATTCTGATGGCGTCGTAGAACAACAGCCGCCTTCGAGCTCGCCAGCCCTCGCCGTTGTCGTCCATGCGTTGGCCCCAGCGCCGTACAAGACCTGCGGCCAAGCGAGTGAGCATCTGCTGCTCACGCATCCTCGTTTCTGCGCTGATGATCTTGGTGCCTCCGACCGAACCCTCAAGCACCGTCTCTCCGACTCCCTTGGGTACCCATCTATTGACACGCTCCCGGTCCAAGCGGAACCCGTCAGCTCCAGGCTCGGTCAGATAACGCTCAACATTCGGGAACTCGATGCCGTGGTCACGGCGCCCGGGCACGCTGTGAACCTCGTAGCGAGGCTTCGGCGGTTCGGGGTTGTCTCTGGGGCGTTTCACCGGCATGAAGGCGAACGGCACGCCGATCACCTCGGCGTACTCAGCGACGAGCAAGCCTTCCTCGTCGTAGTTGTCGTAGTTCGAGCGGCGGAGCGCTCGTCCGGTCACCTGCTCACAGAGCAACTGAGTGGAGAAGGCTCGGTAGCCGAGAATGTGGGTGACGGTGCGGGTATCCCAACCCTCGGTGAGCATCTGCACCGACACCACACAGCGGATGTGCTCACCGAGTCCTCCAGGTTTGCCGACTGAGTTCAACGCGCCACGGACTATGTCGCGGTCGTCGCGGCTGTCGTCCGGGAGCCTCAGCCGGTCGGCCTGTGACTTGATCGCTCTGCTCAGGTTGGCCTCGCCCTCGAGCTGCGAATGCACCAGCAGGGTGTGGACCCGCTCGGTAGGGCCGTCAGAGCGATAGTTGGTGAACAGGGGACAGGCGCCCTCGTGGTAGACCACCGAACCGTCGGAGCGATCCTCGGACCACCCGGAGATGTGGTCCGCGATGGCGGTGGCGTTGGCGATGTTGTTGGCCACCACGATGAACACCGGAGGCGTGGGCATCTTCTTATCCGGGTCATCCGGGCGCATCCACTGGTTGAACTTCTGCTCGTAGCTTCGGTACAGAGCTGTGAGAGCCCGCTTCAACTCCGGCGGTACGTCATCCCGTCTGACCGTCTTCGGTGTGGTGTTTGCATAGAGGTTGCGCCACCGAACCTCCTCGCTAGCGGAGTCGTCGTCCACGGGCACCTGCGGAATCTTGACCAGCCCAGACTCGATGCTGTCCATCAGTGGGAAATCCGAGACAACCCACGGGAACATGCGCTCCCTGCGTTCTGTCCCCTCGATGAAGATGGGGGTCGCTGAGAAGTCGTAGACCGGCCCGAGTCGATCCGTGTCGCGCAAACCCTCCAGTGCCCCGAACCAGACAGCCGCCGCTTTGGAATCGTCATCCTCCGACGTGCGCCGGCCAGCCTCGGGCAGGTAGCAGTGGTGGGCCTCGTCGTTGAGCACGCACACCTTTGGAGCATCCCGGCCTGTGGGGAAGCCGCGCAGTGCTCGATCGAGCACCGCCGACATTGATTCAAGCTCGGCCGTCTTACGTCCGGATCGGAGCAGCTTCTTGGCGTCGCTGGATGCAGCCTGCAGCCGGTCACGGCGCTGGAACGCCTGGAAGTTCAGCACTTGGACCTTGACCGCTCCCAACGTGCCTCGTTTGCTCTCCGGCAGAAGCCGCATCTCGTTATAGACGTTCTCAGGATGCGCTGGATGCAGCACCGCCAACCGCTCCCGGACGGTGTGCCCCGGTGCGATGGCTAAGAAGCAGGTGGTGTAGCGGTCGTCGCGGCGCTGCGAAACGGCCGCGTTCACGGCGTGCCAGGCGATCACCATGCCCATAACCGCCGTCTTCCCCGACCCGGTGGCCATCCTCACCGCCAGACGGCCGATGCCGGTGTTGTAGTCCCGGTTGGCTTCTTCTAGTTCCCGTCGAGCCTCTCTGAGCACCGGATAATGGCCGGCGTTGGCCTCGGTCAGCCAGATGAGCGTCTCCGCTGCCTCAACCTGGGCGAAGAACAATCGGGGTTCGTTGGTCTCGCTGCGCCAGTGCTGCAACAATTGCCTCGTTGCCGCGGTCGCGCCTGGATAATTGGCTTGTCTCCATCCTGCAACGGCGTCGCGGATGCGGTTGACCAGATCGTTCTGCTCCGCCTCGGTAACGTCCAACCGCTGCTGAGAACCGCGCTCCTTCGGCACGACCACAAGCGCTTGGCTCAGTCGCCTTCCTTCGATCACCTCACCTGTAGAGGTGTTGTCCTCGGCTAACTGCCAATGACGCGTCGGCTCCTCATGGGGTCGATTCAGTACTGGCCGACTGATGTGGTCCAGCGGGGGGGGGGGGGGGGTGAACTCTGTGTCAGGCATAACCGTAATCCCCCGTCTTATGCGGTTACGACGGCACCGCTGGCGGGTGAATCGTAGCGGTCGTGGGAGAGTCTGTCGTCGAGGCGGTGGTAGTCGCTGGCCTCGGCCACGAACAGAGCATGCACGGTGGTGAGAGCCGTCGGCTGGTCGAGAGTGCCGGCGGCGATCGAGTAGCTGCCGGGGTTGGAACTACTGCGCCAGAATAGGCTGGCACCGCACTGAGAGCAGAAGCCGTAGGCGACGTCGGGTTCCTCCTCGGGAACCCACCAGCTCACTGCCTCGGCACCCCTGTCAATTGTGATGTCGTCCACCGCGGCCTGCGTCGCGGCCATGAAATGGCCCGTCCACCGACGGCAGCGGAAACAGTGACAGTTGACCACCGGCCGCAACGGCCCGTCGATACTGAACCACACCTCACCGCACGCGCACCGCCCGGTCGCGCTCACGTCAGAACCATAGGGAATCGGGGGTGAACTGTCTCAGATCCACAGAAAGCAACTTCACACATCGTGCAACTGTGGGTGGGGTAGGCGTTGCGAAACACATCTTCGCTAGTGTATACAAACGTACATCCAAAATTCAGGTGGGAAAGGATAGCAAAACAACTCTGCTGCATTTTGGTTCGTGACATCTTTGGCTGGTGGTTCAATATCGCTATCAAAGTGACTGCTGTACAAGGTTTTCTCTGCGGTCGTGCATCGGTTGCGACTCAGGCTCTTTTGCTGGAGCGTGCAGGGGACGGCCGTAGTAACTGGCGGGTGTTATTTTGGTGTCGCGAGCAGTAAAGCGGTCACGGTGTGCTAGTGGCTCCAAATGATCCGCATTGAGGTTAAGTTGTTGCGCTTGATCAGGACGATGGTAGTCGGGATGATACCAAGGGTCAACGATGTCACCCCACCGCTCTATCCAGCGTTCCCATTCCCAATCGTAAATGCGAGGGGTTCGGCTTAAAGATTCGTGGTGCATTGCTGTCGCCCCAGCCTCAATGATTACGCGGTAGCCACTGCGTCTAATTCTCAAGCACAGGTCTATGTCACTGTATGAAAGCGGGAACACTGTGGATAGTCCACCTAGCGACAACAGTAACCTTCTGCGTGACATCACACATGCGCCAGTCACTGCAATCACGTCGCGAGCCACATTTCCGCCGTACGGTTTTGATTTCTCAGGTTGCCAACCCAAAAATGGATGCAGTGGGTGGCCGTTGTCCAAAATGATTCCAGCATGCTGAATAGTCCCATCGGGGTAGCGCAACATCGCACCAACCACACCCACTGAAGGATCGCCAAAGTGAACTGCCATAGCATCAATGGCATCGGCATCGATCTCCACATCGTCGTTGAGTAGTAAAACGAGTTCGTTTTGTGCAGCGAGGATGCCTTGGTTGCAAGCTAGAGAAAAGTTAAAAGGGCCGGGCGGCCTTTCAAGTATTTTGACCGCAATACCAAAGGTGTTTATAGTGCTTGGGTCACCGTGGAACTCATCTCCCACTACCAGTATTACCTCGATGTTTTTGGTGCGAGCTAAAGCGATGCGCTTCAAGCACTGGTTTACCACGAAATCGGCATCGGGAGTACCGTCTAAAGTCGTGCCAGCGGTGGGGACTACTACAGACAACGGCGGTTGGTGTGACCGTTTCGGTATCAGGAGAAAGCCACCTCTTGTGCTGTCTTCAACAGAGGTAGCAGGGAGACCTATCGTGTCTAGGTGGCTGTTGATCTCGCGAGCACCGCCACCTTGTGGTGGCTGTGAATGCCTACTCAAAACCGCAGGTAAGTGAAGAACCTTTGCTCGACTCTCAACAAGGCGGAACACGAGACTGGGATCACTTATGGTGCAATCAATCTCGGCGAGAGTCGTGCAACGCACTGCGATTGGGAGACAAGTAGCGGGTTCGCTAAGCAATCTCGTTGGCGACCACGCAGGCCGCCTGTGAACTGTTCCAGAAATTTCTATGTCGCCATAGACCGCGCAGGCATCTTGCCGATTCGAGAGAGCCGTATTGATTGCGCTTTCGCATATCTGGGTGACCTGGGAATGTTTGTCAAGATAAATCATCGCACCGTCGTGGCCACGGTTACGGCAGGGTGTGTCTGAAGACTCTGTAACGATGTGTAGCGAACTCATTCTTAGCCAAGACGATAGCGTATAGAATCAAAGCGTGTCCGAAGAGACAAACAACGATGTCGCATACATAAAACGTGTGCAAGCAGAGATTGAAACTGAAGCGGCGCAACGCCGACAAAACGATCCCGAATTGGTGTTACACGAACGAGAAATGGAAAGAGTGTGGGCGAACCTAGTACCTGCGGTCGGGGGATCAGGACAAACAAAGTTATCTGACCGAGTCAAACAGCTAGCTGTGATCGATGCGAATGCCCCTACAGGTGCGAGGTTTGGCAGGAGCCACCTGAAGAGATTGATCCGCAAGTTGACCCGTTGGTATATACATTTTGTAGTCAACCAACTAAACGCATTACACCAATTGCAGAGTCGATTGTTCAGTGATTTGGATCAACGATTATCAAGACTAGAAGCACAAACCCAAAAGCAATTTGCTTTAGGTGATTTTGTGATGGATGCCAAAGAAGCCAACGCCGAACTGATTAAGGCCGTCACGCAGCAACTGATTGATGTTGAGGGGCACGTGATGGTATTGTCGTGTGGAAATGGCGAGATCGTAGAGGCTCTGGAACGGGTAGGGCTAGCAGCACACGGGGTTGATGAAAGCATCACATTATTCGCTAGTCCTGCGAACCGCGGGCTTGACCTACGGGTAGGTCAAGCTCTGGAACACCTCAAGGTGTTTGATGACGGTTCTCTTGGTGCTGTGGTCATTACTGAGGGAGTGCAACATCAACCAGTCGCAGAGTTGTTGATGCTCCTCAACGAAGTGGCACGATGCGTTTCACCTCGTGGGCGGATAGTGGTTGCGGTTACCGACCCGGGTAGTCGCAGCGGCCCTGAGGCAGAATTGTTTGTGGGGTGCGGGTTAACCCCCAACACTTGGGCTTATTTGTTGGAGAAGTGTGGATATGTCACCGAGAAAGTATCGCTGCAAACTTCTAAGGTCTCAACGATGGTGCTCGCACGAAAACCGTGAAAAAACAGCCAATCGTACATCAATTCACGGCGGTTTTAAGCGGGCGAGATGCTGTTGGCTACCACACATTTGCCCTTGACGCACTGCTCCAAAAGTTAGGTGCCCAAACCAAAATATATGCAGCCCACATAAGCCCAGAAAACCACAATCAAGCGGTGCCGTATCATCAACACGCCAGCGACGAGGCTCCTGACCTAATTATTTATCAATCCTCCACTGGCACCCCGGTGGTTGACTATCTGTTGACCCGTCCCGAACCGATAATTGTCAACTATCACAACATGACACCATCTCGCTATTATCGTGGGTGGCGCCCCGAGCTTGCTGCCGAATTAGAACTTGGTCGCAGGCAACTCCCGCAACTCTGTCTTAAGGCAAGCATCGGGATTGCCGACTCAGAGTTTAACCGCAGCGAATTGCGCTCACTAGGGTTGCGCTCTGTGGAAGTTGCGCCAGTTTTGATCAATGACAACGTGTTGCCGTCAGGTGATGCTTTGACATTGACCGATGTAGCTGAGCGTGAGAA
This sequence comes from Candidatus Aldehydirespiratoraceae bacterium, assembly GCA_965204595.1. Taxonomy (GTDB): domain Bacteria; phylum Actinomycetota; class Acidimicrobiia; order Acidimicrobiales; family Aldehydirespiratoraceae; genus VXYK01. Next base: position 665,477 of record CBDBEW010000014.1, on the reverse strand, counting down.
CCGCGGGCGAAAGAATTTGGGTTATGAATCGAAGGCAACGATCTTGTTTGTTGGCCGGCTAGCACCCAACAAATGCCAGCATGAGTTACTGTCAACCTTGGCTTTGCTCAGGCGTTCTATACCTAATGTTGAACTGGCGTTGGTTGGAGTTTCAGCCGCTGATACTTACGAAGCTGCCCTAAAAGACTTCGCACAAACGTTAGATGTTGCTGCCTCGGTTCGCTTTCTTGGTTCAATGTCGCTACCCGACTTAGTGGCTTGGTATCAACGAGCCGACTTGTTTGTTTGTCTATCAGAACATGAAGGGTTTTGTGCTCCCTTGGTGGAAGCAATGGCTTGGGGTGTGCCAGTGATTGCTTATGAAGCGACGGCTGTTGCAGAAACTTTGAACGGGGCAGGTTTGATCTTGCGTGATAAATCGCCTGCAACCGTTGCCGTTGCTGTGGAGAAACTCCTCGCGAGTTCCAAACTACGCCGGGATATTGTGAAAAAAGGACTAATCAGAGCAGCAGAAGTCGGTCCTAATGCATCCCGTGCGATACTAACGAAGATACTTGCCCCGATGCTTGATAATCAAAGGGAGCAGAGATGACAGATATTACCTTCGTGACACCACGTTATGGCGAGAAAGTGCTTGGTGGTGCTGAACAAGGCGTTCGAGCTTTTGCCACACGGCTCAGTGCCGATGGACTAAATGTTGCGGTGCTGACCACACGTGCATACTCGTTTGTGTCGTGGGCAAACCACTATTGCGAGGGTACGGCGATTGAAGACGGTGTTCATGTTTCGCGTTTTAGTGTTGATTTTCCACGTTCATCTAAGTTTCAAGCTTCGTGCGAACGTCTTTTGCCGAATCCTGAACAAGCTAGTTTGCAAGACGCAAACCGTTGGTTAGACGAGCAAGGTCCGACCAGCAGAACTTTAGTGGATGCAATCGCGCAAGTTGATAGCGGAGTTTTGGCACTTTCACCGTACCTATATCATCCAGCCGTTCGGGGGGTTGAGGTAGCGCGTGTCCCTACAGTTCTTCACGCCGCCGCTCACCCTGAGCAAGCTCTTTGGCTTCCCGTGTTTGATGAGATGTTCGGTGCGGTATCGGCTCTAGCGCACTACAGTCGACCCGAACAGAATTTGGTGCTAAGCCGCTTCCCGCTCACCGCCCGAACTCCTCAAACGATTGTTGGTTTACCTGTTGAAGAACCTAACTTTACGATTGATCCTGAAACGACCTGTGCTGAGTTAGGCCTTGATGATGAACCGTTTGCTCTTTTCTTGGGACGGGTAGTGACAGGTAAAGGCACCAATGAACTGTTGAAGTTCTTTGCAGCACTGCGTAGTAGACGAGGTAATGGAAAGTTGGTTTTTGCTGGTCCGATAGTGGACGTGATGGACGAAACCGAAGGTGTGGTGTGTGTCGGACCGGTATCGGAACAGCAGAAATATGGTTTGTTGGCAGCGTCCTATGCTCTCGTCAATCCTTCACAGATGGAGTCTTTTTCGTTGGTGATGCTTGAGGCTTGGTTGGTGAAAACCGCTGTTTTGGTTAACGGTTGGTGTGGGCCCACACGAGAACATTGTCAGAGTTCTGGTGGCGGGCTATGGTATAGCAATTATGCGGAGTTTGAAGTTGCGATGAATCGCTTGCGTGATGATAGTGATCTTCGTAGCAAGTTAGCGCAAGCAGGCAACCATTATGTGAAGAGTTACTTTAGTTGGTCAGCGGTGCGCCAACGCTACCTAGCGTTACTTGCAAGGATCGATTGAAGTGTCTAGTTGCATATGCGTTTGCTGACTGTATTGCTGACATTGATCGGGGTAATGTTTGGCGCGTCTGCTGGGGGTTGGGCGGGTTTATTTGTCGGCGCGGGGTTTGGGCTATTGCTGGGTCTGTACATAGACTTACGAAAGCGTATAGAAACTCTTGAAACACCTCAGCGGTGGGTTGAGAGCGCGCTACCGCCACCAACGCAAACATCGCCGGGCAGTGCACAAGATATGCATAAATCTGGTGTACCCATACAGCCTCAGAGATCAGTGAGTCCCCTTTCTGCGCCGACCCCGTATTACCCGAAGTGGAACCGCACCTCCAAGAAGCCGACTAATGCAACCACACCGACTAGCGTAAGCACGCCGGCTAACGTAAGCACAACAATTACCGCAAGCAAGCCGACCGAATCAACAGATGCAACGGGTGGCGACAATATCTCTGCACCCAGCACTGTTTTCAAAGCGTGGATTGCGAGAGGCAACCTACCAGTGACAGTGGGCGTATTGGTCTCACTAATCGGGTTAGGACTACTGATTCAAGAGGCGAACGAGCGGGGCTTCATCACACTCACAGTTGAGATGGGCATAATCGCGGTGGCTTTGTTTGGTTTGGTGATGCTTGCCATTGGTTGGCGTTTGCGGGAAACGCATCGGATTTATGGTCTCAGCTTGCAGGGCGGAGGGGTGGCTGTGCTCTATCTGACCACCTACGCTGCGTTCGCAGTATATGACGTTATCGGCGCGCTACCGGGCGGTTTGGCGGTGGTGTTGATCACGGTCGGTGCGGGAGTGCTAGCGGTGCTTCAAGATGCAAGGTCGTTAGCAGTGCTTGGCATCATCGGCGGTTTTCTCGCACCTGTGTTGGTGTATAGGCAACCCGAAGACAATGTGGCGCTGTTTGGTTTCTATGTCGTGTTGAGTGCTGCGATTGTGGTGGTTGCTTGGTTTAAGGTGTGGCAAGAACTTAACCTGCTGGGTTGGGTGTTGACCTTCGCAATATCGGCGCAATGGCTCAATGCGTATTACGACTCAGACGATTGGTTGTCCACGCAGCCCTTTATCGCCGTGTTGATTCTGTTGTACATCGCAATTCCTCCCTTGTTCGCTTTCAAGAAGGTGCCTGACATTACGGATCCGTGGACTGCTCCACTAGTTTTTGGCACTCCTTTCACCGCGTTAGGACTTCAGTATCTGCTGCTCAACGACAGCAAGTATGGGTTGGCTGTAAGTTCGCTTGTGTTGGCAGCAATGCTGGCAAGTTTAGCGTTGTATACGCGCAGCTCAGGGATCAAGAGTCGTCCATTGTCTAATGCTTACGCTGCACTAGCGGTTACTTTTTTGGCGATCGCGGTGCCGTTTGGATTGAATGCGAACTTCACCTCAACCACATGGGCTTTGCAGGGTGCGGTGCTCGTCTGGTTCGGTTGCCGTCATCAACAAATGATCTACCGTTACGGTGGTTTGCTGCTACAGGTGTTAGCTGCGCTCGCTTTCTTGGTCTTTTTGGACTCAGAGGAGTTGCTAGGCGGAGATCAAGCTGGCTTGGCTCTTTACCCGAACGACGCGCTGCCGATCTTCAACGTCTACTCCCTCGGATTCCTGGCGTTAGCAGTAGCTGGGTTCATGTCAGCCTGGCTCTACCGTGAACGCAGACGCGATGAAACAGCGTTGGAGTTGCCGTGGTTAACCCTAATTTGGGGAGTATTGTTTTGGGTGGCAGGGGGACTCTGGGAGATTGCTTCGCACCTTTCTTCGGCTCAGTTGTCGGCATCGCTAGGCTTTATGGTTGGCACTTTTGGAGTTGCGGTGATTGCAGCGAGTTACCTCAACTGGCCTCAACTCGCAACCTTGGGGTTGATGATCACCCCGACCTTGCTGGTTGCGTTTGTAATTTCTGTTTCCAATCAAACCCACCCGCTAGATGAGTATGGCTGGGTGGCTTGGCCACTTGCTTTGGCCGCCAACTATGGGTTCCTTTGTACCCGTGAAGCAGTTTTTACACAGTTCAGTTCAGCCCTGCACGCAGGAAGCTACTTTTTGCTGGCGGCTTTGCTTGGCTTTGAGATTTTTTGGCAGGTTGACCAGTTCGCTGACGATGTGTGGCCGACTTTTGCAGCTCTCGGAGGTGGAGTGTTGTTGACCGCAGCAACCCTGCGAACTGACCCTGTCTCAGGTGGGGGTGTCCTAGATTGGCCGTTGAAGTTACACAGACGCACCTATTCGGGCAACTGTGTAGGTGTGCTCTTGCTGGTGTTGGCGACTTGGGCTACTGTGCTCTTCTTCGTCTCATCGGCGGACCCGTCACCTGTGCCTTACCTGCCTGTGCTTAACCCTCTCAGTTTGTTGGTGGCTACACTACTTGCTGTGTCGCTGCGTTGGAAACGGCTGGCTGTGTCCTTAGAAAAACTTTGGTTCCAGGATTTGGTTAAGGGGTCGTGGGTTCCGGCTTTGGCGGTGTTCGGTATCGTTGCTGTAACGATGGAAGCGGCACGTACGGTTCATCATTGGCTTGATGTTGAATGGGAGCTTGAGGCTTTGGCAACCTCCACTACTTTGCAAGCTTCACTTTCTCTTATCTGGGCCGCTGTGGGACTCGGCGGAATGGTTGCCGGTGTCCGTTTAGCCCACCGGCTGGTTTGGATGGCGGGCGTGTCTCTTATGGCTGTTGTGGTCGTCAAATTGTTTCTTGTTGACTTGAGTAACCTCACCGCTGTCGCCCGTGTGGTTTCGTTCTTGGGTGTAGGGATTTTGTTGTTGATCGTGGGCTACCTCGCTCCCGTTCCCCCAGCCAACAGAGATCAGGAGCGTGTGTGACGGCACCTCGTGTGTGACAGCACCTGTTGCTTGCCCAACCTGCGCCTTGTTTGTTGCGTGTAGTTCAGTTGGATGATGTCTTGCTTGCCGGGTAGAGGAAACGTATTAGTGCCACCGCGATGAGCAGTCCAATAAGTTGGGTGACAATAAACATCGGTGCGGAGTCTGGTTTGATGCCTGCGAATGTGTCGGAGAACATTCGCCCAAAAGTCACAGCCGGGTTAGCGAAGCTTGTGGATGATGTGAAATAGTAGGCACCACCGATGTAAGCGGCCACCGATCCCGCAATCAAGTTGCTTCGCTGGCTATGCACAAGCGAGAAGATCACTGTCAACAAACCAACGGTGGCGATCAACTCACCAAGCCAAAGGTGTGCTCCCGATCTAGTGTTGGTCGACACTTCGATGGCGGCGAGGTCAAACATCAAGTTGGCTAGCACCGTGCCCAGCAGAGCCCCGCTGAGTTGCGCGGCTATGTATGGCGCGATGTGGCGTTTGGGGAAATCTCCTAAAGCCCAATCTGCGATTGTGACCACTGGATTGAAATGCGCTCCCGATACTGGGCCGAACGCCACGATAATCGCGAACAGCACCGCAGCAGTAGCGGCGGCGTTTTGGAGTAGTTGCAGTCCGACATCGTTGGGGGAGAGTCGTTGCGCCATTATGCCCGAGCCAACCACCCCGATCAACAAAAACGCCGTGCCTATGACCTCAGGCACCACTTTACGGATCCACACTGCAATCAGCATACGAATATAACCAAGTTTTTTGCTCGCGTATGGCTTCAACCGTCCAGTAACGGTATTGAACGACCACGTGGCACCTGTCGCCGTAAGTGAGCGGCTCAGAGTCGAATTTCTCGTGTTCGGTGGTTGCGTTCGGTGCCGATTCTGGGGACCCATTGCGCTCGTGCTCCCTTCGCAAGCGCGCGCAATGACATCTCAGAAAAACTACCCGTGATTACCGCTATTTCCGCCTATTTCACACGCACGCGAGAAATTGCGTTAGCGCGATTTACATTTCTGCGATTATATGTTATTGTGCGATTATATGTTATTGTGGAAGGGTGTCTCCTAGTCGCAAGTCAATGAACCGTCGATCGCCAAGCGGTTCAGTTCATGTGCTAGTGATTATGTCGCTTTTGTTAATCTTTGCGTTGCCAGCGGTGGCAACGAGTCAAGCGCGCAGTGGTTCTTTGTCAGCGAACAACGGTGTTGCCGTAACAACACGTGTGAAAACTAGTAGCTACGCCAACATTATGAAAAAGATTAGCTACTCCAATGTCAATTGTGCGGGTTATTATGGCAATTTATCGGCTAGTGAATATCTTAACTTGTCTAAGAGCGATTCAGCGAAGTGCCCGATTAGGGAGATGTTTCGGGCTCCGAACAATTATTTTCCTGTTTGGGGGTACGAAACTAACGTTGCGAGAGAGTACGGAAAAGTCCTTGTGCGTCAGTCTGGAGCTTGCACAATTTTATCAGACACAGCACTGTCCTACGACTTTCAGATACCTTGCAAAGCGCATGACTATTGCTATGATTTGCGTAAGGCATCATTTTCAGGGACCGTAACCGACAGAGACTGTGACAATGTATTCTATCGGTTGATGGATGCCCACTGCAAACATCGAGCATCTATGCATCGTGGTTTTTGTAATACAGTTAAAATCGGGGCGTATAGAGCAGTAATGGAACCTGTGGTGGTGACGAACCCGAATCCTGGTTTAGTTCGTTTTGTTAATGTTGCTTCAAAGCGATGTTTGGACGTGGAAGGCCCTAGTCTTGCGCTACGAACACCGCTTCAAATTTGGAGTTGCAAAAACGTCAGCCAGCAGAAATATAAAATCTGGCCTTCCCCAAGTTCGCCAGGCTATTTTCAAGTCAAGCCGCTCTATCCAAATAACCGTTGCAGCGCGTCTGTGAATAGCGTTTGGATTGATGAATGCGTCAATAATTCTAACGCTCAAAAAATCGCAATCTACGGTGTTGGAAGTAAAGATGAATACACCATTCATAGCCGAGCAATGACGCGCAATTGCTGGGTTATTCCACCTAAATATGCAGACGGTGCGGATTTGCGGAGTTCAACCTGTAACGCGCTAAACAGTCGGTATAGATGGAAGATAGAATATGTGCGATAGATTAGTCGTTTTTCTAATTCTAGTCTTGTTGGGCAACGCGTGCTCTTCACCCCAATCAACAACCGTCGTTGGAGCCGAGATTACACCTACCGTGACCACGTCCGCTACATCAACAACATCGTTATCTACTACTGATGAATTTTTAGCCAACATACCCGAGTTTTCGTCTATGCTAGATGTTCCAGAGTGGAGCGTCGTGAAGTCTAGCTTGAATGATCCATCCACACCAATAGGCGAGCTATGTTGGTTGATTTGGGAAGTCTTTAGACAGAATATTCTTCAGGCACATTCACAATTGACAAAGATGTTGGAATCTCTAGCGAAGGATCCCAATCAGACGTTTAAAGGCCCAGATTATTTGGCGGTGGCACCAGAAGTGTATCAAGCAATGAACAAGAATGTGTCGTTCGCCAAACTGACAACAGACAAGTTGCCAACCGAACTCGTGCCACTAGCAACCAGTTTTTTCGAATCGCTTAATGATCAGATCGAAGGAGACCGATCAAACGATCCATTCAAAGTAGTAGGTGATGCATTTGAGGCTTCGGGTGGTGATGAAATATACAAATCACTTGTTTCTAAACCCGATTGTGATTTGCCTTTTCCAGATTAATTGTCGACACTTTTTACACGAAGCCACACAGCTAAAAGTTTGAATATCCATGTTTCTCAGCTCATTGCAACCGAGGTCTAGGTGACTGAAGCGGGTGTCCGTTGTGATTCACTTAGGACACTAGGAAGCCGTACCGTATGCTGTTTGTGCAGTGTATGATGTGATTCATGTGCTGCCCATGGCAACGTTTTGCAGTCTTAGCCACTCCCGATGCCCTAGTCACGCGACATGTTCTTGTGAGTAAGTTCAAGGTGCTGCTGACGATTGTGGTTGGCATCACACTCACGGCGACATCTCTTCAGGCGGCACCAGTGTCAGCGGTCGCTGGTTTCGGCGATGTAGCCACAGATGACTACTATGCACAGCCTGTGCAATGGGCGCGAAACAACCAGATCATCAACATCGAAGGGGCCTGCTTCTCGCCCAACACCGAGATGACCCGCGGCGAAACTGCTGTGCATTTGTGGAAGATGCAGGACCGGCCACCGGCACCGCCTCACAGTTTCGTTGACATCACGAATCAGGATCATCAGGAGGCTGTCGCTTGGCTCACCGATGCGAACCTCACCACCGGCGCAACCGACACCACTTTCGACCCAGATGGATTCTTAACCCGAGCGCACATTGTCACGTTTCTGTGGAGACTCAAGGGCGAGCCCGCAGCACCGGATCGCTCCTTTGATGATGTCACCGCGAACTGGCAACAGAAGAGTGTTGGGTGGGCGTTGCAAGAAGGCATCACCAACGGGACCTCAGCTAAGACGTTCTCACCTAATCAGAGACTAAACCGTGCACAGATGCTCACCTTTCTGTGGCGATACAAAGGCGAACCCCAAGTGCAGTTCGAACGCGAGTCACCGGTCTGCGAAGCATATGGTACCACGTCTGGTACCGCGGATGCTGAACCGGTGTCGAATATTGTGATTTCTCCGACCACGCCCGTCGAGTGCTCAACTCTGTGTACCAAGTGCGTACCAGAACAGGCACAGGCACCGCTTTCTACATTGGCGATAACGAATGGCTAACAGCAGAACATGTTGTTGAAGGCACAACGAGTGCGACACTTCACAATCAGGGAACTTCGTTGCGAGCGACCGTGGTAGGTCGTGATGATGCTGTAGATATCGCACTGCTGTCCGCATCTTCAAGCGAGCCGCCTGATCCGCTGTCATTTGGTTCATCGTCGGGCCTGACACCCGGAACTAACTTGACGATCGTTGGTTTCCCGCTGTTTGTGTCCGAACAACCATGGGTAACTCGTGGTGTCTTGTCGCGATTTCTAGATGACTCAACCCAAGGTCAGCTAATCGTTACAGATGCCGCTGTGAATAGCGGCAACAGCGGCGGCCCTGTTTTGGACGAATGCGGCAGTGTCGTTGGATTAGTTGTATCTAAGCTCGAGAGTGAACGCATTGATAACGTCGGGTTCGCTTTAGCAGAGAGCACAGTCCAAAGCCACCTCTACGATCTACGCACGGGTGGAACTCAGCAAGTCTCAACACCGAAAACATGGGCTGAATGTTTTGGGGGTAACGATGAGAGTTCAAACTGGGATAGTGCATATAGCGATGGGCCAGATGGATGGCTTTATGAGACATTCCAGCACAAACTCGATGACCGCAACGGTGCCAGTGCCTTTCTTTATGCCATTGATGCTGACCTAAATGACTATGGCAATGTGCTTCCAGATGGTTGTGAGTTTACACCCTATATCTGGGCAGCATGCGTGACCGGCACAAACGTTGATGACTTCCGTATAGGACTGTCATATAGCATGCTTCCAACTGGAGTTGGTGACAACTCAGAAACCGTGACAGTCAAGTATCAACTTGGCACCAATGGTGTTGTGTCAGACGAGTGGAGCGCGACTGAGACATTTTCGATCATTGATGGCGATGCTGCGGTTCTTGTGTCTGAGCATTTTCAGTCAGAAGCATCCTTGAAAATCTGGGGATATGACATACTCGACAATCTAGCCGTTTACGGCGAGTTTGACCTGACCGGCTACAACCAAGCGCTCCAACACTTGCAATCAGGTTGCGACTGGGGCTCGGCGAATCCTCGGGGCAATTCTCGGGGTAATGACAGTACTCCAGCTCTGTCCGGTCCCAGCGATTGGACATCGTTTGATGGAGAGGGAATCAACGGGCACTATATTGGAGCTTATACCCGAGTAGACATTAGCGAGTACTCGTGGCAAGACAACTACCTCCTGTCCTGAACGCATGCCAACAATAAATCCGAATTGTAAACTCCCTTTCTGCAACCCTCAGTCCTTTGATGCCAGATACTGTTGATACAAGATTCGGTTTCGCTCTGCTATCATTTGCGGCATCGTGAGTTCCATTGCTGCGGACCTATCTGTAAGTCGATTACCGGAAGAGGGCATTTGCCTATATACATGTTCTCCTAGAAGGTGGCCCGCAATTAGTAATTCTAGGAAAGCAGACTCCCACTCATCGGTATTTGTCGGTTGCTGATAGTGGGTGTCGTTGACGAGAGCCGAATCTATGCGGTAACCGCCCTCCAACGAAAAGTAACCGCCGTCTACCGACACGAAGGTAACCTCATAGATTCGTAACAAAGACCAACTGCGGTGCGCGAACAACCTGTTGCCTTTCATGTAAATAATCCATTTCTCGTTCATGTCCTCCGGGAAATACCCAAGCTTCATGGAACTCATTTCTTCTTCGCTCCAAACCCGGGTAGGTGCAGGGATCGCTCTTGATTTCTTGAACGGTACAGTTAGCTTAGGGAATCGTTCGATAATTTCGTTGGTATAGCTTGATGTCATCACGATAACTCTAGCATTATTTGAGGCAAAAAACAACCTCGACTATACCCAAATGCATGGACTGGGTACGCGAGGCCAGTTGCCACGGGTTTGGGGTGGGGTGCGGTACGATCGGTGATCGTGGAAGCAGTCCAGGAAGCGGTCGAAGTACTCCACACGGTTGTCTCGTCAATGCCCGGTGGCGGGGAAAGTCGGCCGGGCCAAGTTGAAATGTGTGAGGCTGTTATGGATGCATTCAACCATGGCCGGCATCTAGTGGTCGCCGCTGGCACCGGTACCGGCAAATCAATGGCCTATCTCGCTCCTTTGGCGGCTAGCGACAAGAAAGCTGTCGTGGCCACCGCAACCAAAGCTCTCCAAGACCAGCTCGTCAACAAAGACCTTCCCTTGCTACTGCAGACGACAGGTGTTCCGCTCACCTTCGCCGTGCTCAAGGGCAGGTCGAATTACCTTTGCCGCAAGAAACTCGCCGACTTTACCGCACACTCACGCGGCGAACAGCAACTCATTGCAACGGACTCCGCCGCGGAGGCCGAGACCGTGCGCGCCGAGATCAAACAGTTGGCCGTTTGGGCTGACCTGACACCTGACGGCGACCGGGCTGGGTTGGACTTCGAACCGTCGACTCGGGCTTGGGAAGCGGTGAGCGTGTCTGGCCGGGAATGTCCGGGAGCGGCGAACTGTGTGAAGGGTGAAGACTGTTTCGCTGAGCAATCCCGTGACCGGGCGGCGCAAGCAGATGTGGTTGTGGTTAACCACCATCTCTACTGCCTTGATGTGTTCACCGACGCGGAGATACTCCCGCCCCATGATGCAGTTGTTTTTGATGAAGCCCACACTCTTGAAGACATCGCTGCCAGCGCCGCTGGTGTGTCGATCACCGGTGGACGCTTTAGATACGCAGCCCGCGCAGTCAAGACAGCGGTAAGGCGCTCGACCACGGCAGATGCCGTAAGCGCAGCAGGTGACATTCTGCGTGCCGCTCTCGAACCGTACCGCGATGAACTGCTGAGTACACTCCCCGACGGTCTAATCGAAGCGGTCGCCGTTTGCCGAGGGCGGTTAAGCGAGGCAAGCGCAGAGGTGCGCGAGTCTAGTGGCGATGAAACACGGCGAAGAATGGCGCTGCGTCTCCTTGATGCTCTAATCAATGATCTCGACGGTGCCACTGACCCGGACAACGACGACGCTGTTTGGGTAGAGGGTGTAGCTAACAATCCGGTCTGGCGGACCGCCCCTGTAGACGTCGGCCTAGCACTCCAAGAGAGGCTCTGGCGGCGTACTCCAGCGGTGTTGACGAGCGCGACCGTCCCCGTTAACCTCGCCGACCGGCTCGGTCTACCCGATGACGAGCCCGACGACAACGAGGTTAGCGACGCAGACATGTTAGGTGCCAACGGGCACGACCGCATTGATGTGGGCAGCCCTTTCGACTATCGCAGATGCGGCCTGCTCTACTGCGCGAAGCACCTACCGCCTCCCAACGATTCGCGCTGGATCAAAGCTGTGCAGCCTGAGATCACCCGGCTGACTCTCGCAGCCGGAGGCCGCACCTTAGCGCTGTTTACTAGCTACAGGGCCATGAGGGTTGGTGCCGAGACCGTGCGAGAGACAACCGACCTGAGGGTTTATTGCCAAGATGATCTGCCCAATCGCGAGCTGATCCGCCGCTTCGCAGAGGAGCAACAGAGTTGTTTGTTCGCCACGATGACAATGTGGCAGGGCATCGATGTGCCCGGCCCGTCGCTGTCGTTGGTGATCGTGGACCGCATCCCCTTTCCCCGCCCCGACGAGCCACTCATGGTTGCGCGCCGTGAGCGGATAGGGCGGCAAGCGTTTCACACGATCGACGTGCCTCGCGCCACCACACTGCTGGCCCAGGGCGCGGGGAGGCTCATTCGTTCTGCACAGGATCGGGGTGTTGTGGCAGTGCTCGACTCGCGGTTGGCAACTGCTTCGTACCGCAAGGAACTTCTCGGAGGCCTCCCTCCATTTCGCCGCACCATTGACTTCGCCGAAGTTGAGGCTTTTTTCGCCGAGATCGCCCACCTCATCGGCGAACTGCCTCACACGTGATGGCGGCTAACTCAAAAACAAACCGGTCAATATGAACTGTCCAAGTATCCCTCTTGCGTCACACGCCCTACTACAACGCGTGCGGTGGCAAGTTCTTGAATTTGGGCGGCTAGGGGAGTTCGAGGCGTTTTCCAGTTACCTCGGCATCGGTCGAGTCCAACAGGGCGTTGGTGGCGATTAGGTATCCTTCGGTCGCTGTGCTGTCATACCAAGGCACCCCCGCAGTCCACCGCCACGCGTGGGTCATGATTGGGACGAACGCACGCAAGTCCCCATCTGTCACAGAGACACGCCGCAGCCCCGCAAGATACTCGTTGCGATACACGCTGGGAATCACAATGCGAGCCGCATCGACGGCTGACAACTCGGCGTTCATCATCAAGCGGGCGGCGCGTCCATTCCCGTCGTCGAACGGGTGAACCTCGGTGACCACGATCATGGCATAGAGGGCACGTGCCAGACCCTCTGGTAGTTCCCCTATTCGCTCGAAACCCTTGACTAGCGTGCCTTCAACGAGATCGGGAGCGACGAATTCGTATCCGCCTGCGCGGTTGCTCCGAGATTTCCACACTCCCGGACGCTTATCTGGTCGTCCACGCATGATCTCCTTGTGTCGGACGATCAAATGCTGAATCAGCTCGACAGGATCAGTTGAGGTCGCCGCACGACTGATCGGATCGACAACGCAACCGTAGGTCCCGAGGATGTCGTGGCCGTCGGCGGGCCGATCCGACGGCGGCGTATTTGTGTTGACGATCCGTCGCGCTTCGTCAACGGTGAAGGTCGTGCCCTCAATGTAATTGGAGAAGTAACTCTCATAGAAGGGAAGCTCGCCTACGGGATCAGATTCGGGCAGCCACTCGGGCACCCCTTGGGACTTCATCTGCGTAAGGGTCTCGATTGCCGCACCAAAGAGCCTCAGGCACCGCTCGTCCCATGCCCTGCCGACGGTGACCGCTCTGAACAGCTGCCCAGCACTAGGACGTAGCGGCTCGATACCTCCAAGTTGCTCGAAGAGAGAGTTGATCGTCGTGATGTGCTGGGAACGACCAGTCGATTCGGCAAGGTCGCAGGCCGCAACCCGGAGGCGTTCGGTACGCTCGGGACCCCAAGCGATGCACTTGCCGGCTATCCAGTCCTCAAGTTCGGTCAGTGAGAGTGTTCGCGACGGCCGACCGCCGCGGCTTCGGCTAGGTTCGAGGTTGTCAAGCAGCGAGCGTGCGGGACTCGACATGTAGAGCCCATGGCTCCAAGGCAGGTCGGACTCGTGAGGCGCACCCCTTCGGATTCTGATTTCGAGTCCTGGAAGCTTGATTGCTGTGCGGCTTGTGTCGGCCGCAACCGTGAGCGTGGCGTTAAACATTACTCCCGGTGTCGCTGCGGACCTGTCAACGATCACCGCTCCCGGCAGGTAGTGGTTGCACAGCGAAGACCAGTTCGCCCTGACGATCTCCGCAGGGTCGGATGTTTGGTCGGCCGTGTAGAGACGCGGAGCGATCCGCCGAATGCGACCATCGCCGACGGCCTTTGAGATCGTCGCGCGTGAAGCGATGTTGTCAAAGAAGATTGTGCCCGACCCCGTCGGCCAGTACACGGGTGCCGCTGTCATGTCTTTACAATATCGGCCTGATCAGGCTCAAAGCGAACGTTTCCTGTGATAAGTGGTGGATGAGAGTGGCTAAGGCGGCACAAATGCGGGAAAACACTGCCAATGACGAAGTAATCCAGAGGCTAGAGATGATAGGGGCGTACGTTGGCGAGCGGTCGCACATCAAACGGTATGGGTTTTGCGAAGGCGCGATGGGTGCCAGCCGGGGTTCCACGAGGTCCAGATCATCCCGCTCTGCTGGGCTGGGCTGGTCGTCTGAGCTTATAACCGAGAGTAACGGCACGTCTTGTTTTGGCGGCTCGACCGAACTGGGGGTAGGATTTGTTGCCTATCGGCGGTAGCGGTTTTGTAGGTAATCGTCGACCCACTTCTTGTTGCTGCGTCATTGGGCATCGGGGCCTCGGGTGGCTTGAAGGCGGCCGCGTATGGCGGTGACTCGCAACGCTGAGGCGTTCGCTTGGCCTGATGCCAACGCTGCGAGCCGCACCAGACGGACAGGACCGGCTACTGCGGGAATGATGAACCGGAAGGTTCACTAATTTGTACGCAATTGCGAATCTAACTGTACAGTACAAATTCTTATTTGGTCGCTCTGGCAAATTTCAAAAGTGGTGACCAATGAACGTTCACGGGTAGCCGATTTAAGCCCGAACAGATAATCTTGGCAGATGTTGGAAACCATTGCAGCGTTGGGCATGGGTGTGACAGGATTGGGCATCGCCCCAGTCATCGTACCGTGATTGCTTTTTTGCTCCGCCGATGGAAGATACTGGTGCCGTTGGGCTTGGTGGGTCTGGCCGTCGCCTACTACTTGCTCTTCATCTTCTTCGCTGTCCATCTGCTGTTCGTGGACGACAAGATAAACGAGAGCGGCCCATTGTTCGACTCTGGGGTGGTGGCGACTCCCGAACCGACCGCTGCGAGCGGGTCCGGCTCAGGCTCCACCACCGAAGATTCCGTTCAGTCCGGGGTTGCGGACGCGCCTGAGGCCGCCAACCCCACATCCTCTCAGTTGGATTCCGTTGATGCTGGATCCGGTGCGCTTGCCGACGCAGAGGCCAATCTGGGAGCGTCGGCAGCGTCTGGTGCCGAAGAGACCAGTGCTTCCCCGCAGGTTGTGCGACTCGTGGAAGGTGTTTTCATCGATCGCAACCACCCCACCGAAGGCACGGCAGTGGTGCTCAACGACGGCACCCAGCAACGTTTTCTGCGCTTTGAGGATTTCGCCACCGACAACGGGCCAGACCTCAACGTCTACCTCTCGGCGGCCGCCGCCGATGCACCTGAGGGAGCCCTCGACGATGATTTCGTAGATCTCGGCGATCTCAAGGGCAACATAGGGGCACAGAACTACGAGATCCCGACCAGTGTCGACTTAAGCCGTCATGGCACTGTGGTGATCTGGTGCGTTCGTTTCGGCGTAGCTTTCGGAACCGCTGCACTCGGCTAACCGCCGTGGACAGTGCATTTTGTTTGGCTGTGGCTCTTGGGGATGCTCATCAGATCTGTGCAAGATCGGAGCGTTGTGGCGCTACTAGACTGAAGGCCAGCGGAGCAGAGCAGTCACATGTGTAAACGTGTATTTTCGGGGTCGTAAATCGGTGCGGCGAGCACTCGCGCTGGGCGCGGTTCGCCAACTACGCGTACCTCGAGTTCGGTGCCGGGCGTAGCGTAGGCGGGGGAGAGGTAGGCGAACCCGAGCCCTTGTTCGACGTGGTGTCCGTGGGCACCTGAGGTGATCAGGCCGACGGGTTCGCCGTGCGCGTAGACACCGTCGCCGCCGTATACGTCGGCGTTGCGAGAATCGATTGCCAGGTAAGCGAGTCGCCAGCGATGGGGTCGGCTGCCGGCTGTGGCCTGCTCCCTGCGCTTGCACAGGGCATCTCGTCCCACGAAATCGCCCTTTTCAACTTTGATGAAGCGACCGATACCCGCCTCATCTGGGCCTATGTCGTGGGTCAGCTCACGGCTGGTCATGTACTGTTTCTCCATGCGCAGGGAGTCGAGCGCGTGGTTGCCGACGTTAGCGACCCCCAGGTCTCCGCCCGCCTCCCAGAGCGCGTCGTAGATGGCACCGAGGTCCGCAGTCGGTGCGTGCAGTTCCCAGCACAGTTCGCCGACGAAGCCGACTCTGAGTGCCCGGACTTCTACGCCGGCGACGCGGATGCGCGCCGCGCTCAGCCACGGGAATGACTGATTGCCGAGGTCGGTGTCGCTGCAGCGGGCGAGCAGTTGCCGTGCCGCGGGGCCGGCGACGGCGATGACTCCGAGGTCGCTTGAGCGGAGGCGCAGCTCAGCGCGCGCCCCACGAGGCCAATGCGTCTCGAAGTACTCGCGGTCCTTCTGCTCGCCCAATACGGCCGACACCAGATAGAAGTGGTCCGATGCCAAGCGGGTGATCGTGGCCTCACCCTCGATGCGTCCAGTAGGCGTAAGAAAGTAGCTCAGAGCGACTCTGCCGAGCCGGGGCAGCGTGTTGGTGGTGAGTCGATCGAGGACTTCCGCGGCATCGGGGCCGACCAGATCGAATTTGGCGAAGGCGCTGCTGTCGAGCAGTCCGACCCGCTCACGCACCGCACGGCACTCCTGGGCGACAACATCAAACCAGTCGGTGTGGCGGAAAGCCACCACGTCCTGTTGGGGCAAACCTGCGACGGTCGGGTACCACTTGGGCCGCTCCCACCCGTAGATTTGTGTGAACACTGCACCTTTCGAGCGGAGCCGCTGATACAGGGGCGTGGTTCTGTAAGGCCGCAGCCGCGGGTGCTCCAAACCCGGCACGGGTGTCTGGTGACGGTACTCGTAGTCCTCGGTTCCCTTGATGCGTCCATAACGCATGGCATCGTCGGGGGTAACGAAGCCGAAACGTCGGGCATCGTAGGCGCGGACGCTCAACTCGGTCTCACCGTGAACCATCCAGCGCGCCAGCTCACGGCCCAACCCAGGACCGTCGGCGATGCCGACCTGCACTCCGGCCATCATCCAGAAGTTGGGGATGCCCGAGGGTCCGAGCATCGGCTCGCCGTCAGGCGTGTGGGTGATCGCGCCCCGCACGACTCGTTTGATTCCCAGCGGTTCGAGGACCGGCACCCGCTCGAAGGCACGGGCCAGCCAGAAGCCGATGCGGTCGTAGTCGGCCGGGAACAGCGGATTTTCAAGTGACCATGCGGGACCGTCGTGCCAGGCGGCCTCGGCGTTGCGTTGCTCGTAGATGCCGATCAGTCCAGACTGCTGCTCCTGACGCACGTAGCCGGAAATGTAGTCATCACGCACCACCGGCAGTTCGTTCTGGCGGCTGCCGAACTCGTCGACAGCCTCGGTGAGCAGGTAGCTGTGCAATGCGTTGGCCATGGGTACCGACAGTCCGACCATCTGCGCCACCCGGTGGGCGTAGCATCCGGCGGCGTTGACCACGTGCTCGGCGCGGACAGTGCCTGCCTCGGTGATGACTTCGAACTGGCCGTCGCTACGGCGGTTGATGTGCAGAACCCGGTTGCGGCGGCTGATCTGCGATCCCAGTGCTCGTGCGACGGCGATCATGGCGTTGGTCGCTCCGCTAGGGTCGACGTGGCCGTCGTCGGGTGTCCAGACTGCACCGATGACGTCGTTAACAATGTAGAACGGGTGCTGAGCGGCCACGAAGTCACGGTCGACCCATGCCATGCGGTTGCCCACGTAGTCGGCCACGCCAAGCTGGCTGTGCAGCCAGTCCACCTCAACGGGCTCGTAGGCCACGCGCAAGCTGCCGCATTTGTGCCAAGAGGTGGCCACCCCGCTTTCGTTTTCAAGGTTGGCGTACAGTTCGCAGCCGTACTTACGGAACTTGGCCAGCGTGTAGCTCGACACCGAGTGAGTGATCTGGCCGGCTGCATGCCAGGTTGAGCCCGAGGTCAGCTCAGCTTTTTCGATGAGCAGCGTGTCGGTCCAGCCCTCGTGGGCGAGGTGATAGAGAAGGCTCGCGCCGCAGATCCCCCCGCCCACGATCACCACCTGAGCAGAGTTGGGAATCGTCATTAGCAACAAATATACCAAGTTGGACAAACTATGGTACAATTGTTCGCTAATGATCGATCCGCCGATCCTGTTGAAACCAGACATTGACCTAGATGCTTTGCGCTCGTACCGACTCGGACGTGTGCTAGAGCAGATGAACATCGCCGATGTCGACCTGTTAGTCCTGTTCAACCCGGCGAGCTTGCGCTATGTGTCCGACTGGCGCGAGTATCCGCTTTATCAGTCGCGCATCCAAGTATTTGACCTGCTGGTGCAACGCGACGGCACGATGAACCTGCACGGCGGCTATGGAGAGTTACCCCCATCTATCAGCAATGGATTTCCTACACACGCACTCAACTGCTTCGATGGCGGACTCGAACTCAATACCAACGCAGCAGCATTCGCAGCCGACGTGTTGGCGTTGGTCGGCAGCGGTGCGCGAGTCGCTGTGGAGCAGGTTAATCCATCCGTCACCCGAGCCCTGCTTGACCGCGGCATTCGCTCAATAGACGCGGAACCGCTGATGGAAGCCGCTCGCTATGTGAAGTCCGTTGAGGAGATACAGTGCCTTACGCACTCCATTGCGGTGGCTGAAACTGCGCTCCACTCAATGCGTTGTGCGAGCAAACCGGGCATCACTGAGAACCAACTGTTTTCGCTGCTGCATCAAGTCAACATCGCCAACGACGGTGACTGGATCGATGCGAGGTTGCTGTGCAGCGGACCTCGCACCAATCCTTGGTACCAGATGGCCACAGACCGTGAGATCGCTCGGGGCGATCTCGTCGCTGTCGATACCGACATGATCGGACCCTTTGGCTACTGCGCGGACATCTCTAGGACTTGGCTCATCGGTGAGATGCCTACGGCGCAGCAGCGTGACTTGTACCAGCGCGCGCACGCCGAAATAACCCACAATGCCATGCTTTTGGAAGTCGGACGGAGCTTCCGGGAGATCTCCGAGAAGGCCTTCCGGCATCCCGAAGAGTTTAGCGCACACCGCTACACCTGTCTCGCTCATGGGGTGGGGATGACCGACGAGTACCCTAAGATCGCCTACCAGCAGGACTGGGAGCATGATGGATACGACGGCGAAGTGCTCGAGAACACCGTGATGTCTGTGGAGAGCTTTGTCGGTTCGGACCGCGGCGGACCTGGAGTGAAGCTCGAAGACATGTACCTAGTCACCTCCGACGGGCCGCGCCGCCTGTCGTCCTACCCATTCGAGGAGTCGCTTCTGTGAGTTCGACCCTGCGCGACGATATTACTCCCGACCACCACGATATGCCACGGGACGAACACCTGCTTCGAGACAAGGAGGCTCGCATCGGTGCAACAGCACACAACGTCGCCGCTGTGCGCAGTGGCGACCTCGGACCGCTGCTGCTTTTGTTGAGCAATGCGCTCGAGTCGATGTCACCGCAACTCCGTCGCGCTTCGACCTACGTCCTTGACCACCCCGGCGAGGTGGCGGTTGAGTCGATGCGGGGGATCGCCGAGGCCGCCGACGTGAGGCCAAACACGCTTGTGCGGATGGCGCGGGCGGTTGGCTTCGACGGTTATGAGGACTTCCGCTCCCCGTTCCGACAGCAAGCGGTTGACGGCACCCCGTCCTTCCCGGACCGGGCGCGCTTTTTGCAATCGATCAACAAGGGCGGGCGGCACGGCACCCTGCTAGCCGACATGGCCTCAGCATCCCTCGGCAACGTCGAGTCGCTGTTCTCCGAGATCCGTGCGGACGACCTGAGAGCGGCCGCGGAGGCCATTGATGCCTCACACCGCACCTGCGTTCTGGGGGTGGGCATGGCCAAGCCACTTGCCGACAACTTCGCCTACGTCGCCGGCATGGCACTGTGCAACGTCACCGCCATCCCCACGATCGGCCTCGCCATCGACGATGTTGCACGGATGGACCCCGAAGACGTGTTGGTAGCGATGACGTTCAGACCCTGCCGCACAGAAATCGTTGAAGCGGTGCGCCTGGCCGTGGAACGAGGAGTTGCGGTCATCTCGATATCGGACAGCTGGTCTGCGCCGATAATGCCATCAGCGACCCACCGCTTTGTTGTTCAGTCGGACTCGCCGCTGCCGTTCTCCTCAGCCATCGCCGCGGTCGCTCTGCTAGAGGTCTTGTTGGCCTTTATGATGGCCGACTCACCCACTGATGTAGTAGCCGATATCGATGCCTTCCACGCCAACCGCCGTGCCGCCGGCATCTACACAGACAGCCTCCAATGACTGACTTGGCGCAACCCAACAGAGCCGCCCGCGCCGCGTCGGGCGGACTCAACAGGCTCGGAGTTGACGAGTCTCATGTAGCTCATCCCGCCCGAGCAGCGTCGTCCGGTATCGGTGGTGAGAGCGACCGACACCGCGCGGCATCGACCGGGTTCCACGAGTACTACGTTCCAGGGTTGGCGGGTGAGTATGTGGCGAAACGCTACGGGATCGCCCCGGCCGATGTCGCCAAGCTCGGTTCGGCTGAGAATCCCCATGGAGCGTCGCCCAAAGCACGCGCAGCCGTGATCGAGGCCATGGAGCGGCTGCATCTGTATCCATCATGGACCTCCGACCCCCTGCGTGACAAGCTTGCCGACACTTACCGGTACAGCCCCGAGCAGATCATCTGCGGGGCGGGGGAGACCGAGCTCATCTCCATGATCGTACGCGGCCTGTGCGGACCCGGCGAGAAGATACAGCTGCCCGGACCGTGCTTTCCGGTCTATCACCTGTTCGCCGAGGCGGAGGGCCGAGTGCCGGTGTTGGTGCATGAGGCGACCGACCGCTCCTCGATGGCACTAGATGTCGAAGCCTACGCTGCGGCGATCGACAGCCACACGCGCACCGTCTTTGTCACCAATCCGCACAGCCCGTCGGGTACCTGGCTGAGCGAGGCGGAGGTGCGCCGCATAGTTGAGGCGGCGGCGCACTGTCTGGTGGTGCTCGACGAGGCCTACGTTCATTACTCCGAGACGGCTGGCCATATCCATCTGGCTCAGGAGTACGAGAACCTTCTGGTGCTGCGCACGTTCTCCAAGGCGTATGGCCTAGCGGGGCTGCGTGTCGGCTTCGGCATCGGTGCTCGCCCACTTATCGACACGCTGCTGGCGGTGAAGCCCACTTGGAATATGGGGCAGCTGCAGATCGCCGGCGGTGTGGCGGCGCTTGACGACCACGAGCATGTGGCTCGCACGGTGGCCACCATCACCGATGCCAGGTCGTATGTGCAGCACAGGTTCGGCGAATTGGGCAGATTCCGCATGGTACCCGGCAGCCGCTCCAATTTCTTTCTGGTCGAGATACTCGACCCCGAGACCGACTCTACAAGAGTCTTCAACGGGCTGCTTGAGAGGGGCGTAATCGTCAAGGACGGTGCAGTGTCGTGGCGTGGACTCGGCGACCGCTTCCTGCGCTGCGATGTCAACTTTACTGAACGGATGGATCGGCTCGTAGATGCGTTGGCAGACTTGGACTAGCAACGACTCAGAACGGTGCCGCACCCCGGTACCCTTAGAGGAACGATGACGAGAGCCTCCGCCGACCTGACGGGCCTAGAATCCCGCTACTACACCGACCCCGACATCTTCGCGCGGGAACTCGACTGCGTCTTCGCCCGCAGTTGGCAGCTCGTCGGCCATCGTTCCCAGGTCGCCGAACCCCGCCAGTTGATCACCGCACGAGTGGGTGACGAGAGCGTGATCGTGGTGAACGACTCTGGGGTCGTCCGCGGCTTCTACAACGTCTGCCAGCACCGTGGTCATCGCCTCGTAGCCGCAGAGTCCTCCACCTTGTCGAGCATCACCTGCCCCTACCACGCTTGGACCTATGCTCTCGATGGTCGATTGACCCGCGCCCGTGGTGAGTACGTGGGCGAGCTGTGCGTGCCTGCGGTGCGAGTCGAGTCGCTGGGCGGTTTCCTGTTCGTCAACCTCTACACAGAAGCTCCGTCGCTGGAATCGACGGCTCCTGGAGTAGCCGAGGACCTCCATGCGCTCGCGCCTGATTCGGGGGCGCGGCTGCTGACCTCGCGGCGCAGCCATCTGATCAAGGCGAACTGGAAGATCGCCGTTGAGAACTACAACGAATGCTACCACTGCCCCAATGTGCATAAGGCTTTCACCGCCGGGGTGGTCACTCCCGGAAGCTACCGCATCACCCCGAGCGGGTTCACCGTCCGTCACCATGCACAGGGGGTGTCGCCAGAACGTTCGGTTTACGCCCGTGACCCCGGCAGTAGCGAATATGGCGCTTTCTTCACTTGGCCGACCTCGTCGATCCAGTGCTACCCGGGTCGTGTGCTCAACACCTTTCGTTGGGTGCCACTGGCCGTTGACAAGACCTTGATGATTCGTGAGTGGTGGTTCGACCGCAGCGAGCCGACCCCGCAGCAACAGCAAGTGATCGACCTCGACTGGGATACGACCGTCAGCGAAGACTTCGACATTATGGACTCGGTTCAACTCGGCGTATCCAGCCGCGGCTATAGTCCGGGTCCGTTGATCGTCGACCCTAGCGGAACCGCCGACACCCACGCCGAGAACGCCGTAGCCCACCTCCATACGCTTCTGCTCGATGCTCTCAGAACCCCCTAGTGCCCCAGTCATCGCTCCCGGCCGACTGGAAGCGTTGGCAGAGTTGGCAGAGTTGCTCGCTGGACTTGCCCGCCGAGTGGGAGTCGTCTGGTGAGACTACGCTCGTTGATGGGGGAGTTGACGGTTTTTATAGTTGGCGGTGTAGGCAGCGCAGGAGTTGCTGGGTGAGGAGACGGCCACTGACGCAAGGTTTGCTGAACTTTGTTGTCGGCGTTGTTCGCAGTTTGGGTGCTGGCTGGTGAGTGGATGGTCGCTGACGCGGGAATTGGCACAATTTCTTGCTGGCTTGAAGGGGCGGGTTAGCGAGCGGTTGCTCGACAGATCGGTGGACGCGCTGATCGATACCGCTGGCTGCATGGTGTTCGGCTCGACGCGCCCGTGGTCGCGGGCCGCTATCGGTTACGCCTTAGGGGCGGGCGGTGAAGGTTCGGCGACGGTGGTCGGGGCAGGCGCAAAGACCAGCCCGGCGATGGCGGCGTTCGCCAACGGCGCGTCCGCCCATGGGTTCGAGCTTGACGACGTTCATGAGGAGGCCATAAGTCATCCCGGTGCTGTCGTGGTGCCCGCTGCGTTGGCCACCGCCGAAGACCTCGCAGTGTCGAACAGTGACCTGCTCGAGGCGATCGTGATCGGCTACGAGGCTATGGGGCGTGCCGGCATCGCGGTCGGACCGGCATCGCATATGCTGGCGGGTTTCCATCCGACCTCAATGTCGGGTGTTTTCGGCTCGGCAGCCGCCGCCGGACGGCTACTTGGATTTGACGGTGAGGTCTTGAACCATGCGTTCGGTATCGCCGTGTCGCTGGCGTGTGGAACCATGGAGTTCGCTTCCTCAGGAGGCATGGCCAAGCGGATTCATGCGGGCCGGGCCGCTGAGGCGGGCATTTTGGCGGCCTCGCTAGTGGCCGAAGGTTTCGAGGGGGCAAGCGATGGTCTGGCGGGCGTATACGGGTTCTGCAACGTTTACGGCACCGCGCCCCGCATCGAACTGCTGACAGAGTCGCTCGGCACCCGCTGGATGATCGACGAGATCACCGTCAAGCCGTACGCCGCCTGCAGCGACGTGCATCCGTTAATCCAGGCGGCCGCCGAGTTGCGAGCCGAGCACCGGCTCAGGCTGGAGCGGATCGAACGGATCGAAGCGGAGTGCCCCACCAAAGCCGCGACGCAGAACAGCCTCGACGGAACGGTGTCGGTGATGGCCGCGCAGTACTCGACTCAGTTCAACATCGCCGCGGCTATCCTTGCCGACCCGAGCGATCCCGCCACCTACGATCCCGAGCGGATACGCGCTCCGGAGCTATCCGAGTTGCAGGCCAAAGTGGCACCGCTGCGAGCCGTCGAGGAGTTCGACGCGACTTACGCTCAAAGACTGGGTGGACGGGTGAGGATTTTTTTGCGCGGCGGCAAAGTGTTGGAGAGGACCGTTCACGGCCAGCGAGGTTCGATGCACGACCCGCTCAGCCGGGCAGAGCTCGATGCCAAGTTCTCGTTGCTGGCGGGCCCTGGCACTCCAACCGATCTGGCTCTGCGGCTACGCCGCCACCTAGCCGACCCGACGCTCCCGGTCGGAAACGTCTGCGAGTTACTCGCTTCGACAATCTAGCTAAAACCGGTGCATCTCCATAAGGCGTTTGCGGCGCATCGGTATCACCCAGACGTTAATCGCAAAGAGCCGTTGTGCTTCCAACCCAACCTCAGGCATCGCTTGTTGGTGGACGACTTGACGGGGCTTCTCGGTATTACGCAGCGTCTCGTCGCGGATCACATCTCGATGATGTCGTCAAAGATGATGCGACAACTCAAGCGCGCACCAGTCAAATTGCGATGCCCCCCTAGCTTGACTCAGAGCGCGTTGGCATCCGTTGGCACCAACAGATTCGACCGCACTGACGGGCTGCCTTGAACCCGCCGGCGAATGGCAGACTGCGTCTCCGAGCGCGCCAACATCGGTGCTGGTGCTGTGCCGCTAACGTGGTTGACATCTGGCAATCGAAACCTCAATACTCGGCTTGAAGGGTGGGGGGGCAAGCGAAACACGATGACCGAACAAAGTCCCACAACTGAGGCTACGATGAAGACTGTTACTCTCGCTTGGTTTCGGCGTGACTTGAGACTGCACGACAATCCAGCTTGGGCGAAAGCAACGAAATCAACGAAAGTTGTGGCTTTGGTTGTGATTGAGCCTCAGCTGCTAGCGTCCGCTGGTTCGCTGCGTCAGCGGGCTTACCTAGCAGCGTTGGTCGGGTTAGATCAATCTCTCAGGGAACTCGGCGGTTCGCTATGGGTAGGTGTAGGTGATCCCGCGTCTGTCGTGCCGCGTGTTGCGTGCATTGTAGGTGCTGAAGAGGTTTGCGTGAACAGCGATGTAACGCGCTGGTCGAGAGCTCGGGATCGTAGGGTACGCAAGGCAACTGAAGTGCCCCTCAATGAGTTTTGGGGAACTGTTGTGCATCCGCCGGGCACTGTGCTCACGGCCGCGGGAAGGTTTTCGAAAGTGTTCACACCGTTTTACAGGAGCTGGCAAAGCGTTTCTCTGCGCGCAATCGCTCATGCTGGAACGGCTGCGGTTGTTCCAGCACCAGCGGAGTTCTCGATCGACGCATTTGCGCTAACGGTTCCAGTTGAGGCTGAGGGTGAACAGTCAGCTCTCCACAAGTTGAACAAATGGTTGGAGCGCGTTGATCGATATGACGAGAATCGTGATCTCTTCCATCTGTCTGGTACCTCAGAACTGTCTGCTGCTCTTCATTTCGGGCAACTGTCGCCGCGTCATATGGTTGAGGCCGTTGGAACTCACACTCCCGGTCGAGCCGCTTTCGTTCGCCAACTAGCTTGGAGAGACTGGTATATTCACTTGACTGCCCAGCAACCCAACATTGACCGCGAATGTCTCAAGCCCCAATATGAGCGGATCGAATGGTCTGTTGGGTGCCCTGCCGATGAAACCTTTGAAGCTTGGTGTGAAGGCACTACCGGCTATCCAATTGTTGACGCAGCCATGCGCGAGCTGACAGCCACGGGTTGGATGCATAATCGTTTGAGGCTCGTAACAGCGTCGTTTTTGGTAAAACATCTGTTGATTGATTGGCGCAGAGGCGAACGGTGGTTCAGGCGGTTGCTGATCGACGGTGACATTGCACAAAACGCTGGAAACTGGCAGTGGGTTGCTGGAGTTGGCACTGATTCCGCTCCCTACTTTCGTATCTTCAACCCTGTATTGCAGAGCAAAAAGTTCGATCCCAAGGGACACTATTTGAGGAGACGGCTCCCAGAACTGGCTAACCTGCGTGACGCAGACATCCACGCTCCATGGCAAGCTAGTCCACTGGATTTGGCAGCCGCAGGTGTGACTTTGGGTGTCACCTACCCTAATCCAATCGTCGATCACGCCGAAGCACGAGAACGGGTGCTCAAGGCGTATCGCAAGGCCGAAGCAAGCGAACTTTAGCAAAAAGCTAATTGGTGGGTTCTTGCGTTTTGTTGACCCCGCGATGCGGCGGGTTTAGCAGGAGCCGGGCAGCCTGTGGCGGATGCGGGGCACTAGCGAGTAGACCGGTCGGGCTAACCAAGAGAATGGAGGGTGGAGCAGTAGGATGCCGATGATCCTCCACCCACCGCTGGTGGACTTGAGAGCGTGCGCTATGGCTGCGTGTCCTCGGTGGGCGATTCCAGACTGGTCGATCCACCAGGCTGCTTCGCTGGCCTCGGCTTGAGTTATGGGAAAGTCACCGAGGTCTAGTGCTTGCCACGGTTCCACCAGCGCGCCACGTTGTGCTATCCAACGAGCTGACGTTATGCAAAACCCGCATTCACCGTCGTAAATGAGCACAGCCTTAGCCTAGTCGTGCCTCCTCGTATCCAACCACCCCCAGTGTTTGGCATCAGACTAGCTATGTGCCTACCGCTTGCTGAAGAACAATGTTTAGCCTGGACTGGCAGACTGAAATCCCTAGTGTTGATGCTTGCGTGGAGTTTCAGGTGACCGTCTGAGTTTGGCTTGCTTGAAACAACTGATCGGCTAATTGGGTTATTTCGTTTGCCATGGTGATCTTTGCCCGCCAGTCGGTTGGGATACCAGTGAGACCATAAAAGGCACCGGCGAGTTGACCATAGATCGCAGCTGTGGTGTCGGCATCATCACCTAAGTTTGCTGCTAACAAAGCTCCATCACGAAAATTTGTCGAGCGATGAAACGCCCAAAGACTTGCCTCTAGGGATTCGACAACATATCCTGTGCCACGAATTTCGGGAGGTTGGCGCATCTTGAAAGACCCATTAGCGACAGCGGCAACTTTGGTCGCTAAAGGTTCATTTACCCACAATCGCGCGGTAGGCATGCCGGGTGAAGACGCAGCAGTCAACAGAGTTTCCTTATTGGTACCGTACAGAGCCTGAACCAACATTGCAGCAAAGTAACGGCAGGCATCGACAGCTTCAACTGCTTGGTGTGTGGTTCTAGAACTCAAAGCAGCATTTTTGACAGCAAGCTCTAAATCGGTTGCGAAAAACATCGGCACGGGAGCGAGACGCATAAGCGAACCATTTCCAGCACTCATCGGGTGCGTGGAGCCAGCATATGGTTCACCATTGACCAAATAGGCATGCAAAGCAGTCGACACGGTGTTACCCACGTCAAAGCAAGTACCGTTACTTGACCAATAGCCTTCACGCAACCAACGTAGGTACCGCTGCATCTGATCATCGGGATCAAAACCACCGCAGTCCAGCAAGCTAGACGCTAAACAAAGTGCCATTGATGTGTCATCAGTCCATTGCCCGGGAAGCAAGCCGTGAACTCCGCCCCCAACCATGTCGTCAATCGCTTCAAAAGAGCCGGGAGCGCAAAACTCCAAGGTCGCACCCAGTGCGTCACCCACCGCAAGCCCAACCAAACACCCCCGAAACCGATCTCTCATCTCAACCCCCATTCATTAACTGGAGTATCTTATGGACAATGTACACAAAGTAGCCTGAATCCAGAGCAGTAACGCGCTAAGCCCCGTGAGCATCCCCCCTTTGGCTTGACACTTCGATTAGGAGGTAATCATGTCATTGATGGAAACAGATGTGCCGCCGCCGGTTTCTCGGCGGCGGTTCAGTAAAGAGTTCAGAGCTGATGCTGTGGTGTTGGTGTTGAACACTGCTGGGATAATGTTGGCTTCCACGGCTAGTTCGCGTAGTTGGGTATCTGTGATGGGGTTGCCGTTGAGGAGTCGACTGTTTTTGAGCTGTTGTTTAACCACATCAACTTCAGCGATGATGAGTAGGTCTGTGCCTTGCGGGTTGCCTTGTTCACAAATCAACTCTGCTAGTGCATCAGCGCGTCGCTGCTGGGGCGTTTCGCCATTGTTGTTGTTTTTCCATAGAGAGTTTTCTTTAGCTGTGAGCGCAGCCATAACTTTCGCGCCTGTAACAGAATCAAAAACCGCGTGAAGGTTCAACAACCCAGAGGCGGGATCATCAAAAACTTTGACGCTGCGACGCTTACGTTGACGTTCTATACGTGACAAACCAGTTTGTTTGTCTTGAAAGCTTTGATGCTCACGAACAGTGTTAGCGAAAACATCAATGTTTTGTGTCTGGGCTGCATCAACAAGAGTAGCTTCATCAACGGGACCCTCCCCAAAAGTTTTCGCTATCAAATCAGCCTGCTTAGGGCCAATATCACCAGCAGCCAACGACGCTTTAGTCTTAGGTAACTCCTGCAACCTCACCGCGTTATCAACAACCGTCTTAGCCTCACGACCAGACAACATCAACTCAACACCAGCCACCTGCTGTGCATCCACACCCCTACGACGATCCAACGACGCCAACAACTCAGACTTCCACGAAGCCAAACGCGCCTCACTACGCTTCACCAACACCAACTCTGCACGAACCTCCACCTCACTCAAGGCATCAGCATCACCCCCCGCAACACAAACCAACCCACCACAACCAACCCGCTCAGGCTCTAAAACAATAGAAATATCAACTAAAGACATATAAACACCTTACAAACCCCCTAAGACACTCACAACCCCAAACCTCAAAAAACATCAAACAATATTAAAAATATTTTAAAACTCGGCACAATTGCGGAAGAAATGACCCAACATGACCCCTCGCCGCGCACGCCAATAGGGTGGAGGGCCACCATGCCTTACCCAGTTAACAACTTGCTCTAAATCCCTAACAAACCTAGTTTCTATCGCTCCACCGTAAAGTTCTCCAAGTACTCCATTCCCATACCACTGTCTTATCTTGTCAATAGTGCCGAATTGTTGAATGCTAGAACCTAGTGTCGCTCGCAGGGTAGCAAGTGGCACAAGTTGCGTCTTGTATGGTATGTCACGGGCAGCAAAAATTCCCTCCTCATCCAAAAACTCTGCTGCCCACTCAAAACCTTTGATTGCAGTTTTCGCCCACTTTTCATACTCGTCTCGCTTTAATCGCAGAATATCTTTGCGCTTGCATGAGATACCTGGAGCATCTACTGCTGCGCCGGACCATGAGTTCTTTCGCTCTTGAGTGGATAGTAAAGTCACCACTTGCAAAAATCGGTGTTAGCAACTTCAGCAGTGATGCTATTTTGCTGCAACTTGGCGCGTCGCTCTTTCCAATCATCTTTAAGGCGAAAATTATCTGCCGCAAATGTAGCGGTAAGCAGTTCGAAGACATTGAGCGAAACGCCAGCTGTGTTGACGTTCTCAAAAACTGTACATACAGCCTCCTTCGGTGTTTCCTTCGTTAGTTCAATAACTGGTACTTCATAGTTGGCGTATTTGTTTAGCACGTTGTCTTGAAATTTAACCCAAGTATTAAATGCTTTTGGCATTTGATCGGGGTCGCGCGAAACATATTGGTTCATCTAATTCGAAGCTAGGGCTTGAAACAACGAGGTCATCCGCTGTTGCCCGTCTAAGAGTAATCGCTGAGGTTTGACTTTCGGCGCGTTGGAACCAGAGAGTGGTGTAGCTGCGAAATTCGAGCTGTCGCCTCCTGTTTCTAACATCATGAGCACACCAATCGGATGATCAAGCATCACTGAAGCGAGCAAACTCGTTATTCGGTCATCATCCCATTTCCATTCGCGTTGAAAATCGGGAAGTTGAATTAAGCCATCTCCGACTTGTTTAAGTAGATCTTGCAATGAATATTTTGGGTTTTGAAAGGGCATTTATCTCTCCTACGCAACTTCAAGTTACTCCATAGTTCGTCTGAGCAGGCTATTTTGGTAGTCTGTGCCAACCTCAAATGCGCTGCGATGCTCCAATCAAGTAATGGTGTTGGGTTGTTACGCTGGGATTAGTTCGAAGGTGACGGCGTATTCAACGCCAAGTAATGATCCTGCGTGGGCGCACATGGAGCGGAGGAATGTATCGGGGTTAAAGGAGGCATCACCGAGGTTGTCGATATAGGTCTTGTGACACCTCAAAGAATCCACAGCCTTTTCAATGTAAGCACTCACGTCCACCCCGTGAGTGGGTTTAGGGGAAGACGCGAAAGCAATCCACTTCACTTTGCTCCAGGGTTCACCGTCATCGCTGAAAAGCCAACGATTAGCTGCATCTCGCACCGCATCGGGCAACGCCCTACCAACAACCCGGTGATCGGCGTGGTTCCACGGGCCCGACTCTCCCCAACGGTCACGATAGTTTGAGCCGATGATCACTTCCGGCTGGTGTCGGCGTATGGACGCAGCTAGATCGCAGCGCAACTCAAGGCCATTGCTCACCAACCCATCTTGATGGTCTAAAAACTCCAGAACAGAAACACCCACCACATCGCAGGCAGCTTGTTGTTCAGCACTTCTTAGGGGTCCAGTCTCGTTGGGTGGCAGAGCATCAATACCTGCTTCACCGCGCGTGGCGAGCACATAACGGACATCTTTGCCAGCAGCAGTCCAACGTGCTACGGCCGCCGACGCACCATATTCTAGGTCGTCGGGATGAGCCACCACAGCCAACGCCCGAGTCCAATCTTCGGGCAACGTCTCTAACAAATCAGACATCGGCTACGCAGGCAGGGTAGGGGTATGCAGGCAGGGTAGGGTCGCTGTCGCTCACGATAGCAGACTAGCAGAGCTAGTTAGATCACGTTGTCGGCCGCATTGAAGTTCACTTCGTGTCACCATAATAACCCCACACCACAATAGGAATTTTGCTAACCGATTGGCGAGTGTCACAGGGTTGTGACATAGTGAAAAGACAAACCAGTTACCTTCAAAAGGAGTAAACATGACCAAGCTAACCCGCATTATCCTCAGCAACGATTCTGTCTCAGAAACCGAAGCAAACACCGTCTTTGAATGGCTGGTTCCAGTTATTGAAGAAGAGCCTGCGGCTGTTGAGGCACTTGAAGTAGCTGAAGATGTAATCAAACGCTGCGTCACCGGCGAAGATCGATTATTGGCTCACCTGCTTGATTGGTGGTATGTGGTCACCACGGGGCAGAGATCGGTGAATGGATTAGCACATCGGCTACCCAACAGTATAGATTTTCAAGTCAAAAATCATATGGAATCAGTAGCAGCGATTAAGTCAAAGCTGACTCCTGCTGCGTGGCTAGAAAAACGCATATCCTTGCGGTCGGAGTTAGCGGCACTCAAAGAAATTGTTGGTTTTGATGAGACGATAAGGCTGCAAGGAGATGTTGAGGCTTCTAATTGGTTACGTGGGATTTTGTTGGAGTGGAACGAGACTATACGGCATCTGCAACAAAATCAGCCTGCTCAAGCAATAACGATTGATAAGCATGGCATTGAACGAGTTCTACGAGACAGGGGAGTGGAAGTCGGTGGAAGACGATTCACGAAGATTCAAAAAAGTTGCGAAAAGACCGTAGAACAGATCAATCGGGTTGTTGTGCTTCAAGAAGCTGTACAACCGTGGAAACAAGGTTCAATACCTGAATCGTTATCAGCAGTGCCAACCTCGCTAAAACACGCAGTCGGAGAGTTCAAAGCAGCCGCCTTGCTCAGGCCGATCTTGGAATCGTTTGTGCCCCCTAGTGTTCACAAAGATGGAGTTGCGCGGGGTCTAGATAAGGCAGGTCAAACGAGCGATCTTAGAGGAAGGTTTAAACTAGCGCGGATAGTTGATGAGTGGTGCGAAAGCACTGGTCAGGTAATTGAATCACTCGAACCCGAATTGCAGCGTTATAGGACGATCAAAGGAGCCCACAAAGAACTGAGCGCAAAGAAGAGTATTTCAGAAGAGGAACTTGACACTTTAGAGTTCCTGGTAAAAACAGACGAATTAGAAGACGCAGAAAAGACACTGAACGCTCTACGAGAAAAGATATACAGAGACGAGCAAACTCAGCAAACGAGGTTTCAGTTGCAGGGATTGGAGCAGAAATTGCGAGAATCAAGCCTCAGGGAGGATGCAGACTGGGGGCAACTAGTTGAGAAATTGAAAGAAAAAATTGAATCTCCTGACTTGGACCTAACGGAGATGGCTCGAGCAATAGGTGCAGCACACACCAGATTGACTGAAGAACTCGACGCGCTAATGCAGGAACAACAAGAAGACCTTGAGAAACTCTTGATAAATCTGGGTCCATTGAGCAGTGAATCTGCAATGCGTGAGTGGTACCGGAAGAGGTCTGCGATTGAGCGCCGGGATGGACGGGGAGCGAATGCTCTAAAAAATGAACTCGAACTAGAATTGGAGAAATCGCGCAAGCAATGCCGGGAATCAACTGAAGAGGTTTTGAAACAGATCGAATCAACATTAACACAGGAACGAGGAGACTTTAGTAACGAAGACGTTATCTCGTTCCAAAACAGAAAACTCGAAATCAGCGAATGGCTGCGAGACGAAAAACTAAGCGACAAAGCCCTAGCAGCCGCAAGCCAAACCGCAGACGAACTAGAAGCCGAAATCGGGGAACGAAAAATTGCAAGATGGTCGCCTGAATCGGGAGAAGAAAGCCTAGTCAACCACATTTTAGCATTCTGTAAAGCCGACTTGGAATTTGATGATGTTGACGTTAGACGCCTGTATGTGTCTATTAAAACGCGCCCGTTTGTTATCCTCGCAGGCCTTACTGGTTCAGGTAAAAGTTCCCTAAGCAGAACGTTTGCAGCTGCGTTTGGTGCTACAAGATCTAACGGCAGATTCAGGAGAGTCGCTGTGCGACCTGATTGGATTGACCAAAGCGAAGTGCTCGGTTTCGTCAATGTTGTAACGAATCAATTTGTGCCTGGGTGGTTAGCGGAAATGGTGCGGTCTTGTGAAGAGGCACCCGACAAGTTGCATTTTGTGTTGCTAGACGAAATGAACTTAGCACCAGTTGAGCAATATCTCGCCGAGTGGCTTTCAGCTGTTGAAGAGTGGCGCTCTGGAAGCGAAGAGGCTCAAATTCCCCTGTATCCCAGTTCATTACAAATCAAAAATGTTGATCAATGGCCACCAGCACTAAAGTTCCCCGAGAATCTATTCTTCATTGGAACGGTAAATGTTGATGAGACAACGCGGCCCTTGTCGGAACGAGTCTTAGACCGCGCAAATGTTTTGTTGTTGAATGTGAGTGTTTCTGATCGTCATCATGAACCCAATGGCAGAGCACTAGCACCGATGCAGGTTGGGGCGAGCGATTGGAAGAAAATATGTAAGACAACGCCAAGTGACGACCACCACGACTTTCTTGTTGAAATAGCTGATATTTTGCGGCACGTGAATGTTGGAGTAGGGCTACGGGCACACTTGGAACTTGAACGATTTGTTGCAAATGCCCAAGGCATCATGGATGATGAGGCTGCTTTAGATTGGGGATTGGTACAGCGAATAATTCCCAAAATAAGAGGTTTCAAAAGTCACTTGGTTGATGCCCTCCAGGAATTAAGGGTTGAATTTGAAAACGTTGGGGCCAACCAAGCAGCTGCGATTCTGCATCGGTGGCTTGCAGATTCGATTTCTGATGATGAATTTCTTGAAGGTACCGATCCACAACTTGCGTTAGCGAGGATCTAAGCTTTGACCGAAATAGAGATGCGCTTGGGCAAAAGTTGGGTACCTCTTGGGTTGGGGTACGAAAGTCCAGAGATTCGAGAGTCAGCAAAGTTGCATTTACGGGGTTTGGGCAACGGTGAGGAAATCTGGCTTGGACCTGTTTCTCTAGAGGCTGATGGAGTGGGTTGTCTGGAAACGCGCATACATGAAGTCGACAAACTTAGGGGGCAACTTGGGTTAGTTGAAGTAACCCGTAAGTCTGGAGAATTGGTTGGTGAGTTTAATATTTTGCCCGACAAGATCAGTGAAGTCAGTTACCAAGTTCTACTGGCTTCACTTGAAAAGGTTTGGGCTGGATTATTATTTGATCCTACTGGTACGACTTCGTTGAGTGGACGGTTACCTTTACCAAGAGAACTCTGGCGTGCAATCGAACAGCCACTTCGAGAAATCATGGTTGAGCCTCGGTCAATGCTGGCTAGTGGTGTCGCTGTTAATCGCTTGGAAGCAGTTCGCAACCCACGCGAATTGACAGTCCACCTAATGCGTGCGTCAGCTTCGATTTTGAGTTTGGCTGCAGAAGACAATCAAAATACTCAACCTTCAAATATCGATAAGCAGGCAGAAACAATGCAGCGGCCGGGGCGGAGTGTGGTTTTGAAACGCGATGTTAACGTTCCGGAAAATGCTTTAGTGGCTGAGACCTTGTATCGGTTGGCGGTTTATGCGCGGCGCTCAGCAGACGGGTTAGAAGTGTCCACACGGGCACAACGCATGTTGCGGTCGTATCCTTTTGCTGACTGCCGCTGGCAGCGAAGAGACATTTCGGCAGCACTCACCCGCGTTCGCCACGATCCGCGTTATCAACGAATCGCGCAGGTTCATAAAATACTCGCAGGGCCAGAAGCTTATGCAACAGAAGGCCCCGGTGATGTTCGGTTTGGGGTGAAAGGAATAAGCCGACTCTACGAATATTGGGTGTATCTTCAAGTTTTGTTGGCTTGTCAGAAAAAATATGGCGCGCCACTAGAACCTGGGTTTGATGTTCTGGGCTACCGCACCCACGCGGGCACAACACGTCTAGAGCTACCTGAAGGAAGCACGGTACGCTTCAAACCCAATATCTTGGTTGCGTTTGAACCCAAAATCACTGCTGATGGTAATGGTTGGCAAAAACTAGAAAATGTCCCCAATCCACAGCCAAAAATCGCCAAACATACTATCAAGCCAGATGTTGTTGTGCTAAAACTCGACAAAGAGCCACAAGCTGTGGTATTTGACGCAAAATATATCAATCGTCACTGGGTTGAAACCGCTGCGCTCAAGGTACACGCCCACTACTCGCGCATACGTTTGGCGGGCAAACCAATAGTAAGCCAAGTGATAGTGGCGCATCCCCACGAGGGCATTGACTATCTGTGGGCTGGCTATGGTTCAACACCCATGATTCCCGGGCACGAAAGCGACATAGCGAGATTGTTACCCTAAGACCCCCAAAAGTGGCTGCAAAGAACTGCAACGCAACAGCACGAAAGCAAAACTGCACAACGCTTCGCGAACCGTAGCATCAAGAATGTGGAAGTAATCCATATTGCATTGCTATTGGGCGGTGGCTTTGTCGCCGGCATCGTCAACACCATGGCGGGTGGAGGATCGCTTTTGACTGTGCCGCTATTGGTTTTCGCCGACGTTGGAGGTAACGCCGCTAATGGTTCAAACCGAGTTGGCGTGTTCGCAGGCACAATAAGTGCTGCGGGCACATTTCAACGGCTCGGGATTGCTGGTTGGGCAGGCATCGGGCGCATCTTGTGGCCCGCAATAGTGGGTTCGTTAGTTGGTTCGGTCCTGGTGTCACAACTCACTGACGAAACCTTTGAACGGGTGTTTGGACTAGTAATGATCCCGATCCTGGTGATTTCTGTGCGCAAACCCGACCCAACCAAGACACACCTCAAACCTGCTTGGCACCCAGCATTATCGGCGATGGTGTTCTTTGCAGTGGGTGTCTACGGTGGAGCAATACAAGCAGGGGTGGGACTCATGCTGATCGCTGCTCTCACACGAGCGGGAATCGACATCGTGACCACCAACTACATAAAGGTGATAGTCACCTGCATCTTCACCTTGTTCGCTCTGCCGGTGTTCATAATTAACGGCGATGTCTATTGGTTGCCGGCACTTGTGCTTGCGAGCGGAGTTGGAGTTGGTGCCTTCGTGGGGGCACGGGTCACCGTAGCAGGTGGTGAAAAAGTGGTGCGCCCAATTCTAGTGATCGCAGTCGTGGCTATGGCAGGCCATCTCTTAGGTTTCTATTAGCAAGGGTTCTATAAGCAAGGGCAAGAAAAGTCTGCTCAACTTGAGCAACTAAGCATTGAACAACCGGGTCGACTGCGAGCCCAATCAGGGCGCCTAGCAGCCAGATGGTCATATTGAGGTTGCTCATCATATGGCTTACGCAAAACGTCGAGTAGTTTCTCGGTCAACTCAAAGTTGCCTTGTTCGGCATCATCAATAGCTAGTTGAGCCAAATAGTTACGCAACACAAACTTCGGGTTGACCTTATTCATTGCTGCTCGCCGCTCCACATCTGCCCGACCATCAACGCCAACACGCTGCCTGTAGCTACAGAGCCAGGCAACAAGTGCTTCTCGGAAATCACCAGTGACTTGTTCGGGCACATAAAACGCTTCCATCAAGGGAGCCAGTAAATCATCATCTGTGAGACGCGCGGATTCGCAGTCAACATTAGCGAGGCCACGAAAAAACAACGTCATATCAGTTTCAGCGTGCGGTAACAAGTCGAGCAGGTCATCTATTAGCGGGCGGTCTGTGTGACTATCAAAATCAGTACAGCCGAGTTTGTCAGCCATCATCAACACCCAACGTTCGTTAAAACGCGAAACATAAGAGTTCAAGGCACCAGAAAGCGCATCAACATCTCGCACAAGTGGATACAGCGCGTTCGCCAAACGTTCAAGGTTCCAGGCAGCAATCTGTGGTTGAGCACCGAAACGGTAGCGTTTAGTAGCTGCATCAGTTGTGTTTGGAGTCCAGTTGGGGTCATAGTTTTCTAACCAACCGTAGGGGCCGTAATCAATCGTCAAACCGTGAATCGACATGTTGTCGGTGTTCATCACACCATGCACAAAACCGACACGCTGCCAGTCAACCACCAAGTCTGCGGTGAGCTTAGCTACCTCAGCGAGCCAGTTAACATATGCGGACTTGGGCAAGGGTGCCGAAGTCGAATCAAGCAAATGTGCAAAGAAGTGAGTGATCGTGTAGTCAAGCAAGCGCCGCAGGTTTGCAGTGTCACCACGCGCCGCAAAAATTTCAAAATTTCCGAAACGAATAAAGGAAGGGGCAACCCTGCACACCACAGCACCTTGTTCAAGTACGGGATTGCCATCATAAAACATGTCACGCACGACCGCCTCCCCGCTTAGCACCAAGCTCAACGCTCGGGTGGTTGGCACACCCAGAAAATGCATTGCTTCACTGCAAAGAAATTCACGCAAAGAAGACCGCAACACGGCTAGACCATCGGCACGCCGAGAATATGGGGTTGGACCAGCACCCTTAAGTTGCAGAGTTTGGCGACCATGCTGTGAAGTCAACACTTCGCCCAAGTTGATCGCCCTGCCGTCACCTAACTGCCCCGCCCAGTTACCAAACTGATGACCACCGTAACACATGGCGTAAGCGTCGCTTCCCTCAACAGCAGAGTTTCCACTCATCACCTGCAAAAACTCTTCACCCTCAACAACGCTTGGATGCAGATCAAGCAACGAGCGCATCTCAGCACTAGAGGCGACTAACTTTGGCGCAGAAGTCTGCACAGGTGTCACCCTTGAATAAGCCGCTTCCAGCACTTGGCGTACACCGTTCGCTGGGTTCTTGTCGGCAGGTAGCTCTCGGGTGAATGAGTTGTCCCACGTTAAGTCGGCGAAGGAATACGAAGACATTAACCACCAGCCTAGATGCCTGGTAGCACCACCGTTGTAACATAAGGTGCTAACGTAGTTGAAGTAGCGGTACCGTTTTGGGCAATGCGAGTGTTACTTGATGCCGTGCATCCAGCTGATGTGTGGATGTTGGGCGCGGTTGAAGATGAACTCATAGCTGCGGGCGAAGAAACGCTATGGGTTTCACGGCAGGGCAAGGAAGCAGTGGTCGAGCTGATAAGCCTGCGCAATAGACCACAGCAGATCGGCCCCCAAGCAGGTACCAAGCGAAGCTCTTTAGCCATTGAACTAATGCTGCGAGACTACTTCGTGTGGCGTACAACCAGAGATTTCAAACCCGACATAATCCTCACCCGTTCACCCCCAGGAGTACACGCCGGTCGGTTCACGGGCACCCCAGTCATCTACGATAGCGACGATGGGCACGCTGTTGGTCTACTGCATTACTTGGCGGCACCTTTCGCCAACATGGTTACCAGCCCAACCGCTACATCCAAAAAATACCGTAAAGAGCATCGCAAATACCGGGGGTACAAAGAACTCTTCTACCTACATCCCGCTCGCTTCACCCCAGACCCAGCAATACGCCAACAAATCGGACTAGCTGAAAAACAACGGCTGTTTGTTTTGCGCCTCAGCGCGCTCAAAGCCAGCCACGACTTCGGAGAAGCTGGCTTGACCCACACTCAAGTGACACACATACTTGAACTAATGCAACCACACGGCAGGGTGGTCATCTCATCTGAACAAGAACTCCCAGCAGAATTGCAAGCGATGCGCTTGCGAACGCCCATTGAGAGTTTCCACCAAGTGCTCGCTGCGGCTGACCTAGTGGTTGGTGACAGTCAAACCGTCTGTGCTGAAGCAGCGGTGCTCGCCACGCCATCGCTGCGCTTCAACAGTTGGGCAACCAGACTGCCTTACCTGCAAGAACTGCAAGAACGCTGGCAGCTCACTAAAGCATTCAACCATCGCGAAGAACATTTGTTTTTTGGCGAACTCAAACGAACCTTAGAAGACATCAGCAACATCCAAAAAGCTCATCAACAACGACAACAACAAATGTTAGCTTGGGCGCAAGACCCAGTAGAAAAATTAGTCAACTGGACTTATGAACTCGCTAGTCGCTGAGCGTCCAACAACACGTCAACAATTCGTGTAGCTGCGTTGCCATCGCCAAAAGGACTTTTTGCTCCTGCCATCTGCTGATAGCACACTTCGTCATCAAGCAAATCGTGAGCATTTTGCAAAATGGTTGCAGTATCGGTGCCAACAAGTTTCGCAGTGCCACACTCGATAGCCTCGGGGCGCTCAGTTTTGTCTCGGGTGACGAGCACGGGTACGCCGAGATAAGGAGCTTCTTCCTGCACCCCCCCAGAATCAGAAATGATGATGTCGGCAAGTTTCATGGCAGCCACGAAATCGCAATATGAGAGAGGTTCCACAAGATGAACATTTTCCACATCACCCAAAACCTCAGAAACAACAGAACGGCTCGCAGGATTGGGATGCAGCGGCAACAAAATCGAAGTGTCACCCCGTTGAGCTAACTCTTGCAACGCCAGACACACGTTAACCAAACCGGGACCCTGGTTCTCGCGGCGGTGCATGGTTACAAGAATTACACGGCGGCTGCCAGCAAGAAACGGCAAACGGTCATGCAGTGCCGCCACCAACTCGTTGCCTAGACTTTTGAGAATCCAAGCTAAAGCATCAACCACGGTATTGCCGGTCACAAAAATATTCTCAGCGGGGACTGCTTCTCGTCGTAAGTTGGATCGTGCGTTCTCAGTTGGCGCGAAATGCCATGTGGCTAGCTGGGTGGTCAGTCTTCGGTTGGCTTCCTCTGGCCAAGGCAACAAAAGATCATCGGTGCGTAAACCAGCTTCCACGTGACCTATCTTGCAGTTGGTGAAAAACGCTGCCAATGATGCCCCAAGTGTGGATATTGTGTCACCTTGCACAAGCACAAGTTCAGGACGATGCCGCGAAAAGTACCTTCCTAAACTCGTCACAACTGCCGAGCTAAGTTCATAAACCCCTTGATCGGGGCGCATTAGTTCAAGGTTGATATCCACGCTCAAACCAAATGTTTCTAGAGCCGAACTCAACATTGCCTCGTGTTGCCCGGTGGCGCAAACGGTCACCTGCCAAGAGGTTTGACTGCGGAGAGCATGAATCACGGGCGCGAGTTTGATTGCTTCTGGCCGAGTGCCAACTACCACCACAGTTTTCATTGAATGCTAGCTTAGGCGGCGGTTGAGCATCGTACACTGTGCCCGAAACTCCACTGCACTGGGTATTCAGGTAAAGTGAAAACGTGGCAAGCCAAATACTCTCAAACATCGCTGTGGCGGGCATGACCTGTTCGGCGTGCGCTTCGTCGATAGAGCAAAGTTTGGCTCGCCTTGAAGGGGTGAAGTCGGCACGAGTGAACTTCACCACCAGCAAAGCCACTGTGATGCATCACAACAACGTGACCACTGAGGACTTACGCGCCGCCATCAACGCCTTAGGTTTTAGTACACCACAAGAACTAGACAGAGATGCAGCGGATGCAATACGGCAAGCCGATTTGTGGTTGCGTTTTCGTTTAGCGGCAGCGTTGACGTTGGTTTTGGCGGCGATTTCGATGATAACACCACTGCGATTTGCGGGTTGGGAATGGTTGGGTCTAGTTTTAGCTACGCCCGTTGTGTTGTGGTCGGGTTGGTGCTTTCATCGTGTTGCG
The DNA here is from genome assembly GCA_965204595.1 of Candidatus Aldehydirespiratoraceae bacterium. Classification (GTDB taxonomy): domain Bacteria; phylum Actinomycetota; class Acidimicrobiia; order Acidimicrobiales; family Aldehydirespiratoraceae; genus VXYK01. The sequence goes on along the minus strand of CBDBEW010000014.1, from coordinate 625,435 downwards.
GCCATCAATTTGAGGCACCGTTTAGTCACTATGGACACACTTGTTTCGGTAGGTTCGTTAGCTGCTTGGGTTTGGTCGTTAGTGGTGTTGCTAGCAGGCATAGATGCTGCGGTGTATTTTGAGACCAGTGCGGTGATAATTACCTTGATTTTGCTAGGCAAGTGGCTCGAGGTTCGCGCTACCCGTCGCTCTGGAGAAGCAATTCGAGCACTCGCTGATCTTGGTGCTCGCACTGCACAACTAGAAGACGGTAGTGAGATTGCGGTTGAAGACTTGGCGATTGGAATGCGCTTTAGGGTGCGCCCAGGCGAGAAAATTGCGACTGATGGGGTGGTGGTTGACGGCCACTCTGCGGTGGATGTATCAATGCTCACCGGTGAGTCCACTCCTATTGAGGTTGGTGCCAGAGACGAAGTATTTGGTGCCTCGCTAAACACCAACGGTTGGTTACTGATTGAAACAACTCGGGTTGGGGAAGAAACAGCTTTGGCTCAAATTATTCGTTTGGTTGACAAAGCACAAGAAAACCGAGCTCAAGTGCAACGCCTAGCTGATCGCGTGGCAAGAGTTTTTGTGCCCACTGCTCTTGTGATCTCAATGGCCACTTTGTTGGTTTGGTTGTTTCTTGGCGAACCCATCAACGAAGCTTTCACGGCATCTGTGGCGGTTTTGATTATCGCCTGCCCGTGTGCTTTGGGTCTTGCCACTCCTTTAGCCATCATGGTTGGCACTGGCCGTGGAGCGCAGTTGGGGATCATCATTAAGGGTGCTGAGGTTCTAGAAGACACTAGGAAGATCGACACGGTACTCTTGGACAAAACGGGCACCATCACCTCTGGTGCGATGGAACTCGTTGCTGTGGTCGCAGCAGATGGTGACGAAAAGAGGTGGCTTGAGTACGCGGCAGCTTTGGAATCACGTTCGGAGCATCCCGTGGCGACCGCTATTGCCGCAGAATGCGAATCAACAAAGGAGGTCCAAGACTTTCAGAATCGGCCCGGGCTTGGAGTGCTTGCCAAAGTAGACAACACAGAGATAGCGGTAGGTCGCGCAGAGTTGTTCACAACAGTCGCACCACAGCTAGAACAAACAGTTAGCAAATACGAAAACGCAGGGCACACCGTTGTTTATGTTGGCTCTCCTCACACCGCTTCGGCAGTAATAGCGGTAGCCGACAAAATCAGACCCACATCTCCTAAGGCGGTGGCAGCACTTAAAGCCCAAAAGTTACAAGTGGTCTTGTTGACAGGGGATAACGAACGCACAGCTCGCGCTGTTGCCCAACAAGTGGGCATAGACCAGGTGCATGCAGAAACATTTCCTGATTCCAAAGTGGCAGAGGTGGTTGGCCTACAAAAGCAAGGCATGCGAGTTGCGATGGTGGGTGACGGTATCAATGACGCGCCAGCCTTAGCTCAAGCTGATGTTGGTATCGCTATCGGCGATGGCACCGATGTGGCGATGGAAGCCTCGGACATAACGATTTTGCGAGATGATCTCTTAGCAGTTGCCGACTCAATAGCCTTGGCCCGCCGTACTCTCAGCACCATCAAGGGCAACTTGTTTTGGGCTTTCGCATACAACACCGCAGCGATACCTCTTGCAGCTTTTGGTATCCTCAACCCCATGATCGCGGCAGCATCAATGGGTTTATCTTCGCTGTTTGTGGTGAGCAATAGTCTACGATTGCGCCGTTTCAGCCCGCAGAACTAATGATGCTAGTACCGACTAGGACGTTAGTTCTGTTGCATGTTACTTTTAGCAACCTACATGGAACCTCTAACCCCACCACATTGGCGGGTGAAATAACAAGCAAGAACCCACCCCTGCACCACTTGGTTGATTGCAGGGTCGCTTGACTCAGACTTAGATTGATCAATGATCAATCCATACATGATCCTCATTTATGCCGTGTCTGCCCCAAATGCCATCCAAATAGTTGTCCACGATCGCTTCAATACCTAATTGTTGCTCAGAATATTGTTCCTCTGGTTTTGATGCTTCGCTCGATGCAGCTTTGTCGTTGTGAACTAGAGAAGCCGTTGTTGATAACTTATCGCTCGGTGGCGTGGTCGTAGTCTGAAGAGGCACACTGTTTGAAACATCAACAACATTAGCTTGTTCGCTTCCAACAGCACACGAACCCACCACAAGTCCAAAACCTACGACAAGCCCAACTACTGTGGCGAGAGGCAACAGTTCCGCTTTATTCTTTTTTAATATTTTTTCATAACATATCTTTCTTTCACGGTATCTGTACGAAACCTGCGGGGATATTCGCGACAAATAGACTGCTCAATTTAGTAACCAACATCGTTTGCATTAGATCTGTAACCGGAAACAGATGTAGTGGACTTCAAAACCCTAATTGCAAGACCAGCAGTCGATCGACAATTAGTTTTGAAGTCTATATATATGGGGTTCCTGTAGGTGTTGTTACACGCGTTTTGCCAGTCGGATAAGAGTTTGGCGTTGGAAGCGTCGTAGTTTTTTGGTTCCAAGAGTCGATGGTCGGGAATTGCTGTTCGATTCGCGAAAGATTGCGCCAAGCGAAATCGTGTCGCCAACAACCATGTTTGAAAGGAGCCTTAGGAACAAACAGATAACGAGCTACATCAAAGAGGTTTGTGGTCACTCTACGAGGATCGTATTCGTTGCCGAACCCTGTACCTCTCTGAACAAACCATCGCAACGGCTCAAGCACGCCTAAAGAACAGTTATCATCGCTCCAAGTTAAATACTGATAAGGTGCTGAAACAGAATGGTTCACGTTTTTAGGAAATTTTTCAGCAATGAACTCGTCCATCGTATATAACTTACCGCTCGAAGCGATCCCAGCTATTTTCTTTACCTCACCATACTGATCTGCTCCTGACGGTGCAGCCCGAGAGCAATCTAATCTTGCCCAACGACCATATCCACCACTATTATAAGCGATCACCCAAAGTATCTGTCTTGGACCAGGAGTGACCACTTTAGGGCCGTAGCTGCGCGTCCTACCAACATATTCATATTTTTGAGACCTTGTGTTGATTTGCCCTCGCGGGTAGAAAACTACATAGCTACTAGCCCGAGGAACATGATCCCAGTACCAAGCTACCGTCGCTGAATTGGCTGCGGAAAACCATCAATCTTTCTGACAGCCTCGGCGAAGAAGCCGAGCGCCATGAACGAGCGCGTGACTGTACGTTCACAGAGCTGGTCGTGGAGGGACTTCACGTGGCACTTAGGGGATCAACTAGCGAGGATCGGACTTATCCGCTCTGGGTGGCGGGCGATGGAGGTAATCAACCTCCAAACATCACTGCTCGGATTTGACCGGGGTGCGGAGCCGTCGAGATGGTGCTTGTTGTTGAGTGCCTGCGCCCGACAACGCGCCGTGCAGAACTCTGCTTGAAGTTCTTTCAGAGCTTGGGGTGTCAGTCGCTTTTCGCATCCGAGCAACTTCTTCGAGGCGCGCTGAGCATCGTGGCGGTCTATGAACGAGGTTTGGTCGGAGAAGTGCAGCATAAACCAGAGTTCAATGCAGGGATTCGAGTGAGCGATGCCGATCCCGTTTGACACTGCTCGAATCACTGCCAAGTCAAAATTCTGGTGCTCGTCGCGACCAAAGACGCACCAGTACTCGTCGAAAGCCTCGCCACGCCCGCGACGAGCCTCATGTTGCTCGCTTGTGCGCCGCTTGATGGCGCGGTCGACCAATTGGAGCGGACCGCCGTGAAACTTGTCGATCACTACTTTCACAGTCTGGCGGTGCTCTCGGGACCAATGCTGGATGTAGTCTGGTTCAGTCGCCTTGCCCTCGGTGAAGACGCAAATCTGTCTCGGCTTAGCACTCTTTGTGGCAGCCAAGTCGTTGCTCCTGTTAGCTCTTGATCGGTTACGGGTCAAGATGTCTCTGTCGCGAACTCTGCTGCCGCACCTGTAATGGCACCATCCATGAGAATCGGACGGGCACCGTAGCGTCCTTCGATGTAGCGCTTGGAGACGGCTTCGTTCTTGCGGGGTGCGAGATCGGCGAGTGGGAAAAGGTAGGAACTGCCGTCACTGCGTTTCTCGGTGAACCAGATTTGGTCTCGACCGAGCAGACGATGCGACGCGCTGTCGCCCATTAGGGTCGGGTTGTGGCTATTAAATACGAGTTGGGCAACATTGGGATTCGTCTGTTCCTGTTGGAATAGTCGAACGAGTCGTTGAACGAGGTCGGGGTGCAGGCTTGCGTCCAGTTCGTCGACTAACAGCACAGCCCCCGACGCAAGCGCATGCAGCACCGGCCCGACAAGACCGAACCAGACCAGCGTACCGAGCGACTCCTCGCTCGCTTCAAACTCAATTTCTCCTGCCGCACCGCTGTGCATCAGGTTGACAGACGCTAGTTCGGCAATCTCCGAACCTTCCGAGTCTGGCGATTGATCCTCGGCACCAGCGAGAATCCTCAGAGCACGTTGCAGACGTTCCCGCATCGCAGGGTCGGGTACTTGTTTCCTCGCGTTCACAATCCCAAGATCGGCCGCCCACAGCAATTCCAACACGGCACGCCGCTGGCGGTCGTCGTCGAGCATCTCCGCTGTAAGTACTTGGCGAAATGGACGCGACCCAGCTTCGGCGTGGTTCAGATTGTGGGCGAACCAGTCACGCAATGGGGTTAGTTGCGGGTGAGCTCCCGCAGCAGCGGTTGAGAGGTACAGCGCGTTGGGCCGCAGAAGGGAAAGAGCGGCACGACTCCGTCGCTTGTCGATGGCACCGAACTCAACAGTGTCGCCCTCACGATGAAACAGCATTGCGGAACGCCCCTTGGGTCGTCTATACGCCCACTCCTCAATGACTCGCTTATCATCAATGACGTACCCATACTCGTGACGCACTCCTTCGAGCACGATTTCCAACTCGTATCGCGAGGGGTAGCACTGCGATTCCTCTTGGAGCCGAAACGGCCAGCGCGGGATTCGTCCACCGAGTTCACCCGCACTAAAGGATCGCAATACGTGAAGGCGCATGTCGTCCATTGCTTCAAGCACATTGCTCTTGCCCGAAGCATTGGCACCAAACATCCCGGCCGCGCACAGTACCCCGAGGGGCGAGCCACCCACACGCCAAGGTATCTCACGCTGGTACTCGCGCTCCGACAATGGTGTCGCCACAAGTGACAGTTCAATCTCGTCTCGAAACGATCGCACGTTCTCAGCTCGGAAGCGTAGCAGCGCAGAGGGTACTTCGGAAGACTTTTTAATATTCACAATCCGATTATCGCAGAAAAGTCGCGATTTCGCATTTTAAATTTCATTTTTTCTTTCGATAATCTCTCGACAGAAATCTATTGTGGATAAAGATAACGTAAGTGCAGATCCGGCACCGAAGCAGTCGCCTTAGGCGAAGCTGTTGCGACCGGTAGTCAAGAACTCTGTCGAATGACCATAGACATAGTCAGCGACCGTCTCTCCATACAACGTCAGTTAGTAGCCATTTAGTTGTTCTGGAGACAGCGAGTCGATATCTGGTTTAGTTTTTTCTGACCCAAGGCGGAGGATAATTATTGTGAGTCCAATCTTTGCTAAGCAATATCTTGGCTTCGGGTAGCACATTAGGGTGTCATGACCGTATTGTGCATAGATGCCTATTAGATTTCAAACAGCACGAATTTTGCCTAAAAGAGCAAAAGCTCATATTTGGATAGTTACCACAGAAGCCATTGCAGATGATATTGACCAAATAGACCCTCAGCACCTACAAAACGCCAATTTTCAAGGTAAGCAGGATCAGGTATTTTCTTGGCCTCACCAAGATCGGCTTGGGGTGCTATTAGGGGTGGGTAGCCAATCCGAACTCACCACCAGCAAGTTACGTCGCGCGGGCGGAATCATCGGGCGTAAGTTCAAAGACCAAACTTGGCTTGGGATAGAAATGTTAGGTGTGACTTTAGAAGAATCAGCGCGCCGGCAGGCATTAGTTGAAGGCATTGCTCTCGGAAGTTACCAATTTCTTGTGCATAAATCTGCTATCAGGACAATCAAATTAAACCGTGTTGATGTGGTGGGTCAAGCGGGTAGTGCAGGCCAAGCAGCACTCGATATGGGTAAAACCATAGCGAATGCTCAAATGTTGGCACGCGATTTCATCAACGAACCCGGTGGAACCCTTACCGCACCAGAATTTGCCGAACGAGCAGCCACAATCGCAGGTCAATGTGGTTTAGAAGTCAAGGTTTGGGACGAAACAGACATTGCTCAAGGTGGACTTGGCGGACTATTAGGTGTTAACCGAGGTTCAACATTGCCACCACGGTTGGTGGAATTGACCTACACCCCAGACCAAGAGGCGCATGGAACTTTGACGCTGGTTGGTAAGGGTATTGTGTTTGATGCGGGTGGGCTCTCTATCAAAAACTCACAAGGCATGATGACCATGAAATATGATATGTCTGGTGGAGCAGCAGTGATAGCGGCGATGACGGCTCTGCCTCAACTATCCCCGCGTGCCAAGATCAAAGCGTTTGTTCCTATGACCGACAACATGCTTGGTGGTGATGCCACTCGCCCGGGTGATGTCTTGACCATTCGTAATGGCAAGACCATTGAGGTTCTCAATACTGATGCTGAAGGTCGTTTGATACTCGCTGATGCGTTAGCTCTCGCAAGCGAAGAGCAACCCGATGCCATCATTGATCTTGCTACTTTAACCGGTGCCTGTGCCATCGCACTAGGGGCCAAGATCGCGGGCTTGATGGGCAACAGTAAAAACTGGATTAGCGTGGTCCAAGCCGCCGCAGACACCGCCGATGAACGGGTTTGGCACCTGCCACTACCCGCTGACTATAAGCAACAGTTTGAATCAGCGGTGGCGGACATTCAAAATATTGGCGAACCCCGCGGTGGTGCCTTAACCGCTGGGTTAATTCTGCAGGAGTTTGTGGATTCCCATATTGCGTGGGCTCACCTTGATATTGCTGGCCCGGCTTGGAGTGACAACGATGATGCAGATATCACAAAGGGTGGCACTGGTTTTGGGGTGCGTTTGTTGATTGAGTTAGCAAGAAACTTTAAACCGTTAGCTCACAGTTAGTGTCTTAGTTCATGTGGTTGGTGTGTCCCTCTAATGGGCCATAATGTTGATCCCAGGCCCAACGCACGGCATCGGCAGCGATTGAGGGATGAAAACGCCAGCGCCCAAGTTGCAGCTCAGCATCGTCTATAGGATCGCCACATTGCACTAAACCAAGAGCTAAACGTCGTGCTCGATGGCGGATTGCATTGTCGGTCATAGCAAGTTCTCCATCCAGAAACAGTGCGTGTTCGTGTTGGCGCAGCGGCGACAAACGGCTCAGTTGGTAGCGGTTGAGAGGTGGTAAGCGCCGCCTCACCTCAATGGTTGTTAGCGACTGACCTCTTACCACACGAAAGCGACAAGCCCGTTGGAAACTGCGAGCAAGGGGCCCCGCACGCCCCACCCGTCTTCCTAAGCCAAGGTCGTGAGCCACTGCCCGAAAGTTCAATTCAAAGCCTTCAGGGGATTGCTCAAGTGTTGTTGCACAATGTCGCAGTAGCAGCATTGTCGTTGGACCCAACACACCAAGCCAGAACCTCTCAGCGTAAAACGACCTCGGGTCGTGTCCGAGACGATCAATAACTGGGTCTTCCCAAGCTCTAATGTGCAAACGTTTGATTTTTGGAGCCAACGTTAGTGTTGGATAGGGCATGATTTTCTCCCGCCTTGTGAGTGAACGCCACCAACTACAATAGCAGTTACTTTGCAAAGACAACAAAAAAAGAAAAACAATTTTGGTGGCAAAACCCGACTAACTTGGTAGGGTTTAGGTTATGGCTAGCTTCCGACAATTATTACAACAAGCAAAAACATCTATAACCGAGATAGACACCGCTACTGGCGAAGAACTATTGCAGCAGGGACACCAACTTTTGGATGTAAGAGAACCCGATGAATACGATCAAGGAGCGATACCAAACTCGATTCATATTCCTCGGGGGCAACTCGAATCCAACATTGAAAACCGTCTTCCTGACCGGCAAGCAAAATTGGTGGTTATGTGTGCTGGCGGCGTGAGGTCAGCTTTTGCGGTGCAAACCCTCGAGCAACTAGGCTACACCAACGCCGTTTCGATGGATGGTGGCTTCAACAAATGGAAAGATGAAGGGCGCGCTTGGAGTCGTCCTCAAACACTTTCAGTCGATCAGCGCAACCGTTACCAACGTCACCTTTTAGTACCTGAGATTGGCGAGGAGGGGCAACTCAAGTTGCTTAACTCCAAAGTTCTCCTCTTGGGAGCGGGTGGCTTGGGTTCACCCGCGGCACTATATTTGGCCGCGGCGGGGGTGGGCACCTTAGGCATCGTAGACATGGATGTGGTAGATGAATCAAATTTGCAACGCCAAATACTCCACAACATCGATCGTATTGGTGAACGCAAAGTTGATTCGGCCAAGAAAACCCTTGTCGGGATCAACCCTGATGTTGATGTTGTCACCTATGATGTGCGCCTCGGTGCCGACAACATCACCGACATCTTAGCGGGCTATGACGTTGTAATAGATGGGGCGGACAATTTCCCGAGCCGCTACCTGCTTAACGATGCCAGTGTCAAGTTGGGAATCCCAGTTGTGCATGGATCAATATTTCGCTTTGAAGGACAAATAACTGTGTTTGACCCTCGACAAGGTCCTACCTACAGAGACATGTTGCCCCAAGCACCTCCAGCGGAGTTCGCGCCATCGTGTGCTGAAGCTGGTGTGTTGGGGGTCTTACCTGGCGTTGTTGGCAGTATCCAAGCACTAGAAGCCATCAAGTTACTTTTAGGCGTGGGCGAACCTTTGCGTGGTCGCCTAATCGCCTTTGATGCCTTAGAAATGAGCTTCCGCGAATTCAAGCTAAAGGTTGACCCTAGCAATGAAGTCACTTGGGAAAATCGGGAGCGCATTGAGATAACAGAACTTGAAGGTCTTTGCATGCCCACGCTTCGCTGATTAGCGGCTAGGCTTGAGCGGGTTCACTTAGTCGCAACCTTCGGGAGTTTCTTATCCGTCAGTTTTTTGTGAACCTTCGGGGTAACAATCCGCTTCCCGAAGGTGCAACAACCATTGGTGTCGGCTTGGTAGTGAACGGTCTTGCCACTTATGCGTTTTTAATAGTCGCGAGACGAGTGCTCGGTGATACCGAATACGCGACTTTAGCGGTGCTCTGGGGGTTGGTTTACATATTGGGACCTGGGCTTTTCCAACCTCTTGAACAAGAGATAGCTCGGGCAACTGCCAATCGGGCGAGCAGAGGAGAAGGTAGCGCGCCGTTGTTGCGCCAAGCCATTCGAGTGGGTTTGGTGCAACTTGCTATCGTGGAAACTGCGTTGATTGTGGCTTGGCCGCTAGGCCTTAGCGATATTTTGGGCGAACAAGTTTCAATGTTGGCTGCGCTGCTTATGGCTCTGGCTTGTTTTGCAGGAGCTGAATGTGTGCGAGGCGTGTTATCAGGCAAGCATGAGTTCAGTCGCTACCGCACTTACTTCGCTGTTGAGGGAACCACCCGCTTATTGTTGGCAGCGTTGTTAGCAATCTTGGGCATCGGCGCAGTAGGAGCTTACGCAACTGCCATCGCTCTTGCTTTTGTCGTGGCATCAATTGTCTCTATTGCCACTTTGCGTCCCTTTGTAAACCCCGGGCCGCCTGCACCGCTAGGTGAGGTAACACCCGCTTTGGGTGCTTTATTAGCCACATCAATGTCGGAAGCTTTTTTGCTGAACGTGGGTCCGGTGGCACTCAGCATTGTGGGTAAAGGACTTGAAGACAAACTAGCTGGAGTGTTTCTCAATGGCTTGATAATTTCTCGGGTGCCCTTGTTCTTTTTTCAAGCTGTGAGAGTGTCGCTTTTGCCAAAACTTGCTAGTCACGCTGGCGACGATGACCTCAATGGTTTTCGCAATTTGCAACTAAGTTTGGTGGCTGGCGTGATTGCTGTTGCTGGCTTCACCGTGGCGGTTATGGCTCTGGCTGGTCCCTGGTTGGTGAGGTTTCTATTTGGTGATGAGATTGGCTCACTAGATATGGCACTACTATCATTGAGCGGAGGTGGCTTGATGATCTTGGTTTCGCTGTCTTTAGGTTTAGTGGCACTAAACCACACCCGTTTAGCGGTGGTTGGCTTCTTGGTTGGTGTGGCGATGTTCCCGATAGCACTTACTTTCGCTAGCGACCCGTTCCTTAAAGTTGAGGTGGCTTTGGTGGCGGCGGTATTTTCTGGTGTGGTTGTTACCGCCGTGTTGTTACAAAATGAATACGCGGCACATGCGCGTGCTGGGCGCTTACCTGAAGTTGACACGAATGCATCGTTGCAAGATTGAAGCTAGAGAAGTTTTGTGAAAGGCCTAATTCTGAGCGGAGGTAGTGGCAAAAGACTGCGTCCCATCACCCATACTTCAGCTAAACAGTTGCTTCCAATAGCAAACAAGCCAATCCTGTTTTACGGTATTGAACAGATGGCTGCGGTGGGTATTGGCGAGGTGGGTATCGTTATTTCCCCTACCACAGGCGCAGAAATTCAACAAGTCGTTGGTGATGGCAGTGCTTTTGGTGTGAGGATTACTTGGATAGTTCAACAAGTTCCGCTGGGTTTGGCGCATTGTGTGCAGGTGGCGAGCGATTTTCTTGGTGAAGACGATTTCGTGATGTATCTAGGCGACAACATGTTGGAGGCTGGACTCGCTCCTTTTGCGAGAAAGTTCGCTGCTGCTAGGGAATCAAAAAACTCACAGGTTGCAGCGCAGATTTTGTTGACCCCAGTCGCTAACCCCAGCCTTTTTGGTGTGGCTAGCCTCGCTCAAGATGGATCAATATGTCAGTTACTGGAAAAGCCTGCAAACCCAACTTCCAATCTAGCATTAGTGGGCGTTTACTTTTTTGACAAGACAATTCACGAAGCTGTACAAAACATTGTTCCTTCACCAAGAGGTGAACTTGAAATCACAGATGCGATTAGTTGGTTGATAAGTCAAGGGCATCGTGTGGAACATGATGTGTTGCAAGGATGGTGGATTGACACAGGTAAAAAAGATTCCTTGATGCAATGCAATCGCTTAGTGTTGGATACTTTGCAGCGTGAGGTGGCGGCGCAAGTTGATCATCTTTCCACCGTTGAGGGGGCGGCAATCCTGCAAGAAAGAGCATTGATTACTAATTCAATTGTGTGTGGGCCGGTAATAATTGGTTCGGGGTCAAGAATCGTGAATAGCAAAATCGGGCCGTATGTTTCAATAGCCGAAGATTGCCTGGTGCAAGATAGTGAGATAGACAATTCGGTGTTGTTGTCTCGCTGTTCGGTTGAGGGTTTGCAAGGTTTAACTGACTCCTTGGTTGGTCGCGACACGACATTGGTGACCGTTCGCCAATCCAACGAATCAAGCAATACCCCAACCACTCAAAATGTTTGGCGGGTGATGGTGGGGGATCACTGTCAAGTGGAACTGCAACAATGAGCGAGGTAACTTATGTGGGTGTGGTAGGGGAGCGGAAATGGCATTGATTTATCCCTCCAGGGTGATTGAAGGAGTGGTTGTGGTGTGCCCACAGGTGATTAGTGACGAGCGCGGTAGCTTTGTTGAAACCTATCGAAGTGAATGGTTTCCAAACCAACCTGAGATGTTGCAAGCCAACCGTGCCGACCGCATCGCAAACACTATTGTTGGTTTGCACTATCATCTACACCAAAGCGACTATTGGTATGTTCCGCAAGGCCAAGTGCAAGTTGTATTGCATGACCTGCGCATAGCGAGTCCCACCGAGAAAGCCACAACCTGCATTTACTTGGGTGCTCAAACCGATGGGTCTCATTGCCACGATGGGGTGTACATACCACCAGGTGTGGCTCACGGTTTCGCCGCCATCACTGATTGCACACTTCATTATCTAGTTGATGCTTACTACAACCCAGCAGACGAACTCGGAGTTTGTTGGAATGATGCCGAAATCTCTGCTAACTGGGATGTTGCTAATCCTCTTTTGTCGCAACGGGACCGCAGTAACCCTAAACGGCACATGTTGGCTCCCGATAAACTTCTCCAATACAGTCCACCATCGGGGAGTTGATCCCGTGAAGATATTAATTACCGGCGCGGCTGGATTTATTGGCAGCAACTTCTTGCGCCACATGCTCACTAGCAGTGACCACGAAATGGTTGCATTCGATGCTTTAACTTATGCGGGGAACTTCAGCTCCATCAAGGAACTGCTTGGCAAACGGGTGGAGTTTGTGCATGGCGACATTACTGATCGGTCTGCGGTGCTAGACGCAATGTCTAAGTGCAGACAAGTTGTTCATTTGGCAGCCGAATCCCATGTTGACCGATCGATTGTTGCTGCCGATGCGTTTGTCAAAACCAACTGTTTTGGCACCAATGTTTTGTGCGACATCGCTAAGCAAGTTGGGATTGAGCGTTTTGTGCATGTTTCCAGTGATGAGGTGTATGGTTCACTAGCATCGGGTTCAGCCACTGAAACCACTGTGCTTGCGCCGCGCTCTCCATATGCAAGTTCCAAGGCAAGTTCAGACTTGATAGCCCTCAGCTATCACCGAACCCACGGGCTACCAGTAATTGTTGGTCGCGCTTCCAACAACTACGGTGCTTTCCAGTTTCCAGAAAAGATAATTCCCTTGTTCATCACCAACCTGCTAGAGGGCCTACCGGTGCCAGTTTATGGCGACGGTCTAAATGTGCGCGATTGGCTACACGTGTCTGACCATTGCACTGCCATTGCCACCCTACTTGCATATGGTGAGGTTGGTGAGATTTATAATGTCGCTGCGGGTAATGAGCTGACCAACTTGGATTTAACTCAACATCTACTGGAGTTTTGTGGAGCAGATCAATCAGCTATTACCTTCGTGCCCGACCGCTTAGGGCATGACCGCCGCTACTCACTTGATTTCAGCAAAATTGGTGCTCTTGGTTGGCACCCGCAACAAGAATTTACAGACGCGCTTGCTTGCACCGTTAACTGGTATCGCGAGAACCAAAACTGGTGGCAGCCACTCAAGCAAACCCCCAGCCACAGCTCGTGAAAATACTTTTGACTGGGGCAAGTGGGCAACTCGGCCGTGAGTTGCTTCCGCTACTAGCCGACCATGAGGTGGTTGCGCCAAACCGTGCCACGTTGGATATCACTAATCGGCGGCAGGTCTCTGCCGCCTTGCTAGGCATCAAGCCTGATGCGGTTATCAACTGCGCGGCAATGACACAAGTAGATGCCTGTGAAACCCAACAAGAAAAAGCTTTCGCAACTAACGCACACGCCCTAGAGCATCTGGCACAGGGGTGTACACAAATTGGTGCTCACCTCACTACGATTTCAACCGATCACGTGTTTGATGGACGACAAAAAACACCATACGTAGAGACGGATCCGTTGTCTCCGGTATCGGTATATGGCCAATCTAAAGCAGCTGGCGAGCGCGCCGTCACCAGCGATGCAACAATAGTGAGAACATCTTGGCTGTGTGGAGAGTTCGGCACAAATATCGTGAAAACCATCCTAAGGAAGTTAGCAGAGCAAGCTCCACTGGTTTTTGTCACCGACCAAATAGGTCAGCCAACCTTAACTTCTGACCTGGCCGCCATTGTGCGTGATCTAACATTTGAGCGTAGTTCTGGAGTGTTCCATGCAACTAATCAAGGTATTGTTAGCTGGTTTGAGTTCGCACAAATCGTGGCACAACTTGCTGGGGCGAATCCGCAGTGGGTGCAGCCCTGCAACACCCCTGAGTTGCAACCTCCACAAAAGGCTCCACGCCCCCAAAACGCGGTTCTCAAAAACGTGGCTTTGGGCAATGCCGGCTATGCACCAACTCGAGATTTTCGCGAACCTTTGGCTGAAGTCATCGAGCGTCTCTGTTAGCAAACACCATTGCTTGCAAACCGATTGCGGCTACTAGCATCACATTGGCGAACCCTAAAAAGCTGATCCAGATCAGGCGATCGAGCGAACCAAGCAACACTCCCACATCAAACCCTAAATTGATGAGCGGACTTAAGCCCGCGAGTAGAGCTTCTCGCAGCCCTAACCCAGCTGGGAATACACCAATCGCAACCGTTAGTGCCCCAGCAACCGATAAAGCCAGTGCTTGCTGTGGGCTTATGTCAACTCCTAACGCTTTCACAGCTAAGCCCAACCGCAGGGCACTAATCGCTAGCCACGCCAGTTCAACTACAAAAATAGCAAAAGCCAGCATTAGACGCGACTTTACGAATTTAGTTGAGCCAAAGAGCTTGATCGTGAGCACACCCACCAAAATTCCACAGACAATGGTTGCAAAACCTAGCAACGCTGGGCCTTCGATTGCGATGGCTGTTCCCCCAATGAGTCCGCAAAGCGCGAGCCAAGCCAAACCAGGTATCGCACTGGACTTGATTGCTTTACCATAGGTGCTCCCAGATTCAGCTAACGACCGCACCGTTACTAATAGTGAACCCGGTAAGGGCAACAAGTTGGCACTCGATGACAATATCGCCACACGCAAGCTATGAATTTGTGTGGGTTTTTGTGAAGCTAGATGAGCACAAAGTTGATACTCCGCAGATTTGAGGAGCAGAGTTAGTGGAGCAGCCACGAATGCCAAAATGGCAATCGGTTGCCACACAACATTTGTTATTTCACTTGATCGCCAAGCCCACAAAGTGGCCAAGGTAACGCCTAGAGCGGCAAAGCTGGTCAAGATTTTTGTGGTTCGATTGTTCAGTGGCCGGGCGCGTCTTTCTAGCAGTTGATTGAGCAACTGAACCAACCTGTCCACGCAACAACTCTATTACAAATCAGTCGTTTGGGTTGTGATGGAACGCATCAGCGGTGGAAGAGGAAGTCTTGGCAGGAATGCATCTGGACGGTCAGCTAGCCTCCAAATGAACGTGGTCACTTCGGCGCGGGTGAGCGTTTTGTTGGGTGAAAACAACGTGGGTGAGGTGCCTGTGGATATGCCGTGTTCAACCATCCAAAGGACAGCCGTGTTGTAATACGCAGATTCGGCCACATCTGTGAATATTTGTTCGATATCTTCGTCTGGTCGTCCCGCGAAACGCCAAAGAAATGCGGCAGCTTGTGCCCGGGTTAGTGTGGCATCAGGGGAAAATGTGGTTGGTGTGGTGCCCTTCACAACGTTGTATTCAGAAAGCAATCTTACCGCAGGTTGGTAAGTCGCATCTTCGGGAATGTCTTCAAAATCGACCTCTGCTGTGGGCTGGACACTTCCATCAAACCTCCAAAGGACTTCCACGAATTCAGCTCTGGAAATAGCCTTGTCGGGGTCAAAAAATCCAGGTCGTGCATCATTTGTGAGACGAACTTGGCTTGCCCAGGTCGCAGCTTGTTGGTAATACGCGCCGCTTGGCACATCACTGAATGAAATGTCGGCAGGCTCGGTGTTGGTATTGTCGGTGGTCTCTTGATCATCAAGGTTTGCTGTGATTGGAGGGTTCGTGCTAATTGGCCATTCGATGGTGAACTTGCTGCTAAGGGGTGAGTGACAACGATTAACAACTTGGCAACCATTTCTAATGGCCTGCACAAGCCATCTCCCATAGGGTTTACCCCGTTTAGTTAGCGTAACTGACTTGTCGAGGTCACTCACGGTTATCGAAGCAAAGTCGATCCTCCCCGAGGCGGGGATTTGAGCTACATCGATACCTTGTAAAGAGACCAGATTGAGGGGTTGTTCACCAGCTTCTGTGTGGTTATTGAGCCAGCTTTGGAGTTGTTCCACGGTGTAGGTTCGGGTCCAACTAGCGTTGGCATTGCGGTTTCGCCCCAAGCTAGGATCATAGGCGATGTCGTAGCTATCTGGTTTAGACTGCAAATACGCTAGGTCAGCACCACTTTCCCAAATGTCTGTGGGTTTGGCTGTGTGGCCACCATTGCTTGAAGAATAGAATGTTTGCGCTATTTGTGATATTTGTTGTGCGACTTCGCTGGTGGTGACTTCAGATTTGTGGGTAAGAACCTCATTAGCTGTTGCATCCACCGCTGCACACCATTTGTGAGTATTGCAACCCGAGGCTCGCGCCCAACCAGCAAAAACTTGATCATTGATGGAATCGTATAAATTAAAAGGTTCGTCGTTCCAACTGCGATCTCTGGCACGGTTTACAATCCGTGATGCAGCATAACTACGGGCAGCAACTGCCTGAGCTTTTTGAGCCTCAAAATGCCAACTAGCGGACATTTCGGCGATTCCATACAAGTACTGGGGCATATCTAGTTCCGCAACAACCACACAAAAGTTATCGTCAGTGCCACAACGGTCGGGCGTGCTGCCATTTAAGCTCACAGAGTTGGGTTGCAACAAGTAGCTCGCGCTTGTGTATGAACCGAGGTTGGGGCCGTCTTCAAATTCTTCAACAACAGAGCGGATACCTTTGGTTTGGGTAACTTTGAGAGCGGTGTTTTCGCAAAGGGGTTCATCCGCACAAAGGTCGGTGATGTCTCCTGTTGTCTTGTTGGTATATTGCGCGTGCCAGCGGCCATTTTGATAATAAGTGGTGAGAGGTAAGGTGCTCACCCCAATATGTTGCTCCCCAGCTTCCACAGAAAGTTCCCAGTTGTCTTGGCCGACCTCCTCACGGGGGGTGGAAATCGCGATACGGTCTCGTACATCCACTAAGACGTTAATGTGGTGAGTTTTCGCTGGGATGACCTGTGAGTGGGTGACACAGAATTGGTTTCCCTCGCCGCAGTTCTGAGGCAAAACTCCCTCTTGAGCAACACTGGCGGGTTGCAAAAGGTAGTGCCCGCCAGAAAAGTCGGCGATGTTGGGGCCGTCTTCTAGCTCTTCAACTACTGTTCTTTGGCCAATAGTCTGCACTACTTCAAGTAAAGTGTTTTCACACCGTGGGTCAAGTTCGCACAAGTCAATCCAGACTTCACTACCTTTTTCACGATATTGAGCATGCCAACGGCTTCCATCATAAAAAGTTGTGAGTGGCCGGCTAGTGGAGCCAATCGTTTCTCCGGCCACCACAGCGGTGACTTCCCATTGCCCAACACCTAGTTCATCAAGTGGAGTGGAGATGGCTATTGAATTCTTAACTCCCACAAACTCATTGACCACATCGGGCACTCTTGTTTTATCAAACCCCTCAAAATCGGTGAGTAGAGACAGCTCGGTTTGGTGATAGTAGAAGTCCAAGATCTGCTCATAAGAATGCCCCGCTAAAGCTCGTCCGAGAGCCCCATATTGACTCATGCCGACACCATGCCCCCAACCTCCCCCTTGCAACACAACCGATGGTGTTGGAGCGTTTGAGTCTTGGCGGTCAGATTCGTGAGCACCACCATGACGCGCGCAGAAACCAACAATTAGAAAACAACTTAGCAGGAGGCGCGGCAATCGCAATGGCTTCTCTCAAATGTAGAATTGGGTGCTTAGATATTTTAGCGGGGAAACTTTGCGATTCTGTTACGACGGCTCAGCATGCCGTATTTGACAATTAAGAGCAGAGCCGCCAAGCCGTCACGCCAGTTAATTTTCTTGCCCTCCGCGTAGGTGCGACCTGAATAAGAAATGCCCACTTCCCAGATACGCCATCTAGCAGCGGCCACCTTCGCGGTGAACTCTGGCTCAAAACCAAAGCGATTCTCAACTAAGTCAAGGCTTTGCACCACCTCTGTTTTAAATGCCTTGTAGCAGGTTTCCATGTCGGTCAAATTTACGTCGGTGAACATGTTGGAAAGCAAAGTCAATAAACGGTTGCCGACATAGTGCCAGAAATACAAAACCCGTCTTGGTCGGCTAGACTGAAAACGACTACCATACACCACATCGGCATCACCGCTGAGTAAAGGTTCCAAAATTATGGCGTAGTCTTGAGGGTTGTACTCTAGGTCGGCATCTTGAACGATGACAAACTCTGCATTAGCTAAAGCGAAACCGCGGCGCAGTGCCGCACCTTTGCCCTGGTTGTGGGTTTGGCGCAGGCATGTCACTCGCTCATCAGTTATTTTCGCCAAAATATCGGCTGTGCCATCATCTGAACCGTCATCTATGATAATCAACTGTGCTGTATATGGGCTAGCAAGCACCCGCGATAGCATCTCGGCTATAGTGGCTGCTTCGTTAAATGTTGGCATCACCACACTTAGACAAGGGCGCGTGGTTTCTTGCATAGCGTAATAACACTAACTGCATCGTTACTTTCCTCAACATGAGACACGTTTTCCCTGACGAAGAGCCGAGAATTTTAGTTTGTGGCTGGTCGGGCGCAGATAATATTGGTGACGAATTGTTGATTGGCGAAGTTGTCAAGACGCTCATTGCCAATGGAGCTAAACCAATATTGGTAGCCCGTAACCCCACAAAAAGTGCCGCTTGGCATCAATGTGAGACTCTGCGTTGGGGACCCCGTGGTTGGTTACGCCTTTTGTTTAGCAAAAGCAAGTATGGAACACATGTGGATGGAGTTTGTGTTGGGCCAGGTGGCATTATTCAGGACATGAGCAGTATCTGGAGTTTGCCTGGGCATCTCCTCGGGCCTTTGCTGCTCAAGATGATGGGTAAACCAGTTGCAGGCGTGGGTTTAGGAGTAGACCCGCTAAGGCGATTGTCTTCTCGTTTATTGGTGCGAGCGGTGTTGAAAAACTCCGATGTTGTGGTAAGAGATGCCAGTTCGTGGCAAACACTAAATCCTATTCGTGTGCCTGCTGAAGTGGGTGACGACTTGGTGTTTGGTTTAAAGCTCAGCGGAGCAGAAAAGAGCAACAAGATCGTTGTGGCGGTTGGACCTATCACAGCACCAGGCCACTTAAGGGCAGCGCAAAATCACTTACTGTTTGACGATCCAGCCAAGTTGGCAGCGCAGTTAGACACCCTCGCGAAACGCACTAACAGCACACTCTGTTTTGCACCCTTTAGAGGGCAAAGAGATCTCAGTTTTGCACGCAAACTAGCCCAACACTTGTATCAAGAACTAGAAATTATCCCGCCGGATGCTGCGGTAACTAGCATTGCTTCTGCGCGCTTGTTGATAACTAACCGCTACCATCCTTTAGTTATCGCAGCGTTAGCAGGCACCGCGGCGATTGTTTGTTCCCCTGAAGTCAAAGTTAAATCGTTAATTCCACGGCTAGACAACTCTCAAACAATCGAAATCGCGAACTGGTCGCATCTTGCTGATTGCGAGCACCCCGAACGTCTGTCTCTGAAATCTCCAGCAAGTGTTCAACGTCATCACGACGCTTTGAAAAAACTCATCAACCTAAGTCGTTCTAGCTAAAGTGAGTACCAAGCGTGTTGGTCGTGTTGTTAACCTTGTGCAGGTAGGCGGCGATCACTTCATCTGGGTCACCAACTTGCATGAGCCTGCCATGATCTAGCCATCCAACCCGGTGACATTGTGACATCAAGCCGGTGCTGTGAGACACCAAAACTATGGTTGTGCCGTTGCTGCGGAGTTTGTCCATGTGCTGCCAACACTTGCGTTGAAACTCTTCGTCGCCCACAGCGATTACTTCGTCTAGCAACAATATGTCTGGGGCAACATTGACTGAGATTGCGAAGCCGAGGCGCAGATACATACCACTTGAATAAATCTTCACTGGCTCATCAACAAAATCACCAATGCCGCTGAACGCAACAATATCATCCATCAACAGTGTTGTTTGTCGGCGAGTCAAACCAAGCATTGAACCATTCAAATAAACATTTTCTCGCCCGGTCAGATCGGGGTGAAAACCAGAACCCAGCTCAAGCAAGGCTGATAAGCGCCCCTTCGCTTGCACCGAACCAAAAGTAGGGTGGTAAATGCCAGCGATTAACCGCAATAAGGTAGATTTACCGCTGCCATTGTGACCAATAAAGCCAAAAAAGGAACCAGCGGATATTTCTAGGTCAACATCTTTTAGCACCCAAAAGTCATCGCTTTTTCGTTCCCGTCCTAAGCGCAAGACAGCCTCTTTTAGGGAACTAGGACGGTTACGTTCAAGACGAAAACGTTTAGAAACTCCATCTACGCGAATATCGCCAATGTTCATGGTTCTTCGCTAATTGACATACTCTGATTTCTAAAGATCACCCAACCAATAGAGAACACCGTTACCGACCAAACAAACGCTACCAAAACACGACGCCAATCAGGAACTTGCAAAAAATAGGTCGCATCACGAGAAATTTCAACAAACAAAGCAAGAGGATTCCAAGCAGCCAAGACTCGGACAAACTCAGGTATTGATTCGCGCTTCAATAGGTCAGGCGTATACACGATGGGCACCAAAAAAAAAGCTACATTTAGCACGATGCCAACCAAATAACTCACGTCGCGGTAACGGGCATTGAATACAGAGGCGATAAAGCCTAAACCTAAACCAAAACCTAAAGCGCAAACCATAGCTACAAGCAAAAACAGCACCGTCCAACTGAGGTTAGAAAAGCTAGCCATGAGCACAACCAAAACTGCTACCTCAAAAAAGCTTTGCAACATATTTGATGCTGCGCCACCAAAAAGCGCAGTTTCAGTGGGAAAGTAAATTTTCTTGCGTAAGTCACTCACCGAAGTTAGCCACATCATGGAACCATTCACCAAACCAGTAAACAAAGTCCAGATGACTAAGCCAGTAAACAAATATAGGCCGAAACTCTCTGCGTTGCTGTTGTTTGTGGCAGGGGGTACAGCTCGATAAACCAAACCAAAAACGAACCAATAAACCCCAACAGTCACCAAAGGATTAATAACAGACCAAAACCAGCCAAGCAGGCTGCGTTTGTAGCGAGATTTAGATTCGCGTTCAGCGAAGTGATAAACCAGGGTGCAATACTTTTGAACCGCAGGTGACAGAAAGGATGCAGAGGATAAACGCACAGTGTTATTGTAAGTTTATGGTTGGGTTTTGGGTTCGTTAGTTCTTGCTGTGCGAATAGTCGTAGCTAAATCGCGCGCCACAACAGCTAACCGTTCATTCGCCGACACAACCCGGTCAGCATGAATAAGCGAGGGTTGTACAAATTGGTTATGCATGGGAGCTACTGTTTTCTGAAATTGGCGTGACACATCGGCCCGGTCGCGCCTTCTTTCTTTAACGTCACGTTGGATTCTGCGCCGCAAGCGAAGCTCTTCGCCGATGTCAATAAAGACTGCCAGATCAAGTAGGTCGCGAATTGTTTTGAAGTGGAGTAGCAATATGCCGTCAAGAATCAATATCTCCCTTGGAACGGTGACTGTCGTGTGTTGGTTGCGGGTGTGGCTGGCGAAATCATAAGACGGCACCTCCACCATTAGTCCATCGCAGAGGTTGTGCAAATGTTCAATAAACTGTTCGTGATCAAGAGCATCGGGATGGTCATAGTTGACTAGCGACCGTTCTTTGGGGCTAATATGGGCAAGATCACGATAGTAGGAATCAAATTCCAACACATTGGCTTGGTGGTAGCCAATGCAATGCAAAAGAAACCTTACGAGCGTAGTCTTCCCGGCTCCTGAACCACCCGTTATCCCGACGATATATACCACAACAGTCAATGAAGCGACAGCAGGTGCGGCCTTTAGCTAGCGAGCCGTTTCCGAGCTGCGGCACTCATATCCAAAAGCCGTTGGGGAATCGTCACACCATTGACTTGAACCTCCTTGCTGTTGCCGCTTGTGGGTGAAGGAGACTCGGTAGCCGCCTCTGCATTTTTGGCAGCAAGTTCTGCAGCTTGAGCAGATACAGCTTCTTCCTGCTGGCGAGCCGCCAAAAACTCAGAATAGTCATTTTGTTTCACCAAAAAACTGTGATCGATATGGCCAATGGCGACTCCATCATTGAAACGAACCCAATACCGTTTCCAAGTGAAACCATTGGCTACCGCAACCTTACCCTTGCTGCCAGCTTTATAGCCTGCAATGTCTTCAACTAGGCGGACTTTGGTTCCCCGAACAAAAGGCTTTGCTTGGAACTTGGCACTAGCAGACACAACTACTTAAGATAGCGGACTACAGCATAAATGAACACGATCAAGACCCGCTTAGTAGATTGCAACGTTGGTGCTACGATGAGGGTGCAGCAATACCTATCTGAGGAGATCACAATGCAAAGCCACGAAATCGATTATCAAATCTATGGTGACGATATGCAGTTCGTGGAAATCGAACTAGACCCAAATGAAGTAGTCATAGCCGAAGCCGGATCCATGATGTACATCGAAGAGGGTATTAACTTTGTCTCGAAAATGGGGGATGGCTCAAACCCAGACGAAGGCACATGGTCAAAACTCAAATCCGCCGCAAAGCGCACCGTGACTGGCGAATCAGTGTTTTTGACACACTTTTACAATGCTGCTGCTAGTCAGGGGCGACAAAAGGTTGCGATGGCAGCTCCTTATCCTGGCAAGATTTTACCCGTCGACCTAGCGTCTATAGGAGGGCGTATCCTAGCGCAAAAGGATGCCTTTTTGTGCGCCGCAGCTGGCACGCAACTCGACATTGCCTTTAACAGAAAACTAGGTACCGGCTTGTTCGGCGGAGAAGGGTTTATTTTGCAAGATATTTCAGGTGACGGCTTAGCCTTTTTACACGCCGGCGGAACCATTGTGCGCAAACAGTTGCGGGGAGAAACCTTGCGGGTGGATACCGGTTGTTTGGTTGCTTTCCAACCGAGCATCCACTACTCCATCGAACGGGCGGGCAATCTCAAGTCGATGGTGTTTGGCGGAGAAGGCTTGTTTTTGGCAACCCTGAGCGGATTCGGGGAGGTGTGGTTGCAGTCGCTGCCGTTCAACCGCCTAGCTGACCGGGTGATCGCGAACCTCCGGCCTGGTGGTTCCGAAGGTGAAGGCTCACTGATAGGTGGATTGTCAACGATTTTTGAACGCCGCTAAAGCACGCACTATATTTGCTGCTGGCGCGTTAGTTTGATTTTCCCTGTGCCCTGAGCGGTGGTTCCTATTAGGGCCGCGTGGTGCTTGGTTGTTTCCAGAGCAGCAAGTGTGTTGACCACCTTGCCTGGGTCAACGCCAAACACCAGCCCTCCTGATGTTTGAGCATCAGCGAGCAACGTTATGTCTAGATCGCTCACCCCATCACCCTTATCAATTTGGTTCCTTACCCAGTCTAAGTTGCGACCTGTACCCGATGGCACCACTCCATCGGCCGCGAGTTCTCTAGCACCTTGAATAATCGGTACATTTTCAACTACAATCTCAACATTGACAGAAGATTCTTGAGCTGCTCTACCAAGATGGCCAAGTAAACCAAACCCGGTGACATCGGTGGCACCGGTCGCACCGTGGTCAAGCGCAATTTTTGCAGCCTCAGCATTAAGCGTGATCATTGAGCCGACAGCTTGAGTTACCGAACTCTCAGTGGCTTTACCCAGTTTTAAACCGGTGGTGATGATACCAATCCCGAGTGGTTTAGTGACGATAAGTGCTTGACCTGCTTTTAGACCAGCGTTGGTGAGAATGCTGTTTGGATCAACTTCACCCACAACCACCATCCCATATTTAGGTTCGGGATCATCAACAGTGTGCCCTCCAGCTATCACCATTTGTGCTTGCTGAGCAATATAGTCACCACCTGCTAGCACTTGTTCAAGTTGTTGACGGGGCAACTCAGCGGTGTTCCAACAAATTAAATTGAGAGCTAGCAAAGGGCGCGCGCCCATGGCATACACATCAGACACTGAGTTCGCTGCGGCTACCTGACCCCAGCTAAATGGATCATCAACCACGGGCGTGATGAAGTCAGCAGTGAGCACAAGAGCTCTCCTGTCGTCGATCTGCCAAACCGCGGCATCATCGCCGCTCAACGCACCAACTAACAGTTCTGGTGCCGTTGTTGCTGATAATGAGCGCACGACCTGCGCCAACTCGCTTGGAGCGAGTTTGCAACCTCAACCTGCGCCATGGCTGAACTCTGTTAGCCGCTTTGCCATAATCTACCTCGTCTCGAATTTTTGAACGTGTCGCATGTAAACAATATCATGGTGAAGTGTTGCTCACGTGCGCTAAGTCCTAGGGTAACTGAGTGATGCAATGCGAGGCAACAATGAATGCTATTTCAATAGAAGGATTGTCGGTTCGCTTAGATCACACTGAGGTGTTGAGCGGTCTAGACCTTTCGGTTGCACAAGGCGAATGGCTAAATATCATTGGAGCCAACGGTGCTGGCAAGACAACTCTATTGCGTTGTATCCTCGGTTCGCTGAAATATAGCGGTCGGGTGACCATCGCGGGCACCGCTGAAGGTGGAGTAACCCAAAGGGCGCGCTTAGTGTCCTATGTGCCCCAAGTTCCAGTGATTCCCCGAGGGATGCTTGTTGTTGACTATGTGTTGCTAGGCCGCACTCCGCATAGAGGAATTTTTGCTGCCGACAGCAAAGCTGACTTGGCCATCGCAGCGGCGGTGCTGCAACGTTTGGACTTAGCGGGATTCGCAAAACGAGAAATACACACTCTCTCTGGTGGTGAACGTCAACGTGTTGTTTTAGCTCGTGCTTTGGTGCAACAAACACCAATAATGTTGCTAGACGAACCCACCACTGCGCTTGATTTAGGGCACCAACAAGATGTGTTGGAGTTAATCAATGAGTTGCGGCACGAGCGAGGCTTGACGGTTTTAGCAACCTTGCACGATTTAACCTTATCGGCGCGTTACGGTGAACGAATCGCAATATTATCTGGTGGCTGTGTGGCAGTGACTGGTACACCAACCGAGGTGCTAACCGAAGATGTAGTTTCAAAACACTTTCGTGCCTCGGTGCGTGTTTTAGAAGATGAAGACGGCCCAATAATTGTGCCGCTAAAACAATTGCGAACAAAGGAGTTTAATGACTAACGAAGCAGAGCAGGAGTCCAATAGTTTGGTGCCTCCCACCACTGACCCACGTCCTCAAAAATTGCGGTCAGCGGAGAGTTTGATTGTTGTGAACACTGGTGATGGTAAAGGAAAATCGACAGCGGCCTTTGGTGTGGCGTTGCGGGCTAGAGCAAGAGAATGGGCTGTAGCGGTAGTGCAGTTTCTAAAATCTGAGCAATGGGTGACTGGCGAAGCGTTGATGGCCAAAACGCTGGGTATAGACATGTGGTCTCTCGGTGAAGGTTTCACTTGGGATAGTGACAATTTAAGCAAAGATGAAGCTGTCGCTCAGAATGCGTGGCAGCATGGTAAACAGCTTGTTGAAAGGGGCGAACATCGCTTAGTGATATTTGATGAGATCACCTACCCATTGAACTGGGGATGGCTGAATGCCCAGGAGGTGGCGACCACATTGAGTTATCGTCCTAGCCACGTTTCTGTTGTGCTCACTGGGCGTGAAGCACCCCAGTGGTTAATTGATGCCGCCGACACGGCTACTGAAATGAACAGCCTTAAACACGCGTACGATCAAGGTATCGTAGCGAAGAAAGGTATTGATTATTGAACGTGCCAAACACCGATCATCCGTCCTTCGTTGTCACTAGCGGGTTTATGCGTGTAGGTGATGCGGGGCGTTCACTGCCTCGGGCCGATGTCGGCCCGATCTGGAGTTATCAAGAAGCAGACGAGCAGGTACATCAGTTTTTGATTGCCGTGGCGGGCACACGAGATATCTACCAATATTTAGAGGATCCGATTGAGCACGCTCGGGTGAATGGCTTGTTGTTGTTGTTTAACGATGAGGTGAATGAGGTTTTTGCAACGTATCTGGCACGAATGCCCACTGCGCGTGTACAAGCTTGGCAAGATCTCATAGCCGGTGGGGCAAGTGCTGAAGCTTTTGGTCCACTCACCTTGCAGGAACAACAAAATGAACGACTCCTCGAGTCGAATTTGCGTGCCGCTCGTCGGGCTAACGCTATTGCGGTTTTCGCGATAGCGGCAGTGGTGGTGGGATTGCTGGTCGCAGGTATGTGGTTTTGGAATACTTTTCGTGCAGAGCAAATAAACGATGCTGGTCGCATTAGCTTCGCTGCCCTCAAGGAACTTAATCAACCACTCAACACAGCTAGTGAGACACCGATAGTTGAACCGAGATTAACCACCACTCTAGAATCGTCGGTTGCTGTGCTTGCAGGCACCACTGACTTAGCTGAACGAATAGTCAGAGGAACGCCAGATGAGATTCCTCATCTACCAGGCTCGGTTGCTGCCACTTTATTTCAATTCGGAGATGTGCCTCAGGTCGTATTTGTTGGCCCTGCGGGATTTAACGAAAATAGTTGCGTGCGCGCTGCAGTGGTGACCGACTTTTTGAGGCCACTTGACGTGGTGACCACTGGTTGCGTTGAACCAGTTGGGCGTAGCACCGCCATTGCTTGTATCGGGCCAACAGCGATGATGATGGAGTTGCGTGTGCCTGCTTCAAACGTTGCGTTATCTGAGGGTGGGAATGGGGTTGTAAATGCGGTTCGGGTGCAATTTATTGGACACGATGAGCGATTTGCCACACTGTCTTTGCGAGGAAGTATTGAAGTTGGGGTGGGTGCCGAAGTGGTTGTACCACAAATTGTTGCCGGAGCG
Organism: Candidatus Aldehydirespiratoraceae bacterium; assembly: GCA_965204595.1. Taxonomy (GTDB): domain Bacteria; phylum Actinomycetota; class Acidimicrobiia; order Acidimicrobiales; family Aldehydirespiratoraceae; genus VXYK01. The sequence goes on along the minus strand of CBDBEW010000014.1, from coordinate 598,986 downwards.
GGTGATACCCTCACCTTTGACTTGGGTGGTGATTATGTTGGAACATGCACGATCAATAAGCTTGTGTGACGTTGCTTGTTGCTGTCTAGGGGGAATTTACGTGACGAGAATCATGTTTGCGCGTGATAATTCTTGTGCAAGCTGATCACGAACTTGGTCGAGTTTATCTGGGTTAGGTTCGCCATCGGCTAAGGCAAAGTCAAGGTTCGCCATGGAGTTGATCGGCACCACATGCAGATGCACATGAGGTACCTCAAAGCCGGCAATCATCAAGCCGATCCGCTTTGGATTTAGCACACTTTTTTGGGCGTTACCAATGGCGTGTGCAACCTTAGTTAGGTGGGCAGCATCTGTGGCAGAAAGGTCGGTCCATTGATCGATCTCTTCACGCGGTACGACTAAACAATGGCCGAGTGCCAACGGACGAACGTCCAAAAAAGAGACACACAAAGCGTCTTGGTAAATAAATCGGGCAGGAATTTCGTGGTTTATAATGCGAGTAAATATCGTAGGCATGCACAGATCGTAGGCAAGCTTTCGCCAAGAAACGACTCCAAAATGAATGATCTTAATCAAAACAACCAACACAGTTCACAGTTCAGCATTCTGGGGGCTGGTGCTTTCACGGTGCCCAACCTAATTTCTTTGCTGCGCCTAACGTCTATCCCAGTATTTTTGTGGTTACTTTTTAGCCAAGAAGAACGCTTCGCGGCGGCTTTGCTATGGGGGAGTGTTGGTGCTACCGATTGGTTAGATGGTTGGTGGGCTCGCAAATTTGATGCCGAGAGTGAACTTGGAAAGATTTTAGATCCAGTCACCGACCGGCTCGTGTTGATTGTTGGCATAGCTGCGGCAGGTATTGATGGGGCTGTACCATGGCTTCTTGTGGTGTTGACATTGAGCCGCGAGGTTTTGGTGTCGCTGGCAGGGTTGGCTTTAGCGATTTTGGGAGCTCAACGCATTGACGTAACTTGGTGGGGGAAATGCGCTACTTTTGGCCTTTATTTTTCCTTTCCTCTGCTTTTGGCGGGTGCTTCTGAGGTTGGTGTAGCTAGTTGGTTCTGGTGGAGCGGTTGGATTTGTTTGTTGCCTTCGTTGGGTTACAGTTATCTCTCTGCGCTGCAATATATTCCGTTGGGTATTGCGGCTTTACGCAGGGGTCGAGGGGATAGGACAGATTAACCCTGCCAAAGAGGAGTGCTTTCAGGTATGTTAGTGATATGAACATTCCACAACATTTGCTTTATTCCAAAGACCACGAATGGGTTGCAATTCAAGACGGTAAGGTACGTGTCGGGATCACCGACTACGCTCAGGATCAACTTGGAGATGTGGTTTATGTTGACCTGCCTAAAGTTGGTGATCAGGTTGAGGCTGGGTCGTCGTTTTCTGAAGTTGAGTCCACTAAGTCAGTTTCTGAGCTTTACGCGCCCGTTTCTGGCAAGATTATTGCTGTCAACGATGAATTAGAAAAAGAGCCAGAGCGCATTAATCAAGACCCTTACGGGCAAGGTTGGGTAGTTGAGCTAGAGGTCTCCAACGAAGATGATGCAGAGGCTTTATTGGATTCTCAAGCATATGGTGCTTTGATTGAGAGTTGAGGAGCAATGCACAACAAAACGTGTGGGAAATGTGATCATCTCAATAGCGATGATGCACGTTTTTGTTCTTCGTGTGGAGAAGTGCTTTCTGTAGACGAAGCCACCACCGATCACAAAGTGGTGGATATGGCACGTGTGGGTTTTCAAGTAGATCGTTCGGTGTTTGCAGTTGATGAGGGGTTGCTATTTGTGGCGCGCGGTCAAAAAGCTGGCGCACGTTATGCCCTAGACACTGAACTAGTAACGTTGGGTCGGCACCCCCACAGCGATATTTTCCTTGACGATATCTCCGTTTCGCGTCGTCATGCGGAAGTGCGGCGTTTGGGTTCTCGCTATGTGGTGCGTGATGTTGGTTCCCTCAACGGCACATACGTACAAGGTCAACGGGTTGACGAACACGAATTGCTTGATGGAGAAGTTTTACAAATCGGTAGGTACAAAATGATCTTCGCTCACGGCACCAGAATGAATTAGGAGCAAAATGGCAGCGCAACCATATCATTCAATAGGTGAAGTGCTTAGCCTATTGGATTCCGAATATAGCGATGTAAGCATTTCAAAGATACGGTTCCTAGAGAGCCAAGGCTTGATTGAACCGGAGCGCACCCCGTCGGGTTACCGCAAGTTCTACCCCAAGGACATCGCCCGTTTGCGCTGGATATTAACTCAACAACGTGACCATTACCTGCCCCTAAAAGAAATAAAGAAACGTATTGATGACCCTGATTTCGCACTTGAGGTAAACCCTCAAGCGAACACCGACGATGACGATAAATCTAAACCTCAAGTAGAGCTTGATATACAGCCCAGTTCTACCCATAAACACAACGCTTCCGCCACACAACCCGCCGAAACTCCTGCGTCCATAACCGCAGCGCACTTGGCACAACAAGAGGGCGCAAACATAGCTTTAGTGCGTGAGTTAGACCGCCTCGGGCTGATAGCAGTCGCGCAAGCCAGCACCACTGGTGGATACGATGAAGGAGCCATTGAAGTTGTGCGCAGTGCGGTGGTGTTCGCAGAATATGGCATTGACCCTCGCCACATGCGCATGTTTAAAATCGCAGCAGAACGTCAAGCAAGCGTTTTAGCACAAGTGTTCGCGGCGCGCTTATCCAAAGGTGGCGAAAGCATGCAGCAAGCCCAAAAGGAACTCAACGATCTAGTCCGCCTAACAGAAAAATACCAACGAATAGTATTGCGAGAAAACTTAGGTGACAACCTTGTGGCGCAAGACTAACCCAACCCATGCAATAAAGGTCTAGGGTATAACCATGCGAGAAATGGACCTCATCGGAGTTCGCGTGGAAATGCCGAGCAACGCACCAATGGTATTGTTGCGAGAACGCAGCGGTTCACACCGAATCGTGCCCATATATATTGGTGCTCAAGAAGCCACAGCTATTGCCCTAGCTCTTGATGGAGTTGACACGCCAAGACCGATGACCCATGACCTTATGCGCGACTTGCTAAATGAGTTATCAGTTGACATGGTTCGTGTGGTTATAACTAATTTGCGGGAGAAAACTTTTTATGCAGAAATGCATCTCCAAGTAGATGGACAAGATCATTTGATTTCTTGTCGACCATCTGATGCCATCGCTTTAGCGGTGCGCACTGAAACCTCCATTTTTGCTTCCGAAGAAGTTGTTGACGAAGTAGGTTTCAAAGAATCAGAAATTCAAGGTCCTAAACAATCTGAAGAAGTTGTCGAAGAGTTTAAGGAATTCCTCGACAACGTTTCTCCAGAAGACTTTGACGATAACGGTTAAGTTTCTAGTCGATGAACAGTCCAGAAGCTAACCTTGAAGGAGAAAACAGAGAAAGGTGACATTGCATGTCCGAGCGAGGATTTAGCTCATATCGTACCGCAGAAATAGCTGGCATCACTTACCGTCAACTTGATTACTGGGCTCGGCAAGGTATAGTGCGCCCGTCGTTGACCGCCGCAACCGGCTCTGGCAGTCGCCGCCAATATAGTTACAGCGACTTACTAGAACTACGAGTCATTAAAACCTTGCTAGATGCTGGCATGCGACTTGAGCAAGTTCGCAAAGGGCTTGATTACTTGCGCCACCAGTTAGGTGAAGACGTATCCTCAGCCAATCTAGTGATAAACGGGTCAAAGTCGATTGTGGTTAACACAGGCCAGGAACTAGTGGATTTGTTGCGGCATGGTCAAGGTGTTCTCAATGTTTTGCCTTTAGGTAGCGTCAAAGAAACCCTAGATGCACGCATATTTGAACTCTTCAGTGAGAGCAAACCCTTGAGGTACCTAGACACCGCAGTCGCTAATGGCTAATGAGCAAACTAGCTACCATCGATCTCCTCTCCATGAGTTACATGTAAACCTTGGCACCAAGATGGTGCCTTTTGGTGGCTGGGAGATGCCACTTTCATACCAAAGCGGCACCCTAGCTGAACATCTAGCGTGTCGAACCGACAGTGTGGTGTTTGATGTCTCGCATTTGGGCACTGTGGCTGTGCGCGGGGAGAATGCAATTAAGGCACTGCAATGGGCGTTCAGCAATGATTTAGCACGCATTAGCCCTGGGCAAGCTCAATACACTCATTTACTGGATCAGGATGGTTCGGTTCTTGATGACATAATAGTTTGGTGGCTCACCCGCGACAGCTTTTTGGTTATGCCAAATGCTTCCAACACCAAACGTGTGGTGGCGGCACTCACAGAGTTAGGCGATACGGCTGAAACCCCAACCATAACGGATGTTTCAAGCCAGAAAGCAGTGCTGGCGGTGCAGGGTCCCCAGACACGTGCCAAGCTAGCTAAGGTTGCGCCACAAGCAACTAAAGTAGGACGGTTTTGTGTGGCAGAAGTCGATTTCAACGGTGTTAATGCGCTGGTAGCCGGCACTGGGTATAGCGGAGAGGACGGTTTGGAAATAGTCGTTGATGCCCACAATGGTGTCCACGTTTGGACTGCACTCTTGGAAAGCGACATAACTCCGGCAGGGCTTGGTGCGCGAGATACGCTCAGGCTTGAAGCTGGTTTACCACTGCACGGCTATGAGTTAGGCCCAGGTATAACTCCATTGCAGGCAGGCCTAGGGTGGGTTGTTGCATTTGACAAAGCAACTTTTAGGGGCAAAGAAGCATTGCTAATGGAAAAACAACAAGGACCAAAACGTTTACTGCAAGGGTTGTTGGTAGATCAGAGACGTCCACCTCGCCACGGCCAAGTGGTCTACTTTGATGGCCAAGGAAATGATCTAGAAGTTGGCTACGTGTCAAGTGGTAACTTCTCGCCTGTGTTGCAGCGCGGCATCGCCTTAGCATTCCTAGACACCAAAATATCGCTCGGAACCCAGGTGAAGATAGCAATGCGGGGTGCTTTAGTGGCAGCGGAGGTTGTGGCAACGCCTTTTGTGGTTAGGGGCGCTCATCAAGCAATGGCAACACATTGACTGCTTGCTGACGCAAGAAATGGTCAGCTAAAGTCAACAACACCATTGCCTCCACTAGGGGTACAGCACGTGGCAGCACACAAGGATCGTGGCGCCCTTTGGCAGCCACTTCAGTCGCTTTACCACCTCGATCCACAGTAGTTTGTTGCTTCGCTATGGTGGCGGTGGGTTTGAAGGCAACCCGTGTCACGATTGTCTCACCATTAGATATCCCGCCTTGAATACCCCCCGAATGATTTGTCACAGTGCGGGTACGCTCGTTGAACTCAAAAGGATCGTTGTGGGTTATGCCACTCATAAGTGTGCCCGCAAAACCGCTACCTATCTCAATGCCTTTAGCAGCAGGCAGAGACATCAAAGCCGCGGCGAGGCAGGCATCTAGTTTGTCAAAAACCGGTTCACCCAAACCCGGGGGCACGCCTCGGGCCACACAGGTAACTGTCCCCCCTAATGAATTACCCTCACCACGAGCTTGCTCAATAGCTTCACTAATGGCAGCAGCAACAACCGTATCTGGGCAACGGGTAGGCCCACTTTCAACCTCAGCTAGGGTGACAGCATCAAAATCAACAGCGGCTTGCAGATCAGCAACGCTTTGCACCCAGGCTAAAACCTCAATATTGGCCGCTTCGGCTAGCAATCTACGTGCAATAGCTGCAGCCGCAACCCGACCAATGGTTTCGCGCGCCGATGCTCTGCCGCCACCTCGCCAATCGCGGAAACCGTATTTGGCATCGTAGGTGAAATCGGCATGTGAAGGCCTATATAGGTTGCGAAGGTGATCATAGGCACCCGGGTTGTGGTCGGTGTTGTGAACCAAAATCGCGATAGGTGTGCCGGTGGTGTAACCACCAAAAACCCCAGAAAGAATGTCGGCTTGGTCGTCTTCGCGGCGTTGTGTAACTAGGCGACTTTGCCCAGGTCTGCGACGATCCAGATCTCTTTGGATGTCTTGTTGGTCAAGAGTGAGCCGTGGTGGACAGCCGTCCACGACAACTCCAATCGCCGGGCCGTGCGATTCACCAAAGGTATGTACCCGAAACAGTTTACCAAAAGAACTAGCCATGGTTATTGATACTAGCCGTGGTCATTGGTACTAAAGGGGTGATCCCAAAGCGCAAGGCTGGTATGCAAATTGGTCGTCATTAGTTGAGTCCTCGGCTATCAACAACACTTTGGCGCAAATTAGCGGCACTAAAGTCATCTGGTGCTGCGTTGGCAGCGCGCTCAGCCTCAACGCGCTCATACCAGGTGGAGACCTCGTGTTGCTCGCGTTTTTCATTCCAGCGAAGTTCGCTAGCCATAAGACGCGCCACGTTAGCGGCTGCCGCATTGCCTCGCTGCTCATCTTCGATGGAAATTCGTAGGCGGCGCGCCAACACATCATCAAGGTGCAGTGCTCCTTCGTGGCGCACCGCATAAACAACTTCAGCAGCCAAGTAATCGCCACCAGCAACCTGTTGTTTCAGATCGGGTTGCTCATCAATGATTGCCAACAGGTCCACAATGCAACTACCGTGGCGCCACAAAAGTCGTTCTGTTGTTTGTGGGTTTAGAGAATATCGCTCAGCAAGCCTTTCGCTCTGTTGTGACCAATGTTCCCAGTTTTCACTACCCACTAACACCACTTCAGTTGTGCGTGACGGCATGTTTTTGCTCACAGAGTTTCCTAAAGCAGCATCAACAGCGTCGGCTGCCATAATGCGATAGGTGGTGTATTTCCCACCTGCGATAGAAACAAGCCCTTCAACGGGTTGGGCAACAGCGTGTTCGCGGCTGAGTTTGGTGGTGTCGTAGTTAGCAGTGTCAAGAAGTGGACGTAATCCAACATAGACACTGACTACGTCGTGCTCATGGAGAGGCCGCTCAAGTGATTTGTTCGCTTCAGCTAAGATGTAATCAATGTCGCTGCTCGATGCGGCGGGATGTGCTAAGTCATGTGACCAATCGGTGTCGGTGGTGCCAAGCAGCCAGTAGTCACCCCAAGGAATCACAAACAACACGCTTTGTGCTGTGCGTAACACAATAGCGGTTTTGCTATCAATGCATTCACGGGGCACCACAATGTGGACTCCTTTAGCAACCCGTATACGCATATCGCTCGGTGCACCGAGATCGTGGATATCATCAAGCCACACACCAGTTGCGTTGATAATGGACTTGGCTCGGCATTCGTATTCGCTGCCGTCTTCTAGGTCTCTAAGTTTGACCCCCACAACCCGTCTTTTGTTCTGGAAATGGTCATCGATTAGTCCGACAACTTGCGTGCTCGTGGCGATTGCCGCGTTGTGCAAAGCGGCACTTCTGGCAATGGCTAAGGTATGGCGAGCATCATCGATTTGAGCATCTTGATAAACAATGGCACCCACCAAAGAATCGCGTTTAAGGCAAGGTGCTAGCTCAATGGCGGCACGGCGCCCCAAATGGCGGTGAAGCGGCAAGGGGTTTTTGCCGGTGCGAGCAAGGAAGTCATACAACAAAACTCCAGCACCCAAATACAGTCGTTGCCAAAAACGTTTCGTTAAAGGAATCATGAAAGAAACAGTTCGAACTAGGTGTGGTGAAACAGTTTGGGTTAGCAAACCACGTTCACGCAAGGCTTCACGAACCAACCCAAAATCACGCTGCTCCAGATAACGCAAGCCACCATGCAACAGTTTAGATGAGCGGCTTGAGGTGCCACTCGCAAGGTCTCGCTGTTCAACTAGAGCCACTTTAAGGCCACGGGTTGCAGCATCAAGGGCACAACCCGCGCCTGTCACCCCGCCTCCAATAACCAAGATGTCAAAATGTTCGCTTGGCAAGCGGTTCACATCAGCTTGGCGGCGCTGAGGGCTGAGTGAGGCGTTAGCATAGCTCATTGAAATTTCAATAATGCTTGTTCCACAACCTCTGGTAAAGCTGGATGAATGTAGTACTGCTTGCGAGCAATCTCGTCGACACTAAGGTCAAAAACCATTGCTTGAATTAACTGTTGGATAAGGGTGGAAGCTTGGGGTCCAATAATGTGTGCCCCTAACAAACGGCGAGTTTTTGTGTTGGCAATCAACTTCACAAAACTAGTCGTGTCTTCTAATGCCCAGCCATAAGCAGTTACTCCATATTCGTTTCGTGCTACCGAGTAGGGCAGTGCAGCAACTTTGCATTGCTCTTCAGTTAAGCCAACGCTAGCTATTTGAGGTGTGCTAAACACTGCAGCAGGAATGTAGCGATGATCGACTTCTTGGGGATGGTCGGGATGTAGCAAATTATGTGACACCACCCGAGCTTCGTGATTAGCTACGTGTTTTAGTTGTATTGAGTTGGTGACGTCGCCAAGAGCCCAAATACCTGAAACATTGGTGAGCTTTTGTTTGTCGGTCATTACGTAACCTTTGTTGTCGGTAGCCACACCAGTTGCGGACACTTGAAGTTGATCAGCATTAGGAATACGACCCGTGGCAACTAGCAACGCATCACCTCTTAGTTCACCACTACTTGTGCTAAGCACAACTTCACCTCCCTCACGGGTGACGTGATTAATCTCGGTGTTGAGGCACAAATTAAATTTTTGGGCATAAATATCGCTGAAGTGAGCAGAAATATCAGCATCTTGAGAACGCAGCATTTTGTCGCTACGCAGAACAAAGGTAACGTCACTGCCCAAAGCACCAAATACATTGCCAAGTTCGGCAGCGATGTAACCACCACCAATCACAATTAGTCGTGGCGGTATGTCATTGATACGCATGATTGTGTCGGATGTGTGGTAGTCCACATCACTTAACCCACTAATGTTGGGAATGGTTGGTCTGGCACCTGCGGCTAACACAAAGTTTTTAGCAGTTATTACTTCAGCACCAACTTGGAGTTGTTTATGACCAACAAAGTGGGCATCTGTTTTGTAAACAGTGACATTAGCGAGGCCTTTTCGGTACTGTTCGCCACTTTCAGCGATGGGATCGATGCGATTAAAAACACGATCACGAATCGCTTGCCAAGATGCTCCAGTAAAGCTGGTCTTGATACCATAGCGTTCTCCCTGGGAGGCGAGATTTGCTAATTCGGCTGTGTAGACAAACATTTTTGAAGGTATGCAACCTACGTTTAGGCAAGTGCCGCCAAACAATTCTCGTTCCACAATGGCAATTTTTTGGTTGTCAAATTCGGGTCCAACAATCGCATTTCCTGAACCCGTGCCAATAATGACTAGATCAAAGGTACGCATGGTTTTACGATAACGCCTTGTCTAGCTGTTTTGCAGGAAGGTCAGCTAGTCGCTGCTTGAAGCGTTCTATGTTAGCCAACTTGACATTTTCGAAGCCACGCACGAGTGTAGCACTTTCAGACACTTGCAGCGCAGTGGACAAGTCGCTTTGTTCTAACGCGGTGGTCAATGCTTGCAAATACTCCATTGGTAAGGTTCGTTCGAGTTTGCGCAGTTTTGTCCAAGCAAACACATCAAAGGGTGTGCCGCGCAGGTGTTTGCCTTTTGCGAGTAGGCGAATAAGAGGAGTCCAGCGCACAGAAACTGCGATCTTGTTATTCATGCCTAGGGCGCGCAGAGTTGGTGGGTGCAACAGCCAAGCAACTTTGTCTGTGGGTGTTGCAACACGGTTTGCTTCTTGTTGACCTTGGACATCAATCATCAAACGTGCGACCTCGTATTCGTCTTTGTAGGCGGTGAGTTTAAACAAACCACTGGACACGTTTGCTAAGAGTTTTTGCGCTAGATCGGGGTCAAGATGGGTCGCAAGGTTAGCCACATTTTGAAGTTTGTTGAGATAGTTGTTTGCGGTGTTTTGATTTTGGAAGGCGACTAGTTCGGTCGTGAAACGGCCAAGGTCAGCGGCGAGTGGTTCACTACCCGCGCTCAAGGTCTGAATTTTCTCACGTAGTGCTTTGCTTAGGAGATCGCTCGTTTTCGGGAGGTCTCGGTAGATGGTTGCTGCAGCAACGCGCTTGGGGTCAGCGATCTGGCAGCGCCCCCAGCGCAAGGCAGCGATGTTCTGTTCAACGGCCACACCGTTTAGTTCTATGGCTTCCTCTACAATTTGAGGCTTGAGTGGCAAAAGCCCTGCCTGTATGGACATACCAACGACAAATATATTTGCTGCAATACGATCTCCGATTAGTGCTTCAGTCATCTTGCCTGCTTCAACCCAGTGGCAGTCCTCAGTGTCGGCAAAGTGCTCGACTTGTGCCAGCAGTGCCTCTTGACTTGGTATTTCAGTCTCAGGATGCGCTGTTTTAGCACCTGGAGGTGTTAGTTCCGATGAACCCACTACAGAGGTTTGATTATGGTTTAGGTTTACATTAGCCCACGACGTGGCAACGAGCAGGTCAAAGGCCAACAGCAGATCGGTGGACATAATTGAGCGCTGGTTGGTTTCTTCTAGGTCGGCAGAATGGTTAGAGATATGAATATCGCTAACCACTGGGCCTGCTTTTTGTGACAAACCAGTTTGATCAAGCCCAGACACTTCATAGCCCTGCAACATTGCAGCGGTGCCGATTATTTGTGAAGCGGTGACTACTCCCGTTCCACCGATTCCACAGATATGGATATTCAAATTGACACCTGCGTTGTTGTTGGGGAGTTTAGGTTCGGCAATATCATCAGGTATTTTCGGCAACAAAGAGTTGGGCTTTGCGGTGTTGCGCCGCCATGGTCGCTGTGGTTTTTGGGTAATGCTGATGAAAGCTGGACAGTCGCCCTTGGTGCATGAATAATCAAAGTTGCAACTGTGTTGATCGATTGTTGTTTTTCTGCCGAAGAAGGTTTCAATAGGTTGCACCGATAAGCAGTTAGAAATTTTGGCGCAATCTCCGCACCCCTCACAAATACGGTGGTTGATGACAATTCGTTTCTGTGGTGTTGCTATCTTGCCTCGCCTTCGGTCACGGCGTAGTTCAGCAGCGCAACGTTGATCATGTATCAACACGGTGACACCTTGCATGGCACTAAGTTCGTTTTGCGCTTGGTTTAGTTTGTCTCTGTGCCACACAGCAACCTCAGCGGGCAAATTCAATGAACGGCTCCGCCGAGGCTCCTCTGAAGTAACAATTACTTGCTTCACGCCCATTGCTAGCAGTTGGCGACACACCGCGGCGAGACTTATCGCACCAGTGGGTTCTTGTCCTCCAGTCATAGCCACCGCACCATTCCAAAGTAACTTGTAAGTGATGTTGACACCACTAGCTATAGCTGCGCTAATCGCTAGTTGACCCGAATGAAAAAAAGTACCGTCTCCTATGTTTTGGACTAAGTGTTTGGTATCGATAAAAGGCGACATACCAATCCACTGAGTGCCCTCACTGCCCATGCACGTAACGCTAGAAATGTCACCATAACGTGGCTCCTTACCCATCATCACCATCGCATGGCAACCAATGCCCGCACCCACCAATGTGTCTTTCGGCACGACGGTGCTGCGATTATGGGGGCAACCCGAGCAAAAAAATGGAGTCCGAGATATGCCCAAATCTATGCGCTGCCGTTTTTCTTTAGGTGGAGTTAGATGGTGTTGCAAACGCGGGGTTAGGCGAGCACTTAGCACCATTGCGAGATCTTCGCTAGTTAAACTACCGCGATTGGCGACTAATGGTTTTAGATTTTCGTCTTTTCGACCAACCACAATAGGGCGATGGACATGGTTATAAAGTGCATCTTTGACCTGCATCTCAATGGTGGGTACCTTCTCTTCAAGCACGAGAATTTCGCTCGTGCCGCGCACGAAGTTGCGAACCGTGGCCACAGATAAAGGGTTAACCATGTTGAGCTTGAGCAGGCGGATGCCTAGTGCTTCAATAACGTCATCGGAAGTCAAACCAAGCAACTTGAGAGCCTTGCGAAGTTTACGATAAGTGTGTCCCGCTGTGATTATTCCTATCCAAGCATTCTGTGGGTCAACAATTGTCTGATTTAGTTTGTTTAACTCGCCATATTGAATGGCTAAGGGGATGCGGATGTCACGAATTTCTTGTTCTATCTTTAGGGTGTGAGGAGTTAAGAGGTTGCCGTCTGGGCGATGAACGTAGTCTTTGTTGTTGAGTTTTGGGAGGTCTGGTTCAATGCGGTAAGGGTTAAGTGTGACGGTGCTTGATCCATCAGCCACATCAACCACGATCTTGAGTCCGACCCATAGGCCGGTAGCTCTGCTCATAGCAATGGCATGACGACCGAGTTCTAAGGCTTCGGCTGGGCTACTGGGGAACAAAACTGGCATGTTCAGATCCGTTAATATGCCAGTCGATGATGACGGTATGGTTGAGGACTTCGCCTTAGGGTCATCACCAACCACAGCTACAGCACCGCCTAGGGGGTCAGTGCCGGCAAAACTGGCGTGCCGTAAGGCATCGGCGGCTCGGTCTACACCGGGTGATTTGCCATACCAGATTCCTATTACGCCATCAAATTGAGCATCAGGTCTACTAGTTGCTAGTTGACTACCCATAACGGCACTTGCAGCGTGTTCTTCATTCACACTAGGGCGCAAAATGATTGGTAATTCAGGCACAATTTGCGCGGCCCTGCGAAATTCACCATCCATCCCTGCTAAGGGGGAACCGGGGTAACCCGCCGCAAAAGCCGCTGTTTGTAAACCTTGAGTTCTGTCAACACGAAGCTGCTCAATTGGTAAACGGGCGAGGGCTTGGACACCGGTCATAAAAACGGTACCGTCATCAGTTTTGTAGCGATCAGATAAACGGTAGGTTTCCGTCGCCGACATCAATTAGCCCCTTGCTGGTATTTTGTTATATACACCTTAGCCCACTTGTCGACGCTCATGCATGCTGTTTGGCAGCACCAGCGCGTACTAGCAGCGTGGCGTGTGTTGTTTGTACACCCCCTGGGACTTGAACCCAGAACCTGCGGATTAAGAGTCCGATGCTCTGCCAATTGAGCTAGAGGTGCATTCAAAATGTCTAAGACGTTTGGGGTGAACGAGGGGACTCGAACCCCCGACCTCCTGGACCACAACCAGGCGCTCTAACCAACTGAGCTACGCCCACCAAGATACAGATCAAGTGTAGCGTATCGTGTCGATAGGCGTACGCTTAATTTGCCTCCGTAGCTCAAATGGATAGAGCAGCGAGCTTCTACCTCGCAGGTTGCAGGTTCAAGTCCTGTCGGAGGTGCCGAACCTTATTCTCCGCCCGGCCGGAGTTCAACCACCACACGTTCAAAATCTGCACCAACCACATCCACGCCTTGGGCACGCAAATTGGCGATTGCTTCCTCAGCAATATCGGTGCGGTAGGCACCGCTGTCTGGAGCACTACCAAGAATCTGCTCGCTAGTTGCGACATCCACTGTCTGTTGCCAAAGTTGCGGGTCCATAACCCCAGCACCGAGTGGTGAAGGCCAGATTAGTGAACTAACCTCATTCAGTTGCCAAGCTTGATGTGACTCACCCAAAGTAGGAGCATTATCCAAAACGACTTGGACGCATTCGTCGGCGTTATCTCGACAATGTGCCCAACCACGAATTGAAGCTTCAACGAAACTCACTGCGTCCTCAAGGTAAGCGGGATCGTTTTCTAGGCGATCGGCATCTGCCCACAACGCATCCTGCAGCATGGCTGTGCCTTCATCATTCCAGTCGATGATGTTGAGATCTTCAGGTTGGTAGAGTTCTCCCGTATCAGGATTAATCGTTTCAAGAACCTGAGCATATTCGTTGTAGATCATCGCTTGAGCAGCATCAACATCGCCGTTAATTAGAGCAAGCATGTCAAAAGCTTGCTGAACCAAAGTGACATCTGAATCTGGGTCTAAACCGTTACGGCGCAAGCCAGCCAGCATCTCAAATTCGTTGCCAAAACCCCAGTTGCCAACATTCTTACCGGCTAGGTCACTCACTGAGTTGATGCCCGAGTCGGCGAATGAGACTTGCAAGGTGGCACTGCGCTGAAACACTTGAGCGATATTGGTGATGTTGGCACCTTCTTCACGGGGTACCAAACCTCTAGGTACCCAAGAAACAGCGAAATCGGCGGCACCCGTATCAAGCACAGAAGCCGGCACGATGTCCACGCCACCTTCTAAGATGGTGACATCAAGCCCTACATCTTCATAAAAGCCAAGGTCTTTAGCTGCGTAATATCCGGCAAACTGGGCTTGCGTAAACCACTGTAGTTGCAAACTAATTGGCGTTAGCTCCGCGGGTGCTGCGGTACTAGCCGGTGTTTCGTCGCCCCCATCAACCACTGTTGTGGGTGCGGCGGTTGTGGTTGGACTACTTGTGGTAGTGTCGCTGCCGCAAGCAGCACCGAGTAACCCGACCGCAAAAACTACGATCAAAAGCTTCGGCAATATTTTGGATAATTTCATTTTCCCTCCAATGTTTTTGTTTTCTTATCTAACTAGGAGAATCTTGATCTGTTAAGTTCTCCTGGTAAGAAAATACCAAGGCATTGTGACACGCTCAGCAACTACAGCTAAACCATATAAGACAATACCAAGCACCGACCCAGCAAAGACAGCCGCCCACGCTTCGGCATATCGAGTTAAGCCGGCGTTGCTGGTGATGAAGTTACCTAACGCGTCTTGTCGACCGCCGAAATACTCAGCCACAATCGCGCCGATCACCGCCAATGACGTGGACAACTTCAAAGATGTAAACAAAAAAGGCAAAGCATTAGGAATCCGCACCTCACGGATAATGCGCCATTTGCCAACGCCATAAGATTCCATCAACTCTATTTGGTTGGATTCCACTTCTGTTAGTCCACGGGCGGTGTTGATGAAGATTGGAAAGAAAACTAACACAACAACTATCGCCTGGTTCGAACGTGGAGACAAAAGCCCAAACCAGAAGTTAAATATAGGCGCGAGAGCCACGATGGGGAGTGCATTTACAGCTACAGCTAATGGTGTTATCGTCTCATTTGCGGCGCGAAACGCGGTAACGAGCAGTGCCGCGGCAATACCTAACACAACTCCCGCCAAAAGACCCGTAACCACAATGAATCCAGTCACCTGCGTTGCTGTGCGAATGGTTTCTGCGTTTTCGGAAACGGCACTAGCTATTGCCGAAGGTGGAGGAAGCACGAAACCATCAGGTTTAATTAGCCACAACAAAAACTCCCAAACCGCTAAGCCCACAATGGTGGCAACAATCGGCGGCCATAATTGAGAGATTTTCAGGAATAGTTTCATGCTGTTTCGGTGGCGCGAAGTTGTTTGCGAACTTCGCTCACATTGTGAAAGAACTCAGGTGATGTGCGTGTTGATTCGTCACGGTTACCGAGTTCGTTGTTGAGTATGGCCGCAATACGACCCGGTCTTGGTGACATTATTACGACTTTGGTAGACAAAAAAACTGCTTCAGAAATCGAGTGGGTCACAAAAATAACCGTAGTTTTGGTTTTAGTCCAGATGCGAAGAATTTCGTTTTGCATATGCTCACGGGTCATTTCGTCTAGCGCACCAAAGGGTTCATCCATAAGCAAAAGCGAAGGGCTAAAAGACATCGCTCGCGCTATTGCTACCCTTTGTGCCATACCCCCAGATAGTTCAAACGGATAATGCTGCGCGAAATCCTTGAGTTTTACCAAATCCAACATTTCAGTAGAACGACGCCGCCGATCTTTTTTCTTCCAACCCATCAGCTCTAAGGGCAGCTCAATGTTACGTGAGACATCACGCCAGTCAAATAAACCAGACTTTTGAAAGACCATTGAATACTCACGGGCGAGACGGGACTTATTGGCTGCTTGCCCGTTAACCAAAACGCTGCCAGATGTCACTTCCACTAGATCTGCCACAAGACGCAGCAATGTGCTTTTGCCACAACCAGACGGACCAATCAAAGTTACGAAGTCACCCGGTGCAACCTCAAGATCAATATTGTCTAACGCCGTCACCTCGGTGGCATCGCCAGGATTAAACACTTTGCTAACGCCACTAATCTCAACGGCTAGGGTAGTTTCATCACTCATAGAATAATCTCGGTTCCCTTGCGGCGCACCAAGGCATACTCAGCGGCAGAAATGATGGCAAACACAAAGATACCCAAAGCCGCGGCGAATATCACAGCCACATACAGGCGCTCTGGTCCAGTTGTGTATCTTTGCGTTTCCAGCAATATCCTGCGCCCTAAACCACCTGTAACACCTGCTGATATTTCTCCCACAATAGCACCAACAACGCTAGCGGTAGCAGCGATCTTGAAGGCAGAAAATAAATAAGGTATCGCTGCTGGCAGTCGCAAGCGCCAAAGCGTGCTATGGCGCTTTGCGGCATAAGAATCCATAAGTTCCAGAGATTCCGCAGATGGAGAATGGAGTCCTCTAATACCGTTGATGGCGACGGGAAAAAAGGTTAGGTAAGTAGCGATCAGTGAAACCGACATCCAGTCTTGCCATTCCCACGGGAGAAAATCAAAGTTCTTACGTCCCCAAATCACCACAATTGGTGCTATCGCGATGAGAGGAATCGTCTGGCTAATTATAACATGAGGCACTAGTGCTCGCTCAAGAAATTGCGACTGCGACAAAACGATGGCGATCGCCATCCCGACTAGCACCCCAACAACAAATCCCACTGCTGCTTCACGTAATGTGAAGGCAGTTTCACCAAACACAATTTGTCCAAAAGCTTCATCTAAGCCGCGTGGCGTATCAAAGCTTGCCATTAGTATTTCGGCGATCGGTGGCATTGTTAAGTCATCAGTTCGAGGTAACATCGAACCAACCACAGGCCAGTCGGCTTGTGCATCGTCAATAGCTTGACCAAAGCTTTTGTAGGCTGTGTAAATCAACGTTAACAGCAGCAAAAACGCTACAAAAACGCTTATTTGGCGCAGAAATCCACGCCAACGTGTTGGGGTCATGCTGACAGTTTAGGCATTCACTGCGCCAATAATTCGTTGACCATAAGCATTGAGGGTTTCATCACGTTGGTCGTGCATCAGGTAAATCGCGAACTGATCCACACCTAAATCACGAAGTTCGCGTAGTCGGCTAATGTGGTTTTGTTCGTCGCCCAAAATACAAAAACGATCAATCACCGCGTCAGGCACAAATTCGGTGTGTTTAGCACCAGAACGACCATGTTCAGCATAGTCGTAGCCTTTGCGGCCTTTGATGTAGTCAGTTAGCTCATGTGGTACCGCCCCGCTACTAGAACCATAGCGTTCCACCAAATCCGCAACATGGTTACCCACCATTCCACCAAACCAGCGGCACTGATTGCGTTGATGCTCTAAGTTGGTGCCAACATAAGCGGGTGCGGCCACACAAATGTAAATATCGTCGGGATTACGGCCTGCTTCCTTTGCGGCTTGGCGCACCGCGGCAATGGTCCATTCTGCAATTTGTGGGTCGGCTAACTGCAAGATAAAACCATCGGCCGTGCTACCACAAAGACTTAGCGCTTTAGGGCCATAAGCAGCCATCCACATACCAAGTTCGCTGTTCACAGACCAAGGAAAATGTTGGTGGGTGCCGTTGTATTCAACTTCTTGACCCTCAGCTAGGTTCTTGATAACAGTCATTGCTTGCTTCAACGTCGCTAAGGTGATCGGTTTTTTACCAATCACCCGTAATGCTGAATCGCCTCTACCGATACCACAAACCGTGCGGTTACCAAACATGTCGTTTAGTGTGGCAAATAGTGAAGCGGTGACAGTCCAATCTCGTGTGCCCGGGTTAGTGACCATTGGCCCGATCATCATCTTATTTGTTGCTGCCAGCATTTGGCTATAGATCACAAAAGGTTCTTGCCACAGGACGTGGCTATCAAATGTCCAGCCATAGTTGAAACCTAATGTTTCGGCAGTTCGGGCTAGGTCTACAACCCGCCAAGCTGGCGGGTCAGTTTGCAAAACGACACCAAAATCCATAAATCCTCTCAATCTTTTTGATTCATTGCTTAGGGGAAATCATTGCAAATATTGACAAAGGCTCCGAGGTAAGTATTGGCCATCACCAGCTCTACCTAAGTACTCATTGTTGTCAATGATCGTCTTGCCTCTTGTGAGCACTGTGTCAACATGGCCTGTTACTTCTATACCTTCATAGGCAGAATGGTCCATATTCATGTGGTGGTTTTCAACACTGATAGTCCAAGTTTTGTTCGGGTCATAGATGACGATGTCGGCATCGGAACCGGCTGCGATAATGCCTTTGCGGGGATAGAGGCCCATCATGCGAGCAGGTGTCGTGGCACACAGTTCAACCCAGCGAGCTAAACCAATCTCACCAGAGCGCACACCTTGATAAATCATGTCCATGCGGTGTTCAACCCCACCAATACCGTTTGGTATCGCCCGGAAGTCGTTAACTCCAAGTTCCTTTTGCTCTTTCATACAAAACGGGCAATGGTCAGTTGACACAACAGCGAGATCGTTGCTGCGCAAACCCCGCCAAAGCTCGTCTTGATGGTGTTCGTGGTGCGACCGCAAAGGGGTGGAACACACATAAGCAGCACCCTCAAAGTCAGGCTTGTTTAGGTGATCTTCCAAACTAAAATAGAGATACTGAGGGCAGGTTTCGGCAAACACGTTCATGTCTCGGTCTCTAGCAATAGCCACTTGTTCAAGTGCCTCGCGTGCTGAGAGATGAACAATGTATAGCGGTGCAGCACCAACTTTAGCTAGTTGAATGGCCCTATGAGTGGCTTCAGATTCCAGTTCTTTGCGCCGCACATAACCATGATTTACAGGGCTAATGTCACCGCGTTCAAAAGCTTGCTCGGCCAACACATCAATCGCTAAGCCATTTTCTGCATGCATCATGATTAGTCCACCGTTGCTTGACGCTTGTTGCATGGCTCGCAGAATTTGTCCGTCATCAGAATAAAAAACCCCAGGGTAGGCCATAAACAGCTTGAAGCTAGTTATACCTTCGTTGACTAGCGCATCCATCTCTTTGAGCGAATCGTTGGTAACGTCACCGACGATCATGTGAAATCCGTAATCAATGGCACACTTGCCCGCTGCTTTCGCAAGCCAAGTGTCGAGGCTGTCACGGATGGCTTCTCCATAGCGTTGCACCGCGAAATCAACGATTGTTGTTGTCCCACCCCAAGCTGCAGCCAAAGTACCTGATTCAAAGTCGTCTGAAGCTTGTGTGCCACCGAAAGGTAACTCCATGTGGGTATGGACATCCACTCCACCTGGCACCACAAGCTTGCCGCTTGCATCAATTACGCGTGCATTTGCCTCTGCAGCATCGGCGATTTCGCTCGCTGGTTGCAAAACAGCTGCAATGTGTTCTCCATCGATCAGTACTTCAGCTTGAGACGTACCTGTGGGGGCAACGACAGTACCTCCTTTGATTAATGTTTTCACTTTGGCTCCTCTGGGTGTGTGAACGCTATTGCGGAAATCTTATATGAAACCTTGCTTTCAGGGTTTTACTAGCGTCAGATAAGCATCAGGGCGACGGTCGCGGTAGAAGGCCCATTGGTTACGTACCTCGGCAATGAGGTCAATATCAAGATCGCGTATGATGAGTTCTTCGTTCTGATCTGATGCCGCTCCATCTATTATTTGGCCCCGAGGGTTAGCAAAGTAGGAAGTGCCGTAAAAGTCGTTGTCACCCAAGTACTCCACCCCGACGCGGTTGATCGCGCCCACATAATACATATTCGCAGCTGCAGCTGCGGTTTGTTCTAACTTCCAGAGGTAGGCCGATAACCCGCGGCTAGTTGCGGATGGATTAAACACTATTTGTGCACCAGCTAAGCCGAGCGCGCGCCAGCCCTCAGGGAAATGCCGGTCATAACAAATGTAGACACCCACCTTGCCGACAGCAGTGTCAAATATTGGGTAGCCCAAGTTGCCGGGACGGAAGTAAAATTTTTCCCAAAAGCCGTTCACCTGAGGAATATGAGTTTTTCTGTACTTGCCAAGATAAGTGCCGTCGGCATCAATAACCGCCGCAGTGTTGTAAAGGAAACCGGGTTGTTCTTTTTCATACATTGGCAGAACTATTACCATCTCATAGCGAGCAGCTAGCTCTTGAAATCGTTTCGTTATCGGCCCCTCAGGAATCGCTTCAGCGTAAGAGTAAAATTCGGCATCTTGCACTTGGCAGAAATAAGGCCCGTAAAAAAGTTCTTGAAAACACATTACTTTCGTGCCTGCGGCAGCAGCCTGCTCCACATATTTTTCGTGTATGTCAAGCATCGACTCCTTATCGCCTGTCCAAGCCACCTGCACAACAGCGGCACGCAAGTTATTTGACATAATTTTTAGCTCCCCTTGATTGGATACGTTGCATGTCTGTAAAAGAACAACTCAGCCTAGTCAGACTTGGTTGGTTCTGTGATATTGAACCTATCGCGTTACACGGTTAACATGTCACAAAATAGTTTAGGTAAATCAAAATGAGGAGAGCAGGTGGCAAACGCGCAGAGCACCGGTCTTGAGCTTCTTGACAAAGCTGGGGTAACCGTTGGTGGTAACGCGGTTCAAGACATCCACATTCACAACGACCGTTTCTTTGCCCGTGTGCTCAAAGACCGAGAACTTGGCTTGGGTGAGTCCTACATGGACGGTGATTGGGATGCCAATCAACTCGATGAATTTTTGACAACGGTGCAAACTGTGGATTTACGATCTTTGGTTACCCCGAGCCCACATATGTTTGTGCTCGGCATGAAATCGGTGATTCTCAATCGGCAATCAATAGCGAGAGCAAAAAGCAACGCCCGCGCCCATTACAACATCGGCAACGACCTGTATGAACGGATGCTTGATGACCGTCTGATCTATTCGTGTGCCTACTGGCAAGACATACCCCCAGAAGAGCAAAGTGGCAAACCAGACAGTAAAACTTTGAACCAAGCTCAAGAAAATAAACTGGACCTAGTTTGTCGCAAGTTGGACTTAAGAGAAGGTATGACCCTGTTAGATATTGGTTGTGGCTGGGGAGGCTTTGCTCAATACGCGGCGGAACGTTATCAAGTCAAGGTGACTGGCATTTCTCCTGCTGAACAACAAGTGTTAGCAGCACGTCAACGCTGTGCTGGGATGAGTGTCGACATTTTACAAGCTGACTATCGAGACCTGCGCGGCAGTTACGACAGAATCACCTCGATAGGCATGATGGAACATGTTGGCCCTAAAAATCTGCCACTATTTTTTGATCGTTGCCGTGACCTGCTCAAACCTGATGGCATGATGTTGCATCACACCATTGGTTCAAACGATTGGCGAACTAGCAGTGACCCGTGGTTTGATCGTTATATTTTCCCAGGGGGAGTATTGCCTTCGCTAGGGCAAATTGCTAAAGCGGCACACAAATATTGGAGCATTGAAGATGTACACAATTTTGGACCCTATTACACTCGCACTTTGCTGGCTTGGCACAGCAAGATTAGCAAATGCTGGTCAGAGATTCCCCATTATGACCAGCGCTTTAGACGGATGTGGGACTATTATTTGCTGAGTTCAGCAGCGGGCTTTAGGGCAAGAGCAATCCAACTCTGGCAAATCGTGTTCACCCGTTCCAAACGGCGACAACCCATCTGGACACCCGTGCGCTAGCGCAGAAGTGAAAGTTGCACTAGCTCAAAAAATTCGCGAGTACCGCAATAAAAAAGCGCGAGCGCAGCAACTAAAACTGTTCTTGTTCGGTGCTACCTTCTAGTGCCAAAGTTGAACTGGTGCCGGCAGAAATAACTGTAGCAACATCGTCGAAGTATCCCGCCCCAACCTCTCGTTGGTGACGGCTAGCGGTGTAGCCAGCATCTGCCATAGCGAACTCTCGCTGCTGCAGTGCAACATAAGCAGACATGTCGTGATCCTCATAGCCCTTTGCTAGCTCAAACGCTGAAGCATTGAGAGCGTGCCAGCCAGCTAAAGTAATGAACTGAAATGCGTACCCCATTGCGCTTAGCTCTTTTTGGAACTTAGCCACGGTGTGGTCATCAAGAGCAGCCGACCAGTTAAATGACGGTGAGCAATTGTAAGCCAGCATTTTGTCGGGGAACTCATTGTGAATTGCTTCAGCGAACTGCTTAGCTTCATCTAAATCTGGTTTGGAAGTTTCGCACCAAATAAGGTCGCAATAGGGAGCGTATGCCAAACCCCGTTTTATCGGCGATGCCAAAGTCGGTGCGGTGTAAAAATAACCTTCTGAACTGCGTTCGCCACTCAGAAATTCTTGGTCTCGTTCATCAATGTCGCTGGTGATGAGGTTTGCGGCCAGCGCATCGGTACGCGCAATAACTATTGTGTCCACTCCCGCTACATCAGCAGCGAGGCGCGCAGCGGTTAAGGTGGCGATGTGTTGTTGGGTTGGTATCAGTACCTTGCCGCCCATGTGCCCACATTTTTTTGCCGAACTCAATTGATCTTCCCAGTGAACACCAGCGGCTCCTGCCTCAATCATGGCCTTCATAAGTTCAAATGCATTGAGTGGGCCGCCAAATCCCGCTTCTGCATCAGCCACAATGGGCAACAAGTAATCCACATTGGGAGCACCTTGGGTCTCTGACCATTCAATTTGATCCGCTCTGCGCAACGCATTGTTAATTCGATCAACAACCGCAGGCACCGAATTAGCAGGATAAAGGGACTGATCTGGGTAGACTTGCGCGGCAAGGTTGGCATCTCCCGCTACCTGCCATCCCGACAAATAAATCGCTGGCAAACCAGCTTTAGCGAACTGGATTGCTTGACCGCCAGTCATGGCACCTAAAGCATGCACATAATCAAATGTCTGAAGTTGATGCCACAACTTAGCAGCTCCCAACCTTGCCAAGGTTGGTTCAGGTAAAACTGAACCACGTAACCGCACCACGTCTGCCGCGCTATAGTTACGGTGAGTGTTTGACCAGCGATCATTGTTCAGCCAGTCCTGCTCCAACATTTGCACTTGCTGCTCAAAGCTAAGGTGTTGTGAATTGGTGACCATAAATACCCTCCTAATCCTTACCGATAGCAATCGGTAGCAGACGAATAGTCTTGTACTATACGAGGTCACTTGCAAAGTGTTAGCAAAATAGGGTAATATTAGTTTGAATAATCAAGTAAAATAGGGAAACATTTTGAAAAAACTAAAATAGGGATAAAGTTAAAGAATGCTAGAAAAAATTGACCTGTTGATAATGGGCAGCAGAATTCGCTACGCAAGACGGCGAGCTAACCTAACTCTCGCCGAAGTCAGTGTGGCTGTGAAACGCCCCTCTCCATTTTTGTCACAACTCGAAACAGGTAAGGTTGAACCAAAACTGACGGTGCTGAAAGAATTAGCAAAAGTTCTAAATACTAGCTTGGCAGATTTGCTATTACCCGAACCGCCCGACCATCGTTCTGCCCTTGAAATTGCGGTGATACGAGCTCAACAAGATCCCAGTTACCAAAAGTTAGGCTTGTCACAACTTAAGCCATCTTCTGCGGTGAGTACAGAAACCTTGCAACACATAGTTGCACTATGGCAAGAAGTGCAAAGACAAAAACGTCCGTTGTCTAGCGCGAGCACCATAGATAGCTCACAAGACCGCGAAGTAGTGAGTTTTGCCGATTTTGCGCGAGCTGCCAACATTGAGCTACGCGCTGAGATGCGTCGGCGGGGTAACTACTACGATGAAATCGAAGTGCTAGCAAGGCAAACTCTTGGTGAGGTAAGCTATCCCGGTTCTGGACCAATAAGTGAGAGAGTGCTAACTGAGCTTGCTGCGAGGTTTGGCTTCACCATTGAACGGGTCAGGGCAATGCCTTCAACCGCGCGTAGCATTACCGACACTCGCGACAAAATTATTTTCATACCCGACCGTGGGGGGCTAAAAATTCGAGAAGCCCGTTCCGTTGTGTTGCAAACTCTGGGTCACTTCGCGCTTGAACACAACGACTCCAGTGACTTCGCAGATTACCTGCGTCGGCGTATCGAATCCAACTACTTTGCCGCAGCCATACTGGCCCCTGAAGCACCAGCGGTGGTGTTTTTGCAACAAGCGAAAGCCAGTAACGACATTTCTGTGGAAGACCTCAAAGAACGATTTTATATTTCCTATGAGATGGCAGCCCATCGTTTTACCAACTTAGCCACGAAACACCTAGATATTGTATGTCACTTTCTGCGCACAAACCGAGCGGGAGTCATTAACAAAGCATATGAAAACGATGACATCGTCTTCCCAGCTAGTGCTGATGGGGGAATTGAAGGGCAAAGGGTGCCTCGCCAATGGGGCAGTCGGCAAGCCTGGAACGCAACAGGAAGTTTCATCTTGCATAGTCAATACACTGTGACCAACGATGGAGAGTATTTCTGCACGACCTATATCGAGACAGAAACAGATGGAGCACCTCAAGCCATTACCTTAGGTACCACCTCTGAGTATGCACAATATTTCCGGGGTTCTAACACGCTTAGGCGGGAATTTGCGAGAACAAGCGAAATTGAACCCGACCCTAAATTAGTACGAGAATGGCAAGATTTTACTTGGCCATCGGCTTCTGAACGAAGCCATGTACTTTCAGCGTTGCCCCCAACGCAAAAAGAGTTTAGTTCGTTTCCGGGCATTGATTTGCAAGATGTCTACCGATTCTTGGAGCGTCAAAAACGCATTCGCAGACAGTAATCTCTTAGCGCATCAGGATCAGCATGTGGTCGATGGCTGAGGTCGCAATATGGATTAGTTCTCGGGGTTTGAAGTCTTTGGCGGACTGAGAAGCTACCGCTATAACATCAAACCCCGCTCCCTGTAGTACCCCAACGACGCGCTCATCACCACTGACCACCTCAACTTGCGCCTTGTCCGCGACTAACCCGCCAAGCACATCTGTAAACCGCACCCGCGACAGTGTACGAGCCCCTAAGCAGTGTCGATTCGTTGCTCCACCCTTGACAACGGCCACCGATCTAACCGGAATAACGATCTCTTCATTGTCTTGGCTCAGCAACAAAACAAAATCCGCTCCCACCGAAGTTATGTGACCTTCACATGAATACCCAAGAGTCGTTTTTATGGCAACAAAATATTGCTGTTCTGCCAAATCCAACAACACACCTGCTATTGAGGATTCCTCTGCCACTTGTTGTTCAAGAGATCGTTGGCGTGAACGGGCCGCTGCGGCTTCATCCACCACACAATCTGCGAGCCAACTAGCTAAAGCACTACTTTGGTTATCTGATGAGCCGATCACCGGTGGGCGATTAAGATTAGGAGGCATGAAGTATTGAGCGTACCGCTAGTATTTGAATGACCAATGAATGAACGCACCATTACTTTGCAGTTTCCTGATAACAATTTGCTTGAAACGCTACTAGGTGAATACGATCAGCATTTACACAAAATCGAACAAGCATTTCCCGAAACCATTGTGACCGTCAGAGGCAACGAAGTTCATTTACGTGGACCAGATGTTAAAGCAGCCAAGAACACCTTTGAAGAATTGGTTTCGTTAGCCGAAGAGGGTAAACACCTTGACTCCCGAACACTGTTTTCCACGATTGAAATGGTGCAAAGTCAACAGCAGCCATCAAGGGTGCTAACACATGAGATACTGCGGAGCGACCGAGGCCGTGTCATCCGACCCAAGTCTGCTGGACAAAAGCGCTATGTGGAAGCTATCGAAAAAAATGTTGTAACATTTGGTATCGGCCCGGCTGGTACTGGTAAGTCGTGGTTGGCAGTAGCAACTGCGGTAGCGGCACTAAAAAACAAACTCGTTGAACGTATCATTTTGACCCGTCCCGCTGTGGAAGCTGGAGAACGGTTGGGATTTCTACCTGGTGATTTGATGGCGAAGGTGGATCCCTACCTGCGTCCCCTCTACGACGCGCTAGGTGATATGGTAGGCACCGACGGTGTTGAAACATTGATCAACAACCGCACAGTTGAAGTAGCTCCGCTGGCCTTTATGCGCGGGCGAACTCTCAACTCTTCGTTCATTATTTTGGACGAAGCACAAAACACCACAGCTGATCAAATGAAGATGTTTCTGACCCGCATCGGACACGGCTCAAAAGCCGTGGTGACAGGTGACATAACTCAGGTGGATGTCACAACTAGACGCAGCGGCCTAGCAGGCCTCGAAGCTGTGTTAGGCGACATTGATGGGATAGGTTTTGTGTGGCTAAACAAACGTGATGTGGTTCGTCATCGCATCGTGCAAGACATCGTTGATGCCTATGAAAAAGCAAGCGAAAGCGAACAACCAAACAGTGGCTCTTCGTGAGTAAACCTGCTCTCGTGGCTACAGACCTATCTGTGGTGGCGCATAATGAACAGCGTAGTTTTGCAATCGACTTAGAGAGATGGCAAAACCTAGCACAGCAAGCACTTTGTGACCTCGGGCAGCAACAAGGTGAGCTAAGCTTGTTGTTCGTTGACCAAACTGAGATGGCACAACTAAACCACAGACACCTCGGCAACAACTACGCTACCGATGTTCTAGCTTTCCCAATAGATGGTGTGGATGAGGAATCACCCAATGAAATCTTGATCGGCGATGTGGTCGTTTGTCCAGCGATTGCCGCGCAGCAAGCAGCGAACCACCGCCACCCCCATGATGGTTCGCTCGCGGATGAACTAGCACTACTAATTGTGCATGGTGTGCTACACATTTTGGGCTACGACCATTACGACCGTGCAAGCACTAAAGCAATGCAAGCTCAAGAACAACGCATCCTAAATAAGTACTATTGGTCATGATTGAACTGGTGCTAGTCGTAATAGTGGCACTGCTGGTGGGTTTTATTGCGGGAATGGTTCTAGTTGTGAGTGAACGCCTACCAAAAAGGTGGTTCAAAACACGGGCGGAAGCACCTGTGGTTTCTGAAGATGAATTAATGGCACTCACCGAAGCAGCTGCCGCTGATGATGTGATCGACGATGACGAGCGAGACCTTATTGAGTCAGTATTCGCATTAGGTGACACCATTGTCCGGGAAGTGATGGTGCCGCGTCCTGATATGGTTGCCGTTGCCGCCCATCTCACCGTTAGCGAAGTAGTTGACCTCGCTATTCAAAGAGGATTAAGCCGCCTACCTGTGTTTGGCGAGGATTTAGACGACATTGTAGGCGTGTGCCTTATGAAAGACATAACCCGAACTGAAAGAAGCGGGCAGGGAGACCAACAGGTACGAGCTGTGATGCGCCGCGCGAGATTTGTACCCGAAACAAAACATGCACATGACCTGTTGCGGGAGATGCAAGCAGGACAATATCATCTTGCTATAGCTGTGGATGAATACGGTGGCACCTCAGGCCTTGTCACCCTAGAAGACCTCGTGGAAGAACTCGTTGGCGAAATTGTTGACGAGTTTGATGTCGAAGAACCGTTATTTGAGCCGCTCACTGGGGGCGAAGCACTTGTACATGGTAGAATGCCGGTTGATCAACTCAATACCTTGGTCAGAAAAGAACTAGGTGATGTGGACTCAGACACGGTCGGTGGATTGATATTTTCTACCCTCGGACATGTGCCTGCTGTAGGGGAATCGATTGAAGAAAATGGAGTGCTGCTACGGGTGGAACGAATGGAAGGGCGCCGTATCACGAAAGTACGGCTCAGCATCGCAAACAACCCGTGAATAAAGATAATGAATACCGCAGCGGCTTCGTTGCCTTCATTGGTCGCCCCAACGCGGGTAAATCCACTTTGTTCAACAAGATACTTGGCACAAAGGTATCGATTGTTTCTAACAAACCTCAAACCACTAGAACCCAAGTCAAAGGCATCTTGAACCGTCAACGGTCGCAACTTGTTTTTGTAGACACGCCCGGCGTGCATAAACCATACAGCGCGCTAGGAATTAGCCTCAACAACACCGCCAAGGAAGCAAGTTCGCAGGCTGACGTGGTTTGTTTTATACTTGATGGCAGTGCTCGATATGGGTCGGGTGATGCCGCAATCACCGCAAGCTTGCCAACAGGCGCGGTGATTGTAGTGACCAAAACAGACATCTGTTCGCCTCAGCAAGTACTAGAGCAACTAGCAGCAACCTCTCACCTAAATGCCAGCCAATGGTTTCCCGTGAGCGGTAAGACAAGTAGCGGCATCGAGCCTTTGTTGGCTTACTTGGAAGAACAGATGCCAAAGGGGCCACGTTTGTATCCAGCGGGGATGGTCACAGATGCTAGAGAGGAAACATGGATAGCGGAGTTGGTTCGTGAGCAACTCTTAGCTGTTACCCGTGATGAGTTGCCTTACAGCATTGCTACCCGGGTAACTGAAGTGGAAGGACCACGCATCTGTTGTGAGATATTTGTTGAACGAGAATCGCAAAAAGCGATGGTGATAGGAAGAAACGGTAAGGTACTCAAAGCAGTTGGCAGTGCTGTTCGCCAACAACTTGACGGCAATATTTACCTTGAACTTGTTGTGAAGATAGAAAAGAACTGGCAACGTCACGCAGCACTGGTGCAACGCCTCGGCTATTAGAAAAACAATCTTCGCAATAAGAAGAGCAACAAAGCAAAGCGTTTGTTCGGGTAGATTTTTGGTGATGCTTGAAGATGTCATCGACCCATCGCGATTACCACGCCACATAGGTTGTGTGATGGATGGCAACGGCAGATGGGCACAGAAACGGGGTCTATCACGCACCGAAGGTCATCGTGCCGGTGAGAGTGCTCTCTTTGAGGTGGTGAAGGCCTGCGTTGAAATTGGTGTGAAGTGGCTGACTGTGTATGCCTTTAGTACCGAAAATTGGCGCCGACCCCGCGAGGAAGTTCAATTTCTAATCAACTTCAACGAGGACATTTTGTTGCGTCGCCGTGACGAACTCAATGAGGTTGGAGTGCGTATTCGATTTATAGGTCGCCGTGATCGGCGGGTTCCACATCGCCTAATTAGGCAAATGGATGAGGCAACAGAGTTGACCAAGAACAACAAAAAAATGACGTTCACGGTTGCCTTCAACTATGGTGGTCGTGCCGAATTAGTTGATGCCGTTCGTAGTATTACCGCGGCAGGTTTGCCAGCTGAAAAAATAACCGAGAAAACGATAGCGAACCACCTCTACGACCCTGAAATGCCCGAACCCGACCTAATGATCCGAACCTCAGGTGAATACCGTGTTTCGAATTTCTTACTTTGGCAACTTGCATATAGCGAACTTGTGTTTACTGACACTGCTTGGCCTGAGTTTAGCCGAACTGAGTTTCTGGCAACCATTCGTGAATATCAAGACCGCCACCGGCGCTTCGGTGGGGTTGAGAGCGATCACCCGCTGGCTTAGTTTGCGATGAGTTTATACCGCGATCAAGCAATAGTGCTACGCTCTTGGAAACTCGGAGAAGCCGACCGAATCCTTAGTTTGCACACCCACAACAATGGTAAGGTTAGGGGAGTCGCAAGAGGAATTCGGCGCACAAAATCTAAATTTGGCTCCCGATTAGAGCCTTTGAGCCATGTTGGGGTGCAGTTGTATCGAGGTAGAGGTGAACTTGACACGATTACTCAAGTCGAGACCCTAACCCGCTTTTCTTCATTGCGCGGCGATCCGCAACGGTTGGCTCATGCACAAGCCCTGCTAGAAGCAGTAGATGGGGTAGCACAAGACCGAGAAACTGATCGCGTCCTGCATGTAATGTTGGTTAAAGCCCTTGTTACTTTAAACCAGTGCCAGAGCGAAATATTGGTGTCTGCGTTTTTTTTGAAGTTATTGGCTCATGAAGGTTTGGCACCGCAATTAGATGTTTGTTCAAGATGTGGTGCCCGCGATTCTCTAGTGGCCATTGATGAAGGTGGTGTGTTTTGCGCTAATTGCCGGCGCGGGCGCGCTCTATCTGTAGAGTCGCTTGCAGTCATGCGGCGTATACTCGGTGGACAGTTAAGCAGTGTGCTAGCTACAGAGACCTCGCTGTTGCGCCGTGATGTTCAAAAGGAACTTCAAGCGGTATCTGCGGACTTACTTGAGCGGCATCTAGAACGGCGCTTACGTTCTGTTGCTGTAATAGAGCAGACTACACACTGATCGGATTCCAACGCCCTTGCGTTTCGCTCCATTGCATCCATTCTTGTTGTTCGGGATCCCATTGAATATAGGCGTTTCGCGCTTCATCCCACATTGGGGCATCCACCCCAGGTTGACTCTGATGACTCTGTTCTTGGCTACTGTCTGAACTAGCAGGCTCAACCTCAGAAGAGTCTTCAGACTCTGGTGTTGTTTCGGGCTTGGGTGTTGTTCCTGACTCTGGTGTTGTTTCAAGTTGAGCCACAGGTTCTTGTGTTTGGTCAGTCATAGATTGAGTCACGCGGGGAGCGTCTGACACAGTCGTCTCACTTGGAGCAGTGGGTGGCGGACTGTCATCGGGGGCTTTCCAAGCTTCAGGGAGATTTATTGGTGATTCATGTCTATTGGCAATAGCAGCTTTATCGTTCACACCAGCCAGCGAAAGTGGTCTACCCAAATGTTCTTTCTTGACCACCAAAGTGCCAGCCAACATATCACCTACTCGCCGGTGCCCTCTTGATATCAAAATTGTTAGTAACCCAACTAGCGGCACTACTGTAAACCACGGTATTGAATCAATGATCCACGATACAAAACGAAGCAACTGCCTGCCGAAAGAGGCTTTTCTAAATGTGTTCTTGTTCACCACGCGTATACCGAGCATTAGCTTGCCTAATGAGCCACCAGTTAGCCACGACAGCATGACTTGGTTCAGAAGCAAAATCAAAAATGTAAACAAAATCACAATAACGAGGTTGAAGTTGCTTGTCTCAACTATTAACACAACATTGTCCGCGGTCTCACAAATGTCGTTTGGGTTTGAGGCACTATAGGAATAACATATTTGGGTCGCAGTGGATGCGTCAGACACCTCCTCCACCGTAGTAATTGCTGCTATTCCAACGATCCAAACGAAGATGATCAAGCCCATTTCAATAACCAAGTCAATAATGAAAGCGAAGCTGCGCTTAGTTACGACTTCTGTTGGGTCAACAGTTTGTGTGTCTATGGCTGAGGTATTGTCGTGGTTTTGCATATAGTTCATTAGTGAGCACCTCCGCTAGTCTTTGTGACCATGGATAAATCTAATCTGGCTGCCAATAATTTGTTTGACAAGATAGTGAACCTATCCAAGCGTCGCGGGTTTGTGTTTCAGTCGGCAGAAATTTATGGAGGATTCCGTTCGACTTATGACTATGGGCCTCTCGGAGTGCTGCTCTTGCGCAACGTAAAAGAAGCGTGGTGGCAATCGATGGTGCAGCAACGGCATGATGTGGTCGGTCTTGATGCGGCTATTCTATCACCTCCACAAGTTTGGCAAGCAAGTGGTCACCTAGCTAACTTTTCTGATCCACTTGTGGACTGCACCCAATGCAACGCTAGGCACCGTCAAGACAAACTGGAGGATCAAAATCGATGTCCCACATGTGGTGTTATTGGGCACCTCACCAAAGCTCGGCAGTTCAACTTGATGTTCAAAACACATGCTGGGCCCTTGGTTGATTCAAGTGCCGAGGTGTATTTGCGGCCTGAAACCGCGCAAGGTATATTCACAAACTTCGTAACAACCATGCAGACGAGTCGCAAGAAACCTCCCTTTGGCATTGCACAGATAGGTAAATCATTTCGCAACGAAATAACGCCTGGTAATTTCGTTTTCCGAACTCGCGAGTTCGAACAGATGGAGATGGAGTATTTCGTGCCGCCAGACCAAACTAGTTATTGGTTTGATTACTGGTGTCAACAACGCTTAGCGTGGTATCTCAGCTTAGGCATCGCAGAATCCGACATTCGCTTACGCCCTCATGGGTCCGATGAGTTGAGTCATTATTCCTCCAACACCTCAGATCTGGAGTTTCGCTTTCCGTGGGGATGGGACGAACTCGAAGGGATAGCCAATAGGGGAGACTACGATCTTAAAGTGCATGCTGCGCATTCAGGTGAACGCCTCGCTTACTTTGATCACGAAACCAACACTCATCTCGTACCAGAAGTAGTTGAACCCGCAGCTGGCGTGGCGCGTGCTGCTATGGCGTTTTTGATGGCGGCATATCAC
The DNA here is from genome assembly GCA_965204595.1 of Candidatus Aldehydirespiratoraceae bacterium. GTDB lineage: Bacteria > Actinomycetota > Acidimicrobiia > Acidimicrobiales > Aldehydirespiratoraceae > VXYK01. The sequence continues at coordinate 567,061 of CBDBEW010000014.1, read as the reverse complement.
GAGGAGACCGTTAATGATGCGAAGCGGGTGGTTTTGCGACTTAACCCGCAACTAGCACCATACAAAATTGCGGTTTTGCCTTTATCTAATAAACCCGCGCTCATCGACACTGCACAGCAGGTGTTTGACCTCGTAAAAGGGTGCTGGATGGCAGACTACGACCAAACACAATCTATAGGCAAACGCTACGCGCGCCAAGACGAAATAGGAACGCCATTTTGCTTGACAATCGACTTCGACAGCCTGCAAGATAACGCTGTTACCGTGCGTGAACGCGACACCCGCCAACAACAACGGGTCGCTATCGGTGAACTGCAAGCCTACCTAGCTGAACAGCTCCCCTGAAATGTCTGTTAGCGCAGTTCTCAACTTGCCTATCAACTGGCTCTGTCACTAACATAATCTAAGCTGCAAGTGTATGGGAATCTTGGCAGACGACATCGCTAAAGTGAGATCAAGTGCTGACCTAGTGGCACTGATAGGCGAACACACGAGCATCAAGCGAGCGGGCAGAAATTGGATGGCTAGGTGTCCATTGCACGGCGAGCGCACTCCTTCTTTATCGGTGAATGCCGAAAAGGGGGTTTATTACTGCTTTGGTTGCCAACGCAGCGGAGACGCAATCACCTTTGTCCAAGAAATCGAAAGCCTGGAGTTTGTGGCTGCGGTTGAATCACTAGCTGCCCGTTACGGCATTTCCTTGCATTACACCTCAAAAAATGAGACTAAACAACGAGCTCGCAGCACCCAACTCCGAGAAGCTGTAGCTAATGCAGTTGAGTATTATCACCAGTGTTTACTTAACGATGACGAAGCAGGTCCAGCCCGTGGCTATCTTCGTGCGCGCGGTTACGACCGCAAAGTAGTACGGAAATATATGTTGGGATGGGCACCAAACAGCCGTGATGCCTTAGCCCGGCATCTCAAATTGAATCGAGATGACCTACGTGATAGCGGCTTAGGTAATGCCACCGAAGCAGGTATGCGCTTTGATGCATTTCAGGGCAGAATTATGTTTCCGATCTCTGACGAGCGTGGCCGTTACGTGGGATTCGGTGGCAGAGACTTACCCGACGGTGGTGGACCAAAGTACATAAACACCAGTGGCAGATCCCTCATCTACGAAAAGAGCAAGGTGCTTTATGGTTTGCATACTCATCGCGCTAGCATTGTCAAGGCGAGTGAAGCAATCATTTGTGAAGGTTATACCGATGTTATTGGCTTTGGCTGCGCTGATATTTTGCGTGCAGTTGCAACTTGTGGTACCGCACTAACGGAAGAACATATTCAGCTACTCAAACGTTTCTCGGTTGAGAACTTGATTTTAGCTTTCGACACTGATTCTGCTGGCCTAGCCGCGGCTGAACGAGTTTATGAGTGGGAGCAGAAATATGAGTTGAATGTTCGGGTTGCTGAACTGACAGCCGGATTTGATCCAGCAGATCTTGCCCAAAAAGATCCAGCGACTTTGGTGAAGGCAGTAAAAAATGCCAAACCTTATCTTCGGTTTCGCATGCAGCGAGCACTCGCGGGAAAAGACTTGTCTAGTCCCGAGACTCGTGCGCGTGCGGCACAACGGGCGGCGGCAGTTGTTTGTGAGCACCCTAGTGAACTGGTGCGTGACCCGTACCTAATCGAAATCGCCGATATGTGTCGCGTGGAAATAAACACTTTGCGTGACTTCGCGCGCCAGTTAGAAGCCAAGCAACCGATAAAGCACGTTAAGCCAAAAAAGTTTACTCCAGAGCCTGCAATCGCAGCAGAAGACGAAGCAATCCGTTTGCTCATCCATTATCCCAACTACACCTCACGTTTGCATGCCAACTTGTTCGCCCACAGTGTTCGCCAAGAAACCTTTCAAGCCCTTGCTGACCACGGGTTTAGTGCTGCTCTTGAACAAGCTGGTGAACAAGTTGCCACGCTGTTGCGGCGTCTAGCGGTTGAAGATTTTGAAGCCGATGTTGATGATGTGTTTGCTGGTTTAATCCGCCTGGCAGGAAGGCGAACACTTGATGGCATGTTAGCGGGTATGCGTGATTACTCTGATGCAGCGAAACAGCAACTAAGCCAGGCGTTGGAATGGCTACAACGTGAGCTCCATAAACTCAACGATGACACTACCCGTGGCGTGGCAATCGAATCGCTAACTCCATGGCTGATCCGCAACGGTCACTGGCGACCAAATTGAAATATCTGACACGTAACGATCTTCGCAACTAAACGCTAGCATGTTGTCCTGCCGTCCGGGGTAGCTCAGTTGGCAGAGCAATCGGCTGTTAACCGATTTGTCGTGGGTTCGAGCCCCACCCCCGGAGCCAACCCTGTCAAAACGTGCCATCTTGCGGTAGTGTCATTGTGGGCTCGTAGCTCAGTGGTTAGAGCAAAGGACTCATAATCCTTCGGTCGTGGGTTCGATCCCCACCGAGCCCACCAAAAGGGGGCATATTATCTGCAAGACCAGTGCTTACAATTGCCCGCCAGGGCCTTTGCCCAACTAAGATTTAGCTGAGTTTTAGAATCCAAGGAGATGAAAAAATGTTGGTTGTGGGGGATTTTGTCGATGATTTCACGCTCGAGGATCAACAAGGCAGGAGGCGTACGCTTAACGAACTTCTTCAAAATGGTACGCTCGTCGCGTTTTTTATGCAAAGGGTGATGACCCCTGGTTGAACTAGCCAGAGCTGCAATTTTCGCAAGCTAGCAGATGAGTTTTCAGAACTCGGAGCTACCATCGCGGGAATCAGCGTTGATCCGGTGGATCGACAGCTTGAATTTGACCAAAAAAACTCCCTCGGATTTCCTTTGCTGTCTGACCCAAAAGGACAGGTGGCCAAGATTTTTGGTGTCAAACGATTTGGCTTGTTACCACCCAAGCGAACCACCTTTGTGATTGCTCAGAATCGCCAAATTCTTCAGGTGATTCGCAGCGAAACCAGTATGGCCGCTCACGCCGAAGGCGCGCTAGCAGCACTTCGCGCCGCCAAGAGATGAACCTAAATCGTTTATCTTGCGATAGGGCGGGTAGCGAAACCCTGGCGGTGCTAAATGAAGCTGCTGACGCGGTTGTAAACGCATTTGACAACTTCGGTGATTGGCACACGTCGGGTCAGCGCCCCAACCAATATCTCGCAGACTTGGTTGCTGATGCCGCTGTTTTAGAGGTGTTAAGTTCGGCAGGACTGTCCACGTTTAGTGAGGAAAGTGGTTTGCAGTTGAACAAAAGTGACATGCAATTGAACAATGGTTTGCTTGCGGTTGTTGACCCACTTGATGGTTCAACGAACGCGTCACTGCGGTTGGGTTGGTTTGCAACTAGCTTGTGCGTTATAGACAAACAAGGCCCTTGGGTGGCTGTTGTCCATGATCACACAACTCATCGGCGCTACTGTGCCATTCGCGGGTTAGGTGCGTATCTCAACGGCGAACTAATGTGTCCACCCACAGAAATGCCACTTGATCAAGCGGTGGTGGCGGTTAATGGGGTGCCGCCAGGTGATGCAAACTGGTGGCAGTTTCGTTCGATGGGGTGTTGTGCGTTGGAGTTGTGTGCTGTGGCGGACGGCCGTTTTGCTGGTTATGTTGACTTTTCTTGCTCGCTAGCGGTTTGGGATTATCTTGGAGCTTTGCTGGTGTGCAGCGAGGTTGGTGTTGCGGTTGCTGATGCAAAGGAACGAGCCCTCGCGGTTATTGACATGCGCGCAAGAAGATCTATAGTTGCTGCGCCCGAACACCTGTTGTCTGACTTGCTGTTGATACGAGGTAAAAGTAAGCAAATTTAACTTTGGGATTTTGTGGCGTAGTGACGCTGCTCAATAGTATAGTATGAACCGACCTAGCTGCGAAAAAGTGTTTTGTAGCTAATTTAATGGTCGTTTATCTAACAGGGGGACACTCAATGAAAGAACATTTTACAAAAATGCGGTTTCTCATAATTACTGTTGCCACAGTTGCTTTACTCGCAACCGCCTGTGGCGACGGCACATCTGATAGCACCGACACGACAAGCACTACTGTTGCGCCCGACACTACCACAACTGAGTCCGCTGCTCAACAATCTTCGGGCAGCACGTTAGATGCGGTTATAGCGCGGGGTCGTTTGAACTGTGCCATCAACGATACTTTGCCTGGTTTTGGAATTTTGCAACCTGATGGTTCGTCGGCTGGCTTTGATGTGGACTTCTGTCGCGTGGTGGCCGCAGCGGTACTTGGGGATGCTGACGCTGTCGACTACACCCCGCTTGATGCTGCCCAGAGGTTCCCGACTTTGCAGTCAGGCAATGTTGACCTTATGGTTCGCAACACCACCTGGACTGCTAGCCGTGACGGCAATGAACAAGCTAACTTCATGTTCACAACATTCTATGACGGTCAAGGTTTCATGGTTCACGGCGATAGCGACATCAACAACATCCCAGACATGGCCAACACCAATATTTGTGTGTTGCAAGGTACCACAACTCTGCTCAATTTGAACGCAATCCTTGGTGATCTCGGAGTACCGTTCACACCAGTAGAATTCCAATCCAATGATGAACTTCAGCCAGCTTTCTCTCAACGCCAGTGCGAGGTTTGGACTTCCGATGCTTCCCAGTTGGCAGCGTTCTCAGCAAGCCTAAACATCCCAACTCGTGTTCTTGGTGACATTATTTCTAAAGAACCACTTGGACCGGTGGTGGCTGATGGTGATACTCAATGGGCTCAAGTTGTCAACTGGGCCACTATGGCTACCGTTCAAGCTGAAGAGTTTGGAATCACATCGGCCAACTTGAGCGAATTTCTTGATGACGAGAGCACCAATATCCGTCTATTCCTTGGTCTCCCCATTAAAGGCGAAGTCGTTGAAGTTGGCTTGGGACTCCCGAGTAATTTTGCACAGAACATTATCAGTCAAGTTGGAAACTACGGTGAGATCTATGAACGTCACCTAGCACCGTTAGGCCTTGAAAGAGGACCCAACGCATTGTGGACCAACGGTGGCTTGATGTACGTGCCGCCATTCCGGTAGTTCCACACTCGAAAAAATCCTTTAGGGGCGACCCCGCTAGGTCTGTTGAATGATCTAGCGGGGTCGCCTTGTGCATATTTTCTGTACTAAAGTGCCAGCAGGGGTGGTGTTCACCAAGAGGGAGTGGTCACTAGATGCTCAGTAGATTATTTCTATTAGCAGTTGTGTTGCTGTTGATGGCACTAGTTTTCGTTGGTACACGGGCGTTTGTTGATCTCATCAGTGGGCGCCAATCCTTTGACCGTCCCCCCGTTTGGCGAGACCGAAAAGTGCTGACTTGGGCTGCTCAAATATTGGCTCTCGGTTTGATCATCGTTGTTGTTTCGTGGCTCTGGTCAAACTTTCGCCAACGAACAGACGATATTGGCATGAATTTGAGCTTTAGTTTCTTGAGCCAACCAGCTCAAATCTCAATCGCTGATAATCCCACTAACCCGAACTCTTCGATCTCGGTTATTTTGGTGCAAGCAACGAAAAACACCTTTTTGATTATTCTGCTGGGTATACCCTTATCGGTTGCCATAGGCACTTTCGTTGGGATCGCACGTTTGTCGGCTAACTATTTAGTTCGCAAATTAGCGACTGTGTATGTCGAATCGTTCAGGAATATTCCGCCTTTGATCATAATTGTTTTTGTCTGGGGTGCGGCTTTTTTGCAATTTCCTGCGGCACAGGGTGCTTCTGCTGAGGGTGTTTGGCGACCGTTTGGTGGGTGGTTTATCTTTAGCAACAGTAGATTTGCTTTCCCATCAGTGGTGAGTTTGGACTTGTTTGGTCTCTACCAAATTATTTTTGTGCTAAGCGTGTTGGCGGCCGTTGGTGTCTGGATTTGGCGTACTTGGGTTTTTAACAATTATGGAACACCGCACCGCCGTGTCTTGTGGTCAACAGCTACCTTAGCGACATTGTGCTGCGTTTTTTACTTTGTTCTACAAGGGCCATTTGAGTTTTCTAAGACCATTGTGAGTGAGCGCGTTTGGAGTGGTGGCTTTCGAATGCAAATGCCCTATGTAGCGGTGATGTTGGCGTTGGCAATTTACACTTCATCACATATCGCGGAGATCCTTCGTGGCAGTATCTTGGCGGTAAGCAAAGGCCAAACTGAAGCTTCGCACGCGCTGGCTCTGAGTGGTTTTCAGCGGTATCGATTTGTGGTGCTACCCCAAGCTTTCCGTATAGCTTTTCCAGCTTTAATCAATCAGTTCCTCAACTACGCCAAAAATTCTTCTTTGGCCGTTGCGATCGGATTCCCGGAGCTCACCTCAATAGTCAATAATTTGTTTGGCCAATCTCAACCTGCACCTCAATTATTGTTAGTGCTCATGTCAACTTATTTGTGGATATCTTTGATGTTGTCGCTTGTGGGTAACCTTATCAATCGTCGATTAAAAATACCAGTCGCATGATGTTTGACAAGCGCAGATTCGCCTTAGACAAGATTCGGTCTAGAGCTTTGCCGACTAAAGGGCGTGAACTCTCATTTAAAGATTCTTGGATAAATAGAAATCTCTTCAATACTTGGTACAACATTGTATTAACTTTTCTGATCATCATTGGTCTGAGTTTCTTGATTAACAGTTTGATTAGTTGGTTACTTGCGGCTGACTTCGCGATTATTCGCAAAAACTTGACACTTTTCTTGGTTGGTGGGTTTCCTCGTGATCAACTTTGGCGACTGTGGGTCGCAGGACACTCAATGTTGTGCTGCTTTGGCATTGCTTCGGGAGTTTTGTGGTGCTCGGCTCAAACTGAGGCACAAGCAAAAGGCCTCGCGGTAGAACAACACTCGTGGCTAGATTTGCTGCGTCGGTTCTGGACGTTAGTTGCGTTGCTGATTTTCTTTCTGTCGTTCACCCGTGGTGTGTTGCCCTACCTCTTGTTGGTTAGTGCTTTAAGTGTGTTTGTTGTGAGCCGTGAATTGGCTAGACGCATTGAACCAACGGTTACACATCGCGGCTTGTTCCTTGCTGGATTGGTTGGTTTGAGTTCATTTGTGGTTTTGTCTGGCACATCAGGACTCGGTGCGTTATCAGTAGGTGGCTTGATTGGCACCTGGACGTTATTTGAGGTTCGCCACACTCTTGAGAGCAAACACCAAAATGCAACTGCAGTTGCACGATTTGCTGGTCTAGCTGCAGGTGTGGTGGTGTGGCAAACCATGATCGCTATTGGTTTTGATGGTTATGGCTGGGACACCTGGACGGGTTTCCATCTGAATCTGTTTGTAACCGTGATTGGCATATCCTCTGGATTCCCAATTGGCCTTTGTTTGGCACTAGGTCGATCATCCAAAATGCCGATCATTAAAACTATTTGTGTTGTGTTCATTGAGTTTTGTCGGGGGGTGCCATTAATTACACTGCTGTTTTTCGCAGCCTGGATGATTCCACTTCTTTTTCCACGCAGTATTGTTGTGCCTGATTTAGTAACCCGATGCATGATTGTGCTCATTGCATTTTCGGCAGCATACATTGCGGAGATCGTTCGTGGGGGGCTTCAGTCTGTGCCAGTTGGTCAAGTAGAAGCGGCGCAAGCTTCTGGTTTGTCTCCAATCAAGATTCAAAGACTTATTGTTTTGCCACAAGCCCTTCGTGCGGTCATACCAGCGATGGTTGGGCAGTTTATTTCCCTGTTCAAAGACACCACCTTGCTATCAATCCTCAAAATCCTAGAAATGTTACACGGTTCAAGGGTATCGAATAGCCAGACCGAGTTTCTTGGTCTGGGTTTGTCAGGTGTAACCTTGACCTTTGTAGCCGTTGCATTTTGGGCGGTGGCATACACTATGTCTAAGGAAAGCCGACGTCTTGAAACTCGTCTGGGTGCAGGGACAAATCAAAACCTCGGCCAACAACTTTGAAAACTCACCTAAGTCTGAAAGGTAAAGGATCGTGAAAACACAAATCACACAGTCACAACCCGTTAGTGTCTATGCGGATGCCACAAAAATTGCTGGTAAAGGCAAGTTAATCATCCAATTACGAGATGTGGATAAGTATTTTGGTGCTTTTCAGGCTCTCACCAATATCAATATGTCGGTAGGGGAGCGCGAAGTCGTGGTGGTGATTGGTCCTTCGGGTTCGGGTAAATCAACTTTGATTCGCTGCATCAACAGGTTGGAGCGTCACGACAAAGGAACGATCATTGTAGACGGTATTGAACTTTCAGACGATATAAAAGCTACTCAAAGTGTTCGGCGTGAAACTGGAATGGTGTTTCAGAGCTTTAATTTGTTTCCGCACCTCTCGGTGATCGACAACATTACCTTAGCACCGCGCAACGTGCGCAACCTACCTAAAGCTGAAGCTGAAGCTACGGCAATGGAGTTGCTTGAGCGTGTGCAAATTCCTGAACAGGCACGGAAGTATCCAGGGCAACTTTCTGGTGGTCAACAGCAAAGGGTTGCCATTGCTCGGGCTTTGGCAATGAAACCTAAGGTGATGCTTTTTGATGAACCCACCTCAGCACTAGATCCCGAAATGATCAAAGAAGTGCTCGACACCATGAAGGACTTGGCTAGTGAGGGCATGACGATGATATGCGTAACTCACGAGATGGGTTTCGCTCGCGAAGTTGCCGACCGGGTGGTGTTCATGGCTGATGGGGAAATCGTGGAGGTTGGCACACCCGAACACTTTTTTGAAAACCCAACCGAAGACAGAACAAAATTGTTTCTCAGCCAGATTCTTTAAGTTGATCCTAAACTATTTGTTGTGGGGCGCGTAGCTCAGTCGGCTAGAGCGCTTCCCTTACAAGGAAGAAGTCGGGGGTTCAAGTCCCTCCGCGCCCACTGATCGCACTGCTTATTGAGTGATTTGCTCACCTAACTGTTGGGTGAGCTTTGCTGTGTGGTGCCATGCTTGACTACGATTGGCAACGATGGCTTCCGCCGTACTACTAATTTCCGCCAGTTTATTTTTATCGTTGTGTATTGGAACAAGGATAGTTTTCCAACGATCACCTAAGTTTGGTAAGGTTGTGTCTACACAAACTTTTGGCGGTATTTGTTCTTGAACTGTCTGAGTTGAAAGCATCGCTAGCAAGTATGGCGGGGTAATTTGATGTGAATTGTTGGGATTAACCCGCAGCGTTAGCAACTCACTTGTCAAGACTGCTTCGGTATCTCGCGGGCCCACGATGGCAACAGTGCCAATACGGTAACTACCACGTCTAACAAACAAAATATCGTCAACTTGTGGCGAACGTTGTTCAGCTTTTAGTCTCAGCCTTTCGCTAACAGGGATACCTGAGACGGGATTATGGTATGCCTCCCAGTTAACGATGTCTGCTACCCTAATGTATGGAATAGGCCCAAGCCCCTTTTTTGCAGCTCTAGGAGAACCGTGCCCAGCGAAAGCAGTAATTGTTTGATCTGCTACTAATTCACCAATTGTTACACCCCTACAACCGGGGGGCATTTGTTGTGGAAACTTTAAACCCCGGTGGAACCTTGGAACCCAACAATCATTTTCTGCAAGAACACTAGCATCCACAACGAATGTGTGTTTGTTGCTCATGCGCGTGGGGTCAACTAGTTCCTGTTCAACTACCATTAGATCATCCCAAATTTCGTCGCTATCAGGGCGAAGCAGTGGTTTACCTTGCAAATCATGACCCATTTCTTTAGGAGTCGCCATCAGCACTCTGCGACTTTTGATTGAATCGGAGTTCTTGCTGATCACGATCAAGCAAGTCTTTGCGTTGCAATGAGGCCTGAACGAGTTGTGCGGCAGATCAACAATGGCGTTTACATTGCCATGTTGCAAAATGTATTGGCGAACATAACCAAGTGAGGGTGCGTGGAAAACAGTTTCGGGCAAGATCATCGCTATGCGACCTGTTTCATTAGCAATATTGAAGCAGTGTTCAATAAAGAGAATGTAAGGATCACAAGCACGCGCGTTTTGGCACTGTTGCCAGACGTTGCTTGTTGGCTGCCAAGCGTATCCAAGTTCAAAGTTCCTACTCAATGAAACTTGTACCTTTGATTTGGTGCCAAAGGGTGGGTTTGTTAGTACCACATCAAATTTTTCAGAATTACTTGCCTCGGTAGCGAGTGAATCGTTGCGTCGAATATTGCTTCTTCCATCACCTGCTATGGCCATATATGCTTTCGCGATTTTCACCAAGTCAACTTCTTTGTCGATGCCATATATAGATTTGGCGGCGATTTGCTTCTTGCGTGCCACGAGGTGCGCCCCCGCTCCCCATTGCCCTTGTGGGTCTTGGTCCATTTGTGTCCAAATATGGCGCATGGCACGAATCAAAAAGCCACCTGAGCCGCACGCAGGGTCGCAAACAGTTTCGCCTGGCTTAGGATCCGTAAGCAACACTGCAAGACTCACCACGCCGCGTGGAGTGAAGAACTGCCCTCGTTCACCAGCGAGCCGAGACTCGGCAAAAACTTCAAAAGCGTCGCCCACGACATCGGTGTCGGTTAGCGTTAAACTACCACGCTCTAGCTGGCCGACAACTTCTGCAGTTGAAGATGGGTCTAGGTGAATGGATTCGTTTTCGGCGAAAATGTCCTCTCCCTTAAAGGAACTAAGTACTCGCTGGAACAGGGCTTCAATACGTTGCGAGACTGTTTCTGGTGGTTCGCCAACTTGCACCCGAAACTCGGGTGGCCTATCTGGAAAAGTCGTTTCATCCTCTATTTTTGCAAAAATTAGCTTAACCATCTCTGCGCCAAGTTGATCTCTGCGGGCAAGTTGTGAGTTGGCATACAGTTTGTTGAGTATGCGGCCAAAAATTATTTTGAGTTCTGCTCGCTCGAAGGGAACTAGTTGCGATTTAGTGAGATTACCAATATCACTTATTTTCTGCCCATAGGCGGGCACATTATGTAAATAATCATCAAGTAACCGCAAATGGTCGCTGGGGTCTCGACAGACATACCGTATGTCTGTACCGTTGGTCCAAACTCCCCATTTTGCTGAAGTGGCGGTCATATACGATTTTAATTGTGCAATACCATCTTTTTGCTCTGGTCTCTTGAACTCTACAATTCCCTCAATATCACTTGTTGGTTCGCGTCCTTCAGCAGACCGGTAGATAACAAGATCGGCTCGTTCCGAAAAGAAATCGCCGCCTCGCGGTATGGAAACCTCAATATTGAGGTGTTCTTTTGGATAGCCGTATCCCAATACCAGTTGTTTCTCATAGTCTTGTCGTACGCGCTCTTCGGGTTTGTTGATCTTGATTGCTTTACCTGTTACGAAATCTTTGTGGATAGACATATTGCTCCTAGGTGTATTTTAGTGCTGCTTAAAGTTGGGCTATGGTAGAGTTTCGCGCGAGGGTGTGACAGAGGAAGCAGAGTCGAATTAGACACCATTGAAGGTTCTTGGAATTGGTGGAGAGGAGATTACTACTAGGTTGGTGGGGGGTTGGGTTTCGGCATCGGGGAGTATGGTAACGCTGCGGCGGTGTCCCACCACTTGAGCCAACAGTCGGCTGCCGTCTGGGGCTATGGCAACACCCTTAGCGCGTAATGTGGATGCTGGTAACGCCTCTATGAGAGACTCAAAATCGTTGGCACTTATCGGGTTTGGCACTTCCCGTAAACTCACCTCATGGGCATCAAAGAGCTTCGGCTCACCGAAATCGGTTGCACCCCCAGGGCGACGGGTGGCAAGACCCAAAAAAGATGCAGTCGCAACTAGTTCGTTGCTTGCAAGAGTGGGGACATTGGTAACAAAACCATCTAGTCGATTGCGGCAATCTTGTAGTTTTGCTTCTGTGACAAGATCAAGTTTGGTTAGCACCAAAAGATCAGCGGCCTTTATCTGCATTTTGATTAGTTCAGAGGTCACAGCATCATCTAAGCGATCAACGAACTGATCAACGTCAACTAGTACCACAACCCCGTCAAGAACGAAACCCGGCGAAGTTGCCCAACGAATGACCCGATTCGGGTCGGCCACACCACTTAGCTCAACAATCACGTGATCAGGGGGCACTTCTCGTTGACGCAAACTCTCAAATGCTGCCACCAACCCGCCAGCAAGGCTACAACACACACAACCATCGGTCAACTCAATCGTGTCACCATGTTGGCGACTTATCAATGATGCATCTATGTTCACCTCTCCAACATCGTTGACAAGCACAGCGATAGGCCTGTCGCTAGCAGCCAGCACCTCATTGATTACGCTCGTTTTGCCAGCACCTAAATAGCCACCTAATAAGGTGACCGGTACCCGCCTACCATCCCAAGGGGCAAACAGATCAATATATTCTTGGTCGTCAGTCATATGATCAACTGTTTAGGAAAAGTGTATTTTACTTAGCGTAGCTTTGAGACAACAAGATAGATGCAATCATGGAAATCATTAAGCGAAACAACATCAGCAGAGACCCTCCACAAATCCAACCCCTCCATAAGATCAGTAACTCACAAACTTGCCCGCGATGTGGCAGTGCTCTCAAAGAGCAACGAAAACCGGGTCAAGAGTATTTGCTAGATGCTGATTCAAACAACGAGAGTGCAGACAAACCACGCCAAGTGGTTTTCGCTAGATATTCACTGCTGGCGATACTGGCCGTTGTGATTGGGGTATTTGCTCTAAGTTGGCGCAATGGTAGCGATGAGGTAAGCGAACCCCAAGAGTCGCCCCCATCACTTGAGCCAGTCCAATTACCCCAGCAACTACTTCAAGAAGGTGATGTGCTCACCGTTGAAGCTGACATCTTGGCAAACCAACGAGTGCCCACAGACTTTTTGATTGATTTTAGTGTTGCGTTGGGACCTTTTCGGTTAGCGTATCTTTCTGAAGATGGCATCACGGTTGTGGATCTAAACGCGATGCCAACACTAGCTGATCTGATCATATTTGCTCAAGATGGCGACCCGTATGTTAACCCAACAGAGATAGCAAGCGCGATTCTTCGGCAATACTCACCCGTACCAGCAAGCATGCTTGACTTGTTCGCCGGATTTGAATCTTGGTCCATGTTCGTACCGGGTTGGGGCACTTATGGCTTCGAACTCACAGGAGGCAGCGAAGAGTTCACCGTGTATCGTTTCTCATCGCAAGGACATGTGATTATTGGTGCCGACAACAGCATTGCCATGGCAGCAAGTTCTATTGGTGACCATATTGCGGTCTATGTGGGTAATCCCTCAGGGGTGTTTTTAAGACGTGTGGATGTGCCAGCGGGCGCGAGACTTATTGAAGTGCCGAATCTTGGAATTTTGATAGTTAGCGCGACAGGCGAGACTTTTGTGACGAAACAAAACGGTTTCCACAACTTTTCGGATTGGCCAGTTTGGGCTGCAACCTCAACCCATCATGTGGAAATTCGTTGCCAAACCTCCTTTGAATGTACGCCTGTCTTAGTTGACCGGGTCACTGTCGATGAAGAAGTCCTACCTGTTGAACTTGTAAATGAACTTAGGGAAGTAACAATCTCACCAAATGGCAAATTCCTTTTTCTTACCAAAACGGATCAAAGTGGGCAGGTTTCAAACCTGCTTTACAAAGTGGAATCAGGTGAAGTTGTTAACTTAGCCATATCGGCTAATACTGAGGTTGCGTGGGCACCAGATTCTTCTGCGGTCAGTTGGTTTGATTATTCCACTAAACAACCAGTTATTAGGATTTTGGACACTGCACGCGTTCAAGTTGAATCGTTTGACCTTTCTCGCCTTGGTGCTCCATCCCGCGAAGGTGAGTCCCTGATGCTTTTGCCGTAGTGTTTGATTTGCAATACGGTTAAGGGTCAATCTTGCGTAAGGTTAGGTCTTGAGAGGTGTCTATGCCCATCATTCACAAGAGTCAGTTGCCTAGTGTAGAGATTCCAGATGTGTCAATCACTGAGTTTGTGCTGCGCCACTGCAGCCGAATACAAGACCGGTTGGCGGTCACTGATAACGAAAAATCAAGCTACACGTTCGGGGCGTTATCAGAAGCGATCCATTGTCTTGCAGGCGGACTAGTGGGCAATGAAGTGAAGCCCGGTGATGTTGTTGGCATTATGGCACCAAACGTTGCACAATACGCTTTGGCTTTTCACGCAGTGGCAGTCGCAGGTGGCACCATAACCACCATCAACCCCACTTATGGGGCGGCTGAAATTCAGTTCCAACTGCAAGATTCGCAAGCGAAATTGTTGATAACAGTGCCCCAATGTTTAGATGTCGCACGTACCGCGACCAAAGACACCGCGATAGAAGAAATCCTGATCTTCGGAGACACCCCAATCTCTGGGTTCACAGTGCTCAATTCATGGATGGCAGACCCAATCAATCAAGTTGAAGTTGACTATCAAAATCATGTGGTTGTGTTGCCCTATTCTTCTGGCACGACAGGACTCCCCAAGGGTGTGATGTTAACGCATCGCAACTTGGTGGCCAACATCTGCCAAATGCAGCATGTGTTTCAATATAGTGATCGAGAAATATCTTTGGCTGCTCTGCCGTTCTTTCATATATATGGAATGCAGGTTCTAATGAACGGGTTGTTAGCTAACGGTGTGACCGCAGTGACCATGCAAAGATTTGATTTGCAAAGAGCACTGCAACTAATTCAAGACCTACGCATCACTCGCTTTGCTGTGGTGCCGCCAATGGTGTTAGCACTAGCAAAATCTCCTCTAGTTGAAAACTACGACCTATCAAGTCTCAAACAGTTATTTTCAGGTGCCGCTCCGCTAGGTGGAGAACTAGCAGAGAAAACCGCACAACGAATAGGGTGCGAAGTTGTGCAAGGATATGGCATGACAGAGCTCAGCCCCGTTACCCACGCCACACCATTCGGGCAATACCGTCGGGGCACGAGTGGTCCGGCTGTTTCTAACGTGCAGTCTCGTATTGTCGACCCCTCAACGGGAGAAGATCAAGATGTTGGTGGACGAGGTGAGTTGTGGGTTAGAGGGCCCATGGTGATGAAAGGCTATCTCAACAACCCTCAAGCAACCGCAGCTACGATAGATGAGCAAGGTTGGCTCCACACCGGTGACATCGCCGAACTTGATGAAGCTGGACACTACTCATTTATTGACCGCATCAAAGAACTCATTAAATACAAAGGTTTTCAGGTGGCTCCAGCTGAGATTGAAGCCGTGTTGCTCACCCACCCCTCCATAAGTGATGTAGCGGTCATAGGCATTGCCGATGACGAGGCGGGTGAAGTACCTAAAGCCTTCGTGGTTTGTTTGCCGGGTCACAGTGTCGATCTGAACGATATTCAAACCCTTATCGCCAAGCATTTAGTGAGTTACAAACAAGTACGAGAACTTTCAATCATCGACAAAATTCCCAAAAGTGCTTCGGGCAAAATACTACGACGGGAACTCCGAGAACTTGCTTCGCCAAAATAACATCTAGGAACTAAAGCAAAATCGTCTAGCCTTGAGCGGATACAAAAAGGTTATGCGCTTATGACATTTGAACAAATACTTGCAAAACGCGGCCACCTCTTGCTAGATGGTGCGATGGGTACTGAACTATTTGCACGAGGTTTGGTGGCAGGTGATTCCCCAGAAAGGATGAACCTTGAAACACCGCATAAGGTTCAAGAGGTTCACCAAGCCTATATTGATGTTGGTTCTGACATAATTTTGACCAACTCTTTTGGGGGTACCCGCTTTCGCCTTGCCTTGCACAAACTAGACAATCGCGTGGTTGAGATTAATCAAGCTGCGAGCAAAGTCGGCCGTGCAGCAGCTGATATGGCGAGTCGACAAGTGTTAGTCGCTGGCTCAATGGGACCTACTGGTGAACTCTTAGCACCGCTGGGAACCCTTGAATTTGATGATGCGGTGCATGCTTTTGCTGAACAAACTGAGGGTCTCAGCAGCGGCGGAGCGGACATTATCTGGATTGAGACGATGAGTTCATTACAAGAAGTGGAAGCCGCAGTGAACGGTGCTCGGCAAAGATGTGACCTGCCGATAACTGTTACTATGAGTTTTGATACGGCAGGCAGAACAATGATGGGTGTTAGTGGCACTGAAGCTGGACAAAGACTAAAGGAACTAGGGGTGGCGGCGATGGGAGCGAACTGTGGCAACAACCTAGCCGATACTGAAGCTGCCTTAGCGCAAATGCGAGCAGTCGCCAACACCACGATAGTGGCCAAAGCAAATGCTGGCATTCCCCAATGGCATGGCAGCGAATTAACCTATAGTGCTACACCTGAGCTAATGGCATCACATGCACACCGACTGCGCCAATCTGGGGTGCAAATTATTGGCGGATGTTGTGGCAACACACCAGATCACCTAGCAATGATGCGTGTTGTGCTAGACGAAGAACAAAGCGACTAAAAGAGATTCGCTAAGTATTGATGGAAATGCGTGCAGCCTGTCTAAGCTATGCCTGCGGAGTTCGCGTTGAGCACCGCAATGATGGAAAGGAATGACCAGATGCCCACGGGCACAGTCAAATTTTTTAACAATGAAAAGGGCTATGGATTTATTGCTCGTCAAGACGGTGATGATGTTTTTGTACACTTTTCTAACATTGATGGTTCAGGGTTTAGAACCTTAGAAGAAGGCCAGCGGGTGAATTTTGAAATCGGACCAGGCCGCAAGGGCGACGAAGCTCTTTCAGTGCGAGTGGTTTAGTTACTGATTGCCTCAACAGAATCACACAACCTCAGCACAATTGCATATCCCACCACATTACCTAGCAATATGGTTTGTACCCACGCTACCTGAATTATCCGCGTATGATTAGCCATACAAAGTCAGCACCTTTCGTAATAAGGAGCCAACATTGCTATGAGCCATCACGATCTTTTAGAAGTTCAATCTCTCGACATTGAAGCTGAACAACTAAACCACAAAAAAGCTTCGTTGTCTGAACGTGAACAATTGCACCGTGAGCAAGCTGAACATCAAAAGCTCTGCGCGCTTAGAGATGAGATAACCCAATCTCAAAGGGAAGCAGTTTTACGGCAAAAACGTAATGAAGACCAAGCCCAGATCATCGCAGAAAAAATAAAGATTAACGAACAGAGACTCTATGGTGGCGAGGTGAAGGGGTTGCGAGACTTGCAGGCTCTCCAAGAAGAAATTAAATCACTGCGCGACCGCCAAAATGACTTTGAGGACGAAGCCTTAGTTGCCATGGAGGAAGTTGAGCGATTTGCAACTGAGTTAAACCAATCGAATCAACAAAACGATCAATTCATCGGGCGCATTAATGAACTAACCACTCAGGTCAAAGAGTTTGAAGCTGAGATTGATGACCGGCTTGGTGTCATCGCCAGTGAGCGAGCAACCTTGGTAAGTGAACTTGATGAAGGACTCACCTTTGACTATGACCGATTGCGTGAACTCTTCGGTGCTGCAACTGTAGTGCGTTTTGATGCAGGCAAATGTGTTGGCTGCCCCTCTGTGATGCCCGCAGTTGAAGTTGACAGGCTAAAGCACACAACAGCTGATGTCGCGACCTGTGATGAGTGTGGTCGCATCGTTTTGCTATAAGGTGTTTTTTTTCTTTCTCGCCGCGGCGATTATCAGTGTTTATTTCGTTTTTGATAGTGCCGCGTTTGATTATCGTTTTGTTGCCTTAGGTGTATTGCTACCATTGCTTGAATCATTGAGTGGCAGGCCCTTAATCTTGCACACGCTGGCTGGTTCGGTGCTTTTGTTGACCTTGGTGATGTTCTCCACAGTTGGGCATCGATTGTTGCGGCGCTCTTTGCTAGCTGTCCCTGTAGGCACTTTTATTTTTCTAGTGGCATCCACGACCTGGACAAGAACTGATCTGTTTTGGTGGCCCTTTGCTGGCTTCGATGGGATCGCCGTTGCTACTCTTCCTGAGTTTGACAAACCCATCTTGGTGTTGTTGCTTCTTGAGTTGGCTGGTTTAGTGTCTCTGATTTGGTTTAGCGTGCGACTTTCGTTAACTAAAATGGAGAACCTGCGGCGATTCTGGTGCAGTGGCCGCTTGCCTAAACGCACAAGAGTGACACAAACATGACAAGGAGTTGATCTGTAGGCGGGATTCTGTCTTGGAGCCTTTCTCAACAAATATCAGCTCCATGGATGACCATCTATCTTAGCAGCCTACCCGAGAGTGTCTACGAACGGGTCGCCCTCTCTCTGCTTAGCCTTGCTCCTGGTGGGGTTTACCTAGCCACCCCAGTCACCTGGGATGCTGGTGCGCTCTTACCGCACCTTTTCACCCTTACCTAACGAACTCATTTCTGGTTGGTCAGGCGGTTTATTTTCTGTGGCACTTTCCTTCGAGTCACCTCGACTGGCGTTATGCCAGCACCATACCCTGTGGAGTCCCGACCTTCCTCAGCGCATACGCTGCGCCGCGGCCATCCGATCAACTCCTTGTCACGCTCAGCAGTCTACCCGTATGCTAAGCTAAGCAACGGCAATGAACTCAACAACACAACTAATCGATCAGAGCAAATGGCAAGATATTTTGGGACGGTTGGCTGCCAAGCAAAATCTTGATACCGAAACAGCAGAGGCTGCGCTAACCATGATTTTGCTAGGGAAGGCTACCGAAGCACAGATTTCAGCATTCATTATTGGCTTGAGAATCAAAGGCGAAACTACAGCTGAATTGATTGGTCTACAACGCGCTATGGTGAGTGCAGCAACTCCTTTGTCTGTACCAGAGCACAGCATCGATATTGTGGGCAGCGGTGGCGCGCCAAGTCGCAAAAAATATGCCCTCAATGTTTCAACGATGGCAGCATTCGTGGCGGCTGGTGCGGGCGCGGTTGTTTGCAAACACGGCAACGTCAAGGCATCATCTACCTCAGGGAGTGTCGATCTTCTCACTGAACTTGGGGTTGATGCACAGATCAAACCAAGTCAGCTTGAAAAACAAGTGCAAGCTATTGGATTGGGCTTCGCTTATGCGCGGATTTATCACCCAGCTATGCGGCATGTGGCAGCGGTTAGGTCACAAATAGGCATACCTACTGTGTTCAACATACTAGGTCCCCTCAGCCACCCCGGCCGCATCAAGCGACAAGTTGTCGGTGTGAGTGATTGGTCAATAGCAAAACGTGTAGTGAGTGTTTTAGCTGCCAACGGTTCGTTTCGTGCGTTGGTGGTTGTGGGTGACAAAGGCCTAGACGAATTTTCCACAACCGGCCCCTCTAGAGTTTTGTCACTTGACAATGGGGTTGTCAGTGAATGGATTATCGCTCCAAGTTCGCTTGGCTTAGCAACCGCCACAGACGAAGAACTAGCCGGTGGTGACCCAGCCACTAACGTAAAGATCGCTCAAGCAATATTTGCTGGTAAACCCGGACCAAAGCGAGATATTGTGCTGCTCAACGCTGCGGCCGCTCTACTGGTGGCGGGGTTAGCCAATAATTTTTTTGAAGCACTGGATTTGGCTGCCAAATCTGTGGATGAAGGCTGTGCCGCAGGCAAACTGCAAGAACTTTTGTCGTTTGCGGGCTAATGTTGCATCGAAATTAGCTCGCCGTAGCTTGAGCTGTGACGGTGACTGTTGTTTTGAGCGGGTTGGAAGGTTGGCAGCGCGGGCAAAGGACTTGCCAATACGCCTTGTACTTCTTCAATGATTACCTTGTCAATGTTGCGTTCGAGCCAAGCAGCAACGGTTAAAAGCTCATCTGCTTCGTTTCGTTGCGGCACCGCTAAATATTGCGTAGCCGAGGACGCAACGCCTGCTACTGCGTTTGGTAAAAGCAGAGGTTCAACCGCATTCGCAAGTGATTCGGAGCAGCCTGGTAATGTCGGAATGGCTAGAGAACCATTCAAACTTCCTGGTGTGCCACTCTGCCAGAGTTGTCCATTAATGAGTTCTACCCAAGATTCACCGAACGACAAACGGACCCGTTGGGCGCGTCTGAATAGATCAAAACGCCTATGGCGTTGCAATAGTTGAACTAACGCTGCTGCGCGATTTCTGGCATCGACTGCTTCTTCGTAACGTTGTTGTGCAGCCAACTCAGCGATCTTCACCGCTAATGGCACAAGCAAACGATCTGGGAAATAGAGCAAGTTTTGCACAAGCTCTGCGATTACCGCGTCATACTCTGCTGCTGGTGTTGCTCCAGAACAAGGGCAACACGAAACTCCAAGTTGAGCCGATATACATTCACTAGCGAATGGTTTGCGGCGTGACGGTAATCCGCAACGTCTAACCTTTGACACACTCTCGATAGCTTCAATGCATTGTTTAGCGGTTTTTCTTGACGGCAGCGGACCCAAATAAAGAGCACCATCATCGCTAACCTTGCGCACAATAGAGAAGCGTGGAAAGTGCTCGTTTAAAGTCAATTTAATGTACGGGTATTTGCGGGCAGCGGTTCCTTGGCGATTGAAACGAGGCAGGTACTTGTGAATCATACGAATCTCTAGCACTGCTGCTTCAAGCCCGTTAGCACACACCTGATGGTCGATGCGCTGCGTTTCGCGCAGCAGTTGCGCCACTTTTCGCCTGTCATCGGTGGAAAAGTAGCTACGCACACGGGCACGCAAGTTCGTGGCCTTACCCACATAAAGTACATCGTTGCGTGCATCCCGAAAAAGATAAACACCGGGCTTGCGAGGTAGATTTTCGGTTAGGTTGAGTTTATGTGCTTGAGGATTGCCTGATATTTTTGGTAGTTGCAGCAAGTCTTCAAGCCCAAGCACGCCAAGCGCAGTAGCTCGCTCAATGAGAACATGTAGAAGGTCTGCTGTTGTGAAAGCGTCATCAAGGGCCCGGTGACTTGGGTGGTGGTTGAGCCTAAGTCGAGTAGCGAGCGTTTTGAGTTTGCAGTTAGGAACCTCAGTACGCACCAACCGCCGAGCCAAACTTAGTGTGTCGATAGTAGGTGCTGTTAGCTTCGGGTAGCCGTTTTGCTGAAGTGCCGCATTTAGAAACGACATATCAAAGCGAACGTTGTGGCCAACGATCACCGCCCCATGACAGAACTCTAAAAGCGATGGCAACACTGCTGTAATACGAGGTGCATTTAGCACCATTGCTTGAGTTATTCCTGTGAGTACTGTGATTTCTGGTGGGATTGGGAGGCCCGGGTCTACCAACGTTTGGTATGTGCCGAGACATTCACCACCGCGCACCTTAATCGCGCCGACCTCGGTGACGGCACTGTTGCGTGGTGAGGCACCGGTTGTTTCAAGGTCGATCACAACGAAGGTAACATCGGATAGGGGCGTGCCTAGGTCGTCGAAACTTGATTGGTAAACGAACATTTGTTCGGTCATCGTATTAGTTTGCCGAGTGGTTGTGACATAGCAACCTTGCATAAGTGCGGGCTAACACCTCAATCTTAGTTGACCGTAGAAAATCCGGTAAATTCGCAGTGTCACACCCCCCACGTATTGTGTTAACCATGAAACAAATCAACTACCTACAACTAGTAAACAAAGCTCATGAAGCAGTTCGTGAAGTAACAAATCCTGAGCAAAGCGCGCTTACAATCGACTGTAACCGTTGTGTGATGCAACACACCAAAGCATGCGATGATTGCGTTGTTAGCTACATTGTTGACCACGATGCCAACCAACCGGTTGTGCTTGATTTCAACGAGCGGCGAGCTTGCGGAATGCTAAACGATGCCGGTTTGTTGCCATCCAACAGGTTTTCGGAACGGCGCGACGCTGTTTAAGTACTATTTTTGTCTGAAGCCTCAATATTCATGCCACGCTTAAGGAATGCATGGTGTTGCTGAAATTGTAGCCATTGGACACACCGCTGGCTTAGCGGCTGTCGGTGTCACAGATGCGAAACCCTTTAGCAAAACACGCGTTGATCTTGAACAACGCAAATCGCAGGGCTTATGTGCTCAAATGCAATTCACCTACCGCAACCCGGCTAGGTCGACTAACCCTCGCCAAACCATGCACGACGCAACAGCCATCATCGTTGGTGCCTATGATTATCAACGTCTGTATCCGTTGCCAGAACCTGAGCAACGACCGTTAGCTAAAGTGGCAACTTACAGTTCTCAAGATCACTACTCGGCGTTGCGCTCAGCTCTTCTCAAAATTGCAGAAGCTTTGTTGTCAGATGGCTTTAAAGCACAAGTGGTTGCCGATGAAAATAACTTAGTTGATCGGGCGGTAGCTTATCGTGCCGGTATCGGTTGGTGGGGTAAGAGTTCAAATATTTTAATTCATGGTGTGGGTTCCATGGTGGTACTTGGCTCAGTGCTCACCAATGCGCCACTTGAACCTAACCCAACTGTTGTTGAAGATGCTTGCAAATCATGCCGTAAATGCATAGATGGCTGCCCAACTGGAGCAATCATTGCCTCTGGGGTGGTGGATGCCAACAAATGTTTGGCTTGGCTCCTGCAGGCGCCGGGTGTGTTCCCCCTATCGTTTAGAGAACTGTTAGGCAACCGCATTTATGGCTGCGACGACTGCCAGGATGTTTGTCCGCCTAACCGCATTCGCCGCAAGAAGCCATCTTTGCAAGGTGATACTCCATGGGTTGCGATCTTAGACATGCTGGAGTTGAGCGATGAGGAGTTAATGAAACAGTTCGGGCGTTGGTATATAGCCAATCGTGACCCCAACTACTTGCGCCGAAACGCCCTAGTTGTACTTGGCAACATCGGTGCTGGTGAGGACAAACGAACCGTTAACGTTCTTGTGGAGATGTTGACCCACCAAAACGAGATCGTGGTAGCTCACGCTGTTTGGGCCACGCGTAAGCTTAACCGCAACGACCTTTTGGGAATGCTTGATGTCTCCATGAGGCAGAACACAACTGTGGTAGCAGAACTACAACGCCCTGTCAACGCACTGAGGTAAGGATTTGGTTCGCCACGTATTAGTGACCAACGATTTTCCGCCCAAAGTCGGGGGTATTCAAAACTACTTGTGGGAACTTTGGCGGCGCTTGCCTCCTGAAGATGTGGTGATCTATACCACACCACACAAGCAAGCTGCCGCGTTTGACGCACAGCAACCGTTTAAGGTTCTGCGCAGTCGTGAACCGTGGCTCTTACCGCAGCCATTACTAATTCGGCGAGTCAATCAAATAGTGCAGCAGTATGCTGCTCGCCTGGTGATCATAGATCCCGCGATTCCTGCAGGTTTGATTGGCCCTCATCTCAATGTTGGTTATGGGGTTGTTTTACATGGAGCAGAGGTGACGGTACCTGCCAAAATTGTTGGTTTGCGCGCTGGGTTGAATCGGGTGCTCAAAAATTCTGTTGGAGTTATTTCTGGTGGTGCCTACGCAACGCAACAAACTGAGCAATTTTTGGCCCCAAATCATCGGTGCGCCATAATCACGCCAGGTGTGGACACCGAGAGTTTTGTGCCTCTCGGAACTCAAGCTAAACAGTTAGCGCGCACTAACTTGGGGTTGCCTAGCGAAGGGCCATTGTTGGTTTCCGTTAGCCGTCTGGTGCCACGCAAAGGTATGGACACACTGATTAAAGCTTCCATCGTGATCCGCAAGCAACACCCTAATCTGTGCGTGGCAATAGCTGGTGCAGGCAGAGATCGACTAAGGTTGTCGAAGCTCGTTTCTCGTTTGCATGCACCGGTTAAATTAATGGGTCGGCTATCCACAGCTGATCTAAAGATGCTCTATGGTTGTGGCGATTTATTTGTGATGTTGTGTCGCTGCCGTTGGGCTGGGCTGGAACAAGAGGGTTTTGGGATCGTTTTTTTAGAGTCGGCAGCTTCAGGAGTGCCTCAAGTCGCAGGTCGTAGTGGGGGAGCGCACGAAGCGGTAACTGCAGGAGAAACAGGTTTAATTGTTGACGATCCAAAGGATGTGGCTGGTACCGCGAAACTAATCAGCGATTTGTTGGCAGACAAAGACAGGCTTGCAGCCATGGCATTAGCTAGCCGTGAGCGTGTTGAAAAAGATTTTTCTTACGATGCTTTGGCGGAAAAACTAGCTGTGACACTAGAACATATGGCGCAACGATGAGCGGTCGTATTGCTACATTTGACATGCGAGAGATTGCAAGCTAGAAAGGTGACGCGCAATGGTTGATCAAGCTTCCCAGAAAACAACAATTATGGCTACACCTGAACAGTGTTATGCGACCGTTATCGACTTTGAGAGCTATCCAGTTTGGGCTAGCGATATCAAGATGGCTAGGGTGCTTTCTCGTGACGAGGAAGGGCGCGCGGTGGATGTTGAGTATCGCGCTGCGGCGATGGGTCGCAGCACGACCTACACTTTGCGCTACTTTTACGGTTCCAATCCGCGGCGCTTGGCTTGGCGTTTACAAAGTGGTGACATCACTCGTCGCTTGGATGGTGAATACGAGTTTCTTCCTGTGCTTTCAGATCCAAACGCCACTGAGGTTGTTTATCATTTAGCCGTCGATCTCAAGGTTGCTTTGCCGGGATTTGTTAAGCGGCGTGCGGAAGCTCGTTTGTTGCGCACTGCACTTGACGAGTTCACCAAGTACGTGGAGCGATTGGCTACCAGTTGAAGGCAACTAGCTAGCAGCTCGCCCAAGCGCGCGAGCGATCCAGAGCGCGTTGCCATTGAATGTAGCTAGCTTCGGCTTTGCTGCGGTCTAGATTTGGTTGGAAAGTTTGCTCACCTCTGTCGTTGAGGCTAGCGACTTCATCTAAGTCAGCCCACACTCCTTTAGCTAAGCCAGCGAGATACGCCGCACCAAGCGCAGTTGTCTCAGCTATTGGAGTTCTAATCACCGGCACACCTAGTTGATCGGCTTGCAGTTGCATCAAAAAATCCATCACTGAAGCTCCACCATCGACTCGCAGTTGGGTTATTTCGGTAACAGCCGCATTGGTCATTGCAGCAACAACATCTCTAGTCTGAAAGGCTATTGCTTCTACGGTGGCGCGTGCGATTTCGCCGCGACCCGTGCCACGGGTTATGCCTATGATGGTGCCCCTAGCTTGCGCGTCCCAGTGTGGTGAACCTAGCCCGACTAGTGCGGGCACAAACATGACTCCTCCGCTGTCATTCACTGAGGTAGCGAGTTTTTCGGTTTCTGCAACGTCGCTAATGATCGCTATCCCATCGCGCAGCCATTGTATTGCCGCGCCTGTGATGAAGATGGAACCTTCATATGCATAAGTGGTTTTGTCGCCATATGTCCAAGCTACCGTTGAGAGTAAACCGTCTATGGGTTCGGGACGGCTAAGTCCGACATGAAGCAACAAAAATGATCCGGTACCGTAGGTGTTTTTGGCTTGCCCCACCGCGAAACATTTGTGGCCAAATAACGCAGCTTGTTGATCACCTGCAACCCCACTGATGGACACCCCTGCACCAGTTGGAATGTCGCTGGTGGTTTCTGCTAGGTGCCCCGAGGAAGGCACTACTTCACCAAGCCCAGAAACTGGCACCCCAAATAGCGAGCACAGTTCCTCGCTCCAAGCCATTTTGTTGGTGTCAAACAACATGGTACGGCTAGCGTTGCTGGTGTCGGTAACGTGGCTGCCGCCGCTGAGTTTGTAGATTAGCCAACTGTCTATTGTGCCCACAGCAAGGGTTCTTGTGGGGGTGATGCCACCATAACGAAACAACCACTCCAGTTTGCTCGCTGAAAAATAAGGATCAAGCACTAAACCTGTGGCGATTCTCACCATTTCAAGGTGTCCTTGTTCTTTTAGTTCTTCACATCGGCTAGCAGTCCGTCGATCCTGCCAGACGATGGCGTTGTGCAAGGGGCTGCCATTGCGTTTATCCCACACCACAACTGTTTCACGTTGATTTGTTATGCCGATCGTGCTAACAGTCTCATCAAGTTTATGCATAACTTCAGCGAGCGTTGCGAGCACCGCCTGCCATATTTCTTCAGGGTCGTGTTCAACCCAACCAGGCTTGGGAAAATGTTGTGTAAATTCCCGGTAAGCCATAGCCACAGTTGCCCCTTGTTGGTTCACTGCGAAAGTTCTCACGCCTGTCGTGCCAGCATCAATGCTCAAAACAACACTCACATGTAAACCTTAGCTGTTTCTGTTAGAAAGATTTCCCGATAGCAAAAGGGGAATTCTCAAGCGCAACTGCGGTGGCTAATCAACATGATTGTCGACATTGGCTGCTCTCACAATGGTTTGGGTTGTAGGGTAGTTGGGGTGAAAGTTGGAGTGATAACCGGTGGTGGCGACTGCCCAGGACTTAACGCAGTTATTAGAGCGATTGTCCGCAAAGCGGAGAGGCAGTACGGTGATGAGACGGTTGGTTTTTTTGATGGTTGGAGCGGGCTGCTAGACAACCGTTTCATGCCATTAACCGTGGAAGCTTGCAGAGGTGTGCTAACCCGCGGCGGCACAATGCTTGGCACTAGCAGGTACCAACCCTACATGTTTGACGATGGAGTTGAGCGTGTGAAAACCACTCTTAGCAAACACGAAGTTGAGGCTCTGATCGTGATTGGGGGAGAGGGGACACTCTCTGCTGCGGCGCGTATGCATGCTGATGGCGTACCGTTAGTGGGTGTGCCAAAAACTATCGACAATGACATTGGTGGCACCGAAAGAACCTTTGGTTTTGATACCGCAGTTCAGGTTGCTAGCGATGCGATAGACCGTTTGCACACCACAGCAGAATCCCATGACCGAGTAATAGTTGTGGAGGTTATGGGTCGTCACGCAGGACACATCGCCACTTGGGCCGGTATTGCTGGTGGTGCTACCATGGTGTTAGTTCCCGAAGAACCCTTTGACATTAAAACGGTCTGTGATTCTTTAATGCGCCGTCACAAGAGAGGGCGCTTTGCTTCCATAGTGGTGGTTGCTGAAGGAGCGGTTCCTCAGCCGGGCACGTTAGCGGTTACTAAACCAACCATTGATGAATATGGACATGCAAGGTTGGGGGGTATTTGTAATGTGGTGGCCCAAGAAATCGAGAAACGTACAGGTTTTGAGACCAGGGTGACCGTACTTGGGCATGTGCAGCGAGGTGGCACACCATCTGCGTTGGACAGGGTCCTGTCTACTTGGTATGGAGTGGCAGCTATCACAGCTGTCCATGAAGAGCAGTACGGCAAAATGGTAGCGTTTCATAACAACACTGTGGTGCTACGACCCCTCGATGAATGTGTCGCCAACCTGAAATTCGTTTCCCCCGAATTGTTGGCGGTTGCCCGCACTTTCTTTGCCTAAGGTGTTGAAAGTTGGCTTTCTGAGAGAATTACTATGGTTGGGATTTCAGGGTCAAAGGAAGCGTAGTTGCTGCGATCAACGGTTTGATCTTCATCTGTAGTTTCAGCACTTGTTGGTAGCGTCTGACGTTGCGAATCTATCAACACCCGAACCCGATTAACGTTGGTGCCTTCTTCGGTGGCACTCCAAACCAATTGAGCCACAGCTTCCAACAAAATAGGGCTAACATCTGCTTGGGGATCATCTTGAGTAATGTTAATAGTTAACAGGTCGCGGTCACGTGTGGCACTAAGCAGGTTGAATTCAAGCAGTTGGTTCACTAAACCCATATTTCGTTCTTCTTCGGTGCGAAACTCATCAAAAAGTGGTCGCAGGCGACTAGCGATAGTGCTTCGGGGCAGGATTTCTCTAACCACTGGCACGACAATTGACTCGACTTGGTCGATTAGATAAAACGTGGCTGGCTCAGTTGGAACGACAGGGGCAGTGGTGGTGGTGGTGGTGTAGCCAGGGCGCAGGTTTTCGGGGAGATCGCCTATCGCGATTTCGGTTGCTGAGCCATTAGTTGGAACCGAACAAGAACACAACAACACAACGCACAGAGCCACCCACCAACCTCGGCAACAAACTCGCTGTAGATAAAACATCGCCTCAACCATCATGGCTCAACGCTGTGGACGCTGCTTATCGGTAAGGCAACAACCATGCGCGCGCCAGGTAGACCATCAAGGCGTTGATGCACCTCAACAGTTCCATTGTGCAATCTCACATGTTCTGCGACTAGAGCCAAACCTAAACCTGTACCACTATGGTGCCCACGTCTGCCGCCAGAACTACCTCTACTAAAGCGGTCAAAAATAACTGCCCGCTCTGTCTCTGGCACGCCAGGCCCATGGTCTTGCACAACTAAATATGCCATGCCTTGCCTACTTGACAACTCAATTTCAACATTGCCGCCACCATATTTGTCGGCATTATCAATCAAGTTTGCTATCACTTGAGCAAGCCTGCGTTTGTCGGCGATGATTACCAAAGATTCATTTTCGCGGCTTACCGATAGAGCAATATCAGGTCTTGTGGAATAACTAATTGCGTGACGTAAGAATTCGGCAAAATTTACTGGTTCGGCTTGCAAAGCGGCTGTACCTACATCGTAGCCACTTATCTCAAGCAGGTTTTCTACCAACTGAGTGAAGCGGGCAACATCGTCTGTGAGCAAGGCCAAAGCAGTCTGGCTGCGTGGTGACATATGCCCTCGGTCGTTGTTGAGCACCTCTATAGAGGCGCTAAAGGTCATTAACGGCGAGCGCAGTTCATGGCTGACTTCCGATGCGAAGCGAGTGTCTCGTTCAATGCGATCTTCAAGTGATTGAACCATGCCGTTGAACGAAGCCGACAAAGAGGCCAGATCTGAATCAGCGGGAGGGTCAAGACGGGTATGGAGTTTGCCTGCGGCTAGCGATTCAGCTGCAGAACGAATTTCTGCTAGAGGCCTAAGCACTCGCCGCGATGCCCACAATCCAAAAGCGGCCGCAACGAGCGTGGTCACCGTACCGACAACCAACAAGATCAAACCCAAGGAATTTAAAGTTTCATCAACTTCACCAATCAACACCGCTTCAAAATAAGCGGCATCACGCCCCGGCAACGCCACACCACTAACAATGGCTGGTTCACCGTTTAGATTAACACGGGTACGCCCCGCAGCATCTTGTGAGACAAGTTCTAAAAGAGTTGCAGGCACAGTTTCTTCGCTAAAAACCAATAAGTTGAGGCCAACCCACTCGTCACGAAAACGAACCAAAGGTAGTGCCCCTGAGGTAGTTGTCAAAGACTCAAGAATCGCCGCTACGTCTTCTGCGGCCGGATCATCACCGACTTGCCGTTGAAACCGTTGACCATTCTCAGCGAAGGAAGCTAACGCTGTCGCATCTCGTTCAATGAGCAAACTGCGCCTAGTGAGAGTTAGTGTCAACAAACCAATGGTGGTAGCTAGCAACAAACCGCCCAACGCAAAAAGCAAAGTAATCCTTGCCCGTAAACCAAGACGTTCCCATCTAGACACAGCGTATTGATTACCTATGCAGAGAGTTTGTAACCTAAACCGCGTACGGTAACCACGTGGCGTGGATTTGCTGGATCAACTTCAATTTTTGTTCTGAGGCGCCTAATATGCACGTCCACCAAACGGCCATCAGCGAAATAGTCCCTGGCCCAAACTCGTTCTAGCAACGACTCACGGCTAAACACCTTACCTGCCGCTGAAGCCAATTCAACAAGCAGGCGAAACTCTGTTTTAGTTAGCCTTACTTCTGCACCTCTGACACGCACCACACCTTCAGCAGGAATGATTTCAAGTTCAGCAAAAACTAGTTGCGCAACGCCTGGCTCAGATGAACGTGCCCGCCGCAACAAGGCACGTATCCGTGCCGAGAGTTCTTTAGGCGCGTGTGGTTTGGTGAGGTAATCATCGGCACCTGCTTCTAAGCCCGCAACCACATCATGGGTATCGGCTCGTGCCGTCACCATAACAATGGGCACATCAGAAACCTTACGTATTGAGCGGCAGACCTCAAATCCATCCATGCCGGGCAACATTATGTCTATCAAAACGACATCAGCGGGATTGTGGCCAAAGGCAAGTAATGCGTCCTCACCAGATTCAGCTTCAGCGACTTCGTACCCCTCGTCTTCTAGTGCCAAGCGCACAGACATACGAATTCGTTCGTCATCTTCAACGGTTAGTATTTTTGTGCTCACAATGCTCCTACGGTGCTAACTTGTCTCTTTGGTTTGTGGCTGTGCGTGTACTCTATGGAGTTTTTGTTGGGCGTTCCATTCAAGTGAAGCCCGCAATACCAACACCACCACAACGCCAACGCCCATGGCGCACGCGATTGCGCTCACCACACCAACCACACCAGCAAGGTTGGCACAATCGCCATTGCATTGCAAAACCGTTACACGATAGCCAATCAATCCACCACACAAACCACTCAACAAAATGGCTGACATTGCCAATAGTCGTGCTAGCCACGAAGGTGACGGGTTCTTGGACATACCGTTGATTCTACCCTTTATCAGCGACGCACTGAGGCATTATTCTTCTAAAGTCTTTTTGGTGCGAGTGCTTGTAGTTTTGCCAACATATAACGAAGCAGCAAACATTGAGAAGCTTCTAACCTCCCTAAGTCACATTTGCCCTGACGCGAACACGCTGGTGGTCGATGATTCATCACCCGATGGCACCGCACAGGTTGTGCAACAACTGATCGCAAAGAAGTCAAAGCTAAGTCTCATACAAAGACCCGCAAAGATGGGTTTGGGTTCGGCGTATCTTGACGGTTTCAAGTGGGGACTTGAACAAGGATTTGATGTTTTAGTGCAGATAGATAGCGACTTCCAGCACGATCCCAATGACATTCCACAGATGCTTGCAAAAATCCAAGAAGGTTATGGCCTAGTGCTTGGTAGCCGTTACGTAAAAGGTGGTCAGATTCCAGATTGGATTTGGTTTCGCCGCTTCCTTTCAAAGTGGGGCAACCTATATTCACGCGCAATGCTACGCCTCACCGTAAACGACGCAACGAGTGGTTTTCGCGCTTGGAGAGCTGATACGTTGCGCCATCTTGAACCTAGCGAAATAAAATCTAATGGTTATGGGTTTCAAATAGAGACGGTTTTCAAGATAAGCAAAATCACTGCCAAGATAACCGAAGTACCGATTATATTTTCAAATCGCAGTTCAGGAAAATCAAAGATGAATTCGAAGGGTGCCTTGGAAGCTTTCTTGTGGGTGACATTCTGGGGAGTTAGAGAACGGTGGCAAACAATAAAACAGAGATTAGCGCAGATGGTAAAAAACAGGAACTAATCTAAATGTTAATGTTGGATTGTTGGTGAAGTCGTGCAACAATAGTTTTATCGGTGATTGAACCGGGAGGAATGGTCGGTGCCGTTATCAGAAGACGAAAAACGTATTCTCAGCGAAATTGAGGATCATTTTTACGAAAGCGACCCTGATTTAGCGCGTGAAGTCTCACAAACCACTATCTACACTCACGCTTTTCGAAACCTCAAGTGGGCTACCTTAGCTTTCTTAATCGGAGTTACCTTAATGATTGTGTTACTATCGGTACATTTCGCGCTTGCATTCATCGGTTTCGCGGTGATGTTGGCAAGTGTGTTGTGGTTTGAAAATAACGCTCGCAAACTAGGCCGCGCTGGTCTACAAGAAATGACTGATCACTATCGAGGCGGTACTTTAGGTGAAGCAGTTGGAGGTGCAGGAATGCGCTTTCGTCAACGATTCCGCCGTCCCGATAATCGCAATTGAATTCGTGGATCTAAAGCAGCGAAAATTACTTTACGAACGCCACCAAGTTTGCGGCAACATTTAACTAGTTCATGTGAACTTGCAACAGCTTGCTTAGAAAGTATGTTCATATTTGCAGACGTTGAGTTGTCGGCAGGATTGGCAAGGTTGGAGTAGCGCAAAGTTGTTAGGTAACCTGCGAGGTCGCTTAACGCGCCCATATCAGATCTCGTGTGGTTAACTTGGGTTGCAAACTCCAGTGGGGTTTGCTGCGGACTGGCTGAAATGCCGAGCAATTCAAGCGCGTTGTTGGCAGCATCCCATGCCAATTCAGCACGCAACAGTGGTTTGTCAATAGCCAATCTCAACCATCTACGCATCAGTAAGGCTCTGCCAGCGGCAAGCAAACCAAGTAATACCGTGACAGCAAGTATGACGATTAACGTAATGAGAACGAGGCGAGGAAGCTCTCGAGGCCTCGTTGGTTGATCTATGGCGGTATTGGCAGGACTGGAGTTTGGCGTATTGTTTGGTGAGATAGGTGAAATAGCGTCTGGAATTACTGTGTTGGTTGGCAACACTGGCAAAGGTGCGATTTCGTCAAGAAGACTGTTACTGCTTGCGTTGCTTGGATATTGAGCAGGCTCGGTTAAACCAGTAATAGAGCTATCGTGGCCTCTGTTACGCCCTGGCGTGGGTTCAAAAACTACCCAACCCACATCTGCAAAGTACACTTCTGGCCAAGCGTGGGCGTGGTGGCCTCTTACCACGTATTCCTGCCGCTGTGCATCCCAGGTGCCCCAAGTGTAACCCACTGCAACTCTTGCTGGTATACCAAGCGATCGAGCCATTGCTGCAAACACTGAAGCAAACTGCTCACAGTAGCCACGTCTTACCACAAACAAGAATTGTTCAGCGGTGGCTATGTTATGAGTATTTGCGACATTAAGGTCGTAGCGAAAGTTCTGAGGATTACGAAAAAAGTCTTGGAGCATCCGAACCCTTTGGTAGTCATTGCTAGCACTCGCGGTTACTTGTTGCGCTAGTGTGGTGATTCGCTGCGGCCAGCAATCATTAGAGCTGCTATCCTCAGAATCTATGCACACGCCGGGAAGTTGCGTATATTCGTCTAAGAAATCGCTGTCTAGGGTATCGCTGCTACGAACAGCTAGCTGCGTTGGGTCAAACTCTGGCACTAAACTTTCAACCGTGTAGGTAAATCCCTGCTCGGCTTTCACTTGAGCAACGGCACTATACACTAGTGCTCCAGTATCTTCTTCGTATTCCAGTGTTAATCCACCGGCATCGACCACGCGGTGCAATTCGTTGGCTACGGGCAAGTAAATATCATTTGCACTCCTTGCTCGTTTGGTTATTGTTTGGGTCAGAAGGCGTCTATTAGAAACATTGCGAGTGCTAGGGTCTACTGAAGAGTTGCCGAGGTCTTTAAAAGTAGAGGTTCTTTGCCATTGGTTTCCATCAAAGTGCGTCAATGCCATCAAACGCCAATAATCGGATTCGCTTTCAGCTACTCTTACTGAAAATATTTCGTCATCGCTTTGGTTAACAAGCGACGCAGAAATACTCACAAGCGGGCTAATCACGTTGCGTGTTGGTCGTGCGTTGTTGAGGTCGTCAATGTCATACAAAGGTTGCGAAACCGCAGTTGGAATTTGAGTTACTGCCACCCCAGACACAGCTACAATTAGCAAACCGAAAATTATGCCATTTCGCAAGAGCACAGCCACGTCTCTAGTGGAGTTGGGAGTACTCCATTGTTCAGCGTAGGCAATGTTTAACCCTCGCAACGAGATGAGCACAGCAGTGATTGCGGCTGTGAAAATAACGCCGTACATTATCTGTTGTTCTGTCGTGCCCATCAATGCGCTGAACACAAACACCGTTGTCGCTGGCACCAATGCTTCAACTGGCAATTTCCTGCGAAACGCTGAAGTGTCGGACAGGAATGCACCCAACCACAAAAAAGCAGCCGCAACCAATATGAAGCCTGTCACAGGCTCAACCGGCACCACTTCTTCGGTAAAGACTATCGAGGCGGCTTGCAGGTCTTCTCGCAAAACATCTAGCGATGCCTCTGTTGGTAGCTGGTAAGAGCTTTGATCGTTGTAAAAAAAAGCACTGCCCAACAACACTAAAGAAGTGATACTGATAGCCGCCGACAAAAGAAAACCCAACCTTAGGCGGCGGGTAATGAGCGCGACTAAGTGCGCGATCAACACAATCCATAATAGGTCGGGCAAAAAATCCACGTTTGTGAAGAGTCGCGTAAGGCTGACAGTGGCAACAAGTGATAGTCCTAACAGTGTGATTTCAGCAGTAATTCGAGAAAGTTGGCGCATCACTATGCTCGCTGTTGCACCCTGTAGTCACTTTGCTGAGACCTAGCCGCTAGCACTTTGGCTAATTGGTTTGCCCCATTCAAGTGAATCCAGTTCGGGCTTAGCTGATAGCCACTGCTGCTTCCCCAATTTTTTGCATCCACAGTGATTAGTAACTGTGAGTTGAGACGTTGAGTGAGAGCACCGCGACTAGCAGCATCTGTTGTGAGTTCGGGGTTAGCTGAAATGGCAATTGTGATACCACTTGAGATCGTAGGGTGAATTTCGCTGGCACCGTTAGCGAGACAAGCCAAAAAGTGATATGCAGAAAATAACTGGGCGGTGCCATACATTTGTGCGGAGGATCGTCCATCAGTTGTTTGAATTATCACGCCATCATGGGTGCTAAGCACCGCAGTCGCTATTGAGGCTGCGATTGATGTGGTGACATCAAGGGATTTGACTAAATGACATGGGGGTCTGGTATCAATGATCAGGTTTAGCAGCGCGTGCTGGGGAGGAACCACTTGGCGGACTTGCAATTCGTCTTGACGGGCTGAAGACAGCCAATGGATGCGTCTCAAATCGTCGCCAGTTGTATAGAGGCGCAAGCCGTTAAACTCTTCATCTTGGAGGCCAAGTGATTCTCTGTCAGGTTGCCCAAGAGTTGGTTCACTAATTGATCTAACTGTCAGTGGAGGCACAGGCTCAATGTGGGGGTGAACCACGAGCGGTATAGTTCCAACAACTTTGTGCTTACGTTGCGTGAGGCCAAGAGGGTCCACATCAAAGATATTCATAGGACCCAGTTCATACACCCCGCGACTTTCGATACTAAGTTGATATGAAGTGCTAGCGAAGCCAGTCTTGGCTGCTAGCGGAGCAATATTAACTGTAAATCCAGTTGTTCCTTCAACAGCATCGTGCAACCGCAAGAGTGGAGTACGGCGTGGTTTATCGTTGTAGACATCAATCTCAACTAAAACTGTTCCACCCACAGGAACATATTTGGGGCTAACTAATTTTGTTATCTGTAACCTTGAAGGGAACATGTAGCGCATGAGTAGAGCAACGGTTACCGAAATGCCTGCGGCTATAGCGGGAGCATAAAATTCAATTCCACCGATTAGCCACGCAAAGCCTCCTAGCAACAATCCTGCTAAGAGCACCAAGTAACCATTACGGGTTGGCATAAGTGAATCCTTCGTTACCTAATTGGTGGTCGGGGGATGGCCACACTATTTACTATTTCCTCTACAACATCCTTAGTGGTAATTCCATTCATACGTACCTCAGGTGACAATAGCAATCGATGAGCAATAACCACCGAAGCGAGTTGTTTCACGTCGTCTGGAGTCGCATACTCACGGCCCAATGAAGCTGCTCGCGCCCGTGCCACGGTCTGCAAAGCGAGCACACCCCGAGGTGATAAGCCAAGGGCTAATGCGCTGTGGGAGCGAGTTGCATTAGCCAAGTCAAGCAGATATTGGCGCAATGGCGCAGCCACGTAAATGTTGTTTAACGATTTTGACATGACAGCTAAAGTTTCAGTCGACACAACGGCCGGTAATTGTTCTACTGCATTGGTACTAGTAGTGGCCGACTCTAGTATCTGGTTTTCGGCTTCGCGATTTGGATAACCGATCTCGACTTGCATCAAGAACCTGTCGAGTTGGGCTTCGGGAAGCGCGTAAGTACCTTCATGTTCAATTGGATTTTGCGTAGCGATTACCATAAACGGCGAATCTAGAGCGTGTGTTGTGCCGTCTGAGGTGACTTGCCGTTCTGCCATTGCTTCAAGCAAGGCAGATTGGGTTTTAGGTGATGCTCGATTAATTTCGTCAGCTAACAAAATATTTGAAAAAACTGGCCCTGGCCGGAACTCAAAAGTTTCCTTACCACGATTCCAAATTGACACGCCAGTCACGTCTGTTGGTAAAAGATCGGGGGTGAACTGCACCCTACCAAACTTGCCATACACACTGCGCGCTAGTGCCTTACCGAGGCTGGTTTTACCAATGCCGGGTACGTCTTCAATGAGCACATGACCATCGCAAATGAGCGATATCACCAGCAAATGAATGACCTCTCTTTTGCCTTTTATGACCTTTGCAATGTTGGATACGATGCTTTCGATAACTTGTTGAAATTCGCTGGCAGGTTGGGCGTTGTCAAAATTTTTCACAGGTTCTCCATGTGCTTTAGGATTGCTTAATTGTAACGACAGTGAATGTCAACTAGCTTATTGTTTATGCCTGTTGCACTTGCTGTAGATATTGGTGGCACAAAATTTGAAGTTGCGTTAGTTAATGAGTTTGGTGAGATAAAGAGCCGCGCACGTGCGCCCGCTACAGGTGCTGTCGATGGGGAGCAATTATTTTCACGCCTAACAACATTGATCGCATCGGTTGATGTTCAAAGTGCCGATGTTTGTGGTGTGGGTTCAGGCGGCCCGATGCTTCCTAACGGTGAGCAGATATCACCTACCAATATTGAGGTGTGGCGGGATTTTCCTCTGCGCCCGAGATTAGCAAGCTTTTGCGGTCTAAAAACTTACATAGACAATGATGCTAAAGCCCTAGCGGTAGCCGAGGGGTGGCTTGGCGCAGCTGTCGGCTTGGACAACTATATCGCCATGGTAGTGTCCACTGGTGTTGGTGGGGGCATCGTTTTAGATGGTCGATTGCTAGACGGCGCGGCAGGCAATGCTGGACATATTGGCCACATAGTTGTGGAGCCAGACGGCACTGCATTGCCCGGCCATGTGAAGGGTGTGCTTGAATCCGAAGCTAGTGGCACCGCGATTGCCTTTCGTATAGGCGACGCACCCGAAAATGCGGATAAACACGAACAGCAGCGGGCGGGAACGATGGTAGGTAGAGCTGTGGGTTCTGTGGCTAATCTGTTGGACTTACAGCTCGCGGTTATTGCTGGCTCGGTGGCACTGGGGTTTGGTGAGGTGTTTTTTGCTGCCGCGCAAAAAGAATGCAACCGAATTGCTCAACTACAGTATTCACTCGGCACACAAATTGTGCCAGCTGGTTTGGGCGCAGATGGCCCCTTGATTGGTGCAGCCGCGGTTGGCTTTAAAGGAATTGGCTTTAGGTTCAACACTAATAAAAAGAGCGCAAAGTGAGATTGAAACTGTTTCGCACCGCAATGCTTGTTTTTGCAGCGGTCATGGTTCGACCAAATCTGTGGCTCACGGCTCTGCGTGCCATTAGGCGGTTCACGCCCAACTTTTGGTGGACCAAAAAACCCTATCTCCCTCTGCCCGATATGAAGTTGTTGCGTTTTCGTATCCTCACTCAATATGGTGACCCCAGCGCATCTGTGTCTGTGGATGACACTTTGATGTGGCTTCGTTGGTGTAAAGCGCAGCAAACATGAAAGTGATGGCAAATGGCTTCTAGGATGGCTCGGTTACCCAGTAAGGCTTGCGTTTTTCAAGGAAAGCACGCATGCCTTCTTGAGCTTCGTCGCTAGCAAATAGCTTTGCCGAAAGCTGTGCCGCCCACGCGAAGGCATCGTCTCGCGACATGTTCGGGACTTGGCGCAGGAGAGATTTGCAAGCCGCCAAGGCGTTGGGTTCTCCAAGTAACAGGTCATCAACTACTTGTTTAACAGCTTCGTCAAGGGAGCTAGTGGGTACCGCAGCGTTGAGTAGACCAAGTTTCACAGCTTCAGGAGCTAGGAAAAGTTTGCCCCGCAAAAACGCATCGCTTGCTTGAGTTAAAGCCATTTTCGGCAAACACAAAACGGAAATAATTGCTGGCGCAACGCCAACACGCACTTCAGTGAAGCCCAGCTTGGCAGTTTCAAGGCCAATCGCAATATCGGTTGCAGCTAGAAGACCTAAACCACCCCCTAGGCAATGACCATTAATCCTCCCCACTATTGGTTTGGGAGAGTCGGCCAAACACTTAAACAACTTAACCACCTTGGTGCCGTAATCTTCGTTGCTGGGATTTGACTTTAGATCAGCACCTGCACAAAACACAGGGCCGCTATTGGTGAGCACAACAACTCGAATCTCACCATCTGTTTGGGCATCATTAATCGCACAAAGAAGTTGCTCGACTAGTTTTTGGCTTAGTGCATTGCGGTTCTCTCGGTCAGCTAAGCAGATAGTCATGACTTGATTTTGCTTTCGGGTTTTTACCAAGTCCATTTTCGTTCCTTTTGTTGCGTGGACACTGAGGTTTGGACCAATCAAGAATAGGTTAGGTCGCTAAAAGTTCTATGGGCACATCAACATGACGTGATCGCAGCCATTCACCTAAGCTTTTTGCTTGTGCATCTTGACGGGTAGATGCGGTCGCACCATCACCTAACAGACCATAGATAACAAAGTTCACCGACAAAATGTTCGGCAAGTCAAATCGATCAATCGTAAGGCTGGAAGCTTCAGGTAAGAGTTCGCGTAACCGGGGGATGGTCAGATAGCTCGCTAACCAAGCATAAGCTAAAGCGGAGCGTACAAACACCCCAATATTAGCGTCACCACCTTTGTCACCTGACCTTGTGCCGACTAATAACCCGAGGGGTACACGTTTTGTAGCACCCTTGGGTGGATTGACTAGCCGGTGATGGGGGAGCACGATTTGGGCATCTGCTGAGGGTACATCTGAAGAAACGTAGGTTGTGTGCTGACCCAGAATGGTCACTGATTGTTTAATCTTATGGCGCGGTATCGAAGCTGATGAGTGTTTCCCGTAAGGTTGCCCACAACCACTTGTGGTTATGCCAAAGAATCCAGGAATACTTGAAAGTGCCAAGTCGTTCATGGTTGATGCCAGCAGTTTAGTTTTGCTTTGGCTGGGATCGGTAACGTTGATATTCCAAGTCGCCACCGCTTCTTCGTTAGTTTTCGGATCAACTTTGTCGGTTCGATCTAATTTTGTTGTGACGTTTGTGAAATCTTGGGGACTCAGTTTGCAGTTGCGCCAAAAGGCCCGTTCAAGGAGTTGCGCCTTGGCTTCAATATCTAATCCGGTTAGCGCGATAGTCAAGTCGCTTCTATAACCAAGCAATGATGTCATAGAAACTTTCAGGGTTTGGGGAGGGGGTTCGCCCTTGACACCGCTTATCAAGACACGGTCCTTAGCGAGGTCTCGCAGAACGATAGTATCAAAACGGCTTGTCACATCTGGGCCCAAATAGGTTGGGCTATCTATCTCATACAAAAGTTGGCTAGTTACCGTGCCGCGTGTGACGTTGCCACCAGTGGTTGGGTGCTTACTAATCTCAGCAGAACCATCTTGGTGTATTTCAGCGAAAGGAAATCCAGGGTACTCCAAGTCAGCAATTTCTTGGAAAAAACAATAGTTGCCTCCAGTAGCTTGAGTACCACACTCAAGCACGTGTCCCGCCACGACCGCTCCGGCCAATGCGTCATAGTCAGTGCGGCTCCAACCGTAATGCCAAGCCGCTGGTCCACATACAACAGCTGCATCGGTGATGCGGCCACCGATGACGATGTCTGCGCCACGATTCAATGCTTCAACAATGCCCCAACACCCTAAATAAACGTTGGCCGACATAAACTCTCTGCCAGAAATTGGTTGTTGAGTGCCTAAATCAATAAGGTCGGCACTAGCGCGGAGTTCGTCCAAGTTAGGTAGTAAATTGTCGCCCTCAACAATAGCGATGGTGGGAGATAAGCCAAGCTTTTTGGCTATTGCGGCAACTTCGTTAGCGCAACTCAAGGGATTCAACCCTCCAGCATTGGCAACCACCTTTATACCACGGGTTAAACATTGACCCATCACTTGTTCCATTTGCGCCACAAAAGTGCGTGCGTAACCAAGGTTAGGGTCTTTGGCTTTCGCGCGGGACAGGATCAACATTGTTAACTCCGCAAGCCAGTCACCGGTTAGCACATCAATAGGCCCACCCTCAACCATTTCTTTAGCTGCGCTTAGGCGATCACCATAAAAGCCGCTACAGTTTGCTATCCGAATGGGTGTGGTCACTTGGTTGTTGTGGCTCCATCTTCTCTAGTTGCTGAATCAATGACCATCATTAACTCATCTTTTTCAACTTGTTGTCCGACCTCAACAAGTATTTCCGATACAGTGCCTCGCTGTGGAGCACGCAAATGATTTTCCATTTTCATGGCTTCTAAAACCACTAGCACTTGTTGGGGTTCAACCACATCACCAACTGAGACAAAAACCTCTATCACCTTGCCAGGCATGGGTGCTGAGATTGCGCCACCACCAACAACAGGTTGCGGTTCAACAAAGCGGGGTAACACCTCAACCACGACACCGCCATTAGCACCAGTTAGATAAACGTACCGTTGGTGCATACTAACTTGGTAACGGCGACGGTGTTTATTAACTTCAAAGTCAATATGGCCTTGTGAACAACTATACAATAAGGCACTGCCTTCATCGCCAGTTACTCCGAGGGCGAAACCACCATCACGGTTCGTGGAATAGTGGATGGTGATTGACTTCTGATTGATGCGTAGGTCAACCCATTCGGGGGGTAAGCGTCCGACACGAAAACCAGACGGCAAGGCAGAAAAACTAGCTGCCGCTAGATGGTCTTGGTGATGCTGCCAAAGAGTTACAGCCACAGCTGCCAAATACGCTTCGTCTTCATCACAGGTGCTACTAGAAGCTAGATCATAACGTTCCAAGAAGTCGATAGTGGTGTCACCATCAAGAAATGCTTTTGAACGCAAAACATTGACCAGAAAATCACGATTAGTCGTTACACCAGCAATATGTAGTCGCGCAAGAGCTAACGCCAAGCGGGCTGCTGCTTCATGGCGAGTTTCACCATGAGTGATTACCTTGGCAATCATCGGATCAAAATCAGTCGTTACCGGCGACTTGGTTGTTACTCCAACCTCGTAGCGCGCAGCAGGTGAAGCAGCCGCTGTAAGTGCCTCAATGGTTCCCGTGGTTGGCAAAAATTTATTGCTAGGGTCTTCAGAACAAAGTCGTGCCTCAATACTGTGCCCTTTAGTATGCACAGCGGTAAAGGCAAGTTTTTCACCTTGTGCCACCCGCAATTGTTCTCGCACCAGATCAATACCGGTGACCTCTTCAGTCACAGGATGCTCAACCTGTAGGCGTGCATTAACTTCCAAAAAGAAAAAATCGTTAGTTGAGTTGTCCACCAAGAACTCAACAGTGCCTACAGAGTCATATCCCACCTCTTTAGCTAAGCGGAGCGCAGCGTTGGTCATTTGCAAGCGCAGGTCGATGTCAACGAAAGGTGACGGTGCTTCCTCAATAACCTTTTGGTGCCGTCTTTGAATGCTGCATTCACGTTCGCCTAGGTGTACGATATTTCCATGCTTGTCACCTAATATTTGTACTTCTATGTGGCGCGCACTTGTTAAGAATCTTTCGGCGTAAACAGTGTCATCCAAAAATGCAGAACCCGCTTCGCGGCGGGCTGTAGCGACCAAGCGTGGTAGGTCAGCCTCACATTGCACCACTCGCATACCTTTTCCACCCCCACCAGCAACTGCCTTAATCAATAGAGGGAAACCTAGTGACGCGAATTTGTTAGTTGCTGAGGGTAACACGGGGATATCAACTCGTTGTGCCAGATTTTTAGCAGCCAACTTGCTACCCATCAACTCAATGACCTGTGGGGATGGACCAACCCAGATCAAGCCGGCAGCTAAAACCGCTTTAGCAAAGGTTGCACTCTCTGCTAGAAATCCATATCCAGGATGAACTGCATTGACACCGCATTTATGTGCCGCAGCCAGAATTTCTTGGCTATCGAGGTAACTATTAATCCGCACTGCTTCGTCGGCATCTTTTAGGTGAGGAGAGTTTTTGTCAGCTGAGACAAAGACAGCCACGCTACGCATACCCATAGCAGCAGCACTACGAAACACACGGCAGGTAATCTCACCGCGGTTTGCAACCAACAAAGTAGTGATTGGTGTCATAGACGGAACACACCGTAACCCTGGGCACCTTTAACGGCACGGTTATTCACCACAGACAAGCACATACCAATCACGTCACGGGTGTCTCGGGGGTCTATAATTCCGTCGTCGCTGATCGCAGCTGTTGCTTGCAAAGCAAGGGAACCGTGCTCTTGGGTAGCTTCCACCGCTTTCACAATCTTTGCATCAGCTTCTTCGTCAAACCTCTTACCAAGGCGTTGTGCTTGCCCTCTGCGCACTTGCGACATCACACCGGCTATCTGGCGTGGACCCATGACAGCTATTTTGGCGGTTGGCCACAAAAATGTGAAGCGGTTACCAAAAGCCCGACCCGACATGCCATAGGTGCCCGCACCGTAGCTAGAACCAACGATAATAGTGATGTGAGGCACAGATGAGTTGCTGACCGCGTTTAGCATCTGCGAACCCTTTTTGATGATCCCATCGGCCTCAAAATCTTTACCGACCGCATAGCCAGTGATGTTTTGGATAAACAGCAACGGCACGTCTATCTGATTACACAACTGAACAAAATGCGCGCCCTTTTGAGCTGCGTCTGGGTAGAGCACACCGTTGTTCGCCACAATCCCTATTGGGTATCCATGAATAGAAGACCAACCACAAACTAAAGTAGAACCCCAACAAGCCTTAAACTCTTCCAAGCGAGAACCGTCGGCTACACGGGCAATAATCTCACGCACATCAAAAGGTTTAACGAGATCACGGCTAACAATGCCTAGCAATTCTTGAGGATCATAAAGTGGTGTCTCAGAAGGAAAGCTAGGATCGTTGCCTGTTTTGCGAATATTCAGATGTGAAACGACATCTCGACAAATCCGCAACGCATCTAGTTCATCTTGAGCAAAGTAATCGCCAGAACCCGAAACAGTCGCATGCATATCGGCCCCACCAAGAGTTTCGTCATCAGATATCTCACCAGTGGCCATCTTTACTAGAGGCGGACCACCAAGAAACATCTTAGATTGTTCTTTGACCACGATCGTGTAGTCAGATAGCCCAGGTTGGTATGCCCCTCCCGCAGTAGAAGAGCCAAACACCACACAAACTGTAGGGATTCGCAACTTCGAAAGTTCAATCATTTCATAAAAAAAGCGCCCGCTTTCTGCGAAATGATTAGGCTGGAAAATGCTTTGCTTGGAATCGTTGTTTGGGTCAACCCTCAAATCGCCACCTGCGGACTCCACAAAACTCACATAAGGAAGTTGATTGTCACGCGATATTTCTAAAGCACGCATCCACTTTTTTGCCGCATACGGTGTAAGTGCCCCAGCAAGTACCGTTGGGTCGTTACCCATAATCACACACTCAGTCCCCGAGATCACACCAATCCCAACCACCATTCCACCTCCCACTTTGTAGCGAGAACCGTAAGCAGCTATTGGACTGATCTCCAAAAACGGGCTAGCAGGATCAATAACATGTGCGATACGACTACGGATGGGTAACTTGTTTTGTGAGCGCAACCTTTCCATACGCTTATGCCCACCACCTGCTGCTGCCTCATCAAGCAATGTTTCAACAATGGCAAGTTGTTCAAGCATGTCCTGTGTATTTTGGCGAAACTGCGGCTCTTTGGTTTTGAGATTGGATTTAAAGGGATTCGTGAGGGGTTTGTGCAACATTCAACGGTGACCGCAAGAGAGATGGCAGCCTTGATGCGCCCAAGCGCATCAAGGCTGCCCAATGAGTTTTAGTTAAATTCAAAGTCGCTGGCGAAGGATGCTTCATAGCCAACAACTTGAGCCACAACACCATTGGGTACCGCTGGGTCTACCCTAAATATAGTGTTCTCGGTGCTTGGAATTCGCTGTCCCGGTGGCCCGTAGAAATAGTCACCACCAAGTCCCAAGAAGGATACCTCACCAAGTCCATTGAGTGCATCAATAATTCCTTGACGGCTTAGGTCACCGTTAGCAACAGCCGCCTCTAGCAATTGCACTACCGCGTGTGCTTGCAGATATCCGAAGGTAAAATAGTAATCAGGGTCTTGCTCTGGGGC
The DNA here is from genome assembly GCA_965204595.1 of Candidatus Aldehydirespiratoraceae bacterium. Classification (GTDB taxonomy): domain Bacteria; phylum Actinomycetota; class Acidimicrobiia; order Acidimicrobiales; family Aldehydirespiratoraceae; genus VXYK01. Next base: position 523,441 of record CBDBEW010000014.1, on the reverse strand, counting down.
GAACTCGTTTAGCCTCTCAATCATGTCGGCCATACCTTCCACATTAGGATCACCCCAAGTGGAACCTTCCCCAACGATTATCAAGTTTTGCTCCAAGTAAGGCGCTAGTGAACTTAAGGCCAAAATGTTGACCCAAATGGGCGATGCACCAATCCAGGTTGGAGCGAACCCGCTAGTTGCAGCCGTTCCTAGTGCGCCGCCAATCACTGTAGGCAGGGTCACCAAATACACAACTTCACAACCTGCACTGCTCAACTGCTGGATTTGAGCTGAAAAGTCTGTATCGCCTGAAACGTACGTTGCAGTCGCGGTAACACTGAAACCGAGGTTTTCACCAGCAAACTCGAGACCTTCTAGCCCCGCTTCTCCATAAGGATCATCTTGAACAAAGGCGCAATACGTTTGGTCGACAGTGCCACCCCCTTCGTTAATCCACCAGTCAAGTCCGTTTATCGCTTGAATTTGATAAGGGCTACCAATTGGAAACAAGTTCTCTTCGGGTACCCAAAACGCGTCAAGTGATGCGGGTGCTGCCACAACCCCATCCTGCTTTAAACTCTCGAGCACTGCGTTAGTTATTGGGGTTCCTAAGAGTTGTCCAATAACAGTTACTTCATCCTTGACTCCATTGTAAACCTGCACTGCTGTAGCTGGATTGTAGGCGTGGTCAACCTCCACAGTTTCAATTGTGTAGTTGCCAGCAATACCACCCTGGCTATTGATATAGTCATAGTAGACTTGTCCGCCAGCTGTTAGTGGCGTTCCAATTATTGCAGCAGGTCCAGACAGGTCAGAGAGCACCCCAACTCGAATGGTCTCGCCATCAAATCCAGGAGCAGGTGACGGCATGGGGGGTTCAGCGGGCACTGGTTCTTCGCTGCTGTCATTGACTGTGGCAGGGGTTTCCACCTCATCTGTGGTGTCCATATCGTCTGTGGTGTCCATATCGTCTGTGGTGCCCATGTCATCGGTGGTGTCCGACGGTTCACTGGTATCCCCATCGTTGGTTGTGTTATTTGTTGTTGTGGTTGTTTCTACACTCGTTGTAGTGGTGCCTGAGTCAGCAGAATCATCACCGCAAGCGGCAGCAAAAAGTGCTAAGGGTAATAATAATGCTAACCAACGGTTAGTGGTTTTCTTTTTCATTTTCCCTCCAAGGGTTTAGATGTTGAGTTTAGTACGAGAATGGCCAAGTTGAAAAGTAGTTGCGAACACGAACCCAGATTCCCGCTAAGCCCCTATGTTCAACTAACAAAAATACTGCGATCAAAAAACCGTAAATCATCACATTTAGGGATGAAATTGAGAGCAACCCAGAATCAGTGCTTCTAAGTGCCACGCCCGGTATACCGTAGTCTGTTGAGATTCCTTCGATAAAACGTGGCAAGGCCGTAATAAGTAATGCACCAATAATCGAACCGTAAATCGTGCCCATGCCACCCAAAATAATCATCGCAACGAACTGGATTGAAACTAATAGTGTGAAGTCACCAGGGCTAATAAACAACTGGAAGGGAGCATAGAGTGCCCCTGCTAGCGCGGCAATGGCTGCCGACCAAGCAAATGCTTGGGTTTTATAACCACGAATGCCAACGTCAATGCCAAGAATCTCAGCCGCAATGTCACGGTCTCGAACAGCTTGCAGGGCTCTGCCACAGCGGGTTCTAATCACGTTTTTGGTGAGCCAAGCGACTAGCGCAACCATTAACCAGATCAACCAAAAGTAGCTCTCGTCTAGCCCAAACGATCTACCAAACAAACTCAAGTTCCTAAAATCAAAACCCAAGGTTACATCAACTTCCGCGGCTGAAGTGCCGGTGTTGCCACCAGTAACACTTTTCCAGTTTCTAAAAACGTGCTCGCCAATAAACACTAATCCCAAGGTGACTATCACCAAGTAGTTACCCCGTAGGCGAAGAGCAAATGGACCAATCGCAGCACCAACTATCCAACCAAGCGCAGGTGCTGCAATAATCCATGCCCACATCGGCCAACCCCACACCGAGCCAAAATAAGCCGTGCTATAGGCACCAACTGCTAAAAAAATGGAATGCCCGAGCGACACCTGCCCCGTGTAGCCAGTTAGTAAATTCAAACCAATGGCAGCAATCGCAAAAATACCGGCATATGCAAGTGTGTTGAGTGTTACACCATTGCTGCTAAGCAGAGTAAATGGAACCTCATCCCAAAGAAGTGGAACAAAAATCCAAGCCAAAAACAATGCGACAAGCCCAACGCGTCGCAATCTATTGGGAAACAAACGCAAGTCGTCGCGGTAGTCCACATTCATCTTGTGACTACGTTTCATACTCGCCGCACCTCTTTTGTGCCTAACAGCCCATATGGGCGAACCATCAGCACTAAAATCATCACCACAAATATTGCCACACGCTCAAACCCTGAACCGAGCCAAGAAAGGTCTTCAAAGGGCAGCCAAGCAGGGGGCAAAACAACATATGTCTTCACAAGGTTCTGTATTAGACCAATCAATAATCCACCAGCGACTGCCCCGGTAGGCGAATCTAAACCCCCAAGAATCATTGCAGGAAACGCTAAAAACACCACCAAGTCCACATTGGGTGTGAGCAACTCAGGGCCTGCAGTAGCGGCGGCACCAGCTAGCGCAGCCACAGTTCCAGCAATAGCAAAGGCTGTTGCGAAAACAACCTTAGTTGAAATACCTTGCGCGATAGCGGCCTCGTGGTCAAAATGTGTGGCTCGCATGGCAAGTCCAATGCGGCTGTAACGGTCAACAACAAAGAAAATGCCTAAAGCTAAAGCTGCCATTGCCACAGAAGCAATTTTTGAATGAAGAAAAATCACCCCTCCAAGTTGAGAGGTGGCTAATTCATATGGGTCTTGAACACTGAGTTCTGCAAACCCCCAAATCGAAGCCGCCACTTGTTTGACTATAAAGAGAACGCCGATGGTCACCATAATCGCTCCAAACAGAGGCAACTCCGCTGGACCTTTGGCTCCGAAGCGGCGTTCAATACGCGCAGTGAACCACCAAGCCACAATGCCTAAAATCAATCCACATAGTAGCCCCACAAGATGGTTGAAGCCAACGTAAACCACAACTGCCCACGTCAGCAAGGCAAAAGTAATGCCCACCACCTCACGAAATACTTTTGCCAACATAGCGCGTTGCAACAAAACACTGAAAGCACCACACACCAAGATCGCGCAAAAAACTCCAAGGTAATAATTCCAACCCCAAGAAGTGCTCACATTGTAAGTGACATAAGCACCTAGTAAAAGAGCACCCCCTTGTGCAAAGTTGATAATGCCAGTAGCGCGGTAGATGACAACGAAACCGATCACTATCAGCGCATATTGCGAACCAAGTGCTAAACCATCAAAAGCAGCTTGCAAAAAAATGGTCACGGGTACATCGTTTCAATCAGTTCCTCAAACTGGGAGGTAATGGCCGTGCGCTTCACTTTCTGCGTGGCGGTTAGTTGCCCATCTTCATGGTCAAGTTCAACTGTCATCAACTCAAAACGTTTTATTGTCTCCACCTGAGCGAAGTCTTGATTGGTTTCATTCACCACGTCTTCAATGAGTGACCGCACAGCTATTTTTTGTGAAAGGTCGGCATAGGTTGTGTACGTAATTCCTTGACGGGTAGCCCAATCACCTACTGTTTGGTATTCAATCCCAAGCAAGGCACTGAGATACTTGCGGCGGTCACCAATTACCACCGCTTCACGCACGAAAGGAGAAACTTTCAAGCGGTTTTCTATTTCGGAAGGAGAAATGTTCTTACCACCGGCAGTGATGATGATGTCTTTTTTCCGGTCGGTGATTGTAAGGTAACCATCTTCATCAATTTCCCCGATATCGCCGGTACTCAACCAACCTTGTGGGTCGATGGTAGCGGCTGTTGCTTGCGCGTTTTTGTAGTAGCCCATGAAAGTGCCAGCTCCACGGGTTTGGATTTCGCCGTCACTCGTAATACGTATTTCGGCTCCCGGCACAGCCACACCAACGGTGCCGATCTTGACTGCATTAATTGGATTAATGGTTGCTTGTGCACAGTTTTCAGTCTGACCATAAGCTTCTTTGACGGGCACTCCTATAGCCCATAGCCATTCAAGGATTTGTGGCGCGATAGGAGCGGCACCCGAAACTGCGTGACGGCAACGGCTCATGCCAAGGCGTTCTTTAAGAGCACGAAACAACATAAATGAAGCAAATGCTAAAACCACTCTATCAAACCATCGCAGTTGGTTGTTCATACGGGACTTCGCTAATCGTGTGCCGACTTTAGTCCAATACTGGTAGTTCAATCGCTTGAACCAAGAGGCATCGTTCATGCGAATTTGTATGTTGGCTAACATCTTTTCCCACACACGAGGTACACCCAAGAAAAAGGTTGGCTGCACCTCGCGCAAATCATTCGCAAATGCTTCACCACCCTCCCCGAAGTTAGCTGTGTAGCCCGCAGATATGCCATTGACCACCGTAACTAAACGCTCAGCAATATGGCACAAGGGCAGATAAGACAAAACATCGTCAGCACTACTCAACAAAAACATGGTGTCGTAGTCCCGAGATGCGGCATGCATATTGATGTGGTTCAACATGGCACCTTTAGGTGGGCCGGTGGTACCAGAAGTGTAAACAATGATGGCCACATCTTCGTTGTTTAACCGCGCTACCGAGTCATCAAAATCAGATATATTTTGTCGGCTACCGAGGTCTAGCAACTGTTGATAGGTTAGGATTCGTGGATCCTCTAGTGAACGAACTCCGCGAGAGTCGATCACCACCGCATAAGCTAAGTCGCTCAGTTGGTCCCAAACTGCTAAAGTCTTGTCTAGTTGTTCCTCATCTTCGGCTATAACAACCTTGGCTTCGCAGTGTTGCAGCAAATATAGGACTTCAGCGGCGGGGCTTGTGGGATAAATACCAACAGTGACAGCACCAATCCCTTGCACACCCAAGTCAGCAAATATCCATTCAGGGCGATTTTCTGCATGCACTGCCACCTTTTCACCAGCACTAACTCCTAGTTGAGCTAACCCAAGGCCAATGAGTCGCGCTTGGTTGGCGTAATCTTGCCAACTATATTGGCACCAAATGCCTAACTGTTTGTGTCGAACCGCCACTTGGTCGCCTCTAGTGGCAGCTTGCTTTAGTAGTTTGTTTGGCAGGGTAATGTTTTCGTCTTGCACTATGCTTCCCCCAAATAAGCAGCTATCACTTCCTCGTCGGCTTGTATCTCACTTGGTTTACCAAGAGCAAGACGCATGCCGAAATTGAGAACCATAATTCGATCAGCTAGGTCCATCACCATATGCATATCGTGCTCAACCAAAACTGTTGCGATATGTAGTTCATCTCGGATTTCAATGATGAAACGAGCCATATCTTCAGTTTCTTCAAGGTTCATTCCCGCTACCGGTTCATCTAGGAGCAACAGTTTTGGTTCCATTGACAAAGCCCGTCCGAGCTCAATTCGTTTTTGGATACCGTATGGCAACACTCCCACAGTGCTAAAGCGGTATGGTTGCAACTCAAGAAACTCAATTATTTCTTCAACGCAGCGCCGATGATAGATTTCTTCACGACGGGCTCTACCAAACCAAACAGCACCAGCTACAAAGCCACTTTTCATTAGCAAATGTCGCCCTAACATTAGATTATCAACCAAGGTTAAGTTAGTGAAGAGGCCCAGGTTTTGAAATGTTCTCGCCACTCCCAATTTTGCTATCTTCGTTGCTTTGGCACCAACAAGGGAGCGGTCATTAAGCAAGATTTGCCCGCTTTGTGGTTTGTACACACCATTGCAACAGTTAAAGATTGATGTTTTGCCAGCACCATTGGGGCCGATGATTGCAAACAGTTCACCGGGCTCAACGCTAAATGACAGGTTATCTAGCGCGGTTACACCGCCGAACTTTAAGGTCACCGAATGGAAACTTAAGAGAGGCGCGCTCACGCGTTCCACCTCTTTTTTCGCCTGTACGACTTGACATCTTGAAAAGAGCGCCGGCCAGTTTCACCGACCCCTAAATAGAACTCCTTAATGTCGTCGTCTTGGCTAAGGTCTCTTGCCGAACCGTCTTTTACGATGCGGCCATTCTCTAAAACGTAAGCACGATGCGAGATCATCAAAGCAACCCGGGCGTTTTGTTCAACTAACAAAACGCTGGTTCCTTGGCAGTTGACAGTAATGATGATTTCAGCGATTTGTTCGACGAGTTTGGGTGCTAATCCTAGTGATGGTTCGTCTAGCAAAAGTAGCTTGGGTGATGCCATTAACGCTCTACCTATGGCAAGCATTTGTTGTTCGCCACCTGACAAGTAGCCAGCGGTGTCTCGTTGTCTGCTGTGCAGTTGTGGAAATAATTCCATGACTCGCTCGTGTGCTGTGGTGACGGCTGCTTTGTTGCGAACCGTGTAAGCTCCTGTGCGCAGGTTCTCCTCAACGGTTAGTTCCGCGAAGATCCTTCTACCTTCCATCACTTGAGCGACACCAGCGCGCACTAATTTTGCGGGTTCGGCATGATTGACAATGGAGCCGTTAACCGCTACTGAACCTTTTGTCTGTTTGCCTCGGTGAACCTCAAGCAGCCCGGTTATGGCTCTCAGTAAAGTAGTTTTGCCAGCTCCATTGGCACCAAGCATGCTCACGATCTCGCCTTTTTCAACATGTAGACTCACGCCACTCAGCACCAAGATGACATCGTTGTAGACTATCTCGGTGTTGCGAACATCAAGAATCTTTGAGGCGTGAGGTTGCGCGAGCATTTGAGATAAGAATCTATCAGGCAGAAACAATTTGGGCAGCAATGCCTTAGCTGTAAAGTTTGATAACCGCTAGGTTAGAGTGTCTAACGTAATCGTTATAAGCAAGGAAGGCAAATGAGCTTTTGTGACTAGGCTTGGTTTTCTACTCGACAGCGACTCCTGCATTGGCTGCCACGCATGCACGGTTGCTTGTAAAAGTGAACACGATGTGGCACTTGGCGTGAATCGAACCTGGGTGAAGTACATCGAAACGGGCAAGTTCCCAAACGTGAGCCGCCACTTTTCGGTGATGCGTTGCAACCATTGCGACGATGCACCATGCATCACTATCTGCCCAACTAATGCTTTGTTTCGGGCTGATAATGGTGTGGTTGACTTTGATGACGACAACTGCATTGGTTGCAAAGGGTGCATGAATGCTTGCCCTTATGACGCAATCTATATTAACCCCGTCACCAATACCGCCAATAAATGCAACTTCTGTAATCACCGTATTGAAGACGGCCTTGAACCATCTTGCGTTACCGTTTGCCCCACACATGCCATCAAAGTCGCCGATTTAGATGATCCACTAAATGCCGCCACCAAAATAATTGCTCGTGAAGATGTGGCTGTGCGTGCTCCAGAGCAGGGCACAAATCCTAAGGTTTACTATCGTGGAGCAAGCCAAGCTTCACTTAATCCTCTACGCACTGCCATAGCCAATGATGGGTTAATCTGGGCCGACACCACACCTAACCACCCAACAGTGCCTAGCGGCACCAGTGGAGTTGTGGCGCGCACCACCTATACCACCTCACACCAAATGAGTTGGACCAAAAAAGTTTCTACGTATTTAGTAACAAAAGCAATAGCTGCTGGTGTGATGGCCGTTGCTGCGTTACTGCTATTTCTTGGCCACGATGATTCGCTGGTTGTGGGTCTCGGCTCTGCCATCACCGCGGGTGTTTTTTTGGCAATAACAGCGGTCTTGCTGATCGCTGACCTAAAACAACCAAAACGATTTTATTTTTTAATAACAAAAGGGAGTTGGGATTCGTGGTTAGTAAAAGGCACGTACGTTCTCGCGGTGTTTGCAGGACTTAGCGCGCTGTGGGCACTGGCATCCATAGTTGGTTCGGCAACTTTATTTGATGTGTTGTTGTTGCCGGTGCTAGTTACCGCAGCAGCCACTGCGGGCTACACTGCATTTTTGTTTGGGCAATGTGTGGGTAGGGATCTTTGGCAGTCGCCATTGTTGTTGCCGACATTGCTAGCTCAAGCGGTTACCGCAGGAGGAGCGTGGTTTGCGATATTGGATTTGTTTTTCGATGTGCCAGCCGCCGATGCCTATAGGTGGGCATTTTTAGGAGGCATTATTGCGTGTGGTGCATTTATCTCCTTAGAGGTCACCGTTGCGAGTAGCCCTAATGTGGAGGCCGCAGTGCATCAAATGGTGAAGGGTAAATATCGAGACAATTTCTGGACGGGTATCACTTTGGGCTTAGTGGCTCCCGCCTGTGTCCTTGCCGTTGCCTCAGCTACCACAGTGAGCGTACCGTTGGTGGCAGTTGCAGGCATAGCGGCCCTCATAGGAATGTGGTTCTATGAAGATTCTTTTGTCCGCGCTGGCCAGTCTGTGCCCCTTTCGTAGTAGCCGTTATGACAGAACTACGCCAATATCCACCATTTGAAAACTGGCACGAACACGAGTCGCTTAGTGCTTCAGCTTGGCCAAAGCGGGTTACTCAAACTCACAGTTTGATCCCAACAACTTGTTTTAATTGTGAAGCAGCCTGTGGCTTGCTTGCACACGTTAACCACGAAACGCATCAAATTGACAAGATCGAGGGTAACCCGCTCCATCCCGCGAGCAGGGGTCGTAATTGTGCCAAAGGCCCCGCCACACTCAATCAAGTAAACGATGCTGAGCGCATCTTGCACCCAATGAAAAGAGTAGGCAAACGAGGAGCAGGAACTTGGGCAAGAGTTAGTTGGGACGAAGCTTTAGCTGACATCGGTGAACGTATCGCCACTGCTATTGACCAAGAGCGTCATAACGCAGTGATGTACCACGTGGGACGCCCCGGTGAAGATGGCTACGCCGACAGGGTGCTTAAGGCTTGGGGAGTGGATGGACACAACAGCCACACCAACATATGTTCTTCAAATGCCCGCATTGGTTACCAATCGTGGATGGGGCATGACCGCCCCTCAGCGGATTTCGCTAATGCTGAAGTGATTTTCTTGATCTCATCACATCTTGAAGCTGGACATTATTTCAACCCTCACGCACAACGCATTATTGAAGCACAAGGCAAGGGCGCAACAGTGATTTGTTGTGACCCTCGGTTGTCAAACACCGGTGCTAAAGCCGACTACTGGTTACCCGCCTGGCCTGGCACCGAACCATTTTTGTTGCTCACGATTGCACGTTTGCTTATCAAAAATGGGGCTTGGCAATCTGAGTTTGTACGCCGTTGGGTTAACTGGGAAACATATCTACGAGAGACAAGGCCTGATTTACCGCTGGAATTTGGTTCACTAAAAGAAGCTCTCTTGAGTGCTTATGAGCAATATACACCTGAAGCCGCAGAGGAAATTTGTGGTGTTGATGCGCCACAGTTACGCGAGATAGCAGAGATCATTGGTGCTCACCCAACCAAGTTTGCTTCACACAACTGGCGTGCTGCAGCTGCTGGCAACCTCGGCGGTTGGCAAACGGCAAGGTGCCTTTTCTTTCTCAATGTGCTAACCGGCTCGGTAGCAACCGTGGGTGGTACAAGTGGCAACGGTTGGAACAAATTTAAACCAGTTCAACCTAAGGGTGCTCCACCTCTCAAACAGTGGAACGAGTTAACTTGGCCACGGGAATACCCACTTTGTTATCATGAAATGTCTATCTTGTTGCCTCATTTCCTAAATGAGGGACGAGGCACCTTAGATGTCTATTTCAGCCGTGTCTACAACCCTGTTTGGACAAATCCTGATGGGTTCAGTTGGCTTGAAGCACTAACTGATGAAAGCAAGGTGAAATGTCACGTGGCACTAACACCCACTTGGTCTGAGACAGCTTGGTACGCCGATTATGTCTTGCCTATGGGTGTAGCCACCGAACGCCATGATGTGGCTAGCTTTGAGACACACAACGGGCGGTGGCTCGGTTTTAGGCAACCCGTGATGCGCCGCTACGCGCAACTGCGAGGCCAAGATTTGGATGCACAAACCCGTAGCCACGAGTTTAATCCAGGTGAAGTGTGGGAGGAGAACGAATTTTGGATTGATCTTTCCTGGCGCATTGATCCAGATGGCTCCCGTGGTATTCGTCAGTGGTTTGAATCCACAGAGCGACCAGGCACCCCCATGTCCGTTGATGAATATTACGCCACCATGTTCTCCGAATCAGTGCCGGGTTTGCCTGAAGCAGCAGAAAGAGCAGGTAAGACCCCCCTTGAATATATGCGTGATGTCGGCTCTTTTGCCGTACCAGGTGATGTGATCACACCCTATGAACGCCCCGTCGCGTCAGAAGTCACTGATTTGTGTCAACTTGGAGAGGATCAGGTATACCGCAAGCCTGGCACCAGTGCTACTTGGGATGGATCACCCGAGCAGTTAGATGAGGTTACTCTTGTGGACTTAGGAGATGGGTCACCAGCAGTGCAGGTGGACGGACAAGCCAAAGAAGGTTTTCCCACACCATCAAAAAAATTAGAGTTGTTTTCCACAACCTTAGCAGACTGGGGTTGGCGTGAATATGCCACTCCTGTTTGGATCAAATCGCATGTGCATCACCAAGACCTTGACTTAGCAGGCAACGAACGGATTCTGCTACCCACATTCCGCATTCCAACCTTAATACACACCCGTTCCGCCAACTCTAAGTGGCTCAATGAGATAAGTCATCGCCATCCCTTATGGGTGCATCCTAGTGATGCCGAACAACTTGAAATTGAAGAAAACGGTCTGGTGCGGGTAACAACCCGAATTGGGTATTTTGTGATTCACTGTTGGCGGACTGAAGGAATTCGTCCAGGTATTGTGGCTGCTTCGCACCACATGGGGCGCTGGCGTCTAGAACAAGACCAAGCCCGTTCTTGGAGCGCGGGGCGAGCTTCCATAGCGCGCAGCAACAACGGTGCATCAGGCAACATTTGGAAGTTGACTCGTGACCAAGGAATGAATAGCTTCGTTTCAGCCGACCCCGATAGCCAACGAATTTGGTGGAACGATACCGGTGTGCATCAAAATTTAACCTTCGCAGTGCAACCCGACCCTATTTCAGGAATGCAATGCTGGCATCAAAAGGTGCAGGTGAAACCAGCCCATGAAGGCGATCAATATGGAGACGTGGTGGTTGACACCGCAATGAGCCGTGAAGCCTATCAAGAGTGGTTAGCCAAGACACGATCTGCGCCCGGCCCGAACGGTTTACGTCGACCGCTGTGGTATGCCCGCCCCAACAAACCCAGTGCTGCAATGTATCGCATGCATGATCAACCAACCAACAGGTAACGCGACCCTGCTTGCTATCTGGTGAAACGCAGTGCCTTGCGGTCACAGACGGTACGGAGCGAGAAACTTGAACGTAAATGTGCTACATGGGGCAGCCGTGCCAAGTACGCTTTGTGGATTCGCTCATAGTCAGCAACGTCAGCTGCTGCAACGTGCAACAAATAATCGCTGTTGCCGGCCATGAGATGACAACTTAGTATCTCTGGCACATTCACAACCGCGTCTTCAAAAGCATCTAAACAGTCTTCTTTCTGGCTACTCAAGGCAATCTCAACAAACACCGAGGTTCCAAGCCCAATGAGCTTGCGATCTATCAAGGCAACATACTCACTCAGGACACCTATTTCTTCAAGTCGGCGCACTCGGCGCAGGCAAGCCGATGCCGATAAATGAACTTTTTCAGCTAACGCGGCATTGCTGATGCGAGCATCTGATTGCAGAGTTTGCAATATGGCTTTATCGGTGTTGTCTAGTTTTGTCGACACAAATCCTCCTCCCTGTTCTGCTAGCACAATAATCTTTCGTAAACAATTACAGTAGATCAATATAGTTGCTTAATCAACACCTTGTAGGTAAATATTAGCACACATATTTACCAGAAAAGAGCGTATTGTGCTTAGTGAATAATATTGCCATACAAAGGAGGTGAGCCATGCTCATTGGCGTACCGACAGAAATTAAGGTTGCGGAACGAAGAGTGGGACTCACGCCTAGCAGTGTCAAAGAACTCACGCTTAGGGGGCATAAAGTCATGGTGCAAGCCGATGCTGGTACCGGCATTGGTGCCACAAACGCGGCCTACCGCAAAGCTAACGCGACCATTGTGGCAGACGCGGCAACAATATTTGCTGAAGCAGAAATGATCGTCAAAGTGAAAGAACCTCAAGCAAGTGAACGGGCTATGCTGCAAGCAAACCAGGTTTTGTTCACCTACCTTCATCTAGCCCCTGATATCGCTCAAACAGAGGAGCTGCTAGCTAGTGGTGCTACCTGTATTGCTTATGAAACTGTCACCGACAACTCCGGTGGGTTGCCACTACTTGCCCCAATGTCACAAGTAGCAGGGCGCATGGCAATTCAAGCTGGCGCACACTGTCTTGAAGCAGCCCAAGGTGGTTCTGGTCGCTTGTTAGGTGGTGTAGGTGGTGTTGCCCCAGCCAAGACGTTGGTGCTCGGTGGGGGAGTAGTGGGTGAAAATGCTATTGAAATGGCGATTGGGATGGGTGCTCAGGTTACGGTGCTTGACCGTAACCTTGAGGTTCTAAACCGCTTGGCTCGCAGGTTCGGTAGTTCTTTGGTTACCTTGTATTCAACAGGGGCAACTCTTGAAGAAGAGGTTATTAACGCTGATCTCATAGTCGGCGCGGTATTGGTGAAGGGTGCCACCGCTCCCAAACTTGTGAGTCCTGATTTAGTGAAGCGGATGAAGTCAGGTTCAGTGTTAGTTGATGTGGCAATTGACCAAGGCGGGTGTTTCGCTACCTCACGACCAACCACCCACAACGAACCAACTTACATCATCAATGATGTGGTCCATTACTGCGTTGCCAATATGCCTGGGGCGGTACCCCAAACCTCAACGTATGCGTTAAACAATGCAACCTTACCTTTTACGTTAGCTTTAGCTGACAAGGGAGTCCGCCAAGCAATGTTGGCAGATGAACACCTGCTCAATGGCCTAAACATTCATCAGGGACTGCTCACCGAACAAGAAGTGGCACAAGCACAAGGGTTAGACTTCACAGACCCGTTTAGTGCATTAACCGACATAAGTGCATTAACCAACACGGCACCTTTTGCAACATCAACTTCTGCTTTGAGTTCTACGTAGTAAAGGATCAGCAAGGCGTAAGCCATGGTCAACAACACGCAGCACTTGTTTCGCTGGGCCTGTGGTGTCTATGAGGTTGCCCATTACCTGTAAAGTTATGTTGGCGATCATCTTAGTGCCCACAGCTAAACGTAAACCCGACCTTAATACCAATGGGTGACCAATGAGATAGCTAAAGCGACGTCCAGTTCGCAGAAAAGCATCAAAACGCGCCCCAATAAGGCGATCATATTCAACTGCTACATTGCCAGGATCGTCTAAAAACAACTCTGCGGCCAACATCCCTGATTCGAGGCCATAGTCTATTCCTTCACCATTCATAGGGTTTATCAGTCCCGCAGCATCACCCACCGCAACCCAGCCAGTACCGTGACGTTTGTGGACGCTCATTGGCAAACGCCAAGCTCGTGGCCTTTCTAGGTATTCACCTAGCTGCCAGTCCTCCTTTGCCAGATCTCGGTAGGAATTAAGCAAGTGGTTTAGGTTAAGATTTTTGTATCCCTTCATAGTAGACAATGCCCCAACGCCTATGTTCACGGTGCCGTCTCCAGCAGGGAACAACCAACCGTATCCTGCGATTGGTGTGCTGTGGGGGTCTCTCAAGGTCAGACACGCTTCTAGGTAGTGTTCATGATGACGACTCGAGTTGGTGTAACTACGGATTGCCACACCATGAGGTTCGTTAGGATTTCGTTGCGCGCCTAGCATTTGCGCTGCCTTGCCAGGGGCACCGCTTGCCAACACCACTAAAGTGGCAAAACACTTGCCTTTGTTGGTTGCCACACCAATCACTGCGTCGGAGTCTTCTAAGATCGGCGTTGCCTCAGTTTCCCAATGAATTTCAGCTCCTGCTTGTGCTGCTTGTGCCATTAGATGCGAGTCAAGGTGCCGCCTCGGCCATACGGCCCCATAAGGAGCGTAAGGTCCGTTTTGAGGCCACAAAAGCTCACGATGTGAGTTGTTGACAACCATCCGCAAACCGTCGATGCGATGAGCACTGGCTAATTCAATATTGAGTTTATGCAAAGCATGCACCGCTCTGGGCGTTAAGCCATCACCACAGACCTTGTCGCGACCTTCTCTCGCTTTTTCAAACACCTTGACTCTAGCCCCCCCACGGGCAGCAACAATGGCAGCAGCCGCGCCAGCAGGGCCAGCACCGATTATTGCTATATCTGTCGTTTCGATGGACATGCGCTTACGCTAGCGTTACACACTCAGAAGGCGACTAGTTGGCTATGATGAGTGGTGATGTCTTGGTTAGAACAGTTAGCGGATGTCACCTACGACTGATTGGAATCCTCTGCTACGCGACGAGTTTGCTAAACCGTATTGGGCGCAACTGATGGCGTTCGTGCAGCAAGAACGTTTGCAACATCAAGTTTACCCAACCCATGATGAGGTGTTTGCAGCCTTGCATCTAACACCATTTGCAGACGTTAAAGTGCTGCTGTTAGGACAAGACCCCTACCACGGACCGCAGCAAGCTCATGGCTTGTGTTTTTCCGTGCGTCCCGGTACAGCAGTTCCACCGTCACTGATCAACATATTCACGGAATTAGAAGACGACCTTGGTATAACACGGCCGAATCATGGCAGCCTCGTGGCTTGGGCTGAAAATGGAGTCTTGTTGCTTAACAGCACCTTGACCGTAAGGGCGCAGCAAGCCGCAAGTCATCAAAATAAGGGCTGGGAGAGGTTCACTGACGAAGTCATCCGTTGTGTAAATGCTAAAAAACAAAAAGTGGTTTTTGTGTTGTGGGGTGCCACGGCACGCCGCAAACGTGCTTTGATTAACAAAGACACCCACACAATTGTTGAATCCGCGCATCCTTCACCGCTATCTGCTAGCAAGGGGTTCTTTGGTTCAAAACCCTTTAGCAAAACAAACGCCGCATTAATTGCCGCGGGGCTTGAAGCTGTTGATTGGCGTATCCCCGATGTCTAAAAGTTTCAAAGAACTAAAAGTGCCAAGGAAAATCAGACCAGTCAGGCTCTCGTTTTTCTAAGAAGGCATCACGTCCTTCGGTAGCTTCTGCGGTCATGTAGGCCAGGCGGGTCGCTTCACCGGCAAACACTTGTTGCCCCATAAGTCCATCATCAACGAGGTTCAGCGCAAATTTAACCATGCGTTGAGCAGTAGGGCTTTTGCTATTAATTTTGTGAGCCCATTCGAGAGCCACAACCTCAAGACGATGATGTGGCACAACTGCGTTTACCATCCCCAATGCCATTGCCTGCTGTGCGTCATAATCATCTCCGAGAAAAAAAACTTCGCGAGCTCGTTTTTGGCCTATTTGGCGCGCTAGGTAAGCGGAACCGAATCCACCATCAAAACTAGCCACCGCTGTGTCGGTTTGTTTAAAGATGGCGTGTTCCTCACTAGCTAAACTGAGATCAGCAACCACATGTAAGCTGTGCCCGCCACCCACAGCCCAACCAGAAACCACCGCGATCACCACCTTAGGCATGGTGCGAATGAGTCGTTGCACCTCTAATATGTGTAACCGCGCGCTGCGGTTAGCTTCAACAGTATCGGCGGAATCACCTGTAGCGTATTGATACCCTGCTTTGCCTCTAATTCTTTGATCACCACCAGAACAAAATGCCCAACGGCCATCTTTTGCTGAGGGGCCATTGCCAGTGAGCAATACACAACCAACATCAACCGTCGAGCGCGCATGATCGAGGCAACTGTAGAGTTCATCAACAGTTTTAGGTCTAAATGCGTTACGAACCTCTGGGCGATTAAAGGCAATTCTCACTGTGCCACCTTGCTCAGCACGATGATAGGTGACATCAGATAAATGCTCAAAGCCAGCTACCAAACTCCACTTTTGGGGATCAAAAATGTCTGACACAACAGCATTATTACTTGACGTTGACGCGGGTTCTGCGGTTTCCATCTGCTCTCCCAAGCACGAACATTTGAACACCTAAGGTTAGCTTCAATTGTTTCACACAAAAGCACTGCTGCACCACAACCCAATATGGGCACTTGTGGTCACCAAACTTGCATGCAAACACAGTAGCTTGGAGGTGTGCTCGTTTGTGTTGGTGATCTCTTAGAAAACATCTTGGTTGTCTTACCAAGCGTTCCTACTCAAGGACAAAACAACAAAATTCGCAGTGCCCGAGTTAGAGGCGGCAGTGCTGCTAATGTGGCGGCATTAGATGCCGAAGGAGGCGGCAAACCACGATTCGTGGGGCAGGTGGGTGATGATACCTTAGGCAAAACTTTAAGCGAAGACCTAGCTCGTCGCGGTGTTGAACTAGCAGTCCAACACGAAGGTGCCACAGGTGTTGTCGTTACTATGATTGGTCGCAGTGGACGCACTCTGCTAACAGACCGGGGCACCTCCAAACACCTTTTTGCAGTCGAGTCAGCGGTGTTAGACAATGCCACGCAACTTTATCTCGCCGCTAGCGCGTTCGTAGCCGACCCGATGGCAGCTGCTGTCGACCGTCTTTTGGGCGAAGCTCGCAGTAAACGCCTAGACATCTTTATCGGCGGGCCAAGTGATGTCGACCGGATAGACCTCGGCATCGAACCCTTCTTGGAGTTGATATTGGTGGCTAAACCAACAGCGGTCATTATGAACCGTCGCGAACATCGTTTATTGGGGTTAACAGAAGGGCAAAATATTGCCGGTGCGGGCGCGACTATCGTTACTAACGGTGCCCAACCCACGTTAGTATTACGAAAAGCTACCGGACCCGAATCGGTGAGTGTTCCTGAGGTAACCGAAATCAGGGACCGAAGCGGAGTTGGCGATGGCTTTATCGCCGGGTTCTTAGCGAGTATGCGCAGTGGTGCCGACCCGGTTTCAGCGAGCCACGCTGGTCACCGCATGGCCGCCAAAGTGTTAGCGCAGTTAGGACCAACTAGCAAATCAAATTAAAGTAAACCATCAAAAAGACACTTGTTAACCTGAGCAAACTTCGGTAGCGTTATTCGGTCAACTTGAAACCACAGCGTTTCAGTCCATTAAAGAGGAGCATACGTGAGCAGCGTTCCATATCTTGCAATGATCTCAGCTATCGCTGGGCTAGTACTTGCAGGTTTCTACTATAAGTCAGTTCAAGCGGCAAACCCAGGCAACGAGCGGATGGTGTTTTTGATGCAAGAAATTCAAAAAGGTGCTCGTGCTTTCTTGAAACAAGAATACAGATGGGTTTCAGTGTTTGTTTTAGCAATGATCATCTTGTTGGGCATTGTTATTGATCCCTTGGCATCGCTGAGTTATGTGATAGGTGCGGTACTTTCTGCTAGCGCAGGATATGCCGGCATGACGGTAGCCACAATGGCTAACGCCCGCACCACCGAGGCAGCTAGAGGCGGACCCGCCGTAGCGTTGCCAGTGGCATTTCGTGGTGGCGCGGTGATGGGCTTTTCAGTCGCTGGTTTAGCACTTCTCGGACTAATGTTCACCTACTTACTTTTCGTGGAATGGCTAGAAATAAAAAACGCTTTTGAAGTGGTTACCGCCTATGGCTTAGGTGCTTCCTCAATCGCTCTTTTCTCTAGAGTGGGGGGCGGCATATTTACCAAAGCTGCTGATGTGGGTGCTGATTTGGTAGGCAAAGTTGAAGCTGGCATACCCGAAGACGACCCGCGCAATCCAGCAAGCATCGCCGATAGTGTTGGCGACAATGTGGGAGATGTGGCGGGGATGGGTGCCGACTTGTTTGAAAGCTATGTTGGTTCAATCATTGCTCCCGTTGCGCTCACAGCATTCTCAGTTGCAGGCGGCTTAACCGCAGCAGAAGCTGGCTTAGATGAAAATATTGCTCGTTTTGTGTTCCCGATGGCCATTGCCTTTGTGGGAATGGTGGCATCAATAATTGGCTCTTTCTTTGTTAGGGGCGGAAATAGTACCGATAGCAAAGCATTGAGCCGCGCTTTACACCGAGGCACAAATCTAGCAATGGGCATAACTGTGGTGGCCACATTTGGGGTTGCCTATTGGATGTTTGGTGGTGATCGCTACGACGCACCGTATGGTTTAGCTATCTCGGTTATTGGTGGTTTGTTGGTTGGCTGGGCATTAGGTAAAACCGCTGAATACTACACCTCTGACCATTATGGCCCGGTGAAGCGCATTGCCGCACAATCAGAAACCGGCCCTGCTACCACCGTTCTTTCAGGAATAAGCGCGGGCATGATATCGGTGGCATCGTCAGTGGTGTTGGTGTTGGTTGGTGTGGCTGTTGCATACTGGGGCGGCATTGCGACTTTGGGTGATGATGGCGGCATTTATGGTATTGCAGTAGCCGCGATTGGTATGCTCGCCACGACCGGAGTGGTGGTGTCGGTGGATGCTTATGGTCCAATAGCCGATAACGCTGGTGGTATCGCTGAAATGGCTGAACTTGACCCTTCGGTTCGAGAAGTAACTGATGCCCTTGATTCACTTGGCAACACTACCGCTGCTATCGCTAAAGGTTTCGCGGTGGGTTCCGCGGCCTTGACTGCCTTAGCTCTGTTTAAAAGCTTCGAATTTGCGGTGGCACAAGATGGAGCTTCACTTAGCCTCAATGTTGGTGAGGTTGATGTGTTTATCGGCTTGTTCTTGGGGGCGGGACTTCCGTTTTTGTTTGCGGCATTAACTATTGATGCTGTGGGGCGAGCGGCAGCAACCATGATTGAAGAGGTACGCCGTCAGTTTCGCGAAATACCTGGGCTGCGCGAAGGACGTGAAGGTGTCGTCCCCGACTCTGCGCGTTGCGTGCAGATTTCAACAGATGCCTCATTGAAGCAAATGGTCGTGCCAGGTGCTCTGGCTGTTGTTGTACCTTTGATAACTGGATTTATCGATGTGGATGCGCTTGGTGGCTTGCTTGCGGGTGCGCTGGTTACTGGTTTTGCTTTAGCGATATTTATGGCGAACGCAGGTGGTGCTTGGGACAACGCCAAAAAGTACATTGAAGCTGGCGCGTTTGGTGGCAAAGGTGGTGAACCACATAAAGCTGCAGTCGTGGGAGACACCATTGGTGATCCCTTCAAAGACACCTCCGGTCCAGCCATGAACATCTTGTTGAAGGTCATGACCATCGTTTCATTGGTTTTTTCGAGTGCCTTCGTCTAACTCATAGGAGACTTTGTGAATGACGAGATGAGTGCAGTTGCAAGCATTGCTTTGCAAAAGCAAGAAATCCGAGAACTTCTGCGGCGGCGGCGCGCGGAACTCACTACACAACAGCAAGCTACAGCGAGCGCGGCAGTTTGTAGCCGACTTGGTGAGTTAGAGGTCGTGCGCGACGCTCAGTTGGTTGCTGCTTATCGCTCGTTTGCGGGAGAAATAGATCTCTATAGTGTACTTGTGCAGTTGCTTGCGAGGGGAGTGACGGTGACGGTGCCAAGAGTTAAAGGCAATGACTTGGAATTCGTTCCTTGGCAACCCGCTTCAGTTGAACGGCAAGGAGCGTTCGGCATTAGTGAACCCGTTGAAGGTGAGGTCAAAGACCTCGCACTCCACGATGTGGTACTAACACCGTTGGTGGCGTTTGATAAAAACGGCAGCCGGCTTGGTCAAGGAAAGGGCTTTTATGACCGCAGCTTTGGTCACTTAGCTGCCGAGCGGCCACACATTATTGGGATTGCCTATGACTTTCAAGAGGTTGAGCAGGTGCCGTGTGAGCCAACTGATTTTGCTTTAGATTCGCTGGTGACAAACACTAAAGTGTTCTATTTCGGCACCCAGAAAAGATTAGTTGATAACCTTGCTTGTCGACCCTAATAGGAGTAATCATTAGCCATGCATGTGATTGTGGTTGGAGCTGGTGAGGTCGGCACCTACGTAGCTGATCGTCTCAGTCGTGAAGGTCACGATGTTGCAATCATCGACCTAAACCCTGAACGCCTCCGTCAAATTGATGATGACCTTGATGTGCTTGTTGTCGAGGGAAGTGGCACGCATCCTGAGACGTTGCGGAAAGCTCGTGTGGCAGATGCTGATCTGGTGGTGTCGGTCACCAAAGACGATGCTGTTAACCTTTTGAGTTCACAGTTAGCGAAACTACTTGGGGTAAAACGCACTGTTGTCCGCATTGAGGCTCCTGAGTTGCGCGGTAAAGATGCCTTGGAACTTCGTCGCAAAGCTGAAGTAGATTTGGTAATTGATCCTGATTCTGAAGCAGCCGAGGATGTATTGGAACTACTTGACTTTCCCGGTACCGACGAAGTGGCAAAGATGGCTGGTGGAGAAGTATTAGTTATAGGTGCGCGGCTGGCTCCAGACGCGCCTTTGGTGGGTCGTTCGCTTAAAGAAGTCGGTGAAGAATTAGAGCCTGATTGGGATTTTGTGGTGGGTTCTATCGGGCGTGCTGGAGAAACTATTATCCCTCGCCACAACCATTACTTGGAGGCAGGCGATCATCTACGGGTGGTGCTAAAAAAGCGAGCCCAAAGATTAGTCTTTGAGATGCTTGGACTAAAACGTTCCAAGCTACGCAAAGTGATGTTGCTAGGTGGCGGAAGAACTGCCGCCATATTGGCAAAACGGCTTTGGGATCGAGGTGTCTCAGTAAAAATCGTTGAAAGGTCAACGGCGCGCGCGCTAGCACTAGCTGAACAACTAGATGAAGCGATGATTCACCAAGGCGATATCACCGATGCCGACTTTCTCGACGAAGTAGAAGTAGGCCAAGCGGATATGGTTGTGGCATTGACAGGCGAAGATGATGCCAATATTTTGGCGTGTCTTTATGCTAAGTCGCAGGGGGCAAGTGAGTCGGTGGCGGTGGTACACCGCTTGGCCTTGCTAAAGTTGTTAGGCGATGTTGGTATTGATGTGGCATTGTCGCCACGAACGGCCACAGCGAATGGGGTTTTGCGATTCGTAAGGGGTGATGTAACTGCGGTTGAAACGTTTTTGCAAGGTGATGCGGAGGTGTTAGAACTAGAGGTTGCAATTGATAGTTTGGCAGACGGTGCTCGCATTAAAGACTTGGGCTTACCCAAAGATGTGTTAATCGGAGCTTTCGTGCGTGACGGTAAAGCTCAGATAGGTAGGGGACGTTCGCGATTACGAGGGCATGACCATATCGTCGCTTTTGCTGTGCCTTCTGCTGTTGATGAGGTACGGCGAGTATTCGGGTGACCCGTCCGACACTGCCAAATATGTTGGGACTTGCTTTGCGTGAAAACCGCAAAGAATCTTATTTTGTTTTGGCCATCAGCGACACAATAGTTGGTGCAGGCTTAGTTAGCGGGTTGTGTGCGTTGCTAGGAATGTTTGACGACATCGGGGACAGCGTGGTCTTGGCTGTGGCTTCGTTTTGCGCGCTCGTATTTGCTCTCTTGTTGCGAGCCAACTTTGTCAAACAACAGCGTCCAACCACAGCCACTGTTCTCTCCTCCTTAACTGCTAGTTGGTTAACCTTGGTGGGATACAGTGCGGTGATCTACCTATTTAGTGGCACCATTGACCGCATTGATAACGCTTTGGTGGAATCAGCGGCTGGTTTTAGCACTACTGCGGTAAGCACACTAAATGTTACTGAACTGACTTTAACAATGACCTTGTGGCGAGCCGCAACTCAATGGCTTGGCGGCTTGCTAGGACTAATCGCGGGCGTGGTGGTCTTGCCGATTGCCTTGCAAAGATGGTGTTTCGCTCCCGCCGAATGGATAATCAACGACGAATTCGCGCGTAGTAAGAAAACTAGGACGCGCCAAGTATTAGCTATCTATAGCGCGCTCACCGTGGTTTTCTTTGCTGCTTACGGGGCGACTCAAATGGGTGTGGAAAACAGTTTGGTTTTCGCACTTACAACCGTTTCAACCGGAGGTTTTTCCACAGCAGTCGACTCGTTTGCGAGCTTTGGTTTTTCATCAATTATTGTGTCCACCTTAGCAATGGCTGTTGCTGGTACAGGATATGCAGTGATCTTTTGGGCTATCCGTGGACGTGTCAAACCACTGTTACATAGTGTGGAGCTAAGAGTTTACGCGGCGTTATTGCTTCTCGGTGCTCTTTGGGTTTGGCTAGCTAGCAACACGCTGGCATGGTATGAAGCACTGTTCACGGCGGCATCTGCGTTGAGCACCACAGGATTCACTTTGCTTGATTGGACAACCGACAATACTGCCGTTAGTGCATTGTTGTTGGTGCTGATAGCCACGGGTGCCATGATCGGCTCCCCAGCAGGTGGGCTAACCATAAATCGGGCGCGCATTTTAGTGGCATTTGCACGCCGCGAGTTACGACGGCAACTCAATTACAGCGCGGTGATTCTTTTGAAGAGTGGTGGGCGTGTCGTTGATGAGCGAGCACTTGAAAGAATATCTGGCTTTCAGATCGCGCATATAGGAATTTGTTTCATTGCTGCATTTGTTTTAGCATCAGCTGGTTTGGATTGGCTAGACGCGATCTATACGGGAATCTCGGTTTTATCTACTCATGGACCGGGTGTTGGGATAGGAGCATTTGGAGATCTCAGCAACTTTAGTCAATTAATTCGGGTGGCTTTAGTGCCACTTATGTTGTTGGGACACCTGTCTTTGGTGCCACTAATGCTAGTAATCGTTTGGGTGGTGAATTGCAACAAATCAGTTAGGGGTTTTTTGCGTCGCAGAGTTACGAGACAATCCTCTAGTAGGGATTGGGGCTTGACTGAACAGCAAACAACGGAACCAACATGAGAGGTTTGAACTTCACACGGCTTGTTCAATCGCGTCGGTCCACAAGGTTACGAAATAGGCCCGTTGGTCGCCCCAACACAGCTTTGCATGTTATGGGTTTGGCTCTAGTTTTTATCGCTTCCGGTATGTTGGTTTGTGCTTTGATTGAGTTGCTTTCAACTAGGCGAGATAGTGGTGCTTTAGCATTTGGAGCGTTACTTTCAGGGGGATTGGGCTCAATGTTGTGGTGGCGCACTCGTGTTGGCTCGACTAGAGCCCGCGAGGTTTTCGCTGCGGTCGGATGGACCTGGATTACGATAGTTTTGTTTGGTGGCATCCCTTATCTGCTAGCTGGCACATTCGCGACTTCTGGTGTTGGATTTGTAGAACAACTTGTGAATGCGATATTTGAATCAGCTTCAGGCTATTCAACCACTGGTTCTACAGTCTTAGTTGATTTTGAACGGCCAGGCCGAGGTCTGTTGATGTATAGGCAACTGAGCCAATGGTATGGGGGTATGGGTATTGTGGTGTTAGCAGTTACGGTGTTGCCTTATCTCGGCGTTGGTGGACTTGATCTCATAACCGCGGAGGCACCCGGACCAACTTCAGATCGCTTGGCTCCGCGTATTTCCCAAACTGCCCGTCGGCTTTGGCTGATATATGTTGTGTTCACTCTTACAATGGTGGGACTTTATTTTATGGTGCCGGGGCCTAGCCTTTATGATAGCGTTGCACATGCTTTGACTACCGCCGCAACTGGTGGCTTTTCACCCTATGAATCCTCGATTGGGCATTTCAACAGCTCAGCGGTTGAAGTGGTGGTAATAGTGGGAATGCTCTTTGGTGGCATCAACTTTGCTTTGCATTGGAGAGTTTTTAGTGGCGATATGGGAGCATATTGGCGTGACAGCGAGTTTAGAGCCTTCGTGGCAATCATCGCTGTTGCTACATCTTTTGTGATTGTGGTGTTGTGGTTCTGCGACACTTGGACAGGTGTCGAGGCAATGCGAGCTGGCGTATTCTATGTGGTTTCATTGGGCACGAGTACTGGCTATAGCATCGGCATTGGAGTTGCATCATTTGGCAACTACGTTTTATGGCCACCGGTTGCTCAGCTGGTGATACTATTTTTGTTTGTTGTTGGTGCTTCTTCGGGTTCGACCACAGGCGGTATCAAGATTATTCGTTTGAGGGTCTTAGCAAGTCATGTGATTCGTTCGGTGCGCCGCGCGCAACAACCACACGCAGTGATAACTGTGAAGCACGGGGGAGTTGCGGTTCGCGAAGATATTGTGACTCGCATGGCGGGGTTTTTTTTGGTTTATGTGCTGCTTGTGTGCGCGGGAGTGATGGTTTTAGCTATGCTAGGCAGCGATCTCAAGACTGCGGTTGGTACAACCATGTCTGTGCTTGGCAATATGGGTCCTGCGCTTGGTGAAGCAGGTCCATCTGCTTCGTTTGCAGAGACGTTTAGTTTGCCGTCGCAATTATTTCTAGCGGCTTACATGTTGGTCGGACGTTTGGAGATATTCCCAATGCTATTGATGTTTGTGGTGCCATACCACTTTGTGCGTCAAAAATTACCATTTGGCGGTTATGCTTAATGGTTTGGCCAGCGAAACAAGGTTAGTCTCAGCTTCGGCTGGAGTTTTGTATTCATAGAATTAGTTATCTGCTTCATTTAAAATGTGTATGTTTCGTCAAATACCACTACACCAAGGTCTGTACCATCCGCGCAACGAACACGATTCATGTGGCGTTGGATTTATTTGCGACATGGCGGGCAAAGCGAGCCGTGATATTGTGCTAACCGCTTTGGTGGCTTTATGCAACTTGGAACATCGTGGGGCACAGGGGGCCGATATTAATAGCGGTGATGGTGCCGGGGTCTTGTTGCAAATACCTGATCGGTTTTATCGTGATGTTGTACCGTTTACCCTTCCAAAATTTGGCGAATACGCTACTGGAATAGCATTTTTCCCTCAACCCGACACAGCGGACGCACAAAAGCAAGTGGAGCGCATTGTTGAAGAAGAAGGCCTAACCACGCTTGGATGGCGCGATGTAGAGGTTGATGAATCTGTTATTGGTGCCGGTGCCTATATGTCAATGCCAACATTTCGCCAACTATTTCTCGCCAAATCGGTACGCCAAGCTAACCCGCTTGAGCAATGTGCTTATGTTGTGCGAAAACGCATTGAACATGAACTACACATGGGCCCTGAAGTGAGCCAAGCCAACGTAGCCATGGGTGCTTACGCACGAAGCGCAGACCAAGTTTATTTCCCTTCACTTAGCACTCAAACAATCGTTTATAAGGGAATGCTAACGCCACGACAGTTGGCGGATTTTTATCCAGACTTGCAAGACAACCGAGTTGAGAGTGCTCTAGCGGTTTTTCACTCTCGTTTTTCCACCAACACTTTCCCTTCTTGGCCGCTGGCGCACCCTTACCGGTTAGTTGCTCACAACGGCGAGATTAATACCATCCAAGGTAATCGCAACTGGATGCGTACCCGTGAAGCGTTATTGGGTTCACCTAACTTGCCACAGTTAGAGCGAGCGTTCCCCATTTGTAGTGAAGGAGTGAGCGACACGGCAGGGTTTGATGAAGTGCTAGAACTACTGGTTTTGGGAGGTTATTCTCTTGCTGAGGCAGTGCTAATGATGATTCCTGAACCATGGGAACATCACCAGCATATGCCTGCCGCTCAACGTGCTTTTTATCAATACAACTCAACACGTATGGAACCTTGGGATGGTCCAGCATCAATCGTCTTTACTGATGGAGAGGTTATTGGTGCGGTGCTCGACCGTAATGGTTTAAGACCGTCACGATATTGGGTAACCGATGATGGCTTAGTGATTATGGCCAGCGAAGTTGGCGTTGTTGATGTGTGTGCGGCGAGCATCGTAGAAAAAGGTCGCTTGCAGCCAGGACGCATATTCATTGTCGATACCAAAGAAAAACGTATTGTTCGCGATGAAGAAATCAAGGCTGAACTAGCTAGAGCACGTCCCTACCAACGTTGGCTAAATCAAAATCTCACTAAGTTGAGTCAGTTGCCTGCCGCCCCGCTGCGTGCCTGCGAAAAGACTTCTTTGCTTACCCGACAACTGACTTTTGGATACACACACGAAGAAAAAAAACTCCTAATCGCACCGATGGCAAAGCACGCAAAAGAAGCAATTGGCTCTATGGGAACAGACACCCCTTTTGCTGTGCTCAGCAGTCGCCCGCGCCAGTTAAGCGACTACTTTCAGCAACTGTTCGCGCAAGTTACGAACCCTCCCCTAGATGCTATTCGGGAACAAATCATCACATCTTTGTTTAGCCGTGTTGGCCCCGAAGGCAATTTGTTTGATCCTCAACCTAGTTCCTGTCGTACCATCCACCTAGACACGCCAATAATTACCGATGCACAATTAGCTAGTCTCGCGGCACTCAGCGACACGACAGGCCCAGATGGTTTTCGTGCAACCGTACTCCCAACGCTATATGAAGTGGCACCCGCAGGTGAAGAAAAACTTGCTGCGGCATTACAGGTTTTGCAAGATGCGGCGGCTAATGCCGTTAACGGAGGTGCAACTGTATTGATATTGAGCGACCGTGGTACTAGTAAGAAACTAGCTGCCATCCCTTCCCTGCTCGCCACGAGTGCGGTTCACCACCATTTGGTTCATCTAAAAATACGAGCTCAGACAGGCTTGGTTGTTGAAAGCGGTGATGCGCGAGAGGTGCATCAGTTTTGCTTGCTGCTTGGTTATGGTGCCAATGCGATCAACCCTTACTTAGCGTTTGAGACCGTTAGCGAGATGGTGCGAAATGGTGAGCATGGGCTAGACCCTCAAATGTCGTTAGCGTCCGCTCACGCTAACTACCAAACCGCAGTAGGCAAAGGCATCCTCAAAGTAATGTCTAAGATGGGTATTTCTACGGTGGCATCATATACTGGCGCACAAATATTTGAAGCCATTGGTTTGGCAAAGGAAGTAACCGATAAGTATTTTGGTGGTACGGTCAGCAGGCTTGATGGAGTTAGCCTTGACGTGCTTGAACAGGAAAACAATGCGCGTCACCGTTTGGCATATCCGCCGATGTCAAGCCAACTTGCTCATCGAGAATTAGAGTTTGGGGGACAATATCAATGGCGGCGTGAAGGTGAATATCATTTGTTCAATCCTGAAACTGTTTTTAAGTTGCAACACGCTACCCAAAAAAAACGGTACGAAATATTTAAGCAGTACACCACCTTAGTTGATGATCAATCAAAGCAACTGGCGACGCTGCGGGGGTTATTTCGCTTTAAGGCCAATCGACCGCCAGTGCCTTTGGAAGAGGTTGAACCAGTGGAGGCCATTATCAAACGGTTTTCCACTGGAGCTATGAGCTATGGTTCCATTTCTCCTGAAGCACACGAAACGCTGGCCATCGCAATGAACCGTGTGGGTGCTAAGTCCAACACAGGAGAAGGCGGGGAAGATTCCCTGCGTTATGTTGTGGATGATAATGGCGATTTGCGGCGCAGTGCCATTAAGCAAGTCGCCAGTGGGAGATTTGGGGTCACTAGCGAATACCTCACTAATGCCGACGACCTACAGATAAAGATGGCACAAGGTGCCAAGCCGGGTGAAGGTGGGCAACTCCCGGGCAACAAGGTTTACCCGTGGATTGCCAAGATACGTCACTCAACACCTGGGGTGGGTTTGATTTCTCCACCACCACATCATGACATCTATTCAATTGAAGACCTAGCACAGTTAATTTATGACCTGAAAAACTCTAACCCTCAAGCGCGAGTTCACGTTAAACTTGTAGCTGAGGTTGGAGTTGGGACAGTTGCAGCGGGCGTAGCTAAAGCCCATGCAGACGTTGTGTTAATTTCAGGACATGACGGTGGTACAGGCGCATCGCCTCAAACCTCAATCAAGCACGCAGGGGTGCCTTGGGAGCTTGGTTTAGCTGAAACCCAGCAAACATTGTTGCTAAACGATCTACGAGATCGCATAGTTGTGCAATGTGACGGCCAACTAAAGACTGGCAGAGATGTAATGGTTGCAGCCCTCTTGGGTGCTGAAGAATTTGGTTTCGCCACCGCACCCCTTGTAGTTATGGGCTGCATAATGATGCGAGTTTGCCACCTAGACACCTGCCCTGTTGGAGTGGCAACACAAAACCAAGAGCTGAGAAAGAAATTCTCAGGTCAGCCTGAATTTGTGGTCAACTTTGTTGAGTTCATAGCACAAGAGGTACGAGAACTAATGGCTCAACTTGGTTTCCGTTATCTTGATGAAGCGATTGGGCAAGTAGAAGCCCTAGATGTTAGTAACGCAATCGGCCACTGGAAGACCGACGGCTTGGATCTCTCACCCATCTTGCACGTGCCTGAAATTGCCCGTGAAGCACGCCGCCATCAGTGGAAAGAACAAGACCACGGCTTAGAAAGAGCTTTAGATCAAAAGCTTATTCAACTGGCACAAGACGCTCTGCAAGATCGCAAACCAGTGTGCATTGCTCTGCCCATCAACAACGTCAACCGTACAGTGGGAACGTTACTTGGGCATGAGATAACTAAACGCTATGGCGGTGCTGGCTTGCCAACCAACACGATTGTTGTGAACTTTACAGGTTCTGCTGGCAACAGTTTCGGAGCCTTTTTGCCACCTGGGCTAACATTGCAACTACAAGGAGATGCCAACGACTATGTGGGGAAAGGTCTCAGTGGTGGTCGATTAGTTGTCTACCCACCCCAAGACGCACAGTTTGTGGCCCAAGACAATGTCATTGCAGGCAACGTAATACTATATGGAGCCACGTCTGGGGAACTCTATCTACGTGGACAAGTGGGGGAGCGATTTTGCGTTCGCAACTCTGGTGCCATTGCGGTGGTGGAAGGTATTGGCGACCATGGATGTGAATACATGACTGGCGGCACAGCGGTTGTGCTTGGTGTAGTTGGGCGCAACTTCGCAGCTGGCATGAGTGGTGGCACGGCATTTGTTTACGACCCCAAAGGCCGGCTACTATCGCGAACTAACCTGGAGATGGTGGTGCTTGAAGAACCTGATGAGGAAGACCTGAAATGGCTGCACAACAAGATCACCGAACACCGCGAGTTCACAAAGAGCGAATTAGCCGATGAAATACTGTGGTCGTGGCGTACAAGCGCGAAAGATTTTGTCAAGGTCATGCCTATCGACTATCGGCGTGTTTTGCAGGCGGCTCAAGAAGCAAGAGATCGTGGCATTGATGAAACTACAGCAGTTATGGCTGCCGCAGTTGCGTAAGGTGTTTTGACCGTGGCCGACCCTAGAGGTTTCCTTAAGCACCAACGACAGCTTCCTCGGCGACGCCCAGTAGCACTGCGTATAGCGGACTGGCAAGAGGTCTATGAGGATTTTTCAGAAGAGCAATTACGAGCGCAAGCTAGTCGCTGTATGGATTGTGGTATACCGTTTTGCAATAATGGTTGCCCTTTGGGTAACTTGATCCCTGATTGGAACGACTTAACTTATAGTGGGCAGTGGCACCAAGCTCTCGACCGCCTTCATGCCACCAACAATTTCCCTGAGTTCACCGGTCGTCTTTGCCCAGCTCCTTGTGAATCCGCGTGCGTTTTAGGAATCAATAAACCACCCGTAACAATCAAGAACATTGAAGTGGAAATCATCGACCGAGCCTGGGCAGAAGAACGAGTTGTACCTATATTGCCAACCAAACTCAGCGGCAAATCTGTTGCCATCGTAGGTTCCGGGCCCGCCGGGCTTGCTGCTGCTCAACAACTAACTCGAGCCGGCCATAACGTTGTGGTGTATGAACGAGCAGACCGCGCGGGTGGGTTGTTGCGCTATGGGATACCAGAGTTCAAAATGGAAAAACACCACCTTGATTTGCGACTCGCCCAGATGCAAGCCGAAGGCACCACCTTCCAATGCAATACTGCGGTGGGCATAGACATCAGTGCTGATCAACTGTTGTCTAGTTTCAACGCGGTGGTTTTGGCTTGTGGTGCCACACAAGCCCGTGACCTAACAATTGGTGGGCGTGAACTATCAGGCATCCACCAAGCTATGGAATATTTGCCCATCGCAAATCGAGTGCAGCAAGGCGACTACTTAGAACCAACAATCACAGCCGCAAACAAACACGTGATAATTATTGGTGGGGGAGACACCGGAGCTGATTGTTTGGGAACCGCTTTGCGACAAGGTGCCAAATCTGTCACTCAGTTTGAGATAATGCCGCGCCCCCCAGACCAACGAACTGAAGCAAATCCTTGGCCGACTTGGCCCATCATCTATCGCGTTAGTTCAGCTCACGAAGAAGGTGGGGAGCGAGAATATGCCATCAACACGGTCAAGTTCGGTGGGGCTAATGGTCAAGTAGACACACTAACAACAGTGCGTGTTGAGCAGCGCTTTAGTGACAACAAGATGACCTTCGCACCTGTGGCCGGCACTGAACAAACATTTGCTGCTGACTTAGTGTTGTTAGCAATGGGTTTTAGTGGTGCTGAACCACAACCGTTGCTAGCACAGTTCGGAGTAAGCCTTGATAACAGGGGGAATGTGGAGCGTAACCAAAACTGGGAAACCAATGTTGAGCGGGTGTTTGTTTGTGGTGATATGGGGCGTGGTCAAAGCCTTATTGTTTGGGCAATCGCCGAAGGTCGCAGCACCGCCGCCGCAGTTGATCGCGCACTCATGGGTGAGACGTTTTTGCCAGACCCAATCACACCAACCACAGCACCCCTCACTTAGTTCATTGCTACAACTCTTCAGAGCAAGAAACTGAACGAAGATAGTCCACAAAAAGCAAAAGCAAAGTTATCACCGCAAGGATGTGAACGTTTTCAAACTGCTGCGGCCAACCAAAATCAGGGGGGTAGCGGAAGCGCCATTGCTGAACCATTATTACTAAGGCAGCCACGCCTAATG
The DNA here is from genome assembly GCA_965204595.1 of Candidatus Aldehydirespiratoraceae bacterium. Lineage (GTDB taxonomy): Bacteria > Actinomycetota > Acidimicrobiia > Acidimicrobiales > Aldehydirespiratoraceae > VXYK01. The sequence goes on along the minus strand of CBDBEW010000014.1, from coordinate 492,791 downwards.
ACAACGCTGCGAGCAAGTTTGCGCTATTTGCAAAGCGTGGTTTAACAACCGTGAAACCCGCCAAAATGCCAACCATCAAAGCGAACGGTTGCCAATCGGGGAGATTAACCCACGCAAATACGGTGGCTACAGCGGCCACAGCCGCTGGTTTTTTTTGCCAGATGGAGCCTGTGTCTGTGTTGAAGTAAAGCAGCGGTCTTAGTTGCGGCAGAGCCGCCCCTTTTTGTTCATGGAGAACAACCAAGTTGTGCTTATGGCTAGGCCACAACACCAACAATAGCATCACCACAACAGCCGCCACGCTGAGCCAGAGGGACCAATAAACAAAACGTTGCGGAACCCAATGTAAGTCCACAAGTTGTTCACCACCGGGGGGTAGTAGCCAGCCGTTTGCAAAACCATCAATCAAAAGCGGAGTGCCCAAGCTTTCTCCGGCAAGCGTTGCGGTCCAACCGTGGTTGTGGCTTTGACCGAGCACCAGCCATCTTGCTTCATCTGATGCAGGCACACGTACAAGATAGGAAGTGTCGTCTCGATGAAGAACTTCCACCCTTGATTGACTTGGGAGTTGCCTTGCGCCGTCTAACTCACTGCTCAAAATAAGTTGGTCCCAATCAAAGGCAAAATCACGGGCCAGGGTTTCAATTTGTAGTGGTTTGGGTCCCGAAACTATCTCTTCACAACCAGTTAAGGTAAGCTCTCTGCGAGCCAAAGCATCTTCAACCGATCCAGTAATGCGAGCTTTGATCAAGGCACCGTCCACCATTAACATATCTTGGCAGCCTGTGTCTAGTTTTGATGCAGACCTGAAGTGAAGACCTTGACCAAGGTGAACCTCAGCTATAGCTATAGGCATGGCCACAGTACCTCCAGAATACCAGTCTTTCGTTAGTCTTTCATCAACTTCGGTCGCCACAATGCGAAGGTTCGTTAACGGATGCCTCAGCTCATGTTCAAGGCGAATCCTGTTGTTCACAGAGTTCCTCTGCGGGACAACGACTAAATTATCAACGTGTTGGCCGTCAACAAAGAGAGACAAACGACTAGGCAAAGAATGAAGCTCATCGGCAACAACGTCAACAACAAGCCGCTCAACATAGATTTCTTTAGCGGCAGTGAACTCTAACCATTGACCCACCTGTGTTCCAAATGTGCCAGTCCAGGCGGTGTGTATGTCTCCATCAAATGCGAAAGAGGCAGCACTATGTAGGTCACCTGCGAGGCGGCCACTTGATCTGGCTCGCGCGTCTAATCCGTTAATGGTATGTGATCTTCCGGTAAGGGCATCAATCTTTGATTCAGCAGCACTAGCTGAGAGTCTGGCACCGCCAGCAACGCTAAAGTGTCTTTGATCAGGCACTTTAACTTGGCGATGCATTTCACTTTCGGGGTCTGCTCGCACAGGCTCAGCCGGGTTTGAGCGTTCTCGCGTCAATACCACAGACAAGTTGTGATTAGCAAGCTGTGAACGATGTTGGTCAACAAAAGTGACAGGCGTGCGTATCGTTTCTCTCAACGGTTTATGCGCGGGTAAAAAGCGTATTTCAGAAAAACCCACCGCTGAAACACCCCCATAATGAGCGCGCAAAGCGAGATCAAGATCGGTAATTTTTATTTGCAACTTGTCTACAGATACAGAAGAAAACTCCACAGTTTGCCCAGCCACGTCATAACTTGATGAATCAAGAGCAAACCTTCCTAGAGAGGTATCATCTGCCAATAACTCAACTTCGGTAATGTGCCGGTTAGCGCGCGGTTGCACAAAGTTGATTGCTGCAAGCTCGGTGGGTTGGTTAAAGGTGAACTGAAGAAATTCACCACGGGCTTCAGCAAAAGCTGACACTCGCCAAGCAGTATCTAAGTCGCCATCAACAGCGAAAAAGGCGCGATCATCATTGGTGTAGGTGACAGGGTTACCGTAAGCACTCGCTGCTACTGCGTAACCGCCTTGGTGAAATGCCAGCGAACGTGTGTCTGCAATGTTTAGGTCAGGCTTTTTTCTGAGATTGGGAAATAACGGCAAGCGATTATCGTTGCGATCTTCAACTAAAGGTTGATGGTTGGCAGACTCAACTATGCCGACGTTTTCTCGTAAAGTGCCCCAACGTTGTGCTCTTTTCTTGTTGGTGTCGGTAATCACAATGTGGCTAGGTTCAGCCAAAACGGTCTCAGCCAGTGAATCTTGTGCCAGCAAGTCTGCCGCGAACCAAATCGGTTGAGTAACATCCAATAAATTCGCACCAGCTACATCTACAAGCCCCTCAGCATCTCCCACAATTATTGTTCCTCCTGACAGTTGGCGCAACCTAACTACGTCTAAGGAATCAGGAACCTCATGAATCATTACGGGCCATGGATGTGTCAACTCCTGATCAATGCCAAGATGCACCTCATCAAGTAGCGGTTGTATTGGGCCAGCAACGTTAGGGAGTGGTTGACCGAAACCACGGCCAGTACCGAGTTGAGGCGTTCTTGTAAGTTTGTCGGCCAACAACTGGGGACGGGGAGTACGGAACCGTTCAAAAGACAAATCGGCGCGGTGAAGGAGATCATCAACCGAAAGCAGTTGTGAGATTGGTACCACGGCATCAAGATCAAGTGAGTTTTCTTGGAAGCGGCGGTCAAAGGCACTAAGCAACGCCGCTGATGGTGGCGAACCAAACGGTACCAGTTCGCGCGCTACATAACCCCGGTTCAGTAGCCCTGGTGTTATGGGATCAACAGTATTACCCCAGCGGTAAGAAGCGAAATCGCTACCCGGCACTTCCAATACCCGGCCCCGATTGTTCGAGGCATTCAGAGTTGAGATTGCTTCTAACCAATACTCGGGAATAGCTTCATCTCGTTGCAAGTGTTCTTCCACCATTCGAACGCGCCACATTGCAGGATTGTTTAGCACAACTGCGATGGTGATTAGCACCGCGAGCAAAGATGCACCATTTGGTATGTGCCACGCCAGTGCGTTCACTATCAAGGCCAAGAGTACTGCCACACCCAGTACCAGCATCGGCAAAGCACGAGGCGTGGAACGCAGAGCCAAACCTAGGTCTGTCAAAGTGAAAGACTTGAACGCCGCGCCCACCAAACTCGGGTCATGAAAAGGAAAGGCACCAATAGCCACAAATCCACCCACAACGATCAACAGCACAAAAAAACTGCGATACCGCCAACTAATCATCGCAGCACCCAACAAGGCAAACACGACCAATCCAAAACTCAGAAAATGGAGCCACACTCCTTGGGTGTATTCAATGCTGGGTTCAATCCACTGACCAAATTTGTCGTTGCCATAAAAGAACCAGTAGCCAAGACCCCGCAAAACTTCGGGTCCACTTGATGCGCTAGCAACCGCCTCATAAGACTCGGTGTAGCGAGTGACCGCCAATCCATAGCGACTCTGCACCACCAGCCCGACAATCCACCACAACGATACCAAAGTGCTCGTCACTGCAATCTTGCCAGCAGTAATGAGGACTTGACGCAAGCCTAACCAACGACACACCAAGGCATGCAACAGCCATAGAACGGGAGCTATGCCCACTAACAACAAAGAAGTGGCATTCACAGAACCGACCGTGACCACAACCAACGCAAAGAGTCCAGGATCACGCCAGCCGCGGTGCCTAGTTGCCCTAATGGTAAGGGCTAGCAGCCACGGCAAGCCCGCCCACGGTAACAACACCACAGAAATACGTGCTGAATAATGTAGGACATACGGGCTTAGTTGATATGCCAACATCGCCACAAATAAACCTCGGCCACGCCAATGAAGGGTCTTCAACAAAAAAAAGACTCCAGAAGCGGCCGCAAACAAAATTGAACCAAGCCAAACACGTTGAGCGAGCCAATCTGGGCTACCTAAGGATTCTGCGAGCCAATAATATGGCCCCATGGGCCACAAATAGCCGATGGTTTGATGCGTTACCGTCCCTAAAGCAAAGTCGCTATCCCACAGAGACGGTGCTTGAGCCAGCAACTTTTCAGGATCAAGATAGAGATATGTTTTAGTGTCGGCACCGACTTTACCCGGGCTTGAAAAAACAATCGGTAGATATGCCACAAGAGCGGCACAAAGTAACGGTAAATAGCCTTTGAGATGGTAAATCCTGTTAGGAATGTACCTGCTAATCATTACAACCTAATCATTAAGACGGCGTGGAGCGGAGTTGGCCAAAACTGCCATGGTGTTTTCTGCTGTGCGCTCCCAAGTTAGATGACTAGCTCTCTGGCATGCTTTTCGGGCAAGTTCTGTCCTCAGCCCTTCATTTGTCAGAAGCCTCACCAATGCGGCAACGAATTCTGCTGAGTTGTCCACCAAAATGCCAGTTTCTCCGTCTTTTACGGCATCTGAGTGCCCTGGAATTCGAGTTGCAACCGCAGGAGTTGCACAAGCAGCAGCCTCAGTGATGGTCATACCCCAACCCTCACTGACTGAACTAGCTGCCACTACCCAAGCAGATTGGTAGTGCTGGATTAGGCTTTTTGAGTCAACTCGGCCTAGCAACTCGCACCAACTTGATGCATTGAGTACGCGAATCTGACGCTCAAGGGTATCTCTGCTGTATCCCTCACCAACAATAATTAATTTAGCCCGCACATGCTCTCTGACTTTTGCCATCACCGTCAAAAGACGATCAAAAGCCTTGGGGGGCATTAGGCGACCGACAGCCAGCACAGTTGGTATAGCGGCCTTTTGCTCACCTGGGACAAATTTGGCATCCACTCCAGGTGGCACAACATGCACATTTTTAGCACTAAAGCCTAGCTTGTCAAGCAACACCAGCTTAGAAGACTCAGCTAAGGTAACAATCTGGGTCCGCCGATACGCCGGAGGTGCCACAACTGATTCAAGGAACTGCCCGAGCCTAGCCAGTTGACTAGGTAGCACCATGGGCCACATCTCGGTGTGTAGGTGATGTAGCCAAGTCATGCGTGGTCCTCTTGCCCAGAATGGCGAAAAAAACGGTACTCCATTCCAAATCTCAACCACAGCGTCACGGCGGCCATATCGTTTAGTTATTTCAGCGAGCACCGCGCGAGGAAATATCAGGTATCGCCCTGCTTTGCGGACAACCCGGTAACCATCTCGCACACATGTTGGCGGCGCGCCGGACGCATAGGAAGTGCGCATCGTGACTTCAAGCCCAGCTTGTGCCCAGATAGCTGCCACCTTAGCAGCGTGTTGTTCTGACCCACCAGCTTCAACGTCAGCCAAGTCACGCCAAGCTAACATGTGAATCCGCTTTATCTGTGCGTTAGCGGCAAGCGAGGTGATGGACGGGAGTGCATAAGGCGCGTTCGTTTTGGCAGGTTTCTCTAACCAATCTTCCACTAACAATTTCCTTTGCTATTTTCTTCGTGATAGTCGGCATCCATATTGACTGTCCAGACATCGTGTGTTGAGCCATGAAGTAAGTTCTCAACCGTCAACATTGCTGTATACATGGAGTGATCTTGGTTGTTGTAGCGGTGCATGCCATTGCGGCCCACCGGAAAAACATTTGTGGCGTTATTTGCTAACCAATCTCGTACCGTTTGCACGTTGCTTTGGTAGGTACTGTCATACATTGGGTAGGCTTTCGGCATCCTGACCACGAAACCTCGCTCTATTGAGTCTGGTGCCAACAAACCTAGGGTCTGCATTTCTGCGGTTGCTAGAGCCACCAATTCTTTGTCACTCGCAGTCCATAGGTCATCACCGGCATTGACAAAATACTCCAATCCAAGACATGTTTTGGCATTGTCAGGAACCATGAAAGGAGACCAGGAAGCAAAGTTCTGAATTCTGCCTACCCGAACTAGAGGTGAATGAATATAGATCCAATTGTCGGGAAAACCCGCTTTGGCCGGCACCACCAGAGCTACTGTTAAAAAATCTCGATAACGCAACTGTGAAGCAGCTTGGCACACCTCCGTCGGTGGAGATGGATCCATGATCTGAATCATTTGTGATAGTGGCATTGAAGAAATCACTGCTTTGCAGCGATATGTGCCCGTGGTTGTGTTGCCGTTTGTTGTCACCTCGGTGGCAAGCCCATTTTCATGACCTATCTTGGTGACCGTGGCATTTAGTTCTATCTCGCCACCTTGTTCCTCAACTAACTCAGCGCAGCGTTCCCACATCATTCCGGGTCCGAATTTGGGATATTTAAACTCATCAATAAGAGATGTGATGTTTTGAGTTTTTCTACTCAGCTTCAACGACCTGATGATGGCATTAAACAAATTAAGGTTTTTAATTCGTTGGGCAGCCCAGTCAGCTTCAATTTGGTTGGCATCCACTCCCCAAACCTTTTCGGTGTAAGCCTTGAAAAAAGTGCGATAAAGTCGCCAACCAAACTTTGCCGCCACATAACCTTCAAACTTGGTCTGATCTTTTGGTGGTCTGATTTGCACCCCAAGATATGACAACACACAAAGTGACGCTTCGATAACACCTAAATTTCTAAGCGCATTGCCAGCTTTTAGCGGATACGAAAAGAATTTGCCGTTATAGAATATGCGGCTTAAGCGCGGACGAGTTAGAAAATCCTCAGGCGGCAATATCTCTGCCCAAATGTCGGTGACGGCTGTTACCTTAGTGAAAAAGCGGTGCCCACCAATGTCAAAATGCCAACCATCGCAGTTTACTGTGCGTGAAATCCCGCCCACCACATCATCTGCTTCCACAACAACAACGTTTTGAGCATGTTTGCCGAGTTGGTACGCTGCGGTCAAACCTGCTGGGCCGGCACCGATCACTACTACCGGTGGTTGCGGGTCGTGTCTATCCATGCCGTAAACTTTCGCAGGCAAGAGATCGCATTAGTCAACCTTATCAAGCACAAATCAGCCGACTATCGCTGTGGTCAACGAACAATGTTGTTAGTGTGTTGGGGTGCAACGAAGAACAAAAATAGTGGCAACCATTGGGCCTGCATCTGAAGATGAACAAACCCTGCGAGAAATGGTGCGTGCCGGTTTAAATGTCGCACGTATTGGGCTTGCTCATGGCACATTAGATGAGGGCATTGAACGGTTTCGGCGAGTGCGGTCTGTGGCCGCCGATGAAGGAAAACGGGTTGGGATCTTAGTTGATTTGCCAGGGCCAAAGGTTCGTGCCGCTAAGTTTGAAAAAACTACCGAGATAGCTGTAGGAAACACCATTGAACTGCGTGTTGGACACAGCACCTCAACGGACTCAGTTATTGAAGTTGACTATGAAGGTTTGCTCAATGATCTAGAGATAGGTGATCGCTTGTCAATCGGTGATGGGGGTCCGGTTTTGCAAGTCAGCGAGATTACCAGCGAAAAGTTGCTTGTCCAAGCGATACATGGCGGCAAAGTGGTTGGGCGGCCCGGCGTTCATCTTCCCTCTCGACGCCTCCGCATGCCAACACCCACCCAAAGCGATTATGTTGCACTTGATGCTTTCGTGGAGTTGGGTGTGGATATGGTGGCGGTGAGTTTCGTACGTTCAGCACACGACATCCGACGAGTGGGAACCGAACCTCACCCTCGCGGTCCTCTTGTGGTGGCTAAAATAGAAACACGCGCCGCAGTTGAGAACCTCGCTGGCATTATTGAAGCGGCAGGCGCAATTATGGTGGCGCGAGGCGACCTCGGCACTGAATGCTCCCTTGAAGACCTGCCCCATTTGCAAAAAGCAATAATAAAAGATTGTATTGCCGGGGGTCGGCCTGTGATCACCGCTACTCAAATGCTAGAGTCGATGATTACTAGCCCAGCCCCTACTAGAGCAGAAGCCGGAGATGTGGCAAACGCGGTATTTGATGGCTCATCAGCGGTGATGCTTTCTGGTGAAACTGCCATTGGTATTGACCCAGTCAACGTTGTTCGCACTATGAGCCGCATCGCAGCACGTGCTGATGAAGAAATGGACTACAAGAGTTGGGCGAAACAACTAGCGGAAATGCGTATGACCGACAAATCAGAAGCCACTGCCTCAGTAACAGATGCCATGACAATGGCTGCTTGGCGAGCAACCCAAGAACTAGAAATTCAACGAATTATTTGTATCTCGGGTTCGGGCTTTACAGTTCGATCAATGTCGCGCTTTCGCCCAGAAGCAACCATTCTCGGTTTCTCTATCAACGAGTCAACTGTTCAGCAACTAACACTGAGTTGGGGCACAATACCAATGCGCATCACCAAAGGTGGCAGCAACGAAGCAATGGCGCGAGAAGCAATTCGTCTAGCAAAACAAGCCGGACATCTGCGATCTGGTGAGTTGGTTAGTGTGTTAGCGGGCTCCGATAGTCGTAGCCAATCTACAAATGTATTGCGCATAGAAAGGGTGCCCTAAGCTCACAGTGCTGTATTCAAACACCCTGGTGTGTTGTCAGGGTTTATAGTTCTTAACTCCTCGGGAATTTGCTCAACTGGAATCACCACTTCTTGCCCAAACAAACTGCATTGACAAGTGCGCACGCAATCTTGCAAGTCGCTTCGCTGTACCCACAGCGACACAGCTAGAACCCCTAAGATGATTACTAGGATTATCTTCGCCACGAGACGGCGCACGAAGCGCAGCACCAAATACAGAAGATACGCCAACACCACCAACACAACCACGATGATCCATTGCAATAATCTGGGATCAAGCCAAGAAGGTAATGCGGCAGTAGACATCAAACCAAGCCTATCTCTGCGACCAACATAGCACTAACTATCAAGTGCTAGGCTCACACTATGAGCGACATCAATTTCTCTCGGGGTCTGCCTGAAACCGTTTTAGATCACGAACCGTCCGAGGCACTCGCTGCATTAGCGGCCGCTGAAGACGCAAAAAACCAAGTCGTTGCTATTGCTGAGGTCTGTTCACGGTGGCCTAGTGTGTTAACTGCTTGGGCATCACTTGGTGATGTGGTTGACGAAAAGGCTTTAGCGTATGCGGCTTATCGCACAGGTTACCATCGAGGCTTGGACCGCTTGCGCGCTAATGGCTGGCGAGGGAGTGGCTATGTTCGCTGGCATCACGAAACTAATCGCGGGTTTTTACGTTCACTAGTAGGCCTAAGAGATACCGCGAAAATAATAGGGGAGACCCAAGAAGAGCAAAGATGCACACTATTTTTGCACCAACTCGACCCTGAGTGGTACCCACGTGACTAATCACCAGGTCAGCTTTGCTGGTGCAGTACTCGCTGGGGGGGCTAGTCGCAGGATGGGTACCGACAAGGCATTTATTGAAATTGACGGCAGCACTTTGTTGCAACGGGTTGGTAGGGCACTATACGATGCCGGTGCAACTTCGGTGTTCGTGGTTGGTGGCGACTCAACGCGCGTGTACGAATTAGGGTTGTGTTTTGTTGAAGATATTTGGCCTGCACAAGGTCCACTCGCAGGCATCATTTCAGCACTACGCCACACAAAAGCCAACACTTTAGCTATTTTGTCATGTGATCTATTGCAACCCAGCGCGGCAACAATCTTGTTGTTGCGCGAAGCAATTGGCGAAAGTGATGTTGTTGTACCAAAGTTCGAATCTCAAGCGCAGTGGCTGCACGCGGTATGGAACAAACGTTGTTTGCCACACCTTGAACACAAATTCTTTAGCGGGGCAAGAGCACCAAAACAAGCGGTAAAAGGACTAAGTGTCAGCGAGTTAACCTTCACCAAGACAAATGACTTTCGCGATGCTGATGAACCTAGCGACTTAGGGCAAGAACATCTCGCCCACCACAACTAAAACGATGCACAAATACCAATTCATTGATAATTCTCAAGCCCTAGTGGCAACCATCCAATCGTTATCTAATGAAAAGTGTTACGCACTTGACACTGAATTTCATCGCGAACAATCTTATTTTCCAAAATTGGCATTAGTTCAGGTCGCTTGGGGAGATCAAATAGCCCTAATTGATCCCTTAGCTGTCAATTTAGAACCATTAGGTGAGCTAATGGCAAGTGACGCAGTTGCGGTGATGCATGCAGCTAGACAAGACTTTGAGGTGCTACAGCAAGCCTGTCGAGCTCTACCTCAAAACTTCTTTGATACTCAAATAGCTGCGGGCTTTTTAGGTTATTCGTCTCCTTCGCTCGCGTTGTTGCATCAACAAGAGCTTGGTATCAACTTAGCTAAAGCTAACCGTTTGACAGATTGGCTAAAGCGGCCATTAGAGGTTAGTCAACTACAATACGCGGCCGCGGATGTGGCGTACCTGCTGGAAATCCATCAACGTTTCACTGCACAACTGCAAACCTTGAAACGTCAAAGTTGGGTTGAGGCTGAATTTGAGGAGATGCGTAAACGAAGTTTTGTACACCGCGATCCGAACGAAGCTTGGACCAAGATTAAAGAGGCTCGCCAACTTAAACGGCAGTCCCTAGCGGTAGCTCGATCTTTAGCTGCTTGGCGGGAACAAACCGCTGCACAACTAGATCGCCCGCCACGTTATGTTTTGCCAGATTTAGCGTTGCTAGCTATTGCCCAAACTAAACCAAGCACCCCACGAATGCTCAGCCACACTCGCGGCGTGGAGCAAGGCATGGTTAAAGGTAACAAAGGCGACCAAATCATTGCGGCGGTTAAAGCTGGGCTTGCCTCACGGTGGAATCCCCCCGCTTCACCTAAACGCAAGGCCGAACACAAAGACCATCGTAGTGCGGTTGCCTTGGCTACCGCGTGGATACATCAAGTAGCTAAAGATGAGAAACTAGACAAAACACTATTAGCAACACGCAAGGACGTAGAAGCATTCGTGCGTGACGACCCAAGTTCTCGTTTAAACCATAGTTGGCGAGCACAGTTGTTAGGTGAACCCCTGAAGCGGCTAATTAGAGGCGAATCTGCCCTTTGTTGTGAACAAGATTCTGTGGTAATGGAAAAGCGCTCAAGGCAACCCCTAACTTAATGTTCACCTATAGTTCACTCATGTTGCGGTTTGGTCAAATTCAACGCTAAGATTTATCCGCACTGTAAGCATCGTAAAACTGGAGCTCTCAAAGTGAAAAAAGGGCGACACAGGCGATATGAAGAAGCCCGGCAGCTAAAACGCTCACAAGACGGTGACTTCAATCGACTCCTTGAAGACTTAGACAATGACAGGTCAGAATCACCAAAACCTGAGCACTTAGCTTGGGCAGCTGAATTCGCTGAGGAACTAGACGAAACTCAGTCTTCGCAAACAATAAACAACAGCGACTAACACCTAGTTTCCTGTTTCATCCAAAATCTCGTCTAACTTCAAAATATCGTCTTCGGTCACCACACCAATAAACGCGCCATTTCCATTAGTCACTGCTAAAACATCAATCTCGGCATCGCCCATGGCAGCCACAGCATCCCGCAAAGTCCAAGACGGTTGACCAACTGGGATGTTAGTTGCCATATGTTCACTAATCCTAGTTTCTTCCCAGGCATCCCTAGCGATGTTTGAAACATCTTCAAGACGAGCCAAACCAAGAAAATGTTCCCCTTCAACAACCGGCACTATTCGTTCACGGCGTCCTAAAACATGGAGATAGACAAACTCTGAGACGGTGGCATCAGGAGGAACGGTCATCACATCAGTTGACAAGATTGAGCCAATCGGCAAGGTGAGACGGTGCTCCAAGTGTCCAAGACGAACTGATCGCTGATAGTCTGCCACCGAAGATGGGCCTGCCACGACTTGGCTAACCGCTGCTGCCACCAAAGCAGGCACCACGAAGCTACCCACCCCGCCCGTTGACTCAGCCACAAACATCACCGCAGCTATTGGTGCTCGATATCCCGCACCCAAAAATGCTGCTAAACCCAGTATCGGATAAAGTGTGCTGTTGTCAGTGCCGAGTGTTTGGCCCACAAACTGGCCAAGCACCACCCCAAGAGCAGCTAAGGGAATAAACAAGCCCCCCACTCCACCAGCGAACACTGTGGCGATGGTCGCCGCCATCCGCAAGCCAAACAGCAAAGCAATCAAACCCAACCCCCTGTCTCCCACGACCCATGCCATCGCCTCTGTTCCAGGACCAAGCGTTAGGGGAGTGTCAAACACTACTTCGGCAGACCATGCCAGTAACGCCAAGGCCGCACCACCAAATATCAGTCTCTTCGTGAGGGAGTAACGTCTCGATGCAGCCTTGCTGCGACGAACTAACCAAGCAAATCCTCGTCCCGCGACCCCAGCAGCAATTCCTAACAACAAGGCACCCGCTAAGTCACCCAAGTCAACACCTCCAACCGTACTTTCTATGGCACTACCGCTAACGCCACCCTCGGCAAGAAACGGAACCACTGGTTCAGAACCCACCAAAGACACAAAGGTCGCGTAGCTAGCCGCTGAAGCTAGCAGGGAAGGTAGCAATGCGTGGGGAGTGACATCTTGTCGGTAAGGGGCTTCCATCGCAAAAATCACCCCAGTGGCGGGTGCTTTAAAGACCGCCGCCACTCCCGCGGCTGCTCCCGCGGTGAGCAGTAACCTGGCCTTGTCACGTTGCAAAAACGAAGCTGTTTTCTCATGCACCCACAATCCAATTGATGAACCGGCGTAGATGGAGGGTCCTTCCAAACCAACCGCACCACCCATACCGATAGTGGCGATTCCTGCAATCAACTTTGCGGGCAATTGAGATATCGGTAAACGGGGATGGCGTTCGTGAAAAGCACGAATGTACTCATCGGAAGTGGCACCGCTGACCCCACGCCCTAGCCAATGAAGTATGGCATTAGCCACAAGAATGCCGACCACAGGAGCGGTCACCAAGATCAACAACGGTTGCCCAAGAAGCCAATGGAGCAAAACCGATTCAGTGAGCCACTCAAACAATGCCACAACAACAGCAACAGCTACCCCAGTAATCACCGAAGCTGCCAACAGCGAGATGTCTTGTTCACCAACCAGCGACCCCCAAAACTTTTTCAAACTACCTCTTTTTGATTTGCGTCCTCCTTTTTTCTTCATGGCAGTTAATGCTTCGCTTGGGCATGCGTTAACAACACTTGAGTGCCCATTGCTTCACGTTGCAAAATGTATTCAACTAGCCTTTCGTAGGGTTCATTGCCGATTAGTTCAATAATTTCGTCCCGCAATGTCTTCCAAACTTGGCTGTCGTTAGAAAATGCCAGGGGATCATCTGTACACCACCAGGCAAACTCAGCACCTCCCTCACCCCAATCACGTCTCTGCCATTCTCGCAAAACCCGGCTAATGTGCCCACCCTCATCGTGGTGTTCGTCGTATCGCAATGGTAGTTGCCAGCAGACATCTGGTTTCCAGTCAATGGGTCGTTCACCGCGCGCTAACGCACCTTGATGTAAGGCACAGCCAGCACCACCCGAAAAGTCCACTCGGTTTAGCAAGATGCACGCATCGTCAACTAATTCGGTGACCAACTCACCTGCATCGTTTCGATGAATGGCACCACCACGATCGGCAGCTAGTGAAGAAAATTGCCATTCTTCTGCCGACAATTGGGCGATCTTGTCCTCAACATTCGCCCGGTCTTCTTCGTCAACCAAGTGTGCCCCATATGTGCAACAACCATGCTCGTATTGAGGTGCTAGTTCTGTCAACACACCTGGGCACCCCCGACCATAAATGCAGTGGTAGTGGCTGGTAAGAAAAGTGAGATCAAAATGCCATGTTGAACCATCTTCATCTTCAAAACTGACCCACTCGCGAAATTTTGGCGTGTCCATAGTTACGCTACGCTAACGGTAATGGCACAAGAGTTTGACGAAATCAGAACCAAGTTGGAAACAATTTCAGAAGAAATAGCTGACTTGGCAATCATGCACTTACGAGATGCTATCGATGCTGGCAACAAACCAGTTGTAGAGCGGCGGTTAACTCGCGCCCGGCGCGCGGTAGATAAAGCCATTCATTTACTCAGCGATCCGACCGACAACAACCTTTAGATGATCCTAACTAAAGACCCAGTTTGGCGCACAGCAGGAATCCGCAATCTTTTCTTGTTTGGTTCACTATAAAAAGTATCACGTTGTCGCAACTTTCTGCCGAGCGGTGCGACGAGAGCCTGAAAGTCAGATTCGTTGACGGTTTGCCCATGAGTTGCTCCTGCAGCTCGCGAAATGTTCTCATCCATCAACGTTCCCCCAACATCATTTACGCCTGCTTGTAATAGTTCAGCAAGTGCCACAAAGCCAAGCTTGACCCAAGAAGCTTGAATATTGTTGATCCTATGACGGTAGACGATGCGAGCCACCGCATGCATGAGTAGCACCTCCCTCCAAGTTGGTCCGCGCCTAGATTCGCCGCGCAAATAAATTGGCGCAGCCATATGCACAAAAGGTAATCCCACGAACTCAGTGAATCCGCCAGTTTCTTCTTGGAGCTCGCGGGTTCGTAACAAATGCTCTGCCCAATGTTCGGGGTGCTCGATTGAGCCAAACATTATTGTCACATTGGAACGCAAACCCACCGAATGAGCGACACGATGCGCCTCAAGCCATTCTTCGCTGCTGATCTTGTCGGGGCAGAGTATCTGGCGAACGTCATCGTGCAGTATCTCCGCAGCAGTGCCGGGCAAAGAACGTTGACCAGCGTCTCGTAGGCGACTCAAATATTGAGCTAAGGGTTCGCCATTGCGTTTCGCTCCTTCAGTTACCTCTAATGCAGTAAAGCCGTGAATGTGCAACTCAGGAACTGCTTCGTTGATGGCGCGAGCAACATCAATGTAGTACTCACCATCAAAATCAGGGTGAATACCTCCTTGCAAGCACACCTCTGTTGCGCCAGCTTGTGCTGCTGTGATACTTCTCTGCACTATTTCATCGAGTGACAACAGGTAGGGTTTGCCTCGCAAATTTAGTGACAACGGGCCTTTTGAGAAGCCACAAAACTTGCACCTAAACGTGCAAACATTGGTGTAATTGATGTTGCGGTTAGCTACCCAAGTGACCTCATTGCCAACCAGTTCGTCACGTAGCTGATCAGCAAGTTGAGCAACTGCTACCACCTCAGGCCCACGTGCCGCAAAAAGGGTGACAATTTCAGCAAAGCCCACATCTTGCCCGGAGCGTACCCCCTCTATCACCTCACCAACAGCCCCGTGAGCAGAGCCAGTTTTGCCTAGCAAAAGAGTAGGGTTGCGTTCTGTGCCCACATACCATTGGCTTGATTCGTTGAGATGTAGTTCAGAACCGTTGCCCTCAAGTTTGTCAATGATGTTTCGCTGGGGCCACACAGACCCAGGGTCGTCGCGCGCAAATCCTTCGGCATCGCTGCGGTCAAGCACCGCAAAATGCAACTGTGGGTCTAGCCAAGTGCTTGCCTCGCGAACATAACGGGGGTGAACGGTGAGGCGTGGCACAAGACTATAACCCGCTTGTTCAGTGAGTTGACAGAGCTTTTCTAGTGAAGGCCACGGTCGCTCTGGGTTAACGTGGTCTACGGTTACCGGCGACACTCCACCCCAGTCGCTAATGCCGACATCAAGTAGCGCAAGAGGATTAACGGCTAAGTTGGGTGGAGCCTGCACCGCTACATCGTCTGGTAAAATCAAGCGAGCCCAAGCGATGGCCTCTAGGTGTTCATGTTCAGAACAAGGTTTGCTATGCTGCATTACGGTAGCGGGTTTGGGCAAAAAGTTCTGAATAATCACTTCTTGAATATGGCCGTACTGTGCATGTAGTGACGCTATGGCACGCAGCGCGGTTACTCTATCTCTTCTGTTTTCACCAATGCCCACCAAAAGACCAGTGGTGAAGGGTATCTGCAGTTCTCCAGCCGCGCGAATGGTGTTCAAGCGACGCTGTGGTGTTTTGTCAGGGGCACCGCGATGGCATAGCAGGTCGGTTCGCAAAGTTTCAAGCATCATTCCTTGGCTTGGTGCAACAACACGTAGTGCTTTCAGTTCACTTTGATAGAGAGCACCACAATTAGCGTGAGGCAATAGCCCCGTTTCTGCTAACACAAGTTCCGACATCGCCACCACATAGTCGATTGTGGATTCATACCCGTGGCGCGTTAACCACTCAGCAGCGACAGGATAACGGAGTTCTGGACGTTCGCCTAAAGTAAACAAAGCCTCATGGCACCCCACCGAGGCACCCGCTCTAGCGATCTTGAGCACGTCATCAGCAGCCATAAACGGTGAACTTAGCCGGGCGGGGGGTTGAGCAAATGTGCAATAACCGCACTTGTCGCGGCACAGCATCGTTAAAGGAATAAACACTTTAGGTGAATAACTCACCACCATCCCCGAGGCCTCATCGCGGCGCTGCCGCGCCAATGCTAGCAGTTCTTCGGAGGGCAGGTTGAGAAGGTCTTGATCGTTCATGGTCATGAGAAGCTATCCACTGCGATTGAGTTCATCCGCGGCAGCTAAGGCTTCGGCTAAAAAGGCAGCGCGTCCATAAACCATAGCCAACCATCGTTGCCCTGCTGCTTCGTGACCAGGTAGCGGAGGTTTGCCTAGAGACCGCTGCATGCTCTGGCAAAGGTCAGGCAACACTTCTTGTTGATCTTGGTTGGCTTGCGTCACCTCTTGGGACTTAATTAGTTCCTCTAAGCGACTAATTGCTTCAGACGTGCCCCAAAATTCATCGACATCAAACTTTTTGGTATTTTTCTTTTTCTGCGTTGCGGCTTGCTGATTCGAGTTTTCTGACATTTAAACGCCCCTAGTAGCTGCAGTAGCGCGATAATCGTTAGCTATTTCTGAGTCGACATCCAACAAAGCCGTCTTGTCAATACCCAACACTGCTTGTAGTTGTTCAGCGTTTAGATCTTCGATAGAACTAGACTTAGGTAAGGTGAGGTTGGCTATTTGACGTTTGCCAGCCACCACCTCTTCAACTCTTTCATCGATGGTACCCGGGCATACCAAACGGTGGCAAATAACGGTGTTTTGTTGCCCGATACGCCAAGCACGATCGCGTGCTTGGTCTTCAACAGCGGGGTTCCACCAGCGGTCATAAAGCACCACATGGTTAGCTGCGGTAAGGTTTAAGCCAGTGCCCCCAGCTTTTAACGACAAAACCAACGCACCCGCTCCAGTAGCTTCTTGAAATTCCGCAATGAGACGATCTCTCGCGCCGCGTGCCAGTCCGCCATGATAACAAGATATGTCCTTGTCACTCCACTCTGAGAGATGCTCGGCTAATGTTTCACCCCAACTAGCAAAGTGAGTAAAAATCAACACCTTTTCATCTGCGGCAAAAACTTGACCGAGGATGTCGTAAAGTCTTTCAAGTTTCCCCGATCTCCCTGCAACTCCTTTGTCGTCAAGACGGTAATTTAGTGGGTGATTGCAGATCTGTTTTAGTGCGGTAATAGCTGCTAGCACAGCACCTTTGCGTTGGTTTGTACCGGTCTCTTTTGTTTCACGAAGCAAATTATCAACAACAGCTTGATAAAGACCAATTTGTTCAGCAGTCATAGAGCATTGATCAAGTTCATCAATTCTATCTGGCAGTTCTGCCGCGATAGCAGGTTCGGCTTTGGTACGCCGATAAACCAAGATGCCATTTAGTGCTCGCAATGCATCTTCAGGCCCTTGCTTGGCTGAAGCATTGTTTGAGTTGGTTTTTGTGGGGGAAAGGCCCGCAATGAAATGGGAGCGGGAACCCAAAAGGTTGGGGTTGGCCCAATCTAAAATGGCCCACAAATCACCCAAACCATTCTCTATTGGGGTGCCAGTTAGTGCTAAACGGCTTTGTGCGTTGAGGCGGCGTAGTTGGCGTGAGGTTTCCGCTAAGGGATTTTTAATTGCTTGCGCTTCATCAATCACCACCTTGCCCCAGGTGAAGTTTGCCAACTGGTCAATGTCTCGCACCGCAGTACCGTAGGTGGTGATCACCAGATCAGCTTTTTCAATCTCTTTGGCTAGTGCATTTCCTTTTGATCGATTAGCACCATGATGAACTATCACATTCAAATCTGGCACAAAGTTACTTGCTTCACTAAACCAGTTGCCCACAACCGCTGGGGGAGCGATAACCAATCCCGTGCCTGATTTAGACAACGCTAAACTTGCCAAGGTTGTGGGGGTTTTGCCTAAACCCATGTCTAGGGCCAAGCATCCACCTAGCCCAGCATCGTCTAGAAAATCCAACCAAACCAACGCGTCAGCTTGATAAGTGCGTAATTCGCCGCGGAAACCAGCCGGCTTGGTGGTGGGATTTTCAGGAAAGTTCTCGACGCTACGTAAAAGGTCAGCAGCCCAACCTTGGCCAACAATATTTATCCCCCCAGCGAGCGGCGAACCTTCAAGTCCCAAAGCGTGGCGCAACATGTCGGCACCACTTAGACGGGTTTTGTCTGCCCGCTCCGCTAAAGCTTTGGCAGCCTCTGCTAAGTCTGCTTTGTCAAGCTCAACCCACTGGCCGCGAGACTTTACTAAGGGTCGTGCTTTAGCAGCTAATTCCGCGATTTCACTCGCACTCAATTCAACTTCGTCAAACACAGCCGACCAGCGCACATTAGCTAATTGTTGGGCACCGACTACAGGTTCAGTTGTTTCTGATGTGACGCGCAAAGAAGCGATCGCTTTTTTGCGCCTAAGAGCAGGAACACGCACGTCAAAACCCGCGAAACGTAGTTTGTCGCCAGAAACTGTCATCAATTGCCAAGCTTCTTCTTGCGATAAAAACACTTCACCACGTCTTCTTCCGCCGAGACGCATCAGTTCTGGAAAGAGCCGTTCCAGGCGATTGAGGTGGGCCGAAATGATCCGAGCATTAAACTTTGATGCCAAATTAATGGCCACCTCAACTGGGATTAGTTTGCCCACATCATCAGGACAGCGCACCGCCACATGCCAAGCATTTGATTCATCGGGTGGGTCAAGTTGTACCACCAATACTATGCCTGCTTTGCCAATCACAGGGACTACCCAATTATTGAAACGTCGCACGAGATCACCGCCCAATTTAAGCGGAGCTAAGATCGTGGTGCCATCAAGATTGGCGAGGATTGCCTCGTTTATATCAGCGCGGGTCCCGATATCTACTGGAGCTACCGGCGTTTCTAGTTGGTTAGCAGCCACAGTGACTATGGCATCTGTTAAATCAGCTAATGCCGCTAGTGCGAACTTTTCCTTTTCTTGTTCACGGCTCCCTAACATGGCAGAACCCGGTATGGCATGAACCAATCCTTTGAGAATTTCGGGTTCAACTAGTGCCGGCACCCAACGCACACGAAATGTACCCTGATCACTTGCCGGGTCTTTACGGCGACGTTTAAGCTGCACAAATTGTGGCACAAATTTCCCTTGAGCGACTAAATTAATGGCAACCGAGGTGGCGAAACCCATCCATTGCACGCTTGGCCCCAGCACATCGCTATTTTCACTGCGGCCTAGTGGAGCTAACCAACCAAGCACCTTTTCAATAGGAGCTGAAACTGTGCTTGCGCGTCCGCTATTTGGTATCTTGATGGTAGCTCGTTGATCCCAATCCTCTGTCACTCCGCCAAGTGCTTTAATTCGCTCTAAAACTTGCTCGTGGCGTTCGGGGCGCCGTTGATTTGCCGATGCCCATGCCACTATGCGACCATCTGCACGCGACAAATTCAACTTCACTAAGCCAGCTTCCTTTTCGCGTTCTGCCACTGGGGTTGGACGGACTGCTGTAAGCACCACCTCATTGTCATTTGGCGGACCCATAAGGTCAGTCAAAGCTGCATCAATACGCCAACAATCTTCATCTAGGTCAGCTAATACGGCAAAACGTTCGCGCCCACGCAACTCTCGGCGCACGTTGCGCAAGCGCGCTTCGGCTGCATCAAGTAAACGCCATAAGCTCTCCACCCAAGCGTCTTGACGTTGATTTAGGTATCTGACATCCTCGGCGGTAGCCAAGCCGTCTAGTTGAGCTTGAACCAAGTTGTCAAGCTGACTTGACGACAATACCGCCTCGTCGTTGGTAATAACTTCGTTCTCCTAAGAGGTGTTGCGCCGGGTTTGTCAACGGCGTTGGACTAATACCGCATACGGCAAGACGCGCTGCGGCTAGTGTGTAAGTATAGGCAACGTAAAGAAAGCTTCAAACGGTTAGATGATCTTTAGCTGCAAGAGCGGTAAGAAGTTCCTCAAAACTTGCTGCAAACGATTCTACGCCAGCAGCCTCTAGTTGGCTAGTGGCTTGTCTGAAATCAATTCCTAGTTGCGAAAGTTCAACAAATACATCTCGAGCGCGGAATAAATCCATATCAATGGTTCTAGCTATGCTGCCGTGGTCCATAAAAGCTCGCGCGGTGTCATCAACTAAGGTGTTCACGGTGTCTGGCCCGATTAGTTCATCAACATACACTGTGTCTAAGAAGTCAGGGTTTTTAGTGGAGGTTGAGGCCCAAAGCAAACGTTGGGGTTGTGCCCCTCGAGCCACTAGAGCTTCCCAACGAGGTCCAGAAAAGGCTTTTTGAAAAAGCATGTATGCCAACTTGGCACTCGCTATCGCGGTGTGACCAATGAGTGAGCTAGCTCTAGATGTATCTAGTGCCTCAAGTTGTTTATCAATGTGAGTGTCTAGGCGGCTAACAAAAAACGATGCCACACTAGCGATCTTGCTGAGATCTCCTTTTGCTTCTTCAAGTCCTGATAAGTATGCTTCTGTGACTTCCAAATATCTTTCGAGTGAAAAGATTAAGGTGACATTGATGCTGTAATGTTGGGAAATCATTTTCTGGATGGCAGGCAAACCTTCACGGGTGCCAGGAATCTTTACTAGAAGGTTGGGAGCATCTATTTGCTGGTGTAAAGCCTTAGCAGCTTGATAAGTCGCAGCACCATCTCTTGCGATTTTGGGGTCAACCTCAACAGACACAAAGCCATCTGTTGATGCAGATTCAATATATATCGGGTGCAATATTTCAAGAGCATTTTCAATATCGGTCTTCACTAAACACCAATACGCTTGCTCAACGCTCATTCCGGCTCGCCTAGCGGCAAAGTAGTCCTCGTCATAATCGTCTGAGGCTAAAATTGCTTTGGTGAAGATAGTGGGGTTGGATGTTAAGCCACGGATACCTTTGCTGACCCAATCAACTAGCTCACCGCTGCTAAACCAACGCCGCTGCAGGTTATCTAGCCACGGGCTAGTGCCCTGCTTACTGTACAAATCATGCAGACGGGTCATTGCGACTCTCAAGAAGTTGTTTCGCCCTAGCAGCAACATTTTGGCATGACATACCATAGTGGCGCATAACCACCTCTCCTGGTGCCGATGCGCCAAATCGGTCAATACCGATCACCTCATCAACCCAACGGTGCCAACCAAGCGAAGAAGCGGCTTCCACAGCAAGCGAAGGTGTCTGCTTTGGTAGCACTTCAGCTTGATAGCTTGCGGGCATTTGTTCAAACAGTTCCCAACAAGGCATCGACACCACCCTAGCGGAGATGGCAGTTTCTTCAAGTAGTTTTGCTGCTTCCAAACACAAGGCGACTTCACTGCCACTAGCAACCAAAGTGATTTGTGCCCCAGGATTTTGCTGCAACACATACGCACCAGCGGCTACATTTGCTGTGTCTGTGCCCGCCAAAACTGGGGTGTCTTGTCGGGTCAATATTAATGCACTAGGTCCCGCTGAATTCAGAGCTAGTGCCCAAGCCGCGCTTGTTTCATTGGCATCGGCTGGACGCAACACTTGCAGGTTAGGTATAGCACGCAGCGATGCCAAATGCTCCACCGGTTGATGAGTGGGGCCATCTTCCCCTACCCCTACAGAGTCATGACTCCATACAAAGATTGTCTGCGCGCCTGACAAGGCGGCAAGCCGTACCGCTGCGCGCATGTAGTCAGCGAAGACCAAAAAAGTGCCCACCACCGGTATTGATCCGCCGTGTAGCGCCATACCAGTCGCTATTGCTGCCATTGCGTGCTCACGAACTCCAAAGTAAATTTGTCTTCCGTCTTGCTGATCGGCTGAAAACACGCCGTAGCCACTTATCACGGTGCCGCTGTTACCGGTGAGGTCAGCACTACCACCAGTTAGCCCAGGATAGTACTCACACATGGCCTGCAAGGTTAAGTTCGAGGCTTTACGGGTAGCAACTGCTTGACCAACCTCAAATTTTGGTAATGCTTGTTTCCAGTCAGGCAAACCCTCACCATTCATCTGAGCCTTCAGAGTTGTGCATGCGTAGTTTTCATAGCGTTGCTGCCACGCTTTTAATGTGGGTTTGGCGCGTGTGCCGAGTTGGCGATATTGTGCCAACACTTGGGGGTCAACATAGAAGCTCTGCCCCTCAGGTAGGTCCAAGATGCGTTTCGTTGCAGCGATCTCTTGTTCAAAGATAGCATAACCATGAGCTGCGGAGGTGCCTTGCGTTTGGGGTGCAGGAGCACCGATTGTGGTCGCCATGATCAACAAACTAGGTTGATCTGTAACAGTCATAGCTTGGCGTATGCCTGCTTCAATAGCGTCAAGATCGTCTGCTAGCTCCTCAACATGCCAACCGTAAGCTCTAAAGCGTGATGCGGTGTCGTCACTTAGGGCTAGATTGGTTCGCCCATCAATTGTTACCTTGTTGTCGTCGTAACAAAGGACTATTTTCCCGAGTCCTAAATGACCGGCAAGCGAGGCGGCTTCGTGGCTAATGCCCTCACTTAAGTCACCGTCACCACAAATACCAAATACATGATGATCAAAAAGTTCTGCACCATAGCGAGTTCTTAGTTGTGCTTCAGCGATTGCCATGCCAACCATATTGGCAACACCTTGCCCTAGCGGGCCTGTGGTTACTTCAACCCCATTAGTGTGCCCAACTTCAGGATGTCCGGGTGTATCAGAACCCCATTGGCGAAAATCTCGTAAATCATCAAGTGTCAAACCAAACCCGCAGAGATACAGCATTACGTAATGCAGAATTGAGGCGTGACCCGCAGAGAGAATGAAACGATCGCGATTAGGCCAATGTGGGTGTTGCGCGTCAAAGACCATTATGCGACTAAAGAGTACGTGTGCAAGTGGTGCTAAAGCCATGGCAGTTCCTTGGTGGCCAGACCTTGCAGCGTGAGGCGCATCCATGGCGATGCCTTTAATGGTTGCGATAGCCCGCCGGTCAAACTCTCGCATTATCCCTCCTGTTTAGACAACTTACGCTAACACAACTTAGCCCATACCGCACTAGGCTGAAAACGTGGGTTCCACTGCAACAAAGGAAGCAATCATAACAGCCACCCGGCAGCTTTTTGCCGAACGTGGATTTAACGGCACCTCGCTCAATGATATCGCTGATCAAGTGGGTGTTCGGCGGCAAAGCCTCTTGCACTATTTCCCAACTAAAGAAGCAATGTACAGAGAGGTATTTGAGAGAGCTTTGCGTGAGTGGCATGAGCGTGTTGAATGTGCCGTGTCTCAAACGTCTGCTGATGGCTGGGAACTGGTTGACTTTGTACTCACTGCTGGTTTTGATTTTTTCATGGACAATCCCGATTTTGTGAGGATAGTGCGACGCGAAGCATTGGCTGCAGATGGTGCCCGTCATATTGAACTTGGACTAGCACTGAAGCCTCTTTTTTCACGAGCAGCGGATTATTTTGAAAGAGAGATGGCCGCTGGTCGGTTTCGTCGTCACGATACCGAACAATTGCTAATCACTGGTTATGGCGCGTTGCTGTCTTATTTCAGCGACGCCCCTTTCATCACAGATTTGTTAGAACGTGACCCACTTAGTGATGCCGCCTTAGCCGCAAGATTAAAACATGTGCGAGATCTCTTCCGCGCGGCCTTACAACCCGACCAACAGTAATATCTTGTTTTGCCGACGGCACGTGCTATAGCCTAAACATTGAATGCGTCGCTTACTGTTACCTCTGATTCTCATCTCGGTGGTGATTGCGGCTAGCGTCTTAGCTGTACGGGCTAATCAAGCGGCCAACCCCCAAGAATCAACCCCGACCAACACCAGCGTGTTGTCTACCCCTATTATTAATGCGCGGCGAATACCAGAGTGGCTTCGGTTACCAACTTCCAACCAAGAATTTGCAGCTGCTGTGAGTGCTGTAGTGGCACAACCGGGCGTACCGACCAAGCACTGTCTTAAGGTTCATCGTGACGGTTTAGAAATCGCTGCAAAAAATGCTTCGATTGGATATGAAGCAGCCGAATTGCAACGTCTCGTGACAGTCGCAGCTATTGAGAGTTTGCCTGCTGAGTCTGTATTTGTCACAAAAGTAGTTAGCAACACCACTAGCCCGATAGAAGATGGGGTGCTCCAGGGTGACATTTTTTTTGTCGGTGGTGCCGATCCTGTGTTGTCGACAAGTGACTTTTTGGCGCGCTTTGCAGATGACCGGGCAGCAACAAGCCTTGAACAGCTTGCTGCCAATTTGAGCGCAGCATTACGTCAACGCGGCGTAACTACGATTGCTGGAGGGGTAGTAGGTGATGAGTTTCGTTTCTCACCAACCGAAACTGATTACCTCGGTTCGGTGTGGACAGAGTCCGATAATGCCGATAATCAAGTCGGTCCTCTTTCAGCACTTTTAGTGAACAATGGTTTCATAGTAGACACCCCAACTACCCCACTAATACGAACTGAAGAACCCGCTGCTGCGGCTGCTGCACTTCTAACTGAGTTGTTGACCCAGCGAGGTATCAGTGTTTTAACCCCTGCAAGAAGTGGCGAACAACCCCCTTTAGCCGACCAAGAAGAACTAGCAAAGATAGAATCTCCAACGATCACAGAGATAGCTAAACGGGCTCTCATAGATGGCACCACCGCGGAAATGCTCTTCAAAGAGGTGGGGCGTGTGAACGGTCTATCTCCTGCTTCTAGTGATGCGTTCTATGCCATGCAAATAGCCTTGTTTCAACAAGGATTACCGACAGAAAGTGTCCAACCGAGAGACGGGTCGGGTCTGTCTAGGCTAAATAGGGTTACATGTAGTTTGTTAATGGCACTGATCGAAAAAGAACCCAGTAATGAGGTTATTAGTTCTGCGCTTACGCCCATTAGTGCTAGCGTGCTAGCACCCTGCACACCACCAGCAGGCACAAATATTCGTCTGCACAGCGTGAACCGAGGTGGTGTTACTGCTTTGTTGGGAGAAATGATTGCAGATAACGGTTCAATCGTTACCTTCGTCCTAATTGCCAATCGTGAACCTAACGCAAACGACTTCACATCATGTAATCAACTCCAAACAAGTTTACTTGATGCGGTGGCTCGTTATCCCGAAAACTATGGTCCAGCCAAGGAATTGCTCCGCCCTTTGAGTTTCTAGCACAGAAACAAGCTAAACACATGCAGCGGCGAGATTCTCCCCTAGTCTAATTAGTTATGGCAAATCGACTTGGACCCGTTGACTTCTTTGACCAGGTTAAAGAATATGCACGGCAAGAACTATTGCAACCACTCAAAGCTATACCTCGCTGGATTGGCTTTGGTCTAATGGGGTCAGCTTTGTTAATGCTCGCTGGTATCCTCTCCACAATAGCCATGTTGAGAGTGCTGCAAGAAGAAACTGGTAGCACATTTAGCGGTAACTTGAGTTGGGCACCTTATGCCCTTACCCTGCTTGGCGTGGTGATCATATTAGCACTTTTGTTGAATCAAATCAGAAAGAGAACTCTGTGAAGTCAAATGACCAAATCGTCACACCTGAAGACCTTGACTCAACCCTTCGTTCAATAGTTGGCGATTTTGAACAAAAGGCCACAGGCACGGCTAAGCGCTTGCTCCCACTCTTCGTAGGAGCTGGTGTTGTCGCACTTTTCGTCGCTTACCGACTTGGTCGTCGTGTCGGTGCTGTCCGCTCAACGGTAGTTGAGATACGCAGACTGTAAGCTCAGGTTCGCGCGTGACCATAAGATCGCTGACACAGCTTTGGCAAGTAAAGAGCTTTAGACGGGGTGTGGTGGGAGGTTCACGTTTTTGGTTGACTGTCTTCCTCTTACGATCAGTGCGCTGTTGGCTAACCAAAGTAGCTAAACGATCCGATATGCCGGTGGTTTTTTCTGAAAAATTAGAGGTGGGCAAGTCGCTGCATATTAGTCATTTTAAGTCTAAGTAGTTGATGCCTTTGAGACCGCGAGGTCCGCTGCAGGTAGGTGAAATGGTCTTGCTTGTTGATCGCAAACACCGTCGCTACTTAATCGACTTGTCCTCAAATGGTGAGTTCCACACTCATTGTGGAGTGTTGCGACACGATGAAATAATCGGATCACGCGAAGGTAGTTCATTGAAATCAAGCCGAGGAATGTCTTTTGTAGCTTTTAGACCGACCGTGGCCGATTTTGTCCTAAAGATGCCCCGCGGCGCGCAAGTCATCTACCCCAAAGATATTGGACCATTGCTGCTGTTGGCAGACATATTCCCTGGTGTGAGGGTCTTCGAATCTGGTTTGGGTAGTGGAGCTTTGTCAACTGCCATGTTGCAAGCTGGTGCTGACATCACTGGTTATGAAATAAGAGAAGACTTTTTGGTGAAAGCCATCGCTAATGTCAGTCGTTTCTTGGGCAACGAAATTCTCGCGCGCTACAAAACAAGCCAACGCAACTCCTATGAGGGCATTAGTGAAAACGACTTTGACCGGGTGGTGCTTGACCTACCAGAACCGTGGCAGGTGGTATCTCACGCTGAAAAAGCACTACGCCCGGGTGGTTTATTTGTGGCATACACCCCAAGCATCATGCAGGTATCACAATTGCATAAGCATTTGGAAAATTCCCGCTTCGGTTTGGCACAAACAATTGAAGTGCTAAATAGGGGTTGGCATGTGGTGGATCAGGCGGTTAGGCCAAATCATCGTATGGTGGCTCACACTGGGTTTTTGACAAGTGCGAGGCTATTTAGTGACTAACGATTGTTTCGTCCCAAATAGAGTAAGTTACACCTCAATGAAAATACACTCGCCGGGGCACTCTTCAGCAGATTCAATGGTTGCCTCTTCTTGGCCTTCGGGAACGACCGCAAGACCTTCGGGACCACCTGGATCTGAAAATACTTTGTCGCCTTCTCGCACATAGGCTAGGCCATCGTCGAGAAGTGTAAAAACATCGGGTGCTATTTCTTCGCAGAGACCATCTCCCGTGCAAAGATCTTGATCGATCCAAACCTTCATGTGACTTTACGACCTCATTTATGTATGCAGCGTTCGCCGCTTGTTGACTATGCTACACCAATGATAACAGTTCAACAATAGAATATGACAACCCCCACTGAGATAATTTCAAGGCGTTATTGTGGAAATTCGCATTCAAATTCTATTCACGAAAAGTAACCTAAGGTAGTGCGCGATATGGGTTCAGGAGGAAGAGTGGAGAAATCACAGTCTCAGGTAAACCAGTTGCACATGCGTATAGCAGAATTAGAAGACGAACTGAAATCTCTACACCAACAAGACCAGTTAAAACGTGTAGTTGAACTCGAGCAACATCTCAGTAAAGAACAAGCGCGATTGAGAAAAACTGTTAGACAGAACGAGAAACTTGATTCCATGCTGCGCGAGGCCCGTGAACACATCACTAAACTTCGAGAGGAAATAACTAAACTAACTCAGCCTCCTTCGGGTTACGGCACCGTGCTAGAACTCAACGATGATGGCACAGTTGATGTGTTTGCTAGTGGCAGAAAATTGCGGGTAGAAGTGCAGCCCGAACTGCACAAAGAGCTCATCCGCGGCTGTGAAGTAGCACTAAACGACTCACTAAATGTGGTATATGTCCGCCAGCCAGAAAGATTTGGCGAGGTGGCAACCCTCAAGGAACTGCTTAACAACAATAAAAGAGCGTTGATTGTGGGGCACGCTGATGAAGAACGGGTGGTTGAATTAAGTGACAGTGTTCGCCAGACCCCATTGCGTAGTGGCGACACCTTGTTAGTTGATCCCCGGGCCAATATTGTCTTAGAACGGTTGCCAAGACCCGAAGTGGAAAGCCTGATCCTAGAGGAAGTGCCTGACGTTTCTTACGCTGATGTTGGTGGGCTTGAGCAACAAATAGAAGAAATCACCGACGCAGTTGAACTGCCATTTATACATGGCGCGTTATTCGCTGAT
Organism: Candidatus Aldehydirespiratoraceae bacterium; assembly: GCA_965204595.1. GTDB lineage: Bacteria > Actinomycetota > Acidimicrobiia > Acidimicrobiales > Aldehydirespiratoraceae > VXYK01. Next base: position 464,899 of record CBDBEW010000014.1, on the reverse strand, counting down.
TACGCTTTGCCTGCGCCGAAAGGCATCTTGTTGTATGGCCCACCGGGCTGCGGCAAGACTCTAATTGCTAAAGCTGTGGCTAACAGTCTCGCTACCAAAGTTGCAGAAATGAGTGGCGACAGCAAAGCACACAGTTATTTCCTAAACATTAAAGGGCCCGAACTTCTCAATAAATATGTTGGTGAAACCGAACGGCAAATTCGCTTGGTGTTTCAACGGGCACGAGAAAAAAGTGAAGAGGGATGGCCCGTCATTGTGTTTTTTGATGAGATGGAATCTCTCTTTCGCACACGTGGTAGCGGCATTAGTTCAGACATTGAATCCACCATCGTGCCACAGTTGCTAGCTGAAATCGATGGCGTTGAGACGCTTCGCAATGTTATCGTGGTTGGTGCCTCTAATCGCGAAGACCTTATTGATCCCGCAATTTTGCGCCCAGGACGACTTGATGTGAAAATCAAAATACACAGACCTGATGCAGAGGCAGCAGCACCAATCTTTTCTCGATATCTCACAGCTGACGTACCAATCGATGCGAGCATAATTGAGACCCACGGTGGGGGAGACGTAGACAAAGCTATTCAATACATGATAGAAGAAACAGTGCGTTCAATGTATAGCACCGAACAAGACAACCGTTTTCTCGAAGTCACCTACCAAACCGGCGATAGAGAAGTGATGTATTTTAAGGATTTTGCATCTGGCGCAATGATTGAAAACATCGTCCGTCGAGCTAAAAAACTAGCTATCAAAAGAGAAATAAGTGGTGGTAGCAGAGGGATTTGCACAGAAGACCTGCTGGCTTCCATTCGTCAAGAGTTCAAAGAACACGAAGACTTACCAAACACTACCAACCCTGATGACTGGGCTAAGATTTCTGGAAAGAAAGGCGAACCAATTGTTTTTGTCCGCACCTTGGCGCACAGCGATGAAGAACAAAGCGGCGGCAAGTCAATTGAATCGCTGACATCTGGGCAGTTCCTCTAAATGGAGCTTAAATGAATGGAACCCTAAATGACTAGATTCGCAACCGACCGTTGAACAAAAAAAGAACCTCAACCCGTCTCTACCAAGAGGCCACGGCAAATGTAAAAGCAGCCGCGCAAGCTATCGAGATGGACCAAAAAGTGCGTCGGGTGCTAATGCAACCAATGAACGAGTTAATCGTTAACTTCCCGGTGCTGCGAGACAGCGGTGAACACCAAGTGCTAAAGGGCTACCGCATTCAACACAACAACGTTTTGGGTCCATATAAGGGTGGAATGCGCTTTCATCAAAGCATCGACTTGAACGAGGCGCGAGCACTAGCAACGTGGATGACCTTCAAGTGTGCCTTATTAAATTTGCCATTTGGTGGTGCTAAGGGTGGGGTGCGCATCAATCCTTCTAACTACAGCAGGGTTGAACTTGAAAGGGTCGTGCGGCGCTTCACCCACTCCTTAGGAGGCAACATCGGCCCCGAATTTGATATACCAGCACCCGACATGGGAACCGATGCCACAACCATGGCTTGGATGATGGACACTTATCTTAACTCGCGAGGACCTGGAGAAAGACAAAACGCTCGGCGGGTGGTAACTGGCAAGCCAGTTGAACTAGGTGGCAGCCTCGGGAGAGAAGCAGCAACGGGCCGTGGTGTGGCATATGCACTGCGCCATCTATATGGTCAACTCGATCGTTCCTTGAATCAACAAAGTGCAGCCATACAGGGATTTGGCAATGTTGGCTCTCACGCAGCCGCGGCATTTAGTGAACTCAATATGAAAGTCGTGGCGATAGCAGACATTAGTGGCGCGATTTATAACCCTAAAGGTTTAGATGTGCCTGCACTAATCAAACACACCAAAGGGCACCGCCGTGTGGTTGATTTCGCTGACTGCGACATAATAACCACCAAGGAGTTTTTTGCTCTAGATGTGGACGTGTTAGTACCAGCGGCTCTGGAAACACAAATCACTTCAGACAATGTCCACGATATTCGTGCCGCCACTATCGTTGAAGCAGCCAACGGACCTGTTACCGCCGAAGCTACCTCAATCCTTGAAGATAGAGGAGTTCATTTAATCCCTGATATTTTGGCTAATGCTGGAGGAGTGGTGGTGTCTTATTATGAATGGGTTCAAAACAAGACAAGCAACCGATGGACCGAACAAAACATTGATAAAAAGTTGCGTGATTCAATTTGGGATGCTTGCGACCGTGTCGGAGCAGTTCGCAAAGAGAGAGGTTGTAGTTGGCGCCTAGCCGCTTATATTGAAGCGGCAACCCTTTTGCAGAAGGTTTACCGTTTACGCGGTATTTTTCCGTGAACCTCAACATTGACTTAGGGCAAATCCAAGCAAACTACCAACTCATCGACAATTTGGTGGGGTCCGCACATTGCGCTGCGGTTGTGAAAGCCAATGCTTATGGGCTTGGATGTGTGAAAGTGGCAGAAGCTCTGCGTGCCGTGGGGTGTCGGCATTTTTTTGTGGCCAACATTGATGAGGGTATAGAACTTCGTGCTGCGCTAGCAGATGTGGACATTTATGTGCTAAACGGTGCTACGCATACAGATTGCGAAGAACTAACTGCTGCTCAACTAATCCCAGTGCTAAATAGCCTTTCACAAATTCACCGTTGGTCGCGTCTAGCTAAGGGTAAGCAATGTGCGCTACAGGCAGTTATCCACTTAGACACTGGCATGAACCGTACGGGTTTAAGTGCGAGCGAAGCAGAGAAACTTTTTTGCCAACCATGGCTACTAGAAAATATTGATGTTGTTTTAGTGATGAGCCATTTAGCATGTGCAGAAGTTGTTGGCAGTACTCACAACGAACAACAACTAAACCGCTTCACCGCGTACAGAAGCCGTTTGCGGCGAGGCCGTGCCTCGTTAGCAAATTCTGCGGGGGTTTTTTTGGGTTCTGCTTATCACTTCAATCTGGTGCGTTGTGGGGTTGGTTTGTATGGCGGTAATCCATACCTACACCAGAAAAACCCCATGAATGCGGTAGTAAACGTGAACGCTCCCATATTGCAAATAAGAGAGGTCAACGTTGGCGATACCGTTGGCTACGGTGCCACCTTTGAATTCGCTGCGGCCGGCAAGGTTGCCACGGTTGCGCTGGGGTATGCCGATGGATTTTTGAGGTCTACCGCGGGCACTGCCTATGCCTATATTGGCTCCACACGAGCACCAATTGTTGGACGGGTATCAATGGACTTGATCACCTTAGATGTCTCTTTGGTTCCTGAATCGTTACTAGCTGAAGGTACCCAAGTTGAGTTTGTGGGGCAGAATATAACCATCGACCAAGCCGCACAAAACGCTGGAACCATTGCCCATGAGTTCTTAGCTTTGCTTGGTGATCGCTATCGTCGTACCTACGTTATCAACCAAGAGTCGTAACCTTAACAGCAAAGAGGTTGAGTAGTGTCCATTCCCAAGACAATCGGCATAGAAACCGAATACGGCATCAGCCACCGTGGTGTTGACAACGCCTTGCCTTCCGCCGATTCGGCATTGCTAATCAATGCCTACCTGCGTGATGCAAAATATTTAAGCAACGATCAGGCGTATCAAGTTAACTGGGACTTTATCGATGAAACCCCCGGCAACGATGTGAGGGGTTTTTCAGTTGGCGATGCTCAGACCCAAAACGCAGAAACTCATTTGGTGAACGCTGTCTTACGAAACGGTGCCCGATTTTACGTAGACCACGCCCACCCTGAAATCTCCACACCAGAATGCGCTGATGCGCTAAGCCTAGTGTTGTATGACCGGGCAGCTGAGTTAATTGGGCAACGTGCTATGAAATCCGCTCAAGAATTCCTGCAAGACGATCAAGAATTGGTGCTTTACAAAAACAACAGCGATGGCAAAGGCAATAGTTATGGCTGTCACGAAAATTATCTTGTTGACCGCGCCACGCCATTTGGCGAAATCGTTAACCATTGCATTAGTCATTTTGTTACCCGCCAAATTTATTGTGGCAGCGGCAAAGTAGGAGTAGAACCACTTTGGCAGGCGAGTGATGGTAGTCATTTTCAACTAAGCCAACGCGCTGACTTTATTGAAGAAGAGGTTGGGCTGGAAACGACCCTAAAACGTCCCATCATTAATACCCGAGACGAACCCCATGCAGATGCTAGGAAATACCGGCGTTTACATGTGATTGTGGGTGATGCCAATATGTCACAGGTGGCGACTTTTCTCAAGGTCGGCACCACCGCTTTAGTGCTGGCTTTAATTGAAGACGGTGCGCTGAGCCGAGACTTTGTTTTTGCTGCGCCTGTGGCTGCCATCCGAAGTGTCTCAAACGACCTTACGCTCACTAAACCACTTGAACTAGTTGATGGCTCAACTATCACGGCCCTTGAGGTGCAATGGGAACTTTATGATCAGAGCCGCAAGTATGTGGAAACCTATGGAACCGAAGCAGTTGGTGGGGAAGTGGCACTAGCAGTACTAGACCGTTGGGAGAGTGTTCTGAGTGCCCTAGAAACCGACCCTCTAACGCTTGGCAAGCAAATAGATTGGGTGGCCAAATATCTCCTCATAGAAAGATACCGTTCACGCCATAGTCTTGCCTGGCAAGACATTCGTTTGCGCGTACTAGACATTCAATACCACGATATGAGACCCCACAAATCGCTGGCAGTTCGCTTAGGGCTAGAACAGATTATTGATGGCAAAGAAGCAGAAGAAGCGATCAACAACCCGCCTGATAACACCCGCGCATATTTTCGTGGCAACTGTATTAAACATTTTGCATCGTCGGTGGTAGCAGCCAACTGGGATTCTGTGGTCTTTGACTTGGGTAACGACACTTTACGGCGAGTACCAATGAGAGAACCCATGCGCGCTACTGCCGCGGTATTGGGTAAGATATTTGAGGAAAGCGAAAACGCGACAGACCTGGTTCGTCGCTTAAGTTCGTAGCAAGGAGACCAGCAATGCCAGAACGTGAACAGAAAAGAAAGCCCTCCCAAAATGAACCCCAAGAGAACCCCGAAACATCTCATTCAACTTCCGAACAAGGTGCCGCAATAACCGCTGAACTTGACGAACTGCTAGATGACATAGACGAAGTGTTAGAAACCAACGCTGAAGAATTTGTGAAAAGTTATGTGCAAAAGGGCGGGGAATGAACCTACCCATTTTCCAACCCGCACAAGACCCAGGCCCCAACTTTGCTGAATTGCTAAAACGCAGCGGAATCATGAGTCCAACTTTACCCACCGCCACACATGAGCAGAAAATTCCACCAACTGAGTTTCGCCACGGCACCACTTGTGTTGCGCTGCGATTTAGTGAAGGGGTGTTGCTTGCAGGCGACCGGCGTGCAACCTCGGGTCACCTGATAAGTCATCGCAGCATAGAAAAAGTATTTCCCGCCGATAAATATAGTGGCATCGCCATCGCGGGTGCGGCAGGCCCAGCCGCGGAAATGGTGCGCTTATTTCAATTGCAGCTAGAGCACTACGAAAAAGTTGAGGCGCAAACTTTGAGCCTTGAGGGCAAAGCTAACCAGTTAGCTCAAATGGTGCGTTCCAATTTACCTGCAGCAATGCAGGGTTTAGTAGTGGTGCCAATCTTTGCTGGCTACGACATGCAAGAAGGCATGGGTCGTTTATTTGAATATGATGTGACTGGCGGCAAATACGAAGACACCGAATACGCCACAACTGGATCAGGGAGCTTTCACGCAGGAACAGTTCTCAAACTTGGATTTGACCCCAACGCAGATGCTGCTACCGCGACAGACCTAGCAATCAGCGCACTTTACGAAGCCGCAGAAGAAGATTCAGCTACAGGTGGGCCCGACCCCATTAGAGGTATCTATCCAATAGTGGCCACAATAACTAAACATGGCTATGAGCGCACGGCGCAAAGCGAACTCGCCGAACGAACCAGCACGTTAATCAAGCACCGCCGCGTCTAGTGAGGTAAACGACATGAACACACCCTATTATGTGGCACCTGAGCAAGTAATGAAAGACCGTGCGTTTTATGCTCGCAAAGGTATTGCACGAGGCCGTAGCCTGATTGCTTTCCGCTTCTTAGAAGGCATCGCCATTTGCGCTGAAAATAAATCTGCGACTCTGCATAAGGTCAGCGAAATCTATGACCGCATGGCTTTTGCCGGTGTTGGCAAATACATTGAATTTGACCAGTTGCGGGTAGCTGGCATACGCCACGCCGACCTCAAAGGCTACACTTTTAGCCGTGGCGATGTTGAAGCGCGCAGCTTAGCCAACCAATACGCTCAAATCTTAGGGCAAATCTTCACTCACGAAATGAAACCAATGGAAGTGGAAATATTGGTTGCTGAAATCGGCTCAGAAGACGGCAGCTCTGACCAAATGTTTCACATACTCTATGACGGCACGGTAGTTGATGAAGATTTTTACGTTGTGCTCGGTGGTGAAACAGAGGCCATCTCAGAACGTTTTGGCGAATTTACTGAGGTGGTTGAACTTAGCGATGGACTTAAACGTGCCGTTGCTGCGCTAAGTGGACCTGACCGTTCTTTAGGTCCTGACGACCTAGAAATCGCGGTGCTGCAAAGAGGTATTGGCAGACGGGCGTTTCGGCGAATCGACAACACCGAAACAACCCGTCTACTCACCGAGTGAACTAACCAACAACCTAAGAGCAAGGTTCTTGTCTGTGCAACGGCGAATAATGGGGATCGAAAACGAATACGGTGTCACCTGCACCTTGCGAGGGAAACGGCGTTTGAGTCCAGATGAAGTGGCTCGCTATTTGTTTCGGCGAGTGGTCTCATGGGGGCGTTCTAGCAATGTCTTTTTAGCGAATGGTGCCAGACTTTATCTTGATGTTGGCAGTCATCCGGAATACGCAACCCCTGAATGTGACGCCTTAGGTGACCTCATCGCCCACGACAAAGCTGGTGAGCGCATATTAGAACAACTATTAGTCAATGCACAAGGCGAACTAGCCGCTGAAGGTATCCACGGCAACATCTACCTGTTCAAAAACAACACAGACTTCGCAGGTAACAGTTATGGTTGCCACGAAAATTATTGCGTGCCACGCCAAGACAAACCTTCCTCGTACCTACAAGTATTGATTCCGTTTTTGGTGAGTAGGCAAATCATTGCTGGTGCCGGCAAAGTGTTACGCACCACGCGGGGGGCTAAATATGCGATAAGCCAACGGGCTGAACACATCTGGGATGGTGTTTCATCTGCGACAACTCGCTCTCGGCCAATCATCAACACTCGAGATGAACCTCATGCTGATGCCGAACGTTACAAACGGCTGCATGTGATCGTGGGCGATTCCAACATGAGCGAATATAGCACATTTTTAAAGGTTGGCACAACTGCGCTAATGTTGCGTATGTTGGAAGAACCAAACGTGGTGCTTCGTGATATGACGTTGGAGAACCCAATTCGTGCCATCCGCGAAATCAGCCACGACATTACTTGTAAGAGAAGAGTGCGTTTAGCTAATGGTCGTGAAGTGTCCGCTCTTCACATTCAAAGTGAGTACCTAGAGCGAGCTTTGCGTTTCGCCGAACACCACGAGCTAACCTCTGAAGAGAAGTTGGTGTTGAAAATGTGGGAGCACTGTATAACCGAGCTTGCCGATGATCCATTGAAGCTAGAACGAGAGCTTGATTGGGTGATGAAGTACCAGCTAATCCAAGGTTACCGCACCCGCCACAACCTAGAGTTGTCTGCTGCGACAATAGCTTTGCTTGACCTGCAATACCATGATGTCATTGTTAAACGTGGGTTGTATTATCGCTTGCAAAAACGAGGTCTCGTTGAACGGATTATTACCAACTCACACATTTCTCAAGCTGTTGAAAATCCGCCTAAAACCACACGAGCGAACCTTCGTGGCGAGTTTGTGCGCCGTGCTCAACAACGAAAACGAGACTACACGGTTGATTGGGTACATTTGAAGATCAACGACCAAGCCCAACGAACGGTCTTATGCAAAGATCCATTCAAAGCGCAAGATGACCGGGTAGCCAAACTAATCTCAAACCTGTAGACCTAAAACAACAGCTAGAAAATATTGTCTTTACTGAGCCGAGACAGGATCATCAACAGATGGACAAACTTGAGCGCCTCTTAAACCTGACAGCCGCCCTATTAGACACCGACCGTGTACTGTCAGCCGAGGAACTACGCAAACGCATCGGGGGTTACCCTAAAACACAAGCAGCTTTTCGGCGCACCTTTGAACGGGATAAAGACGACCTGCGTAGCTTAGGTATACCCTTGCGTGTCCTACCCGTAGCCGGTATCGACCCACCGATAGACGGCTACCGCATTTTACGTTCAGAATATGTTGGCAAAGAGATCCACTTCGAACCCGATGAGTTAGCTGCATTGCACCTAGCGGAGCAGTTAATACCAGTGGAAGGTGCCCAAAAAGGTTTGATTAAACTTGGTGGAACACCTGAGCGGTTAGAGATAAGCGAGATTGGGCGGGTCCCCTTTAGCGACAAACTAGCTGCGCTAATCACCGCAGCGGCAGAACAGAGTGCTGTTGGTTTTCAGCACCGCCACACTAGACGCGAGGTTGAACCATGGCAATTATCCTTTGCGCGCGGACACTGGTATCTTGCAGCTTGGGATCGCCAACAACAAGATCAACGTTTGTTCCGGGTTGACCGCATTACCTCCGACATTGAAAAGCTGGATGCGGCCACCGAGCCACGCACCACTCCAACCAACCCGGCCCAGCTTCGTAGTTGGGAGCTAGGCGACGGTGAACCTGTGGAGGTGAAAGTGGCGGTGGACAGTGAGCAGGCAGTGTACTTTGCATATCTAATCGGACAAGACATAAATGCAAATGGCTCTGTAACCGAGATGACACTGCAAGTACGAAACTTTGAAGCGTTTCGGTCTTTTTTATTCACATTCCTTGAACACGCTGAAGTGCTAGAACCTCAATCGGTTCGCGAAAAAATAGTGCAGTGGCTTGAGGAACTCACATGAACACACAAATGACCGCGGCGGAACGCTTTAGCCGTCTCTTGGCCGTGATTCCGTGGGTGGTGGATCAACGAGGTGCGCCAATAGATGAAATCGCTACTCGTTTCGATTACCCCCGAGAGCAGCTAGTGGCAGACCTAACTGGAGTGCTGTTTTTCGTGGGGGTGCATCCTTTCACGCCCGACTCCTTGATTGAGGTCGACATCACCGATGATGAAGTGCAAATCAGTTATGCTGATTGGTTTTCGCGTCCATTGCGACTTACGTCAAGTGAAGCCGCACGTTTGCTCACCGCGGCCACCTCTGTGTTAAGCGAAGGCTACACGTTGACAAAAGCAACTAACCCATTAGTGCGAGCTTTAACAAAACTTCGATTGACTCTAGGCGATGCTGCCACAGAGGCGGTCGAGGTGCAACTAGGCAGCACACCTCAAAACACCCTAGCTCCACTACAAAAAGCTCTAGCCAACAAACAACAAGTTGAAATCGATTACTACACTTTTGGCCGCCATAAACTTTCTAAGCGCACGGTAGAACCCCTGGATCTGTTTAGCGACAACGGCAACTGGTATCTCCAAGCTTGGTGTAGTTTGGCTGAAGGAGAGCGCATCTTTCGACTTGATCGCATTCACGCTTTGCGTCTGACCAACAATGAGGTCACACGGAAAGCAAGCAGCACCACCCGCACGGCCTTCACCACCCACGGAAACGAGCCTAAGGTGGTACTTCGTTTGCAAAAGGATTGCAGTTGGGTGGCTCAACAGTATCAAGCTGAGTCAACCAACGAAGACGGCAACGGTGCCTTGATCGTAACGTTGACTGTTTTGTCACAGAGTTGGCTTGAACGATTACTCCTACAGCTAGGTGTTAGGGCAGAAATTCTCCACATCGATGAACCCCTTAGTGCTTCACTGCTAAGCCAAACCGCGCGAAGAGTGCTAGCCCGTTATCGTTAGTGTCGCTTGCTGGCACTAACGAGCGCAACTTGGCGGTATCGTAGTAATCTGTGGAAGAGCTTGAAGACACCCCAGATCAAAAAAACACACGCTCTCACAGTCTCTTCCGCACACTCAGTGAATGGCTGATAGTGGCGTTGGTGGCATTCGTGCTGTCGTTTGTGATCAGATCCTTTGTAGTGCAGGCATATTACATTCCATCTAGTTCCATGTATGCAACTTTGCGTATTGACGATCGAGTGTTGGTGAACAAACTCAGCTATCGGTTTGGTGAGGTTAGCAGAGGTGATGTGGTGGTTTTCTCTAAGCCACCAAACGCCCAAGGTGGGGAACAAGATTTCATAAAACGCATCATTGCTTTGCCCGATGACTTGCTGAGCTTCCAAGACGGCAACGTGTATCTGAATGGTGTTCTTCAAGATGAGCCATATGTTGCTCAAGCCCCAACATACCCAGATGGGCAGTTAATGGACTGTGCCAACAACCCACCCGCGACTGACACCTGTTTGGTGCCAGAAGGAATGGTTTTTGTGATGGGGGATAACCGTCAAGCAAGCACCGATTCGCGTGTTTTTGGCCCAATCAACATTGACACCATCGTGGGTAGAGCCTTTGTAAAAATCTGGCCGCTAAGTGACTTGGGTGGTCTTTGAGCGGGCACGCACCGGGAACTACTTTTTGGGGATTTGCGATAGGCTGACGGTATGTTGTGGAGTTTTTTGTTGGTCACTGCCGCTCTAGTTTTAGCCTTGCTGTGTACCACAGTAGCTTTGCAACAAATCACTAAAGAAGTAACCCTCTTACGCTTATCGGTACGCCGAACCCGAACTGTCGGTGGTGATGAGTGAAGAACCTCGCTAACCTCTTTACCTAGAAATGATGTGCCATAGTCATCGCAGCCCGATAGTTGGGCGTGTGGTCACCCCTCGGTAGCCTCAAGATATGGGCAATATTGGTGGGATGGAAGTGGTGGTGGTCTTGTTGTTGGCGTTGATCGTGCTCGGCCCACAAAAGCTTCCTGTTGCTGCTCGGCAAGTCGGGCGAGCCATCAATGAAATCAAGCGCATCTCACGGAGCTTTCAAGACGAAATGCGTGCAACCATGCAAGAACCAATGCAAGAACCAACGACAGAAACTAAAGCGAAAAGTGCGCGGTTACAACCACCACTCGATAGCAACGAAACCGCCCCTCCCAACGCAACAGAGCACCCTCACATGACTTCATGAACCCGCAAGTGTCTGCAATGACCCTTGTGGAACACCTTACAGAGTTACGGCAACGGCTCATAATCTCCGTTAGCGCGATTGCTGTGGGTGTGGTGATTTGTTGGTTTTTGTACCCCTGGATACTTGGCTTCTTGCTTGAACCGTATTGTCGTTCCTTACCTGAAGCTGACCGTATTGCTAGTGATGTGTTTGGTAGTGGTTGCCAACTCTACGCGCGTAACCCCTTCGAGCCGTTCAGTGTGCGAATGTCTGTTGCTGGTTACGGCGGAGTCATTTTAGCTATGCCGCTAGTTTTGTGGCAAACGTGGCGTTTTGTCGCACCAGGGTTGTTTTCTCATGAAAAACGATACGCGGTGGCTTTCATGATTAGTAGCGTGACACTGTTTTTTGCTGGCACTGCGCTCGCATATTGGAGTATCCCCCGAGCACTAGAATTTTTGTCTCAGGTAGGTGGCGAAGACCTAGTTGAATGGTATTCACCTAATGAGTATCTTGGATTCGTTATCAAAATGATTGTTGCATTTGGGATTGGCTTTGAGTTCCCGATAGCACTGATCTTTTTGCAAGAACTTGAGCTTGTCGACAACAAGGTTTTGCGTCGGGGTCGCCGTTACGCTGTGGTGGGCATTGTTGCTCTAGTAGCGGTGATCACGCCGAGCGGTGACCCTTTTACCTTGGGTGTATTGTCTGTTCCCATGTATTTGTTTTATGAGATAGCGATACTGTATGGCCGACTTCGCAAGCGACAAACAGCCAAGAAACTAACGTGAGCCCCATCAACTTTGTGGGTGATAGTGGTGAAGTGCCAAGCGATGCATATTTTGTGCGATCGGACTCGCAAGCCAACGAACTGGTAAATAACGCTAAGCGCGCTAAAGAAACTCTGCCTAAACTGTGTTTGCTTGGTGGTGATTTGGCTCGAACACTAGGAGCACATAATAATGAAAAACGTCTGCGAGCTAACAATGGTACCCACCTGCAAGTTGATTTAGGAGCAGTGTTAGTGGATGGACGGCTTTTCTGGTTTCTTGCTAATTTAGTAGCACGAAATTCGTGGTGGCATGGACCATTGGTGATTGCCGCTAACGCCGCGTTCATCGGCACCCACAATGTAGCACCAAGAGCTCATCCGGGTGATGGCTTACTCGACATCATTGAGGGCAACTTAGGCTTTTCTCAACGTGTTAAAGCATTCAGGAGGCTGCGTTCAGGGAGCCACATACCACATCGAGACATTAAGGTGCGCCGCAGCAAAGCAACGCAACTAGACCTACCCCACCCCATGTCGATAACTCTTGATGGACTACCTCACGGCAAGGCAACACGTTTGAGTATTCGGGTGGAACCCGCAGCACTTGACGTTTGGGTTTGACACCCGAGATTATGCAAGTACCTCTAGGATAAAACGATGGATGTCTTTCTAGCCAAACGGCTGGTACGCGCTGAAGTTTCTCGCTTGAGTTCCAAACTCATTGAAATTTCTCATTCAATCCATGCCAATCCCGAACTCGGATTTGAGGAACATCACGCCCATGAACTACTCACCGACACACTTGCAGAGCAGGGACTTGAAGTGGAACGCGGTGCTTATGGATTGCCAACAGCGTTCGCTGCTAGAGCAGGCAACGTTGGCCCCACATTGGCTGTTTGTTGTGAGTATGATGCGTTGCCTGCCATCGGCCATGCCTGTGGTCACAATGTGATTGCTGCTGCTGGGCTTGGTGCTGGTTTGGCAGCCGCTAAAGTTGCGCAAGCTATGGCTGGGCAAGTGGTGGTGCTCGGTACTCCAGCAGAAGAAGGAGGGGGCGGCAAGGAGTTCATGATTCGCCGAGGTGCCTTTAGAGGTGTTGAGGGCGCGATGATGGTTCATCCAGCCGACCACGACATAGAAACAATGCATGTATTAGCTTGCGAATCAGTGGATATCACTTATCGGGGAGTAGCTAGCCACGCCGCTGCAAACCCTCAAGAAGGTCGTAATGCCTTAGATGCTGCCGTTCTCGGCTATAACGCTGTTGCTGCCTTACGTCAACACATTGCGACAGACGAACGAATTCATGGAATCTTCACACAAGCTGGAGATAAACCCAACATTGTGCCAAGTCAAGCTGCTTCGCAATGGTATGTCCGCTCAACAACAACTGAGAGTTTAGCCTGCCTTAAGGAGCGTTTTAATGCCTGCCTAGCAGCTGGAGCGACCGCAGCGGGTTGTGAGATGCAAACTGTTTGGCACGACCCGCCCTACCATCACATGCTGAGCAATGACGTGTTGCTTGAACTTTACACTAAGAACTCTGAAGCAAATGGCAGAGTGGTGCACCCTCAAGATGAGTCAAGGGTGGTTGTTGGAAGCACGGACATGGGCAATGTCAGTCAACAAGTGCCAGCTATTCACCCGATGATCAAGTTAGCACCGCAAGGTACAGTTATTCACACACCAGAATTTGCGGTGGCGGCGCGTTCTGAAGCCGCAGACCAAGCAGTCTTGGATGGTGCATTAAATATGGCCATGACTATAGTTGATTGTTGGGCTCAACCCGAAATACTGGCTACCATCCACGACTCATTCACAGCAAGAAACTAAAATCTGGCGCAATGACGGTTTATATTGCTGAGGAATACACCGCTAACGAAGCCGACATTCTGCGGCGCTATTTCACCAACCTTGATCAACCAGTGTTTGCGTTGGTGAACCTGCCTGAGGTGGTAAAAGGCGCACTCTTTGCCCGTTATTCTCGCTCACCGCTTAGCTTACGTCGCTTGTTTTTGCAGGAATTTGTTGGCGATCTAGATGTGTCAGGCGACAAAACCATAGATGCAACCGTGGGGCTGAAGCGCGCCGAGGAACTATATGACCGAGTTTTCTTTGAGTATGGAGACGACAGCGTTGCACAACTTGGCGGTGTGCATCTGGCGTGTGAACAAGCATCCAACATCCTTACCAAGGTGCTTGAATGGGGTCGCTTGATGGCCTACCTTGAGCAAAGTACTCGCTATATAGCTTATGACCAACGACTTGGTGGGCGCTACCGCTATTATCGTGACCCAAAGGTGATGAGTTCGCCTCTCGGTACTCGCTATGTTGCGGACCTAGATCGCATTTTCGACATTTATTCTGCTCTCATCCCCAAGATGCAAAGTTATTTTCGAGAAGCGGTTCCTAAAAAACCAGGCGACAGCGATTTCGCTTATCGATTAGCAGTCCAAGCCAAAGCCTTTGATGCTATTCGTGGATTGTTGCCCGCGGCTTCATTATCTAACGTGGGCATCTTCGGATCTGGGCAAGCATACGAAGCACTTTTGCTACGAATGAGAAGTCATCCATTGCCAGAAGCGCGCACCTACGCAGAGATGATGTTAACAGAATTGCGTAAAGTCATCCCCTCATTTTTAAAGCGAGTAGATTTACCTGAGCGAGGAAACCGTGCGAGGGATTATCTTAGTGATACCCGTCTCTCAACTGAAGCCATAAGTGACGAATTACTTGGCTATGAAACTGGGGGAGTGGTAGAAAAGACCATTGTCGACTTGGTTGAATACGATCCACAAGGCGAACTGAAGGTTGTGATTGGCTGTTTGTATCCTCATAGTTCTCTCTCAGAACGCCTTCTTGAAGCGCGGGTGCGGCAGATGTCTGTTGATGAACGGATTAGTGTCATCAAAGCTTATGTTGGGCAAAGAACTAACCGTAGGCACCGTCCAGGCAGGGCCTTTGAACGCACAAGTTACCGCTTTGACGTGTTGTCTGACTACGGTGCTTTTAGAGACCTACAAAGACATCGCATGCTAACGATTGATTGGCAGCCGCTTTCAGCTAGACACGGTTATGTGATCCCTGATACCATAACCGCCGCCGGACACGCCGACACATACCATAGTGCTATGCAGCGCTCAGAGTCGCTGTATGCCGCACTATTACAGGAGTTTCCCGAGAGCGCAAGTTACGCAGTAGCTTTGGCGTATCGTATCCGTTACTCAATGCAATTTAATGCTCGAGAGGCTCTCCACATGCTTGAGTTGCGCACCACACCACAAGGGCATGAGGCATATCGTTTGGTTTGCCAAGCAATGCATACTCAAATCGCTGACAAAGCTGGGCATATTGCATTAGCAGAAGCAATGAAATTTGTGAACCACGACAAAGATGATGCGCTAGGAAGGCTTTCAGCGGAAAACCTAACTGCAAAAAAGCGGCACAAACGAGACCTTGGTTAATCTAATTTTCTGCTTAGTATAGTGATGACGCGCCGCTCTGCGTACCAGCAGGATCAATAGGAAAGAGCAGTGAAGAAAACCACTTCAAAAAATAACGAACTTAAAATCTCAGCCACTGAAGACGAGGACGAGTTCATCAAAGATGAGGAACGTGCAGATGCTCACGATGACGACGTTTTTGACAAAGAAGATTCAGAAGAAGACGAAGACGATGAAGAAGACGAAGAGGACGAAGACGAAGACGATGACGAGAACGAAAACGATTTAGAAGACGAAGAAGACATAGAAGCGGACCTTGATGCCATTTTAAAAGAACGCATTGCCGCAGGCGACGACCAAGAAGACGACGATAATGACGACGATGCAGTGACACCAAGAGGAACCGCCATCGCTGGTGAATCCGAGGTGCCCATCGGCAAAGGTGAGAATGAGATTTCATGTCCTCACTGCTTCTTACTTGTCAATAACGCAGCAATAGTTGATAACGAATGTCCACACTGCGGTGGACCATTAGATCAAACATGAATCAACATCGTGACCACAACGATGCTGCGGGTGAGCCAGAAAACCTGATTGAGCAGCTATCTGATCTCTTGATTTATGCACCCCTAGGCTTAGCTTTAGAGGCACGAGACCTACTTCCAAAACTCGTTGAGCGTGGTAGGGGACAGGTCGCACTGCTGCGTTTCGCGAGTAAGGTTGCCAACAAGCACAAGAGTGCCACCACCACATCAACTTTGCCGATAGCTAACTACGACAGTTACTTAGCAGCAGACTTGCTAGAGAGGTTGGCACCGCTGTCTCAATCTCAACTCCAAGTGGTGCTGCGCTACGAGAAGGCTCATCGCAACCGTCAAACTGTTATAAACCGCATTAACCAACTACTCTCAAGCGATTCGCAACCCTAAGATTTGCTATGCAAATTGATGCCCGTTGTGCCCAAGAATCAGATTTAGTGGTGGTCGCCGATTTGTGTGCCGCTGCTATTGCCGAACTAACTCCTCATCGTGGTGGTGCGGTTTGGTCGGTGCTAGAAGCTCGCACTCCACCGTTTGAAGAGAGTTTACGCGCTACATGCGATTTTGGCTTGTTGGCGGTGAGTTTAATTGACGATGTGATTGTTGGTTATGCCTCAGTAGAATTGGTGAAACTGCACGATTCCAACATACTTGGTCGCCTCAGCGAGATTTTTGTTTTACCCCAAGCTCGTGGGGTTGGCTGCGGTGAGACATTGATCAACTTCGTGGAGGATTGGTGTCGCGAGCAAGAATGTGTCGGGATTGATTCTCTAGCGTTACCAGGAGATCGTGCCACTAAGAACTTTTTTGAGACCTTTGGTTTAGTTGCTAGAGCTATCTGCGTGCATCGTTCGCTGCGGGAAGATTAAGATCGCCAAAGAGCACCACCACTAGCTTTGTGAGGTTTGTTGTGGTGGAGGTGGGGGCTGAGGCCGGACTTTTACAGATGCCAGCGATTTGCTCTTATCTTCAATTCCAAAAAGTGAGGCAATTTGAGGAATCTTGGGCGACAACCTTTTGATAGTGGCTAGCAACTCTTCACTCGGTTTTTCGATGCAGCTTTGTGGCGTAACTAAGGATCGAACTGGCGAATAAGCTAGTGCCTCTAACACAGTGGCCCAGCGTTTGGCTGCGGTATCGCTAGTGAGCGAAGCCACCGCTGCTTTAGTTAACCGCTCGGACACGTCTATTGGCAATGGTGCACCTGCTTTGGGCGGACGGCTACTGCGCGTTAAAGCCAGAACCGTACGCCCATCGGTGAGGTGATTAACGATTTCGTTGAGCCAGGCTCGATGTTCGCGTTCCACCCGAGTTGTTAGCCCCTCCTGGATTTTTTTAGCCAGAGCTTTGGATTCTTCGTCTCGCGCTGCACTGTCAGCAGCAACCACCACGGTACGCAAGTCTTTTAGATCAACAGTTTCGAGATTGGCGTAAACTGCTTCGGCACGGTCTCGCCATTCTGCGGCCTTCATGATCGGTGCCAGTTGCTCGGCTAAGGCAACAAGGGGTTCCGACTTGACTTGAGGGATGCCTTCATCTTTGGCGAGAGCATTCATCCTTTCAATGCTTTCACGCACGCCAGCAACGCCTCTTCTCATCACCTCACTAGCGAGTTCTTGTTGAATTTTGGGCAGTGCTTCTAATGCAGCGAGCCGATGTTTGTTGTTGGGGCGTAAGCGACGTGTTTTAGAAGTTTTCGTTAACGATGATCTGCGTTTTTGGTTGTTGTTACGTTTTTTGAGTTTGTCTACTTGCTTACTTCGGTCGTCTTGGGCGCGTTTGTTTCTCTTCTTTTTATTCTGCACAACTTCTGCGTTGCTGTTTTGCGGGCGTTCAGATCGCTCTTTCTTACTACCTTTCGAGTTCTTTGAGCGAGTTTTGGTTGCTGTCGTTGACATTACTAATGACTCTTCTGGAGCTGAGCCGATCAGTTGCAATATTTTGTCTTTGGGCTTTGATAAACGAGACGGCAGCACGGTGATGATCTCTAATCCATCAAGGCTTGCATTCGCTTCAACACGTAATACATCACCAACTTGAACCTTCTCTGGCAGCAACTTGGCATCAACTAGACCTTTGGGTTTCTTGGCACCAGCAGCGCGCCAAGTCCATTGGCCGTCGGTGCGGTCAGACGTTAGTTCTATCTCTAATCTCCGTGACACAAACAACAACACTAGCACCCCCAAACGCCTAGCGCATACACCACAGCACGATTTGCTTTGAAACGTTTGGGGTGACATAACGCCTGAAATATATGTTATGTCAAGTTTGGATATCAAGTCAAGCTCGTGCCTACCCCTATACCAATATCACACAATCGATTCATGTGTGGTAGGTAGGTGTTGTTCTGTGGTGTCTTTTCGCCAACCCGCTTGGTCTTGAGGACGTACTGGATCAGAAATAACCATTTGCCAAGCCAAAATTAATGATCGCTTGTCTGCAACTGTCGGAACGATGCCGATTTTGCTTGTAAATTTTCTTACCTCCGGTGCTTCAGTGTTAGCAGCAAGCAGAGAACGCCAAGTCAAGTCGTGTTGTGAATGAGAGAACCTAAAAAACTCCTCCGCGCTAATGCCTGGATAAGCACCATGTACAGTTCTAATATTGCCAAATGCTGCTAGAAATTCTTCGGGGTTATCACGATGTTGTTCTAACAAGGTTATGGTGCGCTCATCGCTTGCTTGTCGCAAAGCCCACCCCGTTTCTGCAAGTCCGAATGCTCCAACAACAGCGGTCGAAAATTCTGTGCGCGCACCAAACAAGTCGCTACCATCACGACGATTCTTGTGAATTACGGTATTGCGCGCGGTAATGTCGTGGTCGGGGTCTAGAAACTCTCCAACCACTCTCTTTTGGAACGATTGTTTCCAAATAGAGTACACACGGCCATATGCCTCATTGAGCCATTTAGGTGCCACTGCTGTTCTTTGACCGTGACGATGGATGTCTGGGATTTTCCTGGGGTTCACATCTGCGTGGGTCACCAGCATCGCCGCTGGGGGGTCTTGTCGGAATGGCAACTCTGCGGCATTCAAAGTAGTTCTGTCATTAGCTACAAGATTGCCGAATGGACGATGCAAGAATTCTGTGATGATTAGCCGATGATCGGCGTACTGCTGCCCTACCCCCCACAGTCGCAAAAGCTCTGCTGCATAGTGAGAGCTATAAATGCCCAGTCGATGGCGTTGTGCGTAAATCGCTTCAAGTTGGTGGCGCGCTTCTAACATTTGATCAAACAACTTGCCAAACCAGATCAGCCCACCAAGTAGTGCTAACAATATGATGATGTAGAAACCAATCCCCCAGTCTCTTCGTAGAGCACCAAACGGGGTTATGCCCTCAATAACACCAGCAAGGGTAGGCATGCGTTGATCAAGCATTAGCAGCAAGGAAATGAAAATCGCTACCGACAAAACCGCACCCACAAGCCGAGCTTTTCTTTGGCTGGACTTAGCTTGATCATAGTGATCGTCAACTGAGGCGATGACGCAGTTATCGATAAAGTTTTGCTGTGCTTGCGCAATCGCCTGGCGCAGCGTTTCTGTAAGGCGTTCCATTAGTGTGTCTTTGTGCTGCAACTTTGTTGAACGTTTGTTCGTATCCCCTACGAGTTTCTCTTCTTGAACTTCATCAGTTTTAGAAACTGGCCAGACATCAGTTGCGTCAAGAGGAGATTGTTCAGGTGCCAAGCCGCGTGGATCGGTCCAGAGTAGCCGAGGTGGGTCTTTGACTGTTTCGTCTACTGGATGTTTGACCTTGGCGATTAGTTCGGATCCATCAACAAGGCCAAACATTACGTCACGCACATTTTTCCAAGAATCCTCAGCTTCTATGAAAGCATTTGACGGGTCGAGTACAGGAGGAAAATCGCTGCGTCGCACCTGTAACACTAGGTCTGGAAAGTCGCTGATGTCAACTAGTTGAAGCACAGCTTTAGTTGTACTTTCTTGGCTAGTTCCCCCAGTGCGATCTGCGAACCTGTGCAGTGCTTGTTCATATTTTGAGACAGCAGGAATGGCCGGTATGGAACCAGCAAATTTCTTCCACAATCTTGCAAACTCATACTTGCGGCCCGCCTTTGGCACAGTTGGTGGTTGGCGACAAACCAGTCCACTTTGCTGCGCTAAGTTGGTAGCTAGCGATAGCGGAGGCACTGCATCAGGGTGTGCTCTTTGCACATTGTCGACTTGAGGTAGTGGCCATGGTGGTGCCGTGGGAGTTGCAGAAGGTATTGCGAATCCCAAAATCAGCGGCGTGTGTAAAACTCTCAACTGACAGCGCACAAAACGCACTGGTTTGAACACGCCATCAGCCACATCTGAACCGATATTGATTGATGTGTCTACGTTGTACCAACCACTCGCTGCACATAGCGCCACGATCGCGCAGAGGCTTAGTGGTGAACTTGCCGACGCACCCACTTTGGGGAGGTTTGAGTGCGTTGCCACCATCGCATCATGAATGAGGTGGAAGTCCCAGGCAGGGGTACAGTCTTGAGCGGTGCTTGTGGCCGTTTCTCGTGCAATTTTGACGGTGAATGATCGAAAATTGCTGTCGGTGCCAACCATTTGGCCCAATATTGAGTGGGCTTGTTCTTCGGTGTGGCGAGCAGTTTCTTTTAGCGTGGGGTCGTTTGTGGCGTGAGGGTGTCTCAGCGCAGCTAACCACACCTCACCAAAGAACTGCTGCGACATGGCCGCGGCGAGGGTTGTCTTTTGCCAAGTTTGGTTGTGATTTGTCCAACACTCTGCATTGTGAAGATGAGTTGCTAGGTCTTG
The DNA here is from genome assembly GCA_965204595.1 of Candidatus Aldehydirespiratoraceae bacterium. Taxonomy (GTDB): domain Bacteria; phylum Actinomycetota; class Acidimicrobiia; order Acidimicrobiales; family Aldehydirespiratoraceae; genus VXYK01. The sequence goes on along the minus strand of CBDBEW010000014.1, from coordinate 444,241 downwards.
CGCGCAAAGCCACACCACCTCCCCTAGCAGGCCAGATTCACACCAATCAGCGAGGTTGTCGTTGAGGGGCGCAGTGAATTCAGCGGGGTCAGCCGACATTAATATCACTAAACGCGCAGCGGAACTCATACCACGCTGCCTTTTGAGCCTCTCGCCGCCAGAAGTTCAAGGAGTTGGCTGTAGCAGCGAGCAAACACGTCGGCCATTTCCATTGTCGGCACACCTTCTTCAGCAAGACCGTTTTGATTGCGATGATGGATGCGCTCGCCACGATTGGTTTTCTTATCCCAAAACCATTGCACATTTGCTTCTAAATAGGACATGGCACGACTTTGACGTTCGTCGAGAGTGCTACCAATAACTTTCGCTTCCTCCCCAGCTACCGCGGCGTATGTTGGTAATCCTGTGTTGAGCAAATTTTCTAGGTCTCTAGGTAGTTGTTTGCGTTCGATAGGCTCACCTAACCCATGAAGCCGCCTGTATCCTTCAAAGGCCGCTATTCCTTCACCTCCAACTAAGCCATATGTCAACGAGAAGCTCTCAAGCAGACCTGCTAAGACATCGTTGGGATGACGCAACCTACTCAGACATGGAAACGGGAACTCCACCTCATCAGGGGCTGCACTGATGCACATTGGTTTGCTAGCATCTGCGGTGATGTAGCCACAAAGTCTGGCCACGGCAAAACCCCTTACAACTGCTTCAAGCACCGTCCTCGGCAACGGTATAAAGCCATCAAGACGCCTGGCGCGCCGCCACATCCAAAATGACGACGAGCGTTCAACGGGGTCTTCTGTTACTGCGATCGCTTCATTAAGTGGCTCTGTGATGGAGCGCACCACCATGGGATGAACAGGATTACCTAAGTATTGCGAAACCAGAATCGAGGTCGTGTCGGTGCTGCTAATACTGTAGGCAGCTTCACCGACGATGCCCTTGGCATCTTCGCTCGCTGCGTGGCCTTCGGGAAAGGGAAACTGTGAGCAAATTGTGCGTAGTTCCAAACTCTTCGTGGGGTGACAAACCCCATAGAGGTCTTGATCTACCGACACCAGCGGTTTGGAACCTTCTTTAGCTTTGCCAAGTTGCCTTCTAAACTCTTGCAGTCGTTGGGTGTGGTCTAGTCGCGGTTCACCACTATCGGGATCGCTTTCATTGAGATAAGCCGCCAACCCTTCATCTAAGAAGCGCTTAAACTTGCTACCTGGAGCGTTGGTCCATTGATGCACGCGGGCCTCAATATCTGCTTTGCCTGCTTGACAGATCACCCTAGTAGATTGCCCTAATATCCAACGTGTTGGCGAGCGATGCACCAACGAGGGAATTTGCCCTTTGCTGCTCGCTATGGGGGTGCCAGCAATGAGACGGTAACGAAGTGCATCTATTTCTCTGGCCCCATAAGGCACTCTACTTTCCCTAGCCTCCTGGCAGAGCAGCTCGAGATTATCCATCCACTGGTCATGATGTTCGAGAGGAAATTCCACCGTTGAAGGGGTGTAGCGATCGGGCACGCCAAGGGTGTGTGGCATGGGCCAAGCATTCACCTCATCGCTGTCGAGTGCTTCGCCTACTTGGGGAACGACCCTATCTAGCGCACCCGCGATAACCCCAAAGACCTCTCGTTCGGCGTGTTCTAGCACTTTTGCTACGTGGTTGAGGCGTTGAAACTGCCAACGGAACGCCACGCCTTGCGCAACACTCTTGATACCGTCCACGAGTTCGCCGTGATTGTTATCGGCTTGACCATTGATGTTGCGAATTTGCTCCAAGCCCTGGCCAACACGTTCGCCGTATCTGTGCTCAGCAAGTTGTGCCGCGCGGCGCACGTCGTTTAGTTCTCTTTGATTTAGCTTTACCGCTTCTCTTAGCGCGGCTGAGGCAACACCTAGAGACGACACTGCGGCCACTTGCGATGCGGATAAACAGGTGGCATCCACCATGTCTTGGTGCCACTGGTGATCTTCAGGTGCAGTGCTTGAACGGTCAATAGCAGAAACCTGTTGGCGTGCGAGCAGTTCGAGTTCGCTCGCCCATTGAGCACCGCTGGAGGTGTGTCCACCCAGTGTTTCTGTCAAGTCATTATTTAGCTCTCTCGCCTTGTTGCGAACCTTTTCATCTGAAGCAAAGCGCAGCTGTGCGCCCTGAAAACCTTCTAGTTGTTCGGGTGCTGCTTCCCAAAGTGGGGCACCCGCAAACACCATTGGGGCGTATTTTTTGCCGAGCTCAGCAATGAGTTCTGCATCTGTTGTTTGCGATGTCTGCTGATTTCCCTGAAGCGATTGATCTCTAAGGTGGCCTTTGAGCAATGCGTCAAGCACTTCCCTACCAATTTTGTGTTGTGCCCATTGCACAAAGCGATCCCGTCCCACGGTCACTTTTGCTGCTCCGAAAGAAGAGATTGCCCCGAACTGTGCATCCTTGCCAAAGGGATAACCACCAAAGTTGATCTTGGCATTGTTGCGCCAATTGACGTTGATGAAGTTGTGAATCTGTTCTTGTACAACTGCTGATGTAACCCATACCGACAGAGCTTCACCAACTGCGTGATAGAAGTCTTTGGTGTTACCGAGGTCTGCGCCGCTGTAACCCACCTTGCCTAGCACAAAAACAGAGTGAGGCCCCGCACCTGGGCTTTGCACTCCTTTAGTGGTGAGTGGTGATTCGATTTCACCTGCCCTAGACCAATAAGCAGCCATCAGCTCTGAAATCAAACCCAAAGAGTTTGCTGCCATCGGAACCTTCTCCCCCACATCAAAGATGTCATTGGCAAATAGCACTAGCGAGGGATGGGCACCCAATGGATCACAGCGACGTACTAGGTCGATCACATCTAGTGCAACACCGGCTCCCGTGCCGCCTGCCATGGATGAACAAACCATCACCAAGGGTGCTGGAGTTTCGGTTCCGAGTTCAGCATCCACCCCAAGTGCCTGACCAACCTCGTAAAGTTCTTGGCCGCCAGAACTCGCTCTTCTGAATGCTTCTTTGAGACGCGATAATAGTGTGCGTTCAAGAGATCTTAGTCCTGCGGCTCTACCTATAGCACGATTCTGGCCAGCTCCATCCTTGAGAGGAAGACTCACGCCATCTGGGTTGGGCAACCAGCCGCACAACAATTCTGGGTGTCCTTGGTGTTGGTTGTGATTGGCTTCTAATGAGCGGTGCAGTGCCGCGTAGGTGTCGTGTTCTGAGGACAGCGTCAAGAAGTCTTGTGAGGGGATGGTTGGGATCTCTGTGGGTGATTCCTGCACTGTAAGGGTATCTAGGCCGATGAACTGCCACGGGTTTGGCATACCGTGGGGCCAATCGTAATGGTCAAGGGTTCGCTGCACTGCTGCACGAACGTAGCGAACAGCTTTTTCTCCAGAGCCGCCACATCCGATAAAGATTACTGGTCTAAGCATGGGTTGAATCCTTTCTAAGCATTTCTTGTTTATTACGTAAAGGGATCGCTGCGTCTTGGTTCGTTGAACGGATCACGGCTCTCATCTGCGAAGGGATCATTGCTAATCCGTGGTTCAGCAAATGGATCCCGAGCGGGATTTGAAAATGGGTCAGTTTGTGGCGATGGGATCTTGGAACTTTGATTCGATGCTGGCTTGTGCGTTGCAAGATGCAACTTCTCCAATTTGTCTGATGCTTCGCTGGTCACTTCTGAGATGCGATTTGCCTGATCTGTTTCATCACTTGGTAAGTCCCACACAATCAACAAGGGTGTGTCTGTTGCAAGATCAACCACCCAACCATCGTGCAAAGAGTTTCCAACTCGACCTACTCTTTCGCCCTTTCTGTTGTGATAGCTGCCTCTTGAACCAAAGCAATTGCCGCGCGACGATCGTGCTTCAAGCAACGGGGGACGACCTATCAAAAGAGGCAACAACCTCGAGTTGAGCACCACCGAGCCAATATTGGCAGATGATGATCGCGCGGTGAGGTCCATACACAACTCTCGCTGTTGTGAAATCATGGGTGCAAGTCCAGTCGCTGATTGCAGGGGTTTCACAACATATTGAGCTGTTGCCAAGGGCAGCCAGGGCCTTAGCCACCAAGCCGCCGCAAAGCGCAACGCAACCGCCAACAAAACGAGAGCCACCAATATTGGTAAGAACTTGCTTATCTTGTCGCTAGGGGTGGCAATGTCGACCTGAATTGGTTCAGAGGTCAGAGTAAGTGTTGTGGCTTGAGTGGCTTGGGAAATCCGATTCCAGATATCAGCCCATTCGTCGTTGCTAAACATCACATAGCGGTTGCGTAATGTTCTTTCTAGGTCGGGATTTGGGCGTATTTCTATAACTAACGTGGTCTCCACGTTGCCGTCTTCGTTTAAGCCCAAGTCTACTTTGACTGGTGGGCAAGGAGTGTCCGACGGTGTGGAGCAGTTCCACGCACCCGCTGGGTTACCTTCTGTTGCTCTAACATCAACTAGCGACAAGTCCCCAGGAAACCGTCCCTCAGGCACATCAACATCTAATTCCACCTCAGAGCCATTAATGTCATATGGTGTATTAGTCAACTGTACCGTTGGCAACGCAGGTTGATCTGCGTTACCTTGCTCTAGGTCGTTGAGCCACTCTTCTAACTCTGCACGCTCATTAACGCCTTCAATGAAGTTGGCGAGACCTTCCAATTCAAGTTGTCTATCCAATGGACGTGTCCAGGTCACGTCGTTGTTGCCATATTGAAATTCCTGACTCAACTCCCCAACCAAGGTGATCGGCGGTTGATTCTCGAATGCTTCAAGCAAACTTGTTCCATCACCACCCCCAGCTTCACTATCCCAGTAAAGCAAATCTTTATAAATGTCTGGTTCGCTAAACTGCGGATTTTCGGTGCTCACTGGACTCAGAGGGAACGTGCGTGTGGTATAGAGTGGTCCACCTTGGCCGTTTTCTACTCGCAAGCGCAATTCTGGTATCTGGTCAGGTTCTGGATAATTGGTTATTTCTCCAAATAGAGCGTCTTGCGGGGTAACACGCATATTGACAGAAGGTTTTGGTGTCGTGATCGTGCGCAGCGCGCTTGCCACCTTAGTGGCTTCTCTGCTTTGGACGCTATCGTCGCCCCAATAGTGAAGCGTCCACTCACCAGCCCACTCCCAATCAGTAGCCGAATCTCTTGCCACTTGATGGCCGATAATTTCCCAGCGACTGTCATATGGAAAGTAGGACAGAAATCCAGAATCACCAATTTCTTGGTAGCGGACCTCATTTGTTGGTTGGCTTCCCGAAGCAGAGTAGACCGAGTATGTCCGGTCGGTCGGAGAAATTAAGTCAACGTTGATAGCACTTGGATCAAGAATTTGATTGTTTGAATACGTCATGTCAACAAATACGCGAAAACCCTCATGGGTTTCGGTTAGCCCAAAATTGAACTGACAGGGGTCATCTTGGGTGCCTTCTCCTTGACACTTTTCAAATTCAGCCTCGTTTGGTAGCAGATCATCGTCTCCGGGCAAATCGCTAGTAGCGGTGGATCGGTAGACAGCCTCGCTTAATAGCTCGCCTAATAGGTTGCGCAACTCTTCGCTGTTGATGTCAGCTCGAATCTCACCGTCAAGTGGATGTTCACAGTTACGCGGATGTTCACCGTAAACAAATTCGAGGGGTTCGGTGCGGGTAGTGTTGAGGCTTGCTTGGTTGAGGTCGTCTGAAGATAGCAGCACGCTTGTTGTCCAGACACTTACATTAGACAGGTCGCTCATTTCCTGTGATGAACAAAGCTCGGTTAAATCAGCCCACTCACTGGCTACAACCTGCGTGCTATTGTTCGTGTCGTGTGATCCATCTGTGAACCACATAAGCAGGTTGCAGGTGCTTTCTGGTTCTTCGCTAAAACGTGCTGCCGCACCCTTGAGAGCTTCACGGTAGTCAGTTCTTCCACCAGATCGAATAATTTCACGAATGTTGTCTGCGAGTGCCACGGCTGCTTCGTTCGCATCCAGCCAGCCCAAAACTTGGCGATAGCGTCTTGCGAATGTGTCTATGGCAACTTTGATATCAACGTCATCATGAGTTCTTGCCAAGCGGGCGAGATTATTTAGTGCACTCTCCAACCCTTTTTGACGCGCCCCATCAGGATCGTTACTTGCCAAGCTCCCAGAAACGTCCATCAAGATCAAAACATTGACTTGGTTTTGACTTTCGGATAAAAAGCACCTGTCGGTAACGGGCACGTTTGTTTCTGCGGTGGCGGGAGACGTGGTTGCGAGCAGCACACCTGCCAAAGAAATTGCCAGAAATAGCAAACAAATTACGCGCATCACGAGCCTGCCAGATTTGAAGCAACTAGCCAACCGATCAACAATGCCATCAGAAACGTTGCGACCCGCAAACTAGTAGTGAGTTTAGGGCGCACGAAGTTGCGTTGATCGTAACGTGTGCGACGCGTTTGTGTGTCTGCCAACACTGCTAGCACGTATCCTAAAGCAGCCATACCCACGGCACCATAACCCACCACACCCCACCAATACAATAAAACAGCGAGCAGCGATGCCAATATCGCCGGCACGGTAAAAATCACGAGGCTAGTGTCTCGCTTGAGTGGGGCAACTTGGGATGTTGAAGAGCTAAAACCTTCCTCGGCGAAAGGGTCAGGGTTTCGTTCGAATGGACTTGTGGTCACAAAATGCCTCCTTGTGAATTACGATTTTGGCAACGCATTTCACAATAGCACAAGGGGTGTGACACTGACTTAAGGTGCGCTGCCACCTCTTGGGTTTATATCGAAAGAAGCGAAGCACTCACTCGCGCTCCTTGAGCGAACGTCGGCAAGGTCCTCCGTCTTGCCGACAAACGTGAATATCTCTTCGGGGCAGGACTGATCTCGTGACTCTTTTGGGGTAGTTCTTCTGTCGGCATCACAGAGACTCCTTCAATTTGATCCACTCGTCGCTGTAATCTATAAGGCCGAGAAGGTCGGCTGTGTCCAATGTCTCCACGGTTCGCGCCACATAAAACGCCCTAGCCGTGTCCGGCACGTTCTCCCGTATGGTGAACTGCGATCCGTGCGGTTGCCACACGAACCTGCTCCTGTTTGTTGCCGTTTCTGTGCCCTCTAAATTGCCGCGGGCATTCACAGTCCACAAGTAGTCGTCTGGCAGAAACAGTTCCATTTCGTGCTCGAACAGCACGAACTTCCTGTCCTCAAAGTTGCGAACGAGCCCGCTGTGCGGAGCTCGTGAAACTCCGACAACGAATCTTGGATACGCTGGTTCCATATCGTCAACACAGCACTGCCGGTTTTCTGTATGTCGTAACGGGGGTCTGAGATTCCGTATGAATAGTCTGGCGAATTCCTTCCAGATACCAACCTAATGGTACGTGTGGTGAACGGGTCAGGCTTCTTCACTGTTTTCACTGACCATCCAGTAACCCCACAAGCGACATCCACCACGCCAACAGGACTAGCGTAGTGTGTACCTCCCACGGCCTCTGCGAATATGTCTCCGAAGCCGTCTCCACTTACATCACCAATGCCCACAACGGCGCGGTAGACCATAAGTCTGCCCACGGCACGCAACACATCGTCTGGTATCTCGCCTAGCGGGTATCGTGGTTTATGCTGATAACTGCCGCGTCTCAGTCTCGGTTCTTCCAAGGTACTCTCCCATTGCTTTGATCATGGCCCTTGCGACCGGCACAGACACGGCGTTACCGGTCTGCTTCTTCGTTTGACTGTCGCTGCACACAATCTTCCATGAATCGGGGAACCCGTGCAGTCTGAGCGTTTCACGCGGTGTCAGCCGGCGGTTGCCGTCTACCAACAGGTAGTTGTAGGAGGCTCCCGCTCTTAGCGCGCACGACCACGGATGGCTAGATATGTTACCGCTCTTGTTCTCGTGCCAAATCATAGGACTGGCCTCTGCGGTATGCGCTCGGTGACGCTTAGCTCGTATCTCTTCGGACGCGAAGTGTTTGGGGTCGGGATCGCTCTCCAAGATGTCCGATAGCGGTGTCATAGACACGGCATCAGAGGGCCATTTGAACGATTCAAGCGACCGCAAAGATGCGGCTATGTAAACCCGTTCGCGGTTTTGCGGCAACTCAAAGTCCAGCGTGTTCAGCACACGGTAGTCAGCGTGGTATCCAAGATCGGATAGTTCCTCAATCATACACTGTAGTAAGGTTCCGCCCTTAGCCGTAGCCAACTGCTTGACGTTTTCCAAGATGATCCCAATAGGTTTTTTCTCAGAGATGAACCGCGACAGTTGGAAAAACAACGTGCCTCTGTCGTCAGCAAAACCATTGCGCTTGCCGATGATCGAGAATGGCTGGCAGGGAAATCCGCTGAACAACAAGTCGAAATCTGGCACCTCCTTTTCGTTCAACGTGCATATGTCTCCATAGGGCAAGATGGCGAAGTTGGCGGCATACGCTCGCCGCGCTTCTTCGTCAATATCACAAGCCACCACGACACGATGTCCCAGGCTTGCAGCGGCTATGTGGAACCCACCTATGCCACAGAAGAAGTCAGCGCAGTCAAACCTTTCGCTCATGCCGCCAGCTCCTCCATTTTGCTCGTTCATTGGCAACGCATTGCACAATAGCACAAGGGGTGTGACACTGAGTTAAGGTGCTTGCTAACTTCTTGGTTTAGGTTGAATGAAAATTGCGTCTGCGGAGGCGCACAATTGCTCGCCAACACGAATTTCTCCAGAAGAGAAAACCTTCCTACCATCAACACGTTCAATCCAAGAACGCAAGGTCAAAGGGGTGTACAAGGGCGTGGGTGAATGGTACACAACAGTTAACGTGCCGGTAAAGCCACCCAAGCCATTAACCACACCCACCAACCCAAGCATTTCATCAATCAAAGCCGCCAAAGCACCACCATGAACACAACCCGGCGGACCATTAAACGCCGTCGGAAAGACGACCTCACCTTGGATCTCAAACGAATTCCCAACAGCAACTTTAGTCAACTTAGCTGGTGGCGAAATTGGGTTAAGCGGCCCCACGATCGGGCTATACGGGAAGAACTCAGCGGGTTCAGCACCCTCAATAGCGCGCGGCGGACCTTGCTTTAGTAACTCAGTTGAACTGTCTTCAAACCGTTCCTCGCCCTCAAGAGTGGATTGCGTCTGTAACTTTGGAACCGTATGGTTTGCCAACTCAGAGTCAACCGAACGTAGTTGTCCGATAGCAGAAGCCAAGTCAACGCCTGTAAAGTCTGCGGTTCGCACGGTGTTGATGAGGTCGCGCAATACCTGATTTAGTTCTCGTGCCGCGGCTAAATCTTCGTATCGTTTAGGCATTTAGGAGACGCTAGCGATTTCTAAGACAGATAACATAACAACTAAAGGATTTATGCAATATGACCACACCTGAAACCACCAACCCTGAAACCTTTGTCCTCGGTGTTGACCTAGATGGGGTATGCGCTGAGCACACACTCGGTTTTCGCCGCGTTGTTGCCAAGCGGCTTGGCGTTGCAGAAGAATCCCTTCCTTTGGAACGCAGTTGGAACTTTGAGGAATGGGGTTTTAGTCAAGAAACTTTTGAAGATCACCATCTGTATGCGGTCACGCAAGGTCGCATGTTCAGAGATATGGAAGTGATTGAAGGTGCTACCGAAGCGTTGTGGCGGCTATCGGATGCCGGGGTTTGGATACGCATAATCACCCATCGTCTTTATGTGAATTGGGGGCACCAAATCGCTGCTAGTGACACCGTTGATTGGCTCGATCGGGTACGTATCCCCTATCGTGACCTTTGTTTTCTCGGTGCCAAACCACAAGTGGAAGCTAATTTATATATTGATGACGCACCGCATAACATAGAAGCCTTGAGATCTGCGGGCAACGAAGTTATCGTTTTTGATCAATACCACAACCGTCACCTACAGGGACTGCGTGCCCACAACTGGCAACAAGTTGAAGAGATCGTCATGGAGCGCTTCGCCGAACATTGCGGTAATCAAGGCGTGCAAACGCAATTACAGGGCATCTCAGGCGTGTTAGGCCAACGATTAGGCAACTCTTTATGATTCCGAAAGACGTTGTGCAACCACTGCTTCAGCGAGTTGTTCGCTAAATGACATCTAATTGTTGAATCACAGTACTGTTTCTTCTTGACGGTTATTGAGGTTTTCGATGATAAGCGGTTGTTGGTGATATTTATGGTCACACCGGCGAGGCAGGTGACCGTTCGGGCTTGGGTGTCGATGTCGAAGTCGTCGATGCTGTACCCGTTGGACACTGCGGTGTGAAGCGGTGTAGCTTTGATGGCTCTTCGCGTTTTAGGGTGGAGTGAATGTGTCGAGAGAGCGGTCGATTGCTTGAGCTTTGAAATGCGGACACAGGTTATGGCGTGAGCAGTGTGCCATCAATTGCAGCATCGACAGCCGCTGACGCATTCAAAGCAGATATCAAAGCCGTTAGCTTGAGATTAATCTCATCTAACTTCTCATCTTGAGCCTCGAAACGTTGATCGACAGCCTCAAAACGTTGATCAACTGCTTCAAAACGTTGATCTATGCGGTCTTCTAACCGGTCGATGCGGGTGTCGAGTCGTCCGATATTGTAGTTCAAGGTAGTGAAGGTGATACCAGCGAACAAAACAAGTAGCGCGGTCGCTAAAGAAAACGCAGAGTTCTTTAACCCTTGAAACCTCTTGGGTTTCGCGGCACCTTCCACAACCGTATTAGCAGACGCTTTTGAAGAAGACTCCACTTCTGTTGTGGTTGGGGTTTTTGTTTTGTTGGGTTTGGTCATAACACCTATTTGGTCGTTAAGAATAGTTGATATGGAAAAATGGTTGGCCATGTCTGCATCTAAAAATATTTTGTGATGTAAATGGAAGCGGTAAGACTCGGCGACAAAGCCACAACGAACGAATCAAAATAATTCACCCATCGCTAAACACAACCATACCAAACCAAAACCAATCATGCTCACACAAAACAAAATAAATCAAAATCTTGCCAATGCTGTTATTCTAGTTCGGTTGCCATTTTGCTTAGCGGGCGACTATGACCAACCTGACACGTCACCAACGAAGCACCTGCGTTGTCAGCTCCTCACGCCGCGGAGTGATCCTCACATCTTATGCGGAAAGCGGCCCTTTTGATCGGTTTGTGTTTACTTGCTGTAGTTGGGACGGTGACTTTTAGGTCCGCTTACTCGTTTGACAGTCTGTTCAGAACAAAAAATGCGACATGGAATTGCACAGAGCAAGGTACGTCAACGAGCGCAGGGACTCGCTATTGTCAAGTAGTAGGTAGCACACTATTATCCGTTTGACAAAGGAGTTCATATCATGTCCAAAGGTTCAAGAAAAGCTCTACTCGCTGTAGCGATCTTTGCCTTGTTGGGAGCAGGGGTTACTTTGTTTGCCGTGATTAATGGTTCTGGATTAACAGACGAGGCTGGTGGCATAGTTTATGGTATAGATGAAGATGCGTTGCCGTCTTCAAGCCTGACCGACTGGGTAAGCTACGCGACTCAAATTTCTAGGGTTACGGTGATGAGCGAAGCAGAGCTGCCTAGCGAGTTGAGTGAGGAGCGAGGCGGTGGATATGTGGGGAGAAGTGTCGCTTTACGCATCGACGAAACTCTCTGGAACTACCCCAACACCGTGCCTCAAACGGGGACAGTTTCCTTTGTGGCAAACGGTTGGATACGCAAAAATAGAGTTACCGTTCCTTATGGTTCATTGGGTGCGGAACGGCTTGAAGTTGGAAAGAGCTATGTTCTGCCACTGGTTCTTTATGGAGACGAGTGGGGGTGGTTGAGTGCCTCAACAATATTACCCCTCGATTCCAATCAAGTAGTTGAGCTAGACCCGCAGCAGATCACTAATCCCGCTTCACAGCTACTGCATGGGAAGAACGCAAACGAACTGACGCAAACCCTCAACAATACCCAAGGTGACACTAACGCTGCCCAGTTTGCACACTTGCCTGCCGTTGAACGTTTCGATGCAGCGACTTCACAAAGTGTCACCAACGTAGATGGATAAAATCCCCAGTTAGGTGAAGCCAGCGTCCTCCGGGCCAGCAACGGTTTTTAGCAGGCATCTAGCGCCGCACGAAATTCGCTAACCAAAGCGGCAACCCCTTCAGGGCCAGCACCGTCAAGCATACGTTGCACCACAGCCGAACCCACAACCACCCCGTCTGCTGTCTCACAAACCTCAACAGCCTGGCTTGGTGTGCTCACCCCCACCCCCACAAGCACCACACGGTTGGTGAGTTGTTTCAAACGACTAGCTATCACTTTAGCACTAGCAGCCAACTCGGAACGCACACCGGTAATACCTAGCAATCCAACGCCATAAACGAATCCACGCGACCTGCTTGCAATCTGAGCTAAACGTTGATCGCTTGCGGTGGGCGCGGCCAACAAGACTGTTTCAATTCCAGCGGTATCTGCTGCTTGTGTCCAAGGGGCAACCTCTTCAAGAGGTATGTCTGGCAATATACAACCAGCAACCCCACTGTTCGCCAAAGAAGAAGCAAAACGTTTATAACCCATATGGTAAGCAATGTTGCCATAGGTCATCACCGCGGTTGGTATCCCGATGTCTGCACCACGAAGCTGATCCAACACCGACTGCGGTGTGGTGCCTGCCGCTAATGCTTTGTCGTTGGCTTGTTGAATCGTGGGGCCGTCCATAACTGGATCAGAAAAAGGAATACCAACCTCGATAGCGTCAGCACCAGCCAACGCAACTGCCTGAATTGTCTCAAGCCAGTCTTGCCCTAGACCCCCAGTTAGGTATGGCACTAAACACTTGCCGCCGCGTTCCCGCCTCGCTCGCAATGCTGTTTCAAGAGCACCACTCACGCAAGGAGTTCCATCATCTGCGCCACATCTTTGTCGCCGCGGCCACTGAGGTTCAACAAGATGGTTTGCCCCTGCAGTTGCGGGGCTTCTTGTGCAACCCATGCGAGCGCGTGAGCCGGTTCGAGCGCGGGGATGATGCCCTCTGTGCGGGCCAGCAATCCAAACGCTTCTATCACTTGTTCATCGCTAACCGCCTCGTAACGAGCTCGCTTAGTGGCCGCGAGATGAGCGTGTTCGGGGCCCACACCAGGATAATCAAGCCCCGCAGAGATGGATTGTGCCTCAAGCACCTGACCCCATTCATCTTGCATCAAATACGAATGTGAACCATGCACAATCCCCGGCACAGCACGCCCGACAGCTGCCCCACCCGCTGGTTCAACCCCCACTAAAGCCGCATCGCTATCCACAAATCCAGAAAAGATGCCCGCGGCATTAGAACCTCCGCCAACACAAGCCACAACCACATCGGGTGTGCCGCCTGCCAAGAGTTCCCTGCATTGCTGTGCAGCTTCGGTGCCGATAACTCGATGAAACTCACGAACCATCCAGGGATAGGGATGAGGACCCATCACCGAACCCAAGCAATAATGAGTTGACTCCACCGCACCAACCCAATAACGCATCGCCTCATTTACCGCATCCTTGAGAGTTTGAGAACCAGATTGTGCAGCACGAACCTCGCTACCCAACAACTTCATGCGAAAGACGTTTAGTTCTTGGCGGGCAATATCAACCTCGCCCATATACACAATGCACTCCATGCCAAACAATGCTGCGGCAGTTGCTGTTGCCACGCCATGTTGCCCGGCACCAGTTTCTGCCACAAGGCGGGTTTTGCCTAGACGTTTCGCCAGCAAACCCTGGCCCAAGACACTGTTGATCTTGTGACTTCCGGTGTGGTTCAGGTCTTCACGTTTGAGCAATATTTGGCATCCCAGTTCGGTACTTAGATTGTCACAGACAGTTATCGGCGAAGGACGCCCCGCATAGTCGCGCAACAATCGATTTAGTTCATCTCTAAAAGTTGTATCTGCCCAAGCTGAGCGAAAGGCACGATCAAGTTCTTGACATGCGGGCACCAACGTTTCGGGTACGAACATCCCGCCAAACTCACCGAATCTGCCGGCTTCGCTCGGATCACCCATTCCGCTGGCACTAGCACTGATTGGTGCAGGCGCAATTGTGTGGGTCATTAAATATCGTCCTTCCAGTTGTAGGGTAGTTCAGACACCTCAACGCGGTCACGTAAGCGAACCTTGGTGAAGGCCTCTTTGGCAGCGACAATGAAATGTCTTAGTTTAACTGGGTCTTTTTCACCGGGTGAGCGTTCAACTCCGCTTGAGACATCAACTCCCCAAGGCGAAACAACCTCTATGGCTCGCCCAACATTACCTGCATCAAGACCGCCAGCTAAGAGCACCCGAGCACCAGAAAGAGGCATGTTTTCCATAAGGTTCCAATCAAACACTTCACCGCTGCCTGGGCGGGGCGAGTCTATGAGGATCACATCAGCACCATAGGCAGCCACTTTAGCTAATCTCTTGTCGCTAGAAGTGAAGGCTTTGATGAGTCGCGGCACACGCTTATTTATCTCTTGAGCCTGTTCTGGTGGTTCGTTCCCGTGCAGTTGTGCCGCGCCCAAATTAGCACGATGCACGATCTGCACCACACGATCTGGTAGTTCATTACGAAAAACGCCAACCGTCAGCACATCAACAGGTAGACGGCGAGTAATGTCTCGCACGCGGTCGACTGCGACCTGTCGAGATGAGGGAGCGAACACAAATCCCACGGCATCGGCTCCCAAAGCGGCTGCTAGCAACGCGTCTTGTTCGTTGGTGATGCCACAGATCTTGATGAACATGGTCTTGACGCTAGCGGGCTTTCGCTCAAGGGCTTCAATTTTGGGGAACTTTCACTTGAGCCATAACGCCATCAACTTGAACCTGAGCACCGAGGGGCACCTTTCGCAACAAGGGTGCTAGAGCCACCGAACCCGCAGCAGAGCGCACTTCACCCACTTGTGCCTCCTCATATATGACTGCCCCACCCTCACGAAGGGGAGATTGTGCAATCAACACGCGCAACAACCGAGGCACATTGCCACCTCTGCTGTCGATACGAGCCACGAGTTCCTGGCCTGTGTAGCAGCCCTTAGTGAAACTCACCGATTCGCTAATGAAATGCGCTCCCGCTTCAGCAGGGATCATGTTTTCGGTAATGTCTTTTCCTAAACGAGGCACACCAGCAAGAATTCTTGCTTCTTCACTAGCCGCTTCGGTGAGGGTGACACCAGCGGGCACTTGTAAAGCAGGGCTGAGGTAATCACGACCACTAAAGTCAGGCCAGGCGAAGTCTGCCGATAGTTGTGCCACAACCTCGAAGGGTTCAGCGAACTGGCGCAACGAAAGCATGCGCCAACCACCTAGAGCATTGAATGCAACATCGCTGTGCAAGACGAACTGCCGCAGACGTGCTATCAGTGGCTGCGCCCAACCAGTTTCAATGTCGATGAGAAAACGGTCAGCGGTGAGGTGATGCAAACGAAACCATGCCACAAGTTTGCCAGTAGGTGCCAGAATCAATGACCAAGCAGACCCGCCTTGGGAGATGCTGGCAACATCTTGAGAAATTTGGCCTTGCAGGTACGATGTGGCATCACCCCCAACGACCTCAACAACGTCACGGTCAACGAGAGTGGCTAGCATTGCTACCTTTAGCTTCTGACATGGCACGAACTGCACGCATGCGGCGAGCCGCGGGAACCGCCGCCAACAAAGCCTTGGCCTTGTTTTGACATTCCAAATATTCCTCTTCTGGCACCGAATCCGCAACAATGCCCGCACCTGCACTAACAGTTGCCCGATTACCTGAAACCAGCATTGTGCGTATGGCTATTGCGGTGTCCATCCCTCCAGAGAAGTCTATATAGCCAACCACTCCCCCATATGGACCTCGTTTAGTTGGCTCTAGTTCATCAATGATTTGCATCGCCCGCACCTTAGGAGCACCCGACAAGGTGCCTGCGGGCAGCGTGGCGCGCAAGACATCAATGGCTGTGGCATCTTGGGCCAAGTCTCCTGACACTTGCGAAGTGAGGTGCATCACATGGCTATATTTTTCAAGCGTCATCATTTCATCCACCTTTAGAGTTCCATATTTGATGACACGCCCGATGTCGTTGCGTGCTAGGTCTAGCAACATTATGTGCTCAGCAATTTCTTTGGGGTTTTCGCGAAGTTCTGCTTCCATTTGGCGATCTTTGGCTTCCAAATTACTGCGTTTGCGGGTGCCAGCTATAGGACGAGAGATCACCCGTCCATCAAGAACTTGCACCAGCGGTTCGGGTGAGGCCCCCACGATTTCGAGGTCATGGTGACGCTGAAAATACATGTATGGACTAGGGTTCACTTGCCGCAACACCCGATAGAGATCGATCGCGTCAGCATCAAGTTCGAAGCTAAACCGTTGCGCTAACACAACCTGAAAAATATCGCCCGCGAATATGCACTCACGTGCCGCCTCAACTGCCGCACAATAGGTCGCTTTAGACATGGTGGAGGTTGTTTCGGGTAAGTCTTCATCGCCTTGGGCGGGTAGAAAAAGCGGCTCGGCAACTGCTTGAGAGCCCGCCTCCTCTAGCGATTCGAGACGTGCAAGCGCATCTTGATAAATGGCATCGATTTGTTCTTGATCGGCATCTTGGGGAATGATGGCGTTTGCAACTAGGGTCACTTGCTGTTGCCAGTGGTCATAGGCAGCGAGTTCGCCGATGACAGAGATTACTGCGTCTCGATACTGTAGATCATCTTCGGGTTGGTTTGGAAGGTGCTCAACCTCACGTACAACGTCATAGCCGAGGTAGCCGATTAAGCCGCTATGAAGTGGTGGCAGTCCTACTAAAGGAGGGGTGCGGTAATACGCCAGTAAGAGGTCGAGGGCATTTAGCACACCGCCTTTGGGGTCTATCTCAACACCGAGTTCTCCTTCAACGGTGATGTGGTTGTGACGAGAAATTATTGTCGCTAAGGGGCGACGGCCAACAAAAGACCAGCGACTCCAGCGATCCCCTCCATCCACAGATTCTAAGAGAAAACCCGCTTCGTCTCCAACCACCCGCAGAAAAGCACTAACAGGCGTGGTCAGATCAGCGAGGAGCACTCGCCAGAGAGGTATCACCCGATATTGCCGTGCTAACCCGCGGAACTCTTCTAAATTGGGGAAGGTACGCATTAGCTTTCTGTGTCAACGGGTGCTAGTGTCTGCGGGTCAAGCACTTTGCGGTAATAACAACTTGGTCGGGTATTGCCATTTTGGTCTTTTGTGTGGCAGGCACCTGCGCCCACTTTGCGAACGAGATAGAGCAGACTATTTTGTTCACAGTTGACGCGCACCTCGACAACGGTGAGTTGATCTCCACTTGTTGCGCCCTTGTGCCAAATCTCTTGACGGGAGGTTGAGTAGAGCACTGCGGCTTTTCGTTCAAGTGTGGCTTCGTAGGCTTCTTTGTTGGAGTAACCAATAAACAAGACCTCGCTAGAGTCAACATCTTGTAGCACCACCGGCACGACCTGATGTCCTGCCTTACCAATCTTGGCAACTTTGTCAAAATCAAGGTTGGCACCTAACCCCTCCTCCAACGCCAAGTCTTTTTCCATTTGATCAGCCTAGAGTATCCCCCGCCAACTATGTTCGTCTTAGCCGAATCGGGCATCGAATTGGCTGCGAAGAGATTTTGTTACAAAAGGACTTTCAAAGCGAGTGATAATATTTCACTTATGAAAGATAGCGAACTTGGTGATGACTGGATTGCGTAAAATGCTTCTAGGGCTTGTCGCTATCGCGATAGCTTTCGTTGGGCTATTTGTGCTAACCGTCGACCGAGGAGACCTTGATCAACCTTTGTTGGAGGCTCAAGTGGACTGTGCGACCCAAATTGATGTTGTTTCCTACCTCCCTGATGGTTTTCAGGTGTATCACGATGCGATAGCAATCAGGTCAAAGATCGTTCATCGACTGAGACGACGAGACAACATTCTGCCCTCAGGTCCGTCGTTCCGCTTTTCCAAGCATCCACTTTTGGTTCGCCCAGGTCACGAAACACAGGTTACTTTGGGAGATGAGTTTCTTGATTCAGTGCGTCTTGATTGGTCTGAGCCAGATGCGTTCGTGCAGCGCGTCAGTGTAGGTCCCTGCGCTGGAGAACCTGACGACTGGCTCGTATTTGCTGGCGGTACTTGGGTAGTCGAACCCAGTTGTGTCGACCTAATTGTTCAATCCTCAGGTCAGCAATCTCTGGTTCCTCTATCAATCGGCAAATTGTGTACTTGAATAGCTCCAGGTTGGCTAGAGGGACTAACGATCACTTAACTGGCTCTGCGCGAATGAGGTCGGAGTGAGGTCGGTGGCTATCCGCGCTTGAGTGTGAGGGATCCCCCGGAATTGGTGTTGTCTACAACACCGAACATTGGAGGATCCCTGTGGACTGTCACCGTAGGCGCGTGAGCGAAATGATCGTCGATTTAGGCAATGTCAAGGTGCTCGCCGCAGACGACACCGGCGGGTTGTTGCGGGTTCATGTGCGGCGGCGAACGTCGAGATCGCCGTGGGGAACTTGCGGCGGGTCGTTGTGGTCTGACGGCGACCGGTGGGTGGAGTTGGTGGATCTGCCGGTGTTTGGTAGGGCGACACGCCTAGTGTGGCACAAGCAGGCTCTTCTTTACCAATATGTCAGATGTGAAGCTGTGGTGGATCGGAGGGTGCGGGGCGGGTGGTGATGCCGTGTTCGTTGAGAGTTTGTTTGGCATCTGCGACGGTGTGTTGACCGAAATGAAAAATGCTGGCCGCTAACACTGCGTCTGCACCACCTTGGGTCACGCCTTCGGCTAGATGGCGCAAGTCACCCACACCGCCACTAGCTATGACCGGTATATCAACGCGCCTAGTGATGGTGCGGGTGAGTTCAATGTCAAAACCGCCTTGGGTGCCATCTGTGTCCATGGAAGTCAACAGTATTTCACCCGCGCCAAGTCGTTGCACCTCACTGGCCCACTGCGGAGCATCAATACCCGTGCGCACCCTGCCACCATGTGTGTAAACCTCACTGGGGCTGTCGAGCTGTCGGCGGGCATCGATTGCCACCACACAGCATTGCGCACCAAACTCACTGCTGATCTCACGTATTAGTTCAGGACGTTTGACCGCCGCAGTGTTGATACTCACCTTGTCGGCACCTGCCATCAGTAACCGCCTGGCATCTTCCACATTGCGTATCCCCCCACCTATGGTGAAAGGAATGAAAACTTGCTCAGCAACCGCACTCACCATTGCTGTAGTCGTGTCACGTTTATCAACGGAAGCCGTGATATCCAAAAACACTAACTCGTCGGCTCCCTGTGCATCATAAGCAGCCGCAAGTTCAACGGGATCACCCGCATCTCGAATGTTCACGAAGTTGACACCTTTGACCACTCTCCCAGCATCAACATCAAGACAAACAATTACCCTCACAACTCGCATCATCAACCACTCAACAACGCAAGCGCAGAAGCTATGTCAAAGCAACCTTCGTAAAGGGCTTTACCCACAATGACTCCGCTGAGACGGTGCCCCTGCCCCTCTAAGCCAGCCAAGACACGCAGATCGTTGAGAGTGCCCACTCCCCCACTTGCGATCACATCTTTGTCTGTGATTTCAAGAATTTCAAGCAACTGAGCCAACTCTGGCCCCTCAAGAGTGCCGTCTCTGTCAATATCGGTCACCACAAAGGCATCAACGGCACTGTCGGCAAAGGATTGAACAACATCGCTTGCGGTGCGACTAGAGTTGACTAGCCAACCATCTGTGGCTACTTGCCCGCTGCGGCTGTCAAGTCCAACCGCTACCCGATGATTGTTGGCTAAACGAACAACCATCTCTGGGTCGGACAAAGCTGCTGTGCCAACCACCACGCGCTCCACACCCACATCAAAGAGAGCGTGAGCTAGTTCCTCACTGCGCACACCACCACCCGTTTGCACGGGCACAGGTAGTTCACGGGTAATGGCTGCAATAATTGGTTGGTTAGCAGCAACCCCAGTGCGGGCAGCATCCAAGTCAACCACATGCAGCCAAGACGCTCCCGCGTCCACGAAAGACCAAGCCTGCATTAGTGGATCAGCCCCATAGACAGTTTCAGCACCGTAATCTCCTTGGTGCAGGCGTACGCATTTGCCACCCAAAATATCGATCGCTGGATACAATTCCATTACTAGGTAACGGGTGAATTCATTTGAGCGTGAACAACAAAGTTGGCGAGAATCTGTAATCCGGCAACGCTGGATTTTTCGGGATGAAACTGCGCTGCCCAGACATTGTTGCGTGCCACAGCAGCGGGCACAGCACCACCGTAATCGCAACTCGCGATCACTTCATCGCTCCAGTCGCCGGCATAGGAATGGACAAAATACAGCCACGGCTGTTGATCAAGATGGGCAAACATAGGGTGTGGTCGTTCTATTTTGAGCTTGTTCCATTGAATCTGCGGGCGTTTGACCGCAGAGGACAAGAGGCGAACCTTTTGGGGAAAAACTGACAAGCCAGCAACGTTAGGTGCCTCATCTGAAGCAGAAAAGAGCATTTGCATGCCAACGCAAATTCCAAAAAATGGCACACCGGCAGCTATCCGTTCAAGCACTACTTCATCAAGCCCTCTCGCTCGCATTTCTCGCATCGCCGGCCCAAAAGCCCCAACACCAGGGAGAACCAGCGCGCAGGCATCGTTGATTAGTTGCCTATCGGCAGTCAGGCGGGTGTCGGCTCCAACGAACTCAAAGCCTTTTTGTGCTGAACGCAGATTTCCAATGCCGTAATCAAGCACCGCTATTAGTGGCCGACTTGAGCTAGTATCTGCCGGTTGTGGCTTCATCGCTTATAGCTTGCCTTTGGTGCTAGGTAAGCTGTCACCTTCTATCTTGACTGCATCACGCAGTGCTCTAGCAACTCCTTTGAAGGATGCCTCAATAATATGGTGGGTGTTTTTTCCTCGCTGCAACACGATGTGCAGAGTCACGCCTGCAGCCATCGTCAGAGCACGCCAGAATTCTTCTGCTAGTTGGGGATCAAATGGTGGATCGCCTAGTATTTTTTCGCCAGGAAAATCTATTTCGTAATGCAAAAAGGGACGTCCTGAGAGGTCTAGCACCACCTCAACGGCAGCTTCATCAAGTGGCACCACCGTTGACGAAAACCTACGCACACCTCGTTTCGCACCTAGAGCGCGAGCTAAGGTTTCGCCTAAAACTATGCCCACGTCTTCAACGGTGTGATGTGCATCAACTTCGATGTCTCCTTGAGCTTTAATGTTGAGGTCAAAAGATGCGTGCTTACCCAGTTGGTCGAGCATGTGATCAAAGAACGGCAAACCTGTATCAACGTTGGTTACTCCTTTGCCGTCAAGAACTAGAGATATGGCAATGGTGGTTTCTTTGGTCTGGCGGTTTAGGATGGCGCTTCGTTGCATTCTGGTGGTCTCGGCTTTGATCATTTCAATGCCTCGCTTAGTGCTTCTAAGAATCGGTCATTTTCATCTGGGGTGCCAATGGTTACCCTTAAGCAACCTTCAAGGCGGGGCCATGTCGCACAGTTTCGCACCAGCACTGACTTCTCAAGAAGCGAACTCCACAACGCTTCACCTGCGACATGCTTGGCTCGAAAAAGGACAAAGTTCGCTCCGCTTGGCCACACCTCTAATCCTAACTCGCCCATCTCAGTAATCAGACGCTCTCGTTGTTCCACTAATTGGCTCACTCGTTCTTGCATTGCGTCAACATAATCAAACGCTATGCAGCCTGCGATTTGTGAAACCGAGTTGAGATGATAAGGCAACACCACCTTCCAAAGTTGTTCAATCAACCAGGATGGTCCAATCAAGTATCCAAGTCGGGCCGCAGCCAGGGCCCAAATCTTAGAAAATGTTCGCAAAACCACCAAGGGAACGTCATCAACTAACAGAGATTGTACACTTTGCTCACAAAACTCTCCATACGCTTCATCCACACACAACAAAGAACCTTGCTTCGTGACCATCGCTAACACCGCTTCGATGTCAACTAAAGGATCAACAATACCGGTCGGGTTATTGGGAGAGCAAAGAAATGTCACATCAGGTTGCTCCTTGGCCACAAGACGCTCTATTTCACTAAGGTCAAGTTGCAAGCTATTTGTGCGGGTGCCAATAGCCAAGCGGGTGCCAGATATTTTTGTGAGGTGAGAATGCAACGCGTAGGTTGGCTCAAATACCGCAGCACAACGACCCTTGCCACCGTAAGTCAGCAGCAGAGTCTGTAGCACTTCATTTGATCCGTTTGCCACAAATATTTGATCAAGTTTTACACCATGAAATGCAGCGATGCGACTCCGTAGTTCACCGGCCTTGCGATCGGGATAACGATTCCAAGTTACTTGTGCAGTTGCTTTCGCTAATGCTTCGCGAAACTCATCTGGCGGTGGAACAGGACTCTCATTAGTATTCAAACGTATCTCAACGTCTAGTTGAGGTGAATGATAACCCTTTTGTAAAGCTATAGATTCGCGAGGAGTGGGGCGAGAAGGCATCACAGTGCGTCAAGCCGCATTTGTATTGACCTGGCGTGAGCGTCAAGACCTTCAGCATTGGCTAATGCCATAACATGCACGCCCAACTGTTCGATCCCTTCTTTGGTGGCACTAACAACGTGAACATCTTTCATAAAGTCGTCCACAGTTAGCGCGCTAGCGAACCGCGCGGTGCCATTAGTTGGCAAAACATGGCTTGGTCCGGCTATGTAATCCCCGAGTGACGCAGGTGTGAAAGCACCACAAAATACTGCACCAGCATTTCTAACCAACGCAAGTAGTTCATCGTGATTAGCTGTTTGTAGCTGCAAATGCTCGGGCGCGATGTGGTTGCAAACAGCCATAGCTTGTTGTGGATTAGCACATAAAACAGCGTAACCACAGTGAGCTAGAGTTGCTTCAATATCACTTTGTCTAATAGATTGGCTAACCAACCTCTCAAGTGCGCTGAGCACCGAGGAGAGGTGTTGTTCGTTCCAGGTCACTAACCACGCCAAACCATCTGGGCCGTGCTCGGCTTGGACTATTAAATCAATCGCCGCGAAATCACTTGGCGCAGAACCGTCGGTCACCACCACGACTTCTGATGGACCAGCAAAAGAAGATGGCACCCCGACTATCCCCGAGACTTGTTGTTTAGCTAAAGCCACATAAATGTTGCCGGGTCCAACTATTACGTCAACTGGTTTGATTGTTTCAGTACCGTATGCCAAAGCCGCAATCGCTTGAGCACCACCAACAGCATACACCTCATCCACCTGCGCGATAGCAGCCGCTGCCAAGGTAACATCTGCCACACGTCCTAACGAATTTGGAGGCACACACACCACCACTTCGGGAACTCCTGCCACTCTTGCCACCACTGCGGTCATTAGCAAAGTGGAAGGATAGGCTGCCCTGCCACCCGGCACATAGCAACCAACCCGGCCCACAGGACGGTGGCTTCCTAGCAGTTGCAAGCCATCAATGTTGGTGTGGATGTCTCGCGGAATCTGTTGTTTGTGGTAGGCAGCGATACGTTCTGCAGCCACTTTTAGTGCTTGGCAGGTCTCGCCATTGATTAGAGAGGGAGCGCGTTTGATAACACTTGGTTCCACGCGCAACGAATCGAGTGTTGCGTTATCAAAACGTCTAGTGAAGTTAAAAAGTGCCTGATCACCTTTTTGTTTCACTTCTTCGATAATCTCAACAACAGCGTGCATTGGAGAACTGTTAGGTATCGTTGGTCTCGGCAGATGAACGGCAACATCGCCAGTGCTATTGCGTAGGTCAATTTTTTTAAGCACCCCCCAACACTAGCGTTGTTGGTATGGTGCTGAGGCTCGTTTTAAAGAGAATGCGGTGGCCTCTGTGCACAGAGGCCACCGCAAGGCGATACGGGGCGGCGGATCCCGCGTATCGCCGAACCGGTCGGGTTGTTCAAACCCGACCAACGCCATTTAAAGTAGCAACAGCAAGAACACTACACGAAAAGTTTCGCATTCGCACCCACATTAATAAATTAAATTTTTTTGGAAGGGCAAAAATCGTTTAAAACACAATCAGCACAGCGAGGCCGTCGCGCGATACAAACACGGCGGCCGTGCAAAATCACACGCAGGCTGAACTCACCACGCTCATATCTTGGAATCATTGGATTGAGTGCGAGTTCAATCTTCACCGCGTCAGTTTCGCTAGTCAACTTCAACAAATTCGACAATCTGGTCACGTGAGTATCAACTGGTAGCCCCGGCAAATTCAAGGCAACGCTACGAACCACGTTGGCAGTTTTTCGTCCTACCCCCGGTAATCGCACCAAATCCCGCATACTTGAAGGCACCTCACCTGAATAATCATCAACCAACAAGCGAGCCATCTTTACCAAACTCTTTGACTTCTGACGGAACAAGCCAATGGTGTTGACATATGGCTCAACCTCAGATGCATCTACAGCAGCTAAAGCATATGGGTCTGGGAAGGCAGCAAACAAGGCGGGGGTGGCTTTGTTTACCCCCACATCTGTTGCTTGTGCAGACAAGATTGTGGCCACCAATAGTTGAAAAGCGTTTTTGTGATCTAGTTCACATTGTGCTTTCGGGTATTCGTGTGCTAGACGCTCGTGGGTGAGGCGAGCGCGCCCCTGTGGTGACCGTGGTTTTGTCATACTCTCTAGTTACGCTAGCACCGTGACCCTAACTGTTGTGCAGCCAAAAGAAGGTGAATACCGTTGGGTGTTGACTATGCCAGAAAGTAACCAAGACCTTGACCTGCAAAGTGCTCTTGACAGTTGGCTATCAGAGCACCCGCATGACTCAGCGCAACTTTGGCTTCATCAAGTCAATGCGCAACTTGACGCAATCGCGCGAGCTGCGAATTTTGCACCGTATCGTGACCTATGGCAACTGCGCTGCTCACTCCCACAAGCACCTTCGGGCATCCACACCAGAGCATTCACCGAAAATGACATAAACGACTTCTTGCGGGTGAATAATCGAGCTTTTCATTGGCATCCCGAACAAGGGCGACTAACTGCAGAAAGGTTTCGCCAAACAACGCACGAATCTTGGTATCTCCAAGACGGTTTTCGACTGCTTCACAACCCTGAAAACCGCTTAATGGGATTTTGTTGGACAAAGATTCACCACGACACTAGCCCTAAGTTAGGTGAAATCTATGTGATAGCCCTAGACCCCGACTTTGTGGGGCGGGGACTGGGGAAAGCGT
The DNA here is from genome assembly GCA_965204595.1 of Candidatus Aldehydirespiratoraceae bacterium. Taxonomy (GTDB): domain Bacteria; phylum Actinomycetota; class Acidimicrobiia; order Acidimicrobiales; family Aldehydirespiratoraceae; genus VXYK01. The sequence continues at coordinate 419,157 of CBDBEW010000014.1, read as the reverse complement.
TGACATTAGCCGGGCTTGAATGGCTCAGCGGAGCAGGTCTTGATCGCGCCATGTTGTATGTTGAAGCCGATAATTTTGCCGCCAACGCCACCTACCACTCAATTGGGTTCACTAAGCACCACACTAACCGTGCCTACCGTTACAAGCCCTAGGCTAAATGCAGGAATCAAACCCGCAACTGCCTCAAGGCGATGCTAAGAGAATAGCCGTCAAATCGATTTTTGACCGTATCGCCAAACGCTATAATCGCGTGAACCGCATCATCACCTTTGGTCTTGACATCTATTGGCGCAAAAAGACGGTCGCTGACTTGGAACTACCAACTGGTTCTGTGGTGATGGATTTGGCTTGTGGCACCGCTGACCTCTGCCGCGAAATCTCACGTGCTTCTATGATACCAATGGGCGTTGACCTGTCGATGGGGATGCTTTTGGCCGCTCGAACCGATGCTCCCTTACTACAAGGCGATCTCTTGGCATTACCCCTCGCAGACCAATCGGCCGATGGAGCGGTTTGTGGGTTCGCTTTGCGAAACTTGGTTGATCTGAATGTGTTCTTTGCTGAGTTAGCTCGCATTGTCCGACCCAACGGAAGAATAGCACTACTCGATGCAAGCGAACCCGAAAACAAAATACTTCGCTTTGGTCATCGAATCTACTTTCAGACGATAGTTCCAAGAATCGGTGCGTTGTTGTCTGATAAAGAAGCCTACGCATACCTTCCCAAATCGCTCGCCTATCTTCCCCCTTGGCAAGAACTTAAACAACAACTCCATAAGTCGGGTTTCACAAACATCAGAAGACGAACGTTTGTCGGCGCACAACTCATTTCTGCCACCTTAGGTAGAAGTGCTTATGCAGATAAGGCAATACCGGCTGCCATAGCCAATCCAGAAACAAGTTGAATCCGTGCGGTGGTTACTAATAGCGGGATCAACTCTGACCCCCTAGCATTGCCGCGAAGCCTACGCAGAGCCGAAACCACCAATGGTGTGCCCAACAGCGCAGCTATAGCTAGTCGAGATGTGACAACGGTGATCGTCACGCACCCTAACATGGCAGCTAATTGCAGACCAACATAAAACTGTCGGGTTCGCTTGTCACCCAAGCGCACGGCCAAAGTCATTTTGCCAACTGATTTGTCTCCATCTGTGTCACGCAAATTGTTGATAACCAACAATGATGTGGCCCACAATCCAACCACCACGGCACAACTAACAACCAATCCGTCCACGCGTTCAACAAGAACGTAGTGTGTGCCTGCAACTGCCACCAACCCGAAAAACACAAAAACAAACACCTCGCCCAACCCATAGTAGCCATAAGGGCGTGGGCCACCTGTGTATGCCCAACCAGCCAAGAGACACATCACGCCAAGCACCAGTAGTTCTGGACCCACCACTATTGCTAACGCTAACCCCGCCATGCCAGCAATGAAAAACGCGCCAACAGCGGCGCGTTTCACAACAACGGCTGCCAGCAGACCAGAACCCACTAATCGCTGTGGACCAATACGCCTGTCGTCGTCAGCACCACGAACACCGTCTGAGTAATCGTTGGCTAGGTTCACCGCTACCTGTAAGGCCAATGCAACCACGAGTGCCAAAATGCTGCGCCACCAATTCATGGCCATGCCCACCGCAGTGGCCGAACCAACCGCCACAGGCACAACCGCAGCACCAAGCGTAGCTGGCCGGATCCCCAACCAATAGAGACGTATCCTTGACAATGATTTGTCGGAACTATTTGGCTTGATGGTGCTCACATCTTGGCCAATAATGTGTCGACAGCCTCAACGATTAGCTTGTGTTCAGCGCGGTGCATCCGAGCCTCAAAACTCTCGCGGGTGTCGTTGGGATGAAAGGGGACTTGCTCGCAAGCCAGCACTTCACCCTCGTCCACCCGTTCGTCTTCAAGCATATGCACCATCACCCCCGATCGTTGCAGGCGGTGCTTAAGGTGTGCCTGCCAAGCATCGCTGATCGCTGTTGGCCCGGGAAACTCTCCCGGTAATGCAGGATGCAAGTTGATCACTCGCTGCGGAAAATGGTGCAAAAACGCCAGCGACAGCAAATGCATCCATCCCGCTAAGACTATTAGGTCTGGTTGGTACACGCTAATCTTTGCAGCCAAGTCGGTGTCGTATTGCTGGCGTGCAGCAGCACCAGTCGATGCAGATGCTAGGTAGGGAGCTAAGCCAAAATATTGGTTGCTAATGTTGTTTTCTTGTGCTCGTTGTTGGGCCTTTGTTTGCTTGCGGTTGACAAACACCGCCGTTATTTCAGCAACAAGACGACCGTCGTCGATGGCATCGAGTAGTGCTTGTAAGTTAGATCCATTGCCCGAGGCGAGCACCACTAGTTGCCTTCTCACCGCCAATGCCCCGCAAATGAAACATTTGGCTCATCAGTTGGGTTAGCACCCTTCAACAGTCTCCCCACGACGGGCAAGTCCAGTCTAGTCAGCAGTTCGCTTTGGTCTTGTCCGACGATCACAACCATGCCAATCCCCATGTTCCATACTCTAAAAGCTTCTTCATCATCAATTTGTGCCCAATCAACTAGAACACGAAACTCCTGAGGCACAGGCCACCTAGACAGCTCAATTTGTGCCTTAAGTCCCTGGGGTAACACACGTGGAACGTTATCAATCACTCCCCCACCTGTAATGTGTGCCAGAGCTTTGGGGTGTAAGCCGGCGTTTTGCAAATCAGCTATGTCGTGCAGGTAACAGCGATGCGGTGTCAGGAGATAATCCAGCATCTCTGAGGCAACCGCACGATTTGCTAGCAATGCACGAATGAGCGAGTAGCCGTTGGTGTGGGGGCTATCGCTCGCCAAACCAACAAGTAAGTCACCCTCAACTAGACGTTTAGTTTGTGGTAACAAGTCGTGGTTGTTGACGAGACCAACAATAGTGCCGACAATATCGAGAGTCCCCGGGTGATAAACACCTGGCATCTCCGCGGTTTCCCCACCCAAAACCGCGCACTGCACTGCTTGTGCTGCCTCACAAAGACCTTCAACTATCGACAGCACCGCGTCTGCTTGCAGAGATGCGGCAGCGATGTAATCCAGAAAAAACAGTGGGGCAGCACCCTGCACCAAAATGTCATTAACGCAATGGTTCAACAAATCGAACCCTAATCCCTTGTAGCGACCGTGGTGTGCTGCTAATGTTGCCTTGCTGCCCACACCGTCAGTTGAAGCCACCAACACCTTGCCCTCACCGATTTCATCTGCCGCAAAAAGCCCTCCAAAGGCACCAATATCAGATCGAACCGCAGGTGTTTTGGTTGTTGCCACCAACGGCGCAAACCGACCGACGAGTGAGTTCGCAGCATCAATGTCGACACCAGCGACAAGGTAACGGCTCATCTGTTCATCTCACCAATGTCTAAACGATACTGTTTGCCCTCAAAGTTCACCGCGGCAACACTGGTATAGACCAGCTTGGCTGCCGCAGATACTGTGTTTGCGGTTGCCGTGATGGCTAGTACCCTGCCACCAGTTGCCAAGATGGAACCTTCAGCTACGGTAGTGCCGGCGTGAAAGACCTCACACTCCAGAGTCAGTGCTTGTTCAATTCCTACTATTGGTTCGGCTGAACTCGCGTGTGTGGGGTAACCACTGCTTGCTAACACCACGCTCACCGCGGAGTCATTTGCCCAGTTAATGTCGACATTGGTGAGGTTGCCTTCACAACAAGCCAACATAATCTCATAAAGATCAGACTTGAGCAACGGTAATATCACTTGCGTTTCAGGGTCACCAAAGCGGCAGTTGAACTCAATTACTTTGGGGCCATTATCGGTCAGCATAAGACCGGCGTAAAGCACCCCCTTATAAGGGTGACCGTTGCGAGCTAGTGTGGTGAGCGTGGGTGCGAATATTTGCTGTTCAATTTGCTTCTTTAACTTTTCACTAACTAAGGAACTAGGGCAAAACGCACCCATGCCACCGGTATTTGAACCCTTGTCACCATCAAGCAAACGTTTATAGTCTTGTGTGATTGGCATTAGCGCGAAATCGTGGCCGTCACAAAAGGCCAGCACCGAAACCTCTTTGCCAGACAATCGTTCTTCAAGGAGAATTTCTTTGCCTGCAGCACCGAAGCGATTGCCGATGAGCATATCCTTGATTGCTTGCGCGGCATCTGACTTGTCTTGCGCCACCACCACCCCCTTGCCTGCGGCCAAGCCAACGGCCTTGATCACCGGTACATCAGGCAAACTCTCCAAGTGACACAAGGCTGCTTGAGCGTCGCAAAATGAAACTGCACTTGCGGTGGCAATGTTGTTTTCCTGCAAGAAGTTCTTGCAAAACGACTTTGATCCCTCTAGGCGAGCCGCCGCGCTTGTTGGTCCAAATGCTGCAATACCCGCAACCTCTAGGACATCAACTAGACCAGCCACGAGGGGAAACTCAGGCCCCACAACCACCAAAGACACTTCTTGTTCTTGGGCGAGTGCAACAATCTTTGGCAGGTCGTGTAAATCAATCGGAATATTGCGACACTTTGTTTCGGTTGCTGTACCGGCGTTACCGGGCGCAACAATGACCTCGCCAAGTAAAGGTGACTTCGCCAAACTCCAAGCAATGGCGTGTTCACGCCCGCCTGCACCAACCACAAGAACTCTGTTCGGCATTTACTCAATCATTCCAGACCGAAGTGAACTCGGTTTTAGGATTGAAGGTGAGTTGTTTAAAATACACCGACTCGAAAGGATAGATACCCGTGAAGCAGGCATTGCAGTAGCCATCGTCTTCACCTAGCGCACACATCATTGCTTCAATCGACAAATATGCTAGTGAATCGGCTGCAATGTGTTCTTGGATGTCTTCAACACTACGATGAGCCGCGATTAGTTCACTTTCACAAGCCATATCAACACCCATAAAACAAGGGCTAGTGATTGCTGGGCAAGCCACGCGCACATGCACTTCAGTGGCTCCTGCCTCTCTCAGCATTTTCACTAGCGGCCCCGAGGTGGTGCCACGGACAATAGAATCATCGACCAAAACCACTCGCTTGTTCACTAAGTTGTCGCCTAGGGGATTGAACTTCATCGCCACTCTAGCAGCTCGCAGTTGTGGCGTGGGTTCAATAAATGTGCGCCCCACGTAACGGTTTTTAATTAAACCTTCAGTGTAAGGAATACCGCTTTCTTGCGCGAAGCCAACGGCGTGAGGTGTTCCTGAATCAGGTACCGCAACCACCAAATCCGCCGCAACAGGTGCTTCACGTGCCAACTCGCGTCCTAAACGTTGCCGAGTGGAATGAACCAGTTTGCCGTCACAAATTGAGTCGGGGCGTGAAAAGTAAATTTGTTCAAATGTGCATAATGCCCGTTCTTTGACAGGTGCGCTGAGGTACGATTCAACATCAGCGTGGTCTAACCTCACGATTTCTCCGGGTGCCACCTCGCGCACAAATGACGCTCCGATGGTCGCGAACGCGCAACTTTCAGAAGCCAACACATGGCCACCATCAATCGCGCCAATCACTAGAGGTCTAAAACCCCAAGGGTCACGAACACCAAAAACTGCGTCACGGGTCAATATCGTGAGCGCGTAAGCTCCCTCCACTTGTGACATCAGCATGTTGAACCGTTCGTGCCAATCTCCAGTTGCCGTGCTCAACAAGTGCAACATGACTTCGGTGTCACTTGAGGTGACTAACCCAACTCCTCTTTCAAGCAACGACCTTCGCAGTTGGGGGGCATTGACCAGATTACCGTTGTGAGCTATCCCTAACGGGCCTTTTAGGGTCTCAATTAGTTGGGGTTGGGCATTGCGCAAACCCGAACTGCCGGTGGTGGAATAGCGGTTATGCCCAATGGCTAGGTTACCTGGCAAGGTGGCTAAGTTTTCTTCATTAAAAACGCTCGCAACTAGTCCCAACCCTTTATGGATGTGGGCTACACCGTTGGTGGTTGTGGCAATACCAGCTGCTTCCTGCCCACGATGTTGTAGGGTATGCAAAGCAAAAAAGGCCAGCCGCGCTGCGTCTGAGTTGGAGCTGCAAATACCCACCACAGCGCATTGTTCATGAGGGTTGTCGGAGATTGTCTGCACCTTTCACCTCAAAGCTTCACGCAAGGATTGCAGCTTGTCCAAGAGTGTGGCAGGGTCATCTCCAACTGTGGTCATATGACCCATCTTGCGACCAGGACGAGGCTCACGTTTGCCATAAAGATGCAAATGAACATCGCTAGCGGCGTATGCCTTTGACCAATCTGGGTTGCCGTGTAGCCACAAATCTCCGAGTAGTTGCACCATAGCGGCAGGACGGCAGTGCCCGTCGCCAAGGGGCATTCCGATTAGCGCACGAAGTTGTTGGGCAAACTGACTTGCTGGCGCAGCCTCAATAGTGCAATGACCCGAATTGTGTGGTCGCGGTGCTACTTCGTTAACGATCAAAGTCGTGGGCGTAACAAACATCTCAACACACATTACACCGACGAGTCGCCACGCATTAGCGAGCTCGGTAGCTATGTCGTATGCCCGATTAGACATTTCAGCACCGATATTCGCCGGCGTGATGGTGGTGTCGAGGACTTGATTGACGTGCTGATTTTCCATCACCGTGTGTGGCACTACCTCACCTTGTTGTGAACGGGCAACCACCACAGAGATTTCACGTTCGAATGGCACTAGAGCTTCTGCGACTAGTCTTTGTGGCCCTAGAGTTCGCCAGGTGTCACTCACTTGTTTAGGGTGCTCAACACGAACTTGACCTTTCCCATCATAACCAAAACGCGCCGATTTAACGATCATTGGCAATCCTAGCTCCTCAGCGGCCGTGGCTAGTTGGTGTTCGTTTGTAACTTTGCGCCACGGTGTTAACGGCACTTTAGCTAGCTGTAACGCTTCTTTTTCTAGCCAGCGGTCTTGCGTGGCAGCAACAATTTGGGCACTCGGATGCACCTCGACCCCTGCTTGTTCAGCAATCGCTGCAATTCTCAAATCAACATTTTCAAACTCCCAAGTAACCACATCCACACACTCAACGAAGCGATGCAGCGCAGAGTCATCGTCAAAGCCGGCAGGCATCTCAGTATCGGCCACGACCCCAGCGGGAGTGTTTTGGTTGCCACCTGTGAATATTGCCACACGATAACCATGGGCTTGTGCTGTGTGGGTAAACATGCGCCCAAGTTGACCACCCCCCACAACACCAATGGTGGCACCCTCTGCTAGTACTGAGTGGCCATCTCTAGAGTTCATAAGGTTATGGCATTTATTTGCTCAGCACGCGCATTCCTGTATTGAGCTAGTTGCTGAGCTAGAACCTCATCAGAACGAGCTAGCAAGGCAACGACAAACAAGGCGGCGTTGATGGCTCCAGCTTCGCCTATAGCCATAGTGGCCACGGGCACACCGGCGGGCATTTGCACGATTGACAGCAATGAATCAACGCCGTTTAGTGTGCCACTTTTTATTGGCACACCAACGACAGGAATTGGAGTGTGAGAAGCCACCATGCCAGGCAAATGCGCTGCTCCACCAGCACCGGCAACTATGGCATGCAAGCCGCGTGGTTCGGCTTGACGGGCATAGGTTGCTAACAACTCTGGGGTGCGGTGCGCTGACACCACCTTGCACTCATGTGGCACCGCAAACTCCGCTAACACCTCCGCACAGCTACGCATGGTTTTCCAGTCGGAATCGCTACCCATTATCACCCCAACAACTGGGTCTTTAGTCATCAAGCTCCTCTGTATTGTTATATTTGCAAACCTGCCCACCATCAATATAGGCCTCAACCCGTTCTTGAGCGGGTTGTTTTGCTACCACAAGTGCCGAACCCGTTAGCATTTCATATACCTCTGCGTAACTGGTGGCTGTGCGTAAAGCAAGCACTTGATCAAGTTCGGGTGGGGTGCCGCGTCCAACATAGCCACAGGTTCGATATGCGTGCCGAATTATTTCCTTGTCAAGGTGTTCAGGTTCTAACTCTGCGTCGCGGCGTGACCCCAAATTCGACATTCGCCAATAACGAGAGCTATCTGGAGTATGCAACTCGTCAATTACCCTGAGTTGGCCTTCTTGGTCGATGCCAAACTCATATTTGGTGTCTATCAAGATCAAACCTGCTGCCAAAGCAACCCTTTTGCCAGTTTCAAACATTGCTAATGCGATAGTGCGAACCTCATCCCAGAGTTCGGCATCAACGATGTTGTTGGCGATGATTTCGGATTCACTTATCGGCAAGTCGTGTTCGCCTGCCGTTGCTTTGGTGGTAGGCGTGATGATCGGGTTCTGTAGAGTTTGATTTTTGTGCATGCCGTCGGGAAAACGGATGCCATAAATTGTTCGCTTCCCGGCTTGATATTGAGTCCACAAAGAAGTGGCGGTGCTACCACTTAGCCGATCACGAACAACAACCTCTACAGGCAATGGGATACATCTTCTAACCAAGCTGATGTTGGGATCAGGTGCATCAATGAAATGTGTGCTGACTTGATTAGAGATCTGTTGAAACCACCAAGCTGAAAGTTGATTGAGTATTTGACCCTTTAAAGGTATTGTCCCCAGAATGTGGTCAAAGGCCGACACACGGTCGGTGCTCACGAGAATAAGTGAGTCTCCACAATCAACAATGTCACGAACCTTGCCGCGACGCACTAGGCAGGTAGTTGCCAGACCTTCTAAGTCAACACCACTAAAACTGTGTTGTTGCGCGGTTTGGAGATCAAGCATCAGTGCGCCGCCGCTACGAACGTTTCAAATAGGGGTAAGCCACTCGATTTTGAACCACCATTAGGACACTGCCAATCCAAAACATGATTCTCTGGGTGAGGCATGAGTCCGACAACAGCACCGCTGTAGTCACAAATACCTGCAATATCGGCTACTGAGCCGTTTGGGTTCGCCGGATAACTCCCCTGAGCACCTTGTTCGCCCTCCTGGGAGGGCGCGGCCGCGCCGTTGGCGAGGTAGGTGAAGGCAACCAAACCACGCTCAAAAAGAGCCTTGGTTGTGGTGTCGCTAGTGGTTATGAAACGTCCTTCACCGTGTGCTACTGGGCAACGAATGAGCGAGCCTTGTATGGGTGACAACCATGAACTGCACATATTTGAAGCAACTCTCAAGGTGACCCACCGGCACTCAAACTTTCCGCTTGCGTTGTGAGTTAATGTAACTTGGCGTTCGTTGTGGGGTGAATCGCTTGCTAGCGAGTTTGGCAAAAACCCTGATTTAACAAGTGCCTGAAAACCGTTGCAGATACCTAAGACAGGTTTCCCTGCCCTAATTAGCTCCTCTAATTCTTGAGCAAAAAAATGATGCAGTTCAAGAGCGAGTTTTTGACCAGCACCTAGCGCGTCACCATAAGAAAAGCCGCCCGGCAACAGCACACCAGCATGTTCGGAAAAGGACTTATTGTCTTCGCGCAGTGCCTTTAAGGTCACGATACGTGGTTCTCCACCGGCTAACTCGATTGCCAGTGCTGCATCGCCGTCTCTGTTGGTGCCCGCAGCATACGGTATCAGTATGGGTGGCTTGGTCATCGTGAGCCACCATTTGTGAAGGCACCTCTAGCGGCGGCCAACGCCACATCAATACGATCAATGGTTTTAGCGGCCTCGTCAACCACGTTCAGGTGGATTTGTTCTTCCTCTATTACTTTGCCGACAAGTCGACCATGTCGCGCCAAACGTTTTGCCACTTTGCCGCGATTGAAACGTGGTGCCGCTAACACTAGGCGTCCCGCTCCTTCATTGACTAGTGCTGTGAAAGCATCGTGACCATCGGCGGGCACGTCAACACTTACACCACAAACCGCCCCAATAGCCATCTCTGCTACAGCTACCGCGATACCACCGTCACTGCAATCGTGGGCGGCTGAAATCAACTTGTCCATAATTAGAGAATGAACACTCAGGTAGCGAGGTAGCGGATCGGTAACCGCTTGAGGCACGGCAGTCGCGTCAAGTGCATAGTTTGAGTCTGCTATTGAACCACCTAGGGCATCACTACCGTGCCCAACTAACCACAAATCGTCACCAACGCTCATACCCGCGGAATCCAACGAACAATGCAGGTCGGGTACCACACCGAGCGCAGTGATGAGCAGGGTTGGTGGTATGGCTTGCCCCGCAAATTCGTTATATAGACTATCTTTACCAGAAATGAAGGGCATAGCGTAACGTCGGCTACCGTCAACGCAACCTTGAACGGCTCGCACCAGTGCCCCTAGCTGAAGATGCTTTGTGGGGTCTGGCCAACAAAAGTTATCTAGCAGAGCAACCCGTTGAGGGTTGCCACCCACCGCGACTAAGTTGCGCACCGCTTCATCGATAGCTAGTAGTGACATTGTGTATGGGTCAAGCATGCCTACACGAGGGCACAAGCCACAACTCACCACCAACGCTTTCCGAGATTGGTGCGTGCCAAGCGGTTTGATGACCGCCGCGTCGGCTGGACCATCACCACACTTACCCACAAAGGGGCGAACCACAGCACTGCTGCGCACTTCGTGGTCGTAGCGGCGAACAATTTCTTCTTTGCTAGCAACATCAGGGTGAGCCAGTAATTCAAGTAAAACCTCATCAATAAGTGGCGGCAGTGAGACTTTCGAGGTCTTTTGCTCTACCCAGGTTGCCGTCATAGTTCGCTGTGGCAGCCCCTCATGCAAAAAGTCCATCGACAACTCGATTGCTTTGCGGTCGCCATAATACACAACTAGTTCACCACTGTTGGTGAAACAACCGATGTTGGAGAATTCGACTTCGTGGTCTTCACAAATTTGCGCCAATGACGCTAGAGAATGATCAGGCACGGCCAGCACCATCCGTTCTTGTGCTTCTGAAATCCAGATTTCACATGGCAGCAGCCCGGGGTATTTCAGGGGCACATTGGCTAGGTCTACCTCCACCCCAAGATGTTTGCCCATCTCGCCAATAGCTGAAGACAACCCACCAGCGCCACAGTCGGTAATAGCGTTGTACAAACCCGCTTCACTAGCTTGCACCACCACTTCAATACAACCTTTTTGCGTGATTGGATCGCCAATCTGTACCGCCGCCCCTGCTTGTTCAATAGCGTTGGCATCAAGGTTCGCAGATGAGAAAGTGGCACCGTGAATGCCATCTCGTCCCACTCTGCCGCCAATACAAATGATTTGGTCACCAACTTGGGCTTGATTTCGGTGTACACCACGACGTAGCAAACCTATAGCACCACAATACACCAAAGGGTTAGCCGTGTATTTGTGATCGTATAGCACCGCGCCAGCCACGGTTGGCAGACCCAGTTTGTTGCCATAGTCAGCTATGCCAGCCACAACGCCTTCTTTTATTTGCCGTGGATGCAACAGTGGGTTCGCTAACTTGTCATAGTTTATGTCTTGGTCACCAAAACAAAGCACGTTTGTGCAGGCAATGGGGCGAGCCGAGACACCTAAAATATCTCGCACTACACCACCCACACCGGTATTGGCACCACCAAAAGGTTCAAGCGCGGAGGGATGATTATGGGTCTCAACTTTAATGGCAACATCAAATTCGTTATCAAAAGCGACAATGCCGGCATCATCGACAAACGCTGAACGAAGCCACCAAGGGTTGAGTTCTTGAGTCACTTGACGAAGCTTTGCCAACAAACCATTGTGGCAGCTAATGACAGTTTGTCCGTTTGCTTTCACATGGGTTAGTTCAATGTTGGCATTGAAGGTTTTATGCACACAGTGCTCTGACCAAGTTTGCGCCAAGGTCTCAAGTTCAGCATCACTTGGTTCACGCCCTAGAGTTTTAAAGTAGTCTTGGATAGCGCGCATCTCCGTGACATCTAAAGATAGGAGTCGCGTCCGGCTTACCTCTACTAATTCGGCATCGCTGAGATCCGCTAAAGGTATCTGCGTGACTTGTTGCTTCGCAGAAATTTCGCTCGTAAAGCCAACATTGATGGTGCCCTCTCGCCAATGTTCAATAGTGTCATTAGCTAAGAAATGTCGCCCAATGACCGACACCGCCTCGTCATCAAGGTCACCAAGATCGTAACGCCATGAGGTAGCGGCACGTAAGCCGTTGGCCCCGAGTAGTTTTGCAGCGAGTTCAATTTCTCTTGCTTCATTGTCGTTAACACCCGCATGGAACGCTACCTCTATGGTGCGTCCACGACTTGGTGGGCTGTCGTTTATCCACAGTTGGTCAATGACATGGTCAACAAGCAGTTCACGACAAATTTGTTCAATGGTGTTTTGTTCACCATCATAGTGCAGGTGATAAATGCGATAGATATCGCATTTGCATAGCCCCGTAACCCCAGCTAGCGGTGCTGTGGCTAGGAGTGTCGCGGCAAAAGGATGCTGTGTTGCGCTAACCGTTACACGCCAAATCATCTTGTATCTGATCCGCGCCAGCTACCGTGGTGTGTTACTTCAGCGAGTTTGCGGTGCTTGCGTTTTTGGCTTTGCGACATGGTGTCGTTAAGACGGTAGCCAAGTGCCACCGCACCAATAGCTCGTTGCGAGGTCGGAACTCCAAAGCTCTTGCGAACTCGGGTTTCGTGTTCGAAAAGACCAAAAAATAGTGCTCCCAAACCTGCCTCGTGTGCTGCCAATAGCAGCGTTTGCACTGCCGCTCCCCCATCCACAAACCAGTATGGAACCTGCCAAGCCTCTAGCGATTGTGCGAGTTCTAAATGAGCTTTGTCATCTTCACGGTAACGGTCAAGATATCTTTGCGGGTCCACCCAAGGAATAACAAGCGCAGGCGCGTTGAGTAATTCGGGCCAAACAAAATCTTCACGACGATCACCTAAGGTGGTCTTCCAATACAAGGCAATATCAACTGGCCTACTGAGAATTAGCCATTCTAAAGCTGCTGTGTTACCAGCTGAAGGTGCGCGACGGGCTAAATCAACAAGTGTTTCAAGAAGTGTGGTTGGAATTGGATCACTGCGAAACGACCGGGTCATCCGCCGAGTTCGTATAACTGATGCGATAGCTGTGTGTTTCAGAGCAGTTTCTCTAAATCTTCAAGCAAGGCCCAACCAAAAACAATCAAAGTATCACCTGCTGGGACATTAAGATCACCGAACTGAGCTTGAACCTCTGGTGCTATAGAACTTGGTTTAGCACTAGCGTGGTCAAATACGATACTTTGATGACCTTTACCACGCGCGGTGAATACACGGTCTTCATAACGGCTCGGCCCTATACCAAATCGCTTAGCTAAGCGCCGACCCCAAGCCCGTTCCTCTCCCGAAGCATTGTGATTAGGACGAGGAATAATGTTGTCAAGTGTACGATATGCATCAAGTGCGCCAGGGTCATTAATTTGCGTGCCTAGCAAGACATCTTCATCGGGGAACGCAAGGACTGCGCGTCTCAATTGGTCGTTCAAAATGGTGCTTAAAATGCTGTCTCGTTTGTTGTTGCGACAGATGTGAGTGGCACCGATAAGACAGCAAGGTGTTCCTCCAATACGTTCTAAAGAAAAGAAAGAAAAGCCTCGCGTGTGTTCTTCGTCCCGTGCCAATGTCAATAGAACCCAGTTACTGGTTTGATTCATTAACACACTTTTGGCAAAAGCATTCGGAGATTGTGAGCAGAGATTAGCCATGTCTTCAAGGTCAGCATCGCTAACAGCAATGCTGTCGTTTGTCTCTGCTGTGATTGTCATTGCTAGAACCCCGAATATTTACTATAGCTAGACGCAGCTATATCGCCACTGCGTGAGCCTTATCAGAGGATCGAACCAACTCCTAGCAGTTCACGCAGTTCAGCCACCACACCATTGCTACGGTCTACAGAAAAATTTTTGGGAAGGCGCAGTACATTCTTTTCGCTGAGATGTAACTCCACTTGACAATCGCCGGGATGCGCTTCAAGAATAGTTTTGAGGTGCGCGATCTTAGATTTTTCGTGGTTGAGCGTGTCGAGGCGCACCCGCAGCGAAGGATGTTCGGGCAGTTCCTCTATCACCTCAATTGAAGATGCAATCAAGTTGGTAATGTCATCTCCGCCACCATCACGCCTTCTTCTAGTTGATCGGCCGCTTTCTTTACGTCCGCTGACCAACACAATCGCATCTTCATTGAGTTTATCACCGTGCTCTTTCAGTGCCCTAGGAAACACCACCACCTCTATAGAACCCGCCAAATCTTCAAGGTCAAAGGATGCCATCAACTCACCTTTGTTAGTCCATCGCCTGCTCAAGTTGGTAACTGAACCGCCAATGGTGATAAAGGTGCGATCTTGTTGATCCACCACCGCCCCGATCCCGCAGGTGGTTTTGCGCCGTATTTGTTGTTCATATCCAATAAGGGGATGGCCCGAGACGTAGAGTCCTAACATTTCGCGTTCATGAGCTAGTTTGGCTTTCTTTTCAAACTCAACATCGGGGATGTCTGGGCGGTCGTCAAAGTCTGCACCACCGCTGCTGTCGTCAAACAACGACACCGCGCCCAAATCTTCTGCTTTACGTTTTTCAATGGTCATCTCGGTAATGCGTTCATGTATCTGTAAGAGACCTTTACGTGGATGTCCAAGAGCATCAAAGGCACCACTTTTAATTAACGACTCAATAGTGCGTTTATTGATTGAATCCAAACTTATTCGCTCAATGAAGTCTGTAAAAGACTCATATGGGCCATTCTTTTCACGTTCAGCGATGATTTTGGCCACAAAGTTCACACCCACGTTACGAATCGCCGACAACCCAAAGACTATGCGTCCAGGTGTCTTAGCATTTTCTTCAAGATTCGGTTCAGGTGTGAAATCAGATTCGGATCTGTTGATATCTGGCACACCAACATCAATACCCATAACACGGCATTCGTTGAGGTAAACCGCTGCTGATTCTAATTTGTTTTTTACGCTAGTTAGCAGTGCCGAAAGGTACTCAACGGGATAGTTGGCCTTGAGATACGCTATCTGATACGCAATCAAGCCATAGCCATACGAATGGCTTTTGTTGAAAGCGTAGTCAGCGAAGCTTGCGATGATTTCAAACATCTCTTCAGCAAGTTTGTCCCCGTAACCATTATTGATAACCCCCGTCACAAACTTCTCGCGTTCGTCTGCCATAACCTCCCGAATTTTCTTGCCCATGGCTTTACGCAACGAATCGGCTTCGGCGAGGCTGTAGCCAGCGAATTTTTGTGCCATCCGCATGACGTTTTCTTGATAGATCATCAAACCATAGGTGTCACCGAGTATCTCCTGCGCGTCTTCGTGAATGTATTCAACTTTGGCACGACCATTTTTACGATCTGCGTAATCATTATGCATGTTTGCTGCCATTGGCCCTGGCCTATAAAGCGCAACAAGTGCTGCAATGTCATCAAAGGAAGTCGGCGCGAGCGAGCGAATAAGTGCTCGCATTGGCGTTGACTCAAGTTGGAAAACTCCTATGGTGTCACCTCGTTGCAGCAATTTGAAGGTGGTTTCATCTGTGAGGTCAACGGTGTCGATATCGATTTTCTCTGATCGAGTTTTTGCAATCAGAGCTAAACAATCAGCGATCACGTCAAGGTTTCGCAAACCCAAGAAATCCATCTTCAGGAGTCCGAGGCTTTCCACGCTGTTCATTTCAAACTGCGTAACGACAGGTGATTCGTCAATGCTTTTCTTTTGTTCTGGTTTTCGCTGGATAGGCAGATACTCAGTTATTGGTTGATCGGTAATGACCACAGCGGCTGCGTGGACACTGTCTTGGCGACGCAGTCCCTCAAGCCCCTTTGCTAACTCCACCACTTTGGCAATATCAGGATCGCCTTCAACTAGGTCCCTGAGTTCGGAAGCAGCGCGATAACCCTCTATGTATTCTGGGTGCTTCTCAAAGCAATATTTCAGTGGAGTAGCCCTACCAGACATTAGCGGGGGCATTGCTTTGGCTACCTTGTCTCCTAAGCCATACGGGTATCCCATCACCCGAGCGGCATCACGAACAGCCGCGCGCGCCTTAATTTGTGAAAAAGTAATGATTTGCGCGACATTATCTCGTCCATAACGAGCGGCTGCGTAGCGGATGATAGCATCACGGTGGCGTGTCTCAAAGTCCATATCTATATCTGGCATTGATGAACGCGAGGGGTTGAGAAAGCGTTCAAATAGCAAGTCGTACTTTATGGGGTCAAGGTCGGTGATGCGCAGCGTGTATGCCACCGCGCAACCAGCTGCGGAACCTCGTCCTGGACCCACTCGGTAGCCTCGCTCACGGGCAAATTTAATGAGGTCCCAAGTGATGAGAAAATAGGCAGAGAAACCCATTTGTTCAATCACAGAAAGCTCGAAATCTAATCTTTGCGTTACGTCATTACTGAGATTTTTACCCCACCGTTGCCTAGCACCTTCGTAAGCAAGCGCGCGCAGGTAAGCCGAGTCGTTCTCGTAACCTTCGGGGAGCGGGAATTTGGGAAGTTTCGGCTTGCCGAACTCAATATCCACATTGGCTCGTTCTGCAATCAGCAAGGTGTTTTCACACGCTTGGGGTATTTCCTCAAAGAGTTGCCGCATTTCTGCGGCACTTTTCAGATAATGTTGGTCACCATAAAATTTGAAACGGTCTTCGTCAGCCAACAATGAACCTGTTTGCACGCAAAGCAGAGCATCGTGGGTATCAGCATCGCTTGAATGAGTATAGTGGCTGTCGTTAGTTGCGATTATTGGTGCGTTGAGCTTGCGCGCTATTTCCAACAACTGCGGGTTGGTCTTGGCTTGTTCAGGGATGCCGTGATCTTGGAGCTCAATGAAGTAATTTTCTTTGCCAAATATTTCTTGAAATCTGCCAGCTTGCTTGAATGCTAATTCGCTGTTGCCGTTGAGAAGAGCCTGCAAAACGTGTCCACCCAGACAACCAGAGGTCGCAATCAACCCTTCGCTGTACTTATCGAGTAGCTCAAAATCCGCTCGGGGTTTGTAGTGATAACCGCTTAAGAATGCTTGACTTGAAATCTGTATTAGGTTCTTATAGCCAGTATTGTTTTCAGCTAACAAAACGGCATGGTAATAGAGTTTTTGCCCCGAGGTTGTGCTGCCCCCTGCATCATCGGTTTGTCCTGTGCGATGGGGTCGCTCGTGACGGGATTCATGTGCTAAATATACTTCGGTACCGAGGATGGGTTTGATGCCTTGCTCACGACAACCTTTATAGAACTCTAAGACCCCATACATGTTGCCATGGTCAGTTATCGCGAGCGCGGGTTGGTTGTCAGCAACAGCAGCAGCTATGGCATCATCCACGCGCGACGCGCCATCAAGCATGGAGTATTCAGTGTGGACATGGAGATGAACAAATGACACGGATGCCCCCTTCCTTTTAGAGCTCAGCGACTAAAGGTAGGTACCCGTACGTTCTTCACTAGGATTTTGTTGCATTTGCGGTGGGCCTATTTGCCCACGCATTGACTGAAGTTGCTGCTGAGCAGCCATTTGTTGCGCGAACAACATTGCCTGCATACCTTGCACTAAGCCTTCTAGCCAGCCCACTAGTTGTGCTTTGGCCATTTGCAACTCAACACGCGAAGGCGTGTCTTGACGACCAAATGGTAAGGCTAGACGGTTTAGTTCCGCAACCAAATCTGCTGAAAGGGTAGCTCCGAGTTCGTTGACAGACGTTTCATAGATATCACGAAGTCGATCTCGGCTAGCTTCGTCAAGCTCTGTGGATCGCACCTCTTCAAGCAGTTGTTTCAGCATGGTTCCAATGCGCATCACTTTTGCGGGATGATCAATAGATTCTTGGTTGGTTTCATCGCTGCTATCAACGACTTCAGGTCGTTCAACCAACAGTGGTTGTCCATCGCTAAGTTGTGTTTGGTCATCAACCATTTTGTCTCCTTTAAGATTGTCAGTTGGTAAAAGTAAGGATAGGTATGAACATTTCGGCGGCTGTCATGGAACCGTGTCGCCCGATGAGTTTTGTCTTGGGCCGATCGTGTCGGGTAGTGAAATACCAACGATCTTTGGCAACTAACGCAACGTCTCCAAGTCGTGAGCGAGCCACCTTAGTCACGTTGTCGCCAAAGATTCCCTCATCAATCAACTCTTGGCGCGACCACACCCAAGCACGGTCTGCATGCGCTTCTTTGGCCGTTGCTATGAGTTCTCGTTGGCACCCTAGTCGCGAGTGCAACCACAGAAAACGGGCTTCACCACTCTGAGTTTGACACAGTCGCGTTACTTCTGACACAACCGGTGTCTCGGTTCCCCCACAATCAACCAAGCCATGATCAGCAGAGACTATCAAGGTGGCGTTACGCGGTAAAGACATCATTATCTCAGCTACTAAATTGTCGCAAGCTCTGAGTTCGGCTTCATAAAATTCATCAAACCCAAAAATGTGAGCGGTTTTATCAATGCCATCATAGTACGCATAAACAAATGACTCACCAGCCGCGAGTGCTTGCCGGATTCGCACCGCGATAGCCGCAACTGTGTGCCAACCACGATGTCGAACACTCGGTAGGTGTGCTTCAGTAAAGCCTGTGTTGACGAATTCAGCGTTTTGTACCACAACTGGACGCTGTCCACAAAAAGGTGTTTCCAACTGAATCGATTGAGGTGGAATTCGCTTGCGGGCATCACCATTCGCGGTGCGCCAGCGCAAGACGTTAAGCACCTCGCCATCCACGAAAATACGGTAGCCCATCACCCCATGCTGGCCAGGTGGTGTGCCTGTAACGAGTGAGGTGAGAGCGGTTGAGGTGGTGGAAGGCGCAACCGTGGTGATTCGTTGTTGTTGCATAGACATCAATGTTGGTACTAAGTGTGAGTGTTGCTGCAGTTGCTGCCAGCCTAAACCGTCAAGGCAAAGCAGCACAACCGCAGAGCTTGCTAAGGTTTCATCACAAAATAAGTTGCTTTGTCCATTGCGGTTTTGCAAGAGTGAAGGAACTAAATCTGATATGGCAGACTCTCCAAAGGCGGGTGGTGTCAACTTGAATTCATGCATTCATTCAAGTTTTATCAACTTTATTTGCGCTTAGTCCACCATTGTGAGATTTAGCAAAACATTCTCTACTAATTGTTGGCGTAAGATTAAAGCATGCGAGTCTCAACGCGAGGTGATTATGCGGCCCGCGCATTACTGTATTTAGCTTTACACAATGATCAGGCACCAATGTCTGTGCGTGAAATCGCAGAGCGAACCGCCTTGCCACAACCATATTTGGAGCAAATTTTGCTCGCTGTCAAGGGAGCGGGTATTGTGCGCTCAAAACGTGGGGTTGGTGGGGGTTATGTTCTCACCCGCGACCCAAGCGAAATTCCTCTTTCGGAAATCATTAGAGCAGTTGAGGGTCCTATCACAGCAGGCGATTTCTCTGAACCCCATACAGATGGCGCGTGCGATCATGAGGGGCGCTGCGTTTTGCTAAGCATCTGGGGTGCGGCAGGCTCACATATGCGAGAGTTTTTGAATTCCTTCACGTTAGCAGACATCGCTGCCATGTCTAGAGGTGAAGCACCGTGGCCAAACAACAGCAATCGTTAAGCATCACAAAGTGCTAAAACCCTTTCAAGCTCTGCTGGTAAAGGTGACTCAAATGTGACTTTTTGTTTGCTGGCGGGGTGTTTGAACTGTAGTTTGCAAGCATGCAAAAAGGGGCGTGCTAGATCGATTTGGGGTCTGCCCCCATCATATGCGCGGTCGCCCACAATCGGGTGGTTAATGGACCTAAGATGTACTCGTATTTGGTGGGTACGCCCAGTGCTAAGCTGGCACGAAAGAAAAGTTGACTGGCTTGGCCTGTTGAACCGTCTGAGTACCTGATAGTGGGTCAGAGCATGCTTGCCTTGTTCAGTAACCGTCATTTTCATGGGGTTTTTTAGGCAACGTCCGATTGGTGCAGCAATACTGCCTCGCTCATGTTTGAGTTGACCCCAAACCAATGCCGTATATGTTCGCTGAGGTTCGTGAGCAGCTAGTTGGTTGACAAGATTTTGATAAGCCTCGCTAGTACGCGCCACAACTAATAGGCCTGATGTCATGCGGTCAAGACGATGGACAATGCCAGGGCGATGAGTTTCTCCTACCACAGATA
Organism: Candidatus Aldehydirespiratoraceae bacterium; assembly: GCA_965204595.1. GTDB lineage: Bacteria > Actinomycetota > Acidimicrobiia > Acidimicrobiales > Aldehydirespiratoraceae > VXYK01. Next base: position 399,164 of record CBDBEW010000014.1, on the reverse strand, counting down.
TTTCTGGAAACTCGGCAAGTAAGCCATTCACTAAAGTGGCATTTAGATGCCCAGAGCCGGGGTGTACTACTAGGTCGGCTGGTTTGTCGACCACAATGACATGATCATCTACATACACCAGATTGGGCACAACCGCTTTATTTGGCTTTGGCTGGATAGCTGATTGCGGCGGGATGGTTGCTCTTATGACGCTGCCTTGCTTAACACGCAACGCGCCATTGCCAACCACCTCTCCATCAACTAGCACCTCGCTTGAGTTTATGAGTTGGGTAGCTTTTGAGCGGCTTATGTCTGCTAGCAACGCGAGAGTTCTGTCTAGTCGTTCTCCCGACAATACTGTTGGGATTTGTGTGTTCAGGCACACTGGGGTGCTAGAGGAGCGCTTTATTGTCAAACTCTGTCAACCTCGAAGGTTTCCTGACTTGAACTCAACCCGTTCTGCTGCCCAGGGGATCGCTCGTAAACGTGGTTTTGGTATCCCTTGACGGGATACGACACATATTCCATAGGTGCCTGCCTCAATACGAGCCAGAGCCGCGTCAATTTGTTCAACGGCTGTGCGAGCCTGAGCCGATAGTGCTAGATCGCGTTCACGTTCTACTGCTAGCGTGTCGCCTTCACCACTCTCTTCATCAAACTGTACATCACCTGGCTCACGCCCTTCAACTAGAGAATCTGCTTCGGCCCGGTGCGTTTCTTCTGATTGAACATACTTAGCTCGTTCAATCAGGAGGTTCTGTTTCATTTCAGCGATGAACTTGGGGCCGAAGGGTGTGGTTTTCAATGTTCGCTTTCTACGTGTCTTAGTTGTTTTAGCAATTCGTGAGGTGGGCACTATCGGGGTTCCCGCGGTCTTGACAGTAGTGTTCTTTGCTACCGCTTTCTTTAGCACCGCCTTTTTGACTGCTGCTCCTTTAGTTGCCACTTTCTTTACGTCCGCTTTTTTCGCAGTCGCTTTCTTTGTCGCGGTTTTCTTAGCGGAAGCTTTTTTCACTGTCGCTTTCTTGGCAGGCACCTTCTTTGCGGTCACTCGCTTGGCTGTTGCCTGATTTGCTGCCGTCTTTTTTGTAGCGGATTTGGTTGTTGTCTTTTTTACCATGCTCGCGTTCCTTGGCACTAACGACCACTCATTTGCCGTTTCGGTCAGCCCGATACTATAGCAATAAGTTCAGAAATAGGACTACCGCCTACCTAAGAACCATGAGCGGCTTTTTTGTTCTTCATCTTCATTAAAAAAGTCCGAAGCAGCTTCACTTTCTTCTGCAGCAATTTGATCTCGTGAAGCTGTTTCACGCAACTGAGCCAGAATCGGCTCCTCTTTTGGCTTGTGAGGGGGGTCACTTGGTTGCACTTCATCAAGTTCAACCAAGTCAGCTCGAGTCACCAAGCGTGGTTGTTGTTCCGCAATATCAGCAACAGAGGTTGGCTCAATTTTGTCTTCCTGCAAGTTCTCGACAGGCGCGTCAAGGGTATCTTGCTCGTCTTCGGAAGCGTCGGTTTCTTGGATTTGCAGTTCTGGCATGGACTCAAGACGAAACAACTCTGGGGAAGTCAAGAGCGAGCTAAGCACTGCAAGAGACCTTTGAATCTCGTGTCGTTGAGCCGTGAGGTGCTGATTTAAAAGTGCAACATCGTTTGCAAGCAAGTCTCGTTGTGCCGACAAATCCTCACATTGCTCTGCTAGCTCATCACGTGTCGCAAGCACTAGTGCTTCGTTGTGCTCAAGGGATTTGCTGTGCGCTTCAGCTAAAGTGCGAGTGGCATGATCATTAGCTTCTTGGCGAATCTTTTTTGCTTCGGTTTTCGCAGTCGCTACTAGCTCTGCTGCTTCTTTATCTGCTTGTTCACGTCGAGTATTTGCCTCAACTACCATTTTCTCAGCTTGCTGATAAGCATCCGCTATTGCTTCATCAGCAGCGTTTTGAGCGAGTTCAAGAGTTTTAGCTATCCCATGTGCCGCGTTATTTACATCAACGTTCGTTGGTGTCGCGGGAGTGGCAGAGCGCAAATCACTAAAAGGTTGAGTTTTGCTAGCTGCAGGCTCATTTAGCTTTGTTTGCAGATCTCTGAGTTGGTCCTGCACCCCCGAAACAACTCGAATTACTTTTGCGACATAAGCGTCTACTTCATTTGGATCATAACCTCGCCAGCGTTCATGAAATCTAAACTGTTCCAACAAAGAAGACAATTCATCCATTTCTTGATTGTAGAACACTTGATTGAGATTTGGGTGAGCTTTAGTTGTTAAAGACTTGTGAGTGCCAGAACTAAAAAACGATGTTTTGATCTTGTGAATTTGCTTGTTCTACAGTTCGAGAGGGGTTTTCGGGTTGGGTAACCAAAAATACTAAGTCACCAACCCTTTTCATTTTGCCACCTAAGGCATAGCAACCACCGGTCACAAAATCAAGTAAACGGCGGCGGTCGTTACGTTCGGCGTTTTGAAAGTTGATAATCAGGGGCTGACCTGATCTGAGGTATTCTCCAATCATTGGAGCTTGTTCAAAGCTAATCGGTGAAATAGTTTGCGGTTCTAAGTTAGCAGGTCTTGTGGGTGGGTCGTCCACAATCCGTACTGCGGAAGCCCCATGCGCTACGGCGTTGTCTTGTTGGTTGGGAAAGTTTCGATTACGATGACGCTCAGTGCTTGCCGCTGGTTGCAAATTCGGGTTATTTGTCTCTATTGGACGGATTGGTCGCACGGTGGCACTACCGGGGCCTTGGCGCTGACCTTGCGGCCCACTAGGTGCAACATGTGGATAATCATGGTTTAGTTGCGCGTCTGAGGAGCGGTCTTCGTATCGTTCGTACTCTTCGTCGGAAGCCAGTCCTAGATAAAACAGTGCTTTTTTTAGCATTGTTAACTCCTAAGTTTGCTTATCAATGTAGCGTAATCAATCCATTGGGCGCGATACATTACTAACATTTTTTTCTTTACTCAATTACTTGGTCGCGCACCCAACAACGCAGTCCCGACTCGAATCATTGTTGCCCCTTGTTCAATTGCGACCTCAAAGTCTGCTGACATACCCATTGAACACTCTTTTAGGCCGTGTTGATCCACTAACGACCGCAGCAACTTAAACGCAGGGCGCACAGTACAGGGGGTACCCATTGGCCCCATGCCCATTAATCCAACAACCCCCAAGCCTAGGTCAGATAAGCCCTCCACAATTTGAGACACATCATTGCTAGCACAACCGCGTTGGTTGGCATTTATGGTTAGATTAACTTGAACTAGAACCTGAGCATTTGGGGCATGGCGGGCGATTTCTTTACCGACTTCAATGCGATCAACAGACTGCCAAAGATCCACTAATGGAGCTATCTTGCGTATTTTGTTTCGTTGCAAGCCACCAATGAAATGTATTTGAGGCATCGCCACGACATCAGTTTCAAGCAATGCTTGATGTTTTGTCGCAAGTTCTTGAGCATAATTCTCGCCTATTACCCTGCACCCAGCAGCGACAGCGGCTTGGATTACTTGATGGTCGTGCCCTTTAGTGACCGCCACAAGCTTTACATTTTCCCCACCGACGGCTGCCATGCGACACCGTAGATTCGCTAAGCGTTCTGCGATAACTTCAACCTGCGGGCACTCTGCCACGCTGCAATCCCGTTATCTCAAAAACGATGGCACGTCAAATTCGTCACCGAGGTCAATATTTTCTTCACCTGCGGCAGCAAATACATCAGTTATAGGAATTTCTCCGCTTGCTGCTGGTGTCGCTTCTGCGGTTGCAATCAACTCAGTTTTCGGTTGAGATATTTGACGGCTACTGCGGTTGGTATCATCCCAACGGTCAAACCCAGCTGCTATTACGGTAACACGCACATCATCACCCATCTCTTCGTCTACAACGGCCCCAAAAATGATGTTGGCATCTTGATGGGCGACCGCATGAATAATCTCTGCCGCTTCGTTGACTTCAATCAAGCCAAGACCTTCACCTCCACTGATATTCAAAAGTATGCCTCTGGCATTTTCTATTGATGCTTCAAGTAGTGGACTTGAGATGGCATCACGGGCTGCGGCCACTGCACGGCCCTCACCACTACCGTGGCCGATGCCCATCAAAGCACTGCCAGCGTCGGTCATTATTGTGCGCACGTCAGCAAAGTCAGTGTTAATTAAGCCGGGAGTGGTAATTAGAGTGGTGATACCTTGCACCCCTTGCAGCAGAATCTCATCGGCCATTTTGAAAGCATTCAACACCGAAGTGTTGTTGTCGGCAACAGTTAGCAAACGGTCATTGGGGATAATGATTAATGTGTCAACTTTTTCTTTAAGACGTTGGATACCGTTTTCTGCTTGAACTGAACGCCGCCTGCCTTCAAATGCAAACGGGCGGGTAACTACGCCAATGGTTAATGCGCCTTCTGATTTTGCAAGTTCCGCGATTACCGGTGCTGCACCTGTGCCTGTGCCCCCACCTTTGCCAGCGGTTATAAAAACCATGTCAGAGCCACGAATCGACTCCCGAATTTCGTCTAAGTGGGCTTCGGCAGCTAAACGTCCAACTTCCGGGTCGCTGCCCGCGCCTAAGCCTCGTGTGAGATCGCGACCAATATCAATCTTTTCGTCAGCATCGCTCATTAGTAATGCTTGAGCATCGGTGTTGGCGGCTATAAACTCAACACCTTTAAGACCGGCATCAATCATACGGTTGACAGCATTTACTCCGCCTCCACCGACACCAACTACTTTGATGACGGCGAGGTAGTTTTGTGGTTGAGACATCACTGGTAGTCCTCAAACTCTAGACGGCAAGGTACACATTTCGGGTGTAGTTCAAGACATTACCGTATACGAAAGTTGGCGATTATGCGCGGATATTGGCATAGTTTGCTCACTTCTATTTGTTGGTGCTTACCAAATAGGTAGTTAGTGCGAGATGAGAACTCATAAGTTCTCTGTATTTATGGTGTTACAACTGAGGTCTCGGCGGATGGTCGGAAAGTCGGGCACAGCCACATCAATTGTATGAACACAAGTGAGATCAACCCCATTGAGTACTGACCTTAGTGCATGAATCTTGTCTTCAAGCAATGTTGGATCTCCAAGATGAGCTTGCGCTGATCCTATGAGAGCTAGCCCTAAGGTTCCTCGCAAAGAATTAGATGTTGCCTTACGATAAGTGATCGCCTCAACCCAGTTTGTCATGTCTTCGGGTAGAACTTTTATGACTGCTAATCCAGGCAACGAATTCTGTTCAATCTCGCCAAGGTTCACCTGCGGTTCAATTTGTATTGACAACAAGTCGCTGCGAGTCGTATTGCTTTGCGCCATTATGGTGCCGCCTTCGTCAACAATTGCCACCAGCCCATTACTCGATGCCAACTGTGCAAGTGGTTCCCGTTCGGTAATGTCGATTGTGACCCTGTTTGGCCAAGATTTGGTCACGGCAACATCTTTTGTCCATGGAAGATTTTCAAGTATTCTTCTCGTGGGTTCTGTGTCAACGTCTTTTAGGGGTGTACCAGTTTCAAGGTTCACTAATTGATGTACTTCGGCTAACCGCGAGGAATCCAAACCAGATATTTCAACCTTGTCGAGATCCAGCAAAGACGAATTCAAAGCCGCCCAACCACAAAATATTAAACCCAAAATGGCAAGGCCCGCGAGCAAGAGGTTAAGCCGACGGCGGCCTTCGGCACGCCGCACAGCTGCTCGTCGTGAACGAATGCGAGGATCAATCTTTGGGATGGTCATCAAATCCCAATAGATGTGTTTCAAAGGTGAGTTTTACACCGTAAGTATCCATAACTCTTGTTTGTACCTCGTTCATCAACGCCAAAATGTCGCTGGCACAACCATCACGGTCAGCAGAAATGAAGTTGGCATGCTTGAAAGAAATTTGCGCTGTGCCAAATCGCAGTCCTTTGGCACCAACCGACTCAATGAGTCGGGCAGCACTGTCATGCGGTGGGTTGGTAAATACAGAACCAGCGTTTTGTCCACCAGGTTGGTTGTCTCGCCGCCATTTTACGATTTCTTGCACGCGACTCGGTCCCAGTTGACTTTCGTCTACCTCCAACACAAAACAAGCAGTCAACACCAACTCGTTGGGTCGCAAAGCTGAACTACGGTAACTGAAATCCAAGTCGTTGTTGGAATACCAAGCTATTTTGCCAGTAGTAAGGTCCGCTATTTCGGCACTATCGAGGGAGTCTTTAACTTCAGCACCGTGTCCGCCAGCGTTCATTCTTACCGCTCCACCAACTGATCCAGGTATTCCCACAGCCCACTCAAAACCACTGAGTTGGGCATTAACAGTAGCGCGTGCGAGTAACGGCATTTTGGCTGCGCCACCTGCTAGCACGCTCTGTTCCATAATTGAGATCTCCATAAAGTCTTGTCCGAGCATGACAGCAATCCCAGCAAATCCATGATCGCTTACTAGCAAATTTGAACCACGTCCGATTATTGCCACCATAACGTTGTTGTATTCGTCTTGATTTTTTAGGGCGTGGAGCAACACTTCTAACTCCTCGCGGTCATCCACGGTCACTAAAGCAGCGGCATTGCCGCCAACCCTGTAGCTAGTAAAGTTGCGAAGCGACTCGTTGAACTTGACGTTAGGTAATGCGCCGCTTGATTTCATTTCAGCTAGAGATTGCAGCCAGTGGTGTGGATCGTTCGTGTTAGTCATGTTGTGGCACAATCACGCAACTTTTCAAGCACTGCATCTGGCACGGCCGTGAGGTCTCCGGCACCTAAAGTCAAACAAAGATCACCTTCACGTAGTTGCTGAAGCAAATGATCTGCTAGATCTCCGAGGTGAGGTAGATAATTGATTTTAGTGGTCGGGTTTGCAGCTAAGACTGCATCCACGACAAGCTTTCCGCTAACACCAGGGCGAGGTGTTTCACCAGCGGAGTAAATATCAGTAACCACCACCTCATCAGCGTCTACAAAAGCGTTAGCAAATTCTGCGCTGAGGTCGGCGGTACGACTGAAACGATGAGGCTGAAAAACAGCAACTATGCGATCCCAACCACCATCTTTCGCTGCAGCCAATGCAGCGGTGATTTCGGTTGGCAGGTGGGCATAGTCATCCACAAAACAAATGCCACTTGCTTGTCCACGAAATTCGTAACGGCGAGCCACGCCACCAAATTTCTCTAGTGCCTGACTCGCAGTTTTTGCAGACACACCTAACTGCAATGCAGAGACAACTGCGGCTGTTGCGTTGCGCGCATTATGTAGACCCGCGATTGGCAGGTTTATGGTGACAAGATGCTTGCCTTGATTTGTGAGTATAAACGTGATTTCGGAGCGCCCTCGCGCTATCTCCACAAGCTGGTAGTCAGCACTAGCTTCAGTGCCGTAGGTGACTGCATCAAGTTGACGGGCGAGTTCAGCACTTCTGGGATCATCCGCGCTCATAATAATTTTTTCACTGGCGTTAGCGAATGTGGCGAATGCATCAAACAAATTGGTGGTTTCGCCTGCATATGTTTCAAGATGGTCAGCTTCAATGCTGGTAATGATGCCTATTTCAGCACTTAATGCCAAAAACGTGCGATCTGATTCGTCGGCTTCAAGCACCAGCCAATCGCCAGCATCCCAAGCCGCTCCTGAACCGACCTCGTTAATGTCTCCACCAATAACAAACGATGGTGCCAAGCCAGCTTCGCTAAGAAGCATCGACAACATTGAAGCCGTGGTTGTTTTACCATGTGTGCCTGCAACCGCAATGGTGCGCTTAAATTCAGCGATGGCAGGCAAAAGATCACTACGCCGCAACACAGTCAAACCTTGTCTAGTTGCCAAAGATAGTTCGCTATTGGTCTCAGGTATGGCACTACTGATCGCCACAAGTTCAGCATCACCAACATTGCATGGGTGGTGCCCTATAGCTACTGCAATGCCTTCTGCTCGCAGCCTCTCAACGATAGGCCCTTCTTTTAAGTCGCTACCAGACACTTGGTGCCCCATGCCTGCAAGTACCGAAGCGATGGCCCCCATACCAGCACCACCAACTCCGATAATGTGAATCTTACTAGGTCGTCTAAGCTCAACGGTCATTTTTATCCTTCACTCGCAAAGGTCTTTTTGCGTGCTGCTCTAGCAAGTTCACCACCTCTTTGGCTGCGTCAAGTCGACCGTGAGCTAAAGCGGCGGTTGCTAAATTAGCGAGCCGTTGCTCATCGTTGAGCAGTTTGTCGACTTCCTCACAAAGGCGCGTTGCGTTTAGTTCATTTTCGGCTAACAGCACTGCCGCGTTCACCGCCGCGAGCTTTTTTGCGTTCGCGTTTTGGTGATCAGCGGGAGCTTGGGGCAAAGGAATAAGCAAGGCAGGGACACCTAGAGCGGTAATCTCAGCCACGGTTGTTGCCCCGGCACGACACACTAGCAAGTCACTCGCTGCATAGACAGATGCCATGTCAGTTTCAAACTCAATTAGTTCAACATTCGGAGATTGCTTGATGATGCTATGCGCTTTGATTGCTTGGTAATCTCGTTTGCCTGTAATATGGCGAATGGTCAGGTCTTGACGGGATTGCCAAAGTGGTATCGCCTCAACGAGAGTTTGATTGATTTTGGCAGATCCTAAAGACCCCCCCACAACAGTAACGAGGTTGTGATTTGGCGCAACTCCAAAATGTGCGCGAGCACTAACCCGCTTTGTCGCTCGATTGACTTCAGTTATTGAGGCGCGTAGCGGGTTGCCAGTGCACACCGCTCTTGGTAGAGCAACATCGTCAAAGGAAACTACCGAAGCTCTAGCGAACTTAGCGGCACATCGATTAGTAACGCTAGGCACAGCGTTTTGTTCAGACACAATCAAAGGAATGCGCCAGATTATGGCAGCAATGACTCCAGGCACACTTGCATAGCCGCCCATACCGATCACCACCGCAGGCCGCCAACGTGCCATCGCAGCAATAGCCCTAACAGAAGCGACGGCCAGTTCAGCTAATGCAACAAGGTTACGCCAAGTTATTTTGCGCGCAATACCTCGTCCAGAGAATGCAGTGAGACTAAAACCCGCCTCTGTAACAAGTGATCTTTCGAGACCACGTTTACTACCCACAAAATGAACAACGCTAGTGGTTTGGGCGCGCTTAGCAATCTCTTCGGCAATGGCGAGGCCTGGTGTGACATGACCGGCCGTTCCTCCGGTTGCTATCACAGCCCAGATTTCGTTGCTCATCGGTTTTGCCTTGTTATGTTGAGCAAGATACCAGAAGCAGCCATTACAACTATCGTTGAAGTGCCACCATGCGACAACATGGGTAGGGTCACACCCACCGTCGGGATTAGCCCCATCACCGAACCTATATTAAGGCACGCTTGTGCAAACAACCAAGTGGTGATACCCACAGCTAGCAGCGTTCCAAATCTGTCTTGTGCTCGCCACGCTCCCATGAACCCGCAAATCCCTACAGCAAAAAAGAGCAACAAAACCAAAGCAGCGCCAAATATTCCGAGTTCTTCTGCCACTACAGCATAAATGAAATCGCTGTGGGCATAAGGCACAAAACCCCACTTGGCTAAACCATCACCTAAACCCATACCACTAATTCCACCTGCGGTTATGGAGTGCAAGGAGTGGAGAAGTTGATAGCTGCTTCCCTGCGGATCGCTCCATGGGTCAAGTGCGGTTAGCAAGCGCTCACGACGCCACGGTGTATTGAAAACCAACAAGACAACAATAGTGGTTGACAGGGTGGCCGCAGCCAGCAGATAGCGCATCTTGGTCCCAGCCCAAAACAACATCGCTAAGGCGACTACTGCTAGGATCATGGCATTGCCCAAATGGGGTTGCTTTAGGCACAAATACCCATACAGACCGGTAATTATTGATACGGGAACTAAAGTAGTTGAAGCGCGGCGGATGTCGCGATCTGGACGTGACAGAACATCGGCGACAAATAAAATCAAGGCGAACTTAGCTAGTTCTGAAGGTTGGAATGAGAGAGGCCCCAAATTTAGCCACCGCGTTGCTCCGCTACTAGTCACCCCAAAGTCTGTTACTAACACCATTACCAACAGTGCCATTGCGAAAATAGCCACTGCGATTGCAAAACTTCGCCAGCGACGATAATCAACACACATCAAGATCACCATTGCCACAACCCCAACAGCAACCGATTGTGCTTGCTGGTTAAACTTGCTCCACGCACTGCCACTAGTGCCAACACTGACAACAGGTGAAGCCGACAAAACCATCAGTAAACCCATAACGACTAGCGCACTAATAACTACTAGAAGCATGAGAAACAACACCGTCCGGTTGCCAGTAGTTAGTTTTGGCGTTTTCGGTTTATCTTGATGAGCAACCTTAGTGCTAGCAGGTGACCTCTTGATGGGTGGCCTCTCTAAAGGTGGCATAGAGAGCACTTTCTTCATTGCAATTCCCTAACCGCTCTCACAAAGTCTTCACCTCGTTTTTCGTAATTTTCGTAAGCATCTAATGAAGCGCAACCTGGGCTTAGCAGCACAGGTACTTTGCCTTTCGATAGATGACGGGCCCGAGATACCGCATCTTTCATGTCTTGTGCCATCTCAACCACATGTGAAGGCGAGAACACCTCAGCTATGGCTTGTGCAGCTTCTCCAATGGTCACCACTGCTGCCACAGATTGTGCTTGATCGGTCATTGCGCTTAGGTCTAGCCCCTTGTTTTGTCCACCTGCAATGAGCACCACCTTTTCAAAACCCTTCAACGCCGCAGTGGTAGCGTGAGGTGTGGTGGCTTTAGAATCGTCGTAGTAAGTTGCTCCGTCTAGCTCACCTATGGGTGTTATGCGATGCGGTAGTCCGTTAAATTCTGAGCATGCCTGCGCCACAGCGTCAAGCGACGCCCCCAAAGGTGTGACCGAAGCGGCAGTAGCAAGAGCAGCATCAATATCGTGTGGCAAACTGCGCCAGAGGTCGCTGACCTTTAGAAACTCACCTGCGGGCCCCAGCAATTTGTCGTTTTCAACACGCCAATCTGAAACGTTTGTGCCAAAAGTAGTTGTGTTGCGATCACTTCGCAGATGTCTCCATACAACAGAATCAGCGGCGTTAGCCACACAAACTCCATCGGGCAACAAGTTGCGCCAGATGTTTGCTTTAGCCTTCTCATAAGCGGCCGCATTGTTGTGAACATCTAGGTGATCAAGGGAATAGTTTAGCCAGGTAGCAACGAAGGAAGCGAATTTGGTGACGTTGGCTAACCTAAATGAACTGGCTTCCACAACAAATACCTGAGGGGTTGGATCTGCTATTGCTGCCACGAGAGGTAACTCGTTGTTACCGGCGGCCAATGCTCGCACACCAGAACGGTTTAATGCTTCGGTACACAAGGTGACCACCGTTGTTTTTCCGTTTGTACCAGTAACCGACAAAATTTGACGATCATCTAATGCCGCAGAAATATCCAACTCAGACACCAACAAAACGTTGTTTTCTTGTGCTAGGCGATAACCAGGGTGCGTTTCGCTAAGCCCCGGCGTGGGAACCACAAAGTCACTTTCAAGGACACGGCTAGAAAGCGCGCTGCGTGAATGCAGTAGTTCAATGCCTAAACCGTCAGCTGTTTTGTGGTGGTTCGGCTGAGGGTGATCTTCAAAGATGCTGACCGTGTGGCCGAGTTGTACCAACAACTTAGCTACCGCAGTGTTGGTGACACCAAATCCAACTAGCAAAGCAGACTGAGGACGAGACAAAGTAATCATGCGGTGATCCCGGCAACGATGGCATCGCGGTAAAAGATGCCAAGCCCTACGGCTGTGCATAGTCCAGACATGATCCAAAGGCGAACTATCACTGTTGTTTCAGGCCAGCCAGCTAGTTCAAAGTGGTGATGGATGGGTGCCATGCGAAACAACCTTCGTTTTAACCCATGAAAGAAAATAATTTGAAATATGACAGAAACTGTTTCGATCACAAATAGACCACCAATTATCGGTAACAACAACTGAGTACCGGTAGCTAAAGAAAGCCCTGCAAGCCCGCTTCCAATAGCTAATGCTCCTGTGTCACCCATAAATATTTTTGCAGGTGCTGCGTTCCACCAAAGAAATCCCACTATTCCGCCAACCATCGCCGCAGCAATCACCGACAAGTCTAATGCAGCAGGATTGTTGTACGCATCCAAATGGCGAAATTGCCAAAATCCGATCAAAGTGAATGCAGCAAAACAAATTACCGCAGCACCAGCTGCTAACCCATCGAGTCCATCTGTGAGATTGACACTATTTGTGGTCGCTATTATTAAAACTGCTGCCCAAATAATCCAACCAATGCGCCCCAACTCCCAACCAGGGTTATCAAAACGGGTAAACGCAACCGTGGTAGCGATACTTGTGTATTCGGTCATGAGGATTGCAAAGCTAAACGCAACAATCAACAATCCGATAATTTTAGCCCTCTTGTTGAGACCACGGTTGCGGGCTGCCACCACCTTGATCCAGTCGTCTAGTAGACCCACCGCTCCCCCACCAACTATGCATCCAAGCACAAATATCCCGCTAACTGTGTAAATTCCACCAAAAAAATCAGAGACAATATAACCAGCAACAGCACCACCAACAATGGCAATTCCACCCATTGTTGGAGTGCCGGCTTTCAGGTGGTGTTTATCGGGCCCATCAGCACGTATTGGTTGACCGATTTTTCTTTCAGTTAGCAGCCTCAACAAAAATTTTGTGCCAAACAACGACACAAACATAGATACGGCCGCGGCAATCAGTAAGCGACTCATGTGTGCGTTGCTACTCGCTGATGTAGGTAATGGCGTGCCACTTCTCGGTCGTCAAAGCACTGGCGACAAGAGCCGATTATTTGTGCGGCTTCGTGCCCCTTACCGGCTATCAAAACGACGTCTCCTTCACGAGCCTGTTCAATAGCAGCCGATATTGCTTTATGGCGATCGTGTTCAACCAAATCAGGTTTTCGAGTCATGCCCGAGACAATTGCCTCAGCAATCTTTTGGTTGGGTTCAGCACGAGGGTTGTCGCTCGTGACTGCTATCCAGTCTGCGTATTGCTGCACCACTCGACCCATTTGTGGACGCTTATCGTGATGGCGGTTGCCACCCGCACCAAACACAACTAGAACTGAGTTGTGGCTCAATGCGCGAGCTGTTTGCAAGACCGCTGCTAAGGCTTCGGGGGTGTGTGCATAATCCACCACAACGAGAAATGGTTGTCCTTCATCAATCATCTCGAAGCGGCCAGGAACCACGGGTACCTCAGCGAGGCCGTGAGCTATTTCAGCACTTTGGTAACCCAACGCAAATGCGATTTCTGCCGCCAAGACGGCGTTGCTAATGTTGAATTCGCCAGGTATTGGCAAACTGACTCGCTGATTACGCCACCTGAAAGTGCTCCCTACCGTGTTGGTGCATACATCTTGGACGCTATGAGCACCGATGCGGGTTAGCGGCAGCTGAACCTTGTCAGCTAAGCGAACTCCATATCGACAACCAACGTTGACGACAGCACGATTGGCGAATTCTGGCTCAAATAACTTGCATTTAGCTGTGAAGTAGTCTTCCATGGTCGTGTGATAATCCAGATGATCCACGCCCAAATTTGTGAACGCCACAACTTTAAATCGACATCCCGTAACTCGTTGTTGTGCCAGAGCATGAGAAGAAACCTCGGCTGCCACAACACTTACGCCGCGAGCTACGCTTTGAGCTAATTCTCTCTGCAATGTCGCTGCGGTGGGTGTTGTCAACGGGTGGGTCAATGTGCCAATTGTGACGACAGACTCTCCTAAGCTACGCAACAGCGAAGCAAGAATGTGTACTGTTGTGGTCTTGCCGTTTGTGCCAGTGACACCAACGAGGTTCAGATGTTTGCTCGGGTAGTTGTGTACCGCAGCAGCTAGCGGGCCCAGCACGTGTCTAACCGATTCCACCACCAACTCAGGGACCCCGAGTCCAAGTGGTTGCTCAACCAGTAGTGCTCTCGCACCAGCTTTGATTGCTGCGGGTGCATACCTGTGTCCATCTGTGTTATAGCCTCTTATTGCTGCAAATAAAGAATCACTGCACACCTCGCGGGAATCGTCACAGACATCTTCAATAAGCAAGTCGCGCCATTGTGGAGCTAACTCAACGCCACCAACGGCAGCGAGCGATCCTAAGGTTGCGCTCACGGCATCGCTACTTCATTGACGGGCAAAGCACGCACCCGCTGAGCAAACATTGAGCCATCACCAAAAGGTGCTAAATGGAGTTGCCGCAAAGAATATTCCATGAGTTCGGCAAAGACTGGAGCGGCAACCGAACCCCCACCATAGTTCTTCCCTTTTGGGTTATCCACAACTACTATCGCACTCAATACTGGTCCTTGTTCATTTTCTACAATACCCACAAACGTAGCTGTGTAGTGTCGAACTTTTTCTCCACCAACTTCGCCACAAACATAGCCAGCAACATCACCGCAAGGTTGCCAAGCAGTTCCAGTCTTGCCCGACACTAAATAACCATCTATCTGCGCTCGCTTGCCCGTACCCGAACTCACGACACCTCGCATCATTGACATCATCGTTGCAGCGGTGCTTTGTGAAACGACACGTTCGTCAGCACCTGCACTAAGCACCGAATCTGAATTACTCAATAGGGTTAGCCCGGCAGAAATCCCCTTCTTGGCGAGGGTGTTGTAGGCTTGCAGTAGTTGCACTGGTGTAACAGCTACGCTTTGCCCTATCGCAGTGTTGGACAACATCAAGGAATGCGAATCAAGGTCACCTAAAATTCCACTACTTTCACCGGGAAATGCTAAGTCAGTCCTAGTTCCAAAACCAAACCTCTCAAAGGTGGCCTGTAATCTGTCTGCACCTAGTTCTTGCGCTAACACAATGGTTCCCGTGTTAGATGACCTCGCAAGGATTTCAGCTGGGAGTACTTGGTGTGTTTGTCCCCAAGCAATACTAGGGTCTTGATAAACATGGTCTTCAACACCTGCCTCACGCGCGATATTTATGGTGGCAGGTACTGCAACTACATCTTCAACCGACCAAGCACCATGTTCAAATACGCCAGCGAGAGTCACTGTCTTCATCGCTGACCCAGGCTCGTATGTCCAAACCGCAGCACGATTGTATGAAGTGCATCCCAGTTCACCATTCTCAGGATTTAGCTCAGCACTTGCCATCGCATATATTTCACCATTTGTCGGATTTGAGATAACGGCGATAGCTGACGAACCGTGTGCTTCTTGCAATGTTCGGATCAAAATTTGTTCAGCTTCATACTGAATGTTGCGGTCTATGCTTAACTTGAGTTCAGCACCAGGGGTGTGTGCCTCTACTACTCGGAAACCATCAGGGATTTGCACCGCCCCCTTAGGTTGAAATTGGCGCAATGCAACACCATCCTTGCCTTGCAGAAAGCCATCATATTTTTTTTCCAAGCCGCTTTTACCGTTATGATCGGTGTCAACACCGCCAAGGATCTCAAGCGCAGAACACGAACCATTTGGGTGGGTGCGAAACAGATCATCTTCCAAATAGATATGGGTGAAATTGAGTTGCTGAACCTTCTCGCTAACGGAAGGCTCCACTTGCCTTGCTAGCCGCACATATCGTTTGTCAATGCTCAGTGCCGCAGCGATCTGTTCGCGATCTTTAGGAAGCAATGCCGCCAAGGCATCCACCATGTAGTCCCTGTTTATTGTGTCACCGCTGCTTGTAATTGCTCTGCCATCTGCAATGACATTAAAGCGCGGCACCGACAGTGCTAATGGTCTGCCGTGACGGTCGACGATTGCCCCTCTTGAAGCTTCGATGGTTTCTTCGATGATCTTGCTGCCAGCGTTGTTGAGCAACGCTTCATCAGGGCTAAGTTGCAGATCGGTGAGCCTCCAAATGAACGCTGCGAAAGCACCAACAACAACGACAAATGTAACGATTGCACGCCATAAGGCAACCTGTGGATGAAATGATGTGCGCGCTGATTTCATTGCTCTGACGGGTTGAGTGAAAATGGATTAGTGCCCTTTGGTGGTGCCAACTCACCTTCTGCTACCTCTGGCAATAGCGGCACATCGATGGCACTAATGAAACCGGTCTTGGTGGCTGTGTCGGTGAGTCCAACGGGTGAATCGTGCCAAGCTCTTTGTGCAACGAGGTTCAAGCGAATAGTGTTTAGTTCAGTGATTTCATTACCGATTTGATCAATTTTGGATTGCTGATGGATGCCATCTACGACTAGCCAAACCTCAGCGAAACTAATCAAGATCATGGCGATCGAAAACGCAATCACTAGTGGCCCCAGTTTAAATTTTGTTTTTTTCCTAGTCTGCTCCTTGACAAGCCTCAGTTGAGGCGCTGTTTTTGGCTTGGGAGCTACCACGTTCTGGCGTTTGGGGTTTGCAAGCATCAGGAGTCCACCTGCAGTCGTTCAACGGCGCGCATGCGAACTGCTTGTTGTTGATGTCTGATTCGGCGGGAAGCATCCCTTTTCAACGGCGCGCATTCGAGCTGCTCTGCAACGAGGATTAGCAGCGACCTCTGCGCTAGCTGGCTTGCGAACACCCCGCCACAACAAGCGTGCCGTTGCAGGCAGTTTAGTACCGAAATAAAAGTCCCCTTGACTACTCCAGCCATACTCTGTGGCTTTGCGAAATTGAGATTTAACGATGCGGTCCTCACCAGAATGATATGCCAAAACTAGGCAACGACCGCCGGGTGACAACAATGCAATAGCTTGTGAGAGTGCTCTTTCTAGCACCGTTAATTCTTGGTTAACTTCTATTCGGATTGCCTGAAATGTGCGCCGCGCTGGATGACCTTTACGTCTCTTTACGGCCATGGGTAAAGCACCACAAATAACCGCGCTGAGTTCGCTAGTGGTGTTGATGGGTCGAGCGGCCACAATTGCATCTGCAATGCGGTTGGCCTTCGCTTCATCGGCGTTACGCCGTAGCAGATTACACAGAGCGTTTCTCTCGTAGTAATTGACAACTTCAGCCGCACTAATAGGGGTACTTTGATCTAACCGCATGTCTAGTGGACCGTCGTGGCGATAACTAAATCCACGCGCGGGGGTATCGATCTGATTAGAGTTGACCCCCAAGTCAAACAAGCATGCCGAAATACGTTTGTGCCCTAATCCTTTAAGTGCTTCACCCAAATTAGCGAAGTTCTGATCTAGCCCAACAAAACGAGAGTTGTAACTGCTGAGACGACTTTTAGCAGCAGTGAGAGCTTTGTGATCGCAGTCAAGTCCCACGACTTGCAAATTTGGATTGCTCGCAAGTAGTGCTTCGCTGTGACCTCCACCACCAACCGTTGCATCAACCACAACTCCATCTGGCACATCACTCAACACATCAACAACTTCTGAGAGCATCACCGGTTGGTGTGAAAATTGGCTACTCATTCTGGGCACTTTCGGGGACACCTAAACCATATTGACGAGCCAACGATGCGACTAACTGCACTGTTCCCGAGGGGAAGTTAGATTTCCAGCGAAGTGGATTCCACACCTCAACACGCTCAAAGACCCCCGCGATCACCACCTCGCGGTCTAGTGCAGCAAGGGTGCGCAAGTTGTTAGGCAAACGGATGCGTCCTTGCGAGTCTGGTGTTACTCGCTCGGCATGGCTAGAAAGGGCTCGTAGATGCGCTCTAGTAGTTTTCCCTTGCGCTTCTTGGTCCCGAAAATAATTTGTCATGCGTGAGAATTCGCCTAAAGGCATGATGGCGAGACATTCGTCGAAGAGTACCGCTACTGCACCGTTTTCTAAATCCGAGCGGAACGTGGAGGGTAAGATGAGGCGACCTTTGGTATCGAGTGTGTGCTCGTAACTCCCCATGAAGTTCGCCATCTCACCTCCCTTTGCTTCCGAGTTCGGTTATTGTAACCCATTATGCACCACTTTGCTCCATTACTCTCCACATTGAACCACAAATGTCGCAATATGGCACGACCAGAACCGAACCCTGTCAAGATTTCGCTTTATCTTGCCTGCGGACTGAGAGCAAGAACTTCGCGTGGTGATCTGGCTAGTAAATTCATCCCAGACTGCTCACAAGCCAAGTGGTGCAGATCGGCGGAGGGTTGATTTAGAAAGGCTCTGGATCAGGTTAGGCTTGCTTGAAACGAACTGTTGTTGTATAGTCTCACCGTGTGGTTCCTGTGCGTGTCCTGTTGCCATATTGAAACTCAACATTACATGGAGAATCAACTAGTGCAGAACGCCACATGAGAATCGGATTCGTGGGGCTAGGCAACCTCGGTGCCAAGCTTGCTGGGAGTCTGCTACGCAACGGAGCGGAACTCGTGGTCCGCGACCTAGACGGCTCTGTGGTGCAGTCGTTCGTGGAGCGCGGTGCTACCGCTGCGGACTCCCCTTGCAGCGTCGCCCGCTCGTGTGATGCGATTATCACCTGTCTGCCCTCGCCGACGGTGTGTGCTGAAGTCATGGAAGCCCCCGACGGCGTGTTCGCGGGACTGAGCGAGAACCAACTCTGGCTCGAGATGTCTACCACCGACGAAGCAGAGGTGCGCCGGCTTGCCAGCCTGGCTGAGGCACGCGGTGCCGTGCCTGTCGAGTGCCCGGTGTCGGGGGGCTGTCACCGCGCGGCGACAGGCAACATCTCCATCTTCTGCGGCGGGTCGCGGCGCGCCTTTGAGCTGGCACTACCGGTTTTGTCGATGATGGGTCGGCGCATCCTGCACACGGGCGGACTGGGGTCGGCCTCGGTTCTCAAGGTTGTCACCAACTATCTGGCATCGGTCAACTTGGCATCGGTCGGCGAGGCCTTCGCCGTGGCACAACAATGCGGAATAGACATGACCACGGCCTATGAGGCAATTCGCATATCCTCGGGCACCTCGTTCGTGCATGAGACCGAGGGTCAGGTGATCCTAAACGGCTCCTACGACATTGGCTTCACCCTTGACCTTGTGCAAAAGGACATGGGCTTGTTCATGGGACTAGCACAGCGCGCCAAACTGCCGCTAGAGATCGCTCCAATGGTAATGTCCATCTTTGACGATGCCGCGGCACGCTACGGGCCTCGTGCGCTGAGTCCGCGTGTGGTGCAACGCTGCGAGGAAGCCGCGGGAACCCCTTTCCGCGCCCCAGGCTTCCCGGCTGAACTGATTGACGACGAACCTGAGGCACCCGGCTACGAGGTTACTCGCGGCGGGCACGACCGACCCTGAGGCGCGAGGACTATGGCGGTTCATCACGTTTTAGAATAAAGTGAGCTTGACGAAGAGGTTCTTGATACGAGCAAATATTCGTTTACTTCTTGATTTGACCATCTAGAGCCAACTGTTCGCAATGCTGCAATCCTCGCTGTAGTCCCTCGTTGTCTTGCCATCGTGCCCAGTTGAGCCATAGACCATTAGAACTAGCAATAAGATCATGCACTCTTTGGTTGATGATCTTTGAAGTTAAATCTGGCCGCGCAGCAGACAGAAGTTCTGCGAACCGCGCAATATATCGTTCATAAAATTCGGCATCCACCTGTGCAACTTCAGTATCTGTTGAAGCTAATGCCCATAAGGTGATGCGTAGGGCCAAATAACTGCCATCTAAAAACTCAGCTGTGAAAGCACCTCGCAAAAATGCCCGAAAAACACTTGAGGGTTCTTGTTGTTTGCTAGCAGCTAGATTGCATGCATCGAATAGGTTGTCGGTGGCTCGCTTGAAAACCGCCAATATTAGAGTTTGTTTGTCATCAAAGTGATAACTCAACAGCCCAAGAGAAACTTCGGCCTCCTTTGCCACAGTTCGCATGCTCGCCCCACCGATACCGTGGCGCAATATGACTGCTACCACCGCGTCAAGTATTTGTTCTTGTACCCCGCTACGGTGTAGTTGCTGATCATAATTTGTTTCCGACATTTGGTGAGGATATGGTATAGCAATGAAAAAGCAGAGTTTTATTTCAACCGTGCGCCAAGTGATGACGCTAGCGGCATTGGGATTATTAGCAATAAGTTGCAGCGCAGACAACAACTCTACCTCTCCATCAACCACCACCGCGCCAACGACTACCACCAACGCGCCAACAACTACCACCACCGCGCCAACAACTACCACCACCGCGCCAACGACTACCTCTCCTACTACCACAACACCTACCACTACCGCGTCGACCACCACTGTTCCCCCTACCACCACAGCAGCCACCAACACATGGGAAAAAATTGATGGCGGCCCTGACTGCCGATGCGCTGACGGTGGTGCCTACAACTATTGGCTACGTGATGCCGACCCGAGCCGCGTAGTTTTCTACCTTGCAGGGGGTGGAGCATGCTTTAGTGCCGATTCATGTGCCTTTGACAGTGGCACCTACTCGGTAACCACAGGCGACGACCCAAGCAACGCCAACGGCATTTTTGACTTTGGCAATCCATATAATCCGCTCGCCAGTAATTCCTTTGTAGTGGCTCCCTATTGCACCGGCGATGTCCACATCGGTAACAACGTGCAACAATACAGCGACGAACTCACCGTTCACCACAACGGATTTGCCAATGCTTCAGCTGCTCTCAAAACGCTACATGAACGATTTCCAAATGCTAGCGAGGTCGTTGTGGCGGGTTCAAGTGCAGGTGCTGTCGCTGCGCCTCTCTTTGCTGGCCTCGCTTCAGACCTCTACCCCGATGCAAAAATTTCGGTGGTTGCTGATGCTGCCGGTGCCTATCCAAGCAACCCTTTCATCAACTCTACAATCGCATCACTTTGGGGATCGTTTTCCATTCTGCCCGATTGGCCAGTGAATGCTGGCTTAACAATGGAGGACTGGGGAGTTACTGAATTAATCATTCAAACAGGCTTGCACGACCCCAACATACGCTTCGCACGATTTGATAATGCTTTTGATGCAACCCAACTCAGCTTCGCGGCTTTAGCAGGCTTTAATGCAGCCAACATGGATCAACTGATTAGAGACAATGAAGAACGTATCGAAGCTGCCGGGGTACCAGTTAGTAGTTACCTAGCCCCTGGTTTAGATCATACCATTTTGGGTAAACCCGAAATGTACACGCTTGCGGTAGAAGGTGTCTCGTTCAACACGTGGCTTACAGAGTTCTTGTCTGCGACAAGTCCAACCGAAGATGTGACATGCACGAAATGTGAGCCATAATTTCTTGACCAAAAAAGTGACTTTTGCTACGATTCTTATCTCCACTGAACAGTTGTTCAGTTGTTTCTCAATATTAGTTTGCGCTAAGCTACCAAACAATGAACAAACCTTCTATGGAAGAACTTGATGCGGGCCTTGATTGGGCTTTGGCTGCACCCTCAGATAATGGTACACTTCGTTTGATCGTGGCGCGCACCGCCGTTGATGAACGTGAAGTGCTTGAAAGCACCGCATTGAGCCTTGAGAAAGGATTGTTGGGTGATAACTGGCTGGCCCGAGGTAATCGCAAAACCGTTGATGGAAGTGCCCATCCCCAAAAACAAATCACCATCATCAATGCACGGGTTTGTGAACTAATCGCGGGTCCTATAGACAACTGGGCTGCTGCTGGTGACCAACTTTATGCTGATTTTGATATTAGCGAAGAAAATGCCCCAGCAGGCACAGGGTTGCGATTCGGCAGCGCCATTGTTGAAGTTACCGAAGCACCACACACTGGCTGCGCCAAGTTTAGAGCTCGCTACGGTGATGATGCATTGCGCTGGGTGAACTCTTCGCAAGGTAAGCAGCTAAGACTGCGAGGTATCAATGCTCGTGTGGTCAAAGAAGGCATTATCCAAACAAGCGACCGCATAACAAAGGTGTAATAAAATCAACCAGATTGTCGCTGCTATAACCTGTGTCAATTGTCACAATCGGTAACTCAATCCTTTGGGTATTATTGAGCGATGTCAGAGTTGAGGCAAGCAAAGCATCTGATACCGTTATTGCTGCTAATTTTGTTTGTAGCGGCCTGTGGTGGAGGTAGCAGTAACACAATGTCAACCGCCACAACTCATGGCCACGGGCATTCTCACGATAGCACCACTCGAGAGGCTGTTGAACCGTATCCATCTGTTTCATTGCGTGTCGTGGCAGACCCTGGCGGCGGGTGGCTCATTAATAGTGTTCCCACCAACTTCCTTTTGGCACCGCAAAGAGTTAGTACGAGCCATATCGATGGTGAAGGACACATGCATCTCTATATCGATGGTGTCAAAATCAGCCGAATATACGGCGAGTGGCACCAAATGCCCCCATTGGCAGCGGGTTCTCACGTGGTCCGTGTTGAGCTGTCAGCAAATGACCACGCGGTGATGACTAGAAATGGTGCTGTGATTGATGCATCAATCACTTTGGATGTATCCGCTGAGCAAGCAACAAATGTAAGCTAAGTTTTTTCGTAATTTTATCCCTCAAGACCCCTTAGCTGTTTAAAGCCTCTAAACTGTGTCGGTTCGTTTGAGCGAAGTCTGGTTTGATTCCAGCACTGTCCCGCAACGGTAAAGGTGACTTCTATCGTCATACAAGTCCGGGCGCCTCAAAGCGAATATTACGAACCAACTCTCGAGGAAGGGATGGCTCGTGCGACTAGGTCATCTTGTCGCTCGTGCTGAACCTTGAGCAAACAGGAGGCCCGATTTGAAACAACTACTAGCCACACTAAGTGCCTTGATGGTGTCTGTGATGTTGGCGAACGCGTGTGCTAACGATGCTGGAACCACAACCGATGCTTTGCGTATCGTCTCGATGTCACCTACTGCTACCGAAATACTGTTTGCTGTTGGGGCAAGCGATCACGTTGTTGCTGTAGATAAATCTTCTGATTTTCCTCCCGAAGCACCGACCAGTAACCTTGATGGATTCAGCCCCAACGTTGAAGCAATCGTTGCATTTGATCCAACTATGGTCTACTTAGAATCTTCGGGAGACCTACAACCTGCCCTTGAAACTCTAGGTATTGAGGTGGTAGTGCAAGCGGCCGCAGTGTCATTAGAAGATACTTACACACAGATCAGAGAGGTAGGGCGACTTACTGGGTTGACCGAAAACGCTGAGATGCTAGCTTCAGACCTGAAGCAACAGATTGAGACGCTGGTGGCTAACGCGCCCGATGCAAGCGGCCTTACCTACTACCACGAACTAGCCCCAACCTTATATTCGGTAACGAGCACCACCTTTATCGGTGCGGTATATGAGTTATTTGGGCTAAGAAATGTTGCTGACCCAGCCGAAGGTTCTTCATTTGGTTACCCACAACTCAGCAATGAATTCCTAGTTGACGCTGACCCTGACCTTATTTTTATTGCTGACACGATTTGTTGTGGGCAAAGCGCAGAGACTGTTGCTTCACGCCCGGGATGGCAACAAATGACCGCTGTACAAAACGGTAATATTATTGAACTTGATGACAGCATTGCTAGTCGCTGGGGTCCACGCATCATCCATTTCGTTAACGCGATAGCTGAGGCACTTAGGAACTTGTAGGTGCGTGATACTGCTCACACTTTGTTGCCAACTAATGGCAGGTTGGAGACTTCGCAGCTAACCATCAAGACGTTACTTATTTCACTGTTAGTGCTAACTGTTGCGGTTGGTTTAGGGTTGGTGGTGGGTCCAGTGAACCTTCGTTTTGACCGGATTGTTCTGGAGCTTCTTGATGGCATTCCTGGTGTGAACAGTAGTTCGGGTTTGTCTGAACCCCACCAAGCGATCATTGATCAAATCCGTTTGCCGCGGGTTGTCTTAGGTTTATTGGTTGGTTCCACGCTGTCACTTAGCGGTGCCGCCTATCAAGGTGCTTTTCGTAACCCCTTAGCAGATCCCTACCTATTAGGTATCGCCGCTGGTGCCGGTTTAGGTGCAACAATTGCCATCACCAACAACTGGGGAGATGGGGGGGGTTTTGGTGATGTGGTGCCACTAGTCGCTTTTGTTGGTGCCATTGCGGCGGTTGGTACCTCTTATCTTGCTGGTCATCTAGGTGGCAATTCAACTGTATCTTTGCTTCTTGCTGGTGTGGCGGTGGCGAGCTTTTTAACAGCGGCTCAAACATATGTCTTGCAATCCAATACCGACGTGATTCGAGAAGTGTATTCATGGATCTTGGGTAGGATTGCCACTTCTGGATGGGCTGAACCCGCGCTTATGGCACCATATTTTGTGCTAACGGTGGCGGTGGTGCTCCGTTATCGGCGCGCACTTGATGTGTTGTCTGTAGGTGACGAAGAGGCCAGCTCGTTGGGGCTTAAGCCCCGCCGAGTCAGAGCTATTGTGGTTATAACCTCATCGCTTGGTGCAGCAGCCGCTGTGGCGGTTAGTGGACTGATTGGTTTTGTGGGCATCATTGTGCCTCATACAGTGCGTTTAATCTTCGGGGCGAGCCATAGGGTTTTGTTACCGCTCTCCATATTGTTTGGTGGCGCGTTCATGGTGTTAGCGGATTTAGCAGCTCGCACGGTTATTCAACCCGCGGAGCTACCAATTGGTGTGGTAACCGCCTTTATTGGTGCCCCATTCTTTACATTGGTTCTTAGAACCAGCAGACGACAAATTTGGTGACTTGGTGCCGGTATTTATACCCACGGGCAGTTGGAGTTGCGGTCTCCAAATGTTCTGTTGCTACGATAGCGATCTAGTGTAAAGGGCTTAAGTTCATCAGGTTTTCGTTCATGGACCAACATTTCGGCGGTAAGTTTGCCCACGCCAATCATCTTGAAACCATGATTGGAATCGGCAATCACCCAAGCATTGTCAGCAATATAATCAAAGACGGGCACGTTGTCAGGAGTAAAAGCACCAATGCCACCGTTACGTCTGTCCTTAAAATACGGCCGCAAGTTTTCGAATCGCTTGAACAGCATGCCTAACGTGGCGCAGTAGTAATCGGCGAACCAGTCTTGCGCTTGGTAAATATCGTTGAGGTGACCATATGGTTCTACTTCGGCGTGTGACCCAATCTTGACTGGTATGGTGCCACCTTGCAGCCCTGGCGCACCTACTCGTTCTGCAGCGTAGCGTACATAGGTGTAGAAGTTATCTTTAAGCCATTTGTTGTCTTGGTCATAAACGGCTGTGTTCATTAGTTCCACATGTAATACTGGCGAATCTCGGTGGTTGGCGGTGCGGAAATCGACACCTTGTGGCAAAAACACTTCCCCTTCAAGTAACCGCCAATACGTCCACATGTTTACCTCGGTTTCCGTATGCCCATCTGGATAGGAGACATTTAATTTGTCTGGCCCTCCTAGCCAACTCCAGTGTTGTGGGGTCCATGCACCGGCGGCAACAATTACTTGTTCGCACGCAATGGCTGTTTGGTCAGTTTCAACTGCCACAACCGCACCAGCATTATCAAATGTGTAACCGGTAACAGCAGTGCCATAAACCCTTTGCACTCCCCACTGATGACACTTCTGGTCTAGCCCCCAAACCGCTAAATGAGTGCCTGCGTAACCAGAGCGTAGTTCGTGAAGCACCACATCACAGTTATCAGTTTTGAAATCAGGCCATAAGCTAGTCAGAAACTCATGAGCGTCTTTCCCCACATACAAATCTGATGGGTAACCGCTCGCGGCTTGTGATGCTTGCATTTTCACATAGTCAACTTCTTGGTTAGCCTCCCCAACCGAAACGTAGCCAACCTGTTGAAAACCAAAGTTCACAGGATCGGATTCCCACACTTCAACACTGGCCCTAATAATGGCATGCAACGGTTCAGTCATGTAGAGGTTGCGCACACAGCCACACGCCAACCCAGTGGCACCAGCACCTGGGCCTTGCTTGTCAATAAGCACCACATCGCTACCGTTGCCTTTACCGGATTGTTCTAGGTACATTGCCAAGTGGTATGCGGTTGACAGACCATGCACGCCAGCACCAATTACCACAAAGCGAGCACTCTGTGGTAATCGAACCGAGCCAAAAACGGGTACAACTGCTGGATTTGCAACCTTGTTGCCGTCACTAGCAGGCAATGGACGGTTCCCAAATGGGTACCATTGATTGTGTGGTGTGGGGTTGGGTGCGGTCATTAATTCTCCTTCATGTGTTGTGAAATAGGGTAGTGCTTGAGCTTGTAGTCGGCACCAATGGTACGCCAGATTAGCGGCATACCTGGTCGATACGCCAGATGATGACGGCTAGGGGCATCGAGGATTGTTAGATGTGCGGGGCCACCTTCAAAAACTTGCCCGAGATCAGCGCGACGTAAAGCCTCAGCACCCCCAACAGTTGCCGCAGCAATGGCTTCATCTAAGGTCATGTGCATGTCTCGTACCGCTAAGGCAACACAAAACGAAATCGATGTTGTGAAGCTTGAGCCGGGATTGCAATTGGAAGCTATCGCCACCTTTACGCCTGCATCAATGGCTCGTCGCGCATCGGGATAAGGTTGGCGGGTGGAGAAATCTGTTGCAGGCAAAAACGTGGCCACAGTGTTGCTTGCTGCGAGGGCCTCGAGATCTGTGTCAGACAAGTAGGTGCAGTGATCAACCGAAGCGCAACCCATCTCCACACCAAGTTGCACCGCTGGGCTATGCCCAAGTTGGTTAGCATGCATCCTGCACCCTAATCCCGCATCCTTACCTGCTTGAAGAACTTGACGGGATTGCTCAACATCAAATGCGCCTCTTTCACAAAACACATCAACCCAACGAACATTATCTCGCACGGCATCAAGCATTGCACCAGTGACCAAATCAACGTAGTCATTTATGCGACCGTGGTATTCTCTTGGTACGAGGTGGGCACCGAGAAAGGTGGATTCTGAGGTTACTTCAGCCGCGAGTGAGGTCATTAGTAGTTCATCTTCGACTGTAAGCCCGTAGCCAGATTTTATTTCCACGGTTGTTGTGCCAGCTTGGTGTACCTCTGCGAGTCGCAGCTGGAGTTGTTCTCGCAGTTTTTTTGCACCAGCTTGTCGGCTCATCGCCGTTGTTTCGTGAATGCCTCCTCCGTCGTATGGCTCTCCAGCCATCCGTTTTGTGAACTCTTTAGCACGGTCGCCTGCGAACAACAGGTGAGTGTGCGAGTCGACAAAACCGGGTAGAACTGCTCGACCACCAGCATCAAGGTGCTCGTCGGCTTGGGTAGTGCCTCGCCCAACACTAACTACCTTGCCAGCATGAATAACCACCATGGCATCTTTTATGATCCCTAGTGATCCAGACCCGAGATCGGCGCGATTGGTGACTAGTTCAGAAATATTGTCGATCACTAAAGTCATGGCTTATAGATGTTTTCGATGGCTGTGGAGAGTTCAGCGACGGTGTCAATGTTGATGTGACCACCTTTATCCACAACTTGTTCACCACCCACCACTAGGTGTTGCACGTCAGTGCTGTTGGCCGCAAACAACACGTTCGGCAACAGACTTTCTTTATCACCACCAGCGAGACGCACCGAGCATAACCCAACCGTCGCAAAATCTGCTAGTGACCCAACAGCAATTGTGCCACCATCAGGCCAGCCAAGAGACCTGTAGCCATTGGATGTTGCCATGTCCAACAGCGATTCCGCATTGAACAAGCCTCGCTCTAATTTGCTGCTTCGTTGATCTAATTCCAGCGCTTTTATTTCAGCTAAAACATCAATATCAGCTTGAGAATCAGAACCCACACACAAAGCAACACCTGCTTCATGAAGTTCGGTGGCTGGACCAATACCATCTCCGAGATCACGTTCAGTGGTGGGGCACATGCAACACATAACCGCAGACTGCGCCATCATTTCGATTTCAGGCTGAGCCACGTGTGTTGCGTGAATGAAAGTACAGTTTGCTCCTAAAGCACCATTTCTTTGCAACAACACAGTTGGTGTGCAACCGTGTGTGGCTATGCATTGTAGGTTTTCATCGCGTTGTTCTGACACATGAGCATGTAATGGTGTGGCATGGCGGGTAGCCCACTGAGCAACTTTAGCTATTGACTGTGGATCAACTGCTCTGACTGAATGTATAGCAGCACCAACTTTAGTTGTTGAATGCGAGATAGCGGTGCTCAAAGCCTCAACTCGACCTTGCCATTTCGCCGCGTCACCGTCGCTAAATCGTTGTTGTTCTGGTTTCAGATTGATATAGCCCCGAGGGTCGTTTGGTTTGGTGGTGTCTAATCCTCCGTGCAAGTAGATTGTGTCAAGCAAGGTGAGTCGTATGCCCGTATCTCGCGCCGCGGCTGCCACTGCCTTGCCCACGGCATTGCTGTCGTGATAAACCCTGCCATCGGCTTGGTGATGGATGTAATGAAACTCACCCACCAAACCAATGCCAGCTAGTGTCATCTCCGCAAACGTTGCCTTCGCAAGTTGATAGTAACTATCAGGGTCAAGCCTGTTAGCGGTTTGATACATCAAATCGCGCCAGGTCCAAAATGAACCCCGGCTCAGGTGCGTTCTGCCTCGCAATGCCCGCTGGAATGCGTGGCTGTGGGCATTGGCAAAAGCCGCTAAGGTAACACCCGCTAAAACCTTCGCCGAACTAGGTGGCACAGCTACGCCAGTCTTGATCCCAACAATTTTCTCTGATTCCGTCTCTATCACAACCCCAACATGAGTTTGTGCATCAAGTATGGCAAACTCACACCAAAAATGTTTTTTGCTCATTGCCTTACATACTTTGAGATGCGCTCCAAGAACGCTTGTTGATGGTGCAGAGCGAACTCTTCCCAGGTGGCTAAACTTCTCGGTTCAACACGATCTATAAAGAGTATCCCATCTAAATGATCTACTTCGTGTTGCCAAGTAGCTGCGGTTAGACCGTGCGCTTTATCGCAATGTTGTTGGCCGTGTGCGTCAAAATAGCTCACTCGCACATTCGCAAAACGTTCAACATCGCCTCGCAATGGAACCGACAAACATCCTTCGTTGTTGAGCAAGGTTTCGTTGTCTAGTGGTTCAATTAGTGGGTTGACCGCCACCGTCAAAGGAATTGTTGGTTTGTATGGATAGCGAGGATTATGGTTCACCTCAAGCACCACGATGCGTTGCGATCCCCCTATCTGATTAGCCGCCAAGCCAGCACCGTTTACGGCGCGCATTGTTTCAACAAGATCGGTGATTGTGTTTTGAACCCGGCTACTAGAAATATCTTCAATGGACACACTCAACGCAGGCACACGAAGACGTGGATGACCTATGGTGAGAATATTGCGGACACTCATTTTTGTTGTTCTGCGGGGTAGCTTTGGCCGTTATTTGGGGTGGCGACCATCAAGTCGTGCTCGCAGGCGATTTTGCTGGCTTGGCTATATCCGGCATCAGCGTGTCGGATGACCCCACAAGCTGGATCGTTGAGCAGCACCCGCTGAAGTTTTTGTTCCGCCAGTTCACTGCCATCAGCCACACATACCTGCCCTGCGTGGATAGATCGACCAATACCCACCCCACCACCATGATGAATGCTCACCCATGAAGCTCCCGAGCTTGTGTTCACTAGGGCATTGAGCAAGGGCCAGTCGGCGATTGCATCACTACCGTCAGCCATGTCTTCAGTTTCACGATATGGCGAAGCAACTGAACCAGAATCTAGATGATCACGGCCAATGACGATTGGGGCACGTAGTTCTCCTGAACGAACCATGTCATTGAAGCGCAAGCCCAAGCGGTCGCGTTGGCCATAACCTAACCAACAAATTCGCGCGGGCAAACCTTGAAATGCCACTTTCTCGCCAGCTAACGTGATCCAGCGAACCAGACTATCGTCATCCCCAAACTCTTCTAGCACAGCTCTATCGGTTGCAGCAATGTCGGCTGGGTCACCAGATAAAGCAACCCAACGAAACGGTCCTTTCCCTTCGCAAAACAATGGCCGGATATAAGCAGGCACAAAGCCGGGGTAATCAAAGGATCGTTGGTATCCTCCAAGCGCAGCTTCGGCACGTAAGCTGTTGCCGTAATCAAAAACCTCAGCACCGGTGTCGCGAAAACCAACCATGGCTTGCACTTGAGTAGCCATTGCTCTACGAGAACGGCGAATATACTCCTCAGGTTGGTTACTCCGCATTTCAGGTATTGCGCTTGTGGCGATGTCGTTGGGAATGTAACTTAGTGGGTCGTGTGCCGATGTTTGATCGGTAACAATGTTGGCTGGTACTCCATCGGCAAGCAAGCGAGGCAAAATGTCGGCTGCGTTTCCTACTAAACCAACCGATAGCGGTTGCTGTTGTGCAAGAGCTTTTTCGCATCTGCGTAGTGCATCGGTGTAGTTGTCTGCGACAACATCAAGGTAGCGAGTTGCGATGCGCCGTTCCACACGCGCACGATCTACCTCAATACAAAGTGCCACTCCCCCATTGAGCGTGACCGCCAACGGCTGAGCACCCCCCATACCCCCCAAACCTGAGGTGATGGTTAGTGTGTTAGCCAGTGTGTTGCTAAAACGTTTGCGAGCAATGGCGGCAAATGTTTCGTAGGTTCCTTGCAAGATGCCTTGACTGCCTATATATATCCAAGAGCCAGCGGTCATTTGCCCATACATGGTTAAACCCGCCTGTTCTAGCCGGTGAAACTCTGTTGGGTTAGCCCACTCTGGAACCAGATTAGAGTTTGCGATGAGTACACGTGGTGCCCATTCGTGGGTTTGTAACACACCCACTGGTTTGCCAGATTGAACCAACAGAGTTTCGTCATCTTTCAGCGTGGTCAATGTATGGACTATGGCGTGATAAGCATCCCAAGACCGTGCTGCTTTGCCGCTGCCGCCATACACCACAAGTTCATCGGGTTTTTCAGCCACGTCTGGGTTAATGTTGTTTTTCAGCATGCGTAGTGCTGCTTCTTGGGGCCAACCACGACAGGCAAGGGTGTTCATTTCGTCTTGCATTCTATAAACAGTCAGACTACAATACCAAGTTGGGCCAAGCGACCGCTTGAAAGGTAACCGTTTGAAACTAGCTGCTAGAGCAGTCACAAGATCGACATTATTAGCATCCAAACTTCTTGATACAAGCGACCATGACCGTCTGGCTTAAAGGCAACGAAGTATCTGTTGCCGAGGTGTTGCAGGTTGCCCGGCATGGTAAAAAAGTTTCTCTCAGCAGCAACGCCTCAAGGGCTATGTCTAAAACCAGAGACATTATTGAACAACTAACTCAAGACCATCCCGCTTATGGGGTTACCACTGGATTTGGCGCGTTGGCAGACAAAACGATCCCTATTGAGCACCGCGCTGAACTGCAACGCGCCTTGGTGCGTTCTCATGCTGCTGGCATGGGCAGAGCCATTGAACCAGAGGTGGTTAGGGCGATGATGTTTCTACGGGCTCGCACTTTAGCTATGGGTTACTCTGGGGTGAGACCCGTGGTGGTTGAAACGATATTAGCGTTGCTAAACGCCAACATCGTACCGCGTGTGCCTGAACACGGTTCCTTAGGTGCCAGCGGAGACTTAGCTCCATTAGCCCATGTTGCCTTAGTGCTCACTGGTGAAGGCGAAGTAATCAACGGCGAACAAGTAACCTCAGGTGCACAGGCACTAGCTTCAGCGGGCATCACGCCTCTTGAGTTAGCCATGAAGGAAGGCTTGGCACTCATTAACGGTACTGACGGGATGTTAGCAATGCTGTGCTTAGCATGCCATGATGCCCGCTACTTACTCGCTGTTGCTGATGTGGTGGCTGCTTGCAGTATTGAAGCGTTGCATGGCAGCGACCGAGCATTCTCTCCTGAACTAATATCTTTACGCCCACAACCGGGTCAACAAGTCAGCGCCGCTAACTTACGCGCCATGCTCAAAGGTTCAGCAAACGTTGCGAGCCACCGCCGTGTGCAAGATGCTTACTCGTTGCGCTGCACTCCACAAGTTAACGGAGCAGCACGAGACACGTTAGGCTTTGTCACCCAAACCATCACCCACGAACTAGCTTCTGCTATAGACAATCCAATGGTGTTACCCGACAGACGCATTGAATCCTGTGGCAATTTTCATGGCGTGCCGCTCGCGTTGTCTGCCGATTACTTAGCCATAGCACTAAGCGAAGTGGGTGCCATCGCTGAGCGGCGACTTGACAGGATTCTAGACCCAAACCGTTCGACTGGTTTGCCTGCTTTTCTCGCCCACGATCCTGGTGTGGACAGTGGCATGATGCTCGGGCAATACACCGCTGCCGCCATGTGTGCAGAAAACCGCCGTCTAGCAGCACCCGCTTCAGTTGACTCTTTGCCCACCTCAGCCATGCAAGAAGATCATGTGTCAATGGGTTGGGCAGCGACGAGAAAACTGCGCCGCGTGATTGATAATCTACGACGCATTCTTGCTATCGAATGGGTGGTATCGGCGCGCGCAATTGAGTTGCGGGCACAAGCCGCGCAAGCGACTAGCGCAGCAATTACGGTATTGCGTTCAAAAGTAGCTGGATACGGCCCAGATAGAGAACTCTCGCCAGAACTTACCGCTGCCGAACAGTTATTGCGCGATGAACGACTGCTGGGAGATATTGAGGACGTTGTTGGGAAACTATTCTGATATTGCATTGTCTTTGGGTTGGGCTAACTGATAAAAAGGCCCGAACCCGATAACAAATCTTTCCATAATTCGGTTCGGTTGTCATCTGTTTGCGGAGCTTGGGGCACCACAAGACCGTCTGGAGTTTCAAACAATGTGCGAGTTTGAATAATATGAACAGGGCTTTCTTCCCACAATTCTTCTAGTGCTGCGTTCATATCGGCTAATTCTGTCTCCATATCTTTTGAAGAAAGAGTGCTAAAGTCAGGCAAATATGCGCCCAACATGATCTCCAAAAGTTGCGCGTACAGGCTAGAGAGATCGATCTTTGTGTGCAGTTCTCGCAGAGATTTGCCATCATCATCAAGAATGATGGTCACCTCAGCAGGTAGAACCTCGTAAATTTCTTTGAGTTCATCAAAGATGGGGTTGTCTCCCAGAATGTTAGCCAATCCAAGCCCAGCAGAAAAACTATTCATCACGCTATCGACATCTTGACCCATAGCAGCAATGAGTTCGGAGTACGTGATTGTTCCCCGGTAGGTGGGAGGGGCAATCGATGTTTGTTCAATATCTAGCAATGCCTCAGGGAGGGACGCTAGCTCGCGCAGGTCGGGGAAAACCGAGCCAGTGAGTGCTTCCACCACATCCTCACCACCGAGGCTCAACTCAGTGAGGTCAACATAAGCTACCCCTGGTGCGAACGCTCCCGTTGCTACATCAGGTACTGCACCGACTAGGGTTTGCATTTGGGTTGTGTCAACAACAAGTCGGTCGGCAGCCAACCACATTTCAAGTCTAATGTTGAGTGGTTCCTCGGTAATGCCAGCTAGCACCTGACCGAAATCCATCACGAAATGGCTGCGTTGTGCATCTACTTCAGCCACTGCTAGAGGTGCGTTTTCGTCCATAGTGGTTGTGAGATTGAACTCCAGAACCGGAATATCTATTGTTTGTTCTACCCACTGAGTTACTCGCACTGCTGGCTTCTCTGCAGCCTGTGAGATAGCTAAACTAACCGTTCCACGTGTGGTCACTTCACTCGTTATGGAAGCATTGCCGCAACCTGTTGCACAAAGTGCCACTATCAATAGCAATACAAGGCGTTTTCTCAACATGTTGGTTCCTGAAGTATGGCTTGAAAGAAGTTGATGGGCTAAAGAGGTTAGCTAGGGAAGATCAAAGCGATCAAGGTTCATTACTTTCGCCCATGCGGCTGCAAAATCGGTTGCGAAATGTGCCGCTCCATCGGCGCAACCGTAAACCTCGGCGATGGCTCTAAGTTGCGAGTTGGAGCCAAACACCAAATCTACTGCAGTTGCGGTCCAACGCAATGTGCCTGTCTCGCGGTCATGTCCTTCGTAGATGTCTGCTTGGTCGGTTGAAACGCTCCATTCAGTAGCCATCGTCAGGAGGTTGCTGAAGAAATCGTTGCTAAGAACTCCCGGGCGGTCAGTGAGCACGCCGTGAGAAGACTGACCCACATTGGCATTAAGGGCACGCATGCCACCAACAAGCGCAGTCATCTCAGGTGCGGTCAGGTTCAACAAAAAAGCTTTTTCGATCAGCAACTCTTCTGCAGGTCGTTTATGGAAGTTTGCTAGATAATTTCGGAAGCCATCTGCTGTGGGTTCCAAGACTGCAAAACTGTCCACATCTGTCTGCTCGGCACTGGCATCGGTGCGGCCTGGTGTGAAGTCAACGGTGATATTGTGTCCACCATCTGCTGCTGCTTTCTCAACTGCGGCGCAGCCAGCTAGCACAATGACATCAGCAAGCGAAGCTTGCTTAGTGTTAGCGGCGTTGAACTCAGCTTGCACTCGCTCAAGAACCTTAAGCACTTCAGCTACACCAGCATTGAGATTTACTTGCCAAGCATTTTGAGGAGCAAGCCTTATGCGTGCGCCGTTGGCACCACCGCGCATATCGGTTCCTCTAAATGTTGAAGCAGAAGCCCAAGCCGTGGCAACCAACTGCGAAACCGAAAGACCCGAGTCGAGAATACGTTCTTTAAGATCGGCCACTTCTTGGTCTCCGATTAGCTCGGCTGGTGCCGCCGGCACTGGGTCTTGCCAAATCAACTGCTCTTCGGGGACTTCAGCACCAAGATAGCGGGTTATCGGCCCCATATCCCGGTGTGTTAGCTTAAACCAAGCCCGTGCAAACGCATCTGCGAGTTCATCAGGATTTTCATAGAAACGTCTTGAGATTGGTTCATAAATGGGGTCAACACGCAGGGCCAAATCGGTGGTTAACATCATTGGCGCACATCGCTTCGTGGGGTCGTGTGCATCAGGTACTGTGTTGTCAGCATCTCGATCGGTGGGGCGCCATTGATGAGCACCTGCGGGACTCTTGGTTAATTCCCATTCATAACCAAACAGGTTCTCAAAAAAGCCGTTATCCCAAGTGTCTGGATGGTTGGTCCAAGCACCCTCTAAGCCACTTGTGATCGCATCAGCACCAACACCGGAACCGTAAGTGTTATGCCAACCTAAGCCTTGTTGTTCAATATTTGCCCCTTCAGGTTCAGACCCGACATAGGTGTCAGGAGCAGCACCGTGGGCCTTGCCGAAGGTATGCCCGCCAGCTATCAGTGCCACCGTTTCCACATCGTCCATAGCCATACGAGCAAAGGTTTCACGGATGTCTATTGCGGCAGCCACTGGATCAGGATTAGCATTAGGGCCTTCAGGATTCACATAAATCAAGCCCATCTGCACCGCACCAAGGGGAGTTTCAAGTTCCCGTTCGCCAGTGTAGCGTTCGTCGCCGAGCCATTCGTTTTCTGAACCCCAATAGGTGTCTTCTTCAGGTGCCCAAATATCAACACGACCACCACCAAACCCGAAGGTTTTTAAGCCCATTGATTCTATTGCCACATTGCCAGCAAGAATGAGTAGGTCTGCCCAAGAAAGTTTGCGACCATACTTTTGTTTAATCGGCCAAAGAATGCGCCGCGCTTTATCAAGGCTGGCATTGTCTGGCCAACTATTCAGAGGTGCGAACCTTTGATTGCCTGTACCTCCACCGCCACGGCCATCACCAATGCGGTAAGTACCCGCGGCGTGCCAAGTAAGACGAACCATTAGCGGCCCGTAGTGACCGTAGTCAGCTGGCCACCAACTTTGTGAATCAGTTAGAACGTTGGCAATGTCAGCTTTCACAGCAGCTAAATCAAGGGTCAAAAACTCACTCGCATAATTGAAATCAGAACCCATTGGGTTAGCTTCAGAAGCGTGCTGATGCAAAAGTTTTAGGTTGAGTTGTTCGGGCCACCAATGCTGGGTTGCCGAAGTTCCTTGGCTTGTGTTAGCTCCAGAATATGGACATTGAGCTGCGTTTTCAGCCATTATGTTGCTCCTTAGCTTTGCTTATTTTTAAATGTAGAGTTGCTTTAGATTTTGCGGACGTGTAAGTGCCGATCATGTTAGTGCCGGAGCTTTTGGGGTCGCGACACAGGTGGGGCATCGACCCCAATAAATTACTTCTGCTTCGTCGATTTCATAGCCGTAGCCTTCAGAAGCAGTAAGGCAGGGTGTGTTGCCTGCCACACAGTCCACATCTACCATTTTCCTGCATTCACGGCAAATCAAATGATGATGATTGTCGCCTACGCGGTTTTCGTAACGGGCGGGCGAACCTGCGGGCTGGATACGCCTAATCATGCCTTTCTCAGCGAGCATCGAAAGCGCGTCATAAACGGCTTGTCGGGAGATAGCCCCGATATCTTTGCGTACTTCCTCAACCACCTCATCGGCGGTGCAATGCGGCAAGACTCCAACAGCTTTGACAACTGCCAATCGCTGAGCGGTAACTTGAATACCGCGCTCGCGAAGTCGAGTTGGAATATCTAGGGTTTCTGTTGGTGGCACAGTCTTACTTTAGCATCTTGAAAGGAAATACGCACGTATTTTAGAGTTAGTCAAATATTTTACAAGACTGGGGATTTTTACTTTGATTAGGTGTGTTTTTTGGTGTCGGAGGGGGGACTTGAACCCCCACGCCCATACTGGGCACTAGCCCCTCAAGCTAGCGCGTCTACCGATTCCGCCACTCCGACATTGCTATTCAAAATGCACCGTCATGCTAGCAAGACTGCCTGCATCCTTGAAACCAGCAAGAAAACATCACTTCTCATGTGATCAAAAAATGAGTGCGTAGGCAACAGAGGTAAAACCAAAAATCACCGCAGCCACAATAGTAATACGGTCAAGGTTGCGTTCCACCACAGTTGAACCCGCAGCAGCAGCACCAGCACCACCACCAAACATATCCGATAGACCGCCACCTTTGCCGCTATGCAGCAACACCAACAAGATTAAAGTTGACGCTGAGATAAACCAAAGAGGTGCAACAAGCCAAACCATAGCCGCAGTCTAGCAGTCAGAGATCAATCGCACTACCCTTGATACAAACGATAGTTCACAATACGGGCGAATTCATCTGGATCAAGGCTCGCGCCACCCACTAAGGTGCCGTCAATATCAAGTTGTGCCAGCAGGTCTGGAGCATTGGTCGCCTTCACCGAACCACCATATTGGATACGCACTGCGTTAGCAGCATCGCTTCCCCAGCCTTCACTGATTAGAGAACGAATGTGGGCACACATTTCTTGTGCATCATCTGCGGTGGCTGTTATCCCCGTTCCGATCGCCCATACTGGTTCATACGCGATCACCAAACTCGCAACAGTCGCACTATCAAAACCAGCTAGGCTGCCTTTTACTTGATTGGTCACCGTGGCTTGTGCTTGTCCGTTTTGCCTTTGCTCCAACGTCTCCCCCACACACACAATCGGCACCATCGCAGCCGACACGACCGCTTTAGCTTTCTGATTAACGACTTCATCAGATTCAGCAAACAATGCTCGCCGTTCACTATGCCCCACAATCACATAGATGACGTTGAGTTTGGCTAGCATCGCCGCTGATATTTCGCCAGTGAACGCGCCGTGGCTTGCGGCATGCAAATTTTGAGCACCCAACCATATGGGCACATCGTCGGCTTGAAGAACCGTTTGCACAGAACGGAGGTTGGTGAAGGGTGGGTGTACCGACACATCCACATGGTCGTAGTCTTTGGAGTTGAGTGCGTAGGCCAGTTTCTGTATCGTTTGGATTGACTCAAAGTGGTTGTGGTTCATCTTCCAGTTGCCACTGATTAACGGTTTGCGTGCATTAGTCAATGCAGTCTCCTCTCAAAGCTTTAAGACCTACCAAGTCCCCTTCTTCAATGAATTTAAGCGATGCTCCACCACCAGTTGAGACGTGGTCAATGTCGGTGGTGAGGTGCAGGCTCCATAATGCGGCAGCACTATCTCCACCGCCCACCACAGTAAATGCTGAGGTTTGCGCCATCGCATGTGCGATGGTTGCAGTTCCTGCAGCAAAACGTTGATCTTCAAACACTCCCATCGGCCCATTCCAAAGCACAGTACCCGCATCCATAATGAGATCAGCAAATGCAGCGGCACTACCAGGTCCAATGTCAACACCGCGCCAATCGGGTGGCAAATCAGTGCCCATCTGTCGAACCTCTCCCCCTAGTTCAGGTTTCATCAACGTTCCTGTTGGTGCTAAAGCAGTTATATCTGTGGGTAGCTGAATTTGTGATGTGCTCTCAAGCAAATTTTGAGCGGTCGTTAGCATATCGGTTTCACAAATTGATCCTCCCACAGCGTGCCCTTTGGCCGCCAAAAACGTGAAGCACATTCCACCACCGATCAGCAGTGCATCCACTTTCTCAAGTAGCGACTTGATGACCTTGAGTTTGTCACTAATTTTTGACCCGCCCAACACTGCCACGAAAGGACGCCGGGGTTTAGTTAGCAAACGACCAAGCATCGCAACTTCTTGAAACATTAACCTTCCTGCAGCAGTTGGCAGATGTTGAGGAGGCCCAACAATTGAGGCGTGGGCACGATGTGATGCGCCAAAGGCATCGTTCACAAACACATCATGTCCTGAAACTAGCTCTTCAACAAGAGTCGGCTCGTTAGCTGTTTCACGAGGGTCAAAGCGCAGATTTTCTAAAAGCGTAACCTCTGGTGCTACTGAATTCAAATATCTCCGAACTGGCTCTACTGCAAAAGCTGGATTGGGCGCGCCTCGGGGTCTGCCGAGGTGAGTGCAAGCAGTTATTGTGGCACCTTGCTTGGTTAGCCATTGAATGGTTGGAAGGGTGGCACGAATACGAAGGTCGTCACTTATCTCACTACCTCTTAGCGGAACATTGAAATCCGCTCGCAGCAGAACAGATTTACCCGCAAGGGCGGGTAAATCTTCTAGCGAAGCGAGATTAATCACTGTGTTGCAGATGCGCCACCAACGATGAGAGCTAGGTCGACAAGCCTATTTGAGTAGCCCATTTCGTTGTCGTACCAGCCAAACACCTTGATAAGCGAACCTTGCGACATGGTCAAGCCGGCATCAAATACGCAAGAAGCGGTTGAACCAACGATGTCAGAAGAAACCAGCGGCGCGTCAGAATACTCTAATACGTTGCTGAGTGGGCCATTGTTAGCCGCTTGTTGAAATGCTTCGTTGATCTCTGCTACCGCTACGTCGTCACGATTCAAGACAGCTGTGAAGTCGGTGATGGAGCCATCTGGGATGGGTACCCGCATTGAGGTTCCATCAAGTATGCCTTGCATGGCACTCATAACTAAACCTGTAGCGCGAGCAGCACCTGTTGAAGTCGGCACAATGTTGATAGCCGCAGCGCGTGCTCTTCGCAGGTCGGAATGTGGTCCATCGACTAGTGCTTGGTCACCGGTATAGCCGTGTACTGTGGTCATTAAACCTTGTTTGACTCCGAAAGCATCGTCTAGCACCTTAACTAGGGGCACAAAACAGTTGGTCGTGCATGAGGCATTAGAAACAACGTGGTGGTTTTGTGGGTCGTAGGTGTGATCGTTTACTCCCACCACGAAGGTGGCATCGCAGTCTCCTGAGGGTGCTGAAATGATGACCTTAGCAGCACCGGCATCAAGGTGTTTAGTGGCCATTGTTCGTTTGGTAAACAATCCAGTTGATTCGATCACCACATCAACTCTGTGATCGGGCCAGTCCAGTGCTGCGGGGTCACGTTGTGAGAGAACCCGAATGAGTTCACCATCTACCTCAATACCATCTTGGGTGGCTGCTATCTCCGCGGCAAACTTGCCATGTATAGAATCGTGAGCAAGTAAATGTGCCATAGTCTGTGTTGAACCGAGATCGTTTACTGCAACTACCTTCAAATCTTTAGCGTGATCTTTTGCAGCCCGATAAAAGTTACGGCCGATGCGACCAAAGCCATTAATGCCGACGCGAACAGTCATTTTCTCTCCCTTTTGGTTTCAAGATAGCAGGTTGTGGTCAAGGTCGCGATGCACCACAGTGGTTGTTGCGCCCATTTCTTTGAGTGACTGAGAAATGTACTGCACGATAGCAACGGAACGGTGTTTGCCTCCTGTGCAGCCAAATCCAATCGAGAGATAAGACTTGCCTTCCCTTTCATAGCAAGGAACGATGAGTTCAAGAAGCTTTTCTAGGTGCAACAAGAACTCCCCTGTTACGTCTTGTGAAAGCACATAATCACTCACTTCGGTGTCTAACCCAGTGAGAGGGCGTAGTTTGTCCACCCAATGTGGGTTAGGCAGAAAACGGCAATCTATAACCAAATCTGCGTCGCGCAAAAAGCCATGCTTGAAACCAAATGAGGTGACAGTTGTTTGCATCTTTGGCTCGCATTTGCTGTAATCAAAAGCCTCGGTCATCCGTCGCCGTAGTTGATGGACATTGAGGTCGGTGGTGTCGATGACTAGGTCTGCTAGCGCGCGCAAAGGTTCAAGAGCCACCCGTTCTGCCTCAATAATTTCTGCTAATGAAGCTCCTGTGGAACTATCAAATGGATGACGGCGGCGACTAGATTCATACCGACGCACCAAGACCTCTGTGGAGGCATCAAGAAATAATAGGTGTACTCGGCTGAACTTTGTGCGCATTGAGGTAACTAGAGACGCAATCTTTTCTTGAAACTGACCGGAACCAACAACCAATGCCATCTGCTCACCAGCTGCTGAGGAACCGTCAGCTAACTCCGCCACCTTCGGGATTAGTGCAGGCGGCAGGTTGTCCATCACGAACCAACCCAGATCTTCTAGGTTGTCGGCAGCCACCGTGCGACCAGCCCCAGACAGCCCTGCTATAACCACTAAATCACTCACGTTAAGATGCTACCGTTACCAACGAGCGGTGCGCTAAGGACGGTGGAGATGCTTGAAGACGTTTTCTGCTATTTGTTGAGGCAACCAAGTGAGTGCTTGCAAGTCGTCAAGAGAGGCTTGCTTAACTGCCTTTATGCCTCCTAACTCAAGAGTTAGACGTTTTTTGCGGGCCGGGCCAAGTCCAGCAATGCCATCTAAGGCTGAGCGTGTCATCCGTTTGTTGCGGAGTTGACGGTGATATGCCACAGCAAAACGGTGACTTTCGTCACGAATTCTCTGCAGGAGATAAAGTGCTTCTGACTGGCGAGGCAACAAGATTGGCTCGCTTTGAGAAGGCGCAAATACCTCTTCAAACTGTTTCGCTAACGCCACTAGAGGAATCTCCTCCATAAGTTCAAACCCCTCTAAAACTTTTTTTGCCACCCCGAGTTGCCCTTTACCCCCATCAACCACCAGCAACTGTGGTGGATACGAAAATCGGCCATCGCGTTGCTCTACCGGCAAGTCTCGTTCCGCTAAATATGCCGACAACCTTCTCGAAAGCACCTCGTGCATCGCCGCAAAATCGTCGTTGCCCGGCACTGAACGTACCTGAAAACGCCGGTAGTCTGCTTTTTTGGGTAAGCCGTCCTCCACAACCACCATCGAACCAACATAGTCAGTGCCGCCAATATGGCTCATGTCGTAACATTCGATTCTTAGAGGCACCTTTGGCAAGTTAAGGTATTCTTGGAGTTCGTTAAGAGCTTTGGCGCGGCTGTTATGGTCGTTGCCGCGTTTTAGCCGATGTCGCCTAAAACTATCTTGCGCGTTTTGGGTAACGGTTTTGTGGAGCTTGCGTTTATCACCTCTTTGTGGCACCCGTATCTCAACTTTACTTCCCCGCGCTTCACTAATCCATTCCTCATATAACCCCAGATCGTTTGGTAAACATGGAAGCAGTACTTCCTTTGGCCAACCAACGGGGTTGTCGTCAAAGTAGAGTCTCTCAAGAACTCGCGCCATCAACTCAGGTTCGTCAAGTTCTTCTGCCTTATCAACAATAAATCCACGGTGACCCATAACCCTGCCCTTGCGCACGAAAAATACTTGTACGGCCGCTTCTAGTTCGTCTTCAAACACTCCTATCACATCAACATCATTGCGGTTAGGAAAAACCATTTGTTGTTTTTCTAGAGCTTTGCGAACTGAGCCAAGCCGATCTCTAAAGTAAGCAGCCTTTTCGAACTCAAGTGCTTCACTAGCTCTACACATTTCAGTTGACAGTTTGTTGATTGCCGCATCGGAATCTCCGGCCAAAAAGCCAATGAGTTCGGCGACCATCTCGTCGTAGGTGGATTTTTCTACTTCACCCACACATGGTCCAGCGCATTTTTCAATGTGAAACAATAAGCACGGTTCACCGAGCTTAGAATGCCGATTAAATTTGCTGTCTGAACAGGTTCGTATTGGAAAGGTTCGTAGTAGCAAATCTAGTGTTTCACGGATTGCATATGCTTGACCATAAGGCCCAAAGTATCGGTTCCCTTTTTTGAGTTTGCCTCTAATAACCATCGCTCTAGGCCATTCATCGACCATTGTCAGACACAAAAAGGGGTACGACTTGTCGTCTGTGTAGCGCACGTTGAATCGTGGTTTGTGACGTTGAATCAACGAATATTCAAGCATGAGAGCTTCAACTTCATTGGCAACTTGCAACCATTCAACAGTGTTGGCTGCTTCCATCATTTGACGGGTGCGTAATGGCAACTTTTGAGGATTTTGAAAGTAGCTTGCTATCCGTGAACGCAGGTTTTTTGCCTTACCAACATAGATAATCCGTCCGCTCAAGTCCTTGAACTGATAAGAACCGGGGGTGTCTGGTATTGAACCAGCAGGCGGTCGAGTGATCATTGCCTTAAGCAGTTAGCAACGGTGCTAAGAAGGCTCCTGTATGACTTTCAGGCACATTAACTACTTCCTCTGGGGTTCCTGCAGCGACCACAGTACCACCCCCAGAACCACCTTCTGGACCAAGGTCAATCAGCCAATCCGCGGTTTTGATGACATCAAGGTTGTGTTCGATCACCACCACAGTGTTGCCATGGTCAACGAGGCGACTTAGTACAATAAGTAACTTGCGAATGTCTTCGAAATGTAGTCCCGTTGTGGGTTCATCCAACAAATAAATGGTGTGCCCTGTTGAGCGTTTAGCTAGCTCACTCGCAAGCTTCACTCGCTGTGCTTCGCCCCCCGATAGGGTGGGTGCAGACTGACCCAACCTGATGTAGCCAAGCCCCACGTCAACAAGGGTTTGCATATGGCGGGCAATAGCTGGTTGATTAGCAAAAAACTGTAATGCATCTTCGCATGGCAAATTTAGTATTTCAGAGATATTGAGACCCTTAAATGTGATGTCTAAAGTGTCTCGGTTGTAGCGCTTCCCCTTGCACACTTCACATGGAACATAAACGTCAGGCAAGAAATGCATTTCTATTTTGATGGTGCCGTCACCGCTGCACGCCTCACAACGTCCACCGTTTACATTGAACGAAAACCGACCCGGTAAGTAACCTCTAACCTTTGCTTCGGTTGTCTGAGAAAAGAGTTTGCGAATATGAGTAAACACGCCGGTATAAGTAGCGGGGTTAGACCGAGGTGTTCTACCAATCGGGGATTGGTCAATAGCGATTACCTTATCTAGGTGATCAAGCCCTTCAATGCGGGTATGTAAACCAGGTGGGAGTTTAGATGTGTAGATGTGTTGCATTAAGCCACGATGTAGTATTTCTTCAACGAGTGTCGATTTTCCCGAACCCGAAACGCCAGTAACGCAGATGAACTTGCTGAGTGGAAAATCAACATCTATGTTCTTTAGGTTGTTTTGCCGCGCACCCCGCACTTTCACAAACGCGCCGTTACCCACCCGACGCAAAGCAGGCACTTCAATCTGTCGTTGTCGGGCTAGGTATTGGCCAGTTAGCGATTCTGCGTTGTTCAACAGTTCTTGATAACTTCCAGCATGGACGATACGCCCCCCGTGCTCACCCGCACCAGGCCCTATATCTACTATATGGTCAGCTACCTTAATGGTGTCTTCGTCATGCTCAACCACTAGCACCGTGTTGCCTAAGTCGCGCATTCTTAGCAAAGTTTCAATCAAACGGTGATTGTCTCGTTGGTGTAAACCAATCGAGGGTTCGTCTAAGACATACAAAACCCCAACCAGGCCAGAGCCAACTTGCGATGCCAGACGAATCCTTTGTGCCTCTCCCCCAGCTAAGGTGGCCGCTCCGCGCGCTAATGTAAGGTAGTCAAGCCCCACGTCAAGTAAGAAACCTAGCCTTGCCTTGATCTCCTTTAGAACTTGGTCTGCGATTAGCAAATCTCGCTCACTTAGTTCAAGTTCACCCAAACACTTAGCTGCTTCTGCTATTGACATAGAGCACAGATCATGGATTGAAACTTCATTGACAGTGACCGCCAAAGAAAGTGGATTGAGCCTTGACCCATCGCAGAAACTGCACGGCACCTGACGCATG
The DNA here is from genome assembly GCA_965204595.1 of Candidatus Aldehydirespiratoraceae bacterium. Taxonomy (GTDB): domain Bacteria; phylum Actinomycetota; class Acidimicrobiia; order Acidimicrobiales; family Aldehydirespiratoraceae; genus VXYK01. The sequence goes on along the minus strand of CBDBEW010000014.1, from coordinate 355,114 downwards.
TAACCTTCAATTAGTTGACGTGATGCATCACTTTCTGCTTCGGTGTGCCTTCGTTGTAGGTGCGGTATTGCACCTTCAAACTTCGCTTGATACACACGAGTTCGGTTATAGCGATTGCGGTAGCGAACCTCCACGAGTTCGTTGACCCCGCGTGCCATCATGAGAATTTCTTGTTGTTTGTCGGTTAGTCCATGCCACGGGGTGTTGATGGGGATGTTGTATCTGCTGCACACCGACTCAACCATCCTTGAGTGATACCTGCTGCGTTCAGATGCCCACGGCTTGATCGCGCCTGCGGCGATAGTGGCCTGCGGGTCGGGCACCACTAACTGAGGGTCCACTTCATAGACACTCCCTAAGCCATCACAGTGGGCACAAGCCCCGTAAGGTGAATTGAATGAAAAGTTTCGTGGTGCTAACTCCTCAAAAGATTTGCCATCGGAGGGACGAGAAAGGTGCTGGCTAAAGACAATCGTTTCGCTCTCCCCTTCTTTAGGAACGATTTGAATCTCGGCGATCCCATTAGCGAGTTTCAAAGCAGTTTCTAATGAATCAGTGAGACGTCTTTCTATTCCTTCACGCAATACCAACCGGTCTATGACTACGGCGATATTGTGGGTCTCATAGCGTTCCAATTCAAGTTCGTTTTGTTCGGTTAACTCGATTGTGGTGCCGTCTACAATGGCTCGCGCATAGCCTTGCTGAGCTAAGTCGGACAACAGAGTTTCGTAAGTTCCTTTACGACCACGCACCACCGGTGCGAGCACTTGAAAGCGTGTGTTTGCTGGAAGTGCTAACACCTTGTCGACAATTTGCTGAGGGGTTTGGCGCACAAGTTCTTCACCAGTTTCAGGGTCGTGTGGCACACCGATACGGGCATACAGTAAACGCAAATAGTCATAGACCTCAGTGACTGTTCCAACAGTCGAACGTGGGTTTCGTGAGGCACTCTTTTGGTCTATCGATATCGCTGGAGAAAGCCCGTCAATAAAATCAACATCTGGTTTGTCCATCTGACCGAGAAACTGCCGCGCATAAGCCGAGAGCGATTCAACATAACGGCGTTGACCTTCGGCATAGATGGTGTCAAAGGCTAGAGAAGACTTGCCAGAGCCAGAAAGCCCTGAGAACACAATTAGCTTGTCTCGAGGGAGTTCTAGATCGATGTCTTGCAAATTGTGTTCACGCGCTCCAGAGACAAAAATACGATCTGCCACAGCAATACTCTATAGCACAAAGGTAGTCGCAGCAATCAAACGCGCATGTCCCGGAGTTCTCTACGTAGTTCCTTGACTTCATCTCGTAGGCGGGCGGCATACTCGAATCGCAAGTCCACAGCCGCATCACGCATTTCTTGTTCTAGTGTGGCGATTAGTCTTGCAAGTTCGTCTTCTGGTAAATTGCCTAGGTCTTCTGTGGTCCGACGTTTTCGTCCGAGGTCTGCTAATGCTTGTGGCATGGGAGCCGCTTGCGGTCGGATCATTGATAAGATGTCGGTGATTTCTTTGCGCACCGACTGCGGGTCTATACCATGTTCTTCGTTGTAAGTTTCTTGGAGGTGCCTTCGACGCATCGTTTCACTAATGGCACGTTGCATTGAGTCGGTGACCCGGTCGGCATACATCACTACTTCACCAGCAACATTGCGCGCTGCTCGACCGATCATTTGGATTAATGAGGTTTCGCTGCGTAAAAACCCTTCCTTGTCAGCATCAAGAATCGCCACCAAAGACACTTCAGGAAGATCTAGCCCCTCACGCAAGAGGTTGATACCCACCAAAACATCAAACGACCCCAATCGCAGGTCACGCAATATTTCGATACGCGCAATGGTATCCACCTCACTATGCAGATAACGAACCCGCACACCCAACTCAAGTAGGTAATCGGTCAAGTCTTCAGCCATTTTCTTGGTGAGTGTGGTGACTAAGACTCGATCTCCTTGCCCCACACGCGCAGCGATGAGTTCTTGGAGATCATCTATTTGACCTTTTGTTGGTTTCACAACAACAGCCGGGTCAACCAAACCCGTTGGTCGCACTATTTGTTCCACAACCTGGGAAGAGACTTCAAGTTCGTACTTGCCTGGTGTGGCTGACAAAAACACTGCTTGGTTCAGGCGATGCATTACTTCTTCAAAGCGCAACGGGCGGTTGTCGGCCGCTGAAGGAAGCCGAAATCCATGCTCAATCAAGGTGATCTTACGGCTTCGATCACCTTCGTATTGGCCATGCAGTTGTGGCACTGCCACATGTGACTCATCTATCACCAACAAAAAATCTTCTGGAAAATAGTCAAGCAATGTGTACGGTGCTTCACCAGGACCACGCCCGTCGATAGGTGCTGAATAGTTTTCAATACCATTGCAGAAACCGACTTCTTGCATCATTTCTAGGTCGTATTCGGTACGCATCCTAAGCCGTTGCGCTTCAAGCAACTTATGTTCTTTCTCAAACCAGGCTAATCGTTCGGAAAGTTCCTGCTCGATCCTTCTCATCGCGGCGCGCATAGTCTCTTCACTAGTGGCGTAATGTGTTGCCGGAAAAACTACTAAATCTTCTAATTTTTCAAGTTTCTCACCCGTCAATGGGTCAACCACAGATATTTGCGTTACCTCATCACCAAACAACTCAATCCTTATGGCGGTTTCCTCATAGGCGGGATGGATTTCAATAGTGTCACCACGAACCCTGAACTTGCCTCGCACCAAGTTCATGTCGTTTCGTTCGTATTGCAAGTCCACCAAGCGACGCAATATTGATCGTTGATCGTAGTCTTGCCCGACATGCAAAACCAGCAACTGTTTTTCGTACTCTTCTGGTGAACCCAACCCATATATAGCCGACACTGAGGCAACCACAATGGTGTCTCGCCTTGTTAACAATGCCGACGTTGCGCTATGACGCAACCTGTCAATCTCATCATTAACCGAGGAATCTTTTTCGATATAGGTGTCACTTGAAGGCATGTAGGCTTCAGGTTGGTAATAGTCGTAGTAGCTAACAAAGTACTCAACACGGTTATTCGGAAAAAACTCTTTTAGTTCATTGGCCAACTGTGCCGCTAGCGACTTATTAGGTGCCAAAACTAATGTGGGGCGCTGAACTTTCTCAATAGTCCAAGCAATGGTTGCGCTTTTCCCCGAACCGGTGATCCCCAACAAGGTCTGAAATCGATCTCCCCGCTCAATTCCTGAAGCCAAAGCTGCAATGGCGGTTGGTTGATCGCCACTAGGTTGAAAATCAGAAACAACCTTAAAAGCTATTCGTGTACTTGGTACTGTTGCCGGTGGCATTAGTTGAACTCACCTTGGTGTGGCAACCCCAAAATCCATTGCCAGGCAGTCTCTATTTCTTGACTAAGTTGGCTAAGTTCACCTGAATTGTTAATCACCCAGTCTGCTATAGCCAAGCGGTCTTCACGACTAGCTTGGTTCATCATACGCGCTCTCACGGCGGATTCTGTAAAGCCTCGGTTCGCCACCATTCTCCTCACCGCGACCTCTGTTGCGGTATCCACAACAATAATCCCGCTAAACGGTCCAAATTGATCAGCACTTGAGGTTCCATCAACTCTCACTAGCAAAGGCAAATCAAATACTACCAACTCTTTGGTATCAAAATAAAGTTGCCTTTGTCGCCGAATTTCCGTGTACAGATATGGGTTGACAATATTAACCAAAACATTTAGCTCATCTGGGTTTTGAAAGACAATATCTGCGACTGCGGCTCTATTGAGTGAACCATCATTAGCTAGTATGGTCTCGCCCCAACATTGCACCATGGCGTTATATGCGGGTTCACCTTTTTGTTGCAAGCCTCGCACAATGACATCTGCGTCAACCAACTTCGCGCCACGACCAACTAACGCTGAAGCTACAGTTGATTTGCCTGAACCAATACCACCAGTGAGAGCAATGGTCTTCACTTGTCGAGTCTTATCCCGAGACTGCTGTGCTTTCAGTTTTCTAAATTATCGGTGTTGTTGGACTCATTGTCTCGCTCTGTGACCTCAACATATTCGTAAGCAGTGCCGTCTTCGTTTGTTTCCATGGTGCCATCATATGTCGCATCCATGCCAGCTTCTGCGTAGTATTCTTCCCACGCTTGCTGACCTTCGGAACTGCCTTCTCCACCAATATAGTTGCCTTGTGCATCGTAGGCGTGATCTCCAAAGTGTTCTTGGTACTCCGCGGCTACTTGACCACCTTCGGCGGCTTGTTTTATGGATAAACTAATGCGGCGCCGTTGCAGGTCAAGATCAATGATCTTCACCCATAGTTCTTCACCTGGGGTAACCACCTGTTCCGGTGCTTCAACATGGTGGGCCGACATTTCTGAGATATGCACTAAGCCTTCAATGCCATCTCCAACCTGCACAAATGAACCGAAAGGCACAAGCTTAGTTACACGACCATACACCAACTCACCCACACGATGACTCGCGGCAAACTCCTGCCAAGGATCTTGTTGAGTTGATTTTAATGACAAGCTGATGCGTTCGCGACTAAGGTCAACTTCAAGCACCTCAACTTCAATCTCGTCCCCAACAGCAACAACCGAGTTTGGGTGATCAACGTGCTTCCAAGAAAGTTCAGACACATGGATTAGTCCATCCATACCACCAAGGTCAACAAACGCTCCGAAGTTGACCACCGAAGAAACAACCCCTTTACGTTTTTCACCAAGTTTCAAGTTATCCAAAAATGATTCTCTTTGTTCTTTTTGTGCTTCTTCTAACCAAGCCCGCCTAGAAAGCACCACATTGTTACGGTTTTTGTCTAGTTCAATGATCTTGGCCTCAAAATGTTGCCCAACATAGGGTTGCAGGTCACGCACCCGACGCAGCTCCACTAACGAAGCCGGTACGAATCCCCGTAAACCAATATCCATAATCAGTCCACCCTTTACAACCTCAATGACCAAGCCTTCAACCATCCCGCCAGCTTCTTTAAGTACTTCTATTTCCCCCCAGGCACGCTCATACTGAGCCCGTTTCTTTGACAAAATCAAACGACCCTCTTTATCTTCTTTGACGAGAACTAGTGCCTCTAGGTTGTCGCCTTTTGAGACAATCTCGTTGGGGTCAACATCGTTGCGAATTGATAGCTCGCGGTTAGGAATCACGCCTTCAGATTTATATCCAATGTCTAACAAAACTTCGTCTTGATCGACCCGCACAACGGTGCCTTCAACTAGCTGACCATCTTCCACAACAACCATTGCCGAAGTGTACGCTTCCTCAATATCCACCCCCCCGAGGTCTGATTCAATAATCTGGCGTGGGGTGTAGTTGCCTTCGGTATCAAATGTACCAAAACGAGGTTCGGCTTCAATTGTTGCGGTGCTATTTTGCATATGTAGTTGTTTCGGATTGAGGTGGATCTGCAGCTCCCGCCGCGGAACCCTGTACAGGTAGACAGCATTTGCAGGCTAGCATCATCTAGCGACAACGACACTGTTTTGGGTATATTTTAGCCTTTTGCGTCTGCCCAACTTGTGACAACATGTATGTCAATCTCAAGCGGCACCCTCAGCTCAAACGCGTCTCGCATGATCGAGGTAATCAACTCTTTAGTTTGTGCAACTTCGGGATCTGGTGCTTCAGCAATTATCTCGTCGTGTACTTGCAATACGATGCAACTTTTTAGTCCTTCGTTTTCAAAGGCCGCATCCAGGCGCACCAAAGCAACTTTAAAGATGTCGGCTGCTAAGCCTTGAATGCCAGCGTTCATAGCTTGACGTTCCCCTGCTTGGCGAACCTGCCTGTTGTGTGAGAGCAACTCGGGGATGTGTCGGCGGCGACCAAATAATGTTTCGGTGTAGCCACGTTCGCGGGTTAGCCGAACCGTTTCGTCCATATAGTGCTTTACGGCAGGAAACTCTAGGAAGTACGAATCGAGTATTTCAGAAGCTTCAGATACTGCGATGTTGAGACGTTGAGCTAAACCGTAAGCTTCCATCCCGTAAGCCAAACCGTAAGACACCATCTTTGCTTGAGAACGTTGGTTGATATCAACTTCTTCAGGTTTGATGTGAAAGATTTTTGCGGCGGTGGCTGTGTGGATGTCATCGCCAGCCTCAAAGGCTTCGATGAGGCCTGGGTCTTGTGCAAGGTGAGCGATGCAGCGAAGCTCAATCTGGTCATAGTCTGCTACCAATAGTTTGTGGTGTTTTGGGGCCACGAACGCCGTGCGGAACACTCTACCTCGCTCTGAGCGTAAGGGAATATTATGCAGGTTGGGCGCGTCAGAACTTAGCCGTCCCGTGCGAGCTACGGTTTGATTAAACGTAGCTCGAATGCGGTCACCTGTGCCAATCTCCGCAACTAGCCCTTCCCCATAGGTGGAGCGAAGCTTCTCTACTTCGCGGTATTGCAATAGGTTCTCTACGATTGGGTGCTGATCACGAATTTTCTCTAGGGTCTGTGCATCGGTGCTGAAGCCGGTCTTAGTTTTTTTGCCTGGAGTCAAACCAAGTTCATCAAATAGCACTTGACGCAGTTGTTTAGTGCTGTTGACGTTGAACTCATGCCCCACTTGCGCTATCACCGCTGCCCTACAATGCTCAGTTTCTGCAGTTAAGTCATCACGGATGCGAATTAGAGCGTCACGATCAACTGCAATACCCCGATGTTCCATGCGAGCTAGCACCCTTACCAGCGGAATTTCAAGTTCTTCGTTTAGGGCGGTCAACCCCTGAACTTTGAGAGCTTTTCGCATCGGTTCCACTAAGCGGTCAACAGCTAAGGCACTTTGAACAGTGACCGTTTGGGTATCGGTTTCGGTTCCTTCAAAGTCAAGTTGCCCAGCTGTAGCGTCTGTGTCAGACATGGTTAGACCGACATGTTGTTTCAATAGTGATTCAAGTGGATAGGTCGTTTCGTTGGGGTTAAGAAGGTATGCAGCTAGGCGAGTATCAAACTTGAGTTGTTGCAGATCGATGCCATAATCAAGGAGGTGTCTGGCGGTTTCTTTGGCACCATGCATTGCCACGGGTCTGCGTCTTAGCAAATCGGCAAGTTTTACTAATATTTCTGGTTCGCTGCTGACAGATGGGGGAACAAAACCCACTTGGCTTTGATCACTGTTTAGCACCAGTGCTAGCCCTGCGTTGATACCTTGAGGTGGCACCTCTAGAGCCAATACCGTCGAATATCTTTGTGCTTCAGCCAAGGCATTTAGTGCCTCGTCTAGCGTTTGCAAAACAATCACTTCGGCTTCAAGAACGTTGCTGGTGCTGGCGAGGGGTTGCGAAATTTCAATGTCAAACACGTCATCTAAACGCTCGGCTAGACTGCGGAATTCCAGAAATTCAAAGAGGCGTTCGACTTTCTGTTGGTCTTGGTGCCCAATAACCAAATCTTTGGGTTGCATTGGCAACTTCACATCTCTCAACAAGGTCATCATTTCAATGTTGTTGCGCACCGCGACCTCATGGTTCACAAGATTCTCTTTGAGTTTGGGCGAGAATGTTTCAAGAGCTTGATAGATGCCGTCGATGTCTTTGTGCTCATTGATGAGCTTGGCAGCGGTCTTCTCCCCCACTCCCGGAACACCCGCAAGGTTGTCGGAGGGGTCGCCACGCAGTGCCGCTAACTGCACGTAATCGCTTGGTTCAACACCAGTTTTCGCTCTTATCCCTGCTTCATCATAAAACGCATAGTCTGACACCCCTCGCTTGTTGTAAAGAACTTTGATATGCGGGTCTTCTACTAGTTGATAGCTATCGCGGTCGCCCGTAACAATGATCACGTCATAGCCGGCATCTCTTCCTTGTGTTGCCAACGTGGCGATGATGTCGTCAGCTTCGTATCCCTCCTGATCAAGTAGTGGAACGGCCAGCACATCTAGCAATTCACGAACGAGGCCTAACTGCTCAATCAAAATGTTGGGGGTTGCGTCTCTTTGAGCTTTATACGAAGGTGTCATCTTGTGTCTAAACGTTGGTTCAGATCGATCAAAGGCGACAGCTAGATGGTTTGGCTGGTGATCTTTGAGCAGGGTAATAAGCATTGAAGTGAACCCGTAAACGGCGTTGGTTACCTGCCCCGACGCTGTGGCCATGGTGGTTGGCAGAGCATAAAAGGCTCGATAAAGTAAAGAGTTGCCGTCGATAAGCATCAGTTTTGCCATTACGCCTACTTTGGACTTAATGTGAGCTGAGTTGGTCAAGCAATCTGTCTTGAGTTGCTTGTGCATCTGCGATTTGTTTGGCTACTTTGGCGCGGTGGCGGCTAAGGCGTTGCATGTGTCTTTCGCTGAGTTTATATTCACGTTGTGCTATGGAGGTTTCAGCCACCAGTGCTCGTATGCGCGCCTCGTCAACTTGGTCTGCTAGGTGTAGTAGTTGTTCATCGGTGACTTGCAGGTCTCGCTGCAACTCTTGTAGTCGCGCGCCAATCCGCAGCAGGTGCCGCTCTATCTTTGGTTTAGGGCCAGCCATCAGTGCGGTTTCCGCCAAGTATCTATCGGTGCCCTGCATATTGATCTCGGCATCGGACTCTCGTCCTCTTGCAGGTGAGGCCAAAATATGGTTGTACGTCTGTCAATCATCAAACACTAGCTTAGTCCAGTGAACACGCATTGTTGAACTTGACTCGCCATATCTGAGTCGTGACTGCACCTGGTTATCAATGCAGTTCGCCATTGACCCTGGAGTGGCTCATCTAGTTCAAAGGCAACACTGTCATCGTTAGGCGACAATATTAAAAAATTTTTAATTTACGCGCGACGACTGCCGCCGTGGCGACAAGTACCTAATGCGATGCGCGATTAAAGCAACTTAACCAGTTATTTGCCCGTTCATCCCTCAGCATTCAACAAGCAAGAAAGAAACAACAATGCATCATACAACATCAACACATAGAGTTAAATTCTCTAGGTCGCTTTTGAGCGCGCTTGCGCTCACTTCGGTGATTGCCGCGGTGTTAGTAGGCTCCTCTTCGGCGCATGTCGCCAACCCTGAACCAGGCGCGACAAAGACCCCCACCTTAGAAATCATCGAGTTCTTGGATCAGCATGGAGTCAAGCTTCCAGCGAACGTAACCAAACAATACAAATCGTTGACTGTGCAAGAACAACACAAGCAGCTAATCGAACGAGGTGTTGACCGTTCACTTCTTATGTCTGACGTAGCCAAAAGACCGATGCCGCTCATAGCAGAATTGCTCAGAGTACTCGATCCCGACGCACCTCGCCCCGAGATCGCCTCCGTCGAAGACTACGCCAAAGCATGCTAGACGTATCTGCCATGAAACTCATCGATGAACTTCAAGAGGACTACTCGTCTCGCCTCGGTTTCGCGCGATGGGACACCACAGCCGAAGGCAAGCCGGTTTTTGCGATTCCGATAGTCGAGCCCACCGACCATGAGGTAACCGAGATAGAAGCCAAGGTATTGCACGACAACACGCCGATTCGGGTCGAGAGCACCGACATCAGCTATCACAACCTGACCGAACTCCAAGATGCCGTGAAAGCTAGCATCGAGTCAACCACCGGAGGTCGACTGAGCCATTGGTTAATCGGGATCGACCACAACGCTCGGACAGTGGCGGTTCGAGTCGATCTTAGCCTGTAGCAGAACAGAACGGTTCTCGCGGGTATCGAGGGAGTGACGGCGGCCGTTGATGAGTTGCAATCGACCAACGAGGGCAATCCGCAGGTTAGAGATCTCCTATCAGGGGGGAGCAGCACGCCCGCCACCGTCGATGACGAGCAAGTCAGTGACAAAGTGACCGGAAACCTACTCGCCGGTCTTGAGAGTTTAGCAGATAGTGCGGCCACTTCTTTCGTTGTCGCTGAGATTCCCTCAAGCAGACGCACTGGAGCGGAACTTGTAACGTTTTCCGACGGGAAAATGGTACTACAATCTAAAGAACTCCGCAACGCAACAAACATCAGAGGCGGAGAGTGGATACGTTCAGACAATGGCAGCGTATGCACGACGAACTTCCTCTGGAAGAAAGGCAAAGAATACCGAATTGGCACAGCAGGACACTGTTCAACTACCACTGGCACCAGTTCCGGCTCACGAGATTATAGGACATTTGACCACCTCACACTCGCCTGGAATAGAAACGGTCGTGTCGGCACGGTGACCCACAACGGTTGGGTAAACAACACTCGCTCCGATTCCGCTCTTATGACCTTGCCAGCTGCAGCAACCACGTTAAGCAGAATCTCTACCACTGCAACTCACTATCGACGGGTCGCCAAGACTCATTTTGTTCCTGATGCGAATAAGGCTTTCGTGGATATCTGTCATGTCGGTTGGGGCTTGAAAGTAACTCACAACCTAGACAAGAGTTGCGGCAAAATAATAAAAAGTAACATTCATGCTGCGGTGAATCATTCAACAGGAGAGGTTCAGACGATATACGGTTTATACTGCACAAACGCTGTGGCGGCACCTGGTGATAGTGGTGGTCCGCACTACATCGAGGTAAATGACTACGCTTGGGCTGTCGGTATCACTCATGGCAAGCTGCACAATACAGGCGAAGTCTGTTATACGACTGTTCAAGCCGCTGAAGCCCTCCACGGGTTCTCGGTTGTGACCGATTAAATAGCACCGACAAATCTCACTCTTTGAAACCAACGTGTGTAAATCACTTCTGAGACACAATACTAGATAGGTCTATTAAGCTATGAAATTGTTTCATCAAAGCCGATACAAAGATTCAGTGCGGCTCAAATTGGTCGACCAGAGCTTCAGCGAGGCTAGTGCGACTTGGCGTAGTCGACAGAGCATTCTCGTTGCTTCGATTATTCCATTGTTCGTTTGCCTCGGAATCCTGATGTCTGCTTGCGGTGCGGACGATGTCGGCGACGGTGTAGCAGCAGTCGATGAACCTGTTGTGGGTACTGGATCTGAGGAGCTTGTTCGAGTGCCCGACGTGGTTGGTTTGTCTAGCGACGAAGCCTACGCGCGACTTGAAGCTGCGGGGTTCGTCTACTTCCCAGCCCTGAGGGAGGTATCTGAACCAGGCGTAGAAGACGACACGGTAGGCGCAGTATTTCCCGCTCCTCAAACTATGAGACCACTAGGTTCACTAGTAGTGCTCGACATCTACAGCATCAACTTAGAACAGTCACTGGGTGCCGATCATTTGTTAGCGACATTAGTGACAGCAGAGGACTGGGATCGGGTGACAGCAGAGGACTGGGATCGTGCGCGCATCCAAGCACAAATCTCAACAGAGTTCGGCGATCGGGTAGCACAGGACTACTGGGACAAAACGACGGCTACGTTTCATTTTCAGATCGTAGATCTCTCCACCGAAGACATAGATAGACTGCACGAGCGTTACGCGAATGAAACCTTCAAAGTGACTTTCTCCCCAGAAGCAGTCAGCTCTGGCTGCAAGAACTATCCCTCTACTACTCGTATAGCACGCTATTCCTTGAACCGCGTATTCTTGCTGCCACCCGATGCCCCAGAATTCTACCCGTCAAACAACTGCCTAGAACACACCAAACACGATGTTCTCTCCTTTGTCGCCGACTTCGCAAGAGAGCACACAACACCCGTGTATCCTGCCATGTTAGTGCAACTTGTTGAGTTCGTATTGGGTGACTATTCAACAATCTTACCCGCGACACCACCGAGCCGTTAGGTCTGTTTCAAGGAGCGACGCAATTAGATACCGAATATCGGAAAGGAGGTTCGTACTATGCAACTCTTTCGTAACAACCTATACAGAAATCCAAGACCACAGTTTGCTGACTCGAGTGCCACTGAGCCTCTAGCGAAGTTGCGTTTGCGGCGATGCCGACGGCAGTTGATGATACTGCTGCAGGTGCTGAACGTGCGGACCTTGCTCGAGTTCCTTCTGAACGTGAAGAACTTGTTCGTGTCCCTGACGTGGTCGGATTGTCAATGGACGAGGACTTTTCGCGGCTTAAAGCAGAGGGATTCGCATTCTATCCCGCTTTGTGCAAGGTGTCTGAACCGGGCATAGAGGACCGCTCAGTATACGCAGTTTTTCCTGTCGCTGGAACGCTGAGACCAGTTTGTTCTCTAGTAGTCGTGGAGGTGCATGACAGCAGTTTAGGCAACTCAACGGGTCCCGACTCGTCGGGAATGACAGCCGAAGATAGGGATCGCGCGCGCATCGAGTTGCAGATTGGAATCGAGTTCGGCGACCGGAGAGGGCGGAGCCACTGGGACGAAACGACAGCCACGTTCCACATTCAGATCGTCGATCTTTCAGCCGAGGACATTGACAGACTACAAAACCGCTACGCGGATGAAACCTTCACAGTGAGTTTTTCACCAGGAACTATCGGCATCGGGCACCTCGAAGCCCTCAACCAGAGAACCAAGGATTTACTCAATCGTATCTCCGAAGAGTGCGAGCGGAGTTCCTATGGTGTCGGCATCAATCTAGAATCCTGGTCCGTCTTCGTCATGACATCGTCCGAAGTCGCAGGAACCGACTCGACAAGCGACTGCGACAACGATATGAAACGATCTGTTCTGTCCATGGCTGCCGATTTCGCAAAAGAGCACTCAATACCTGCAGATCCATCCTCGTTAGTGCTATTCACAGAAGGCACAAGCACATTACCTGTATATTATCCATAGCGACTTCGAGGGAAGGTTTATCCAGTTGTGAAATTGTTCCATCAATGCCGATACAAAGAGACAGTATGGCTCAAATTGATCGACCAGAGGCCCAGCGAGGCTAGTGTGACGTGGCGCAGTCGACAGAGCAATTTTGTTGCGTAGATGCTTTTAGCCGCGACAATATCGAGTCGCTAGATCTGTTTCAAGGAGGTACGCCAGCTTGCTAGACAGACCGGTGCCTGCTATTAGTTGCCGAGGTTTGTGCTGTGGTTATGGGGAGCGTTCTGTGCTTCGCGACTTGGACTTGGAGGTAGCCAAAGGGCGGCATGTGGCGATTATGGGGCCGAGCGGATCGGGCAAGACGACTTTGCTGCATATTTTGGCGGGAATCATAAAGCCTTCCTCTGGTAGCGTCGTTGTGTCGGGTCTTGATCTTGTCGTTGCCTCAGCACGCAAGCGGGCGAAACAACGCCAGTATAAGGTGGCGATGGTGTTTCAGTTCGGTGAATTGCTGCCTGAGTTGACGGTTGGTGAGAACATCGCTTTGCCGTTGCGGATCAGGGGGGAGGCTTCTAGTGTAGGTTCGGTTGAGCGGGTTATGGATGCGGTCGGTTTGGCCGATCCGTTCGCTTGGCCAGCGCAGTTGTCTGGTGGGGAAACTCAGCGGGTCGCGGTGGCGCGGGCTTTGGTAACTGAGCCCGAGCTTATATTGTGCGATGAACCCTCGGGTTCGCTGGATCGAACTAATTCGGAGCGGGTGATCAGCCTGATTCGTGATACCGCTAAGAGTGCCGGAGCGACGCTGGTAGTGTCCACGCATGACAGATCGGTGGCGGACCAGATGGACGAAATCCTCGTGCTCAACAATGGAGCGCTGATACCCCTCGAAATCAAATGATCGGTTCGGTCGCTTTGGCGACCACATGGCGTGGCGATCGCTCCTCTCAGGTGCGAAGCTTTGTGCTGGCAATGGCGGTAGCGGCCGTCACGGTTTTGGCATGCGCTGCGGTCAGTGCTGCGCTGATGATCGCTCGGGTGAATGAGCGGGCTGAACACAGAACGTTTCAACCCGCGGCATCGGGTCAGCCCGCGGACATGATGCGCTCCACGATCTATGACTCAATCAATGGACAGGCTATCTTCGTTTATTTGTGGCGTATCGAGACCCAGGGGGTCACCGTTCCGGGTGTGCCAGCGGACGCTGACACCGGAGATTGGTTTGTCTCTCCCGAACTGGCTGGGCTGATTGCAGTCGAGCCGTTGTTGCACGGCCGTTTTCCAAACGCTCAAACGATCAGCAACGATGGTGTTGGATCGGCCGACGAACTCGTCGCGTACCGTTTCGTTGGCCCCGAGGTGGCACTTGACGAACGGCTGGTATTCGTCCCCGGCACAGACTGGATCGGCTTGAACACCGGCATCGGCGACACCACCGTAACCCTCGCCGGCGCAGCACTCGTCATAGTGGTAGGGATCGGACTCCTGCGATCTGCGTTAGGCCCCATTGGTGTCGGACTCGCACGCAGACTAACTCTACTCTCTGTGCTCGGCGCAACAAAAGTCACGCAATCGACGCTTACTGCGGCGACCGCGGCGGTAGTCAGCGCTCCGGCAGCAACAGTTGCTGCCTTGGCCTGGTATTTGATCGCGCCTAGCCTTGAAATTGTGCCTCTTGTGGGGCAGAAAGTGTTCAGGGGCGACTTGAAAATCGCCTTGTGGGTCAGTGCTCTCGTGGTCGTCGGTGTTGTTGCCCTGAGCGGGTTGGTGGCTTTGACAAGATCGATTCAGCATGTTGGTTCGCGCCCCACCTCTGCTATACCGACCCCGCCGTCGCTCTGGCGCGTGACTCCGCTTTTAGCTTCGCTGCTCGTGATCCTTTACTCGACGACTCGCTCCGATTCAGGAGCTGTTCGTTTTTTGTTGACCGGACTGCTCGCAGCATGCTTGAGCACGACTTTCGCTCTCCCGGTGATCCTTGATCGAGTTGGAACCACGCTGGCAGGCAATGGATCACTGCTCAGTCTTTTAGTGGGACGAAGACTAACCAGTAACGCGACCAGTTCCACCCGTCCTCTGCTAGCACTGGCCGCAGCCGCAGTGATCATCCCAGTAGCCGCTTCTTTCGTCGCGACCGCTCGCGCCGGTGATCCAGAGCCTCAACCATCGCCGGTTGCGACGTTCACTGTCGATGGACAACTAGACGACAACACCATCAAGCAACTCGAACGAGATGCCGAAGGCACCTTCGTCGATGTCTATATCAGCAACCCGCAACCCGACACACCGATCACACGTACCTGGGTGACCGACTGCAAGTCGCTGCTCCCATACATGCGCCTCATTCGTTGCGACCAACACGCAATCATTGTTGAAGAATCTGCTTTACCAGCCTTCTTCGGACTTGAAGCAAGCAGCACGCAAACACCTTCAAATGCATCCATACTCTATCGCCTCTTTGTCACCAACAATGCCGAACGTGCCGAAACAGTCCTACGCACATACTCTGTCAACAGCGACACTAGTCGCATCTCGGTCTCCTCTCGATTCGACCGCACCCAAGAATCACGTCTCGTTCCCTGGCTAATCACCAGCATTCAAATAGCCGGAATCGGCGCGTTCATCGCATTACTGCTGTCAGTGATCACCCACACATCGCAATTCGCCACAACACGACTTCGCCTAATCGGAATCGGTGCTGAACTAGCCACAATACGCCGACTCGTCATACTTGAATCGTTCACCACAACAACACTCGTCGGGCTATGCGGCACCGCCGTAGGCACCATAGGCGCGGTCGCCTACACGCTCGTCGACGGCACCATGTCACCGAACTACTGGCCATCTCTAGCAATCATCGCAACAACCCTAACCACAGCAACCCTCACCGCAGCAACCTCCGCCCTCTACGTGTCTGTCGTGCCAGCACAATCATGGCTCAACACTCACGACTGACAAAACAAACCCTAACTCACAAAGACGACATCAGCCCACAAATCAACTAACGCAGCATTCTCAAACATTCTCTGCCAACACCGCCTTGCGATCAAGCCAGTTCAGCTAGAAGATGAATCGGGGTCTTAGCGACCGACATTAGACAACACCACAGCGTAAAGTCGCAGCCGCAAGGCCCGCGGAGATTCCTGATCGCGTGTTTGCGGCCAGAAGTAGGCGGTTAGCGACCGAATATCGACTTGGCGTAGTCGACAGAGCATTCTCGTTGCTTCGACTATTCCATTGTTTGTTTGCCTCGGAATCCTGATTGTCTGCTTGCGGTGCGGACGATGCTGGAGACGGTGTAGCAGCAGTCGATCCACCTTTTGTAGGTGTTGGATCTGAGGAGCTTGTTCGAGTGCCTGACGTGGTTGGTTTGTCCAGCGACGAAGCCTACGCGCGACTTGAAGCTGCGGGCCTCGTCTACTTCGCAGCCCTGAGGGAGGTATCTGAACCAGGCGTAGAAGACGACACGATAGGCGCAATATTTCCCGCTCCTCAAACTATGAGACCACTAGGTTTAAAAGTGACTTTCTCCTCAGAAGCAGTCGTCAGTTCTGGCTGCGAGAACCCGAACGCTCTCTATAGTCCCGGTGTAAGACGCTATTCTTTGAAGCGCATATTCTTTCTGCCACCCGATGCCACAAAAATCTACCCGACAGAAAACTGCTCCGACTACACCAAACACGATGTTCTTACCTTTGTCGCCGACTTCTCAAGAGAGGACTCAACACCTGTGTATCCTGCCATGTTAGTACAACTTGTTGAGTTCGTATCGATGGACTATATGCAAACAAATATTGGTTACTTTCCGAATGAGACCATCGTATTTGTTTCCCAAATATCGAGAAAAGACGTTAGGCGGCAACCTGTGTGACGGTTCACAAAATGTCATACCCGTACGCTAAGTTTGTTGAGAACGACTTATACTGCGCCCAGCAAATTTGGAGGGATCGGAATGGACCGCACAGCAAGAACACGGGAGACTGCGTTCAACAGCTACTTCTCCGCGGTCCTTGAGGCCAAGCATCCCCGCTGGACCGTCGAGGCCGAGTCTACGAGAGTGTTCGCAGACAACGCTGCAAAGGCTCCCGATGTCGTGGTACGCATGCCCGGAGGAATGTCGGTGATCCTCGAGTCGGAGTATGCGCCGGCGGCAACCGTGGAGGCAGACGCGGTGGCTCGCCTCGGCGAGCATCTGCGCGAGACGGGTGAACCAATCGAGCAGGTCGTGGCTCTGTGCATCCCAGAGACTCTCAGCGCCACACCGCAATCCGAGCTCGCGGCGGCGATATCCGAGGGGCATTTCGACTACTGCCTGCTGAGCGGAGCTGGTATCGACTCGCCTGCGAGGTTCCCGTCTGCCGGGTGGATTACCGGCGACATCGACGCGCTGGCCACCTTGATCGAGTCGATCTCGGTGTCTGAACGGCAGTTGCAGATCGCCGTCGGGGTGTTTGAGAACGGCGTTTCTGCGGCAGCGGGGAACCTGCGCGAACTCCTGTCGCAAGACCGGCGCTACGTGCATGAAGCCATCGCTGCAGCACTGCATCAGGCGGACAGCCCGCAGACATCTCGCATGGCTCTGACCATAGTGGCAAACGCGCTCACCTTTCACTGTGCAATCGCATCGACGCACCCCCATATCTCCACGTTGGCGCAGTTGCGGTCGGCTGGCGAGCTGACGCAGAGCGCGTTGTTGAGCGAGTGGGAGGCCATCCTCGAAATCAACTACTGGCCCGTCTTCGAGATCGCTCGCCGGGTGCTGCTCCCGATGCCGGCCGACGTGTTCCGCAGCGTCATCGAGCAACTGATCGAAGTGGCGGAACGACTCGTCGGGATCGGAGTCACGACCATCCAGGAGATGGCCGGGCAGCTTTTTGGACGACTAATAGCAGACAGAAAGTTCTTGGCCACCTTCTACACGCGCCCCGCCTCGGCGGTGCTGCTCGCCGAGCTGGCCGTGCAGATGATGCGAGTCGACTACCGTGACCGAGACGCAGTCGGGAGGCTGAAGGTCGCCGATCTGGCCTGTGGAACAGGAGCGCTGCTCTCAGCCGCCTACGGGCGACTCTCCGCGCGGGTGCGGCGGGCGGGATTGGACGATGAGGAGCTTCACCCGGACTTCATGGAGCAGGTCCTCGTCGGGGCCGACATAATGCCTGCGGCGGTGCATGTAACGGCCTCGATGCTGTCGGCAGTACACCCGTCGGTGCCCTTCGGCGACACCAACGTTCACTTAATGCCTTACGGTCGGGCACGACAAGTCGACGACTCCGCGTCGGTGACCGCAGTTGGCTCGCTCGAGCTGATCGAGGACAGGGAGGCGGCGTCTCTGTTCGGAACGGGCCGATCAGCCGCTTCGGGCAACGTTGATGACACGCACACGGCGAGAGCTACCGACATGCTAGTGCTCGACCACCGATCAGCGGACCTGATGATCATGAACCCGCCGTTCGCTCGCACCGTCGGACAGGAGGGTGAACGAGTGGGCATTGCCCGCCCTGCGTTCGCTGGTTTCGCTACTACCGACGAAGAGCAGGAGGCAATGAGTCGGAGGCTTGCCCAGAAATACCAGAAAATGCTCGACACGGCAGGGCACGGTCACGCTGGTCTGGCCTCAAACTTCATCGACCTAGCACACGCCAAGGTGAAACCTGGAGGTGTTGTTGCGTTTGTGTTACCCGCAACGTTCACTGCATCTAACGCTTGGTCTAAATCCCGCGACCTGCTCACGAAGTACTACAAGGAGATCGTGGTCGTCTCCATCGCAGCGCACGGCTCAACAGAGCGCGCTTTCTCTGACGATACAGCGATGGCCGAGGTGTTGGTGGTGGCGGTTCGTCGAGGGATCGATGAGGATAAATCCGAACGTCAGTCAAACGACGAAGAGAGTAGTCAAGTGACTTGGGTCGGTTTGGCTGATAGACCTGCGACGGTCGTCCAATCGCTTGAGATCGCTTCCGCTGTTCAGGCATTCAAAACCGTTGGTGCGGTTGGTGGCTCGTCAGAAGGTGTTCTCAGGATCGGCGGACAGCGTCTAGGGGTCATCGGAACTGGCCGTCTTGACGACGGTGGCTACGGCCAACTAAGCGAACCCGACTTGGCGAGGACCTGCCTCGGCCTGCTCAACAGTCGCCTCAGGCTGCCAAGGCACCGGGCGCTGGAGTTGCCAATCGCTCGGATGGGTGACCTCGGGCGCAGTGGCCCAGGAAACGCCGCCATCGGCGTGAAGCCGCGCTCGGACGGTCCTATCGAAAGAGGCACCGGTGCTTATGCGGCACCATTTCGGATTCACGACCTCGCTACCGGAACTGAACGCTGGAGAGCGGCTTCCTACCCAGTTCTATGGGCACATGACTCCCGTTCGGGACGCGAGAGCAAGATGGAGGTCACCCCCGACACCTACGCTGAGTTGCGCCCAGATGTCGACGATGAAGAAGGGCTGAGGGTCTGGTGTCGTAGTTCGTCACGTCTCCACGTGAACCTCGATTTCCGATTGAATAGTCAGCGACTTGGAGCATGCCTTACCCCGAGGGACTGCATCGGGGGCAGGGCATGGCCGAGTTTCTTCGTGCATGCACCCGTATACGAACTGCCCATAGTGATGTGGCTCAATACGACCCTCGGGCTGCTGGGGAGATGGTGGTTCGGCTCACGTCAGCAGCAGGGCCGCTCGCTCCTCTCGGTTGGAAGGATCGTTGAGATACCGGTGCTGGACTGTCGGAAGTTGTCGGGCGAAGTTCTGACCGACGCGGCAGAGGTGTTCGCTAGATTCCGGCTGCGCGAATTTCTCCCGGCGAACGAGGCGTACCGCGACCCGGTCCGCCGATCACTCGACCAAGCCGTGTTGTGCGATCTGCTCGGAATCTCGGAGTCGATTCTCGAACCGCTTGAAACTCTGCGGGAGCAATGGTGTCGCGAGCCAACAGTGCATGGCGGTAAGCGGACCCGCCCCGACAATAACCAGACCCGCTAACGTGGGTGAGAGATTCGCGAAGAGCCACTAAACCACTTGCCCTGTTGCACTGCGGTAGTCTAACACCGCCGAGCGTCCTTCAATGGCTGCCACGGTGACCATCAGCACTTGTCCATTTGAGTCTTCAAGTCGCAGAAGTTCTGTGCCGGGCGCAAAAGTAACTGGCTGTTGTTGACCGTCGTTGATGGCGATGTTATCGGCATACATGTAGGTTCGGCCTATGGTGTCGCGAATGGGGTTGAGTCGCCCCACCAAACCTGGTAGTTGCCCAGTTGATTCCGCGAATACCGCTGACCCTCCGTCGGGCACTTCTTCAAGTTCAACTGCAAGTGCTCGCTGAGCCGGTACCCAGCCGCGCTCAACGTGACTAGCACAGGCTCACGCGCCACAAACACAGTCATAGGAAGATCAGCGGTATGCAAGCTGAACACAGCTTCACCCTTTGCATCGGTGGTGGCACTCTTCCATGTTTTGTTTGGGAACAGCGCGAGAACAGTCGCCCCTTCTAGTAGCACCCCGGCACATCGCACAGTGACGACAGGGGCCGCGGGCTCCGTTGGAGGGGGCGCGGCCGGGATAGTCAAGCAAAGCTCATCACCGTCAAGCAGGCGGTAGGTCGGCAATTTGCCCGTGAGTGCCTCAGTTTCTCGGCGGATAATGGTCACACCGTCACCCCTGCGCTCCATGAAATAACGGCGGGACGAAGCTTCGATGCCGCTCGCATCAAGTCGTCCGAAGACCGAAGTCAGCAGTTCATTGCGGGTCGCTTGGCGCTCCCCCATGCTGTCGATGCTTAGACTGTTCGGCAACGATCCGGGCGAGCACAGTTCAAGCCGGTCCGAAAAGATAGACAAACGAATCCTGCTGGCACGCAGTGCATAATCACGGTGAACCACAGCGTTCACCACTGCTTCAAAGATTGCACGAAGGCTATATTCGGGCAAGTCTTCCCTCGCTGGAGTCTTGCGGGCACTGACCCGCATGTTACGCTGCACAAACAGTACCGCATCACGAATTTGACGGTCAAGCGAACCCTCGATGGTTTGGGCATCTAACTGTTCAGACGCGCGATCCGCGCCACGGTAACGTACCGCTGAGATTGCTGCGGAGGGCACTAGCCGTGTTGGTTGGCGGGTACACATCAAGGCTCCTGCCACCGAAACTCGTACCTTACCGGTCTCATCTTGCGTGAGCAATCCCAGCTTGGCGAGTCCTACTTGTGGATTTGTCAAGCCTTCACTGCTGAGCAGCGGACGCCAAAGATCTTCATCAAGCGTTGAGAAACCGGTGGCAGCTAAGGGTTGGTGATCGAATCCGACGAACCGAGATTGACCGCGACGCTGCGCTAGTCGAAGACGCTCATCAGGTGACATAGGTAACTTCGCCGCACCGACGCGGTGAAAGACACCCCCTGGGCTGTCATGCTGGGCAACGCCGGCAGGTATTGACACGAGCAGGAACGCACGTCCATTCTGCTCTTTGCGGTAAGTCTGCACCCGCACCGGTGGCCGGATCGCATCATTACTGATCTGCCGCACAACCTCTTCGACAGCGTCGAGTTGACCTCGCGACAAGCCAGTCACTGTACCTTCATCAGTGACCCCCAGCAGAAGCACTCCTCCATCAGCGTTAGCAAACGCCGCTATCTCATCCGCCCAAGTATCGCGTTGGCGACCAGCAACTCGATCACCACGGAAATCGACTTCCTTGAACTCCCAGCCACTATCCTCGCCAAGCTCCATATGACGCTTAACTTCATCGTCGGTAAACGGCATTTCTCTAGCGTAGCCCCCTTTATTTCTTTCGTCGCTCATCAATCATCTGCCCAAAGTTGCAGTGCAGTCAAGATGATTCGTCGCGAGACTCGGGATTACAAGGCAGCACCACAGTTTCGACAATGTGGCTTGACCGACCAAGACCAAGATGCCCTTCGCCAGAGACGCTGAGTGAGCAATGGTGTCACGAGTCAACGGTGCATGGCGGCAAGCGCACCCGCACCGACGATTCCGATCGCTGCGAAGCCATCGTTGTCGAGTCAGGGGCCTAGGGCGGTGATGGGGACGACTGTGGTGCCGTCGGGGCGGTCGTAGCCGAAGCCGGTAGCGGTGATGATCAGCAGTTTGGCCGGTTCGCCTACTCGTTCGGCGTCGATCTTGGCTCGGAGTTTGAGCAGCGACTGAGCCGCTTCGTCGATCCACTGTTGGCCGCCGAGCTTGATTTCGACGGCCATCCAACGTCGGTCGCGGGCCTCGACGATGGCGTCGGCTTCGAGGCCGTCGCTGTCACGGTAGTGGTACACGTTGGCGTCGTTCGCTCAATGACCACGGTTAGCATATACGACAGCCCCTCGGCTACCGCTCTCTCAGCGACGCGCGGTCGGTGTCCGTCGGGCGTTAGGGTTTTGGATATATTGTAGATAGTAATGCTAAAGGCTTGAAGCAGCGTTGCGATGCTGTTAGCACGCTGGCTAGGCACCGCCTACACGAGTTAACCCCAGAATCAGCCCGATTTGATCGCTCGTGGATGGCTCCTTGGCGCCCTAAATCGATTCGCGTGGGGTTATAATCCATCGAAACGAAACGGGGGTGACTATGTTCAAAGATATCGGCAGGCTATGGCGATGGTATCGACGGCATCTGAACGAACGGCGGCGAACGACCATAGTCGTCACTGCATTGCTCGCTGGGTCCATTGTGTGGGCAGCAATCAGCGCGGACTACGACCCCGACCCGCCAACCTGGAGCGACTACACACCAACAACGATCAGCCCGATGGAACGCCAAAGGATAGAGACCTGCACCATCTATGACGTTGACAGCACCATATTCGGCGATTGTTAGTCGTCACACCCCCGCGGTTACTCGATACGCTACCTACGGTAAAGTTAGCCGAGGGGGCACCCACCACTATACACGCCGGTGACGCTGCTACACTGATCAATCGGCGGCGGTGACAGGATGGTACTCCATAGCAATCAAACCGCTGATTGTTGAACTATCAACCCGCAGGTTGTGGATTCTGCGCGGTGGTCGGCCCGCAACTCCGCCAAGTTCGCCCTCGAGCTGAACCGGCAGGTCCGCACGCGTGTTCGACGCTCACGGCTTCACGCACCGCCGCCTCCGGTTCGCCGTGGCGCCGCTCGACGATCCCGTGAGCCGCTAGCCTTCTTTTGCAACCCCTGCGGCTCGACACGTTCCTGTATGCTCAAAGTGCAGGACAGGAGAGACAGCCGATGCCCAAGAAAACACCGTCAGTCGCAACCCGACAATTCTCCCGAGGGCGGATTGAGCGCGGACAGAAGCATCCCGCAACCGCCCCCAAGCAACTCCCCGTGTCCAAGAATCCGCCGCCGCCTCCGCCGCCGCCGACTTCCAAAAAATAGTTCGTGCCAAGTTCCCTGCTCGGACTTGCGCTGCTGCTAATCGTCGTGCCTGGTCTCGGATATCAACTCGGCCGTGAATCGCGACAGCCGACTCGTGAACTCGCAGGATTTCGCGAAACAGTCTCACTCGTCTTCGCAGGGATCATCGCGATCACCGTCACCCTGTCTGCATTTGCGCCTGCGCGTGGTCGTGGGGAGCGGTGTTGGTGCAGGTCGGCCTAGGGTGGCGGTGGGTTTGAGCGGAGCGGAGCCTAGATGAGCGGAGCGGAGGTTAATAGTCGTGCCGGGTTCATCTGGTCGGTGGCTGATTTGTTGCGGGGGGTGTACAAGCAGTCGGAGTACGGCCGGGTGATTTTGCCGTTGACGGTGCTGCGTCGGCTGGATTGCGTGTTGGAGCCGACTAAGGAGGCGGTGTTGGCTGAGGAGGCTGGCCTTCCGGTGTCGTTGCAGAATCGTGAGCCGTTGTTGCAGCAGGTTGCGGGGCATCCTTTCGTGAACGTGTCAAGGCACACGTTCGCCACGTTGCTGGGCGATCCCGACAATGTGGCGGGCAACCTGCGGAACTTCATAGCGGGGTTCTCGGAGTCGGCTCGTGACATCGTCGACAAGTTCAATTTCGATGTGCAGATCGACCGCTTGGATTCGCACAATCTGTTGTATCTGGTGGTGTCGAAGTTCGCCGAGCTTGATCTGAGCCCGGAGGTAGTGTCGGATTTGGACATGGGGTATCTGTATGAGGAGCTGATCCGGCGGTTCTCGGAGTTGTCGAACGAGACCGCTGGTGAGCATTTCACTCCCCGTGAGGTGATCCGCCTGATGGTGAACCTGCTGTTCATCGACGACGACGATCTGTTGGCCAAGCCGGGAGTGGTGAAGACCCTGCTGGATCCGGCGTGCGGTACTGGCGGGATGCTGTCGGTTGCTGAGGATCATCTGCGGCGTCTGAACCCGCAGGCCCGGTTGCGGGTGTTCGGCCAGGAGGTCAACGCCGAGACGTATGCGACGTGCCGTGCCGACATGCTGATCAAGGGTCAGGAAGCATCCAACATTCGTTTCGGCAACAGTTTCGACGACGATCAGCACAGCGGCGAGCGTTTCGACTACCTGCTGGCCAATCCCCCGTTCGGGGTGGAGTGGAAGATGGTGGCCGACACGGTGAAGGCCGAGCACCAGACCCAGGGTTTCGCCGGGCGTTTCGGGGCCGGGCTTCCCCGCATCAACGACGGCAGCTTCTTGTTCCTGCAGCACATGATCTCCAAGATGAAGCGTTCCGCCGATGGCGGTGCCCGCTTGGCAATCGTGTTCAACGGGTCTCCGTTGTTCACGGGCGGGGCGGGCTCGGGTGAGTCGGAGATTCGCCGTTGGATCATCGAGAACGACATGCTCGAGTCGGTCGTGGCCCTGCCCGACCAGCTCTTCTACAACACCGGCATCTCCACCTACTTCTGGGTAGTGACGAACCGCAAGTCGCGTCGGCGGCGTGGCAAGGTGCAGTTGATCGACGCCCGGGAGGTGTTCACCAAGTCCCGCAAGAGCCTCGGCCAGAAGCGCAAGGAACTCTCCGACGTCAAATCGACGAGATCGCTCGCCTGTACGGGGCCTTCGAGGAGGGCCCGTTGGTGAAGATCTTCCCCAACGAGTCGTTCGGGTTCCTGCGCATAACCGTCGAACGCCCTCTGCACCTGCGCTGGGAGGTCAACGACGAGACCGTTGCTGCGGTCGAGTGTCACAAGGCGGTAGCCAAGCTCGAGCCGCCACGGCGCGACACCCTGCTCGCCGCTCTGCGAGCACGCACGGGTCACGAGTTCGCCACCGAGAACCTGGCTCGGGCCACGGTTCAGGAGATTCTCGCAGCGACCATCGGCCAGAACCCCGCCTCATTGCTCAAAGCTGTCGTCGAGTCTCTTGCCGTGAGAGACCCAGAGGCCCCGGTCATCACCGACCGCTCAGACAACCCGAAGCCCGACCCCACGTTGCGCGACCACGAAAACGTCCCACTTCCACCTGTGCCCGTGGCTTTCGAGGACGACCCGACAGCCCGCTTCGAGACCATCGAGTACCGCTCCGCGATCGACGACTACATGGAGACCGAGGTCCTCCCCTACGTCCCCGACGCCGGGGCAGACCACACCAAGACCAAGATCGCCTACGAGATCCCCCTCACCCGCCACTTCTACACCTACACCCCACCCCGCCCCCTATCCGAAATCACCGCCGAAATAAAACGCCTCGAATCCGAAATCCAAGCCCTTCTCACGGAGATAGATGAATGATGGGCGAAGTTACCGTCCCGCTCAAACACATCGCTCGTATCAACGAACGAGTCCTGTCGGATTCGACGGATCCAGATCTAGAGATCCGGTATCTCGAGATCGGGTCAGTTGGTAGAGGAGAACTGATTGACGAACCGAAGCGGATGCGCTTTCGAGATGCCCCATCGCGAGCACGTCGACTCGTAAGGGCAGGTGACACGATCGTATCCACGGTGCGAACATACCTTCGGTCAGTCTGGCCTGTCGCAGGGACGACCGACGATCTTGTCGTCTCGACGGGCTTTGCAGTACTCACACCCATCCATATCAATCATCGTTACTTCTCATGGTGGCTAAGGTCGGACAATTTCATTGATACGGTCGTTGCTCGATCCATCGGGGTCTCTTACCCTGCAATAAACGCCACAGAATTGGGTGAGATCGCTGTTCGACTCCCCGGCGCGGACGAGCAGCGGGCAATCGCTGACTATCTCGACACCGAAACCGCCCGCATCGACACTCTCATCTCCAAGAAACGCCGCCTCATCGACCTCCTCACCGAACACCGCTCCGCCCTCATAACCCAAACCGTCACCAAAGGCCTCCCACCAACCGCTGCCCAAGCCGCCAACCTACCCCCCCAACCCCCCTCTCAAACCCACCAACATCGAGGCAAATTTCGTTTCTCTTCCAATTCGAAGAGTGTTCCGAATCATCAATGGCGGAACGCCGAGTTCATCGGCAGAGAATTGGGGCGGACCGGTTGCTTGGGCAACTCCGATTGATCTAGCGAAACAGAATGGCATGCAAATATCCGACACTGAGCGGACGCTGACCTTCGAAGGTCTTGCGTCTGGAAGCCGGACAGTGCCAGAGCGCAGTCTAGTTGTTTCAACCCGCGCTCCCATCGGATATGTAGCTGAAACGACACGCACAATGGCTTTCAACCAAGGCTGCAGAAGTCTAGTCCCCACGCGGCGCGTTGATATACGCTTCTTCCGATACCAATTCCTAACTCTGGAGAATCAACTAAAGTCGCTCGGCCAAGGCTCGACGTTCTCTGAACTATCCTCTGACGACCTCAAATCGACCAAAGTCACAGTACCTCCTCTACCCTTCCAAGAGCAAATCGCTGACTATCTTGACACCGCTACGGCCCGCATTGATTCTTTAGCTTCACTAGTCAAAGCGGTAATCGACCGCCTGCACGAGTACCGCACCTCGCTAATAACCGCATCAGTCACTGGGAGAGTAGATGTTCGGGAGGAAGCGGGGAACCTCTCGCGTAAGTCGCAAGCACCGGTATAGGGACGTGCCGTATCCGAGCGAGTTGTTCTAGTTGACTTCAAGATCACCATGTCGAGGTAGAGTAGGCAGTACGAAACGAAGCGACCTGAATCTGGATCCGATTCGTCGGCCCGTTGCCGAAATGCCTCCTACCTTCTCTACCTTTGGTGTGATAGAACACCAGCCGATGGAAGAGTCCAATGAGGGATTCAAGGGAGAACGAAACTATAGAGTGCAAGTCGGGAAACAGTTGAAGGAACTCATGGGGTAACTTGGGACAACTGAGCTAAAACCCAAGAAGAACCGTGTGTCCATTTGGCAAAAGCGATTTGCCAACTGAATCACGACCAAGCACGGTACTGCCAATTCCTGACGAGTCAGCCATAAGTTTATCTCAGGCAACTTCACGTTCTTTGGCTACTCAAGTTCGATGTTCGACCGAACTGGTTCGTGTCAACCGATTCACCATCCACGCTGAACGGCCCAGTCCAGCGTGCCGAGTCGACTCGGCACCAGATGAGACAGGGAGGACAGCTCCAGCCACGACCAGCCTTCAGCGAAGCACGGTCGGTCACGAGTGCAAATGCTCTACTCGAAGGGAGAGGGTTCGCTTCGGGTGTGGCTTGCCGATGCCCCCTGTGGGCGACCGGCCGAGACTTGCCACAGAAAATCGCGAATACAGTGTCTGCCGTTTCGCCCCAGGCAAGCCGTTGGCAGACAAGCCTTGCTCCAGCATCCGAACAATCGTTCGAAATCCGCTAGGACTCTCGTCGTCACGCCGGTAAGATTACAACCATCGCACTTTAGGAGGATGAAATGACGAATCGGTTCGACCAAGACGAATGGAAGCGCATCAACGAGACGCTTGACCGGGAACCCGAGCGTTACGGATTCCCAGCGCGACGCGACGGTTCTGTGCTGCTCGGATCGTTCAACATCCGCAAGCTCGGAGATCCTGGGAACCGCACGGACGACGAGTGGAGGTTCCTTGCGAAGATCTGTGCTCAGTTCGACCTGCTCGCCATCCAAGAGATCATGTCTGACCTCAGTGGCCTACGGCGCCTCCGGGAAGAACTCCCCAAGCAGGAGGACCACAGCGACAGCTTCGCCGCAGTCGTATCCGACGAGACGGGAGCGTTCGCCGGCGATCGTGGACTGAGGGAACGCCTCGGATTCATCTACCGCTGGTCGGCGGTCGAGCGCATGGAAATTGCCAGCGACCTGACCTACGACAGAACCAAGACCTTCGAAACCCTAGTGGAAAACGCCGAGAAGTTGAAGGAGGCGTTGGACGCGTGCGACGGAGACCTAAGCGAATTTGATCCTCGCTTCTTCGTGACTTTCGCGCGCCAACCCCACGGTGTCGCGTTCCGGATCCGCGACGCGAGGCCAAATCCGTACGAGTTCATGGCTGTGAACGCGCACCTCATCTTCGGTGACCGGATCAGTGAGCGCCGTCAAGAGTTCACCGCGCTGATGGAACTTCTGAGGAGCCGGTTCGCAAACGATGTAGAGAACTTGATTCTGATGGGCGACCTAAACCTCGACTTTGACGATCCTGACAGAGATCGAGCCCGGGTCGATAACGAGATCAAGCAACTCGGTGCGTCGCTAACCGACAGCGGTTCCCATATCAACTTTCCCTTCCTTGACAAGCACAAGGGTCACGATGGGGTCTTCCGCACGAACGCTCGCAGGAAGGAGACCTACGATCACATCGGACTGTTCGCCCATGACCAGAGACTCCCTGCTTGTGAAATTAATGGAGACTTGGCCCTAGCCCCCGAAGGCCCCGACTACGGCGTGTTCGACTTCATGGCACTCTTCAGCGAAGCGATCTACGGAAAGGGCTGGGACGACCTGACCGAGCCAGAACGAGACGGCCTCCTGAAGAAGATCGAACATCGAGTGAGCGACCACATGCCCCTGTGGCTAAGGCTTCCCCTCAAGAACCCTAACGTCACCGCAACTCAGCGTGGGTAGCCAACCCCGACGCTCACCGGTCCCGCCGAACCTGGGCGGCAATCCAGAGGGGGGATACTCAGACCGGCACAACCTCCACCGTCGTAGTCAGCACCGATCCGACCAATCCACCCACACCAAGGTCGCTGAACACGATTCAGCTAACGACTGTCCCAGACCAACCCGGCTGAGACAACAACAGCCCAAACCCCGGGTGCTTCACAAGCGGAAGAACGAGAACCGTGACTGAGAGCGATATTTTGCTTTGGGATGATAACCCGAGCGGTGTCGACCTACTGGGATTTGAGGATGTAGCGGCCCCGGTCTTGGAAGCACTGCGGCGGGACCATCTTGACCCCGTATGTGTCGGAGTGTTCGGGCCGTGGGGTTGTGGTAAAACGACCGTCCTCCAACTCGTGCAAGGGTCGATAGCCAGCGACAACGCGAGCCTGGTTGTCTAAACCCAACCTTGGAGTTACGACCCGGACGCGGGACCGAAGGCCACGCTGATCGGCGAGGTGCTTAACGCGGTTCGCGCTCACATCGAGAAGAACGACAACAAGGATCGACTTACCGACAAGTTGGCAGGGCTCGCCAAACGGGTACGGTGGTCAAGGGCCGTTTCGCTGGCTGCGAGGAGCGCCCTGACAGCGTCATTGCCCGAGTTGTCGGATCTGGAGAACCTCTTCGGGGAAGATGACAAGATCGTGGAACCAACCCTGCAAGGGTTCCGCGACGAGTTCGCAGAATTGCTCGATGACGATGCTCTCTCCGACCTGCACAGGGTTGTGGTTGTCGTTGACGACCTTGACCGCTGTCTTCCGGTCACTGTCATTGAAACTCTCGAAGCGATCAAGCTGTTTCTGGCGGTGCCAAAAATGGCCTTCGTCGTAGCAGTTGACGAGATGCCGGTCGCTCGTGCCATCGCCGCCGCTACCGGTACGTTGCCCGAAGGGAGCGCAGCGGCACGGAGCTACCTAGAGAAAATCGTCCAGATTCCAGTGCGCGTCCCCGCGCTCGGCCAAAGCGACGTTGAGGCGTACGTCGCTCAGTTGCTCCTTTGGCAGCGGCTGAGCGGCAATGCCGAGAAGTTCGAGTCCTTGCGTCGGTCGTGTGCTGACGCGAGGGCAGCCGGGCGGACCACGCTAGTGGGCGACCTTGCCAACGGTGTCACGGAGGGGAAGGCCGACGTTGCCTTGGCCGAGCACTTGGCACCAATCCTGTACGAAGAACTCGCTGGCAACCCCCGTCGGATAAAGCGGTTCTTGAATGCCTATTGGGTACGGGCTTCAATCGCCCGGCGGCGCGGCATCGACCTTGAGCCCGCCGCATTCGCCAAGTTCGTGCTGCTTGAGGAGCTGTTTCCAGCCGAGTTCCGCACCATGCTCGGTTGGCTTTCTGACGGCACGCTTGCAGAACACCTAGAAAAGCTCGAGCGAAGCGAAGGGGAATTCCCCGCTCCCCTTGAGAGATGGGGGAACCTGGCCCCACCGGTGACCGGGCCGCATCTCGGGCGGTACCTAACCCTCGCCGCAGCGATGCAAGGGGCGACCTTGGCCACCAGCGCGCTCCCACCTGAGCTTCGAGACGTTGCTGGACTCCTAACCTCGACAAGCGACACAGAACGCCGAGAGGCTCGCTCCTCCATGGAGTCCCTCGACACGGTCGCGCGGTCCCAGCTCGCTGCCCACGTGGCGGACACCATCTGACTCCAGCCGTCCAGGCAGGCCGACCTTGCAGAGAGCCTTAGCGCAGTGGTTACTGATTCCGATGTGATCGCTTCAGCGGCTGTTGTTCCCCTCGGGCGAATGCCAGCACATGACATCCAACCTTCCCTCATCGTCACACTCCTGCCGCCTTCCGGCGATGCCCTAGAGCCGTTCAAGGAACTCGTCGCCAAGTGGGTGAAAGATGGAGACCTTCCCAATACTGCTGCCAAGGCGGCAGCCATGGCTCTGAAAGGAGATAACTGATGGGCACTTCAGGCTCCTACGGTGGAAGCGGCGGGCGTGATTGGAACAAGCTACGAGACGGAGTCGCAGACTGGCTCGATCAGCTACCGGGAACAGGTAATGAGACTCCCGGCAACAATGACGCTGAAGACAACGGAGGCGGGCAGGGAGACGAAGCGCAGCCAGGCCGTCCTGATCAACCGACAGTCTCGGATCTGATCGGTGCCCTCGGTATAGCGATCAAATCCAGCGGCGGCGCATCGGACGGCCCCTCTGCCGGGGGAGGGATCGGTTTGCGAGGCACCGCGAGGTCCGGCGGCAGTCGCTCACCTTCTGGTGCAGGCCGATCCACAACTCGCGCCGGAAGGGTCGGCGGAAGGCTCACTGCGGGGATACTAGGGTTCCAGACGGATGACAGGGCGGCACTCGAGGCAATCGGTATCGACTTCGCCGAAATGCAGAACCTGGACACCTACGGCCAAGCGAAGATGCTCGTCCGGGCTGCGACAGAGAACAGCGTTGCGACAAACAAAGAAGAAGTTGCGACAAACATGGAAGACGAAGAGATCCGAACTGCTTCCTACAAGACAGCCATCTGGGCGCTTGAGAGTTCCCAGGCACCGGAGGCCATCGAGATCGTGCAACGCTTCATCTTGGAATACGTCTACAGGTTAATGCTTACAGAGTCCGGGGCGATCCTCCGCTCAGGCAACAGGGACGGCATCGCAGCGGTTACCGCCGAGAACGAGTTATGGAACACAATCTCAGCACTGGTGCGTGGATTTCCGATAAGGCCTACCGGCATGGACCCGGCAGAACTGGGTACCGCCGCAAAGAAGGTGCTCGAACAGGTCCTGCAGATCCACGGGAAGAGGACGGTTCGTGACATCTACCCGCCTACTTCTGAGCTTGCCAAAACGGGACCTTCGGCTGCTTCCGCCGACTGACTTCGTGTGGGGTCGGCAAGCTCTAGTGGTGGTTGCAGTTTAGGTGAGTGTATATGGTGTGTGCTGATTTCCAGTTGTGTAGTTTGCGTGGCATGTGGTTGAGGTTGTCTGCGGTGATGGCTAGGCGTATGGGTCCGATGTCGAGGTTGGTGCCTTTGGGCAGCCAGCGGCGGAGCAGCCCGTTGGTTTGTTCGTTGCTGGGCCGCTGCCACGGCGATCGGGGTTCACAGAAGTAGACTTCGATGCCGAGGTTGGTTTCGACGTCGGCCCAGCGTGCCATCTCTGTGCCTTGGTCCCAGGTGAGGGTCTTGACGAGGTGGTCGGGTTGGCGGCTCAGCGCAGCGGTGACCGCGGCCGCGGTCCTGTCGGCGTCGTAGCCGTCGTCGAGGGCGGCGATCAGCGTGTAGCGGCTGAGGCGCTCAACGAGGGTGACGGCGGCGGTGGCGTTGCGCGCGCCGATGATCAGGTCGCCTTCCCAATGGCCTGGCTCGCTGCGGTCTGAGGCCGCGGCGGGGCGGGCGCTGAGCGGCCGGTACAGGCCCAGCGGCGAGCGTTTCGCCTGCTCACAACGACTGCGGCGCCTGCGACGGCGCCGCTGACGCGGGAGTTTCTTCCAGGAGCCGGCTTTGAGTCCGCTGCCGGCCGTGTTGGCATAGCACGCCCGATATATCGTCTCCGCGCTGACGCTGTGACCGAACGTTTTCACATCGGCGGAGATCGCGTGAGGCCACCACCGCGCCTTGAGCCGCCCCGCCACCTCCGCGGCCAACACCGCGTCTGCGGCGAGCTTGGGCGTCTTGGGTCTCGCCGCCCGCGCCACACAGCCCCGCTGCGCCGCTTCCGCCTCATAGCGCCACACCCCGCCGCCCCGTGCCAGCTCACGCTGCACCGTCGTCGGATGACGACCCAACGACACGGCGATCTCAGACGCGTTGAAACCCGCCGGCCTCCACCGGTGGTTGCAGTTTGTCGGTATTCTCGTCGGTGCCGCCGACCGCACCGACGATCGTTGGAGCCGTTCGGACTATTAAGTGCTGGAGCGAGTGCCCTGCCCTAGAGTCTTGAGCGGGTTCCGCCACCGCAGGCCCGGAAAGCGAGAAAAGTCGCTGTCGTTGGTGTGTACCTCAGCTTGATGCTCGACAGCCAGCGCGGCAATGTGCGCGTCGGTGACGAGGTTTCCCCTAACGTCCGCAGCGACTAACATGTCACGAAATATGCCGATGTGGCGCGCACCCGAGTTCAACGGCACGACGCTCGGCGAATGAAACCATTCGGCCAGCATATTCACTGCGTGTTCGGGAACCGCCGGAGTCTCCAACACGCCGGGGTGGGTGAGCAACCTGACGAACCCCGCCGCCACGATCCACGGAATCCCGACTCGTTCGGTTCCGTTCAGCAGATCCTCCCACCATTCACGCGCCGGTTGATGCAAAGGCGCGCCAGCACTGTGGGCGTAGACCAGCAGGTTCAGATCCGCAATGATCACCTCTGCGGTAATCCCGTAGACTCAGACACTTCAAGCGCATCGCTCATCTGATTCAACCGCAAGGGATCGACGCCCGTCTTGAAACCGCTGTCGAGGGGCCGGACCCTGTAGGCGGGTGCCGCCTCTGGCAGTGCTGACGAAAGGCCCCGCCGCAACACTTCGTTGACCACCTGCTTGAAGGACTGGTCCGTGCGCTTCGCCTGTTCTTTCAGAGCCGCCCCCAAGTCGTCGTCAATAATCAACGTCGTTCGCATAACAACATCATAACAGCATCACAACCTGTGAGTACCTCGTCGCCCGACCAGACGGTGACTCCTAGCAGGCGTGCGTTGGCACCTCGCAAAGCGGGATCGACGGCCATGGAGACGGTGCCGGTGATATCCTGCGTGTTGCGATGGGCAAGATTGGAGCAGCACTGGCCGACACGTCCCCTTCGCGGACACCCAGTTCGCGAACAAGGCCGGCGACCGACAGGGCCCAGAACTCGACGCGGTAGCGGGGGGGAGGTAAAGCTCTCGGGTTCGACGTTGACAGCGTGGATACGGTCGCCGCGGTTGCTATGGGGCTTTCCCTTCTCGTTGACGACGAAGACGAGCTGGTTCCTGGGAGGCTGCTGAGCGCAGTTCCGATGTGAGCGCGGAGTCAGAGTTGTGCCGAATTCGGACGTGGAGCGAGGTGTCAGCGACATCGAACTCAGCTCGGTTGTTTGCAGGGGCAGTGTAAGTGTTCAGAACGGTAGACCAGCCTACAAACCGGGAAGAACTTCTTCATTGCTAGCAAACTGTTCAATTCTGTTCCAGAAGGTCTGTTCTCGTTCTTGAATAAAGTCCTCGTAATCGTCTGGTGTAAATGGGTGCTTCATCAGAATCATGAAAGCTCTGTCGGAGATGAAATGAGACCGTAAAATCGTCATCACATGCGCCCGACCGTTTTTCTCAATAAGTTCAGATAGGTAAGCGTTAGGCAGACGGTCTTTGATGATGTCACGGTTGGTTTCTGCAGTTAGTGGTGCCCGATTCAAGATTGTGTCGATTGAGGTAATCGATCCGTACTCGTTGCTAAGGCTTTTTGGAACGATATGATGATCGTCAAGATCACCGTGTTGCGGAACCGTACCTGACACCCAATCTCGAGCACCGCTTAGCACCAACATGTTGAATATTCCGTTGTACACGGAAGTGCCTTTTCTGGTTTCACGCCTCAAATCAAGGTCACGAACACCTTTACGAAATTCGCGAATCACTCCAGGTTCGAGGTTGTCATCAGTGAACCATGCGCTGACATCAGTATAGTCTCGAGCACTCATTGACTCAACCGCCCCCGAATAGCGGTTCGTGAAGACACTTGCCCAGTACCAAAGCCGGACCTTGCGTTGTGCATCAAGTCTTTGGTCGGCAGGAAGTTGCCCCGCATTGGCCTGTAGTGTCGAAAAAGCAGGGAGTATAGCAGCGTATGGCAAGTATTGATAAGAGACAACGCCGAATTCTTGAGGGTGACGAAGTAACCGTAGAGCCTGCTCCAACGCTTCAACGGCTTCGTGCCAAAGCTTCTCAAATTCAGTTGCATCAGAGATCAGCACCTCAGCGCGAATCGCACCATCTGGGCCGCGAACGTTCCTTGGATTACCTGGGATCAGGCTATACAGGTACTTCGGGGAGCAATACGATTGACGGAGAATAGACATGACTTGAAGGACGTAGACATTCATCCGGCCAACAGCTTCGAACTCCAGACGAGATGAGGCTTCTCTCCAGAGACGCTGTCTAAGCCGTATCCCTTTCGGCCTCAAAAGCGCATTCAACAGATCGAATATATCTAGTCGAACACCTCGGCTATTGATTCTTGTAAATATTTCGCAGACCTTGTCAAGTTCGAGGTCTTTATCCAACTCGATATAGGAGATCTGGTACTGCCCAGTGATCTCTCGTAGGTGATCGCCGAATAACTTGGCATTTGATGCATGCAAGCGGGCAGTTTGAGCCTCCGGTTCATCGAGTGACTCCGCGGTCTTTTTCCAGTATTGTTCGTACTCTTGTACCCAATTTGCTAACTCCCAGCCACCCTTTCCTACTACGGCAAGTGGAAACATGTGCTCCTGGAACTGCCTCTCGCGATTGTTCAATAGGTTTGGCCCCCGCCGAGTCCAGATGTATTCGAAGGCGTTATCGTAAGCCTCGTACATAAAGTGATCAACCTTGATGAAATAGAGATAGCGGTTGCGACGTTTGGGAGCGGGCTTGTTCGGAGCCATGAATGCGTAGTACATCGCTGTGAGCCGTTGTTGTCCATCAAGAACGATGTCGATTCGACTCTCGTCGCCTTCGAATCCATACACCGCTTCACATGACAAAGCGTCAAAATTCTCCTTCTTGCCCTTCCAAATCAGCAGGCTTCCGATGTAATAGTCCCGGAAAATGGAACGCATGAGTTCATTGATGTCCCAAGGCTCCCATTCAAAGTCCCGCTGGAAATCGGGGATTACGTACCGACCTTCACGAAGTCGACCGACGATGTTGTCGAGGTTCACATGGTCCGGCTTTTGTGAGTCCTTCACACTAACTTCCCTTTCAGCATCCCCGCGGAATCGCTGCTCGCTGGCGAGCCTACCATGGAACACCGACAGATGTAGATTGTCAGTTCACGAACAGGGGAAGCTCCACTCCGTGACCCACCGTAACGAACCCGCTAACGGTGAAGTCGGACAGCCAAACTGCACGTTGGGAGACGAACTCCTCCCAACACTGGTCGGTCGGACCTGCAACCAAAGGGCTCATTCTGCATCGAACGCTCTGCACAAGACAGTGGTTCCCTCTTCGCATCGCCGGAGTCGACCAGCCTGCGTCACGCGCCTACCACCTTACGCGAATCGATAGTTAGCAGCCGAGGGCGTAGGTCAATGCTCGGCAGATACGGTCCATGGTGAGGTCGCTGAGCTTGCCGGCACGGCAGGTGAACATCGAGCGTCGCACGGTGTAGATTCCATCGCAGTTCACGACCGATACCTCAGAAACGCCGGCTTCGTCTGTTTCGACAGGCACTTCGACCGCAAGACCAAGGATCGAAGTGGTCAACTCGGCCACGGCTACCAATTCCCGGACAGCTATGACCTCCGGTCGGGTAAGGATCACCACAGGTGACGATTGCGCCCCAACTCAGCCCACCAGACTTCGCTTCGTTTCACAGATCAACACCTGTTTCATCGTCTTCACGGTTCCCCCAAGCCAGAGCCTGCGCCTGATCCCAGAAGTCGTCAGACTCCTCGGGGTGTCGCAGATAGGCGGCTCGGTCGGCCTCGGCCAGCGCGTGCTTGACGGCGGCAGCAACACCCTCCCGAGCAGCGGCGGAAATGTGGAGCTGGAGCTTCCGGGCCTGTGCTGCCAGTTCTTCGTCGAGAGTGAACATGGTCCTCATTGATGCCAGCACCTGATGCTATCACTACTGACCGCATCAGTCGATCTAGAACGAGCACTTTTGGGGCTCGGAAATCTCAAATGAACACTCAAAACGCAAACGACCAACGCCACACAAGAAGCGGCAACGATACTAAAACCGAAAAACCAATCATTCTTCGCCGCAGAAACAGCCCGAGTACTAGCGAGAGAGTAATGGTCACCATACTCACGACAGGTTCCAAGTGTTGGCCAAGAAAATCTGAAGTCGGATCGTCCCAGTCACCATAGGCGAAAAGAATAAAGGCTGTGGCTAGTGTGTCCAGAGCGAATACACCGACCATCCATGCTAGGATCAAGCGCCACATCGGCTTGTCGTCGATTCCACCATAAAGCAGACAGACAACCACCGCGCTCAAACAACAAGAAAAAAATAGAAAGCCCGTAATCTTCGATACTCAGAAACCCATGTTGAAGCGGTTATTGACACCGATGCTACCATATCGGGCACAGATCAGCATCCCCGCTGCAACATCGCTGAAGGCGGGGGTGGGGGCGGGGGCGGTTTGGCATTTGGGGTGCCGGGGTGGGGCACCATCAGGGGGGCGATGAGACGCAACGGAGCCACCAGGTGTCGCCACCAGAGCTTGCCGATGCTCCGATCACTTGATAGGATCTCAGCCCATGGCTCTATTGGACACGGTGCTAGTCGAACGCCGAGAGCAGGTCAAAGAGGCCGTGATAGCCAACAAGGGCCAAGCCGTCGCGCTAGTCGGATCAGTCGCACGCGGCGACCACACCGCCGACAGCGACTACGACTTCGTGGTCACGTTCCAACCGAAGTCGAGCTTGTTGGACCACGCACGCATGGAACTCGCACTTGAGGACATTCTCGGATGCTCTGTCGATGTGATAGACCGCGATGCCCTGACCGAGCAGTCTCGACGGATGCTAGAAGACGCTATCGAGTTGTGACAGACGACGAACTGGTCGTCGCGATCCTCGAAACCGCCAAGGAACTCGACGACGAGAGGTTCCGCCACTTGGACCGCGACAGAGTTTCAGGCCGCACACCCCGAGATCGAATTTCGTGGCGCATACCGAATGCGCAACATACTGGCTCACCACTACATGAAGGTTGCGACAGACCGCGTCAGCGAAGTCATCAAAAGAGACATCCCTCAACTCGTTGCTCAGCTTGAGGCCATCGCCGCAACTAGACAAATTGAACCAGAGCGTCAACTAAGGGATACTCACCCCATCGCACCCACGTCGAGTCACGACTAGTGTCCTGAGTGGTTTGTTGTTCGCGTTTTTGTGTTTGGTGTGTGTCATTATGGTGTATTGGGCTGTGTTGGGAGGCTGTTGTGGGTGTTCGGCGGGGACGGCCGGCTGTGCCGGTGGTGCTCAACGATGAGGAGCGCGAGATGCTGGGGTCGCTTTTCGAATCGTCGATCTGTCATCCTAGCGTTAGTCTGGTAGATTTGGGGGATGGTGGATTGCATCGCTCCTCGGGATTTGCGCGACATGATGGTCGTGCGCGGCATCGAATTCGCGAGCGCTGCTCAGATAGCTGAATGGATCGGGTGCCGTCGTGCGGACGTGCCGCATCGTCTGCGCGGCGCGCGGCAGGCTCGGGAGATGCTGTGCGTGACACGCCACGGCTGGGTGCCCGCAGTGGATGGCCTCATTGACCCGCAAGCATTCATGGAGCCGATGATGCGTCACTTCGGCCATCGCTACTACCTGGCAGGCTTGTCGGCTGCAGCACGCCACGGTGCTTCGCATCAAGCTCTGTTCGTGGATCATTTCGCGACCAACGGCCATCTCGCAAGCCGCTGTGTTCGTGGCCTTGCTCGTGTCAAGATGTTCCATAGTCCTCGTATCGAAGAGTTCCCGACCGTCACTCAGCAAACTAAGAGTTGGACGGGGCATTTGCAGCCGATCACCGTCTCAACAGCAGAGGTCGCCTTGTTCGATCTGTTCGCGCTGCACCCCTTCGGTGGCTGTGACGCCAAAGTCACTGTCGCGTGCGAACTGCTTGATCCCGGTCCAAGTCGCCCGTCGGTGCTTGACAGTGAGGAACTGGCATCGGTCGCGATGCTCTATGCGCCGGCAACCCGTCAGCGCGTCGGGTTCCTGCTTCAAGAGATGGCTCACTATGTCGGACGCAGCTTCGACCTCGATCCGCTAGAAGCGACACTGCCTAGCTCGGCTCGGACCGTCGAGTTCGAGTACAACCCGGACCGCAGCGAGCCGCCCATCAAGCATGACGACCGCTGGAAGGTGCGGCAGTGGTATGAGATGTGGCCGGACCTGTGATTCCCAAAGACGCGATCATTGAGCGAGGACTGACACATCGTTGGCAGCGCGACGACCAAATCGAACAGGACCTGTTGCTTGAAGCGGTGCTGCACCGCGCCGCTCAAGCAGACAGCTTCGACAGCATGGCGTTCATTGGCGGCACTTGCCTGCACAAGCTCTATGTCCAGGACCGCAACGCTACTCCGAAGACCTTGATTTCACTTGGCTAGGAGACGGTCCTCCAGACGATGCTCTGCGAGAGATCGCAGACCACAGCCGAAGTCTCGACTTCAAAGAAGTTGAGATCGTGACTTCTGCGGAGGCGCGCTTCCCGAAGGTGCTGTTCTATTACGAGAACTTCAATGGCCTGCCCGCGAAGATGAAACTGGAGACCAACACGAACTTGGCGGCAGTCCTACGCGGAAGAGTTGAGTGTCGCTCTCTGGAGACCTCAAGTTCATGGCTGAATGAAGCCTCCGAGATTCCGTGTGCTCCGTTAGCAGCCTTAGCAGGCATGAAAATCATCGCCGGGTCCGTACGAGGCAAGTCGCGCGATCTCTACGACTTGCACTACATGATTGAAGAACTCGGCGTGCCAACAACAGAAGCCGTTACATGGGCGCAGCAGATGCGGCCACCGGACTGGAAACCGTCTCGACGGCACCGCTACGTCATGCGCTCCACACGCAGACCTGCATACTGGGACGAGTTGAACGGCTACCTGACTAGCAACGAAAGTCTCCAAGAGTCCGACCAAAAGGCCATGACGTCTGTGATGCTCGACGCTCTGACGATGATCCAGAGGTTCGACAAAAAAAGCCGCGGAGCGCAGTCGAAGCAAGACCCGGTCCTCTGACAGCGGTCGATCACGCGATGCCCAGCAGCAGTGACGAGATACTGCGGGCACGGTGACCGGCCCTGCCGTCGTCGAGTATCCCCCGGCAACGTCTGTCCTGTTCATCGGAGGCGACCACGCGGACGACCAGTCTGATCGGAGTCATGTTCGGTCGTTCATGGCTACAGACGCTCGGTTCAGTGATGCCCGAGATTTGGTGGCTCTTCGCAAATGAGGTCGGGGGGAGGTCGGAAGGTATCCGCGCGTGAACGCGAGGGATCCCCCAGAATCAGTGCTGAATGCCACCCGAACACTGAGATATACCCCAGAACAGGCGTGCGTGGCTATCGTGTGGGCCCGTGCTGTCACAACCAGCGGTGCCATGAGAATCCGCAACTGAGTGTGGGGCTCTCGCTGGGTTGCGCGAGAATGCGGGTTGGTGCCGGTGGGAGTGGTGCTGTTGCTGATGAAGGCTCGGAGTGTGGTTCTGTCATGGGTCGGTGAGGGGGTTGTCTGCGGTTAGGAGTTCGGGGGCTGGGATTGCGGTGATGTGGGTGGTGAGGGGGAAGCGGTGGGGGCCGGCGTGGACTACGAAGAGGTGGTCGAGTTGCAGGTCGGCGATGGCGCTGTGCATCGATTTGGTGGTTGCGGGCTTGGCTGTGCGTTTGATCTCGAAGCCGAGCACACACCCGTCGATCTCCAAGCGCAAGTCGAGTTCTGCGCCGCCGTGGGTCGACCAGTAGGCCGGTTGAGACCCGGCGAACCTGGCGAGCAACTGCTCTGAGACCATGCCCTCCCAACTGGCGCCGAGCACCGGCGAACGCTCGAGTTCGGTCATGGTGGCGATCCCCAGCAGTCGGTGCAGCAAGCCCGAGTCGCGTATGTAGACCCGCGGTGACTTGACCTGCCGTTTCGCGACGTTTGCGAACCACGGCGACAGTTGCCGAACAACCAGCGCGTCGCTGAGCGCGTCGACATAGCGCCTCACTGTGGACTCAGAGACGTCGATCGACCTGGCCAACCGCGCGCCGTTCCACGTCTGGCCGTGAAAGTGGGCGAGCATGGTCCAGAATCGCCGCATCGTGGTGGCGGGAATGCGAAAGCCGAGCCCGGTGAGGTCGCGCTCGACGAACGTCGCGATGTAGTCGTCGCGCCAACGATTCGACGCCTCGTCACTCGCCGCCACGAACGACTCGGGCAGGCCGCCACGCAACCAGAGCCGGTCTAGGTGATCGACACCGAAGTCGCCGAGTCTGAACCCGCCCAACTCCACGAACGTCACCCGGCCCGCCAACGATTCCGAACCGAGACCGATCAAGTCAGGCGACGCGCTGCCGAGTATCAAAAAGCGTCCCGGTCGTCGGTTCTCGTCGATCAGCACCCGAAGCGTGGGGAACAGATCCGGCGCGCGCTGAGCCTCGTCGATGACGATCGTCTCACCGGCGTCGCGCAGAGCCAGGGTGGGTTCCGCGAGACGGGCCAGGTCACGATGGTCTTCGAGGTCGAAGAACGCCGACGGCGACGAATCCACGACCTCACGCGCGAGTGTGGACTTGCCGACCTGCCTCGGCCCGGTCAGCACCGTCGCCGGCGCGCGCGACAACGCCAGCCGCAAAGCCTCCGCATCGACAGGTCTGGCGATCAATCCCACATAACAAAATTTATCCTTGAAAAACCAGCTTGACACAACAGATTATCAAGGCAAGACTGCCCCGCCAGCAAACTACCGTTCCCCCTCTTGCGAAGGTGAACGTTCGAGATTCGTCGGTGCCGGTCTCAGAAATCGGAACAGCAATGCTCAGTTCGTACACTGCGGTGGTCTGGGGACACCACTGGCGGGCATGAACTGTCGGATCCCGATCTGTGCAGCTCCGATCCGGTCGACCACCCTGCGCGAGACCATCATGCACTGGGATCCAGTATCAGCCAGAGCCTCGAACTCGCGAGGTTCGCTGTGACCGCTCTCAGTCGGAATCGCGACTGCTGCCGACAGCAGGACGCGCTTGTTGGCCACTTGGGCGACTACGGTCGGCATCGGGCTACTGCAGTGCTGCGGTGATGCTGCCGAGACGCACCGGTTCGGCGCCGATCCATTCCAGCGAGAAGTTGCCAAGCCCGTACTTCTTGCAGCCGTCCCAGTAGGCGGCGTTGTCGTCGTCGAAGATCCCAGCAACGACGCCGTCGAGCATCAATGCGATGCGAGCCGAATGATCCCGCTCCATCTCATGCTGGTACTGCTCGTTGT
Organism: Candidatus Aldehydirespiratoraceae bacterium; assembly: GCA_965204595.1. Lineage (GTDB taxonomy): Bacteria > Actinomycetota > Acidimicrobiia > Acidimicrobiales > Aldehydirespiratoraceae > VXYK01. Next base: position 313,531 of record CBDBEW010000014.1, on the reverse strand, counting down.
AGATCTTGTGATTGGTTTCAACTTGAGCATTTCCCATTTCGTAATCTCCGCTCGTGACTCGGGTGCTCCACATCCCACGCTACCGTCGCCGATCTAGGTTGTCCACGGCATCCGTAGCCCCGAGATGGGATCGCGGCACACGTAGACGAGGACTCCTATCTCCTTCTTCGTCAAGAGGCCGACGTTCTCGCCGCCCACCCCACCCCGTCAACATCAGAGAGGGTACGTGCCTACCGCCAGCGAATGAGAGCAGCGGGGTCTGCGTCCGATCCAAGTCTGGGTTCCCGATGTCCGGGACCCTGCGTTCTCATCTGAAGCTCATCTACAGTCTCTGGCCGTAGCATCGAGTCCCCAGGCTGTCACAGATCAAGAGTTCATTGACTCCATCAGCGTTTCGAGCGCATGAAGCGCGCCGAGATCTGGACCGCGGCAGACGGCAGCGGTTAAACCGAGGCCTGCCGTCATCATTCAGGATGACAGGTTCGATGCCACAGACTCGATCACAGTCTGCGCGTTCACGACCGACCCCACCGAGGCTCCCCTGATTCGCCTAGTCGTGGAGCCAGACACAGCAAACGGCCTCATCGCTCGGAGCAGCCTCATGGTCGACAAGATCACCACGGTTCGCCGGAACACACTGAGAGAGAAGATAGGGACGCTTGCTGACCAAGACATGGTCCGCCTGAACCGGGTCGTGATGGTCTTCTTCGGATTCGCGGGCGACTGACCAGCGTCGAGACTGCTCCGCGCTGACGCGGACTGCGGTGCTCGCCCAAACCGTGTTCACGTCAAAGCAACAAGAACCGCGCGAATTGCGGTTCGTTGAGGGAACTTTTTGCGGGATGTGCATGGTATATTTTGCGGTATGAACGAAGGGGAGTATGGCACCGGGCGGCTATATGCCTCGGATAGTGGACCAACTGATGACCGAACGCGCTGCGCTCGGCGCCCGCGGTGGTGTTGGAAGGGCCCCGGGCCTGCGGCAAAACTTGGACGGGCAGGAAGTTCGCCAACAGCATGGCCCGATTCGACGAGTTGGAGACAACCAGACTGAGCCTGGAAGTCGACCCGGCTTCGTTCTTGGCTGGGGAAGTGCCTCGCCTGTTGGACGAGTGGCATCTAGCCGACGGGCTGTGGAACGCGATGCGCCACGCCTGCGACGACCGGACAGCGAACGGACAGTTCATCCTTGCCGGTTCGGTCAAGCCGACCCACGCCGTGACCGATCACAGCGGAGCGGGGCGGGTAGCCCGACTGCAAATGAGACCGATGTCGCTGTTCGAATCGAACGACTCCACAGGCATCGTCTCGCTGAGCAGCCTCCCCGACGGAGGGCCGTGCGCGGCCGATCCCCCCGAAATCACCCTCGGTGGGGTCGCAGCCTTGATATGCCGGGGTGGGTTCCCCCGGTTCATTACGATGAACCACATGGACGCCCGCGACCGCATGAGCGACTACTTGCGAGACGTCGCCATGCTCGACATCGCCGGCGGCGAACAAACAGAGCACGACCCCTACAAGATGGGGGCACTGATCTCATCTCTGGCCCGCAACGAGACGACGTCCGCCTCGCATCAGACCCTCATCTACGACACGGCCAATGCCGGCCCCGCAGACCGCGACACTGTACGTCGCTACTTGGACAGGCTCATCGACGCGTTCGTTATCGAGCCGCTGCCGGCCTGGTCAACCCATCTGCGCAGCAGAGCCACACTTCGCTCAAAGCCGAAGCGCTACTTCGCAGATCCTTCCCTCGCAGGAGCTGCATTAGGGGCATCCACCGAAGGCCTGCTGGCCGACCTCTCCACACTCGGAGTGCTGTTCGAGTCTCTGGCCATCCGCGACCTGAAGGTCTATACCCAGGCGATCCGTGCAGAACTTCGCTACTACCGCGACAGCAAGAACCTCGAAGCCGACGCGATCATCACCCGCCACCAAGGCCACTGGGCGGCAGTCGAAATCAAACTCGGCGGCCCCAACGCCATTCAGACCGGTATCGACTCGCTACGCAAGATCCACGACAAAGTCGATACTCAACAAGCCGGAGAACCCTCCCGCCTCATAGTGCTTACCGCCGTCGGCCGGGCATTCGAAACCAAAGACGACATCGCCGTCGTACCCATCACCCTCCTCGGCCCCTAATTGCTCCACACGAACAGCCCCCTGCACACAGGGACGTAAAACTTGGTGAGGATGTCCATTCCCAAGAGCTCCTCATCGCGACTGATGCCGACAGCAGGACACGCTTGTTGGCGACTTGGGGCACTAGGGCCGACTCGTTGCGTGGTGCAAATACGGCTAATCGGTTAGCCGTATTGTGGATAGTCGGTTAGTCTTTTGTGCATGGAGTACTTGACTCGGCACGCGGATGAACGGCTTGCCCGCCTGCTCAGAGTGCATCCTGGGCTGCTGATCGAAGGCGTTCGGGGAGTGGGCAAAACCAGCACGGCAACAAGGCTGGCCGCATCGACGCTTCGGCTGGACCACCCCCCGACCGCGCAGCTGGTCGCCAACGATGCCGAAGCGGCGTGTGCGACACTGCCGACCCCGGTGCTCATAGACGAATGGCAACGAGTGCCAACGGTGTGGGACTCGGTGCGACGCATGGTCGATGACGACCGCACACCGGGCAGGTTCATCCTGAGCGGATCATCGCGCTCTGCGGTCACAGCCGACATTCATACGGGTGCAGGGCGAATGCTGGCCGTGCGGCTGCGACCGATGACCCTGAGTGAGCGGCGAGGAGCCGCCCCCGTCGTGTCGCTCAAAGACCTGGCCGAACAGGGCATCGACGCGGTGCGCGGTGCAAGATCGGCGTTCACGCCTGAAGAGCAATCGGCGCCGACAGTTGAATCGGGGCTGCCCGGATACCTCGGCATGGAACCGCTCGACCACCAAGAAGCACTCCGCTCCTACCTGGACCTGGCCGTCTCCAGAGACCTTGCCGAACTCACCTCCACAGCTCGCAACACCAGCAAACTCAGGCGCTATCTTCGCTCCTACGCCGCTGCTGTGGGCACCAACACCGACAACGCCGCCATCCACACCGCCGCAGACGTGTCCAAGGCCACCGGGGAGACCTACCACGATCTGCTGGACCGCCTCGGGCTGATCGAAGAACTGCCGGGATGGTCCCACAACCGTCTCAAACGGTTGACGAAGCGACCCAAACGGCACATGATCGACCCGGCATTCGCCACGGCAGACCACCACGACACCGCCACATCGCTGCGCGAGCGGAGCCCTCGCCTCGGCGAACTCTTCGAGAGCGTCGTCGTGAGCCAGATAAGGGCCACCGCCGAAGCACTCGGACTGGGCTGGCGATTCGGCCACCTGCGATCAGCGGGCGGCAATCAAGAGATCGACCTCCTAGCCGAACTGCCCGACGGCAGCGTCATCGCCATGGAAGCGAAACTCTCAGAGACAGTCGGTGTTGCCGACGCTCGGCACCTCGTGTCGCTGCGAGACAGCCTCGGCTACACCTTCCGTGCAGGACTCCTGATCCACCCCGGCACCACAGCTTTCCGCATCGACGACCGCATCGCCGCGGTTCCATTGGGAACGCTGGTCTAGCCAAACGCCTGAGACGACGATCTGGACCCATAGCCGCTGTCTTGTGGGGCACGCTGGTCTAGCCAAACGCTCGGGAGGGACCAGCATTTGGGCCTCGGGTTCTAACATGTACGGGGTGACGGGGATGGGGGGAGGTGACTCTGATGTCTGCAACTGAAGCGCAGTTTGAAGAGCACATCGCTTCTTGGCTGGTTGAGCATGGCGGCTACGAGCGGTCGAAGGTCGGCAATGCTCAGGGTGAGCCCAAGGACTTCGATGCGCAGGCCGGGGTCGACACCACCGACTTGTTCAGGTTCATCTCAGACACTCAGATCGACGCCTGGGACCGGCTGATCGACGCGGCTTACGGCGGCGATCCGAACAGGGCGCAGGCGGGGTTCGTGCAAAGGCTCGCATCCGAGCTCGACAAGCGAGGGACCGTGGACGTGTTGAGGCGCGGGGTGGTCGACCGCAACGTCACGATCAGAGTCGCCTTCTTCAAACCCGCCCACGGGCTCACGCCTGAACTGGCGCAACAGTACCGGGCCAACGTGTTGACCGTCACCCGCCAACTGCGGTTCGACCCCAACAGCCAACATGCTGTCGACCTGGCCCTGTTGGTCAACGGCATACCCGTGGCTACCGCAGAACTGAAGAACCCGCTCACGGGCCAGACCGTCGAGAACGCCATCGCCCAATACCGCAAGAACCGTCCCCCGAACAACCGCACGCTCGGCCGCACCGGCATGGTGCACTTCGCGGTCGATCCATCGTCGGTGGCGATGACCACCCGCCTCGCGGGCACCCACACCCGGTTCCTGCCGTTCAACCGAGGCCACGAACTCGGCGCCGGGAACCCACCGAACCCCGACGGTCACCGCACCGCCTATTTGTGGGAACAGGTATGGAGCCGAGAAAACTGGATGGACGTCCTCGGCCGTTTCATCCACGTGGTGAGACCATCGAGAGGCTCACGAGCCAAACCCGAGGTGATCTTCCCGCGGTTCCACCAATGGGACGCCGTCCGGCGACTCGAAGCCGCCGCTGAACAACAGGGCGCGGGCCACAACTACCTCGTTCAGCACTCGGCGGGGTCGGGCAAGTCCAACTCGATCGCCTGGCTGGCCTACCGCCTGTCGTCGCTGCACGACGACACCGACGCCAAAGTGTTCGACAAGGTCGTTGTCATCACCGACCGCATCGTGTTGGACCGGCAACTCCAAGACACCATCAGCCAATTCGAGCACGCCATCGGCGTGGTGGAACGAATCGACGAATCATCAGCGCAGCTAGCTGAGGCCCTAACCGGCGAACAAGCCCGGATCATCGTCACGACACTGCAGAAGTTCCCCTACATCCTCGACCAGATCGAATCGCTGCCCGAACGCAACTACGCGGTCATCGTCGACGAAGCCCACTCCTCACAGACCGGGCAAGCAGCCGCAGAGTTGCGCCGCGCCCTCGGATCGACCCGGCCCGGCCACGAGCACCGGTCCGCCGATGTAAACGACCGACCCAAAGAAACGGGCGACCAGCCAAACCTCGCAGGCTACCAGCGTGCCGGCGCAACCCGCTCCGCCGACGCAGACTGCGCCGCCGCGACAGGCGACTCCAACGGCGTGGACGACCAGCCTGCCGACGCCGAGACGCTGCTAACCGCGGCGGTCGCGGCACGGGGGCCGCAACCCAACCTGTCGTTCTTCGCGTTCACCGCCACCCCCAAGGGGCGCACCCTGGAGATGTTCGGCCGACTCGGCGACAACAACAAGCATGAGCCGTTCCACCTCTATCCGATGCGCCAAGCCATCCAAGAACGCTTCATCATGGACGTGCTCGCCGGATACCTCACCTACAACCAGTACTTCCATCTTGAGAAAGCGATCCTCGAGGACCCGCAATACGACACCGACAAAGCCCGCAGCGCGCTCGCCCGCTTCGTCACCCTGCACCCCGACAACCTGGCACAGAAAGCCGCGATCATCGTCGACCACTATCGCAGCAAGATCGCCCAACAGGTCGGCGGGAAGGGCAAGGCGATGGTCGTGTGCTCGTCACGACGCCACGCCGTGGAAATGTGGAGATCGCTCAAGAAGCACACCAACGACAACGGCTACGGCATCGGAGTACTGGTCGCCTTCTCCGGCGCGGTAGACGAACTGACCGAATCGAAGGCCAACGGCTTCGGAGAGTCACAGACCGCGCAACGGTTCGCCGCCGACGAATGGCAGATCATGGTGGTCGCCGAGAAGTTCCAAACCGGGTTCGACCAGCCCAAACTCGCAGCCATGTACGTCGACAAGACGCTCACCGGGCTGGCCGCTGTGCAAACCCTCTCGCGGCTCAACCGCATCCACCCCGACAAGTCCAACACGTTCGTGGTGGACTTCGTGAACGACGCCGAGGAGATACGCGAAGCGTTCGCCGTCTACCACGGCAAGACCGTCGCACCGCCCACCGACCCCAACCTGCTGTTCGACGCCCGCCACGAACTCGACGGGTATCAGGTGCTCGACACCGGTGAGATGGAACGGGCCGAGGGACTGCTGCTCAGCGAGAACGCTCACGCCCAGATCGATGCGGCGATGCAACCCGCCGTCGACCGCTTCCGCGGCTTGACCGACCAAGACCAGGACGCCTTCAGGGACGCTCTCGGCCGGTTCGTGCGGGTCTACGGATTCCTCTCGCTCATCGTGCCGTTCCGCAACCCCGAACTTGAACGCGACTATCGCTTCTGCCGGGCATTGGCGTTGCTCATCAGAGACCGCGACGCCGCCCAGAGCATCAACCTCGGCACCGAAGTCGAGCTCACGCACCTGCGCCACGACCTGACCTTCGAGGGATCCATCGAACTGCCCGACGCCCACGGCGAGGTGACCACCATCTTCTCCGGCACCGGGCCGCTCACCGATCCCGAATCAGAACGGCTGTCTGAGATCATCGCTCGCATCAACGAGCGCTTCGGAACCGACTGGACCGAGGAAGACCAACTGGTGTTCAAGTCCGCCGCCCACGATCTCATCAGCGATATTGAGATCCAGAACCAGGCGCTCAACAACGACGAAGACACCTTCCGCAACCACGTGTTCCCCGACCGCTACGAGAAGTCCCTGCTGTTGCGCCGCGACCGCAACAGCGAGCTGATCTTCAGCTACCTCGACCAGCCCGAACTGCGTGACGTGGTGCTCGACTACTTCGCCGCCGACGTGCAACAACTCGCCCGAGTCGCCCGTCAAAGAACCTGCCCCATCGGCGACCTGCTCGGACGTGACCGGGAATCGCTGTACCTGGAGTACAAATCCACACTCCGCTGGGACATCGAGGGCCGGCGCAAAGGCGGAGTCACCGAAGACGCCGCCGTCAAAACCATCGCAGGCTTCGCCAACTCCCAATTCAGCGGCACCCTGCTCATCGGCGTAGCAGACGACGGCTCGGTCCACGGCCTCGAAGACGACTTCGCCACCTTCACCAAACGCGGACAACGAGGCGACCACGACCTGTGGGGACAACACCTCCAGAACCTAATCTGCTCCCGCCTCGGCGACGCTGCCATGACCCTAGTCAACTGGCACTTCCACACCGTCGACGGCAAACAACTGGCCCGCATCAGCATCGAACCCTCCAACCACCCCGTCCAAGAGCGCAAGGGCAACCAGGAGATCTTCTGGCACCGCACCCCCACCTCCACAATCCCCATCACCGACCCCCAAGCCAAAGCCCAAGCGACAGCCAAACGCTGGCCATGAACCACCCACCACCAACCACTCGGGGAGCAGTCTCCCATCTGCATCAGCTGAGGTGTACAACGAACAAGGAGACTATGGCAATGAAGAAGTTCCACGCGGTAGCGGTGGGCTTGGTCACCTCAACTGATGCCGGTGTCACGATCAGCGAGGGACATGCTAGAAAGGGGACTCGATGATGTCCGAAAATAGAAATGTGAGTGAACGGCATGGCGACGGTGACTTCGGGCGAGGGGCACCAATGCCAGTTTTGTCGTGTGCAGGGTTGCAGCTGTCATATGGTTCGACGTTGGCTTTGGGTAGTGTGGATTTGAGAGTCAGTGCTGGTGAGTCGGTGGCCGTGCTGGGGCCGTCGGGTTCTGGTAAGTCGACTTTGCTGCATTGTTTGGCCGGGTTGAGGGTTCCGGACCGGGGTGAGGTGAGAGTAGGTAATGAGGTGCTGTCGTCGATGCCTGACCGAAGGCGTAGCAGGTTGCGTTTGGAGCGGATGGGTGTGGTGTTTCAGTTCGGTGAGTTGTTGCCGGAGTTGACTATGGAGGAAAATGTTGGTCTTCGAAGGTTATGTCAGCGCTTGTTGATCGCTCGCTGTTCGGAGATGAAACAGATTGCGGCTGTTTCCAGCGAGAACTGCGACGACAACAAACTCCAACCGCTATCGCTATCCGGCAGCGGCTGCGGCGAGTCTGAAGCAATCCATGATCTGATACCCGACATCGCACTCGCAGACCCATTCGATTTTCGAACCAACGGGTCATCCCGACTGGAAGCAGATTACCGTATCCACCCCGATCGGCTCCCCCAAACAACTCGACGTTCCCCACTCGTGGTACGTCGTGTTGAATAAAGACAAGGAGTCTTTCGTCAACACCATCATCGGGATGTCGCCAACCGCTGAAATCAGAGAAACCGCAATCCACGATCGAGGATGACAAGCGTCAACGTATGGCGCTTTGATCAACGAAGCCACCATTGTCGCCCTGCTACTAGCCTTGTTCTCAGGCTTCGCTGGCCTGAGACTCACAGGAGAATGGATAGCTTTCCCCACACAAGAACTCGCCACCGTAATCATCATCGGCGTAATCTCTGCAGTTGCCACAGAGCTCACCGCAATCCACGCAACCCCCACCCGCCTATCACACCACATCCAATCCGACACCTAACCTTGAAGATGCTCAAGCGGGCATGAATCAACTAGCGTAGTGTAAGGGTTATGGGACTCTTCGCGAATGAGGGTGGAGTGTCTCGGGTGAGCATCCGCGCCAAAGTGCGAGGGATCCCTCAGAATCGGTGCGGTCCGCTACCGAACCGGTTCGCGCACCTGCGTGGTCGCTGCGGTCCAGCGATTCTTTTGGACACATTGTGCAACTCACGCGTGTTCTCCGCTGAGATCGCGGTACAGAACGCAGATCTCAGCGGTGCATATGGAGATGTTCGCCACCTCGATCACCGAACCGATGAGATATCTTATGTACCATTGATCAGGCGCGGCGGCCGAGACCACGAGTTCGGAGGTGATGCCTATCAATATTGCCACCAACACGATGAGATAGGTGCTTCCCAACGTAGTCAAGAATCGGCCGCGCACGAGACAAAACGCGTACCTCACTGGTGATTGTGTCGATCCGATCGCCGATGCAACAAATGCCACAACTAGGATGCCTGGCATTATTACTAGGACGACAGTCAGAGCCAACACCGATAGCCCTGCAGCCGCGAACAATGCGACCGATACCGGAACAAAATTAGGTGACGTGGCGATCCCTAGTACGATGCACACAGCTAATGCGATGATGACTGCGATACCTGCAGCAAAGATCTTTACAAAGAGCGCCGACAGTCTCGGCACTCTGCTGACCCCCCATCTGAGAGCGTCGACAGCAACCCTGACGACATTGCGATGCGCCCCTTCTGGGCCCCATAGACAGATGTGGGATAGGGCCGAGATATGAATGAACGTCGTGGCCAAATAGATGAGCAACCCTGCGGCCAGCAGTGGCAGACCCCAGTTGGCGATGTCCCACTGTGTTGATTCGAGTACATTCCAATGCTCCTACAGCCAACGAGAGGGTTCATCAGCGTCAAGCGTGTCTCGGACCGCTGTGATTCTAGCCCAGACTCCTGAGAACGGCTCAGCGAGAATCATGTTGGTGCCGTTGACTATCAACAGCCGTGACACCACATCACTCGCCAGCACAGGCAGCGCCAGCAGAAACAACTCCAGCTTGCGGCGGCCGATCAGACTCAGTGTCGAACGAAGCAGCCGTCCCGCCAGGCGAAGGCAGCCACCCTTTGGAGTATCGGCGACCATGTCAGTCTTGTCTATCACGCTTGGCCTTGTCTTTCACGCTTTGCTTTTCGACGAGAACTCGTGTAGCGGTTCCCTATGTGCAGTAGCGGCCTGAGTGGATGCAGTGATCAGGGTCATCTGAGAACAGATCATCTTGAGCAGCGGCCACCGATGTTCCCGTTGCCAACAGCGAAATGGCTGAGAGCACGATCACTAGAGTATCTCTGAATGGATGTCTCAGCCGTCGATACGCAATTCTTGGGGACCGCTGGTTCTTGCGTGATCTGGACGATGGACTCTCAAGCATGGCTTCTCCTTAAGCGTGAGGGCAAGCTACCCGAGCTATCGTTTGGACAACATAAGGACAACATAAGCGTATCATACTTCTGGACTCAAGCGTCTGTCAATCTCTGCATGCCCGAATTCGCTGCGCCCCGCGGCTTCCTCGGGGCGGGTGCTGAGCGGCTGGGAGCGGCCCAGCGGTGAGCGTTTCCCTGCTCACAGCGACCGCGGCCAGCTTAGGTGTCTTGAGTCTTCGCGCCCGCGCCTCGCAAGCCCGCTGCGCTGCTTTCGCCTCATACCCGCACGCCCCCGCCGCCCCGTGCCAGGTCACGCTGCATCGTCGTCGCATGCCGCCTCAACGACTCAGCGATCTCAGTCGCGTTGATCCCGCCTCGTTCAAGGCCTTGATCCGAACACGCTCGTAGAAAGACTAGCGCCGTGCCACAATACAAACCTCCATCGGTCGGTTGCTGAAGACCTCCGACTTTCCGTTTCTCGACCGGCTGGGTCGACACCTCCAACAAGCGGCTATCGAACGCGTCGCGGTGTCGCAACGGCAGCTACGGCGACACCGCCTCACAGTCGTCGCTGTGTCGCTGACCGGCGCGCTGGTGCTGCTCGCCGCCACCGTCGTGGCTCTGTGGCCCAGGACTGAACCAGATCATGCCTTCACGATCTCCCGAACCAACCGAACCGTCCGAGTCGAAGTGTCCAACCTCGTCACAGACCCCGACGCAGCAACCGCACAACTCCGAGATGCCAGAATCAACGCAACCCTGCAAGTCCTACCGGTTCCGGACGAACTAGTGGGTTATGTGGTCTCGCTCGACGTCCATGAGGGCGTAGAAGCGGAGATCAACCGCAACAACACCGGCATCACTGCCTTCGAGGTCGACGGGACCGGATTCTTCGTGATTCAGTACGGGCACCCCGCTGCAGAAGGCGAGACGTACGATTTCACACAGTCCAGCCTCTACTGCGCGGCTTGGCGAGATCAGCGCGTCGAAGACCTGCGCTCCGAGATCGAGAACTCCATCGAGACAATCCGCTGGCAAATGTTCAACACGTCTGACTACCGCCTCACGGAAGTGCCACAACCCGATGCGAACGCCTTCGTACAAGACGTGATCCCACTCAGCACCCAAGAATCGATCATCATCATCATCATCATCTCCGAGCGAAAAGAGAGCCTCCCAACCACCGGAGAATGCTAGACGCGACCCCGTTCCCCAAAATGCATCACCGGAATTGACCTGTGTCGATTGAGTATTTCTGAACCAGACCAACTGTCTGAGCAGCGATTCCACAGTCCAAACAACAGTGGATTGTGTCAGAAAGAGTCTGGCTGGAATCACCATTGCCGTCCTGAAGTGAGTAAGTGCTCCATTATTTGGCGAGGAAGCGACCCCATTGGTCCATGACGAGGGTGTGAGCGACGTAGAGGAACAACGATGCGAGCGGCCTTTCGGTAGGATGAGCGGCGAGCAATAATGAGGCAGCAACTATTTTCTGGCACGGCTGAACAAGCGATACTCGTTCAATCGACTGCCTCGGCTGCGTGTCTAGGCGATGGCCACTTTGAATTGCTGCGGGTAGGCACCAACGTGGTGTACGCCAACGATGCAGACCGTGTGGTCGCCCGCGTTGCACCGCCACACGAAACCATCGAGTTAATAAGCAACCGTCTACACAACATCGAGCTGTTAATCGCCGAGGGCGCGCCAGTGTTAGCACCAATTAGCCCTGCGAAGAAGACCGCTGACGGCAGGGTCGTCACTTTCTGGCCGTTAGGAGAACCCTGCGAGGAAATACCGCTACCCGAAATGGCTAAGCTAGTTGCCGAATGGCACCAGCAGACTCCCCCTCACTCATTGGAGAGGTGGACTCCCGGCCATCAGGACGGCCGTCGTGAACGGATGATCGCGGCTGGACGCAAGGCCGGTGTTCCAGCGCGGGCACTCGACTTTCTACTCGCAGAGATGCACGAATCCCGTGCCTCGCTGGTGCAAGCATGGAATGCTCTGCCCGAGACGCACCCGGTAGTGCCCGTCCATGGAGACCTGTACCCCGGCAACATAGTGGTGCATGACGACAGGACCCTGTTGATCGATTGCGATTTTATGTGCTGTGGTCCACCGGAGGCCGATCTGGCACAGTTGATCTCGCACTACCGGCGAACGACAGACGACGACCCTGAGGATTTTATCGCTGCGTACGGGCTGCCGGTCGACGCTGAGTGTTTGACGAAAGCCACACGACTGCGAGAAGTAGACCACGGCCTATGGCTAGCGTCGATGTGGAACGTCCGGTTGGATTCGCGGGACGAATTGATGTTGCGGGTCGAGCAATGGGATGACCTATCGGTCCGCTGGACGACCCTCTGACATGGTGATACGAATCGTGAGTTGGAACATTGCCAAACGACACCAGCCTTGGCAAGAACTTTGCAAGATGGATGCCGACATTGCTCTCCTTCAGGAAGCTGGTGATCTCCCCACCGAAGTCGCAGGGAGTGTCAAAGCCGGACCTGATGCGAGCTGGGACGCGCACCATTGGAATTCGCGCTGGTGGGAAGGACACTGGCCTCATCTCTACGAACGCTGGGCGAAAGTGGTGAAATTATCGGACAAAGTCGAAGTTGAGTGGTTCAAGCAGATCAGCCCGATCAGCGAGATATCTTATGACGAGATCGCAGTCAGCGGTATCGGAACGATAGCTGCAGCACGAGTGAAGCCACGTAGTGCTGCACCGTTCGTTGTGGTTTCAATGTATGCACGGTGGATGAAACCACATCCGTCGACAAACAGCAAGTGGAAAGTCGGATACTCTGACGGTTCAGCACACCGGATCATCTCAGACCTGTCCGCTTTCATTGGTGACACCGATCCATCAACGCACCGAATCTTGGCAGCAGGTGACCTGAATATGATCTATGGTGAGACCGACGAAGTGTGGCAGTCAATGGAACTTCGGAATCAGACAGTCATCGACCGGATGGATGCGTTAGGCTTAGAGTTCTTAGGACCACAAGCTCCAAACGGCGGGTGCCAAGCAAACCCCACCCCGGCCGGCCTGCCGCCCAACACTCGCAACGTGCCGACCTATCATTCAACTCAACAAACACCTGAGTCCGCTGCAAGTCAACTTGACTACGTCTTCGCTTCCCGCGGCTTCCACAAACAAATCACCACTCGCGCACTCAATGCGCCTGATGAATGGGGAGCAAGTGACCATTGCCGAATCCTAATCGAGATCCAAGACGATTGACCTGCCGCCTAGCCAACTCTTTCGACCCACCTCGATAACCAGCGAACGAACTTGTGTTGGAAGACAAGCTATCGCGATCGAAACTCGGTCTATGTCGCAAGTTGTCCACCTAAACTAAACAGCAAGTAACTGTGGGGGGAGACTCAACCAATGACTACAGACTCACGTCCTGAAGCCGATCAGTTCCGCAACTTCCCCTACAGGAAGGATAGGTTCGGCAACAAACCCACTACCGACCCAAGATTCTCTTGGACCTCGTTTTACTCAGGATTTGCTGACGAATTGCTTCGTTTCCGCCACAATCGAACAGCTCTGCTCACTGCACTCAATAGCCTTCCTTCCGAACTACCTAGAGTATTGAACGACCAGTTCGCCGACGGCACCTCGGGTTTGCTGCGAGACATCTGCCCATTCACAACGATGGGTGTATTCAATAGGAAGCTAACCGACCAAAATCGCGTTACTATCGCCGGTCACCTTGCAGAGAGCTTGGGCATGCGGGAGATCGCTGCTCAACGTCTGAACTCTCTGGCTGGAATACCGAGGTTGGACAATCGCAACAGTTGGTTCTTCCCTTTCGAATACCTCCGTGACGATGATCACATTGACTCGCTCTGGCAGGTCTTCGCAGATGCCTTAATGTACACTGATAACCGTGATGAGCGCAATCGCGCCTCGCTCATAAGGTCGTTTGATAACGCGGTTGCACGCAAAAAGGTGGGGCGACTGCTCACAATCGGCCTCTACTGGATTCGTCCGCACGACTTTGTTGCATTAGACTCCCCAAATAGAGACTTCATCAGACAGTCAATGGATTTACGGGTGCCCGAAGCAAGACCGGATGCCGAGACATACCTAGACCTTTGCGAGGAACTTCAGCTGCGGTTCACCTACGAAACCCAGTTAGTCCACTCATTCCCCGAACTTTCGCTAAAGGCATGGAGCGAACCGGTACCCGGTTACCAAAATATCGAACCCAACCCCCTGAAGTCTGCCAAGCCTGTCGAGCCTGCCGAGCCTGTCAGTCCCCCAAATCCGCAATCCGAGCCGCCATACTCAGTTGATCACATCGTTGCAGATGGGTGTTTTCTCGAACGGTCTCGGCTAGAAACGATTCTGGAACGTTGGCGGGTCAAGAAAAACCTGATCCTGCAAGGTCCGCCAGGCACCGGCAAAACGTGGCTTGCCAAGAAGCTGGCGTTCGCTCTCATCGGCTACCGCTCGCCGCCGCAGGTGCGGCCGGTGCAGTTCCATCCGAACTTGTCCTATGAGGACTTCGTGAGGGGCTGGCGGCCCAGTGGCGCTACGAACGGCGGTCTCGAATTGGTGGACGGACCGTTCCTTGAGGCGGTTAAGGATGCGAAGAAAGAACCTGACCAAACCTTTGCAGTGATCATCGAGGAGATCAACCGGGGCAACCCAGCCCAGATCTTTGGAGAAATGCTCACTCTGCTAGAGGCCGACAAGCGCACTCCCTCAGAAGCGTTGGCGTTAAGCTACCCCCGCGACAAAGACGAACGGGTGCATCTGCCAGGCAATCTCTACATCGTGGGCACCATGAATATCGCCGACCGTTCGCTCGCCCTAGTTGATTTTGCATTGCGGCGCAGGTTCGCGTTCGTGAACCTCGAACCAGCCTTCGGGAACCTGTGGCGCAGTTGGGTCAGTGGGCAATGTGGGCTAGGAGCAGAGTTCCTTGCCGACATCGAGAGTCGAATGACAATGCTGAATCAGACGATCTCCACCGACGAACTCTTGGGCCCCAATTCCAAGTTGGCCACAGCGTCGTGACACCAAGCCGCGAAACTCCCATTTCGAACCCTATCGAATGGTTCAAGCAGGTGGTTGACACCGAGATCGGCCCGCTGCTAGACGAATACTGGTTCGATGCCACCGACAGAGCTAGTGATGCCAAAAACGACTTGCTCAAAGGACTCAGCGTTTGACATCTCAGCAGGTGACATCGGCAGAGACGCAGACGATCGGCACGATCCCGATCAAAAACATCTGGCTACTGATGCTGTATGCGTCGAGATTCTATCGGGAGTTGCCTAACAGGCTGAGAAACAACGTGGAAGAGAACCCTGACGAGATCACCGACCTCGTAGCAGAGATACTGACCCGCGCTGTAGAACGCCGCATCCGCCGCAACCTCACCCACGAACTCCACCACAGACAGGCCGACCTGACCCGTGTGCGAGGGCGCATCAACACCTTGAGGACCGAGTGCCGGTGTCTACTAGCGCAGGGAAAGGTCGCCTGCACCTTCGACGAAATGACCACTGACACGCCAGCGAATCGCCTCGTGAAGGGAGCCCTAAACAAGTTATCGGGTTCAACTCGTGAAGAACATCACAGCAGGCGATGCCGCAGCCTCGCAGCGGTTCTCGGGCTAGCCGGAGTAAGTGACGAATCCTACGCAGGATTTCGTTCAACGACACTTCGGAGTGCTTCCACCGCAAGAAGGGTCCACTCTGAAGATCGTCAGATGCTTGCCGCCGCAGAGTTGGCACTAAAGTTGAGTCTTCCGACCGAAGACCCCGGTCTCGCTCACCTACCCGCACCCGACCGGGACGAGAAATGGGCGCGCCGTTTGTTTGAAGCGGCCGTGGGAGGCTTCTACAAGACCGTGCTGGGTCCCCGCGGTTGGTCTGTCAAGCCTGGGCGACAGTTCAATTGGCCGGTGGAGACATCAACGAAAACACCAGGGCTAGACGCGATTATGCCGACAATGAAAACCGACATCGTACTAGAGACCCCTGCAACAACAAAGCATGAACGCAGGCGACGCACGATCATCGACACCAAGTTCACGAGCATCTTGAAATCGGGCCACCATAGAAAGCAAACCCTCGCCAGCGGCCATATCTACCAGATGTACGCCTACCTCAGGTCACAAGAGCAAGACGACGACCCGATCACGCTAGACTCATCAGGACTTCTGCTGCACCCTTCGGTCGGCTCCGACCTCGACGAACACGCCGTGATCCAGGGACACAAAATACGATTCGCCACAGTTAACTTGGCCGCCGACAGCAGCACCATCCGAACACGTCTCATCTACCTAGCAAACACAATGGCACATGTATAAGCGAATATCGATGTCAGCTCGGAACTTGATCTGCGTCTGGGGGTAGTTCGTCAGTGAATGATTCCATCGGAGTCATATCAACGAGTTCAAATCGCACTAGGTCGGCCGGGTCGGCAGGTATTGAGTGTTCTTTCACGAATTCGGCGGCCACAAGAAGAGTTGCTTGTTTCATGTCTATGACGCACTCGTCTCTCGACTTGTCTGAATCGTTAATTGTTTGTTTGAGGGACAAAGTGACGAAGACAGACCACGACCTGCGGTCGATTCCAGTGCTATAGGGTAGCAGTCCGCATCCTTGGAAGACACGTGTGACTAAGTCCTGAACTGATTGATTTAGATTTTGGAGTTGTGTGAAGCTAATCGTACCTGAGGAGAAGCTCACCGTGAACGCTTCGTCGGTGTAGCGTTCGCTGAGTTCACCAGCTTCAGATACGGAAAGATTGGCTATTTGAACATAAAAAGTATTTTTGGTTTGGTCCCAGTGGGTTCGCTCAATCCGGTCACTGAACTCGGCTCTGACCTCCCTATCGATGCGCACACGATCCCAAGCTTCCGATGTCATTGCTGGCTCGTCGCCAGTTGCATTGTCTATGTAGACATCCAGAATTACTTGTGAGCCTAAAGGTGCCAGCGTTTCAGCAGCTGGTTCGGATGCAGTGACAGTTTCATGCTCCACCCCAGATTCAGCTAAGTCGTGCAGTCCAAAGGCGACTGTGAATCCCACGGCTTCAAGTTTTAACAAGGCTTCTCCGCTCGAAAGTCCAACCACGTCGGGCACTTGAACCTGTTGCACAGATCCAGAACCTGCGGACGATAATTCGGTTGCCGACTGTTCAATGTCGTCGGTATCGTCTCGTAGTCGGTCGTTATCGTTGTTGATAACGCTGTCAGTGCCGACAAGGTCCACAGTGCCTACCGTTGTGACCTCGTCGGCTACGCAAGAAACCGCCATGAACGCTAGGCAAACAAACAGCACGATCACCAGAGGAGAGACCTCTCGCCACTTGAGTGGAGCTTTGAGTCCTTTAGTCGGTCGTACCCTGAGATTCCTAATCCTTTCAACGCAGCGCATAAGCGATACGAGATGCTTGGAATGAGAGTTCATCGACTTCCTCTTGAATATGTGGATTGTTCGATTTAACATTGAAGCTCTCTTGCCATGACGATATCTAGTTGAGCACTATTGAGTATCCAGACCGCTCCTTGGCGGCTTGTACGGTCGTGAAACAGGCATTATCGCCTTGGTGAGTACCTTGATGAATACCGACTGCGTATGCATCATCGCCAACCTCAAAGTAGTGAGGACCGCCACTATCGCCTCCTGCACGTTTCGCATCTGTACAGTACAAACCATACAGAGTCAGGGTGCTGCCTGTCGATAATTCGATTGTCTTATGGACATCGTGCTTGAATATCTTACCGCAGCTCTTGTCGAGACCGTGCGTCTTTTTCAAACCCAAGCCAACGTGACAGACTGGGAAAAGTCCGCTGGTCAGATTCGAGAGCGCGCTAACTGCAGTTACTGTCCGCCAATTCCCGCTCGTGGTCATCACACGATTAGTTCTAGTCGCGGCTGAAGGCAAAGTCATTAGAGCATAGTCGGAGTTGGAGTCGTTGGTCCATCCATTGTGGGTTACCTTACCAATAGCACCGTTTCTGGTTCCAGAGAGTGTGCGATGCTCAAACGTTCGGTAGGCGCGATTCCCCGATGAGGTACCAGTATTTGTTGAACAGTGGCCACCCGTTCCCATCCGGTACGAGCCACCTCTCTTCCACAAGAAGTTCGTTGTACAACTTCCACCGGCATCCGAGACGACCCACTCTCCGCCTCGGATGTGTGACGATTCGCGATAATCAGTGTCAGGCGGTGCCATCTTCACGTCCACTATCGATACCATTTCGGTACCTGTGCGACTGCTCAAAGGTAGCTCAGCCATAACGAAAGAGTTAGCCGCGTTTCGGACAACGTTAGCGAGTCCAGCGAGCAGATCTCCGCTTTCTTTGTCACCGCTTAACTCCTCGTCAACAGTGTGATGCGTTTCGCCATCACCAATGAGGAGATCCTTGATCTGTGGGTTGCCCTGATTGTTGCTGGTTTGTTCTTCGTTAACGAAGGCCATCACTCCATCGATTCCAGAGAGGAGTTCTCGGTTGCGCTCCAGACTTAGATCCACATGGACAAAAACAGATTGTGTCGCGCGTTCAATGCCGATTGACCAGTTAGCAAGTCGGTTCTCGGTCGCTGACCGAATACTCACATCTAATGAATTCTTGAGTTCCCGAAGATCCTGATAACTAATATCAGTTTTTTCGACCCTAATCGCTGTCTCGTCTAACAACGATTTGCCTTCGATTAGGGTGATCTCTCGCTGCGTGGGATCGACAATCGGGATCACAAGAACCCTTCCTCCGTTTGCGGTTTGATCCCATCTCGCGAACCCGAGCCGAGACGCGTATTGCCCTTGGAGGTCATTGATGACTGCGCTGGCAGAAGCGTCTAACATGCTTCGCGCGTAGTCGTCATCAGAAGCGATTTCAGGTCGAGGAGCGTCAGGATCGAGAACCCTCAGCAGTTCAGCAACTAGGGGCATTGGCCGTTCTTCTATGTCGGCACTAAGAACAAAACGATCAATACCCAGGGCGATCAACCGCTGATGCTGTTCCTGCTCGGTCAGCGAAGTGTACTGTTGCGCGACAACCGCAGGAAGCGCAACTCCATGCTGAGCCAAGAATTCGATTACATCCCAAGTTGTATTCTTTGTCGCCAATGGTTCAGTGTTGGTGACTTGTGCCGAAGAGGGAGCAACAAACACCGCTGCGATGAATGAGACGAGTGCTAACGCAATCAAAGCTGTCCGAGGGCACCTGATTCTGTGTAAAGACGCTGTTCGTTTCATTAAGTTGTTAGTTTCATGGATTGTTTGTCTCATTAGCTTACCTTTCTTGTTTTTGGGTATGCGAAGGCTGAACGATTTGGGTGTCGGAAGGACATCTTTATTTGCTCAACGCACTAAGTACTTGTCGGCAGGGTGGCCTTTGTTGCATTCAAAAAAGATTTTTTGGGTTCTGCACAATAGGATGGGAAGCTCCTCTGGCAAGCCTCTTGTTTGAGACGCCCACGCGAACATAAGCTTTGCGACCCTCGCAGACGAAATCGGCGTGTGTAGCCGCACATGCATATCATCGTTGACATGGGTTAAGTCGAGTTCTGTGACGAGGCGAGGCAGCAGCAACGACCAATAACGTCGATGCGAGAGCTTTAACCTATCCAGGTTCTGTGCTACCAGAGCCACTCTACAAAGTAAATGGGGAGGCAATAATTGTAAACGGGGAGGAAACAATTACTGAGAGGATAGTTTCATAGTTAGTGGCGAATATTAGACCGCGTTCAAACAGCAAGCGTGATGATCCTAGAAACGATGCGGAAGTCCTAGTTGACGCGAGCCAAAACCCAGAAGCGTTCGGCACGTTCTATTTGCGCAACATCCGATCAATTACAGTCTACTTCTTTTCGCGGACGCGGGATCACGACGACTCGTCAGAGCTTGCGGCTGAAACTTTTGCCGTCGCCTTGAGCAATGTCGGGCGGTACGATCCAGCAAAAGGTACACCGCAGCAGTGGTTGTTTGGGATCGCCCGCAACCAACTCAAAACATTCTGGCGCAAGAATCGAGTGTCTCTAAAGACCTGCCGAAAACTCAAAGTACAGATGCCACCGACCGCCGATACCGGTTGGCAGGAAATTGAAGTTGCCGACGCGAGACTCGACGCGGACCACCTCTCGAAAGCACTGAGTCGGGTACCTCCTCGCAGTCGAGAAGCTGTGCGACTGCGAATGCTCAAACAACTCGATTACAGCGAAATCGCCGAAATGTTAGAATGCAAACCCGCGACGGCCCGAAGTTTGGTCCAACGCGGACTCCGTCGCCTAGCAGACGAGTTTGACTCGCCGTGCTAACCAACGAAGGAGCTGGATTTCAAGGCTCAAGTAAGAACTGCCTAGAGAGCGGAATTGGCTGACTTTGTCGACTTCAACCTGGTTTAGACATTGAGCCTATGGTACTTTGCTAGTGGTGGGTAAATGAATCGCTTTGGTAAAGTTGGGAATGGCATTTATTGAGATTGTTCCTGAAGATGAATGGGATGGCGAGCTTGCGGTTCTGAAACGAAAGGTTGCAGAACCCGAATCAGGGCAAATAGACAATGTTTTAGCGGTACACTCGCTGAATCCTCAAGGAATGGCGGCACACCAAATACTTTACGAATCAGCGATGAAGGGAACCGCCACACTGCGCAAAGTTGAGCGTGAACTCATCGCTGTTGTGGTCAGCATCACCAATGACTGCCACTATTGAATAACCCACCATCGGCGCGGTCTGCGCCGTCTAATGAAAGACGACAACCTAGTGGACGCGGTAGTAAAGGATTGGACAACCGCAGCACTGTCGCCAAAACGTGTGGCTATGTTGAGCTTCGCGGTCAAACTAACTAAAACACCAGCCAAAATCGACACAACCGACATCGCTTCACTGAGGGAGGCTGACTTCAGCGACCGCGACATACTTGACATAGTAGAGGTTGTGGCCTACTATGCGTTCGCTAACCGGATAGCCGATGGTTTGGGAATTGAAGTTGAGACCCATATCAGCGACTGAAGACTGCAGGTGATAGTTGGTGCCCGGGGCGGGACTTGAACCCGCACGCTTGATAAAAGCAACGGATTTTGAGTCCGCCGTGTCTGCCAATTCCACCACCCGGGCTAGATGGTTCATGTTACTCTAGTCACACAAACCGCATTTGGGGGAACCAAACGAAACAAACATGAAACTCAACTAAGGCGAACAGAGTCAGAACAACAAGCCTTACCAAGAAAGAAATCGTCTACAACCCTTGTTGCATTTTCGTCAAGGGCTAGCATGGAGCAACACATGATCGTCTTCACCTATCCAGGACAAGGGTCACAGCGCCCCAAGATGGGCACACCCTGGCTCAATCACCCATCTTGGGAGTTGGTGGAAGAAGCTTCGCAAGTCGTTGATCGCGATGTTGGCGAGCTTTTACTTCACTCCGACGCACAAGAGCTAACCCAAACTCGTAACTCACAGTTAGCGACCTTTGTGATGTCGATGATGGTGTTGGACGCGGTTAGCCGCCTCGGTGTTGAAGCGGTTGCACATGCCGGACACAGCCTCGGTGAATACTCGGCACTAACCGCCGCGGGCGCGCTTGAGTTCAGTGATGCTTTACGCTTAGTCAACGAACGTGGTGATGCCATGCAAGCCTCCGCTGATGAAGAAACTGGCACAATGGCAGCAATACTAGGCTTGAGTGACGAACAAGCAGACATTGCTTGCCGAAGCACTGCAGGAGATGTCTGGATAGCCAACTACAACGCCCCAGGCCAAGTTGTTATCGCTGGTGTGCCCGCCGATATAGACCGAGCATGCGAACACGCCAAAGCTAGCGGAGCTAAACGTGTCATGCGATTAGAGGTCGGCGGCGCGTTTCACACACCCCTTATGGCACCCGCTAAGCACCGTCTGCACAAAGCCATAGATCAAGTTGAGTTTCGTTCCCCAGAACAACCTGTTTATGCAAACGTGGATGCCAATCCACACGCCCAGGGTAGCGAATGGCCAGACCTACTTGAAGCTCAACTTTGTTCACCTGTGCGTTGGAGCCAGACCTTAGCTAATCTAGCTAGCGATGGGTTCACCACTTTCGTTGAACTAGGCCCGGGCAATGTATTGAGTGGTCTTGTGAAAAGAACCCTAAAGACAGCCAACCGAGCGAATGTCGCTTCACCCGACGACCTAGACAATCTCTTAGAAACTCTAGCTAGCCAATTACCAAGCCACAGCGAGCCTGCGGTGCTAGAAGGCGAACACCTCTTCGCCACAGAACGTTTGGTGGTGTCACCAGCCGCTGGGCTGTTCAGTTTAGACCCCAACTGTGCATCGGGACGACACGTTCAAGTTGGCGACCGGCTAGGAACCGTAGGCGACCAAGAAGTGCTTAGCTCTTTTGCTGGGGAAATAGTTGGAGTTCTCGCTCTAGAAAGCGAAAGGGTGACATCTCGCCAACCCATAGCTTGGCTGCGGGTTTCGTAATGGCTGTGCGCATCACGGGAATAGGGACTTGCTTGCCGCAGAAAACTCTCAGCAACAAAGACCTTGAAAAGATGATGGACACCAGTGAAGAATGGATAAAAGAGCGCACTGGCATCACTACTCGCCATGTGGGGGGAGTGACTTCGGAAATGGGAGTTGAGGCAGGCAACCAGGCAATCAAGGATGCCGACTTGAGTCCAGCCGATATAGACCTTTTAGTTCTAAGTACCAGTTCGCCCGACCAACGATTTCCAGGAACGTCAGCACAAATCCATGCTGGCATTGGCTTACGATGCGGTGCTTTTGATGTGAACGCAGCATGCGCTGGCTTTAGTTATGGATATGCGGCCGCTTATGGTTTGATGATGCTACCAGGCGGACCACAACGCGTCCTCAACGTGGGTAGCGATGCCCTATCAACGTTAACTGATTATCAAGACCGTGGCACAGCTATCCTCTTTGGCGATGCCGCCGGCGCATGTGTTATGGAAAGACACGAGCAAGGTGAAATGTTAGGCTTTGACCTCGGTAGCGACGGCAACCTCTCACCAATATTGTATTGCAACCATGGCGACACAATCAAAATGGAGGGGCGCGAGGTTTTCAAAAAGGCTGTGCGGGCAGTTTCAGCATCAATCAAAGCAGCACTAAAACGTGCCAAAATATCTGCCCAAGAAGTGGACGTGATCTTATTGCACCAAGCAAACATCCGCATTATTGAATCAGTTTGTAGCCATACTGGGTTGCCGATGTCAAAAACATTCAACGTGATTGACCATACCGGCAACACATCCACCGCGTCCATTCCTTTGGCGATGCAAAAAGCGGCCAATCAGGGAGCTCTACAACCCGGCAAAATTGTGCTGATTTCTGGTTTTGGTGCGGGCATGACTTGGGCAACGCTAGTGGTGCGCTGGTGAGTCGGATCGCGCTAATCACGGGCGGTAATCGGGGAATTGGTCTTGCCACCGCTAGATGTCTACATGCGAAGGGTTACCAAGTGGCCGTCACTTCTCGGTCGTCGCCAAGCAGTGCTAGCAAAGCTGAATTAGCTGATTTCCTAGTCGTGCAGTGCGATGTTACAGACAGCGATTCGATTGACAAGGCAGTGAGTGAGGTCGAAAACACTCTTGGCTCAGTTGAGGTTTTGGTCAACAATGCAGGCATTACCCGAGATGGGTTGGTCTTGCGTATGAGCGATAATGACTTTAGCGAAGTGCTTGACGCGAACTTGGCTGGTGGATTTCGTGTGTCTCGTCGAGTTGTTAAACAAATGATGCGCAAACGCTGGGGACGGATAGTGTTTGTGTCCTCAGTGGTGGGTCTAGGCGGTCAAGCAGGTCAAGCCAACTACGCCGCTTCCAAAGCAGGTATAACAGGTTTGGCACGTTCCTTGGCCAAAGAGTTTGCTGGCCGAAACATTACTGTAAATGTCGTTGCTCCAGGCCCTATCGAAACCGATATGTTGGCTGCGCTCAACGATAAACAACGTGAGGCGATGTTAGCCAAGGTGCCGCTAGCACGGCTCGGCAAAGCTGATGAAGTTGCTGGGGCTATTACCTATCTTGTGTCTGAGGAAGCTGCTTATGTTACTGGTACAGTTCTAACGGTTGACGGCGGATTAGCGATGGGGTAAGTGTTGTGATAGATTTATGGTCTTTGATAAGCACTGAGTCCAGCAACGCATTTTTATGTCAATATAGTCATCTAAATAATGGAGGAATATAAGTGAGTGACAACTTCGAACGATTCAAGAGTTGTGCAGTTGATGTTTTGTCGGTTGAAGCCGAACAGATAGTCATGGACGCAACTTTCGAGTCTCTTGATGCCGACAGCCTTGACCTAGTTGAGTTGGTAATGGCACTTGAGGAAGAATTTGATGTCAGTGTTGAAGAGGAAGAACTAGACGGAATCACCACAATCAAGGGTGCTTACGATCTGATCATTTCCAAGATCTAATGAAAGCTCGCCGCGTCGCCGTTACCGGCGTTGGTGTGGTTGCGCCTTGCGGTGTGGGTGTTGACGCATTCTGGGAGGGACTTTGCGCGCCAGCACCTATAGGCCCACGCAAAATCAAAGACTGGAGTCCAGCAAGCTACTTCGACAACCCAAAAGAGGCTAGACGCGCCGACCGGTTCACGCAGTTTGCGATAGCCGCTGCACAAGAAGCACTATCACAAGCCGGTGAACTCAATATCGCTCCTTCTCGTCTTGGCACTTTTATCGGCACAGGAGTTGGGGGGATAGAAACACTGGAAAACCAGATAGAGATTCGCCTAACTAAAGGTGAGCGCCGTGTCTCTCCTTTTTTGGTGCCCATGATGATGACCAATGCTGCTGCTGCGGCGTTGTCGATGCGTTATGGTTGGCGAGGACCGTGTGAAAACACTGTAACGGCTTGCGCCGCTGGCACACACGCAATCGGCAATGCCGCTCGTTTGGTACGGCAAGGTTACTGCGATGCGGTAATGGCCGGCGGGAGCGAAGCACCTTTCACACCCACATCGGTTGCTGGTTTCTCAAACATGACAGCGCTTTCGAGTTCTGGCGTTAGTCGTCCCTTTGACCCACGACGTGACGGCTTCGTGATGGCCGAGGGTTGTGCAATTTTGGTGCTTGAGGAGTGGAGCTTGGCTCAAGCTCGAGGAGCACACATCTGGGGTGAAATATTGGGTTCTGCGTCTACCGCAGACGCACACCATATCACCGCGCCTGCGCCCGGTGGCGTTGGTGCCATCTCGTGCATGCGTTTGGCTATGCAAGATGCTGGCATTGAGCCAAGTGATGTGGCCCACATTAATGCTCATGGAACCTCAACAGACAAAAATGACGAAGCTGAAGCGAACGCCATTGTTGAAATCTTCGGCACGCCCGGGCCTCAAGTGACCTCCACAAAAGGAGTCACGGGCCATGCTTTGGGCGGGGCTGGTGCCCTTGAAGCTGCTGCGGTGCTTTTGGCAATGAAGCACCAGCTCATTCCACCAACCGCTGGCCACGAACTACTCGATCCTGACTTGCCAACCATTGATTTGGTTGTTGACAAACCTTGTTCTTGGCGGCCTGGTCCTTGCCTATCCAACAGTTTCGGATTTGGTGGACACAACGGAACTCTTGTGATCGGTCCAGCTTGATGCAGTTACTAACTAAGTTTCACTGCTGTCAACTATCACAAACATCAACTCACAGCTAGCTGCAAGTTCACCTGCAACGTTTGCTTGACCCACGCCTTTGCCAGCTCGCGCCGACAAGCGAGTCATTTGAGCTTCCATTATTAACGTTTCACCAGGCACAACTTGGCGCCTAAAGCGAGCACTGTTGATACCACCAAACAACGGCAGTTTGTGGCGATAACGGGGGTCGGTCATAACCGCCAACGCGCCCACTTGTGCGATTGCTTCACAAATCAGCACGCCTGGGAGAGTTGGTCGGTTAGGAAAATGACCTGCAAAAAACGCTTCGTCAGCACTCAGGTGCCAACTAGCTTTCGCTGATTCACCTGGCTGTAAGGCCAAGATTTCATCCACAAAAAGGAACGGTGGGCGATGTGGCAACACCTCTTCTGGTTTCAGAAGTTGCTTAGTCACCCCCTTAGTGCCTTGCTAGCTCAGCTTTTGCCTGCGTTTTTGAGTTTTGAGCCAAGGGTAACTTTGCAACGGGTACCAGCGGGCACTTCAATTGTTTCACCAGTTTGGGGGTTGCGAGCCGAACGAGCGCTAGTAGCGGCACGTTCAAATTTGATGTAGCCAGTGATAGCAACTTCACGTCCTGCACTGACTTCGGTTTCCACTGTACTCAACATGGCATCAAGGCAGTTGCCAGCATCCTTTTGACTAACGCCAGCTGCCTCGGCCATTGCCGCTACAAGTTCACCTTTGTTCATATCTTGCTCCGATTTCTATATTCTGATCGCGACTCTCGCGATAGCTCTAAAAACTACAGGCTTAATCGCGTGTTGCAACACGCCTCAACAACTGTGTCACAGAAGCTGATATCTTGAGACGTTGATGGAATATGCTAAACCCCGTTTGGAGGTGCGATGAATACTGCTCGGATGTCGCTCATTGATCTTGAAGGTAGAGCTACCTTTGTTGGTCGACACATCGGTCCACCAGAGGAAGAACAACAAAAGATGCTGTCCACGCTTGGCTTGACATCCATCGAGGAGTTGATCGACGCAACCGTTCCTGCTGACATCAAGATAGGCGATCCGTTGGACTTGTTGTCTGGCGTTGGACAAACCGCTGCTCAAAACGAACTGCGTGCCATCGCTTCAGCTAACGAAATACGCACCTCGTTGATCGGCATGGGCTACCACGACACTTTCACGCCCCCAGTGATAAGACGCAATGTGATGGAAAACCCAGGGTGGTATACCGCCTACACGCCTTATCAACCTGAGATTTCTCAAGGCCGTCTTGAAGCGTTGCTGAACTTTCAGACAATGATCGCCGAATTGACTGGAATGGATTTAGCCAATGCCTCGCTCCTAGATGAGGCAACCGCAGTCGCTGAAGCTATGACTATGTTGCATCGAGTTAGCCGAGGGCGCAATGGAGACTGCTTTTTAATGGACCAGCAGTGTCATCCTCAGACAATGGCAGTGGTAAACACTCGAGCCGAACCCATTGGTTTGTCCACCGTCATTGGTGATCCCGAGACGACCGACTTATCTGATGTTTACGCAATGGTGGTGCAGTATCCCGGCACCAGCGGCGAGATTCCTAATTTGATTGAGATTATTGAGCGTGCCCACGCCAACAACACTCTGGTAGCTGTTGCCGCAGACCCACTAGCCTTGGTCGTGCTCACGCCACCGGGCGAGTTGGGTGCTGATGTGGTGCTTGGCAGCACCCAGCGATTCGGCATTCCCATGGGCTTTGGCGGTCCCCACGCTGCTTACTTTGCCGTGCGTTCGCAGCATCAGCGCTCCCTGCCGGGCCGCCTGGTGGGGGTCTCAAGAGACACGATGGGGCGACCTGCGTTGCGGCTAGCTCTGCAAACCCGTGAACAACACATTCGACGAGAAAAAGCGACCTCAAACATCTGCACTTCACAAGTCTTGTTGGCAGTGATGGCATCAATGTTTGCCATACACCACGGGCCAGACGGTTTGCGCCGTATTGCTTTGCGAGTGAACCGATTAGCTTCCATTCTTGCTGAAGGTTTACGGCGTGGTAACGCACACGTTATCCACGATGAGTTTTTTGACACAGTGTGTGTGCGAGTTCGCGGACGCGCCGACAAGGTTTTAGCAATCGCTTTATCGTTAGGGTTAAACTTACGCCGGATCGACTCCGACACGGTCGCTATTTCGTTAGACGAAACCACAGACCGTGAAGTTGTTGAAACGGTTTGGTCGGCCTTTGGCGTGGAGGGAGACGCTGGTTATCTTGACCATCACGTTCGCGATCCTCGGCCGGTTAGATATCGCCGTGATACAGCGGCACTAACCCACCCGATCTTCACCGCCTACCATAGCGAAACTGACTTGGTGCGATACATGCGACAACTCGTTAACCGTGATATTGCTTTAGACCGTTCAATGATCCCCTTGGGAAGCTGCACAATGAAACTAAATGCGGCTACTGAAATGGAACCAATTAGCTGGCCCGAATTTGCCCGTATTCATCCATTTGCTCCAGTTAGTCAAACCGTTGGCTATCAACGCATGATTGACGATCTTGAAAGATGGCTAACTGAAATAACTGGCTATGGGGCGGTTTCTTTGCAACCAAACTCAGGTGCACAAGGAGAGTTAGCGGGTTTGTTAGCAATACGCGCATACCATTTGAGTCGTGGCGATACGCAGCGAAATGTTTGTTTGATCCCTTCCTCAGCACACGGCACCAACGCAGCAAGCGCGGTGATGGCAGGCATGCGGGTAGCGGTTGTGAACTGTGATGAGCAAGGCAACGTAGATGTAGCTCACCTCGACAAGTTGGTAAGTGAACACCGTAATGAGCTAGCTGCTTTGATGATCACCTACCCATCTACACATGGTGTTTTTGAAGTTGAGGTGAGGCGCATTTGCGAGTTGCTTCACGATGCGGGTGGGCAAGTTTACTTGGATGGTGCCAACCTCAATGCCATGGTGGGTTTAGCACAACCCGGCAAGTTCGGTGCCGACGTGTCGCACCTCAACTTGCACAAAACATTTTGCATACCTCACGGGGGCGGCGGCCCTGGTGTCGGCCCAATCGGTGTTGGTGAACACCTGATTGCGTTTTTACCCAATCATCCCTTAACCCCCGTTGCCGGACCACCAACTAGCCCAGGCCCGGTCGCCGCAGCACCTTGGGGTTCGGCAGGCATATTAGCGATTCCTTGGATGTACATTCGCATGATGGGCGAAAAAGGTCTACGCAAAGCCACTCAAACAGCAATACTAAACGCCAACTATATCGCCAAACGTTTGCAGGACTATTACCCGGTGCTTTATCGCGGAGCCAATGGCTGGGTAGCCCATGAATGCATTTTGGATACTCGTGTCATCTGTTCACAAGCCGATATTGGTGTTGACGACATCGCTAAACGCCTGATTGATTTTGGTTTCCACGCCCCAACCATGTCTTTCCCAGTTGCAGGCACGTTAATGGTTGAACCCACAGAATCAGAAAGCCTCGCTGAACTAGACCGATTTTGTGATGCCATGATTGCGATCCACGCTGAAGCAACGAACTTGATCGACGGTAAGTGGCCAAAAGACGACAACCCATTAGTTAACGCTCCCCACACCGCTAGCGAAGTCACCAGCGACACTTGGGATAGAGCTTACTGTCGAGAAGAAGCAGCGTTTCCTAAAGGTTGGGGACGCAAAGACAAGTATTGGCCACCAGTTAGCCGTATTGATGGAGCTTACGGCGACCGTAACCTTATGTGTTCTTGCCCTGATTTGCTCGGCAACCAATCTTAGGGGGCAAGCAAAATACGAGCCACTAGGTCTTGTCCGAAAGCAGTGAGGACAGCGAGATACATTAAACCCGTGGCGGCCATCACAGCGGAGTAAGCCCGTTCGCGCAAAGCGGCAATGGTGACACCAACTAATACAATCGTGGCGACAACACAAGCCACCCAAAACCAACCAAGAAGACCGTTATAGGCATCGTCTATGGTGCCGTTTAGCACTGACACCATCCCCGTTGGCCAAAGCAGCAAGATCGTCTCAGGTAACCACACATAACCCGTCCAACGTATTAGCTCCAAAAAGGGCTCTCTGCGTAATCCAGGTTGCACTAGATACCAATGTCCGAGCAACATAGCATTAGAGACAACACCTAAAAACCCCGCACTCACTACACCCACGAGCGATTGCCAATCCGTATGGTTGGCCGATGGATGCAACAATCACTGCAAGCAGACCCACCACAGCAGCACAAAGGTCTAACGCGGGCGCAAACTCTACTCCTTGTTCGTCAAAACGATTTGATGAGATACCGCGGCCGGTCATCGCTGCCACCCGTTTTGCGCGTTGTTTCACCATTGCCCGTTGCCCCGCCACTCCTGCTGACCTTCGCACCAGCGACATCAACAGCGCCACTCCACCCACAAACACAAACGCACAGGTCAATAAGTCACGATGCCAAACAATTTCGCTTTGCTGTGCCGCAAGCAACGAACCCATCGCCAACAACAAAAACAGTGTCCGCTGTATCCATCCGTATCCAAGACCAACCTCACGGCGGCGTGTGGTGACCCACAAATACAGCCAACCACCCGCAGCCCACTGAAGCAGAACCGTTGCCGCATCAATGTCAATCATGGTGGCATACAAGACTTTGACTTCTGCAAGTTTCCATAACAGTGGTGTTTGTGTTCTCTCTTGGTGCCAATGCTATTGCAACCGCTATGAGATGTTTACGCAACTATCAGTAGCTGTGGCCAGCTGTTCTGTGGCTTGGCGGGCATGGTAACTCGAACGGGTGAGCGGCGAAGACTCCACATGGCCTATACCTATTGACTCGCCAAAGTGTTTCCACGAAGTAAATTCTTGAGGATGCCACCACATTGCCACAGGTAGATGTTGTGCGCTAGGGCGCAGATATTGACCGATGGTAACAATGTCAACACCCACTGCGGACAAATCAACTAGGGTCTGGCGAATCTCCTTGTTGTTTTCACCCATACCCACAATCAACGAAGACTTGGTCGTTAAACCAGCGGCTTTGGCTTGTGCTAAGACTGAGAGGCTTCGTGCGTAGCTAGCCACTGGGCGAACCACCCGTTGTAAACGAGCCACTGTCTCTATGTTGTGGTTGAACACGTCAGGACGCGCTTGAAACACTTGGGCAAGCGCGGTTGTGTTGCCTTTGAAATCTGACACCAGAGTCTCAACTTGACATGCGGGTACACGGCCACGAATTGCCGTCACCACATCGGCTACCATTGCAGCTCCGCCGTCTTGGAGGTCGTCTCTAGCCACCATAGTTACCACCGCATGGCGCAGGTTCATCAACGCAACAGCTTCAGCAACACGAGCCGGTTCGGTGACATCGGGTGGTTGCGGGTGGCGGGTATCGACTAAGCAAAAACCGCACGAGCGGGTGCAGCGCTCACCAAGAATCATGAAGGTGGCTGTGCCATCGCTCCAACACTCAGAAATGTTGGGACAAGCCGCTTCCTCACAAACCGTTACTAATCCAAGATCATCAAGCGTAGACTTCACCCGACCGTATTCATCACTTGGGCGAAAGCTCACTCGTAACCATTCAGGCTTACGGCTACGCAAAGGCACCAACTCACGATCACCGCCGTTCGCCTGAGCAAGACGTCCAAGTAAGCGAACCGAAGTACCTTGCGCTTTAGTAACCAAGTTTTCTGGAAGCTGCAAAGATGAGTAGGGGTCACTAACTCCTCTGTGCCTTGATTTATACCCAACACTTGCGTGATCAACCAATTTGTTTTTTGCAAAAACAGCGAGGGCGTGTTTGGTAAAAACATCAACCATTTCCTGCATGGACACGTCGACTTGAAGTTCTGCCAACGAAGTGACTTTCTTATCACGAATGCCACAGGGCACTATGCGATCGAACCAGCGTAAGTCTGGGTCAACATTCAAAGCGATGCCATGCATGGCTCTACCCCGCGCGATTCTGACACCAATCGCTGCTATCTTTGCCGGCTGATCTTGGTTCACCCAAACACCAGTTAACCCCGGAATCCGATTCCCATACACACCCACTTCAGCAAGCGCATCGATAATAATTTGTTCAAGTGTTCGCACATATGCTGCTGTGTCGACTAACCCACCGCCACGATGGCCAGGCACCTCCACAATCGGGTAAGCAACTAACTGACCAGGTCCGTGATAAGTCACATCACCGCCACGGTCTGTCTCAATAAGGTCAGCACCGAGTCGTACAACATCGGCTAACAGGTGCTGTGCTGGAGTGCGCCTGCTGGTGGTCACCACATGGGTGTGTTCCAATAAAAGCAGATACTCGTGTTGGGGATTACGAAATAGAACCCTTTGTAAGGCCAAGGCATCAGTATAAGCGACACGCCCCAACCAGCGAACTCGCAGCGTTGGTTCGTAGGAAACTAAGCCATTCAGCGGACTTCGGTCTCCCACTCTCGACTCTCAATGATCTCTTTGACTCGATGCAAAAACGCCGCAGCATAAGCACCATCAAATGCACGATGATCCCAAGCCATAGCTAAAACGCCAACAGAGTGAATGGCGATTGACTCGTTACCGTAACTGTCGGTGATAACAACAGGCTTGCGACTAACACCATCGGTAGACAAAATCGCTACCTGTGGTTGATTGATGATCGGAAACTGCATCATGGTGCCGTACTGACCGGCGTTGGTGATCGTGAAAGTGCCAGCGGTGAGTTCATCGGGTAATAACTGCTTGGTGCGTGCCCTTGAGGCAACATCAGCCACATCACGAGCGATTTGACGCAATCTTTTTCCTTCGACTCCCTTGATCACTGGTGCTAGCAAGCCATTAAAGTTAATGTCTACCGCGATAGCTAAGTTCACTTCTTCATGAACGATTAGCTGATCTCCGGCAAAGCTAGAATTTAAATGAGGGTATTGCGCCAACGCATCCACTACAGCGCGAGCGATGAAGGGTAGGTAGGTGAGGCTAAAACCCTCTTGGTTTTTCCACGATGACTTCAGGTTGCGGCGCACAATTTCTACACCTTCATAATCAATTTCCATCGCGGTAAGAACGTGTGGTGAGGTGGCTTTAGACAACAGCATGTGTTCGGCGGTGCGTTTACGAATATTGTTCAAAGCAACCACATGACTACGCGGTGATATTTCAACAGAATCGCTGTTTGGTATAGCCACAGCACTTTGTGTCAACGGATTTGGCATCGGTGCAGTTGGTGTTGCGGGCGTTGTTAGTGGCGGCGGTGGCGTCGGCGATGGCTGCGTTGGCGGTGTTGGTTTTGTTGACGGTGTTGGTGTTGTTTTTGCATTTGTGGGGTGAGGTGACACTGCTGCTTGTGTCCGCACTAGGGTTTCAACATCGGCTCTAGTTATCCTGCCGCCAATACCACTACCAACTATTGTTGAGGGATCGAGTCCATTGTCGTTGATCAACCTTCGCACAACAGGAGACACAACCGCATGTGTGGCTATCTGAGAGGGAACCTCGCTAGGTGCTGCTGGTTCGCTAGCAGTGATACTTGGGGGCGGAGGCGGGGGAGGCAATGTCGTCGTTTGTTCATGTGCAATCACACTCACAGGACTGACCTCTGGCTCTGGAGCTAGGTTGGTGGACTCTGTAACCCGGCTTGGCACTTGTTGTTCAACTTCTGTGGTGGTTGTTGTTTCAACTGCTGTTTCAAGCACTGAGGCATCATCAACATTTTCAATACGAGCTAGCACTTGGCCCACCTCAACCACTTCTCCCTCAAGGGCCAGTATTTCAGTGAGTGTGCCAGCTATTGGAGAAGGCACCTCTGAATCGACCTTGTCTGTGGAAACTTCAAAGAGCACTTCGTCCATAGCCACAGGTTCACCTAGTTGTTTAAACCAGCGATTTATCGTCCCCTCTGTGACAGTTTCACCTAACTGAGGCATCGTCACATCAGCCATATTTCCTCCTCATGCAATACATTAATGTCAACCGTGCAATGAACGTCCAGTTAATGACAATACTGTCTCACCAAACAATTCGCTCAAGGTCGGGTGCGGTTGAATAAATGCAGCAACATCAGCAACCGTTGCTTCCCAATTTACCGCAAGGTAAGCCTGCCCTAGTTGTTCAGTCACCCACGGCCCAACCATGTGTACGCCCAATATTTTGCCTCCATTACCAGCAGCATTTTTTTCTGCTATCACCTTCACCATGCCCTCGGTGTCGCCTACTATTTTAGCTCTACCATTGCCAATAAAACGGTTGGATGCGGTCACCACTTCGTAACCTGCTGCTTTAGCTGCTTGCTCGGTATAGCCAGCAAACGCCACCTCAGGATGACAGTAAATACACCACGGGGTGCGTTGATGGTCTAGCGGAGCAGGTTTTTCTCCCAGCGAATCGGTTACCGCTAGCATGCCTTCAGCAAACGCCACATGCGCTAACTGAGGAGTGTCAATCAGGTCGCCAACCGCCCAAACTCCAGTTTCTGCTGTTCGACACCTGCCATCAACGACCACAAAACCACGTTCATCAAGCACAACTGCGGTGTTTTCTAGGCCTAGTTGAGCAGCATATGGCCGGCGACCAACAGACACCACCACCAATTCAACATCCACAGTCTGATCATTGCCGAATTGAACTGTTGTGTAGTGGCGAGCGGGATTAGGCTCATGCCCATAAACCATTGCTGAAGTATGAATTTTGACACCACGCTTTTTCAAACTACGTTCCAGTACTTTGGCAACATCACCGTCACAGCCACCAAGTATTTGCGGTAACGCTTCAATAATGGTCACCTCAACACCAAGATCGGTCATCATTGAGGCGAACTCAACACCGATCGCTCCCCCACCGATGACCGCTGCGCGTTGAGGCAAAGCATCTATAGACAACAGCTCATCAGAAGTCATCACGAAATGTCTGTCGACCTCAAAACCAGGGATGGTACGCGGCACTGATCCAGTGGCCAAAATCACAGAATTGGCGGTTAATGTCTGAGTTGTGGCACTGTTTTTGACAGTGACCACACGGTTGGCAGCTAATGTGCCAACCCCATCATAAACCGTCACTTTGCGGCCTTTTAGCAAGTGTTGCAAACCAGCCACAAGCTGGTCAATCACCTGTTGTTTGCGCGCCATGGTCACATCCCAAGCGAGCTTCGGTGAAGACGCATTAACTCCAAACTCCGAAGCAGTCGCCACAGTTCGAAACACGTGTGCCGTCTCCAACAACTCTTTGGCAGGAATACAGCCCACGTGGAGGCAAGCACCCCCGACTTTAGCTTTCTCAACTAAAGCGACATCGAGGCCAATCCCGGCCGCGTATAGTGCTGCGGCATATCCCCCAGGGCCACCGCCGATAACGATCATTTCGTGCTGGCTATCTATGAGACTTCCTCCCGTTCACAAGCAAGATTCACTTGACGATGCTCCCATTAATCAATCATGAGCAACTGAATGGTGCCTGCTAAAAGAATTGCTAAACCGACAAACAATGCCAAACCAATCAACATTCTGGTACTCATTGTGTTTGGCTCATTTACTAATCCTTTGTTGATCAACACTAGACAGAGTTGACAAATCGCGCGCACATATTGTTGCAACGAACATAATTTTCTTTCCACCATTAGACTACTCTGTGATGAAGAAAATCGTTCTCGCAAGGTTCAGCGTATTGCTCTGGGTACTGGCCTTACTTGGGGTCGCCTGCGCTAGTGACACTTCCAACCAATCAGCAACCACCACAGAAACATCACTGGATTCAACAAGTAGTGCCGCACCAACAACATCTACACATACCACAACCACGAACACCACAGAAATAGCTTGGCCTCACGACTGGAATGAACCAACAGTTGGTGGCGGGCAGTTCAACGCTGCTGATTATGCTGGCCAAGACCTAATCTTGTGGTTTTGGGCACCGTGGTGACCATCTTGTCAGAGAGAAGCCCCTGCGGTCGCAGCGGCGCAGCAACAATTTGAAGGGCAAGTCAAGATTGTCGGCATCGGTGGTGCCACCACATCAACTTCTGACCTGCAACGGTTTGTGTCAACCTATGGAGCTGACTCGTTAACCCACGTGTCTGACACCGACAACTCAATCTGGGAACGCTACGGTGTGCTTAGTCAACTGACCTACGTGTTGATAAACGATGATGGCACCGCCGAAAAAATAAAGCTTACGCCAGAAGAGTTAACTGAGCGCATCAGAACACTAATCTCCACTTAGCAGATCTTATCAGATATGGAACTCTGAGCGAAACAAATCAATACCAGTGCTTTAACGACGGCGGCGAATTAGCCAACCCAAAACCTCGCTTACCACTGCACCCGCTACCGCAGAAATCACGATAATCAACCATAAAGGTGCTTGGCGATCAATAAAAAACCACTGGAATGGTGTGCTGTCAGTGTTTTGAACAATAAAAGCTACAAGGCTCACGGCAACTAAAATCGCCCCGACAAACTTGGCAAGTCCTTTGGGTTCAAACTGCTTTTTTGATGTTTCCTCAGGCATTGGCAGCCTCCTTTGCATAAAGAGTTTTATACTCACAGCGATATAATCTCCAAGCATAGAGCGACACAAGCAGTGCCATCGCACGCATCAAACTAATCTGGAGGAAATCCATGCGAATTCTTATCAGTGGTTCCACAGGGCTTATCGGAACAGCTCTCGTTGAAGCCCTCAAAACAACCACACACACCGCCGTTCGGTTGCTACGCGAACCTCATAGTGGCACCACACCAAGTGTGCTCTGGGACCCTCAAGCAGCGCAACTAGCCGATGATGCTCTTATCGATATAGATGCGATCGTGCATCTCGCGGGCGAACCAATCGCGAATAAACGCTGGACCGCAACACAAAAGGAGCGCATACTCACTAGCCGAACCAAATCAACCGAATTGCTAGCCAACGCAATTGTGAAATCCAAAAGTCCCCCGCGAGTGTTTTTATCTGGTTCAGCAATCGGTATTTACGGTGACCGAGGAGACGAAGAACTAAGTGAAGTAAGCTCATTGGGTGAAGGCTTTCTAGCAGATGTGGTTCGTCAATGGGAACACGCTGCCCAAGAAGCGCAAGACCACACCCGTCTAGCATATTTGCGAACTTCTGTGGTGTTATCAGACCAAGGTGGAGCTCTTCACGCACAGTTGCCATTCTTTAAGCTCGGCATCGGGGGGCGCATCGGCAACGGTCGGCAGTGGCTAAGTTGGATATCAATTCAAGACACTGTTGCCGCCATCATCTGGCTTTTAGAAAATGATGTAAGCGGACCTGTAAATCTTTGCTCACCAAATCCTGTCACCAACGCTGAGTTCACCAAAACACTTGGTCAGGTTCTTGGCCGACCCACAGTTTTACCTACACCCAAACTAGCTACTTGGGCGAAGGTCGGCCCAGAACTAGCTCAAAATCTGCTTTACGTCAGCCAAAAGATCAAGCCCATCGCGCTACAAACCAACGGGTTCAAATTTGCGTTTCCCGATCTTGAGCCAGCACTGCAGCAGATTCTCAAAGGTGGTACTCAAAGCCGCTAATACCTAAATGTTTTCGGGCATCCCCTTACCACTGCAACCTTGTTGAGTTCGCATAGCATGAGTGGCTAAACGGTCGGCAATGTCGTTCCAATGTTGTCCCGAATGTCCCTTAATCCACTTAAAGCTAATCTCAACAGTAGATCCACGATAAAGCTCGATCAAAGGTTGCCACAAATCGCGGTTGGCAACCGGTTTTTTTGATGAATTCCGCCAATTGCGGTTGAGCCAGCCAATCCACCAACGGTCGCGAAAACAAGTCACCACATAACTGGAATCTGAGACAACTTCAATAGCACCTTGCGCTTCAGGTGCAAGTACCTGCAGCGCCTCAAGAACCGCACTGAGTTCCATGCGTTGGTTGGTGGTGTCAGAATCAGCACCACTTGCCCATAGTCCATCGGGCACAACCCAACTCCAACCTCCAGGCCCGGGATTGCCCGAACAGGCTCCGTCGGTGTAAACGGTAAGATCAGCAGCTTCGTTAGTATGTCCAAACAAATCGATCGCGCTACTTTACATCCTCAACTAGCAAATGACAACATGCTAAAATAAAAATTTTCCGCAAGAATACAATTACATATGGCAGACCATTTTTCTAGACAACTACCCGATATAGACCCCGACGAGACCACAGAGTGGATCGATTCACTAGATGCAGTTTACGCACGCGCAGGTCAAGGGAGAGCTCGCTACTTGTTAACTAAACTGCTTGAACGCTCCAACGAACTCCAAATAGGTGTTCCTCCAACCACAAGCACTCCCTACATAAACACCATACCGGCAGCCGAGCAACCATTTTTCCCGGGTGACGAATTCATCGAACGCCGTATCCGTGCGATTATTCGTTGGAATGCAGCGGCTATGGTGATCCGTGCCAACAAAACCGCCGACGGTATCGGCGGACACCTCTCCACTTTCGCTTCAAGTGCCGCTCTTTACGAAGTCGGCTTTAACCACTTCTTCAGAGGCAAGGAAGATGGCTTGCCTGGTGATCATGTGTATTTTCAAGGCCACGCTGCGCCTGGAGTATACGCCAGAGCTTTTCTTGAAGGTCGCTTAAATGAGTCGCAACTTGACAATTTTCGTATGGAAGTAGATGGTAAAGGCCTGTCAAGCTACCCTCACCCTCGCTTAATGCCAGACTTTTGGGAATACCCCACCGTCTCAATGGGTCTTGGCCCTATCAACTCCATTTATCACGCCCGCTTCAATCGCTACATGCACCAACGCCAAATTGATGACACCTCACAAAGCAACGTGTGGTGTTATCTCGGCGATGGCGAATGCGACGAACCCGAAACCCTCGGGGCGATTGCACTTGCGGGACGCTCCGCACTAGACAATCTCAAATGGATTATCAACTGCAATCTGCAACGCCTAGATGGACCCGTGCGTGGCAACAGCAAGATTAT
Source organism: Candidatus Aldehydirespiratoraceae bacterium (assembly GCA_965204595.1). Taxonomy (GTDB): domain Bacteria; phylum Actinomycetota; class Acidimicrobiia; order Acidimicrobiales; family Aldehydirespiratoraceae; genus VXYK01. Next base: position 275,156 of record CBDBEW010000014.1, on the reverse strand, counting down.
TCAAGAACTTGAAGGTGTCTTTCGTGGTGCTGGTTGGAACGTTATAAAGGTCATTTGGGGCAGTCGCTGGGACGAACTACTTCACCGAGACAGAGACGGTGTTTTACTAAACAAGATGGCCGAAACAGTCGATGGCGAGTACCAACGTTTTGCGGTTGAAGACGGCGGCTACATCCGTGAAAACTTTTTTGGACCCGACCCGAGGTTGCGAAAGCTTGTTGAACACCTAAGCGATGACGAACTCAAAGCATTGCCTAGAGGTGGGCACGATTACCAAAAAGTCTATGCGGCATTCAAAGCCGCAGCACAAACAGTCGGGCAACCCACGGTTATTCTCGCCAAGACCATAAAGGGATGGACATTGGGCGAAGGATTTGAAGGGCGCAACGCCACCCACCAAATAAAGAAAATGACCAAAGCTCAACTACTTGAACTACGTGCCAGGCTCCATATGGAAGCAGAGATTAGCGAGGAATCATTAGAGGATGGAATTCCACCCTACTATCGTCCCTCGCCTGATTCACTGGAACGAAAATATTTGATGGAACGCAGGCGCGCTCTTGATGGTCCGCTCCCGAGTCGGATTGTGCGTGACCGCCGACCATTAAAACTACCGAGCGAAGAACCTTTCAACGACCTGCAAAAGGGTTCGGGAGGACGAGCTGTGTCAACCACAATGGCCTTCACCTCAGTTCTCCGAGAACTCCTGCGAGATGAACGTTTCGGTGACCGAGTGGTGCCAATCGTTCCCGACGAGGCGCGCACTTTCGGTATGGATTCACTGTTTAGAGAGTTCCGTATCTATGCGCCGCAAGGCCAACTATACGAACCTGTTGACCATGACCTTTTGCTTTCTTACGCCGAATCAGAAGATGGTCAAATACTTGAAGAGGGAATCACCGAATGCGGTTCTACCGCTGAATGGATAGCTGCTGGAACCGCATACGCCAACACTGGTGTACCCATGGTGCCGTTTTACACCTTCTACTCAATGTTTGGCTTTCAACGGGTGGGAGATTCGCTTTGGGCAGCAGCCGACGCACGCGCTCGTGGCTTTTTGATGGGTGCTACCGCAGGACGAACTACCTTGCTTGGTGAAGGACTACAACACCAAGACGGGCACAGTTTGGTATTGGCATCAACTGTGCCAGCGTGTGAAGCCTATGATCCTGCTTTCGCCTTTGAACTCGGCACCATACTAAGAGATGGCCTAGCTCGCATGTATCCTCACGGCAGAGCTATTGATGGTGAAGACGTTTTCTACTACATCACTATCTACAACGAAAATTATGAGCAACCGCCACGACCAGACCATGTTCAAGACCGCGATATAACTGAAGGAATTTACAAATTTGATGATGGTCCAGACTTGGCTCGCCACGCCACCATCTTGTTTTCTGGCACTCTGAACCTAGCAGCACGCCAAGCCCAACAAATATTAGCTGACAATTACGGTATCGGCGCGGAACTGTGGAGCGTAACCTCCTACAAACGGTTGCGTACCGAAGCACTCGATGTGCAGCGCCGTAACCGTCTCTCCCCAAATCAACCTCGGGAGTTACCAAGAGTAACTCACAAGCTCAACGATAGTAGGGGGGCGATTGTGGCTGTGTCGGACTGGATCACTTTAGTCCCCGACCAGATCGCATCTTTCACCCCACGCCCCCTGCACGTGTTAGGAACCGACGGTTTCGGACGATCCGACACCCGTGAAGCACTACGCCGCTTTTTTGAGATCGACGCAAACAGCATAGTCATAGCAGTTCTCTCAGCTATGTTGCAAACCGGCGATGCCACCGTCAAAGAAGTGAATGCTGCTATCAGCGCAGCAGACATCGATCTATACCGTAGTGACCCCGCCCACCCCGATGCCTGAACGTTCACAGAAAGTGTTTCGTGGTTCACTTGTGGTCGGGGACGACCCGTGCGTCAATGACTTGCTCAACACCAACCCTTTAGCGTTGCTGCTAGGGATGCTGCTGGATCAGCAAACACGGATTGAATGGGCGTTTAGCGCACCCTCACGTTTGGCACAACGACTAGATGGCAATTTGGATGCCGCCACGATATCGGCAATGCCACTAGACGAGTTTGTGGCGTTAGCTGTTCAAAAACCTGCTATCCATCGTTTTCCAGCCATGATGGCAAAGCGCATTCACACTCTTTGTGAGCATCTCCTAAAGCACTATGACAACAAACCCGAAGCAATTTGGGAGGGGTTGAGCGATGCCGATGTTGTCCATAAAAGGCTGTTGGCTTTGCCGGGTTTTGGCACGAAGAAGGCGCAAATATTTCTGGCTTTGCTAGTGAAGCGGTTCAATCAACAATTATCTGGTTGGGAAACGATCTGTGGTGAATATGCCAAAGATGGCTATTTCAGCGTTGCTGACCTCGGAGATGAAGACGCGTTGCGTCTCTTGCGCGCTGCACGAGCAGCAGCTAAGGGCTAGTTCAAGTTGAACTTGTTGTCAACTTTTCACAACAAACGGTTACGTTGGCGATCCAACCAACCACAGATCATGGCAATGGCACGTGGGTCATGCCGCAGATGATGGTTTGCGCCATCGATAATCCGCAAGTCTGCTGATCCGTGAGCATCTGCAACTGCCCGCGCATCTAGTACCGGCACCACATCGTCGTCACTGCCATGTATTATTAGTAGCTCTCTTGGTGCGAGTCGGTGAGCTGCTTCACTGGCATCTATAGCACGTAGTTCTTGTGACCAAACACCAAAATCTGCCGGGAAGTCGTTTTCTCTAATGGTGCCTATTTCGCGAGCAACTACCAGCAGTTTGCGTGGACTGCGAGCCCAATCACTAAAATCAGCAGGGAGAGCCACCGCGCACACACCTTTGATGGTCTCATCGTTTGCTGCTGCCTCAACCGCGAGTGCTCCCCCAGTGCCAAATCCAAGCAACCATACGCCGTCACAAGATACCGTTTCACAAAGATGTGCTATGGCACCTTGCAGGTCTCTTAACCAGCCAGCTAGTGAGAAGTTACCCGCAGATTGTGCGATCCCACGGCTTGAGAAGGTAAGCGCGGCCCAGCCACTTTCTGTGGCCACAAGATCGGCTAAACTCGGGAAACTTGATGTTGAGTTTATACCTCCTCCAGCTTCTGCTGGAAAACCGTGCGCGATTACTAAGCCGGGCAGACGTGTGCCTTGCCACTGTTTTGGGCACGCTAAATGGGCTTCTAACTCCAGTCCATCAACTAGAAATCGACTCTTCATCGTTGAAGTTTCCGCTATTGCGTTAGATCACGGTTGTCGGTCCGGCTTCCCACCGCGCCTATCGCAACCAAGTATTTCATTTGTAAGTCAAGAACACACACCACATCAACAGCTTCAGGGCCACCAGCAGCGAGGGAGCGCGCCACCAGAGCATCAATCGCTGCTTCGTCTGTTGCAACAACCCCATCAAGGCGTGCTTGGTGTGTGCCCAACTCTTGACCGTGCCTAGATGCCACACCTATGTCTTGAAACCATTCCAGATGCCAGCGCAACAACATGGCAACATCATCGTAGGAAATGCGGGCGGTAACCTCGTCGGGAAGCCGCGCAGCAATCCATTCTACTGCGAGCGGAAGTTCATAAACAGCGGGCGAGTGCTGGTTCTTAAGCTGTCTGGTTGTAGTTGTTACCGCCACCACTGCAATCGCCACAACAGCAACCGACCCAATAAAAAAAAATAGCCAATCCAAACTGCAGCCTATCCTTTGCGTGTTTATCGCTCGCCTGGTTAGCAAATACCAGTACGTTGAGCTAACAGTTCGCGATGGTAGCTAGGGTCGCCAAACAACAACTCTGAACTCTTTGCACGTTTGAAGTATAGATGCGCCCCATGTTCCCAAGTAAACCCAATGCCCCCATGAATCTGAATGTTCTCCGCAGCTGCTTGGAAATATGCTTCAGAGCAGTAGCTCTTGGCTAACGAAGCAACGTGTGCCAATTCTTCATTCATTTCTGCAGCACACCAGCCAGCATAGTAGGCAGCTGATTTAGCGGACTCAACTTGCACTAGCATGTCGGCACATTTGTGTTTTATGGATTGAAAGGAGCCAATCGGACGTCCAAACTGCACTCGCGCTTTAGCGTACTCAACTGACATGTCTAAACACTTTTGTGCGCCACCAACTTGCTCGGCAGCTAGTGCCACAGCCGCTAAGTCAAGTACGGTTGACATTACAGTCCAGCCTTTGCCGTCTTTGCCAATTAGTTTGGCTGCTACTTTTGAGAAGTCCAACTTGGCTTGCTTCCGTGTTTGATCCATAGTGGCAAGTGGGGTTCGGGTCAAGCCTTTAGCTTCCATATCTACACAAAAAAGCGAAACGCCTGCTTCTGTGCGAGCTGCTAGGAGAATCAGATCTGCGGTGTGTCCATCTAGCACGTACGTTTTGGTGCCATCAAGCTGCCACTGTCCATTGTTGTATGATGCCTGCATGGTGACAGCCGTTTCGTCCCAACGACCTTTTTCTTCGGTGAAAGCTAATGTTGCTCTCTTGGTGCCGGTAGCGATTGCCGGCAAATAGGTCTTTTTTGCATCCTCATCATCGCTATGCAAGAGTGTGTTGGCTCCAAGCACACAAGACGAAAAGTAAGGTGAACATAATAACGCTCTCCCCATTTCTTCAAGCACAACTACCTGTTCAAGAAATCCGAACCCTTGACCACCGTATTCTTCGGGTATTGCAAGTGCTTGCAATCCCATCTGATTAGCCATCTGCTGCCATACTGCCTGGTCGTAGCCAATTTCACTAGCCATTTGCTCACGCACCGCCGATTCTGAGGACTTTTCCTCCAAGAAACCTCGCACAAAGGAACGCAATTGCTCTTGTTCATCCGAAAACGCAAAGTTCATGGCTTGTACTCTAGGCCTCTATAGCTTCGTGTGCAAACCACTCTAACTAGCCCCCTAGTAGCCACCCGCAATAGGGGCAGTTGACAACCAACTAAACCAGACTCCGCCTAAATCAACACAAACAAACACTGACTAGTGTTGCCGGGGTTGCTGCCAGCGCAACCGCACCAACACTTGCGTTGTGTCTAGACTGAGAGAATGGTTGAGGAGAGTCGTTTAGTCCAACATTTAGAGGCGTTGCTAGAAGTTCACGGTGAGCAAGACATTCGCAGCAAATTGGCGCACCTACTTTTTGAACTCAACGCGGGACAATACAACTTAGAAGTAAGAGTTGGCACCGGCGCAGCCGATCTTGTCTGCGTGCAATACCGTGTGGTCATTGAAACCAAGACCCGAGGCGACGCAAACCCAACAAAACGCAGATCAGGCACAACCGAAACCCAACATGAACAGCTTTTGCGATATGTGAAAACGTTAGCTGAAGAGCAACTAGCACACTACGACGGCAGGCCATGGAGAGCATTTTTGACTGACGGCCTCATTTGGTGGGGTTGGGAATGGCATCCGAGTGATAACAGTATCTCCCTAGAAGGTGAACTGATTCCATTGGACGAAGTCCAAAATCGTATTGTCACTTCTGACATAGCAACCTTTAGCACCTTTGTCAGTGATCATCTCGCGCCAGACGCTAGGCGCGGCACACCAACTCCCCCGCCATTGCGAGAACTTTTTGACCCATACTTAGCCGAACTACGAGAACTAATTCCACAAGTAGAAACAACTTCTACCTATGCGACCAAGTTTAAGCTGTGGTGGCGCACTCTCCAAGGGTCAGGTCTAGTACAACCAGGGGCTGTTGGCCAAGCGCACAACTTCGCTGAACACACCATGCTAGTGATTGCCGCCCGTATGATTGTGATGGCCGCACAAGAAGGTTCAAACTTCGATGACTTGCCAGCGGCTGTGGCCGATGGATTTTGTGCTTGGCTCAACGACTTTGAAGCAGGTCAGGAAATGCTGACGCGTCTGTCACACGACGTGTCCAAATATGACTGGCGCAACCTAGAGCGTGATCTCCTCAAAGAGTTGTATCACGCACTGATTGACCGCAAAGATCGCAAGGAATTTGGTGAGTACTACACTCCAGACTGGCTAGCCGCTGATGTGGTTGAACAAGTGTTGTTGAAAGATCCAGCACGTTTAGATGACGCAATACAAGTTGCAACACGAATCATTAATGAATCCACTGCTCCCAACGATCAAGGCACTGAAGCTTATGCTGTTCTTGATCCTGCCTGTGGTTCCGGTACCTTTCTTTTTTGGTCAGCCAAAGCAATAGCCAAGAGAATTCGCGCTGCACACCCACTGCTGCTTAACCACACACGAGCAATCGTTGCAGCAATGGTGACCGGTTTGGACGTGCATCCCATTGCCGTCGAAATGTCCAAAGCAACACTTGCCACAGCTTTACCACCAGGCCCGTCAGTCCCTTTGCGCGTTTATCTCGCTGACGGACTGCTACACGCAATAGAAACTCAAAAAAACTTACAGGGAACACTAGGAATAATTTCCGCACAAGGTCAACGCATAGACATACCTGCCGAGGTCATTGATTCACCGAACGCGGTATCGCTAGTTGATGCTCTTGTAGACATTGCTGTTGGCAAAACACTACTTGACGAGACCGATGTAGAAACCCAAGATTTGCTTGGAGAAGTTGTTGGCAGGTTGGCTGCAACAATTGCGGAAGAAGGCAACCATGTTTGGCGCTGGTACATAGGCAACCAGGTTGCACCAGTTGCGTTGGCACGCAACAAGGCTATGGCAATCGTTGCTAATCCACCATGGTTGGTTGCCAACGACACACCGGCTGGTGTCCGCAAAGATCAGTTGGCAAACTTGAGTGAACAATATGGCTTGCGCCCAAAATCTAGCTGGTCAGCCAAAGGGGACTTAGCGGCTCTATTCTCTGCACGAGCCGTTGATCTATATCTCGCAAACGGTGGAGCGTTTGGTCTGGTGTTGCCTGGTAGTGCATTGATAAACCAAACCTGGGCGAAATGGCGCGACGGCTACTGGGGCGAAGCTCAAATTGGCTTCAGCCATCTAGCAAGCTACGACAATGTTGACCCCCCACCCTTTCCTCACGCCCCAAATGGTACTTGTGTGGTGATTGGCAATAGAAACCCAGAGAGCCGACTGAACCGTTGGAGAGATGCAAAAAAACTTTCCTATTCAGGGAATCCCGAAATGCTGACGGTTTCTGAATTAGCACGTCGTAAAAGCAAAGAGTCAGTGTATGCCAAACGGTTTCGCCGTGGAGCGACCGCATCACCTCTGGGTCTTTGTTTGGCCCTAGACCCTATCAAACTAAACGAAAGCAAAACCATTGCCATTGTCACCACCAAAGAGTCCACTAAAGGTAGCTGGAAAGGTGTGACTTTCACTGCCGAGGTCGAGACCTCATCACTGGTACGGACATTGCGTTCACAATCCATAAAGCCGTTTGTGGGCTCCCCCGATGCTTGGATTATTGCACCACTAGCTGCTGACCTTAGTCGTGTGATGGAACTCCACGAATCTGACTTCGAAAATCGGCTTCCACTCACTCACCAATATTGGCAACTCGCTGAAGAACGATACGTCCGTGGTCGTGCCGAAACCGCTGGTGCTACTCTCTCACGAAACGTGGATTATCACCACACATTGACTAAACAACTCACCAATACCGCCGGTTCGGATATGTGCAAAGTCTTTTACAACAAGTCTGGTGAGGCATTGCGGGCTTGCCGAGGGGCTGCAAACCTCGTTGCTGACGACAAGAGCTACTGGTATGTAGCCGAATCAGAAGCTGAGGCACTTTATCTTTGTGGAATTTTCAACGCGGAGTGTTTGCAAGATGCTTGGCGCGAATCAAAAACCTCAGCACGACATTTCGACACCAACCCACTAAAGCATGTGCCTGTTCCACAATTTAACCCGAAATCAAAACTGCATACCAAAATAGTGGCGGTGGTCAAAGATGCCGAGGAGCAAGGAGGATCAACTCTCGCTGCCTTGGATGAGGCGGTTTCTGAAATACTTCCGCAATATAGTACCCACACGACATCTTGAGCTAGGGCCGTTGAGTAAGCATTCCCCCGTTGGCTTGATGATGAATCACCTCGGGTTTGGTAGAGACTTGGTTTTGTGTGTGTTTGTCGGTTTGGTGGTTGGGTTTTGATTGTAGTAGGTGTTTTCGTGTTCGGTGGGCAGTTGTAGCGGCCATCTCAGAGTTGGCTGTGGCTGCGTCGGTGGTTGTAGGTGTCGACGTGTTCGAGGGTGGCGAACTCGATGTCGTGTTGGTCTTGTGAGGGTCAGTGGGGGTAGATGAGTTCTGATTTGTGTAGGCCGTTGAAGCTTCAGGTTATGGCGTTGTCGTAGCTGTCGCCTACTGAGCCAACAGACGCGACGATGTCGTTGTCGTCGAGTCGGGTGCTGTAGCGGATGGACAGATACTGTGATCCGCGGTCGCTGTGGTGAACCGCTCGGTCGGTTCTGCGGCCGTCGCGACGACGCAAGGCGATGGCCATGGTCTGACGCGTCGAGTGCCAGTTCAGTGTGCAAAGTGTGTGATGCCCGCCAGCGGAGAACCCGACGCGAGTAGGCGTCGATGACAAACCCCAGATACACCCAACCGCAGCCGGTTCGCATCCGACTGAGATCGGCGAGCCGCAACCGGTTTGGGGTGTCGACACCGAAGTGGCGGTTTAGTAGGTCGCCGGGCGTGTCTCTGTCGCCCAACGGCGTGGTGGTGACCGGTTCTTTGCCTCGGCGGGTGCCGACTAGCTCCATCTTAGACATCAAAGGTTCAACGGTGCAATCCGTCACCACCACACCGGCGACGCGGTTGAGGTGGTCGGCTCACCTTCACAACGCCATAGGCGTTGTAGTTGCCTTCATAAACTTGCGCGATCAACAGTGCGAGCTGCGCGTCGCGCAAAGCACGCGCCAACGGTGCCCGCTTGGTGAACGCGTAATACCTGCACGGGGCGATCTGTCGCCGTGCTCTGTGAGCACCGCGCAGAACAGGCTCGAAGTCAAACCGGTGCCGGCAAGCGTCGATGAACGACACTAAAACCTTGACTGACCGTCGAACTCCGCCCCGACCAAAGCCGAAGCCGCGGCCAAAATCTCGTTCGCACAGCGCAGCTAACGGTTCTCGCGTTCAAGACTCTTACCACGTTCACACTCGACGCTAGTCACCCCCGGGCGCGCACCGTTGTCGATCTCAAAACGATGCACCCACTTGCGCACCGACTCCACAGACGGCCCCGCTTCTCTGCAACCGAACAGATCGCGTCGGCGAGACCCCTAAAGCCGCTCATTATCAAGAACCATCCTCACCACCCGCCCACAAAGCTCAGCTGGATATCTTCTGTTGTTTGCCATAACTCCATCCTCTCAAGGAAAAGAGTCTCCACCAAACCCGGGGTGATTCAGGTTGAGGTTTGTGAGGTGGGGGTAGAGTGTTTGGATGGGGGGAGTTTTGTTGGGGGAGCGCGTGTTTGTTCTGCGCCTGCGAGCGTGACTGCTGGTAATTTGGATTTGGTTGCGTATTCAGCTGCGTCGTGTTCGGGTAGGGCACATAGTCATGGTGGTAGTATTTGTCACACACATAGTGGCCCTGGGTGTGGTGCGGTGAATAAGACTTCTTATTGGGATTGGGGTGGAGGCACCAATACTGGCTGGCATAGAGTGATACCCAACGATCCTCGCTGTGCTCCTACCACAACCACCACCACTACTACTACTGACGACTACAACCACAACCACCACTACTACAACCACGGTGGCTCCTCCACCCCCACCGCCTCCGCCTAATCGTGGGGTTCGGGTTGTTCCGGTTCCTGTGGTTGCTTGTTCTGCTAATGATACGGTTTCTGTTTCTTGGGGGCAATATGGTGGCGCGTCGCAGTATCAACTGTATTTGCGGGGCAGGTTCGTAGACATTGATCATCCGAACCCGCCGAGGGCTACCTCCGATATTTTTCAGGTGTCTGCTAGCAGTCGACGTAGTGAAACTATGCAAGGCAGGGCTGATTTTATGTATGATGCGAGACTAAGAGTTAAAGTTGGTGGCATCTGGACAGCTTTGTCGGCTTGGAGTCCTGCTGCTAAATGTGTTGTGGAAGGTTCACCTGTGTGGGTGACCCGTGGTGCTTATGACGGGATTACGAAGTCAGCGGCCAAGGCTTTGACAGTGAATGGTTGTAGCACGTTGTCGGTGAAGAAACTAGCGGCGATTATGATAGCGATTTCGGTTCAAGAGGTATCTCGTAAGATTAGTGAACCGGCTTCGCCGATGGCTTTGTCGGTTGGTGAGGTTCACGGCACAAAAAGGTTTTATTATTTGCAAGGATCTAAAGGATACCGAGCTGCGTATTGGTATCCAGGTGTGGGTCTTTGGCAACTTTGAACGTTCACATCGTGGAAGGCTGGAACGACAACGACGGAGGCGTGCAAACCCGCCGATGCCAATGGTCTGATGGAATGGAAGAAACCTGTTATTTGTTTGATATGGATCGGCGTGAGGGTTACACACCCCAGAAAGGCACGAATCCTAGAGTGTCTAGCAGCAGTACGTCGGATAAGTATCCGGTGCATCCCTTTATTGCTTTCACGAGTGATGCCTTTGTAAGCAATGCCGAAAGTACTGAAAGTAGCCGTTTTGCGGTGTGGCCGAAAATGTGGCCTTCTTCTACTGCTTCTTTTAGATGGCCTACCACAGTTGTGCAACCAGGTGCTGGGGCTGTGGGTGGGACGCACAAAACGATCATTCGGGCTGCTCCAACTGATGTGGAGGTTCGGATTGCTAGCCCTGTGCCTGGTGCTGGCACTATTGTAGGTGACCGGGTTGAGGGCTGGTTTGATAACACAGTCGACGGTAAATCTTTAGAAATGTATGACTGTTCAGGGTTCGGGTTCGGTAACAGAAACTGTTACTGGACCAACCTCACCACCGGTGTGGTTACACGTGACACCAGTTGAACAAACAATGGTGCGTAAAACGAAAAGAGAAAGAAATATTATGAAAACCAAAAGACTATATTCTGAAAGCACACCGGTAACTTTCACGCTCAAAATCGCTGTGTTTGTTGTTGCGATCGTGTTTTTTGTGGGTTGTTCTGAGCGTGATAGTCGTGGTAGCGGGGTGGTGGCTGGAGACTCAGGATCAAATAATGAGGTTGCTGTGCAAACCGATTCGCCAGTTGCTTCTAGCACCACAGTCGCTGAAAACATAGGCAGCGACGAAAGCGATACCGATAGCGGTGACGGTGACTCTAATTTAGATGATGGAGGTCCAGGTGGCGGCGATGATGACGGTGACAGTTTAGATGGAGACAGCGACGCAATTGTTGGCGATGACGATAGTGAAGGCACTGAAGATGAAGATGGTGGTGGTGCTGTTGGTGAAGTGGGTGTGGAGGTACCCGGCGGTTGGGAAGAGTTGATTAGTCCTGAGTTTGTTCGCGGGGGTTTAGTGTTGTTACCTGAACCGTCTATGCCGTTGGAACTCGTAAATGAGATTGTTGATTTATGCGATGATTCTGTCGCGTTCTTGTTGGCTAATAGACGCAATTTAGCTCCAGGTGAGACACCTACCGCTAAGGAGTTAGATGAGGTTTGGATGGAAAGGAATTCTAGATTCGTGAACTGCGAAACAGAAGGCGGTAGACGTTATACCTACGTGGGTCGAAATTCGTCGGTGTCAAAAGCGGAACCGACGGTTGCTGAAGCGATAGCGGCTAGAGATAGGATTTACCCTGGACGTAGGAAAGTGGATAAGCCTAGCCGTTTTCCGGGGGGGAAGTTGTTGGGCACGTTTGGTTTGTTTGATCGTGAGTTTCCCTTAGAGGAACGTGATGAGGTTGTGGTGTTAGCAGACACGGTGAATGTGTCTGATGGGGTGGTTCGTGGTTTGGTGCATAATTTGTCGGAGGTGTTTTATGCTCGTGACGTGGTAGTTGAAGTTGATGGTTTGAGTTGGTGGTGGCCCCTGACGTTGCAACCTGGTGAGCGCGCACCATTTGAAATCGCAGGCTGGAACCGCAGCGACGATCCCATTCAAGCAGGGTTACAAGTCACAGCCAACATGTCAACCACACTCGATCTCAGCCGTTCATTCGATATGGGCGAAAACAGATGGAAACCCGAACGCGACGATGAATACGTGTTGATAAGCGGTCACTTGATTACGCCTACAGCACCGGCGGGTTTAGATGAGCTCGTCAAACAACAAACTATTGAAGATCTAAGGTCCTACAGCGCGATTATAGACTTAACTACTGGCACTGTTGTTGATGTTACTCAACACCTTCTAGCTTACCCAGTTTGGCATAACGATGGGACTGTCTCAGACCCACGAACAGTACTTGTTGACAGTTATCCAGTCACAGCTGATGCCTTACCCAAACATCACACATTGATACCGGACAGGCTTGAGCCGTTCCTTAGCGGAATCGAAGTTGAGAACTACTCGAATTTTGATATTCAAGTTTGGTTTGGCGGGGCTAACCCCCCACCCACACAACAAACCCCAACCGACAGTCAAACTACCGAATCATCTTGAATCACCCCGGGTTTGTGAATCACCCCGGGTTTGGTGGAGACTCGTTTCTTTGAGGGGATGGAGTTATGACAAACAACAGAAGATATCCAGCTGAGCTGGGTGAGCGGGCGGTGAGGATGGTGCTCGATAATGAGCGGCTTTACGGGTCTCGCTGGAGGCGATCTGCTCGCTTGCGGAGAAGTTGAGTCTGTCTGCGGAGTCGGTGCGCAAGTGGGTGTGCCGTTTTGAGATCGACACCGGTGCGCGCGCGGGGGTAACCAGCGTAGAGCGTGAGCGTGGTAAGAGCCTTGAACGCGAGAACCGTGAGCTGCGCCGAGCGAACGAGATTTTGGCCGCGGCGTCGGCTTTGGTCGGAGCGGAGTTCGACGGTCAGTGGGGCGGCCTATCTGATTCCATCAATGACGTGATTACCTCCTAATCGAAGTGTCAAGGCAAAGGGGGGATGCTCAACTCTCGGAAAATTGCGCTGGATGCGGCGATTTCTGAACTCCTTCCGCAATATAGTCCCACACGACTTCGTGAACTCGCCCATAGCCGTTTACGGCAACTTGTATGCGAGTTTTAGGGGGCGTGTAGAGCGAAATTTGAAGATGCGCTGCAAGGGAAAGTTCTTTAGCACTCTTAGACTGAATCTATGGCATTGGCACCACTGTTTGAAATCAAAGACTTGCGCGCCGCCACCACCGAAGGCGACATAGAAATCCTTAAAGGGGTGAACCTCACCGTCGGCGAAGGCGAAGTACACGCTCTTATGGGTCCAAACGGCTCTGGTAAAAGCACGCTAGCTAATGTCATGCTCGGTAGTCCCCAATATCAGGTGACTGCTGGATCAATACGATTCAAAGGTGAAGACATCACCGAATGGCCCACAGATGTTCGAGGCAAGGCTGGCATTTTCCTCGCCTTTCAGTACCCTCAAGAAATCAGTGGTGTGACCGTGCTCAACTTCTTACGGCAATCACTCTCAGCACGTAAAGGCATCGACTTATCTGTACTCGAATTGCGTTTATCCATCATGGAATGGATGGAACGGCTCAACATGGACTCTTCGTTCGCAGAGCGTTACATCAACGAAGGCTTTTCAGGAGGAGAAAAGAAACGCAATGAAATCCTGCAAATGGCAATCCTAGAACCAGAACTCGCTATCTTAGACGAAACCGATTCTGGGTTAGACATTGATGCATTGAGTGTGGTCGCAACAGGAGTGCAAGAGGTGCGCAGCGAACGCCCCAAACTAGGAGTGCTTGCTATCACGCATTATCAGCGATTTCTGAATCAACTCAAACCCGACCACGTGCATGTCATAATTGACGGGAGTATCGCACAATCAGGAGGTACTGAACTCGTGCAGCGGCTCGAAGTTGAAGGCTACGAAAGATTCTGGACCTAAACAAATGACCTTGTCTCAATGCATAAAAGAAGATTTTCCATTGCTCCAACAACAGTTCTGCGGGAACCAACTGGTATATCTCGACTCCGCTAACACTTCGCAAAAACCTCAAGTAGTTATTGATGCAGTCTCAAACTACTACCAAACCACCAACGCCAATGTGCATCGCGGTAGCTACGAACTCGCGGTCAATGCCACAGCCGCACTTGAAGGTGCCCGTGCCAAAGTAGCCAGTTTTATCAACGCCAAATCCCCCTCTGAAATAGTTTTCACCAAAAACGCTACCGAAGCACTAAACCTGCTCGTCCGTTCATGGGCACAGCAGAACTTAGAAGCCAACGACGCGGTGGTGCTGAGCGAAATGGAACATCACGCCAACATCGTGCCGTGGCATATGCTCGCGGCTGAAAAAGATATTGAAATCCGCTGGATTCCTATTGATAGTAACGGGCACCTAAACCTTAGCAACCTAGATACGCTACTAGATGGCGCGAAAATACTTTCGATTACAGCTATGAGCAATGTTTTGGGAACCCTAAACCCAATTGAGTTGCTGACCAAACAAGCCCATCAAGCTGGCGCGGTAGTAGCGGTGGACGCTAGCCAATATGTACCCCACATGCCAACAGATGTTGTTGCGCTAGACATAGATTTTTTGGTTTTCACGGGTCACAAAATGCTGGCCCCGATGGGCATCGGTGTGCTGTGGGCGCGTGCGGAGATTTTAGAAAACATGCCAGCATTCCTTGGTGGTGGCGAGATGATTTTAAATGTCACCAAAGAGGGATTTACCACCAACGAGATACCTTGGAAGTTTGAGGCGGGTACACCAATGGTTGGTGAAGCTGTGGGGCTTGGCTGTGCGGTTGATTATCTAAGTAGCTTGGGGATGGATAACGTGCGTCAACACGAGGTGGCACTAACCGCCTATGCTTTGCGTACCCTCAATGAACACCATGGCGACAAGATCACCGTGCATGGACCAACCGAACCCGCCGAACGTGGTGGAGTTTTATCTTTTGTCTATGCAGACGTTCATCCCCACGACATAGCACAAGTGCTTGACCAGTCAGGGATAGCGGTGCGAGCTGGTCATCATTGTGCCAAGCCACTCATGAAGGTACTAAACGTGAGTGCCACAACTAGAGCTTCGCTTTATGTTTACAACAACCAATCTGATGTGGAGAAACTCGCCGAAGCACTTCACAAAGTAGATGAGTTCTTTTAGGAGAGCAGATGGCAGGACTTGAAGACTTATACCGAGAGATAATCCTTGACCATTATCGCACACCACGCAACCGCGGCGAACTAGCTACACCTCCAGCGCAGCGTGTTGAGGGTTTCAACCCCTTATGTGGAGACGAAATTATTCTTTACTTGCAAGCCGGTGCCAACAATGTCATTGAAGATGTTGCCATCGGCGGGCACGGCTGCTCGATAAGTCAATCGTCAGCTTCCATGATGTCGGTAGCCATTAAGGGCAAAACCTTTGAACAAGCACGCAAGTTAATCGTAGCTTTTAAGTCTTTAATGTCAATACACGAAACTGAAATCGGTGGTGATGGCAGCGAAGCTGAAAACGGTATCAACATTGATGGCAGCGCAGACGAGATAAAACTAGGCGATTTGGAAGCCCTGCGGGGGGTGGTGAAATTTCCTATCCGGATTAAATGCGCCACCCTTAGCTGGAACACCCTAGCCCAAGCCCTAGACGAAACTCGCGCGTTCCAAAGCCACAAGAGTTAGCCAAGCGCAATTTGGTCAACAACCTCAACCCATCGCTTGTCTTTGCTGGATAGGCCGCCTGCCCCGTGATCGGTGATGGCTATGTCGACCCGATTATAGACGTTGCACCATTCTGGATGGTGAAACAACTTCTCAGAGATCAATGCTACTTTAGACATGAAAGCAAACGCTTCAACAAAATTAACGAACTCAAAGCTACGCCGCAAACGCTGTCCATCTCTGTGCCAGCCGCTGTGTTGGTTCAATAATTCAGCGATCTCGTCTTCAGTAAGTAATGTGCTATCCATTGTTGCTCCAACGTTGATATCCGGTGTCTTCGAGTTCTTGAGCCAACTCAGCACCACCCGTTTTCTGAATGCGGCCAGCGGCGAACACATGAACAATATCAGGCCTTAGTTGCTCAAACACACGACTGTAATGGGTAATCACTAGCACCCCCATATCATCTTCTTCTGTTGCTGCTTCAACGCGTGCGCTAACCATACGTAAGGCATCGTAATCAAGACCCGAATCTATTTCATCGAGTATGGCAAAACGAGGTCGCAAAACCCCTAACTGTAAGGTTTCGTTACGCTTCTTTTCACCACCAGACAAGTCAACATTCACAGGTCTCTCTAAAAACTTCACACCAAAGCCGATGCGCTTCGCCTCATCGCGCATAGCAGATTCAATTTCACCTGCATCATTACTGGTGCTCACTGACACGCGCAGCAAATCACGCAGTGCCACACCTGGTACCTCTATGGGGTATTGCATCGCTAAAAAAAGGCCTGCTCTAGCTCGTTCCCACGCTGGCAAATCCAACAATTCAAGTCCATCTAAGCGAACAGACCCGCTAAGTACTTCAAAGCTTGGATGCCCAGCTAAAACATATGCGAGCGTCGATTTGCCCGAACCGTTTGGCCCCATCAACGCGTGGACTTCACCCGCCGACATTTCGAGGTTTACGCCAGAAAGTATCTCTTTACCAGCAACACGAGCACACAATCCCTCGATGACAAGCTTGCTCATGGATTTGGACTCACATTTTTGTTTTCGTCTTCTGCATCGTCAGCGTCTTGCGCGTCTTCAATATGTATGCAAACCATCGAATCAACCACAGAAAGCTCATATGTGGGCACAGGGCGTGTCGCAGGCAGAGTTTCGGCGGCACCGGTTTTTAGGTTAAACATTGCTCCGTGGCGCCAACACTCAATCTGGCACTCTTCGGAATCCACATAACCCTCAGATAGCGAAACCTCTTGGTGGCTGCAAATATCACCAATGGCGTAGACATCATCTTCAATACGCACAACAGCAATCGGTTGGTCTTCCACAATTACTTTGCGTGCCTCGCCCGTTGCCAATTCTGTTAAGGGGAACAAAACTTGTTTACTCATCACCCACTCCATTTGAACTGAATCGGCTTAATTTGCCATCAATTTGTGACCGCAGCAAGTCTTTTACTGTCGCAACTGGCGAAGCTGCCACCACTTCGTCCAAAAAGCCTGCCACTATCAACTTCTCGGCATCGCTAGTTCGCACACCTCGACTTTCGAGATAAAACTCCTGTGCTGGATCAACTGGGCCAACTGCGGAAGCGTGACTACAACGTACATCGTTGTTTTCGATTTCTAAGTTGGGTACCGATTCCACCCAAGCACTTTCACTCAGCTTGAGGTTGCGATTAGTTTGAAAAGCGTTCGTGCCACGGGCCTTGGGTCGCACCCTGATTAAACCTGAGTAGATACTGCGAGCTTCATCACTGACCACACCCTTATACAACAAGTTGGAAGTTGTATAAGGTGCCACATGGTCTTGGTAAGTTCTAAAGTCCAGACCTTGCTGGCCATCCCCAAAATACAAAGCAAGCAAGTCGCAGTTTGCACCTCGACCAAGCAGCCTAACGTCAGCTCGTGTTCGTGCGTAACCACCGCCAAAAGCCGCAGTGGCGGTAGTAAGGCTGGCATCTCGTTGCACAACAGCTAGTTGTGAGGAAAACTGCCAAGTCTTGGAACCAAGTTGTTGCAGATTAAGAAAACCCAAACGACCCGCTTTGTCAACAGAAAGTTCGCTAACAGGGCAAACAAGCAGCGAGGAATCATCAGACATGTGGTAGTCGAGCACCTCGGCTTGGGCAGCAGCTGCGACCTGCACAACCAAACGTGAAAATGAGGCACTTTCGGCTCCCGAACTGTGGTTTATCACCACTATTGGTTTTGGTACAACCATGCCAGCGGGGACAGAAACCAATACAGCATCACCAACAAAGGCATCATTGAGCACCGTGAAATAATCACTGGCATCATTAGCCACTTTGCCAAGTTGAGTTGCGGGTTGATCAAAGTTATCAAGCCTGCCAACATAAAGCCCTGCGGCAACAAGTTCATCAGCTAAATCAATAGAAACAACACGACCATTGACAACACGAACCACACAAGAAGCGTCCAAACTAGTGTCTCGCCAAGCAACCTTTGGTAACTCGGTGGTTGAGATTTCTTGTGATAATCCAAAAGCTGTCAAGTCAAAGTCATCAATAGCACTGTAACGCCATTCTTCATCTGTCACATCGGGCGGAACCATATCAGCAAACGCCTTAGCAGCATTTACTCGACGATCAACAAGCCATGCTGGACCGGGCAATGTTCGGGCGGCCTCAATAGAAAATTCAGACATGCACCTGCCTCAAACAGCTGGCCCGAGGGCCTACAAACGCCATTATTTTATCGTTTACGGCGGCGCAAGAATTTACCAAGCCGCCGCCTAGTACCTTGCTTTCTCTCTTGTTCAATCTGCTCCAAAACTTGGGGCGCAGCTTCATTTATTATGTCTTCTGCCGCATCTAGCAACGCTGCTATGCTGTCGTCGTTGCCGAGACTTGCGGGTTCCTCAGGTGTCGCTGGGGTTACGAGTGAACCATGACTCCAGTTCACATCAGCTAACCGCCGTGTGAACTTGGGGCAGTCTTTTGGACAACGCCACGGTGCTTCTGGTGCCAAATCTAAGTCACATTTGCGAACTGTGTCGCCATTAGCGTAAGTGCGAGATTCAAAATACTTGCAGTCTTGACGCATAGGCATAGGTCTAGCCAACGCTACCTTCCATCTGCAGTTCAATGAGACGGCTCCATTCAACCGCATATTCCATCGGCAAAGTGCGTGTTACTGGCTCAACAAAGCCATTAACGATCATGCCCATTGCTTGTTCTTCGGTAAGTCCGCGGCTTTGGAGATAAAATATTTGTTCGTCTGCTACCCGGCTCACAGTTGCTTCGTGACCAATAACAGCGTCACCAGAACCAACCTCCATGTATGGGTAGGTGTCCGATATTGATTCTTCGTCTAAGATTAATGCGTCACATTGCACATGGCTTTTGCATCCATATGCATCGTCTTCCACGCGCACCAAACCCCGATAGGAAGTACGTCCACCATCTTTAGAAATCGACTTTGAGACAATCTTGGATGTGGTTTCAGGAGCAATATGGGTCATCTTAGCTCCCGTGTCTTGGTGCTGATTGGCACCTGCGTAAGCAACTGAAAGCACCTCACCTGATGCTTTGGGTCCAGCCAAAACAACGGCTGGATATTTCATAGTCAACTTAGAACCAATGTTGCCGTCTATCCACTCCATGTGTCCTTCAGCTTCAACATAAGCACGTTTTGTGACTAAGTTGAACACATTGTCTGACCAGTTTTGGATGGTGGTGTAGGTGACTCGAGCAGATGGTTTCACAATAATCTCAACCACAGCCGAATGCAATGAATCGGAAGTGTATGTTGGAGCTGAACATCCTTCAATGTAATGAACTTTTGAACCCTCGTCAGCAATAATTAAAGTTCTCTCAAACTGGCCCATATTCTCAGCGTTGATACGGAAATATGCCTGCAGAGGCATGTCCACTTCAATACCGGGTGGCACGTAAATGAACGAACCACCCGACCAGGCAGAACTGTTGAGTGCTGAAAACTTGTTGTCGTTGGGTGGGATCACCTTGCCAAAATACTGTTTTACGATCTCGGGATATTCTTTGAGAGCGGTGTCCATATCGCAAAACAAAACACCTTGGGCTTCAAGGTCTTCGCGGTTGCGGTGATAGACAACCTCAGATTCGTATTGAGCGGTAACCCCAGCGAGATACTTTCTTTCCGCTTCGGGGATGCCCAACTTTTCGTAAGTGTTTTTGATGGACTCAGGTACATCGTCCCAGTCATCACTTAATGCCTCGGTGGGTTTAATATAATAGTAGATGTTGTCGAAATCTATGTCTGACATGTCGCCGCCCCACCCTGGCATAGGACGGCTACCGAAACGCCTATAAGACTTCAAACGAAAATCAAGCATCCATTGTGGCTCGCCCTTAAGCCACGACATCTCACGAAGGATATCTTCGTTGAGTCCTTTCTTGGGTTTGAAGACGTAGTCTTCTTCATCGCTCCAACCAAGTTGGTATTTGCCAAGATCAACCCCTATGTCGGGTTTTGTGCCTAAATCAGGTTTTGTGGTGGTGTCGGTGGATGTCATAGTATTGGCTCCTAAATGGCGGTCAACGCCAAACTTATCCTAACAAGGATACTAGAACTTCTAAAACTTGAGCACCATCAAATCTCGGTGAAACGTCCATAAGCACCCTTAAAGAAGATTAACGGGCTATGGTCGTTTTCTGCAGCGAGTGCTTCCACCTGGCCCACCACGATTTCGTGATCACCACCATCATGGGTAGCATGAACAACACAGTCAATCCAGGCAACTGTACCATCAATGATGGGGGCACCTGAATTTAGAGGGTGCCAAGCAACGCCGTCAAACTTGTTGGCTGCTTTACCAGCAAATATAGAAGATATTTTACTCTGGTCAGCACCGAGCACATTCACGCAGAACCTTCCCAGCTGAGATATCTGTTCCCAAGTGCCTGAACGTTTGTCGGGGCAAAACATAACCAAGGGTGGCTCCAAGGACACACTCGCGAAAGAACCGATAGTAAGTCCTACCGGACCGTGCGAAGTCATGGCGGTTACCACAGTCACTCCAGTTGGGAAGTTGCCCAACACCCTGCGAAACTCTAACGAATCAAAAGACAAGCCGTACTCCTTAAATAGGGGACAGTGTCAAAGCGGGTTCCCGCTCCCTTAGTTGCTCAACTTTGCCGTTGGCATGCGCGTGAGGACGGCCAGCAAAGGTTAGTCGCATGCCTTCTCTGGCTGCAAATACTTTTTCTACACCCACTTGTGTACCTTGCAAACGTAACTTTTGCTCCATCTCCTCAATGGAATGGTCGTCGTGGGTGGGGTCATGATGAAAAAGTGCTAAAGCCTTAGCCTTACTTTGTTTAGCCACTTCAAGGGCATATTGTGGCGTACTATGACCCCAACGCATTTTGGTAATGAGTTCGTTTGGCCAAAGTTGGGCATCGTGTATTAGTAGGTCGACATTCTCGCAGAGTTCAATTACTGCCTCATCAACCCCTCTAGGGTTGCCGATGGGTTGTTGATGATCAGAGATATATGCAATCGATGAGCCAGCTATGTCTATGCGGTAGCCGTTGGTGGTTCCCACATGGGGTACTGACCTTGACTTGATGTGCGCATCACCTACTGCAAAATCGGCCTCAGCAACATCAAAGAAGTTGACTTGCCCAGCAAAGTCGCTGGCTCGGATTGGAAAGAAAGGAGGTGCGATAACTCGATTGAGTGCTTCGGCAAGCGATTCGGGTGGTTCGGCACACCCGTAAACATTTAGGGTCACGTCGCTAAATATTAGGGGAGAAAAAAATGGCAGACCTTGAATATGGTCCCAATGAAGGTGAGTTAGCAAGGCATGCATTGTTTGCTGCGCGGGGATGTTCATTTTGGTGCCCCAAGCCCTCAACCCAGTCCCCAAATCTAAGATAATCGGGTCATGATTGCGTGCTTCAATTGAGACACAGCTGGTGTTGCCACCAATTCGTTGCATTGTGGGACAACTAGTTGGGATTGAGCCACGAACTCCATGAAAGGTGACTTCAACGGCGGTCTGCATTGTTGTCATCAACGTTGCACGCTATGCAGGTCAAATATCTGATGCCACCAAGTGTGACAAATGTCTCAGAAGATAATTTGAGAATTCTTTGCTTGATGCACCAAGTCACCTTATGCCAACATTAGCGAATGAACACAACATCAAAGATTGAGATAACGCCGCAGCAAGATGACATTGAGGCCATGTTTGAGCGGGGTTTCAGCGATGGACTACCAGTAGTGCCGCCAACTGAGCTAAGAGTGCAAAAAATGTTATCTGGAACAAGTCGTGACCCTGCTGAAGTCGTGGCTGTGGTACCACCCGAACTGGTTGCCTGCACCGTTGAAAAAGTCGCCATTAACGCAGTGCTAGCAGGCTGTAAACCAGAGTACCTGCCCGTGGTGTTATGTGCAGTTGAAGCAGCTTGCACTGATGAGTTCAATATTCATGGTGTGCTCGCGACCACCATGCCGGTTGGTCCTGTCTTGGTTGTTAATGGACCAATACGCCAGACAATCAATATGAACAGTGCTGGTAATCTACTTGGGCAAGGCAACCGTGCTAACAGTACCATCGGTCGAGCTTTGCAGTTGGTGATTCGTAATGTTGGTGGTGGCAAACCTCAAGGTGTGGATCAAGCAACACAAGGGAATCCCGCCAAAATAGGGTTTTGTTTCGCCGAAGATGAAGAAGGAAGTGCCTTTGATTCGTTAGCACAATCTCGCGGCTTTGACAAAGGTGTCTCTACTGTCACATTATTTGCTGGTGAGGGGACACGTTTGCTGTACGACCAGAAATCACGGTCTGCAAAATCACTCGTCAAACACTTCGCCGAAATGCTGAAAGCCAACACCAGCCCCAGAGTGGTGATGCAGATGGAGACAATGATCGTCATTAGCCCAGAACATATGGCGAGGTTTAGAGATGCACGTTGGGACAGAAACCGTTTTCTAGCCAAACTCCAAGAACACTTAGTACTTAACGCAGACGACTTGCTTTGCGGTGTTGACGGTATAGCAGAAGGCTTACCTGAGTCGTTTGCGGGTAAGACGATTGCCAAGTTTCCCCCTAACGGCATTCATGTCGTGCATGGGGGAGGCCGCGCCGGCTTGTTTTCGTCTGTGATCGCTGGTTGGGTGAGCGGTCCAAGTGGTAGCGTTAGCGTCACCAAGGAGGTGACATTGTGAGCTTTATCTTAGACCCAACAGCTGAAGTTCTCCCCGAACCGCGAGAACGGCTAGCTAGACCAACAACCGCGGTTGGCTTAACCGTTGCTTTATTAGACATATCCAAGCCACGTGGTGATGTGTTCCTCAACCAAATAGAACAACGGCTCACAGCACTTGGCGTTAAGGTGAGACGATTTACGAAACCGACGTTCACAAAGTTAGCACCGGTAGATTTACGCCTAGAAATAGCTCAATCGTGTGACGCGGTTATTGAAGCGTTAGCTGATTGAGGGTCATGCACCACGTGTAGTGTACACGACATCAACAATCTCGAAAAACTCGGTGTTCCAGGCGTATTTGTGACCACAGTTGAATTTGCCGAAAGTGCCAAACAGCAAGGTGAACGTTTGGGATTTGATGCAGCACAAGTGCTTGTTGAACACCCCATCCAAGACCGCACAGACAAAGAAATGTGCGTGATTGCAGATAACACTGTCGATGCTTTATTGAGTGCATTAAGCACGCCATCCACGGCGGTTAAAACTCAAGGCGAGTAATAACCCGTGGCTCGTGGACGCTTAGGTGTATTGCGAGTATTTCTCTAGGAAGCGGATGGGGCGGCTGAGTGCATCTTTGCGAAATGGGTCACCAAGTTCTTTGGTGGTCATGACTTCAATGACCGTGGTCTTGCGTTGAGTCATTTGATCATCTAAGGCACGTTCTAAGACTGGGACAACATCATCAAGTTGATCCACCCGAACACCTGTTGCACCCATTGCTTGGGCTATCTCAGCGTAGTTTTCTCCACCTTCAAGCTCTCCAGCCACAAAACGTCTGCCATAGAAGTCAACTTGGTTCTTCTTCTCAGCACCCCATTGACGGTTGTGGAAAACAACTGCGGTAACGGGAATGTCATGGCGCACCGCGGTCATCACCTCAACCATACTCATCGCCCAAGCACCGTCACCAGCATAGGCAACCGCTGGGCGATCATCAGCAGCTTTTTTGGCACCAATTATGGTCGGCAAGGCATAGCCACAGTTACCCCAACTCATTGCAGCAAAAAATGAACGGGGTTCTTCAAAACGCAGATAACTGTTGGCCACCGAGTTGATGTTGCCAATGTCAGTTGAGACCATCACACGAGCTGGCATGGCACGTTCAAGTTCACGCAAGACTTGGCGAGGATGCAGCCAGCTACCGTGCTCGGCGGCTGCTTCTTTTATCATGTCAATGCTGAAATCGTCGGTTTCTTCTGTCCAGTCGTCAAGTTCGGCCTCCCATTCCATTTTGATGGCATTAATCCGATGTGTTCGTTGATCGCGGTTTTGGTCAGATATTAGTTCGCGCCCAGTTAGCCTCTGTGAGAGTGCTGCTGCGGTAGCTCCCGCATCACCACAAATGCCCACGTCAATCTTTTTTACTAAGCCAAGCATTTTAGCATCTGCATCAACTTGGATAATCTTGGCTTGTTCAGGCCAATACGTTAGGCCGTGCTGAGGTAGTGTGCCGAACGGGCCTAATCGCGAACCTAGGGCAAGCACCACATCGGCTTGCTCAATAAGCTTCATCGCTGCTTTGGAACCTTGATAGCCAAGAGGCCCACACCAAAGCGGATGACTAGCCGGGAACGAGTCATTGTGCAGGTAACTATTGACCACTGGGCAACCCAGTCGCTCTGCTAGTGCAACAGCAGGAGCCATGGCATCACCCATCACCACTCCCCCACCACTAATCATCACCGGGAAATTTGCGTTAGCTAGCAATTCTGTGGCTGCGCCCAAACTGCGTTCACCTCCAGGGCCACGATCAAGACGCATTGGTTTAGCAATGCATACATCAATGTCGCCATAAAAGCGATCGCGGGGGATATTTAGTTGCGTTGGACCCATTTCTGCTAAAGCCCTATCAAAACACCTAGCGGTTATCTCAGCCATCCGCGCCTCGTTGTTTATGTGTCCTTGATATTTTGTGAACTCTTCAAACATCGGAAGTTGGTTTGCTTCTTGAAAGCCGCCCAAACCCATGCCCATGGTGCCCGCTTCAGGAGTGACAATCACGACTGGACTGTGTGCCCAATAAGCCGCTGCGATAGCGGTCACGCAATTGGAAATGCCAGGGCCATTTTGTCCTATTACCACACCGTGTCGTCCGCTCACTCGCGAGTAGCCATCTGCCATGTGCGCGGCACCTTGTTCGTGAACCACCGGCACAAAATCAATCCCTGCGGGTTCAAATATGTCCATGGCATCCATGAACGCACTACCCATTATTCCAAAAATAGTGGTTACACCGTTGGCAACCATCGTTTCAACAAAAGCTTCACTTGGGGTCATGCGGGTCATAGTTCCTCCGAGTTAATGTAGCGTAAGAGTGTAGGTGTAAGAGCCTATAACGAATCCGTGATAGACCCTATCTTTTTTCGTTTTCTCTTTCCAATCGATGAATACCAGCAATCAACAACTCCAGCAAATGATCAAACGTGTCATCAAGGTCTTGTTCATATGGGTGGCCTTTGCCAGACTCCAGATGAGAGAAACCGTGAAATGCACTGCGTAGTCCACGTGCCACATGCATTTTTTCATCGTCATCTATCTGAAAAGTCGCTAAGGCACGCGCCAAGATAGACACAATGCGCTCAACCGCTTCTTCAAGTTCAGCATCACCGGCGCATGGGTAATGGTCGGTGGCTGAGTACAAACCAGGGTGAGTTCTAACCACTTCACGCCACGCTCGGCCTATCGCAACAACCGCTTTAGAACCCGAAACTCCAATCGCCGCCTCAGTTAGTGCTTGAGCCAGAATATCTCTCCCCCGCAAAGCAAGCTGTTTTACGAGTTCGTCGTAGCCATCGACATGTCGGTAAAGAGCTGGTTGTCGAACCCCCAACTCTTCAGCAACACGAGTCAAGGTGACAGCATCAAAACCTTCACGGTCGGCAAGCGCAGCAGCACTTTCAATAACTAGGGTTGTATCGAGAGTTCGCCGGTCTAAAAGCGTCATATTTTATAGGCTATAGCCTGATGTGTTGGCTGTTTTCTCGCAAGTGGCTTGAATAGAGGAAATCACAGCCACATTGACAATATCTTCGGTTGAACATCCGCGTGACAAATCATGCATCACTCCATTTAAGCCCTGCAACAGTGGCCCAAAAGCTTGTGCACCACCAAGTCGTTGAGTGATCTTGTAGCCAATATTACCAGAATCTAAATCGGGGAAGACAAACACGTTGGCTTGCCCGGCGACAGTCGAAGCTGGTGCCTTCAACTCCGCAACAGTGAAATCCCAAGCCGCATCAAACTGCAGTTCACCATCAATCTTTAGGTTAGGTGCCAACGACTTAGCGATATCTGTAGCTTCGCGTACCCGTTCGACTCGGCGGTGTTGCGCGCTACCTTTGGTTGAAAAAGACAACATCGCCACTCGCGGTTCTTCGTCTGTCAACTGAGCAAATGTTGCAGCACTTGAAATTGCAATCGCCGCTAGTTGACGTTCATTAGGTTCTGGAACGACCGCGCAATCACCATAAACGATTGCTCTACCATCGGGCAAAACCAGCAAGAAACAACTACTCAGCAACTTGATAGCAGGTTTAACCCCGAGGACGCGCAAAGCGGTGCGTACCACATGTGCAGTTGGACGGCTAGCACCGGCTACACAACCATCAGCCCAACCACCCTTCACCAAGACCGCTGCTATCACTAAAGGGTCATCTGGATCAATTTGAGGTTTAGGTGTTGTCTGGAAGGCTAGTCTAAGTTGGCCCATTAGTGTCTCGGTTGTGGAGTTGCCAACATCGGATGCTGACAAAAAGTCGCTACCAACCACTAACGCCTCAACTAGTCCTTGTGAGTTGAGTTGAGCCGCGGCATCAATAGCACGTTCATCACCCTCGTCAGCTAACAAAATACGCTTGGGGTGTGCGCGAGCCTTTTGATACCAGCTTTGAACAACATCCACGTTTTTTAGAAAACCTTTGGTTTAGTAACCGTTGCTAGAGCAACGTTTTGTTTAGCCTTTGCCTCGCCAGGGGATCAATCTTTTTTCAGCCATGCGCATAGCTAGATCCATCGTTACCCCTAAAATACTGATGAGTATCACTGCTGAGAGCATCAAGTCCAGCAAAAAGAACTGTCGTGCTTTGAAAATTGTAAAGCCAAGCCCAGAACTAGCACCCAACAGTTCTGCTGCAACTAAAGTACCCCAGCACACACCTATAGCCACACGCAACCCAGTGAAAATCTCTGGTAAGGCGTTAGGCAAAATGACATGGCGCAAAACTTGCGCTTTAGATGCCCCAAGTGAATATGCGGCATGCACTTTGGTTACTTTTACAGCCAAAACCCCAGACCGCGCGGCGATCACCATTATCCAAATCGCAGCAAACAACAACAGGTTAACTTTGCCTTCCTCGCCCACACCAAACCAAATAATAAACAGCGGAATAAGTGCCAGTGGCGGGATCGGCCTCAACAATTCGACTATGGGATCAAAGATACCTCTCCAACGATTTGATAATCCCATCGCCAAACCTATTGGAACACCTATCGCGACTCCCCAAAACAAGCCTTTGGCTAGGCGACTGAAGCTCAACCAGAGGTGTTGCCATAAGGTGAAACCGCTGTAGCCATTGCGAGCGAAGTCCCACGCTGCATCCCAAACCTGCAAAGGATGCGGCAAGGTTGATTCACTTAACCACTGCGTGTAGGAACATGCAGGGAGTCCTGGAGGATAGTTTTCTGAATTGTCTTCGAATTGATCGCAATCGCGCAACAAATCGCGTTGGTCGTAACTTTCCTCTTCGCTAATAAGCCCGGCGCGCACTTCCTCTCCATATTGTGACCATTCTGAAGGTAATCCCCAAACAGTGGTGGCGATGACCCAAATGAAAATGATTGCAATCAGACTTCCCACAGTCCACAGCAAAGCACCACTAACTTCGCTAGCATCTCCGAAAGTTACTGTCTTGCGAGCACTCTGACCTTGTTTGCGGAAAAGCCAAACGAAGGGCCAGTTGACCAAGCGGTTTTGCTGATTGATGTTGTCGCCTAAAGCGTGTCCACCGGGTCCTTCAGCCATTTGCGTTTTCCTTTCTTTGTCCACCTACAGTGTTGTGAGCTACCATTACTACGCTCCCGCGATACCCATGATCTGTTCTTCCATCTGCCATATCATTGTTAGGATCTCCTCACGGGTTTCAATGAACTCACGCGATGTCTTCAGTTCGCGTGCATCAGCGGTGAGAGCTTCTTGAGCAAAGGGCAAGTTGTAAACCCGTTCAATACGACCAGGGCGAGGAGCCATCACAAATAACTGATCACCCAAGTAGAGTGCCTCCTCAACACTATGGGTCACCAAAACGATAGTCTTGCCGGTCTCATTCCATAGGTTTAGCACCAAACCCTGCATTTTCTCGCGGGTGAGTGCATCTAAGGCACCAAGCGGTTCGTCCATGAGAATAATCTTGGGGTCATTAGCTAAACAACGAGCCAACGCCACACGTTGTTGCATGCCTCCTGAGAGTTCATAGACAGACTTTTCACCGAAATCTTGCAAGCCAACTATGCGAAGGAGGTCTTGCACAGCTTCACGTGATGCAGGCCGTGAACGGCCATTCATGCGAGCACCGAAACCCACATTGTCGTTCACCGTAAGCCATTCAAACAAAGCACCCTGCTGAAAGACCATACCTCGTTCCTGACTCGGGCCTGTGATAATGCCGCTACCTAACTTGGCAGAACCTGAAGTCGGGGCTAGGAATCCAGCGAGAATATTCAACAATGTGGTTTTGCCACACCCAGAAGGCCCAAGCAACGTCAACAGCCTCCCTGGTTCTAAAGTGAAAGTTACATCTTTGAGAGCTTCAACCTTGCCACCATCAGGCAGTTCATAAACCATTCCTAACTGTTCAACCACAAGGGGACTTTCGGTCTTTGATTCTCTTGTAACCTGCACTGCGGAAGGATCAAAATGCACTTCTGGACGTGCCAGCAAAAACCAAGCACGTGCCAAGACGAAAGCAGCGAGCAGCAACCCCAAAAAGGGAATCGCAGAATCATTACGCTGCAGATACGCCAAAATCACAGCCACAACAGAACTAGCTGCGAACGAAAGCCAGACTAAGTGCGTTAGCAGCGGGTTGTTCTGCATGGTCAACCTTCGGTAAGTCAACAACAATGCCAGCAAACACGCGCCACCAACTAATGCAGCTATTGGCTGCCACGGCTGCGCAGTATCACGAAAAGCGAGAACCACACCACCAACGATGGACATTCCTGCCAACAATTGACCAATCAAAATTGTTCCATCACTAGGAGACGCGGTTGCCACGTTTGAAAACCGGCTAGTTCGGGTGAGCACCAAGTCAACTAGCATTACTACCGCACCCACCGCAGTCGCTACAAAAAGCACCCAAGACAGTAACCACGCACCTCGCGCCACTCCGAATGTGACCAAATCATATACGTCTGCTATGGCTTCAACGATCGTGTCCACGTGTTCCCCTTTTTCGCGTTTTACATCATTGTCATATCATTGTTAGCCTAAGAGCCGACATTAAGCAAGTAATGCTTAATGTCGGCTCAAAAGCGTTTGTTTAATTGACAGCTTCCAGGTAGCTCGTGTCTACAAACTGATCGTAACTCGGAAGTGCGGCCTCAATTTCGTCTTGCTCCACAAAGAAGTCCATTTGTTCTTTCATGGTGGCTTGCACTGTTCCCCCAAGCCATGCATCAGATAGTTGCACATCTTTTTCGGGGAAAGCAAAGGCATCAAGCAACGCTATCGTGGCATCACGGTCCAAGTTCGCTGCGCCTGCGATAGTATCAATAAATGGTTCGCGGTCGGCATTGTAGGCTCGGTTGGCATCTTCAGTTACCTGCAAGAAAGCGGTCACAACTTCAGGGTATTCATCTGCGAAAGCACGTGTGGTGGAAATGATGTCGAACACACGAATACCAATAGCTTCTTGTTCAGCACCAGTCATCAACAAGTTACCCCCATTATCAATCATGCGGTTGACAGCACCACCAAAGGCACACGCCATAGCCACTTCACCAGAATCTAATGCTGCCACAGCAGCGGGACCACTTTCTGACTGAATCAACTCAACCGAAGCAGTGTCAACCCCGAGGTGTTCAAGCATCTTCAACAATTTGAAGTGGGTTACGTTACCTAGCGGAGTATAAATGCTCTGACCGGCGAGTGTTTCGGGAGCGTTATCTGCGGTAATACCTCTGCCTGCACCGGCAACACAATTGTCGGCATCAGCGTAGGTTACTGCCACACCAACCAACAGTAAGTCAGAACCAGCAGTCACAAAATTCGCAAACGGTGTAAGACCCTGCGAGTAAGAAATGTGAATGTCACCAGATACCATTGCTTGAGCCATGTCCCCGCCAGAGGCAAAAGGTATCCAGTTAACTGGTATACCCAGTTGTTCATCATAGGTTTGTTGAGCTTGAGCAACCTGATTGGCCGTTGGCCACTCCAAGAAGTACGCCACGTTCAATTCGTCAAGTCCAGTTGAACTGTCGTCGCCGCACGCTGCTGCCGCAAGACCTAAAGCCATTAATAACGCCAACATTCTTTTCATTTTCTTTCCCTCCAATGGGTAGTTTGGTGCCTCAACTTGAGGCCTTTAACCAACCGCTTGTGCGGTTGAGAACTTGGTCGACCCGGGTTAGTAGGTCGTCTATTACTGTGGTGTCAGCCACGAGCGGCGGAGAAATTGCCAACATTGCCGCTCCTCGCGAATCGGGGCGCACTAACACACGCGCTTCACGAACAAAACTCTCCAACACCCGTCCTGGTAGCAACTGAGCAAATTCGGTTTCGCTAATCTCCTCTCCAACGTGCCGATCTCGCATCAATTCGATGGAATAGAAGTAACCGGTGCCTCTCACATCTTTCACGCAACTATGTGAATTCATTAGAGCCATCAAACCATTTTTAAAATAACTCTCGTTTGCTAAAACGTTTTGTAGCACGCCCTCATCACGCATCGCAGTAATATTAGCGATCGCAACTGCAGTTGCCACAGGGTGCCCCCCAAATGTGGCACCATGCATAAACGTTGAAGACGGTGAATCCCAGACTTTCTCAACTATCGAGCCACGAACAACCATGCCTCCGAGCGGTACATAGGCACTAGTTACACCTTTTGCGAAGGTGATTATATCTGGCTGGGCATCAAAGCGAATGCTGCCGAACCAGTGCCCTAGTCGACCAAAGGAGTTGATTACCTCATCGGCCACCAACAAAACGCCGTATGTGTCACAAATACGGCGCAACTCCTGCCAATAACCATCAGGTGGGACTAACGCACCCCTACCATTTTGTACTGGTTCGGCAATCAGCAACGCCACATTTTCGGGGCCCTCATCAAGGATCGCTTGCTCTACTGCTGCAACGCAGGGCAATTCACGTGCCGGTGTTGCGGTGTGATTAGTGCTACAAGCTAATGTGTTGTCGACATGGCGCACAAATGATCCGAGCATGGGCGTGTATGGGTCACGCAGTCCCGGTATCGCTGTTACTGCCAACGCACCCAAGCTGGTACCGTGATATGCCCAGTTGCGCGCGATCACCTTGTGGCGGTTTGGTTCTCCATTGGCGAGGTGATAGCACCGCGCTAACTTGAGAGCTGATTCAACCGCTTCGGAACCAGAGTTCACAAAAAATACTCGATCAAGATGTGCGGGTGCTAGCGCAGCAATGAGGGATGCTGCTTCCACACACGAAGGGTGTGCGTAACTCCAGTTTGGGAAGAATGCTAAGTTGTCCATTTGCTTAGCAGCCGCCGCAGTTAAATCGCTGCGACCATGACCGATATTGGTGCAAAACAAACCCGCAAGCCCATCTAAATATTCATTACCTTCGCCATCAAAGACATAGCAACCTTCACCCCGCTCAATAACCACCATCTCCTTATTGCGCCAAGCATCCCCGCTAGTAAAGTGCGGCACTAAATGAGCTTGCGCTAGGGACTTAATGTCGGTCAAGGTTCTCCCCTGTCTATTGAAAGTCAAACAATATCATAAAAACGTTAGACTGTTTAGCGTTTTTGCAAAACTGCCTAACATTTTATTTGCCTAGTTTTTTAGATTTGCCTAGCTTCTTAATGTGATTGGGTGGCGTTTCACCAAACCATCAATACAGGTTTGTCGCACGTTAGCCACCTCTGAGTCTGTTAGTGTTCTATCGTCTGCCTGAAAACGCAGCCTAAACGCCAAACTTCGCACGCCTTGCGGTAGCGGATCACCGCGATAGACATCAAATAGTGTTAACTGTTTTAGCAATGGGACACCTGCTTTTTGAAGTGCCATCTCAACAGTTGATGCGCTGACACTATCGGGCACCTCAAAGGCGAGATCAACATCACTAGACGGAAACTTAGAAACGGCACGATATTTGCGGTTGCGGCAAGGAGCACAAAGTAAAACACCCAAATCAAGTTCTAGCCAGGCAACTCTGCCATCCACTGAGAAATCTTTTAGCACAATGGAGTCAACCTCACCCACGACTCCCGCAACTTTACCCGCCATTATTACATCCGCAGAACGTGTGGCATGCATACCAGCGGGTTGAGATTGGCGCAGCACCACATTAGGCAACCCGAGGGTTGTTGCTAACAAGTCAAGCACCTCAACTGCTTGTGGGGCTTCTTGGGCAGCTAACGCAACCCCAAGATGTTCACGTTCGTTAGGCAGCAACTGACCATGAGCCGGAGGTAAGAACACATGCCCGATCTCAAAAAAGCTCAGTTCATAGGAGCGATGCGATTGATTGTACGCGATGGCTTTTAGTTGAGCAGGCAACAAGGAAGGACGCAGTAGCGACTCTGCGGCAACCACGGGATTGGTTAGCCTTAGCGCATTAGTGGTAATCTTTGCATTGGCTAAGTCTTGGGGTTCCAAAAAAGGCATTGGCATAGTCTCATCGCAGCCATGCCCAACAAGAATTTGCCTAACTTGACGCCTTTTTCTTTGATATTCGTTCAACCCACCCGGCAGTTCCCCCCGTCGAAGCGTCTTGGTGATGTTCTCATAGCCATGCAAGCGAGCTACTTCTTCAGATATATCAGTTTCTGTTGTTGTGTCCCAGCGCCATGTTGGGATATTGACCAGCAAGTCTGCGCTATCTGACACAACTTGTTGTGTATGAAAACCAATCGAACTCAGGTGCCCAGCAATGGTTTCGCTACTTAAATTTGTGCCCAGCAAACCATTGATTTTGTCACGGCGAACCTTTATCGGTACTCGCTGTGGACTGTCGCCAGCCACATCTAGGTGACCCTTAACTGCCACCGCACCAAGTTGAGTGGCAAGTTGCAGGAAACGACGCAGGGCGCGCACCATATTGTTACCCCAATCAGCACCTCGCCGAAAACGAGTTGATGCCTCGCTAGCTAAATTGTGTCTTTTAACGGTGCGGGAAACAGTTGGCGGATCCCACCACGCCACCTCCAGTAAAACATCTGTTGTTGTGGACGAAATCTCAGTGGCTGCACCACCCATAACGCCAGCCAAACTAACAACTTCATCTGCACCATTACAGATCACTGCGTCACCGTCACTGAGTTGACGTT
Source organism: Candidatus Aldehydirespiratoraceae bacterium (assembly GCA_965204595.1). Lineage (GTDB taxonomy): Bacteria > Actinomycetota > Acidimicrobiia > Acidimicrobiales > Aldehydirespiratoraceae > VXYK01. The sequence goes on along the minus strand of CBDBEW010000014.1, from coordinate 241,813 downwards.
CAACACCGTCTAAGGTCAGCAAGGTTTCACCCTCTCGTGCTCTACGCACCCGCAAGGTGGCTTCGTTGATGGTGGCGAGATCAAATGTGTGGCTTGGTTGACCAAACTCAAGCATCACATAGTTGGAAATATCAACAATGGAATTAATGGGTCGCATACCCGCGGCGACAAGCCTGTCGGCTAGCCATGCGGGTGAACTACCAACAGTTACGTTACGCAAGACAGTTGCTAAAAACCGTCCACAAACACTGGGGTCTTTGAGCTCAACAGTTAGTAAATCCTCAACTAGTTCTTCGTTGCTAATGACGCTCATTTCGATGTTTTCGTTAGAAAACGAGACCCCCAAAGCAGCACTAAGATCGCGGGCAATGCCAGCTACCGACATCGCGTCGGGGCGGTTGGCGTTCACCTCTAAATCCCACCAAACGTCCACCTCATGAGCTAGAGCCTCAGCGAGTGGTGCTCCTAGTTCCACATCGGCGGTTAGGCGATCGTTTAGTATCAAAATATTCTCATGATCGTCGCTAATGCCTAACTCGGCAGCCGAACAACACATCCCCTGCGAAACCTCGCCTCGCATTTTTCTTTCTGTAATCTTTAATCCATCTGGCATGACAGTGCCGGGAGTAGCTAAGGGTACTAAGTCGCCAACAGCCATGTTGAATGCCCCACAACAAACCTGCCTTGGCAAGTCATCACCGCAATCTAAATCCACCAACTGGATTTTGTCTGCGGCACTATGTGTCCGCAGGCCTACCACCCTCGCAACCACCACACCAGCTACCACCTCGCCCACGACTGTCATTTCTTCTACAGTGAGACCGAGAGCACTAAGGGTTTCGCTCAATTCACGAGGGTCGCCACCAATGTCAGGAGCGAACTCACGTAACCAAGACAAACAAACTTTCATCAGAACTGCCTCAAGAAACGCACGTCGTTGTTCACCAACTCGCGAATGTCGTCTATTTTGTGGCGCAACACCGCCAATCTGTCAATGCCAAAACCAAACGCGAAACCTTGCCAAAGGTCGGGGTCTATCCCACAGTTTCGCAAAACATTGGGGTGGACCATACCGCACCCACCCATCTCTAACCAGGTGCCATCAGCACGCGAGATATCAAATTCCGCACTTGGTTCGGTGAACGGAAAGTAGGAAGGACGTAATCTAGTTTTTACATCCTCACCAAAGAAGGTTCGCACAAACTCATCCATCGTGCCTGCTAGGTCACCCATAGTTACACCCTTGTCAACCACAAGGCCTTCAATTTGATTGAAAGCGGGCAGATGGGTAGCGTCAGCCGTATCGGTTCTAAAGGTTCGCCCCGGTGCCACGATGTAGATAGGCGGAGGTTGTGATTCCATAGTGCGAATTTGCACTGGCGATGTGTGAGAACGGAGCATAACTTCTTCGGGCTCACCTAAATCAACAAAGATTGTGTCAAAACTGCCTCTCGCTGGGTGCCATTCGTCAATGTTGAGAGCTTCAAAGTTATACCACGCTGATTCCACCTCCGGGCCCTCAGCAACGGTGAAGCCCATCCCCACAAAAACATCTTCAAGACGGTCGCGAGCTTGGGTAACAAGATGCAGTGAACCACGTCTTGCTTTATGGCGAAATTCGCTGAGATCTAGCCTTTCGGATTCAAGTTGATGTTTGTGGGCAGCTAACTCAAGGTGTTTACGGGTGCTATCTATAGCAGTTTGAATCTCGGCACGAACCTCGTTCACTAGACGCCCTGCATCTCGGCGTTGATTTGAGGGCAGCAAACCTATCTGGCTTTTGGCTAGGGTGAGAACAGAATGCTTGCCCAACAACTCAGTGTCAAGCCTGGCCAGAGATGCAAGGTCACTAACCTCAGCCAAGAGCGCGTGTGCTTGTTTAGCGGTATCACGAACAGTTTCAATCATTGATCAACTAGGTTAGAAGGTCTGCCCATCGCTTTATGGGTTTTGGCTCAACGAATTTAAATTTTTGCTGCTTGAAAAGCGAGCAGTGTGCCTGCCATCGCCACATTAAGCGATTCTGTATTTCCCGCCATTGCAATATGAGTCCACTCGTCGACCAAATCACTCGCGGATGAGTTGAGTCCGTGAGCTTCTGATCCAAGCACAATAGCCACAGCACCAGTAAGTACACCTAAGTCATGACTCACACCCGCGCCGGCTTTCGCACCGACGATCTTCAAGCCAGCATTTTTCAAAGTCACCAACACCTCTGCTGCGTCGTTGTGTACCAAAAGCGGTACTCGCAAAATCGATCCAGCTGAAGAACGCACCGCTTTCGGTCGCCATGGATCGGCACCACCGCACACAACCACACATTTCGCCGCGGTGGCATCAGCGACCCGAATTAACGTGCCAACATTTCCTGGGTCAGCGACCTCAACTAGCACCAGCACAAATGCGTTTTTGTTAAATTTGGCGGGCAAAGCAGCTTGCTGGCGTTTCGCTAGAGCCATTAGCGGTTGTGGGGTAACGGTTGGCACCAAACGCTTAAAGTCTCTGTCTTTTAGTAACAATATCTCAACAGAGCTTGCCAAACGTGCCGTTAACGATGCAAGGTGCTCAACGCCCTGGTTGTGTGGCAGAGCCACGCAGCGTACTTGGATTCCTGCAGCTAGTGCTTCTAGTAAAGTTCTTTGACCCTCAACAATAAACTCTTCACCATGTGAGCTAGCTGCTGCTACTTCTCGCGCAAACGCCTTTAGCCGGCTCAAGCTAGCAAGCTTCAACTCATTGGAATCTTGAGCCACTGTCACTTAAGGGCTAAGAGTCAGTGAGAGCTCCTTGAGCCGTGTCAACTAATGCTGTGAAACTAGCTGGGTCGTGAATAGCTATCTCAGCTAGCATTTTGCGGTCTACTTCAATCTCCGCAGCTTTCAAACCAGCAACAAACCGGCTATAGGAAATACCATTTTGGCGACAGGCCGCATTAATCCGCTGGATCCACAAACGTCGGAACTGACCTTTGCGTGCCCGCCTATCGCGAAAAGCGTAGTTACCGGCATGCATCACCGACTCATTGGCGGCTTTGAAACTCCGAGAGCGGTTACCGTAATGTCCTTTTGCGCGCTCAAGCACCACTCGGCGATGTTTTTTGGAATGCACCGCACGTTTTGCTCTAGCCATCTTCAATTCCCTTCTTTGCTTGCAATCCGCAGTTTATCAAACACCAAGGTCGCGAATACGTCGCTCATCTGCTGCTGAAACCTCAGCGGGTTTACGGAGTTGACGTTTTCTTTTCGGTGTCTTCTTTTCAAGAATGTGATTTTTATTTTGGCTGCGCCTTCTTAGTTTGCCTGAGCCGCTGCGCTTAAACCGTGCCTGCGCGCCTTTGTGTGTTTTCATCTTGGGCATAGATTGTTCTTTCGTTTTGGTATTGCCTCACCAAGTTGGCAAGCGATTAGTTCTTGGTGGTGGTTGGAGCTTCTGCTTGAGCCACCTGTGCCTGTTGGCGTTGTTGTTTTTCGTGACGGGCTTGCGCCCGTTTATCTGGAGCTAAAACCATCACCATGTTGCGCCCATCTTGCCGCGGTTGAAACTCAACCTTGCCAACATGGGCTACAGCCTCAGATACTCTATCTAAAATACTGCGACCCAACTCTGGGTGTTGCATTTCTCGGCCTCTAAACATAATGGTGACTTTTACTTTGTGTCCGCCACCAAGGAACTCAACAACTTTACGAGTTTTGGTATCGAAATCACCTAGTCCAATCTTGGGGCGGTATTTCATTTCCTTTACCGTTAGGTGTGATGATTTCTTTTTTGATTCTTTAGCCCTCTGGTCTGCTTCATAGCGCCATTTACCATAATCCATGATTCTACAAACCGGCGGTGAAGCCTGGCTTGCTACCTCAACAAGATCAAGGTCAACTGAGCGTGCTAACTTTAATGCTTCAAATAACGTGGTGATGCCAACTTGTTCGCCATCCTGACCAACAAGTCGCACCTCGTTGGCAGTGATCGCATCATTAATCTTTGGCTCTTCATTTGTTGGTGCTATCGTCCTAGGCTCCTCGTGAGCACGAAACCTCCGTCGTGTAGTAAAAAATGGGTTAACTCCTGCTTCCAGATCTATTAGTCAGCGATAGCGTATCAGCATGAGTTCATTGTGGACACCATCAGGCGAGCACCGAGTTAGCCGAACCTCAACTACTGCCGAACCAAAAAACGAAAACAGCAATGCAGACAGTATAAGTCTTGATGACGACTTAGACGAAGCAATTAGAGCAGCATTGCCTGAGGGAGTGAAACTTGAAGATTTGAATGAACAGGAGCGTGAGCAGGCCGAAACCATCGTTAAAGAAATGGCAGAAGCCCGCCGAAGGATGCTAGAGACACCCGCAACAACAATCGTTTCCAACCACGCTATGGGGTTATACGAGCTAGCTGTTCTGCACTTGTCCAACAAACCTCCAAATTTCTCTGAAGCTAGCATAGCAATCGACGCATTAAGCGCGCTCATAGATTCAATGACAGGTCGGCTTGGCGAGAACGAAGCAACATTAGTTCAAGCTCGCGATCAAGTGAGAGTAGCATTTGCGCGCATTAAACAACAAAACGCTAGCACCAGCTAACACGAATACACACTAGGCAACAATCTTGGTGATGGGGATTTCAACAATGTCAGTTGCCCCTTGGTCTCGCAGAGCGGGAATCAAAATATTGACCTCAGATTTGGCTAGAACAGTCTCAACTGCGTAACCAGCAGCACGAAATAGTTCATTCACGGTAGGTGCCTTCATAGACGGCAGGAGTCGGATTACCCCATCTAAATTATCGGCAGCCACATTCATCTTGACTAACACTCTACCACGAGCATGCAGCACTCCTTGCAACAAGGTATTTATTTGGCGCATTGCATGAGCCTTTTTGGGGTCAGCAAAAGACTGGGGATTGGCAATGAGTTCGGTGTAAGAAACACATAAGGTATCAAGGATGCGCAACCCCGCAGCATTCAAAGCACGCCCCGTTTCGGTGATGTCGACCACCAGATCAACTATGTCTGGTACTTTTGCTTCGGTGGCACCATAACTCAACAACACTTGCGCTCGCACTCCCGCTGCGTCAAAGAACTTTTTGGTTAGTGCAGGGTATTCTGTTGAAACCCTAACACCATCGGGGAGTTCAGCAACTGACTGCCACGGTGAGTTTTGAGGCACGGCTAAAACAATTCGTATCGGTGCCGACGTGGATTTGGAATAATTGAGTTCGCCTAAACTCACCACATCGCTGTTGGTTTCATTAATCCAGTCTCGACCAGTTATGCCAAGATCAAAGAGACCATCAGCCACATAGCTAGGAATTTCTTGAGGCCGCAAAATACGCACCGATTCAATCCGTGGGTCAGCCACCGTTGCTTTGTAGGCAACAGAAGAAGACCGTTCAACAGTTAAGTCAGCAGCCGTAAACAACTCAAGTGTTGCACTTTCAAGCGACCCTTTTGGCAGAACTAGCTTTAACACCGCCACAAGTTTACCGTGCGCTACATATTTACACCGAATAAGGCACTAGATCAACACGCAAGTCTTCGCCGAGTTTGTACATATTTTCTATTTTCAGACGCGCAAGGTCTTTGATGTTCGCAGCACCAGTTCCTCTCAGTAGAGGAACACCGTCGTCTCCCCCCATTAGAGCGGCGGTTAGATAAAGCACGTATTGATTAACGAGTCCAGCTTGATGGAAGGAGTGTGCCACACTAGGGCCACCTTCCACCATTACCTGAACAATGCCGCGTTGCGCCAAATGCGCCAAGAGTTCACTTGGGCTTTTGTGCCAGCTTAGGCAAGGTTTTACCTTAGCGTTTGGGGGGACAGAACCAAGCACCACCCGGTAAGGGTCGCGCACCTCAGCAGGGTTTATTTCGGAGCCTTCGCGTGGCCAATGTCGCACGGTTAAGCTTGGATCATCAAGACGCACGGTGTTCGCGCCAACTACAATCGCACAAGAATGAGCCCTGATTTGATGGGCATCAATGCGCGCTGGTAAACCACTAAGCCACTTGGAGGTAAAATCACGGGCTGCAGTTTGCCCATCTAACGTGGCCGCTAGTTTCAGCACCACCCAAGGTCGTCCGCTGCGCCTTTGGTGAAGATAGGGGCGCAGTTGCTTTTCAACTAACGCGTCACAAACACCGAGCGTAACATCGACATTAGCTTGGCGTAAGCGCTTTATTCCCGAACCCGCGACTCTACTGTCTGGGTCTTGTTGAGCGATGACCACACGTTTTATCCCCGCGTCTATTAGTGCCTCTGTGCAGGGGCCTGTTCTTCCCCAATGGTTGCAGGGTTCCAATGTTGTGTAGATAGTCGCGTCTTTTGGGTTGCGCGCTTTTCTCAGTGCCACCACTTCAGCATGCGCCTCACCGGGGGCACCCGTGGCACCACTAAAGCTCTTGCCATCGGCTTGAACAAGGACGGCACCCACCCAGGGGTTGGGCGCACTGCGGTGACGGGCTTGCCAAGCAACATCGCTTGCTAGGTACATATAGCGTTCGTCTAGGCTTAAATGTGGTGCCACTATTGGTTGATCTGTGGGTGCGGGTCGGCGTTGTCAACCAAGAGGCGAACCGCATGCGGCAACACATCCATAATAGCATCGATGGTTTCGATGCAACCTGCCTTTGAACCTGGGGTGTTGACAATCAAGCTTGTGCCATGAGTGCCTGCAATGGCTCTGCTTAATCGTCCGAGTGGACTTACCAAACGCATGGCTTCTGCCAACCCGGGTGCCTCTCGTTCAATGACTGCGCGCGTTCCTTCTGGGGTTCGGTCGCGGGGTCCAAAGCCAGTGCCTCCTGTTGTTACGATCAAGCCATGGAAATCCGTAGCTAAGCGTTGCAAGGTCTTGGCCACAGGAGCTTGACCGTCCTGGCTGATACTGCGTTCAACAACTCGCCAACCTGCCGCAGTCAAATGGTCTTGGAGAGTTTGCCCTGAAAGGTCTTGGCGCACGCCATTGACAACCCCATCAGAAACGGTAAGAACCTTGGCATAGAGGATGATCTTTGCGGTATCTTGCTGTTGATCAACGGCCATGCCTTGACTATATAGACAGCTCAGTACCCCTGCGTCGCCAAATAGCTGAAAACATGCCATCTTCGGTGGTTGTAGGTAATGCCATGTTGCTTTGTTGGAGTGCAAAACTCAAAGAGTGCAGCTTTGCGGCAGCGGTTTGTACGACACCGCTGGTTTCAGCTTTGGTGAGCGTGCAGACGCTATAGGCAAGGTATCCACCTGGTTTCACTAGAGTCGCCGCGCCGCTCAAGAGTCGTCTTTGCAGCTTGATGAGGGCATCAATGTTGTCTTTTTGGATACGCCAGCGTGCATCAGGGCGGCGCCTCAAGGTCGCTAAACCAGAACAAGGAGCGTCCACCAAAACCACAGCAAAGCTCTCGTTGGTGAATGGTGGTTTGGTGCCGTCTGCGACAACAACTCGCACGCTCAGATCAGTGGCCGGTGTTTGCAGATCTGTGAGGTTTTTTTGGAGCAATGCCACACGACGGAAGTTGACATCAGAGGCTACCACCAACGCCCCGCGTGCAGCAATAGCCGTTGCCTTGCCACCTGGCGCGGCGCAGAGGTCAAGCACTAGATCACCTTGTTTTACTGGTAACAACGCAGCCACGGCTGTTGAGCTTGGATCTTGGACATAACCGTCTTGTCTGTAGGTTGTTTGAGCCGCCAAGTTCATAGCCGACAACACCTCTAAAGCTGTTTTGGTACCGAGGTCTCGGCAAAGAAGCTCTAATATCCAGTCTGGATAGCTTAGCGCAACCGCTTTGTTGGGGTATTCAATGCCTGCTTCATTAGCCTCAGCGACTTTGCGTAGCACTGCGTTTACTAGGCCTTGAAAAGCCTTCGGGGTGGCAGCTACTGTAGCCGAAACCGCCGCATGTGCAGGTGTGGCTAGCTCCAATAATTGATGGGTACCCACACGTAAGGCAGCACGAACTTCAGGTGGTGGACAACGTAACAGAAACTTGTCGACAACATAGTCATGGGCGCGTTTGCGTCTGGTGCTGCCATAAACTAATTCTGTAACAAAGTTCTTGTCGCGCCGTTCAAGGTTCGTGGTTTTTAGCATTTTGGGTAGCAACACATTGGCATAGGCACCTTTATCAATTCTCACGATTGCATCAATAGCCAAACGGCGAGCATTGGTAGTCATCAGCACATAAAGTCTGAACTGCGAAGATGCGTGCCGTTGCGCCAGGTGTCGGCATTTTGGCGAGACCGCCCTGAGGCTTGCACCTCTAGTAGTTCTAACCAACCATTGCCGGTGGCAACAAATGTGGCACAAACCGTACCGGGTTTCACTGAGGTCATTTCAGCTATTTCACTAGGGTCGGCTACGACACTTCGCAATATCTTGAAGCGTTGATCACGAAATGTGGTCCACGCTCCCCCAACACGTATTTGCCGTTGAACCTGCTGTGCTGAATTTTGCCAGTTAATGCGCCGATCTAAACTGGTGATTTTGTTGGCGTAAGTTGCTTGACCTTGTTGAGGTGTGGCTTTCCCTAAACCTTGCGTAAGTGTCTTGATTAGCAGGTTCGTACCGAGACTACTAAGTCTGGTGGCTAGTTGCTGACTAGTTTCGTTGTCTGCAATTGGAGTTGAAACACACTCATAAATGCCTCCTTCGTCTAGCTTTTCGGTGATTTCCATAAGGCAAACTCCGCTCATTTCATCACCATGCAAGATTGCCCGTTCCACAGGTGCCGCGCCTCGCCAGCGAGGCAACAAAGAAAAATGCATGTTGACCATCGGGACCTGTGCAAGAACACAAGTTTTGATCATCTCACCATAGGCGACCACAACCCCGAGATCAGCATCACAAGCTAATAAGTCTCTTTGGTCGCTGCTTACTGTCAGCCCCAAGCTGAGTGCTTCTTTTTTGATCGGACTTGGCTGTAGGGACTTACCCCGGCCACGCCGACGGTCGGGGCGGGTTAGCACCAACAAAATTTCAAAGTCGCTTTGATGTAGCTCGCGTAGCGTGTTCACAGCAATGTCAGGCGTGCCAATGAAAATGATACGTTTATTTTCCCCGGCTAGCGGGGTTGTCACGGCAACCTTAAACCTGTGTTCTGAGATGCATTTTGGTTAGCCAATAATTCTTGTTTTGGCAAACTCGTGGTTGTGGGGTGGAAACTTTTGGCTAGTTGCCGGTTGCGGATGGTTCTCAGTGCTTCCTTGCGGGTTTCAGGGTCGAGGCGTTCAATTAGTAGTGTGCCGTCAAGGTGGTCGAGTTCGTGTTGAAAAAGCCGCGCTTCAAGTTCGTCCACCTCTAAAGATAAGTCGTTGCCTGCGAGGTTGATGCCGACTAAATGTACGGTCTTGGGGCGCACGATTTCCCATGACAAACCCGGCACCGAAAGGCAAGCTTCGTCATAAAGCCATTCACCTGCCGACTCAACAATCTCAGGATTAACGATCACTTTAGGCCCGTCTCCCATATCCCACACAAACAAACGTTTTTGAACTCCAACTTGTGGTGCTGCCAAGCCGATACCAACAGCCTCATACATAGTTGCAATCATATTGTTGGCAAGGTTAACCAGCGAACCATCTATGTCGGTGATGACACGGGCACGTTGACGCAGTACAGGATCACCAATAAGTCTAATGTTGTTCACCCACTCAACTTTAGCGTCTGATTTACCTCCAAAGAGCCAAATTTGTGCCTTTGTTTTAGCTAATCTCACAACCATGGACAAAACGCATTATTTTGCGAAGAACCCAACCGTGGTGTCTAGCCCTGCTTTAGTGCAGGTCAACGTATGCGACATGTCGTTGACTCTAAGCACTGACCAGGGTGTGTTTTCAAATAGCAGGCTTGACCCCGGCACTAAACTGCTGTTGAACGAGATGCCGACCATTGCAGAAAATAGTACGGTGCTTGACTTGGGTTGTGGTTGGGGTGCGATTGGTTGTGTTATCGCGTTGAGGGTGCCGAGCAGCCAAGTTTGGGCAGCAGACACCAACGAAAGGGCCCTAAAACTAAGTTCCTTGAATGCACAATCGCTTGGTGTGGCTCAGCGTGTAAATGTGTTGCAACCTAGCGAGATACCCCCAAATGTCAGTTTTGATCGCATTGTCTCAAACCCACCAATTCGGATCGGTAAGGTTGCGCTACGTCAGTGTTTGACTATGTGGTTGAACCGCTTGAAGTCAGATGGATTAGCCCATTTGGTGATGCAAAAGCACTTAGGCAGTGATTCTATGGTCCGTTGGCTCAACGAGCAAGGATACTTAACTCACCGATTGCTCAGTCGTTTGAGTTATCGCATCCTAGAAGTTAAGGCACGGGAGTTCTAGTGGTACAACTTGACAGCACAGGCTTAAAAAGGCTGCATCGCCGCTGGCGCAAGCGCACTAGTGGTCGCGTTGCGTTGATTTTAGATGGCGTGGCGAATCCGTTTAATGTCGGATCGATTGTGCGCACCGCTGCCGCACAAAGAGTGGATCATCTTTGGGTTGCCTCAGAGACCAGCCCAGATCACGAAAAAGTCAACAAAACTGCTTTAGGCAGTCTGCGATTTTTGAGTTGGAGCAAAGTTGATTCAGGCAGTTCGGCGGTGGCTGCCGCGCAAGCTAATGGCTATGGCGTGGTGGCACTTGAGTTAACTAGTGATGCCATGCCATTGCACGAAAGCAACCTTAGAGGCGATATTGCCTTGGTGATAGGGCACGAAGATCGTGGTGTTGCACCCGAGACTTTAGCGGTCTGCGATAAGGTTGTTTTCATCCCTCAGTTAGGTAAGGTCGGCTCACTTAATGTGGCAATAGCTACCGCTATAGCACTCTATGAAACACGCCGCAGTAGTTGGACCGCGCCAAATGAATGACCACACTTCATTGTGTTATGGTGTTGCTTGGCTTTAGACATCTAGGTAACGGGTAACTGCCACCGCTGAGCCAATACCTGAAACCACCACTGCGATCACTAATACCAGCAAACTAGTTGACAAAAATTCGCTTTGTTCCACACGAAAGCCTTGCATCAACTGCAAACTATCGGGTTCGCTAAGCCCCTGTATCACCGTGTTGTCAAGAATGCGTAAACCTACCCAAGCTCCCATCGCTCCCAAAATAGCTTGCACCAAGCCCTCCAACATGAAGGGCACGCGAATAAACCAGTTAGTGGCACCCACCACCTTCATTATTTCTATTTCCGCACCACGGCTACGAATCGCGCTCACTACATTGGTCAGGATCAACAACGCTGCGGCGGTCAACAAAATAACTGAACCAATTAAAAAAACTCGAGTTACTTTATCGGCGAGGCTTTGTATGTCTCTAATCGTCTTGTCAGCAGACACGACCTCTTGCACTCCTGGCCGCTCAACAAACTGACTTGCCAATTCAGCAACAACATCGGCATCTGGATTAGTGGGCACCACCCGATAAGACGGTGGCAATATTTCAGGTGTGACAATATCCAACAACTCTGGCGTGTCGGCGAAGATTTCTTGAAATTCCTCAAACGTTTGCTCTTGATCCACATATGTCCACGAACTTATCGATGGGCTAGTGTCGATGCTTTCACGCACATTTGCATCTTGTTCTGGGGTGGCATCGGGTTGCATCCACACAACAAATTCAATCCCGCCTTCCCATCTAGCCGTAGCGTTATCCACTGCAAAGTTAAACAAAAAAAACCCACCAAATAACCACAAAGACACTCCGATGGTAATCACCGCAGCAGCAGACGACAAAATGTTGCGCCAGAGATTTTGGCCGGTCTCGCGAAGAACGTATCTGGGGTTAAGTGCCATTATGTCTACTCATACACACCGCGTGCTTGGTCACGCACGATCATGCCTTGGTCTAGTTCAATCACGCGCCGCCGCATGGTGTCTACTATGCTGCGGTCATGGGTGGCCATAACCACCGTGGTTCCGATGCGGTTAATGCGGTCAAGCAATTTCATTATCCCCACAGATGTTTGAGGGTCAAGGTTGCCAGTGGGTTCATCAGCTAACAAAATTGGTGGCCGATTTACGAAAGCTCGAGCCACCGAAACCCGTTGTTGCTCACCTCCAGATAGTTCATGAGGAAAGCTATCCAACTTAGCCGATAGCCCAACTAGCTCAATAATGGCAGGTACCTGTTTACGCACAACGTGGCGGGGCTTACCAATCACTTCCAATGCGAAAGCCACATTCTCTGCCACAGTTTTTTTGGGTAGCAGTTTGAAGTCTTGGAAAATGAACCCAATATTACGGCGCAAATAAGGCACTCTCCAAGCACCAAGCTTACCAATGTCTTTACCAGCAACATAAATCGTGCCATGCTCAGGGGCTTCTTCACGATTAAGCAAACGTATAAAGGTGGACTTGCCTGAACCAGAGGGTCCTACCAAGAAAACAAATTCACCTTTAGCAATATCCACGGTTGCGTCACGCACCGCCACAATCGTGTCCTTATAGACCTTAGTGACGTTGTTTAGCTTAATCATGTGCTGATCACCCCAGCAAGCCTAGATTGGCTTGCGCTCTACTCCACCGTAACCAAGCTTCCATAAAAACCTCAATTTCTCCATCCAGCACAGTTTCAACTTGGGCTGTTTGATAATCGGTGCGCAGATCTTTCACCATCTGATAAGGCTGCAAAACATAGCTGCGTATCTGGCTTCCAAAACCCACATTGTCGGGTTCTCCTGTTATCCCGGCAATCTCGGCCTCTCGTTTCTTTCGTTCTTGATCTAATAATTTGGCCGCCATCATCTGCATGGCGCGGTCTTTGTTTTGGTGCTGACTTCGTTCGTTTTGACAGCTAGTTACTAAGCCTGTTGGCAGGTGCGTGATACGCACAGCCGAATCTGTGACATTTACGTGCTGACCACCTGCACCAGAAGAACGGTAGGTGTCAATCCGTAAGTCTTTTTCGTCAATATCAATTTCGTTGGACACCTCATCAAAAAACGGTGCCACCTGCACTGCCGCAAAAGCTGTGTGCCGTTTGCCTTCATTGTTGAAAGGAGATATCCGCACCAGACGATGAACTCCATGCTCAGCTTGCATTAGACCATAGGCGTGTCGTCCCGTCAAAATAAATTCAACACTTGACAAACCAGCTTCTGTGCCTTCAGATATGGCTGTTTGTTCAATAGTAAAGCCACGCCGTTCAGCCCAACGTTCATACATGCGCAAGAGCATTTCCGCCCAGTCTTGAGCGTCTGTGCCTCCCTCACCTGACTTTATTTGACACACCGCATCGCCGTCATCAAACTCACCACTAAACAACGAGCGCACTTCCAAATCATTGAGCTGGGCTTCAAGGACTTCTGCTGCTTGAGCGATTTCCTCATCAAGTAAGTCTTCACTCTCTTCATACGCTAATTCGTGAAGAGTTTCTATGTCTTCTATCGCAACAGTCAAACGCCCAAAGAGTACGAGGTCTTCGTTTACGGCTGCTAATTCAGATGTGACTTTACGCGCTAGTTCGGGGTTTTCCCACAAATCGGCGCGCGAGGCTTGCAGTTCTAGCTTCGGTTGACGGTCTGTTAACTCGGCAATCCTCATATATTTTGCCGCTTGGTCAACGCGACTACGTAGCGACACTATTTTTTCTGTAAAGTCCCCCATGATTATCTGCCGTCTTTAAGTCAAAGAACCCTACAGAGTATCGCGTACTTTGCTCCGCCCATGACACATTTTGAACTTCTTGCCGCTACCACAAGGGCATGGTTGATTTCTGCCCACCTTTTCTAGATCGCTTTTTACAAACGGTGCGCGGACGTTATTTTGCTTCGCTTGAGGTAGAACACTGTTTAACGCTGACATCGTCGCTGAGGAGGCGTTTCCGTTACTATTTATTTTTTGCTCAGTAACCCCAGCGAGTTGCTGCGCTTGCAACAAGTTGGACGGCTCCTCTGGAGCTTTTTGTGCGTGCATCACATACTTCACAAAATCTTCAGATATCACGGTCATCATCTGGGTAAACATGGCAAATCCCTCTCTTTGCCATTCAATGGCTGGGTCTCGCTGCCCCATTGCCCTTAGGTGGATGCCTTCACGCAACAAGTCCATTTCGGCTAGGTGGTGACGCCAACGTTGATCGATCACCAACAGCATGACTTGACGTTCCACTTGGCGAAGCGTCACGTCACCTAACTCGCTCTCACGCAATGCATGTATGTGAGCCCCTTCGTTACAGAGTCGCTCTGCTAGTTCGCCGCGTTCATGTACATCAACTAACAAATCAGAGCTGAGTTCAGTTGGCCAAAAAGTGGTTAGTTCGGTAATTAGTGGCTTTAGTTCCCATTCTTCAGCAAAGTCAGATTGGCAGTACCTGCCGATTAGCGCATCAACTAGTTGGGCAATGTATTTGATGGTTTCGCTACGCAGGTCAGACCCGTCAAGGATTTGGTTACGCCGCTCATAAATCACTTTACGTTGTTCGTTCATAACTTCGTCGTATTTGAGGACATTCTTGCGGGTCTCAGCGTTACGCTGTTCGACGGTGTTTTGCGCTCGTTCGATTGCCTTGCTCACCATGTTGGCTTCAATGGGGGCATCTTCTGGTAGTGCTTTATCCATCACCCAGTTCATCGCGCCAGTTGCAAACAAACGCATCAATTCATCTTCTAATGAAAGGTAAAACCTACTTCTGCCGGGATCGCCTTGCCGTCCAGAACGACCCCGTAGTTGGTTGTCTATGCGTCGACTCTCGTGACGTTCAGTACCTAACACATATAACCCTCCAAGTTCAATCACCTTCTTGCGCTCTTGTTCGGTGGTTGCAGTGTGGTGTTGGAGACGTTGGTTGTAATAGTCTTTGCCTTCATCGCTTTGGGGATCGATGCCTTTACCCCGTAAGTCTCGTTGAGCCAAACCCTCAGGGTTGCCCCCCAACAACACATCCACACCTCGACCCGCCATGTTGGTAGCGACGGTGATGGCACCAAGCCGCCCTGCTTGTGCCACAATCTCGGCTTCGCGAGCGTGTTGTTTCGCGTTAAGAACCTCATGGGGAATGCCACGTTGTTTGAGAGCTCTGGAAAGCTGTTCGGACTTCTCCACTGAAATTGTGCCGACCAACACCGGCTGACCTATTTCGTAACAGCTAACGAGGTCATCGACACAAGCTAAGAATTTGGCGTTTTCGGACTTATAGATGAGGTCGCCTTGATCGTTTCGTGCCACTGGTTTATGTGTGGGCACAGAAATGACTTGCAAGCCATAGGTACTAACAAACTCCGCAGCTTCGGTTTGGGCAGTACCTGTCATGCCCGCTAAACGTTTATAGAGACGGTAATAGTTCTGCAAAGTGATGGTGGCAAGGGTTTGATTTTCCTCGTTGATCGCAACCCCTTCTTTAGCTTCAACAGCTTGATGCAGACCATCCGACCAGCGACGTCCTTCTAATACTCGCCCTGTAAATTCATCAACTATCTTGACTTCTCCACGATTAAGGATATAGTCTTTGTTTTTTATATATAGCTCCTTGGCTCGTAATGCTGCTTGCAGTTGGTGGACCAAGTTGGCCGAAACTTGGTCATAGAGATTTTCAATACCGAGGGTTCGTTCAACCGCATGCACACCTGCTTCAAGAGGTGCCACAGTGCGTTTTTCTTCGTCCACTTCATAGTGGAGATCTCTACGTAAACCACGAGCGATGGAGGCAAAGCGGATATACAGTTTGGCGGCATCAGCAACTCGCCCTGAGATGATTAAGGGCGTTCGAGCTTCATCTATCAAAATCGAATCGATCTCATCTACTATGCAATAGTTGTGTCCACGTTGCACTTGGTTTGCACGGCTAGTGGCCATATTGTCGCGCAGATAATCGAAACCAAATTCGTTGTTGGTGCCGTAGGTGATGTGCGCGGCGTACTGTTGTCGTTTGTGGTCTGAGTCGCGTTCGCTGGCTATGATAAGCCCAACTTGCAGACCTAACCAACGATAAATCTGCCCCATCCACTCTGAGTCGCGCCGTGCTAGATACTCGTTTACGGTGACGATATGTACGCCCTTGCCGGTGAGGCCGTTAAGGTAGATCGGCAGTGTGGAAGTGAGCGTTTTCCCTTCACCAGTTTTCATTTCCGCCACAGAACCTAAATGCAATGCTGCCCCACCCACAAGTTGCACATCGTAGTGACGTTGACCGATAACCCGCTGTGCCGCTTCACGCACCACAGCGAAGGCCTCTATAAGTAGGTCGTTTACCGATTCACCGTTTTGCAGCCGGACTTGGAATTCTCTGGTCTTGGCTCTAAGTTCATCGTCAGACAACACACTCATGCTTGGTTCTAGCGCGTTGATGTCTGGTACTAGGTCTCGTATTGTTTTCAGCTTGCGGCCTTCACCGCTTCGCAGAACTCTTTTGAAGATACTCATAGGTCGCTTTAATGCTAGCGACCGCCATTGCCAAGTTTGTGGCACCGTTTACGTTTAGGTTGACAACGTTACGGTTGGCACTGTGGCTAGCCAGCTTCGTCTATTAAGCCCACATCACCATCATCACGGCGATACACAACGGCACTGCGGTTAGTTTCTTTGTTGATAAAGAAAAAGAAACCGTGATCCATGTTTTCCATCTTTTCAACTGCGTCATCGGGAGTTAGCGGACCTAAATGAAACCGCTTTGTTTTAACGATTTGTGGGATGGGTGCTTCATCTATGTTGTCAGCTTCAGGTTTTGCACCATCAGTTGCCACAGCGACACTTTCTAAACGCGCATCAGTGCGGATGGTAGCACCTGTGCCGTGGTGGCGGCGCTGTAATTTGGTGCGTAACTTACGAATTTGCCTCAACAGCTTGGCTTCTGCCAAATCAATGGCAGTAAAGGGATCGGGGGCTCTCACTTTGGTGCGCAGGTGGTGGCCTTTTCCTTTTAGAACTATTTCACAGTATTGTTTATCGGCTATACGCGGATTTTGCGCTTCATCAAAATGCACGCTAGCAGAGTCGAGGGCTTCAAGATACTTATCTAATTGGCCGATTTTGTCGTGGATCACCTCCTCTAGTCGCGGCGTTATGTTGACATGCCGGGCACTGATGGAGACATCCATTACTTACCTCCTAGTTTTAGAGTAAAACTAATCTTAGATGAAAAATCTAAACCCTGCTTAATTTCAGAGCTATTGCGCCACGGTTGCTACGAGTCCATAGACGCGACCCGCGCCTCGCTGACGTAACAAGCAAGCTGCGTTGTTTAGGGTGGTACCTGTGGTTGCAACATCATCAACCAACAACACCACAGCCCCTAGTGGCAAGCGTGCGCCTAATGTGCTGAACTGTGGGCCTTGTTCCCGCCCTGTTAGGTCACGAGAGGTTTGAGGCAGGTCGTCGGTACGCTTCAATAGCCTTTTGACGCGCACTCGCTTGCGGCGAGCTACCGCACGAGCCAACAACTCACCTTGATCAAAACCTCGTTTGCGCCGCCGAGAAGGTGAAGCGGGTACCCAACACACAAAGTCAATATCAGGTGAACGCTGCGCCATAGCCTCAGCAAGTGGAGAAACTGCCGCGGTCAACCTGCCATACTTGAGATTACATACCATCTCGGCTGCCTGACCCTGGTGGGGCCAAACCGCAATGAGTTGATGCAATGATCCTGTGGTGATTTGTTTAGCCATCACCAAACATTATTGCAAAGGTGTGACAGCCTTAGCGGCGAAAAGTTACTGGCAGGTTCGGTGAGACGCTACAGAAGGTTCGGTGAGGGGGCTAAAGCTAATAGTGCAGCATCATCAACGGCTCCTTGACCTTCTTGAGGGTGAAGCGGATGAATGCAAATGTGAGACGCGCCAGCTTGCGCGTGTTCGCTGAGGCGAGCTTCAATGGCATCAACATCACCCCAAACCACCAAACCGTCAAGAAATTTAGGGCTTAGTCCTTCTATGTCGTCTTCACTAAAGCCCATCTTCCGCCAAGCATTGCGGTAGCCCGGGGCGGCGACGTAAAACTTCAAAACCTTCGCTGCGGTTGCGTGTGCTACTGTTTTGTTTTCTGTGAGCAACACTTTTTGTTCAACAAAAAGACCTGCTTGTTCACCGATGATACTGCGAGCCCAAGCGGTGTGTTCGGGGGTGGTGTTATAGGGATGTGCCCCAGAACTGCGTTGTGCAGCTAGTTCCAACATCTTGGGGCCGAGTGCCGCAAGCACTCGGGGCACCTTTTGTGGTGGCGCGACAGCACTGTAGCGAGCTTGGTCCATCGCTGCTAGGTATTCGCGGAGGTAAGTCAAAGGCTTGTGGTATCGCAGTCCGCGCACCTTCTCAACAATGATTGGACTTGAAACTCCTAAACCTAAAATCATGCGACCATTGGTTTGCTCGGCAATGGTGTTGGCTGCTTGTTGCATTACCGCTGGGTGCCGGCTATAGATGTTGGCTATTCCTGTTGCTAAGAGCAGCGTTTCGGTAGCCGCACCAATGGCTGCTAGTTGTGCGAACGGGTCACGCCCAAAGGTCTCCCCTACCCACAATGTGGAGTAACCTAGTTGTTCAACGCGCTGCGCTAGCACCCTGACTTGTGGCGCGCTTAGCCGCTCTGGTGCAACCCAAACACCCCTGTCCACTTTATAAAGTGATGTACTCATGCGTCACATCTTAGTCATCTAGCTGCGACATCAAGTGCGGATCAATAGCGGTAATGATCAGGCTTGTATGGTCCTTGTGGCGACACCCCTATGTAATCGGCTTGTTGTTGACTTAAGGTGGTTAACTTCACACCCAAGGCATCAAGATGTAGCCTGGCCACTTCTTCATCAAGGACACGTGGTAGCACATGCACGCCAAGAGGCAGAGCATTGTCTTGCCCATGAAGTTCTATTTGCGCTAAGACTTGATTGGCGAAAGAACAACTCATCACAAAGCTTGGATGACCTGTGGCGTTACCCAAATTCAACAAGCGCCCTTCGCTTAAGATGATAATGGAGTGCCCGTCGGGGAAAATGTACTCATCAACTTGACTTTTTATATTGACTTTCTGAACATCAGAGAGACGATTTAGTCCTGCAATATCAATTTCGTTGTCGAAATGTCCGATATTGCCCACGATTGCTTGGTGTTTCATCTTAGCCATATGCCCAGCCAAGATTATGTCTTTGTTGCCGGTAGCGGAAATGAAAATATCGCCGCGTTCAAGCACTGCTTCTAAGGTATTCACCTCATACCCACACATCACCGCCTGCAGGGCACAAATGGGATCGATTTCGGTGACAATAACCCGCGCTCCTTGACCGGCAAGTGCTTCAGCGCAGCCTTTGCCCACATCACCAAAACCACAAACCACCGCAACCTTGCCACCAATCATCACATCTGTCGCCCGATTGATTCCGTCCACCAAACTATGGCGCACCCCATAGAGATTATCGAATTTTGATTTGGTAACCGAGTCGTTAACATTGATTGCGGGGAAAAGGAGTTCACCTGACTCCAGCAACTGATAAAGACGGTTTACGCCAGTTGTGGTTTCTTCAGACACTCCGCGAATGCCGGCCGCCAAACGAGTAAAGAACTGCGGGTCTCGTGCTGCTATTATCTGAAGACGATCCAAAAACACGACCCATTCTTCGGAATCCCTTTCTTGTGGTTCAGCTATTTTTCCATTTTGTTCAAACTCAAAGCCCTTTTGAACCATCATGGTGGCATCTCCACCGTCGTCTAGGATCAAGTTTGGCCCAGCACCATCTGGCCAAATAAACAACTGTTCAGTTGCCCACCAATATTGTGCTAACGTTTCACCTTTCCAGGCAAACACCGCTGGCCCTTGAGGATGTTCGGGGGTTCCATTTGGACCCACCACAACTGCTGCGGCGGCATGGTCTTGAGTTGAAAATATATTGCAGCTCACCCAACGTAGGTCAGCACCTAAAGCAATTAAAGTTTCAATCAGAACCGCAGTTTGCACAGTCATATGTAGCGACCCGGCTATGCGCGCACCTTTGAGCGGTAGTTCATCAACATAACGTGCCCTTAGTGCCATTAGTCCCGGCATTTCGTGTTCAGCTAAGCGAATTTCCTTTCTACCGAATTCGGCTAGCGAAAGATCCGCAACCTTATAGTCAGAGCTGTTGGTCAACTTGGGTTTCTCCTTTAGTTGGGGTCTAGTTGAGCACCGCCGAGTTTGGCAACAAACACCTTAGCGGTGCCTGTCACGCTAGCGTGACCGCTAGCGGCATCTAGCCAAGCAGCATCGCCCGGGCCTAGCTGATCTTCGTGTGCATCGTAGCGCAAGTGAGCCGACCCGCTAATGGCTAACACGATTGCCGGGCCTGAGCCGATGTTAATTTCATCGGTACCGTTGAGGTTAATCCGTTGGAGCAAAAATTCTTCCACCGGACTATGGTATTGCACCACCCCAGCAACAGGTTCAGGGTTTTGCACAGCAACAGTAAGTGGTGTGGTGTCAACTATATTTAGTACAGTTTGGGGGTCAACATGCTTTGTTGTGAACCCTGCACGCACAACATTGTCAGAGTTGGACATAATCTCTACAGCACAACCACATACGTAGGCGTGCAGGTTGCCCGCAGGTAAAAATACTGCTTCGTTGGGTTGCAGAACTATTAGATTTAGTAACACCGCAACTAACACCGCTGGGTCTTGTGGATACCGTTTTCCGAGTTGCGCTAGCAGCATCCGTTCTGACACGAAGGACCCAACAGACTTTGCTTCGCACGCTTTTACTAGAGCTGCTATTTGGCGAATTGTGATTGTTTGATCTTGTGCAAACAAAAGCTCCAAAAGGTCACGAATGCCCTTTGGTGATGGATCAACTTTGAGGCTTTGGCACATAAAGTTTAACTCTTTGGTGCCGATGGTTGCCAAGAGATTGAGAGTTAAGCCGGGATCACGCAAACCACATAAAGCAGTGAAGGGGCTTAGCGCACATATTAGTTCGGGCTTGTGGTGAGGGTCTCTAAAGTTGCGGTTGGGCGCATTTATTTTCACCCCTAGAGCTTCTTCTCTTTGAAAACCTTTGAGAGCTTGAGTGCTGTTTGGATGCGTTTGCAAAGAAAGGGGCTTAGCCGCAGCTAAAACCTTCAACATGTAGGGCAAGGAGGCGAATTTGTTGGCTGCGTTTTCACCGAGGGCACGGGTTCGATCCGAAGCAACGTGGTGCTGCAGGCTAACTTGATTGTGCCGTAGTCGCGCTGACCCTTGCTGATGTACACCAAACCATACTTCAGCAATCGGTTCATTAGTTTGAGGCCAACCAAACATCTCTGGAATTGCCGCTCTTGAACCCCAATCGTAACGTTTTATCACACCGTAGATCAGCACTGCAGAGGTTGTCTTTCCTCAACCATCTAGGGCGGCTTTAGCGCACAATCGATCATGTTCTTTTGCGCCTACTTCACTGGCTTCTTCGGGTAACATCACCGCAATATTGCCCTCATGCACACGGTAGAGTTTGCGTAGTCGTGGGTTGTAGAGAATGTCTTCATCAGCGAAATATAGTAAGGGTTGACGATCGATTGGGCAAACCAGTATTTCTAACAAGCGCGCGTCAAGAATCACTTAAACTAGTCAACCACAATCACAGCAAAGACCCACATCTAATCTAACAAGTTGAGAATTTCTTGTGTGCGTGGTTCAAGGTCGCTTTGCTTCGTTGTTTCAACGTTGAGACGCAGTAGTGGTTCGGTGTTGGATGGGCGCAGATTAAACCACCAGTCACCTACATCAACGGTCAAGCCATCTAGTCGGTCTTGTTTGTGCCGCGCGAACACTTTAGCCACTTTTACAATTGCCGCTTGCGGGTCACTGACTTTAGTATTTATCTCACCTGAGTTGCTATAACGGCGTAAGTCAGCAACTAGTTCTGCTAGGCCGACCGTACTTTTGCTTAGCTCTTCAAGCACCATTAGCGCCGCAATCGTGGCGTTGTCTGCGCCAAAATTGTCACGAAAATAATAGTGACCTGAGTGTTCACCGCCGAAAGTCGCTTGGCTTTTTGCCATTACGTCCTTTATGTAGGAGTGACCAACTCGACTGCGAACTACTTTGCCGTTTCCTGCTGAGATCACCTCGGGCACAACCTTAGAACAAATAACATTATGAACGATCGTGGCACCTGGTTCCTGTGCTAGCACAGCTCTAGCAATCAACGCTGTTGTTAGTGAACCCGACAAAATTTGACCCGTGTTGTCAATCACAAAAACCCGATCGGCATCACCGTCGAAAGCTAAGCCGATGTCGGCTTCTGTAGCTCGCACCCTACCAATAAGGTCTTTACAGTTCTCAGCTACTAAAGGATCGGCGGGATGATTCGGAAATGTGCCGTCTAGTTCGGCATACATATGTTCAAGTTGGAATGGTAGACCTTCAAATACCGCCGGCACTAGCATGCCCGCCATACCGTTTGCGGAATCCACAACCACACGCAAGGGCTTTAGTACCCTAACATCAACAAATGACAACACATGTTCTGTATAGCGGTCAAGTAAATCAACTTGGGTATAAGAACCACGATTAACTGCTGGTGCTAGGCCAGCAATCGCTAAATCTTTGATGGTCTCAAGTCCTGTGTCGATACCAATAGGTGCTGCTCTAGCCAAACACATTTTGATGCCGTTGTAACCCACCGGGTTATGAGACGCAGTAAAAACAGCGCCACCAATGTTGAAGTAGCCCGAAGCAAAGTAAAGCATGTCTGTAGCGCACAGCCCCAGGTCCACAACGTTGATACCTTGGCTTTGAGCACCTTCGCTAAATGCAGCCGCTAACTCCTCACCATCTGGGCGCATGTCGCGCCCTACCAAGATTGAACTGTCACCCGTAGTCCAGACATGATGAGCAAATGCTGCACCAATCGCGTGAACTCCGGAGGCATCTAGTTGTTCGCCAACGATCCCTCTCACATCGTAAGCTTTAAATATTGCCTCAAAATCTGTGGGCATTTAGTAAACTTCGGGCACAAATGTCTGCTCAGAAAGCGGTGGGCGAACATAACCTACCCCCGATTGCCGCTCTGGTAGAGCAACTTCCTCCCAAGGCACGTTCTCATAGGGAATCTGGGAAAGCAGGTGTGAAATACAGTTCAAGCGCGCTTTTTTCTTGGAGTCAGCATTGACGACATACCACGGCGCAACCTTGATGTCAGTATGGGCAAATAAAGCATCTTTGGCTTTTGAGAAGTCAACCCAGCGGGTGCGACCTTGCAGGTCGACAGGAGACAACTTCCATCGTCTTACTGGGTCGTTCATGCGACTTTGAAAGCGCCGTTCCTGTTCACTATCGCTAACCGAAAACCAATATTTGATTAAGATAATCCCTGAACGAACCAGCATTCTTTCAAACTCGGGGCACGAACGCAGAAACTCGTGGTACTCCTCGTCGCTACAATAACCCATTACTGGTTCAACGAGACCACGGTTATACCAGCTGCGATCAAAGAGGACCATCTCCCTAGCAGCTGGGAGTTCTGCAACATAGCGCTGAAACCACCACTGCGTTTTTTCGCGGTTACTGGGTGTTCCCAACGCCACCACACGCACCACCCGAGGATTAAGACGTTCTGTGATGCGTTTTATCACTCCGCCTTTACCAGCAGCGTCTCGCCCTTCAAATATAACCACCACCCTCAGGTTCTGATGACGAATCCAGCGCTGTAAGCGCACAAGTTCCTGTTGCAAGGAAGCTAGCTCACGGTTGTAGTCTTTAGTTTTCATTTTGACACCTCCACATTTTTTAGGGTTCGTTCGTGTCGTTTTGTGAGCTTAACACACCAGTGTTGCTAGTGACATACTGAACATACTGACCAGATTTAGCGAGGCGACGAACCTTGAGTATGTCTAACACAACCCTGATGCCGTCTCTCACTGCCTTCACTGAAGACGATCCATTGTTCTCTAAGGTAACCGGGACTTCAGCAATCTTGTAGTGGTGCTGCTCGGCGAGATACAAAATTTCAACATCAAATGCAAATCCATCAATTTTGGCCATTTTCATAAGCGTTTTGGCAGGTTCATCACGAAACGCTTTACAGCCACATTGAGTGTCTTGGTAACGACCTTTCAAAACGATGCGAGCAACGAGGTTCACCACTCTGCTACCCAAGCGGCGCAATCCAGAAATATCGCCTCGGTTTAGTGATTGACGCGCATAGCGGTTACCAATAACAACATCATTGCCATCTTCAACGGCGTGCAATAAAGGTAGCAACTGGTGGGGATCATAGGCTAAGTCTGCGTCTGTGAACGCGATTGTGCGTCCTTGACTTGCCACCACCCCAGCGCGCACCGCAGCACCTTTACCACAATTTTTGGGCAAGACAATCACCAAATCAGCACCTGCGTCACGGGCGATACTTGCTGTGTCGTCGTCTGAACCATCATCAACAACCACGATTTCTAACTGTTTAGTTTGGTCAAGACTCGTTAGGGAAGCACGAATCTGGGTTACTGTTTTGGCAATGCGTTGGGCTTCACAGTATGCAGGAACCACCACAGACAAGCGAATTTCATTGCTAGGTTCTTGCTGCAACGTGCTTGGTTGATGTTGTTCGCTGTCTCGCTCACGTGCTTTGCCGAGATCCCAGAACGGTTTTGACTCAACTGGACTTAATGACGGCTTACGAATCGTTAAAATCAACAGTGCAGCCAAGCCCAAAATGGTGGCTAACCATCCAATGATTTGCACATTCGAACGGGCGTAGGTTAGCGTAACTTGCCTTTCGGTGGGCACCACCGCCATTAGGTTCGGTGCCACCCGATATGGTCCAGCTGCCCCCTCTACTCGCCAGTTGGGGAAATAGCTAGTTTTCACAAGCACCGGTTTGCCAACTTCAGCAACCTGAAAACTCAACGAATGGGTGTTTGCCACCAAGTCGGTAACCTCTGTGGGCGAAAGGTCTTCACTCTTTAGTACCTCGGGCAAGACTTCAGCCAACGCTCGTATTTCTTCGCTACGATCTCGACGTTGTTGTGCGCTGAGAACATCTGGGTATTGCTCAGCCAACTCGTTAAGCGACAGGCGTGGCCATTCGGGAGGTCCACTTGCTGCGATTAGCGCGCCTGTGCTTGGACTCTCCCAGAGTGCTGCTGTTGGAACTAGCCAATGTTCACCGCCTGCATCGGTGCCTTCAACTACCACAGGTAGGTGATCAAGCCCCAACACCAAGTCGGTGTCGTCAACTAGGAACACTACCCACGGCCCACTTTGCGCTATCTCGGTCAGTTCGCTCACACTGCGTGCTTGCGCTATGGCTGCTTCACTGACAGCAAGATAGTAACGCACCCCAAGTGTCTGCAAGCCTCTAACTCCTTTAGTGACATTAAGAGGTGAGTAAGGCAGGTCACGTTGCGCCCGAGATGGTTGCTCAGACAACTCTGACTGTAGTAGGAAGTGATATGGGGTGGTTGCCGATGCCTCAAAATACAGCCCTTCCATTGAAGCTATGCAGCCCTGTGTCCAGTGAGGTAACAGCATCGGTGCCATGGTGGTGCCGTAAGTGCCTAGTCGTTCGCTGTTATATTCCCAAAGCGAACGGCCACAACCATAGTTAGCTCCCACATCAGCCATGGTTGCCACCAAATCGTTATATTCAGCAGTGCCCACCTTGCGCTCATAACCGGTGAAGTTATAGCGCAACCAACCTGGGCCTGGGTTCACTTGAGCGGTCGCTAAACCCTGCCAAGCACCAACTGATTCAATGCCAAAGAAACTCTCAAAGCCGTAAAGGTCTTTACCCTCGCCGATATCACGCTGAAATTCTGAAGCGAAAGGCACTGCCCTAAGTGGGAAAGCCAAAGCAGTGAGAATCAGCACTGCAAACAAGGTCACCAAAATAGCGTGTGTGCGCGCATAACTTGATTGCGAGACAAGTGCTTTACCTTTGAGAGAATCTTTGGTTCGAAATACACGTGAACCACTGCGACACAATTCACCAATAGCAACTCCTGCTAGCAGATAAATGGCTAGGTAATAAAATGGCAGAATACGAACATTCCAAAGCCTGCTCTCTGGTAACGCCACGAATGCAACCGCAAACACCAGTGCCACAATTGCTAACACCAAACCTAAACGCACTTTTCGCCGCACGCAAATGACCGCACCTAACAGTGCCAACACCACAAATATCTGCAAAGGTAGTTGATTTGCTAAAAAGCTTTGGTCACCTAGGTTGTCGCCACGATGCCAAAGTGCGGCTGCATACCGGCGTTCTTTACCCCAACCCATATCGTTGAGATAAGCCACATTCCAAGCAAACGGCAGCACCCAAAACGCTGACACCATGGCCGCTAAAGTGCCAACCAACCCCACCCAAACAACCTCTCGTCTTCCGAAACGCACCAGCAACAAAGCAGCAAACGCCACTAGCGCGAAAAATGCGGCAAACAAATGCAAAAGACCCGTTAGGGCCAACAATAGTGCCGCTAACACTTTGTCGGTGTGCTTGTTTAGTCCTCGTGCGGCAACACCAACAAATAGTACAGCCACGGTCAGGCCCAAACTGTAGGCGAACTCACCAGCCATTGTTGATAGCAGATTGCCACCGTAGATATTAAATGAACGATCAAAGATGAACGGCAAGGTCATCAAAGCCAACAAAGCAGGCCCCGGATACTGCAAGCCAGCTAAACGCCCACAAATATAGGCCGCTAGCGGCAACGTTACCATCCCTGTAACCACCACTAATTTGATTGACACGCCATATGGCAGAGTTATCGCCAATAGCGTGGCCATAACCGCGGTGCTAGTCAGAGCACCACGCCATCGATAAAGCGGGATTTTTTGTAGCACAGAGGTGGATGGTTTCTTGAGAGAGGTCCATACCAACACTGCAACCGCGGTTGGCAGGAGCAGAGCTGTCAGTGCGGTGTCGACAGCGGTGTCGTTGAACGTGACCGGAGCAATGGGTGACCAGCCAAAGAACTTTCCTGCAAATTGGCGGCCATCGGCCAAATAACCAAAAACTGCGCTAGCAAGCCCAGCACTAAAAACCCAGATCAACTTTACGCTCTCTGTTGGCTTGAAGTAGCGGGTTACTAGCAGCGTTGTGAGTGCCACTGCTAGCACAGATAACACATCCACAGAGATGGGCAACCCCACATTCACCATGACCACCAAAAGCGAGGGGATGACCATATAAAAGGTGAAGGCGGGAAAACCCGCATACCAATCACCCGACCACCCAGTAAGACGAAAGTTCGGCAACAATTCATCACGTAGGTAGGCAGGTGCCCACACATGAGCTCCTAAATCGCCACCTGTTGGTGTGGTGTCCAAAAACCACAACCACGGAGAAAGGTTCCATACCACAAACAAAGTCACGCTAGCCACTAGCGCAAAGTCAAAAATTTTTGGCACGTCATGGAAGCCCAGTGCTTTAATGAATCGCGTCACGGCGTTGAGATTCGCTTGAGGTTTCATGTGATTCGCTGGAGCAAAACAGCAACTGTGGTGGCATTAAAGCCCACGTGTATCCAAACAGCAGTACCCAACCTACCCGTAACCTGTAAAGCCAAGCCAGCTACAATTCCAAAAACCAGTAATCCAGGAAACTGCAATACTTGGAAATGTGAAACGGCAAATACAATTGCGGAACCAAGAATGGCTAAAACAACACCAACCTGATTCCATTTTGCAAACCAATCCTTCAAACCCCTAAACAATAATCCCCGATACAAGAACTCCTCAGCAATCGGCGCGCCCAACACCGTCAACAGCACCAGTGCCACAACACCTATTGTGGAATCCGCAGAAGCGACCAAGTTACGGGCGGGCGCGCTTAGTTCGTCGGCATCAATAAATGGTGCTAATGGTGCATACACGATGGGCAATAACACAACTTGGGTCGCTACACCAATCAACAATCCAGCCCAAATGTCACGTTTGGTCATTGTTGCCCCATAATCGCGGCGCAAGTTCAAGATTTTACGCCCTGAGAAAAGCCACGGCACGCCTAACAAACATAACCACAATGGCACTGTCAAGGCGGCGTTGACAATCAATGGAACTCTCTTGTGGTCAAGTGGGAGGTCACCTGTGAGTTGGCCTGCAACGCGGCCAAATTCATCGCCCAATCCCGAGGCAACATTCAATTCCCAATCACCTGCGGTTAGCACCACACCAGCGACCACCGAAGAAACAACAATGGCTACCAATATCGCCAATATTGCCAAAGCCACACGCCGCTGCGGGGTTGGAACTGCCGTTTGGTTCAACTTTTTTCTAACCCGCTTTTGGAAGTTGCTGTGGGTTCGACAACAACTGATTCCCGCTAGATACAGCCAACGAAACGCTTTCGGTGCGGCGGTCTATAAGTTGCCATCCCCGAGGTGGACGCGTCCGATTGGCATGCAAACTGCACAGGTCGTGATTAGCCGGTGATGCTTCGTCATGCAGATCATCTATCCAAACAAGCTGCTGGGCGTACCTATAGGAGAGTGTGGTGGAAGCAAGATGGCAACAACTCGGCCTTGCACAACGGCGGTTCATCACTAAAACGGTAGCCGCTACTTTACAGAGAGGCACCATTATTGTCACAAAGGACTCTACGCT
This sequence comes from Candidatus Aldehydirespiratoraceae bacterium, assembly GCA_965204595.1. Taxonomy (GTDB): domain Bacteria; phylum Actinomycetota; class Acidimicrobiia; order Acidimicrobiales; family Aldehydirespiratoraceae; genus VXYK01. The sequence goes on along the minus strand of CBDBEW010000014.1, from coordinate 213,346 downwards.
TAAGCTATGGTGACAAAAACCCCGCCTCCGCCGCCACCGCCGCTGCGTGGTGATCGTAACAAAACTGAAAGTAACATTCCCAAAGCTAAGAGTTCTGGCAAACGGGAACGACCAAGCTGGTCACGCTATCTCCTCTGGGCGATCATTAGTGCCGTCTTAGCGGTTCTAGTAGTGCAATTCTTTGCAGGGGGCACCAATAGAGAGCAAGTAACATATTCAAACTTTTTAACCCAAGTTGAGGACGGTTTAGTAAGCGAAGCAAAATACAACAACAACAACGGCGGCATTAACTTCACAACCACTCAAGGGTTTTTCCGCACAACTGGCCCGAACCCTTTGCCAGATGCCGATCACGACCTTATCGCGGCTAACTCGAAACTGGAGTTTGACACTCCCCAACCAAACTTTTTCGCGTCAATCTTCCCCTTTATGCTGCCGGTCATGCTGCTAATCGGATTTTTTGTTTGGATGCAACGCAGAGCTCAAGGGCAGTTAGGCAATATTATGTCGGTTGGTCGCAGTAAAGCTAAAACATACTCAACTGAAAGGCCGGGCACCACCTTTGACGATGTAGCAGGCTATAAGGGCGTTAAACGAGAAATTACTGAGATAGTTGAATTTCTAAAACATCCAGCACCCTATGCCCAAATTGGTGCGCGCATTCCTAAAGGGGTGTTGCTGGTGGGTCCGCCTGGGACCGGCAAAACGCTTATTGCTAAAGCAGTTGCTGGTGAAGCTGGGGTGCCTTTTTTGTCAGTGACTGGTTCAGATTTTATGGAAATGTTTGTTGGCGTTGGAGCTAGCCGTGTGCGTGACCTATTTGAATCAGCCCGCAAGATGGGTAAAGCAATTATCTTTATTGATGAAATCGATTCAATTGGTCGTAAGCGGGGAACTGGACTTGGTGGCGGACACGACGAACGCGAGCAAACTCTCAACCAGATGCTCGCTGAAATGGACGGCTTTGAACCCACCGAGGGAATCGTCATGATGGCTGCTACCAACAGACCCGATATTTTAGATCCAGCACTTTTGCGACCTGGAAGATTTGATCGGCAAGTGGTTGTACCTCTACCTGAGTTAGAAGACCGTAAACTGATCTTGGCGGTGCATCTAAAAGGTAAAAGAACTCATGATGATTTAGATGTTGAGCTGATAGCCCGCGGGACAACAGGCATGAGTGGTGCTGACCTAGCAAACTTAGTTAACGAAGCCGCACTTTTCGCGGTACGCCGAGGCCGTGACTTGATTAATGCCAGCGATTTTGAATCTGCTCGCGATCGGGTGATTTTGGGCATTGAACGCCTCAACATAGCCCAAAATCCAGAACACTTAGAGCGCACTGCCTATCACGAAGCAGGACACGCAGTCTGCGCTGCTGTGCAAGACAACCACGACCCAGTTCACAAAGTAACCATAATTCCCACAGGAATGGCCTTAGGTGTAACTATGACCTTGCCAACCGAAGACCGCCATACTCTTGACAAAGCTGAAGCCGAAGCACGCATGGTGATGGCCATGGGTGGCAGAGTAGCGGAGTCAATGGTATTTGATGAGTTTTCTTCGGGTGCCGCTAACGACCTCTCCCAAGCAACAAATATTGCCCGTTTAATGGTTACTGAATGGGGTATGAGTGCTTTGGTTGGGCCAATGTCGCTAGCTGATGATGGTCCATTGTTTATTGGTGCCGACATGATGCAATCAAAACACTACTCCCCTGATACCGCTAGGTTGGTAGACGAGGAGATTAGGCGCATCCTCAACGAATCCGAAGATCACTGCCGCATGTTGCTCACCAAGCACCGCAAGGGTCTTGATTTGGTGGCGCGAGCCCTACTTGAACACGAAACAATCTCAGGTGGGGAAGTGGAACGTTTAGTCAACTTGGCACAAAACGGCTCCACACACGAAACCAATAACGAATCACCAACAACGGCTAGGATTGCGCGCGCAGCCGTGGCTAGAACCTCAGACATTGCTTAGGCACACCTTGCATGACAAGCCTTGTCTTGGTTCTAGGAGGTGTTGCTATCGCGTTTGCAGTAGCTTACTTACTCAATCAACCCCGGCGAGCCGTTCCAATAACCACTAGCCAACAAGTACCGGCACAACTCAACCGCAGCCACTTTAGTGAGCGAACAAAGCCATATCTTGTGGTGATCTTTACAGCTAATAGTTGTGGCACCTGTGCCCAAGTGGTGAAGCAAGCTTGTGCGCTAGCAAACGATGAGGTTGTTGTGCAAGAGGTGGAATATCCCACCCAAAAACACCTTCATCAACTCTATAAGATCACCGCTGTTCCTCTAGTTTTGTTCGCTAATCCAAACGGTGAAGTATTGCAATCTATTGCTGGTCCTACGAATGCGTCACAGCTTGTGTCTACTCTTGAGGCACTTGTTGCATCGCACAAAGCGAGTTCATGAAAGCAGTGGTTGTGATGCAACCACTGCGGGCAACAATTGATGCTGCGACACCCCTGCTAGCTTGCGACTCACAACTAGCGGGATCGCCGATGTCACCTCAACTATTGGTTCTTCAACTCCTAACATTTCTGCTGTAATAGTTACCCTCGCTAACGGTGCTAACTCAAACTGGTTAACCAAATCTTTAGTGCCATTGCTAACAGTAGACAAGTCAATGATGGCGATGGAGGTCTCTGAAGGATTGAAGATAGTTAGAGAATGCTCATCATCTAATAACGGTGCTAACCAGGTTCGTGCAACGATGTCGGCACCGATAGTAGCGGCTAAAGAAATATTGTCTGCGGTAAATCCTACTTGCGGTTCACAACCATTGAATTGTTGATCAGAGACTTCATTTGAAGACAAATCAATCGATTCATGCAGCACCGCAACCGGCGCAGCACCTAAGGAACGCACAATTATTGTGTAGGCATCTAGGCCATCTAGTCGACTCAACTCGCGCAGGCAGACTTGTTGTGCTTCACCCGGTTGAATAGTTAGTTCAATGGGATTACGATGGAAAACGTTGTCGGGCTGAGCTGGGAGTATATCCAAGTCCACCTCGGCGAAATCTGTTGCTGAAACGTTCAAAACGGTGACCACATCAATGCTCTCCGCTTGATTCATGTCTAACAAATACCAACGAGTTGCAGCAACAGGGCTAGCCGAGGCGACCGACAACGCTGCCGGTATTTGTGCCTCATTTGTAACTAGTCCTTGGGACTGCAGCCTTGACACAACAACTTGGCCCACCACCGCCTCAATAGTGGTGCTCACCCGTTGCGCTACCGGCACTTCACTGTTGACATCAAGATGTATCATCTGCCCGGCAGGAACTACAACTCCCTTAAGGGTGTCGACACCCAAGTCTGAGACGAACCGAATGTCTAAAACTGCGTCATGCGGGAAAGGGTTCAGTATCAGCAAAATCAATTCTTCACCACGTTCCGAAAGGCGTGTGGCACCAGAGCTGACTAACCACAGATCTGAAGTGCGTGTTTGGCATAACGCTCGGTCGGTGGTACCAGCAGCACCTAGATAGGTTTGTTCAACGATAATATTTGCGGAATTCACTTCAACAACAGCACCCATCCAAGCAGATTCTGGTACTAATTCGGATAGTCGAACTAACGCAGTTTCGCCCGCCTCAATGGTCAATTGCGCTTCTGTCGGTTTTACCCCAAGGCCTTGACGAACTCCCGTAACACGTGCTTGAGCCGTTTCAAAAGAAGCGTTGACTATCTCTAGGGACACATCAGCTATACCACCTGGTGCTGAACCTCCGGGACAGAACCAAGTGGTGTGCTCACGCCAAGACTCTGGTAGTGCGTGCCTCTGGGGAACCGCTATGGTTTGTTTTTGGCGTGTGAACAAACCTGCTATATTTGCTCCACCAAAAGACTCAGAACTATCAAGATAGATGGCACTGCCCAATAGCAGCGTGATTAAAGTACACACCAACACGCGGGTTAGTCTCATCGCTGATGCCCACGCACCGCAATAACCACAATCATCGACAGCAGCGCTAGCACCTGTGCCCCAAGTACTAGGTGCCGCCACCGGGTGGTGGTGTAAGTTAACTCCCCATATCCACCTGTTGAGGGACTAAACACTGTGGCGTAACCAAGTGAGCTACGCTCAGCAGTAGTGGCACCCCCTACTTGCAAGTGCCAGCCATCGTCTGCACTTTGTGCTAACAATACTTCTATGTCCGCGGGAATATCTCCAGAAATACTGTTACCACGACCAGCTAAAACGCCCGCGCTACCTGCTATCGGCGTGACAGCAAGATCAGCAACTTCAGTGATGCCGTTATCAAAACCGGGGCTAGCAGCAGCGCGAACCGCCGTCCATTCGGTGTTAACATACATATCAACTGCACTATTTATGCCCCCAAGACGTTGCAGATCAAGCTGTGCAGCTAGGGCACTGCGAAACTCTACAGGTATGACACTGTCTTGGGAGGTTTCAACAAATGGTGCTGGTGCTAGACGGTTTAGCAATACCACATATCTAATACCTAGCCCGCCAAGTTCTCTGCCGACTCTTGTGGTGGTGCCATCTAGAGCGCGAAGCAAAGTTGATCTCACCAACGGTGCGGCACCTTCATTTACGCTCGGATAGGCATCGCTAAGCTTTAGTGGCCCATCCAATGAAAGCAGCCAAGCAACGTTGTTGACTAGATGGCGACCGTCACCTGTTAGTGTTTGGGGACTACCAATCCACAACACTCTATAACTGCCGTCTTTGCCGGGATCAGAAAACGGTAGCACCTCTTGGTAGTCACCCCGAGGCATGCCCCAACGCCCCGTTGATGCGACGGTCACACCAGGCACTAACGCTAACAGCGCGGCTATTGCCGCACAAGGCAAAAGGAGTTGTCGCCAACCGAAACCAGCAGCCACCAAATCGCTCTCAAAGGAAAGCACCGTCACTCCGCATATGAGAGCCACACCAGCAGCACCGCTAGCCAACAAAACACTGTTGTCTGGCACTCCGAAAGGCAACAACCCCAATGCCGCGACCCAAGTAAAACCCCAACTCACCAGCGTTACCAACCAACCTCGCAGAGCCAGTGCAAAACGCCACGAACGTCCGATCAGTAAAGGGATCACCAAAAGAACCGCTAGAGCCCAAATGAACACACTGGGATCTTTGGATCCGATGTTGAAACTAACAATTTTTAGCAACGAAAGCGTTGACCCAGAGCCATCACGACCATCCGCTAAAGGATGCCAACTTGGCCCCGCCACTAGCAAGTCCATCAACAGCGGTAACGAGAGTAGCCCGATTAGCGGTAATGCCACCAAGACAGACCCGAGTAAACGCAGAACGCCACTAAAGCTAAATGTGAAAATGGCCACCAGCAACAAAGGTGCCAGAATAAGCAGCAATATCAGTGGCGCGGAGTAATCAAATAGCGCGGTGATTCCTAACGCCACGCCAATACTGCCGCCAAGTGTCACCCAACCCAGTCGTGGCGCGCTAGTTAGCCACGGGGTTGACATCATTTGCACCTTCAAGAAAGCGGCCAGCAACCACGGGGCTAACGCATAGGCGTAGATGCCACTAATGCTGCCATTAGCAACTGCTGCCCAAGGTAAGGGAAGCAACAAATAAACTACCAGCGAAGCGAGTTGAGCCCAGCGAGAACCAGTGGCGTGCAGCAGCCGGTACGCACCAATCAAGCCAACCACTAATGGAGCGAGCACCCACAATGTTCTTATTAACCCTAAAGCACCACCCGAGACAATCCCTAGCACTCCAAACACGAAAGCAGCACTAGCTGGTGCTCCCGTGCTGCCCATATCTCGTTCGCGCCAACCGCTCCACCAATCTTGCAACATTTCAGGCCCTGAGTCAGCAAACGGCAAGTAATCACCGATAACAGGCACGCCGCTAGCAAATAACGCGCGCGAACCGAATAACACGAATAATGCCACCATCACCCAAACAGGCAACACGCGCTGCGTTGAAGCTGTGCGTATCTTTGCTACTAAGTTGTTTTGCCCATCTCGCACTGTCACGCCCAGACGCATGCTCTTACGGTGTTGTTGGGCACGCACGTCGGCATAGCGCACTCGACGTATGCTTCTTAGAGACTTACGACGGAGTCTTATCTCGTCGATGCGCGCCAAGTTCCAACTCCACGCTCGCCAAATTTTGCCTATTTGAGAGATGTTGCGGTGCATCAAAGCAACTGCAGATTCGGCAAGCGAATAAAGTAACGCTGCTGGCAACAAATAGCACAACGACAGATAACTAGATGTGACCATGACCGTGCGGAGTTGGTGACGGCTTCGCTGCTGTGCCACGTCTAACGTTTCAAAGCGTTCAGATAGCTTTTGACGGTGACGTACTTTGGCATCAGGAACTGCCATCACCCTCGCACCTGCTAACTGCGCCCTAAAACACAGGTCAACATCTTCACCGTAAAACGGCATTTGTGGGTCAAAACCCTGTAATCGGCGGAACAAGTCGGTACGGATCAAGATGGCGGCTGAGGGTACCGCAAAGACATCAACCACGCCATCGTATTGTTCTTGATCAATCTCGTTGGGTTCAACCACATCGGCAGCACCCGCGAAGCGGTCAACCACATAAGCAACGTGTTGCAGGCGGCTGGGGTCGTCCCAGTCAACGATTTTCGGACCCACAATGCCGGCGTTTGAGCGAAGTGATTCAACAACGAGCAAACGAAGCGCATCACTCGCTAATGCCACATCGTCATGACAGATTAATAAAAAAAGTGGCGTTAGGTGGGTATCTAAAATTGCATTAGCAGCTTGCGAAAACCCGTCTGTGTCGCCTGCATCCAAAATCGACGCGCTAGGTAAGTGTTTTTGCACCCTAGCAGCAAGCTGAGGCACCTTAGCGGTGTCGATCACCAACACGTCGAGGCGCGGGTAGTCTTGATTTGCGAAACTTTCAAGGGTTTCGTCAAAGTAATCACCTGGATTGTGGGCAACTATCACCGCCAAGACCGAAGGCGTAGTTTCTCGCTGACTTGGGACAATGCCAGCTACGCCATCATTATCTTCTAGTTGCTTTTCGATACCGTCACCCACGATTCCCTAATGTTAGCCCGATTTAGCTTCACCAATAACTAAGCAAATCATAAATGCGATCTTCAGCCAAACAACGAGTCCAAAGACATAGAGTGTAGGGAGTGAGAGCATTTGTGACTGGAGCAAACGGGTTCGTTGGATGCCACCTCGTTGCACACCTTATTGAAAATGGTGACGAGGTGATCGAATCAAACAGCAACATTTTGAATCGGGAATCTATTGTTGAATCACTACGTAAAACCGAACCCGATGTTGTTTACCATCTTGCTGCACAAGCAGATGTCAGTGCTTCTTGGCAAACTCCTATTGAAACGCTGCGGGTAAACGCGGAGGGCACATTAAATGTTTGTGATGCCTCACGATTGGCCAAGGTAAAACGTATTATTGGTATCACCAGTGCTGATGTTTATGGCTCTGTTGGGTCCATAGACAGCGTTGGCGAAGGGATAACTGAAAACGCACCTCTGCGCCCTGTGAGTCCCTATGCGGCCAGCAAAGTTGCTGCTGAAGCAATATTCACTCAAGCGCATTTGGGGTATGGCCTTAATGTGGTGTTGGCGCGCAGTTTCAACCATTTAGGGCCTGGACAATCACGACGCTTCGTAGCTTCTGCAATCGCAAGTCGCATTGCTGAAAACGAGCGCAACGGCACAACCACGGTTTCGGTTGGCAATCTCAGCGCACGCCGTGACTTTACTGATGTGCGAGATGTGGTGAGGGCTTACCGCATGCTTGTCGAACGAGGCAACCCGGGTGACACCTACAACGTATGTTCTGGACAAGATCGATCTGTCCAAGAGATTGCCGATCAACTAATAGACTCAGCAGCGTTTCCCATGTCACTAGTTACTGATGAAAGCCTGCTTCGTCCTGTAGACCTCAAGTTGCTTCGTGGCGACAACACAAAAATTCGCACAAACATTGGTTGGTCGCCAAAAATACCTATAACAACCACCCTCAAAGACCTACTGGATTTTTGGCGTAACAATCCGCGGCGCACAACTCCCCAATAATGAACTGAGAGAACCCATGACAAAGCACGCACTCATAACCGGCATCACTGGACAAGATGGCTCATATTTGGCAGAACTTTTGCTTGGCAAGAGTTACGAGGTGACTGGCATGGTGAGGCGCTCAAGCACCGTGAACTTTGAGCGCATTGCCCACATCCAAAACCGAGTCCAGCTAGTTCCCGGTGACTTGCTTGACGAAGTGTCTATGATTGAAATATTGCGTTCCCACAAACCAGACGAGGTTTATAATTTGGCCGCTCAATCGTTTGTGCAAACCTCATTTAATCAACCCGTGTTGACTGGTGAAATTACCGCTTTAGGGGTGACCCGCTTGCTTGATGCTATTCGATTAGTCAACCCTGAAATACGTTTCTATCAGGCGAGTTCGTCAGAAATGTTTGGCAAAGTCCGCGATGTGCCCCAGACAGAATCCACGCCATTTTATCCTCGTAGCCCCTACGGTGTAGCCAAAGTTTACGGACATTGGATTACCGTCAACTATAGAGAAAGTTACAATCTCCACGCGAGTTCAGGCATACTTTTTAATCATGAAAGTCCACGTCGGGGCATGGAGTTTGTCACACGCAAGATTAGCCACGCAGTTGCCCAAATTAAGCTTGGACAAATCAATGAACTGCGCTTAGGCAACTTAGACGCTAAGCGGGATTGGGGCTTTGCAGCCGACTATGTTGATGCTATGTGGCGCATGCTGCAACAAGACGAACCAAATGACTATGTTATCTGCACCGGCGAAACGCATTCAGTGCGAGAGTTCTGCGAACACGCCTTTGACCATGTTGATTTGCATTGGCAAGACCACGTGGTGATAGATGAAAGTTTTATGAGACCCACTGAAGTTGACTTGCTTGTTGGTGATTCTAAAAAAGCTGAAAAAGAACTTGATTGGCGACCTAGTACCTCCTTTGCTGATTTGGTGCGTCTAATGGTTGATGCCGATCTGGACCTGCTCAGAGGTCGTTTGCGAGGATTGGCTTGAGACACACCGTGCTCGCCGGTGGTGTCGGCGCGGCACGCTATTTGCAAGGTGCGGTAGCAGCATTGCAACCTGAGCAGGTAACCGCAATCGTAAATGTGGCTGACGACATTATCCTGCATGGATTACGAATCTGCCCCGATCTTGACACCTGCACCTACACCCTTGCCGGCCAAATAGATCCGCAGCGAGGTTGGGGGCTAAAAAACGAATCATTCGCGGCGATGCAAATTTTGCATCGCTATGGAGGGGTGGATTGGTTTACCTTAGGGGATCGCGATCTCGGTACCCATCTTTACCGCACCCAAAGGCTCGCTTTGGGTGCCACTCTGACCGAGGTGACCGCTGAAATAACCGCCGCTTGGGGTATTTGTGCAACGCTGCTACCAGTGTCCAATGATCCTATTGAAACGAAGGTCACGTTAGGATCAGGCGAAGAGGTTGGTTTCCAGGATTATTTTGTTCGTCTTGGTCACCAAGTCGCGATCCGTGGGTTGCGTTTTGTTGGAGTTGAAGAAGCAGCGCCCACGCCAAACGTTCTCAAAGCCATCAACGAAGCCGAAACCCTAGTGATTGCCCCAAGCAATCCAGTCGTTTCAATTCAGCCAGTGTTAGCCGTTCCGCAAGTAAAAGACGCGGTGCAGGCGAGGCGTGCCCACAACGTGGCGGTGTCGCCGATTGTTGGTGGCAAAACATTGAAGGGTCCTGCTGCAAATATGCTTCGGGAATTAGGTGAGCAACCTACCGTGGTAGGAGTGGCACAAAGGTACCAACACTTAGCAGCAAACATGGTGATTGACGAACTAGACGCAACGGCTGCCGGGGAGATCGAAGAGCTTGACATGCGTGTGGTGACGATGCCGACCGTCATGTCTGAGGCGGCTGTAGCTAAAGCACTAGCATCGGCGTGTCATGAACTTGGCAGAACAAGCAAGTGAATGATCTAGCAATTATCGCTGTTCGAGGCATCCCAGAGGTGACCCCGAGGGACAATTTAGCTGAACTCGTGCTCGCTGGTGGTGTGAAATTTCTTGACCGAGACTGCTTAGTGGTGACTCAAAAGATTGTGTCTAAAGCTGAGGGGCGCATAGTAGCGGTAGACCCCGAGAATCCGTTGGCACATAAGTCTGTGGTGGCACAGGAATCGGTTCGGGTTTTGAGACGCAGGGGCGATTTGGTGATTAGTGAAACTGCTCAAGGATTTGTTTGTGCCAACGCTGGTGTTGATCTCTCAAACGTTGGGGAAGGCAAAGCAGCTTTGTTGCCCCTTGACAGCGATCGTTCGGCTAGGCGTATTCGTGCCCAACTCAAGGCCAAAACGGGTTTAGATGTTGCCGTGGTCATTAGCGACACTTTCGGTCGCCCGTGGCGGCGTGGCGTTACTGATGTGGCAATTGGTTGCGCGGGCATCGCTGCGATCGTTGATTTGCGTGGTTCCACAGACACTTTTGGGCGAGAACTTAAGGTGACTGAAGTGGCTGTGGTTGATGAAATAGCAGCCGCCGCTGAGCTAGTGATGGGTAAGTCAGCAGCTATTGGAGCAGCCATTGTGCGTGGCTTGCCAAAGCAGTGGTTTCATGAAAGTAACGTGGCAGCAGAGATCGTGCGAGCACCGGCCGATGACTTGTTTCGCTAGGTGTAGCCATCGGGGTGCTGTGTTTGCCAACACCAGTGATCGATCATCATCTCGTTGATGTCGCGTGTTGCCCGCCAACCAAGTAGTTCTTCTGCCAAGTCTGTGGTGGCCCAAGTCGCCGCTATGTCGCCTGCGCGGCGTTTTCTAACTTCGTACTTTATTGGTGTACCGCATGCCTTTTGGGCTGCTTCGATTACTTCAAACACGCTAGTTGGTTTGCCGGTTCCAACGTTAACCGCCACCGCACCTTGGTGTCCTCTTCGCAAGCGTGCTAAGGCACTAACATGAGCTTCAGCGAGGTCAACCACATGTAGGTAGTCGCGCACCCCAGAACCATCTATGGTGTCGTAATCGTCGCCATAGACAATGAACTTCTCTCGCTTGCCTGCTGCAACTTGCATCACCAACGGTGCTAGGTTGTTGGGGGGCTTGTTGGGGTGTTCGCCGAGGTGACCTGATTGATGCGCCCCCACAGGATTAAAGTATCGCAACATGATTGCTGACAAAGACCCTCCTGTACACACATCATTTATGATTTGTTCGCCCATTAGTTTGGTCAGTGCATATGGGCTGTTGGCCTCTTGCGCTGACGATTCGTTGACCGGTAGTTGTTTTGGTTGGCCATAAATCGCGCATGAAGATGAAAAAACCAACCTCGGCACTTTGTGTTGGTCCATTGCTGCGAGCAAATTGAGCAAAGACGTAAGGTTGTTGCGATAATATTTGAGCGGCTCATCAAAAGAGTCCGCAATAGTTTTGTGAGCGGCGAAATGCAACACGTCGGTTATTGTGTGTTGTTCAAAAACGCGCTTTACTGCCAACGGGTCACATAAGTCTGCTTCAACAAATTCAACCTCTTGTGAGGTTAGGGCGCGCACTGCATCAACAGCTTTTGGTGATGAATTGGAGAAATTGTCAACCAATACGATTGGATAACCAGCTTGGTGAAGCGCAACAGCGGTGTGCGACCCGATGTAGCCTGCGCCTCCGCTCATTAGAACTGTCATCTATTTTTTGCTATTTTTGTGTCGTGCAGCCTTTGGCCAGCGTACACCACGGCTTGGTCACCCACTATCGATAGTTGCTGTACTTGAGCACCTTGTCTGACCACTGCTTTGGGGCCGATGATCGAATTATCCACTCGGGCGTTGACAGCTATCTCTGCACCATTCATGATGACGCTGTTAGTTACGGTTGCCCCGCTAGCTAGCCGAGCCTCTGCCATCACCACGCTGTTAGCAACCACCGCATCGTCAGCAATTTGAGCTGTGCTTGAAATAGCTTCAGGTGGCGTTCCCCAACAGCCGTTGATTAAATCCAGTTGCGCTCCGAGGTATGTTGCTGGGGTGCCGATATCAATCCAATAGCTATCTGAATGCATTGCCCACACTTTGCCTGCTTCGGCGAGTTTAGGAAACACCTCCCTCTCAATAGAAACCCGTCGGCCACCATCGATATATGCAAGCACGTCTGTTGTAAGCACGTAAGTGCCGGCGTTTATCCAGTTGGTTGGTGCTTGGTCTCTCGCTGGTTTTTCAACAAAACCCAACACCTTGCCGTCTTTATCGGTGGGCACCACGCCATAACGTGACGGGTCTTCTACTTGAGTTAGGGCAATCGTTGCTTGAGCAGCAGTTTTGTGGTGTTGTTCTGTTAGTGCAAAAATATTGGTGTCGGTTAGCACATCTCCATTAACCACTAAGAAGGTTTCTTCGATCGACGCAGCCTCGACTGCGAAACGGATGGCCCCGGCCGTGTCAAGTGGTTCAGGTTCAACTGCGTAGCTAAGTGCAATGCCACAACAATGCTCTGGATATGCCGCACGAAACAAGTCATCTTTATAGCCAAGCGACAACACCACCTCTTTTACGCCACCTCGCTTGAGAGCCAAGATTAGGTATTCAATCATTGGTTTGTCTACTAACGGCAGTAGCTGTTTTGGTGTTGTGAGTGTGAGAGGTCTTAGCCTCGTGCCAAAGCCACCAACGAGCACCACAGCTTTCATTGGTGCTCCTACCCAGAGACCCCTTCAGTTTGCTCTACAACCGTGGTCGACGGCGTAGTTGGGGCATTTTCATCAACCGCAGGAAGTACATCAGGAGCCACTTCAGGGGTCGGCCCGCTTTCGGGTAGGGTCGTTGCATTTGGATTATCTGGTGTTAGGTTGTCTGGCTCTGTGCCCTCGGCTGGTGGTGTCAACAGATCGATGGTTGTGGTGGTTGGTGGCAAGTAATCTATGGCAGAACCCACACCAACTAGTGAGGCAACCACTTCAGGCAATGGTGGTGGCGGATCTTCTGCAACTGGCACCCGAGCAAAGCTAAAGCCTTCACCGTCACCAAGTAAGCGGATGTCTCTAAAGTTATCTTCAAAGACTTCCACCAATGTTGGTTCACCACCGATTTGCAATTGCCAACGCGCCGCTTTAATCGCTGCGGCTTCCCCATTGCAACCGTCAGCGGCGAGTACTGCGGCAAACTCACCGTTGTTGGCAAAAATGCCTTCGCTCGTTATATCCGCATTCATCGTGTCAAGAAAGACCCCAACACGCGCATCGCTTCCCGTTGCTGAGCTATTTCGGGGGTGAATGTGGATAATGGAATCGTTGTGGCTGTGTATACCATCTGGATCATTGGACCCAGATAGATTAGGCAAGGGTGAGCCGCAATCAAACATAGTGTAGGCAGAATGCCAATGGTCGGCGGTGGTCGGTGAGGTTATCGGGTCTCGCGAGCCACGTGCCATAACGACTAAACCAATCCCAAACAACACTATTAGCACAACCACCAGTGGGAAGCCGATCTGTCGGCGTTCGGACGCTCCCTTAGATGAAGCTGTCGCTCTAGCTGCTTTTTGAACTTTTTTTGATGAACTAGCTTTTGCCACGAACAATAACGCTACCGCAGTCCCACGCGCATACGACGCTTCAGTTCATCGTTTCTTTTTGATCAATTAATTTTACAAATAGCGTCTCATAGGCTCTTGCAACACTTTCTGGTGTTGCCAAATCCAAAACAAACTGTCGTCCTCTTTGCCCCATTTCTTCACGATCACAATTATCAACTAGTTGAGCGAGTGCCGCGGTAAAAGATGCTTGGTGATCGGGTGAAACGACTAGTCCAGCACCACTTGAAGTAACCACCTCAGCTATTTCTGAGCCATCGTCAACTGATGCCAAAATCGCTCGTCCTGCGCTGAGTATTGCATACAGTTTGGAGGGCAGAGATGCTTGCGCCAAGCCTCGGCGTAGTATGATTACTTGCACGTCTGCCGCGGCTAGCACCTCAGCTAGGCGCTCCGCAGGTTGATAATCAACAAAAAGCACGTTTTGAAACCCAGTAGCCAACTGTTGTAGTTCTTGGCGTTTAGTACCATCGCCGTTAATCACAAACACCACATCGGCACGGTCACAGAAGGCACGAGCCGCGCCGATCATTAGTTCTAGAGGTTGAGAATAGCCGATGTTGCCCGCATACATCACCACGATTCGTTCACCGAGACCGAACTCTGCGCGATAGGCATTGTTGCGGGACTGCATCTGAATCGCATCTGTGTCAACAAAATTCGGAATAACAACCACCTGCGTACTGTGCCAATCACCAAGTTTAACTTTGATATTTTGACGCGCATCTCGTGACAAAACCGTGACCGCCGCGGCGCGCCGATAAACGAAGCGTTCAAGGCACTCTAAGGCGCGCACCACCGAGCGGTTTGAAATCAAACCAACCTTTATCGCTACCTCCGGAAAAATGTCTTGCACATTAAACACGAAAGGCGCACCTCTAAGGCGCGCGGCTATATAGGCCGCTAAACCAAGTGTGAGTGGGGGCGACATGGCCATCACCACATCTGGACGGTTTGTGCGAAACAACGAACAAACCGCGGCTAGCACCGTAAACCCCCCATACCCTAGCGCACGTGCCCAAAGCCTGCCTTTCTTGGCAGGAAATGGATAAACCCGCATAACCGAACCCCAAGCAGTTTGCTCGCGCCACACTAGCCGGCCCCGCCAAGTGCGTTCAACGCAGTTTTGTGCGTACCACGGCACAGATGTCACCACATCAACTTTGTGCCCCCGTTGTGCTAGCCCCGCAACAATCTCTGTGATAACCACCCCTGTTGGAGCCAAGTCTGGTTCATAATGGGGACAGATCACCAAAATGCGCATGCTCTGCACCCGGCTAGATTATGTGAGTTCACGCCAAACACGAAGCAGTCGTGTTGCTGATATTTGAGGGGCGTATTGTTGGGCCTGCGCCAACCCTGCTTCTCTTAATCGGCCCGCCAACGCGCCATCGGACAAGATCTGATCTAACGCATCTGCCCAACTTGCTGCGTCATTTGCGTCAACCAAAACAGCGGCATCACCAACCACCTCTGGAATGGCACTGTTATGCGCGGCCACCACTGGAGTGCCGGCATGCATTGCCTCGAGCAAAGGAAGTCCAAATCCTTCATAACGTGAAGGGAAAGCCAGCACGTCGGCTCGGCGCAGCAATGTTGCTAACTCTGGAGCTTCTACCCTGCCAAGTCGCAACACGTTGACATTTATTTGGGCTAGTCGCTTCGTCACCGCAATCTCTGCTGTGCCGCTCCCGCCTGTGAGAACCACAGTTAAACCAGGGTGACGGTCACGCAAGCGTTCGGTTGCGTCTAGCAACGTCAAATGATTTTTGTGAACATGTGTCGCAGCTGGATACAAAATAAGTGGTTCTTCACCCAGTCGCGCTAGCAAATCAGGGTTGCTTTTTGCAGGTTGATTTGACCAAGTTGATGGTATAACCCAGACTTTTTCTGGGCTAACTCCGAACGTGTCAACAACACGGTTAGCAACCCAACTAGAAGGTGTACATATCGCAGAAGCCGCTGCCACTGAACGTTTCAGTGCCCACTTGAGATAACGGCGTTTGGCGACACTAAAATGTTCCGGCATTTCTAGCGGTTGCAAATCATGGATGGTGACCACCGTGTTTGCGGTTCGCAAAGCTGGTAAACGACCACCAAAATGGTGAACCAAATCGCTATGGCGACTCGCCCAACGAACTTGTGTGGATTCCACAATGATGCGATAACCACGACTGTGCATGGGACCATAAAGTGGTCTTGCCGCCAAAGGTTTGAGCCACAGATAACTCTCCAACATATTTTTTGAGGCTGTAACACGCAGGTCAATATCGTTTGGTTTAGCGTCTGCCACCGCAGCCAACAAGCGGGTGGTGTATTCTTCTGAACCACCCACTCTACCGCTGATGATCCATGCCAAGTTGACAATAACTGTCTTCATTAGCGAACCAGTTCATATGCTGCCGCTATTTGTGTAGCACACGCCTGCCAAGTCATCGTGGCACCACGTTTTGCACCGCTAGCGGCAAGTTGTTTTCTAAACCTGTCATCTTCTAGCAAGGAATCAATAGCTGAGGCTATTGCATCAACATCGGTCGGGTTCACCAAGACAGCAGCCTGCCCAGCCACTTCAGCTGTTGAGGTGGTAGCACCTGTCACCACCGCGGTACCCTGGGCCATGGCTTCAAGCACGGGCATGCCAAAGCCTTCCATGAGGCTCGGGTAAACAAATACCTGCGCCAAGTCGTAGAGGGTCTGCAAATCTTTGTTGGTTAGCACGCCTAGATGGTACACATTGCTACTCTTAGCTAGCAGTTCATCAAGTTCCATTCCCCAGCCTCTCGGCCCAACAAGCAACAACGGCACGTCGTGCTGGGCACGCTGGTGCGCCACTAGCAGAGTCTCTAGGTTTTTGCGTGGTTCACTAGTGCCAACCCACAAAATAAACTCCTTAGGCAACTTTAAACGAGAACGCAACTCCACACGATCGGTTTGGTTAACCTGCTTGGGTGCCACACCCCAGGGCACCACCCGCATCCTCTGCTCTGCTAAGCCATGTGCTACACAATCATTCAAAGTGTGCCTTGATGGCACCAACACCACATCCGCATGACGTTTTGCTAACGCAAAGGCACGGTTCATGAACGCCACACCTGCTTTAGTGAAATACTCTGGATAGCGAAAAAAAGCCAAGTCGTGGATGGTCACCACCAAAGCCGCAGAACCCGCAGGTGGTATCACCCCACCAGTGGCGTGCAGTACATCTACTTGACCCGTGCGCCGTGCAATATGGGGACGACCCAAACGATGCCAAGATTGATAAAGCAGCCGGCGTGGCATCCTCATTTGCGATAGTTCGCCGATTTCGTCAATGAGTTTATCTAACTCTGTTGTGTGAGCTGCAGCGCGTCTATGCCAAGCACTGATGCCCACAACTTCCCAATCACCACGTTTTGCTAAAGCGAGCAGGCTAGCAACAGTTGAGCGAGCGGTGCCCCCGGGCACCCGATGCCAACACTGTTCCACGATGGCCCCAACGCGTCCACCCACCGATCGCAAACCTTAGGAAACAGTCTCGTCATCAAGATGGATGGCAATCTCACCTGCTAGTTCTTCTGGCAGTTCGGTAGGCAAAGAAATACACATCTCGGTGTATTCACCAACCTTTGAGTCAACTGTGATGGTGCCCCCATGCTGGCGTACAATGTCAGAAGATATTGCTAAGCCTAAACCAGTACCCCGGTCAGTTGGCTTGGTTGTGAAAAACGGGTTAAAGATTTTTTCCACCACATCACTAGATATGCCGTTGCCGTTATCTCGAATTCGTATTTCCACATGTTCATCGGTGCGATTAGTAGCAAGCCACAACGTTGGCGCATAGGTTTCTTCTTCATCTTCTGACTCCATTGCAGCCAAAGCTTGCCGACGTTTTTCATCTGTTGCGTCACAAGCATTACCCACCATATTTAAAAACACACGGCTTAAGTCACGAGGGATGACCCTGATTGCGCCAACATCTTCGGCGAGTTGATGTTGTATGTCTAGTTGGAACTCCGAGTCAGCCGCACGGGCACTATGATAGGCCAACCTTGCGTGTTCTTCTAGCAGCGAGTTGATGTTTGCCATTTGCCACTCGCCGGTATCTCTGCCCATAGATAGCATGTCGGTCACGATGCGGTTGGCACGGTCGCCGTGTGAGCGGATTCTTTCCAAGTTGGCCAAAAGGTCGGTTTTTAGTTCCTCTACCCACGTTTTTTGGTCAGCGGTGAGGCTATCACCTAGCTCATCAAGGAGTTCTTCTAGCTCTTCTAGGAGTTCTTCAGATGCCTCTGCAAAGTTTTTCACAAAATTCAATGGGTTCTTGATCTCGTGTGCCACACCTGCGGTTAGTTCACCAAGTGCCGCTAACTTCTCACGCATAATTATTTGATCTTGCACACGCCTGAGATCGGCAAGCACCAGCTCCATCTGGGCATTCTTCTCTTTGAGCTCTTCAGCCATCTTTTCAACCAAGTTAAGCCTTTGCACTTCAAGTGCGTGTCGACGAAACACTTCTAGTGCTGCTGCCATGTCGGCCACTTCATCTCGGCCGCCAACATCAGCGGTAAGTTCGAGGTTGCCACCTGCCATGCGCCGCATCCAATCAGATAACCGTGCTAAACGGCGCAACAAAACCTTGCCAACCATAAAGATAATAAACAGACCTCCACTAATGCTCAGTCCACTAATACCCAATAACAACAGTCGGCCTGTAGATATCGCCTCCGCTGATGCGCTAGTTGCTTCTGTAACATCGTTTGAAGCGTCTTCAACGATTGAATTCACATTATTTAGCAGATTCACAGCTACTGCGCGGCTGCGTTCCAACAAATCTTCTTGCGATGCCAAAATATTTAGTTCGTCCTCGCGTAGGTCAAATCCGCCGCCTTGCGCTCCTAGCTCAAAGAGCTGCGTGAAGAGACGCACAAAAGTTGCTGCCATGGTAGGGTCACTGGTGGTTAAACCGGCAATGCTGCGTTGTATTCGCCCTGTGGCGGCTTCGAATCGCTCTCTTAGCGGTTCGATTGATGAGACATCAGAGAGAGCGAAGGCACTCGCTAGCAACTGGGTGGAGATGTTAGCATTTGATTGCAGTTCGGCTAAAAAGCGATAACTTCTGAGTTCTTGATCAGAAAGGTGTTGCGAACGAGGTGTGGGGTTTCTGCCCAACTCTTGATACCCCGTGGAAAGATAGAAGAACTGGTCGTCAAGCGCGGGAATTATGGCCGAATCTATTGCAGCTCGTAGTTCATCTAGTTCTGTTTGGAGAGTCGCTTTACGATTAGCTAGTTGGAAAAGCGACACACGATCCATCTCAATTGCATCAAGTTGGGCACGCAATGTTACCCCCAAGCCACGCACAAGCTGGTTTTGGCCAGGTTTGGTTGAAGTTGCTTCTAACGCCACTAACTGTTCATCAAAATCAGCATATGTCTGGTCTATGTCTTGAGATATCGCATCTAAGTCTTGGGGTGAGGCAGCAGTAATGCGAGGTGCCGCCGCTACCAACTCTCCACTTAGTTGAGCGGCAGTGAAGGCGATTGCTAAGGCCGGCACACTGCCTTCGTTAACCCGGTTTTGCACATTACCCACACGTTCAATAGAAAACCAACCAACTAGGCTCGCCGCTACTGTCAAGGCAACTGAGGCACCTATGACAGTAAACAAACGTGTAGAAATACGAAATCGGCTCTCAGCCAGGCGCTTTAACCAACTTTTCATGGCCGCATGGAATCCCAGTCTGAGACTGTGCGATACACACCACTAGCATCGATCACGCTCCAAAATACCTGATCGGAGCCTTGATTGTCTCGCTCACCGTATTGCAACTTGAAACCGTCTATATCAATTTCTTCGGTGGCGTTAAACCGCGCCGCAAAACACTCACGGGTGAGTTCGCGCCCACAGCTCAGTAGCCCCGCGATAGCCAAGCGTCCTGCTAAGTATCCTTCCAAAGAAACGAAGCCAGGTGTGGCATCTGAGTCATAGGATGCTAAAGCGGTTAGATAGGACGCGACAACTTCAGTACTTTCATCTGACGGGAACGGCACAACTTGTGTGGTGAGCACTCCTTGGCCTGCGGTGCCTAACTCGTTAGCTAAAGCGTTGCTGCCCACAAAAGAGATTGTCACAAATACTGCGTCCATGCCGATTTCTTTTGCCCATAATATTGTTTGGGCAACAGGCTGATACGCACCTATCACTATTACTGCTTGTGGTTCGCCGATGGCGATGTCCAATAGGCCTGACTTGATTGCTGTGGTGTTACGGGGGTAGGTGCCTACCGAGACGGCTTGCATGTAACGGCGTTGCAGAGCGGCTTGAGTGCCACTAAATCCAGCTTGCCCAAATGAGTCGTCTTGATACATGACAGCGATGCGTTCAATGCCTAGCTCTGAAACTAAGCGAGCCACCATCTCTTCTGTTTCTTGGTTGTATGAGGCACGTAAGTTGATCACGTTGGTTTGTTCAGGATCACGCAAAAAGGCAGCCCCAGTGAAAGGTGCAAGATAGGCAATGTCAGTAGCAGACACGAGCGGCACAGCCGAACGAGCGGTGGGAGTGCCAACTGCCCCTATCAACGCAAACACGCTGTCGTCGTTGATTAGCCGTGCTGTGTTGTTTATGGCTGCTTCTGGTTCGTAGGCATCGTCTAGCGACATTAGCTCAAGAGTGCGGCCAAACACTCCCCCACCACGATTGGCTTGCGCGAACGCCGCTTCAATGCCAAGTCTCATACCGCTTCCCAAGTCTTGTGCTGGGCCACTAAATGCAGCTGATTGTCCAAACACCACGCGGTCGCTGTAGATGCCTGGGCCGCTTCTCAGTTCGTTTTGAGTGCTTTCTGTGGTGGTTGTGATGGTTGTGGCGGTTGTGGTGCCTAATGTGGTGGTCGGGTCGCTTGGTTGTGTCACTTCAGCAGATGTGCAACTTGCCAATACAAGTACTAGCACACTAATCACGCTCAGGTGGCGTGGGCAGGTTTTGGGTAAGTGGCGCAATACCGCTACCAACATGGTCGGTTCAAGCTAGCCTTTTTTGGTGCTCATGGTTAGCAGATTTTTGTTTTGTTCCCGCTGATAGCTGATCTCATCCATCATCGTTTTCACTAAGTGAATACCTAAACCGCCGACATGGCGTTGTTGCACCGACCCGGTGATCTCCGCTTCAGGTGCGTCGTTTAATGGGTCAAAAGCTATGCCACTATCGGATATTTTTACCGAGATAGTGTCTTCGTTTGAGGTGACAGTCACCTCAATGGCTGAACCCGTCGCGACACGTCCGTGGGCGATGATGTTCATGATGAGCTCTTCTAGAACAAGGTTGATTTTGAAGGCGATATCTGGCTCTAAATTCTGTTGATCGGAGAACTCAGCTAACGCATCAGCTAAACGTTGCAGTTCTGAGGGGTCGCTGTCTAACGCAAGCGACAAGACGTTGCTAATGGTCTTATCCTTTCGCTCTCATGGTCATGCAGGTGATGTCATCTGATTGTGGAGCTAGTCCAGCAAAGTCCACAACCGCATCAACCACTAATTCGTTTACTTGCTGTGCCGATTCAAGTGTTGATTCCCGAAACAGTCTCTCTAGTCTTGTCATACCAAATTCTTCTTCATCTTCATTCATTGCTTCGGTGACCCCATCTGTGTAGAAGATTACATTGTCGTTTGGTGCCAAAGTTATTGATCTTTGTTGGTATTCCAAATCAGGCACCAACCCTAAAGCAACGCCTCCAGTGAGAGGTAAACGTTTGGAGTTGCCGTCACGATTGACTAGCACTGGTGTGTTGTGACCACCGTTAGCGAAGGTCAAGATGCGTGTGGATGGGTCATAAACTGCATAAATTAGGGTTACAAACATAGCTGCTTCGTTGTCTTCACAGAGCAAGTTGTTGACTTCAGCAAGTACTTCGCTGGGCTTCCCTAACCCGATAGCTGCTCCTTTTAGCAAGGTGCGACTAGACATCATAAAAAGCGCTGCTGGTACCCCTTTGTCGGAAACATCTGCTACCGCTAGACCTATTAGTCCCCCTTCAAGGCGCATCACATCGTAGAAATCTCCTCCAACCGAGCGTGCCGGTTGCATTGATGCGTAAACCTCATAACCTTCGCCCTTAGGGAAACGTTTAGGCAAGATTGATTGTTGCATTTGCGATGCCACATTTAGTTCATTTTGAAGAGCAACGAGGCGGTCTCTAGCTCCCAAAGCATCACGCCATTCAAGTAGTTGTTGCAGGGTGCGGTCGATGGTGAGTTTTAGGTCATCAAAATCAACTGGTTTGGTTACAAAATCAAACGCGCCACGGTTCATGGCTGTGCGAATATTTTTCATATCGCCATACGCAGAGATAATCACTGAGCGAATATTGGGGTTCACCTTTGGTATTTGATCAAGTAAAGCTAAACCATCCATCTTTGGCATATTTATGTCTGTCAAGACGATGACTATTTCTTCATCTTCACGCAATCTTTGCAAAGCTTCCACGCCATTATGAGCGAAAACAAACTGATAACGACCAGAGCGCACATAACGGCGCATGCGCTGCTGAACTAGAGGTTGCAGGTCTGGTTCGTCATCTACAACGAGGATTTTGTAGGGAGGCTCTATGTCACTCATGGTTGACTCCCTTCAGTAGAAGCAAAGTGGCTGAGCAAATAAGACGCAGTTTACGACCCTAGAGCGGCCACCGCGGCATCACTGTCGGTGTACACAGGAACAATTTTGTCGAAACCGCTTATCTCAAACACTTCACGAATTGACTCAGTAAGTGAACACACAACTAGCTTTGCACCCCTTTGCTGAAGGCTCTTGGCGACCAGCAAGACTACCCGCAACCCAGCACTACTTATGTAGGTGAGTTCTCCAAAATCCAACACCATCGATTCGCCATTAGAGCTCATACTGTTTTCTAAGCCTTCGTGAAAGTCTCGGGCGTTTGCTCCGTCAACCCTGCCAACAGCCTTTACGATTACAGCTCCAGTGGTTTTTTCACTTGATAGTTCCATAAGGATATTTTCCCCCTTTTCTGCGGACTTCCCAACAATATCAGTCTTCTTCGGGCATCAGTACAAACTCGGGATAACTTTCTATTCCCAACTCACCAGAATCTTGACCTAACATCTCTACAGCTGGCGAAATGCGAATGCCCAGTAGAACATCCATTAAACGCCACAGCACATAAGACGAAATAAACACAAACGCACCTATGGCCATTATACCAAGCATTTGGATATGCACGCGGCCACCGGCAGCGATTGCCACAGCCAAGGTTCCCCAAATCCCAGAAACTAGGTGAGCTGGTATTGCCCCTACGACATCATCAACTTTTAGTTTCTCAAGAACCTTGGTTGCAACTGTGCAGACTAACCCCCCCACAGCACCAATGAACAGTGCCCAACGGTGGTCGGTGATTGCTGGGCCTGCCGTTATTGCAACTAGACCTGCTATGGCACCGTTCATGCCTGCAAAAATATCCATGCGTCCCAACAAAGGGCGTGATATTGCTAAGGCAGCAAGCACCCCAGCTGCTGCTGAAAGGTTGGTGTTCACCAAAACATTGGCCAT
Source organism: Candidatus Aldehydirespiratoraceae bacterium (assembly GCA_965204595.1). Lineage (GTDB taxonomy): Bacteria > Actinomycetota > Acidimicrobiia > Acidimicrobiales > Aldehydirespiratoraceae > VXYK01. The sequence continues at coordinate 190,226 of CBDBEW010000014.1, read as the reverse complement.
CGAGATTGCATCTACGGCACTCCCGAGGGCTAGTTGTGACCCACCATTGAAAGCAAACCAACCAAGCCACAAGATAAACACACCGAGGGTGAACACTAAAACATTGGATGGTGGTGTTGGTTTCACGCTGCCGTCTTCTCGGTACTTCCCCAGCCGTGGTCCAACCACCAACACTCCAGCAAGTGCTGCCCATCCACCGGTGCTATGCACTATTGAAGAACCCGCAAAGTCACTAAAGCCAGCTTCAGCGAGCCAACCTCCCCCCCAAGTCCAAGCACCCACGATGGGATAAATGAACGCCGTCAAAAACAGGGTAAACAAAAAGAAGGGCCAAATCTTGATCCGCTCGGCAATCGCTCCCGAAACAATAGAAGCAGCGGTAGCTACAAAGACCATCTGAAAGAACCAATCCGACATTACTGCGTAGCCATTGTCTAACACATCACCAAGAACAGACTCCGTTCCATTGAGCAGTGCTATCTCGTCTGCAGAAGTGGAGTAAAAAAAGCGAAAAACGCCACTTAGGTCGCCCACTTCTACATACATCAGGTTGTAACCGACTATGTAGTAGGCAAGTCCTGCCACAGAATAGATACCAATATTTTTTAAGCAGATCATTGAAGCATTTTTGGTTCGCACCGCACCAGATTCCAGCATGGTGAAACCAGCGGCCATCCACATAATTAGTGCTCCCCAAACCAAAAACGCAAACGTATTCAAAATGAATTGCGTTTCAGTGCTGACATTTGCAAACATAGCAGACATATTCTCCCCTTTAGTAAAGCTATTTGTTATTCAATCACAACTTAGGAAGTCTGTGTTGCGATAGTGCTAGCAGTAGATTACCTCTATGTTAACTGCGCCTACTTGCTAGGTTTAACTAAGTGCCAGTGAATCGTGATACATCAGGTGATTTTGCTCAAAAACGAGTGTTGCTAACCGGTGGCAATGGTTTTTTAGGACAGGCCGTGCAAAGAGTGCTAGCTGAGCGTGGGGTTTGTGAAGTGTTGGCACCCACAAGTTCTGAAGTGGATTTTTTGGATCGCAATCAAGCCGAGGCAGCGATTAGCACTAGCGCGCCTGATGTTGTGATTCACCTCGCTGCCCGGGTTGGTGGGATTGGAGCCAATATGGTTGCGCCCGCCCAGTTGTATCTTGACAACCTTATGCTCGGCACCAACGTGATTGAAGCGTGTCGGCTCGCTAATGTGGCTAAGACTGTGGTGGTGGGCACGATTTGTTCTTACCCCAAACACACGCCAGTGCCGTTTCGTGAAAGTTCTTTGTGGTTAGGTTACCCTGAGGAAACCAATGCTCCTTACGGCATCGCCAAGTTAGCTCAGCTGGTGCATCTCGGGGCAAACCGCATGCAATACGGTCAACGCAGCGCATATCTTATGCCCACTAATTTGTATGGGCCGGGCGACAAATTTCACCCTGATGTGTCGCATGTGATACCTGCACTAATTCGTCGCTGTGTGATAGCCAAAGAAGCAAATGCTCCCGAGATTCGGGTCTGGGGTAGTGGCACCGCGAGCCGAGAGTTTCTTTTTGTGGACGATGCTGCCGAAGGGATAGTCTTAGCGGCTGAGTCCTATGAGGGTTCTGCCCCAGTTAATCTCGGTGCCAACCGGGAGTTGCTTATCAGCGAGTTGGTGGAGGTGATAGTTGAGCTTACAGGCTACCGAGGTTCAGTTGTTTGGGACAGTAGCCGTCCTGATGGTCAACCACGGCGCAGCGTTGACGGCAGTCGGGCTTTGGAATTGTTTGGCTTTTCTGCCAAGACCGACTTTATTGACGGTCTCAAAGCCACTTTAGAATGGTATTTAAAGAACAGGAAGTTAGCGGAAGCCCGCCGTATTTAACGTCTGAAAATGCGCCACCGTGCGCTCAAGGCCTTCACGCAAGTTTATACTTGGTTGCCAACCTAGCTTCTTTTTAGCTCTGCTGATGTCTGGTCGCCGCCTACGAGGATCATCAATTGGCAACTGTTGGTAGCTTAGCGGCGACTTTGTGCCGGTGATTTGTGCAACAAGTTGAGCCAACTCAACAATGGTGTACTCTTCGGGGTTGCCAATATTGATTGGATTCGTCTCCGAGGAGGCAAGCAACGCTACCAAGCCACTTATTTGATCCGCAACGAAACAAAAACTGCGGGTTTGCCTACCATCACCATAGATAGTGAGTGGTTGACCTGAAAGTGCTGCCACCACAAAATTGGACACCACCCGACCATCATCGTGGCGCATTCGTGGGCCGTAGGTGTTAAAAATCCTGGCGATGCGGGTGTCAAGGCCGTGATAGCGGTGATACGCCATGGTGATCGCTTCCGCGAATCTCTTCGCTTCGTCATAAACCCCACGTGGACCTATCGGATTCACGTTGCCCCAATATTGTTCATCTTGGGGGTAAACCTGGGGGTCGCCATACACTTCTGATGTTGACGCCAACAAGAATGTGGCACCTTTTGATTTTGCTAGGCCAAGCGCATTGTGGGTACCTAATGAACCCACTTTTAGTGTCTGGATTGGCATTTTTATATAGTCGCTGGGTGAAGCTGGGCTAGCAAAGTGCAATACCGCATCAACAGCACCGTCTATGTTGATATATGTTGTGACATCGCTTTGCTGAAAGTGGAAGTTGGGTAGGTCAGCCAAATGCTCCACATTTACCCAAACACCTGTGCTGAGGTTGTCGACACAAATTACTTCGTCTCCGCGTGCAATGAAATAATCACATAGATGTGAACCTAAAAAACCTGCACCTCCGCTTATGACAAAGCGCATATCATTATCTCCTACCAATACCTTGGTAGACAAAGCCATTATTGAGCAACATTTCGCGGTCCAAAATATTGCGTGCGTCAAGCACATTGCGAGCGGCCATCACCTGAGCGAGTTTGCCGATGTCAAGCGTTTTGAACTCTTCCCATTCCGTTAGCACAATCGCTAAGTCAGCACATTCACAAGCGGCGTACAGATCACCAGCGATGACAATATCGGGCGAATCAACTTCGGTGACCACAGGGTCATATGCTCGCAGCAAAGCACCTTGCGCTAACAGCATGGAGGCGATCGTTAACGCTGGGGAATTGCGGGTATCGTCAGTACCTGCTTTGAAAGCAATCCCAAGCAGAGCAACGGTGGCTCCACGCAGAGCAACAAGTGAGGCAGCCTTGCTCACCACTATTTCAAATTGTGCTTCGTTAGCGGCAAGCACCTCACGCAGCAGCGCATAGTCATAGCCAGCATCAGCAGCCATCTTCACGAGTGCTTGGGTGTCTTTGGGGAAACATGAGCCTCCCCAACCAGGGCCGGGTGCTAGGTACTCGCTGCCTATGCGCGGGTCATGGCCCAATGCCAAAGCCACATCATCAACATCTGCACCTACCGCTTCACAAACCGCCGCAATAGTGTTTATGAAGGTCACTTTGGTTGCTAAAAAGGCATTGGCAGCATATTTTGCTGTCTCCGCTGTGGTCGGGTCGGTGCAGATTATTGGTGCTGTCATATCTTGGTAGAGTTTGGCTACTTTGCTAGCTGAGTTGGGGTTATCGCTGCCGATCACTATGCGCGCTGGTTTCAAAAAGTCGTTCACGGCGTTGCCTTCACGCAAAAACTCAGGGTTAGAAACCACCGCTAGGTCGCTACGACCTAAAGCTTGTTCAACCAAGCGAGTGGAGCCAACCGGCACGGTGGATTTGTTAACCACCACCGCGCCTGCGCTCGCATGGCGACCCACTTCTGTGGCTGCGGCTTGCAGGGCACTAAGGTTTAGCGCACCATCTGCTCCTAGTGGTGTGGGCACGCAGAGAAACACAAACTCAGCTTGCGCGGTCGCAGTGGTGGCATCCGCCACGAAGCGAAGTCGTTTCGCTTTTAGACCTTGATTTACTAGCTTTGCTAGCCCTCGTTCATGGATAGGCACGATACCTTTAGCTAGGAGTGCTATTTTTGGCAAATCAATGTCGCCACACACCACTTCGTGCCCAAGATGGGCTAAGCAAGCACCGCTCGTTAAACCAACATAACCGGTGCCAATAATTGCAATCTTGCTCATGATCTAGCGTCAGTCACACGACTGTTGAGGGGGTGCCTCGCCTATCACCTGCCGTGGAGGTGTGGTGTCTTGGGAGTGTGGCGCAGTGACTTGTGCGTCACTTGGCTCGCCGTTGTTCGCTAACGAAGTTTGGCTAGCGACGGGTGCAGGATTGGCTACTTGACCCCTAAAAATGTTTAGATTGTCTTCGTTGACACCATCAATAAGGGCTTCGCCGACATAGCCACCATCGTCGTTATACACGGTACGAACCGCCAACTCTAGCCGTGAGAGGTTCGCTGGGTTAAATTCACTAAAGGCTTGGCCGAGATCTAACAACTCAGCAGGCGTGAGTGCATTGTCTAACACTACACTACTCGCACCCGCCTCAATCAAGTTAGCTAAGGTGGTGGGGTTTCTTATTCCACGACTAATGGCACGCTGCAGAGCCAACACCATAAAATCCTGCTGCCGTCTTATCCGCCCAAAATCAGAGTTGCCCACCCGTTCCCACTTTTCATCAACAAACTCTTCATAGCGGCGTGCCCGCACATAAGCGAGCGCGCTAACACCATCAAGTACGTGGCAGCCAGGTTCAACAATGTTGAGACCGCTATTGCGATCGCGGGCGGGATAATTAAACCAAACAGGTACACCGTCGAGCACATCCACGAGTTCACGAAACCCTAGAAAATCGACCTCCACATAGTGATTGATTTCAACACCAAAATGTGCAGAAACTGTTTCAATGAGGGTTTGCGGGCCCCCTATCAGCAATGCTGCATTTATTTTGTATGTTCTCGCATTGGTTATGTGGTCGGTTAGCAGATCACGCGGTATTGATAACACCCAAGCTTGACGAGAGGTGGGGTCCACTCGCAATAAAGCAATGCTGTCGGCGTTGAAGCCCCCGTTTGGGTCGTAGCGGCGACCAACATGGATCGGGTCGCTGGCATCGATTCCTTGGGCACTATCATTGCCAATCAGCAAAAAGTTGACTGGTTCACCAACCGCTGTTTCAGTTTTTAGCACCTCCCCAGAAATCTGCACACGCGCAAACCCCGACACGGCTGCGTTGATGTCTTCCAACAGCCAAGCCGCAAAGAGGGCTGCGCCTATCACGACAAGGGTAAAAAATATCACAATGCGTTGTGGCCAAGAGCGCCTTACCACCACTGAGTTATTGTTTGTCATGCTGTAAGTCACTGCGTCAAGCGTAGTCGCAAGTGAATTTTCTGCCTTGTGTTTCGGCGCGGTTTACTGTCGGTGCAAGTGCCTCACGTCACCGCTCGTGACGGTCTGTATATCTCCACCGACACAACGCACTTGCAGGTGCCCTGTGTCGGTGAGTCCTATCGCTTTGCCAACAATCACCGAGTTGTTCACCATCTCCACCTTCACCTGCTTGCCAATGGTGGCACTGTGGGCGCGCATTTGCTCCATCACCTTTTGTTGTTGCGCCAGGTTGTGAGCGAAGGTCACCAAAATCGTAGCTAACGTTGGGTCTCGGTCACCGGGCACGCCACTGCCCTGCATGCCACATTGAGCCAACGATGTTGTGTCCTCTAGCTCATCGATGGTAACTATGTTGATACCAAGTCCTATGACCACCGCCGGGTTAGGCTTCGCGAGATAATGTGCGAGCACTCCACCAAGCTTTCTAGTTCCTGTGGCTTCTTCAACCACTAAATCGTTGGGCCACTTTAGCAAGACTTCCGCTTCTGTTATTTGGTCAACTGCTTGCCGTGCTGCTGTGGTGAGTGCTGCCACCGCTAGCGATGCATCCATAGCTTGCAGTGGCACCAAAAAGCTCACGAGTAGAGATTGCCGCATCTTGTCGTGCCAAGTGCGACCCAAGCGGCCTCTGCCTTCTAGTTGATGGTCTGTGACCAAAACTGCGTTTGTTTGGTGCCCATCTTGGGCGAGTTTGATTAGGTCAGCATTGGTTGAACCAGTAACTTCACGGTGGACTAGGAGTCCAAGTCCTGTAACATCAGCAACGCGTTTACTTAGCGCAAAAGGCTCATTCATCTGTTTTTGACTCCATGTCTGCTATCACCAAACTTAACCCAATCAACTCATAACCCGTGTTTTCTAAAGTACTTGTAGCGAATCGAGGCGAGATTGCGGTGCGGATCATTCGTGGTTGTCGTGAACTCGGAATTAAAACAGTTGCCGTTTATTCTGATCTGGATCGTGAGGCGTTACACGTGCGTCTCGCTGATGAGGCATATGCACTTGGTGGTAAAACCGCAATGGAGTCTTATCTCAACACCTCAAAGGTTTTGGAGATACTAACGCGTAGTGGTGCCGACGCGCTACATCCCGGCTATGGCTTTTTCTCAGAAAACGCCGACTTCGCTCGCGCTATTGAAGCCAGCAACGCAACCTTTATCGGCCCGAAACCTAGCGCGATTGAGATAATGGGAGACAAAATATCTGCTCGCAAAGCTGCCGTACGGGTGGGCGTTCTTGGGGTTCCTGGCACGGCCGAAACAATTCGCGATGCATCACAAATTGTTGAGTTTGGCAATAAGTGGGGCTGGCCTGTGGCGGTGAAGGCAGCGTTTGGCGGTGGCGGTCGTGGCATGAAGGTGGTGTGCGGCGCGAACGATGCCAACTCCCAACTAGAAGCTGCACAACGAGAAGCTTTAGCTTATTTTGGGCGAGATGAATGCTACTTGGAACGCTACTTAGAGAATCCTCGCCATGTGGAGATACAAATTCTCGCTGATTCGTTTGGCAACTGCCTTTACTTGGGCAGCCGTGATTGTTCGGTGCAACGGCGACACCAAAAACTGATTGAAGAAGCACCCGCCCCAGAGATCACTGCTGAGGTGGCAAGCGCGATGGGGGAAGCTGCGGTTAACGTTGCGCGGGGTTGTGATTATGTGAATGCTGGCACCGTTGAGTTTCTCTACGAAGATGGACGTTTTTATTATCTTGAGATGAACACTCGCCTACAGGTTGAGCATCCCGCCACCGAGATGGTAACAGGCATTGATCTAGTTGAACAGCAACTTAGGGTTGCGGCTGGTGAAGCCTTATCGTTTAGTCAGGACAACATCAAAATGGATGGTCACGCCATTGAGGTGCGCATCAACGCTGAAGACCCAAGCGGTTCAGCTTTTTTACCTTCGCCCGGGAAAATAACAGGCTTGCGTGTCGCAGATGGATTCGGCACTCGCTTCGATGCTGGTTACCAAACTGGTGATTCGGTTAGTGAGTACTACGACAACTTGGTAGCAAAGCTGATTGTCTGGGGGAAAGACCGGCCAAGCGCGATTGCGCGTGCGCTGCGTGCTCTTAGTGAAACAGACGTTGAGGGTATCGCCACAACCATTGATGCCGCCAAAATCATTTTGGAACATCAAGACTTTCAGTCAGTGCGCCACAACACTCGTTGGCTAGAAGAAACTGTGGATTTATCCACCTTGGAGTCGCCCTCCCAAGGCATGAGTGACAGCACCACCAACCCAATGACTAAACGTGAAGTAGACGTTGAGGTTAATGGTAAACGTTATTTTGTCTCAATGTGGGTTCCCGAAAGTGCTGCTAGCGAGTCCAACATCGCACCACAAACGCACCCAAAACGATCTTCGTCACCGCCGGCAAACACTAATGGTGAGGTGCCAGTGCCAATGCAAGGCACGATAATCAAGGTATTAGTTTCAGTCGGAGACAGCGTTGAGGTTGGCGATACTGTTGTGGTGTTGGAAGCAATGAAAATGGAGAACAACATAACGGCAGAGACTTCCGGTGTTGTAACTGAGGTGCGCGTTGCGAGTGGTGATTCAGTGGGCGCAGGTGACGTGGTTACCGTCATCAAGTAACGCTTTGGCTTTCACAGACTCAGCTAGCGAACCAACTGCAAGAACGCGCCACCCCATTAGTTTTGTGGGCATATTCTTGGTGCTCGCTACCGGTTTGGTGATGCGTTTTGTTGCACCTTCTCCTTTGTGGCTTGATGAAGCCCTCTCAGTGAACATTGCCCAGTTAGATTTTGCACAACTCATTGAGGCTCTGCGCAATGACGGTCATCCAGCACTTTACTATTTGCTGCTTGGTCTCTGGATTGATGTGTTTGGAGACACAGATTTTGCGGTGCGTTCGTTTTCTGGAGTTTGTGCCGTGCTTTCCATTCCGCTGCTGTACAGGGTTGCGTTGCGACACGGGCAAACAACCGCAATTTTCGTTTCGCTGCTAGCGATTAGTTCTCCTTTTCTAATCCGCTATGCAACCGAGGCGCGCATGTATGCATTGGTGATGTTGCTTTGTTGTTTGGCTTGGTTGTTTGTTGAACGAGCAATTGAAGTGCCCTCGCTTGCTCGGCTCCTTTGGATTGCGCTGGTCAGCGCGGCTCTGGTACACACCCATTACTGGAGTATCTACTTGCTTGTTGGTGCGCTGATCACTGCCGGGCTTGCGGCTATCTTTGGTTCGGGTCAAAAGCGCACTCGGGCACTACGTATCGGGGCAGCAATCGGGGTTGGAGGCTCAACTTTGGTTGTCTGGGTTGGGGTGTTGTTTGAACAACTTGCTAGCACCAACACGCCCTGGGCCAATCGTGCCCGACCTGCTGAAGTGGTCATTGAAACGTTGCACGCCATTGGTGGCAGCAACCGTTTTGAGGGGGAACTGTTGGGCAACACCTTAGCCGTGATGGCGATATTAGGCGTGCTTGGTAGCCAACAGCATTATGGTTTGACGTTGCGATTCGAACCTCACAGCATTGACCGAGCGGCGATTTGTGCGATTGCGACTCTTGGTGTTGGTGGCGTGTTTGCCTTGATATTTGACAGCGCCTTTGAACCACGGTACGCGGCTGTGGTTGTGCTATTTTTGTTGCTGCTTTCCGCTAAAGGTGTGGCTTTGTTGCCTTCACGCACTAGTTTGGTCGTGCTAACTATCGTTGTTTTGTTTGGTTTTGCTGTGGCTGTTGACGAACTTAGACGTGACCGCACACAAGGCGGTGAAGTGGCAGAGTTGATTAACCAAAACCTAACAACTGGCGATCTAGTAGTTTTTTGTCCTGATCAACTAGGGCCGGCAACACGGCGTGGGCTGACACAGACACCCACCATGCTGGCATATCCGCGTGGTGATGGGCATTTGGTGAACTGGCAGAATTATCTGGCGACAATCCACGACACGCCTGTTAGCGATTTTGTGTCACGGGTGAGAGAGCAAGCCCAAGCACAAGATATTTTTGTTGTGAGCGGTTTCGCGTACAAAGGCTTTTCGGATCGTTGCGAAACCATCTTGGGCGAACTTGATTCAACTCATCATCGCCAGGTTCTCCTCAACCCCAGAGGTGTCTTTGAGCCAATGATGCTAACTCAACACCAACCTCGCTTATGAGCATTGGCAAATACACCGACAATGGCTGGAGGCAAGGTTTTGCTGTCGCTAGCCTAAGTTGGTTGGAAGCACGCCTATACGTTGCTGCCGCTTACGTGACTTCTGCCGCAATATTTGACCGTTTTCAACCCCCACCAAACTTAGCTCCGATAAATGCTGGGTTGCTTGCCTGGGATGGTGCCTGGTACCGCGAGATAGCCACTAATGGTTACGGCAGCCTTGCCGGTGCTGAGCGGTTTTTTCCTCTCTGGACACTCACTGGTAGGGTGTTAGGCACACTTGGCAACCGACCCGATATCGCCTTAGTCGTGGCCGCAAATGTTTTGGCGATTGTTGCTGCGGTGCTTTTGTATCAATTGACTATCCAAGAAACGCGCGACCAAGAGGTTGCGAAACATGTGGTTCGTCTTTTCTCGTTGTTTCCTTCAGCGTTCGTTTTGGTTTTCGCTTATAGTGAGGCACTGTTTATCTCTTTGTCGTTGGGTTTTGTGTTGTGTGTACGCGCACGTGTTTGGTGGGCAGCAACCTTGTTGGGGTTCTTGGCTGGTTTGACACGCCCAGTGGCATCTCTGCTAGCGATCTTGGCAATCGTTGGGCTCCCCCAAAGACGTAATGCTCTTGCCTATTTGAGTGTGGTGTCCGCACCACTTGGAACGTCGGCGTATTTGTTTTGGGCGCAGTTGGAGTTCGGCAACGCGCTGGCACCCTTTGCTGCTCAAGCAGATTTACGCGGCAGTTTTCGTGAACCATTTACCCGCATTTTTGCTGCGTTCGTGGAAGGCTTCAATGGTGATTGGGGTGAGTTGTTGCACGCTCTTGTGGCGTTGATTATGTTGTTTTTGTTGCTTGTTGCTGTGCGTAAACTCTCAACTGATTTATGGCTGTTCGCTATTCCTTCAACGTTGTTTTTGTTTGCTGCCGACAACTTGAATTCCATTGAGCGCTACGCTCTAGCAGTTTTTCCGTTGGTCATCGCCGCTGGTTTGGTGAGCCACCAATCTTTTTGGCACCGTTGGTTACCAACCGCATCAGCGGTCGGTTTAACAACCCTAACGACCCTGTCACTAAACGGCCTTTATGTCCCTTGAGCCGATATGTAAAGGGCTTTGCGTGCAGCATCGCGGGAAAGTAGCTCGTCGCGAATGAGAGTGGAGTGAGTTTGGCGAGCATCCACACCTGAACGCGAGAGATCTTCCGGCATCGGTGTTATCCGCTGGCGAAAACTGGAGGGTCCACGTAGGCTGTGACTTTAGGTGCGTGAAGGCAATGATTGTCGGTTTAGGCGAGGTGTATGTCTCGAGTCGAGCGAGCCGCTTGGGTATTTAGAATTCGAGTGCCGCGCCACTTTTAGGATCCAGTCACAGTGATCGGTCACCGCCAAACGGGCCTGTAGGCGGTCGAGGGCGATAATCCTTCTTTGGCGACAAAGGTCTTGAGGTTCGTTGTATGCTCACCGCAGTTGAATCTCCAGATCTGCTCGGAGTGCTTCAGGTTGCCGGCACTTCAAGGTAACACCTACCAAATTCGAGTTCCCTTAGTGAATCACCCCGGGTTTGGTAGAGACTTGGTTTTGTGTGTGTCTGTTGGTTTGGTGGTTGGGTTTTGATTTTAGTGGGTGTTTTCGTGTTCGGCGGGCAGTTGTAGCGGCCACCTAGGAGTTGGCTGTGCCTGCGTCGGTGGTTGTACCAGTCGACGTATTCGAGGGTGGCGAACTCGACTTCGCGTAGCTCTTGCCAGGGTCCGTGGGGGTAGATGAGTTGTGATTTGTGTAGGCCGTTGAAGCTTCAGGTCATGGCGTTGTCGTAGCTGTCGCCCACTGAGCCGACCGAGGCGACGATGATGTCGTTGTCGTCGAGTCTGGTGCTGTAGCGGATGGACAGATATTGCGATCCGCGGTCGCTGTGGTGAACGGCACTGTTGACGCGAGATCCGCTGCGGCGGCGTGTGGCGATGGCCATGGTCTGACGCGTCGAGTGCCAGTTTGGTGTGCAGTGTGTGTGATGTCCGCCAGCCCAGGAGCCGACGCGAGTAGGCGTCGATGACAAACGCCAGATACACCCAACCGGTGCGGGTTCGCACCCGACTGAGATCGGCGAGCCGCAACCGGTTTGGGGCGTCGACACCGAAGTGGCGGTTCACCAGGTCGCCGGGTGTGTCGCTGCCGACGGGTGGGGTGGTGGTGACCGGTTCTTTGCCTCGGCGGGCACCGACAAGCCCCATCTTAGACATCAAAGGTTCAACGGTGCAATCCGCCACCACCACGCCGGCGACGCGGTTGAGGTGGTCCCACATTTTCGCGGCACCATAAGCACTGTAGTTGGCTTCATAAACTCGCGCGATCAACAAAGCGAGCTGCGCGTCACGCAAAGCACGCGCCGACGGCGCCCGCTTGGTGAACGCGTAATACCTGCACGCAGCGATCTGTCGCCGTGCTCTGTGAGCACCGCGCAAAACAGGATCGAAGTCGAACCGGTGCCGGTAAGCGTCGATGAACGACACCACGACCTTGACTGACCGTCGAGCTCCACCCCGACCAAAGCCGAAGCCGCGGCCAAAATCTCGTTCGCTCGGCGCAGCTCACGGTTCTCGCGTTCAAGATCCTTACCACGCTCACGCTCGACGCTAGTCACCCCCACACGCACCGTTGTCGATCTCAAAACGATGCACCCACTTACGCACCGGCTCCACAGACAGACCCAACTTCAAAGCAACCGAACAGATCGCGTCGGCGAGACCCGTAAAGCCTCTCATTATCAAGCACCATCCTCACCGCCCGCTCACAAAGCTCAGCCAGATATCTTCTGTTGTTTGTAATAACTCCATCCCCTCACCGAAAAGAGTCTCCACCAAACCCGGGGTGATTCAGTTGGGGTGGTGTTTGGTGGGGGGTTTGAGTTCGAGTTTTTTGGTGGTGGGGTGTTTATGGATTTGCCAGCCGTGGTCGTGGATTTTGTGGTGGCAGCGGTCACAAACCAGGGTGAGGTTATCAAAGTTGGTTTCACCTCCGTGTGACCAGTATTTAATATGATGTGCTCGACACCATAGTGGGTCGGTTCCGCATCCTATACAGTGTTTATCGCGTGCTGTGAGTGCTATGCGTTGAGCGTTGGTGGCGGTTCGTTGGCTTCTTCCTAACCACAGCCGTTGGGTTTTGTTATTGAACACCGCAGGCAAAATGTTGGCATCTACTGCTAGTTCACGCAACGATTGTTCTGTGATTGGTGAACCGTTAGCTAACCGCAAATTACGCAGTTGTTGTTTGACCGTGCAATAATCAGCGATGATCAGCAAATTAGCGCCCAGTCTTCTGTTTTTGCTGTTTGGGGTTTGTTGGCATATTAGTTCAGCTAAAGCGTCGGCTCTGCGTTGCTGGGGTGTTGGCCGGTTTTTGGGGTTTTCGCTGTGATACATACAACGTTCTTTGTCTGCCAACGCGGTCATTACCTGCGCTCCTGTTATTTGATCAAACTCAGCGCGTAACACCAACATACCATTATCGGGGCTTTCAAACGCTTGCGCGAAACGTTTTTTGCGTTGACGCTCCAAAACGGACACCCCGGATTTGTCGGCCTGTTCATTTTGATGCTTACGAACTGTTTTAGCGAAATCATCAAACACTTGAGTTTTGGCTTTATCAACCAACTCTTGTTCAACTATTTTGCCATCAGATGCGGTACGGGCAATTAATTTAGCATGCCCAGCAGGTATATCACCAGACTCCAACGCCTCAAAAGTTTCCGGCAAAGACTCCAACTCTTTAGCAACCTCTACTTCTTTTTTGGCTTCACGTTTAGAAATCAACAACTCACCAGTAGCCACCTGTTGAGCGTCGCCGGCACTAGAACGTCTACTGATCTCAGCCAACAACTTCGCTTTGCGAGCCGCCAACCGAGACTCGAAACGACCCAACAAAGACAACTCACAAGCCAACCCCGAATCACTCAACAACGCTAGATCACCAAACGCAACGCAAACATCATTACCGCACCCCACCCCACCGGCTGGCTTCTTAGACTTTATATTAGTTGGTGTATCCGTAAACAACATAACATCACTCTATAGACACTGTGTGACATTCACAACCATCAAACATCAAATAATATTAGATTTCTGAAAATATTTTATATCACCTAAAACAGGCTCTCCACGTTTTAGGTCGCGGACAGCAGCGAATTCTGGGGGATCCCTCGCACTCAGACGCGGATGCCTAGCACCCTCACTCGCGACGAGGCGGGAAAGTTGAAGCGCGCTCAAGGCGGGCGACAAACCAATCCACAACACCTCGGGAGCTATCGCGGGGGTAGGACTTCGACGTATCCCGCAGCAGCGAAATCACCGTCGAAGGCCAATGCCTCGGTGATGCGCTCACGTCGCATAATTTCGAAGCTCGTGGCATCCACGTAGGAGTATGCACGTTCGTCGCGTCGCCTCAACCAAGCCCAGGCACGCTCGTCTATCGTGTCGTCCACCACTGCGACCGACACTCGCGGCGACCGCTCGATCGATTCGACGAAGCGGACCGCGGCGCGATGTCCAGCGCGTTTACGCAACCAGGTCCAAGTCTCCCCCACCACTAGGTTCTACGTGCGGACCGGACTGCGGTCTCCCTGCCAAATCCGCACTGCGCTTTGGTGCCGGTGGTCGCGAACTGCCTGTAATCCGACCCAGAACGAGGTGTCGACGAACCTCAATCGCAGGTCCTGTATATGACCGCGTCGAGGTCTCGGTCGGGTGCGATGTCGAGGCTCCCGATTAGGTCGTTCATCGGGTCGGTCGGAGCATCGAATAGACCACCGAAACATGTCTGTACGGCATCTCTCACTAACGCTGAGCGCGAAGTGCCGCGCCTCGCCGCTTCAGCCGACAGCGCGTCGTCCACTGCGTCGTCCACATAGAGTTGGATTCTCCGCATAGCTTGATTGTACACAATTCTTTTTAGGTTCTAAACTAGGGATGTGGAGCCGACCCTTGATGTGAGCATTGTTTTACCTGTCCACAACGAAGCTCCGCACCTTTCGGCTGAACTAACCCGTATCACCAATGCCATGCAGCAATCAAAATACACTTGGGAAATAGTGGTGGTGGATGATGGCTCCACCGACGAATCAGCGCAACTCGCCAAAGGGCACCTCAACACACGATTGATCCGTACCCGGCGAAACTATGGTGCGGGTTCAGCGCGCCGAATAGGCACTGAAGCTGCTAAAGGGCAGGTGGTGGTTTGGTCAGATGCTGATATGTCTTACCCCAACGATCAAATTCCCGATTTGGTGGCTGAACTAGCGGACGGTGACCACATCGTGGGTTCAAGAACCACCGAAAGAGGCAGTCTGAAGCTCTTTCGAGTGCCCGCAAAGTGGTTAATCCGCAATCTTGCTAGCTACTTAACCCGCACCAAAATTCCCGATCTCAACTCGGGATTTCGTGCCTTTCGCCGCGATATTGCTTTGCAGTTTAGCCAAGACCTGCCCAATGGTTTTTCGTGTGTCACCACCATAACAATGTCTTTTCTAATGAACGGCTACGATGTTCGTTACACCCCTATTGAATATGCCCCACGATCGGGTCGCTCAAAGTTTCATTGGTTTAAAGACACAAACCGCTACGGTTTGCAGGTCATACGTATGATTTTGTCCTATGATCCTTTGCGGGTGACGGTGCCGTTAGCATCGTTGCTTGGTGCGATATTCGCCGTCAAGCTGGGTTACGACCTATTTGACAAAGATTTTCGTCCTGCCACCAACACTTTACTTTTAGGCTTTGCCATGCTGCAGGTTTTGGTTGTGGGGCTTTTGGCTGATTTGGTGGTGCGGGTCAACCGACCCAAAAATCTTTTGCCGTCTAGTGACACCAAAGAAATCGCTTAACCAATTCGAGCTAATAGAGCTTGGTAACGCCTATGCACGGCTGGCCAACTGAACTGGCTAGTGGCATACTGTTTTCCTGCTTGCGCTAACTGTGAACGCAGAGCTGCGTCAGACATCAAAGTTTTGAAAGTGGACTCAAACTCAACTTCGTTTCGATACCAAAACCCACCACCCGACAATTCGCAATGTTCTCGTGTTGCCCCACACCAACCATTCACGAGAACTGCTGTGCCCATTAGCCATGCCTCAATCAGCACTAGAGAAAACGATTCATATCGAGATGGGTTGACAAGAATATCCGCAGCAGCTAGAAGGCCATATTTTTGTTCTTCAGTCACCGCCCCAGTGCAAATCACTCCTCGTGTTGGTGGTACCTTATCAATAACTGGCCCCACCAACACAAGCTTGCCCCGCTGGCCACGAACATTCGCGAAGCTAGACACGAGTTGTTGCACTCCTTTGGTGTTGGTGACCCGTCCCAAGTAGATCGCAAATGGCTCGTCAAACAAACCAAAATCTTGGCGAACAACTTCAGCGTGAGCCACACGATTTGGTGGCTCAACCGGTAGTCCTAGAACTACTTGCGGTTTGGTGCGAGTGTTGGAGAATAGAGAAAACACCGTTGCTTGTTCACTTCTTGTGTAATGCGCTAAAGCGGTTGCTGAAGAAAAAACCTGCCGATACTGCGGCAGCAATATTTGCGCTTCAGGTTGGGCTGCAGCGTGTAGGATGGTCGCTACTTTTGCCACCGCAACTCCTCTCACGGTTGGCCAATAAAGGTAGGGAGTGAAAGCTAACACTCCCGTTTGTACTTGCGTGATTGCCTCAAGCAATGCCGTACTTTTAGGCCCGATTTGATCAATCCATTCCATCTGTTCGTTCACATAATGCCGCTTCTTGCCAGCCAGTAGCTTTTCAGCTAACGCAGTGAGGCTGTTGGTCGGGCGGTCAACGCTGAATCGATGAACCAAAACCCCATCTTCAACGGTGCTGCCCTCGCCGAAGTGGTTCTCCCAAGTTATGTATGAATGGGCACGGGTTGTGAGCACTGTCACATCTAGTCCATCAGCACTCAGCCGAGTGGCTAAGGAACGGAAAGCGGCTTCAGCACCCCCCACAACATCGGCACCATAGCGAGGTGACACAAACGTTATGTCGCTCACGGTTAAGGTTTCTGGGCTATGACCAAGGTGTGAACACGAGAGTTGGCTACCTGCAATGACTCCACCACACAGCCGCTCTTGTGTAGTAGTTCAGCCCAGGTGCTTGGTGAAAAGCCACAGCCGAACAGCAGTTCCTCTGCGATTTGCCCGCTTGGTTCGGCCACCGCCACCACAATCTTGCCGCCACCTCGCACACAACGAACAGCTTCGCGTAACATTCCCAACAACTCTGTAACCTCAAGGTGTTCAACCTCGCCTGTGAGCACCAGCGCAGCCAAACTCGCTGTTTCATAAGACGTTAAGCAATCCGCGGGTGAACCAACACGTAGGTCTAAACCCTCGCTCACACCTCGGCTAATCTCTAGCGCGCTTTCCTCCACACCATGCACCGCTCGTTTGGGTTTTTCTAGTGCTGCAACCAACTCACCATCACCGCACGAAAGCACTGCTATCGGCCCGTCCACATCTTTGAGCGACTGAACCACTGCCGCACACAGTGATGGTTCCGCTTGCGGAAGTGGTTCCAAGAACGCAGCTAAGTTCGCCCGCGGTCGCACACGTTGTTCTAGCTTATGCAAACGTTGATCAATGCTTCTAAATAGATGGATTTGTTTATGATGCAAAACATTTAGCTGGTCTCCCACAAAATGGAAGTACCAGCGAACCAGTTTGGTAATCACCTTTTTAACCCGGACAGCAAGACCTTGGTTGTAATCGGTTGGGTTCACATCAATGAACGACAACTGTTCAACTCGTAGCAACAGTTCAGTGCTCGTATCATCGCTTGTGCCTTGCGCTGCGTTGTCCTGTGGCGAATGTGTGTTCTGAGCTTGTTTGTTTGCTGCGGGGCCGCTCGCCATTTGAAACTCCGCGGCCGCGAGTAGACCGGCAGACCCAACCAGAACAATACGGGGCTTACTTGCGAGCTTAGCTTGAAGCAACTCATGAGTTTTTCGCCAAGTATCATATGCAATGCTCCAAAGTCGTCTGGCAACGAAGCACGAAAGCAGATAGCCCACGCTCACCAAAAACACAGACGACCGTAGCTGTTGAGGCACAAAGGTCATGGTAATCCCATGTGTGCTTGTTGGAACAGTCACAGCCATTTATGCTCAAGAATCGTTTCGCATTCTCCTAAACTATGCTTATGTCTGTCGTGCAACGCAACCACCCAGATCCAATTGACAGCCAAAATCATGAAACGTTGCGCTTGGAGATTCTCAGGTTGCGTGACTTAGTTTTAGGGGCTGAAAGTCAAACTGAGGTTCTAAAAGACAACACTGAGGTTCTAAAAGCCAAAGTTACCGACTTGCAGCAGCAAAACACAGAACTCAACCAAGCATTGCATGAACTCGCTAGTAATTCTGAACTAACAATACAAGGGCTTTTAAAATCGAACGAGTATTTGCACACTGAGTTGCAACACACTCCTGTAATGCGTATTGCTAGGGCGGTGGCTAGGCGACTGAAACTACTCTAGTCAACACTTTATCAATTGCACCTAAGCAACGAAGGCGGCGACTGTCTCAACATGGGATGTGCCGGGGAACATGTCTATCACGGTGTAGCGTTTGAGGTTCATGCCCCCTTTAATGAGCAGCTTAGCGTCACGGGCGAACGAACTTGGATCACAACTCACTAGCACAAACAGATCTGGTTCAGCTTTAAGCAGTGAACGCACACCCCGCACCCCCAAACCCTCCCTTGCTGGGTCAGCAACAACCACCGAAGCTGGTGACGAACGCCAGTTTTCTACTGCACCGGTAATCACTTTCGCGTTGTTGCCGTTCAAATTCACGCGAGCGTCTGAGGTTGGTTCTGTACCTCGTTCGATAGCATAGGCTTTGCGCCCCACACCCACAGTCCCGGCAAAAATCCCGATACCCGCGTATGCGTCAACCATCACCCCTTCATCAGCTAGATCGTCCACCATTTTGGTTACCTCGTCAACTAAAGCATCAACGCCTGCCGGCCGGTTCTGAAAAAAGGATTTAGCCGAAACACGCCAACTGCGCCCGCCTGCCTCCTCGTGAATCCAAGCACGTTTACCGTTTTGTAGCTCTGTTGTTGTCACCACTAAAACATCGTCCGGCAACTTTACGCCACCTCCGTTACCATTTAGCAAGGCCATGCGGTCGCCTGTACGGTTGCCGATGCGAATTTTTACCTCTGATGCTTTACCAAAACGACCTTCTACTAGCAGTTGTTCAGCAGCGGGATCGACAGCGTCACAACCATCTGGCACGATCACATCGTGGGAGAGCCGCGCCCGGTAACCCGCTCGTCCATTCACAACCACAGCTCTAACGGTGGTACGACCTTGGTCGTTTTCTAAAGACCGCAGGGTGGGATTGGGGGCTTGAACCCCAGCCCTCACTAACTGATCAACAACCATTGATTGCTTCATGCGAAGTTGTGCATCAGGT
Organism: Candidatus Aldehydirespiratoraceae bacterium; assembly: GCA_965204595.1. Taxonomy (GTDB): domain Bacteria; phylum Actinomycetota; class Acidimicrobiia; order Acidimicrobiales; family Aldehydirespiratoraceae; genus VXYK01. The sequence goes on along the minus strand of CBDBEW010000014.1, from coordinate 171,371 downwards.
TGAACGTGCAACAAGTCGCACCCTCCGCACCCTTCTAAGTGATGGGAGCACTTTATCGCTGTGCGATCTTTGGAAGCTTCTATCACTGCTATTGTGCGTGCCCGTGACCAACGGCGGTCTGTTTGGACTATCTGTGCGGTTACTATTTCACCGGGCAAGGCACCTTCTACAAACACCACCTTGCCGTCGTCAGCGCGAGCAACACCTGTGCCGTTGCGAGCGGTGGCAGTTACGCGCAATCTCATTACTGCAACGTATCGGCCAAAAACCCGTTAGTGTCGCGTGCATGCATCAGTTGATTGAAATTGCTCCTTCAATTTTGCCTGCCGACTTTGCGCGGTTAGGTGAGGAATGTGAGTCTATGCAAGCAGCTGGGGCTGACCGAATTCATTGGGATGTGATGGATGGCGTGTTCGTGCCAAACATCACTTTTGGCCCCGATGTCGTGAAAAGCCTGCGTGCCCATCTCAGCATCCCTTTCGAGGCTCATCTTATGGTGGTTAACGCCGATGAGTTTGCGCCTTTGTTTGTGGCAGCGGGTTGCAATACCGTTTTAGTGCATGTGGAAACTTGCCCGCATCTGCACCGTTCTTTGAGCAATATACGTGAGCTTGGGGTGCGTGCTGGGGTTGTGCTAAATCCCCACACCACAGCCAACAGCATTAGCCATGTGTTGGCACAAATAGATCAAGTCTTGATCATGACTGTCAATCCTGGTTTCGGTGGGCAAGATTACATTCCGTTGCTCAACAAGATTGCTGAAGTGAAAGCTTTGGTGGATACCAGTGGTTTTGCTATCGACATTGAGGTGGATGGGGGCATAAGTGCTGCCAACATTGCGGAGTGTGCTGCCGCGGGTGCCAATGTGTTTGTGAGTGGTTCGGCGTTGTTCAAGTATCAAGATCGTGCTGCGGGTATTGCTGAGTTGCGCTCTTTGGCCGAAGCTGCCCGCAACACTTCACTACAATAAGCATCGCTTTGTAACCAAGAAAGGCTTAGAGCATTTCACCACGTTTGACGATTACGTGGTCGATGATGCCGTATTCTTTGGCTTGTTCTGCGGTAAACCAGCGATCCCTGTCGGAGTCTGCTTCGATCTCTTCATAGGTTCGACCTGTGTGCTGAGCAATACGTTCTTGCAAGAGACGTTTGGTGTAAGCCATCTGCTCAGCTTGTATGGCTATATCTGTGGCTTGTCCTTCCACCCCGCCGAGTGGTTGATGCATCATGATGCGGGCGTGTGGTAATGCATAACGTTTACCTGGGGCACCAGCGCAAAGCAGGAACTGCCCCATGGATGCCCCGAGACCCATGCATATGGTGCCGACTTCGGGTTCCACAAACTGCATGGTGTCATATATTGCCATGCCTGAAGTTACTGAACCACCTGGTGAGTTTATGTAGAGCCAGATTGGTTTGTCGTTGGCTTGTCCCTCAAGGTAAAGCAGTTGGGCTGTGATGTAGTTAGCTATTTCGTCGTTAACATCTGTGCCGAGAACAATGATGCGGTCTTGTAGCAATCGGTGGAAAATGTCTGCTTGTGGGTTAACAACTAGGTTGCTGGCCATCTCAAAGTGTTTGTTCATCGCGCCTATGCTACAGCCAACGATGCTAGGCTGTGCATACCACGCGGACGTGGCGGAATTGGCATACGCGCTAGGTTTAGGTCCTAGTACCCGTAAGGGTGTGGGGGTTCGACTCCCCCCGTCCGCACAAAGTAGATCACTCTAGAAAATCTGGCGGCTCAAATTGTTTGCCGCAAGTGACTGATTGCCAATCGCCGCGTGTAGAGTTTGAGCCTTGCTTTGCACCTTTGGAGGTTTCAATGATTCCACCCCGTCTTAACGCCAGTCTTGCGTTGAGCAAGTGCCCGCGCTCGCGGGTTGCCACCCCACCCCCCCCCCCCCCCCCCCCCCAGCCGGGGCGGCGGAGCGGGTGGTGGGTTGTGATGCGACACTTGCGTCGGGGGCGGGGCGCGGGCGGTCTTGGTGGCGGCGTTGCTCGCGGGGCTGGTGGTCGTCTCGCCCGGGGTCTCGACCGGGGTCGCTGAGCCGCAAAGCACGGTGCCTCCTGGCGTGCCGGGGGGTCGATCTGGTTCTTCGGGGCCAGGTCGTCAACAACGATCGCACGTATCTGGGTAGTCCGGGTCGGTGGAAGTCTTCACTGAGGGCGACAGGACTCTAGCAGTGATAGTGAGCGAAGACGATGTCACACACTTGCTGGACTTGTCTGATCCGACCAATATAAATGACTTGCGTCACGCGAGCACGAAAGCCAACTCTGGAAGCAACAACTTTAATAACAAACGCGGTGTAGTACACGCGATTCCTTTTGTGGGTACTGACGGCAACCGATACGTGCTAGCGGTTTGGATAGGCAGCAATGCAGTTCAGACTTTTAGAATTGCTTCCAATGGGCGGTTGGATGAGTGGCTGCTCTCCAAGATCATGAAAGACTCAACAATGCCAGGGATGCTTTCATCTATTCTGTAGAAGGCAAGCAGTATGCGGCCGTGGTCGACGCGCAGCCGCTCGGGATTGCTCATTATTACGACGCTGTAGAACGTAAGCATTTCGCGGTGGTTGCCTCCAGGGGTACGGACAGCGTGATGATTATCGAAGCAATCAGAGACTATGTAGCAAGACGAATCACCAAACCCAACCTTAAAATCATCATCCACCGCTACCTCGAGAGCTAACCCTAAATCACAGCCTTGAGCCGGTAAAAAGGTGCCGACCACCAAACCGGGACAAACCAGCGATGTGCTGGTCAAACTGCAGTAGCTCACCATGCACCCAAACGGCATCAATGCCTTGCGGATGGACTAGTGGCTCCTCAAAACTATTGCATTCCGCGACCTTTTTCCAATCAAACAACACCAAAGAAGCATCAGCACCCGCACGCAAGATCGGACTCGCTAAACCCATAAACTCACACGGCAAAGTTGCTAAACGATACACGACTTTCTCAACCGCTACACCAAGTTCACGCGCCATCCTTAGAGCCTTTGGAAAGGACCCCAACAAACGAGGGTGAGGCTTTTGCCCGGGACCAGGCATCAAACCATCGGTGCAGATCGCCATATCGTCTCGCATAAAAAAGCGCTCAACGGTTGCTTCATTTCCATAATGACTAATAATTGAGACTTGACCTCGGTTGTGCAAAAAGAAGTCACACACAGCGTCATGGGCTTGCTCTGAAGCCATGTCTGTCACACCTGCGGCTAGCACCACATCGGAGAACCTTTTGCCCAGAAACTCATCACCAACACCTGGTAGCACTCCAGCGATCTGAATGCCTTCTAAACCACCACAAAAAGCAACGAAGTTATCCCAGCCAGTACCGTCCCTAAATATCTTATCGAACGCGAATCGGCGAACGTCTGTGTCGCTAAGTCGTGCTAAAAACTCTGCTCTAGTGCCAGCACGCACTTCAGGAGGAAACAAAGCGTCAGCTGTGGTGCTACCGGCAGTGTAGGGATACATGTTGGCCATCGTTGGTATTGCGCCCGCTGCGTCATCAAGACGGCCAGCTACCTGCTCGTAGCGATCCCAGTTGCGCTGTCCAGCAATTTTGGTGTGTTCGCTACAATATCGGCCACCACCTTCAACAGACGCGCTTATTACCTCAGTTAGTGCCTCAATAATACCGTCGCTTTCGGAGCGAAGGTGAGGGTAAAGTGCAGCTGGTTTTACCTCGTTGAATGCTTTGACCAATGCCGTGAGTTCGCGTTGTTCTGAATAAACCGCAGGGTTGTAGACCAGACCCGTGGAGAGCCCCAAACACCATGGTGCTTCGCGCCGCACAACGGCGGCCATTTCACGAATCTGTAGGTCGTCAGCTACCCGATCAAGGTTGCCCATCACCACCCGCCGGACTGCGCTATGGCCAAGATGTAGTCCCATGTCGGTAACCGAACGTCCTTTGTGCCACGCCAAGAACTCTTTGGTTGTGCTCCATCGCCAGTGTCTGCCCGCTGCCGGGTCTTCAATGTTGAACTCAACGGTGTTGGTTTGGTTAGGGGCAATCGTTCCATCGAGTGGTGCTAGTTGCGCTGCGTACTCCGCTCGTTGTTCAGGCATTACTGGGGCTGGTGAAAGCCCGTCAACACCGCAGATTCGTTTCGTCACACCACCGCGCAAAGCCATTTCACAGCTAAGGGGTATACCATGATCACCGATACGGGTGCCCCCTAACGCACCGTGATTGTGTGTATCAACAAAACTAGGTGCTAACACTCGCCCCGCTGCATCAATCCGTCGATCAACATTTTGTGACGCGCTCTTCGGTAGTTGACCAAGTTGCTTTATTCTCTCACCTTCAATCAACACATCACCACGAAAAGCTTCGGTCACACCATCACCGACCACGATTAGCGCATCTGCAATTAGTTGCCTCACCCCTCCAAATTACCCACTATTTGCCCCAATTTACCCCCACTCCCTTAATCCACCGATCCAAAAAGGTCAATGCTGAGTTATCACGGGTTTAGCGTTGCTGTGAATTACGAGCTCTTGAGATGGAGTTCTCACAGATTACTAGCGCATCTGAGTTTTCGTCTGCACCATGTTTGACTAATTCTTGCAGAGCACTCGCTGCTATCTCAACAGCCGCACATGTTAACCGAGGGGTTAACTTCGCTAACGCAGCATCACTAATTTCAGGCGTATCCGCAAGATAGGTTCCAGCCACACGCCACAACGAAATATCGTTAAACCAGTCAGACTGTTTGCCCTGAGTCTGTTGAATGGTGTTTTCCTTAAACTGGTTCAAAATTGGTTGGACTTGCTGCGGTAAAGCTCCAATGCATGCTTTTGCAAATGATCAATATTGTGCGTGGCACCCACGCAACAGATGTCGATCTTGATAGTCAATATCATCCATCACAACCACCAAATCAATGTCGCTGTGAGCGTTGGCAGTGTCGCGCGCCACAGAACCGAAGAGATATATTTTGGCTGCACCTTCACGCTTCAACAACTCGGTAAGCTTTGCAACCTCAGCAAGTGACGGTGAGTACCGCAAAGCCGATGATTGCTTCATCAAACCATCCTAACAGCAAGACTAGGCGAGGCAAGTGAGTTTTATGCTAGGAAGTTACCTCCCAAGACGACAGCTGCAACATCGGACAGGTCTTTCATGCGCTCTTCAAACCTGTCGGACAGCTCTTTCAAATGTTTGTCATACTTATCTGATTGCTGCTTTAGGAGATCGTTATACTTATCTGAATGCTCTTGGAGTCGTTTGGAGTGTGTTTCAGTAACCCAGAGCTTTAGATCTTTGCTCAGATTAATGAGATCATCTTTGGTGGCCAGATTTTTTAGATCATCTTTGGTTGCCAACTCTTGCCACGGCACGGCCGGTAAGTACTCATGATCAAGCCAGCAGCTTTCTCCCCCATCGTGTTAACTATACCGCTATAGATTATTGTCGGTTAATTATTCTGTGTTGAACAGTTACGGTTCCATAGAGAACACCAGCGATGATCACAGTTGCTCCAATTACTGTGCGTAAGCTTGGAACCTCTGCGAAGGCCAAAAACGCCCAAAGGGAAGCCGCGATAGTTTCTACCGGGGTAAATAATGCCACCTCAGCAGCTGGGGCATATCTGGGAGCGTTGGTGTGCAACAAACGGCCCAACGGGTTGAAAATACCCATGCCAACGCAAGCCACAAAAGCTTGTGCATCTAAAGACAGTGGTGACGCAAAAAAAGATGCGACCAGTACTGACAAAATCGCTGCCGCCGACAACCCCGTAACCCGGCTCATTTGAGGCAGACGCCTCCAAACATTTACACTCAAAGAAAAAGCCACAACTGCAACCACTGCCAACAAGTCGCCATCAAGGTTCGGTTCGCCTAAAGAACCTGCAACAATAACTACCATTCCCAGAAAGGTGACGAAAATAGCAACCCAAACCCGTCGTGACGCTCGCTCAGCAAAGAACACCCGGCCAACTAGAGCGACAATAACCGGCGAAGCACCCACAATCACCACAACATTAGCAACAGTGGTACGGGTGACTGCGGTGATGTAGCAAACTTGGCTTACAGTAGCCAACAACGCAATCACAGCCACAGGTAAAGGGAAGTGCCGTAAGGTTTGCAGCGGATTTGGTTCCTGATTGCGCCACGCCATCACAAAGTAGACCCCCAATGAAAACAAAGCCACCCAAAACACCAAATTCCACACCTCAGTACCCGACCAGCGAACGAAAAATGAATCAGTTGACACAACTAACATGCCAAGCGCTGCGTAGAGCCAACCGCGCTGGCGCTCGCGAATACTCAATCGTTCGCTCACCACAGTTTTGCTAAGTTTCACTCTGTAGGCGGCGCAATGTTTCAGCTAGAGCACGAAATGCTCGCCCCCTATGGCTTAGAGCGTGCTTTTCTGTACCCATCTCAGCGAATGAACGCGTCTCACCATACGGTACAAACACCGAATCATAGCCAAAACCCTCATGCCCACGTGGGCTATTGGCAATCACGCCTTCTACGGTGCCTTGCGCGGATGTTTCCGAACCATCTGGCCAGATCACCATTGCCACGGTGCGGAACCTAGCTGTGCGTTGCTTTGCGGTCAAAGCCCCTACGCGTGCAAGTTCAGCTAACAACTTCTCAACGTTATCGCGGTAAGTCGCCTCAGCACCAGCAAAACGCGCCGAATGGACACCCGGGGCACCATCAAGCGCGTCAACCTCAAGCCCAGTGTCATCACTCACCGCCGCGGCACCTGCGGCAGCACTCACAGCTGTTGCTTTGAGCCGTGCGTTGCCCCACAAGTCATTCGCATCTTCTACTACCTCAGCCAAATGCTTTGGCCGAGGCAACAATTCAGCAACTCCATTCAACAACAATGCAATTTCCGCAACCTTGTCGGGATTAGCACTAGCACACACTAGAGCAGGTAAAGTGCGCCTACTGTTCACGGCAAACTTGGGCGAGGTTCCGGTGATACACGAAGTATCTGTTGTTGCGCTATTTGTATTTCCGCAACCCCTTTGACGGCCAGTTCAAGCATTTGTGACAATTCTAGCTGGCTAAAAGCCCTGCCTTCGGCGGTGCCTTGTACCTCTATGAACTCACCTGAGCCATTCATCACCACATTCAAATCAACATCAGCGGTGGAGTCTTCAGCGTAAGGCAAATCCAGTAGCGGTTGACCCTCAACGATACCAACCGACACGGCCACGCATTCGCTCCACATCGGGTTGGTAGCTAACTCACCCGCTAAAACCAAGCGTTCGCAAGCATCATGAAGAGCCAAATAACCTCCACAAATTGAAGCCGTGCGGGTGCCGCCGTCAGCTGAAAGAACATCGCAATCAACAATGATGGCACGCTCACCTAGTGCTTCAAGATTAGTCACCGCACGTAAAGATCGCCCGATCAGTCGCTGGATTTCTTGACTACGACCCGATGTACGCCGCCTGATCCGCTCAGGTGACGAACCAGGTAGCATCGCATACTCTGCTGTCACCCAACCCTTGCCGCTGTTTCGCAGCCAGGGTGGTGTTTGCGTTTCAGATGCGGTACACAAAACTTGTGTGTCGCCAAACGAAACCAACACCGAACCCAAGGCCATCTTGGTGTAGTCACGCGTGAAATGATGGGGACGAAGCTCATCATAAGCCCGAGCATCTGTGCGGATAAAGCTCATTTTTATTCCATTCTGTTCACAAAGAACATTAGTGTGTTGCGCGAGGCATTATTCTTATCACCAACTATGACACTCAACCAAATCCAAATATAAAGCGGTACCACCTAACAACCGTCTCCCAAGTTGCGCGAAACTCTGCGAATCTCCACTTGATACAAAGTGCTGATAACCAACAGAATCTTGCTCGCGAGCTTGACCTGTTGCTTGCAACTCCCGCTGAACCGCAAAAGCAGTCTCATCAGCCGACGAAACTAGCACCACTTCACGACCCATAACCTCAGCAATCGCATGAGCTAAGAAAGGATAGTGAGTACACCCAAGCAACAACGCATCAACATTAGCTGCCAGTATTGGTGTCAATAATCGCTGCGCTAAAACCCTAAGTTGATCTGAGTCTGTTTCTCCCCTCTCAACGAACTCAACAAACCCTGGGCAAGCTGCACAACTCAACGCAACCTCAGGTGCTAGTTCAGCAGCTAAACGTTGATAAGCACCGCTAGCGACTGTGCCAACTGTCCCGATCAAGCCAACCCGTGAAGTTTGAGTTACGTTCAACAATGACTCCAAGCCGGGCTTCAACACACCAATCACAGGCACATCAACTTTAGCCGACAATGTGCCTATGGACACCGCCGAAGCAGTGTTACAGGCCACAACAATCATCTTAGGGTCATGAAAGGTGATAAGCATTTCTGTGATCTGGCTGGCAAATGCAGTGACCTCAGTGGCACTGCGTGAGCCGTAGGGAAATCGGGCTGTGTCGGCGAAATAGACAAGATTCTCGTTCGGCAACAAATCAACTAATGCACGGGCAACGGTTAACCCACCAAATCCAGAATCAAACATAGCGATCGGGCGATCGCTTATGTTAAAGCGAGATTGCTTCAGCGTTCCTCTTTGAAGATAACGTGTTTGCGGATTACAGGGTCGTATTTCTTTATTTCAATACGCTCACGGGTTTTGACCTTATTTTTAGTGGTCACATAGGTGTAGCCTGTGCCTGCGGTTGAACGCAGTTTAATTATTGGGCGTTTGTCGCTTGCCATAACTCAAACCTTCTTCCCGTCGCGGCGCATTTGTGCCACCACGCTCTCAATGCCTCGTTTATCAATAGTCTTGATGCCCTTGGCGCTTACTTCCAAAGTAATCCAACGCCCTTCACTAGCTAGGTAATAGCGTTTATTTTGAACGTTCGGGACCCAGCAGCGACTTGAGCGACGATGGGAGTGCGAAAGTTGCTTACCGAACTTCGGTTTTCGACCGGTAACTTGACATATTTTGGACATAAAAACTCCTCGTAATCAAACCCAGAGTAGTTTAGCAGTTCCAACCCGTACCCACCACCAAAAACGTTATTATGAAGTGGTGACAACAAAGGAACTATATGAGGTTGAAAAGGTGCTTCTAGCAGCACCACGAGGTTTCTGTGCCGGTGTGGAAATGGCGATTAAAGCACTTGCTTGGATGGTGCGAATTTTTGAACCACCCGTTTATTGCTATCACGAAATTGTTCACAACCGCTTTGTGGTCGAGCGTTTTGAGGCGGCGGGCGTGATTTTTGTTGACGACATCAACGAAGTTCCAAAAGGTTGCCCCATCATGCTCTCAGCACATGGCTCTGCACCTGAGGTAGTTGAAGCAGCCCAAGAACTTGGCAGTTACGTCGTGGATGCGGTGTGCCCGCTAGTGACAAAGGTTCACCATGAGGTGAAAACCCGCGCCAACAAGGGTTACCAAATTGTCTATGTCGGCCATGAAGGACACGAGGAAGCGGTTGGGACAATGGCTGTGGCACCCGATGCGATTCATCGAGTTGAAACAGTTGACGATGTGGCTGCGCTTCCCGAGTTCGACTCCCCTATCGCAGTTTTAGCCCAAACCACGCTTTCTCATCGTGATTGGCAAGGCGTGCTTGATGCTACTGCACAACGATTTGAGAACCTATGGCAACCCGAGCGTTCAGATCTTTGTTTTGCCACCACCAACAGACAATCGGCTTTGCTAGCAATCGCTCCTCGGGTAGATGCGATGGTGGTCATTGGTTCATCAAATTCTTCCAACACCAAAGCGCTTGCAGCATTAGCCGAGCAAGCTGGATGCGCCCGCGTATTTAGGGTCAACTCCGCTCACCAACTCCCAAATGACTTATCTGGCACCATTGGGGTGACTGCGGGAGCGTCAGCACCCGAAGATTTGGTGCAGGAGGTGATCGCCAAGCTTGCCCCTGTGTCTGGAGTTGAGGAGGTGCGCGTCACCAATGAAGACGAGTATTTTCCGCCGCCTCGTAGTTTGCGTCAACTCCTAAGGAACCAAATCAACAAGTTTCAAGCAGTAAACGATTTTGCAACTCACGACCGAAAAGTAGATGCGAGCGAAGTCTTGCAATCACTAAACAAGATTGTGTAGGGTCAGCGTGTTGCTCCACGAGGTGGCGCTTCTTCGTTGGCCGCCACCCTGGCTTCCACAAACAGGTCAGCTAATTCACAATAAAGTTTTTCGGTTAACTGCTGCACGGCACGGCGGGAGACCTTACCACCAACTTTGATAGGCGGGGCAATAGGTTCACCGATTATTGCCATCACCTTAGCTGGCCTAGGAATCTTTGAACCCACACGAAGTGCCCGGGGGGTGCCCCCTAATCCCACAGGCACGATCGGCACACCAGCGCGTGCCGCCACGAAAGCCGGGCCATCATGAACCAAGCGACGGTCTAGGCGCGCACCAGTTTGCCGTGTGCCTTCCGGAAACATCACTAACGGTTCACCCATCAACAAAATATCGCTAGCGGCGCGCAACGCAGTGCGGTCAACGCCACCACGATCCACTGGAAAGCCACCCATAACAGTCAAGAAAGCCCCAAGCAACTTAGATTCCCAAAGGCTTTCCTTACCCATAAAACGCAGGCGCTTTGAGGTAATCACCCCCACAATGGGTGTGTCGATGAAGGAGCGGTGAACCGAGGACAGCACAAATGGTCCCTCTGGCAGATTCTCTTTACCTTCTACTTGCAAACGAAAATAGCCTTTACTGACCACATACAGCAAGCCCCACAAAAACCGATAAAGGACGCGCCCATGCCACCCTTGCCGACTCCGAATTACTGATTTGGCGTTTTGAGAGCCATACCTTGACGGTTTTTCGTTAGTTTTTTTACTCGTTTGGGTCATTTTTTTACCCGTAATCGCCTGTGAAATCGCTCGTTGTTGCTGTGGTTGTGTTCAGCAGCACAATAATGCGATCAACCACCTCATCAATGTTTAACTTTGAGGTGTCCACCACCACCGCGTCTACTGCTTCGCTGAGGGGCGCGAACTCTCTATTTGAATCAATGGTGTCACGTCTCGCTAAATCCGCCGCTACCGCTTGATAATCCAAGTCAGTAACTTCTTTGGCGCGGCGCTGCGCTCTGACAGCGGGGTTGGCGGTGAGATAGACTTTCAACTCAGCTTCGGGGTAAACCACGGTACCGATGTCACGGCCTTCAAGCACTCCCCCATCGTGGCGTTCAATCCACTCGCGTTGTCGTGAAACCAACTCGCGCCGCACCAATGGATTCGCGGCAACCACGCTCACCGCTTTCGTTACCTCAGGTCCACGAATTGCCAGTGCCGCATCAACACCGTTGACAAACACGCTCTCACCGTTAATTTGCAAGTCCAAATTCTGAGCTATTTTGGCTACATAATTGGCATCTTCAGGGTCGCGGGTAGCATGCAACACCGCGAAAGCCACAGAACGATACATTGCACCAGTGTCGAGATAAGCCAACCCAAGTTCTTTAGCTAACGCTTTCGCGACCGTAGACTTACCCGAGCCAGCCGGGCCATCAATCGCAATAACTCTCATCTTTGCCCTAGCTTCCTTAGTCATCGCAGTTGATCTAAAGCTTCAAAGTAGCCTGGAAAGGTCTTTTCAACACATCTAGGGTCACTAACTGCCACACCTTCAACCATTAACCCAACTAAAGCAAACGCCATTGCCATTCGATGGTCTTGATAGGTCTCAAAAGTTGCTTCGTGCGGAACACCATTAGGTCTAACCACAAAGCCATCGTGTACATGCGCGGCATCTACTCCGCAGCGTTGCAGTTCATTAACTGAAGCGGCAACCCGATCGCTTTCCTTGTTGCGGACAAATCCAATTCCTGTGACGGTGGTTTCCCCTTTAGCAAAGGCAGCTACCACCGCCAAAGTCGGTGCCGTGTCAGATATGTCACTCAAGTTCACGTTAATGCCGCGTAGTGCAGCACCTCTAAGTTCAATACTATTTTCGTTTCGTTTGACCACAGCCCCCATATTTGCCAAAACCTCAGCAAAAGCAACATCACCTTGTATTGATGAAATGCCGAGCCCGGTGATGCACACTCTGCCACCACTAATCGCTGCCGCAGCTAAAAAATACGAAGCGGCACTGGCATCAACCTCGATATTGTAGTTGCTGCGACTTTGGTATCCCCCACTAACACTTATTGATCTTTGATTGCGGGTGTTTGATGAGCAGCTCATTTGTGCCTGTGCACCGAAATCACGCATCACCGCCAAAGTCATTTTTAGATAAGGCCAGCTAACAGCATTGGTAGGTATATCTGTGGTCAAACCGCTGGGTCTGAGCGCGGCACCCGCGAGTAGCATTCCCGAAGCAAACTGGCTGCTCACATCACTTTGCACCAAGCATCGATGCTCTCTAATCGGTCCTTGCACCCGCACAGGTAAACAACCTGGTTTCGCTAGTTCTTCAATTGTCGCCCCCAGAGAACGAAGTGCTACTATTTGACCGGCCATGGGGCGCGCCCGTAGTTGAGCATCACCATCAATTATCACAGGTGCCGCTCGCAAAGCAGCCATAGGCATCAAGAAGCGGGCTGTGGTGCCTGAGCGGCGCGCATCAACAACCACCTCGTCGTTGCCAGAGGAAGTTGCAAAATCGTTACCAACACCAGATACCGTTATCGAGCCATTAGTTTGGTCGACGAAACAACGTATGCCGAGAGCGTCTAAAGCGGTGACCATCGCAAGGGTGTCGTCAGCGAAAAGGGCCCCTTGCAACCGTGAGGTGCCCTCGGCTAACGCAGCGGTTACCAGGGCGCGGTTGGTGATACTTTTGGAACCCGGCAAATGAACCGTTGCATCAGGTGGTCTGGCTAACGGTTTTATCATGATTGATTCGGGGTGGTTAGCTGGTGGCATCGCTGTTTGCATCTCTCAACCCAAAGGTTGAATGGAGGGACGATATCCTTTCTGTCGCAACACGTTTTGCAGTTTGGGTGCAGTACTAGACTCAACTAATAGCACGACCACACCGTCTTGGCCTTCACTTGAGTGCGCTATTTCAAGGTCGAAGATGTTCACATCAAGTTCGGTGGCTAACACTGATATGGCGGCTAGCTCACCAGGGCGGTCAAGTACCGGTATTCGCATTTCAGACATAGCGTGGGCTTGCGGGGCAGTGGTTGGCAAGTTACGCCGTGCGACACGAGCAGCCTTTAGGTGCTCTAGCAACGCTGCTTCGTCGCTGTCTGCCACCGCCTTGCGCAACCTTATCAAATCGCTAATGAGACCGTCCAAGACATTGACGATGGCTGTCGAGTTTTGTGCACAAATCGCTGGCCAGATGGTGGGTTGACCAGCCGCAACTCGGGTCATGTCACGAAAACCACCTGCGGCTAAACGCAACAAGTTGCTCTGGTGCTCGGCATGGCCAACAGCCACTCGCATTAGCGTTGCCGCGGTCAGGTGCGGCACATGCGACACCACCGCCACTAACTCATCGTGGCGTTCTGGTGAGACAATTAGAACTTGAGCACCAAGTGCTGTAACTGTCTCTTTGACTAGCGAAAGTACACCGTCGTCTGTGTGCTCTGTGGGGCACAAAACCCAAGCCGCACCGCTAAACATGTCGGCTCGCGCACCAACTAGTCCATCTTGTTCGCTGCCCGCGAGTGGATGTCCGCCCACAAATCGTCTGTCACATAGCGAGGCAACAATCGGTGCTTTCACGCTCCCCACATCAGTCACGGCCGCAGCTCCCGCATCAATAGCTGCCTTTACTAAACCTGCAATATGGTTCACAGGTGTTGCGATCACAGCTAGATCGCAGCGTCTCAGGTCGGCTATTTCATCAACGATGCCAGCGGCGACCGCTTGTTTGGCACGCAACTCATCTTGTTCAACACCAACCACATACCAGCCTAGTTGACGCAACCCTAAAGCCATTGAGCCACCGATTAGCCCCACCCCAACGACCACAGCGGTCCGCGCCTTTGTCACAGAGTTAAGCCTAGCGTGCCCAACTCAAGGACTGAAGTTGTCTTATTTCAAGAGGTTCCAAACTGCGCCAATGCGCTACACTCAAACGATGATCTGTCAAAGGCCCGATACGAGTACGCACTAAGAGCAGCACGCGGTGTCCGAGTGCTTCACACATGCGTCTAATCTGGCGATTGCGTCCTTCGTGAATAACTATTTTTAGTATCCTGTCATCGAGCAAACTCACTTTGGCGGGCGCGGTTGTGCCATCGGCTAAGTCGACTCCTTGGCGTAACTGCCGCAGAGCACCTCTTGAGGGTCTGGAGTCGAGTTGTGCTAAATATTCTTTTTCCACCCCAAAAGATGGATGCGTCAAGCGATACGCTAGATCACCATCATTGGTCAAAAGGATTAATCCTTCTGTGTCGGCATCTAGGCGGCCGACAGGGAAAACTCTTGGCAAGGGCGGCACCAAATCAACTACTGTTGATCGCTGTTGCGGGTCATCGACTGTACTAATCACCCCTTTTGGCTTGTTTAACAGGTAATAAACCAACTCAGGACTCACCCCAATCACCACATCATCAACGCGCAGTTCATCACGGGCAACATCAATACGTCCACCTAGTATTGCCACCACACCATTCACTTTCACCCGTTCCTTGGTTATCAACTCTTCACAAGCGCGTCTACTGCCAAAACCATGACGGGCAAGAACTTTTTGAATGCGCTCAGCCACTTTATTTTGACACATCACCTATGTCCTCTAGCTGAGAATCAGGCACCACATGTAAGCTCCGCTCTAATTTCTCTACAACTTCTGAGGACGGGAAAAAGTCTCCTAACGGTAACAGGTCGGCCACCGAATCAATACCCATTCTTTCACAAAACTGCGCTGTGGTGCCATATAGCACCGCCTGACCTGGCCCAGGGTCACGCGAAATCTCACTTATGTAGCCACGCGTTTGCAAGGTACGCACCACGCCATCCACATTCACACCACGTATGGCAGCTATCTGGTTACGGGAGACTGGTTGTTTGTACGCGACGATGGCTAATGTTTCAAGCGCAGCCGCAGACAAGCGAGACGACTGGCCCGCAAGCACAAAGCGCTCAACATAGGCAAGTTGTGCGGGTGCTGTTTGATAACGGTAGCCACCAGCCACTCTAACCAGTGCAAAACCTCGCTTCTCGGCTTGGTATTCGGCCGCCAAATCCTCACAAATCTCTTCAACCTCAGCGGCTGTGGTATCCACCAACTGGGCGAGTAGTTGCGCTGACAAGGGTTCTTCAGCCACTAGCAATATTGCTTCAAGTGCCGCGGGGGTTTCTTTGATGGTCATCTCAGCCTGCGTATTCATCAACGTCTGCTAACGCTTTGTCGGCAACTAAACCTTGCCAGCGAATCGCAATGTCACCAAATGTTTCGGGTTGCTCCAAGCTAACGAAGCCATCTTTGAATAGTTCTAGTAGAGCCAAAAAATATACCACAACTTCAATGCGGTCAACTAAACTTGCGGTCAGGTCACGAAACGTTAACCCACCTAAGTCTGGGAGTTGCGTCACAAGTTGCTCCACCACCTTAGCCACGGTGATCTTAATGGGGCTGATATGAGACAGATCCACTCGACTATCAGGTACCGGACTGATTGCACGTAGGTACGCATCACGCAAGTCGGTCAAGCTGGTGTTGTGCAACAAGTCGGGGGCTAATCCAATAAAATGTTCTTCTGTTGGCCCCAACGCACGTGGCAAAGATTTGGCAGCCACAGCATCAAGTTTAAGCAGTTGCACCGCTGCATTTTTGAATACTTTACATTCAACTAGGCGAGCCAACAAGAGGTCTCGTTCTTCCCAAATCCCTAACTCGTCATCTAAGTTAATTTCGCGTTTCTTTGGAAGTAAACGTTGCGCTTTGAGCTCAACAAGGGTTGCAGCTATCAATAAAAACTCAGTGGCGATTTCTAGGTCAAGCTGCTCCATTGTGGCGATGTGTTGCAGATAGGTATCAACGATAGGACTCAAGTCAATATCGTAGAGTTCAACTTCTTGTTGCAAAATTAAATGCAGCAACAAATCAAACGGGCCTTCAAACACTGGGGTCTGCACTTGATAAGACATAACATGATAATTTTAGACAAGAATTAGCTCTTCGGTGGGTCTTAGCGGGCGATGAGAGGGGTATATGTCGCACCAACCGCCTAGCCTCTATATTGATGCAGCGTGTCTTATCGGGTATTCAGCCCACCGGTCAACTTCACCTCGGCAACTATTTGGGAGCGGTGCTCCATTGGACCAAAATGCAGCACCAAACTGATGCTTTTTATTGCATCGTCGACCTGCATTCAATCACTATTCCACAAGAGCCTCAAACTATCGGGGCTAAGTCGCTGCGTTTAGCGCAAATGTTGTTAGCCGCAGGTTTGGACCCTCAAGTATGTACTTTGTTTGTGCAAAGCCATGTACGCGAACACTGCGAATGCGCTTGGCTGCTTGAATGTACAGTATCGTTTGGTGAACTGTCACGGATGGCTCAGTTCAAAGACAAATCTTCAAATCAGGATTTTATCTCTGCGGGTTTGTTCACCTATCCCGTGTTACAGGCAGCAGATATTTTGCTTTATGACACCAACGAGGTGCCAGTTGGAGCCGACCAAAGACAACACATTGAGTTGACTCGAGACATCGCCGAACGTTTTAACCACCGCTACGGCAAAACTTTTGTGCTACCAGAAGCAGTTGTGCCTACAACTGCCGCGCGGGTGATGGACCTGCAACAACCAACCAACAAAATGTCAAAGTCGCTGAATTCCCCAAAAGGTACGATTGGTTTGTTGGATACGCCCGCACAAATCCAAAAGAAGGTGCGCTCCGCAGTTACCGACAACGACAGCGAGGTTCGTTTTGACATCGCTAATAAGCCTGGCGTGAGTAATCTCTTGTCGATTCTTGGCGCAGCAACTAATAACGATCCTGAAGCACTAGCAAACCAATACTCTCAGTATGGGCCACTAAAGTCAGACACCGCTGAGGCAGTAATCACCCTTTTGGCACCTTTTCAGCAACGTTTCGCTGAATTGGAAGCTGAGCCAACAGAAACGCACCGAATTTTGGGTGACGGTGCAGAAAAAGCTCAAGCAATCGCTGCGGACACCTTAAATCGTGCCAAAAACAACATAGGTTTTCTGGCCAGCTAAACAGCTTTTGTAACTAGCTTGTAGTGACTAACCGTGGTCAGCGCGCTTAAGTAGCTGAGCTATTTTTAGAGGTGTGTCGCCGTGAGGTTGGTGATGCTGGCGCACCCAAGTCACCACGCGCCCGTCAGATTGAGCGTTTTGCAATAGTTCCGCACCGATCTCGGCGTGGTTTAGGTAGCTACTGATTCGCTTTCGCAAACCACGTTTTTGACACCAGTTGCCTAGCGCAGTTGCAGGCATCACCAAACCAACAAGTGTTGCTGCCACCCGGCCTAAAGTGCCTAAGTTGCTGTCCAGCTTACCGATGTCATGCAATAACGCAGCTGCGATGACCCAACGGGTATCATCGTCGGCCAAAGTCGTGTCGTTCGCCAACTCAAGCTCCACTCGCCTTGCCGCAAAAAACGTGTGGTAGCGATCGGTGCTGCTCTGAGACAACCACAGTTCATATTCAACGGTTGACAAAACATTCTCAACCCAGGCGTTTTGCACATGTCCGAGATCACGGCAGTTCAACGACCCAAAAAAACGCCTAACCAAATGCCCAAAGTTACCAAACAACGAACTCTAACCCTAATTCGTGGCGCGAGGATGAGCTGCACGATAGACCTGCAACAAACGTTCGTTTGCAACTTTCGTATAAACCTGTGTAGTGGAAATTGAGGCGTGGCCTAGTAGTTCTTGGACTGTCCGTATATCGGCTCCATTGTCTAGCATGTGAGTTGCAAAGCAGTGCCGTAAAACATGCGGGGTGAGTTTGCCAGCAAGTCCTGCCGCCTCAGCGTAGTGGTTTACTATTAGCCAAAGAGACTGCCTCGACAACCTTGAACCTCGCTGATTTAAAAATACTGCCTCAGCATCGCCACGCCGATTCCACTGTTGGGGTTCAAGTTGCGCCCGTCCAGCGGGTTCCAACCATTGCTCTAAGGCAGCGGCGGCATGACGGCCAAGTGGCACGATACGTTCCAGCCCGCCTTTGCCAAGTAATCGCACCAAACCATCGTTTAAATCTATGTCGCCTAACGATATGCCCACTAATTCCGCCGCACGAGCCCCCGTGCCGTAAAGAGTTTCTAAGATAGCGCGGTCTCTGCGAGCTACTTGATCGTTGCCCACCACAGCGTCAAGAAACGCTACAATTTCGCCTTCGCTAAGTGCTTTAGGTAACCCTCGTGGCACCCCTGGCAAGTCCACAAGCACACTAGGATCGTCATCGCGGAGTGCTTCGGTAACCATGAAACGGTGCAAGCCACGAACCGCAACCAAGTTGCGTGTCAGCGATGTTGGCGCTAAGCCTGCGCTTTGCAGGACCTTTATGAACGACCTGATGTCGTGTTTGTCTGCTGACTGTAATGTTGCCCCACGTTGGCTTAAATGCGTTTGGTAACGCAACAAATCGCTGCGATAGCTCTTGATGGTAAGAGCAGCCCGACCCTTCTCAACCACAAGCCACGTCAGAAAATCCTGGGCATCTTGAGCGAGCTCCATCTAATAATACCCGAGTTTGTGCAACGCCAGTAACAAGCCAATAACCGTTTTGGCATCCTCTATAAGTCTTTGAGCGATGGCATCTCGTGCTTTCACTAAAGGTAGCCGTGCGGTGGTCATATGGCGTTCCTCTGCACCTTGCCGGTTGTGTGCAGCAAACGTCAGATCAGTAGCCAGATAAACATACGAATACTCATCAGAAAATCCCACCGAGTTATAAAAAGTTGACAATAGCTCAAGTGAGCCTGCGACCGCGCCAATTTCTTCAGTTAATTCGCGTTGCGCGGTGAGAAGGGGTGATTCACCCGCCACATCACGTTTACCTGCTGGGAGTTCCAACATTTCTTTACCTGCCGCAGCGCGATATTGGCGCACCAAAATTATTTCATCGCGATCAACTGCCACCACCGATACAGCTCCTGGATGGCGCACCACTTCTCGCTTGATCAACTCACCGTCTGGAGTTTCAATTTCTTGGCTGACTAAGCTAACCACCATGCCTTGGTGAATCATCTGTTCTTTACGCGTTACAAAAGCAGCTTTGTTCTGCAGTTCTATCTCGTTCAAGTCAACTCCCGGGCTTGCGCGGTGCTACACTGCCGCAACTGCCTCTGTGACAGTTGGTTCAAGTGTCAAAAGTCTTGGGTTGCGGCCAGCGGCGCGCTGTAAAGATGCTGAAACAAATTCACGAAATAGAGGCGATGGACGCTCTGGCCGGCTTTTGAACTCTGGATGAGCTTGCGTACCAACCCAGAATGGATGGTTTTTGTGCTCAATGAACTCCACCAAGCGACCATCAGGCGACTCACCACTAAGTGCTAACTCG
Organism: Candidatus Aldehydirespiratoraceae bacterium; assembly: GCA_965204595.1. GTDB lineage: Bacteria > Actinomycetota > Acidimicrobiia > Acidimicrobiales > Aldehydirespiratoraceae > VXYK01. Next base: position 151,953 of record CBDBEW010000014.1, on the reverse strand, counting down.
CTGCGTTCAAACAATGAGCGATAGTTGGGATTAAATTCGTAACGATGGCGGTGCCTTTCCGAAACCACCTGCTCGCCGTAAGCAAGGGCCACCTTTGAACCCGCTTTGAGTTGTGCCAGATACGCTCCGAGGCGCATCGTGCCACCCATATCAGTAACGTTTCGCTGACTGTCCATTAGATCGATAACAGGATGGGGTGTATCGTCATCAAACTCAGTTGAGTTAGCGTGCATGAGGTTTAGTGCGTTGCGTGCAAATTCAATGGTCATTACTTGCATACCTAAACAAAGGCCTAAGCAAGGCACTTGTCGTTCGCGGGCATAAGTTGCGGCAACGATCTTGCCTTCAACTCCCCGTCCACCAAATCCTCCTGGAATCACAATGCCATCTAGGTCTCTCAAGCGGTTACCAGCTAACTGCTTCTCAAGGCTTTCGGCTTGTATCCACTCAATTGCCACGTTCGTGTGGTGAAAGATACCTGCATGTTTCAACGCTTCAACTACCGAAAGATAGGCATCTGGCAAGCTCACATATTTGCCCACCACCCCCACCCGAATCTGTGACGAAGCCGAGTACACCCTCGCAACTAACTGCCGCCAACTAACCATGTCAACCATGCGCTTGGGCAAACCCAAGAGCCTGCATACATGGCTATCAAGACCCTCACCTTGCAGCACCAACGGCAGTTCGTAGAGGCTCAGCGCATCAGCAGCATTGATTACGCCTGCTAGTTCCACATCACACAAAGTTGATATTTTTTGCCGCAATTCCAAACTTATCGTTTCTTCAGAACGACACACAATAGCATCGGGTTGAACACCTCGGCTGCGCAGTTCGGTTACTGAATGCTGAGTTGGCTTGGTTTTTTGTTCAGCTGACGGGCCAATAAAGGGCACCAATGTCACATGTAAATAGCAGACATTATTTCGGCCCACATCAAGTCGAAACTGACGCACAGCTTCTAGAAATGGCAAAATTTCAATATCGCCAACAGTTCCGCCAACCTCAGTGATTACCACATCGGTATTTTCGTTAGCGAGACGGCCTATGCGGCGTTTTATTTCGTCGGTAATGTGGGGGATGACCTGCACCGTCTTTCCTAAGTATTCACCTCTGCGTTCTGCACCTATCACCGCTGAATAAATCGATCCGGTGGTGGAGTTTGAATCTTTGGTGAGGTTCTCGTCGATAAACCGTTCGTAATGCCCGATATCTAAGTCGGTTTCGCCACCATCGTCGGTAACAAATACCTCACCATGCTCAAATGGGTTCATGGTACCAGGATCTATATTGAGGTAAGGGTCAAGCTTTTGCATCGTGACACGAAATCCTCGAGCTTTTAGTAGTCGACCGAGTGAGCTACCCGTCAGTCCCTTACCAAGGCCGCTAACTACCCCTCCGGTTACGAAGATGTGCTTCGTCATCGGAATCACAACTTAGCGGTGATTAAACCCAATCACACAATATTTCTGTCTAACTTGAGCCACTCAACAATTCCTTAGCATGCGAACGGGCACTAATTGAATCTGGGGAACCAGAAAGCATACGGCTCAACTCCACAATACGAGCATCGTGGTCTGGGAGTTGAGCAATGCTAACCCCAGTGGCCGCATCCTTAGCAACGCGGAAATGTTGCTTGGCGAGCGCGGCTATCTGTGGCAGGTGAGTTACAACTAGAACTTGATGCGTGTTAGCTAACGAAGCCAAAGACTCAGCAACAGCTTTGGCAGCTTGACCACCGATGCCGGCATCCACCTCATCAAACAACAGGGTTGGGGGACCTACGGTGAGCACTAAACGCAATGCCAGCATGGTTCGTGCTAGCTCACCACCTGAAGCCACCTTTGCTAAAGGTAGGGGTTCGTGTCCGGGGTTCGCTGCTAGCCACAAGGCAACTTTCTCGCCGGCAGATCCGTTGACCCTGATTGCAAGTTTGGCTGCGGGCATCGCCAATGCAGCAAGGTTTGATTCTGTTTGGGCTACAAGTTTAGGTGCAGCCCGGCGACGACTGGCCAAAACTTGTGCCTGTTCAGCTTCAATTGCATGCGTTAGAGTTGCGATCCTCACGTCGGCCTCTGTAGCTCGCTCGTCATGGGATTGCAGTTCGGCTAGGCGCGCTGCCATGGTTTGACCATACGCAATCACTTCTTTGAGGGTGGCACCGTATTTGCGCCTCAACTCCCGCAACAAAGCACGGCGCTGACGCACGGTTTCTAGTTGTGCAGGGTTAACTTCAATAGCTTCGCCCCGGTCGCGAACGGTTGCAACAAGATCAGCTAACTCAACAATGAGTGCTCGCAATCGTTGCTCTAGATCGTCAAATGGTTTACGGTTTTGCAACTCCACCAAAGCTTTACTTAGCGCGTCGTGAGCTAAAGAATCAGCGTCAAGTTGGGTCACCATGCTCGCTGCGGCACCACGATGTGAATCAGCGGCAGCCAATCTGTCTTCAAGTTCGTCTAGTTGTTCATCTTCGTTTTCGTTTGATATTGCAGCCTCTGAAATCTCGTTAACTTGATAGCTAAGTAGATCCATCTCACGCGCCCGGTTTCTTGCATCTCCACCTAGAGCCGTGCGTGCGCTTTGAACACTTTGCAGTTCTTCTTGCAGTTTTTGCAGGTGCGTGGTGTCAACCTCACCGAAACGATCGAGTGCGGCTCGCTGTACCGAACTTTTGAGTAGAGACTGATGGGAATGCTGACCATGTAGATCAACAAGGTCACTTCCATAGGCAGCAAGTTCAGCGACCGTAGCTAATCGACCGTTAATGTAAGCCCGTGAACGCCCCTCGCGAGATATCACCCGCCTTACCACAATCTCACTATCGCGGTTTATGAAACGTCCTTCAATCTCAGCTTCTTGCGCGGTGGGTGCTACTAGCGTGGCATCTGCTCTTCCGCCTGTGAGCAAGTCAATAGCACTGACGAGCAAAGTTTTTCCTGCTCCAGTTTCACCTGTCAGCGCAGTAAGTCCAGTCCGCAAAAGCAAGGTCGCCTCATCAATGACTCCGAGGTTGCTAACCTTTAGTTCGCTCAACACTGCGTGCTCCTTGCTAACTTACTGACTTTCTGACTAGCGCGTTGACTTGCCATGAACTACGTCATTTAGCGATCATTGAGACCAAATTTTGCCTTCAGGATTCTGTGGAAACGCCTTTTGCCGAAGATCACTAGGTTAACCGTCTCGTGCGCCAACCTGCATTCTATCGCGTCACCGTCACCAACCACTGCTACCCTCTTACCATCCACTGCCACCACTGCCCGGCGATGGCCATCAACCACAAAACGTAAGTAAGTGTCAGGCGAAAAAACCAGGGCTCGGTCAAAGGCCATGTGTGGTGCAACCGGCGCGAGCAACAACGCCCGGTGTGTGGGTTCAATTATTGGGCCTCGCGCCGCGAACGCATAAGCTGTTGAACCTGTTGGGGTTGCCATTATCAACCCATCGGCCACATAGGTAGTAAAAAATTCATCATCGATATGCACCTCAATACGTACAGTGTTCACCTCAGCAGTGCGTTCTAAAACTGTCTCATTTAAAGCAAGCTGTGACGTGGTGATACCACCCGCACAAACATTAGTGCATAAAAGCATTCGTTCTTCAATGTCGAAGTTGCCAGAGAGCACCTTGCTAATCGCACTTTGCGTTTCTTGTGGCGCAACCTCGGTTAGATAGCCGAGCCGGCCATGGTTCACACCTAAAATGGGAACTTTAGCACCCGCTAATAACTCAGCCGCTCGCAAAATTGACCCATCCCCACCCAAAGTCACAACCAAATCAAGCCCCTCCCCAAAGTTGTCACTTGTCTCAAATGCCGACTCGCTCGTGGATTCCTGATGGTTTTTAGGAAAACGAACTTGATGACCTTGCTGCAGTAGAGCTTTGGCTAATTCTTCACCGTGGTGAGCAGCGCGCTTTTGATGCACAATCAATCCAACCACACTCATAACAGTTGCCTAGCTTCACGAACCGCCGCATCAACTACATCAAAATCCAACGGCAAAGGTGAGTCCATGTGTTTTTGTCCATGAAAAAAGAACTCCACATTGCCATCGCCACCAACAAGTGGAGAAGCCATAGCCCCACAAACAGCAATATTGTGTTCCCCTAAAGCCACGCCCACCTCACCTAAAGTACGTTGCCAAATGGCTCGGTCACGGATAACTCCTCGCCCTTTACTAGCTTCAACCCTGCCTGCTTCAAACTGTGGTTTCACCAACAACAGTAGGCTAGAGCCTTCACGCACCAACCGCGCCAACGCCGCAGCCACCGTTCGCAAAGAAATAAACGACAAATCAGCTACCAACATGTCGGCTATTCCCCCAACATCGTTTGGCTGCACATATCTAATGTTGGTCTGTTCATATAAGGTTACCCTCGGGTTGTCTCGCAGTTTTTCGTGGAGTTGGTTACGCCCCACATCAATGCAAACAACCTGACCTGCTTGGCGAGACAGCAGACAGTCACAAAACCCTCCAGTAGATGAACCCGCATCAATAACACGTTTTTCTGCACAATCAATGGTAAAGCGTTCAAGAGCGGCTGCGAGTTTGTGTCCACCCCTTGACACGAAACGAACACCGTCACGCTCTTGCCCGTAACGCATCGTAATGGGTTCAGATATGCCAACAAGGCGAGCCGCCTTGTCTGCTAAAACCCCACTCACCAACACCTGCTTATCGCGTATTGCGTTCTGAGCACCTTGACGAGTATCAACAATCTGGCGCCTCACCAACTCAACATCTAAGCGACGGCGCACCGGTTGCCACCAAATCTGTCTAGTTGACTTCCCAAGTAGGCAAGCTAGAAAAAAGCTCAGACAAGTCGCCTGGACCCTGATTAGTTTGAGCCGCGGCTATCTGGGCATCCACCGCGCCCGAATATTCCAGACGCTCCACAGCACAATACACACCAATCGGAGTGGGACTCTGCCGGTCTGCTGCTAAACGGCTTAGAGCAAAGGCGACCGACAAATCGGTCGCGGTTTCGTCGTGTATGTGTAGAGCATCCACACCTACATCAGCAACCGAAACAATCCGAGCCACACCATCGTCAAGTATCACACCGCGCTCTCCATTCGCTCCAAAACGCACTGGCTCACCATGCTCAAGGGGAATCAACATATCAGTTCGAGCATCTTTTTTGGTGAGAGCAGCGAAGGCACCGTCGTTGAAGACATTACAGTTTTGGTAAACCTCCACAATCGCCGAACCACGATGCTCATGGGCACGGCGAAAAACCATTTGCATGTGGGCGCGGTCCATGTCGTGGGTGCGCGCCACGAACGAGGCTTCGGCGCCCAGCGCAACCGAGATCGGGTTGAACGGCGTGTCGAGCGAACCCAATGGAGTGGATTTGGTAACCTTGCCTACTTCGCTTGTGGGAGAATACTGCCCCTTAGTCAGACCATAAATCTGATTATTGAACAACAAAATCGTCAAGTTGACATTGCGGCGCAGGGAGTGAATAAGATGGTTACCGCCAATGGAGAGCATGTCTCCATCTCCACCAACCACCCAAACATTCAAATCACGCCGAGCCATAGCCAAACCAGTGGCTATGGCAGGAGAGCGCCCATGTATGGTGTGCAATCCATAGGTGTTCATGTAGTAGGGGAAGCGAGCCGCGCAACCAATACCCGAAACAAAAACGGTATCTTCACGACGAACTCCAATCTCAGGCATAAGCAGTTGCAGAGCAGTAAGGATTGAATAGTCGCCACAGCCCGGGCACCAACGTACCTCTTGGTCGCTGCTCCAGTCTTTTTTTGTTGTTAGCACAGTGTTAGACATCATTTCACCTCCCGATAATCTCAAGAAACTGTTGATGTAGTTGAGCTGCAGTGAAGGGTTGCCCTTCTACTTTGCATATTGATTGGGCATCAACAAGATACTCGGCACGCAAGATTTTTGATAGCTGACCCAAGTTCATCTCAGGAACAACAACGTGCCTAAAGCGGTTCACAATATTGCCAAGGTCGTTTGGTAGTGGATAGATATTCTTAAGATGGATTCTCGCAATCTTGTAGCCACCACGCCGCATGCGTCCAACCGCGCTAGTTATTGCACCCCAAGTTGAACCCCAACTCACCACCAACAACTCAGCATCACTATCACCTGCTAGTTCAGTAAGGGGATACGATTCAGCGATTTTTTTGATGCGTTCATCGCGAATTTTCACCATGCGCTGATGGTTTTGTGGGTCATAGCTTATGTTGCCCGTGCCGTCTTCTTTCTCAATACCACCGATGCGATGCATCAAGCCTGTGGTTCCGGGTAACGCCCATGGGCGAGCAAGATCGTTGTTGCGCACATATGGCCAAAAGACCTCTTCACCGTCCTCGTTGAGAGCATTCGCTGTGGTTGCAAAGTCTGTCGCTATCTCAGGCAGGTCATTAACTTGTGGTAATCGCCACGGTTCAGTACCATTGGCGAGGTAACCGTCAGACAACAAAATGACCGGGGTGCGGTAACGCACCGCTATCCGCACAGCTTCAAAGGCGGCATAAAAACAATCAGAGGGTGAATTAGCAGCAACAATCGGCAGTGGCGCTTCACCATGTCGTCCATAGTGTGCCATTAGCAAATCAGCGGCTTCGGTTTTGGTAGGTAAACCGGTGGAAGGGCCACCTCGCTGAATGTCAATAACCACCAACGGCAGTTCTAGGCTAACCGCAAGACCTAAGGTCTCCCCTTTGAGAGCTAGCCCTGGCCCCGATGTTGTGGTGACACCCAAATGCCCTCCATAAGCAGCACCTAACGCGGCACCAATCGCGGCTATTTCATCTTCAGCCTGTAATGTTCGCACCCCAAAATTTTTGTGTTTCGCAAGTTCATGCAAAATATCACTCGCTGGGGTAATAGGATACGAACCCAAAAATATTGGGGTACCAGCTTTTTGGGATGCCGCTATCAAACCCCAAGCCAAAGCTGTGTTTCCGTTGATGTTTGTGTAGGTGCCCCGAGCAAAACGTGCTGGACGCACTGCAAGACGACTCGCTGACAACTCCGCAGTTTCACCGAAAGCGTGTCCGGCTTTGAAGGCTGCTTCATTGGCAGCTATGACTGCTTCTTTGCCAGCAAATTTTTCTCGTATCCATAGCAAGGTGGGATGAGTTGGGCGGCTAAAAAGCCAAGAAACTAAACCAAGAGCAAAGAAGTTCTTCGAACGTTCTGCATCTCGGGGTTTAACACCTAGATCTAGACACACTTGCTTGGTGAGTTCGGTCATTGGTGCGCTGATTAAGGTGTAACCGTCTAGGGAGCCGTCTTCTAATGGGTTTGATTGGTAGCCAGCTTTGACGAGATTACGCTCACTAAATGAGTTGGTGTTGGCGATTATCGTGCCACCTGATTCCAGCTTTGACAATTCAGCCTTCATCGCTGCGGGGTTCATCGTCACTAAAACATTGGGGGCATCACCGGGAGTGGTGATGTCGTGGTCAGAGATATGAACTTGAAACGCTGACACCCCAGCTAAAGTGCCCGCTGGAGCACGTATTTCAGCGGGAAACTCCGGTAGTGTGGCCAAATCGTTACCAAACAGGGCACTAGCTGATGTAAAGCGGTCTCCTGTGAGTTGCATACCGTCGCCAGAATCACCCGCGAAGCGAACGATGATGCGTTCAACTTCGCGAACTTCGGGCAACAATTCCTTCGTGTTAATCACAGTACTCTCCTAGTTATTTTAAGTGTAGCAATGCATGCAACAAAGTAACAAGAATGCAGCAATTCATTAGACCTAACTTAACCCTTCCGCCCGTGTTACAACATCGGCCAAATCTGGGTCATGTCGTGCAACCCAGCCGAAGAGTTCGCGCGCATAAACAATCTTGCCGGCACGATCATATAAATCTGCTAAAACATAGGCGCGTCTAAGTTGGTGATGTCGCGGGTTCTTGGGGCGACGCCAGCCATGCTCGAGTGTCGCAATCGCGCCTCTAATGTCGCCTCTGTCTGCTTTGGATCCTGCCAAGACAATTCGTCCTTCGGTGACGATCTCTGACTTTGGCGATGCCTCACCCAGTTCTCTCCACAATTCTTCCACATCAGCCCAACGACCGAGCGCACGGTGGCAATCAGCTAAAACAGGATGTTGTTCGGTTGACGAGGTAATCTCGCGGAATTTTTCTAGTTGCTCAATAGCTTCTTTCCAACGGCCTAACCGGTACAACACGATTCCCATTAATTCCGTGGCATCGACAAGTTCAGGTGCTTCACGCACCACTACTTGTAACTGCTTGCGGGCATCGCCAAAACGTTGCGCTTCAAAGGCTTTCGTTGCTGCGTTGAGTCGATTCAACAAAAAGCGGTCACGGGGTTCACCAACCAATCGTTTCAATACCTTTGCGGGGTCCTGCTGGTGTTGAGTGCGCCGCCCTAACGGTTTTCGTTTATGCACATTTTTGCTCATCTTCTCTCGTGTAGAACCTGAGAGCACATCGGCGTTGTGTGAGTTCCGCTTCGACATTGACGCTGAACTCATGGCGTTCACTCTAGCGCATCACAGTCTTGTGCGGTGATTTGTTCAGCTTGGTTGCAAGAATTTAGCCTTCCTGCTGGGAGATCAGGCCTTGAATCTGCTCGCGGTTGAATGCCGCCAGTTCGTTGTCGGGGGCTAGTTCCAGCGCACGCTCGACGTCGGCCAGAGCTTCGTCGAGGCGCCCGAGGTTCACGAGCGCGAAGGGCCGGTTGACGTACACGTCCACGAGGGTGGGAAGTTCCTGACCCGGGGTCGGTGCGGGAACGAGTTGGTCCCCGAAGAGTTCTTCGGCCTCGTTGAACAAGCCAAGTGCCTGTTCGTGCAATCCTTGGCGAGCCGACAGAAGCGCGTAGAAATACACTGCGCTGAGATTGTCGCTGTCGAGTTCGTAGGCTTGGCGGTACGATGCCAGTGCTTCTGTAGGCCGGTCAAGATTTTCCAGCGCCACCGCTCGTTGTATCAGTGCTCCGGTATTCTCCGGCTCGGACGCGAGCACCGAGTCGTAGGCTTCCAACGCACCTGCCACGTCTCCGGCATTGAGCAGAGCGTTGCCGCGTTCGAGCTCAGCGAGTTCCGACACGCCGTCGAGGTTCTCAAGGTAACCATTGGCCACCAACGCCTGCGCCTCGTTCTGGCGCCCTTCAGATATCAACAGTGTCGCAAGCAGTTCTGCTGCTGCTGAATGCTCGGAATCGTAGACAAGTGTCTGTCGCAGATACTGTTCGGCTTCAGCAAAGCGATCCTGTTCATACAAGAAGCGCCCGTAGCTGAAGAGCAATCTGGCATCTTCTGGTTGATTTGAAAGCGCATTCTGGAGAATCTCTTCAGCCCGTGCAAATTCTCCTGTGAGTTCATTCAGCCTCGCTTGATTGATAAGAATCACTGGTTCGTTCGGGTCAAGATTGAATGCCGTGTCCAGCAACTGAGAGGCCTCTTCGAAGCGATTCTGCTCAACTAGCACATTCGACAGATTGCTGTAAGCTTCCGCATAGCCAGAATTATGACTGATCGACAGGCCGATAGTTCTTTTCTGCCTCTTCCAAGTTGTCCAAACGTTCATTCGCAACACCGAGATTGAAATATGGCAAGTAAATGTTGGCCGAGCCTGAGTTGTAAATCAAATCTCGTTCATAATTGATTATAGCTTCTTCAAATTTCTCTTGCCTAATCAACTGGTTAGCCAAGTTCGTATATGCCCCTCCCCTAGCTGTTGGATTATTGTCAATGATATAGCGGAAAAACTTCTCAGCAGTCTCATAGTTGCGTGCTAGGTTCCAAGTTTGAAAACCGAGAAGGAAGATCAGTAACACACTCGTCGCAGTCAGAACCGACCGGCTGATCTTGAAATCGAACTTGGCAAGTATGGCAAGCAGATATCGCCCTGAAGCTACCGCCAAAGCTATCAACCCAAAGCTGGCCAAATATGCGAAACGGTCAGCTACATACGCAATATCCATGTAGCCGTAGTCGATAATCCCCAAGTTCGGCGACAACGTGATCCCAAAGAAAAGAAAGCCCGCCAATGGTCCTCGTCCGATCCGACCACGCAGAATCCACAACGCCAGCACGATCGCAATAGCTGAAGCGAATAGCAGCCAACCAATCGTGTCGGCGCCGTTGATCACAGGCCGCTCATATAGGGGAAGCATGTCCACAGGCCAGAGCAGCTTTTCAAAGTAATGCCAAAACGACGAAGTGATGATCTGCGTGCGTTCAAATATCGAGTAGGTCGGGGCTTCGCCTTCTCGTGCTCGATAATAAATGAGGTCACCAATCGTTATCGCAGCAGTGACGACAAAAAACGGAAGCGTCGTCAAGAGATTTCTTACGGTGATTCGACCGACCTTCCACCAATGATATAGCAGCAGCGCTACCGGCAAAGTCACGACTATAGATTTGCTGAACAGAGCTAGAGCGCATGACAATATCGCAGTAGCATACAATAACCCCCATTTTTCGCGCTCATCGGAACGAATATATACCCAAGCTGCGTAAAAATACAGCAACCCCGATAGCACATCCTTCCGCTCGATAGCCCAAACCACCGAGTCCACATGGATTGGGTGTACCGCGAAAATCACTGCCGTCAATACAGCGATGTTCGGCACGAGTCGCCTCAAGATGATGAGCACGAACAGCGAATTGGCCGCGTGAATCAACACGTTGACGATGTGATATCCGACCGGGTCGACGCCCCACAGTTTGTGTTCCAACCAAAACGTGGTGTAGGTGAACGGCCAGTAGTGCCCCTCCGACTCCAGCAGGCTCGGGTTGAGCCAGATGTCGGCCAACCCGTTGACCTGGTTGGGCAGTTCAACGATGTTGCTGTCATCCCAAACGAAAGTAGCCCAAAATGCGGGTATGTACGCCGCGATCGCCAGAAGCACAACCATCCATAGTGCGAACTGGTGGTCGGCGTGCAGCAAGCGGATGCGTTGCGTCTCACGAACTTGGAGAGTTGCATCTCCACGCGCTGAACCTACTCGCGCCGAACCTTTTTGCATTGGCTCCATGATACCCCGACACAAAGCGTGGAAATTAGATTGGGCCCCGCCATTTAGCGGGGCCCAATCGGAGAAATCCGGCAGCGTCCTACTCTCCCAGGGCGTGACCGCCCAAGTACCATCGGCGCTGACAGGCTTAACTTCCGTGTTCGGAATGGGAACGGGTGTGACCCTGTCGCTATCGCCACCGAAACTTTCGAGTTCATCTTGAGAACTCCATAGCGAGCACGAACCATCAACAATAGAAATGTAGAACCAAGCCCTCGGCCGATTAGTACCGGTCAGCTGAACACATTGCTGTGCGTACACTTCCGGCCTATCAACGTGGTGTTCTACCACGGGCCTTACCCGGTTGACCCGGTGAGAGATCTCATCTTGGAAAAGGCTTCCCGCTTAGATGCTTTCAGCGGTTATCCCTTCCGTAGGTCGCCAACCAGCCATGCTCCTGGCGGAACAACTGGCACACGAGAGCTACGTCCATCCCGGTCCTCTCGTACTAGGGATAGCTTTCCTCAAATCTCTTCCGGCTGCAGAGGATAGGGACCGAACTGTCTCACGACGTTCTAAACCCAGCTCGCGTACCGCTTTAATGGGCGAACAGCCCAACCCTTGGGACCTGCTTCAGCCCCAGGATGCGATGAGCCGACATCGAGGTGCCAAACCTTCCCGTCGATATGGACTCTTGGGGAAGATTAGCCTGTTATCCCCGGGGTACCTTTTATCCGTTGAGCGACGGCGCTTCCACACGCTACCGCCGGATCACTATCTCCTACTTTCGTACCTGCTCGACTTGTGAGTCTCGCAGTCAAGCTCCCTTGTGCGATTGCACTCAACGACTGATGGCCGACCAGCCTGAGGGAACCTTTGAGCGCCTCCGTTACCATTTAGGAGGCGACCGCCCCAGTCAAACTACCCATCTGGCACTGTCCCTGACCCGGATTACGGGCCGAAGTTAGATTCCCAGCATGAGAAGGGTGGTATTTCAAGATTGACTCCACATGAGCTAGCGCCCATGCTTCCTAGTCTCCCACCTATCCTACACAACTCAGACCAAAAACCAATACCAAACTGTAGTAAAGGTCCACGGGGTCTTTCCGTCCTTCTGCAGCTAACGAGCATCTTTACTCGTACTTCAATTTCGCTGGGCCTATGGTTGAGACAGTAGGGAAGTCGTTACTCCATTCGTGCAGGTCGGAACTTACCCGACAAGGAATTTCGCTACCTTAGGACCGTTATAGTTACGGCCGCCGTTTACTGGGGCTTAGGTTCAGAGCTTCGCCCGAAGGCTAACCCTTCCCCGTAACCTTCCAGCACCGGGCAGGAGTCACAGCGTATACAGCGCCTTACGGCTTCGCACGCTGCTGTGTTTTTAGTAAACAGTCGCTTCCCTCTGGTTTGTGTCACCTCTTCAAGCTCAGGGAGTAAATCCCGTCACCATCGCAAGGTCGTCCTTCTCCCGAAGTTACGGACGCAATTTGCCGAGTTCCTTAACCATAGTTCTCCCAATCGCCTTGGTATTCTCTACCTGTCCACCTGTGTTGGTTTGGGGTACGGGCACCACATGTGCTAACTAGCGGATTTTCTTGGCAGCATAGGATCGGTGACTTCGCCTGATTCGGCTCGGCGTCGCGTCTCAGGAACATGAGGGCCGGACTTACCTGGACCTCTCCCTACACGCTTACCCCAGGACTACCATCGCCTGGGCTCACTTACCTTCCTGCGTCCCCGCATTGCTTGCCTCGGCGACTTGGACCGGTTCGTCCTCAAGCCACAATGGCCTGAGGCATCCCCTCACCAAAATCGCCTCAGCATGGGCGCATAATGTGGTGGTACTGGAATATTAACCAGTTGTGCATCGACTACGCCTTTCGGCCTCGCCTTAGCTCCCGACTAACCCTGGGCGGATAAGCCTAACCCAGGAACCCTTGGACTTCCGGCGGAGGGGTTTCTCACCCCTCTCTCGCTACTCATACCTACATTCGCACTCGACCACGCTCCACGACGGTTCACACCGGCGCTTCGACGCGAGATCGACGCTCCGCTACCACTCCTACCAGGTAGGAGTTCACAGCTTCGGCTCTGTACTTGAGCCCCGTTACATTGTCCGCGCAGGACCACTCGACCAGTGAGCTATTACGCACTCTTTAAAGGGTGGCTGCTTCTAAGCCAACCTCCTGGCTGTCTGTGCAATCCCACATCGTTTACCACTTAGTACAGAATTAGGGGCCTTAGCTGGTGATCTGGGCTGTTTCCCTTTCGACCATCGAAGCTCATCCCCCGAGGTCTCACTGCCGCACTCTGGAGTCATGGCATTCGGAGTTTGGTTGGGGTTGGTAACCTTGTGGGGCCCCTAGCCCATCCAGTGCTCTACCTCCATGACTGAACGTGCGACGCTGCACCTAAATGCATTTCGCGGAGAACCAGCTATCACCGAGTTTGATTGGCCTTTCACCCCTAACCACAGGTCATCCCCTCCGTTTTCAACCGAAGTGGGTTCGCGCCTCCACGGAGTCTTACCTCCGCTTCACACTGCCCATGGCTAGATCACTCGGCTTCGGGTCTACAGCATGCGACTGAACGCCCTGTTCAGACTCGCTTTCGCTCCGGCTTCCCCTCACGGGTTAACCTTGCCACACACCGTAACTCGTAGGCTCATTCTTCAAAAGGCACGCCATCGTGACCACTGAGTGTAAACACTCTGCGGCGACACTCTGACTGATTGTAAACCAACGGTTTCAGGTACTATTTCACTCCCCTCCCGGGGTTCTTTTCACCTTTCCCTCACGGTACTTGTTCACTATCGGTCACTGACATATACGTAGCCTTGCGAGGTGGTCCTCGCAGATTCACGCCGGCTTTCCCGGATCCGGCGCTACTCGGGAGACACGATCGGAGGCAAGAGACGTTTCGTGTACGGGGCTTTTACCCACTGCGGCTGGCCTTTCCAGAACCATTCCACTACATCCTTGCTTTGTAACTCCGTGGACCATCTGACGCTGGTCCTATCGGTTCCCACAACCCCTATATGGCAACGCCGTCAGGCTTTCCACCACACAGGTTTAGGCTGATCCCGTTTCGCTCGCCGCTACTAAGGGAGTCGCTGTTGCTTTCTTTTCCTCGGGTTACTTAGATGTTTCAGTTCACCCGGTTCCCTCTATCCGTCCTATGTGTTCAGACGGAAGTAATACCCCATTACGGGTATTGGGTTTCCCCATTCGGTCATCCGCGGATCGACGCTTAGTCGGCAGCTTCCCGCGGCTTATCGCAGCCTCTCACGACCTTCATCGGTAGTCAGTGCCAAGGCATCCGCCGTTGGCTCTTCGTAGCTTGGGTTGTCTACATTTCAGAAATTGAATTGATCATACGATCATCTAATAAGATGCTCGTGCTCGCTATGCAATTCTCAAGAGGCGATTAGACGACGATGCAGTTACATACAGTGCGTCGGCGGTTGCAGTCCTGCGGACTGCTCCCTCAAAGCGGAAGAGACGAACTTCACGAGCGCCTAACTGGGAAACCACCCGAATAGCTGATTCTTGTGAACCAGTTTTTCGGTTGGTGCTCCTTAGAAAGGAGGTGATCCAGCCGCACCTTCCGGTACGGCTACCTTGTTACGACTTCACCCCAATCGCCAACCCCACCTTCGGCAGCTCCCTCCCCGGAGGGTTAGGCCACTGACTTCGGGTGTTGCCGACTTTCGTGGTGTGACGGGCGGTGTGTACAAGGCCCGGGAACGTATTCACCCCGGCGTTGCTGATCCGGGATTACTAGCGACTCCAGCTTCATGGAGTCGAGTTGCAGACTCCAATCCGAACTGAGACCGGTTTTATGGGATTCGCTCGACCTCGCGATCTTGCAGCCCTCTGTACCGGCCATTGTAGCATGTTTGCAGCCCTGGGTATAAGGGGCATGATGACTTGACGTCATCCCCACCTTCCTCCGAGTTAACCCCGGCAGTCTCCTACGAGTCCCCACCATAATGTGCTGGCAACATAGGACGAGGGTTGCGCTCGTTGCGGGACTTAACCCAACATCTCACGACACGAGCTGACGACAGCCATGCACCACCTGTGTACCGCCCCGTAGGACACCATATCTCTATAGCTTTTCGGTACATGTCAAACCCAGGTAAGGTTCTTCGCGTTGCCTCGAATTAAGCAACATGCTCCGCCGCTTGTGCGGGCCCCCGTCAATTCCTTTGAGTTTTAGCCTTGCGGCCGTACTCCCCAGGCGGGGCACTTAATGCGTTAGCTACGGTACAGAGTCCGTTAGGAGAACCCCACACCTAGTGCCCAACGTTTACGGCATGGACTACCAGGGTATCTAATCCTGTTCGCTCCCCATGCTTTCGCTCCTCAGCGTCAGTACCGGCCCAGAGCACTGCCTTCGCCGTTGGTGTTCCTCCTGATATCTGCGCATTCCACCGCTACACCAGGAATTCCATGCTCCTCTACCGGACTCCAGTCATCGCAGTATCAGATGGCGTCTCAGGGTTGAGCCCTGAGTTTTCACATCCAACTTACGAAACCGCCTACGAGCTCTTTACGCCCAATGAATCCGGACAACGCTCGCTCCCTACGTGTTACCGCGGCTGCTGGCACGTAGTTGGCCGGAGCTTCTTCTGTGATTACCGTCATTTTCGTCATCACTGAAAGAGGTTTACAACCCGAAGACCTTCATCCCTCACGCGGCGTTGCTGCGTCAGGCTTTCGCCCATTGCGCAATATTCCCCACTGCTGCCTCCCGTAGGAGTCTGGGCCGTGTCTCAGTCCCAGTGTGGCTGATCGTCCTCTCAGACCAGCTACCCGTCGATGCCTTGGTGGGCCGTTACCCCACCAACAAGCTGATAGGCCGCGAGATCCTCCTAGAGCACCTGAGCATTTCCTCAGACAACCAGGCGATTGCTTGAGGGTATCCGGTATTAGCCACCGTTTCCGATGGTTATCCCGGTCTCTAGGACAGATTTCTCACGTGTTACTCACCCGTTCGCCACTTTCCACCAGAGCAAGCTCTGGTTTCTCGTTCGACTTGCATGTGTTAAGCACGCCGCCAGCGTTCGTCCTGAGCCAGGATCAAACTCTCCGTCGAGATCTTTTGCTAGCTAATGCCAGCTTTAGATCGGTTTGCGAATGCCCTTGCCACCGAAGTGGCATTGCTGGGCTTCTCGCGTTCACGTAGAGCCGGTCGTTGCTGGCTCGCAACAACCTATTATTGGCTCACTGGGGTTATCAACCCCAGCATTGAATTAACAGATGCTGTTTTGGATAATGCAACCCAAAACTGCACCCGCACTCGCTTTGCGTCCGTCTCTTCCGTTTTCAAAGAACAATCAGCATTCAGATGCTGGGCACACCGGCAAGTAACCTGCAGGTTGGTGCCTATACGTTCAAAAACCTAAGTGGTAATTGAAGCGACCCACTAACGTAGCGAAGCAATCATCATTGTGCAACCCAGTTTGAAAATAAAATTAATTGTTTTCGCTGAACCCGTTGCTCAACACACTGTGGTCTCGCTTTTATTGTTGCAGCACCGCTAACTTGTGGTGCTTTTTGCCTAGTTGCACCAAAAAGTAACTCCCCCCTATAGGCTCACACACATCCTTGTTAGAACGAACCAACTTACCATTGACGCGCACGCTACCCGCAGCGATGGCGCGCCGAGCTTGGCTTTTTGAATCACATATTTGAGTTGCAACAACAAGGTCGACTGCCATTTCTTTGCTAGTGAGCAGAGAAGACGAAATAAGTGCCTCGGCAACGACACCACGTATTGAACCAAGGTTGGTCGCATTTATGTCACCCCCGCCGTAAAGCAACTGTGCAGCTTTGGTGGCCGCAGTTACTGCCTTGTTGCCGTGAACTAGGGCAGTTATCGAGTCGGCTAGTTGTTGTTGTGCTAGCCGGCACTCGGGGTGTTGCCAGTGATCTGCCATGATTGCTTCTATGCGCCCCACATCAAGCAACGTCAACTGCAACAAGAGTTGTTGCACATCAAGGTCAGCAACTCTCAAAAAATACTGATGAAACTCATATGGCAAGGTCAACTCGCGATCGAGCCACACCGAACCTTGGGCAGTTTTGCCAAATTTTTGGCCATCACTACGAGTCATCAACGGCCAAGTCAAACCGTGTGCTCGACCACCACTGCGCTTACGAATCAAGTCAATGCCCGCGGTGATATTGCCCCACTGGTCTGAGCCACCAATCTGCAGTTCGCAACCATAATGTTTGTACAGCCAAGAAAAGTCATAGGCCTGCAACAACATATAGCTGAACTCGGTGAAAGAAATCCCCGTCTCACTAGCCAACCTTGAACGAATAGAGTCTTTAGCGATCATCTGGTTGACGGTTATGTGTTTACCAATATCACGCAAAAATTCAAGCAAACCCACGTTGGCTGTCCAGTCAAGATTATTCACTAGCAGCGCACCGTTGTTGACATCAAAATCTAACAAACGCTCCAACTGAGTGCGAATTCCCTTGACATTGTTGGCCAATTGGCCTTCATCAAGCAGTTTGCGTTCTCCTGCACGGCCGCTGGGGTCACCGACCATACCTGTCGCCCCACCCACCAAGGCAATCGGTCGGTGGCCCGCATCTTGAAACCGTCGCAAAGCCAGAACGCCGATTAAATTGCCGAGATGCAAACTCGGTGCCGTGGGGTCTATGCCGTGGTAGACGCTAACATAGCCCCGCCCAAGAAGCGTGCGCAACCCAGCAACGTCGGTATGATCATGTAACAGACCGCGTGTTGTTAGATCATCTAAGACAGTTGCTTCGCTCATCACAGATACGATACAGCTAATGAAGTCAAGAAAAGGTCGCTTGGTTAGGTGGCTGAGCGCATTTAGTGCGTTAGCCATCTTCTTTGCGGGCTGCAGTTTTGAAACCAAAGACTTTGATGCCCTCTTTGGTGCTGATTATTCTGTCAACACACTCGACACAGCCCAATCTTCGGTTGTGTTAGACCGTAACGGTCAACTAATCACACCGCTGCGAGGCGAACAAAACCGAACTGATGTGCCCTTAGTTGACATTCCTGAACTAATGCAAAACGCCGTGATTGCTATTGAGGACGAACGTTTCTGGGATCACGACGGCATAGACATAAAAGGCATCTTGCGTGCCGCGCGCTCCAACGTGAGTGCGGGTGGCATCAGCCAGGGTGGTTCTACCATCACCCAACAATATGTGGGCAATGTGTTTTTAGACCGGCGTGATGTTAGCGGCAGCCGCAAAATCGAAGAAATCTTTATGGCTTTGCGCTTTGAACAGCGCTACACCAAAGAGTTCATCTTAGAGCGATACCTTAACTGGGTTTACTTTGGCAACGGCGCATACGGCGTTGAGGCTGCTGCCCGCCAATATTTTGGGGCACCTGACTGCGTTGCCCAAGAAGTAGATGAAGACAACTGTTTCAAGGTAACCGAGTTGAGCATCGTGGAAGCTGCTACCCTCGCTGGGCTAATCCAAGCACCGAGCCGTTTCAATCCTTACCGCAACCCCACACAAGCTCGTCAACGGCGCAATCTGGTGCTCGCACGAATGCTCACCAACGACTACATCACGACACAAGAATACGAATTCGCACGTCTTGAACCCATTGAACTAGTTGATGATGTGCCCATCTTGGAAGAAGAGTACCCAGCAGCGCATTTTGTTGAAGATGTCAAACAATGGTTCTTGAGTAACGAAGAATTCGGTGAAGACCGCGACAACCGTGCCCGCTTATTGTTTGAGGGTGGTTTAACCATTCACACCACCATCGATCTGGAATTGCAAGCCAAAACAGAAGCGGCCGTTGAGCGAGCTCTGCCCCGTTATCGTGCCGACGGTAGCGAGAACCCTGATGCCGCAGCGGTGGTGATGGGTACCACCGCAGAAGACGACGGGCACATCCTAGCAATGTTCGGAGGACGAGACTTTTTTGGTACCCGCGACGATGCCAAATTTAATCTGGCATCTGGGTCGGGACGCCAAGCCGGATCTGCGATGAAAACAATCGGCTTAGCAGCTGCTTTGCAAAGTGGCATACCTGTCACTAGTGTCTGGGATTCACCTAGAGAAATTGAAATTGACAATTGGCCTGTGTGTGGCAAACCGTGGCAAGTCAGAGGTGGCGCAAGCGACGAATCAATCACTCTGGTGCGTGCCACAAGAAGCTCTATAAACACTGTGTATGCCCAACTCATTGAACGTATCCGCCCGCAAGCCCTCGTTCAGATGGCCGAAAGGTTGGGGATTGGGTTTGGTCGTATAGCACCCGTTTGTGCTGCGGTGCTTGGCACAGAAAATGTCAACATGGTGGAACTCGCCACCGTTTATTCAACATTTCAACGCTCTGGGGTGCGTGTGGAACCGATCTTTGTGACACGCATAGTCAACCCTGATGGCACGCTTTTGTTTGAAGCTGCACCGAAGCTGTCACCCGTGCTCAGCGCGTCGGTGGCCAACCAAATTTCTTGGGTTTTGACTGGAGCCATAGAAGGCGGTACAGGGAGACGTGCTCAACTAGCCGATGGTCGCACTGCCGCTGGCAAGACTGGCACTTCTCAAAACAACGCCGATGCCACTTTCGCTGGTTACACAACAGCTAGAACCACTGCGGTGTGGGTAGGTTACGCTGAAGCACAAATACCAATGAGCACCGAATTTGAGGGTCGGCCGGTAGCTGGTGGAACCTACCCTGCTTTGATCTGGAAAGAAATAATGGACGAAATGCATGATGGTTTACCGAACGAAGAATTTGACACTCCACCCCCAAGCTCAACCACCACAACATTAGCCATCGCACCCGAGACTATTGTGGTACCTGAACTGCGGGGCAGGCTGATAGATGATCAACTGCAACTCCAAATGCAAGAAGAGTTTTTCACGCTCACCATCGTTGAACGAGAGACCAACGAGCATCTAGCGGGCACAATCTTTTCTCAAGTTCCAGCTGCTGGCACACAAGCCCCGGGCAATGTGATTATTACCGTGGAGGTGGCAATTGAACCACAGGTCACGCAGTTTCCCGATTTGGTAGGTTTGCTTGAAAGCGAAGCCAAGCAGCTCATAACCAGCACTGGCTTGGGTGTGGACACCAGGATTATCACCAATCCAGAGATAACTGGAGAAACACGCCCTGGTCGGGTTTGGGCTCAAAACCCCGTTGCTGGCAACGTCGCAACAACCCGCCAGATCGCGACGATCTGGGTTAATCCCGTAGCAGCCACCGCGCCATAAATGAACCTGACCGAAAAACCAACCCACAAGCGAATCTTCACCAAAGCAGTGCTAGCCGTGCTGGTGGCAGCAATGGTTGGCATGTGGGTTTGGATATATTTATTTGCCCCACGAGACAATCCCGACCGTCTTAGTAGTTCTACTTTCACAGCAACAGCTGAAGAGATTTGCGCCAAGTACCAAACCGAGATCAGCAACTTGCCAACAGGTCGTGATGTGGACACAGTGCAGGCACGAAACGCACAGGTCATTAGCGGCACAAACATCACCGAAACGATGGTGAACTCCCTTAAAGATGCAACCTCCAACTTGGTGACAGATGCCAAAGACCTGCGTCTATTGAACGAGTGGTACCACGACTGGGATGCCTACCTGCTTGACCGCAGTAATCATTCAGCCAAACTTGCTGAACTTGGCGAAGAAGCCAGCGACAACGACATGCGTTTTATTCTAACTCAACGCGCTGAAGGGGGTATCTACACCCGCCGCATCGACGGTTTCGCCAACGTTAACGACATGACGAGCTGTCACACCCCCCTCGACCTATAACCTGAGCATTCCCCGTTTGGTTTGACACTTCGTTTCGGAGATAATCATGCCGTTGGTGGCAACACTAATAGGGACAAATGCCTATATATGGGCACATCAACGATCTGTTTATGGGTATGTAGAGTTGGCTGGCATGCGTTAGCCTAGCAGCAGGATGCATGCCACATGACAAAGGAGCCAGGATGGAAGAGCTACTGACCCCTGCGGGTTACCGACCGAGGTGCCACAGGGCAGTTCATCCTGACCGGATCCGCGAATCCCCCCGGCGATGTCACGCGGCACTCTGGGGCAGGAAGGGTCCTGCGGGTGAGAATGCGGACCATGAGCCTGCTCGAATCCCGCGGTTACCTAGACGAGGTCAGCCGAACCGACGTGTCACGAGTGGATGGAGTAGCCCGAAATCCGTCTGGAGTCCGCAAGCTGTTGTCGTCGCTAGGGCGCAACATTTCCTCCGAAGCGAGCTTCGCGACCCTGGCCACCGGCACCGCCGACGAGGAGGGCCTCGTCGACCGGCGCACCGTGTCTTCCTACATGACGGCCCTCGAGCGGTTGTTCGTGGTTGAAGACTTGCGCGCTTGGAAGCCGCACATCACTTCACGCGCACAGTTGAGGGGCGCTCCCAAACGTCAACTCGGCGACCCGTCTCTGGCGGTGGCAGCGCTCGATCTGACGCTCGGCACGGTGATGCAAGACAGGATGTACGCGGGTCTGCTGTTCGAATCGCTGGTGGTCCGAGACCTCCGGATCTACGGGCAGGCTAACAACCTCGACCTGTCGCACTACCGAGACAGCGACGGTCTGGAAGTCGACGTGATCATCAAACACCCCGACGGCCGCTGGATCGCGGCGGAGGTCAAACTCGGAAGCGACCACGGCATCAAACAGGGAATCCGCTCCCTTCACCGTCTGCGAAGCAGAGTCGACCCCGACCGCACTGGTCCGCCGTCCCGACTGGTGATCATCATCGCCAGCGGCTACGCATTCGAGCACCCCGACGGCGTGTCCATCATCCCCATCACTGCCCTAGGCCCCTAGGAGATTGTTGAGCAACCGGGTTTCTGGCTGCTGGGTTTGCTGGGGTGATTCACACGCGTAAACTATGAGTCAAGCAAACAGGGGGAAGCCCGGAGACAATAATAGACTCAATCTTATCGAAATCGCATTAATAAATAATCGTTACTAGAAATTTCAGCACTTTGCCACGAATTGTGCCGCTCAACCAAGGGAGAGTATTGTGCGTTTGTTCATAGCTAGCACGACACTGGTGCTAATAGTAGGCCTTGGCCTGTCTTGTTCATCGTCTTCTGATTCTGAGAACAACCCGCAGAGTATCAGAGACGAATCACAAGAAACAGATATGCCTAGCATGTCCGAGCAGGGTGCTTCCGAGGCCACGACGATGCACACGGAATAGGAAGCAATCGGAACAGTGGGACTTGCCACCTACGATGAGAGCATCCCAGATGGTGGCTACAGCGCATTCTACGTTTACCACGAGGATCTAAGGTCTCTGTCGCTAGCTTCTGATATCATCTTTACGGGCAGAATCACGAACTATATTGAGTCTATACTTACTGTCCCGGACCCCGACACTGCGAGTATCGGACTGCAAATAGACGTATACGATGGCATTGTTTTCACAGTTGGCGAAGTTTTAGCTGGCGAATTGCCTCCGAATACGCAAGAGATCACTATGTTGACGTTTTCAATGATAACGGACGAGCAGGGCGTACCAATAGTACGGATTTCAGACTCTCCAGTGGAAGTCATACGGTCGGGTATAGAACAAAGAAATCTGTCTGACGGTCCGACATATCTCGTATTCGCCTTACGAGAAGACGATCCATCCAGCCCGTTCTATAGATCTGACTTCTATTACTTCAACACCCCCGGAAGCGTAGTTCAAGTCATGGACAACGGTTTGCTTGGAGTCGGCGTTGACAAACCACTTAATTCAGCCAAAGTCACCGAGGGCGAAATCTCAGAACCCGTAAATTCACTTCTGATGGCCGACGTCCGCAGCGCGGTGAACGTAACACAAGAAACCAGTGATCCCCCAAGATCGCAACCGCAGAATAAAGTACCCGGTGGCTTGCTCACCGACTCGACACCAGGAGAAACTTCGACTGAGTAGCACCCAACGCTCTGGATCATTGCAACACGTTAGGCTTCGGTGGTGTCAAGCAGGGTTTTGAAGTGCTGCAATTGAGATGCCACTGCTTGAGAGGAGCCACCGCCGTGAGTGTTGCGGCGATTAACTGAGGTTTTGGGCGCGAGCAATTTTGCAGCTTCGGGGCCAAGACGAGGGTCGGCAGCAACTAGGTCTACGAAGTTGTCTTTTCGAGATTGCCTCACCAACTCAGCCACGATTTCATGAGCTTGACGAAACGCCACCCCCCGCAAAACCAACCATTCGGCGAGGTCGGTGGCCGCCGCATATGGTGAATCGGCGCACTGCGCCATGCGATCGGTGTTGAACTCAAGCGTTGCTAGCACCCCACGAAGAGCTGACACTGTCAACAAAACCGTGTCAACTGCATCAAACAACGGTTCTTTGTCTTCCTGCAGGTCTTTGTTGTAGCTCAATGGCAAGCCCTTTAACGTTGCCAAAAAGCCGCTTAGGTGCCCGATCAAGCGACCCGATTTGCCACGTGCAAGTTCAGCTACATCAGGGTTTTTCTTTTGGGGCAGCATCGACGAACCCGTTGAAAATGCGTCACTAAAGGTGACAAAACCGAACTCCACTGATGACCACAAGATCAACTCCTCACCAATACGACTCAAATGCACCCCAAGTAAAGACAAAACAAAAAGTGTCTCAGCCACAAAATCTCGGTCACTTACTGCGTCAAGGCTGTTGTCAAAAACTCTCTCAAAGCCCAGTGCCTCAGCACAAAAATGTGGATCAAGAGGCAAAGAAGTGCCTGCTAAAGCACCAGCACCGAGCACAGACACATCAAGACGCTTTCGGGTGTCTTGCAGACGGTCGACATCGCGGGCAAACGCCCAACCATGCGCCAACAAATGATGGGCCAAAAGTACAGGCTGTGCTTGTTGTAGATGGGTATAGCCGGGCAAATACGCATCGCCTGCCGCCGTTGCCGCATCAAGCAACGCTTTTTGCAAACCACGAACCTGCTTCGTTATTTCGGTGATCACCTCTTTGGTCCACAAACGCAGATCGGTGGCAACTTGATCATTGCGACTTCGCCCAGTATGCAGTTTCGCGCCCGCTTCGCACAGTTCACAAACCCGACGTTCAACAGCAGTGTGGATGTCTTCGTCACTAGAGACAAACACAAATGTTTCGTCGCTCATTTCTTGAAACACCTGATCAAGAGCCGCCAAAAGCTCATCGCGCTCGGCAACGCTCAAGAGTTGCACCTCAGCAAGCATTTGAACATGAGCACGAGAACCAGCTATGTCTTGAGCAAACATGCGCTTATCAAATCGCAGCGAATCATTTAGGGTTCGCAGCGATTCCGCGGGTTCCCCCGCAAATCGTTTATGCCACAGCGTTGCCATCAACGCCGCTTCATAGCCAAGTTGCGCAGACGCAAGGCGTTGAGCTTGATGAAGCCCTCTGCATCTGCTTGGTTGTATGCACCCTCGTCTTCTTCAAAGGTGGCGATTTTTTCGTCAAACAGAGAATCTGGCGAGCGCCTGCCCACAACATCCACATTACCTTTATACAGCTTCAAGTGAACCTCGCCATTTACGCACTGTTGACTATGATCTATAGCGACTTGGAGCATCTCACGCTCAGGACTCCACCAATAGCCGTTGTATATCAACTCAGCGTAGCGAGGCATTAGCGAATCTTTTAGGTGCGCCACCTCTCTGTCGAGCGTAAGGGATTCAATAGCTCGGTGGGCACACAGCATTATTGTGCCACCCGGGGTTTCATAAGCACCACGACTTTTCATACCCACATACCGGTTCTCTACTATGTCAAGTCGCCCGATACCGTTAGCTGCAGCAAGTTTGTTGAGCGCATCCACAACCTGGGCTGGACTAAGCGTTTGTTGATCAATGGCCACGATATCGCCGCGTTCAAAACGTACATCCACATAGGTCGCTTTATCAGGAGCTTGCTGCGGGCTCACCGTCCAACGCCACATTTCTTCTGGCGGTTCAATCCAGGGGTCTTCTAGCTCCCCACCTTCATAAGAAATGTGTAGGAGGTTCGCGTCCATAGAATACGGTGATTTGGTGCCCTGCGACATCTCAATAGCGATGTTGCGGCTCCGCGCATATTCCATCAACGACTCCCGCGAGTTGAGTTGCCACAGTCGCCACGGAGCGATGACTTGAATGTCTGGAGCTAGAGCATATGCGCTAAGCTCAAAACGAACCTGGTCATTGCCTTTACCTGTGGCACCATGGCTAATGGCATTAGCTTGGTGTTGTGCGGCGATTTCCACGAGCCGTTTTGCTATCAAGGGGCGAGCTATGGCGGTGCCAAGCAGGTACTGGCCTTCATAGATTGTGTTGGCACGAAACATTGGATAAACAAAATCACGGGCGAACTCCTCACGCAGGTCTTCTACATGAATGTTCTCTTCGGGCACTCCCATCGCTAAAGCTTTCGCACGAGCTGGTTCAACTTCTTCTGGCTGACCAAGATCAGCGGTGAAGGTGACCACTTCAGCATCATAGGTTTCTTTTAGCCAATGCAAAATGATTGAGGTGTCTAATCCCCCACTGTAAGCAAGCACCACCTTCATCGTGTTGTTCTTTCGTTCGTGACGGATAATTGGACGGGTAATTGATTGTGTGTATTGGTCATGGTTGCTCTATTCCAGCTAGTTGGAGCAAGTGTTTTTTAAAGTAGGCACCCCCCACTTCTTCTGCAACGACGATGATAAGTGTGTCGTCACCTGCGACGGTGCCGATTATTTCTGGCATCCCCGCCCTATCAAACGCTGATGCCACGACATGCGCTGATCCTGGCGTTGTGCGCAGCACAACTAGATTGGCTGAGTGGCTGATTTCGGCAACCCATTCGCCTAAGACTCTGCGGAGATGATCTTGCGAGGCGGAGCGGTTTAGGGAAAGCTCGGGTATCGCGTAAACAGTTTGCCCTCCCACCACGCGTACCTTGACAGCACCAAGTTCTCCGAGGTCTCGCGACACTGTTGCTTGGGTCACCTTAAAGTTCTCGTTCTCAAGTAGGTTCTTGAGTTCCGTTTGTTTGGTAACCAAGTGCTCTTTGAGGAGTTCCGTTATCCGGTGTCGCCGTCTCGCCTTGCTCACTGGTTTGCTTCTCCTAGCAGCCACACAAGCAGGCCGCGTGCTGCGTGCAACCGGTTAGCAGTTTGAACCCACACTCGACTAGCGGCACCATCTATGACTGCATTGGTTACCTCTTCACCCCGATGCGCCGGCAAGCAATGCATGAAAATAGCGTGGCTAGCTGCTGTGGCCATCAGTTGTTCGTCTACCCCGAAGCCCGCGAAGTCTTTTCTTCGTTGCTCAACTTGATGTTCTTGCCCCATCGACGTCCAGGTGTCGGCATATACCACATCTGCGCCTTCTACCGCTTGATAGGGATCGTGGTAGTGTTGCACCCTTTGTTGGTTTGCGGGTGTGATTGCTGCGATGCGGGCAAGTTGGTTTTCGCTGAAACCATATCCTTTAGGACTGGCGATACGAAACTCAATGCCCACCAAAACTGAACCTAACGCTAGCGAAAACGCAACATTGTTGGCATCACCAACAAATGCCAGCGAGCGACCCTGCAACGCACCAAATTCAGTTTGAATGGTTAACAGATCAGCTAAGGCTTGCATCGGGTGCCCTTGGTCGCTCAACAAATTAACAACCGGAATCAAATCAACTGCTGCCATTGATTGCACCTTCACATGATCAAACACCCTGGCTCCTACCGCAGCGTGATATGCTGCCAATGTTCTTGTGATGTCTTCAATGGTTTCACGTTCCCCTAAACCAATTTCTTTGTTGTCGATATAGACAGGATGCCCACCAAGTGCGACCACCGCCATTTCCATGGAGTTGCGGGTGCGTGCTGAAGGCTTCTCAAATATCAAAGCCATGCCCTGGTTTACTAAAATGGTTGGTGACGCGATGACTTGTGCGTGCGCTAGAACAGTTGCTAGTTCTTGTGACGACAGGTCATCTATATCTAGGACGTGCCGCATTAGCTATTGCGTGCCATTCTTGAGGTGAGTACGTTAGCTAGTGTTGCTACTGCTTCATCAATCTCTTGGTCGCTGACAATATAGGGTGGTGCGATCCGCAGGGCACTAGGTGTGATAGCGTTCACGATCAACCCTCCATCAAGGCATTCGGAAGCGATCTCTTTTGCTGTTGAACCCACTAGACACTCATCGTCTAGTTCCAACGCCAAAAGCAGACCGCGCCCCCTGATATCTTTGATGCCGTTGACTTTGCTAAGTCGGGTTCTTAGCTTGGCTTCTTTGCAACGAACAAGCGTTGGTGCTTCCATTTTCACATATGTTTCGATGGTGGCTCTCGCTGCTGCTAGTGCCAGGGCTTGCCCAGCGAAGGTGGAGCCATGATCGCCTGGTGAAAAACTGGCGGCTATTTCGTCACGAGCCCACAGCACCCCAACGGGCATACCGTTAGCGATGCCTTTGGCAAGCGTTACCATATCGGGTTTGATGTCGCTGTGTTGGTAACCAAACCACTCACCGGTGCGCGCAAAACCTGTTTGGATTTCGTCCATGATTAGCAAAACATTGTTTTCGTCACATAATTTGCGCGCCTCACACAGGTATTTGGTGGTGGCTGGGTAAACACCACCTTCACCTTGCACAGCTTCCAATATCACCGCACCAACCTCTGGGGTAATGGCATCTTTGAGGGCTTCGGTATCGTTGAAGGCGACATGGCGAAAACCTTCAGGCAGTGGTTCAAACGATTCATGCTTTTCGGGTTGGCCTGTGGCGGCGAGTGTAGCTAAGGTGCGCCCGTGAAATGACCGCAATGCACTCACCACAACGTGGCACCCCTTACCTTGATGTTTTCTCGCTAACTTTATGGCCGCCTCGTTAGCTTCAGCACCTGAGTTCTGAAACAGCACCTGACCAGACCCTGCATCAATGAGTCGATTTATTTCTTGTGCGACTATCGCTTGATGTTCATTCGCAAACAGGTTAGAGGTGTGGGTGATCTTGGACAACTGGATGCTTATGGCCGCGTTTACATCACGATGGCAATGTCCTAGCGACGTGACTGCTATCCCACAAAGAAAATCAAGATAGCGAAAG
Source organism: Candidatus Aldehydirespiratoraceae bacterium (assembly GCA_965204595.1). Taxonomy (GTDB): domain Bacteria; phylum Actinomycetota; class Acidimicrobiia; order Acidimicrobiales; family Aldehydirespiratoraceae; genus VXYK01. Next base: position 123,939 of record CBDBEW010000014.1, on the reverse strand, counting down.
CCCAGTTTGTCCCAAACATAGCAGCCGTCTCCCGCCACAAATATGCGAGCAGGTGAACCATAGTTGTTCATCAAAGGGGAATGATCACCACTCACACCCCAAGCACGGGCTTGGCTCTCGCTCATAGCGTCACCATAGTTCCGATGCCAGCATCGGTAAAAAGTTCTAAAAGCAACACATGGGGCATTCGTCCATCCAATAAGTGCGCCGATGCCACTCCAGCAGAAACCGAATCAATGCATGCTTTAGCTTTTGGAATCATGCCCCCACTGATTGACCCTTCGTTGATCATCTCTGTTAGCTGCTCAACTGTAACACGATGCATTATTGAAGTATCGTCATCAGGTTTGTTGAACAAGCCAACAACATCAGTCAGGTAAACAACCTTTTTTGCACGCAACGCCACCGCAACAGCACCCGCAACAGCGTCGGCATTAATGTTGTAGGACTGCCCTGTTAGGTCTGTTCCTATCGTAGACACCACAGGGATCATCTGCTGTGCCAAAAGCTGTTCGAGGATGGCTGGTTGTACTGAAGCAATTTGGCCCACAAACCCGAGTTCTTCGCTCGCTTGTGTTGCATTGATTAAGCCACCGTCCTCTCCCGACACCCCAACGGCTACCCCACCGTGAACGTTGATCGCTCCCACAATATCTCGGCCAACTTTGCCCACCAAAACCATGCGGACCACATCTAGGGTCTCGGCGTCGGTCACCCGCAAACCATCCACAAATTCAGAGGTCTTGCCCAACTTGTGCAATTGTTCGGCTATTTGTGGTCCGCCACCATGTACCACCACTATTTGTATACCAACCGAACGCAACAGCATGACATCTTGGGCAAAGGTGGTTGCTAGAGCCGGATCAACCATGGCGTGTCCACCGTATTTCACAACCACCACCGCATTACGAAATTTTTGAATGTATGGTAGGGCTTCAATCAACGCAGCGGCGCGCTGTGTGGGCGCGAAACTAGGTGGCTCGTCGCCGTTTTGCTGAGGTTTATCTCTGTGATTAGTCATGTGCGGTAACCTGCGTTGATTGCAATGTATCCATGGGTCAAGTCACAAGTCCAGATAGTTTCGCTGCCATCAGCAATACCAATATCTACCACTATCCTCACCTCATCTTGTTGCAGATGCTCTGTGGCGGTTCTTTCACTGTAGGTGGGATGCACCGCCCCGTGTTGCGCCACTAATTCGTCCCCTATCCAGATCGCCAAACGATCACGATTGGCCTTTTCCCCTGCTTTGCCAACTGCCATCACGATTCTACCCCAGTTAGCATCCTCAGCGGCGAGAGCAGTTGAAACCAACGGAGATTCTGCAATGGCACGGGCAATATTATGTGCTGCTTGATTTGATTGCGCTCCCCGCACGGTGACTTCCACGAACTTAGTGGCACCTTCCCCATCTCGAACGACTTGTTGCGCTAGGTCAACCAGAACTTGGTCGAGGGCATCTTGAAACAGAGGTAGTCGAGCATCACTAGAAGATGCGATCTCGGCTTCATTGGTCGCTCCCGTTGCAAAAAGTAGTACCGTGTCGCTAGTGGAAGTGTCTGAATCTATCGTTATACGATTGAAGCTTCGCTTGACCGCTAACGACAAACAATTTTGCAGAATCGTTGGCTCAACTGCCATGTCGGTGAAAACGAAGGCCAACAGGGTGGCCATATCGGGTGCGATCATACCACTACCTTTGGCCATGCCGGCTATTTGTGCGCGGCTTTTGTCGATACGCTTGCTAGCAGCCTTTGGGAAAGTGTCGGTGGTGCAAATGGCATTAGCGGCCCTTTCCCAAGCAGGTGTTGACGGCACCGCCAATTGTTTTACCAACTGCGGTAGGGCTTGTTGCAATTTTTCGTTGGGTAAGGGTTCACCGATAACACCTGTGGAAGCCACATACACCTCGTGTGGTGACACGGCTAACGATTTGGCAACAATTTGAGCCATCAACTCAGTGCTTTTGGTGCCCGCGGCACCGGTGAAGGCATTGGCGTTACCTGAGTTACACACCACAGCCCGCGCGGAAGTGTTTTCTCGGATTAGGTTTTGGCACCATTCGACTGCTGCTGATGGACATTTTGAGCGAGTGAAGGTGGCAGCCACGTTTGTGCCTGCAACGAGTGAAGCACAAAACAAGTCTGGCTTGGCCTCAGATTGGATACCTGCATTGGTGTCTGCGTTGGTACCGGTTTTGAAGTCTGCCTTGCTGCCTTCGGTGATGCCAAAGTCGCTGCCAGAGTTGATGCCTGCTGCAAAGGTCGCTAACCGCACTCCTGCGATTGACGGCATGTCTGGAAACGAAGCAGGTGCTAATGGTGATTTGTGGTTTAGGTGTGTCATCTGATCGGCCGGTGCTTAGGGGAATAATGCGCTTTGGGGTAGACCAAGGTGTTCGGGAAGTCCTAACGCTGCGTTGGCGCATTGTATACCTTGCCCCGAGGCACCTTTTATGAGGTTGTCTAGGGCGGCTATGGCTATCACCATACGAGTTCTCCTGTCCACTTTGGCAGTGATGTGTACAGTATTAGAAGCCAAAGTTGCTTTGGTTGATGGCAGTCGTTCATCAACCACAATGAACGATTCGGTCGCATAGGCATCAGCGAGGCAGCTTAGGGCATCTTGGCTCGTGATCTCTGCCGACTGAGATAACGGGGCGTAACAAGTGGCCAGTATCCCGCGGTTCATTGGTGCTAAGTGAGGGGTGAACAGGACTTGGGTTGCCACGGCCGCATAGTCTGTGATTGTTTGTTCGATTTCTGGTGTGTGGCGGTGATTGAGCAAGCCATACGCTCTGAAGTCTTCATGCACTGCACAAAAGCTCGTGTTGGCATTTAGGGTTCGGCCTGCGCCTGACACTCCACTAGCGGCATCCACAATTATCTGCGTTGGGGAGGCTAAGCCTTCCTTAACCAACGGTGCAAGGGCCAGCGATGCGGCGGTCACATAGCACCCCGCTACCGCTACTAGCTCCGCTCCGGGTAACTGTTCGCGAAAAAGCTCTGGTAAGCCAAACACAAATTTCTTTAGCAGTCGCGGTTCGCAATGCGCTTGTCCATACCAATTTGGGTAGACGCTCGCGTCTTTGAAACGAAAATCTGCCGACAGGTCAATGATGTGTGCGACTTTGCCTTCAAGTTGTGGCACTAAAAGTTGTGCCTGACCATGAGGTAACGCCATGAACACCACCTCTGCTGATGTCGCTAGTTGCTCTACCAGGTTCTCGTCGTGTGGGGTGAAGGTTGTATTGGGATACGCAGCCGCGAGGCTGGGATAAAGGTCTGCGATTGACTGGTTCGCGTGAGTCTGTGCTGTGGCTAGCACCACCTCCATTTCTGGATGGACGGCGCACAATCTCAAGAACTCAACTCCAGTGAAACCTGAAGCTCCGATTACCGCAACCTTGTGCATACGGCAACTATACCCTGATCGTATGTTTATGCAACGCAACGCAAACTTATTATGGAATTATCGGGATTTTGTTGATACCAACGGCATTCAGTTGCCCACACAGTCGCCCGCGAAAGACGATGGCGGCTCACCGGCGATGAGCACAGCATGGACGGCCTCTGTAGCGCATTCGTTGTCAGGGTAGGCAACGTGTGCGAAATGGTCGACCGTTAGCAGGTGACCGTTGGACAATGTCTCCTCAACGAGTTCTTGTGATTCGCTAAATGGTGTGGCTGGGTCAGACAAGTTGCCGATCACAAGTATCGGCACGTCAGCCCCGTCAAGCGGTTCTGTAAAGGTGGGCGTTCCGAACGTGTCGTAGAAGTAACAGGTGCTCGCAGCGTTTGGTTCAAGCAGAGACAAAAGAGGTAGTTGAGCAGCAAAAGCCGCGTCACCCGCAACCTGATCACCGAGCCGTGTCTCCCGGTCGATTTGTGGATACAGAACCCACGAATCGAGGCAATTTACATGCTCGGTGAAGGTTGTACCTCCGAAATCTTCCTCGAAATAGAGTGATGCGTACGCAGCAAACATGCTCGGATCGTTTCGTTCAACAAGCGCGGCCAAGCCTTCCCATAGGTCTGGCCAAGTCTGTTCGGAATAGATGGTGAGAATCAAGCCGAGCACCCCCGAAAGTGGATTTCCGTTAGTGGCTTGAGCCACCTCGGCGAGCCGATGAGCATTGGCAGTGAGGTAACCCTGCGGGTCGCCGTCGTTAAAGATAGGGCAACTCGGATTGTTGCAGGCATTCAAAGCATCTGTGAGGCGCGCCTCTAACTGAGCGTTCTCTTCAATGGCATTAGCGATGCGCGCCTCTTGGCTGCTCACATCATCAACAGGATTGTCTGCACCGTCTAAAACCATCGCCCGCACCCGTTGCGGGAACAAAGTGGCATTCCAGACACCGAGAGTGGAGCCATAGGAAACGCCGAAGTAGCTGATCTGTTCGGCACCTAGTGCGTTGCGAATCTCGTCCATGTCACGTGCCACAAACTCCGAGTGCAACAAACCCGCAGCGGCACCCATGCTCTCCACACAGAGTTGCGCCGCTTCCTCTCCCAACGCTACTTTCTCAGCTGTGTCATAAGGAAGTTCTATTTTGTTTAGCAACTCTAATTGCTCACCCGGTTCGCCGCACTGGAACGCAGGCTCTGAGTAGCCAACACCACGAGGGTCGAAGCCAACAATGTCAAACCGCTCAACCAACTCAGGGTCGAAGCCATAACCAGCTGCGGCTGCGCTAGCCATTTCTACTCCGCTGCCACCAGGTCCACCCGGATTCACGAACAAGTAACCGATTCGCTCGCTGGGGTTACGAGCGCGGCTAACGAGCAACGCTATTTCCAGTTCACCGGAATCGGGTTGGTGATAGTTGAGGGGCACTGTGACTGTGCCAAAATCTATACCCTCGGCTAATGGTGTTTCCCATTTCACATTCTCTCCCGGCCGACCGGTTGTGTTGCGTTGGCGTGAAGTGTTTGTTGTATTTGGGCTTGTCAGGCTCGGGCTTGTCGTGCTTGGGCTTGTCGTGCTTGGTGTGGCGATGTCGTCAACTTGGTTGGCTGCTATGGCTTCAGATGTCTGGGGCTGCTGACTTGTCGCGTTGTTGTTGGCTGCATCCATAGAGTTGCCAGCATCGGCACCGCACGCTGTGGCCAACAAAGCAACCACAGTAAAGGCGACGCGTGTGAGGGTGGTGTTTACCCGATTGCGGTGATTGTGAGTGTCGGAACAGCCGCCGCTCGCTCTTGCCCTGATTGGCAGCACAGTTTTTAGTTGGTCTAGCCTCACTGGTTGGCTCATATCAACTACAACACTATCCCCGCCAGCAAATTTTGCTTTCACGACACAAAGGTGCCAATAAGCCAAATTGTTGTTCAGCAACTAGTATGGTCTTTGACTTGGTATGAATAATGCTCTGACGGCTCAACCCAAAATCGCGCGCAAGCGCACTAGCGAGGCTAAAGCAATCCTGCGCTGCAATGACCGTGGTCACTACACGGTGCCAACAAAGGGGCTTTATCCATTCCAATGGAACTGGGATTCTGTTTTCGCTGCTCTTGGGTGGGCAGAGATTGACCCCGCCCGTGCTTGGGCTGAGCTGGACGCGCTCTTTGCCGCTCAATGGCCTTCTGGGATGGTGCCTCACATTGTTTTCTGGTCAGATTCCAAGAGTTACTTCCCAGGGCCAGATATTTGGGCCACCAAACAAGTCGATCCTGGTAGTTCGGGAATTTCTCAACCGCCGGTTGCTGCCACAATAGTTCGGCGACTCGCCGAGATAGACCGGTTACCCTCGTTGTCTTTGTATCGCTCTTTGGAGCGATGGCACCAGTGGTGGCACGACGCTAGAGACCCTCACGGGCAGGGCGTGATCGCGGTGTCGCACCCGTGGGAATCTGGCCGTGACAATCTGCCCGACTGGGATGAACCACTTTCACGCGTGGAATTGACCTACAACGGCGACTTCCAACGCCGTGATATTGAGTTCGTTGATCCCGAAATGCGTCCGCTGCAAGCAGATTACGACCGCTATCTTGCGCTCGTTGACCAAGCGTCTGCACACAACTGGGCCGACAACGCGATCGCTGCACAAAGTGCTTTCTGGGTAGCTGACCCTGGGATCACGGCTATCTTGTTGCGCGCCGAACGAGACTTGATCTGGCTAGGTGACGCACTTGGTGAGGACACCAGTGCTATCCAAACAAGGGTAGCACGCTTAGAATATGGCTTCGAGTCGTTTTGGAACGAAAGTGCGGGCACCTATTGCTCACTGGACCTTCGCAACGGTTATCAAGCAGATGCTGGGACTTCTGCTTCTTTTTTGGCTTTCTACGCTGGCATCACCGATCACGCCGACAAGTTGCTGGCCGAGCTTGCATCTTGGTCTCGGGCGTGCCGGTTTTTAGTTCCGAGTTTTGACCCTCGGCATCAAGATTTTGAGTCTTTGCGCTACTGGCGTGGGCCTGTCTGGTGTGTATTGAACTATATGATTGCCAAAGGCTTAGAGGAGTTCGGTGAAGGCGACTGGGCTGAACGAATCCGCACAGACACCGCCGCTTTGATCGCCATCAGCGGTATGCCCGAGAGTTTTGATCCCATCTCAGGAGCAGCCGTGGGAGGAAAGAACTTCACTTGGACCGCCGCCCTTTGGCTTGCTTGGGCTCGCCCCCGCCCCTAAGCCACCCGCCGCAAAAGCGCTGAAACCGCCGCACCATACCCCAAAGGCATCGCCACCGCATCCCCAATCCACTTCGCCAACTGCGCCCTGCGGGTTTTGCCCTCCCCACCAACAAAGAACTTGAATTGATTTGGGAAACCTTGTAGCCGAGCAGCCTCGGCGGGCAGCAAAGTCCGTCTCTCTAGGGGATGCACAAACCGTCCACATCCTGGTGTCATGAAACCAGTCGTGATTGTGGGCGCAGGACGGTCTTTATACATCCTTCCATACACCGCTGTGTAGTTGCTCCCATTCTTGTGGCAGTCAGGGCGCTGTTCCAAAGCTAGATTATGTTCGCCGTTATCAAACAACCAATCAATGCGAGCTTGGGTCTTGTCCACAAACTTAGTTTTTGTATGCATCTCTGTTTCAGTCGAAAGCCGGTTTTGTGAGTTGATTGCCCACATAACTGACCGTGGCGGGCTATCCGCCAACAACGACACCACATCCTTTATCGGTACAGGTGAGCCTCGATTTGGGTCATCACAGCCGCGGCTCGCAACTAGGAAGTGTCGTTTTCGAGTTTGTGGCCAACCCATTACGTCCGCAGATAGCAAACCATCGGTCACCACGTAGCCAGACGCTTCCAACAAAGCACGAGAGGTTTGCACAACTTGGGTTTTGTCGTTCACCACCGACGAAACATTTTCAATTATTATTGTTCTTGCCGCACAAGCAACCGCGAACGCTGGCACCGTCAAATAAAGCAAGTTACGGGGGTCATCGCGGCGAGAGTGGTTGTTCAAGTTTGAATGACCTTGACACGGAGGGCCTGCGCTCACCACATCCACCTCTTTACAACTATCTGCAAGGCTTTCGTCAATTAGTTCGGGGGGATAAACGAACTCAGCTGCGGTACCAATATTGCGCACACGAAAATCAACCATAGAAGAAACCGATTCTCGCAAAACTCTGCGCGTCGCGTGGTTCTTGGAATGCACTTCAAGCGCAGCGGTATCTATATCCACAGCGGCTTCGCAGGTGACTTGCCTACCTGCTTCAGATGCGAATTGCTTTATACCAACTAGCAAACCACCTACACCAGAAAAAAGTTCAACAACTCTCAGCGGGGTTGCATCCACATCTTTGTCATCTACAGGCTCTGGTGTGGCACCTTGCAAACAGAGTTGCCACCACGCACCCAAGGGATCGCTTGCAACCACCTGATGCTCCAAAGAGTTGTTTAGTCCAACATCTAGGTATGTAGAAATTTGGTGTCCTTGATAACTCAGCGACCGCGTCAAATGATTACCATTTAGTGCTAGCTGCAACATTAGAGTTGACGATTCCAGAGTTCTGCAACTAGCACATCTGCGTCATCATCGTCTAGCATTGATGGAACTAAGTTGGTAAGAGTTCGTGTGAGTTCTTTGGCGAATACACGGATTGATTGAGTTTTCAAACGGGTAACTGGATCGCTTTGTCTTTGTACCATGGCGCGGACAAGTGATGGATGCTCACCAATCTTGACCCGCAGAATATGGCTTCTCCAAAAGTCAGTTCCATACGACACGGCATACGCGAGTTCTTTGTAACCTAAGCCACCAAGCGATTTCACACGCAAGTACATTCTCGTAGGAATGCAATCAGGGGATTTAGCTCCATCCACGTATGGGGCAATCTTGCTAGGGTTCTCAAGAGACTGTTCGTTTGCCAAGACTTTAGGTTCGCGCCAAACAGCAAATCTCCATAGATATGCCAAACCCACATAACGCCAAAAGCCGGGATCATCTAGGGCTTGCGTTTCAATCTGGGCTTCCTCAATAGCTTGATACAAAATGCACGCTGCTCGCCCTTCAATTCGATCTTGGTCTTTGGTACCGCTCTCTGTATTGACTAAAGCCTCAATGTCTTGCTCAGCGATTGCGAGTAGTTCTAGATTTGGGTGCTCAACGGCATCAAGCCACTGTATCTGACTTACCAAGTCGCTGGTCAAGTCATCAGATATTGCAATACGCTCTTGTGAACCATGCTTGATTCGTGCGTGTGCAATTTTCAATGTGGGTGTTAGTGGCAGCGTCGGATATTGCACAATTTCTACTTTCGTAGGACAGCGAGAGATGATGAACGCAAGCCAATAATGTGTTCAGCACGTGCAATCACCTTGACAGGATCAGCAATAGTCAACTTGAGCAATTCTCTAAGTTCAGACTCATTCTTTTTGTTTTCAGCTAAAAGCAAGACAATGGCACCCAGCAACGTGTCTTGCGCGTCATCCCAAGACGAGGATTTGCCATTGTGTTGTTGATAGGCAACAATAACGCTTCGAACAAACTCTAATGCGATTTGTTTTTGGAAGTATTTTGCTGTATCGGAACCACCTTGAACCTTGCTCAAAAATTCACTATCAACCCAAAATGTTGAGGCAACTTCTCCTTCAATTGGTCGTTCAAAGTCACCATCATCAAGTTCTAGGAAGTACAACGTATCTAGTCCGACTCGTAAGCGTTCTCGGTCTTCATCTGTGAGAGGTTGTGGCCTAAATAACTGCATCTCGCTTTTTGACATCACCCGAAAGCTTGATCGCGTCAACCAAGTTCCTTTGCGCCACGGTCTTCGCTCTGATTTTCGTTAGGGTCGTGGTTGTCGCTAAATTTGATCTCCGCAAAACCAGTCAGTTGTATGCGGTTATCGCGACATGCTTTCAACACGCCCCCAGGCGATATTGAAAAAAGGCGCGGGTCTACGATAGGCGGGACCTTGCCAGGCCCCTGACCACTTAGCAACGACCGCATTATCCGGTCGAACTCCGGCAATTGCATCTGTGCAGCTGGTTTAGGAGTTGGTTTGACTTCTGCGCGAAACTTATTTACTTGTAACTTAATTCTGGAAATAATCACACGCGCCAACTCTGCAAAGTCGTTTTGAACGTCTTCACCTGTTTTGTTTTGCCACGCATCATGAGCTTTGGGCTCGGTTTGGCGCAATGCCTCATTGACTGATTCGTCTGCCACAAACACGCCGCGCACAAATGGTTCGGTTTGACCCGCTTCAAGGTACTCCACTACCATTCTTGGTTTGCGAACCAGAGCAACTAAACTGCGATGCTCAAAATCGGCTTGTGGGGCTATTTCCGAGGGAAACGACCAATCCGATTTATTTACTTTCATGGCAAGAATTCCAGGCTTGTTGAATTTGCCGATGGGTTGCAACTCAACTCGACGAACCTCTTCTCTAGGGCTATCTTGAGGGGTGGTTGCGATCTCAAACGCTTCAAGAAATGGGTTCAAGTCAGGGTTCCGCTTCGGGCGCGGATAATAGAATTTGTGGTGTTCATCCACCACCTTCAGGTGGAAATTAAGTTTATGATCCTGAAGAGCCGGCCACCAATAGCGTTCAGCACTCAGTATTAGGTCTTGTGGTGCTACTGTTGGTTCAATCAACAAAAAGGTGGTACCGATATCATCTCTGTTTTTGGAGTCCCGTTTAGCGAGACCTAGTTCTACAGCAATTCTGTCGGCTTCTTCGTTCTCAAAAGGTAGCGCAATGTCATCACCAATACTTCCGAACCGCGCTGAACCAGTGTAGCTCACTTGGCCGACGCGGTGGCTTCCCCAATAGGTCATACCCAAAAGGCGTCGTGTAACACCCGGTTCATTGGCTTGCTCAGAAAAACACGTGTACGCGATTACTACTCGAATGTTGGATCCACGGATCAAACCCGCCTTTCCGTAACCAAACGAACCTCCTTTGCCATGCTTATCTGGAGTGAAACCGACACTGCACAGCGCCAACCACATTTGAGCAATGCGGCCTCTGATTCTGGAGAATCTTGCGCTAAGAAACCAGGTGTTTTGACTGCCTCATTTTTGAACATCTTGCCGAGGTCACCGGCAGCACCCGTTTTGTTGGGATCAATCTGCTCCCAGCACCATTTTTGTTGATCCCCCACGATTGATCGTTGATCCGCTCAGTAGGCCAGAACCAAGAGAATGGGGGGGGGGGGGGGGGGAATTAAACTCTCGTATGCGTGAGCAATCGGTAACCGTTTAGACGAGTTGAACACAGGCAAACTTTGGTGAGCAATGGACATCAACCAACAGCCTAGAGCCTAGCAAACAGCCTAGAGCCTAGCAAAAAATGCCACAACATCAACTTGGTTAATGTGTTGTGAATTATTGGGATTATGGGGTGAACAATCTTGGGATCGAATCGCAACGGCAAGATACATTCGCTTCAGCGAGAAATATAAAACGTATAGGCTACCGGCGACGAATGACCAAGCCGCCGAGTTATGAAAGTTATGTTCCATTTGTGAGCATACTGTGTCTACGCTTCAGGTTATGACAAACCAGTCATATCCGCCATTTCATCCTTCAAGCCAGTTTAAGCCAACATCAATGACTCTGAATGAGTTCCAAACAGCGTATCCGAATGAGAGCAACTCTATCGAATGGAAGGTGGGTAGTAGTAGAAAGCCCATTCAGAACGCAATCGTAGCCTTTTCCAATTCTGACGGCGGCATACTCATCATCGGAGTAGATGACAGCGGTTCGCCTGTCGGAAGACCGCTTGACTCGGGTCTTGAGAAACAACTCTGGGAAACGATCAACTCAGTCGAATCGCCGGGAGCCATTGAACTGCACCGCCTATCAGTGGAGAACGTGGAAGTCACGGTGGTTTCAATCTCGCGGCGTCGCCAAGGTGTCTCCCAGACATCCGACGGAAGGATCCTCGTTCGCCGGGGCAAGCAGAACCTGCCGCTGACAGGCACAGATCTCGTGGAACTTGTTAAACATCGGATCCAAGACAGTTTTGACGGCAACCGGTTGGCCGATCGGACGGACTTGCTGCCAACGGATCGACGTATACTCATCGAAGCGGCTCGCGGCAAGGAACTTACAAACTCCGCGGTCCGTGCACTGCTTGATGTCGACAGTTCAACTGCACGGCAAATTCTCCAACGTCTGCACAAAACGGGACTATTGGAACAAGCCGGTCAGCGGCGAGGTACTCGTTATCGAATCGCGTTGAATCTTGGGTGGCCCGCGCAGGTAGGCCTCAATCATGCTGAACTCAGAGAAGAGGTGTTGAGGATGGCCGAGGACACTCCTGTGACCAATGCCATTCTCCGAGACAGATTGAGTCTCTCCCGCGCAGAAGCCGTGCGTTTGCTGAATGGACTCGTGGCCGACGACCTGCTTGCCTTAAGAGGAAGTAAGCGCGGTTCGCACTACGTGTTAGCAAGATCAACTTGAATTAATCAAGTTGCGGGTTGGCAAAGCTGCGGAGTTATGAAAGTTATGTTGCATTTGTCGCAAAACCAATTCGCTAGTTCGGATTTAGACAAACAGCTCATAACTTGTGGAAGCATAGGCTAGCGGTGGTAGGAGGCGCGGCATAGCAGCAATGAAGCCGATCTCCTCACTGTGGCGCCACAAATAGCGGGCGAACACTTACTGGTATTCGGTGGCACCTTGGCGGACTAGGTAGTCGGGGTTCACGGACTTGAGCACGACCCTGCCGAGTCGCAGTCCGTCGGGGTCGTCGTGGCGTCGTTCGTGTGTTGGCTTGATGACGCAACCCTCTCGCACCGTCTGCGGATGCAGAGTCGAGGCACCGCTGCGGTAGTCTCGATCGAGTCCGTCGCGCCACTCGCCTTCATGGAGCATCGGCACAGTCTCCAGACCGACGGAGGCGCACACCTCAACCAACTCATGCCACGGCAGGTAACTGTGCCCGACCTTGACATCGAACACGAAGAAGCGTGGCTCTGTCAAACCGTAATGCAAGTCCTGCACTTTCGGGCCGGCGATCTCGCCGAGCACGTACACCGGCTCGCCCGGGTAGCCCGTGGCCGCCGCTTCGATCTTGGAGCTGTGCGCGGCCCAGGCGAGACAGTACAGATTTCCACGGTTGGATTCGTCGTCGACAGCGAACCTGAGCTGCCGCTCGCCGTAGCCTTTCGAGGTGACCACGACACCCTCGTCGGGATGAATCCCCAAGCAACAGAACGTGCCGTGCAGTTTCTCGGTGACGGCGACCGTCTCACCGTCGATGAGCACGCCTTGATAGTTGGTTATGTTCTCAATGTCGAAGGCGAGCCGCGGCCCCGGCTCGACGAGGCCGTTCATCGACACGGGCACCGGCGGCACGTACTTGACGCAACCGAGCGTCTCGGCGTAGTCAGCACCAACCGCGCCGCCGACGGTCTCGGGACCGGTGTACAGCAACCCTTCAGACACGATACCGCGAATGCGCGCGGCACGTACCCGGTTCTTGTCGCGGCCGCCCAAGTAGTTGCGGGTGGCATCGTCGAGGCGTTCGAGCATCGCCGGCAGCAGCAAACTGTTGGCGGGGATGAACACCGCCGCGTCGCCGGTGTTGTATTGTCCTTTGGCGACGACACACACATTGCCCGACGCAGTAGCGAGTTCGAGCCGGTCCGCGTCGGGATGCGGTTCGATCAGTAGCTCAACGAGAGGACAACGATAATCAGCCATGGCACTCAGAATATCACCGCGTCCGCACGGCGGCGCGGCGAATTAATGCTGCACCAAATTTGATGACACAGAGAACCTGGCAGCCACTCGGTCGCCACGGTCACCGCTGCGGGCATCACGATGGCTCGCTAGAACCCGTTTCCTATCGCTCACGTCAAACTCAAGAACGACGTTTCCACGCACACGCCTAAAACGCTCGCTCAGCAACTGCTAAATGATCACAATCGTATATCCAGTGGTCAGACTAGTTCTCGCTCGGGGGTTTCATCGTGCGCCAAAGCACGAGTCTCCCTCACAAGCCAGTCGTCAACTCCAGGTCCTAACTGCTCTACCGCGATCACCGCAATAGAAGGAACGACATAACTGTGCAGCGATCGGATCAATCGCATGATCTCGTCCACACGACTGTCAATCGACTTCAGCAGAACGACAAACTCGTCGCGTTCGACAACTTCCCCGTCCCATCAATACGTGTTCCTTGCCGGCCACGACTGGCCCGCCACCGCGAGACGACGCCGCACCGCTTGTTCGACGATCGAAGATGCCTCCTCTGTTGGCGATCTCTCGCAGCAGGTGAAGCAGGTTGTCGTCGGGCGAGTCGGGGTCGATGCCGGTGTTGACGTTGAGAGTGATCTGCCAATGGCGTGCCTGCCGCGCGACACCGCGCGCTTCTGGGAAGGATACTGGTGTCGCACCTAGTCCGCCGGAAGTACCGTCAGGGTCCGACGTGGGGTCGGGGGGGTCATCTTGGGGGCTGCCATCGGTCGAATCGCTGGAACCTCCAGTCCCTGAGCTACCCGGTTTCGCGTCCCTCGGAGCGTTGGCTCGGCGGACGCGCACGCTGTCGAGAGAGAGGTTGATGTCGTTGGGTCCATATACCCGCAAGACTGTGCCGTCGGTGCCTAGCAGTTCGATCTCGCCGTTTGTGACAGCGGTGTAGGGCCGTCCTGGAGTTCCGAAGCACCCGAGGGAAGCAGCGGCTTGTGCGGGTTCGACCAGAAACTGTCGCGGATCTCCGATACGGGTCGCCCGTAGTCGTTGTCTCGCAGGTTGTGCAGCAGGGTGGCGGAACTGAACTCCCCGGGGTTGAACGCTTTGCTGCGCTCGCGCAGTTCCTCCCACACGTCCGCCCCGTTCAAGGCACTCTGGGAGTCCTTGCACAGTCGCTCAAACGCCACGGCGCGCTCGTACTCGCCTTTCGGGGCGAGATAGATGACGTGCTTGTAGCACTGTCAAACCATGCCGTCTAACTGCTTGCGGGCTTCTGGGGCCGCGTGGCGGGCTTGGGCGTGTTGTCGGGGTCGGCCTTCACTGCGGGGTGGTCCGCAACCCGTCGCCGGGCGAGCCACTCAGAGGCGAGGCGCGGGCTTGGGCGCTCACCGCGGTGTTGGCGCAGTCGAACACCGCCGACGAGGCCCACTGGACGCTCATGGCACGGGGAGGGCAGCGTGACCGCCCAGACATAGCCCCAGGGGTGCCTATCCCCCCCTTCTCCAGGGTAGACCTCAGACATCGCCGCCTCGTAACGCGAGCCGAGCAGTTCGAGCACGAAACGCACGTCGCGCAGCAGTCTCGGCTCGGTGAAGTGCTCGGCCGTGTGCCACCCGTAACCGTCGAAGGGCAGGTCCGGTTCGTCGTCGAAGTCGCGCATCGGGTAGTCGACAAGGAGACTGCCCGCGAGCGTCGCCACCAGCGAGTAGTCGAGTGCCCACGACTGAACGCCGATCCTGGCGGCCTCGAGTGGGATCATTGCCCGCCCAGAGAACAGGTCGCATAGCTTAGCCCCGTTGGGATAGTACTTCGCGAGCTCGTCACGCAGTTCGGTGTTCTTGGCGTCGTAGCCTTTCATCGCCTTGCGAACCAGTTTCTTCAAATCCTACTGATCCTGTTTGTCGTCGGGCCAGGGCAACAGCGAACAGATGACCACCGCCTTCGCTTGGGCGAGCGGACGCGAGGCGAACCAGGTGAACAGGCTCTTCTCAGCGAAGCCGCTGCCCCAACCACTCCCCGAGTTGGCAGACACCTCCGCGCAGGGGAACTAACGTTCGATCATCCGTGTGGTCAAGCCGACTCTCCCTGCTTGTCGAGAGCCGCCTTGAGGTCACTGCCGGCTAGTCGCACGATGGGCACGTCGGTGAAGCTGTCGCTGAAAGTCTCTGCGGGGTTCTGCCATACGCCGTAGAGACAACCCTCCCCGTCGATGCAGTTCTCCACCACATAGAGCCAGTAATCAGGTTCTTTGGGCTTCCCCCCGTTTGCTTGACACTTAGTTTACGCGGTTTGCGTTAGTTGTTGTTTCAGTGTTGAGAAGAACGACTCGGCTACGCTGTTGTCTAAGCAGTTGGCGACGCGTCCCAGCGAGTGACGCATCTGGTGCTGTTTCAATGCGTCGGCGAACTCACCGGACAGGTATTGACTGCCGCGATCGGAATGCAACACCACGCCTGGGGTGTGGTGGCCTCTGCTGGCAGCCGCGGTGTGTGACGCGTCGCACACGAGCTCTGCGCGAACATGGTGGGCCACCAAGTAGCCGATGAGACGCTGTGAACCCAAGTCGAGCATCGCAGCGAGGTGTAACCATCCTTGGGGGTGTTGATGTAGGTGATGTCACCTACCCAGATGTTGTCGGTATGGCCGACACCAAAATCGCGGCGCACCAGATCCCCAGGCGCTGACCGCACCGTCGCTGCTTGCCCGAAACGTGGTTCGCGGTGCTTATATATGCCGCAGATGCCGTTGATTGCCATGAGCGGTTCAACGCGTTTATGCTTCACACGCACGCCTTGCCCGCGTAGTTGCGCGGTCACCCGCGGCGACCCGTACACCCCGCCGGAGTCAACATGAATCTGGCGTATCTGCGCGATCATCTCAACCTCCACGTGGTTGTCGACGCTGAGTGCTCGACTGTGACGGTGCCGCCACGCGTAGAACCCCTGCCGAGTGACACCGGCGACCACACACGCTGGACTAGTAGCAGAACCCTTCGGCCTTTCGGGAAGCAACCCACCGGTAACAGATCACTGTCCCAACCCCAACACCGCAAAAGGCCGTCGCACCTTTGAGCAGTTCACACTCCATCCACACCTTGGCGTTCTCACGGCTCAACCGAGCAAACTCCGCGCGTTCACTAGTGGTGAACCCCGCGCGTTCGCCGCGGTCGACGCGAGCCTGGCGAACCCAGTTCGCAGGAGTGCCCTCACCCATCCCGAGATCACCCGCCACCGCAGCAGCCGGCCGATCCCGTCCAAAACCAACACCACAGCATCAGCTCTGAACTCTTTACTGAACCGACACCGAACAACCGGCGGCGGCCCATCTGATTCCATCAATGACATGACTACCTCCTAATCGAAGTATCAAACCAAAGGGGGGATGTGCATTTGCATCGATCGCTTAGGTGATTCTGCGAAGCCAACCACATTACACCAGCATTGCCAGCCTGCTTCAAACTCAGTCGGTGTTATTGTGAGCGATTGTCTAAGTGCATAGCACAACTTACAGCTTATTTGAAATATTTTGTTTATTTTGGTTGTTTGCGGTTGTGATTGTCTTAGGGTGTGTGTAAAGTGATTATATGTTGTTTACAAATACTTCTACTCTTTTAGACGGCAAGAAACTGACTGCTCAGCCCAGTTCTGGTGTTGGGGGTGGCTGTGGGAGTGGGGTTTGTGTTGTGCTTGGTGATGCTTCTTTGTTGAACGAAGCCGAGGTTCGTAATGCGTTGGGTGTGGTGAAGCGTAGTGAGGCGCGTTTGGCTTCCTGGAAGTCTGAGTTGCTGGTTGCGCTTAACCGTTTGTTGAGCGATCAGGACGCGAAGCGGGTTGCGGGTGTTGAGTTGTTGTTAACTGATCGTGAAGCTAAAGAAGTTGTTGATACTGCTGTTCAGCTAGAGAGTTTGCCTAACACTAAAGCGTCGCTAGCGTCTGGTGACATTAGCCCTAGACAAGCTGATTTGATCGCGAAAACTGCTGGTGAAGGCCCTGTTGCGGCACAGACCCACAAACCTCAAGCGGTCAGCAACGCAGCGGCGAAAACGGCAAATCCATCTTGTCTGCAGTAGTCCTCGGTGCCAGTGGAGATCACTGCCGCGACCGATGGATCGATGACCAGAATATCGTAAATTAACAAGGTTAGTTCGCATGCCAGTCCCTGGCAAAAATAAATTAGCGAAAGTGTGGGTGAGGAAATGGTCGGGCTGAGAGGATTTGAACCTCCGACCTTCGGTCCCCCAGACCGACGCGCTAACCAAGCTGCGCCACAGCCCGTGAAACAATGACACTAGCAACCCATTACTCAACTACCACACCAAATCAAAAAAGTAGCATCAGACCTTCCACAGCACGCCAGCCGAGATAAATCACAGCCGCCACCGCACCAACCCAAAAATGCCACGGCGGGCGAAACGGCTCCACTTGATGATTCACCCCGGGAGTCCCTTCAACTAAATCACCACAATCAGGACAAGCACCCGAACGCGGCAAAGAAGTGGGGGTCCAGTTCTTGTCGCATTGCACACACCAAGGCATCCACATGAATGCTAAAGGCTTGCTAACAAGCTCAGTCGCGGCGGATCGCCATCACCGCCGTGTCGTCATCAATAATTCCACCCGCATGGTCTTTTGCAGCATCAAGCAAAGCCTTGCACAAGACATCAGGCGGGGCGTTCAGTTCCCGTTCAGCCGCTCGGATTATTCGATCCTCACCAAACAACGAACCACCAGCACGGGCCTCTGCCAAACCATCGGTGTACATAACCACCATATCACCACTTTCCATTGGCATTTCTGTTGAAAAATATGTGGCGTTCGGGTCAAGCATCAACAACGGCCCAGTTGACCGCAGAGCCTTCACTCCATCTGCTTGAAAGAAAAATACCGCTGGATGCCCTGCCGAAGCACACCGCAAAGTGCCGGCCTCAGTATCAAACACCACCACCGCAGCAGAAATAAACTCTTCATGCCGGTCACCTGAAGCAAGCTGCTTATTGAGTTCCTCAAAAGCTTGCGCGGGGTCACGGAACTGCCTCAAAAACACCCGCAACAAATACTTCGCCTGAAACGCAGTGATCGAAGACTCAATCCCGTGCCCAGCCACATCCCCGATCACCGCAGCCACACGAGATGGCCCCACCCGATGCACATCAAAAAAATCTCCCGCCATCAATCCCGAACCAGCTTGATATACTCGACCGATCTCAAAACCCGCGAAATCGGGCACCTGCTCAGGCGCGAGCCGGGCAGCCCAAGCCTTTGGTGCTAACTGTTCCTGCTCCAAAGCTTCACTGGCGCGACGCTCAAGGTCGTAACGATTGCGAGCCATGCGAGCTTCACGGGCTAGAGACTGAGACCATACCAACGAAGCGACCGCTGGCAACAACAAAACGCCAAACACTGCCACAGCCAAATTGTCCGCCCCAAACAAAGCCACAAACGCAGCCGCGGGAGCGATCAAGGCATAAACAATAGCGGTGTGTGCCTCCTTACGAAAACTCGCAAACGCAAGGGAATGCCCCTCACGGTCACTAACGTTGTCGTTTTCGATGAGTCGAGCTAGCCGCAACCGACGGCGCGCCGAGCGACCATACAACACCGCGGTTGCAACACTTGCAACTGCAAGAGTAGCTAAAATGATAGTTGTCATCGTCACCCCCGTCTGGGACGGCTTCCGACATCAAATAGCCGAACAATCAACACTATACCCAATTACAACGGCCAGCCCACCATATTACTCACTACGCCTACGAACCCGTATTTTGACAGGTGTGGAACCCAACTCAAATTTCTCTCGTAAACTTCGTTGCAAATAGCGCAAATAGGTCTTGGGGATTGCTGAGTTCGCAAACAAAGTAAAGGTTGGCGGGTCAGTCGCCACTTGGGTAGCGTACAGCACCCTCACACCTCGAGGGGCAGGTTGGGCACTTTGCGCTCCCCGGATCACCTTATTTACTTCAGCGGTAGGAATACGTTGACGGTAAGACGCAACTGAATCAGCTATTACCTCCATGAGCTTATGTACACCTTTGCCAGATAAAGCAGTGATGCGCAAGACTGGTGGTTCGCCTAGAAAACTCAGTTTGCGTTCAACATCGGCAGCGATCTTGAGCCGAGCATCGGTATCAAGCAACTCCCATTTGTTCAATAAAATCACTATGGGACAACCAGCGGCATCTACCCGTTCCGCAAGCCTTTGGTCTTGATGTGTGACCCCCACCGAGGCATCAATAAGCAACAACACCACATCAGCACCATCCACTGCTTTCAACGCTCGCACCAAAGAGTAATACTCGGTGTCTTCGCTAATGCGAGCCTTGCGGCGCATGCCTGCGGTGTCGATGAAGCGAATCACCCCCCACTGCGTTTCAAGTTCGGTGTCGATGGCATCTCGGGTGGTGCCAGCAACATCATGCACAACTGAACGTTCATCACCAATTAGACGGTTAAACAGGGTTGATTTGCCCACATTGGGCCGCCCCACCAAAGCAACCGAGAACATTGGGGCATTATCTGCTTCGCCCACAGCAGGCGACTCATCTGAACTCTCGGGCAACAAGCGAACCACCGCATCTAACAGGTCACCTGTGCCTCTGCCGTGCAGTGCGCTCACTGGAAACGGGTCACCTAAACCTAAACCCAATAGTTCCCATATTAAGTGTTCGTGGCGAACATCATCAACTTTATTGGCCACGACGAGCACTGGAGTTTGCAGTTGTCGCAAGCGTTTTACCACTTGCTGATCCTCAAATGTGATCCCAACGGTCGCATCAAGCACCAACAAAAGCAGGTCACTGCCAACCATAGCCAACTCAGATTGCTTAGTTACTTTGTCGTCAAGGGCATCCCCAGCGGCAATCCAACCGCCAGTATCGAGCAGCGAAAAAGAACGGTTCAGCCACTGTGCAGCAACAATTTTGCGATCTCGGGTTACCCCAGGGCGCGCTTCAACTATTGCCTCGCGTCTACCTACAATACGGTTCACCAAAGTTGACTTGCCAACATTTGGCCGGCCCACCACCGCAACAACTGGTTTGTTGGCAGACACAATACGCCTAGACACAAAGCACCTACCCACAAGGTTCTAGGGCTTGGCGTAAAGCTGCCCCTGTGGTGGGCACAACTTCGATAGCGCGCGGCAAATCCGCGGGGGTCAAGTTGTCAAGAAACACTCCCCTACTCAAACAAACGTCAGGCAGCAAGTATCTATGAGTTGCGGGTTCTTGGGCTAAAACTGTTGCGATATCTTCGCCAACCATCAAGCCACTAACACCAATATTGCCCCCAAAGTAGTGATTTGGAACTTCAATCACCCGCACATCATCACGGTTGAGGGTGCTCACTAGTGACTTGATGACAGGCACCGACATAGAGCCAGTCAACACGCCTATTGGTGAGGTTTTGCTTGCGACGTTTTTACGCCGCCCGAGATAAACCGCGGTGCTGCGAGGGGTTCGGTAACCATCAGCGGGTGCGCCATCAACCCACGCAAAGAATCCAGACCGTGGCAAGGTGGGTTCCAAAGTCGCATTGTGAAATTCCAATTCAAGGGTGCGGACCATACCCACCCCATCCTCATGCATCATGAATCCTTCATAGTTCTCCGCCGCAGGAAATGGTCGCTTTGCCAGCAAATAATACTCGTCGGCGGCAAACACTAAGCGGCGACCCAGCACTTCAAGAAATACTTGCTGCCAGTCGTTTACGGTTTCAATCACCCGTGCAGCTTCAGCCACAGTGTGGGGGCGCATTCTGACTTCTTTGTTAAATTTGGAAACCCCGAGCGGCACAACACAGATGGATGCCAAGTCAGAGAACCGTTCTAATACGCCCGCTAACGTGTCTTCGAGCACCTCGCCGTCATTCACGCCTGGGCAAACCACAACCTGACCGTGTACCTCTATTTCATTGTCTAGCAACAGACGCAACCACCGCAAAGAAATCGCCCCTCGCCGGTTTCGCAAGATGTCGGCACGAATCTGCGGGTCGGTGGCGTGAATGGAAACATACAAAGGCGACAAACGCTCGTTGATTACTCGCTCTAGGTCGAGTTCCGTGAATCGAGTGAGCGTGGTGAAGTTTCCGTAGAGAAACGACAAACGATAATCGTCATCCTTTAGATACAGCGAACGGCGCATACCACGAGGTAGTTGGTGGATAAAGCAAAACTCGCAGTGATTGTCGCAGGTCTGCACTCGGTCGAAGATCGCAGCATGCACCTCAGCACCTAGCGGTTGACCATCTCGTTTTGATACCAGCAGGTCTAGGTTTTGCTGGTGCCTTTTCACTTTGAACGGTACTTGTGATTCGGAGGTGAGAAGCTGCCAAGCTATCACATCGTTAGGAACTTCGCCGTTGACCATCACGATTTCATCACCAACTTGTAGACCTGCGTGATGTGCAGGTGAACCTGGCTCAATAGCTACTATTTGGGCGGACTTCACCTAGACCATGCTAGCTACTGCTTAGTCAGCTAATGCTTGTAGTCGCAACTCATTTGCGGCCAAGCACAGAGCCTGTCAAGGACTAGGCAGAGAGTATCAAAAAATATTTGTTTTATGGTTGCTATCTAATATTTTTCATGTATTATCAATGTTATGAAAGGAATAACAGTAACTCAGCGAAACGGAAAGCTTGTTGCATGCAAATCCGCTGCCCCGCAAGATGCACAACGGCTCAAGCAAGAAGCAAAACTATTGCAACGGCTAGAACACCCCGGAGTGGTGCAATATGTTGACTTCTGTGAGGGAGAGCGAGTTGAGTTGTTGACTAACTTTGTTGGCCCTGATTCGTGGGCTAGTTTGCCTCCAGAATCCTTCATTGCAACGGTTGAGGCCTTAGCTTCACTTTGTTCAACTGTTGCCGACTTACATAGTCTAGGGACAGCACACGGTTCGCTGATTGCTGAACACGTATTGCTCACTCCAGACAAGCGACCGATTCTGTGTGGCTTCGCAGAAGCCAGCGCGGCTAACGAAAATAGTTGCTTTGCTGACCTAAAAAGTTTCGCTAAACTCATTGACCAACTTGCAGTGGTCTGCACAGATAAAGAACGAAAAAAGCTTGATTCATTAGCGCGACGGGTTGAGCGTAATACATTAACTGTACAAGACCTCACCAACGAACTTAACCGCTTGCATGCCAGCCCCACCAACTCCAGACCACAGCTTCCTCAGCTTAGATTTTCTGTAGATAAGCGAAAAGTCGCCACTATTGGGGTTACTTTTTTGATGATTGGGGTGCTTGCAGTGTTTTGGCTAAGAACCAACGCAAATACTGACCATCAAAGTATCTCCCAACTCACCACCGACACAGCATTACAAACATCTCCGAGCACAACCCAACTTCAAACCAGCAGCAGTGTTGCTACCACTGCCGCGCTCGGTGCTAAAAGCAGCACTGCAAGCGAAGGCCAAGTTACTCCTACTTCAGTTGCTGCACGGCCGGCCAACTTGCAAAACGCAAACCAACAAGACATTGCTGAGGAGGACAACAGACTAATTGTAAATTATCAAGGTCGTCGTTATGGGGTTGGGCAAAAAGGAGATGTGACTCTATTAGGCGACTGGACGTGCAATGGCGAAGTCACACTAGCTCTGCTCCAACTAGCTAGCGGCACAATCGCGGTCTTTGCGTCTTGGCCTGGGACTGCTGAACAACTAGAAGCAGGCTATGTAACTGTTGTTGAGGGGGCTAATGGCCTACGCAACGACCCAACTCGAGGTTGCGATCAACTTCGAGTCACCCACCCGGGTGGATCAACCCTTATAGAAACGGAGTTTTCATGAAAACCTATCGACCATCAGCCAAACGTTGTTTCCTGTTCTTGCTTTTGGCATTTGCAGGTGCCGCATTTTTTATCGAGATCGACAAAACGACACCGTGGCCTGCCATTCAACCCAATGAATTTGTTTCCTGGTGGGAGCAACTTGGTACAGACCAAGCCGCCATCGTGATGCTGCGGATAGTGGGCAGCGGCATTGCTGGTTGGGCCATGCTTGTTGGCACTGTTGGCTTGCTAGCGAGCTTTCGACCTAACGGCTTGATCGCTGGTGTTTGGAGCATCGTGACACCACAATCTTTGCGTCGTATGCTCGCGGTCGGTGTGCTCACCACCGTTCTTGCCGCGCCTGTTGCGGCCACTGCCGCTAGCCCCAACGCGCATGCACCCATCATCTTGGAAGACCTCGGGGTGATGCATGAAACCCAACAGGAAGATTTTGCTCAAAGTTCTAAAGGTTTCGCCACCCTGTTGAGTGATCTCGGACCCAGCGAACAAATTATCCAACCCAAACAGTCAGGACCAACTGCTATCAACAACGACAAGGCAGCTTCTCGCTCTGTTAACGCTCCCCACACATCTGCGCCGTCAGAGATTTGGCTTGTCAAAACTGATGACCACCTTTGGAAAATCGCGGCCGACACACTTGAAAAGCGCGGTGTGTTAGCTGACACGGCACAGGTTCTAACTTATTGGAGACAATTAATCGCAACCAATATAGACCAACTCAACAACAACCCTGACTTGATATATCCTGGGCAAGTATTAACTTTGCCGCAAGTGCAACTCTGATAGCTTCAGGAGAAGGCGGACTTTAGCCTTGAGAACAAACCTTGAGGCGGATCGGCTACCTCCTCACCACGTGCTTGCGCAAAACGGCGCAGCAACTCTTCTTGTTCTTCATTTATTTCGCTGGGCACATCAACAACGATCTCTATTCGCAAATCTCCCCTACCCCTGCCGCGCACGTGAGGAACACCACGATTACGCAACGTGAACTCTGTGCCGCTTTCGGTGCCGCGCGGAATAACTAGTGTCTCAACTCCATCTAGCGTTTCATACTCAATTTCCGCGCCTAAAACTGCTTGAGTAAATGGCACATACAGACCATGCACCAAATCGTTACCGTCACGGTGAAACAAAGGGTGGGGCCGCACACGCACATGAACATATAGATCACCGTGCACACCACCTCGCATGCCCACAGCACCTCGTCCACTGAGACGCAAGGTGGTTCCATCGTCCACACCTATCGGCACCTCAACCTTGTAAGTTTTTTGCTCAATGGTGCGCCCAATACCACCACAGACATCGCATACCGTCTCAATCTGTTCGCCAGTTCCTGAACAGCGACCACAAGGTGATGAGGTTACCATCTGCCCTAAAACAGATTGTCTCACTCGCCGCACTTGCCCCGACCCGCCACATTCGTCGCAGCGCAATGGCTTTGTGCCTGCTTGTGCTCCTGAACCATCGCAGGGTTCGCAGCGAACCGCCGTACGCACCTCAACTTCGCGTTCACCACCAAACACCACGTCTTCTAAATCAAGGTCTATGTGGGCTTCAATATCCTCACCTCGCCGATTACTTGACCGGGTTTGAGCATTACCAAAGCCATTGCCACCTCCAAAAAATGCTTCAAAAATGTCACCCAAACCACCACCGCCAAATGCATCCGACATGTTTGGTGCGTCAGTTCCGAAACGATCGTAGCGAGCTCGCCTGTCGCGATCTGAAAGAACTTCATAGGCTGCTGCAACATTTTTGAAACGCTTCTCCGCGTTCGGATCGTTGGGGTTTAAATCGGGGTGATACTGACGAGCAAGTTTCTTATAAGCACGCTTTATTTCTTCATCTGTGGCATTTTTTGCAACACCTAAAGTTTCGTAGTGATCAGACATTAGTTCTCACTCAACACAGATCCAAGGCGGCGACTCACCACCGCAACAGCAGAAAGTGCTTGCTCATAATTCATTCGTGTCGGCCCCAACACTCCTATCATGCCGCGAGCTTCTCCTTGCCCCGCATAAGGCGCGACAACAAGCGAACAATCTGCCAAAGGTTCCACACCAGTTTCTCCTCCAATAGCGACCCGCATTCCTCGATCTAGCACATCGCGGATCAACGAGACAACCACAATCTGTTGCTCAAGGATAGCGAGAACATCACGAATTTGTTCAACTCCTTCAAAGGCAGCGGCAACACGAGACGCTCCCCCAACAACAATCTCAGAACTGTAACTTGCTGCACGCAAAGCTTCCACAGCAGCACTCAACAAAGGATCGTCACCAAAGTTCTGCGGCACAAGCTCAGCCAAAGACTTACCCACAATCGCCTCAGTCAAGCGCCGGGTGGCATCTGCCACAATCTCTGTACTCAGTTCGGTTGATACCTCAAAGGTACGTTTTTCGACTACTCCATTAGACATCACTGCCACCACCATCACCACATGTGCTGCCAAATCCACCAATTGTGCAGAACGAATATGAGCAACGGTCAATTCGGGGCCAACCACCACAGCAGCGCAATCAGTTAAAGAAATTAACAGTTCTGATGTTCGTTCAAGTACTCTCTCAAGTTCAATATTGGTGCTATTGAAGAAATCGCTAACCATCCCTCGATCAGCGACCACTAGGCTTGGCTCGCGTTGGCGCAAAACATCAACAAAAAAGCGGTAACCCTTATCGGTTGGGACACGCCCCGCACTTGTGTGTGGTTGCCTGAGATAACCTTGTTCTTCCAACAAGACCATATCGTGACGCACAGTCGCTGGCGACACCGCCACCTCTGGCACATTTGCAATCCAGTTGGAACCCACAGGTTGAGCGGTCTCAATATATTGTTGCACCACAGCCGACAAGATCGCTGCTTTGCGGTTGTCGAAATTGCTTTTAGCTCCGTCAGTCATTGCTGAATTGTATCGCTTTGTCAGCACCTGTGAGCAAGCGACAATCAATCTTGGAGTTGCAAAGCTGAGACAAAAGCTTCTTGGGGAATGTCCACACGGCCAATCGACTTCATCCTTTTCTTACCACGTTTTTGTTTCTGCAAGAGTTTATTCTTACGGGTGACATCACCGCCATATAATTTCGCCGTGACATCTTTACGAAAAGCCCGAACCGTGGTTCGTGCGATTATCTTGCCGCCAATAGCTGCTTGAATAGGCACTTCAAACTGCTGGCGAGGTATCAACTCCTGCAGTTTTTCTGCCATTTTCTTTCCGTAGGCATAGGCGTTGTCTTTGTGAACAATCGTGCTAAATGCATCCACAGGTTCACCATGTAGCAACACATCAACACGCACTAGGTTGCTTATTTCGTAACCGTCTGCTTCATAGTCAAGGCTGGCATAACCTTGGGTGCGACTTTTGAGTTGATCAAAAAAGTCAATTACTACCTCCCCAAGTGGTAGCCGGTACACAATCTCAAGGCGGTCTGGTGATAAATATTCCATTTTCACCATTGAACCACGCCTACTTTGACAAAGTTCCATTACAACTCCGGTGTATTGCGCTGGAGTCAAAACGCTAACTTTTAGGAACGGTTCGGCAATGCTAGCTATCTCGGCTGTCGCAGGCAATTCTGTTGGGTTTGACACAACCAAAGTTGTGTCATCACGGCACACAACCTGGTATTCAACAGAAGGAGCCGTGGATATGAGCGACATTCCGAACTCACGCTCAAGGCGTTCACGCACAATTTCCATATGAAGCAAACCCAAAAAACCGCAACGAAAACCAAACCCTAACGCCCCCGACGTTTCAGGTTCATAGCTGAAACTCGAATCGTTGAGACGCAGTTTTTCAAGTGCTTCACGCAAATCGCTAAATTCATCACCCTCAATTGGGTAAAGACCAGCGAAAACCATTGGTTTTGGTTCTGCGTAACCAGCTAGTGGTGTGCTAGCTGGGTTCCTTTCAGTGGTGACAGTCTCACCCGAACGAGCTTCACCCACTTCTTTGATACCCGCAATGAGGTAGCCGGTTTCGCCCGGACCCAGAGAGTCAACAATGCGATTTTTTGGTGTTCGCACACCAATTTCATCTGATTCATGGGTTGTGCCGGCATGCATGAAGCGTAATTTTGAGTTGGCAGCCATCACCCCGTTCATCACTCTCACTGACGAAATCACGCCACGGTACTGGTCGAAATGAGAATCGAAGATGAGGGCTTGCAACGGTGCCGAGGCATTACCTTGGGGGGGTGGAGTTGTTGACACCACCGCGTCTAGTAGTTGTTCGATGCCTTCACCTGTTTTGGCTGAGATGCGCAAGATGTCTTCGGCTGAGATACCTAAAACTTGTTCGATCTCGGCTGCATAAGCATCAGGCTCAGCAGCCGGAAGATCGATTTTGTTTAGACAAGCAACTATGGTTAGGTCGTTTTCCATCGCCAAATAACAGTTGGCCAGAGTTTGCGCTTCAATACCTTGTGCTGCGTCCACCACTAATATGACGCTCTCACAAGCAGCCAACGAACGGCTCACCTCATAACCAAAATCCACATGACCTGGAGTGTCGATGAGGTTAATGATGTAGTCGCGCCAGCGCAAACGAACTGACTGCAACTTGATGGTGATCCCACGTTCACGTTCCAAGTCCATTGAATCGAGATATTGCGCGCGCATGTCTCGCTTGTCAACCGCGCCAGTCAGTTCCAACAAGCGATCCGCTAAGGTCGACTTGCCGTGGTCAATGTGGGCGATGATTGAAGTGTTACGTATCCGCTCAAGGTTCATTCTTTAATGACGCTATCTGAACATTTGGTGTGTCAAGCCATCAAACTCCGCTAGGCTAAATGCGAATTAAACCCAACCAAACGCAGGTAAAAAGTGGCCAACATCAAATCACAAATCAAACGCAACCGACAAAACCTCAAACGCAAACAACGTAACCGTGGCGTGCGAGCTGAAATCAACACCCGCACCCGTGCAGCACTGCACGCAACAGCCAACGAGCAAGACGCATCCGAGCAAAGCGAATCGCTGAGGCTTGCGATCAAAAGCATCGACAAAGCAGCACAAAAAGGTGTGCTTCATAAGAATACTGCGGCAAGAAAGAAAAGACGTTTGCTGAAAAAGATTAACGCCTAGGACGGCTGAGATCACTTAGTCGAGCCACCAAAACCTCCAAGACTAATTCCGGCGGCCAATCCACGGTGCCACGTAGTTGCAAATCTGCGTTGGCTAGCAACTCAATAGCGCGACTGAGTTTGCGAAAACCAAGTTTGCGACTCTGATCTTTTAGTTTCTTGGCGGGATAGGTTGACCGCCCAATTTTCAGCCCCACCAATTCAGCAGCTTGGGCATCGCTAATGTTGCCAACACCATCAAGGCGCAACAGTCTGGTATAGCGGTTATGAAGCATAGCTAGCAAACGAAAAGAGGCATCAATTCGTTCACTCAAGTTGCCGTCATATGGCACCAGCCGAGGCAGCAACTGCAAAGCAGCGCGGGTGTCTGCTCTATCAATGGCATCGTCAAGACTCCAAGGAACCGCTCTACCTAAGTTATCGCCGGCGTAAGTCTCAACGTCTTTGCTAGTGACGGTGGCACCTGCACCTAACGCACCTTCAAGTGTTCGCAACAAACCCACGACACGGCTAAAGTCTTGACCAATATGTGTTTCTAAGGCCTCCACCGCAGCGCGTTCAAAGCTGAGTGACGAACCTTGCAAATGATCTTGTAACCACTTGGAACTGCCTTTACCTTGCGGCGCGATGGCAGAGATGATGGTGCCCCCGGCAATCTCCAATGCTTCTTTAAGAGCTTTAGGCAAGTTTGCGAACTTGTCAGCTTTTGGTTCCACCCCTCGCTCCCAAACCAACACCAAGTCAGTGGTCTCAGTGATTTCACTCAGCAGAGCTTTAATGGTTTCAACCTGATTTTTTGCAGCCAGACGGCTTAGGTGCCGCGCTACCAAAACCCGCTTATCGGTAAAGAGTGGTGGTGTCTGCGCGGCAATCACTAAACGGGCTGCATCGTAGCTACCTTGCTCGTTGCGATAGTCAGCTTCGCTTAAAGTTTCAAGCATCAACGAACGATCACCTGTGATTGATAGTTCATCAACGACTTTTTCAACAGCGTCAGCAATAAGCACCGAATCATCTCCAGTAATTAGCCGCAGAGCCATTAGGTCACCCTCAACATTCTCGCACCGGCACGCCGATTCTGTAACAACACACTCATGGTGTCAGCCATCCTGCGGGTTGCGGCCACATCGTGAACTCGCAACACCCGGCAACCAAGCATGATGCCCAAACCATGCGCGCCCAACGATGCGTAGCTACGGTTGTCAACGGTCGTGTTGGTTAATTCACCAAGAAACCCCTTGTTTGATGCCGACAAAAGAACTGTAAAGCCAAGTTCTGCTAGGTCATCACTATGTTGCATGAGTTCAACAGACATCTGCGGGGATTTACCCAAGTCGAGGCCTGCATCAATCATGATGCGACTGCGGGGTATACCCGCAGCGAGTGCGGCATTGGCGCGGGTCAACAAATACGCGGCAACCTCATGACACACATCGGCATAACTTGGGTTTGGATCAGCGATGCGAGGCCCGATACGCACGTGCGTTGCCACAACAGAAGCACCATATTGGGAAGCTACTTTTAGGTATTCGGGATCAGCAAACCCGCTAATATCGTTGCCCATTACCGCACCCGCTTTGATGGCTTCTCGTAACACTGAACCACGAAAAGTGTCTACAGAAAGCGGTATATCAAACCGTTGATGCAGTGCGGCTATTGCAGATACAACCCGATGACATTCTTCGTATGGTGTGACTTCTGGCCCAGGCCCAGCTCGCACGCCACCAACATCTAATAGATCTGCACCTTGTGTCACCAACAACTCAGCTTGTCGCAAAAACTGATCAAAGTTCCAGTATCTACCACCATCAAAAAACGAATCGGGCGTTCGATTGAGAATACCCATCACCAAAGCTCTGTAAGTGACATCAAAGGGTTTGTTGCCTACCTCAATTAACACCTACCTGACAATAGCGGAAGGCTAAGGCAAGCAGAGTTCCCCAAGCAAAAATCACCCGCCCAAGTTGGCATTAGGTGTTGTTTTCCTTCCATGTTGGGCTAACCACGCGGTAGAACAAACGCGGCCGCACCTGTTCAACACGCAACGTTAACCCAGGCAGGGCAACCACTTGATTGACATGGGCCGTTGAGGCACCAGGTACCCGATGCAAAGGCGGTGCCAAAACAGGGAACTCACCATATCGTTCCATGAGAGCCAACACAGCTTCAGCGTCAAGACGATCTCCATCTAGAGCCAAAACTAACTTAGGCTTTTTACCACCAGAAAGTCGCAGTGACTCGATGAGCCTGCGCTGTTGTGGATTGTCAAGTATCAACACCATGTCACCGTTGCTTGCCACCATTGCTTTTGATTCACCAACCAAAGGATGCTCTCCAACGGTTAACGTTGGAGTCCCCAAATAGCCAAATACGATCACCGCGATTGTGAGGGCAGCAGCAACTAGCGACCAGGCGCGCACCTGCACCATCACCAAGCCACCTGCTAAGCCCAACAGCAACAACGACACCACACCTAACATTGCCTGTGGGGCGCGTGCCGCACTTGCCGCCACACCACCAATCCACCAAAGCATCAGCTGAGAGGGGAGATGAATAATGTCTGCCACCACCCCACCGGTAATCCCTGCCAATAAGCCCGCGGTGCAGCCCCAAACCATCACCAGACCTGATATTGGCCCTGCCAACAAGTTAGCTGGTAAAGAGGCAAGCGGTAAAGGTCCAAAATAAGCTAACAACAAAGGGGACACCGCCAGTTGCGCCGCCGCGGTGGTTGCAAAGGGAACCCGCAACCAGCCAGGGCCAATTAATCTTCGCGCTAAAGTACCAGACCACCAAACGATGCCGCCTGTGGCTGCCACAGAAAGTTGAAACGCCACTAGGTGTATCAAGAATGGATCAATGAGCAATAGCAACGAAACTGCCCAAGACAAAGCATGTCTTCCATCAATTGGTGTGCCTAGTGCCGAAGCACCAACTCCAGCACCGGCCATTGCCACTGCGCGTAAAACCGATGGTTCAAATCTTGTTATCACCGCGAACATTAGCAGAACTGCAATCAGCCATAGAGCGCGACAACCCGGACGGAAACGACCCACCAATGGCGCGACCACAGCCAAAACAAACGCAACATTTTGCCCTGATACCACGAGTAGGTGCCCTAAACCCGCGGCTCTAAAATTGTCGGCAACAACTGCTGTTTGGCCTCTATCGTCACCTATCACCATCCCCAAAAACACTGCTTTATCGCTACGATCTAGCGAGGTCGCGCCATTGTTTAACGTGCGCCGTAAGGAGTTGGCAAAACGGCTTACAGGCGAACCGTTTTCGCGGTCTTCGATGGAGGTAACCGTGACCCTGCCCACCACATGGCGCCAACGTTGGTAGTTGTCAGCTATATCAATGGGTTTTATTTCCCCTCGTACCAACAACCGTTCCCCTGTTAGAGAATCATCAAGGCGTGCGGCGGTGCCACCATGAGCAACAGCCACTAGCCGTCGTGAATCGTGGCGCACCGTTGCGATTGCACTAACGAGACCACGCGGCTTTGGGTCGTCTAACAATTCAACCCAACCCGCAAAGGGTTCTTGCAGCGGAGGATCTAGAGCATTAATTGAAGCCTCAGCACGGTTGCCCACCACCACAAACACCAATAAAACAACCAAGGCGATGTGTCGCCGCCAACAAGCTAACACCGCTAAAGCCAGCAAGACAGGAAGTGCCACACTAATAGAAAACCAAGCACCTAAAGCTGCGGACAAGGCAACGAGATGCGCTCTCACTTAGTTACCAACGGCAGAATTTGAGCTAGCTTCGACTCGCCAATACCTGGTACTTCAATTAGGGCCTCTATCTGAGAAAAGTTGCCATATTGTTGGCGATGGTTAATGATGGCACTGGCAATGCTGGGACCCACCCCAGGAAGAGTTTCAAGAAGTGCTTGGTCGGCGGTGTTGACGTTTACTAAACCCCCAACAGCAGCACCAAAGTTGTCACCAACAGCTAAAGGCAGCGGCACGGTTTCGCCAACTAGGGGAACAAAAATACGTTGCCCATCACTAAGCGGAGCTGCCAAATTGAGACGGGATCGGTCGGCATCTGCGGTTAAACCTGCGGCTGCATCAATGGCATCATGCACCCGTGCGCCCTCGGCGAGTTCGTGTACCCCTGGTAATGTCACCGCCCCGTCAACGTGGATAACAATGATGCGCTCAACCACAGGTGCGTCTTGGGGTATCGCTGTGGCTTGTGGCGCATTACTCACATTGGGCAACAGTTCTTCAACGGCGGTCACCTGTGGTGAAGATAGTGCCCACCAACCACCGAAACCTGCCGCAACGATGGCGAGCGTACCCGCGACGAGTCCCCAGATACTAACTCCAAGACGATCAGCAAGTGAACCGACCCAATGCTTAAATTTTTCAACCCTGGCCACGTGTGTGGTCCTTTTTGAGGCTTTTCTGGGGGAAGGGATACGCCAGTGAACCAGCGCACCAATACTATACCCAATATTACTCAACACTTACAAAAAGAGCTAGAACTTTTATGTGATCTAACAAAAGATCTGTAGGCTTGCTATCGGCGGGCTTTAGCGAAAAGATATACCCAACACCGCTAACGCATCTGTAAACAATAACATAGTAAGCGCGGCTCTCAATAGTTACTGGTCTGAGAGCAGCAACTGTCCAACACAAACATCTGGAGATCACCACTGACATGTGTGCCACACCAGCACCCACTCCGCTTTATCGGTTGCTTGATACGCCAGAACTTCACGACCCACCAATGTTGGTGCATCTTGAAGGCTGGGTGGACGCTGGACGTGGTGGCAGAACCGCCATTAATCACATCCGCGCCGTTAGCGAAGCCACCCAAATCGCTGAGTTCGATACCGAGCAGTTACTTGACTTTCGTGCCCACCGCCCAACTCTACATATTGTCAACGGCATCAGTGCCGACATTGATTGGCCTGTGCTTGAGCTACAAGCTGGCAAGGACAACAACGACCGCGACCTGCTAGTGCTTAGCGGTGCAGAGCCAGACCAACGTTGGCGAACCTTTGTGGAGGCAGTCTTAGAACTAGCCATCCATTTTAAGGTGAGCCGGGTAGTGTGTTTGGGTGCTTACCCAGCGGCGGTGCCACACACCAGAGCTACCAATTTGACCATCACCTCACCCACTCCAGAATTGGTACGTGTCAACCAGTCTGGTGCTACCCTTGAAGTACCCGCAGGCGTAGCCGCCGCCATTGAAGCAGCAACTAGCGCCGCCGGCATTGAGAGCTTGAGTTTGTGGGCGCAAGTCCCTCAGTATGTTGCCACCGCTGCCTACCCACCAGCAGCACTGGCATTGATCGAAGGGTTGGTGGAAGCTGCGGGCATTCACCTTGATAGTGGTGCTTTGGCTGATTTTGCACTAACAATGCGTAATCAACTTGATGCCATTATTGCAGACGAACCAAAGCACGCACAAACTGTGGCCCGTCTTGAAGAACACCACGACGAGTTCAACACAGATCCCATTAGTGGTAAAGGAGCCGTGGCTATCTCAGAAGAGTTGGGGGCACAATTCGAAAAGTTCCTTCAGGCTCACACAGCCGCCGCTTCAGAGGATCAAGACGACCAACACGATAGCGAACCAAAGTGAAAGTTGATGCACATCTCGCAACTTCACTAGCGGAAGTTCCCCAACAAGCAGCCGAGCTTGAGGCGTTGGGTTACGATGGCCTCGCCACAGTAGAACTAGCTCACGATCCTTTCTTTCCCTTGCTGCTCGCCGCACAACACACCAAAGAGGTGGAGCTTTTCAGTGGTATCGCGGTTGCCTTCGCCCGCAATCCAATGCTGTTGGCAAACATTGGCTGGGATTTACAAGACATCTCAACTGGTCGCTTCGTGCTTGGCTTAGGTTCGCAAATAAAGCCCCACATCACCAAAAGATTTTCTATGCCGTGGTCACAACCCGCAGCCCGCATGCAGGAACTTATTGAAGCTGTCTGTGCCATCTGGGATTGTTGGAACAACGGAACTGTGTTGAATTTTCGTGGTGACTTCTACCAACACACGCTCATGACACCAATGTTTAGCCCCGGCCCAAACCCTTACGGTAACCCACGCGTTGCGCTAGCTGCGGTGGGTCCATTGAT
Source organism: Candidatus Aldehydirespiratoraceae bacterium (assembly GCA_965204595.1). Taxonomy (GTDB): domain Bacteria; phylum Actinomycetota; class Acidimicrobiia; order Acidimicrobiales; family Aldehydirespiratoraceae; genus VXYK01. The sequence goes on along the minus strand of CBDBEW010000014.1, from coordinate 89,859 downwards.
GACTAAAGTAGCGGGCCGGGTCGCTGACGCTTTCATTGCTCACGTTTTCCAAACTGTTGACTATTTGCGCGACATCACCTTACCTGCGCTCAATGCGGGTCTAGCTGAGCGCAGCCGCAACCGTGACGATATTGAGGTTATTTGCCCGTTGTTTGTGGTGAGTGGTTGGAACGAAACCGAAATAGAAAAACAAGAGTTTTTTTGCAAACAACAAATCGCCTTCTACGGTTCAACCCCAGCTTATAAGGGTGTGCTCGAACACCATGGTTGGGCAGAGGCGCACTACGAACTTAATCGGTTATCTAAAGGCGGCAAATGGGTGGAGATGGCCGATGTCATCGACAACACCATGCTAGAACACTTTGCTATCATAGGTGAACCCCACGAATTGGCTGGCATTATTAGTGACCGTTTTGGAGCGTTGGCTGACCGGGTGCAGTTTTCGGTTCCAATGGAACAAGCGCAATCTTGGCAATCTGTGATCCAAGCCGTAGGCGAAATCTGATCTCTTCTGCAGCTAAGTTCTCAACGATGTCGTCAATGTCGTTAATGTCGTTAGTTTTCACGCTAGCCTTGAACGAGTTGGGGCTATAGCTCAGTTGGTAGAGCGCTTCCATGGCATGGAAGAGGTCAGGGGTTCAATTCCCCTTAGCTCCACTCAAGGCGAGGGCGATCACCCCAAAGCCGTTCTAGTCTATAAAAGGCACGTTGCTCAGTTTGAAACACGTGTACCACGAAGTCACCATAATCAAGCAACACCCACTCGCGAGCTTCTCTTCCTTCCACCCGATGCGGTTTTATACCGAAAGCGAGTCGCAACCGTTCTTCGATAGCTTCGGTAATGGCCGCAACTTGACGTGCATTGGCCGCACTGGTGATGACGAAATAGTCCGTTACCGCTAGCACCTCACCCACATCAATAATGAGCGTGTCGCTGGCTTTCTTGTCGTCTGCTGCAATGGCCGCTAGCCGTACCCAATCTAAACGGTCAGCTTCGCTCACGAATCGAACCGGTCCAAACCCACAGTTACAGTTATATCCACTACCGAGTTGAGGTCTTCTGCAAATATTGGCGAAGCACCTATCGCAGTGGCTAGTGATTGAGCTGCACTTTGTTGAGTGGCTGAATGGTAAGCAACGGTTGTTTCAGCGACACCAAATTCTAAAGCATTGCCGATGACGACGACCTCTGCTCCCGCATCTACTAATTCAGGCAACAATAAATCTCGTTGTTCTGAGTTGCCGCTGCCGTCTAGCAAACTCACCCGTGGTAGCGCACCAAAGTATGGGGCTAAGGGCAGCGGCACCATCTCGCGAACAGCAAGTGCTTGTTTTTGCTCTGGGGTTTGCACATATACGGCCACGTCGTTGGTCACCTGTACCTGCAACGGCAGAACCTCAATATTGCGCTCACCAGTGCCTAACGAGAGCAGAAAAGAAGCTAGGGAACCTTCCTCCACAGGTGCATTAGAGCTGCTGTTGCTTGCATTGGTGTTGCCTGTTGCAGCCAAGCGACTAACTGCTGACAGCCAAGCCTTCCAGATAGCTTGTTGACGCTGGTTGCGATTTGCATCAAATTCATTTGGGTTAAGCCATCCATAAACTGTTGCCGTCTGCTCTGCGCTCAGGTTTAAGTCCCCAGCCGCAAACGCCACCTGTGAGAGGCCTGTGCTGTCAACGAATGTTAGGTCGTCTGGTAGACGCAGTTCCAGAGGTGTTACGAAGTTTAGGAAGTTTTCTAAGTCTGTGGGGGCGAGTTGCAGCGCGTGACTAAATCCAAAGCCCAAAAATTCGCCCATTCTTCTGCGAAGCCCTGGCAAACCTTCGGTGCGGTAGATTGTCTTGGCTAGTGATGCAGGACCAGCAGTTAGCGATGGTTCCAACAACAAATCGGCACTGACTATGAGCGCGGTGCCGCCTCTGTCTAGTGCTGTTTGAGCAAGTATTGTGATGCCGTTCAACTCGCCTTCAGCACCGACGTGAGCAACCAACATTGTGGGCGTTGGGTTCACGAATGCACGATACCCTTCAGCATTGGGGTCGGTTATGGTTTCGGTACGCACACCGGCGTTGGAATCAAGAATCAGTTTGGTGCCATCACGCCAAACCGCGAACACTAAAACTGCTGCCGAGGCGACTAGCAGCGGGAATATTATGCTCCAAAACCGCTGCCCACTTGGCGCAGGTCGTTTCGTGACACGTTTGGGTCTTTGAGTTGGCATTGAGTCGACGGTGAGGTCTGCTGCAGTGAGCGGTTTTGTTGAATCGCCGGGAACAGTCACCCGAGACCTCGATAGAGTCCATGTGCAGATATATATTCAGCTACCTTAGGTGGAGTCATTGCCACTATCGGTTGACCTTTACGCACGCATTTTCGTAGGTCAGTTGAAGATATGGGCAGCCACGGAATTGTCACACTCTGGTATGGCCAGCCACTTGGTGGTTGACCCATATCACGGTTGTCTGTTGCCACAACCAGTTTTGCAAATTTGGTGAGTTTTTCAGCGTGCTTCCAAGTATTGAGGGTCGCTACTAAGTTAGCACCCACCACAAAATACAACTCATCGCTAGGGTTTTTTTGGTGAAACGAGGCAAGGGTATCGGCGGTGTAGCTTGGTCCGCCACGCTTTATTTCTTGGTCACAAGCTTCAAGGGCACTATCACCAAGCGAGTCGTTGATTGTCGCCACAGCAATTCTCACCATTGCTAAGCGATGATGCGCGGGTGTAATTTTTCGTTCAACCGTTTTTTGCCAAGGGTCGTTTGCGACTACTAATAGCATGCGATCTAAGGAAAGGAAATGCCTTATTTGCACGGCTAAAGCTAAATGTCCGTGGTGAGGAGGATCAAAAGTTCCACCAAAAATGCCTACACGCAGCGAGGTTGTAAGTTTCACCTTTCAGAGTCTAAGCTTTGCGTCTGACAAGGTTCGCGTAACCTCTTACGAACTATGTGCTAAAGTGGGCGTGACAAACGTCATAGTATTTTCACATGACAAGCTACCCAAAATGGTGTCTAATAGGAAACAGTTGGGCAGCGTAGTTGGCAAAAGCCATAGGTTGCACTGCACTATACCAAATAATAACCAATCAAACTCCCGGCGATTTAGTCGCGATAGCGGCACACGCCAAACACGAAAAGTGAGTACCAATGAGTGATTCAGTCGGACAATACCTAAATGAGATCGGCGCAGTTGATCTTCTCAATGCACAAGACGAACGCCAACTTTCTCAACTAATTGAGAAAGGCTTGAAAGCTAAAGCCCGCAAAGAAAACGGCGAGACCGGCGTTGAACTTGATCGAGCCATCCGCAAGGCAGCCGCCGCTAAAGACCGTTTCATCCGCGCCAATTTGCGCCTCGTGGTAAGTGTAGCACGTCGTTACCCTCTGCCTCCTGGCATGGAACTGCTTGACTTAATCCAAGAAGGCAACCTTGGCCTTGAACACGCGGTCGACAAGTTTGATTGGCGCAAAGGCTTTAAGTTCTCAACTTATGCTACTTTTTGGATACGCCAAGCCATCGGCCGAGCTCTCGACCAAAAAGCTAGCTTGGTGCGTTTGCCGGGCGACCGTTCCGCTAGTTTGCGTGCAGCTCTTCGAGCGGTCTCTGGTGATGGAGACGAATTAGACGACGAACACGCCCGCCTGCATCGTTTAACCACCCCAACTAGCCTCGATCGCACTATCGGTGATGACGACTCCAATGAGTTAGTTGACCTGCTACCCGATTTCAAGCCTGGTCCCGAACTGGAAGTGATGACCAAAGCTGAAGAAGAGATGATTACCGCCCTGCTCGACATCCTTGATGAACGAGCTAAGTTTGCTGTACAGCAACGCTTTGGCCTGAGCGATGGACGCAAACGGTCATACCGCGAAGTAGGCGAAGACCTAGGCGTAACTGCCGAAGCGGCACGTCGGCTTGTGAAACGGGCAATTAATTCAGTTCGAGAACAAGCCGCAAATAATGTAGACATTATGGGAGTTGCCTAGTATACTAATTAACTCAACCCAACAACCCACTGGGGTTCTCGCCGTTCGGCGAGAACCCTGGTTGTTTGGTTGGGGTTGTTTGTTGACTTTGAAAATGAGTTGCCAATCGCTTGCCATGAGAGCACAATAGTCACGTGAACCAAACTTGGAGTCCACAAAGTTGGCGGCGTTTCCCTGCCAAACATCAACCTTCGTGGCCTGACCCACAAGAACTAGCCGATGTCGAAAAAGTGCTAACTGATCAACCTCCATTGGTTTTTGCTGGTGAAGCACGTCAGTTAATGAGCGCGTTAGGTGAAGTCGCGCAAGGTAAAGCTTTTCTGCTGCAAGCTGGCGACTGTGCTGAGTCTTTTGATAGTTCAGCTGATTCTATTCGTGACAAATTACGGGTGATTTTGCAGATGGCCATCGTCTTGACATATTCAGGTGGCACACCACTCGTGAAAGTCGGTCGTATCGCGGGACAGTTCGCTAAGCCCCGCTCTAACCCAACAGAAACGCAAGGCGAAACTGAGCTGACATCATTTTTAGGCCAGATCGTCAACGACGTGGGTTTCACTTTTGATGCCCGCCGACCCGACCCCCAACGTTTGCTCACCGCCTACAATCGCGCTGCTGCCACGCTCAACTTGCTACGTGCCTTCACTCGTGGCGGCTATGCAGATCTTCGGCAGGTGTCGTCTTGGAACCGCGACTTCGTGGCATCGTCTACTGCCGGTGAGCGCTACTCACAAATGGCAGATGAAATAGATCGAGCCTTGCGATTTATGGACGCGTGTGGCATCAATTGCGAGACCGCCCCCACTTTACATGAGGTAGATTTCTACACCAGCCATGAAGCTTTGCTCCTTAATTACGAAGCAGCCCTCACCAGACAAGATTCAATTAGTGGTGACTTTTATGATTGTTCGGCGCACATGCTTTGGATTGGTGAGCGGACGAGAGAACTAGGTGGTGCTCACGTAGAATTTCTGCGGGGTGTCAGCAACCCGTTAGGTTGCAAGCTTGGCCCAACCGCAAGCGAGGATGAGGTACTAGCACTCTGTGAGGCTTTAAACCCCACCCGCCAACCCGGCAGGCTCACATTAATTACTCGTATGGGCGCAGCAAAAGTTACCGAGTTGTTGCCTCGTTTGCTGAATGCTGTTGAACAAGCAGGACATGTCGTGGTTTGGGCATGCGACCCAATGCATGGCAACACCTACACCTCTAAAGGGGGGCGCAAAACTCGCCACTTTGATGATGTGCTCAGTGAAATCGTGGGTTTCTTCGCAGCGCACAACGAGGTTGGCACGCATCCGGGCGGTATGCATGTGGAACTAACCGGTGACGCTGTTACTGAATGCCTTGGTGGTTCTGATGATCTAGATGATGGTGATCTTGAAATAGCGTATGAAACTATGTGTGACCCACGACTAAACGGGCGACAGTCAGTTGACCTAGCATTTCGGGTGGCCGAACTCCTTACCACCAACAACTCTTCAAGCTAGACCTAAGCCAAATGTTCGACAAAAGCTTCTAGTTGCCTAAGGTTGCGGGCTTCAAAGGTACCGTCACAGTATTGGGCATATTCCCCCACTATTGAGTCGCCACTATCCCAATAGCTTTTGGGTTCAGGATTGAGCCAAAACACATGCCGAGCTTTGCTTTGCATTTCTTTTACAATCCAACTTTGGCTCGCGTGATAGTTGTTGCGAGCATCACCGAGGATCATGATGGAGGTGCGGGGGCCGATGCTGTGGCCATAATTTTCCCAGAACACTTCAAATGCGTGTCCATAATCGGAGTGCCCATCCACCCAGACAACATCAGCTTCGGTATTTACCCTATGCACTGCTTGATTAATGTCTTCGGCTCTTTCAAAATATGAGGTGACCTCATCGATTCCGTCGATAAACACAAATGAACGGACTTTAGTGAACTGGCCCGAGATGGCATACACCAGATGCAAAGTAAAACGGGCGAAAGCCGCAACAGAACCAGAAATGTCGGCGATAACCATAATCTCTGGTTTGTGAGGCTTCGGGTGACGGTATTTTGGTTCCGCTAGCACTCCGCCGTAGCTTAGCGAAGCTCGCACGGTTCGGCGAAAATCTAGCGGTCCTTGACGACCGTGGCGGCGCTTGCGTTGCAACCGTGCTGCTAGCTTACGGGTTAGTGGATAGATGGCTTTACGCAAGTTTGCCATCTCCTCAGGTGAAGCATGCATGAAATCCACGTCTTCGGGTAAGGGCTTGCGCAGAGTTTTAGCCATCGCCTCGGCCCCTCGGTCGGCAACTAAACGCCGCCTGATTTCTGCTTCAATTTCCTGTTGTAGTTGCTTTATCCGGCTTTGATACTCATCACGCAACAATCGCCGCTCCAATTCTGAACCTTCCCCATTTTGTTGCGCGTGTTGCAACAAACGTTCCAATACACCGTCTAGGTTCAGCTTGCGCAGGGTGCGGTAAAGGTAGTAGGTGCCACCAACTGGTCTGCCTGGTTCCATCTGAGCAAACCGTCTCACCGCGCTAGCAGCCAAGCTTTTGAGCATTCGCGCATCTCCTTGCAGCAAGGCGGCAAATAGTTGTTCAGCTAATTCTTCGGGGTTGAGGTTTGCCGACCCATCTTGAGAACGGCCCTGTTCGCTTTCTGCGATGTTGGTTTGTTCTAGTTCATCGTTTGAGTCAAGTGAGTATTGTGGACCGCGCAAAGAAAAATATATTTCAAAGGTTGTATCAAAAGCTTGTCTATGGTTGTGCTGTTTAACCAAAGTAGCGGAGAGCGCGTTTTTGAAAACTTCCCGATCTGAAATACTGATGTGCTTTACTGCAACTAGCGCATCGAGGTTTTCGGTTAAGCTCACGGGTAAGCCCACCGCGCGCAACTCAGACACAAAGCCGTTGAGCAAATCTAATAACGCGTCACCGGTAGACAAATCGCTCAGGGGTGCTTAGGGGTTTAGGGTTGCGAACTCTTTACTTGCTTTCACGATGTCGCTTTGGTACTTGAGCAAGATATTGAGTGTTTCAGTTGTGATTTGTTCTGAAATTTTTTGTCTCCCCAACAAAACTAGCGTTTGTGCCCAATCAATTGTTTCTGACACAGATGGAGCTTTTTTGAGATCCATTTGGCGTATTGAACGAACCACGCGAGCTACTTGGTCGGCTAGATGTTCGGTGATTTGAGGGACTTTGGCGAGCACTATTTCTTTTTCTCGCTCTAGGTCTGGATAATCAACATGCAGGTAGAGACAGCGCCGTTTTAGTGCTTCGGAAAGCTCGCGGGTATTGTTTGAGGTAAGAAAGACTAGCGGGATTTGCTTGGCTTCAATGGTGCCTAGCTCAGGAATTGAAACTTGGTAGTCCGACAAGATTTCAAGCAACAAAGCTTCGGTTTCCACTTCAACTCGGTCTACTTCGTCAATAAGCAATACCACTGGTTCTGGGGCACTGATGGCTTCAAGCAGAGGTCTGGTGAGAAGAAATTCGGCTGAGAATATGTCTTCTGATAGCCCAGCCCAACTCTGTCCATTACCGCGATCACTTTGAATTTTCAGCAGTTGTTTTTTATAGTTCCATTCATATAGGGCTTTAGCTTCATCGAGACCTTCGTAACATTGCAGTCGTATCAGGCGGACACCGAGAGTCTCGGCAACGCTTTTTGCGAGTTGTGTTTTGCCAGTTCCCGCAGGCCCTTCAACGAGCAGCGGTTTTTGCAAACGATCAGCTAGGTACAACACCGCGGCTGTACCTTCGTCAGCTAAGTAATCAACCTTACGTAATCCTTCACCGACCTCGCCGACATCTTCAAAACGATATTTCATAGGTTGCTAAGGTTAGCGGAGAACGCTAGGAGTGCCAGAGTTAACTTAGCTCCGTATGTGGCCTTGCCCGTGAACCACGTATTTGTAGGTGGTGAGTTGTTCTAGCCCCATTGGCCCGCGAGCGTGAAGTTTCTGCGTGGATATGCCAATTTCAGCACCAAAACCAAACTCTTCGCCATCAACGAAACGGGTTGAAGCGTTCACTAAGACCGTCGCTGCGTCAACTTCACGCACAAACTTATCTGCAGTTGCTAAATCGGAGGTGACTATGGCTTCGCTATGCCCTGTTGAGTATCGTCTTACATGTTCGATTGCTTCTTGGAGGCTGTCTACTAATTTCACGCTCAGTTTCATGCTTAAATATTCGGTAGCAAAATCTTCTTCAGTAGCGGGAACTATGGTGCTAGCAATCTCGCATGCGCCTGGATCACCAACGAGTTCCACTCCGGTGAGTGCGTCAACAACGAGTGGCAAAAACTCTTTCGCTACTGCTTTATGCACCACTAGGGACTCAGCAGCATTACAAACCCCAGTGCGTTGAGTTTTCGCATTACACAATATATTGAGTGCCATCTCAAGATCAGCAGCAGCATCCACGTAGACATGGCAGTTGCCTGCTCCATCTAAAACATATGGCACCGTGGCGTTATCAACGATGGATTGGATTAGTGCAGGGCCACCTCGAGGTATTAAGCAATCTATGAACTCGTTTTGTTGCATGAATTCTATGGCTGCCCCACGGCGAGTGTCGTCCACAACCACTAGTGCATCAACGGGCAGATCAGCTTTATCTAGTGCTTGCCGTAGCACCGCAGCAATAGCCAAATTTGAATTAATGGCACTTGAGGAACCTCGCAGAAACGCTGCGTTGGCAGACTTGAGGCATAGCCCAAAGGCATCGCTAGTGACATTGGGACGGCTCTCATAGATGATGGCCACCACTCCAAGGGGCACCCGCACCTTTTCTATTCGCAAGCCATTGGGACGCACCCAACCGTGGCATGTTTCACCAATCGGATCAGCTAAACCCGCGACCTGGCGAAGTCCGCTAGCCATCGCGTTAATGCGCCCTTGGTCTAAACGCAAACGATCCACAAGCGGGGGTGGCATCTGTTGTTGGTTGGCTTCTGCCACATCAACAGCATTAGCTGCTAGTAGCACTTCAAACTTGGCTTCCAAAAGTTCGGCTCCAAAATGCAATGCAGCATTTTTCTTTTCGGTATTTTGAACCGCTAACTGACGTGATGCAACTTTGGCGCGCTTAGCGAGTTGTGGAATTGGAGTAGCTTCTTGGCTCACTGTCTCAGCTTAGCAGGTTATGCCACTAGCCTAAGGCAAATCAAACGGTGAAAGGACTAGAGTGTCAGAACCCAAACATACGGGATCTGTATTAGTAGCCTCAGGGATTGCTTTATCACGGATATTTGGGTTCGTGCGCGAACGTTTTTTGAGCCACGTGTTTGGCTTAGGTGTTGCTGCTGATGCCTTTTCAGCCGCTAGTCGCGTGCCTAATTTATTACTAATGTTGTCGAGTGAAGGTGTCTTTAGTGCTTCTTTTGTACCTGTTTATAGCCAACTGCTAGATCAAGACAATCCCAAAGAGGCAAGCCGTGTGGCTAGTGCTGTGGGAGCTACATTGTTGGCATTAACTGGTATTTTCGTGGGCATTTTGGTTCTTGCGGCTAGACCAATTACCTCACTGCTCGCCATCGGTTTCAGCGGAGATAAGTTTGAATTAGTTGTCGATCTGGTGCAAATAATGGCTGTGGGAACTGGTTTTTTGGTGATGTCTAGCTGGTGCCTTGGTGTCCTAAACAGCCATCGCCGCTTCTTTTTGCCTTACGCCGCTCCAGTTATCTGGAACATCTGCCAGATAGTTGCATTGTATGTGATGTGGGTTCGTGATTGGAGTTTAGATGATGCAGCAGTTGGCTTAGCTCTAGCGGTAACAATCGGTGGTTTGGCACAGTTACTAATTCAACTACCTACTGCTTTGAGGTTAGCGCAAGCATTCTTTGTGCGTCCCGCTTTCAACAATCACTCAGTACGTAAAGTTAGGCAACGATTTGTCCCTGCGCTACTTGGCCGGGGAACAGTGCAGCTTTCAGCTTACGTCGATTTGATGCTCGCCACTTTGTTGGCAACTGGAGCCATCGCCGCTCTAGTTAAAGCGCAACTGATCGCTACCTTGCCGGTGAGCATTTTTGCTATGAGTGTCGCTGCTGCTGAGCTACCTGAAATGTCACGTTTGCTTAATGATCACGCAACTTTGCTGCGACGGTCAGCGCGCGGCTTAGCCAATATCTCCTTTTGGATGCTGTTTGCTTCATTGGTTTGCATCGCCGCCGGTGACCTAATCGTGTCGTTGCTTTACCAGAGCGGTAATTTTACTAGCCAAGATGCCACGTTAGTCTGGGTCATACTTGGAGCTTATGCGCTAGGGTTGCCCGCTGTTGGAGCAGGTCATCTACTAAAAAACTTTTGTTTCGCCTTAGGTGACACTAGAGGTCCAGCTCGTATCTCTGCTCTGCGAGTGGCTGTTTCAGCATTTGTGGCTTTTGCTGTGATGTTTTCTTTGGATCGGATAATCGTCGGTGTTAATGGCTTAGTTGTGGGCGATAGTTGGTTAGCATTCAAACCCTTGCAGCAAGACCTGCGCAACATTGAAGGCCCTGTGCGGCTAGGTGCTGTGGGGCTGGCTGCTGGTTCGGCACTAAGTGCTTGGTTTGAACTTGCCTTGTTAACCCTTCGTTGTCGGCATCATCTAGTGGCTTTTGCTAACCCATTTCGTTTCTTGTTCAAACCAGGTCTAGCAGCGGTTGGGGCATTGGTGTTATCGTTAGGGGTTCGCTGGCTAGTTGAGGGTCTTTGGTTTTATCTTGAGTTGCTCGCCGTTTTAGTTGGCGCAACCGTGAGCTTTCTTGTTTTCTGTCAGCTCGGCAAAATAGACGAAAGTAAACTCATCCTCAAACGTTTTACAAAGATTTTAGAAATTGTGACACGATAGTGCATTAGGCTTACTGCATGTTTGAGAACCTAAAGAAGCGGTGGGATTACTTCGTCGCTAAGAAAAACCAAGAGTTTGAAGAGTCAGCAGATCCAAAGGTACAGCTAGAACAAGCGATAAATGAGGCTAAAGACCAGCACATACGCTTGCGTGGCCAAGCCGCTAATGTCATCGCTAATCAGAAACAAACAGAGCTACGCCTCAACCGTGCGCTTGAGCAACTTGAACGCGTCAATGGCAATACTCGCCGTGCCGTGCAGATGGCCGATGATGCCGCAAGTTCGGGAGATAACGACGCAATGGAACGTTACACCGATGCGGCTGAACGTTTTGCTAACCGTTTACTCACCTTAGAAGAAGAGGTGGAAAGCCTAAAAAGTTTGCATTTTCAAGCCACAGAGTCAGCAGAGCAAGCCAAAGCTGCGGTAGTGCAAAATGCGGACTTACTCCAAAAGAAGCTTGCTCAACGGCAAGCACTTTTGAGTCAGCTTGACCAAGCCAAGATGCAAGAAACGGTTAACAGTGCCATGCAAACACTAACCGAAGCCGTTGGCGAGGATGTGCCAACCTTTGACCAAGTACGCAACAAGATCGAAGCCCGCTATGCCCGAGCTAAAGCAGCCGCCGAACTCACTGAGGGCAATGTTGAAGCCCAAATTCACGAAGTTGAGCGAGCGGCTCGCAAAATAGAAGCACAGTCTCGCCTCGACTCCATACGCAGCAACTTGGGTTTGGAAGCTCCTGCTAAGGCCACGCTAAACGAAGCCAGTTCTGATGAGTCCGGTGATTAAGCGGGCACGATAACCAAATCATCAGCGTGTATCACTAAATGCAATGCACCGGTTGGCAGTTCCTCACTACGCCTGCCTGCCACCTCAGCTAAGTCCGAGGAGCCGTGCCTAGTTAAGCCCTTTGCGAAAACTTTGCCTTCCTCGTCCACAACCTCAACTGGTGAACTCACCGCAAACGAGCCAGTGATGCGAACCACACCAGCCGCCAACAAAGATTTGCCACGTTCAAGGGCGCGCCTAGCACCTTGGTCAACGGTGATAGCACCTTGTGCGCCAACAGCAAAAGCAATCCAGAGTTTTCTTGCTGGCAATCTAACATTGCGAGGATGGATGATGGTGCCGCTACCTGCCACACCTGCTACAGCATCTAGCAAAACACTAGGACGGTGCGCGTCAGCAATCACTGTTGATATACCCGACCAAGCCGCTATCTTGGCCGCGTTGAGCTTAGAGGCCATTCCACCACTGCCACGAACAGAACCAGAAGCACTAACTAGTGCCTCGGTTTGATTATCGATTTGCACAATCTCAGCAATCAACGAAGCGTTGGCATCAAGACGAGGGTCGTTGGTGAGCACCCCAGCCGTATCGGTTAGGAGAAGCAATCGGCTTGCTCCAATCAAATTAGCCACCAAAGCTGCGATACGGTCGTTATCACCAAAACGAATCTGATCATCAGCTATGGCATCGTTTTCGTTTATTACTGGCACCACCCCAAGCTCAAGCAACCTCGCTAGGGTTCGTCGGGCGTGCAGGTATTGCGACCGCACGATGAAGTCTTGTGGCACCAACAACACTTGACCTGCAACCAGAGCATGTTTTGCAAACTCTTGGCGATACAACGACATCAAGGCACTCTGCCCCACTGTTGCCACTGCTTGCAGCGTTTGCATGTCTTTGGGCCTATTGTTGCCCCCCAACTTTAATTCGGGTAGACCTGCGGCGATTGCTCCAGAAGTTACCACCACAACTTGATAGTGTTTTGTACGTAAGTGGGCAACTTGGGTGCAGAAATTCGCAATCTGGCCGTGCTCAAGCACACCTTCATCGTTGGTGATTGATGAAGTGCCGATCTTGACCACAACTGTTTGGTTGGTTTTCATAAATCCTCTTCATAAGTGAAAGAAAACCCAGCAATGCATACTTCATCTCCTCGTTGCACGCCTGCTTTTGCTAAAGCTTGGTTGATGCCGAGATAGAAGAGGCGTTTATTTGCATAAGCTAAAGCATCGGGATTGGTTAAGTCGCTAAGTGCCACAGCCCGCTCTGCTGCTCTCCCATGCACTTCCCAAGTCCCATCGGGTGCCCGGCGGACTTGTAGTTGCACAGGAGTTGGCCGATGAATGGTATGCACAGACTCAATGGGGTTATGTTGGCGACTTTGAGAAACTAAGGTGGCTAGTTTGCTAAGCAATTCAGGCAATCCCTCTCCGGTCACAGCTGAGATGGCTAAACCCCGGTAGCTAGCATCTGTTGCCACGTCAAGTTTGCTGCCCACCACCAGACGAGGGTGCTTCAGCATTTGTTGATGGTATGAACCTAGTTCGTTGAGCAATGCTTCTAGCTGCTTTTGAGGAGATATTCCCTCAGGCGAAGCTAAGTCACACAAGATCAACAAAACCGTGGCACGCTCAACATGCCTTAGAAAACGATGACCCAAACCCTTGCCTTGGCTAGCACCTGGTATCAGGCCTGGTATGTCTGCCACCACCATCTCAAAGTCATCGCTTGTGCGCACCACACCGAGGTTCGGTTCTAAAGTAGTGAAAGGGTAATCAGCGATCTTGGGCTTGGCTGCCGAGATACGACTTATCAAGGTGGACTTACCCACGTTAGGGAAACCTATGATCGCCACATCAGCAAGTAATTTAAGTTCTAAGCGCAGCCAACGTTCTTGGCCAATTTCACCTTGTTCGGCAAAGCTAGGGGCGCGCCGACTATTGGACAAAAAGCGGGCGTTACCTCTACCACCAACCCCAGCTTGAGCTGCTAGCCAGCGATCTCCTGGCTTGCTCAGGTCTATTAATTGTTCACGGTCGCCATGGTCTAGTACCACGGTGCCGACTGGCAATGGCACAATCAAGTCTTTGCCTTGAGCACCATGACGTTTGGAACCTTGACCGTGTCTACCGTTAGCGGCGCGCCGATGAGGATGATCACGAAACGACAACAAAGAAGCCACGTTAGGATCCGCTACTAACCAAACCGATCCTCCATCGCCGCCATCGCCACCGGCGGGGCCACCTTTTGCCACATGAGACTCACGGCGAAACGCCACACAGCCCGCACCTCCATCCCCTGCTTTCACATGTAGATTGCATTCGTCAATGAAAGTAGACACTCAAACAGGGTAGATCAACAGCGCAGCACTGTTGATGAATTGAAATTTAATCAATCAACCACTACATCCACTAGCTTGCGGCCACGCCGTTTGCCAAAGGAAACGGTGCCGCTAGCTGTGGCAAACAAGGTGTCATCACCACCTCGCATCACGTTGTTGCCCGGATGGAATTTGGTGCCGCGCTGACGCACGATAATAGCTCCCGCGCTAACGGCACCACCATCATAAACCTTAACACCCAACCGTTGAGAATTAGAATCCCGTCCATTGCGTGTTGAGCCTCCACCTTTTGTTTTAGACATTATCAATCCTTATTTATTGACGTTATTTCAATACGAGCGTTGGTTTGGCGATGTCCCCAACGTTTACGGTTGTTGGACTTGCTTTTATAGACGAAACCATTGATTTTAGGGCCACGATGCTCACCGATAATCTTCGCAGTCACCGACACGCCTTGTAGTTGCTCGGGTGAAGCTAATGCCGCTCCATCATCAACCAACATCAGCGGTTTAAGCTCAACTGAGCTTCCTATTGGGCCAACGCGATCAACAGAAATGGTCTGCCCTTGCTCAACGCGGTACTGTTTACCGCCTGTTTTTACTATTGCGTACATACCTGCGCCACTCTACCAAGAGAATCAAACGATTAGATCATCAATTATTACTTTGCCGGTGCCGTCGCAGGTTTCGCAAAGTTCAGACACCGATTCAAGTAGTCCTGCGCCGCTGCGTTTGCGGGTCATTTCAACTAGACCTAAAACCGACATCTCTAAAACTTGTGTGCGGGTTTTGTCGCGTGCCAAAGCAGATCGGAATGTTTTCATCACCGCAGCGCGGTTTTTGGCAATATCCATGTCCACGAAATCGATAACGATGATGCCACCTATGTCTCGCAAGCGGAGTTGGTGGGCTACTTCTTCAGCCGCTTCAAGGTTGTTGCGGAAAACTGTTTCTTCCAGGTTTGAACTACCCACATTTTTGCCAGTGTTGACATCAATTACGGTTAGGGCTTCAGTGGACTCAATGATCAATGAGCCCCCAGAGGGAAGCCAGACCTTGTTGTTTAGGGCTTTGCGCACCTGTTCATGAATGTGGTAACGCTCAAAGAGCGGCAGTTTTTCCGCACAAGGGTCATAATAAACCACTCTCTCAGCAAGTGCCGGTGTGATGCTTGCAACATAGGCTTTGATCTCTTCATATAGTTCGCGGTTGTCGATGATCACGCCACGAAAGTCTTTAGTGAACTCTTCGCGAATGATTCTTACCGCCGCTTCAGGTTCGCGATAGAGGAGCGCTGGAGTTTTAGTTTTCTTGGCTAACTGTTCAATTTGTTCCCAAAGTTCCACTAGGCGGTCTATATCGTGGCGTATTTCTTTGGCGGTAACGTTTTCAGCGGCGGTGCGCACAATGATGCCATGTCGCCGGGGTTTGGCTTTGTCAAGGATGCTACGCAACCGTGCCCGCTCATTGTCGGGTAGTCGTTTAGAAATCCCATAGGTGGAAGTGTTGGGCACCAACACCACGAATCTCCCTGGCAACGACACTTCTTGGGTGAGCCGTGCTCCCTTGTGGGCGATCGGGTTTTTGGTGACTTGGCACAAGATCATTTGTCGCGCTTTGAGGATGTCTTCAATGCGGGGTTGTTCGGTACGACCACTTTCCACATCTTCGGGGTCGTATTGCACATCCCCGCGATATAGCACCGCATTTTTGGGGGTTGCAATATCTATAAACGCCGCTTCCATGCCTGGCAACACGTTTTGGACTCGCCCGAGGTAAACATTGCCGTGTATTTGGCTTACATCATCGGCGGGCCGAGACACTTGATGTTCAATGAGCTTGCGTCCTTCTAAGGTGGCGATATGGGTTGACTTCTTGCCAATCGACACACACATTAGATATCGTCCAACTGCTTGACCTTTGCGAGTTCGCCCACGATGACGACGTAAGGTTTTTTCGTCTAGTTCAACTGCGTCACCAACCGTCGACACGACGGGTTGTGGGGTTTTGGGGGGGCGCTGCACGCGGCGCCCCTGGGCTGATCCACTTTTTGGTTGGGTTCTACCCGTTCGCGCAGCTCGCTTGCGTCTAGTGCGTGTTGCTGCAGTGGTGGTGGCCACTTTAGCTTCGTTTGGAGGCACAGGGTTTTTGCGCGGTGCTGGCCGCGTGTCCCCTATCTTTGGTTTTCGTGGAGTGTTAGGGTTGGATTTGTTTTGACCGTCTAGGTTGCCACGGTTGCCGGCCTGTGTTTCGGCCATGTTTTCGTTCCTTCGTTTGAGGCACAGCTATCACAGTGATCACCTGCTCTGTAGCAGTGCAGACGAATCAGCGCGTAGAGGATCGCTACGCTCCGAATCGTCATTTTCGTTCTTTGTCCATTGTTGAAGCCGACAAACTCGCTGTGTATATAGCGGTGGGTTTAACGCAGCTAAGAACTCTGACACACGCAAAGAGCGCGGTTGTGTGGCTAGTTCCGCAACTAGTCTCACCATTGAGTTAGCTTCACCTGCGGCTTCATTTAGCTCTTTTATTTCTATATTCAAAAGCGCGGGGCGTATATCTGTTGCGATAGTTTTGCCTTTGCGTTCTTGGTTAACAACAAGAGTTTCGGCTTTGAGCGCTTGAGCTATGGCGCTAGCCACGGTGTTCACTGCAACACCAACTATGTCTATTTGCCAGCTACATGATCTAACTGCTTGCTGCAAAGATGCAGCCTTTTTGTCTATCACCTCTGCTTGGGTAACCACCATTCCTTGCGGAAGCATTTTGGATATTCGGGCTGCAATATCGGCAACTTCTAAAGCCAAGCCTTGATCGTCAGCTAGTTCGATGTCGAGATACTCAGCAAGCGATTCATAGCCAGTGGGTAAGGCTAATCCAAAAGCTAGCTTGGGGCGAGGGGAAAATCCTTGGCTGTAGACCATTGGCAATCCTGCGCGCCGCAAACATCGGCCAAAGATTCTCGCCACATCACGATGTGATGTGAAACGAACTTTGCCTAGCTTTTCAAATTGTAGCCTCAGGATCATAGGCGCACCCCAGTTCCTTGACTGCCGCCAGCTGGTGGAGTTGCTGACGCTACCACATGTTCAATGCCATAGCCTGTACAAGCCCCACAATCATAACAAGGTGTCCAACGGCAGTCTTCTAAACCCAACTCATCAAGTGCATCGCACCAATCTTGCCACAAAAAGTCTTTATGCAAGCCTGCTGAAAGGTGATCCCAAGCAAGAACTTCATCTTGTTGACGGTGCCGATGCACATAGAAGTCAATGTCGGCACCACAAGCCTTCATAGCTTCAACCCAAAGATCGAAGTTAAAATGCTCCGACCATTCTTGAAATATGCCGCCTTTACGCCACACATATTCAATAACCGGACCCAACCGTCTATCGCCGCGGCTAGTGATCCCTTCAGCTAAGGTTGCTTTCGGGTCATGCCACTTGAGGCGCACACCTTTGCTTGAGCGCAGTTCATCTCGCAGTAATCTGATTTTGCGGCTAAGTTCTCTCTCAGTGTTTTGACCAAACCACTGGAAGGGTGTGAAGGGTTTTGGCACGAAGCCACCCACCGAAACGGTAACGCTAGGAGACCGATGATATTGTTTGCCCAATGCCACACAATTACGTGCCAGATCAGCTATAGCGGTGGTGTCGGCATCGGTTTCAGTAGGAAGCCCCGTCAAAAAATACAACTTCATGCGCTTCCAACCTTGGCTGTAGGCACTTTCAACTGCACTGTAGAGGTCTTGTTCACTAATTAACTTGTTGATCACCTGTCGCATGCGCCACGAACCGGCCTCAGGAGCAAAAGTTAAAGCTGTGCGGCGTGCCCTCTGTATTTGTGCGGCAATATTTACCGTAAAGGCATCAACTCGCAAACTCGGTAACGCTACACTCACCTGATTGCAACCGCCATCTGTGACTGTCTCGGCGATGACTTGCTCAATACCACTAAAATCCGCTGTGGATAATGAGGTTAGTGCCACCTCATCATAGCCAGTTCTAGCTAAGCCCTCACTAACCATGGTGCGAACTTGGTACGCGGGGCGTTCCCTCACGGGACGGGTGATCATGCCAGCCTGACAAAATCTACATCCCCTCGTGCAGCCACGGAAAACTTCAACAGACAAACGGTCGTGAACCACTTCAGTTAGTGGCACCAACTGTTTTGCCGGGTAAGGCCAGTCAGCAAGGTTAGTAACTGTACGTTTTTCCACAATGCGGGGAACATCATCATATAGTGGCGTGACCCCGGCGATCCAGTCACCTTCATAGCTGACTTCATACATCGCTGGCACATATACCCCAGCAACTTGAGCTAAGTTGCGAAGTAGGGCGTGTCGTGAACCTTTAGTGTGGCGGTTTGGTTTCCAAGTGTGTAGCAGCGAGGTTATTTCTCCCACAACTTCTTCACCATCACCAAGAACCACAAAGTCAACAAAATCGGCTATGGGTTCAGGGTTGTAGGTACAGTGCCCTCCTACCCCCACTAGCGGATCACCGTCACGACGCTTCGCAGCATGTATCGCAACACCAGCCAAATCAATGCAGTTCACTAAGTTGGTGTAGGTCAGTTCGGCACTCAGATTAAATGCCAAAACATCAAATTCGCTTGCAGGACGATGAGTTTCTAGCGAGAACAATGGTATTTTTTCTTGCCTTAGCAACGCTTCAAGGTCTGTCCAAGGAGAATACGCCCGTTCAGCCGCGGCATCTTCGCGTTCATTGATTATCTCATAGAGAATTTGCAAACCTTGATTAGGCAACCCGATCTCATAGGTATCAGGGTAAGCCAACAACCAACTAACAATGCCCGCACCCACTTTAGGGTATTGCATGCCTTGCTCACAGCCGATGTAGCGCGCAGGTTTTTGCACTTGCGGAAGCAAATTTTCAAGACGGGGCCAAAGTGAAACAGACACACTTTGAGGCTACCGCTAAGCAGCGCTTTAGCCACGCTCAGCAAAATCAAAACGTCTGCGGTGTACCCCCATTACCAACCCTAGTGCCAACATTGAGGTGATCATTGAAGAGCCGCCATATGAAACTAAAGGTAAAGGAATTCCAGTCACCGGCATCATGCCCATGGTCATGCCAGCACTTTGAAATGCTTGAAACAACAACATGGCCATAACTCCAACAGTTATCAAACGATCAAAGGAATCGGTGGCACGCACGGCTATACGCCACATCCGCAACAACATCAAGGCGTATAGTCCAAGCAGCAACCCCGCGCCCCGAAAACCTAGCTCTTCACCAGCTACTGAAAAGATAAAATCTGTTTGCTGCTCGGGAACTAAATTTGACCGTGTTTGTGAACCCTGAAACAACCCCTGCCCGAAAAAACCCCCATTGCCGATAGCGATTTGTGACTGTTCAACATTGTATGCTGCGCGGATTGCTTGCGGACCAAGCGCGTCAATGGCATCTTCGCTTAACACAAAAACCGCTAGCCGCTGCTCTTGAAACTCACGCAGCACATCAGATTGAAATATTGCCACTAGAGCAGCAATCGTGATTACCGCTAACGCCAAAATGACCCGCAAACGCACACTACTCATAGCAATCATGGTCGCAGTAATCACAACATAAATTAAAATCGTGCCCACATCTGGTTGTTCAAAGATAAACCAGGCAGGTACTGCAGCAAGAACTAAAGCCACAATCAGCCTCTTGATGCTCACCGTCTCAACAGCTAATACCGCGGCTAGAGCCACAATCAGCACCACTTTGCCTATCTCAGAGGGTTGAAAACTAAAGCCAAAAGCCGAATACCAAGCCCGAGACCCGCGAACCACCTCTCCAAAAAAAAATAGTCCCGCCAGTAACAGCAAAACACCCAAATAAGCAAATGGCAGGAGCACACGCAGCGTTTGTGCATGCAGATGTGCCATCACAACCGCGCCGATCAAACCAAATGCTGCAAAGGCAAGTTGTCGTTCCAGAAACGAATAATCAACCGCTTCTTGGGCGGTGATGCCACCACGGGTGGCGGAAAAAACCAAAACCGCACCAATCGCTATTATCAACAACGACGTTACGATCAGCAGCGGATCTAACACGAACCACCATCGTTGGTCATCTTCTTTGCTCAATGGCGGAGACTTCAAAGTGAAGGTGTCTACAGAAATCATTGCGTCTCTGTGGTGGAGTCGCTCGTTTGGGCAGTGTTTGCTAACTCACGCAACTGTTTAATGCGCTCAAGTTGTGCAACTTCAATTTCACGCAGAGTTAAGGCGCGGGGCACATTCTTGCGGGCAACGGGTTCAAGAATGGCCGCCGCAACAGGGGCGGCAGCAACACTACCAAAGCCTGATTCTTCCATCACCACCGCTAGCGCGATCTCTGCCCGCTGCGCCACATTAATGCCTAGTTCTCGGTGATTTTCAGGACCCCAAGCCACAAAAAGGCTAGTATCTGCTTTCCCCGCAACTTCAGCGGTGCCAGTTTTGCCAGCGACCGGCCACTCATTGATTGGAAACGTGCCACCCTCAAACACTCTTGCCGCCGTGCCTCTCACGCCCCCAAAACGCGGTACCCCCAATAGCCCCTTCGTGATGGGCTCAACCACTTTTGGTCCTAAGTCCAACTCGCTGTGTACCCGCGGGCCAAAATCAATCAACAGTTCACCTGAGGCTCTGGTGATCTGGTGTGCCACATTTGGTTGGTGTAAAGTCCCGCCATTGGCAAACGTTGCATAAGCGTTAGCTAACTGTGTGGGTGTGGCTAAAACATCACCTTGACCAATCGACAACAAGATGGTATCTCCTGCGAACCATTGATTGCCGTCTCGCACAAACACACCTTGCTCAAACTTGCTATCAAAATACGCACGATCGGGCACTGCCCCTGATCGTTCATATGGAAGCTGCAATTCCGTGGGGCTACCAAAGCCTAAACGGCGTGCTGTTGCTTGAATTCCTTCATCCCCATCAGGGCCACGTTCACGGGTAAAAAAACCTTCACCACCAATTCGGTAGAAATAAACATCACTAGACACGCTGAGCGCGTCAGCGAGGTCAACAAAACGCGAACCCGAAAAGGGGCTACTAAATGCACAGGTTCCTTCAAGTTCGGTGCCAGTCTCGCAGAAGGGATAAAGGTAGTCACCACGGTCATTCACAAAGATGTTGACACCACCAAATAGTTCATCAACCACACCATGTTCAATAGCTGCAACCGAGGTCACAAGCTTCCACGTTGATCCAGGAGCATATGTTCCTTGAATGGCGCGGTTAAGGATTGGTGCGTAGTTCTCTGCCGATGTCAACAGTTCAAACTCGTCGCTAGATATGCCAGTTGCAAACAACGAAGGGTCATAGTTCGGATACGACACCATGGCTAAAACATCCCCGTCTTGGGGATTGATTGCGACCACCGAACCTGCGGGTGCTATAACATTGGTTTCTTCGGCTCGGTCGCGGGTGCGCTCTAAGCCAAGCACAAGCTGTTGTGCAGCTAATGCTTGCAGGTCAATGTCGATGGTTAACCACACGTCATTACCAGGCTTTGGCGCAACCCTTGCGGTTTCGCGAATGACTTTACCCACATTGTTGACCTCAAGCCAGCGAACACCGGGCACTCCCCGCAACTCACTTTCAAAGATCTGTTCAATCCCGGTTTTGCCTATCTGGCTATTAGGGTGATAGGTCTTTTGCTCCGTTGAGTTTACGTCTATGCCAGCATTCGCTTGCTGTCGTTCGCTTTGGGTAATCGGGCCAACATAACCCAATAAATGTGCGGCCAAGTTGCCATAGGGATAGTTACGGATTGTTCTCTGCTCTACGCGCACACCCGGAAACTGGTCGGGTCGTTCACCTAGATAAACCATTAATTGGGCATTCACATCAACAGCAACAGGAATGCGGTCAAAGGGGCCGTAACGGGGGTCACTTGTTCGCGCGGTAAGTGAAGACACTTTAGTTGGTTTACCTGATCTACTAATTGCTAGTGCCAAGTTGGCGAACAAATCTTGCTTTGCGGTGTCGTCTAGGTCTTCAAATATTGACCGGTCTATGGTTACAACTTGGACTATCTTGTTGTCCACCAAAACTCGCCCGTGACGATCCAAGATGCGCCCTCGAGGTGGTTCTTCATAAACACGTTCAACAACATTGGTCACCGCCCGGAAACTGAGCGTTTCATTTTCAATCCCTTGCAGGAACCACAAACGAGCAAAGAGTGCGCCAAACAATATAAAGGCAACGAACGCGAATATACGCAAGCGTAGTTTCGTGGGATCGTCGTTGGTATCCATCTGTGTTTATCTGTTCAAGCGAGTACCCACATGCATGGCAGTGCCTAACAAGGGTCTCACCATTGGAGCTGCTAACGCGTTGAGCAGAGTCGCAACTAGAGCCACACGTAACATTTCTATGTTCACCAAACCCCGTTGGCCCATCACTTCTCCCAACAAGGCATAACCTGTGATCGCGCTAAAGGTACCAAAAGCAACTATGACAACAAACTGTAGCGTTGTTTCGTTCAAAAGTTCTTTAACGCTAGCCACCCCATAAGCAACCACAGCAAAAACTATCGCAGCAAGGCCAAGTGGGGTAGGCAAATAGATATCCCACAGCAAACCAATCACAAACGCAGCGGTTGAACCGGTTTTTGGGCCTGTTAGGTAACCAACAATGACTGCCACCAAAACCAACAACTCAGGGGCGACACCAAAAACTCTAAAGTCAACAAAAACGGTGACTTGCACAACCACAGCCACCAGCATCACCAGTGCCAAACGCAGAGTTGTCATGGTGCCTCTGTTGCTGGAGTAATCACATCGGGGGTGATGAGATTTGGGTTAATATCAAGGGGTACGCTGGTGCTTGGCACCAAAACAGGTGCTGTCGGCTCATTGATTTGTTTGGTTAGCAAGATCGACACAAACGACAAATCTTCAATCTCATTTGCTAGCTCCACGAGCACTTCTAGGGACAAGTCATCACTTGCGGGACGCACCTCAATCACCCTGCCAATCGGTACATCGGCGGTGTAACGTGAATCGGCATCGGTCACTACTGCCGAACCGACCTGAGGAAACTCCCCAACATCGTCAACCGTTGGCCAGTTTGGGCCTTGATTAATGACAAACAAATTCGCACCACCAGCTAGCGCATGGCCTAAACCAACATTATTAGTTGAAACTAAGCGCACCCCAACAACTAAGTCAGGATCGCTAAGTAGTTGTACCGTTGCGGTCACACCATCAACTTGTTGGACACGACCCACCAAGCCGGCGTTAGTTACAACGGCCATACCCGCTTCAATGCCGTCTCTTTGCCCTTTGTTGATGGTCACCACGTCACGGGCAAAGTTACCAACAGGGCCACGTTCAACACGAGCTGTTACGGTTTCAATGTTGGGAGCATAAGCCAGATCTAAAGCCTTGAGTAAGTCTTGATACGCCGCGCTGTCGCCTTCGGCGCGCAAGGCAGTTCCCCGCAATGCCGCTAATTCGGCACGTAAAGCAGCATTTTCGTCTTCTAGGTCACCATAGGAAAAAAGCGAGTTCCAAACATCACCCACGGGTTCAAAAATGTTTGAAGCCAACGAATTGACTGGGTGCAGGATGTCTCGTAAGAGACTTTGCGCTTGATTTACGGTGTTGAAACCCCGTAGGTCAGCTGTCAGCAAAGTAACGGCAAGCAAAGTCAACAGAATGAGGCGATGCCGAACCCGCCCTTTCCGCTGAGCCATCGGCCCGGCTCAGCGCTACAGCTCGCCAGAGCTGAAAACTACGTCTTTTAGAGCGTTGAACTCTTCAAGTACTTGCCCCGACCCCACAGCAACCGCGTATAAGGGATTTTTAGCTATCCGAACCGGCATCCCTGTCTCATCCGCTAACCGTTGATCGATTTTTTGCAGCAGCACCCCCCCACCTGCGAGCGTGATACCACGTTCCATGATGTCAGCGGCCAAGTCTGGCGGTGTTTGATCCAAAGTTGATTTTACCGCATCACAGATCGCAACGATAGGTTCTTCAAGAGCCATGCGAACATCTTGCGTGCTAACAACAATGCTGCGCGGTAAGCCACTTACGAGGTCTCTGCCACGAATTTCTGCACACCGTTCAGGTGATAACGGTGCTGCTGAACCTATTTGCACCTTTACCTCTTCCGCGGTTCTTTCACCGAGAGCAAGTCCGTGTTCTTTTTTTATGTGTTGAGCAATGGCTTCATCAAGTTCATCACCGCCAACACGAACAGACTGACTCGCCACCACACCGCCTAAGGAAATAACTGCAACTTCAGTTGTACCACCACCTATGTCGACAATCATATTGCCGGTGGGTTCTTGCACTGGTAAACCAGCACCTATAGCAGCGGCCATGGGTTCTTCAATAATGTAAGCCGGTTTCGCAGCACCAGCATATTCTGCTGCTTCTTGCACCGCCCGTTGCTCAACGCCAGTAATGCCAGACGGCACTGCGATAACCATGCGTGGCCTCGCCCACTTACGATGATGCACCTTACGGATGAAGTAGCGAAGCATCTTCTCACATATTTCAAAGTCCGCGATAACACCATCTTTGAGGGGACGGATGGCACGAATATTGGCTGGAGTGCGCCCTATCATGCGCTTTGCTTCAACTCCCACCGCTAAGGGTCTGTTGTCATTAGTGTCGATAGCAACCACAGAAGGCTCATCAAGCACAACCCCAGCACCCCTGACATAAACTAAGGTATTAGCAGTGCCCAAGTCGACAGCCATATCTCGCCCCATAGCGGTTCGCAAACCACCACCTATTACGTTTGCGAATGAATCGGCAGGCATCGGCTAATCACCTCGTTTTAGTTGAACAAAAGACCAAGTCATGACCTGCCACTAGGTTAGTAGCAACAAATCGTTTTGGTGTGCTATGAACTCGCATCTGTCAAATTGGGGAAGAAAATACCGATTTCTCGGGCTGCGGACTGCGCGGAATCGCTAGCGTGAATAAGGTTCTCGGTTAGGTCACTGCCATAATCGCCACGAATCGTTCCCGCAGCAGCTTTAAGTGAGTTGGTAGCTCCAACCATGTCTCGCACCACCTGCCATAGGTCTGGTGCGCCCTCTACCACAGCTAGAAACACAGGGCCACGGCTCATAAACTTCAGCAGGTCTCCATAGAACGGTTTATTTTGATGTTCTTCGTAGTGAAGGGCAAGCGTGCTGTGATCAAGCACACGGAGTTCGCCAGCAGCCAAACGCAGTCCTTTTCGTTCAAAACGAGCAATGATCTCACCCACCAAGCACCGTTCCACCGCATCGGGCTTACAAATAATAAGAGTTCTCTCCATGTGTTTGCACTTTAGCGCGGATGCTTCACTGTTTCAAAGCCTCACGAGCTATTTCTAGCACCGTTACCGAACCCGCAACCACTATTTGATCTTCGCTCGTCGCTTGGCCCAGCGCAAACTCAACAGCAGCACCAACATCGCAAATGATGTACACGTTAGCACCCAACGATTGCGCCTCAGCTGCAATGATCGCCGCATCAAGGCCGCGGGGAGTTGGTGCGGTGCATGCCACCACGAAATCAAACGTCACCAAATCTAAGGCTGCTAAGACCTCTCTAGGGTCGCGCCCATCCTGCATTCCGAAAACGAGAAACCGTTGCTCAAAAACGCCAAATTCTTCTGCTAACGCCTGAGCTAACGCCGTTGCTCCACCTTGATTATGGGCGGCATCAAGCAAAACTAGCGGTGATCGTGCCCCAACCTCCAGTCGTCCTCGCAGCGTCAACTGATGTAGGGCTTCCTCGGTTACCGAAGCATCAAGAGGTGCGTCAAAAAATTCTTCAACAGCCGCTATGGCGAGAGCACAGTTGTGGCCTTGATGTCGTCCATGCAAGCCAACAAACACCTGATCGTAAAGACCGCGTGGGGTTTTGACCGTGATTAGCCGGCCACCTAACGCCACTTCATTGCTGAGCACTTGGGGCACAGAAATGGACTTGGGTGACCTCGCAGTCACAACCTCTGTCAACTCTGGGGTGCTTTCACCAAGAATTGCTGTGGCTCCCTCTTTGACTATCCCAGATTTTTCTTCGGCGATTCGATACCACCAACCTGGTTTTCCGTCGGTGTGGTCACGGCTTATGTTCGTAATCACTGCAACCGACGCATCAATGATGTTGGTGGCATCAAAGGTGCCGAGCATTCCCACCTCAACAACGGCGGCATGTACCGCCTCATTAGCGAAGTGCAAAAATGCCGCTGCTGTTATCGTCTCAAACCAAGTTAATGGTTCAAACTCGGTTTCTTGTACCAGTGCTGCGATCTGGCCGATTAACTCCGCAAAGGTGGCCTCGTCAATTTGTTCGCCAACCAGGCGTATTCTCTCAGTTGGTGAAGAAATGTGTGGACTGCAATAGGTGCCCACACGCAAACCCATTGAGGTGAGCAGGGCTTCAATCATGGTCGCCGTGGAACCCTTACCATTTGTGCCTGTAATGTGAATAGATGGATACGATTCGTGAGGGTCATCTAGGTATGCGCTGAGCTTTTGCATTTTGGCTAACGAAAGTCCAGTTACCGCACCCGCTCTTGGTTGAGCTTCATAGTTGACTAAGCCATCAAGGTAGTTGAGGGCTTGACGGTAATACAAAATTTTTCCGCTTGTGGCTAACTTGCGCGCCGACCTTCAGCGTGGCTAATCAAACGTGGTGGTTGATTTGCCAATACCGTTTCTTTTTCAACCACCACATGGCTTATGTCATCACGACTAGGAAGCTCAAACATGGTGCTCAGCAATATCTCTTCACAAATGGCACGCAATCCTCGCGCGCCTGAAGATCGTTTTTCAGACTCTTGAGCTATCGCTAAAAGTGCCGCAGGTGTGAACTCCAAGTCAACACTTTCGAACTCAAAGATCTTTTGATATTGCTTTATAAGGGAGTTGCGTGGTTCGGTTAGTATCGCTACTAGGGCATCCACGTCAAGATTACCGACTGAACCAAGCACTGGTAAACGCCCAATAAATTCTGGGATTAAACCAAATTTGACTAGGTCTTCGGGTAGCACCGCCGCAAACACCGCTGCCATGTCTTTTTCATCTGGCCCTCTGATATCGGCTCCAAAACCTACACCTCGCGACCCGAGACGACTTTCAACGATCTTTTCAATGCCCGCAAAAGCTCCACCGCAAATAAACAAAATATTGGAGGTGTCGATCTGGATGAACTCTTGGTGAGGGTGTTTACGCCCACCTTGTGGTGGAACCGATGCGGTGGTTCCTTCTAAAATCTTGAGTAGTGCCTGTTGCACACCTTCACCCGAGACATCGCGAGTGATGGAGGGGTTTTCGCTTTTGCGAGCGACCTTGTCTATCTCATCTATATAAATGATCCCGCTTTCAGCTTTTTTTATGTCGTAGTCTGCGGCTTGTATCAACTTCAACAAGATATTTTCAACATCCTCACCCACATAGCCGGCTTCGGTGAGTGCGGTGGCATCGGCAATAGCGAACGGCACGTTTAGCATGCGTGCCAGAGTTTGTGCCATCAAGGTTTTACCGCAGCCAGTGGGCCCCATTAGTAAGATGTTGGACTTTGAGAGTTCTACGTCGCTATCTAGTTGTGTGCCCATCTCGACGCGTTTGTAATGGTTGTAAACCGCCACCGAGAGAATGCGTTTGGCTTTGTCTTGGCCAACAACATAGTCGTCTAAGAACTGATATATTTCCTGTGGCGAAGGTAATGAACCTAGGTTGTTTTCGTTGCCTTCAGCAAGCTCTTCTTTTATGATTTCGGTGCAAAGCGAGATGCATTCATCACAAATGTAGACTCCAGGGCCAGCGATTAGCTTAAGCACCTGCTTTTGTGACTTACCACAAAAAGAGCACTTTAGCAGTTCTCCACCTTCGCCGAATTTGGCCACTTATATCCTTTCAGCCCTAGGCAATCGCGGTGATCGCCGCACCATTGTCTACTGTATTGCGGTTCTCAATGACCTCATCAATAATGCCGTATTCTTTGGCTTGAGCCGCGGTCATCACGAAGTCGCGGTCGGTGTCGGCAGCAATTTTTTCAACACTTTGACCAGTGTGTTGAGCTAAGACCTGCTCAAGGGAAACCTTCATGCGCTGTATTTCCGCTGCGATTAGCTCAATGTCGCTGGCTTGCCCTCGCGCCCCCGCATAGGGTTGATGAATGAGGATGCGGGCGTGCGGTAAAGCTAGGCGTTTGCCCTTGGCTCCTGCGGCTAGTAGCACTGCGGCTGCTGAGGCTGCTTGACCAAAACATATGGTGGTGATATCTGGTTTGATGTAACACATTGTGTCGTAGATGGCGAACAATGCGTTGATGTCTCCCCCAGGCGAGTTGATATATAGGTTGATGTCTTTGTCGGGGTTCTCAGACTCAAGGTGCAGTAACTGGGCACAAATTAAGTTGGCAATCGTGTCGTCAATTGGTGTGCCAATGAAGATGATGTTTTCTTTAAGAAGTCTGCTGTATAGGTCAAAGGCTCTCTCACCGCGGTTGGTTTGTTCCACCACGGTTGGCACTAGGTAGTTGCGTGGGTTGATGGTCATTGGTTTTCTCCCGATTCTTCTGTGAGGTTGTTCGCAGTTTCTTTGTTCATAGTTGAATTGATGTCCTGCCACTCTATTGTGTCGCCGTTACTGTCTACCAAACGGGTGTGTTCTACTAGCCAATCTATCGCTCGTGTTTTGGACATAACGCCTTGCATGGATGCAAGTTCGCCACCTTCCCGCAGGGCTTTTTGGTAAGTGTCTACATCTATACCTGAGCGTTGGGCAAGTTCGGCCAGGGCTGCTAGGTGATGTTGTGCGCCGTTTAATCCTTCAGCCGCAGCGATGGCTCGCAATGCCAAATCTAACTTTACTGCTTCGGTGGCAGGTTCAGTGAGGTGGGCAACAAAATCATCTAATTCTTGGCCGATACTTGCCAAAAATTGTTCCTTAGAAACGTCTTGAACCTCGATACTCTTTTCCCACCTTTTTATGCGGGATTCGATTTCTTGATCGATAAGCACTTGAGGTATCTCTTGTTGAACTAAGTTGGCTACCGCGGAGCGAACTTGTTCATCTGCGCTGCGACCTGCTTCAGTTTGTTTAACAAAGCTAAGGTACTTCTCCACATCAGCGCGGAGTTCGGCTATCGTTTCAAACTCGCTAACGCTTTTAACCCAAGTTTCATCAATCTCTGGCAATACACCTTCTTTAACAGCTAACACACTTATAGCAAAATGTAGCGGTTCATCTTCTTCTTGTGGATGTGCAGCTTCAAATTCGATCTCGTCAGCAGCTTTGGTGCCGCGCAGGTTTTCGTCTAGTTCTGGCACCACCGCCCCACTACCAAGATCGTAATCGTAGTCGTTCGCTGATAGTGCCGCTATTGCCTCACCCCGATGAGAGCCAACTATGTTGACGGTGAGTTGGTCACCGTCTTGTGCGGCACGTTCCACGGTTTGATATTCAATAAATCCCGCCCGTAATCTATCGATCTCTGCATCCACATCTTCTGCTGTTGGTAGCGGACTTGGCACTTCAAAGCACCATTGATGGTAACCACTAACAATAATTGCAGGCCTTAACTCAACTGTGGCATCAAAAACTAGCGCACCAGTTTCATGACCGTGGCGAATCTCAAAAGATGGCACATCAATGGCATCTAGGTCATGTTGTCCCAATGCTCGCAGGTAATAACGTGGCAGCTTTTCATTTAGTGCTTCGGCGCGGCCATATTGGTAGCCCAGTTGTGCTTCTAGGATGCGCCTCGGTGCTTTACCACGCCGAAATCCAGGTATACGCACGTCTTTGGCGATGCGTTTAAATGCTTGCTCTACAGCTTTGTCAATTTCTGCTTCGTCAACTTCTACAGTCAACTTGACTTTGTTGCCTTCAAGAACTTCAACGCTGCTTTTGGTGCCGTTGTCTTCCACTTTGCTAAGTCTAACTGCGACCACGCCAAACCGAACTAGTGGTGATTACCCAAAGAAACTTTTTCAATGCACTTTTGTCACCCGCAACAAAGTGCTATCCTTGATTGCCTAGCGGGTGTAGTTCAACGGTTAGAACCTCAGCCTTCCAAGCTGATGATGGGAGTTCGATTCTCCTCATCCGCTCAAATAACTCGCACAGCGTCTTAGGACAAGTGTCATAGGACGGGTGTCCTTGGATGAGGCTTGTGGTGGAGCTTATGAGGGGATTGGTTAACCCGTTGTGGGTCGTGAGGTTGCTGTACTTGGGGGAATAGTTGGATAAAGATGTGCCATTGTGCCGGGTTCTACTCGACACTGCTCAATAAAGCGATCAACATCGTCTTGCTTGAGGCGAATAACCCGACCAAATTTGTAGGCCGTTACTTGGCCTTCGTCTATAAACCTGTACAAGGTTCTTGGCGTGATACCAAGCCGTGCGGCTGCCGCTGGTGTGGACAACCATCCCATATCGTCTGCGGATTGTTCGGGCATTGGCCCTCCCATTCAAAAAGTTCTACTACTGACGTTTAGCAATTTACAGGCAAATGTGAGCAATGGCATCGGATTCTGGCAAAGAAATTAAATTAATCGTTTGCAATTCCAATTGATTCTTTGGTATGGTTCTCACTTAGCCAACGATGAGCGGCACTTGGCAACAATTGCCCCCCAAGTGACTGGGGGCAGTAAAGGAAAAAAGGCGATGACAGAAACGGCGGCGGAGCCCAATTATTTGACAGATGTCACCACGAAACGATCTATCACGGTGCGCCGAAGTTTGCCGAATGGTCGTGCGTTAGTTGGTGCATTACTGATCACTGTGGCGATGGTGGCAGCATTTTTGTTCGCTAATCGTTCTGACGGTGGCCCAGCAATGCAGTACCTGGTACTCAACCAAAACATAAAGAGCGGCGATTTGCTTCGTCAAGGCGACTTCGACTTCGTGCCGCTAACACTAAGTACTGATTTAGCCGAGCTTGCTTTCGCCGAAGATACTTTTCAAAATACACAATTGTTGGAAGGCGCAACAGCTTTACGGTTTTTGCATGCTGGTTCGTTGTTGTTAGCTCCCGATCTGCGGCTTGCTGACCAAATAGCCGACACCAACACAACTAGATTGCACGAACTCACATTGCCGGTTCTGCTAAATCGTTCCCCCAAGTATCTAAAGCAAGGAGATCGGGTCACCATCTTAGCCCACGACACCAACACCATAGACTCCGCCACCACCAAGATTGCTCTCCAAGATGCTCTGGTGTTGGATTTCCTAGCAGATGGTTCTACTGCTGTTGGCACCCTCACTGTGGGGCTAAGAGATGCAGAAAGTGTGATGCGTGGCACCCACTTGTCGTTTTTTGACTTGACAGTGGTGCTAACAACTCGCTCGCAAAACGCCAACTACTTAGACCAATACCCACAACCGTTAGCCGCAACAGAGGTTACACCTCTTAGCAATGGAGAGTTTCAAAATGAGCGATGATCGTTGGGTCGTTTTAGGCCTCGCCCACCCCAGAGTTGACTGGTTTAGCAAGTTGTCGCGTTGGTCAACCGCGGCAACTGTTCCTGTGGACTTCATCAAGTGTGTCTCACGAGACGAAGTGTTGGCGAGACTCAAAGCGGGTCGACCATACTCAGCGTTGCTAGTTGGCGCAGACGTACCAGGCCTCGATCGAGACCTCATCGACAGTGTCCACATTGCTGGTGTCTCGGTAATAGTGGTGGGTACCACCGTTATCCGAGACTGGCAAGAACTCGGCGTTGCCACCCTGCTCAGCGAAGAATTTTCACGGGGCGACCTGCTCGATGCTTTGAGCGATCATGCTTGCCCGATTGCCACGGTCAGTGCTGTGGTCGGCGAGACAATAACGCAACTAGAAGCGAGTTGGCGCGGCAAATTAATCGCCGTAACCGGACCCGGTGGCACTGGTGCTTCTGTCTTGTCGATGGCGGTGTCTCAAACTTTTGCTAACGAACCAAGTAATCAATCAATGGTTTTGCTCGCTGATCTTGCTCTCAATGGTGAACAAGGAATGCTACATGATGCTCAAGAAGTGATCCCCGGGCTGCAGGAGTTCGTTGATGCTCATCGTTTCGGCAGGGTTCCTATTGAGCAAATGCGCTCTTTAGTTTTTGAAGTAACCGATCGTGGCTATCACCTGCTACTTGGCTTAAGGCGCCATCGTGACTGGACCGCTATTGGTCCGCGAGCCTTTGAAACTTCCTTAGCTGGTATGGCGCGTTCGTATCGCTTGGTGGTGGCAGACATTAGCAATGATTTCGAGGGAGAGCGCGAAACCGGTTCTCAAGATGTGGAAGACCGTAACCACATGGCTCGCACGGTCGCGAAGCAAGCCGACCTTGTTTTGGTGGTGGGTGTTGCCACCACCAAAGGAATCCATTCGCTAACTCGCTGTGTGCGCGAACTGACGGCATTAAACGTTGATGCTGCCCGCATTGTTGCGGTCTTCAACCGCACCCCACGCAACCCTCGCCGTCAATTGGATGTTGCCTCTGCCCTCCATTCTTTGCTCGACCGAGATAATCACGGTATTAGTGTGGGAGACCCCATCTTTATTGGCGAACGCGGCGACATTGAAGAAGCACTGCGAGATGGCACCCGACTTCCCCACTCTGCCATTAAGAGCCTTTACCGCCAACTCAACGAACGTCTCAGTGCGCTCACGGTCACAGAATACACACCCGAACCAGTCGCTCGTCAAGCTGTTGCAGTCGTGCCGGGGTCACTTGGCCATTGGCACGACCCAAACTAGAGGAGATACCTTGACCATTACTCAAGAGCTAACACCGCTAGCAGAGATAGAGATGCGTGTTAAAGAACGGGCCAAGACTGAGGCTCTTGATCTTGGAACAGAGCAAAGTAGTCAATTTCTCGCAGATATGGTGGCGGAGGAAATCCGCTTGTGGAATAACGATCACCGCCGAGGTATTCGCCCTTACCCGTTGAGTTATCCTGAGATTGTTTCTGAGCGAGCACTACGCAATCTCACAGGTTACGGACCGCTGGGGCCGCTGCTTGCAGATGACGATGTTTGGGAAATCATGATTAATGCCCCCGATGCAATCTTCGTTAAGCGGCATCGTGGCACGAGTGGTTACCACGACGAAGTGTTCCACGACGATGCACACGTTATTCGCACGCTCACCAAAGTACTTGATGATGCATCAACTGCTCACCGCAAACTTGACCCTTCTGAAGGTCTCCAAGATGCTCAACTAGATAGTGGCGCGCGTCTTCATATTGTGCATGGGGATGTGGCTAGAGGTGGACACACGATGGTTAATGTCCGCAAATTCACAGGCATAGCTTTTCGTAACCTTGATGAGTTAATAGAACGAGGCATGCTCACGAGAGCAGCAGCTAGGTTTTTGCGTGGTTGTGTAACGGCACGTCAAACTATAGTTTTTGCTGGTGCTCCCGGCGCGGGCAAAACGACAATGTTGAATTGTTGCGTGGCGGAACTCAACCCTTCTTTGCGGGTTGTGGTGGCTGAAGAAGTGTTTGAGGCTGATATTCCTTTGCCAAACGTGGCGAGTATGCAAACCCGTGCCGCTCGCGCTGATCGTCCGGCTGTTGACCTGCGTCGGCTAGTGGCTGGATTTTTGCGAATGGCACCTGATGTGGCCATTGTGGGTGAAGTCCGTGACCGTGAAGCTTTGCCTTTATTGCTGACATTATCTTCTGGTGTCAAGGGATACACAACAATTCACGCTGGTTCAGCACGACAAGCACTAACACGCCTGCGATTTATCTGTCAGCTAGCTGACACAAGCAACGAACTACCAATGAACGCTCTGAATAGTTTGGTAAGTGAAGCAATTGATGTGGTGGTTCATTGTGAGCGGACTCACCAAGGGCCTCGCCTTAGTGCAATCGTTGCTGTTGAAGACTTATCTGCCCGGCAAGACGGTACCGCTTTCACCACGACTGAGGTGTTTGTGCGTGACGCTGCTGATGACAGTTTGCGTTGGTCTGGGCTAATACCAGATCGTCTCAGCCGTGCATTTACAGCTAGCGGACTTGACATGCGAAACATTCTTAACGACAACTTTGATACCAAAGGAGAACCCCGGTGATACCTCTCTTTATTGCCTTTTTGGCGGGCTGCGGAGTGTTCTATGTCTATTCGGCAGTGGTGTTTGGTTGGGGCGAATTGTCCCTGAGCCCAGGCATTAATCGTGTGACTACTAGCGGACCCAACAAAGCAGGAATCGACATGTGGTTGCAACAATCTGGGTTGGGTCAAGTTAACAAACGAGAGTTTTTTGGGGTGATCACAACCTTGACCTTGCTTGCGGGGCTGCTAGGTTATGCTGCTTTTGGAGGATTATTCCCCTCGCTGGCGGTGGCGGCATTCGCTGCTTCGTTGCCTGTTGCTTCCTATCGACAACGCCGTATTAATCGCCGGAGACGCGCTCAAGAAGCTTGGCCGCGAATGATTGAAGAAATACGTCTGCAAACAACTTCTGTGGGTAGGTCAATACCGCAAGCCTTGTTTGAGGTTGGGCGGCGTGCGCCTAGTGAGCTTAGAGATGCCTTCGCAGCAGCGCATCGAGAGTGGTTACTCACCACCGACTTGGTGCGCTCCATTGCGGTATTGAAAACCCAACTTAGCGACCCGACCGCCGATATGGCCGCTGAAACGCTACTTTGTGCCCATGAGATAGGTGGGGCAGACCTTGATGGTCGCCTTGAGGCCCTAGCGCAAGACCGCCAAGCCGATGTTCAGGGGCGCAAAGACGCGCATAGCCGCCAAGCTGGGGCACGTTTTGCAAGGTTGTTCGTTTTTATTGTGCCTGCGGGAATGACGTTAGCCGGTATTTCTATTGGCAATGGTCGTGATGCCTACCGTAGTGGTAGCGGGCAAGTGTTGGTTTTGGTGGCTCTAGTGATGATTATTGCTTGTTGGTTTTGGGCGGGACGGGTGATGCGATTGCCCGATCCACAGCGGGTTTTTGTGGACTAACCATGCGCTTCATCTCATTCATCGCGGTAATAATGTTTGTGGGTTTGGCGTTGCTGCTTTCTGAGTTGCGCTGGTATCGGCGCTCAAAGTTGACCGAACGGCTTGCGCCTTATGCACCTCATATGTCACCTGCCAAAGGCACCACATTTTTATCGGCGGCATCCTTTGCTGAAGTTGTGGTGCCGCTTTCTAAGTTTGTGGGTGAACGTATAGCCAAGATTTTTGGTGTCAGCGAAGAACTAAGCATCCGCTTGACACGCATTCATTCACCGCTGGATGTTAACACCTTTAGAGTACGCCAAGTTGGCTGGGCGAGTGCTGTGTTTATGCTGGGCACAATCTCAGCGGTGGCTTTGAGGCTACCTGTTTTTGTGGCTCTTCCGCTAGTTGTGGGCACACCAATCCTGACGATCTTGCTGCTTGAACAGCAGATTATTAAAGCTTCTGAAGCCTGGCAACGTGCCTTATTTCTGGAGTTGCCACTGGTGGCTGAACAAATTGGCATGTTAATGTCGGCTGGTTGGTCGTTGAGCGCGGCTTTGCAACGTGTCGCTTCCCGTGGTAGCGGCAACTGCGCGGCGGATTTGCAGCGGGTGATGCAGCGAATCCATCAGGGGCTAACCGAAATAGAAGCTCTGCACGAATGGTCTGAACTAGCCTCCCTAGAGGCACTCGATCGCTTGATTGCCATCCTCGCGCTAAACCGAGAGGCAGGCGATTTGGGGCGTTTAATTTCAAATGAAGCTCGAACCATGCTTCGTGAAACTCAACGCGAGTTGATCGAGGAGATTGAAAAACGTACCCAGCAGGTCTGGATTCCTGTCACCTTCGCCACTTTGATTCCAGGTCTTTTGCTTATGGGGATTCCGTTTCTGGATGCATTAACCCTTTTCACCTCTCCCTAACCAATTCCTCTCCCAATCCTCCCCCATTTGCCTGTTGCGGAAATCGTGACCTCACCGCAGCAACTCATGGCTTGGTCGCCACTTTCGAACCAACACCCAACTAGGGAAAAGGAAATTCAACATGACC
Source organism: Candidatus Aldehydirespiratoraceae bacterium (assembly GCA_965204595.1). GTDB lineage: Bacteria > Actinomycetota > Acidimicrobiia > Acidimicrobiales > Aldehydirespiratoraceae > VXYK01. The sequence goes on along the minus strand of CBDBEW010000014.1, from coordinate 53,981 downwards.
ATTTATGCATTTGCCTGGCTGCAACTTCAGTTGCTCGTGGGCTTAATCAATAACCGCACCGGCCGTTTTGTTAGCGATCGTGGCGAAGGAGTGATTAGCACAGCAATCGCTGTGTTGATCATTGCTTTTTTAGGCGCGCTGATGTGGGCCGCATTCCAAACAATTTGGAAAGGTGCTGAAGGCAACATCAAAACGCAAGTAGACAAAATCGGTAAGTAGAGGTGCTGATTTCGCTTGCTACTGAGATGTCTAGCCGAGCGGTAGACCAGCAGCGCGGGGCGGGGTTGATTGGACTCTGCACCGCGCTCTTGGTCTACTTGCTGATGATGCTCGCAGCCGTGCAAATTTTGTTCAACCTTTACGCCACATCGCTTGTTGTTGCCGCAGCACATGATGTTGCACACCAAGTAGCAAGTATTGACGCGGCGCAGAACCGTTGCGCCGCTACCACTAGCGCGCAGGCAGAATTTGAGCGTTCTTTAGGATCTTACGGTTCCGCAGGTCACGCGAGCTTGCAATGGACTTGCAACCACCCAGACAAGACAATAGTGCGAGTGAGGGCACAACACCCCACATTCTTGCCGACAAGATTGCTGGGGTTAGCCTCTCTCAACAACTTGGATCGCACCATTGAAATCAGAAACGAAAGTTTGCGATGACCACCCGCGCTAGCCATCAAACAACAAATCGCGTGAGCGGAGATGCGGGTCAGGTCGCTGGTATTGAGGTGCTGCCATTCGGTTTTTTGTTGTTCGTGGCCGTGACTTTGTTGTTCGCAAATGCTTGGGGTATTTTTGATGCCAAACTAGCTGTGTCAAGCGCGGCCGCGCATGGCGCACGAAGCTACAGCGAAGCCGACACCGCACAAAGTGCTCACACCGCAGCCACATTAAGCGCGCAAGCAACCTTGAGAGCTTATGGGCGCACCAATTCCGCTGCCAAGATCGACATTGTGGTGACACCACAGTTTCACCGCTGCGCGCGGGTTACGGTTACGGTTAGCTACCCAGTGCCCACAATCAGGGTGCCGTTTTTGGGTGGCTTTGGTGGCACAAGGGTGGTGCAATCATCATTTAGCGAAATTGTTGACCCGTTCCGCAACCGACTTGTTGGGATGGCGCAATGCTGAATCGGCTTAACCGCCACAATCAGGGAAGCGTGCTATTGTTGTTTCCAGCGGCACTTTTAGTGATGGTGGTCTTAGGCGCAATGGTTATTGACGTTGGCTTGGTCACCCTTAGAGGTAGAGAGTTGCAAGCTGTTGCCGCTTCAGCGGCTAACGATTCGCTCGCCGCGCTAGATGAAGCAGTTTTGCGCAGAAGCGGCAGTGTCACCATCAACCAAGCGCAAGCGCAGGACATAGTGGCTACTGCGGTTGCGAGTGGTTCACTTCCTCAAGCAAGAATCGTCAAAATAGTTGTCAGTGACCTACAAATCACGGTGACCTTAGCACTTGACGTGGAGCTGGTGATGGCACCCGCATTAGGTGACCTCAATCAACTCACGTTAACTCGTAGTGCGAATGTGGTGGTGTTGAACAACGGTGTTCAGAAATAGATTACCCGCTTGGCGCGCTCTGCCACCTCGTCTAGGTCATCAGTCCAAGCACCCAGCGACAAATACTTCCAACCACCGTCAGCGGCGATGGTAACGATAGTGCCCGTATTGATTTTTTTGGCGACACGCACCGCCCCGGCTAGTGAGGCACCTGTTGAGATGCCACAGAAGATGCCAATGTCAGCTAAGCGGCGAGTCCATTGCAATGATTCCAAAGGTCGAACTATGCGCTTGCCGTCAAGCAATGCTAAGCCTTGCCAGCGGTCAAAGAGCGGGGGTATATAGCCGTCGTCTAGGTTGCGCAAGCCCTCCACAAGTTCTCCTACAGGGGGTTCCACAGCCAAGACCTCAATGGCAGGGTTTTTTTCTTTGAGAAACCGCCCCACACCCATAAGTGTGCCACTTGTGCCTAAGCCAGAAACAAAATGTGTTAGTTCAGCAACGTCACGCCAGATCTCTGGCCCTGTTGTCTGATAGTGCGCTATGGGGTTGGCTTCGTTTTCGTATTGATACAAAAACACCCACTCGGGGTGCTCCGCAGCTATCTCCCGGGCACGCATCACCGCGCCGTTGCTTCCTTCGGCGGCTGGGGAATCAATGATTTCGGCACCGTAAACCTCAAGCAGTTGCCTTCTTTCTATTGAAACGCTGAGCGGCAACACAATCTTGGTGCGATAGCCGCGAGTGCGCGCAATCATCGCTAAAGCGATGCCTGTGTTGCCAGAAGAAGGCTCGATGATGGTTGCGCCCGGCTCAAGCACTTTGTCAGCTTCAGCTTTGAGGATCATTGATTTGGCAACCCGATCTTTGATTGATCCACCGGGATTTTGCCCTTCTAACTTGAGCATTATCTTTACTTGCGGATTAGGGCTTAGAGCACTCACGTCCACTATCGGAGTGTTGCCGATTAGGTCAATGACCGAGTGGTGTATGGTCACGGCTCGGTTCCTCGATTATTTTGACTGATTCCTCAGTTATTTTCTCACCCAATATTTTATAACAACGCAGTGATGGATCGGCGTGTTTGAATGAGACGATGACAAAATGCCAGACACCAAAAGGGTCAAAGCGGCCAGCATCGGCCACATCAGTTGGTGAGGGGTAATTAGTTGTATGCGTGTGTGAATGCATCACCCCGATGATCGTTAGGCCAGTCGCCTCTGCGGAATTTTCTACTTTGATGAATTCGCTGGGGTCGAGTTGGTAAATACGACTAGACACGGCGTGGTTGGTCATCGGGTAAAAACGGCGAACAACGCTCTCCCCGAAGTGCCCGGCGAAAAGGCCGCAAGCTTCGTTCGGTAGACCAGCGAGCGAGTGAGCTAGCATCTGCGACTGAATTGAGCGAGGGATTTCTACCACAGGCGTTAAGCCTAGCGTGAGCCGTGGTCAGTGCCATTAGCGTTAGGGGATGGCGCAATCTCAAAAACCTCGTGATATTCCTGCGGGTGCGAAGACAGTGGCAACCAACCGTAGAGCCCGTCGCGACTACGCCATTATCGATTCGTTAGAGGTAGGCATGGTGTTGCGAGGTAGCGAGGTTAAGGCTTTGCGGGAAAGCAAGGTTCAGTTGGCAGAGAGTTATGCCATCATTTACCAGCACGAGCTTTGGCTTGTTGGGTTGCACATTTCATCATATTCTCACTCCGCTGCCACATTTGCTCACGAACCAACCCGTCGCCGTAAACTGCTCGCGCATCGCCGCGAAATTGAACGCTTAGCAGCGCGACTTGAGGGAGAAAAGTTGGCTTTGGTGCCGCTAGCTCTCTATTTCATTGACGGGCGTGCCAAACTCAGGTTGGCACTAGCCCGTGGCAGAAGCCAGGTTGACCGCCGTCAGGCAATATCTGCTCGTGATGCAAAACTGGAGGCTCAAAGAGAGCTAAAAGGTCACCGCTTCAGAGTTGGTGACCGTTAGTTCCAGTGATGTCGTGGTTTAGCGAAAACCTCGTCTAGCAATGGAAGAAAGTCTTCAAAAGCTAGATCGGGATAGTTCGGATCGAAGCAATTTTGGTCGTATTCAGCGCAGAAATCTACACAGCGTTCGTAATGAGGTGAACTTAGATAACGCTCGCGTGCATCCCGATCGCCGCCGAGGTGATGGAAATAGTAAAACCCTTGAAACAACCCGTGGTGACGAATAACCCAAGTTATCTCCTCGTTCACATAGGGTGCTAAAATCGCCGCCGCCACTTCACTGTGATTCTCGGGTGCCAACACGTCACCAATATCGTGCAGCAAGGCGGCAACCACAAACTCTTTAGTTTCACCGTTGCGTAGCGCACGTGTTGCCGATTGACGGCTATGGCGCGCCCGGTCTATTTGGTAACCCAACTTCGGGCCTTCAAGCAAGCGAAACATCTTGACTAGGTTCGGCACAACATTTTCGCTAGTGTGTTCGTGGTAAAGGCTTTCAAGTTGCTTATAGTCTTGCTGGCTGCCGCTTGCCATTTCTGTCCACGTTACGGTGAAGGGTTTTGACATTTCAGTTCCTTCGGGTTGGTCTGTCCACATTTGCAAATCCTAGTGCTAAACTGCGGCAATAGCATTTTGAAAAATGAAATGCACTAGGGGCTGATCGGTTTCGACGTTGGAGCCAGAATGCGCCACGTGCGACCAGAGTTGCTCAGACTCTTTAAACGGGGTAACCAAAGAGACGCCAAATCTGACGATCTCGTTCTTGCCGCCTAATTCTTTAGGATTTAGCAGTTAAGAATCATCGCGACCAGCAATGGCACGCGGGGCCTAACTAGCGCAGCCTGGCACCAGAAGCGTTAGTGGACAGCAGGCAAAGACCGCTGACAGTAGGGAAAGGCCTCTGACTCCAGTGAAAGTGCTGGTGGCGGGCTTAGGCCCAACTCACCCGGGAGCGCGGTAGCCACAAGCCGCAAGGACGGGAATGGTCGTAGCGCAAGGAACATTCACCCAGCGGACGAGGGTTCGATTCCCTCCAGCTCCACAAATTAAGGTCGGCTCAAGAGGTGCAACCAACACCGTTTTTGTCGCGGTCAAGGCGGTAGGGGTCAACACCAATCTCAAGAACTTGAACCGGCTTTTGGCTGCTCTCTAAGTCGCCACAATTTACCGCATCGCCGGGCAAGTTCGGCAGGCAGGGAATGTAAGCGGGGTGACACAGGTCATCTGCGGTGGCTGCATCAGCAACAAAGGCGGACTCTTCAGCTACGGCGGTGCTTCCCGCGATTGTGGTGCTCGATGGCGCGATCACCAATACCGCAGGTTGAGGGGTGGTGCCGAGTTGATAATCGTCACATTGTGAAATTGTCTGGCGCAAGACTCTCACCTCATCGGCATCTACAGACAACAGCCACCGTGTTTTTACAGCTATCCAAGCACTCGCATACCAACAATGCACCCCCGCATCGGCGGGCAACCAATCAGCAGGGTCGCTAGCACCTTTTTGTCTATTAGAAGATGCCGATACCGCTACTAATGAGTGCTCATAACTCAAGTCGTTGGCGAAGCTGCGGCGGGTGGCGCTATCCCAACTATGCGCCCCAGAATCCCAAGCTTCGGCTAAGGGTACAAGATGGTCAACATCAAAACCTGAGCCATTGCCAGCTTCGGTGCGGCCATCGTAGATGCTGCGCCACTGACCACCCGACAATCTACAACCCGAGGAGACTTGCGGAGCAACTAACGCTTCGTCAATAAGCACCTCGCGGCGAGTGTCGCAACCATCACCATCGGCATCCACCCATTGAGTAAAAAGGTTGCGATCATAGCCACTGCGCTGTTCAACTCTTATTGGCAAGGCCTCTAGGCGACTCAGTAACACCGCTGAGGTTGCTGGGTTCGCTACAGCTACCTGGTTAGTTTCGCTTTGGCTATTCGTTGGTGGCAGAGTTGTTGTTGTAACAGAAGCCGTGGTGGTAGTGGTTTGCACACTCGTTGCTGTTACTGGCTGCAACGAGGTTGCTGAGGTTGCTGAGGTTGCAGTGGGAGTTGACGGCACTGAGGTTGGCACTAGTGATGTGGTTGCAAGTTGGCTATCTGTAGCACAACCAACACAAATCACGGCAACGAAAACGACAACAAAACGGTAAATGTTCATACACGAAAACAAGTAACTATACCGCTATTTGTATAAACTAGGAACACTTTTCGCTGACTAACCGTTGATGGTTATACCACAGCCCTGCTAAGGTTTTGCTGACAGGGCAATTCGCAACTGAAGAAGGGAAGGAATGAACATTAGTCAAACCAAGTCAATCGATATGAGACTTGAAGAAGCTAGAGCCATCATCGACAGAATTGAGCCACAAGACCTGCCCACTATGCTAGATAAAGGGGCGATCTTAGTCGACATAAGACCCGAATCATTTAGAGACGCTGAAGGAACCCACCCCGATGCGCTCATTATTGAACGAAACGTCTTGGAATGGCGGCTAGACCCGAAATCGACAGCACGAATTGTTGACATTACGGCTGACACACCCATCATTATCATGTGCAACGAAGGTTACGCTTCCAGCCTAGCTGCTGCTGATCTTGTGAAAATGGGCTTTACCTCTGCCACCGACTTAATAGGTGGCTACCGTAAATGGCGCGCTCAATCGTAGCTCAATCGTAATTGCGCACAGCTTCCCAAGTTTCGCTTTCGCTATAGTCCCAGAACTTGGTTCGTTCTATCTTTATTGCTTCACTCCCCGCCACGCCACCAGGTAAGCGGCCATTATGGATCCGAACCGATTGATACTGCTGAGGTGCTATTTCATTCACAGCGCGTTGATGTACGCTACTTTCGCGCCAATCTTGTGCATCTGTTGGCTTAGCATGAATAACTAAGTTCGCCCAATAATTGTCAATAAGTTCGGTGGAGCTATAGCTCAATATCCCTGGATACGACCTAAACTCCAACAGCAGGTCGACCTCAATATCGTCCACCACAGACTGCTTTGCATCGGGTCTGCGTTCACCAAAAAACCCAACAATGCAACGTTCAAGTGGTGCCGCTAGGGAAGCAGGGTCACAAATAACCGCTCGCCTTGCTAGCCCATGAACCTGCCAGTATTTAACTTCATAACGCCCTAGTGACACCTCACCGCTGCGTACTTGGCGGGCCAGCACCCGCACATCTTGCAGCATGTAGGCAAGCAAATTCGCGTCGCTAGTTACCAAATCAAGGGCTGTACAAGGATGATCTGTTATTTGTTCATCTGCCGCTAATTCAATCATCGCTTGCGAATTTTAGCAACCAAATCTCGCTACTCATCCATGGTGCAGCTTAGTAATCGGTTCCACGGGGTAGCCCCCATGTGTTTGCACACTTTGGGCCTAGCGGATGCTTGGGGGTTGGACATATTGCCAACCAAAGCGTCCTTTTATGCAGAGGTGCCCATGGGTGACTGAATGGTCAGCAGGTGAGGTTACTTTTACAATCTTGTCATCTTGAGTGTGCAGTTCTAGGTTGCAGCCAACACCACAAAATGAACAAACTGTTGTGGTGATATCTTGTTCATCTTCTCGCCAATTGCCAGCAGCGCGCATATCAAACTCGGTTTTGAACTGGATTGCCCCGGTAGGACACACTCCGATGCAGTTACCGCAATAGACACAAGCAGAATCAGGTAGCAATGTGTCGAACTCGGTGGAGATTCTGGCATCAAATCCTCGTCCGCTCACGGCAATCGCGAAGGTGTGCTGCGCGTCGTCTCCGCAAGCTTCAACACATTTGTAGCACAACACACATTTGTCGTAGTCACGGACATAGAGGTCGTCTTGAATCTTTGGTTCTTCAACGATGCGCTCTGCTAGCAGGTCTTGTTGGTCGTAGCGGTTAGGGTCGGCTCCATAGTGCGTCATCCATTCCGCTAGGGTTGTTGTTTGGCTCAAGTCGGTGCTTGAACCGAGAAACTCCAGTACCATCTTGCGGCTATGACGCACTCTTGGCGTGTCGGTTTGCACCACCATCTCTTCTTCCACAGCTCTAGCACAAGCTGGCACCAACGCTCGTGCTCCCTCCACTTCCACAACACACACCCGGCACACATTCACTGGGGTTAGGTTCTCAGCCCAACAAAGTGTTGGGGTCTTTATTCCTGCCGACTCACACGCCGCATATATTGATGTGCCTGGGGCGACACTGACTTGGTGCCCATCAATGGTGAGGTTCACGGCTTTTACAGTATTGGCCATTTCGCTACCTTTCGGCTCTGGCGCAAGCATTTGCGTTTTGGGTTAGTAACCCTAATTCGAAGGCAGAGTTTATCGCTGAGGCGGCGGTGTGCCCGAGCCCGCAAATTGAAGCGTCCACCATCACCTGAGCGATATCATCAACAAGGTGGCGGCGGTCGTTGTCGAGGCGACCTTTTGCGGCTAGTTGCAGCATCGTTTCGTGTTGGCGCACCGTGCCCACCCTGCAAGGCACACATTGTCCACATGATTCGTTACGAAAGAACTCAGCAATACGCAAAGCCACAGCAGTCATATCTATCTCATCGGTGAATGCCATCACCACTCCCGAACCAAGCGTGGTTCCCCGTTCGCGGGTGTCTTCAAGGGTTAGCGGCATGTCTAGTGCTTCGGGTCCGAGAAAAGTGCCTGCTGCTCCACCCATCAACACTGCACGCAGTTTACCGTTACCTGTCAAAGGGCCGGCGAGTGCTAAAACCTCACCGAGGGTGGTGCCGAACTCCACTTCATACACTCCTGGCCAACTCACCCTGCCGCTTACACAAAGTAGTTTGGTGCCGGGTGAGCGTTCGGTGCCGCGGCTGCGATATTCTCTCGCACCACTGAGGACAATATCTAAGGTGTTGATTAGTGTTTCGGGGTTGTTGATGGCGGTTGGTTCTCTGAATAAGCCATGTGTTGTGGGGAACGGTGGTTTGCTGCGGGGTTCGCCCCGGTATCCTTCAAGCGAAGCGAATAACGCTGTTTCTTCACCACAAATGTAGGCACCAGCACCGCGGCGAATTTCAATGTCGAAATCATGGCCTGAGTTTGCGGCATCTGCTCCAAGCAAACCAGCACTGCGGGCTTGCATTAGAGAATTTTGTAGCCGTTCGGTGGCTAACGGATATTCACCGCGAATATAAATCCAGCCGTTTTGCGCCCCGGTCGCAAAGCCTGCCAACGTTAGAGATTCAATCACCGCAAACGGGTCGTTTTCCATCACTACCCTGTCTTTGAACGTGCCCGGTTCAGATTCGTCACAGTTGGCCACCACATGTTTGGGTCTTCCCTGTTCTGCGGCCACCGCTCGCCATTTTATGCCAGTGGGAAACGCTGCCCCACCACGGCCAGATAAACCAGATTCAGCTATCTCGTTGCAGACCGCTTGGGCACCCATCTCAATAGCTTTAGCTAAAGCTTGGTAACCACCATTAGCTCGGTACGCTGCCAGTGAGGTTGGGTCTACAACCCCAACATTTTTCAGGAGACGCAGTGCGGGATCGCCTTGCTGAGGTATTTGTTTGGTGTTGTTGTGGCGCGCACCGTTGGCTGTGGCATCTGCGGGTACCGTGTCGGGCTTACCAATACCTTGGTGAAACTGTGCTGGTGCCCGTTCGCATTGCCCGAGGCAGGGAGCTTGATGCACGTGTTCCCCTCTTGCTTCTAGCTTATTGAGCAAATCGCTGCTACCAGCTATTTGGCAAGCTGCGTCAACACAAACATGGGTAACATGGCTGACTTGTGCATCATAATTTGGGTCATCAAGGCGAAACATTTCATAAAATGTGGCAACTCCATACGCCTCAGCCGGCGGTACTTGCAGCAGTTGACACACGTGGTTGAGTCCTCCCGGGCTTATCCATCCTTTAGCATTTTGCAAGGCGTGCAACGCGGGTAGTAGTAGGTGTCGGTGATTTTGGCGTCTTTGAGTGCCCCCATACACTAAACGTTCGCCGCTAGCTTCAACCGCGTTGGTTGGCCCAACCGCTGTGGCAACCGCTTTAATTTCTGCCTCGTCAGCGACTTGATCGCCGATAAAAATGTCGGCCATTCCTAGGCTAGGCTACCCGTTCTACTTGCGACTTTGATGGGTTCTAGGCGTATCGCTGCGGCTTTAAATTCTGCGGTGCCCGAGCGGCGGTCCCATTCGGGATTAGTTAGTTGGTTAACATCAACTATTTCGGGGAAGTGGAAGGTGGTGAAGGTGAGTCCAACAGGAATATCGGGTTGAATTCTTACCCGTGTTTCTACCTCTCCCCGAGGCGAACAAACCCTCACCAAATCGCCGTCGGTAATGCCTAGTTCTTGGGCATCGGCGGGGTTTACGTCTATGCAATCGCCATACCGGATAGGCGAAGCAAAGCCACCCGACTGCACTCCTGTGTTGTAACTATCTAAAGCTCTGCCTGTGGTTAAACGTAAGGGAAATTCTTGGCTCAGCTGTTCTTTAGGCCCTTCGTGATGACAGACGCTAAAGGGAGCCGGGTCGTGCCCGTCTAAGTCATCTGCCCAGAGCCAACCATGTAAATATTGACTGCCTGGGTCTTGCAAATCGCGACACGGCCATTGCAGGCCACCTTCATTTTCAAGCCGTTCCCAACTCATGCCCGCATGCATCGGTGATAGGGAACGTAGTTCGTCCCACAAATTTTGCGGGCTTGGTGTGCCCCAGTCAAAACCTAGTCTTGTGGCAAGCTCACCAATGATCTCAGTGTCGAGGCGGGCTTGTCCCGGCGGCGAAACAGCGGGGCGCACCCTCTGCACCCGCCTTTCTGATGAGGTAACGGTGCCGTCTGTTTCAGCCCAACCAACCGCGGCTGGAAACACCACATCAGCTAGTTGCGCTGTCCGGGTCATCAAGATATCTTGCACTACCAATATGTCTAAACCACTCAGCACCTTGCGTGCGTGGGTAACATCGGCTTCGGAATCTGCTGGATTTTCACCAATCACATAGAGTCCTTTTATCTCCTTGCGTTCCATCGCCTCAAACATTAAGGTGAGGTGCAGGCCAACTTTTTTGGGTAGTGCCACACCATAGGTTGCTTCAAACTTGGCGTGTGCTACGGGGTCTTCAACATCTTGAAATCCCGGGAACTTGTTGGGTAGCGCGCCCATATCGCCACCGCCTTGAACATTATTTTGACCACGCAGGGGCACCAATCCAGAACCGAGTCGCCCCACATGTCCTGTTAGCAGTGCCAAGTTGCATAAGGACAGCACATTTTCCACCGCATTGTGGTGTTCGGTGATCCCTAGTGTCCAGAGTATTTGCGCGGTCTCAGCGGTGGCGTAATCATGAGCCATTTCTCGGATGGCTTGAGCTGGCACACCAGTTAGTTCCTCAGCTTTGTTGAGTGTGTAGTAGTCGACCGCTTCGGCGTAGGCAGCAAAACCCGTGGTGGCGTGGTCTATGAACTCATCGTGGTGCAACCCGGCGGCGATTATTTCTCGCCCCAACGCGTTGGCGAGTGCTATGTCTGAACCGACATTGAGGCCCAGCCAACTATCGGCGAACTTTGCCGAACTTGTTCGCCTCGGGTCGACCACATACATTTTTGCCCCGTTGCGAATACCTTTGAGCACATGATGGAAGTAGATGGGGTGAGCTTCTCTGGCGTTCGATCCCCATAAGAGCACCAAATCGGTTTGCTCAACTTCTTCATAGCTTGATGTTCCTCCACCTGCTCCAAATACTGTCGCCAGACCGACGACCGAGGGTGCATGTCAAGTTCGATTACACGAATCGATATTGTTTGACCCCATAGCGCAACGGATGAACTTCTGCGCTGCGTAGTTCATTTCGTTGGTTGACTTGGAGCAACTAAACATGCCAAAAGCACTGCCACCGTAATGATCACGAATACGCTTGAAACCTGCGGCTGCGCGACTCATGGCTTCGTCCCAGGTAGCTACCCGCAACTCCCCGTTTTCTCGCACCATCGGGGTTGTGATTCGATCCAACGGTTTCATATAGCGGTGGCGTCGGTTGCCTCGGTTAAGACCTTGCCGAGTTGGCCCATTCAGCGGAGATTGAAACTTGTTGTCGAGGTGGTCTGTGCCAACTTGATCCACAGCCTCACCATAGCGCGGACTCTCTAGTTTTATGCACCTTGTGTGGTTGTTGCTTAGCATTTGTCGCTTTGAAGCTCTTTTTTGGGGGTATCGTCACGCCATGCGTTGGTCTAAGATGTTCATACCCACACTGCGTGACGCACCTGCCGATGCACAAGCAGTCAATCACAAGTTGTTGGTTCGTGGTGGTTTCGTCCGCCAACTCCACTCTGGGCATTATTCGCTGCTGCCTCTGGGTTTGCGGGTTCACGACAAGATTGCCAATATTGTCCGCCGTGAGATGGAAGCAATCGATGCACAAGAGTTTATTTTGCCTGCGATGCACCCTTCCGAACTCTGGAAACAATCTGGGCGCTGGCATTCGGTTGGCGAGGAGATGTTTCGTCTTGTTGACCGCAAAGGTGCCGACAATGTTTTAGGAATGACCCACGAAGAGGTGTTCGCTCAGGTGGCGAGCGAAGTCACTTCCTACAAGGCTCTTCCCCAGATATGGTTCCAAATTCAGTGGAAATTTAGAGACGAACCTCGCCCTAAGGGTGGCTTATTGCGAGTGCGTGAGTTCGCCATGAAAGATTCGTATTCCTTTGACTTAGACAGCGCGGGTCTTGACGTTAGTTTTGAGGCTCACCACCGCGCTTACGATCGCATTTTTGCCCGTCTGGGTTTACCCACAATTGCAGTTGAAGCTTCTTCGGGTGCTATGGGTGGTTCTGGTTCCACCGAGTTCATGGTTCCCGCTGTAGCTGGTGAGGACAATATAGCTAAGTGCAACAAGTGTGGTTATGCGGCCAATGTTGAGCGTGCCCAAGCAAAACTATCGCCAATCACCGATGGTGAAGTGAGCAACTTGGAGCGTGTGGCAACTCCCGGTGTGCGCACGATAGCTGCTCTTGAAAGTGCCTTGGCCGGTGCTTGTGCCACTAATCAGATCAAGACCATGGTTATGGTGCTTGACGGTGAGGTGACGTTGGCGTTGCTTCGGGGCGACCACGAACTTGAGCTACAAAAGCTAAGCGATTTCACTGGTGCTGTCGATGTGCGGCCTGCAACCGCGGAAGAAACACTACAGCATTTGGGTGCGCATCCCGGCTCGCTCGGAGCGGTGCATGTTGAGGGGCTGCGTGTTCTTTGTGACCCTGCCCTTGTTGGTCGGCGTGGCTTGTTTACTGGAGCAAACGAGGATGACTGGCACTTTCGTGGGGTTGATGTGGCTCGTGACATTGCCGTTGACGATTTTGTTGATTTGCGCCGCGTGAAAGATGGCGAACCGTGTTTGTTGTGTGGTAGCCCGCTTGAGGTGGTGCGTTGCATTGAGGCTGGTCACATTTTTAAGCTTGGCACCAAATATTCTGAGGCTCTTGGTGCGATTGTGCTTGATCCTTCGGGCAAGGAGGTTCCTGTGGTTATGGGCAGCTACGGCATCGGGATCGGGCGCAATATGGCTGCGCTGGCTGAGTTGTATCACGATGAGCGTGGTCTCGTCTGGCCCTTAAGTGTGGCACCTTTTGAGGTTGTGATCACGATTGTTAACCATAAAGACGCTAACTCAGTTGCGGCGGCTGAATCGCTTTATGATGCTTTGCGCGCTAAGGGAGCCGACGTTTTGTTGGATGACCGGGCAGCGCGTGCGGGGGTTAAGTTTGCTGACGCTGAGCTAATCGGTGTGCCCTACCGGGTGGCGATCGGGCCGCGCACTTTAGCTGAGGGTGATGTGGAGTTAACTGTGAGGGCAAGCAACGAAACAACGCGGCTGCCGTTGGATTGTGCTGTTGAGGAGTTGGCCGAGAGGATCGGCAGCAAACAATAAGCCAATGCAGGCAGGGCTTTCACCTGAGGTGTGCTAGGGTCAAATAGTGGTGTTATGCTCACTTGCGGACTAATTCGACTCATTAAAGGAGACCATCATGAATGACGCACCACCACCGCCAGAATTCCAGTCGGGTTCATCGACTGCTGGCGAGCCGACACCATCAGCAAGTGAGGGTTTTATTCCTCCTGCAGGCACAACGGGTTGGGCTCGTCTAGGTAGCGGGGAGGTAGTGGAACTCGCAGGCATCGGAGCGCGTTTTGGTGCACGGGTTATCGATACGATCGTTTTATTGGTGCTTATTTTCGTGCTATCTTTCGTTGGTGTAGGAGCAATAGTCGGAGCTGCCAATTCTGACGGTCCCGGGTTCGCATTCGGAGCGATAATTGTTACGGCTGTTTTGCTTACGTTGGTTGGCGTAGCGTATGAAGTTAGTTTCATTGCGTTACGAGGGCAGACCCCCGGCAAAATGGTAACAAACGTAAAAGTTGTTAGAGCTGATAATGGACAAATAGTCGGTTGGGGCAAGTCAATCGCCCGGTGGATAATCCCTCTATTGCTGAACGTTGTTCCTTTTATAGGTTGGCTTTTTGCTTTGCTTGTTTACGTCTCCGCTATTTGGGACAAAACTAGACAAGGCTGGCACGACAAAGCCTCAGGCACTTTGGTCATCAAGGCTAGCTAACTGTCACACACGGGAGACAACACCAGAGGTTCTCGCAAGCACCTTCGGCTATTGTGTGCTAAGATATGTTTGTGCAGTCTATTCAAAGAGCGTTTGCTCTGCTTCGCGCTTTAGCGAAGGGTCCGGTCGGGGTGACAGAACTAGCGGAACGGGTTGACCTGCCTAAGTCTACTGTTGCCCGTATTTTGGCAGCATTAGAAACCGAAGGGGCGGTTACCCAAGCTGGCATTGGCGGTGAATATCGTTTGGGTGATGGTCTTTTAGATATCGCTGGTGCAACCCAGCCTGGTAGCAACCTAGTGGCAACGGCGCGTCCTTATTTGATTGACCTCTGCAACGAAGTAGGTGAGGCCGCTGGAGTTTCAATCATTAATGGCCGCTCTGTCTATTACCTCGACCATGTGGAGGTTGAAAGCGATGTGCAGGTAAGGAGTTGGACTGGCGAACTAGCACCTTTGCACGCGGTTGCAGCGGGCTTAGTGATGCTCGCCCATTTCACCGAACCCCAACTTGATGCCTACTTGCAAGGCCCACTCGCACAGCTCACACCGTGGACTGTTGTCGACCCTGCTGAAATCTGTAGTCGTCTTAGCACTGTGGCAAGTTTAGGTTATGCTTGGGTTTACGAAGAATTCGCTGAAGGTATCAACTCTGTTGCGGCTCCGATTGTTGAAAATGATGGCAATGTCGTGGCAGCGTTACACATTCACGGCCCCGCATATAGGTTTCCGAACCCAGAACGTACCCATGACCTCGGTAACTTAATCATCAATGCCGCTAACAGCCTCGCCGAAAACTTGACCACCGACTCGCTCTCGCCCTAACCTCCACACCGAGGCACTTTGTCTCAACAAAAACACTTTCGGAAAGCAGCCAGCCCCCAAGACCCGACGTTCCACCTCATCCGCCCCGACGTTCCGAGAGCGCGCTGGCTGAGCAAGATCATTAACACAAGTTACTGTTAATGGTGTAAAAAGCAAGGCGACTTTTTCTTTGTTGGTTTTGGGGTTATTTGAGTTGGGGGATGCTATAGCCTCAGCAACCAGAAGGTGGTGGGCACCTTTGGCGAATTTGAACTAAGGTATCTCTATGCAGTCTATTGAAATCGCACGTGATGGCAATGAGGTGGCACCTTTGTGCATTCACGGTTCGCCATATCTGTTTCCTGAGCCAGAACGTACGCATGACCTCGTTAACTTGATGATCAGTGCCCCAAGAAACCTCCCCGAAAACCTGACCATCGACTTTCTATCGTTATAACCGCAGCGCCGGGTAGACGTTTTGTCTCAACAAAAACTTTTTCGCCAAGCAGCCAGCCGCAGAGGTCAAGCTGAGCCGATCAATGGATTGTTGAGGGTGACCGCGCCACACGAGTGGGTTATTTTGACACTGCTCGCGCTAATGGTGTTCGCGGTTCTCGTCTGGACGGTGTTTGGCCGCATTGAACGCAGCCTTACCGCCGACTGCGTTGTGGCACACCCCGGTGAGCCTTTTCTAGTGGTGGCAGATACAACGGGCACTCATGCATTAGCTGTGCTTGACACCGCAGCAGCAAACCAACTCAACACCGATATGGCAGCAAGGGTTTCGGTTGTTGTTAACGGGAAAAACGTTGCTTTGTCAGCCAATATTGGCGAGATAGCATCTCGGGGTGCCCCCCTACCAGAGTGGTTGAGAGAGTTTGATCTGCCATCTCCACAGAACGCGCACTTAGTGCGTTTTGACCTAGTTGGGCAAACTTCAGCGGGTTTGTTGGACGGTGAAACATGTCGTGTCCGCATTGTCCTAGGCAGCGATCGCCCGTTGCAGTTTCTGGCAACCACTAGGGCAATATAAGGTTGGTGGCAAAGGCTTTGTTGTCAACCAAGAGGCTAACCGTGTTGTATCGCAAAACCCGCAGAAAGCAGCGTGTGAATACGCCACTTTTCCCGCAAATGGAAGCTGCTGAATGCGGTGCTGCTAGTCTTGGTGTTGTTCTCGCTCATTTTGGTCGTTGGGTACCGATGGAAACTTTACGCGATGCTTGCAGCGTAGGGCGTGACGGTTCCTCGGCAGGAGACATCGTCAAAGCCGGTAGAAAGTTTGGTCTTAACATTCGTGGCTTCCATTGCGAGCTTGACGAGCTAAGAAGTGTTGCTTTCCCAGCAATTTTGTTTTGGGAGTTTAATCATTTTTTGGTTGTGGAGGGTTATCGCCGAGGTAGCCGAGGTAAAGAGGGCGGGTTTTATCTCAACGATCCCGCTAATGGTCGCCGATTTGTCAGCACTAGCGACTTTAGTGCTTCCTTCACTGGTGTCGTGCTTTGCGCGAAACTTGAGAGCGGCTTTGAGCAGGGTGGTCAACCACCTGGCGTGTTTCGGGCACTCCGTCCGTGGTTTCGTAGTGTTGGTCGGTCTCTTGGTTATTTGATACTTACCGGCTTATTGATAGCTGTTGTTGGTGGCATAACTGTTCCTTTGCTTTTGCGATTTTTTGTTGACGATGTTCTTGCTGGTAGTTCCCAAAGCACGTTAATCGTGGTCGCTGCTCTGTCTGCGGCAGTTGCTGCGTACCTTCTGGTTTGGCTGCAGCAGTTCACTCTTCGCAAGGTTGCGATATCTCTTTCGATAACAAATGCCGATCATATGCTTTGGCACCTTTTTCGTCTGCCTTCGCGTTATTTCGCCCATCGTTTTGCTGGTGATTTAGCATCTCGGGTGCAGATTGTGGACAACGTGGCCAACAATTCTGCGAGGTACTTGGTGGTGATTGTTATCGAGTTGTTAATGAGTTTGTTGCTGCTCGCTCTAATGCTGGCTTTTGATTTCGTTTTGGGTTTGATTGTTGCCTTTATTGGTGTTGCAAACATTGTTGTGATGCGAGTTTTGAATCGGTCTCGTACCGACGAAAACCGGCAAGTGAAACGTGAACAGGCTTTGTTGTTGGGTGTTGGCACCGCTGGTTTGGGCGATATTGATAATTTGCGCGCCTCAGCTAGAGAAAACGATTTCTTTGTGCGTTGGAGCGGCTACCAAGCTCGCGAGTTAACGGCGCGTCAAAAGTTCGTTGAGTTAGGTTATGTGATTTCGGGGTTGCCTCCTCTTTTTCTTTTGCTTGGTAGTGTCGCGGTCTTGGGTTTTGGTGGTTGGCGGGTGACCACCGCAAGTATGACTATCGGTACTTTGTTTGGGTTTTATGTTTTGGCTACCAACTTTTTGGTGCCTATCGGTCGCTTTGTGTCATTTGTGAACATTTTTTCGGTACTTGAAGCTGATATGGGTCGCATTAAGGATGTTTTAGATGCTCCCCAAGACCCCTCGCTCGCCCAAGGTGCTCTCACAACCACCGATGTTGATGGCGACAGCAACGACAACAGCGACAGCAGCAAGGTTTCCACTCTCAACGGTAAACTTCGCCTCGCTGGCCATATCAACCTGCGAGACGTTACGTTCGGTTATCAAGCCAATCGAGAGCTACTGATCAAAGGTTTCAATCTTACGGTCAAGCCAGGCCAGCGGGTGGCCATTGTAGGCCCAACTGGTTCTGGTAAGTCAACTTTGCTGCGTTTGATTAGCGGTGAATACAGCCCTCAGTCTGGTCAAGTTCTGTTTGAAGGTGTCCCCATCACAAATATTCCACGCAAGGTATTTACGAGTTCAATGGCTGCGGTTGACCAAAATATTTTTCTGTTCTCAGGCAGCGTTAGGGACAACATCACAATGTGGAACCCAACGATTAGCGACAAACAGTTGGTGAGTGCCGCTACCGATGCCTATATTCACGACGAAATTATGGCTCGGACGGCGGGCTATGATTCACGGGTTTCAGAGAGTGGAAGGAACTTTAGTGGCGGGCAACGGCAACGACTTGAGATTGCTAGAGCACTGGTTAATAGCCCTTCTGTGCTGCTCCTTGATGAAGCTAGCAGCACCCTAGATGCAGTAACTGAGAAGCGTATTGATTTTGCATTACGCCGCCGTGGTTGCACCTGCATTATTGTCGCCCATCGCCTTAGCACAATACGTGACTGCGACCAAATTATTGTTTTGGATCGAGGTTTAGTGAAACAGCGTGGCACCCACAACGAATTGATTGCCGATTCTGAAGGCATCTATCGTCAACTGGTCGGAGTTCACTAAGCGATGCCTGCTTCTCATCACCCTAACCAAGGTAATCACGCTAAGCAGGGCACAACCGTTACTTCAACTTCAGCACAAATTTTCAGCCTTGAAGAGTTTGCAAACGCTTTCGGAAAAACACTAGCGGTTGGGGGCAACAATCCTATCCCAATGGATGATTCTGCAACTGCCTACTTTGTAAAACAGGGCGCGGTTGATGTTTTCTTGGCAGAGCAACTCAACGATAACTTTGTGTCAACGTTCAAACACGTGTTGCGTGCCGAGCAAGGACGGGTTGTTTTCGGTGTCTCTTCGCACAGTTCGTCTCTGCATGCGGTCAGCAGAGGTCTACCCGACACTAAGGTCGTGGAACTGCGGGTTGATGAGCTACTCAATCGCTGCGTGCCAGAAGAAGTGACCTCTCAAATAGATGAGTGGATAACCGAGTTCAGCACTTCTGTCACTGCCCAAATTGAACCTCACCCACAGCCTGATTTGATCCTTGACCTCAGCGATGCAAGTACGCAACTTGATGACGGTTTGGCGAAGGTAGTCTCGGCTCGTGCTGGCAAGTTGATTTGGTTGAAAGCACCTGGCTTAACGTTTTTACACACCGAGGATTCGCTGGCTGGAGCTAGCGGTTTCGTGCCCCTCACAGAGGCTGCTTGGTTGACCATTGAAGCGGGCACGCAACCTGAGGCTGTCGATTCAGCGCATTTATTGCGTCAAGGCACGCTGAGCACTGCGCTTAATGACTTTCATAACCATGTTCTCAACGTTGAACTGATCAACAAGATGTTTCTTGTGGCAGACAGTGTGAACGAACAAGTTGAACTCGCCAAACATCGCCGCCGTGATCACAAAAGTGCCCGTGAAGATTTATACGCACTCGTTAACCGCCCGAGTTCGGATTCAAGTGGTTCAGTGCTGCTTGCTACCCTGCGTTTGATTGGTGAACGTGAAGGCATCAACTTTGTTCCCCCTCCTCAGCGTTTTTGGGTTGGGCGGGAGCCTACCTTGAGCGCAGTTCTTGATGCGTCTGGTGTGCGCGCTCGCAAAGTTCGTTTAACGCCACATTGCCGCTGGTGGCTTGGAGACAGCGGCACGATGATCGGTTTTTCCCGCCAAGATAAGCAGCCGTTGGCACTATTTGCCGGTGTCGGTGGGAGATATCACACAGTTGATGTGGTGTCGGGTCGCAAAACACGTGTAAATGCGGCTAGAGCGCGCAACCTAGCGAGTGATGCTTGGCTGTTTTATCCGAGTTTGCCCGCCAACAGAGAAGTGTCGGGGCGAGATTTGTTGCGCTTAGCCAGTTCGGGTTTCAAACAAGACTTCATCAAGATAGTTTTTGCTGGTTTGATTGGTGCTTTGTTGAGTCAGGTTCCGGCTATCACGATTGGTATTTTGGTTAGTTCGGTTCTGCCTTTCGCGGCTAACAGTATGCTGCTGCAGGCTATGCTGGCTCTTGCTGGTTTGGTTGGTGTTGGTGTTGTTCTGAAGATGCTTCAAGGCACTGCTCTCATGCGTATTGAAGGACGTGTGGAAACACGTCTGACCGCAGCTTTATGGGATCGATTGCTTTCTCTACCCACAAGTTTCTTTCGAGGTTTTCCGGCAGGTGAATTGGCGGTACGCATGGGGACTTTTCTTACTTTACGAGATCAGCTTTCTGGGGTTGTGGCTAGTGCTTCGCTGGGGTTGGTTTTCTTGTTGCCGACACTGGTGATTTTGTTTGTTTATGACACCGCTTTAGCACTTGTTGCGATGGCGTTTGCGTTGTTGACTCTTTTTGTTACCACCGTTGTTGGTGTTCGTCAGGTAGCACCGATTCGTTTGCGGTTTAAAGCGACCCGTCAACTTTCGGGTGACCTTGTGCAGTTCATTAACGGCATGAGCAAGCTGCGGGTGGCTGGTGCTGAGACTTCAGCGTTCGCTTCTTGGGCACGTACTTATCGCACGCAACACTTGGCAAATATTGCTATTTCGCGCCGCAATGAACGTTTGGCTGCCTTTCAAGCTGGGATGCCTATTTTGCTTACTGCGGCTTTGTTTATGGTCGCTGGCGGCTCCAACGATTTGGCGGTGAGTGAGTTTTTGGTTGTGTACGCGGTTGCGATGACCTTTTTTGCCGCCGCTAGCGGTTTGTCTCGCAGTGTTGGTGCGATAGCTGCGGTTCTCGTTGGTTATGAGCAGATTAAGCCCATCCTCACTGCTTTACCAGAAGGGTATCAATCAAAGGGAAAGCAACTAGGGGGGAATCAAGCAGAAGAGAATCAAGTCGAGGGGTATCACCATGGTGGTGGGCAGGTTCAACTGTCTGGTGGCTTGCGCTTTGATCGTGTTGGGTTTAGCTATTTGGCCAATGGGCCGGCAACTATCGATGAGGTGTCTTTTTATGCAAAGCCAGGTGAGTTTGTGGCTATTGTGGGTGCGTCTGGGAGTGGTAAGAGTACGTTGATGCGGCTTGCTTTGGGGCTTGAGCAGCCAACTTCGGGGGGGATTTATTTTGATGGCCACGATTTGGCGAACCTTGATTGTCGGTCGGTGCGGCACCAGATTGGGGTGGTTACCCAAGATGGTATTTTGCAGCCGGGTAGCATTTTGGAGAACATCATCGGGATGGATGACGACCTCACGATTGAGGATGCTTGGCATGCCGCCCGTCTAGCTGACGTTGATGGTGATATTTCTGAGATGCCGATGGAGATGTTTACGGTGGTGAGTGGGAGCACGGCATCGTTTTCTGGTGGTCAGGTTCAACGTATTCGGATCGCTGCAGCGCTGGTGCGTAACCCTCGTCTTGTTTTGCTTGATGAAGCCACGAGTTGGCTTGATTCCCAAAGCCAGTCCGAGGTGATGAAAAGTATTGAGAGGCTTGCTGCTACTCGTATCGTTGTCGCTCATCGACTGTCCACCATACGAGCAGCCGACCGTATTTATGTGCTTGACGCTGGTCGTGTTGTGCAACAAGGCACCTTTGATGAACTTGTCGCTGTTGAGGGAGTATTTCACCAGTTGGTCTCACGCCAACTAAGTTCCCCCACCGCCAATTAAGCTCTGGAGTGCGGTAGCAATCTCTGCGGACATTGACCCGTTATTGTTTGTGTTTCTTGCAACACCTTT
This sequence comes from Candidatus Aldehydirespiratoraceae bacterium, assembly GCA_965204595.1. Taxonomy (GTDB): domain Bacteria; phylum Actinomycetota; class Acidimicrobiia; order Acidimicrobiales; family Aldehydirespiratoraceae; genus VXYK01. The sequence goes on along the minus strand of CBDBEW010000014.1, from coordinate 32,719 downwards.
ACGAGGAAAACGAACGCTATCTTGGGGATAAGGCAATGAATCACCCCGGGTTTTGTGGAGACTCTTCTCCTTGAGAGGATGGAGTTATGACAAACAACAGAAAATATCCGGCCGAACGATGAACAAATCGGGCCGTACCAGTTGGATGCCGCTGATATCACCGGATCTCTGGACCAACGGATACTTGGTGCTTGCCATTTTGTGCGAAAGAACAGTCGCGCATTGGCAGTAAAGAACGTCGGCCGCAGAGACATATCACAGTTTGACCACAGGGCAGTGTTTGAAGCGTTTGTCAATGTGGTCGCTCACCGTGACTATTCAGATTCGGGCGCGAAAACCCATCTGCGTTTGTTTGAGGAAGAGGCCCACAAGAGTTGAAGACTATTCAAAGAAGTCAAGTGCAGCTTTTTTGCCTGAGCCGATTGAGTCGGTGATATCGTCTGGCAAAGGCACGTCTGGCGCAGTTTCTGGCTCGTCACTGCCTCCTACCACATTGTTGAGTTGGTCTTCGTCAAGTTCAGTAAGGTTGACCGATGAGGCACTGTTATCTGTGTCAGAGTTTCTTGAGGGCACTTTGCCTTCTTGGCTTTTTCTTGCGAGTTTCATTTTGTTTTCCTCCGCAGTTCCGTGAGTGTTGCAATTTGAAGTTTATACTCTGAACGGGAGGTTTTGTCAAACTTTTGAAAAACTTGAGTGGAATGTATGAGGGTGGGGGTGGGGGTGGGCATAAATAAAATGAGAAAGCTTGCGGTTTGATTTGCGAATGAATCACCCCGGGTTTGTTGGAGACTCTTTTCCGTGAGAGGATGGAGTTATGACAATCAACGGTTGGGCATACATGGCGTTCGTAATCAACGCCTACTCACGCCTAGTCCTGGACTGGCGGGCATAGCGCACGCCACACACCAATCTGGTGCTCGACGCGTTGGACATGGCCATCGCCGACCGCCGTCGCAGCGGGCACCGCACCGACCGAACCATGCATCACGGCGACCGCGATGTCTCGTACTGATGCAGTGATGTTGCCCATGCTCAAATCGCTTTTCCGGACCCGCATTGCACCGTTCGAACTGGAACCACACAATCCTGTAAATGAATTGGGTTCCGCAGTAAGGTCAGATCAGTCGCCTTTAGTCGCGAGAAAGCCAGAATACCGACTCGTTGTGCATCACTTAGACTGGAGAACTATAGGATGCTCAGCGATAGCCTCTAGTCCTGCTTTGATTTGCAGTCTTGCCTTAGTGTGCGCGATAATCTTGATTTCGATAACGAGCCACTCAACCCGGTCATCTAAACTTCGCATGTGTGTCACAGATTGTTGCCGCATTGGTCATGTGAGAGTTGCAACGAGGTCAGCAGTCTCATCGGTTAGTTCGCTTGCCACTGCAACATACTCATCCTCGGGAATACCCCAATTCGGATCGATTGAAACCTGTTCCACATCCACTGAAGCTGCGGATTCAAAACGAACAAATCTATAGACAGAGATGGCATCAATCGCCAACCTGTCCTGCTCAATATAATCACCTGGCCCATTCGGTTGAAGTGCGTATTCGATCCCAGAACCTCAGCCAACGACGAAATAAAGTCAAGCGCAACTCCACCCAAATCGGATTCTGGCCTCACTAGTCCGAAACGATCTCTTTCAAGTTGAAGACGCAGTTTCACCACATCGGTCCAAGCATGCAGCAAACCAGAACGGCCCGCTGGTAGATAATGCGCCGAACCACCAAGATTCATTTTCGTCATGTATCCTTGCCAAACACTCGCTGACAAAATGAAAGACAGGTGGTGCTGGAGGAATTCGTAATGAACCCGCTCGGTCAGTCTATTGGTGAGGTCGTCTGGCAGATCCTGAACCCGAAAATGTGGTTCGCTTCCCTCTGTGCTAATCATTCGCACTTGCAGTTGTCGTAAAGCGTCAAGGTCTTTGTCGGTCAGCATCAATACACCGCTAGATGGAGAGCGCTCAACCGCCTTATGGACCGCATAAAGGGACTGGGCAAGATAGGTTTTACCCGTATTATTTCGCCCGATCAACACAGTGAAAGGCCGAAGCGAGACATCGGCATGATGGACAGGACCGAGGTTTTCAACGACGAGTCTAAGATGTGTTTGCGTCACTATCGCTCCCATAGATGTGCGCTCGACTGAGCATCTCACTTTGCGTCTAGCTAAATTTTGACTGCCTGCCGTAGGAGAGATTCGGTAGGGTTCAGGACAGGGCGAGCCAGGCGACTAGGTGGACGTCTTCGGGTGTGATCTCGGGAAGCGGTTCGGGCGGGACGTAGGGCTCCAGCCCCCGGTCGCGGATGACGCCTAGGATCCTCTTGGCCTGCTCGGCGGGGTCTTCTGTGCTCTTGACGGCAGTTCCGAACGTGCGGATGGTGCGCTCCGAGTAGGGCGCGTTGATGGTGTCGACGGCGCGGTCGATCTCCTCTTGGGTGATTCCGGGCGGCGGGTACTTCCGGATGATCTCCGCGGCTCGGCGGAGACGCGGCACGATCCTGGGTTCGAGGTTGGCCTTGTCGGACATGAAGTTCCAGCGGCGAACGATATGGGTTCTGGCTGTCTCCCAGGCCGTGAAGGCGCCTCGGTTGACGCGGTCCCCCAACAGGCGGGGGGTGCCGAAACCGTCGGGCGGTCGAGCCTTGTGGAGACACGCCAGGGTCTCATCTGCCACAGCGTCGTCTGCTGAGGCGTCGACGTCCTCAAACCCGCTCTCGACGAACCGGAAGACGGGGCGGGCGTGGTCGCCGACACGAGCGCAGAACACGTAGCCGGGCCGCCCGTCGGGCGCCGCCGCGGCCATGCCCGAGCCCGAGCCCCATGGCAGGCACTTGATCTGGCGGGCCAGGTCGGCGTCTTCGAGAGCCTGGCGCAGCTCCTGGCGGAACTCCTCGCCCGACAGCACTCCCCGGCCTGTTCCGCCCCGCTCGAAGATCGACGCGTCCTCGTTGCGGATGCGTTCGATCTCCTCCCTCGTCTCGGTGAAGTTGATCTCGACCCGGGCGACTTGGTCGGGAAGTATCTCGCCCACGCCGATGCTTGCCGCGGCTTGGGCGATCTTGATGTGCAGGCGCTCCTCGAGTCCGAGGAGGTCGTCGAGGCGGTCGTCGGGGAAGACGCAGCGCAGGTAGACCCTTCTGTGGTGCGAGCCGATGCGGTCGATGCGTCCGTGCCGCTGGACCAGCCTCATCGGGTTCCACGGCAGGTCGTAGTTGACGATGTGGCGGGCCTGCTGGAGGTTGACTCCCTCAGCGAGCACGTCGGTGCTCACGACTATGTCGAATCGGTCGCCGTCGAGGCCCTCGGGTGCGTCGGTGGTTCGCGGGGCGAAGCCCCACAGCACCGACTCCTTTCCTTCAGTGCCGGTTTGGCCCGACAGCGACGCGATCCGACCCCGGTATGGGGCCAGGCGCTCGTCGGCCGCAGCGACATCGACCAGATGCTCATAGACCCAGTCGACGGTGTCGGCGAAGTAACTGAAGACGAGCACCTTGCGCCGACTGCGGGCGTCGTCGCTGCCGATCCCCTCAGAATCCGCCTCAGTCGCGATATCGGCCAACTCCTGGACCAGCACGGCCAGATTGGGGTCTTGCCGGCGGGTCACTGCGCGGGCCTCAGCGGCGAACGATCGCAGCAGGTCGCGGTCGCGGCGGACATGCTCGCGAAGACGCTCCACATCATACTCGCGGGCGTCTTCGGTCACCCCGACGATGCCGTCGAGGTAGACGTCGAGCTGCTCCTCGTCCATGTCGTCGGAGTCCGTCGCTATCCAGTCGGCTAATGCGTCGCCGGTGGCTATTCGGCCGTTGTCGACCAGCGACAGGAAGGCGTCATGGCTCGCCGCCATGCGCTCACAGGTCTGTGCGAATGCGTACGGCGACGACTCGAACCGCTTCAGCAGCCCCGACCGCAGCAGTCCGGCGAGCTGCATCTCGTAGGACTCCACGCTGCTGTCGAGGCGATACTGCGACGGCGAGTAGCGTGCCAGGCTGAGCACCTCCGGGTCGTCGGCAAGGGTCTCTGGGTCGAGCGCCCGGGCGAACCGGTCGAAGAACCCTGGCATCACGTCGTCGAGCGCATACTCGACCCTGCGCACTTGGGGCGTGGGAAAGACGATGGGCTGCTCACGCCCGCCGAGTCGGATCGTGTCGTTGGGATAGAAGCGCTTGACGAATGAGCGGGTGCGGCGCACGGCCACCGCGTCGAGCACGTCGAAGAGGTGCTCGGGTGTGAGGTCGTCGGGGTTCAGGGCCATGGCGTTGGCGAAGTGGTCGCGCAGTGAGCGGATCCCTGCGTCGGCGAACACGGCGTCGTTGCGCAGGAAGTAGCCCAGCAGGTGGTAGAGGTCCCACAGGCTGTTGTTCACCGGCGTCGCGGTGATCATGACCAGTTGCTTGGGCGGCGATCCGCTCAGCAGCCGGCGCAGTGCGTGTGCCCTCTGGGTGCTGGGGTTGCGGAGGTTGTGGGCCTCGTCGATCACCACCATGGCGTAGTCGTTGACGTCGCGCTGGTCGAGCGTGACGCCGGTGGCGTGCTCGGGGTTGAGGCGTGAGTCGCCCATCAGCTCCTCGTATGAGACCAGTTCCATGGGCAGGTTGTGCTCGGATCGGAATGCACGCCACGGACCGTCGCGCAGGGTGGCGGGTGTGATCACCAGCACTTTCTGTCGACGCTCCAACGCGGCCTCGCGGATCAGTTCTCCGGCCAGGAACGTCTTGCCGAGGCCGACCTCGTCGGCGATCAGCACGCCGTCGCGCTCGTCGAGGATGCGCCGCGCCCGCCAGAGCCCGTCGGACTGGAAGGAGGTGAGGTGGATCTGCGGCGCTCTGTCGGCAGCAGCCTCGGCCTCCAGTTCCTCGCCGTAGAACTCCCACAGCATCCGCAGGTACACGAGTTGCGGCGAGTGGGGTTCGAAGCGGCCCTCGAACAGCGCAGCCAAGTCGTAGTCGGCGGCCTCGTCCCAGAGCTCGTCGAACCAGTCCTGCACCTGTCTCACCACGTGGGGAGAGTAGTTGCCCAGGTTCAACTCGAGGTTGGTCGCCAACCCTGCATAGGTGAAGTTCGACGATCCGGCCACCACCCCGTGCGAGCGGTCGCCCACTATGAACGCTTTGCCGTGCAGGAACCTCCCCTCCAAGCGCCGTACTTGGACATTCTCCGAGCGCAGCCACTTCAGCAGCCTGCGAGTGGAGGCATCGACCTCTACGGTGAAGCCGAGATGGTCCCGTTCGGCCAGCAGGTTCTGCTCGTGCCCCTCGAGCGCCTGGCGCAAGCGGGTGCGGTGCGCCCGTTTCGGGTCGACCGATTCGGTTCGCAGCGCCCTTCGACGCCTCTCCGGCGGGGTCGGCTCGGCTCCCAGCAACAGCCGCACACCCGTTGCCTGGTCAAGGGAGTCGGCCAGCAGCGAGTAACCACCCACATTGAAGTAGGCAGTCGCGACGTCGAGCGCGGCCCCGCCCACGAACCCGGTCGCGGCATGGGAGATGAACCCGTTCAGCGCCTCCGCCACCGTGTCGTGGCCCCGGTTGACGGCCACCTCAGGCTTCTCAGCCGCAGTCATGCCGGCCTCCTGCCGAACTTCGCAGAAAAAGAGGTTGCAATTGCATGAAAGTTGTGTAAAGTAAGACGAATGAAAGAAATGAATGCTGCAAATGTCGAGAAAGAAACTGCGTCCGGTGATGAACCGGTGCCGTTCCATCTTTGGCCTCTTGAGGAAAAGGAGGCTGCAATCGCGGAGTTTCGGAAGTTCTGCGACGAGAATATCGGCTCAGGCGACGACATCATGGATGCGTACCTTGAGGAGCGGGAAGCCCTGAGGGAGATATACCCCAACACACTGGTCGACCTCGGGCGCGCCGGGATCATCAAAATGCGGGTATTCCGAGAGGACGGATCGTCGTACTTCTTGCCTGAGGACGAAGAGGCAGACTTCTGAAATCGAATCGACTGTTTCCTTGCTCTTGTGAATGGATATTTACTGAAATAAAATAAAATAGTTGCTATGTCCGATGCGGCTGCTATACTATCAGTGATGTCCGAATCCAGAGTCTCGCCAAACGACACACCTACCACCTTTCGAGAGGCTCTCGACAGTGCCACCGACTTCGTCGACTTTCTGAATAAGGTGGCCGACATCAAGCGCGACGGCCCCGACCTCGTTGAGGTTCTCGAGGCGGAACGGCACGGCGGGGGATGGGTCCCTGAACGCACCCATCGTGAGTAATGAACGCACCGGGCACGGTGGTCCTTGACGCTTGGCCGGTTGTCGAGGCTGCCAATGGCTCTCGACACGCCATCTCTGACCGAAGAAACCCGAAGGTAGATAGCATTCATGCAGCGAGCCTCCTGAAGTGCGCGAGGACGGCGGAATGGCGATCGGAGTAGTCGACGGATTCGCTGAAGGTCTCGTAGACCACAGCCAAGTCGTCTTCGTCGAGGCCGTAGAGGTGGGCGACGCAGGCATCGAGCTCGTGGATCAGGTCCTGCTTGACCGCCTCGTCGTTCGCTGAACCCACCGGCACCCCCACTTCAGCGGCCCACTCCGCAAACCGCTCGTCCACCGCCGCAAGCCGCCCCGCGATCTCCACGACCCGATCCCTGAGCTCGTCACCGGCTCCCGGGTCTGGTATTCCCAGCTGGTTTAGCTGTTCGAATGACATGACTAATTCCACAGTGCGTCGAGACTGCCAGTCACAGGGCATCGAACTCAGTACCCCCAGCACATAGATCTCATCTGCCGCGACCCCTTCGAGTTGAAGCAAGTACGGGGCCTTGTGCACCAGCACGCGACTTCTGGGAACGAGTGCGGCAATGATCGTGCGTGTATTCGTCGGGTTCGTCACATCCCGGAACGTGATGCGGGGATTCAAGCAGGGCAGCGTCGTAGGGTCGTTGGTGAAAGAATCATCCTGTTCTGCGAACGCCGACGTTCGGCTGCGGCGTTGCGAAAGCCGCTTCTCCTGCAGTTGGACGATCATGCTTCGGCCATCAGCACTGTCGTAGTAGACACCGGTGTCCGGCTCCCAGAGATTGAACGAGGTGCCCTTATACACCGGCCAGATACTGTTGAACTCAGACGCGTCAGTTTCAGTCCCACAAGTCTCCGATCTGGCGGAAGCAGGTGAGGACGGTGTCGCGTCGTTCATCCCACTGCCCTGGTCGTCCGAACGTGTCGTAAATCACGGTGATGTCGTCCTCGTCCAAACCGTAGAGATGGGCGACGCAGGCATCGAGTTCGGCTAGCAACCATTGCCCCCCCCCCCCCCCCCCCTCCCCCGAATCGACAGGTACGCCCACCTCTGCGGCCCAGTCGGTGAACCTGTCGTCGCATGCTGCGAGGCGGGCGGCTATCTCTGTCACACGGTCGCGGATGGGATCTCCGGCACCGGGATCTGGAATCGAAAGCAATCCGATTTGCTCGAAAGTCATGTGCAGCTCGACCGTTCGGCGTGCCTGCCAATCACAGGGCATGGAGCATATGACACCTAGTAGATACGCTTCGTCGGCAGCCGTCCCCGCGGTGCGAAGAAGGTAGGGTGCTTGGTTGACGATCACGCGATCTGCAGGTACTAGTGCCGCGATCAGCGTGCGCGTGTCTGTAGATCTAGCGACATCTCTGAACGCGATACGGGCTTGACGACACGGCAGCGTACTGGGGTCGTGTATTGTCGACGAGTCTTGCTCAGAGAAGGCGGATTTCGAAGTGCGATGCTGAGACAACCGCTTCTCCTGCAAGTGAGCGATCATGCTCTCCGAGTCTGCGCTGTCGTAGTAGACACCGGTGTCCGGCTCCCAGAGGTTAAAAGAAGAGCCCTTGTAGACCGGCCAGACTTTGTTCATGGCTGTTGCTCCCGGGCGGAAGCACCGTCGTCGTTCACGAACTTGCTCCTGTCGTGGGTGGCGTCGAACTCGCGGACTGGGCGGAAGCGCCATCGTCGTTCACGAACTTGCTCCTGTCGTGGGTGGCGTGGAACTCCGCGACCGGGCGGAAGCGCCACTTCCGTCGTCGTTGAGGAATCGGTGGCGGTCGGTCGTGGCGTTGAAGTCGCCCTGTACTGCTCGAAACCTCCAGTTTCTGGGGGGGGGGGGGGGGGGGGTGAGCGTCAGTGAACTCAGCGAGGTCAGAACCGTCGAAGCGCGGGTGCTGCTTGATCTTGCGCCAAACGCGGAATGCTGGGCGAGTGGGGATTTGCGGGAATGCCGCGGTGTTGGACCAGCGGTTGAATTCCGACACCGGCACATGTTCGGGTTTCCCGTCAACGAGTTCACGAAAGCGAGCAAGGGAGTTCGCGGGACCCGGGAATATCGCGACGAAGGGTTCGTCGGGGTCACCGTCAAAGCCACCCCCAAGGCTCGCCGCTAGCACTGACTTTTCTCGCAGAGACGAGGGCGACCGTGTATCGGCCGTCGACACCGTCGAAGGCCCATTGCCTCGTGTTGAGGCAAGTGACGATTGAGATGAGCGGGTGACCGCTATGAGCGCGACGGTGTAGGAGTTGTGAACTCCCTCGAACACCCAACCCTTGTGATTGATGACCGTCGCCACTGAGAGCTGCATTCGGTTGGGTGTCCCCCCCCCCCCCCCCGATGACGCGTGTGCGCCAGTTGGACATGCCGGCGTCGGAGACCGCGGAGCGGGGAAGCACCATACCGATCTTTCCCCCCTCGCGGCATAGGGCGAGGTTGGCCCACGAGAACGCTTTGTAGAGGTCGGTTTGGCCAGATCCGAGTTTCGGGAAAGTCGCTCGCAATGCTAGTTTGAGCACCTCGGCCCGCTCTCTCTCGGCTTCGAACTCTTCAGCCAGATCTGGGCGCTGTATCTCCAAGGCATCGATACGAGCGCGGCGCTTCGCAACCGGAAGCGAGCGGACACCCGGAAGGTGCATCCCCCACCAGACCTCCCGGTCCACCACGACCTTCTCCCATGGGGGATTGCCCAGCAGACAGTCGAAGCCGCTGCGCCCGGCACGGGCGAACACTTCCGGCCATACCGTCGGATAGTGAACCGGGGCCAGCCGGATAACGGCGGCACGCACAGCCGGCTCTTCAGCCAACGCGGCCAACTTCTCCGGGCTGAAATCGAAGTCTCTATGCACCTCTACGGCCCCTGCTCGCACCGCAGTAGCCACATCAAAGACAGCTTCGGCAGGTGCGACGGCCTCACTGGTCTGAGAATGGGCGTTTTTGGCCGCTTCGACCTCGGACTTGTCGGCTTCGTTGAGGCGCCCGAGTCGAGCCAACGGTGCCTGGCAAGCTTCCAAGAGACTCTCCAACTGATGCACGGAGAGCGACACCCTGTCCTTGCTCCCCTTCGGTGCTACGGCGGCAGCTGCGTCGTCTAGCGACGCAACGCCGGTGAGGCTGTCACCTTCGACGAGGTTGTGGTCTAGTAACGAGAGGGGCAGACCGGGGACGAAGGTGTGGGTCCATATAGCGAGGCGCGCAAGCAGCACGGCGACTCGGTTCTTATCTACGCCGTAGACGCAGTGGCGGGCCACTTGGCGACGCAATAGGGAGCTGGACTCGATCTGCACCTTTCGCTGCTGCGACGACTTCGTTATGGACTCGATCTGCACTTCGTCGGCCAAGTCGCCCAAGGTTTTGAGCGCCTTCTCGCGCAGGCGGTTCAGCTCCTCGGTCACTGCGGGGACGGGGTGGAGCGTGAGCCAGGCCGAGAGGCGGGCCTCGATGCGGTCCACAGCGGCCACCAGAAAGTGGGCCGAACCCATGGCGATGTCGGCGCAGCGGAAGTCGAAGAACGCCTCGGCCACTGCCGCGTCGTCGCCGCACTCCCGCAGGTCGTCGAGGCGGGCGATGTGGTCGTCGAGGGCGGGTTCGAGCGCATTGTCGAGCAGGTGCTCGACGGCGAAGGGCTTGGTGAAGTACGAGCCGGTGGCCTTGCGCACCCCGGAACGGTTGTGGAAGTACACCGCACCGGCCTCCACCACCACGTCGTCGTCTCCGGCGGCAGGCACGTGCTGTTCTTTGCCTTGTACGGTCTTGAAGGCTAGGTCGTATTGGGCCACCGACAGTTTCGACTCCAGCAGCCCCTCGTAGATGGTGCCGAACTCCCGCGCAGACAGCAACCGGAAGTCGACCGGACCCACACCCTCGGGACTCTGATCGACGAGCACGGCACGCAGGGCGGGACCGAACTCGGCGTTGCTGAGCCTGAGGCGGGCGATGGCCGCCCCCGATGGACTCTCCTCGGGGTCGGCATCGAACAGGCCGCCGTTGTAGTAGGGCACACCCCAGTCGGTATTTCCCTGGCTGATGATGTCCCAAAGTTGGTTAACGTCGTCCCACAGATCGGTCGCCTGCTCGTCATAATCGGCTCGGCCCGGGCGGTGGTCTTCTGCGAGCAACCGGGCGAGGTTCGAGAGTGAATGGCGGGCGTAGCGGACGTTGGTGCGGTATGGGAGCAGATCCTTGTCTTCGGCGTAGGCCACGAACAGCAGGCGGAACAGGATCACCATCACCTGCTCGTAAGCATCGTCTAGATCGCTCTCGTCCAACTCCTCTCCATGGCGATCTCGGGACAGCTGGGCAGCCACCGCTCCGGCCAGGGCAGGCACCGTTTCGTGATAGACCCGCTCGCGCAGGCGCTCGGCGAGCGCAGCCGCGAATCGACTCGAGTCTTCCAGTACCTCGTGCAGGGTCCCGCCCTCGCTCAGAGCCTCAGCGGAGAACAGCAGGCTCAGGTATCCCGCCAACTCCTCGGGCAGCAGCGACAGATTCAGTTCCACGAACGTTTCGGCCCGACCCTTGCGACCCACGCCGGTGTCGGGGCGGGCAGCGTAGAGGCGGATCTCCGACGATCTAGTAAGCACGACCCAGTCGACCCGGTATTGGTCGGCCAGCGCCAGCGCCCTCGACACCGGTGAGGTGTGGTCGAAGCGGCTCGACGGTGCCTCGAAGGGCTCGTCCTCGTCGCAGAACACGGCCACGGCGTGGTTGCGGCCGTCGACTGTGAGCATCGAGGCGTTCGTGGCCAGGGTTTCGATGCGGAACCCGAGGCCCTCCACCAGTCTCCTGCCCCGCCGCCCCAGAAGCGCCGCCGACCTGCCAACGGCGGCGGGCCAGTCAGATCGGTCCAGCACGCCGGCTCTGAGTTCTTGGGTCGCCAGCAGGCCGACGTTTCGCAGTCCGGGGAAGGGTGACTCCAGCTCGGGCATCGCCGCTAGCAGGAAGCGGGTTGCGGCATGGTGGCTGGACTCACTCAACGCCACCTCAGCCAGACGTTCGGCCTGTGACACCTCGAGGCCGTGATGCACCACCGGCGGCTCCCCCACCGGCCCGCACAAAGAAACCCGCCTGCCCCTCGGCGGTGGGATAGAACGCCACGAGCAAGACCGGGCTGGATCTCCCGCCCCGCCGTTTCAGCCAACCCTCGCGCAACTCAGACACCCTCGGCTTGCGTGACACCGAGACGAGCGTCACCTCCAGACCGCTGGAGGCCTCCTGAGCGAAGAACCCCGCGGGCATCAGCGCCGGTGGAAACCCCGCCGGCGCCGTCCAGGTCGTAGGGTCCCGCTCCAACAGAAAATTGTCCACAAGTCCAGCCACGAACCAGGGACGATAATCAAGGGGTAGAACTCAATGCAAACGGCAGCGTGTCGGTGATCACGCGGAGATCATCCGGGAGTGGTCATCCCCACACTCCGTCGGCCTTCGACGCCGACAACGCGGCGATGTCGGCGCAGCTGTGGGCGGACGGCAGGACCTTGCCGGGATTCAGACGGCAGTGCGGGTCGAAAGCACGGCGCAACAGCGCCTGCTGCTCCAGATCCGCGCTGCTGAACTGGTCGGTCATGAAATCGCGTTTTTCGACGCCGATCCCGTGCTCGCCCGACAAGACGCCGCCCACCGCCAGCGACAGCTCGAGGATCTCCCGGCCGGCTGCAGCTACCCGCTCGTCCGCACCAGGTTCGCGCGAGTCATAGGCCATCAGCGGATGAAGGTTGCCGTCGCCCGCGTGGAAGACGTTGACCACCATCAGTTCATGTCGGTCGACGATCTCATACACCGCCTCGAGCACTTCGACGAGCTTCGACCGAGGCACGACGGTGTCGTGGAGGTAGTAGTCGGGAGCGATCCTAGCGATCGCCCCGAAAGCACTCTTGCGGCCTTTCCAGAGCAGGTCCCGCTCCGCTTCGTCGGCCGCGACACGAACGTTGCCGTCATGGGAGCGGGCGATCTCGGAGACCTTTCGGGTGTCTGCGGCGACGCCGCGCTCCAGGCCGTCAACCTCGATCAGCAACACCGCGGCAGCGTCACTGGGATAGCCGGCGTGCACGAAGTCCTCGACAGCCTCGACGCAGCGCTTGTCCATCATCTCGATGGCTGCGGGCACCAGTCCCGATGCGATCACCGCTCCCACGGTGGCCGCCGCGTCCGCCACGGTGTCGAACGACAGCATCAGCGTCTTGACGCTCTCAGGGTTGGGGGTCAAACGCACCGCGACCTTGGTGGCGATCCCGAACATGCCCTCAGATCCGACGAAGGCGCCTCGCAGGTCATAACCGGCCGGTTCACCGTCGAGCCCGCCGAGCACCACAGCTTCGCCGCTCGACAGAACGACCTCAACAGCCAGCACGTGGGCGCTGGTCACGCCATACGCCAGGCAGTGGGGGCCGCCGGAGTTGTTGGCCACATTCCCGCCGATCGTGCACACCTGCTGCGACGACGGGTCGGGAGCGAAATGCAGGCCCAGCGGCGTGGTCTGTCTCGTGAGATCGAGGTTGACCACGCCCGGTTGCACCCAGGCAACCCGATCCTCAACATCGATTTCGAGCACCTGGTTCATGCGGGTAGTGCTGACCACGATGGGATCACCGAGCGGTGCGGCCCCACCGCTCAGCCCGGATCCCGCGCCTCGGGGCAGCACGGCCCGGTCATGTTTCGCGGCGATCGACATGATCGCCTGCACATGCTCGGTGGAGTCGGGGAAGCAGACCGGCCCCGCGGCGCCGCCGGTGAAGATCGAGGCGTCGGCGCCGGCGAGATGCCGAGCCGCTTCATCCGCACGCACTCGGTCCGCTCCCAGCGCCCGAACCAGTTCGGCTACGCAGGCGTTCTCGACGCCGGCGCCGGCCCGCCGACGGGCCAGGGCCGAGTCTCGAAACCCAGGGCGGAACCTCATGGGGACATCTTCGCGTAGACTCCCCGAGCCAAGCCGCATCCGCCCACGCTGCCCGGCGCAGAGCCGGCCGGCACCGGGTCAACCGCGCCGCATCCACAGGCGCAGCCAGGCCCGGATCAAGCCGCCCCCCTCAGTTCCAGAGCCGCTCAATCGGAACCACTATGATCCTGCTGTCGAGACGGTAGGCGAGTTTGCCGGTGGACAAGACAATGCCCGCGTTGAAGTGAACATCGAGCGTGTCACGAAGGATCCGGAGGCCGCGGGCATCCTTCGTTGATGTACGAGACCCTGCCTTGACCTCGAAGGCGGTGACCATGCCGTCCTGGTTCTCGACAACGATGTCGACCTCTTGGCCGTCGTGGGTTCGCCAGTGACCGATGTTGTCGATGCCGCTGCTCCAAGACGCCTGTTTGATGATCTCCCCCACGACGAAGGTCTCCAGCAGATGCCCGAATTCGCTCAACGCAGCAGGATCGAGTCTGGCGAGCCGTGCCGGGGACAGTCGGAGCAGTCGGGCGGCTACCCCGGAGTCGACAACGTGAATTTTCGGAACGGCGGCTGCACGCGTCCGCAGAGTCCTTCCCCAAGAGTTGAGACGGCGAACGAGGAACAAATCCTCCAACAGCTTGGTGTAGGATTCGGCGGTGCGCGCCGTCAGACCCGCCGACCGTCCCGCGGCAGCCATGTTGAGCGGTTGAGCGGTTTGCCCAGCCAGCCTGCGCAGCAGATCAGGCAGCTTCGCTCCCTGACGCACCTTGGCCAGTTCCAACACATCACGGGCCAGCGAAACTCGCAGATAGTCGTCGAACCAGCGGTTCCGGGACTCGCCGTTTCGGGCGACCGCCAGTGGCATCCCTCCGCGGCATATCCGCTCGACGTAGTCATCGCGAATCGCTGTCGATTGCGATGAGTCGATGAGCGAGTCAGGATCTGTCATTGCCACCTCGAGGAAGTTCTCGGCGCGTCCCTCGATCTCTCCCTGGGAGAACGGAAGCAGATCGACAACATGGATCCGGCCGGTCAGCGCCTGGGCTGCCTGGGGGAGTGCGTTGAACCGTGTCGATCCGGTAATGACAAACCGGCCAGGAACAAGACGGCGATTGAGTTCGGCTTTGATGGCGTCAAGTACGGCGGGCGCCTTCTGGAACTCGTCGACGCACACGGGGGACGGGCCGGCTGCGAAGGTGGCTGGGTCGGTCTCGACCGCGTCGCGGACCTCCGGTTCGTCGAGATCGACCACCTGAACCGAGTGGTGTCGGGCCAATTCTCCCAGCAGAGTCGACTTTCCCACCGTGCGGGGTCCTTGCAGGGCCACGACCGGTTCCTCGGCCAGACGGTTCAAAACGATCTCAGCGGCACGGCGCTGCACGCTGGCGGTCATGGTGCGACCCTACAGGTTGATTCTGTCAACACGGAAGTCTTTCGTAATTGGAGTGATTTTTCTTTCGTAATTGGAGTAGGTTTTCTTTCGGAATTAGAGGGAGGTTCACGCGGGGTCGGCCGCTCGCTTCTTGTTGAGGCGCTTGGTCCACCAGGCCATGAGTGGGTACGCGTCAGCAACGCCGTAGGCACGGCACATCAGCACGCCTGCTTCTATGAGCCTTCGGGTGCGCTCGTGTGGCGAGGCCGGACCGCCGGCCGCACGGGTCAGTTCGGCGGCTGCGGACCAGTCGGCAGACATCGCCGGCATCGGCAGGTTCTGAACCTGGGAGGCGCTCAGCTTGAGGGCGTCGATGCTGAGCGCCGCTCCCATGTATCTGGCTGCCGCCCAAGCAGTGATCGGCGGAGACATCAAGGCCGCGGCCGCGTGCCACAGGCTGATCTCTTGGGTCGTGACCGTGATGACCGGCACGGACGGCAACAGCACTCCGGCCTCATCGACGACCACCTCGACGACGCGTGTCTGGGTCGCGAGCAGCAACTTCGGTACAAGGCGGTTCGCCGCCCAGTCGCCGAGATCGCTCTCAGCTCGTAGCCGGTCGAGGTCGACTACGGGCGCCTCGTAGCGGATCTTGTTGAACTTGGTCGGCCGCTGACCCCAGAGAAGGTGTGCCGGGTCGATGAGCCCGCTGGTGACCAGCGCTGCCCAGCGGGCACCGTCCGGCACTCGCCCGTCGGCTTCGCTGACGAAGGGAACGAGCCCGTAGTACTGGTCTCTGAAATCGGCGGTCGCTGCCAGCACCTCGCCCAGAGTGCGGCTCTCGTCGAGGTCGACCCTGGGTATCCCGAAGCCTTCTGCGATGAGCGTGGCCCACGTGACCATCCCACGGATCTGTTTTGAATCAACCTGCAGCGGCGCAAGCTCGCTGAAATCGAGACCCTTGAACCGGTGGAGTTCACGTGCCGGTTCCGGTCCGTTGCGAAGGACCACCGCGCATGTCTGCACTGAAGCGTCGAATGCCTTTTCTCCTGCGACCCACAGCGTTTCGAGGTTTCCTCGCTCGGCAAGGTTTCGTCTCGCCCCTCCTGCGTCGGAGGATGCAAGGATGCTGGTTGGCTGCACAAGGCCGACCCGTCCGCCGTCCGGGCGCACCAGTTGCGAAGAGAGTTCGGCGAATACTGCCGCTGTATCGGCGTAACCCTTGGCGACCCCTGGATACCTGCGCTTCAAGAACGCCGCGGTTTTCTGTGGCTGAGCTGTGCTGGTCTCCATTTGGTTCAGGAACGGTGGATTGCCGACGATCGCATCGAAGCCCCCGCGCCAACCCGTTTCGGGATTGGTTTGGCCACGCTTGAACACCTCGGGGAACTCCAGGTGCCAGTTGAACGGTTGGAACTCTGTGTCGCCGCCGCCACCTTCGGCCAACAGTTTTGGGGTCAACCCCAACAGGGAATCTCCGCAACGAATCCGATGATTCCCTGTAGCTGACGGGAGTGCGAGCTTGCAGAGTTCCACGGCTATCGGATCGACGTCGACCCCGTAGATGCAACGCTGGACCACATCCCGGCGCGCTCGTTTGATCTCTTCGGTTGTGGGTTCGGGCTGCGCTGTTCGCAAGGTTGCCAACGCGGAGCCGACTCGTTCCGCCGCCGCGGTCAGGAAGTGCCCGGACCCGCAGGCCGGATCGAGGATCTTGAGATCGAGCAGCGCCGTCTCTGGATCGTCCGCGCCCAGCGCTTCCCCGATCGCCGGCTCAAGCGTCCAATCAAGTATCCGCTCCACCAGCACCTTCGGGGTGAAATAGCTTCCACCAGCTTTGCGGTCGTGGTCCGCGGCAGGAACAAGTGCAACCTCCCAGGTGTTGTGGTCAACGTTCAACCTCTTTTGGAGCAGCGACTCGTAAACCTCTGCGAGTCCCGCCGGATCGAGCGCGCCGAGAATCCGTAGTGCGGTCGTTTCGAACGAACCACCGCCTGCCGTTTCGCTCAATCGGGTGACTTCGACGCCACCGAGGAGCAATCCGTACAGCAGTTGCAGAACGTCGCGATAAAGGTTGTGCTCGGTCTCGACTCCGATGTTGATCTGGTCGCGCAACTCGCTGCTATCGGCTAACAGGGCGTTGCCGAGGTCGACGACCGCGCTCTCGACCTCCGCCACAACCGTCCGAGTGCCCGCTCCCATGAGCACTTCTAGTCGAACACAACTTCGAGATCAGACTTGCCGAGGAATATGTTAAGATCTTCAACCAGCCTCTCTACAGAGTCGGATTTGAGGTCCAGGGTCGCGAATCGGCGCTGCATGGGGTCGCCAGATTCGCGAGGCAGAAACAACCACCACTCCAGTCCCGTGGTCAACACACAGACGTCCACTCCTTCGAGGAACGCGTAACCCAACACCTGCGTCACATGCTGCCTCAGGTCCGAACCGGGAGCCTTAGCTTCTATCAGAGCGACGAGCCGCTGTTGGCCGCGTGGTTTCGCGCGTAATGCGACGTCGACTCTCCCGCCCTTCTTGCCCCCTACCGAATACTCAAACAGGAACTCTGAACCGTCAGCGGGATCCCAGCCCAAGTTCTCCAGGATCGGAGCGATCACCTGAAACTTGGCTGACTCCTCGTTCGGGGGAACGGGGCCTGACCGAATCGTCTCCAACCGCGCTTCCAAGGACATGGGCACCGACAATAGTACGCCCCAGGCTTTCCACGTAGCCCGAAGCTGGTCAGAGTCCGAGCAAGTCGGCGATGAGTTCTCGGCTCTGCTGCGGCGCGACGGACCCGACGTTGGTACCCGCCGTCTCGATGATGCGGTCGATGCTCATGGTCGTCGGGAGGCGCGCCTGTGCCATCCCGAACCCGGTTGCATCAACCTCGCTCAACCATCCTCGCCTCGCAGTCGTGCAGGGCACGCCCACGATTGCGTGTTGCCGGAATTCGAGCACATCATCGGAGGTGACGACGACCCCGGGTCGGACGAACGACGACTTGATTCCCTGGGAGGAGTTGGGTGCTAGCTCGCAAGGTATCGGCGGATTAGATCAAGCAGTTCTTGGTGGGTAATTTCACCGTTGTTGTATTGTTGGAGTGCTGTTTCCACCTGATCGAGCGTCACCTCGTCGTCGCCAGCCTCGCTAGCTTGCGCGCTGCTTGAGTCTTGGTTGCCATCCGTCTCGTTCTCGGATTCTGTGGGTGGGGTGTAGGTAGGTGCGGCGTAGCTGGGTGCGGTGTAGGTGGGTGCGGTGTAGGTGGGCGGGTTGGAGGGCGCCTGCGTGGGTGGGTTGGTGTCGTCGGGACGCTTCAAGCTGCCCTGGTCGCTCTCGGTGTTTGGCAACCCGGTGCCCGTGACGCCGTCGTCCAAGCTTGTGCCTGAGACTCCGCTGCTGTGGGTGCCGTCGTCGCCTGTCTCGGTGACGGTCACATACAGGCCGGCGGCGCCGTCGGTCTGGTTGTACCAGTCGGTCGCAGCAGTCGCGGTGGTCGACACGGTCGCCCAGATCATTGCGTGATCGTGGCTGCCGTCTGCGTCGACCACACCGAAGATGCTGAGCTCCTTGCCGGTGTTCCAGTTGCCTGAGCTGCCGCCGGTGAACTGCAGCGTCACGGTCTCGGGGTTGCTGTCGGTGTCATCGTCGACCGCGTCGATGCTGATCGCTTCGCGGTCGGGGAGACTGTGGTCACCGCAGTCGCTGCAGTTGAATGCAGGCTTGAACAGATGCACTGTCACCGTGTTGCCGCTGCCTGGATCACGCGGCAACAAGACTTCGACGACTTGGGTCCTGCCCTCTCGCACACGCCGCTCGTCAATCTCCTCCTGCGGTAACCCTGGTATAGACGTCTCACGGAAAGTCACACCGGTGAATATCGGCTTCGTCAACCGCAACGCCACCGTGTCACCCGCCGACCAACTCAAACCGTGGTTGCCCCAGATGGCGCAGTTAGCCGATCCGCAGCTTTTTGCAGAGTCTGCGAAGTTCAACCGAGTGGTGTCGAGGTGCAGCGTGTATCTGCTGAGCACAGGATGTGAGCCACGTCCGTGCCCGGACTCGAAGCCGAACTGGAGTCCGCCGCTGCTAACAAAGACTGACCCGACGGTGTAGGTCTCCCCATAGAGCGTGATGGTGTTGTCCGAGAGCGTCGTAGTCGTGCTGCACCGGTCTGCGGCATCGCTTGCGCCGCTATCGCAGCCCAAGCCACCACCCCCGATGGCCTGCACGGTGAGGGTCGCTGACCAGTAGTCGGTGTAGGTGACGGTGATGTGGAGTTCGTCGCCTGCGGTCCATGTTTCGACGCTGTTGGCCCAGCGGATCTGTTTGTTGTTGTTCGGGTTGATGACGCCGTCGGCGAGATCGAAGCGCCGCTTCGCGATGTGCAGCGTGAGTCCCGATTTGACGTTGGCGGGTATTGCTTTGTCGAGTTCGAGGATCAAGAAGTCCGAGACGTTGTTGTCGTTCAGCCAGTTGATGGCGTAGCCCGCGCCCTGATAGGCGAACGTGCTCTGAGTGAGCTGCCCGGTGGCAGGGGAACGGCGGTATCCGCGCCAAGAGCCACCGTCGGCCACGGTGAGCGTGCCGAGCATGAGGGTGCCTTCCTCGTCGCCGAGCGTGGCCGCGGCGCCAGCCGAGGCGGGTCGTGCGTCGTGACCCAACATCGCCGCCACGATGGCGAGCGCGCTCACCGCCAGCAACAGCGACAGGTACCTGGGCCGAGAGGGTCGGCAGGTGTACCGATGTGACCGCCGAAGTCCGGCTGCCGACGAGAGCGGCAGGCACTTGGGCCGAGCGGGCTTGTTGAGGGTTGCGGGGAAGCGGGGAGGTGTGCCGTTAGGAGTCTTGCTCCCAGACGAACTCAAACCCCCCAGCAGTCGGGGGGGGGGGGGGGGGGGAGTCATCGCTGCGGGTGCAGGCGCCGCTCCGCTGAAAGTGTCGGATGGCTGGTTCGACGAAGCCAGCGACCTCATGAGCTAGTCCTTTCGCTGTCCAAAGCCGCAATGCTACCAGCCAGTCGAACTGCCACGAAACTCCACAGCGCCGTGACGCAAGCGACGTCGCGTCTGTTCAACCCATAGCCGCCGCGATCGCCGGACACAGAAAAACTATGGACCCGGCCGACGAGACCGCAGCAATCAGCCGCCGCCGCCATCGACTAAGCGCCCGCCACCGCCGCAGCAGCCCGCCGCGCAACGACGTCTCCAGGTTGCCGCACCACATGCTCCGACGTGGCGAGGAACTCAAGGTGCTCCGCCCCAAGATGCGCGACCGCCAAAGCCGAGACAGCCAGCCCAGAGTAATGAGTCGACACGATAAGCATGGCAGGACAGTCTGAGGGTTGGCGCGGACTGGTCGGCTACCAGCTAGGAGACTGCTGAGCAAGGGGTGTGGGGTGGTGGTGTTTTGGCGGCCTGTGGTGTTTGGGTTGGGGTGGTGCCGGTTGTTGGTGGGGGTGTTGGGTTGGTGGCGGGGCGTGTTTTGGGTGTGGCGGGTGGTGTTGGCGGGGTGTTGGCTGCGTGTTGGGGGGTTTTGGGGTGGGGTTGGGTTAGGTGATGGCCCAGTTGGTGCCGTTGTGGTGTAGTCCGAGGTTGGTGAGGCGTTTGAGGTTGACGGCGGCCGCGCGTAGGGTGAGCCAGTGCCGGTTCTTGTGGGTGCCGATGTAGGGGCGTCTTCGGTTTTTGTGTACGAGCCAGGCGATGCTGCGTTCAGCCATGGGCCTGTGTTTGTGGTAGGCGTCTTGGAATTCGCGGGTTCGGGCCTGTGCGCGGGCCGCGGCGAGGAGCTGGTGATGCGGGTGCAGTTTGATCACGCGGCCTGATTTGGCGGTGGTGCAGCGTGAGCGCACCGGGCAGCTTCTGCATTTGGCGCCGAACCGTGCGTAGCGGTGTTTGGTGATGTTGACGGTCACCCCGGCGGGGCAGGTGACGGTTCCGGTCTCGGCGTCGATGTCGAAGTCGTCGACGCTGTAGCCGCCTGGCACTGCTGTTTGCAGCGGCGCAGGCTTGATCACCGCTTCCATGTCGGCGTCTTCGAGCTCGGCGCGCAGCGCGCCGCTGCCATAAGCACTGTCGGCAAGCACTGTGGTGCCCGCCGGTTCGTCTTCGAGCAGCCCCATCGCCGCGTCGGCGTCTGAGGTGTTGCCCGGCGTCAGGTCCACTGCGGTTATCAGGCCGGTGTCTGGTTCGGCACAGACATGGGCCTTGTAGCCGTCACGATACGCATGAGACGTTTTGTGGGTGTGACGCGACTGCGGGTCCACAACTGACACCACCCGATCAGGCGTGACACGCCTGGCGATCCGCCACCGTCCTGGTTTGTCGCCCGGCTCGGTGTCCTGGCCGGCGACGAGCGCCAGCAACCCCAACGCGTCGGCCTGCTTCTCGTCGAGTTCGAGGTCTTCGCACTCGCCGATCAACGTCAACGCGTCCTCGACTAGCTCTGACACCAGCCGTTCGACGTCGTCTGGGTCGTCCCAGTCGACTTCCAACACGCCATCAAGGTTGTGTTCACGCACCCACACACCAGCCAGCTCGGGTACGAGTCTGCGGAGTTTGCGCAACTGCACACGCAGCATCTTCACCGTCGACTGCCTTGCCACCGCGTCGTCGAGCACCGTCGAGTCCAACACCCGACGATGCCTGCCTTTGACCGCGCCAGTGGCAGCGATCAGGTCACGCACCGCGTCGAAGATCCGGTCCGGCGCGCCGCTCACCCGCAGCCGGTTGCGCCACAACACCAGCACCGTCGAATGGAAAGCCTCGTCAGTCACCGCCAACCCCGCCGCGGCCTTCCACCCCAGATCAGTCTGCAACCGCGAACACGCGTCCCTATCCGAGAGGCCCTCCAACGCCTGCAGCACCATCACCGACGCCACCACCTCCCCCGGCACCGACGGGCGGCCCCGCCCAGACGCGAACAGATCCCCGAACATCGCATCAGGAAACAACCGGGTCCGATGCCGCGCCAACAACGCATGCACCGAACCCTCCGCGAGCAGATGCCCACACACCGCCTCCGCGTCCAACAACTCCCGATCCATAACCGCTGAACCCTGCATGACACCCATCATCGCACACCCCACACCAGAACGCGAGCACCCCACCCCAATAAATCAGCAGTCTCCTAGGAGGTGGATATGTCTGACAGAGCATTGAAACAGATGCCGCACGCTCCAGGCCCGACCACGATCGCGGACGTCATCCACGGTTTGAAACCGATGGGTGATCCCAGCAAGTTCTCCATTGGTGACCTGACCGCCGAGGAGGAGGAGGAGGAGGAGGACGCGTTCTTCACCGTCATCGACAGCCTCTGATCCACATGGCGCAACAAGCAGTGGTCGACTCCATGGTCGCCAGTGCTTGGCTCGCCAACCGCCAGGTGGAGCGTCAGGTTCGTTGGTTGAGAGTTCTGGCGCAGGGTCGGAAGCTGTTGGAGTCTTGGACTTCTGAGCAGACGGCTCGCAGCTGCAGCCCGGTCGATCCCATGGAAATCGTCTTGTTGGAGGGCGGCCCGTACCACTGCCGCGGCCACTTGAGCACCTACCTCGACCGCCTCCGCGCTACCGGCCGGTCCTCCTGGGCCGACATCCTCGAGCAACGCCACCCCACCGAGCTCTAGTTGCCCGGCGGGATGATCACCTCACACCGCACCCCATAGGCTTTGGCAAGCTTGCGATCCAGCGTCACCAGCGGGCAGCCGAACGCTTCGGCCACCGCTACATACCAGGCGTCGTAGCTGGTCAGGTTGGTCCGCAGTTCCCAGATCCGCTCCGAGAACGGGGCGAACACACAGAGTTCGATATCCAACCGCAGCAGGTCGCGCTGTGCGGCGGTGGCGTCAGATGTCGATACCTGTCCAGACAGTTCAAGGCGCCGAAGGATATTCGTGACCTCAACCAATGCCAGTTCCGGTGCAGCCAAGGGTCCTTCAGAAACGACGGTCTCGGCCCATTCTCCGTAGGGACCGGTGTCGGCCAGCGCCGCCACGAGAACCGAGGCGTCAACGACGGTCGTCACGCCCGGTCTGCATCGCGTGCGGCAAGGATCTCGGTCGACGAGATTCGGGTTCCGGCGACTTCCTTGCGGCGTCGAACCTCTTGCATCAAGGTGTCGAGCGAGGGCTTCGCAGCAATGCGTTCAAGTTCCCCGCTGAGGAACTCCTGCATCGACTGCCGTTTCAGGGCGGCTTTGGTGGCCAGCGCATCTCGAACCTCTTCACTCACCCCTCGAATGGTTATCTGCACACTCATGCCTGCACTATGCCATTGTTGACAGCATTACGCAAGCGGAACTGTGTGTCGTGACGGAGTACCCCGCCGTACCAGCGAATCTGATGTGCAACCGGTCGACCGGCGGGTCTTACTGGTGCTCAGTGCCGTCCTGGCGCACGAGATAGTCCGGCGACACGGATTTGACGATCACCCGGCCCAGGCGTGCCCCGGTCACCGGATTGTCTTCGTCGTCACGCCGCTCAGCCAGCGGTCTGATGACACAGCCCTCCCGCAGATGCCCACCGCCGATAGTCGCGTCGCCGGACCTGAAGGTCTCGTCAAGACCCGGTGCCCAGGCTCCGACGAACAACGACGGCACCAGATCGAACCCCAGCCCGGCGGCTGTGGCCTCAAGGTCGTGGTGGCTCAGAAACTCCGGACCGATCTTGACGTCGAACACGAACAACTTTGGCTCGGGCAGGTCGTAGTGCAGGTCCTGAACTTTGCGACCGACGATCTCGCCGAACACCAGTACCTGTCGGTCCGGGTACCGCCCGGCCAGCTGCCGAACCTTGGCATGGTGGGTGCGCCACGCCACGCAGTAGAGGTTGTGCTGGTTCGCTTCCGCGTCGACGATGAACCGCAGGCTCCTCGCCCCGAACCCCTTGGAAGTCACCACCGCGCCCTCGTCCGGGTGCCAGCCGAGGCAGCACAATGTGCCGTGCAGCTTCTCCGAGACTGCCACCGGTTCGCCGACGTGCAGCACGCCGGGATGGTTGGCGATGTTCTCGACGTCGAAATGGACCGGCGGTCCTACCTTCACCTCACCGGACATGCGCACCGGAACAGGCGAGACATACTTTAGGCATCCCAGCGTTTCGGCCAGATCGACGCCAACCGGCACACCGTCGAGTTCAGGCCCCGTGTACAGCAGACCCTCCGACACCACCCCACGGATCCTGGCCGCTCGCACCCGATCATGGTTCGGCCCGCCCAGGTATTTCTTGGTGGCCTCGTCGAGCCGGGCCAGCATCTCCGGCAGCAGAAGGCTGTTCGCCGGAATGAACACCGCCTGATCGCCGGACTGGTACGCACCCTTGCCGACGACGCAGGTGTTGCCGCCGACTTTCGCCAACTCCAACCGGTCGGCGTCGGGATGCGGTTCAACTGTCAGTTCGACAAGCGGGCAACGGTAGTCGGCCATGCACGAACCTTAGAACCTCCATCGACACCGAGACGACGAATATTGCCCACCGCTCGCCCCGCCGCGCAGTCTCGGGCGTCGATCTGAGTGTCAAGCAGAAGCCGTTGAGGCCAGCAGGTGGTCGGCGAGGGCCGTGATCTGTTGTTGGATATCGGCAGGAGTCGCGGACAGGTCGACGCCGACAACATCGAGACGTTTGCGCGCATGTTTGACCTCAATCGTCGATTTTATGAGCTGCGTTGGTCGGGACGCCATGCCGCTATCGGTGCTTGGGCCGGCGTCGACGCAGTAGATGAGCGTGCCGCAGGGAAGACCCAGCGCGGTGGTGTAGGCCAGAAGCTGGTAGTAGTCGGCGTGAGTCGCTCGAACCGCAGAGCCGGCGATTTCACTGTCCGAGTCCACCCAGTCGCTGACATCTCCAGGGCCTACGTCTACGGGTTCGTCGGCGTCAAGGAGCTTGTACTTGACGTCGGCAACACCGACGTTGGAGCCGCCGCGTCGAAACAACAGATCCGGTCTGATCGTCACGCTCTCGGCGGTGTCGAGTCTGCTGCTCTTCTGCCCCTCGACCTCGAGACGACCGGTCAGCTCATGGCGAAGCCGCTCCGTGACGAATCGCTCGAAGAGGTCGTTCATGTCCAGCATGAACGCCGAGGCCGAGGTGTCGCCGTGCTGGTCTTGCAGCGTGAGGTTGGCCAGGATCAGGCGGGCCAGCCGCATCGCAGGAAGGTAGTGTTCGTTGAGCCGGGTGAAAGTGATCCGGTCGATATCGTCGGCAGGTCCTTCGTTGGTTCTCGCTCTGGGAAGAACGGGACGAAATGGAAACGGCGACGCATGGCTGCGTCAATAAGGGCGATTGATCGATCCGCGGTGTTCATGGTGCCGACGAACCACAGGTTCTCTGGAAGCCTGAAGCCCTCGTCGGGCCGGTACATCACCTGTATCGACTTGTCGCGGTACTCGAGCAGGAACAGCAGTTCGCCGAGCACTCGCGGAAGGTTGGCTCGATTGATTTCGTCGATCACCATGACGTGATGCTGCTCTGGGTTGCGGACCGCGTGATCGACCAACATGGCGAGCGGACCCCAGGTCAGTTCGTAGGTCATCTGATTGTCTTGGTCGACCACGGGTCGGAAACCCTCAAAGAAGTCCTCGTAGGAATACGCCGGGTGGAACTGAACTAGACTCCGAGCCTCTTCCTCGGGGGCCAATGACTCGGCCAGTTCCTGCGCCAGACAGGTCTTCCCGGTACCGGAGAGGCCCGTAGAGGATCACCTGTCCCTTGTCCTCCAGCAGGTCCACGATCTCCTGAAGGTGGTGGACATCGCACAACAGGGTCTCGGCTGCGCTCTCAAGGCGTTCTTCCACCGACTGGCTGTCTGGGTCGCCGGACATGACGGTGGTGTCCCCTTCCCAGTGTTTGCACCACACCTTGACATGGGAATACACGGTGTTGCGGGTTTTGTGCGAGCGCCATTCTGGGTTGTCCAAAAAAACCTTTCAATGACGATGAATCGAACAACTCGGGACTGTGGCCGTACCCTAACGCGTAGGTGATCCAACGGCCGAGAACGCTCCGTTTCGTGGCGATCGTGTCAACCTTGTAGCCCCGGTCCACATGCTGATGTTCGAGGTACTCCTTGAGGCGACCTTGCCAGAATTCGCGTTTGTCGGTTTCGCTGGAAATGGTCATAGGTGACAATCCTCTTGTCTTGAGGTTCCGTAGTCGAACGGCTGGGAGCCCGCATCGGTCGCGACCCGTAGGAGGCTAGTCGTCCCGCGCAAGCGCGGGAGCGGGGGACCAAACCCTCCGCCAGGACCCCCGCTGAGCAAGCCGTCTCGCGCAAGAGCGGGAGCCAGTCCGCGCCTGTTAAAAAATTGGCAGAATTTCATAATTTTAAAGTAATTTTGGAGGTCATTGTCACAGGGGTTTGATAGAGTTTCATTCAATGGAACTCGGCTCCTCCACCGGCCTTTTGGATACCGACACCGGTTCGGGCGCGGCGGCGGCTGGGGCGGTTCATGTGGCGGTGGTCGACGTTGGGGGGTTGTGTGACTCGGGGCTGTCGCTGCGGTTGGGCGAGATCGGTCGTGCCGAGTCCCGGTTTGGCGGCGATGAAATCACAGGTGCTTGCTGAAGTCGGTCGTAGGCACAGCCAACTGGAGGCCCAACGGGTCGCCCAAAATGAACTGCAGTCCTCGAAGCGTGAGGCGAAGCGCGACGTCGAATCGGCGGCGCAACTCGAGCAGCTTCCTTCCACGAGCGAAGCCCTGGCGAGCGGTGAGATTCCCCAAGGCCATGCGCGGCTTATTGCCCGTGCCTCCGGTGGAAGGCGATATCGACCAAGCGATGCTTGCCAAGGCAGCTGCCGAGCAACCCTTCGACGAGTTCGCTCAAACTGTGCGGCGCCATCAGCAAGGCCCTCTCCGACGACGACGGGCAGGCGCTTCTCGATCGGCAACGGAAGCGTCGCACTGCACGCATCTTCGAGAGTCCCGAAACCGGCATGTTCGTCCTGTCCGGGCAGTTCGACCAGATCACCGGCGCCCGCATCGCCACCGCGCTGACTGCCAAGGAAGGCGAGCTGTGGCACAGCGAAGACCCCGCGGATCGCCGGACGCCCCAACAGCGGATGGCTGACGCGCTCGCTGCGTTGATCTGCGAGCCGGGCGACGGCAAAACACAAGGCACGAATCTGCTGGTCATCGCCGATTACGACGTGGTCAAGCAGGAACTCGTCAACGCTCGGCTAGCCGACGGTTCTCCGATTCCGATCGGTGAACTGCGTCTGCTGGCCCGTGACGCCGACATTCTGCCGTCAATATTCGATGCCAAGACCCAGAACATGTGGCTCGGACGTCAACGCCGGACCGCCTCGGAGGCCCAGCGGGTCGCGCTGATGGCCCGAGATCAGGGCTGCGTGTGCTGCAAGGCCAATCCCCTGTGGTGCAGAGCCCATCACATCATCTGGTGGTCCAAGAACGGACCCACAGACCTCGACAATCTGCTATTGGTATGCGACGACTGCCACAAGAAGATCCACTTGCACGGCTGGACCGTCCACCAACACCCGAAGACCCGCAAGTACTATCTCGAACCCCCCGACCCCCGACGGCCGCGGCCGGCCCGCGCCGAGGTCCACCCGAGGGCGAACATCAGCGACGAGACAGGACCGCCAACCAGCCGACAGGTTCATACCAAGCGGCATGCCAAATCCAGGGCGGCACGACCGAGGCGATCAAGCGGCACAACCAAACCACACAACCGAGCCACAAAGCGACGCACACAAACGGCCCGACCGGCACGTCAACCAACCGACCGGGGTCAGACCAAGCGACGCACAACCAAAACCACAGCGACACAACGGCGGGCGACCAACCAACTAGGGGTCAGACCAACCACGCAACCAAACGACCCCACCGGCACGTCAACCCACTGACAAGGGTCGAGCCAACCACACAACCGAACCAAGCGGCACAACCAAACCAGGCAACACAACCATCAACCGACGAGGAACCACCGGCGAGGGTGGGAAGGTCTGGAGGTGTGAAGCTCTGGAGGGGAGGCGGTAGTGGCTCAGATAGTGACTAGTTCGGTGGTGACCGGCTCGGGGTCGGACTCGGGGAGGAGGTAACGCCAGAAGATGGAACCTCGGTGGTGGGAATCGGTGTCGAGCCAGTTGGGGTGGCCGGGGTCTTCGGCGCACACCCAGATCTCGAAGTTGCCGTCGTCGTCGAAAGTGATCTGATCGGCGTTGAGCGACGAGTTCCGGTTCCGATACTCGAGCGTCTGCATATGCGCGTTCCAGAGCATCACATTTACGAAAGGCCCTGGAGGAAGCGTGCCTCGCATGACCAGCGCCTGGCCAGGATCGAGTTCCCAACGAGCCATGGCGTAATGGATGTCAGCGGCCCCCGGCACCGGCAATCCAGAGTCTCGGAAACTGAACGGTTTGGGAAGCTCGTTGGGCACATCCGACACAAAAGGCACACCCGAACCGCCGCCGAAGGGGCCCTGCCCGACCGTCACCTGGCGCAGAAAGGCAATTCCCTCCGTCATGCGTCCGGCAATGAACTCGTCGCTCAACGGTGGCGGCGGCGAGCCCCCGTCGAGGCACTCAATATCAATATCGACATGGACTCCGCTGTCGTTCTGGGCCGACACCGGAAGCTGGTAATAGCCGCGCACAATCACCGCTATGGTGTCAGGCTCAAGCTTCAGCCAATCACCGCCGTCGGCGTCCGCGGGATCGGCGCTGAGGGTCAGGCTGTAAGTGCCGTCCCCGGCCACCGTCAGATCACGGTCGTTGACGTCCCCACGCAGCGGTCCCGCCATACCACCGTCCGCGGCGGCTGCATGCAGCGTGAACGACGTGTAGCACTCCTGCTGGATGCGTCCAGTCACCCGATACTTTCTGGTGCCGTCGATGCGGGCGTAGTGGTAGATGGCGTCGGGGTTGTCGCCCTGGAGCTTCCGCCCCGGGTCCACGATCCCGACAAAACGCGGGTGGTTCGGCTGAGCCTCCCAATACAGTTCCGACATCGCCGAGAGCATCTGGCCGACGTAGCGAAACGCCTCGACCTGCTCCACCGGTTCGGTCCATCTAGCCGGGTCGAGAATGTAACCATCGCGGATCTCGGTCAGAGCCGAGATCAGATCATCGAGTGCAGCAGTCGCCTGGGGTGTGGGGTTGTCGCTCATCCGCGCATAATGTCACGCCGTGGCCGATTCCATCCAAACCGAGACCGACTTGAGTGACGCCGAACTGCTCGAGCTGTTCGCCGGGCATGGCGTCTACCGTGACAACGCAGCCCAATTCCGCGGCAGGCTCGCCGGTAAGTTGCTGATCAACCGCTGCACAGACTGCGGCCGATACCACCAACCGCCGAGACCGATGTGCCCCGGCTGTTGGTCCTTCCAGGTTGTCCACACACCGGTGAGCGGCCGGGGCACGATCCATCTGCTCATGCACCTGCATGCCGGACCCCCGGCCGAAGGGGTCGACTACCAGAATCAAGGCCATCCGGTGGTCGTGGTCGAACTCGAGGAACAGGACCACCTGCGGGTCACCGGAACCACTCATGGGTTCGGCGAGGCCGGCCCCAGCATCGATGAATCCGTCGAACTCGACTTCCTGTACAGAGGCGGCGCTCCGATAGTGGCCTTCCGGCCGAGCGAACCAAACCAGCCGAACCAACCGAGCGAACCAAACCAGCCGAACCAACCGAGCGAACCAAACCAGCCGAACCAACCGAGCGAACCAAACCAGCCGAACCAACCGAGCGAACCAAACCAGCCGAACCAACCGAGCGAGCCGAGCAACCGGAGCCGGCCGAGCGAGCCGAGCTTGCCGAACCAACGGGACCGAAGCTGATGGCCAGATCACCAATGAAGGACCAGATCGCCATCGTCGGGGTCGGTTCGACTGGATTCAGCAGAGGCAACCGCTCACCGCTGTCACTGGCTCTGGAAGCTTCGACCGCGGCAATCCGTGATGCGGGACTCACCGCCGCCGACATCGACGGCGTTGTCGCCACGGCGGAAGCCGGAGCGGCCAGCGCGCCCTTCCTGGTCTCATCGCTGGGGCTTACCGAAGTCTCCCATCACAGCCGTCCCGCGCCACTGATCATGTTCTCGTTGCTCGACGCCGCCCAAGCCGTGTTCGCAGGCGCGGCCGATCATGTGCTGATCGTCACGCCGGTGATGACGTCGTCGTGGAACTCGCGGCGAGCCGCCCAAGACCCCTGGCGGCGCGGCGCCCGAAGCAGCATCCTCCCCGTTCCCGAAGACTCAGCCAACGCCAACGCCTACGCCACCTGGGCAGGTCGCTACATGCACGAGTTCGGCGCCTCGAAAGACCCGTTCGCCCGCATCGCAATCAACTCTCGCAGCAACGCCGCGGCCAATGATCTCGCGGCGATGCGCAAGCCCCTGTCGTTCGACGAGTACCACGCCGGTCGCATGATCCGCACGCCGCTCAACATGTTCGACATGGACTATCCCGCCGATGGAGCAGACGCCTTCGTGGTCACCACCGCGCAGCGCGCCAAGCAGCTACCCCAGCCCCCCGTACTGATCCACGCGGCTACGACAGGCGTGTACGGCGAGAACACCGAAGACCAACTCCCCAGCCTCAAACGCCACGGCCAGCACGTCGTGGTCGACCATCTCAAGGCGCGATCCGACCTGTGGATCGACGACGTCGACGTCTTCTATCCCTACGAGGGATTCACGATCATCGCCATGAGCTGGCTCGAGAACTGCGGATTCTGTGAACTGGGCGGTGCCGAGCGATACCTGGCTGAACACTGGAATGATGAACGTCAACGGATCGAGATCGAGGGCCGGATTCCGCTCAACACTCACGGGGGGTCACTGTCCGAAGGGGCAACCCGCGGGACCGGCCATCTACGAGAGGCAGTCACGCAGTTGCGGGGTCAAGCCGGCGCACGTCAGGTCGAAGGTGCCAAGGTTGCGTTGGTGACACCGGGGGGTTTCTTCTTCAACTCCCAGGGTGCGATTCTGAGAACAGCCTGAACAACTCCCGAGGAGGGTGCGATGAAAGCCGAGGACATGATCCTCATAAGCGTCGACGATCACATCTGCGAACCCGCCGACATGTTCGACGCCCACGTCCCCGCCGCCTACAAGGATCGGGTCCCACGCGTCGAGACCGACGAGAACGGCCATCAGCAGTGGTGGTACGGCGAGGCGACCGGACGCAACCTGGGTCTGAACGCCGTCGCCGGCAAACCGCCGTCAATGTTCAACATAAACCCCAGTCGCTACGACGAGATGCGCCCCGGGTGCTACGACGTCCACGAGCGAGTCCGCGACATGTCGGCCGGGGGCCAGCTCGCGGGGCTCAACTTCCCGAACTGGACCGGGTTCGCCGGCCAGGTCCTGAGCGAGGGGCCCGACCGTGACGTGAACCTGGTGATGATCCGCGCCTACAACGATTGGCAAGTCGACGAATGGTGCGGCAGCTATCCCGACCGGTTCATCCCCTGCGGAATGGTCCCCCTGTGGGATGCCGACCTGGCAGCAGCCGAGGTACGCCGCCTCGCCGCCAAGGGCGTGCGGGCAATCACCTTCTCCGAGAATCCAGCGGCGCTCGGGGTTCCGTCGATGCATTCGGGCTTCTGGGATCCGCTGTTCGCGGCGTGCAACGACCAGGGCGTGGTCGTCTGCTGCCACATCGGGTCGTCGTCGAAGGGAATGAACACCTCGTTCGACGCGCCGCCACCGGTGCCGATCACGCTGTCGCCGCTTAGCACCATGTACACGATGGGCGACCTGCTGTGGGCCGACATCTGGCATCGCTTCGGTGACCTGAAGTTCGCTCTGAGCGAGGGGGACATCGGCTGGATCCCGTACCTGCTGCAACGGGCCGACCACGTGCAGCGCCGTCATCAGGGCTGGACCGGCCACGAGTTTCCCGAAGGCATGGAACTGGCCAGCGACGTCTTCCACCGCCACATGCTGTGCTGCTTCATCGAGGATCCGGTCGGCGTGTCGCTGATCGACCAGTTCAACATCGATCATGTCTGTTGGGAGTCCGACTTCCCGCACAGCGACAGTTCCTGGCCCAACGCCCCCGAGAGCCTCGAGTCGTGCTTCGCCGGGGTCGGCGACGAGATCGTCGACAAGATCACCCACCTCAATGCCATGGAACAGTTCGGCTTCGACCCGTTCGCAGTGCGACCCCGTGAACAGTGCACCGTTGCGGCGCTGCGAGCCGAGGCGGCTGACGTCGACACCGTCACTCACCTGGGCCATGAACCCGACGAGACCGATCTCGCCTACTGGCAAGCGCTCACCACCCGAGGCCTGAAACCGCCGCAGAAACAACCCGCGCAGAACCAGTCTGCGAAGACATAGCGTCAGCGTCCGGGGCCGGTCTCAGGCCTCGGTTATCAGGTCGCGGGGCCGCGCCCGCCGGGCACCTCGACGGTGGATGTGTCACGGCCGCTGCGCAACAGAACACCGGGCCGCGCGCCCGTGTCGGTGCCGTCGCGAACAATCTCGACGCCGTTCGCGAACACGTGGTCGATCCCGGTTGCATCGGCGTAGAGACGGCCCGCGCCGGTCGGCAGGTCGTACTTCGTGTACGTCGCGCCGAGTCCCACGGTCTCGGGGTCGAAGACCACGACGTCGGCGAAACAACCCTCGGCCAATCGGCCCCGATCGCGAAGCCCGTAGAGCTGCGCAGGTACTTCCGTCAGCTGGTGGACCGCCTCCTCCATCGTGATCAGGGAGCGCTCGCGCACACCCTCGCTGAGCACCACCGTCGAGAATGCGAAGGTGTCGATCATGTCGAGGTGGGCGCCTGCGTCCGACGCTCCGATGACCGTGCGGTCGTCATGCCAGAGTTCGCCTCGGATCCGCCAGGTCTCGTCGTCGGCGCCCGCCGTCGACGGCATGAAGTAGGTCTTGAGATCGTCAGCCACGGCGATGTCGATCATCGCGTCGAAGGGCGCCTTCCCCTCCTGCTGGGCGATTTCGCCGACGGTGCGGCCGCGGTACTTCTCGAGTGACTCGTCGTTGACCTGGTCGATCGTGAAGTTGCCCCAGTTGGCCATCCGGTGCATCGGCGACGTCGGGTTCTGAGCGTCCTCCTCGAACTGCCGACGTTTGGCGGGATCGTTCAGGAAGGCCAGCTTCTCCGGCTTGGAGAGCCTGAAGAACGGGGCCCAGTTGTGGAACGCGTCGAAGACGAAACCCGAGTCGAGGTTGATCCGGATCGTCATCGGCTGGGGAACGGTCAGCGCGACGACTTCGGCCCCGCGGGC
>CBDBEW010000013.1:0-13753 GCA_965204595.1 Candidatus Aldehydirespiratoraceae bacterium | reverse complement strand
TGGTGGTTGCGTCTGCTGCGGTGGCGACATACTGTGCGGTGGCTCCGGTGCCGACTTGGATGACGGTTACATCCGGAGCAACGGTGTCCAGCGTGTAGTCCAGTGCGCTTTGGGTGCAGGCAGGGTTGCCAGCGACATCTGTTCCCTGTGCGTAAAATGTATACTCGCCGTCGGTGAGTGCTGCGGTGGTGATGTCAGCGGTACTCTCGCCTTCTGCGACAGTTGCAGATGAGCCAACCTGCACTGAAACACTGTGCATCGCTGTAGAGGCCGACAGTGGCACTCTCCTCGGCAGAGATGGTAAAGGTCGGTGTGGTGTCAGCGGCGGGAGAGGAAGTCGGCTCTTTCAGGGCAACAGAGACATCTGGTGGAGCAACATCAAGGGTCAGTTGTGAGAGGTCTATTGGTGTGGCAAGCTCTGCGGCACCGAGGACATCGGTGTGGGTGAGGTAGGCACGCACATCTACCGAGGTCTTCATACCACTTGCCATGGGCTCTATGGAGAAGGTGAAAGTCGTCCCTTCGTTGGTGAAGAAGTGCTGGCGGAGGAGGGCTATGCTACTCGTCAGTGACGATGATCCTCCAGAGAAGAAAACAAGGCAGGGATCCTCCTCCCCAGCAAGATCTATTCCAAACAGGGCTCCATTGACAGTAAAATCTGAATTTAAAGCATCACGAACAAGCGGCAAAGTGATGGTGTGATCACTATCGCGGAAAACGATAGAGAGCGGGTCAGGAAACACCTTGAAAAGTTTAACATTATTTAATCCGGCAATGCTAAGTTTCGAGTTATCTGCTACAACACAAAAACCAAAATAATCGCTACTACCAGCAGTATCTCTAAATCCCACACCCTTTAATTCAAGAGAAAAGCCATTATGGGTAAACGATGTTTGACTTGCAGATCCTACTTGCCTTGCAACAATGCTGCCAAGATTAGATCTCTCAACGCTAAAGTAGCCATGCACTGGATCAGCATCTCCTGTCGCATCCCCAGTCGTAATAGTCGTCGTAAAGATAGCCTCTCGTTGTCCACCGGCAGGAGTGCTCAGTACGCGGGGGATGGTGAAGGAGCCGTCGTCTCCGGCAGAGACGGTTTGCTCGTAGGCATCGGTCCAGCCGTCTGCACTGCGTTTGGTTTGAAAGCGAACACTGGCACCGGGGATGGTGGTTCCTTGGTAACGGGGGTTTGGGTTGTTGGTGAGGTTGTCTCCCTTCTCGGTGCTGTCGTCGTCGGGGTGAATACCGGCGGCGGTGATGAGGTCGGTTTTCTCTGCGCTGATATTGACAACGGCTCGGTTGCCATAGGAGTCCACAGCGCGTACACAAGCGTCAGTGGTGGCTGATGCGACAGTAACCTTGCTCCGTGGGGTGTAGTTGGTGGAGGTTGCAGCACTCTGACAGGTGCCGCCGGAGGCATTGGTGGCTTCGTAGGGCTCGGTGATGGTGCCGTCGTTGCGGGGGTAGGCACTGAGGATGTAGGTGTTGGTCTCTCCAGTGTCAAACGAGAGGAGGCGGGGTGCTTTAGCATTGTCGGGGTAGGCAAAGCGAGGGACACTGTTCCCTGCTGCGTCTATGAGGGATATCTCGTAGTCGGTGTAGTCCTCAGCGAGTGAGTGAGTAGTAATGGCTACTTCAGCAAAGGCAGCGTTGCCTGCGGTGCGGCCAATGTTGTTTGTAACGGTCAGGACTGCGGTGCTGTTGGTACCGTAGTGAAAGGTTGCGACGGTGCCTTCTTCGGTGTCTGGGGTGGCAACAATTTCAAAGCGGTGTTTGGTGTCGGCAGCACCTGAGCTTTGTTCATAAACTCTCGTTGAAGTGAGGGTAAGGTCAGTACCGAATGCAGGTGGGGTGGTGTCAAGCGTAACGGTGAGTTCGTTGGAAGGGAGACCGCGTTCACCTTGATTGTTGATACCGAGGAAGGAGAGGGTGTAGGTGCCGTCTTGGAGGTCGTCACCGAATACCTGGGTGAGGTCTACTGCGGTGGAGAAGGAGTAGGTGGCGGTGAAGTCGGTGTGGGTGGTGTCGGGGACACTGGTCTCTCCGGTGCCGGTTCTGCGTTCTCCTGAGGGGATGTCAAAGCCGTCGCCGTCGTTGTGATCTGCGGGTCGGGAGAAGAGGAGGGTTTGGGGGTCGCCGTTGTTTGGTGGGGTGATGGTGATCTCAAGGTCTCTGAGGTTTTGTGCGGCTTGTCCTTGTTGTTCTGCTGCGGAGGTGTTTTTGTAGGTGGTGGTGAGGGTGAGGGTGGTGTTTTTGGTGAGGTTGTCTGAGGTGCTTGATCCGGTGTCTGATGCGGTGGCAAGGTCAGGGTCAGAGGGGGTTGGTGGGGGGACGAGTATCTCTGGGTTGGATTCGTCTACACCGAGGGTGGTGTTACCGGCGAGGTCTACGGATACCATCTTGTAGGAGTAGTGTTTGTTGTATTGGGGGATGTTCTGTTGGATGATGCGTACGGAGATACCGTTTTCATAGACATCAAGGAGTGGGTTAGAGGAGGTGGTGTCACTGAGTTGGTTGGTGGCGTCTTTGGTGTCGGGGATGAGTTCAAAGGATGCTTGGTGTTGTTGTGTTGAATCTGAGGGGTAGGAGAAAGCGCCTTCGGTTTGGTAGTTGCTGTCCAGGCCTGCACGCCAGAGTTCATAGTAGTCTACTTGGTAGTCGGTGTCGTTGCTCTCTCCTTCCAGTTGTCGTGTTCTGGGGAACTCAGTGATGAAGACGGGGGTGGTGTTTGCGGTTCTGCGGTCAGTCATAGAGATACCAGTGTCAGAGTCAAAGTGGAGGATGAGTTCTCCTGGGGCTTCGTTTGGTGCTTTGCGGTCTATTTTGAGAGAAAGGGTTGGTCCGTAGTCAGAGGTGTTACCTGCTGCGTCTACCTGTTTGGTAGCAATGTGGTATTGGTTTTCGGTGTCTTCGGTTGCTCCTGCAAAACGGTGGGTGTGTTGTTGTCCTGCGACGGTTTGGGAGTGGTAGTTTGTCTGTGAGGAGATGGTTC
Organism: Candidatus Aldehydirespiratoraceae bacterium; assembly: GCA_965204595.1. Taxonomy (GTDB): domain Bacteria; phylum Actinomycetota; class Acidimicrobiia; order Acidimicrobiales; family Aldehydirespiratoraceae; genus VXYK01. The sequence goes on along the minus strand of CBDBEW010000013.1, from coordinate 10,761 downwards.
TGGCTGCGGTGTCTCCTGGGTTAGCGTGGGTGATGGGGCTGTTGTTAATGGTGATGCTCTGTCCGGTGATGGGGGTTGCGGAAGCGCTGGTGTTGTACCCCTTTATACCGATTTTTAATGGATCGGTAGTAGACCACGCATTGAAAGGGTTGGAAAAGAAAGAATGGGACCCATCACGCATTGACCAACCAGCAACGGCACCGCTGTCTTCATTGCCGCTACTTGCAAGCGCCAACTCCGAACCTCCAGCATTAGTATCAACGGTTATGTGGATAAAATAGTTGGTATTCGGTTGCAATTGTATCGGGCTGGCGGCAGTGATCTCTACATTTTCGTTTGACAGTGCTCGGTTCAGGTCAACGGTGCCGATAGTGGCAATAGCACTGCCAGGGTTACCATCGTTGCCAACGCTGTACAACCTTGCTGTTATGGGATGATCGTTGACAGAAATGACTCTGATCACCACCGAGGTGAGTGCATAGGGGTCAGAGCCGGTGGTAAATCGTTGAGCCACAGGTTCAGGAGTTCTTGGAGAAACACCACCACCAGAGTCCTGAGCAACCTGCAGGTTACTCACGAGCGTTGTCGGGGTGGTGTCAACTTCACCGAGTTCATAGGCAAGGAGATGATGTTGTTCTCTGATGAGGGCTGCTTGGGTGAGGTCTTGGGTGCCTTCGTTCTTTCGCTTGGATGCTTCGGTGAAGAAGAGGAGGTCTTGGTAATAGGTAACATCGTCTGCGTTGGTACCGTCTCGGGAGGGGTTGGCGTTTGCTCCGAAGGTGTCACGGTTTGGGGAGAGGTCTGGTTTGCTTGGTGCCTGTGGTGCAGTGGTGTCTACGATGATGACATTGCTGCCTTTGGTGCCGTCTGCTGGGTTGTAGGCGAGTTTGTTGATAGCGGTGATTGCCTCATTTCCTGCATCATCGGTGTGTACTGCCACGAGTTTGTGTATGTCTTCTGTGAGGGCGGAGAGTTGGAGGTCTTGGGTGTTGCCTGAAACATTGGCTATGGCGCCTACTTGGGTGAGTTCAGTTTTGTCTACAACAGTATCAGTATCATCGTCAACCCAGAGGTTTATGGTCACCTGTGCTTTACCGGTACCGGTGGTTGGGTCTGCAGAGTATTCTAACTGGGAGAGGGCTACGGTTGGCTCAGTCACATTGGTGATGTTGTCGGTGTTTGAGTACCCTGAGTCGCTGGTTGCTTTGAGGTCTATGAGTGCCTCGTCTATGGAACGGTCAAAGCGTACCTTGAGTGCGGTTGCGGAGTCGGCGTAGTTACCAACATGGTCGTATGCTCGGGTCTTGAACGATTCTTCTCCCTCGGTGGTGTTGGTGTATTCGTCTTCTGTTTCTACTTCTGGTGTTATGTCATCATCAACACACGCATAACCTGAGTTACCAGTGGCATTGCTACCTTCGTAGACATACCGACATTCAAGAACACCATGCGTACCGAGTTCAAAGTTGACGGTCGCATTTTTGGTGAGGTTGTCGGTGCTGGAGACACCGGTGTCGCTGGCTGCTTCGAGGTCGGGGGTAGGAGGTGCGGTGGGTGCGGTGGTGTCTATTCCAATAGTTATAAAACCAAAAAGAGGGGAGGTGTTCCCTGCTCGGTCGGTCTGTGTTACAACAATGCCATAGTCGCCATCCCCCTCACTCAGCACTATGTCAGTGCTGCCGGTGGTACCGGTTGAGAGGGTAACAGGGCTGCCGGCGGCTGTTTCAGTGCCAGAAGTACCCTTTTGTTTGGTAAGATTAACGGTAGCGTATTGCTCTCCGGAGAATGAGATGGTCAAACCGGTGGTATTGTTAGTGGTATTGTCGGTGTCCGAGCCGAAGTCACATCCTGTTGTGCCGTCAAAGTCAGCACAGGAGTCGTCTGCAGCGGCGAGGTCAACATCGGTAGGGGCCGCCGGTGGGGTGGTGTCTATGACAGTACTGGCGATGGTTGCTGGTGAGTGTGCAGCGATGGCGTTGCCGGCGAGGTCCTGGATGGATGATTCATTGGTGATGTCCCACTTCAAATCACCACTGGAAACATTTTGTCCGTCGGCAACGGTGAACACAACGGTGCTTTCGGTAGCACTGGCACGGGTTGCGGTTACTGCACTGCCAAGGTTGGTAGTGTTGTTCTTAAACTGTACCGTCGGCTGATCTGTTTTCATATTCTCTGAGAAGGTCAGGGTCAGGGTGATGGTATCTCCTGCGTTCAGGTAGGTAACACCATCTACGGTGTTCTCGTTGTTGTAGGCCACTGTTTCGGTAACCGTCGGTATCGTGGTGTCAAGGTTGATGGTGTTGCTGTGGTCATACAGTGTGCCGAGTGCGTTAGTGGCGCGGTCTTGGGTGTCGGTCTTCACCCGCACCTTGAACGCACCGTTTGCATTTGAGGCAGTGGTGTAGAGACAGGTGTACTCACTGGTGTCGGTAGCACTCTTTGCCTTACAGTCGCCATCTGCGAGCGTGGCACTATGTGCCACGATGTCGTACTGCGTCTCGTTACTACCGATGACATGCCACAGGGATGGCCGGGCGGTGCCGTCATTGGCATCGGTATTAGCAACATTTTCTGAAAACTTCACTTTGGTGTAGACGCTCTCCCCTGCCTTACGGTATGAGCCGTTGGTGAGTTCTGTTGACAGGTTGCTGTCGGAGTAGTATTTGGTGTCTCCCGAAGTAACGGTGGGTGCGGTGGTGTCTATGATAAGGTCAACCATATAAACATAAGAGACAATCAGGTTGCCGGCAATGTCTCCCATATGTTCCTGTTCTACCGCTCCAATCCTGAATGGACCATTATCACCTGATGCAGGAATGTAAAGACAGGTGTACTCACTCGTGTCTGTAGCATTCTTCGCCTGACAATCACCACTCTGCAAGGTGGCACTATGCGCCACAACATCATACCGATAAATTACCCCAGCAAGCGAGTAAGCAATGAATGGATTAGCGGCAGCGCCGTCAGCGTTATTATTGGCAATATTTTCTGAAAACTTCACCTTGGTGTAGGCACTCTCCCCTACCTTACGGTATGAGCCGCTGGTGAGTTCTGTGGTGAAATTAGCATCGGAGTAGTATTTAGTATCTGCTGCAATAACGGTAGGTCTAGTGGTATCCAATGTTATAAGCACACCTTCAGCATAAAAAGAAGCGGCGGTACTGCCAGAACCATCCAAGTCGTACTGTGCAGTGAAACAATACTTCCCCTCTGCCGGTTGGGCAAAGGTATCACTTGTCCATACTCTGTCACTACTGCTATAGTTTGTTATTCCTGTGGTAGTACCTCTACTCGTCCAACCACTGGTAGCACTATTCGCCGCAGCAACTGCCGAAATAGCACAGGAGTCATCTTCCTCCGGGGTGTAGGAAAACACTTGCAGCGTACTCGCAGCAACAGCGGTTACGCCAGACGGCAGCGTCACCTTCACCTGGGTGAGTTCTCTGGTGATATTATCGCTATCGCTTACACCCGTATCGCTCGCAGGAACTACAGCAGTAGGGGTAGCGGGAGTGGTAACGGGCGTTGCGGTCACCTCACTTGACGCACTACCCACAATAGAACCAGAGACACCGGTAATTCCACTGGGTGAGTGCTCGGTTCGTATCTGAAATTTGTATACCGTATTGTTGGTGAGTCCAGAGATACTATGCGAGGTAGTGGAGGCACTGCTACCAGAAATATCCGTCCACGAGCCATACGCCGCAGTACCTGTCTTTTGCCGATACTCATAACCAGTAACAGCACTGTTATTTGGATTTGCCCAGGCAAGAGTTACCTTTCCATTACTCGGCGTAGCAGAAAAACTGGAAGGAGTCGGGAGAGTAGCAATAACAGGAACAGCAGAATAAATAGTACCCGTACTGCCATTTCTGGTATACGAAACCTTAACACAAATTTCCCAATTTCTTGTCGCTGCATTTGCGGGTATATTACTGGTAAACTGAGAAGAAAAAGGGGCTTGCGTGTCTCTAGTAATCCTATAACCCTGGTTGTCAAAATCAAGACTAGCGCCACAAACACCATCCGCATTAATAAGTGCACCGTCCAACAAGCTCAAGGTAACACCCGATGCAGGAGAGACCGACACAGTCGGACGCGTGGATACCCGTGCATCCGACAGAGTGGCAGACGAAAGAATGGTGGTTTGATCTGTGAACAAATTTACCTGCGCACTCACCTGCCCCACAAACACAAACAGCGACAGCAGCAGCACAAACGACACCACCACCGCCCCTGCGAGCCGTTCACCACGCAGCAAAGAGCCGACAAATTGTCTAATAGATAACATAAAGACGACTGTTATATGGATAACATCAACAGTATACTCCAGACACCACCAACATCCCACAACGATTTGTGGAAAACACCCACCCTCTCACACCGGCGCAACCAGTCCGCAATGCAAAACTACTTGCCTTGCAATAGCTTCAACTGATCCTCAGACGCCCTTCGGATAACCCGTTTCATCATCCTCGGCGTAAAAGGCGAATAACCACAAACACAACACCCAATATAAAACGGAGGTGTGGCTCATAGCCATCATCTCTGTTTCTTTTTGCCTACCAAACTACACTATTATTGATTAAGCCCACACCCAAAACACCACCCCACAAACCCATATACATCAATACATATGAAATAAAATATGTGGTATACTAAAAGTCCTATGAAAAAGATGATGGCAAAAATCAAAGCACTGTTCTCAACTGACAAACCCGCAACAGCAAACGAAACATCTGCACAACCACTAACCCAAGAAGAGCGAAACCGGCGGATAGACATGGCGGCAAAGCACACTGTTAAAAGGTATGGACACATCATTGCACGGCTCGCAAAAGAGTAGCATACAATTTTTTGAAAAAGGCGACCTTTCCCGCCTGTACGAAAAGGAGTACAACGAACACTACTTCTCGGACATCTTCGGTGCATTCCTCCCCACAGAAAAAGAGCAGTGGGTAGAGCAAATGTTCAACACACAAAGTACCGTACAGACACGAGTAACGATGCTCAACAAAAGTGACATACACGAGACCGCCGCCCGCTTGATGTTCGGTATCATCAAAGGACACAAACTTGTTGATGGCAACAAGCGATCTTCCATCCTCTGTATGATCGGTTTTTACTTTATAAATAAATACACAACCAACTTCAACCCAGAAAATCTCTACAACAAGACAAAAGATATAGCCAAACTGGACTCACAAACCATAGATGATGAAAAAGAAATACGGGACCTCGCAGGGTTTCTCGAGGACAACACCACTCTAAACATTCACCTCTTGGTTTTGAACATCTTCAAACCCATCTAATACAACAAACAACCCCCATCGCCCATCCATCAACAAGAGGTACACACCAACACCGGCATAGTTTCATTGAGCAGAAACGGCGAAGTGTACACTGTTCAACCTGAAGTAGTACAATCTCGCCTCATCCAACAGCGAGCAGTACCCGTTGAACATACGGGAGAAAAACACACAGCACGGAGTGATTTTTGTTTTGGAAGGCATATAGCCCGAGGTTAGAGACGGCGAAGAGTACTCTATCCAACCATACAACAAGAAAGTATCGCCCATCCATCAACGAGAGGTACACACCAACACTGGCATAGTTTCATTGAGCATTCGCATCTGTCGTTTCTGAATAAGTGTTTCAGCCCGAACAAAACTACAACTGTCTGAGCGTTAGCGAGTTTTGTATTTTGTCGGCTGAAACGCGTAGTGAAGAAAGGTTGGACAGAGGTGGCTCAATGAAACTATGCCGGTAGAGGTGTAGGTGGATACCCGAGCTAAACAGAAGGAGGTTTGTACGATCGTTTAGGACGGGTGTAGGTGTAGGGGTCATTGATAGGTTGATAGTTGGTGTCTTGTTGGGGTGGTTGTTCTTCGGTTTGTTGTTCTTGTTCCTCTTCCTGCTGTCGTTCTTGTCGTTGTGGTTCTTGACGGAGTGTGGTGAGGAGAGATTGGGAGAGGGTGCCGGTAGGGGTGAGGTTGTTGGCTCGTTGATAACAGAGGATGGCTTGTCTGGTGAGAGAGCCGAAGTAGGTGGTCTCTTGTCCTGGGGAGCCAGGACCGGTTGTTGCTACAGGGCAGGAGGTTCGTTCGTTGAGGAGTTGTTGTGCTTCCTTGATGTCGGGGTGTCGGTCGCCGAGGGAGTGTGGTTGTTGTGCTTGTGGTTGTTCCGGGATGATGGTTGGGGTAAAGGAGGGTGCCTGTCGGTTTCGTGGGGTTACTCTGGTTTGAGTTGGGAGTGAGGAGGAGATGGTAGGAGGGGCATCAGGGAGGGATACGGTTTGTGCTGTCTGTGGTGGACTGATGCGTGCGTTGATGTGTGCTCTGGTTTGTGGTCCGACATACCCTTGTGCTGGGGTGATGTTGTGTTTTTGTTGGTAGCAGATGACGGCTTGTTGTGTTTTTTGTCCGAAGTAGGTTGACTCTTGTCCCGGGGAGCCGGCTCCTGTTTGTGCGACAGGGCAGTTGTTTTGGTTGAGGTATTGTTGGAGTTGTTTGACATCTGCTCCTTGTGAGCCGATGGTGAGGTTTCTGGTGAGGGTTTGTTGTTCTGGTTGTGGTTCTTCTGGGGGGAGAGGGGTGCCGACTTGTTCTGGGATAGCTGGTGCTGCACCTTGTTTGAGGTCGTAACGGACGACACCGACACTGCCTCCGCCTCCTCCACCGCCGCCTGATCGTGATGCGGTGATGGTGAGGGGTATGGTGGTGAGGGTTGGGTCAGATTGGTTGCCGACGGCATCTGTTGCGATGATAGAGCAGGTGTCGGTAGAGTAAGTGCCTCTGGGGATACGGATACTGTAGGAGTAGCGTTCTGGTGCTGCTTGTGCTGATGCGGTGAATACGGGTGAAGTTGGGAATGAGGAGCAGGCACCGGTGAAGGAGAGGGTTACTCCTTCTTCTCCCGGCATAGAGGAGTGGTTGTTTCGTGCTACCTGTGCGGATACAGAGAGGGTGGTGCCTGAGTTGCTCAGGACATAGTCAGGGATGGTTGGTTTCTTGGTGTCTACGAAGAGTACACCTTGTGGTGATGGTGCTGCTGCATTACCCACACGGTCGGTTATCTGTGGGAGTGAGAGGGTGCGTTGTCCGTCCAGGGCATCCGTCGGTACCGTGTAGTCAAAGGAGTCGGGCAGCGTGCTGAGAGAAAACTGCTCTCCCGCAAAGGATACGCGCATTTGGTTGTCATCACTCACCGCAGAGCCATTGAGGAGTACCCCGTGTAGGTCGTCTGCATCTACCGTTACAGTAACGGTGTCTCCCGGCTTTGCTGCGGTCTTTGAGGCGGTGACGGTGTACTCGGGGGCAATGGTGTCTACGATAAAGACATTGTCACTATCGTTCTCACCCACGGCAAAGGAGTAGGTATTCCCTGCCAAATCCTCTCCGGTGAAAAGGAGGTCTGCTGCTCCTTGGGGGGTGTCTGCGGTGATGGTGTAGCGGGGTTCAAAATCAAAAATCAGACCGAGAGTGGATGAATCAACTGCATACCTAGAACCCAAGAAGGTGAGAAAGTGCTTGGTGTCCGTTCCTACAAAACCAGAAAGAGAATCACCGAAACTAAGTGAGTACGAAGACAGCACAAAGCCATCCCGCACCAGCCGACCATTGATACTACCTGGCGATCCAGCAACTTGTGTAGTTAAAATAGTTAATGTATCACTAAAATCAGGTCTCTCCGGAGCAGTGGTGTCCACAATGAGTGGGTCTTGGAGGGGGATGGCAGTAACGGGGGTACCGTCTATAGTAACCTGTGCGGTGACGGTGTAGCTGCCTTCTGGGATAGTAGTAGAGACAGAGAAGCGGGATGGTTGTGTTGCGGAGTAGTGGGATGCAGTAAATGGCAGGGTGATGATGTGAGAGTTGTCTGTTTTGTTGGTGAGGATGAGTGATCCTGCAGAGCCAGGGACGGTAACAGCAGAGAGGGTTTGTGAAGGGTTGTTGGTGATGAAGTCGTCATTAAGAATACCGGTGTCATCTGAAATGGTGAAGCCACCCATAGCGTTGGTGTAGGAGGAGGGGTTGGCATCAACGATGTGTTGTTTTGTGCTGTTCCCTGCTGCGTCGGTAAAGATGATACACATACCATTGGTAGTGCCTCCGGTATTGTCTCCGTTTGATTTCACCAGGGTGCCGGTGTAGGCAGTCCATCCTGAAGAAAGGGTGCCATCGGTCTCAAGTCCAGCACTCACGGTACAGGCAGCACTGGTAGTGTTGTCCTTGTGTCGTGCAGTGGTGGTGGTTGCGTCTGCTGCGGTGGCGACATACTGTGCAGTGTCTCCGATGCCGACTTGGATGACGGTTACATCAGGGGCGACGGTGTCCAGGGTGTAGTCCAGTGCGCTTTGGGTGCAGGCAGGGTTACCAGCAACATCTGTTCCTTGTGCGTAGAATGCATACTCGCCATCGGTGAGTGCAGCGGTGGTGATGTCAGCGGTACTCTCGCCTTCTGCAACAGTTGCAGATGAACCAACCTGTACTGAACACTGTGCATCGCTGTAGAGGCCGACGGTGGCGCTCTCTTCGGCAGAGATGGTGAGGGTTGGGGTGGTGTCAGCGGCGGGAGAAGAAGTCGGCTCTTTCAGGGCAACAGAGACATCCGGTGGAGCAACATCAAGGGTCAGCTGCGAGAGGTCTATTGGTGTGGCAAGCTCTGCGGCACCGAGGACATCGGTGTGGGTGAGGTAGGCACGCACATCTACCGAGGTCTTCATCCCAGCCGCCGTTGGCTCTATGGAAAAGGTGAAAGTAGACCCTTCATCGGTAAAGAAATACTGACGGAGGAGGGCCATATTAGATGCCTCATCACGAGTATCTATGTTGAAACATTCCTGACCTCGTTCAAAATCACCAAAAATAGCTGAATTACCAAGGTTGTCAGGATCAACATTCATTGGAATGGAAACCCTATGAGTACCATTGGAAAAGATCACATAATAGCGGTCGTGCGGGAAGAAACTTCTAAAAGATGACACACCCTGAGGAATCCCACCAGCATCAGCATTTGCAGGACAAAATCCAAGAAAATCACCAGGACCATAAGGACGGTAAAGCAAACCAGAAAATTCAACAGGTTCGCCATTGACACCATTGATAGGTAGATGAGAAACGGATGTAGATCCTGCTCCTTCTTGCCTTACAACCCAAGCTCCACCATGTTTACCTCCAGCTATAGCATATCCATAGACACGATGAGAGGCACCTTCCGGTGTCGCATCCCCACTTGTAATAGTCGTCGTAAAGAGTGCCTCTCGTTGTCCACCGGCAGGAGTGTTCAGTACTCGGGGGATGGTGAAGGAGCCGTCGTCTCCGGCAGAGACGGTCTGCTCGTAGGCATCAGTCCAGTCGTCGGCACTGCGTTTGGTTTGAAAGCGGACACTAGCACCGGGGATGGTGGTTCCTTGGTAACGGGGGTTTGGGTTGTTGGTGAGGTTGTCTCCCTTCTCGGTGCTGTCGTCGTCGGGGTGGATACCGGCGGCGGTGATGAGATCGGTTGCCTCTTCACGGATATGCACTACAGATCGGTTGCCGTAGGAGTCCTCTGCCAATGCACAGGCTCTACTGGTATCTGATGCGACAGTCACCTTGCTTCGTGGGGTGTATCGTGTGGCAGTGGTAGCAGCATAGCAATCCTTGCCACTGGAGGCATTGGTGGCTTGGTAGGGCTCGGTGATGGTGCCATCGTTGCGGGGGTAGGCACTGAGGATGTAGATGTTGGTCTCTCCGGTGTCAAACGAGAGGAGGCGGGGTGCTTTGGCATTGTCAGTGTAGGCAAAGCGAGGGACGCTGTTCCCTGCTGCGTCTACAAGGGATATCTCGTAGTCGGTGTAGTCCTCAGCGAGTGAGTGAGTGGTAATGGCTACATCAGCAAAGATAACATTACCTGCGGTGCGGCCGATGCTGTTGGTAACGGTCAGGACAGCGGTGTTGGTGGTGCCGTAGTGAAAGGTTACGGCGGTGCCTTCTTCGGTGTCCGGGGTGGCGACAATCCAAAACCAATGTCTGATGTCAACAGCACCTGAGCTTTGTTCATAAACTCTCGTTGAAGTGAGGGTAAGGTTATCACCGAATGCAGGTGGGGTGGTATCAAGGGTAACGGTGAGGTCGTTTGAAGGGAGGCCTCGTTCACCTTGACTGTTGATACCGAGGAAGGTGATAGTGTAGGTGCCGTCTTGGAGGTCTTCACCGAATACTTGGGTGAGGTCTACTGCGGTGGAGAAGGAGTAGGTGGCGGTGAAGTTAGTGTGGGTGGTGTCGGGGATACCTGCTGCGTCTCTGCGTTCTCCTGAGGGGATGTCAAAGCCATCGCCGTCGTTGTGATCTGCGGGTCGGGAGAAGAGGAGGGTTTGTGGGTCTCCGTTGTTTGGTGGGGTGATGGTGATCTCAAGGTCTCTGAGGTTTTGTGCGGCTTGTCCTTGTTGTTCTGCTGCGGAGGTGTTTTTGTAGGTGGTGGCAAGGGTGAGGGTGGTGTTTTTGGTGAGATTGTCGGTTGAGCTTGATCCGGTGTCTGATGCGGTGGCAAGGTCAGGGTCAGAGGGGGTTGGTGGAGGGACGAGTATCTCTGGGTTGGATTCGTCTACACCGAGGGTGGTGTTACCGGCGAGGTCTACGGATACCATCTTGTAGGAGTAGTGTTTGTTGTATTGGGGGATGTTCTGTTGGATGATGCGTACGGAGATACCGTCTTCGTAGACATCAAGGAGTGGGTTAGATGCGGTGGTGTCACTGAGTTGGTTGGTGGCGTCTTTGG
>CBDBEW010000012.1:0-12626 GCA_965204595.1 Candidatus Aldehydirespiratoraceae bacterium | reverse complement strand
AAAACGCGCATTGAAACTATACCGCACCGAGGTAGATGAGTACTCAAATTCTACAAAATTGCGATCTCCACAACATCAGGTATAGCCAACCTTTTCCGAACAACATCCTCTGTCACCTCCTCTCCAGAGGCACCCACATACAACGGGAAAACACCCCACACCAAAGCAAGGCGTCGAGCAAGACGCTGGTCTTTTGTCAGCACAACCAACGGATGTCGACACCGCTCCCGTGCATAACACAAAACACTCTCAAGAGAGAGCCCATCAATGGCGTCACTAACAACCACCACCGTTGATTTTTCATTGGCGGCAACACCCTGCGCAGCAGCAACAATAGAATCAGCATCACAAATGTCTCCAGAGAAATCTATCCCTCCCTCCGCAGCAAAAAACTCATCACAAGTAACCGACCGCCGCACAATTTTCCGCATTATCTCAACAGATTCAGTCGGGTAATCACCCGCTGCTGTCTCCGCAGAAAGCATAACTGCATCAGTCCCTTCGTAAACCGCATTAGCAACATCCGAAACTTCCGCACGAGTAGGGCGAGGCGCGGCAACCATTGAGTCCAACATATGTGTTGCAACAATCACCGGCTTCCCTGCCTTTCGACACAAATTAATAATTCTCTTCTGTATGCGCGGCACCTCTTCTGGCGGTATCTCAACACCCAAATCCCCGCGTGCTATCATAATCGCATCCACCACCGAAACAATCTCTTCAATATACTCAACCGCAGACGGCTTTTCAATCTTCGCAATAATACCAGCACGCACATCCCCCATCATCTCTCGTGCCTGCTGCACATCCTCCGGTCGCTGTACAAAAGAAAGTGCTATCCAATCAACACCCTGCGAAAGTGCAAATTTCATATCTCGCTCATCTTTTTCGGTAAGTGCACCAATCGGCAACTGCACCATCGGTATATTCACCCCCTTCTTCTGAGTTATCTTGCCACCGGTAACCACAGTTGTCTCCAGCACTTCATCAGTAACAGCAGTAACCTGAAAAAGCAATCGTCCATCATCAACCAACACATCCATACCGACCTTCGCCGCAGTAAACACCTCAGGATGCATAAGCGAAACACCCTGCACATCCCCAACCCGCTCTTTCAAGTGGAATGAAAACGACGCCCCGGGCTCCAGTACAACACCCTCTTCATCAGCAAAAGTGCCTATCCGCAACTTAGGACCTTGCAAGTCAGCAACAATGCCAAACGGCTTATTGCTTACCTCTTCCTGTGCGCGTATGTGAACAATCCGCTGCCCCTGCTCCTCGTGCGAACCATGAGAAAAATTAAGGCGAAACACATCCACCCCTGCCTCAGCCAACGCAGCAACGCCCTCTTTTGACTCAGACGCAGGTCCAACGGTCGCCACGACTTTTCCAAAGTGCATCGTTTTCGGTATATCTGTCTTCATATCGTTTGTAGTAAATAAAGTGAGTAAAACAATAATCAGTATGCCATAAAATTGACAACAGGAAAAGAATAATACACATCCGGCGTCACCAATAGCACAAAACAATCTATGATATACTTAAAACAACTATGGAAATCAAAATACAAGAGTTTAAAGACAGAGGAGATATACCAAACACCCACTCGTGCGACGGCAAAGACCGCATACCAACCATAACCATAAAAAACATCCCGACCAAAACCGCAACACTCGCACTCATCATAGACGACCCAGACGCAACCAACGGTGGTGTGTGGGATCACTGCCTACTGTATAACATCCCTGCAGAGACAAAAGAAATAAGCGCAAAAAACATAGATTCTTTTGAAAGTGGCACAAACAGTTGGGGCAAAACAGGATACGGCGGCCCCTGCCCCCCACGAGGAGACAATCCACACCGATACTACTTCAAACTATACGCACTTGACACCGAACTCACACCCAACAAACCATCACCAAATTCTGAACAACTAATGCAAGCAATGAAAAAACACATCTTGAAAGAAGTATCGTATATGGGACTCTTCGGCAGAAAATAGTGCTATAGTAAAACTATATGGTCACAACAAAACGAAAAAGTGCTGTAAAGCGCACGACAAAAAGTAAAGTCCCTGAAACAGTCCCCAAAGCGCCTGCCTGCCAAGCATTACAAATCTCAATCAAGATGGGAGTACTGATAGCATTCTCGGTATTCCTCCTGACAGGTGTATGGGGTATCCGTGAATACATACACATAGTTCGTGAACCGATAGAAATGTCATTTACCGGTGTCGGGGAACACTTCGTAGCAAACAATACAGCAAAAATAACATTCTCATTTTCCGACCGACAGCAGGACATAACAGCAGCACGCGATACGGTAACAGCACAAGTGCAAGATGCCTACGCAGCACTCACACGAGCAAATATAGCCGAAAAAGACATACAAACAACCGGCTACACCGTATACCCCGGAATACAAGTACCCTTCGCCAGAGCCAACATCTCTCACCACAGAGCAGTCCCCTGATCTGCTCGGCTACCGTGTCTCCCACACTACCACAACGGTTGTCAGAGACATTGAAAACATCGGCATCATACTTACCGCACTCACCAACCTCAACCCGGAGACACTAACAGGCCCCCTCTTTTCCGCAGACGAAGAGCAAAAAAGGTACATACAAGATATCGCGACAATCAAAGCAATCCACGACGCAAAAGTCAGAGCACACAAAATCGCACAGCGGTCAAACCTCCGGCTGAAAAAGATAACTCGCATCAATATCTACGAAAGCCAAACACACCCGCATCCATATGCATACCCACGACTGGAAGCTGCATCCACTGCATTTAGTGACATACCACAACAAAAAGCAGTCCCTATAGAACAAGGCGAACAAAAGATACAACAAACGGCAGTGATCACCTACGAAATTGAAGAACGCAAAAAGCAAAGAAAATAATACACCACCTACCAACAACGGCACTCTATATTTCCATTTGCAGTACAAAGCAAGGTATATACACAACACCAGCCACAGCGAAGTACACACGGTATAACCTGTAGCAGTCCATCCATCGCCCATCTAACAGCGAGAGGCAAACACCGAATAGGCAAAAACATAGAGCACGGAGCGATTTTTGTTTTGAGGGGCTTTAATAAACAAAACAGCAGACAGAGGAGCAATGTGGGTTAGGTCTGGCCACTCAAAACAAAAGATCGCGGAGTGCCAACCTTACGAGTAGAGCATATTCAGTGGATACCCGAAGTAAACTACTGTACTGTTGACTTATTCAAAACAGTCCCAGGAACAGGAACATCATTCACCTCATCCAAACCGGCATCTATGCCCAACACACCACGAACAAAGGCGATAATACCCCACAGAGAAACTATCACAATAATAGCCACAAGCGACCAAACCATCTTACCTTGTGCCGACTCTTTACTCTCAGGATCAGCAGCTTTGATAAACTTAAACAAATTCCAAAAGAAGAAGAAAAACGCCAAAGAAACAGCAATAGTCGTTCCCAAACTCACCAAGGTGCCGAATGTCTCCGCACCTTTGCCAACACTACCAACAGCAAAAGCAAGGTTATCGCTCCCTTGATTAAAAGAGCTTTGGGCAAGCACAGTATTAGTCAAGCCAGACAAAAGCCAAAGTGTCGCAGTCCCGACAGTAGAGGCAACCATAGCCCCAATAGATGATAGTAATTTCATATGCATAGTATAGTAACGGTTAATTGTATATGTAAACAGTATCCTACACAAAAAAATCAGTAAAACACGCTATGTGCATAACTACACAGGATATATCACACCACAAAACACACACAGTAGCAAGAAAACCCGCAATTCCAGCACACAACCATGCATCCATATGCAAGTTTTCAACACCAGTGGTTGACAGTTTCAATCGACAAAGTATACTACCGATGACAAGTAATTTCCCCGACGCGTGGGAGTACCGTATGGCGCTCCCCCCGGATTTCTACCCGGGTCAAAACGCCCGGGGTTTTGTCGTTTTAATAGAGCATACTTTCCTCAACAATACTATTCCCCAACAGTGAGTAATAAGTGTCATCCCTATACTCATACTTTCGGAACACTGCCCATGACACCATATCCGTAACCTGCAACGCCTTTTCTTCCTTTGGCTCCTGGATAGTGATTTGCATATCCCCGCTGTGCTTCTTTACCTGTTTTTTAAGATAAGCAATAAAATTTTCATTCAACAATTTATTTGTCTCTCTGCGTGAAGCAATAAGGCACACCTTTTTATTGGTGGAAAGTACACCTGTGTCATAGAGTCGTTTCAGCAACACACCCACTGTAAAGTTGTAAAGGGTGTGCTTTTCATTTTGAAGATTTACAGATACTTTTCTCTTATCAACACACATAACAAAAATATGAGATCGCGTATGCGCATGAAATAGGGTGAGTAGTTTTTTCCGTGTTTGCGGTGTTTCTGTGTATGCATGCAGCACGCCACCATGGCTCTTTCTTTCCATTTTTGAAAAGCCACGAAATACTCGTTTCACTATCTTCTCCAAGCCACGACGGTCATCAGTCAACACAAGTGAAATCATAAAGTGCTGTGTTGATCCGTGTTTCTTGAAATTAAATCCAAAATCGCCACTTTCGTCCAGAAATAGATATAACATAGCGAATATTCTACCAGAAACACATTATATAGGCAAAATAAAAAACAGTGTGATCGCAGCATCTCTAACAAGACACACGCACAGTGCGAGATACGGCAAAAGGTGCTCAATATAACAGCACAACAAGAAAGTATCGCTCATCCATTAACGAGAGGTAGACACCAACACCGGCATAGTTTCGTTGAGCAGAAACGGCGAAGTGCTCACTGTTCAACCTGAAGCAGTACAATCTCGCTTTATTCACAAGCGAGCAGTACCCGTTGAACATACGGGAGAAAAACACACCCTACAGCAACACCTTTCTGCGTTTCCGTTCATCTACGGTTGTGTTTGGCTCATACAACGAATAGCACTGTCTGAGCGTAAGCGAGTTTTGTATTTTGTCAGCTGAAACGCGTAGTGAAGAAAGGTTGGACAGATGTGGCTCAATGAAGCTATGCCGGTAGAGGTGGAGGTGGATACCCGAGTACTACACAGAAGGAGGTTTGTACGATCGTTTAGGACGAGTGTAGGTGTAGGGGTCGTTGAGGGGTTGGTAGTTGGTGTCTTGTTGGGGTGGTTGCTCTTCGGGTTGTTCTTCTTGTTGTTGTCGTTGTGGGAGAGGTTCTTGACGGAGTGTAGAGAGGAGAGATTGGGAGAGGGTGCCGGTAGGGGTGAGGGTGTTGGCTCGTTGATAGCAGAGGATGGCTTGTCGGGTGAGAGAGCCGAAGTAGGTGGTCTCTTGTCCTCGGGAGCCAGGGCCTGTTTGTGCTACAGGGCAGGAGGTGCGTTCGTTGAGGAGTTCTTGTGCTTCCTTGATGTCTGGGTGTCTATCGCCGAGGGAGTATGGTTGTTGTTGTGGTTGTTGTGGTTCTGGGATGATAGTGGGGGTAAAGGAAGGTGCTTGTCGGTTTCGTGGGGTTACTCTGGTTTGTCGTGGGAGTGAGGAGGAGATGGTAGGAAGGGCATCGGGGAGGGATACGGTTTGTGCTGTCTGTGGTGGGCTGATGCGTGCGTTGATGTGTGCTCTGGTCTTGGGGCCGACATACCCTTGTGCTGGGATGATGTTGTGTTTTTGTTGGTAGCAGATGACGGCTTGTTTGGTTTTTTGTCCGAAGTAGGTGGACTCTTGTCCTGGGGAGCCGGCTCCTGTTGCTGCTACAGGGCAGTTGTTTTGGTTGAGGTATTGTTGGAGTTGTCTGACATCTGCTCCTTGTGAGCCGATGGTGAGATTTCTGGTGAGGGTTTGTGTGGTTGTTGGTTCCGGTTCTGGGGCAAGGGGGGTACCGACTTGTTCTGGGATAGCGGGTGCTGCACCTTGTTCCAGGTTGTATTTGACAACACCGACACTGCCGCCGCCACCTCCGCCTCCGCCTGATCGTGATGCGGTGATGGTGAGGGGTATGGTGGTGAGGGTTGGGTCAGATTGGTTACCGACGGTGTCTTTTGCGATGAGGGAGCAGGTGTCAGCGGTGTAGGTACCTCGGGGGATACGGATACTGTAGGAGTAGCGTTCTGGTGCTGCTTGTGCTGATGCGGTGAATACGGGTGAGGTTGGGAAGGAGGAGCAGGAGCCGGTGAAGGAGAGGGTGACGCCTTCTGCTCCCGGCATAGAGGAGTGGTTGTTGCGTGCTACCTGTGCGGATACGGAGAGGGTGGTGCCGGAGTTGCTAAACAAGTACCGAGAGACACTCGGTGTCTTGGTATCTATAAACAACACACGCTGTGGTGAGGGTGCTGCTGCGTTGCCCACACGGTCGGTTATCTGGGGGAGTGAGATGGTGCGTTGTCCGTCCAGGGCGTCTGTCGGTACGGTGTAGTCAAAGGAGCCGGGGAGGGTGCTGAGGGAGAATTGCTCTCCTGCAAAGGACACGCGCATTTGGTTGTCATCACTCACGGCAGAGCCGTTGAGGAGTACATCGTGGAGGTCTTCTGCATCTACCGTAATGGTAACGGTGTCTCCCGGCTTTGCTGCGGTCTTTGAGGCGGTGATGATGTACTCGGGGGCAAGGGTGTCTACGATGAGGACATTGTCACTGTCGTTCTCGCCGACAGCAAAGGAGTAGGTGTTCCCTGCTGTATCTTCTCCGGTGAAAAGGAGGTCTGCTGCTCCTTGGGGGGTGTTTGGGGTGATGGTGTACTCAATTTCGCAGTCATCAGGACACGGGTATCGTGTGCCAAAGAGTGTAACGAAGTGTCTCCCTGTGGTACCAGCAAAACCCGAGAGGTCGTCAGTGATAATATCATCAGCATCATACTCCTCTATCGTAAATCCAGCTCGCACTAACCTGCCGGTACGATACTGATCATTACCGGTTGAAAGACCAAAACTACCAGAACCAAAATCAGGTCTCTCCGGAGCAGTCGTATCCACGATGAGCGGGTCTTGGAGGGCGATACCGGACACCAGAGTATTGTCTATAGTAACCTCTGCGGTGACGGTGTAGGTGCCTTCCGGGATGGTGGTGGAGACAGAGAAACGGGAGGGTTGTGATTCTGAATAGTGTGATGCGGTGAATGGTAGGGTGATGACTTGGTTGGTATCTGCCTTGTTGGTGAGGATGAGTGATCCTTCGGAGCCGGGGACAGTAGCGGCAGAGAGGGTTTGTGAAGGGTTGTTGGTGACGAAGTCGTCACTGAGGACACCGGTGTCGTCTGAGATGGTGAAGCCACCGATACTGTTGGTGTAGGTGCCGCCGTCAACGATGTGTTGTGCGGTGCTGTTCCCTGCTGCATCGGTGAAGATGATACACATACCGCCACTGCCGGAGATACTGCCAGCATTGTCTCCGTTTGATTTAACCAGGGTGCCGGTGTAGACAGTCCATCCTGAAGAAAGGGTGCCGTCGGTCTCAAGTCCGGCAGTCACGGTGCAGACAGCACGGGGAGTGGTGTCTTTGTGGCGTGCAGTGGTGGTGGTTGCATCTGCTGCAGTGGCGACATACTGTGCGGTGTCTCCGGTGCCGACTTGGATGACGGTCACATCTGGAGCAACGGTGTCCAGTGTGTAGTCCAGTGCGCTTTGGGTGCAGGCAGGGTTGCCGGCGACATCTGTTCCCTGTGCGTAGAATGCATACTCGCCGTCGGTGAGTGCTGCGGTGGTGATGTCAGCAGTGCTCTCGCCTTCCGCAACGGTTGCAGATGAGCCGACTTGCTCACTACACTGTGCATCGCTGTAGAGGCCGACAGTAGCGCTCTCCTCGGCAGTGATAGTAAAGGTCGGTGTGGTGTCAGCAGCAGGAGAGGAAGTCGGCTCTTTCAGAGCGACAGAGACATCCGGTGGAGTAATATCAAGGGTCAGCTGCGAGAGGTCTATTGGTGTGGTGAGCTCTGCGGCACCGAGGACATCGGTGTGGGTGAGGTAGGCACGCACATCTACCGAGGTCTTCATCCCGCTTGCCATGGGTTCTATGGAGAAGGTGAAGGTCGTTCCTTCGTCGGTGAAGAAGTGCTGACGGAGGAGGGCTATGCTACTCGACAGTGACGATGAGCCTCCGGTGAGGAAAACGAGGCAGTGACGCTCAGAACCGACGATGCCCGTTGATGGGTTACGAGATGATCCGAGCACGGCGTTATTGATACCAATATCTGACCCTAAAGCATCACGAACAAGCGGCAAAGTGATGGTGTGATCACTATCGCGGAAAACGATAGACAGCGGGTCAGGAAACACCTTGAAGAATTTAACTTCATTTAACCCTATAAAGCCAGCATTCGAACCATCTGCTACAACACAAAAACCAAAATAATCATTACTACCAGCAGTATCTCTAAACCCCACACCCTCTAACTCAAGAGAAAAACCATTGTAGGTAAATGATGTTTGACTTGCAGATCCTACTTGACTTGCAACAATGCGGTCAGCATGAGATCTCTCAACGCCAAAGTAGCCGCGTACTGGATCATAATCCCCTGTCGCATCCCCACTCGTAATAGTCGTCGTAAAGATTGCCTCTCGTTGTCCACCGGCAGGAGTGCTCAGTACGCGGGGGATGGTGAAGGAGCCGTCGTCTCCGGCAGTGACGGTCTGCTCGTAGGCATCGGTCCAGTCGTCGGCACTGCGTTTGGTTTGAAAGCGGACACTGGCACCGGGGATGGTGGTTCCTTGGTAACGGGGGTTTGGGTTGTTGGTGAGGTTGTCTCCTTGCTCGGTGCTGTCGTCGTCGGGGTGGATACCTGCGGCGGTGATGAGGTCGGTTTTCTCTGCGCTGATGTTGACGATGGTTCGGTTGCCGTAGGAGTCCACGGCTGCGGCACAGGCGTTAGCGGTGGCTGAGGCGACGGTCACCTTGCTTCGTGGGGTGTAGGTGGTGGAGGTAGTGGTGCTCTGACAGGTACCACCGGAGGCATTGGTGGCTTCGTAGGGTTCGGTGATGGTGCCGTCGTTGCGGGGGTAGGCACTGAGGATGTAGGTGTTGGTCTCTCCGGTGTCAAATGAGAGGAAACGGGGTGCTTTAGCATAGTCGGGGTAGGCAAAGCGGGGGACGCTGTTCCCTGCTGCGTCTATGAGGGATATTTCGTAGTCGGTGTAGTCCTCAGCGAGTGAGTGGGTGGTAATGGCTACTTCCGCGAAGGAGGCGTTGCCTGCGGTGCGACCGATGTTGTTGGTAACGGTCAGGACAGCGGTGTTGGTGGTACCGTAGTGGAAGGTTACGACGGTGCCTTCTTCGGTGTCTGGGGTGGCAGCGATCTCAAAGCGGTGTTTGGTGTTGGCACCTGAGCTTTGTTCGTAGATTCTCTGTGAGGTAAGGGTAAGGTTATCACCGAATGCAGGTGGGGTGGTATCAAGCGTAACGGTAAGTTCGTTGGAAGGGAGACCGCGTTCACCTTGGCGGTTAATACCAAGGAAGGAGAGGGTGTAGGTGCCGTCTTGGAGGTCTTCACCGAATACTTCCGTGAGGTCTACCGCAGTGGAGAAGGAGTAGGTGGCGGTGAAGGTGGTGTGGGTGGGGTCAGGGACACCTCCTGCGTTTCTGCGTTCTCCTGAGGGGATGTCAAAGCCGTCACCGTCGTTGTGATCTGCGGGTCGGGAGAAGAGGAGGGTTTGGGGGTCGCCGTTGTTCGGTGGGGTGATGGTGAGTTCGAGGGTGTTGAGGTTTTGTGCGGCTTGTCCTTGTTGTTCTGCGGTGGAGGTGTTGCGGTAGGAGGTGGTGAGGGTGAGGGTGGTGTTTTTGGTGAGGTTGTCTGAGGTGCTTGAGCCGGTGTCTGATGCGGTGGCGAGGTCAGGGTCAGAAGGGGTTGGTGGGGGGACGAGTATCTCGGGGTTGGATTCGTCAACACCGAGGGTGGTGTTACCGGCGAGGTCGACGGATACCATCTTGTAGGAGTAGTGTTTGTTGTACTGGGGGATGTTCTGTTGGATGATGCGTACGGAGATACCGTCTTCGTAGACATCAAGGAGGGGGTTAGATGAGGTGGTGTCACTGAGTTGGTCGGTGGCGTCTTTGGTGTCGGGGATGAGTCCGAAGGATGCTTGGTGGTTTTGGGTGGAATCTGAGGGGTAGGAGAAGGCGCCTTCTGTTTCGTAGTTGCTGTCCAGTCCTGCACGCCAGAGTTCGTAGTAGTCTACTTGGTAGTCGGTGTCGGTGTTTTCTCCTTCCAGTTGTCGTGTTCTGGGGAACTCGGTGATGAAGACGGGGGTGGTGTTGGCGGTTCTGCGGTCGGTCATAGAGATACCGGTGTCAGAGTCAAAGTGGAGGATGAGTTCTCCGGGGGCTTCGTTTGGTGCTTTGCGGTCTATTTTGAGGGAGAGGGTTGGTCCGTAGTCAGAGGTGTTCCCTGCTGCGTCTACCTGTTTGGTAGCGATGTGGTATTGGTTTTCGGTGTCTGGGGTGGCTCCGGCGAATCGATGGGTGTGTTGTTGTCCGGCGACGGTTTGGGAGTGGTAGTTTTGTTGTGAGGTGATGGTTCTGGCTGCGGTGTTGGTTGGGTTAGCGTGGGTAGTACCGCTGATGTTCTGTCCGGTGATGGAGGTTGCGGTTGCGGTTGATGAGTCGGCTTCGGTGAGTTCATACGCCAGGAGGTGGTGTTGTTCTCTGATGAGGGCTGCTTGGGTGAGGTCTTGGGTGTCTCCGTCGTTTCTCTTGGACGCTTCGGTGAAGAAGAGGAGGTCTTGGTGGTAGGTGACATCGTCTGCGTTGGTACCGTCTCGGGAGGGGTTGGCGTTTGCACCGTAGGTGTCACGGTTTGGGGAGAGGTCTGGTTTGCTTGGTGCTTCCGGTGCGGTGGTGTCTACGATGATGACATTGCTGCCTTTGGTGCCGTCTGCCGGGTTGTAGGCGAGTTTAGAGACAGCGGTGATTGCTTCGTTCCCTGCGTCATCGGTGTGTACGGCCACGAGTTTGTGTATATCTTCGGTGAGGGCGGAGAGTTGGAGGTCTTGGGTGGTGCTTGAGACATTAGGGATGGCGCCTACTTGGGTGAGTTCAGTTTTATCTACAACAGTATCAATATCACCGTCAACCCAGAGGTTTATGGTCACCTGTGCTTTACCGGTGCCGGTGGTTGGGTCTGCGCTACTCTCTAACTGGGAGAGGGCGACGGTTGGCTCGGTCACATTGGTGATGTTGTCAGTGCTTGAGTACCCGGAGTCGCTGGTTGCTTTGAGGTCTATGAGTGCCTCGGTGATGGAACGGTCAAAGCGTACCTTGAGTGCGGTTGCGGAGTCGGCATGGTTACCAGCGGCATCGTATGATCGGGTCTTGAATGATTCTTCTCTTTCGGTGGTGTTGGTGTAAGCATCGTCGGCTGCTGCTACACACGCATAGGTAGATTGTCCGGTAACATTGCTGCCTTCGTAGACATACCGACACTCTTCTGTGTTGGTATGGCTACCGAGGTCAAAGTTAACAGTCGCATCTTTGGTGAGGTTGTCGGTACTGGAGACACCGGTGTCGCTGGCTGCTTGAAGGTCTGGGGTAGGAGGTGCAGTGGGTGCGGTGGTGTCTATAGTGATGTCAAGAGCGGCTGATGCAGGGGAGATGTTCAGTGCTCGGTCGGTTTGCTTCGCAGTAACAGTATAGACACCGTCACCGTCTGAAAGGGCGATGTCAGTGGTCCCTGCTCCGGATGAGGCGAGTGCGCTTGAACGGGTACCGACCTCTGCAGCAGTACCGCCGTCTTTGGCTTTACTGAGCTGTACGGTGGCATGCTCTTCCCCACTGTATGAGATAGACAGACCGGTGGTGGTGCTGGTACGATTATCCGTGTTACTACCAAAGTCACATCCTGTTGTGCCGTTAAAGTCAGCACAGCTATCGTCTGCGGTGGCAAGGTCAATATTGGTAGGAGCAAGTGGTGGGGTGGTGTCTATGACGGTGTTGCTGATGTCTTGTGCTGCGACTGCGACAAGAGCGTTGCCGGCATTGTCAAGGACGGATGATTCATTGGTGATGTCCCACTTCAGGTTGCCGTTGCTGACATTCTGTCCGGAGGCGACGGTGAAGACCGCTTCTCTGGTGGTGCCGGAGCCGGTGGTGGTGATAGGGGTACCGAGGTTGCTGGTGCCGTTCTTAAACTGCACGACGGGGTTGGTTGCTTGGATGTTCTCGGTGAGGGTTAAGGTCAGGGTGATGGTGTCGTTTGCATTGAGGTACTTCACACTGTTCACGGTGTTTTCATTGGCAGTGGCAATGGTGCCGGTAACGGTTGGTGCGGTGGTGTCAAGGGTGATGGTGTTGCTATGGTCATACTGTGTGCTGAGTGCGTTGGCGGCGCGGTCTTGCGTATCGGTCTTCACGCGTACCTTGAACGCACCGTTTGCATTTGAGGCAGTGGTGTAGAGACAGGTGTACTCATTGGTGTCGGTACTGCTCTTCGCTTTACAGTCGCCATCGGCGAGCGTGGCATCGTGAGCGACTATATCGTACTGGGTCTCGTTGCTGCCGATGAGGTACCACAAGGATGGCCGTGCGGTGCCGTCGTTGGCATCGGTATTAGCAACATTTTCTGAAAACTTCACTTTGGTGTAGATATGCTCCCCTGCCTTGCGGTACGAGCCGTTGGCAAGCTCATTTTGCGATGTCAACGTACTGCTGGAAT
>CBDBEW010000011.1:0-23237 GCA_965204595.1 Candidatus Aldehydirespiratoraceae bacterium | reverse complement strand
CTTCCTATTGTGATAATTACCGCACAAGAAGCGGTTCGTGCGGTTCCTTCAGGACTTAAAGAAGGTGCTTATGGTCTTGGTGCGACTAAGTCTGAAATGGTGCGTAGCCAAATTTTGCCTTATGCAGCGCCCGGTATATTAACTGGCACTTTGTTGGCGATGTCGCGTGCTATCGGTGAGGCAGCGCCACTTATTTTGGTTGGGGCGATTTCTGGAGGATTGACTCGCAATCCTGAGCTTTGGGATCCGTCAGCTTTGAGAGAGAAATTCACTGCGCTGCCGATTGTGATTGTTGAGTGGGTGAGTGAACGTGGGCGTGACCCTGGTTTCGCCGATGCTGCGGCTGCAGCGATTGTGGTTTTGTTGGTGCTTGTATTGTTATTGAACATGACTGCGATTTTGCTTCGCAATTATTTTGAGAGAAAAAGAGGATAATGACTCAGCTAGCTTCGTCTGCCATTTCTGATGATGTGCCCGCTCACACTTCTGAAGATGCCAACAACACAATGGTTGCAAGTGACCGCGACGATAGTTTTGGTGGTACTGAATCGTTAACTGAGACCGATGTTTCGCCGACCGTGGCACCCACCGCGGTTGTGTTTGATGTGGAGGCAGTGAATGTCTACTACAACGAATTTCGTGCTATCCGAGATGCCAGCCTCAGAGTTTACGAACACGAAATAACTGCTTTTATTGGTCCTTCAGGGTGTGGTAAAACTACTTTGTTGAGGTGTTTTAATCGCATGAACGACTTGATTGAGGCGGCTCGGGTCACGGGTTCACTTTGCTATTACGGCGTGGATTTGTATGACCAGAAGGTGGACGCGGTTGAGGTACGGCGGCGTATCGGTATGGTTTTCCAAAAGCCTAATCCGTTTCCTAAATCGATAAGAGACAATGTGGCTTTCGGGCCAAAAGTGGCAGGGTTAGCCAAGAAGGGCCCAGCCATGGATGACATTGTTGAGAATTCGTTGCGAAAAGCCGCTCTTTGGGATGAAGTTAAAGACCGCCTCAACGATAACGCGTTGGGTTTGTCTGGTGGCCAACAACAGCGTTTGTGTATCGCACGTGCGATAGCCACAGATCCAGATGTTTTGTTGATGGATGAACCATGTTCGGCGTTAGACCCGATCGCAACGACCCGTATCGAAGAGTTGATGCATGGGTTAAAATCTGATTATTCGATTTTGATCGTCACCCATAATATGCAACAAGCCGCCCGTGTTAGCGACCGCACTGCCTTCTTTTCGGTGGAAGTGAACCCCGAATCCGATACTCGCACCGGCATTTTAGTTGAATACGATCTGACCCAACAAATGTTCTCTAACCCGAGCGATGAAAGAACTGAGAACTATGTAACGGGCCGTTTCGGATAGCTGTGATTATTGAAAAGAGAATTAAGTGACCGAAGAACTTAGAAAAAGTTACCATGATGAACTCGAATCGATTCGTGAGATGATAGTGCGTATGGCGGGTTTGGTTGGTGAAAAAATCCCGCAAGGCACAGAAGCCTTTTTGGCTGGTGATTTGGCGCAAGCCCAAAGAATTATAGAAGACGATGATGTTATTGATGCGATGTCTGTTGAACTTGAGGAACGCTGCTATCAGGTTTTAGCCTTGCAGCAACCGATGGCTTCGGATTTGCGAGCGATTACCACAGCACTCTGGATGAATGCTGAGATCGAACGTTCGGGGGATTTGATGGCCAATATTGCTCAAGCCACTCGCCGAGTGTATGGCAGTTCATTCACTCCAGTAATTCGGGGACTGATTACACAGATGGGTGATGAAGCTTCTCGTTTGTTTCGTTTAGCGATCGACAGTTATGCAGAAGGCAATAGTGGTTTAGCGGTGGCGCTAGATGATATAGATGACCGTTTAGATGAACTGCATCTGGATGCCATCGCCGCGATTTTTGAGAGTAACCGTGAGCAGGTGTTTGATCTGCAGGTTGGAGTGCAGTTGGCTCTTGTCTGTCGTTTTTATGAACGCATTGGAGATCATGCGGTCAATATGGGTGAGCGGGTTCGTTATATGGTTGATGGTTGGCTTCCCGAACATTCTGGTGCGTTGCGCGCTCAAGCTCGTGCTAGCACAAGCCCGCCTACGAGCACTTAAGTTTGGGTAGCGAACTGGCATGAATGCGCTCGCGTTAGCGTTCCTTGCTGGTTTGGTAACGGTTTTGGGAGTGTTGTTTGTGGGGTTGCGTCAACGACAGCGTGTGAGCCAACGTCTTGATCGTCTCGCCAACCGTATTTCTGGCACGCCTTCGCTGGCATCAAGGTCGCCGTCGCGCGCGGTTGGTCGTCTTGAGCAGGTGTTAGAAGCGCACGAGGCTCGCCAGCAAGAAGACGAAAAGCAACAACGCTATGAGCAGGTGCTTGACGCACTTGATGTGGGTGTTGTGTTGGTGGATGCAAAGGGCGAGATAACGTTTGCGAATTCTTCTGCTACGTGGTTTCAAGATGGCAGACATAGCGAAGCGGTGGTCGCTCAAAAGTTGCAAGACAGCCTTGACGCGGTACTAGAGGGGTCGGTTACCGAGCAGCAAGTAGCTGAAAATTTGGTTTTGTTTGGTCCGCCCAAACGCACGTTGTCGTTGTTTGCAAAGCCATTGTTTACCGCAGATAGCATTTCGGGTGCGATTGCGGTGATACGTGATGTCACTGAACTCGAACAAACAAACACCGTTCGCCGTGATTTTGTTACCAACATTAGCCACGAACTACGTACCCCAATAGGCGCTGTTTCTTTACTTGCCGAAACTCTCATCGATGAACAAGATTTAGAGGTTCAAGATTCGCTTGCCAAGAGGCTAATTGTTGAAGCGGAGCGTTTGACCAACACAGTAAATGATTTGCTTGAACTCAGCAAAATAGAGCACAGCAACACCTCAGAGTATCAGCCCGTTTCACTTCAGAAGGTGGTGGCTAGCGCCCATGATCGTGTGAGGGCTGCGGCATCGCAGATGGGTGTTGTCATTGAGATTACCGCAGGCCGATAAAGATTATTTGGTTTGTGGTGATCGTCGTCAACTAACTTCTGCTGTGTTCAATTTGTTTGATAATGCTGTCAAGTTTTCTGACGGTGGCACGATTTCGGTTTCGTTGCGAGACGAACATGGACGAGCCACCCTTGCTATTGCCGACACAGGCATCGGTATCCCACGTCGTGATCTCGATCGCGTATTCGAACGTTTTTATAGGGTGGATCGTGGTCGGGGCAGAGATAGGGGAGGCACGGGGCTTGGTCTTGCTATGGTAAGCCATATTGTTAACAATCATCAAGGATACCTGAAAGTAAACTCGATTGAAGGGGAGGGTTCAACGTTTACGATAGAGCTACCACTAGTATCGCCACAGGCAATTTGAAAGCGCTGATTTTTTGAGAACCGCAATGACCCATATTTTGGTGGTGGAGGACGAAGAATCGTTTGTGGAGGCTTTGCGTGTTGGCCTGAAACGTGAAGGGTTTTTTGTGGAGATAGCTAAAGATGGCGTTGAAGCTCTGCAACGGTTTGAAAGACAAAAACCCGATTTAGTTCTCCTTGATGTGATGTTGCCAAAAATGTCTGGTATTGATGTGTGCCGCAAGATACGGTTGACTTCAACGGTGCCGATTATCATGGTTACCGCCAAAGGCGAAGAGATCGACACTGTGGTAGGGCTTGAAGTGGGTGCTGATGATTATGTGGCCAAACCGTTCCGTTTGCGCGAGCTTGTGGCGCGAATCCGTGCAGTTCTGCGCCGAACGGAGCAAACCAACGTTGGCAAAAAGGTTGAGACACAAGTGTTACGGGTGGCCGATATAACCCTTGATCGTGAGCGACACGAAGTCACCATCGCCGGCAACGTGATTGAAGTTCCCCGTAAAGAGTTTGAGATTTTGGCCTTGTTGATGCAAAACTTTGAAAACGTGGTTTCGCGCCGGCGTTTCATTAGTGAGGTTTGGGGTTCAGATTATGTGGGCGACACTAAAACTTTGGATGTGCATATCAAACGTTTGCGCGCTCGAGTTGAAGCCGAACCGCTGTTCGCTCAACGTATTGTCACGGTTCGAGGTGTTGGCTACAAGTTAGTGTCATAAGACTTGAGTAGGGTTAACCAATGCCCAACAAATCCGCACTTTTCAATGGTCTCAATCCTTCGCAATATGAAGCGGTGGTGCATGGTGACGGGCCTTTGTTGGTGGTGGCGGGTGCTGGTTCAGGCAAAACTAGGGTGCTCACGCATCGCATCGCTCACTTGATTAATGAGGGCATGTCACCGTTTGAAATCTTGGCAATCACCTTCACCAACAAGGCAGCAACAGAGATGAAAGATCGTGTCTTGGAGCTGATCGGCCCAGTGGCAAAGAAAATGTGGGTCTCCACTTTCCATTCGGCCTGTGTGCGGATGCTGCGCCAAGATGCCGACCGATTGGGTTATCCATCAAACTTTTCAATCTATGATCAAGCCGATGCGCGGCGGCTTGTGTCTTATGTGATTCGTGACCTCGATATTGACGCGAGAAAGTATACGCCGAAGGCAATTCATGCGCCCATTTCCAATGCGAAAAACGAAAACATTGCTGCGGAAGCTTTTGCTGCTGACCCCCACGACATTTTCAAACAGCGAATTGCTGATGTTTATTTGGAGTATCAACGGCGCCTGTTAGCTAGCGCAGCCATGGATTTTGATGACTTGTTGATGAATGTGGTTGAGTTATTGCGAGAGCATTCCGATGTGCGCCAGTATTGGCAGAACCGTTTCAGGCATGTGCTAGTAGATGAGTATCAAGACACCAACCCGGTGCAAAACGAACTGGTTTTGATACTTGGGCAACAGCATCGAGGGGTGTCGGTTGTGGGTGACGGTGATCAATCGATTTATGCTTTTAGGGGCGCTGATTTGCGAAACATTTTGGATTTCGAGAATGCCTTCCCTGATACCACCACCGTTGTTTTAGAGCAGAACTACCGCTCCACTCAATCAATACTTGATGCTGCTAATGCTCTTATCGCCCAAAATATGAGCCGTTTGCCCAAAGATCTTTGGACTGAAAGTGGCCGAGGCGACAAGATTATTCGTTTCAAAGCCGATAACGAGCACGATGAAGCTCGTTATGTGTGCCGCGAAATAGCTCGATTGCAGCACTCTGAAGGTTTGCGATATGACGAAATAGCGTTGTTTTATCGCACTAACAGCCAGTCACGTGTGCTTGAGGATCATTTAAGAGAGAACGACATTCCATATCAAATTGTGGGTGGCACCCGTTTTTATGACCGACGCGAGATAAAAGATGCGGTTGCGTATTTGCGTGCAATTGTTAATCCCAGCGATGAGGTGAGCGTGAAGCGGGTGCTCAATGTTCCCAAACGTGGTGTGGGTGCTTCGTCGGTTGTCAAGCTAGATGAATGGGCAAAGGAGCACGAGAAGACTTTTTATGAAGCCCTGCAGAACTACCAAGCGGCCGGTGTTGGTGGCACTGCGGGCCGTGGGATCGAGAAGTTTCTTACCATCACTAGCGAAATAAGAGACCTCAATGCGTCTCCCGCAACCATTCTTGAAGAAGCACTTGAGCGCTCTGGCTACCTTGAGGAGTTGTGTGGGCAGCGTTCTATTGAGGCAGAAGGTCGCCTAGAGAACATTAGCGAACTTGTGGGGGTGGCTCGTGAATACGAAAACGTTGATGAGTTTTTGGAAAAGATTAGTTTGGTGACTGAAACTGACGTTATGGACGACAGCGAGTTGGTGGTTACGTTAATGACTTTCCACGCCGCTAAAGGTTTGGAGTTTCCTGCGGTTTTTTTGACAGGAATGGAAGATGGGGTTTTACCTCATATGAGAGCATTGATCGAACCTCGCGAACTCGAAGAAGAACGCCGTTTAGCTTATGTAGGGGTGACTAGAGCTATGCGTTTGCTGTATCTGACGTTCGCTAAAACACGCATGCTCAATGGCATGACCCAATACAACCCCCCCAGCCGGTTTTTCACAGACATTCCCGAGGAGTTGATTGAAGATGTTGGGGCGAGGAACTCAGTGAGGAAGCGTTATGGTGTGCAGCTACACGGTGGCACCCGTCAACACTCCTCAAACATGGCGGAACGATCAAATTCGTGGCCTAGAGATCGGCGTTACCCTCAGGTACCGCCACGTCAAACACACAGCAAAGGTTTGGCTTTGAAGATTGGCGATAGCGTTCGTCACGATAAATGGGGCGAGGGTGTGGTTGTTGATTTGGGTGGCTCCAACAACGATCCTGAAGCAACCGTGAACTTCACCACTGTGGGGCAGAAAGTGTTGCTTGTTGCGATGGCACCACTAGAGAAATGCTAGCCAACCGCACTTTGGTAAAGCAAAATGTGGACGTTGCCATCGCGAATCTCAACGGGATACTGCGTTAACCCTGCGCCCACAGCATCGACACTGACACTCTCGCAGGTGCCGTTGCTGCCCAGCACGTTAGTCAGATGAAACATATTTTGTTGGGAGTCCCATTGAAAATAGCATTCTTTGGGGTCGCTGTCTCGCCGCACTGCGAAAGCATACCAACCAACTTCGGGATCGTTTCCTTGATGCGTGAGATAGATGTCGCGCTGGCCACCACTTAGTAGGTCAGGGTAGAGTATCGGGCCGTCTTGCCTAATGGCTTGGCTTTGACTTACTGCCTTGCCTGCGTCAAAGTCTCGGTCGCCGAGCACAACGGTGGTGTTGCCTTGCGAGAACGCCAACCAAAGCAATGCTGCGACTAAGCCCACGATAAATAGTGCCGAAGCACCGACTAACGCTACACTTCTGACAGTAATTGCTGGGCCTTTAGCGACAGGCATGGCACCTCATGAGATTTTCAGTTGGGTCTGACATCGCTTAGGTTAGAGTGCTTTTTGGAGGTTTAGTGGATCTTTTTGAGTATCAAGGCAAAGATTTCTTTGCCAACCACGAGATAGCAGTAGTGCCCGGTGAGGTGGCTTTTAGTGTGGCCGAATAGTTTCATGCTAGTATTTTCACGGTCCTATGGTTGGAGGGCCGATCACCACCTCTGATGCTTGTCCCATAAAGTTGACTGTTGGCAGCAGGCCACGAAGCGGTGCAACTGCCCCGTCGGTCTCGCATGCGAATCGGACCCCTAGCACACCCACACCACGAGCAGCACCCGCGATGGGTACCTTAAATTCGGGTACACCATCTAGATTTGGTTGCAACCACGCTTCGTCAACAAACTCGCCGCTTCCGCCGAGGGCTTGGGCGCGGGGGCCATCAATACACAAGAAATCTAAACCTGGTCTAGTCCGAAGCACGTCTTGCACCACCTGCTCCCGACATTCTTCCTTGTCCGGCCTAGGCTCACAGGCCAGTGCTGCCACAACCGCAGCTTCACTAGCAGCCAAGTCTGTCACCAAAGCAACCCTTCCACTTCTACCCGCCCACAACACGAACATAACCAAGAAAATCAGCACAGGTGCCAACAGTACCAACTCCAACGACGATGAACCGCTCTCTTTCAACCGGGTTCGCCGATCTTTGCTGACGGCAGGTGCTGCATTACGATGCGACGGACCCCCTGATTCCTGTTGCACAAGTAACATCGCCATCACCTAACCGACAAAGCCTGTGCGCGCAATAGACAAGACAAGGCTGTCGGGGTCTAATTCAAATTGACGTTGACAAGGACTGCTACCGCTCCCGATTCCGTTGTAGCGAGCGATCAGTTCAGTCGCCATACGAACCCCATCAGGCCATGCTTGCGCCGCAGCCCAACCGCCGTCATTCCAATCTGCGGCAAACGCCAAATAAACCGCTTCCCTAGTTTGCAGATCGTCTGATATCTGGCACGGCACAGTCGTTACTTCGTCGCCATAAAACCCAGACCAGCTCTCGGTGTTTACACCTAGATTCCCAAGGTCACGATGCAGGTAACCTTCCGCACCTGTCGCGTTGTCTCCGAGCAGCAGCTTGCATACCTTTTCCAAGCCATCTTTATCTTTGTCAAGGGGATCGACAGAGCAGTCGCCAGGAAGGAATCCATCGATCCGGCGTTGATCATCGCGGCCGTCGCGTAACGCCACTGCCAGGGTTGCCAGATCGCTGGCCGTGTCTACAACCGAAGACTCCGCCGCTTGGCGATGGGGACCAGCCATCGCCATCACCGCAGCGAAAGCAGACACCGGCACCATCAACACCACCCACAACGACACTGCGCCACCCGCTTGGTCGCGGGGGCGCAGTCCGAAGCAGCGGGTTCCACGCGTCAACGTAATGAACTCATGGTGGGCGATTGGTTGCGTGGTCACACCGGGAGTCGAAGAAGTCTCATTTTCTGGGGATAGCAGATCGATCCTCTGGATGTTATCGCGTCTGATCAGATGATCGGAGATGACGGAGGTCGGTTCAATGGACTCCCGTTGTCCTCTCGCTATCGCCCGCATCAATGGTTTCCTCCTGTGCCAAACTGACGCGAGGCTTGACTTCATGGTAACCGCTTCAGAACGCACTGAGCACGTTGCGTAGGCACCGACGAAGGAGGTTTTTGGGTCCGCTCGGGAGCCATAAGAGTGGGCGTGGGTTCAATAACATCTTCGTACTGACTGCCCAAGTCCTGACATTTTCGCTCAAATCCTTGAAGAACCGAGGCTGGTAGAGTAGCCGTCGATAGAGGCATCATATCCAATTCTCTTGTAGCGTCATCGGCAATCAGAGCAGCGGTAATCTCAGCGTCGATCACCCGGGTCTCGGGATTTGGGGGTCGGTCCCTTGAGTTTTCGATCAATCTCGACACAGCCAGAACCGAAGCAGAGGCGATCCCCGCAATCACGCTCACAATCAACAGCCACTCCAAGGTAACTAGTCCACACTGAATACTCTCGGTATACCGGCGCTTCAGCCAAGAAATATCACTCATAGTCCGCTTACCCCGCCACCCGTTAAGAATGTGAACGGGGGATAGATAAGTATTCCGGCAAGAGCCAAAGCGATGCCCGTCGCGGGAAGCACAACAATCTGAGATTGCTGTGCAGCTGACTCGCGTTGGCGAGAAATTGTGTCTTCCCAAAGGGTACTGGCAGCAACTAAGACTGCTTCGGAAACACGGGTTCCCCGTTCTGCAGCGAGACCCAAAGCCGAAACCGCTGGCATCAAAGTATACACGCCGTATCGTTGAACCACGTCTGACAAGCCCTCCCAAACAGCGCGCCGGTCTTCCTGAGCAGCCAACAAATACCGGTAGAGTAGTCGCCAAGCAGGCCGCTTGCCCATCTGCGCGGCATCTAGCATGGCGACCGACGGGTCGACACCCGCAGAGACCTGTTGAGCAACGAGAACAACCCAAACCCGAATGACCTGATCAAGCTCAGAACGAGCCTTCTTAGCCGTGTCACGGATGCCGAGCATCGGGAAAAACCAGCCTCCGACTGCAAGGGAGGTCACGGTAGCCGCCGTCCATAATGGACCACTCCCCAGAACCAAGCTGAGAATGAACCCACCGACCAAGCCAACGACAAACCCACCAAAGCGCTGCATCGCATAAACTTCTTGTGTGATGCCAGCCAACCGCAGGTTCGACTCATCGTTCTCCCCTGCGCTAGGCAGCAGTTTGATCAAAAAATCACTGAATCGTACCTTATACGTATCACCGGCCCGAGGCTGAAAGAATGCGGCGAAGATCAATCCTATGCCGATACAAAACACAAAACTCGCAATAATCACAGAGGTCAAATCGGTTCCTTAGCACGGTTACGCCTCTTCGGCAAAACCAAAACCGAATTTTCCTCACGCACTACTGAGTGGTACACCAACAACGAGGTCGATCCTAATAGAATCAAGGCGATCATGAAGAGTACCGCTTGGCCTGTCCCAGAACGATATGGGTCAAAATACGAAGGATTGTTAGCGTACATCATTGCCACTACACCTCCAGTCAGACTGAGTAATGCGATCGTTTGAGCCCACAACTGCACGACCGATTCGTTCTTGGCGCGGTGCAACTCGACCACATCGTTGATCCTTGAGCACAACTCAAACAAAGGGTCAGCGATCATGCCGCCAGCAGTAGCGGCCATGCGCAAACCCGCGGCAATTTCTGGCTGCCAGACCTTGCCAGAATCAACAAATTCGTCTAGCGCAGCGTCTAACCCATCGACCTCGGCCGAGACAGCCAAGTTCCTAACGATGTGAGCTATCTCATTAGGAGCATGCTCGACACTACTTGACAGTGCGTCGAGCAAACCTGAACCGGAACGAGCCAACTCAGCCAACTGCCGCGACCACGAAGCCCAAGCCAATGCTTCACGCATCTGATAGCGACGATGCCGAGGCGCGGCCAAAAATGGAGGTAACAACGCCCCCAAGCCACCGAGCAGTATCGCCATACCCATTAAGCCCGTTAGTGACCAACCGAACAACGTCCCAGACACAGCACCAATGATCTGAGTAACTCCGATCACGCCTATCTGCGGCGCAGTACTGCTAGCAGCCTTCGCCGCCCTTTCAGCTTTGGTGCGCTTGGATTCCGCTACCCGGTCACATATATCGGCCAACTTGAGGGCAAGGGGTCGCGAGAAGATGATTACGAGCAAACCAACGCCGAAAAAGAGTCCGAAGACGACCTTCAACATGTTGCCTTCTCAAGCACTGGGTGCCTAATCACCATCACCCCAGTCCGTCATGTAAAGACCAGCCTGCTCAACTCGCTCAATCACTTCGGGATTCTGTGGCTGGCCCAAAAACTCCAGAGGGCCATTCCGTTTGCGTCGCGCAAAAATATCATGCGTATAGAAGCGGTCTCCCTCAGACCCGATCACTTCCGAAATCGTGTTTACGCCTCTGAAACCGGTTCGAGTATCGCCGCGCAGGTGAACCACAAGATGAATCACATCAGCTGCCTCCTGAACAAGTGCGGATTGCACCCCGACCGATCCAGACGACAAGCAGTAGCGAATAAGGCGATTCAATGCCTGACGAGAAGAAGAAGCATGAATGGTTGCCATGGAGCCATCAGAACCGGTACCACAGGCAGACAAGAATGTGGTTGCTTCGGCACCACGTAACTCACCGATAATCACCCGGTCCGCGCCTGAGCGCAAGGACCTTTTTGCCAACTCCTCCATAGATATCTCACCAGAACCTTCACTGTTGGCATCTCGAGTTTCGGCCGCAAAAGTAAGTGGATGCGACTGCTCAAGAAATAACTCAAATGTCTGCTCAAGGGTGCAAACAATCTCCGAAGGGCCAACCTCAGTCAACAGAGCCCGTAACAAAGTCGTCTTGCCCGAACCGAGTGCTCCACACACCAGTACGTTCGAAGGAGCAGGCGGTCTGACTGCAGCCCTCAAGAAGTCTCCTGCCGGTTGTGACAAAGTTCCACTACTGACGAGATCCTCAAGTCTGACAGAACGATGACGGTGGCAACGTATCGTTAAAAACGGCGATCCACAAACTGCCATTGCGGCAAAGATTCTCTCGCCGCTGCGGAGCCGCAAATCAAGCATCGGTGCCGACTGATCGAACCGGCGCCCTGTTTGTCCATGAGTGGTTGCCAAGTGGGCAATGAAGCGGACCATTTCGTCCTCATCGCTAAAAAGATCTGTGACCTGCTCCTGTCGACCACCAGTCAAGCCAAGGACTCCCCGATAGGGTCCGAATAGATAGATGTTTTCGACGTCGGGCCGGCGCAAGAATCGCTCGATCGGCCCGACACCGAGCATTGCGATCACTTGGTCCCATAACCAGCTCAAATCATGATCACTGAGCATTCGCCCAGACGCATTCAACTTCTGAGCTTCGCTGCGTTTGATCAAGTCCATGGCTAGTGCCACACACACCTCATGAACGTCCTTTCCCGCCGCAGTGGCATTGAGCCGAGACTCTCGAACCTTGGGCTTCACTTCATCCCAGATCTCTTGGCGCAGCGACATCCTCAACCTACTCTCTTTCCAATGCCTGTACTGTATCTCTCGACCTGGCTTCAACATTGTTCCGATCATCTGTAGACAAATTCTCACCATTAATCACAACAGCTCCTTGCATCTGATTCGCGTCGACAGAACCTAAAGAGCTCCCTGCTTGGATCGACAGTGTTTCGCTGTCACCGAAAGAGTCCTCAGTATTGAAACCAGACACTTCAAGAACCTTAAGCGCGACATTTTCGAGTTCACGCATGAATAACCGATCCTTGCGCCCACCCTGCAAGTGCAGAAGCTTTTCATCGTCTATACGAGGTAGCCGTCCTACAAGATCCAGCTTGGTTATCGCCATAATCTCGTTGTCCCCAACACCCTGCGATGGACCCTCGACAATTAGATGGCGTACTTTCCTCAGGCCGTTACTGGCATCGCTGAAGATCTCCAGGTCGTCGCACAGCAACCGCAATGCTCTGGCCTCGTCTCGATCACCCACGGGGGCGACAATCACGAAACTCGACAACCTCTGCAGCAGAGGTATTACCGATCTCTCCTTTCGATGAAGCGACGATGCGATTATGACTCGGCGCTCGCGGTGGACCTCGCTAAGTTCGCTGGCCCTATCGCACAGCCAAATGGCGGCACATTTCGCACCAACGGGGTGCTGAGGACCGAAAAGGGCCCACAACGAGCAATCGCATCCCTCCAGACTGTAACAATGACTCGTAATTGACGTGAGGGTGAGCGGTTCTCTCGCGACCATCAACGAGGGTAGCCCCCGCTCCGCTGGTAAATACACAGAACGCGTAGCTGTCCCGTAACGATCTGCGAGCGTGGAACCGTGCGGGTCAACATCTATGAGCAACAACCGATGCGGTTCGTTCCAGCGTTTTGCAATTGCGAGGGACAGAGAGCCTGCGTCAAAGCAAGAATTGCTCACAGAGACGATACCGAACACCTCTACTCCTTGCCTATCATGACGAGTTTAGCTCGTTGGTGGCTATTTGCCAAACTGTCTCCCATTCACGGTTGAGCCGATCGATCATGTCGTCTATATCGGTTCCAGATGGAATGGGCAGCACCATCGGCGTGGCTCCCAGTTCAACGGGCAACGATTGCCACTGCAACCACTCTTCGGGTTCTGCAAACAAACGAATTGTAGAGCCGTCGAAATTTTCCAAAGTGATCGTCTCGATGACCCTACGAGGGCGGCCGATTTCTCCAGAAGAAGGTGGCTGACCTGGATCGATCAAAAGCACTTGGTCACCCTCGGACACACCTGACGGAACCAAACTAGTATCGATAGTCACAATCACTTCCAAGGTTCCTGGTTCAGCTTTAAGACCGGCAGAAAGCGATGTGCGAGCAACGTTTACTTCGTCTTCCCAACGAGACAACAACACTGTCTCGATCTCCTGAGCAAATTCCTGTGCTTGCTCAGGATTAATTCCTAGGGGCGCAGGCAGGACCGTCAAAGAACCAGCCATTTTGTCAAGCAACATCTGCCAGAGGTTCCATTCCTTGGGTTCCAGAAAGAGCGTCATCGAGTTTGATGCGGAGTCAAAATTCTGTAGACTCAGTAGCTCAATAACCTGCCGAGGTTCGCCGGGATTTACCGCTGTTGGAGCAACGCCAGGGTCGATCAGCAGCACAATGTCGCGTTCATATAGTTGAGCATCGACATCAACAGCACCAGTTACATCGATTACGGTGATTGGTAAAACCAACTCTAATTGATTGCCTACTGGTTTCGTAGCTGGTGGGATTAACATGGAATCCAAGACAATCGCACCGGCCGGGATAGATTCAGCGGCTATCCAACCTTCGAAAGCAGCAGCAACGTCTTGACTAAATGGGATATGGGGAATCGACCCGATTACAGCCATCTCAGAGGAAAAAAGCTCGGCGCTAACCTTTTCCCCTTTGTTAATATCGACCGCACTGACCAGAACAGAAGTGCGCTCATCGAAAACTTCCGAAACAAAATAAAATCCCAAGATGCTGGCCAAAACAACCGACACTCCAAGAATGACCAGGATTATTCGTCGCGTAAAACCGGTTATCTGACGCGGAGATTTCTCTCCAGTTGCTGCAAGAGACTGTGACTCAACACGCTTGGAGGATATTTCGGGCACAGTCACCACCCTTCTCTCTAATCGGAATGTGAAGGCTTTCCCCCACATCATGAATCTGAACGCGTGCCAACGCGTAAGTGTTGAGACTACCAGCAAATGCGATGTACTGCTACCGCTAAATCGTTCACAAAAACCGGCACTGGCTCACCCTGCGCGCCGCTGCCACCAACGTCGGATACCTCACCAACCTCGGCCTAAACCACAACGAAACGAACTGTGCATCACCTCGGGTTTGGTGGAGACTCTCTTCCTTGAGAGGATGAAGTTATGACAAACACTGGAAGATATTGGGCTGCACTGTGTGAGCGGGCGGTGAGGATAGTGCTTGACTAATGAGCGGCTTTACGGGTCTCACCGACGCGGTCTGTTCGGTCGCGGGAGAACTGGGTCCGTCTGTGGGTTCGGCTGCTAAAAGGCGATCCGCTGTATCGGGCACGCTAACTGCTGTCGCCGAAGCAGCCAACAGCTTGATCAAACGCGTCCAACGCGCAGCCTTCGCATTTCACCAACTCCAACAACACTACCGAAACCGAACCCTGCTACACGCAGGCAAACCCAACTAGAGACACCTCAAAACCCTCACCCCAACCTCAAACGCGAAGCACCGGTTTGAATGGTATGGTAGCGGTATGGTGATGAGGTGTTCTTTAACAAGGCGGTCGCACTAGTTAGAGCGGTTCGGGTTCTTTTGGCTGTAATCGTGTTCATTTTTGGGATGGGTTTTGTATCTGTTGACGAATCGGTGGTGTTTGATAGTGAGCGTGCTGCGGCCGATGTGCGTACGACTACTGGTACTGGGTATCGTCCTGAGACGGTAACGAGAAGTGTGTTGGTTACACCGGCGCGTACTGGTACTGGGTATCGTCCTGAGACGGTAACGAGAAGTGTGTTGGTTACACCGGCGCGTACTGGTACTGGGTATCGTCCTGAGACGGTAACGAGAAGTGTGTTGGTTACACCGGCGCGTACTGGTACTGGGTATCGTCCTGAGAGACAGAGGGTGATGCTGACTCCGGCCCGCGTCGAAACAACAGAGGTGTTGCGGGTTCGTTCAATCAATCCGTGTAGGCGTATACGCGTTGGCGGTCGTTGGGAGACGATTTGCACAGAGACGTACACGGTGAGGGTGAGGAGGGTGATCCCAGCGACGTACGGCTGGGTAACGGTGCGTGTTCCGTACACGTACACGATTCCTGCTGTTTATGAGGACAGGCAATTTACGGTGCATGTTCCGTACACGTACACGATTCCTGCTGTTTATGAGGACAGGCAATTTACGGTGCATGTTCCGTACACGTACACGATTCCTGCTGTTTATGAGGACAGGCAATTTACGGTGCATGTTCCGTACACGTACACGATCCCTGTTGAGCACACGCATTGTTTGGATGGCACAACTGTTGGGGCCGGACAGCAATGCCCCACCACTACCACCACTACCACCACTACCACCACTACCACTACTACCACCACTACCACCACTACCACCACTACCACCACTACCACCACTACCACCACAACCGCACCACCAGAACCAGCTTGTACGACAGTGCTGGGCACACTCGGGGCTGGCATCGTTACCCGTAAAGGAACTTGGACATCAACCGGTTCGTGCTTTTCGACTCAGCGCGGTGATGCCCAGAACCGCTATTACGCCCAACGTTACACCTTCACCTTGTCTGCTGACATAACTGTTACGGTCACCGTCGCGCCCGTTGCCTCTACAGACCCGAGGCCGGTCCTGTATGTGCTCTCAGCTACGTCAGGAACCCGCCAAAACCCCATAACCGGTCGACCCGGCGTGTACAAACTTACGTCCGGGGACTACACTATTGAGGTCGCCACCACAACCGCGAGTGCCGTGGGTGCATTCACCCTATCGGTTTCAGCAGCGACCACAGGATGCCCAACCGGCCAAGTCCACCTGCCAGAACACAACTCGGGCACCGATAACGGTTGCAGGCCAGTATGCACATCAGCACAGATCAGAGATTCTGCGGGACAGTGCCAACCAGCGCCCACGGGAACACGATACCGATTCGCCCAAGCCATCATCGACAGTTCGCTCACCGCATCGCGCGCCGCCCTCAACGCCCGAGACGACAACTGCGCCACCCGCGCTGTCAACCCTGTGACCGTCAACCAACTGGCCGCGCTCATGCTGGCCATAACCATCCGCGAGGTGGGAAACGATCCTTCATTGATGACTCTTTCACGCGCCGATGCTGGCGGCATAAAGTCAGGCAACAACAAATTGTACTCGCGAGGCACATTCCTCGACGAGCGAAGAGCGCATTGGAACCCCGGGGTCGGTCCCTGGCAGATAGACACCTGGCCTGCCGCACTCAACTTTAACCACGCCCAGAGAACCAACGTCAACCTAATCGCCCCATCAGTCGCAAACCATCTCCTCCTTGGACTTTGCAATCCCACCTTCTTGAACCGGCAACTCAAAAGTTGGTTTGGATGCGAACCAAAACCTGACCGTGGCGAGGTCGGCGATCAGTGTGTGCTCGTCCGAGATCAGATATACCACGAAAAGACGGGGGGTCTATTCGTGCAG
Source organism: Candidatus Aldehydirespiratoraceae bacterium (assembly GCA_965204595.1). Lineage (GTDB taxonomy): Bacteria > Actinomycetota > Acidimicrobiia > Acidimicrobiales > Aldehydirespiratoraceae > VXYK01. Next base: position 6,661 of record CBDBEW010000011.1, on the reverse strand, counting down.
GCTCTCAGCAGGTCTGACCCTGATGGTGGTGTTGAGTCCCGCAACTGTAGATGGGGCAGCACCGGTGCTTCCATGACCTGCTACCTCTATGACATGACCAAAGCCCAAGGAACAGCTCACACCGGCACCCCGCAGGGCAACACTGCTGGCAACGGGGGACGAAGCCCGACTCCTCTTGCTGCCCCGTTCGTGTCGTTTACAGATCCCGCCGACGGCACGAAATATGCGGTGTTCGCTGCCGCTTCCACCGGCTATACGGTGACGCTCATCCGTGGCGTGCCAAAAAACACATCCGCCCGTAAATCGACGCTAGGCGACGGGAACGGATGGTTCGTGAACAACGTGAACGGAAAGGTGCTATACATGGAGAATTGTGAAAACGCTGGTAAAGCACCAGACTCTAACACATGCACCTGGACTAGGCAATAAGGTGCATCGAACGGTTGCGAACAGGTCACAGCAGCCGTCGGTGCGCGACGGAACCGACGACATGGTCCAGACCACGCGAACTGTAGTGCGCCCGATTCGAGGATGGCACGGTCGGTGTGTCTGGCTTTCGGTGTTATGTGCGACGGTGCTGGCGGTGTTTGTCGGCTGCAGCCAAGACGCAATATCGTCCGACCCGCCACCAACCATCACCGACCCCGCAGACACTGCTGGGGCTGACCCGTTTGACCCTTACGGGATCGACCTCACAGACACCCCAGATGTTGCTGATCCAGATGTGTCCGATCCAGATGTGGTTGATTCCGTCGATTCTGACGCGGTTGCGGGTGATCAGCCGGGTCCGTTGAGTTACGAGATCGATTCTCTCATCGGCGGCGACGGAATCATAGTCGATCTGGGGATGTATTACATCCCGGATGGCTTTCGTTACCACCTAGAAGACTTCAGTGAAGAGGTAGTGGTGTTGATGGATTCTGTGCTGGTGCGTGACGGTGTTGTCAGGGGTCTTGTGCAGAACCTGTCCGAGAGGTTGTTCGCGCGTTCGCTTACCGTATCTGTCGGAGGCGGCAGTTGGGTGTTCCCGTTGACGGTGCAGCCCACAGAGGTGGTGCCGTTCGTGATCGAGGGCTATGTCGGTCCCACCGATTCCGCGATGATCGAGTTCGAGGTCACCGCCGATTTGTCTCTGGTGCCTGACCCGATGCGGTCGTTCTATATTACTGAAAGCCCGGGAGCCATCTTGGAGTCGTGGTCTCAGTTAGAGTATGTCTTCCCTGATTTCGCGCTCGGCAGTCCACCCGAGGGCACCACAGGGGACCAACTGGTCCGCTACTATGGGATAGGCGCGGAGCTTAGGGATGCGACTTCTCATCCCAGCATCGCTGAGAGCGTGACCGAACAACAGATCGATGACCTGAGAGTCTACCTCACCACGATGGACAACGACGGAAAAGTCGCAGATGTCCGCCAACTGGTACCGTACCTGGATGTGCCGGTCGAAGATGGCAACTGGATCACTGAAACGGTCCTAGTGGACAGACTCCCGTTCAAGAACCCATACTGGCCAGACCAACCAGGTAGAGGTGTCCTAGGGTTTTCTGTGGGGTTCCAGCCCGGCCCGGTCGACACCGCTCAACAGTTCGTGCTCACCTTCGGTGGTGCACACCAAGATGTTCAATGATACTGCCTGATGGCCCCCCACAACACTCACCTCGTCAAGTGTCGCTAACACAACACCAAAGCGTGCCCGCAGCGTTGCAGAGCGAAAGCACCAGCGAATGACTGGAAGGCTCGCTGCACGTGGTGACGCTGGTTTGACCACATTGGAGTGGCTGTTGGTCCTAGCAGTTGTGGCTGGGTTGACCGCGCTGGCTGTGGTGGTTGTGCAGAATCTGGTAGACAGCACTGTTGAAAGCATCGATACTCACAGTGCCCGTCAAGAAGCCGCCGCAGTCGCAGTGTTGGAACTCTCCAAACGCTGGCAAGCAGAAAATCCAACGTCGGCAGAAAGTGCCGAACGGATCAACCGTGACTACTCAGAGAAGTGCCGCACTTTGGGAATCATTTACAGCGACATCAATCTCATACCCGAGCCAGCAAAAGGAATCCTTGACAAAGGTGGCAAAGGATGGGGCCCAAACGTGGCAGACCAGCCGTCATGTAATCTGGTTTAACAGCAAGAACCCGCACTGAAACTTAGGGACGCGTCCATCAGCAACCTGCTATGGGCACACTGCCAGAGAACTCGACTCTGGAACGGTGAAACCGTTGATTTGTGGTTCAAGGGAATTATTGAGAAGTGCTGGGCCAGCTGCGATAGCGTAAACCCGGTCCAGACGGTTCGGCCATAGCGCAGCCAGAGGGCTATGCACCGCCCCCTGCACACTGATCTCGACCCAGCCGGCTTCTCCTCGCCCCGGTCGAGTGCTCTGTTGGCACCAATCGCTCCTTACTTCGACAGCCCCAGGTGTCCACCATCGCCACCCCTCCCCGCTTGTTCCTGCCACTCTTGCCGCCGCGTCCTTCGCGTCGTTGGCCATCTTCAGCACATTGGGATGAGGGTCGGATAGCGATCCAGTATCAGGATTCGTCAAGAAATCAGATCCAGCAGCGGAGTGCCAAGCGGCTCGTAACGCTGCCGAAGCCGCCACTTCGGCTTCGGCTTGAGCGTTGACCACGATGAACGTATGCACCAGCAGCAACAAAATTGCCACGATCATCGTAGGCCACAGGATCACAAACGCTAGCGTGTCACCGCGTTCGGCTCGACCCTGCTCCCCTGTGTGGCTCACAGGTCTACTCATTTGACCTGCGTGCATACCGTCCCCATTGATTCAACTATAGCATACAAACTGCTAAGGGTTTCTCGCTTCCATCTAACAGTCGTGACGCGTGAGTCGGAGCGCGGTAGTTTTGAGGACCCGGCAACTCGCGCTAATGACTCTGTCGGTTGCCGCTACGAATCGGGTGAAAGCACACACGACGGGCCGGTGACGATCTGGGTCGATCTCAAAACCGAAACGCCGGTTGCGGATGCACATTACCAGCAACACCAGTAACGACAAACCGGTTACGGCTATCGCGGTCTGATCAACGTGATCTGGGACATCCCAGTGCAACTCGGTTGTACCCTCATCAACCCACGCGACGAGGTGGCCCGGACCGCCCTTGAGTGGCGCGCCGTTGGTAGCGAACCACCATGGATCCCACGGCACCCTTAGCCAGGCCCATCCCGGCGCGGTGGCGGAGATGATCAGCCTGTCTTGTTCTGTTCGCATCTTCACCCCTTGAGCCGCATGGTCGACCACAGTGTTAGTGTCATCGGGGTTGGGCCAGAGTACTGGAATTCTTGGGGTTCCGTTGGATCGCAATGGCTCAGTTTCGGAGGCGACAGCAATCCACCATTGCACTGCGGCTTGATGCCATGAATCTTCGTCCTTGTAGGGCAGTATCTGGGTGCCTTCGGCAATGATCCCCGGTCCTTCATAGACCGTGAAGTTGTCGTCGGCGTCGCATTGCACAAACCAACGTGCCCCAAGCGCTTCGGCCGCGGTGAGACTGGCCAGTGACAACGAGTCACCAGTTTGCCAGTTCTCGTTCCAGTGGGGTCGTGACCGAAAATTCGTGGATAAGCGATTCTGGGCGGATATGAACTCTGCGGCACTGCTCGTTTCGCGATATAGCCCTTGCAACGGGCGAATTCGCCCGTCACTCAATGTTGTGGTGCGCCAAGGATGATCCCAGACACATTTAGCCAGTTCGCCCGACGCGAGACTGTAGTACTCATTAAAGAGAACCGTGCCTTCGGCTGTTGGCCCGCTGAGCGCGTTGATAGTTTCGTGAACACCCTTTGATGAGTCTGATGACTCGTGTGTGTCCAGCAGCACCGAAAAGGGAACCGATAGAAGCACAAAATACCAGGCCAACGCGCCACCCCAAACCCAGTTCCGGTCTGGATGCCACAACAACAGCCAGAACAGCAGCGGGAGCGTCTCATAACGCTTCGTGGCAACCACGAACCCAACCAACAACACACATCCGACCAAGATCGCTGTAGAACGAAATTGTCGGGGATTCTTTCGCTGCGAATTAACCGGGAACAACGCGGCTATTGAAACCGCGGCTACCAGGATCGGTACCTGTAGCAAGCGTTCTGCGCGAAGGTACCCCAAGTGATCTGCTAACACTGCGGCTATCAAACCGGCAGTGGCGGCAAGTGCCAAACGCTTGGCTTGGGGATTGGAACGCGCGGCCCAAGCGGTCGCAAAGCCCAGACCAGCAAGCAACTGAAGCTGCCAGAGACCACCGGACATCAACGAATCAGAAATAGGTACGTCGTAACGAACCAGCCGATTCCAGCCCTGAATGAAGGGAACCAACCACCAGGCGCAGACCAGCAACGTCGTTGCACCAGCGGTAATGGACCAGCGAAGGGCTTGTCGTAGTGACGCGCCGCTAGTCGCCAGTAACAGTATGATGACAACGCCACCGCCCGGCAAGACAGTCACGTTTACCAACGCTGCAATTCCGCAGACTACCCCGCTCAAGACTGGAGCTCGACATCTTGCTGCCCAGGCTGCCGGGAACAGCATCAATACCGTAGCAATCATTGCTGGCCAGCTACCAAATGCTGTGTTGTTGTAGTGAAAACCGCTCAACACCCAATGCGCTTGAATCGAAGCTACAGACAGAATGAGCGCGATTGCCACAGCCACACGTTGTCGTTGAGGAACGAAACCGACGGCCCGTGCAAGGCGCATCGTGCCCCACGGCAGCAGAACCAAGAGTCCGATAGCAACCGCCAGCAACTGGCCGTGTACGGGGTGGGTGTGGCGTAACCAAAGGTGGCTGAGGGGTGGGTAGTTGACACCGATTGCTTGGCCCCCATAAAACCAGTCTGACCACCCCCGCCAATCCCACCAAGGCTTCGTCCTAAGCCAATTAGCAGTTGCCGCGTGGCCGACCAAGTCCCCCTCAAGGGCAGCAACTCCAAGAACCGTGGCCCTATACCAAACAACACCAATCATGCCCGCAACCGCGCTACACGTAACTAGCCACACGGCTAACAGATGCCGCCGTCCAGACCTAAGGGCGACTTGTTCCTGAGCTTGGTCTGTGTTCCCTTTGGTGTTGCGTCGCGCCGTGTTCATGGGATCAAATCTGACTTTGTTAGTTCGGTAACCTCTGGCAAATATAAGTCCGGGCTTGTTCAACGATTGGGAGTTTTTCTTCAAACTTAAACTGAGTAACCGGGCAACCAGAAGATGACGAGCGATTGGGAAATACGCTAGGAAATCATTGTAACTGTTGAGAAGGGAGTTAGAGATGCTATGGTATGCTGCACTGGGCCACCGCTTTCCCGTTCTCGGGCGCGCTTGTAGTATCGGTGACGTTAGTTAGCTTCGAAATATTACTAGCCGAGACACTCGCGTCAGCACTGAGGTCTCCGAATGTAAAATTGGCAGCCACGTTCAGATCAGGTACGTTGCTGTAGGTGATCTTCAACCGGTTGCACTTTCCCGTGTAGTACCGCGCCCAGGCTCCATAGGTCTTGGCAGTGGGTGGCTGCGCGCTAGCGTCTCTGTCAGCTTCGTTCATAATCGCGTCTGCGGCGACTTGGGCGGCCGTCTTGCGCGCGCTAGAACCGCTGATTTGCTCGGCAGTGTCGTCAACCACGTTTTGGACTAGAACCACCGCGAGCGCGGCTAAACCTGCTACGGCAGCTACGATTAGCAACCACTCCAAGGTGGTGAGGCCGTTCTCATCAAGTCGCTTGTTTTTTAAATCTTTCCACACAGTTGACCTTTCCTAAGCGGAATCCAGTTTTGGCACCACAGACTACCCAGACAAGGCTAGCAGGTGAAATCATGGTCTGGTGAGTTTTTTCGGATCAGATCACGCCTACAATCCATAGTCGGTAAGCAATCACCGCGGCGGCACCGGCAACTAATCCGGGTGCCCAACGAACCTTGGCGTGACGACCCACACGCACAAGGGCGAAAATCGCAACCGGCCACGCAGCGACAGCCCCGGCGAACAAAGCCCACCAAACCCAAGCCAACCCCCACCATCCGACCAAAAGGCTGTCGACAATGATCAACCGCACATCACCAAAACCGACTTTCCCAGGCACCAACCGATAAATCGCTTCAAAGAGCAAGCCCACTGAAGTTGCGCCCGCGACGACCCACGCCAGCCTAGAGAGATCATCAGCCAGAACAGCGGCACCAGACAACAAGCCCAGAATCGTAATTCCAGCAGCCCAGCAGACCCGACGCGAAATGATAGCCTCGCGCAGGTCGGTCACTGTGGCATGCACGGCGGCCGCAGCCCAAACGCATATGGCACCGACTACTAGGCTCTCAGCGGTCACCGGGCCATCCTTACACAACCAGCACTGGGCTTCCCCTTGAGCAATCGCCAAGCGGTGCTGCTCGGAATGTTGACTCTTCGTAGGCGCTCCCGGTACCAAAGTGTTGATGTAGTCTGGTTCAGTTGCCCGACTCTCGGGAAGGCCCATATCTGTCTCAATTTAGTGCTCGCCCGAGCGGACTCGTCGCTACGCGGACTCATTCTTGATCGGCTGCGCGTCAAGACGGCTCCGTCGCGAACTCTTCCACTGCATCCATGAAGGCTCTGTCTATAAGGATCAGACGGGCACCATAACGGCCTTCCATGTAACGGTTGGCACCGGCTTTGTTCTTGCGAGCAAGCT
>CBDBEW010000010.1:0-5357 GCA_965204595.1 Candidatus Aldehydirespiratoraceae bacterium | reverse complement strand
CACAACATGCGCTTACGTTCGTCTGTAAAAAATCTCTGGAAAGACCTAGATGTGTTGATAGATGATGTACACCTGCGCCACACCGATTGACCACAAAGAACGTTAACGGCGTTGGCACCTGCGGCACCAAGTAGTGCTGCGGGCATCAAGTAATCGGCGCACCAACAATGTGGCGCAACGCTCACAAGGCTCACCAGCTTTCCCGTAGCAATGCAGTGCATGTTGGTTTTTGCCTTTACGGCCTCGTGAATCCACATAATCACCTATGGTTGTTCCGCCGTGGCTGAGTCCGCTAGCAAGTGAACTTTGAATGCCATTAACTAGCCTTTGAGCTCTTTTTAGGCTCAAGGTGCGGGTGGCTGGGTTGATTTTTGCTAGCCACAATGCTTCGTCGGCGTATATGTTGCCTAGTCCTGCCACTGGTCGCTGTGACAACAGCAGCGTCTTTAAGTGACGGTTTGATTTCTTCACATACTCAAAAAGCGACCTAGCGGTGAAGGTGGGATCCCAAGGTTCAGGACCCAAGTTAGCAAGAGTGGGGCTAGCAGCGTAGTTGCCACGCGGCACAACATAAACACGCCCAAAGCGACGAATATCGTGAAAAGTGAGAACAGAACCGTTGTCTAACATCCACCAAGCTCGCAAGTGTGGATGGTCTAGTTGGTCTTTGTGTGGTTGTCGCAGTGCTAAGCGACCAGTCATACCCAGATGAATGATCAACTCATACCCAGAGGTGAGGTCAAGGAGCAAGTATTTACCCCTTCTCCGTATTGTGCTTATTTGTGAACCCACAGCTTCTAAAGCGGGCGTGAACTTTGCCGACCAATGTGACCCACCATCCACAATTTCAACATTTTGTAGCTGTGGTTCTAGTTGAAGACGTATTGTCTCCACCTCCGGCAGTTCAGGCACCCCAAAATTCTATTGCGACAGCTGAGCTTTTTCATGCTTTAGAGCTTGCGTGCTCGTTTTCTGACTTCCGGCACGGTTAGTTTGGGGATCGCTCGCACTAGGAACTTATCGAACTGAGGCACGGTGAACGCTGCGAATCCATGCTCTGGCGTATAAAGCAGTCCTTTTTCGATCAGTTTGGAACGTGTCGGTCCGCATTGTTGGGAGGTCCGTTCAAGCAAATCCGCCACTGCCCCCGCGAGCTGTGGTTCTGAACCGAGATGAGCCATCGCCCGCAGATACGCAAGTTCAAGTTCGGTGGTTCGGTCGATACGTACTTTGAAGAAACCCGAGTCTAGTTTCGCTCGTACTTCATCTGTCGCGATGCGTGCTTCGCTTGCGTCTATTTCCGGTCCGGTAGCGAGGTTCCAAGCGGCTAGACCGAACTCTTGGAGGAAGTAAGGGTAGCCCTCGGTGAAGACGGTTGCGGTGTCGAGAGCTTCCATTGAATAACGGATGCCGTGTATTGAGGCAGGCTCAGTCAAGGCCTGATGAGACTCTGCTTCGCTTAGACTGTTTATAGTGGGAAACTTGAATAGGCGTTCTGCATACGATTTTGCCTCTCCAGCGAGTTGTGCAAGTTGAGGCAGTCCAGCGGCGGTGAGTGTTATCGGGAGTTGCCGTTGCACGGTCTTGTGGATCGCTGCGATTAGAGCCTCCAGTTGTGAGCGTGTGAGGAAGTGGATTTCGTCGACAAGAAATACGGTACCTCGTTGCTGTGCTCGCGCAGCTTCACCGAGTGCGACGATGACATCGGTCAGATCGGCATCGAGTGCTCCGCTGTCAGCTTGACCCATGAGGGGTTCAACATCGAGTCCCAATGTGATTGCTCCAGCTTGGTCTAGAGTGATTGTGAACGATTTGAGAATCTGTGCCGCGCGTCTTACACTGTCGGTCCATTTCGCACGTGGAGCTATATTGAACAGAGCTTTACGGAGTTCACGTGCCATCAGCGATCTGAACTGAGCGTCATCATGTTTGGCTATCTCGATCTCCACGACCACCCAGTCGCGGTCGAGAGCGGTATTGCGGAACTCCGACAGCAGAACCGTTTTACCGACACCGCGAAGGCCAGTGATTATCATGGATTGCTCCGAGCGGCCAGCACTCAAGCGGTCGAGCAGAATCTCAAAGGCTTCAAGTTCGTTGTCTCTACCGACGAGAACAGGCGGCGTTGCACCTGCGTTGGGTGTGTATGGGTTCTTCCGCGGGTCCACATACTCAATCTAACGGAACTGCTCATGTTTTATCAATGTATTTATATTTTATTAGCTTATTTATGGTTTATTAGAGATTGAAAAACTATAACCTTGTTAGTACTTGGCTAGTGTTGTTGTTGCATAATGACAACGGTAGGTCATCAAAATAGGAGAGGCTTGTGTCCCAACAACTTGAACTAGAGCAGAGCTTTGCGCGCGAGATAATTAAGGTTCCGGTAGCCGATGAACTGAGCGAATCATTTCTTGCTTACTCTTTGAGTGTTATTACTTCGCGCGCCATCCCCGATGTTCGTGATGGACTCAAGCCAGTGCAGAGGCGTATTCTTTGGTCGATGCTGAAGATGGGTGTGCGCCCCAACACACCATTTCGCAAATCAGCACGCATTGTTGGCGACACCATGGGGCGATACCACCCGCACGGTGATTCGGCGATTTACGAAACCCTGGTGCGGATGGGGCAAGATTTTTCAAGAATGCTGCCTTTTATTGAGCCACAAGGCAACTTTGGTTCTCTTGACGACCCGCCAGCGGCATCACGTTACACCGAATGTCGTCTAGCTGAAGTGGCGATGGACATGGTGGCAGAGCTTGATGAGAACACAGTAGATTTCCGCCCCACCTATGACGGTGAAGGTGAAGAACCAACAGTCTTGCCTGCGGCTCTGCCCAACATCATCGTAAACGGTAGCAGCGGAATTGCTGTTGGTATGGCTACAAACATGGCACCGCACAATCTAGTTGAAACAGCCGCTCTGGTTAGGTTGGTCATGAAAAAACGCCGCCCAAAACCGACCATTGAAGAAATATTGGAAGTATTGCCTGGCCCTGATTTTCCTTCCGGTGGGACTGTGATTAGTGATGGGCTGCACGAAGCGTACCAAACTGGTAGAGGCTCTGTTCGGATTCGTGCTACAACTCATTTTGAGCAGGTAACTCGTAGCCGCATGGCGATCATCGTAACCGAGTTGCCCTATCTTGTTGGCCCAGAACGTGTAATTAGCAAAGTGCAGGAAGTCGTCAACAACGGCAAGCTAAGCGGCATTGCCGGTATCACCGATTTGAGTGACATCTCTGGCTTAAAACTGCAAGTTGATCTAAAGGCAGGTGTGGCACCAGACATGGTTTTGGCTCAACTGTTTCGACTTACACCCTTAGAGGACACCTTTGGGATCAACAATGTGGTTTTGGTTGACGGGGTGCCCACCACGCTTGGTATTTACCGCCTTTGCAAGTGCTATATCAACCATCGCCTAGAGGTGATCGTGCGGCGCACGAAATATCGTCTTGCTAAAGCTCAAGATCGCCTGCACATTGTTGAGGGATTGATAGTGGCACTTGATGCTATCGATGAAGTGGTGGCAATTATTCGTGCGTCTAAAAACGCAACTGTGGCGCGGGGAGCGTTGATTGAACGGTTCTTGTTGACCGATGCCCAAGCAACACATATTTTGGATATGCCCTTGCGTCGGCTCACCGCTTTAGCGAAGCTTGAACTTGAACAAGAAGCCACCGATCTCTGTCGAGACATTGCGCGCTACCACAAACTTCTTGCTTCAGAAACTTCGCAACGCACTCTGGTGCTCAAAGAGCTCGATGAACTAGCAGCCGAGCATGGCAAGTCACGGCGGTCGGTGATTGTGTCTAGTGACAGCATCACCGACAAAGATGATGTTGATTCATTAGTACCGAGAATCAGCACAGCAAACACGCCTTGTGTCATCACTCTTGCCACTTCAGGCAGCATTGGTAGAGCACCCCTTGACCTCAAGCGAAAAGCAAAGCTCGGGCGTCACGACTTGGTCACGTCTCAAGTGACAACGACCACTCATGCGGTGGTCACTGCGGTCACCTCGCTAGGGCGTGTTTGTACTGTTATCGCGGGTGAGGTGCCTGAAGCAACTAACCGCACTCGCGGGTCGTTAGCTAAGCAACTGTTTGACCTTAACAAAGGTGAACAGGTGTTGACATTGGTGACAGCTTCGCAAGGACGGCTCGTGCTTGCCACCGCTGCTGGCATTGTTAAGTGTTTGCAGTTGGAGGATGTGATGGCCACCGCTGAAGCTGCCACGATCATATCCTTAGACCAAAGCGACACAGTAATTGCCGCCTTTTGTGCAGATCAGGGTGCTGAGATGGCTTTGGTAGCGTCAGATGGCCAAATCTTGCGCACCAACACCGACAATTTCAAAGGCAGAGGCCGAGCTGGAGTGGTTGGTATGCGTTTGTTGGGTGACGCTAAAGTGGTTGGTGCAGATGTTTTGGTTAATGACGGTGTGGTCTTGATCATCACTAATCAGGCAGGAGTAAAAGCCACAGCAAATGCTGAGTTGCTCAGCAAAGGTAGGGGGGGGCAAGGTGTGCGTATCGCCAAACTCGCCAACGGTGAGGTGGTCACGAGCACCTGGTTTGGCTCAGCCGCCATGACTAACCTACATGCGCTAATGGCCGACCACGACAATCCCCGTTCGTTAGACCCGATTCCGCTACCACTAACAGTTGAAGTTAGTGGCCGTGATTTGGTGCCCAAACGTGGTGACCGTCAAGTGCTAGCCGTTGGTCAAGCTCGCTGGTGGAGCTAGCTAAATTGCTCAACCTGATCTAAGATTCTTTGTTGCTGGTTGTCGCTAAAACCATTGAACGATTCGGTGCCTTCGTTAAGGTCGCTACTGAGTAAGATCATTGAACTGTTGCGGGTGATGCCGTATTGGTGCCAAGTGTCGAAAGATGGGTCCCAAAGCATGGTGGGGGTTCCAACACCAGTGGAGTTTACAAAACGTAAGGCGTAGCTGAAGTCGTCTTGCCCGCCAAGACCCACTACTTGCACCTTGTCTTTGTTGGCTTGAGCGAACTGCTCAATTTTCGGCGCTTCTGCGCGACAAGTCGGTCAATGCGGTGCCCAGAACCACAGCAACACCGCGCGGTTGCCGTCGACAACTCTTCTGAGTGATGTGATTGAACCGTCTGCAACGTTTAGCACCTCGATAAGGCGCCTGTCACTGTTTCCTGACAGCGAGCCAATGTTGGCCTCACCGATTTGACGTATCTCGTCTTGGGTGAGTTCTGTAGGGGTGGTTGGTGGGGTAGTGGTGGTTGTTGTGGTTGTGGTAGTTGTGGTCGTACTCGTGGTGGTGCTGGTGGTGGTTATCGGTGTGGTGGTTGTTGGCGCAGTCGTCACTGGGCTAGCGG
>CBDBEW010000009.1:0-8959 GCA_965204595.1 Candidatus Aldehydirespiratoraceae bacterium | reverse complement strand
AGCTTGGAGACCAGAAGGTGCGCTACCAGACAAAGGCCTCGGTTTTCGTGTTCAAGCCTATGGTCTAACCCAGTGGTGGCAGTTGTTCACACCGAGGCAGTTGGCGGCGCTGACGACGTTCTCGGATCTTCTTGATGAGGTGGCAGCGATGGTTCGAACAGATGCGTCTAGAACTGAAATAGCCGACGATGAAGTGAGACTTAGAGACGGAGGGACGGGTGCCGCAGCGTACGCCGATGCTGTGGTCGTGTACCTTGCGTTCTCGGTTGACAAGTGTGCGGACTATTGGTCGTCGATTGCCACATGGATTAGCCCTCTTGGGGCTCTCCGAAGCACGTTTGCTCGTCAAGCGATTCCAATGACCTGGGACTTTGCGGAAGGCAATCCGTTTTCGTCTTCGACCGGTAGTTGGAAGTCGATGATCAGTTGGATCTCTAAGGCGGTAGCTCACATTCCCAGAGGCGACGCTTGTAGCGAGTCCCTGCAGCGAGATGCTCGAGCAAGGGTAAAGGAATGTCGCGATGCAGCGATTTCGACTGATCCACCGTATTACGACAACATTGGGTATGCGGACATTTCGGATTTTTTCTATGTCTGGCTCGGCAAAAATCTCTCCATCGTTTGGCCCAACGAATGCTCAACCCTGTTGACGCCTAAGGCGGAGGAAATCATCGCGGACCCAGATCGTCACAGAGGTCCAGATGGTGCCCGAGCACACTTCGAGTCAGGGGTAGCGGAGTTCATGGCTCAAGTCTCCGAGAGCCATACATCGGAAGTTCCAGCGACGATCTATTACGCGTACAAGGCAACGGAGACGAAAGAAGGAGATGTACGCACAACAGGTTGGGAGACGTTTCTCCGTGCGGTGATGGAAGCGAAACTACAGGTAAACGCGACATGGCCAATGCGTACTGAGTTTGGTAATCGTCCACGTAGTATTGGCTCCAACGCCCTTGCGTCGTCGATCGTGTTGGCTTGCCGTGCCCGCGCTGAGTCGGCCGCACTGGCTACTCGTGGCGAGTTCATAGGGGCGCTTCGTAGTGAACTGCCTGAAGCGGTGCGGTTGTTGCAGTCGGGCAATATTGCGCCGGTTGATATGGCGCAGTCTACGATTGGGCCGGGGATCAAGGTGTTTTCGCGGTACGCCCGTGTGGTGGAGGCCGACGGCTCGGCGATGTCGGTGTCGACTGCGCTGTCGATCATCAACGATGTGCTCGGTGAGATCCTTGACGGTGAGGAAGCAGAACTCGACGCAGACACAAGGTTCGCGCTCACCTGGTTCTCCCAACATGGTTACAATCCTGCCAAATCAGGTGATGCCGATAACGTAGCTAGAGCAAAAAATACTTCGCTGGGTGGTGTTGAAGACGCGGGTATTGGTGAAGCAAAAGCGGGTTCGTTTCGGTTATACGAACGTGAAGAACTGAAAACCGACTGGTCGCCGATAGACGACGACCGCCTCACGGTCTGGGAGGTCTTGCAGTACCTGGTTGCTGCGCTGCACCGTTCCGAATCAGAAGCCGCGGAACTGCTGCACAAACTCGGCGGCAACGGCGACCGGGCACGCCAACTCGCCTACCTTCTCTACCAGAAGGCCAACGACAGGGGCTGGGCCACAGAAGCCGGCGCCTACAACGCCCTCATCACCGCCTGGCCCACCCTCCAATCAACCGCCGCCACCGACCGTTCCCAGCAGTCCCTTCTGTGAGCGGTTCCCGTTGAATCCTCAGAACATTCAGGGTGCTGTTATTCACCACCCAATCCATCGGGTTTCGGAAGCACACGCAAAACAGAATCGGCTCCGGTAGGTCACCGTTGTCCATTAGCCACAGCCCCAGTTCCGCCACCCCGCGGGCGAGGTCAAAGCTCGAGTCGTTTGGCCAGGCTGCATTCAGCTCTTTGGCTCGATCGCGGATAATGTCGTGAGCAAGAGTAGATACCTTCCCTTGCGCTGCCTCTAGGAATAGCGGCTCTTCGCGGATGAGGGTGGAGTGAGGCCAGTGGTGGCGGCGGCAGCGTGCGAGGGATCCCTCAGAATCGGTGCTGATAGCTACTGAACACTGGAGGATCGGTGTGAACTGTGACCGTAGGCGCGTGAACGAGATCATTGCTTGACTCGGCGACATCGAGGTGTTTGGTGTTGATGACTCCGCTGGGTTGTTGCGGTTGCATGTGTGCAGGCGAACGCTGAGACTGCGGTGCGGGATGTGCGGTGGGCGGTTGTGGTCTGCTGGGGACCGCGGTGTGGAGTTGGTGGACCTGTCAGCATTCGGGCGGTTGATGCGGTTGGTGTGACATAAGCGTCGGCGGTGGTGTAGTCGACTGCGCTGCGGCCTCTGGCACTTTAAAAGACCGGTCGGTTAGGTAGGTGCGCGAGGCGTTGACGGTACGGGTGCTTCGTTGGGTGACTGATTGGGCTGCTTGCGGTCTCCCGTTGAATCACCTTCCTATTTCACCAACTACAACTGCCGAATCCGAGTTGTCATCTACACAGGCAAACCTAACCCGAATTTCCTAAACACTCTCGGAGACTCACAACGCTAAGAACCGCTTAAGCCCCCCAAGCGATGTGGTTAGGTGTTCAGCCTAGGGGGTGGAGTGAGCGTTCCTTGCGATTAAAAATTTCATGCTATGTTAGGTGATAAAAATATTTTTGAAAATCTAATATTATTTTGTGTGAAAAGGTTGTTGATGTCATAGCGTGTCTATAGAGTGATATTATGTTGTTTACAGATATATCAACTAACATGAAGTCTAAGAAAGCGGCCCATAGGGTGGGGTGCGGTAATCCCATTTGTTTAGCTTTCGATGATATAGCGTCGTTGAGTGATTCGGGGTTGGCTTCTGAGTTGTCTTTGTTGGGTCGCTTCGAGTCTCGGTTGGCGGCTCGCAAAGCGAAACTGTTGTCTGAGATTAGCAGGCGGTTTTGTAGTGGTGATGCTCAACAGGTGGCGGCTGGTGAGTTGTTGATTTCTAGGCGCGAAGCCAAAAAAGAAGTAGAGACTGCTAACCAGTTGGAGTCGTTGCCGCAAACGTTTGAGGCTTTAGAGTCTGGTGATATCACATCTGGTCATGCTAAGTTGATCGCGCGAACCTCATTTGATGGTGAGATTGTTGAAGGTGAGTTGGTGGATAAAGCCAAAACCGAGGGTTTTGATGATTTCGCTAAAACAGTTCGCAGGCATCAAAATCAGCAAGCCGATAAAGCAGGTGTTTCTGTTTTGGAGCGTCAACGCAAAAAACGTTTCGCGCAGGCTTTTGAAAGCCCCGAGACTGGCATGTTGGTGTTACGCGCTGAGTTTGATCAAATCACTGGTGCGCGTGTTATGACCGCGTTGTCTGCTAAAGAACGTTCTATGTATTACAGCGAAGATACAGCTATGCGACCAACTCCGCAGCAACGCAGAGCGGATGCTTTAGCTGAATTAATATGCCAGCAAACCCTAAACGGTGACGGTGTGGGTAGAAACAGGTTGGGCACTAATTTGTTGATCATCGCTGATTATTGCACAATTAAACAACAACTAAACAACCCTCGGTTAGCTAACGGTTCACCAATCACAGAACAATCGTTGCGTGAACTAGCAGTAGAAGCTAATATTTTGCCTGCGGTGTTCAACAACAAAACCCAAAGGTTGTGGTTAGGAAGAAGCCAACGAACCGCATCTGATGCTCAACGCATCGCACTAACCGCACGCGATAAACACTGTGTCGGCTGCGGAACCGATCCGCTATGGTGTAGGGCACACCATATTAAATACTGGTCACATGGCGGCGAAACCAACTTTGATAACCTCACCCTGGTTTGTGACCACTGCCACCACAAAATCCACGACCACAACTGGCAAATCCACCAACACCCCACAACACGAAAATACCAACTTAAACCCCCCACCCCACGCTACCAACACCATCGCCAACCAACCAAACAACCCCCAACACCACGAAACAAACCAAAACCAGCAGCCAAATCGGCTAGCATCCCACAACTCAAATAACCCCACAAAACCAGTGGAAGTCAACAAGTTGTCGCCTCGAGCCAGCATCTTGAAGAGGTGAACCATTGAGTCGCTCGAGGCGCGCGTGGAGGTCAACAGGTTGTCGCCGTCAAGCCAGCATCCCCAACCAAAATAACCAACACCCCGGCTAGCAGGCAGAACAACGCAACTACTTCGCTTCATCCATTGCCCAAGAGTGCTTTGTGCTGGTAACCCGTTTCGCTGTGGGCACAGCAACTACCGAACCTGAACACCCCTCCACCCAAGCAAACCCAACTTGAACCTCCCCCACAGCCTCGGAGTTCGGAAATGTGAATCACCCCGGGTTTGGTGGAGACTCTTTTCCTTGAGAGGATGGAGTTATGACAAACAATGGAAGATATCCAGCTGAGCTGCGTGAGCGGGCGGTGAGGATGGTGCTTGATAATGAGAGGCTTTATGGGTCTCGCTGGGAGGCGATCTGTTCGGTTGCTGAGAAGCTGGGTCCGTCTGTGGAGTCGGTGCGCAAGTGGGTGCATCGTTTTGAGATCGACAACGGTGCGCGCCCAGGGGTGACTAGCGTCGAGCGTGAGCGTCTCAAGGACCTTGAACGCGAGAACCGTGAGCTGCGCCGAGCGAACGAGATTTTGAAGGCGGCTTCGGCTTTCTTCGGGGCGGAGCTCGACCGCCAGTCAAGGTTGTAGTGTCGTTCATCGACGCTTACCGGCACCGGTTCGGGGTCGAGCCGATCTGCGCGGTGCTCACAGAGCACGGTGTCGGGATCGCCCCGTCTACCTATTACGCCCGCGAAGAAACGCCGGCCGTCGGCGCGGGCTGTGCGCGACGCGCAGCTCTCACTGTTGATCGCGCAGGTTTATGAAGCCAACTACAGTGCCTATGGCGCCGCGAAGGTGTGGGACCACCTCAACCGCGTCGCCGGTGTGGTGGTGGCGCGTTGCACCGTTGAGCGGTTGATGTCGCAGATGGGGCTTGTCGGTGCCCGCCGAGGCAAAGAACCGGTAACCACCACACCCGCCGCCGACGACACGCCCGAGGACTTGGTGAACCGATGCTTCGGTGTAGACGCCCCAGACCGGTTGTGGCTAGCCGACCTAACCTGGGTGCGAACCCGCACCGGTTGGGTCTACCTGGCGTTCGTCATCGACGCCTACTCGCGTCGTGTTCTGGGCTGGCGGGCATCACGCACACTACACACCGAACTCGCCCTCGACGCGTTGGACATGGCCATCGCCTCGCGCCGTCGCGACGGCCGCAGAACCGACCAAGCGGTCCATCACAGCGACCGCGGATCGCAATACCTGTCCATCCGCTACAGCACCCGACTCGACGACAACGACATCGTCGCCTCGGTCGGCTCAACCGGCGACAGCTACGACAACGCCATGATCGAAAGCTTCAACGGACTTTACAAATGGGAACTCATCTACCCCCACGGCCCATGGCAAGACCTACGCGAAGTCGAATTCGCCACCCTCGAATACGTCGACTGGTACAACCACCGACGCAGCCACAGCCAACTCCTAGCAGGCCGCTACAAATACACCACCCCCGCCGAACACGAAAACACCCACTACAATCAAAACCCAACCGCCAAACCAGCGGACACACACAAAACCAAGTCTCTACCAAACCCGGGGTGATTCAATGTGAAGAGTCCGATTAGCGACTGCCGCCATGTACACTTTTTGTTTCGTTGTAGCATAACTAGCGTGATGAGGCGAGCGACACCGATGAATGAGAGCAAACACTGATGGTAATGTCCAATGCCGACCGTATATCATCAGCCCTTAACCTGCTACGCGATGGACTCAAACCGAATTGCGAACAAACATGGCGTGGTTACTATGGCACTGACTGGTTGGAGAACATCAATAAACGGCTTCGCAATCCACAACGAGAGCCAACTACCGATGACATAGCTTTCATAATCGCGGGGATAAAGCTCACTTGGAACGAAATATTTAGCCACGGTTTTCCATTGGCGGTTCGCTCGCTGGTGTTCGAAGTCTCTGAAACGCGCAACAAATGGGCGCACCAAGTGCAACTGTCCACAGACGATACTTTACGAGCACTTGACTCCATGGAACGCCTGCTAGAAGCTTTTGGCAACAAAACTGAGCGTCGCCAAGTTCAAAAATCCCGGCGCAGTTTGGAACGTCAGAGGGTAGAGCAAGAAGCAAGCTCCGAGAGGCATCGTGTCGCCAAGCGACCAACCGAAGGGCAAGCCCATTCAGGGCTAACCCCTTGGCGAGAGATTATCACTCCCCATGAAGATGTGTCTTCAGGGCGATTTGAGCAAGCTGAGTTCGCTGCCGACCTATATGATGTGCTTGTTGGCGAGGCGGAACCCGAATATCAAGACCCCAAAGAGTTCTTCGCCCCGCACCTTCCTAACCGAGGGTTTGAGAGAAATGCTCACTGGAGCAGCACGCCGTCTCGCAGGGCACGGTGGCGATCCAATTATCGAACTTCAAACGAACTTCGGTGGCGGCAAGACCCATTCAATGATAGCTCTTTACCATCTTGCTTCAGGTGTAGGCGCAGCAAACCTAAACGGGTATTGGCGAGTTGTTGTCGGAGGCAAACTTGACACTGCCCGACAATATTGCTAGAGCTGCGCTAGTTGGGCAGATGATCTCTCCATCCACCCCCGAACAAACAGCAGATGGAGTCTGCCTTCACACCCTTTGGGGGCATCTTGCCTATCAACTCGGTGGCAAAAAAGCTTACGACCTAGTGAAAGTCGACGATGAAGCCGCGACCAACCCAGGTGCCGCGCTTCGCAAACTATTACGAGATTGCGCTCCTGCGGTGGTGTTAATCGACGAATGGGTGGCTTACGCACGTCAGTTGCCCGATAGCGATGCTGAGAACACCTCCACAACATCAGGCGGTGACTTTGGCACCCAGTTCACATTTGCACAAGCACTCACAGAAACTGTTGCGGCGACACCAGGTGTGGTTCTGTTAGTTGCGATACCAGCATCAGATATAGAGACAGGTGGACCTAAAGGCCAAACAGCGTTAGAAAGGCTGAAAAATGTTGTGGCGCGTAACGCTGCTCAATGGCAGCCTGCGTCACCAGATGAATCGTTTGAAATCGTGCGCCGCCGCTTGTTTGATCCGATGTCTGCTGAGCAAGCCAAGATGCGAGATGGGGTTATTGGCGCGTTCAGCACCATGTATCGAAATCACCCCCATGCGTTCCCCGCAAAGGTTGGGGAAGGAGAGTACCGCCGACGAATGGAAGTCTCCTATCCCATCCACCCAGAATTGTTCGACCGGTTGTTTGTGGATTGGTCGGCGCTTGACAAGTTTCAACGTACACGAGGCGTGCTGCGCCTTATGGCGTTGGTTATATCTCAGCTTTGGCAACGCAACGATCGTTCTTTGCTGATCATGCCGAGCAACTTACCGATGGACTTCGGCCCGCTAGTGAGCGAAATGAAAAAGTACCTAGAGGAAGGCTGGGATCCAGTAATTTAAGACTGACGTTGACGGTGACAACGCTCTCCCACTTCAAATCGACCAAGCATTCAACCACTTCGGAAGATTATCTGCTACCCGAAGAGCTGCCAGAACGGTGTACATGAGTTCAGCTCCTCGTCCTGATGGCAAAAGGGGAGTAGACCTCAAGTCGGTGGTTCTTGGTTGTGCTCAACCGGGTGAAGAAAAATACTTGGGGCAGTTCTCTGATGCGTTAAGGCACTTGTCAGACCGGGCAACACATCTATATGTTGAAAAGACTCAATACTGGTATTCGCTTGCACCTAATGTCACAAGAATAGCAGTTGAGCGTGCTGCTAACTTCTCCAACAGAGATGCTGATGAATTAGTGCGTGCAATCGTCGGCAAGCAACGTGATCGAGCGAGTTTTCACGCTTTGCAAATATTTGCTGAGGGTCCAGGTGACGTGCCCGACAATGACGATGGTGTGCGTCTAGTTGTGCTGTCACCAAATGTCACTCATTCTCTCGGTGACAACAACTCCTCAGCTCTGAAGTTGGCAGAGAAGATCATCGCCCAGCGAGATGCAGGCCCACGGGTCAATCGCAACTTATTGGTGTTCGTAGCCGCTCAAGTTAGTCGATTAGGAGAACTGCGTGATGCGGCCAGATCGCAACTGGCGTGGGGTTCGATCATTGAAAGTGACAACTTAGAGCTAACGCCGCAAACAGTTGGCACAAGCGAAAACCAAAAAACATGATTCCGAACAGAGGGTTCAAGCACTCATCGCTGAAGCGTTTTCATTGGTGTTGACACCATCGCAACAACCGGGGAATTCTGAGATCGTTTGGCAGACTAGCCGGGTTACAGGTCAAGACTCTATTGCGGCACGCGTGAGCAGCAAACTGCACAGCGAAGAGCAATTAATTGCTAAATATAGTGGCCAACGTATTCGCATGGACATAGATCGGTTTGGGTTGTGGTCGAAGCGAGGTGATTTGGGAGTTAGCGATCTTTGGGCAACCTACAGTCGCTACCCCTATATGCCACGTTTGGCTTCGTTTAACGTGTTGTCTGAGGCGATAACCAATGGTGTGGCACTAATCGATTGGGAACAACGCACGTTTGCTTATGCCGATGGTTTCAGCGGCGAGGAATGGAGAGAAATAAAAACTTTCCAAAATGTGTTTCCTTCACAAGATGGATTGTTGATACGACCAGATTGCGTGCCAACTGATTCAGAACCCACCGATAATAGCTCATCTGAAGACACCCTAGGTAAGCCATCACAGCAAAATGCAGTTCCCACCAACAATGTGGATAGCGATGCTGATGTAGCTAAAGCGGGTTCGATGTTGTGCCCAACCCAGTTTTATGCACAGTTTCAGCTAGACACACTTCGATGCATCAAACAGTTGGGTGATATCGCTGATAATGTGGTAGCTCGATTAGGTTCAGATGTGGAACTTACATTGGAGGTTCGTGCCCGTAACCCAGCGGGCTTTGATGACACC
>CBDBEW010000008.1:0-16227 GCA_965204595.1 Candidatus Aldehydirespiratoraceae bacterium | reverse complement strand
TACTTTTGTTGTTTTGTTGCGGGACGCCGCAGCACGGCGGCTTGTGAGTGAGCGACGCGGTAGAGCTGTGTTTGGGTTCGCGCCCTTGAATTGCACGGTCGCTGGTTCAAACCCAGCCCGTTCTTCACGGTTTTGTTTTTTGGCCTTGGATGGAGTTTAAAGAAATGTCCGATACTCAACTTGAACGCAAAAACACTAGCTGGGTGACTACCGTCACTGCTTTGCCGGTTACCCTCCTTTCTGTGGTAACAATTCTTAGCGGGTACGACACCGCTGAGCTGTTAGCGGTTTTTGGACTTGTGGCGCCGGTGTACTCGCCGTTTCTAGCGGTGGTTGCGGTTCGAAGCAGGCAGTGGCTCACTAAACACGGTGTTGAGGTCAACGACACTTCCTGGCGTAGGTAAGCGCTGGTGGCTGCGTTACCGCCCCCTAAACCGCCGCCACAGACTGGGTTTTTTTTAGTCGACAACAGGCCTTACAGGCCTAGTGCTGGTGGTAATCCGCAGCGCTGGCATTGGAAACGGCGCAAGCCTGTGCAGTTGGTGGTGCTACACACAGCCCAAAACCGCACCGATTTGGTTGGTGTTGATAGCGGGCTGAGTCTGTGGCTAAATATTTTGCTACGGGGGGGCGCGATGTGAGTATTCATAGTTGCGTGGATTCCGATAGTGTGGTGCCTTGTTTGCCGGATGCGGCTGTGGCCTGGCATTGCAAGGGTTTCAATTCGGTTTCGTTGGGTATTGAAATGTGTATGGATTGCCGCGATTGGGCGGATGTTCCACCCGATTACGCTAGGGGTATGGTGGCTAATGCGGTGACTGTGGTGGCTGGTTGGTGCGTTGCCCACAATTTACCGCCGAGGCTGGTGTCTAAAAAGCAGGCTCTGGCCGGAACTAAAGGTGTAAGCTATCATCGGTTGTTGGATCCGTCTCGTCGTAGCGATCCGGGTCCGGGTTTTCCTGAGGACGAGTTTTTTGGGTTGTTGCGTACCGCTGTTGATGCTGCTAAAGCTGTAGCTTCCTCTGCCGCCTCTGGGGGGCTGTGGTTTGAGCAGTCCGCTGAGTTTGCTGAGGCGGTTCGGTTGGGTATAACGGATGGTTCCCGTGCTGGGGAGCCTGCTACGCGGGCTGAGGCTGCTGTGATGGCGTTGCGTGCTGGCGTATCTGGTGACAGCAGCAAGGCTGTGGGCTAGTTTTTGTTTCTATGGCTAAACTTGCTGTTTGCTGTGTATCTACCGCGACGCTTGGTTTCGGTGGTTTAGCGCCGACCACTAGCGTTGAGTTTCGGGCTGTGTGTCCGCATGTGCGGGAACCTGACGCTGCTGTGTGTAGCCAGTGGGTGACTAACGAAACCGTTTTTTGGTCCCAAGTAAACCCAAAAATGTTGAACTGGTTGGGGTTGGTTCAGGACGCTTTTCCGTCTGTTGAGTGGGGTGCGGCTTTGCGGGTTGCTCATTGTGAGTCTAGGGGCAATGCTGGTGCATATAATCGGTCGGGTGCTACTGGCTTGTTTCAGGTGGTGCGTAGCTGGGCGAGGGGGCAGAGCTGGGGTCGGGTTTTTGGCGACCCGCCTCGCTCGTTTGCCCAAGCCAGGGAATGGTTGTTGGATCCCGTGCACAATGTTCGCCGCGCTGGTCAAATTTTTGAGCGCAGTGGTGGGTGGCACCATTGGCGGTTTTCGCGTCACTGTCACGGGGTGCGGTAATGCTTTCGTTTGCTACGCGTGTCGAGGCTGAGCGGTTTGCCCGCAATTTGGCTGTCGAAAACGGCGATAAGCTACTCGACTTTGCTGTGGTGGGCAACAGGCACCATTTGCCTGTTCTTTTAAACGGTTCGCTGGTGTTGGAGTGTAACGAGCGTTGTTTTGTTTTGCTTCGTCACGGTTTTCGTACATATGTGGTGGCCTACGATGAACGCGGTGCTAAAGGCTGGCAGTTTATTATCGCTGCTAAAGTTTATGAGCCTAACGCCGATCCGTTTATTGAGCGCATCAATAGGGCTCTCGCGCGAATCAAAACGCTGCGCACCGAGGTCGATGTTGCTGTTGTGAACGCTTACCGTCACGGCCATAGCGTGTTTAGCATTTCGCGTCTGACTGGTTTGCATCGTAAAACGGTCGCTAAACGGGTTAACAAAAAGCGGCCAAGTTGATGGTTTGTAATGTTTGGCTAGAGGCAGAAGCTGGGTTTTGGGGTTAGGTATGGTAACCGCCAGCGGTAGGGGCTGTCGGTTATACTGGTTATATGTCGCTAACTAATGGGCTCAAGGTCACGGTTTCCCAGATTGCGTCGAGTGGGGCTTGTTTGCTGGAAGAGTTGGCGGCTGAAATCGCCCTCGCTGAGGTTTTAGCGGCAAAACTTGATGCTTACACCGATTCTGACGATGAGCCGCCCGCTGCGCTGGTGCACCAGTACCGTCAGGCCTTGCTGGGGTTGCGGCGAGCTTTGCAAGCCGTCGACCTGCCTGCGGTGGCCCCCGATTCGGGGGGGCTTGAGCGGTTGCTGAGCGCGGTTTAGTGCACGTAGTTGACCCGCCACCTTTACATGCCACCCCCCGAAGTGGTTTCGCTACGCTTGGTCACGAGGTGGCCAAGATGGCTAAAGTCTTGAAGCAACCGTTCATGCCGTGGCAGCGGTTTGTGGCGGATGTGGCTTTCGAGGTCGACGTTAACGGTTTGCCGCGCTACAGGCAGGTTATTGTTACCGTGCCCCGTCAGTGCGGTAAATCGTTTTTTGTTTTAGTGCTGGCTCTGCATCGTATGCTAATGTGGGCAACCCAACCCCAGCAGGTGTCCTATTCCGCTCAGTCAATTACGGACTCAATGAATGTTTGGCGTCGTAGTTTATGGCCGCTTATTACTGCAGCTAAACTGCACACAGCTGCGGGTTTAGCGTTTCGGCGCGCTTTGGGCGATGGTGGTATCGATGCTGCTAACGGTTCGGGTTTACGGTTGCTGTCGAGTTCGCCTAACAGCGGTCACGGTGCGACTGGTGCGTTAAACATTTTGGATGAAGCGATGGCGTTTGCGAACTCGGATCGTGAAGGCGCTGTTATGCCCACGATGCGGACGTTTAGTGACCCTCAGCTATGGATCGTGTCCACCGCCGGCGACCAAGACTCGACCTATTTTCGTAAAAAAGTGTTGCTTGGTCGCGAGCTTGTGGCCTCTGGTGAGCCTTCCTCGACAGCGTTTTTTGAGTGGGGTTTGCACGAAGACGCCGACTGGACCGATCCCACTTTATGGCCATCTGCTGTACCAGCTTTGGGCTATACCGTAACTATGGAGTCGTTGCGTGCAGAGTATGAGTCCGCTACAGACGCCTCTGTGTTTAGACGCACCGTCCTAAACCAGTGGGTAACTTCAGCAAATGTGGGCACTGTGTTGCCGGCTGAGGACTGGGATCGGTGCGTGAATGCTGGTGTTGCCATTGATTTGGATGTTGCCGGCAACGATTTTGTGTTGGGTGTGGACGTCGCACCGCTAGCCACGCGCGCCGCTATAGTGGCTTGCGGTGGTGGTGTGTGTGAAGTGATTGAGTCACGTGCCGGTGCTTCATGGGTCGGTGAGCGTGTGCGACAGTTGTGTGCCCGCTGGCCGGTGGCTTCGGTTGTGGGTTTAGCTGGGGGCGGTTTGCAGGCACAGCTTGAACAACTCGAGGCCGAGCGGTTGCCTGTAACGCTAATGTCTTGGGGCGAGTTAGCTGCTGGGTGCGGGCGTTTGTTTGACGCTGTGTGTGATCACGCTATAGCTATTCGACAGCACCCCGATTTAGAGCAAGCGCATTTGATAGCATCGCGTAAACATCGACCAAACGGGTCGTGGGGTTTGGTGGCGTAGCCAACCCGAGGACGATATTTCACCGATCGTTGCTTTAACGCTAGCGTTTCACGAGTCGCTAAAGCGACAATCGGCGCCACCTAACCACCCGCCCAGTATAGTTGACGTCAATGATCCGTTCGTTGATAGCGTTGCTGTGTGGCAAGACATTTGGGGTTAGTCGATGGGGCTTTTAGGCCGCAGGTCTAAACCCGTGGCGGTACCGCCACCGCCACCCAACTTGTTGGTTTTGCGCGCCGCTGGACAAAATGTTGAAGCCTCAACGCCTGGCGCTAACAGTATTGGGAAGCTAAACGTTGGCGTTTCGAGCGGGCTTGAGTCGAGACTGCTTATCATTTCTGCTTGTCTGCAGTTTATAGCTGCACGGTTGTCGACTTTGCCTGTTCGTGTTTTGCGTGCGGATGGTCGCGAAATTGATCCACCTAACTGGCTGCTGGAGCCCTCAAAGGATCGAATGTTTTTTGATGTGGTGTGCGAGGCGGTTTGGTCTTTGTTGCAGCGCGGTAACTGGTTTGTGGTGCCTCACACTAGCGGTAGCCGCACAATAGGGTATGAGTCTCTGCACCCCGATCTGGTGTCTGTGGCGGTAAACCCTGACGGGTCGTGGGGTTACACGTATACGGGCACGGGCGGGAAACCTTTTGAGGATGACAGTCTGGTTCATTTGCGCTGGTTTAGGGTGCCTGGCACACCGCTGGGTGTGAGCGCTATAGACGCCGCTATGAAAGCGTTCCGAATCGGGGACGCTTCCCAAGATTTTACTTTGCGTCATTTTAAACAAGGCGGCGCTCTGCAATATGTGGTGTCGACAAAAGAACCTGTTGGCCCAGCTGCTGTGCAGTCGATGGCGCGTGAGCTAGCTGCCCAAATCACTGGACCCGAAAACGCTTGGCGGCCACTGTTTTTGGATGGACTCGAGCTAAAAACGATAGGCGTGACCGCCGAGCAAGCAAAGTTTTTGGAGATGGCTCAATGGTCCGATATCCGGATCGCGTCGCAAGTCTACAAGATAGCACCTAGTCTGCTGGGGCTACACGAACAAGGCACTTCACTGACCTACAACAACCAAAAAGACCGCGAATCAAACTTGTGGCGCGATTGTCTGCAACCTTTAGCGCATCGTATCGGTTTAGGGCTGTCAGTTTTGTTGCCGCGTGGTCAAACAGTGACCATAGATTCGAGGCTCATGTTGGCGGGCTCACCCACCGACCGCTTTGATGCGGCAAAAAAAATGACCGACATGAACGCATCGACAGGCACACAAGTTTTTACTGTTGACGAAATACGTGAAATGTGTGGCTATTCCGCTTTAACCGAGCCGCCACAGCCTATAATAACACCAGCACAGTCCGACAACATTGTGGAGGCACCGGATGAGTGAAACGACAGCGCTTGAAGCCGCTGGTCGCAAACGGCTCGGCTTTTTGAAAACGTGGCCTGAATATATGCCTAACGTTTTGAGCCAGCACGGCACCAACGAAGCTAACCGCTCGTTTAGTCGCTCGGTCAACCAGAACACTGTTGCGCGCAACCTCGCTAAAGACGGTCAACTGGTGGGTTATGCAGCCACGTTTCAGGCTTTTGAGACCGAAGACTGGCTAGGTCCCTACACGGAAGTTATTGACAATAAAGCGTTTAACGCCTCACTGGACGCTAATCCTCGTGTTGTGTTGGTGGTTAACCACGGTTACGGCGGTGATCTACCAATAGCGTCAACAAAAAACGGCTCGCTATCGTTGTCCGTTGACGATTTTGGGTTGAGTTTTGTCGCCCGCATCGATGCTACCAGTGCGGGCAGTGCAGATGTAACTGCTCGTGTCGCTAGCGGCGCTGTGTCCGAGGCTTCTTTTCGTGCCCGTTTGCGGGGCGGGCACTGGAACGACGACGCTACAGTGTTTAGGATGACCGAGTTGGATTTGAATTACGGCGATGTTAGTGTTGTAACCTACGGTGCGAACCCAGCGGCGTTTGTGACCGTAGCGACTCCGCCAAGTGTGGAGACTCAGCCAGACAACCACACCGACCTTGAGTCTCTTATCGGTCGGTTGTAGTAAAGGATTTGTTATGAACGACACCACCACAGCGCGGAGCGTTGAGGACATTATCGCTGCGCGCAACAAAGCGTTTCACGAACGCCAAACGCTCGTGAACCAAATTAACCGTAACGGCGGCGAGCGGTCAGCTGTTGACCGCGAAACAATAGCTCGGTTGGATGACGAGATTGTGAACGGTGGGTTAGAGCTGGACGCCGCCAACGCTCGGGCGATGCAAACTGTGGTAACTAACAGCCGCGAAGAGTTGCGCGAAGCTGCTCGTTCGAGTGCTGTTGAGCCCGCTGTTGAGGAGCCAGCGCGCAACGAGTTTTTGGATGTTGTGCGTGCTTTTAGCGAGGGTCGGCCAGCAACTGCCTCTGTTGATATTGGGGCCGCTATTCTTGAGCGCCAGTTGGTTGCTGCTGGCGTAAGCGCTAACGACATTCGCGATGTGGCTGCTGCTGGTCGCGTGTTTACCCAAGCACCCGACGGCAAGGTTGTGTCGCGCGCTTTGTCGATTGGTACCGAAAACAAGGGCGGTTATTTTGTGCCCACAATGACAGCCACGATGCTAATTGACTACATGGAGGCTTTGCCTGGTGTGGCCAACGCTGGCGCAATGATTTTAACCACCACCGACGGTTCGCCTATCGAGGTGCCAACCGACACACAGCACAACACCGATTTAGGCGAAACAGCGGAAGCTGCTACTGTGCCTGTCACCGAGGACACGTTTGGGCAGGTCGCCTTTAGCGCCTACAAATATGTGGGCAGCTCGGTTGTGTCGCGCGAACTGTTGGAGGATTCGGGGATCATGGTCCAGCCGCTAGTGATGCGCATGCTGGCTCGTGTACTGAACCGCAAATCCGAGACGCGGTTCACGCTAGGCACAGGCGCTAACCAGCCGCAAGGCATCATGCACGCACCACCGGCGGGGCGCACCGTAACTTTAGCGTCCCAGACCGCCCTTACAGTGAAAGAGCTGCGGCGCACCCTGTTTACCCTCGATGCTGGCTATTTGTCGGATCGGTCGGGGCTGGCGTGGATGCAAAACCCGCTCGTGTATGCCACTGTTTTGGATCTGGAAGACAACGACGGCCGACCATTGTTCTTGCCGTCCCAGTGGCAGGGCGAACCCGACCGCATCTGGGGCGTGCCCGTAAGGTACAATGTGTTCCAGGAAAACGCTGTAGCTGCTGGTAAATATGTTGCTGTGGTAGGCAACTTTAATCAGGGCTACTGGATTCGTAGCGTTCGCACTATTGATTTTGCTTTGTCTGAGCATTCCGAGTTTAAAAACTCAACAAGTTGAGTTTCAGGCCACCTGGCGCGCGGATGGTCGACGGGTTGATGACAGGGCGTTTACGTGGCTGCGAGCGAAACCCTAAACACGCTACGCTACACGACGCTAGCTGAGCTACGACAAGCGCTGCGGGCACCCACTAACAGCGGTGCGTCTTCGTGGCGCGAGGGCGGCGAATGGGACGAAACATTGATACGGCAAGGCACCGCTGTTGAGGCCAGCATCGACGGACTGTGTGGTCGTCGGTTTGATGTTGCCGCTACCGAGCCAGTTACACGTGCCTATGTTTGCCAGCACGGTGCTGTTGAGCTAATAACACACGATTTTGTTGCTGGTAGCACAACAGCGGTAACCGACTCTGGTGGCAACGTTTTGGGTCGGTGGGTGGAGCTGCCGGAAAACATTAGCACAGGCACGTCTATAGGGCTCGACCTAACCACACAGACCAGTCTTGGCGGTCGTTTTAGCGTGACAGCAAGGTTCGGGTTCCCGTCGATACCAGCCCAGATAACTGAAGCTGTTTGTTTGGCCACCGCCCGTATTTTTAACCGCTACTCAACGCCGCAAGGCCTTATGGTGGTGGACGGTGGCGTGGCTTATGTGTCGTCCCAAGACCGCGACGTTGCCCGTTTACTAGCGCCGCTACGGCGGTTGGCGGCGGCCACCTGATGAGCGTAGCGGTCGACATTCGTAGGTGTTTGCTGCGCCTGTTTGAGGTTTATGCACCCGACAACAGTTTTGAGGTTTTTGACGGGTTGGCGGAAGCCGAGCTATCCGCTACTGGTGCTTTCGTTGCGGTTGGGGATGTGTCTGGTGAGTTTGAGCCCGACGGTTTGGGTGCTGACCGAACCGACACTTTGCGGGGCAGTTGGAACGTTGACTTGTGGCTGGGTTCTGGCTCTCATTGGGATCATCGTATGGAAGCCTACGATGTTGTAGCGCGTCTCGAAACGGTTGTGTTTGAGGCGACAGCAACGCATCCACGGCTAGGTCTAAGTCAGGTGCTGTGGTGTCGTCCTGGTGCTGCGGCTGTGCCCGAACCCGAGGAACCCAACAGCGCGGGCGCAAACGTTATTGTGGTGCTTTCGTTGAGTGTCCGCACCCGTGGCGTGAAGCGCGTGGACGAAACTCTGCCACCGCATTCACCGTTTGCTGGTTAGACTAAAACCATGCCCGCGCTGACGCTAAACCTCAAAACAATAACAGATGAGTTCAAAATAAACGCACCCGACGTCAGTGTTTCACTGGCCGCTACGGGCAGGTTGTTGCTGTCGACAACACGGCCTGTTTTGGTTTGCCCCACCACGCCAACGCTGTCAATTGACGATCAAGGCGAGGCAACTTTACATAATTTGTTGGCTTCGGTTGACTATTTACCGCCCCAAGCGTACTCGATAAAAGTAGGTACGCTGGAAGCTATCGTGTTTTACATGCCGGCAAGTGACTCAAACCTGTACGATATTTTGCTGTCCGATTATGTGCCCGAGGGTGCTGGCGTGGGGGGTGCTGTGCAGTTGGGCTGGATCCCGCGCACAGCTGACACCGATCCGCCACCCGCGCCAGTTCACGGTTTAGGCGATTTGGTGGTCGAGGACGGTCAGTTGCGGGTTTGGAACGCTGTGACCCGTAAATGGGTTGCGGTCGCTGGTGGTGGTGGCGGAACTACTTTGCCTAGTTTTTTGCAGGCAGGCACCGAAGTTTTGCATTCGCGTGCAGGCGCCCTGTTTTGGGATGGGGTCAACGAAGTGCCGTCCACCCCTGGCGAAGCATCTGGTGTGGGTCATGTGCTTACGGTGACAGGCGAAAACGACCGCGACTACGCTTGGCGCACCGTCAATGGCTACAACGACGCTCAAGTCAAGGCCGATATTGCTGAGAACAGGCGCGAAATAAGCGAGGAGGAAACCGCGCGCCGCGACGCCGACACTGCTATAACGCGACAGGTGGAGGGCGTGATACGCGGTATGGGTGACATTAGGCAACTGCCTGTACTGCCCGCCGCTGGTAGCAGGGACAACAAGATACCGAAGTTTGACGGCGATGTGTTGGGCTGGGAGACGGACGCTGGCGGTGGTGGTGGTGCGGATGCTACCGCACGGGCGGCCGCCGCTGCTGCTCAATTAGAAGCGGATACTGTGATTGAGGTGGGTCCAGCGTTTATGCACAATAACAGGTCTGCTCGCAATCTGTCGGTGAGTATAAGACACCCTTCTAATGCGTATTCTATGGCTAACCAGATGTCGATTGCAGCTGCTGGGCAATCTCCAGTCCGAGTTGAATATAAGCCTGGTGAGCGGCATCAGGGGTTTATAGTGGAAATTAGTGCGTCACAGATGGGTAACATATGGGACCAAGTTGACCGCATACCAGACGGGGATGGCGGGTTCAATACAGTCCAGCGGTTTGGGGTTGGTGACTTTATTCCTGTAGATATTCGCCTTGAGGGTCCTCCTCCGTCTGGGCAGCAGCGGGTGAACTACTTTTTTAGGCAAATACGTGTGTTGGTGGTGGATCCCGACACGTTTGCTGACCAAGTGGCACGCGGTGGGCTGAGTGAGAATAAGGTGGAGATCAACGCACTTGAAGCCCGCACCACCGCGCTCGGCTACGGGTTCACGCCAGTAGCCCTAACTGGCGTGACAGACAGCACCACAATACGTAAAGCTACGATCCCGACTGGCGCTACCGAATTTATGGCTCAACGCGCGGATAGTACAGCACCACCAGTCAGACTCTCGCTGCCGTGGCTAATGTCGTTGACACGGTTATCGCAGGAGCCGCGCATAGTGGTAGGCGCAGCAAACGACGAATGGCGCGACATTCGCCGTAACCTTATTACTGGTGGACCGCACAGCTTTACGGTAGTTGAAGCGCAGGTTCGTGTGGGCATATTTGGAACAAGCTTTTACTATTCGCTAAACGCACCTATGTCGCCTGAGCAGTATCGTTTCTTTTGGATATAGCGTTTTTTCTGGTGCGGGCTGTAAACAGTGGTACAATAACGCCATGACAGTTAAACGAATTTTAGCACAAACAGATTTGTGGTCGGTGCGTAATGAACACAAGTTTACATCCGAGTCGGTTGCTTGGCGAGACGAAACCGGTTTTTGGGTAATTCGGGAACATCCGTATAGCGGTAGGTTTAGGCTCGAGACGGTCACTTCGTTTAGCAACCAGGCACCAAACCCCCCCAACAGGTTCACGGGCTGGCTGTATCACCCGATTCATCCCGACACCCGCACCGACACTATTTTGGGTGCCATACATGCTGAGGTTATCGACGGGTTTTGGTGTTTTTCTGGGGTTTACCCTTACGAGCATCGTGCTTTAGCGTTTCAGGCACGTCAGTTTGTGTACGGTCTGTTTCGACCCGATTTGGATGCTTTGCTGCTAAAAGTTGGGGAAGCGGACAACGCTACCGCCCGAACTACCGCCGCTATCAGAACACGTTACGTCCGCGACTTTGCTTTTACGTGTGCGGATTTGGCACACGAACACGTTTTGTCGACGCCTATCGGCGCAACACTACAGCGAGACTTCCCCACAATTGCTAGCACCATGTTGGAAAAAGAGCGAGCAAAGCTGAAAGCTAAAGCTAGCGCCAACCCGGCTAACCGTGCACAGTATCTAGCGGCAAACAGGGTTGCTGCGACGGTTTTGACGGAGCTGCGCGAAGAGTTTGTTTACACGTTTGAGGCTCAGTTAGCTGAAAAACGTGTGAAGGCAGGCAAAGATCCTGTGGCTGGCCGCGAGGTTGTTTACGCTTTGCTGTCGACATCGGTTGCCGAGCTAGCTAAGCAAACCACCACCCATCTCGGCAACGACGACTGGCGGTTCGAGGAGCCTGGTTTAAGTGACGGGCTGTGGTGGAACGGTGCCTACTATTACGACGCTGAGCCGTCCGCTAACGGGGCATACGTTACTGTTGTTCGGTTATGGCGTCCCGTGCCTGCAAGTGTAAGTAGTGGTGATTCGGTGGGTGATGTGCAATGGCGCGCAGGCGCACCGTACGCTGCGTCGGTCTAACGGTCAAATTATGGTAACCATTTTTCCGGGTTACCATAATTTGAGCCATACTTGGCGTTTACCGCGCTGCACGATTTCACTAAACGAGCTAAAAACCCGCAAAAAACCGTTTCGGGTAAACGATTGGATTTTGACGACTGGTGTTATGCGTCGTGTTGCTAAAGGTGAAGGCCATCTAGATCCGCCTAAATACGTCGAGCGTATAGCGTGGGCACAACAGCAAGGTCGGTTGTTGGCTGCGGTGGCACAAGACTGGATGTGCGAACCGTTTGTGCTGGAGACTACTGGTTCGACGGTTGTTGAGCATCAAAACAAAACAACCGACCGTTACATGCTGCTGCAAGAGCTGTTGTGTAAAAACGATCTAAACACCTATCTTATGCCTGTGGTGCAAGGCTGGACAGCAGCGGACTACACTCGACACGCTAAAACGCTTTCTACTGTGGTTGAGCCCGATGCTTGGGTTGGTGTGGGCACTGTGTGTTTGCGTCAAGGTAGCGCGGACGGGGTGGCGGACATTTTGGAAGCTATTTTAAACGTGGCACCGTCGTGGAAGTTGCACGGGTTTGGGCTCAGCCTCAGCTTGTTGCGTAATGTTCGGGTGAGGCGGTGTTTTTGGTCGATTGAGAGCTTTGCTTGGCTGAGCCCGCATTGCCGTGAATATCCGCAGTTTTGTGACTGGGAATCGATTTTGCGGTGGCTTAAACACGCTACGAGTGTTGCTAACGGTAGCGATGTCGAGCAGCGGCCGTTGCTGTGGTAACCACGCTAACTATTGAGGTCGCTGTTCTTGGTCGGCCGCCAACTGCCAACACGTTACGACGGGTTAATTATTATCGTGCTGCTAGCCTTATCCGCGAATGGCGTAACGCTAGTCGAATCCTATGGCACAACGCCAGTTCCACGGAGCTGGAGTGCCCCGTAACTGTTGGGGTTGTGCCGCTGCATAAGGACAGGCGCTCGCCTCAAGACGTGGCGGCTTGTGCGCCGGCGGCTAAAGCGTGCATCGATGGCGCCGTCGACGCTGGTGTGTTGCCCGACGATACAGCCGAGTTTGTGTCGCGTGTTGTGTTTTGTGTGCCCGTCTTTGTTGGCGTGGACGGCTTGCGTGTTACACTTACGAGCTGTTTAGGCGACATTAAGGCGCACATTTAAACCGTCAAACCCAGCACAGTAGGGCATGAAATGCCGTGAACTACACGAGATGCTACTAAAGATTTTTAGGTTTTTTTGTTTTTTTTTCGTCTAAACCCCAGCAAAAGATTGGACATCGGTGTACAGTTATTAATAGGAGCAACGACTTGAGGAGGTCGAAATGAGCAAACTGGTAACAGTAACCAAAATCGAAGCAGGCCAGCAAATAAAAAGCAACGGCGTTTGGGTGACAGTCGATTTTGTGGACACCGACGAAGTGGTTGGCATAACCACCATCGAGGTTGTAAACGGCGACCATATCGAAGATGGTTGGGTTGGTAACAGCACCCACAAGATAGCGGTTCGCAGCTAACCACAACAACATAACAGCCCTACCAAAGTGGCAAGGTTGAGTGCAAGCCTCAACTAGGGCACTACCACCAAAGCGGTGGCAAACCAAAAGCGAAAGACAAACAATGACCAACACACCACCGCCAACATTACCGAGCAGTCCGAAGACTTGTGTTGGGTGCGGTGGTGTGTTTTGCGGGTTTCAGCTTGTGTTTGTTGAGGATGCAACCGAAGCAAAGTTTTCACAACAAATGTGCCTGGATTGCGCTGAGCAGCAACGGCCAAGACCAGTAGGTCGGTATGGTTAAACATTCAACGATCGAGGGTGGGGGCACTGTTGACCTCCTCAAGCTCAAATATGTGCCCCCACCCCACCCCTCGCTTACACAGCGAACACCAACCAACAACCCGAAAGGAGCCCTATGCAACTCCAGTGGCTATTAGAGCCAAAACAACAACCCAACGTGGTGTCCTATGTTTGTAAGCCGAGCACGGATGTGCCTCGCCTGCAATACGTTCTCGACATCAAACGCAAGCTCACCGCTAGCGTAGTAACGCTGTGGCGACGAAACCACAAAACCGGACAACGAACAGCGGTGAAGGAGGTTCGGTTCGGGGAAGCCAGTCACCTGCATGTAACGTTTGATGATGTGAGGCCGCTAGCCACTAAATGGCTTCTCGGCGATTTCGCTACCGAAACAACCCAACACACCAACACCGAAACGGGTGCGGTAACCTTCATCGACAATCGTGTGCCTAAACGTAGCTACGAAGCAAAGTGTCGTCGACTAACTGGTCGCAAAACAATGGAACCCAGCGACTACGATCCCGTGCCTAAGCCCCCCCAAAAACGGCGAGTCACGGAGTTACGGCGTGTGGCTGCAGCTGCTCAATGCGGTCGAGGAGGAGCCGTCGTTTAAGTTCAAGCTCAACGCTCCTTTCTGGCGCAAAGCCGTCGAGCAGGCCGAGCTGCGTGCTGTGCTCAAAATCCAAACCGCTCGCACAAACCCGACTACCGTTAGCGACCGCCAGGCGCGCAAAGCGGTTGAAGAGTTTTAAGCGCGTAAAAGCAGCGTTTGCTGTCGCGGAGGGACGGTTGCTGTGACCGATTTGGAGACGCTGCGTCGGGAAATTGATCGTCACGGTTTGAGGCGTTCGTTCACGAAGCAGCTAGCACCGCGTAGCGGCTACTACGATCGCGACAACCTTGCTAACCAGCCACAGCACCCCCAACCAACGCTAGAAGCTTTGTTGGACGATTTTCCGGCCGTAACGCTGCCCTACTATTATTCGGGCACCGCGCCAAGTGACACACCACCGGAAGTCGATCGGGTAATGATCTCAGCACACGTGTTGCCGCTGTCGCGCAAAGCAGGGCTGTGGGGTGTACAGCGATGGATGATGGACAATGGTGCCTTTGGACGCACCATTCGAGGCGAGGGCGAGTTTAGCCTTACCGAGTTTAGCGCTATCATTCGACGCTGGCGTCATTACGGCACGCTGGAAGCTGCTTTAGCACAGGACCGTGTTTGCACGCCAGGCACGCTGGCTGTTACAGGGCAAACCGTGCAGCAGCACCAACAGTTTGCTTTACGCAATTTTTTGGAGCTGCGCGAAGAGTTTGAGGGTCAACAGCCCTACATTATGCCCGTCATTCAGGGCTGGACACCCGAAGAATACCACCAGCACACGCTAGATTACAGCCCG
Organism: Candidatus Aldehydirespiratoraceae bacterium; assembly: GCA_965204595.1. GTDB lineage: Bacteria > Actinomycetota > Acidimicrobiia > Acidimicrobiales > Aldehydirespiratoraceae > VXYK01. The sequence goes on along the minus strand of CBDBEW010000008.1, from coordinate 1,836 downwards.
TATCTCCAGCGTGGTGCTTGGGTTGCTGTGGGTTCGGTGGTTGCACGGTCCTCGGAAATACCGGTGCTGTGTGCAATTTTTGAGGCTATCAAAGCTGCTCGTGGCGACCTGCGGTTGCATGCGCTGGGTTTATGGCTAGCGTTGCAATCCGCACAGCTCGCCCAGCACGTCTACAGTTTTGATTCGACGTCCTGGAAACAGCAATCCAAAAAACTCGATTACCGCGACCGCGCGGCCATGATTGACCAGCATCGTCGAACTATAGCTTGGGAGCCCCGCTGGTGAGCAGTGGCTACGTTTCCGCTGTTGATGTCGCTGCTATAGACGCCCAGTACGATGCGGTAAAACAGCTACTGGTTGAGGGTTTTGGGCACGAATGGCGTCAGTACGCCGCTTGTAAAGGCATGCCACTTAACCTGTTTTTTGACGAAAACAAGTCCTCAACACGCAACGATCCGCGTGAGTTGTGTGCTAGTTGCCCGGTATCCGCTGAATGTTTAGCTGCTGCTGTGCGCGATTTGGGTTCCCGTTCCGCTGGCATTTTTGGTGGTGTGGGTGCCGCTGCACGGTCTCGTTTACGCGTTAGGCTGCGGCGGGATGGCGTGAAGGTGCCCGAAAAACCCGACTGGGATGCTATGTTGAACCCGACGGAGATTGTTCACGGCACCCACTATGCCCTCAAGCGACATTATCTGGATAAAACGCCGATGTGTGAGCTGTGTGTAGCGTTCTCTGAAGAGCTGCGAGCGGATCGTAAACGGTTTCGTGCCGCTATGGAGCGGTTATCCGTGGACAGTGTAGAGGAACCCAACTAGAATCCAGTTAAGTCATCGAAGGAGACCAAAATGAACCCACTTAAATTAACCACCGAAACGATAGGCTACCAGCCAGAAGCCATTGTTTTGCTGTCGGGCGGGCTCGATTCCGCTACGGTGCTGGCCATTGCCCAGCGTCGCCATAGACTGCGGTGCTTGGCGTTGGTGTGTGAATACGGGCAGCGACATGCTGTTGAGGTTGCCGCTGCTCAACGAGTAGCGGATGCTGCTAAAGTGTTTTTGCATCGAGTGTGTTTGCCGGCTGTTCCAGCGGCGGGCAGTCCACTGGTGGACGACAATGCGGTGGTGCCCCCCGCTAACCTAGACGCTGGTGGTGTGGCGCCAACATATGTGCCTGGACGTAATATTGTGATGATTGCTGTGGCTGCCCAGTACGCCGAGGCGTTGGGGGCTGAAGCCGTGTATTGTGGCGTGAACGCAATGGACTACAGTGGCTATCCCGATTGCCGACCGCAATTTATTGAGGTTATGCGCAAAGCGATCGGTTTTGGCACTGTTGCCCATATAGATTTGCGCACGCCGCTAATACAGCTATCGAAGTCCGACATTATTTTTGAGGGCACCCGCTTAGGTGTAGACTATTCGATCACTCATTCGTGTTATTCCCCTATTGAGGGGTTGGCGTGCGGGGAATGCGATAGTTGCGCGATACGTCGCAACGGTTTTGCTGGCGCTGACCTGCCAGACCCAACCGTGTACGCCCAGGCTGTGGTGTGACCAGCTCGCTAAGTTTTATGCCCACCACACCCAACACCTACCGCGTAAAGGAGGCGTTTTTGACGCTGCAAGGCGAAGGCTTTTGGTCTGGTCGCCGAGCGGTGTTTGTGCGCTTAGCGGGCTGTAACCTGTGGACAGGAACCGAGAAACGGCGCAAACTCGCCTCAACAGTGTGTCAGTTTTGCGACACCGATTTCGTTGGCGTCGACGGAACCAACGGCGGCGTTTACACAGCTGAGGAGCTAGCCAACCTTGTCGTTGGGTTGTGGTGTGGCAGCTCACC
>CBDBEW010000007.1:0-19169 GCA_965204595.1 Candidatus Aldehydirespiratoraceae bacterium | reverse complement strand
TGATGGGAGCCCTCCCTCACACGTGCCTCTATACGGCCATAAACACCCACTTTCTGTGTAGGTGTAGGATCGGTTGCTTGATAAATGCGTTGATACATCGGTTCTTTCAGGATGGCCTCAAATAGGCGTTCTAGGAACATTACTCGGGCACCTCCTCTTGCGCTGGTTCTACGGTGGCTGCATCTTCACCTTCTAAGGCTTCAAACACGTGAGGCCACTGTAGCTCAGTGGGCTGCCCAGCAAGCTCCAAGCTCATCTCAATACCACGCTTGATAGCGTTTTGTAGACGCAGTGTGGTGGCATAAAGAGGTGTGTTGAGAATGCGTAAAGCCATACCACTAGAGCCTGTACCAAAGATGCCTGCTGGGTTGCGTAGATTGGGCACACCAACAGCCATAGATATCTCTGTCCACAGTTCATTCAGTTGCTCCAACCCTGCCATAACCTGAGGGTCAAAGGTGGCTGGTTCCCAACCCTGTATTTGAGGTGGGGTGCGCACAATTTTGAGACCGCTCTCTTTCTCTACATTCCTGTAGAAGTTGTTGAGCGTGCTTTCTTGGTCAGCGAAATCTGTGTTGCCCTCTTCTAGGTCTTGTGTGCCCAGTGTGGTTAGCTCCCTAGCGTCACCTATCGGAAAGAACGGCGGAGAGGCCACAGCACCTAAAGAGGTAGCCATCGCCGTGTGTCTACGGCTTACTTCTACAGCTAGAGGAGCGATCATATCAAACACGCTACGCCCCCACTCGAGAGGTGTAATGACAGTGTTTGGACCCTGCATGGGAACACCCGGTGTGCCTATGATGATTGGGTCTTCAAGAGCTTTGTCCACCTCCACAGCATTACCCACATGAGCTACTGTGTAGCCACGCAGTTCCTCGGTAATGGTTTCACCGTCTTGCACGATGGTGTGAATGTAGTGTGCGTCACGGTCGTTGAGGTCAGTAAACCCGTAATCAATCTTGCCGTAGGTGGGCACAGCATAGACCCAGCCTCTAGATGTTGGGAACCAGTACCTTGCGTCTAGGACCTGTAATTGCCCCGTTCTGGGGTCTGTCCAAAAGATGGCGTTACTATCCCGTATGATCGCTCTACACGCTTTGTAGGCCACTTTATTTAGCTGTAGCTCCATTTTAGCGTCAGGGTGCGTAATGGGGGAGGCCGTAATCAGGTCACTAATACGATCTAGGAGTACCTTGAATACGGGAATGGTCACAGTCGCAGGTTCCACACCAAGAGTGTCTAACACATCGTGTTCCCAGTCATAGCGGTCCATACATAGCTGCGTTCTGTCACGCACAGGTTCTGGGGGCCAGTACCCTGTGCCGTAAATATTGTCTGCATCAGCAACAGCGTTCCATTCAACTGTTCTGACCGGTAAAAGTGTTCTTTGTAGATCGTACATTATGGCTCCTATTATATCGTGAGTTAGCTCAAATTGCGATGCGCCATAACCCAGTAGCGGAGAGCATCGCAACCGTGATCATTGCGCTTGAGGGGTTTGTTAACATTGCGTTCTAAGGCTTTTTCGTCCCAAATGTAGGACTTGATCTCTTTGATGAGGTCGGGACAGTTTGGGGCTATTTTCAGGGTGCCTCGGGACAGCATAGCCTCAGTGCTCTCCACGCCTAGCTCAATATCTTTGATGCTGTTGAGTACCTGATTGGCTCGTACTGTTTTGTTCTTTACTGCCCTGCGTACCTCAGCGTGAAAGTTTTGAGCGGCACTGTCAATCACCCAATAGAGGTGGTTTAGGCGTGTGTCAAAACGCTTCATAATCATTGCGACCTGCTCACGATCGGGGATACGCCCACTGATGGCGGCATCGTGCCTCCATTCATCCACCACATAATTACATTCAGGGAAGGAGATGACGAGGAGGGCGTGTGTAACGCTAGCACTAGCCACATCCACAGCCACGCTAATATGCTTAATAGCGGCATCTCGTGGGGGTTCCTGTATCGCCTCGTGCAGGTCCAAATCCCACACTAAGCCAGTAGCGTCCACCCATTTGCCGAGGATATTCCTGTCGTAGAGATGCCCCGGCGGATGCAAAGCCTTCAACTCTGCCCACATCTCATCTGTGAGGATAGGGTTGTCCTTAGGGGTAAACGGCACGTGTAAAGCCCCGTTGGCTGGAGTGCGCTGAATATAATCGGTGAGGAGCCAATGCGTAGAGCGGTCAGGGTTAGTGTCCACCACAATCTTGCCCTGTGGTTTCTCAGCGATCCTTGCTAGGGCTTGAGCCAGTATTTCGGGCGGCATCAAAGTAATCTCAGTGATGAAGAGACCAAAGAGCTTAGTGAGGCCACGAATACGCCCCTCAGCAGCCACATTCTGTGCGGTGATACGCAGAAACTCATTCTCGCCACCCAACGCACTAGGCACCACAATCCTGTCTTTCGTAATATGCACATTACACTGGCGCAAATCCGCCCACTCCCTCACAATCGGCTGAATAACGCCCTTATACGCAGTGTCTGAAAACACCACAAGAGCAAACTGCACGCCACTAAAGTACTGTGAGGCGTAATCCAACAACCCGAAAAGCCCCGCAGTTGTTTTACCACAACGAACGGGGCCATCAGCAATCACGAGCTTACTGTCGTGAGCGGTTAAATTATACAGACGATGCTGTTGGGGAGATAATCTCATTAGAGCTTCCTGCCTTCCTGCACACCACCCAAAAACGCCAGTAGCTCCAGCGTTTCCTTCATTGGTTGAGCCAAAGCCTCGGTGTAGGGTATTTCAAACCTAGAGCATAAAGCAAACACTTCAGCTTGAGCCGCATCGGGTGGCTTTACTCGCCATCCTCCTGCTCCTCGGTCTCGCCCGTAGGCGGACCAATCAGCGAGGGTGGTACTTTTGGGCGGGACAACTCCCTAGCTTCAAGGGCGATACCTAAAGCGAGGTCAGGTGGCAAATCCATAATAGCCACATCGGTGTCACCAACAGATATGGAAGCAACGAAAGTGTCAAACGCAGCCACAATAAAGTCCTCGGTAGAGGTGTTGTCTTTAATGGTGCGAGTGAACTGCAGCCAATCCCCAAAGCTGATGGGCTTCAGGTTGATAGTGTAGTCGCCGTTAGACTTACTCTCGTGCTTAGGCATCTTGCGGCTCCACGAGCCAGTCAGAGGTCACAGACCAACTGAGAGACCCACTAGCCGCCGCAGTAAGGGTAACGCTTGGAGAGATAGTGAACGTACGAGTAGTCGTGCCATCAGCGCTGTAGGCCAGCGTAGCACGCTTACCAGCCGCTGCAGCTAATACTTGACGCACAGGACCGCAGTCGTCCACTGTGAAGCTCACAGTGCCCTCGTTGTGTCCAGTGTCGCGATAGGACGCAGGACCCGGACCGGGTACTCTGTCATTGCTTTTGGTTTCGCTCACGTCAAAAGAGGTGAGGCCGTATTCGTGAAGGTTCACGGTACCGCCATCCCTACTATAGACCAGCGTTGCTCGGTGACCAGCAGACATTATCGGCTCCCTTCAGGTGTGTTGTAATCGGTGCCCACAAGCAGGAACCCACTTACGGTAGCTTGACCACTGAGGCTAGCAGCCACAGTAGCGTTAGGGCGTTGAGCGGATGCGAAAGACACGAGGAAGATGCCGCTTTCCTGACCAGCCCTCAAGTTGACCGCTTGACCAGCGGCCGTAACTTGTAAAGCCGAGGCGGGAGCATCGCGACCAGTAACAACCACAAAGCCCTTCCAGCCAGCGTCAATGCCAGCACCCAACTCCACGCTTGTGGTGTCACCACTATTCAGGGAGAAGGGTACGACCACAGTACCCACAGTCCACTTCACTTTTTCGGTCGGGCGGAACGTCACAGCAGAAGTGATAGCGTCTTGTGTGGGCACAGTCTCGGGAACGCCATCCACGAAGGATTGGCCACCGACCCAAACCCCCACATTGTTTTGAGGCTCAGCCACAACAAACGCATAAGAACCAGCAGCCGCTTGACGCAACTGTTCCACGATAGGACCGTAGTAAACGCCGCTCAAAGCGATGTTGACATCGATGCTATGGGGGGTTTTGTCCATATGCTTGCGACCAATCGGGTCAGTGCTAAAGCTCTCCACGCTCTGATTGAGTGTCCATTCACGGACATCTCCGCTTATATCGGCAGCACTGCTAGCACTGCCGAAAAGCACCCTAGTCGTAGTAGAGCTAGCCATTAGACCACCGTCCGAAAGGTAACCTCAGTTAGGAGGCTCGGGTTAACGATAACCCTGCCGAAACGACCCTTTTGACGCAACACCCAGTTACCTGCGTTTTGGTCAATGTCTGGGCTAAGCACTTGGCTCACCACTGGAGGATCAATCCGACACGCAACAGCAGCACGAGTGCCTACATAAATCTTCCAGCTATCGCCAGAACCGTCAGCCTTCGGGTCTGCCGGGTCAGGAATGCTGTTAGTAGAGACGATATCAATACCAAACAAGCGACCAGCCCACATAGAGCTATTGCGGATACGCACATCAAACAGGTTGTCTGTTAGAGCGTCCCATTGATACTTCGCAGACTGCATCTCACGCACCAACTGTTCAAAGATGACGGTAGGTAGCACGGCAAACAAAGTACCGGGGCTAGCACCAATGGCGGTACCGTCAATGTTTTTCAGCTTGAAGTGAGTAGCAGATTGCAACAGAGCGTCAGTCACAATGCCGATAGCAGCGTTACCTTGAGCGTTGGCACTGTTGTTCTTGCCGAAATACCCGCCATCTTGACGAGTACCAGCAAGAGCATAGTTACCAGAACCCACAGCAATTTTGTTAGCTGCATCGTAGGTAAGGCCACGCACGTAAGCACTCAGATTGTCATCAATGTAAATGGCAGTCTTTGCGGCTTGCTCGGCTCGTATTTGCTCTAACATTGCGTACGGGCTGTCAATGACATCCTCAGGTGCCACCTCGACACCAACCACCTCGTAGGATTGGTCGGGTTGCAAAGTAAGCGTTTCAACAGTTTGACCAGTGGATGCCTTCCAAGCAGCACCAATAGTGCGACTTTCCACAGTCGCAGTACGAGCAGGCTTTTGAATAACAGTCCGATACTGACCAGACATACCATAAGACATATCACACAAGGCTTCCCAAGTGGACATCCTGTAAAGGTCTATCGTAGTCCGACTAGCAAACACAGAGCCGACAGTTTGACTGTTAGCGGCTCTGGACAAAGGGGTTGCAGCCATATTTTATTCCTTTCTTAAACGCCCACCATATGAGCGTTTGGGGTATTCTCGGAACGCCACTGGGCATCCCACTGAGCTATTTGCTCTCTTTGTATTTTATCGGTCTCTTGTGGAGACAGAACTTTCTTGCGGGTATTCACATTGGAAGCCGCAGTAGCGGGTGCAGCGCCGGAGGTTGAAGCAGCCGCACCCGCTTTAACTTGATCCATATACGCATCCACAGTTTCAGCAACCAGCTTAGCTACTGCTTCTGCGGTAATTCCAGCGTTTCCAGCGTTTCCAGCAGTTGCATCCACTGGTTCAGATGTATTTCCTTGACCTTGCGGTCCCTCAACCACTGGTTGACCGTCTGAAGCGTCTCCACCCACGCCCTTAGGCTGATCACCGTTGTCTGTATTGGCGGCGTTTTCACGCTCGCCGATGAGGAACTGGATGACTTCCTCTTTGGTGGGTAGGGCGACCATCTTAGACGGCCTCGGGTAAAGGGACGATGTTGCCATCAATGTCAAACCGTTGACGCACAACACGCTCAACCGTCACAACCTCTTCAACGATGTCGTAGTGGCCGGGGGCTGCGGTATTCGCTTCTGGTTTGACTAGTACAATTTTGTTAACCATTCTGCTCCTATCTGGGGGGCTAATTACTATATCTCCATTCATTGTAGCGTATGTTTGAAAAAACAACTACCTCACCGTCCTTGTAGAAACACGCCCTGCTCTAGGCTCACGGGGAGCCCTAGCAGCAAAGCCACTCACCCCAACACTAGCCAGCCTAGAGGACCCCAAACCCTCACGGTTAGGGTCAATCACATTAGCTACACTTTCCTGCCTTACAGCAGCAGCGAGGATGCTCGGAGATTGCCTACGCAAGAAATCACCGAGGATGCCTCTGTGTGGGCTGCGTCTGGCGTACTCCACAAAGTAGGCATAGCCAGTCCTGTTACGCACCTCAATGATCCCACGCCTCGGGTAAACCCTCGTGTAGAAGCTCCTCCTAGACCTACCACCCGTATAGCCGATGCTTCGTACGGGCTTCACTCTGATTGGCCAAGCGTTAGTACCACGAGAAGGTCTACGCCGTGCAGTTCTTTTAATCCTATCTTCAACCTCTGTGGCAACCTCTTGAAGTAGTGTGCCCGGCAGTATCGCTCTAATCTGCGCTATTTTGTGTCGTGGGCTTCCGCCCTCAATCTGTAGTGCCATACTTTCATTGTATCAGAGAGTGGTTGCATTGACGCATTCGCACAAATGCGAAGCGAATGCGATGCGAAGGGAACCCCCCACGTATATCTATCTCGGAGAGTGTGTGTTGTGTTATTGTACTCTATATATCATTAAAATAAATAAAATACATAATAAAAAATAATCTATGCGCGAGAGAGAAATATATACGGGGGGGGTTCAGACCATTTCGCATCGCAAAGTGCCGAGTTCCCTTTATTTTCAAGGAAGTTGATTTCGCATCGCGAAATGGGTTCCTTGTGTGGCTTGAAAGTTGATCTCCAAAATGCGATGAGACTATTTCGCATATTTTGGGTGGGGTTGTTTTTTTCTCTCCGACCCGCTATCGTTATTGATAGCAAATTGTTTATCAATTTTGTTACCTGCCTTTCAAGCGAGTTGGGGGGTTGGCCTTGAAACCAGCCCCCCAATTTCTTAAGAGGCGGGGATTATATAGAAAATTGGGGCAGCACCCCAAACCGAACGAGAAAGGTGAGGTAATAATGCGACAGACAAATCTAAGGACCGAGAAAGGCCCACTAATACTCCCTGACTGGAAGCCTAGAGAGGATGATCCACTAGCACCTCTATACGAGCACCCCGGCATACGAGACATCCTATTAAAGGCACACCAAGCCTCTTTACCCCCACTCCCCGTGCTGCTGGTTGCCGTAGCTCATTATGCTGCTCGCTCCCCACACTGGGTATTCTTACCTGACTTGGGTGAACAGCAGTGGGATATGAGTGCTAGGACACGCTCTCCGTTGAATACATACGTTGTGATTACGGCTGCTAGTGGGACATCTAAGAGCCGTACCTTGCAAGCTGTGCGTAGATGGTTCCCTCGTGATAAAGAGTTCATTGGTCGTGATGGCTGGCCTTTAGCTGAGACTGAGGTGCCTGTACAGCAGCAGTCAGTGGTGTCTACACCAAACAACCCTGCCGCGTTGATTGACTCATTTGTTGAGAAGATGGATTGCGTACATCCCGAAACGGGGAATAAGTACACTATCTATAAGCAGGTGTCGTTCAATTCCTTGCTACAGTTTGATGAGTTCAACACGCTAGCTCATAAGAATGATAGTGCTGGTGAACTAAGAACGATGCTGAGGCAGGCGTGGGATGACGGCGAGTTGAGACGCGACTTGTCTAAGATAGGCAAGTCTGAGGGCACAAGGCCTGCGGTGTATGAGCCTCGTGTTGGTGTTGTTGTTGCTGGTACGTTTAATCGTTATCGTGAGGCGTTTCCTGACGCTGGTGTTGGCGACATTGGACGCTACTTGCACGCTACGCTGGACTTTTCGTACAATGATCCAACCTTAACCACTGAGTCAATTCCTACTCCCGAGTTTAAGCGTTGGCAGGATTACGATGGTTTGGGGCTGAAGACAGCTTCACGCCACGATCATCGTTGGAAGTCAGTTGACACCTACAGTGAGACACCTGTGTTTGTGATTGACGTTGACGATGTTATCCGCGCTGAGCTAGAGGACGCTGCTGAGAAGCGCAGGCTTGAGCCTATCAATCCTGTTGAGATAGCTAAAGCGAATGAGGACAATACTCACATTGAGCTTGTCCGTCTCCGTTTGGCTGCTATCTTTGCTTGGATGCGTGGCAGGCCCGGCTATGTTGACCGCATTGATTGGAGGCTAGCGCAGGTAATTATTGGTGAGCACATTAAGTCTCGTGAGCTAATTGACGAGGTAAGTGACGCTGTGGAGACTGCTCAACGTGAAGCTGAGGCTAGGAACAGTGCTCGGGCTAGTGAAGCTCACACTAAGATTGGCTTGGCTCAGGTGGAGGCTGCTGTTTACGCAAAGAAGGCTGCTGATGAGGCAGTGGACATCACGCGTGAGGTGATGCGTGATCAGGATGGTGACGACTGGGCGACCATAGTACTTGAGAAGATCCAAAAAATGATACGTAACAAGGCCTATTATTACAATGAGCTATCCAAAGGCACTCGCACTGGTGGTAAGGCAGCGTTTGAGTCCGCCCTTCTGACTAAGCTCAGAGAGAAAGATAACGATGAGCTGGGCGGCTACGCTGGTTAAGTTACTTACCGAAGCGGGGCTGCGATAATGTACGAGGATATTATGACTGCCGAGACGACCGAAAGCCCTCAACCTGTGGTGTTCGCTAAGGTGCTCACTAATTGCATAGCTAACAGTTCAAGGGTGCGTGAGATCACTCAGAGGCACGCTCAGCAGTACAATCAGGCGGCTGATAGGATACTACACGGTTCAGACACTGGCTGGGGACGCAACCCTGCCCGCCTACGCAAGAACCTTTTGCTTTGTATAGAGGACCGCTTGTATGGCTCTAGGTCTGACACCTTTAGTGATCCCGAGGTGTTTAATGAAACTGCGAACCTTCAAATGGGTGTTGTGAGGACCGAGCTACGGCACCTTCTGTACGGCACCCCGCAGGCTACACCAGAAGAGCATCTACGTATAGAGATTGATGATCCTGTACCGCCACCGCACACATCACGAACAGCTTTTGCTTTGGATGTTGTGGTGCCTGCGGTGAAGATCGCACCTCAGGTTGCTCAGGGTCCTGACCGCAGGTTTTCTTTCGTCTCTCAAGCTAGCACTGCTGTGTGGGGTGATGCACTCACATCCACACGTCTCTCTGAGATAGCTGTGGAGAGTGAGGGTATAGACAAGGAAAACCTGCCTGCTTGGGCTTATGCTGGCGACTTTGGTGGTGTAGCTCGCAGGGGTAGCTTTCCCCGCAAGCACTCGGGCTTGTTCTTTGTGGACGTTGATGGCTTTGAGACTATCCTTGAGGCGGAGAGGTGTGTGACGCAGTTCCGTAAGGATAGTCGTTGTGTGGTTGCCTACCTATCTCAGTCACGCAAAGGCGTTCACTGCTTTGTGCAGTCTGACCGCTTACCTACCAACGCTGAGGAGCACAAAGCTATTTGGGAAGCGGTCGTGTTGCCCTTTGCAGCCGAGTACGGCTATTTTCCTAAGGACACTATCACTAAGGGGGTGCGTTTGGATACCGCAGTTGCTGATGTTAACCGTCTCGTGTTCCTTTCCACAGACCTTGCTGGAAAACCCTTCAATTTCAACGCAAAGCCTATTTGTGTAGGTGAGCTAACCAAGACACCTAAAACTGCCAAGAAACGGCATCCTCGTGGCCCTCGTGCCAATTTAGGGGGGCTTGACTATATCAATATGCACGTTTCTTGGGAGCAGGTGTCTGAATTGTGTGGGCAGATAGTCACCAACTATGGTGCGATACGCTGCCCTCACCCAGACCATAGGCATAAGGATGGTAAGGGGGCTGAGCTTTCAATCTTTGAGGGCGATGATGGCTGCATGCTGTTCAGATGTCATGGTAATAAAGCACACTCTGGTTACGGCTGGAACTATATCCAGTTCAGAGATGTAATGCAGGGGATAACCCCTTGCGGAAAGGCTAATTAAAATGAGTGCAATGACCAATATGGTTCACAAAGTTAAAACCCCAGAGGACTTGTCTGGGGTGAGGTCACATTGGAGGACAGTGCCTCCGAACGCTAGGCTCAAAGCCTATTATCCGTTCACTCAGGCATTGAAGCACCTGAGTTATGACCTCAACACACAACTCATTGAAGCTGATGAGGACGCAGAGAAGGGTCCGTTGATGGACTTTGAATGCTCCGTTCATGAGTTCATTGAGGAAGTGGATCAGTTCCGCAGCAACCAAGCGAGGCTAGCTCGCAATAAGAATAAGACAAGGAAGGTACCAGCGTAACGAAAACTCGGAGGACCTGCTACACTAGAACCTGTCAGCTTCACTCATAGGCTGACATTACAACTAAATTGGAGAAGTTATACCAAGTATTCATGTAGAAAAGCCCCGCAAGCCGATCGGCTCCGGGGCTTTTCCCTTTCTATTGGGTTTGGCGATTATTCTATGGTAATCCCTGCACGAGCGGAAACGAAACGCTTCACGCTCTCTACCACAGCAGCAAGCACGGTAGCTACCGCTCCAGCAACCACAGTGTCAAGGTCACCAACATACTCAGTGAGCCCAGCGTACGCCACAACAGCAGCGACACCAGAGCCTGCACCACGAGATATTTTTCCAATATGGGTATTCATTATTTCACCTCCTCAAGGTTTGCAACTTTTTCTTCTATCTTATCAAGGCGATGCTCTATTGCATCAACTCGGTCAACTAGAGATGGTTTACCGTTAGGTCTCAGATGATACCTAACGATCCTGTTGGTTTCTTGTACGGTTGTTTTGAGGTCCCAGTACATAGTACCGATAAGTCCAAACAAGGCTGCTACTAGGATGGGTATGATTATTTCAAACATTACCCACCCACGCTTTCTACGCCAGCCATATAGCCTGAGTACCAGTGCAGAAACATAAGGCTAAGGCCGAGTGCTGCCCAGAGGGCGTAGATTGCGAACTCTTTTAGTATTGCCATTAGAGCCACGCTTTCTGAAGGTTGAGAGTATTTATTGTGTTCATAGCTCTATTATACCCAAGTGGCGCGTGGTTTAGCACCACCATCACCAACACACCACATACAGCTTGCCGTCAAAACCATCCTAGATGCACGGCATTGGCAGCCACGTTGAATGTAACACCTCGCTGATTGGCTGCGGGTTGTGGGTTGTTGAAAGCGAAATCCCCAGCCGCGGTTGTGCCTATAGGTGCCTGCGGTATGGTACCCACCCCTTTAATCCAGTTGAGGGGTAGCCACACAGGCTCATCAAAGGTAGCTGTGCCTGTTTGGTCAAACACGATGCCTGCCGCCCCCGCAGGTGGCGTTAGGACAGTGGTGCGTGGACCACCGTTGATGACTAGGGGTGCTACTACAGGAGTAAACTCTGCCTCTAAAGCAGCTATTTTGGTGGCGTTGGTGGCAGCTGATGCTCTGGCGGCAGTGTCCACCACAGGTTTGGTTTCCACTACTGGAATGTCAACACTCCAGCTTGCCACCACAGCCCTGCCAGTAGTCCGCAATTCAACGAGAAGGGCAACCGTGTCCCCAATGTCCAGCCTGTCGTTAAGAAGTGAGGTTGTTGGCTAGCTGCTCGCTAATTTCAAACTGGTAGTAGCGTTGCGTATCGCTCGGGTCATAGCTGTTGTTGATAACAGGGCTGCCTTCTAGCGAAGCAAACAAAATGTTGGCGGTAGAGAAAGCACCAGTGTTGCTTTGTACATCTAGGTAGTAGGTTCCCGCAGCCGCAGTACCATTTGTGATGCCACCGCCGTAAAGGCTAAAGATTACTTGGTTCTTTAAAGCTGTGTCGTCAAAGGCGGAACTGCCCTGCGCGTTCAGTTTGGTGCGTACGGCAGCAGCGAGCTTGTCCTCTGACACACTCCCTGCACCGATAGTCCTATTGATCACAGCCCCATCGGTGAGTTCAGACGATCCTACAGAGCCATCTTGCATCTCCCCGCGAGAGATACTGTCAGCAGCGATCTTGCGGTTCGTGACCGCATTATTCTCTATCTTGTCAGTCGTCACAGCAGCGTCAGCTAGTTTGCCTCTAGTAACCGCATTAGCACCCAGCTTGCGGGCTATGACCGCCTCATCAGCGATCTGATTGGTTCCTACCTCCCCATCGCGTAAGTCACGTGACGGGACGTTGCCAAGCTTATTGCTGGGTATCTGGGCTGTGGAACCTTGCTGTGCCCACTGAGCAGGTGTTTCAGTTTCTATAGCATTTACCTCGGCTTGTAGTTCAATGATAGCGTCAACGTTGACGTTGATGTCGTCAGCTACCGCTTCATCTCCTGCTTGCACTTTTCTTGTGGGGGCGTTAGCCATAGGTATTCCTTTCGTTCCAGTTTTGTTGATTGTTCCATATTAGTTTACCAGTTAAGTTGTTTATCTCATGCACCCACAAGTTGAAGCGGTGAACCCTCTCACCCGTTTCACTTTTGCTAGGTGTCACATTGATTACTGTGGCGAGATACCCGAAACCGTCAACGTTGACCCTGACGTTAGTTCCCGGTTCAATACCCCCAAAGCTCACCAGCGTCTATTTCATTACCTACATTGAGGGGGCTGATGTCAAAGATAAGCTCCACAGGTGCTCCTTGCTCAAGCAGGAACACCACATCATCAAACATAAACGGAGCGTCAGGTATCTTACGGAAATAGCCTAAGCTAGCGTCCCACGTTTGCCGCCCTAAAGGTTGAGGTCCCGGTCGTTTCACTTCCAAAGTCACAGTACGCTCATTTTGAAAACCATCAAACTGTTCCCACTGGGCTTCCTGCACCACCAAATCTTCACGCACAGTGGACCTAACAGTGCGATCCAGTATAAGGAACCTATCTTGGTCAATAACGCTCACTACGGGCAAGCTAGCCCACTTACGGCGGGAAATAAGATGCCAGCCCCCTTCAAAGTCCTCAAACACTCCAGCATAAGCATAAGATGCTAGCTGAGTGAATAATCTCTGTTTGGTGGTGACCCTATCCTCACCAAAATCCTCACTGTAGCCAGCAGGGTAAGGTGCGGTGTCAAAATCAATGTCCAAACCCAGATAGCTGCGCCAATAGTTTTGGCGTTCATCTAACAAGCTCTGTAGCGTTCAACACACCATCCACCAACAAAGGATCAGTTCTAAACTCCAGCGTATGGGTTCTGCCCTCAGGGAGGGAAGAGTCTAAGCTAAGCTCTAGCGTGTAAGCAGTGCGAGGTATCAGTTCAGGTGTTGCGAGGCCACAACCCAGCAATAGTATCAGCTAACGGAGGGTTACCACCAAAGGCGGTACGCCTAGCTTCCTGATCTTCATACAACACTCGCAACGGTAAAGTCTCTACAAAGCTCTCGTCAATGTCTAATCTCGTAAACCGCAAATACAAAACATCCTCACGGCTATACGTGCGTTGGAAATCGCCTTGTATCTGCACCTGCTTAGGTCGTGTGTCGGTCACCCGCAAATTGGTGAAGGGTAAACGCATTACCAAGCGGTGTGGTGACAGTTAGCGGGAACCGTCCCAATTCGGTGTAGTTACGAGGCCTAGAAACCGGTGAATGAGCAGCATACGCTACACGCATCTCAAGGTTGCTAGTTCTGTTCTCAGGCACCCTCTGCAACTCGGCTGTAAGGGTTATAGGTATACGCTCCTCAGCGTTGCGAACCCTAGTTGTAAGCTGTTGCACCAAAGCCACCACCTGCAAACCTTAGTCCTGTTTGGAAAGTGATGTCCTGCCTATTGTTGAGCACGTCAGCAGGGGACACTGGGTCATGGCCCGGTCCACCGAAAGCGTCATCGTACACCACCGCAGCCGCAGTGACAGTGAACGTATTACCAGAGCTTTCTAGGGCAACTGATTGGACGGTGACTTGTGCTTGTAAAGCCATTATGGGCACCTCATTTTAGATTGTTGTGTGGATATATGCTTAATATGATACACTAACCCTAACGACCACAGGGCCGTAAGTATAACAAAGACTGGAGACTCAATGAGCCTATTACTAATTCCCATCGTAATATTTCTGTTTGCATCTTGGGCATACCTAATGGACATCTAAGTACACCTCACCTTGTTTTGCCTCAGCTACTACTTCGGCTAGTGCGGCCTCAAGATCAGCTTTACCTCTGTCAGTATTTGTTCTAGCTGTTATCGTGTCTTGTGCTGCTGCCAGTGCTTGGTTCATAGCATTTTGTATGTCTGGGACTGCCTCGTTTAATTGTCTAACGATTGTGTTTTTCTTCAATGTAGAGAGGACACCAAACACTGGTAATGCTACCAATGCTGCACCAGCCAAAACGGGAGCGGCAAGGGCGATAGTACCAAGTGCTCCAAAGTTAAACAAAGCTGTTCCCACAAGAAAGCTACCAGCACCAATCCCAAACCGCCTAATTGAGGTTACTAGGCCGTCTATGGCTGTTTGTGCGGTGTTAACAAGGACACTCGCCTCACCCAGCTTAGCTTCTGCATCATTCAGTCTTTGTAGTACACGGTTAGCGTCAGCCCTTGCCCCTAACACCCCCGGAGCATCCGCAGCTTCTCTAATACTTGCCAATGCGCTTTCGTAATCGGAAGCTGCGCTACGTATACGTAAACCAGCTTGTAAAAAATTGGTTGAAGCTGTAGTAGCGGCCGCAATACTCCTCCTTAATGCAGCTATCTCAGCCACAAATGGCAGCCCCACAGTCATCACAGTGTTTTTGCGTGTGCCGGGTAAACCCACCACCTCGGCGGATATATGCCACCTATTAGGGCCACACAGCATAGGCCTAAACGTTGCCCTACCAGTGCCCCTAAAAATAGATAGAGGGCGCACTCGGGTTCCGCTCCCACGAGCGTCACCATCCACCCTGCTGTAAGACAAACGCACCCTATCACCCACACGGGGGGTTAGCTACCGTCACCACCACAGACAAATCCGGTAGCTGCCTATCGGTAGGCGTAACAGAGGTTATAGTGGGAAGCACCACCACAACTCTAGGGCTAGTCGTAAAAGACGTGCTGGCAATAACAGTACTAGAACCAAACGTTGCGCTGGTCGTGAACCGTACAAAATATTCGGTGTTGTCGTCAAGGTTTCTAGCAGTCACACTAGCAATGCCGTTAGCATCGGGAGTGTCAGTACCCACATCACGCCACTCTGTACGCCCCCTCACATCCCTGCCTATCTGAAAACGCCCCACAGCACGTCCTACAGGCAAAGACACAGAACCAGTCAAAACAGCACTGTTCTGGGTCACAGAAGAAACGCTAACACCAGTAGCCTCACCTGATGTTTGCAGATCAGTAGTGGTAGTGAACGAAACGAGTGATGCGTCTAGCGTCAGGGCCTTGTGCTGTGGTCACATAAGCAGTCTCCCCTTCCAAACTAGACCACAGAGTTCTAAACGTGCCTTGAGCGTTAGCTCTAACAGTCCTGCGTTGCGCTCTCTGAGTGGTGGTAGGACGCAACCATATCGTCACCTGCTGAGCTAAATTAACAGCCCCAGTGTAGGCAGTGTTCACTTGGGATATCTGCCCAGTCAGCGAAACGCTAATAGTGGAAGGGGCTGCGGTGAACGCTATCAGCCTATACTGCGGTTCTTCAGTGTCCACAATATCGCACGTGTTGGTGTCAGGGTTCCACACCACATTCTCACCGTTGCGTCTACGCCTCACACAAGCAAGCTCATCCCCAGTCACACAACGACCACCAATAAGCTCACCACCACGCTCAGCGCAAGTACGAGGCTCAGGGTCAGGATCAGGGTCAGGGTTAGGGTCAGGGTCAGGGTCAGGGTCAGGTGTTGGTGGCTGCACAGGAGGTGCTGTCGTTCTCACAGTACCAGTAATCGTAATGTCGTCCCTATCGCCACCATAACTAGCGGTCACACTATAGGTGTAAGTAGTTCTCGCAGCAGCACCAGAGAAAGGGATACCAACCTGTGTGGCTGTTGACGTTCTCGTAGCAGTCTGAGTGCTCAAATTAGTCACAGTAGCAGAGATGGGGACAGCCTTGTCACTACCCTCACCAAACACAGCAACAAGAGTGAAGCTGGTATCAGTTTCGCTTCTAGGTATCACAGACAGCAACGGCCGAGGTTCACCACCAGCAGCCGCCCTCTCAATGAACTGGTAACTAAACGCCCTAGAGAAACTAGAACCCAAAGAGGCCTGCACCTGATATTGTGTGTCCTCAACAATGTTATCAATCTCAAATATGACAGTGTTAAACCCCTCACCAAGCAAACGGTTCCCTAGAAAGTTCCAAGCACCACCACCAGCACGCCACCGCAAAAACACAGCAGCCTCAGCATCCTCACCGATACCATCCACAGACAGCACAGCACGGATATCTTCACCATCATTGCGTCTCTCAATGCGATGCCTAATATCGGTTACACCGGGATCAACCTCAATCACAGGCTCCTCGGGGGGCACAATATTAAGCACATTGTAGGCAGGGTAAACCACCTCATCTCTCAGATTAAAAAAGTCTTGACCATACAATTCAAAGCGTGCCACAACATCACTAGGCCGAGGACCCACAACACACCAGCCACTCCAACGTTGTGAACCATCCTCAATATGAACACAGGGCGTGGGTTGAGTGAGTGTAGCGTCACCACCTTTAGCAGGGTCCAAAACACCGTCAGGGTCATACACGGTAAAGAACCCTCTCGCAGGTAAAACCCTATTCCAAGAGGTCATACGAGGCCCCACAGTGTAGCTGTAGGTCAAATCTTCTAATTCTTGGTTCTCTCCACGAATAAACATTATCTGCCCACACTCCTGTTGTATTCTTCCACGACACGCTCAATAAGGTCTTGTAGTTCCTCGCCAGAGTATAAGCCGGGGGAAATGTTAAACACAGGATTAAACGGCCGTAGATTGGCGTTTTCTCGTTGCGGGAAACCAAGCCTATCCAGCCTGAAACCAACACCTTGCGTGTAGCCTACACGCTCCCTCAACTGTGTGTCCCCAAGCAGGCCTCAGTTCGCTACTGTCCCTACCAAGACCCAAAGTGTCATTAAACGTGCGGATACGTTGCAGTCTCTGATTGCGTTCCAAAACCTCAAAGGTTCTGTTGCCAGCAAGCCCAGCCTCCACCCTAACGTCACGTTCATAGATAGCACGCAGCCTACGCTCCTCGTCTTCAATGTTTTGCAGGGAAGCTGCAGTGTTAGCCTCAACACGTTTCAGTTCTTTTGTGTTCTCTTCAGTTAACTGCTCCATCCTTTGTTGATGGTCACGTTCAGCGTCATAGAAAGCCAACGCCCTTTCGCCCTCTGTTTCAAGCAGCCTACCCTGCCTTAAATCTTCCTGCAGAATAGCTTCAGAAGCTGCAATCAGGGAAGGGAGTTCAGCAGTTTGCAATCCATCCACAAGAGCCATCTGTAGGCCGTCACTGAAAGCGTCACCGAGAATGCTGGCAGCTAGCCGATCCAGCGCACGATTGCTTTGTGCTGTAAAATCAACACCACCACCACCGCCACCACCTGCTGTAGAAGGGCGCGCTATAGGGTCTTGCGTAAAAGTCTGAGCTATAGCGGCGGGCGCATAACCCAACCCTTCAACATAAAACATTGCCAGTAGCTACATCGGTACCTGTGTAGCCGGTGAGCGTAGACCTACCTGCGTTAGGGTCAAGCGGTGTACCAGCGTAGGCAGCTTCTATTTGGGCGTATGAACCATAATCAACAGGTGTTTGGTTGATAGCACGGTTGCGTGCAACCTCAAACGGGTTAGCAACCCCCACCAACCCAGCCACATCACCAAATATGCTTTCGTTGCCCGCGAAAGTATTAAACAGTTCACTACCAACACCACCAAACCCTAAACCGAAAGCCCGTTGCGCTAACCCTAACCAAGCCCCGCCCTGCACGCTACCACCAAAATTGATAACAAAATCGATAGGCCTTGAAGCAAGGTCAATGACGTGCTCCACATCGCTAATAAACCCACCCACCGCGTTAGTTAGCTCTTTATCCAGAAACGAACGGAACTTGTCCCACGCTTCTGTGACTTTAGCAGCGTTGGTTACGCTATCATCTGTGAAGTCGGTGCTGATGGTATCAAGAGAGGCGATAGACAAAGCAGCGTCCTCATCAAACACTACAGCCAGCGCTTTGACTTCTTCTGTGGTGAAGCTAGCTTGGTCAGCTAGTCTTCTAAGCACTTCCTCAGGCGCAAGCGCTTCAATCTCACGCAAGCTGAAGCCTAGTGTTTGTAGAGCAGCCCTCACAGGCCCGTCTATCTCAGTGCGAGCTTCCTGTAACGCCACGTTTAGCTGCTGCAAGGTCACCACGGAATGCGCTGATGTCCTCACCAATGAGCCTGTAGGCCTGCCCAAAGTTAGCGACCTCGCCAGCACCCAAACCGAGGCCCCTAGCAAGCACCTGAGCTTCACGGGCAGTGCGGCTAGCTGCAAATGCTAGGTTACCTAACCCAGCAACAGCAGCACCGATGGCAAGGGGGCCAGCAAACCTATCGAGGGTAGAGCTCAGTGTGCTAACCTCTCTATCCATAGCTGTAAGGTCACGGTTAGCGTCCTCAGCAGCGTCCTCTAGTTCCTCTAGGCTGCGTTCAGCTTTCTTTGTGGGCTGGCTTAGCTCATCTCTACCGATGAAGCGAAAGATAACATCGGATGCGGGCATTAGCCCTCCTTGACAATGACAGGTATCGGGGTGATTATCGGCCTGTTGCTTTCTTGATTGGCCTTGTCCACAGCAGCTTGAACAGCAGCCTCAGAGTTTTTGGGGTCAAGGTACCTAGCAGCCCTAAACAGGGCGTCTGCTATGTCTTTAGCAGACGCACCATCAAAGAGGATAGCTATAGCTTGCTCAATAAGGCCGCCGCCCCGTATCGTTCTTGCTGTTGCCTCATACTCGGCAAAGCGTTCATCGTTCCGTCTCCACTCTGTGAGTGTGCGAGCGTTCTTTATGCCTGCCACTGTCATAGCTTGACCGACACTGTGTACACTTTTGAAAGCATTAAGGTAAAGGGCTTTCATAGCCTTCTGTACCTTGCTACCCTTTATGCCTATGTATTCAGTACTTTCTTCATTTACTTGCTCGGACATATTTGCCTCACAGTCACCGCCAAAGTTGTGAACATTGTGATAACACTGCGCTCGTTGCCCCTGATCTGCTCAGAGGGGTTGCTGTCCTCGGTACGCTCAAAGCTCACCACAGAGGCATCAGGCACAGTGTTGATTAGCTCTTCTAGTGTGTTCATATTCGCATCCACAAGAGCCTCAGCCTGCCTGTGGGCAGCATCACACACCCAAACGAGCAGCGTGACAGTATCAAGCATCTGATGGGAGCCCTCCCT
>CBDBEW010000006.1:0-3677 GCA_965204595.1 Candidatus Aldehydirespiratoraceae bacterium | reverse complement strand
CGGGCGGCGAGTTCGTGGTCGGCGTTGCGCACACTAAATTCGGCGGTAACAGCAAACGCGTCAACTTGAGGCGCGACCTCAATAACGGCTTCGGTAAGTGTCTCTCGGTCAAGTGGTGCGGCTTCAAGCCCGTGTGAGGTGTGCCCCCCCGCCACCATCACGAGAGCGTTATCTTGCAGCGCGTCCCGCAACCCGCCTCGCTCAACAACGGCAGGTTCAAACCCGATCATCACCAAAGCCGCTCGCCGCCCCCGACCTTCAACTAGCGCGTTGGTGGCCAACGTGGTCGACAGAGCCACAAACGAAATGTGGCTCGGGTCAAGGGTGCCGGCCTTGAGCACCCGACTAATCGCTTCACCGATACCGACACCGAGGTTTTCATGTGTTGTGGGTGCTTTCGCTTTAGCGAGCAAGGTGTTGGGGTGTTCACTGTATAAAACAGCGTCGGTGTAGGTTCCACCCGTGTCAATACCAAGAACCCAGTGCCTTGTCGCAGTAGACATCGCCCGCTATTGTGCCTTACTCACCGCCCTAAAACACACATAAGCGAAACTTTTAGGCTTCCTGCTAGCAATTTGTTCTTATGAGGTCTTGAGCAATGAGAGATTCGGCTATTTGGATAGTGTTGAGAGCCGCACCTTTACGGAGATTGTCTCCACAGATGAACAACGCTAAACCGTGCGGCACTGTAGGGTCGCGGCGGATACGCCCCACGAATGAAAGATCGCTACCGGCGGCTTTCAAAGGGGTGGGGGTCTCGTCTACAACTACCGCCGGAGCATCAGCAAGCAGTTCACGAGCACGACTGGGGCTGAGCGGGTTAGTAAAGCAGGCGTTGATGGAAAGGCTATGACCAGTGAACACAGGCACCCGCACACAGGTGCCAGAAACAGCCAGGTTCGGTAAGCCCAAAATCTTACGGCTTTCGTCTCTCAACTTCTGTTCCTCGTTCGTTTCATTGGAATCATCTGCCACCAACGAACCCGCCAAAGGTATCACATTGAAAGCGATGGGTTCGCAGAAATTTTGTCCAGCGGTGAGGTCGGTGGTGCTGCCATCGAACGTGAGTTGGGGTGCGGTGTGTGCAACCGCGCTCACTTGACCGTCGAGTTCTTCAACTCCCGACAAACCCGCACCCGACACCGCCTGATAAGTAGACACCACCATCGCCTTCAAACCAGCCTCATCGGCGAGGGGTTTCAAAACTGGCATCGCAACCATCGTGGTGCAATTAGGGTTAGCCACGATCCCCTTCGGGATTGAACGCAGTGCTGCGGCGTTGACTTCGGGAACAACCAACGGAACTTCAGGGTCCATCCGCCACGCCGAGGAGTTATCTATCACCACCGCACCTTGATCCGCTACTTTGGTTGCGAGTTGTCGGCTTGTTGATGCGCCAGCGGAGAAAATGACGATATCAAGACCTCTGTAGTCTGCGGTTGCAGCGTCTTCCACTACCACTGGATTGCCCGCAAAATCTAGTGTTTTGCCCGCAGAACGAGCGGACGCGAACATTCTTAGTTCAGCAACCGGGAACTGCCGCTGAACAAGCAGACTCAAAGCAACCCCACCTACTTGCCCAGTAGCCCCCACAATACCAACACGCATACTAGTAAGGTTAGCAGTTCCAAACAGCACCGTACTACCCCGCCACCTAGTCAAACAGCGAAAAACCTATGCTGGTGGCATGGGTGACGAACAATCTCGAGTGTCTGGTGTTCTGGCCGACAACGGCGACTTCGGTGGGTTGGTGGGGGTTGGTGCCGACCTAGAACCCGAAACAATAGTGCGTGCCTATAGAGCGGGTATGTTTCCGATGCCTCTCACAGAAGCCGGTCCGATTGGTTGGTGGTCACCAGACCCACGAGGGGTTCTAGAACCAGATGCCTTGCGCGTGAGTCGGTCTTTGCGGCGTTCAGTTCGCAATTTTGAGGTTAGTGTCAACACGTGTTTGCCTGAAGTGATCGACTTGTGTGCTAACTCTGGGCGGCCACACAACTGGATCGATTCACGAATACGGGATGCTTACTTGCGGTTGGGAGAAATGGGTTGGGTTCACAGTGTGGAAACTTGGTACAAAGGCGAGTTAGCCGGCGGACTTTATGGGGTGGCGTTGGGCGGCCTATTCGCTGGTGAATCGATGTTTCACGTCCACAGAGATGCATCTAAAGTTGCTTTAGTCGCCCTAGTTGACATGTTGGGGGACGGGCAACCGAGGTTGGTGGATGTGCAATGGCAAACACCACATCTTGCCACGCTCGGAGTAACACAATGGCCCCGCACCCACTATCTCGCCGCTTTACCCAAAATTTTGGAGAGCCGTCTTCCAACGGCTTTCGTGTGCCCTAGCTAGCTTGAGACAGGATTCTGGTTGGCTAGTTGAGACACGTTGAACTTGGAGGGCAAGCCGTAATTCAACGCGGTAATCCATCGCTGTTATTCAACAAACAATAACTTGGTTAGCTGCGCTGGGATTGGTGCCACCATGCTTGGAGGCGGGAGATTAGCTCTTTTTCTTCCAAAACGCCTTCGCTGCGTTTCAGTTCAAGCAACCAATTGAGTGCAGCACCAATATGAGGGCCTGGGCCAACCCCGAGATGATCCATCACAGCTTTACCGTCTAGCTGAGGGCGTTCCGCCGCTTGACGGTCTTGCGCGGCAAGGGCGGCGATCCGTGCTTCAAGTTCATCCACCGAAGTTTGCAGGTTGGCGAACTTTTGACGATTACGAGTGGTGCAATCGGCACGAACCAACCAATTAAGACGACCAAGCAAAGCACCAGCTTCGCGGGCATAACGGCGCACCGCCGAATCAGACCAACCATCGCTGTAACCTTTGAAACGCCCGCTAAGCCGCACCAGGTCACTCACCTGCACAACAGTGTGTGTAGGGTAACCAAGCTTTGTCATACGGTCGGCGGTGATGCGAGCACCCACGGCCTCATGATGGCGAAACGTCACATCGCCACCAGCAAAACTACGGGTAACGGGTTTCGCAATATCGTGGAAAAGTGCTGCCAACCGAACGATCTCGTCAACCGGGGTTTGAGCCACCACCACAATTGTGTGTTCCAAAACATCCTTATGGCGATGCAGGGGATGTTGTTCCATCCTCAACAAAGGAAACTCTGGCACCAACTCCTCAAGCTGACCATTCTGCAGCGCGGTTCGGAGAGATGCCACCACATCGTCGGCCATCACAATTGCACTAAGTCGGTCGGCTAGACGATTTGGCGCAGCGTCTGCGTCTGTGAGCGGTGAAACTAAATGCCTCATAGTGTTGCAAGTTTACCGCAAACGGGATTAGCAAAGCGAAGATTACGGACTGTTACACTAAACGTCAAGCAAACGGGGAAGCCCACCCAAAAGTTGAGGAATCATGCACATACTTAGGGTTATTGTTCTTGGGGCGATTTGTGAACTGGAGGATCTGTCGGCCTCACCGCCGATAGTGTCGCCACCGACAATGGCGGAGCGTGCGGGTTCAGCTTGGAGACACGTTCGCTTAAAGACAGGTGGCGTTTTGGGTCTGTCTGGAGTCCGGCCATTTTTCACTACGGTGCCAAAGAACATGAAGCAAGCTCAGCGCGAGGAATGGCTAGAATCTGGGAGTGTTCATTTCCAACTCAAGGAATTCGCTGACCTCAGCGATGGCCGACGTGTGATTTGGAGTTCCGA
>CBDBEW010000005.1:0-809574 GCA_965204595.1 Candidatus Aldehydirespiratoraceae bacterium | reverse complement strand
GACTCTCGAAGATCGCATACTCCTTCTCATGATGATCTAGGTATATGGCTACCACGCGTAGTTTCACCCCTAACGTCCGAACGAGCGAGGCACCCGCATAGCTGAGCTGGTCGCCGTGGCGGCAGAGCCATTCGCTGACCGCTCGCTTGAAGAATCGAAAACATTCGGCCAGAGGCCCGTCAACGCCGGGATCGTCACTTCCATCACGAGCCGCGTTCATGACATCGGGGAAGCGTTCATAGTCGTGGCCGTTTTTGTGCCTCTGGTACCATATTTTCAAAGGCTGGTTCTCTGATACATTGACGGTGAGACTGCGGAGGTTGTAGGCGTGTTCGGTCAGGTCGACTACATCAAGAGCGGATGCCGCCGCGGCCATTCAGAATCTGTAGGGTCGTCAGCCGCTGCTGTCCGTCGATTACGAGATATTGCCTAGCCAAATCTGGAGTGTTGCCTCTGTTCTTGAGGACGATAGCACCCATTGAAATGTGGCTCTACTCCATCACGGTCGTCATCAGCGAGTTGAGTCCCAGTCGTATTCTTGAGGAGATTATCGGCTATGTCGCAGACATCAGACCACAGAAGTTCCCACTGGTTATCACGATTCCATACGTAGAGCCTCTGGTAGTTCGGCACGACGTACACGAGCTTCCCGTCGGAAGAGTTCCGACCAGATCCTGGTTTCGTGGTTCCAATCCAACCGACCTCCTTCCCGGTGCCGCACTCATATCTCTGAAGGTTGATGCCATCCGAGCTTAACTTGCTGCCCGCTCTCATGTGCGCGACTAGGTAGATTTCTCACGTTGCGAGGGCAGCACGGCCATCCAGCAGACGACGCCGACGTCCTCTTCGGTGAGGTCTGCGGGCGGTGTGGCAGGGTCGATGTCCCGCAAACCGTAGAAGTCCACCAGGTCAATAATCTGCTGGACTGCGTCGGTTGGGTTAAGGGTCTGGCTTGCGAGTTCGCGTCTGATCCTTCCGAGGGCTTGGCGCACTTGGCCGCCCCGCTCGATCTCCAAGGCGTCGTAGGCAGCGCGCGCGGCAGGGAGCGAAGACGCGTCGGGCTGGTCCAACAGTTCTCGCGCCCATTGCTGGACCGCACCCAGCGAGCGACCCGCAAGTTGGCGCGCGTCCTCCCGGCGTTCTTCGATGATCGATGCGACCACCCGTCGACCACGCCTCCTCCAAATCAACAGTCGGGTCGTCGACCCCGGAGGCTCTCCCAGGGTTGATCCGACGCAGGATTGCCGGAGGCGCCGAAATGAGGTCGCCATCAGCGGAGACGTAGCGCCAGTATCTCTCGCCGTCTCGGGTCCGGCAGGCGAAGAACATCCCGGGGCGGTCCGAATGACGGGATACCGGGTCCTTGGGCGAAGGCTGCGCCGACTCCCCATGGAAGTTCCTGCACCCGGCCCAGTTCGCCCTCCGAGCCGGCGCGGCGAAGTTCGGCTCTCAGCAACTCCGCGCTGATCCCTTGCGGCTCGCCCGCCGCGTCGGGCTCGTCGATCAGGGTGGTGTCGCCGGCGGCCAAACGACGGGCATAGGACTGGATCTCCTCGTCGACATCACCTTCCATAACCTCGATCTCCATCCCGTAGGGGCGGGCCGCAACGATCTTGCGGCGGATCGCGGCCTCGAGCCGCAGCAGCCTCTCCAAATCGCCTGCTTCGGGCAGCATGGTGATCAGCGACACCTGCCGATGGGGACTCTTGAGCCGCACCACCCGCCCGTACCGCTGCACCACCCGTTGCGGGTTCCAGGGCAATGTCGTAGCTGATCACGGCCGCTGCCTGCTGGAGGTTCTGACCCTCCGAGAGCACGTCGTTGCCCAGCATCAAGTCGACCTCGCCTTCGGGCGGTACGTAGCCGGGGTGGACCACGGTGTCGGGGCAGAAGCGGGACAGCAGACGAGTACGTTCGTCGGGGTTGGTATCGGCTCCTATGACGGTGACGCGGTCACGGCCATGTATCGGATCGGGCAGGTGCTCGTCGAGGTAGCGTACAGTGTCGGCGAACGCCGAGAAGACGATCACCTTCTGCGACGGAACCCGCTCAAGCACGCTTCGGAGCAGGGCGAGTTTCGTATCGTCGGCCGCGCTGAGTGACCGCAGCGCGGTCGCAGCCGATGCCAGGCGATCTCGGTCGGCGGCAACGTCCTGGCGATAGTCGGGCTTGAACCGGCTCACCGGGCTCGGTATCAGCCTCTTCGAGGCTCTCGGACATCCATTCGCCCAATGCGGTCTCGTCAAGGTCGAGGGCTGCCGCTTCGGCAAGCGCGTCGCCGCTGAGCACTCGCCCCTGGTCCCAGGCATCGAGGAACAGATTGTGGGCAGCGATCATGCGGTCGAGGGTGAGCAGGCAGGCGTACCAGCACGACTCGAACCGCTTGAGCACCGCCGACTGCAACAGCGCACTGAGCACTGCCTCCTGCCTGGCGGCCTCCTCGTCGAGCCGGTAAGAGCTGGGTCGGTAGCGGGCCATGGTCAACGCTTCGATGTGGGCGGTGATGGTCCGTACCAGATCGGGATGGGCCGAGTCGAGGTCGTATCGCTCGGTGGACAGCACCGGAGTGGGGAACGAGACGGGGGTGCCGTCCGGGAAGGTCTCGCTCCCGTAGTTGCGCTCGATGAACCGGCGGTCTCGCCGCACGCTGACCATGTCGGCCAGTGAGAACAGCACGTCGGGGTTGAGGTTCTCCGGGTCGCGCTCATTGGCCCCGGCTCGCAGGAAGAGGCGGCGCAGCGAGGGAATGCCGTGCAGCGCGAAGGCACGGTCGTGGTGGGCGAAGGCCATGACCAGGTGGTAGAGGTCCCAGAGCCCGTTGTTGATGGGGGTGGCGGTGAGCAGGGCCAAGTCTTTCTGCTGCCCTCCGAGCAGCCGCGCGGCGGCCCGATACCAAGTTGTGTCAGGCGTGCGGAGGGCATGCCCCTCATCCATCACCACCAGCCGGTAGACGTCCTTGTCGCTGTTGAGGTAGCGACGGGCATTCGGGGTGCCCGGCCTCACCAGTTGCTCGTCGGCGGCAAGCTGATGGTAGCTGATGACCTGGGCGGGCAGGCGGGTCTGGTCCAAGCGCTCCCGCCAGTAGCTCACCAATTGGGCCGGTGCCACCACTAAGGCGTGGAGGCCGCGGCGCTGGCGTACTCCTCGATCAGGGCGAGGCCGATCTCGGTCTTGCCGGTGCCCACGCCGTCGGCATAGACGACTCCGTGAATGCGCCTCGATGACCCGCAGTGCACGCGCGAAGCCGTCGCGCTGGAAGCCGGTCAACTCCACTGCGCTAGGGGTCGGGCCTTCGGGCACATCGTCTTGGTGGCCCAGAAGTTCCAGCAGCGCACGCAGGTATATGTCGCGAGGACTGAGCAGTCCGACGTCTGGGAAGAGCAGCCCCTGAAGATCTGGTTTGAAGTCTCGGGCCTGCTCCCACAGATGGTCGAACCAGGCCACGGCCTGCTGAGCCACCGGAGGGTCGTACTGGACCAGCCCCAGTTCCAGGTTGGAGAACAGGCCGGCTCCGGTGAGGTTGGCCGACGTGACCAGCGCAGCCCGGGCGTCGTCCTGGCTGCCGAACAAGTAGGCCTTGCCGTGTAGGAACCGGTCGGTGTAGCGCCGCACCTGCACTTCGGGCCGGTCGAGCCAAACGTCGAGGTCGGCGAGCTTGGCGGCAGCGCGGCTGGGAGGGAAGCGCGAGAGGTCACGGTCAGCCCGAGCCCCTGCAGCGCCAGTTCGAAGCGGGAGACGGGTACCTCGATGCCCAGCCCCGGCGCGGGCGCCACCCCCAGCAGCACGCGTACCGCGCGTTCGTCGCTACTGCGGTTGCGACATGATGGATTCCGCCGAGATTCACGTAGCCGGTGGCGATGGAGAGCCGTGGCGTGAGGCGATGTCGTCGAGCAGGTAGGTGAGCGCGTCGGCATGGAGGGTGCCGTCGCCGAGATTGTCGAGCAGATTAGGGGCGGCCGGGCATCAGACCAGCTCGCTGAGACGGTCAATGAGGTCTGATCGGTAGGCAGGCGGTACTGCGTCGGCAGTGAAGTCATCGAAAATGACCCCAAGGTCGTCGGCGGTCAGTCTCCACGCGCGCGCCACCCGAGCATCGATCTCTACCCTCAGTTGCATGCGCTCAGGATCGGACAGCGGGCCGCACTCGACTCCGGTCGCAACCGCGAAGTCGGCGTAGCGGTCATCGACGGCCGAAAGGCGGGCCGCGGCGCGTGCGATCTCGTCGAAGTCCTCGTCGTCGAGGTCTGGGACGGTCAGAGATTCCAGGATGAAGAAGTTGAGGTTGATCTCAATGAACCGGCGACTCTGCCAGTCGAACGGCAGGCTGTTCATGATTCCAAGACAGGCAGCTTGGGCATGCTCATCACCATCGATGAAGGCCAGGTACGGTGCTTTGTTGGTCAAGAACACTTCGGGGGGAACCAGACAAGAGAGCACTGTTCGACTGTTTGTCGCGTTGGTAACGTCTCGAAACGCCACGCGGGCACGGTCCAACTCGGCCAAAACGGCTCGGCGGCGATCCTTGTCAGGGGTGGATTCCTTGAGCATTGACTTCGATCCGGGACGAGGTTTGCGGACCTTCTTCCACACCTCGTCGCTGGTTGGGCAGACTCGGGCCTCGGCTCCATGAGGGTTGTACTGGTCGAAACTCTCGCCCTTCCACAGAGGCCAACCATCAGCCGCATCTTGCCACAAACGCTTGTCGTTGGTCTCATCCAGTTCACGGACCGGGAAGCAACGCCACCGTCCCCTGGAACCGTGCGGGAACGGTGATCCGGCCCGGAGTTTGGCCAGCAAGTCGGCCTCGCCTTGGGAGCGGAGCCGTGGTGTCGTCCATCCCGCGCCGAACAGACTCGGAGCCAGCAAGATTCCAGAAGATGCAGACTGGGCGGCCCACGACTCGACCGAGTCGGCCGTCGCAGCGAGCGCCACCCGATGGACGTTGTCCGCGTTGCCCCGATCGGCTGACAACAGGGCAACCCCATACTGGGGATGGGTTTCGAACATCCAGAGTCGTCTGTTGATCAAAAAATCGATACGTCTTGCTGTGTTCTGCGTGAAGAGCCACTCCCGGAATCCTTCTGACCCCTGATTCACGAACGCACCTCGGGGCAGCACCACCCCGATGGAACCGCCGACGCGCACCAAAGCCCGATACCGCTGGCAGAAGTACTTGTAAAGGTCGGGGTCGCCCTTGGTGGACTCGTACTCCCCCGATGCCAAAGCCTCCCGTTCCGCTTGTGCACGCTCCTGCTCGCTGTTGAAACGTGCGGCCAACTCGGGCCGCTCAACCTTGAGTTCGGCCATCGCCGTGCTGCGCTCGCCGGCCGACAAGCCGTGCAGGCCGGGAAGATGCAGTCCGTAGTGCGACAGCTCCTCCACCACCACCTCCTCCCACGGAGGGTTGCCCACCACCACGTCGAAGCCGGGACGGTCGCGCGAGAACACCCGAGGGAATTGGAGCGGCCAGTGCAGAAAGGCATGAGTCTCGCTCAGCGCGGCAGCTTGACCCACCAGAGTCTGGCCGTTCCTACCATTGGCGCCGGCGATCACCTCCGGGCCATGAGTCTCGGCATGGTCCCGAGCGCCTGTCAGACCGAATCCCTCCGCGGTCCAAAGATCGAACAGTCGCCGCAGGCCCTCAGTAGCTTGCCGGGCTTCAAAGTCGGCGGCCCTGCTCGCCTTCACCTCGGCGGGGGTGAGGTCGTCTATGTCGGCGAGCCGGGGCGGCCGCCTCAGCACTGCTCTCCAAGGCCGTCTGCAATGACTCGGCCTGCATCGTGCCCTCCCGAACCACCGAACCGGAGTCGGCCACCCCGATCAGAGAATTGCCCACGACCACGTTGCGGTCCAGGTATGCGAGCGACAGGCCGGGCACGAACGACGCCAGCCACAGCGACAGGGTGGCGATCTCCGCTCCCATGGGGCTGCGGTCCACACCGAACACGCAGTGCTTGAGCACCAGTCGTCGCAGAAGTGCCACATCGGTCACCTGAGCGCCGCCGAGGGTACGGGAACGCAGCCGGTCGACGGCCTGGCGCACCACCGGGAGCGGATTGGTGGCCAGGAAGGCCACGGTCTGGTCCGCCAACTCCTCGGTCACCTGAACCAGAAAATGCGCGCTGCCACAGGCCGGGTCCAGCACCGCGAAGTCGAACAGGTCACGCGCGGCCTGCTGCGGGTCGGTCATGGTCCGCTCACGCACGCGCCCCAGATGCTCCTCGAATGCGGGCCTCACGGTGTGGTGCACCAGGTGCTCCACCAGCGAGGCCGGTGTGTAGTACACGCCCCCCACCTTGCGGCCCCCCTCGTTGGTGAGCCACAGCAACGACCCGTCGACGACGTCGGGCTGGGATTGATCGGGCACGTAGCGGTCCCTGCCCGCGTCGTAGCGCAGCGGACGGTCGGCAACCGAAAGACGCAGACTGAGCAGCGCCTCGTAGATGTGGCCCAAGTGACCGACCTCCAACGACGAGGTAGTCGATACCGTGCCCCGAAGCCGAGTCCCGCCCGACAGCCAACAGCACTCGGGCGAAGTGGGGATCAGCGAGCTCAAGGCGCTCCAGCAACTCGGCGCCCTCGAAATCCGTCGCCGCGAACAGCGCCCCGTTGTAGGCGGGCACACCCCAGGCCGGATTGCCGTCGCGCAGGGCGCCCACCAGGATCATGAAGCTCTTCCAGAGCGCATTCGACCGCATGCTCAGCCTGCTTCGGGTCTTGTGGGCCTCAGCCACCAACTCTGTGAGCGACTTGCGCCGGTAGGTCTCGTTGTCCACAGGCAGGAAACGGGAGCTCTCGGCGTAGAGCACGAACAGCAGCCGGAACAGGCAGGGTCAGCGCGGCCCGCTCCAACTCCAGCCGCCCATCGTCGTCTGCGGCGTCGAAGTCGTTCCGGCGAGTCCAGTGGTCGAGCCCCTCAGCCAGCGCAGGCAGGGCCTCTTGACGGATCGTCTGGTCGAGCCGCTTGCGCAGTTCGGCCCCGAATGCTCTGGCCTCGGCCTGTAGTTCGATCAGGCCGCCCTCGGCCAGATAGGCGGGCGCCAGCACGGCCAGATAGGGGCGGTTCTGCGTGCCCAAAAGGTCGGCGTCGAGGTCGAGCCACTCACCGGTGGTGGCCGAGGGGTCGCAGTCGAACAACCGGTAGCGGTTGCGGCACGCCATGATGCCGTAGCGGGCCCCATGACGACGGCAGTCGGAGGCAAGCAGCCCCTCAGCCGGGCGTCCCATTTCGTCTACTCGGACAAAATGGCCGGGTGTGGCCCAAGGGTGGACCATGGCCACCGGCTGGCCGTCGCAACGGGCGAGGTAGCCGCGCTGGGGAAGCTGCTCGATCTCATAGCCCATGCCGGCCAACAGCGTCTTCCAGTCGCCGATCACCGATAGACCTTCGGTGGCCTCGCAGGCCCCTGCCCAGCGCTCGGGGTGGTCGCGGAATCGAGCCTCCAGCGTGTGGTGGGTCAGCAGCCCGTGAACCACCTTGCCCCGGCCGGCAAGCCGAATGACCTCACCGGCCAGATGCCTCACCGCGTCGAGGTTGTGCATGGGGGCTGTGGCCTCGATGGCCGTGGACAACTGGGCGCAGTCAACCGAGCGTATGGGCTCGTTGTACGTGCGGGGTCCGAGAGTGCGGACGCTCTCAGGATGGTCCGGGTCGTCGATCACCAGCAGATAGCGGAAGTCCATCTTGTCGGCGTGCTCCCGCCAGCGGGCCCGGAGGCTGCGCTCGCCGGGCTTGGCGGCGATGGCCACCTCGATCTTGTTGACCCGCACCGACCGCCGGATGCCGGGGCGGTCGGGCATCTCCCTGGCAATACCCAGCCCCATCAGCCGGTTGAGCAGATCGTCGGCGTTCACCGACCTCAACTGTATACGGCGCCGTTCTGCTACCGTGTGGTTTAACAACATAACTTCCCGCATCTGTTTCTAAAGTGGGGAAGTCAAACTTAAACTACCGCAAATTATTTCAAACGGCAACCACCTAATTCGACCGGGGCGATTTGCTCCTTCGCACTGAAGCGCGAGACGCGACCTTCCGCCTCAGACCCGTCGGCATAAATCTTCTCGGCCGGGATGTACAACTTGCTCTTGTAGTCCGACTTCTTCTAGTATTCGTTTAATTTTGAAACATTAGCAACAGACGATTTATGCGAAACGCAGAAATGTAATCCGAAACTTGGGTGGGATTGTGTGTGGGATTGTTTGCGGGGATGGAAGAGCAGCGCAGTGAGTAGTGAACGCTGAGTTGTCTAGCACAACAACCATCCGCAGGGTCGCATGTTTGAATGCTGTCGCGGGAGTGTCACACCCTGTCGCTAGCGTGATGGCTATGGAAACACTAATACTTGTCATCGCTGGGGTCGTGCTCGTTGGTTGCGGGGGGGTGGATCGCCGCGCAACAGGTAAGGCTGAAAGAACTAGCAAAGCACTTGGCAGCCACAACGCAAGAGAGAGATTCGGCGCGTTCGGAACTGAAAATCGTTGCTGCCGAGCGTGACGAGGCAAGGGTGACGCTCGCGAAAGTTGAAGCCGACCACGCGGCACGAATCGAGGAAGTGGCCAAGGCGAACCAAGACCTAGAGACCAAATTTAAAGGCATCGCAGACGACATAACGAAGGCCAACAGCGAAGCGTTCCTCAAACAAGCTCGAGCACAGTTTGAAGACCAGCAAAAGCTCAATGATGCCGGCCTTGAGCAGCGCCACCAAGCGATCGACGCACTCGTCAAGCCTGTAAAGGAAAACCTTGCGAAGTTTGAACAGCAAGTAGGCGAAATCGAAAAGGACCGAAGGGGTGCCTATGAGAGTTTGAAAGAGCAGGTGGGGCAACTACGAACCACCACCAAGAGCCTTAGCGAAGCACTGCGGTCGTCGTCTGTGCGAGGCAAGTGGGGAGAGCAGCAACTACGCAACATCCTCGAACTCTCGGGGCTCAGTGAACACATCGACTATAAAGAACAGATCACCGTCGACAGTGAGCGTGGGCAAGGGCGTCCCGATGCGGTGGTTAGTATACCCGGCAACGTGAAGGTGATCATTGATGCCAAGACACCAATGGACTCCTACCTTACAGCGCACGAAGCTGAGGACTACGAAACTAGGAAACAGTCGCTGGAAGCGCACGCCGACACACTGCTGGGTCACGCCAAAGCTCTGGGGAGACGCGACTACGCCTCCGCTGTGAAAGGATCGCCTGACTTCGTGGTGATGTTCGTACCGGCAGATCCAATACTAGACGAGGCCATGGAGGCACGACCGCTGTTATGGGAGGAAGCTTGGCGCACTCACCGAGTACTGATCGCCACACCAGGTCTGCTGCTAGCGTTCCTGAAGACGGTCGCTCTAGCGTGGCAGCGGCAAGACATCCAGGAGAACGCCCAAAAAATTGCCGACAGTGCCGCTGATTTGTATGACAGCCTGAGGGTATACGCTGAGCACGCTGAAGGTGTCGGCAAAGGATTAAGCCGTGCCGTCGATGCCTACAACAAAAGTGTTGGATCGCTGAATCAACGGGTATTGCCTCGAGCGCAACGCTTCGAGAAACTAGGAGTCGGTTCCGGTGCCAAGTCAATCGAACAACCTACACTAATTGAGAAAATCGTCCGCACCGAACCTCCACCCGACAATAAGTGAGCACCTCTCCCCCACCCTAATCCAAAAATATTCTCATAATTTCAATAATGAGTGTGTTATGACGGCGATACGCGCAATGACTTATCTACAGAACGCGCAATGACTTATCTACAGAACGCGCAATGCTGCTACGCTGAGAGTGCGACCAACAACCTTAGGAGGGCATACCATGAACGAGAGGAACCGAACTCTCACAATGCCCGGCTACCTGCCTCGTGTAGAAGACCGCAGCGTCAAAAGTGCGCTCAGAAGACGTGGTGCTGTGCTCATCGAAGGGACTCGCGGTTGCGGTAAGACATGGCTCGCACGCCATTTCGCCCGCAGCGAAGCCCGACTCGACGACGAGGCAACCCTGCTGCTTGCCTCCTCAGATCCCACCGAAGTGCTGAAAGGCCCCACGCCCCGCTTGCTCGACGAATGGCAGAACGCACCACAAATATGGAACCGAGTACGGCGGGAGTGCGACGATCGAACCGAACCAGGCCAATTCATTCTCACCGGCTCAACCACCCCACAAGACGACACAACTCGCCACACCGGCACAGGCCGCGTCAGTCGCGTGCTGCTGCGCCCGATGTCACTGTTTGAAACCTCTGAATCCAAAGGAACGGTGTCGCTGAGAAAGCTCCTAGCTGGGGAAACCATCTCATCGCAACCCAACGATGCTATGGGTTTGAGACAGATCGCCTCGGCTGTCTGCCGTGGTGGTTGGCCCCGAGCCTGAACCAGAGTGAAGCAGACGCGCTCGCGTCCGCCCGAGACTACGTGAACGAGATCATCAGAGTGGACATTCGCAGTGCTAGCGAGGTGCGTCACAACCCGACCATGTTAAGACAACTGATGTTGACGTTGGCGAGGAACACCGCCACCGAAACCAAGATGACAAAACTAGCTGCGGAGATGCGAAGCGGCGATCCGCCTAGCCGAAATACTGTGGCGACTTATCTCGACACCCTCCGCCGCATCTTCATCGTGGAGGATCAACCATTCTCAGTTACCAACACCTGTTCAGAGGCTTTGACGCAAGGAGGGTTACAGTGACGCAAGGAACTTACCCACAACCGCGACGATTTCGTCGTCGCACTGCGGAGCTGGGTCGTGTCCCTGACCGGCGAGCCAGTACACCGTGACCGGGCCGGCAATGGCACCGACATGCGCCTCGACTTCCTCTGGGCTGCCGAAGGGGTCGCGGTCACCGTTCACAAACAGCGTCGGTACAGCCAAATCTCCGAAATGTTCAACACGGAGACGGTCCGGCTTGCCAACAGGATGCAGAGGGTAGCTGAGTACCACCAAGCCAACCGCCGCCATTGATTGGGCTATCGCCATTGAGCAGATACGACCACCCATCGAACGCCCACCAAAAGCCATTGCCTCGGGGTCCACGCCGAGCGTCTCAGCTGCCACCGAAACCTCCGCCAGCAGAGCCTCGATCAGTTTCGGGGCACGGTCGGGGAACCTGCGACCCTGCCTGCGGTATGGGAAGTCCATGCGCCACACCGGCAAATCCAGTCGCTCCGACAACGCCACCAAGATGCGGTGCGAGGAGTCGCTGCCAGCACCGTGCGTCAACAGTAGGGCCTCAGGCACAGTCATCGTAGGAAGGTTAACCGTTCAAATCTGTAACCGCTTCTCCACCAACACCAATACACCGAACCCTACCGCACCAACACCCACAAAAATCCAACACATCCAACAACTCCCGAACTGGACTCTCGGTTCCATGCATACCCCCAACACTCACGCACCACCACAATCGCGAGCACCCCAAGCGGATAGCGCAACACTGTCCTAGCATTCTCTAGCACCGCCCACCGCCCGCAACGCCGACACGAACTCATCACCAAATTAGTCAACAATCTCCTAGACTTCTCTAGCAACGGGGACTCTGGCGATAAGGGAGACGGAATGGATACGGGACTGCTGATCGGGGGCGAGCGGGTCGACGGCACTGACGGCGAACGGATCGTGGTGCTCAACCCAGCCACGGGTGAGCCGATCACCGACGTGGCCGCGGGGACCGCGGGCGATGCCTCACGCGCCGTGGATGTGGCGGCCGAGGCTCAACGGGGCTGGGCCGAGACCGCGCCGCGTGTGCGGTCCGAGATCCTGCGGGCAGCCTGGCAGTCGCTGGTCGACCACACTGAGGAACTGGCCGCATTGATCGTCGAGGAGCACGGCAAGCCGCTCGCGGATGCCAAGGGCGAAGTCGCCTACGCCGCGGAGTTCTTCCGATGGAACGCTGAGGAGACGGTGCGCATCGCCGGGTCGCTGAGCACGTCTCCGGGCGGCGACAAGAAGATGATCGTGCATCACCCGCCGATGGGCGTGGTGGTCATGGTGACCCCCTGGAACTTCCCGGCTGCCATGATCACCCGGAAACTGGCGCCCGCACTCGGCGCCGGCAACGCGGTGGTCGTCAAGCCTCCACGCGAGACGCCCCTCACGGCACTTCGGGTCGGCGAACTCCTAGAGGAGGCGGGGCTGCCCCCGGGGCTGGTCAACATCGTGGCGACAACGGATTCCGGGGCATGGTTCGATGCCGCGGTCGACAACACGCACACCCGGATGGTCTCGTTCACAGGTTCCACCGAGGTCGGCAGA
Source organism: Candidatus Aldehydirespiratoraceae bacterium (assembly GCA_965204595.1). Lineage (GTDB taxonomy): Bacteria > Actinomycetota > Acidimicrobiia > Acidimicrobiales > Aldehydirespiratoraceae > VXYK01. The sequence continues at coordinate 797,341 of CBDBEW010000005.1, read as the reverse complement.
ATGCTGCTGCGCCGCTGCGCGGACCGGGTGCTCAAGACCGTGATGGAACTCGGGGGCAACGCCCCGTTCGTCGTGTTCAACGATGCCGATCTCGAGGCCGCAGTCGACGGTGCCATGGTCGCCAAGATGAGGCACTCGGCGGAGACTTGCACGGCCGCGAACCGCTTCTACGTGGAGTCCGGTATCGCCGCTGAGTTCACGGCCGCTCTCGCTGAGGCGATGGCCGCCGTGAAGGTCGGAAGCGGCTTTGACGAGTCGGTCACCTGCGGGCCGATGATCAACGCACGTGCGATTGAAGACATCGACGGGCTGGTGAAGGGCGCGGTCGCGGCCGGCGCCAACGCGGTGATCGGGGGTGCGCCGGTCGACGGTCCCGGCTTCTTCTACGAGCCGACGGTACTGGAACGGGTCGACCATGGTTTCCCGATCGCCCGTGAGGAGATCTTCGGGCCGGTGGCGCCGATAATCCCGTTCGACGACATCGACGCGATGATCGATCAGGCCAACGACACCGAGATGGGACTCACCGGTTACGTCTACACGCGTGACTTAGCCCGCGGACTGCGGGTCAGCGAACGCATCCACGCTGGGATGATCGGTCTCAATCGCGGCGCAGTCTCCGACCCGGCCGCTCCCTTCGGAGGCATGAAACAGTCGGGTCTGGGCCGCGAGGGGGCCGGCGAGGGGATCTACGAGTTCTGCGAAACTCAGTACATCGCCACCGACTGGTGAGTCAGAGCGCATATCCGCACTCTGGTTGCTGCTCCAATCAACGCCTCCTGCGTTGCTTCACATATGGCACCCGCACCATCTGCCTTTCGAAGTTGATCTCTTGCCTGATTGTTGCAGTGGGTGTAGAACTGCTAGCGGCCAAAATGCAGCTATTACGTGGCTAGCGGATACTTGAGTAAAATCATTCAGGATAGCCGATAGTAGTAGAGTATGCCCGCCGCAGCCGTGGCTCAGATCATGGGAGGAGCAATTCGAACCGTCTTTCGGGGCCAAAAAGAGTTAGCTCGCATTGTGAGAGCACATCGAGACCGATCAACAACTCCGCACCCAAGATTTCTGGCACAGAATGAGCGAACACTTCGATAGGTGCTGGCAGACGCTCCAAAGTCAGTCCGAGCTGCAAACTCAAGCAAAAAACATCCCGTTCAGCCAAGCCAAATGCGCTTGACATTAGAGAACGACTTACGGGGTCAACAAGCAGGGTCGCAGCAGTGCGCGCACGAATGCAGGTGCGTTCTGCTCCCGTATCGATGATGGCGCGTGCTCGGTATGGGAGTGGTTCGATGCGCCCTTTACCTTCAACTCGATAGCGCTCTAGTTCGCTAACGGGTAACCGAATCTCAACGTCAAGAACTGGTCCCCTGCCCCCTATTGAACCAGAGACACAGCAACGGTCGTCCGCGTCAGCGGTCGTCGGCCAAAACCGCCCACGGGACACTGACGACTCGCTCATTTTCCACCACTTCTTGCACTAGAAACCGTTTGCCAACACTGTTGCGAAAACCAGCATCGCAGGCTTGCTGTTCGTCATCAAAACACCCTACGTATTCGGGTTTGCGGCGCCCATCATTAGGTTGCACAAACAAAGCCCAACGACCCCTTTCGGTCGCCAACAACCTCGCCCGACTCTTTAAGAAAGCACCTTCAAGTTTGTCAAGCACCCGATCTTTGGCCACGCCACATTATGCCACAATTCCACCACTTCATAACAAATTGCGACATCACAATTCGACCCAAAGCATTCCGCTGTAGTCGGGCGAGATAGCGAGTGCTAGCGCGAGAGTTATTTACGTCTAAGCGCAATAGTGTGAGAGGGTGACAACTATCAATCTGAAATGTAATGTCGTGTCAAAGAACGGCTCTCTTTAACGGTGTGGGATCAGCTACGGCGAGAGCTAGGGGCTGGCTTCGAATACGGCCCCGAGTGCTGGTTCTGCCTGCCACACGAGGATGTGAGCAGGCCCGATGGTCGACTCTTCTCGGAGCACACCGGAGGGAGCGGGCGACCGGTAGTTATTGCCAGTGATGTCCATCCGAACCCGATCATGTTCGCTAGACCGGCCTCGCGACAGTCAGCGATCTACCATCGAGCGCATGTTCACGATGGCGAGCGCGAATCCTGTGCACTGGACATGGACGGCTGGATTGTCCACGAGATGCCCGTGACGCTTCCGGTTACTGCACCTAGGAGTGTGTTGAGTAATTCGGGTTTGGGGTGCTCGCGTTTGTGTGGTGGGTGTGGGATGATGGGGGTTATGCAGGGTACTGAGAGTATGGATCGGGAGTTGTTGGATGTGTTGGGCTTGTGTTGGGGTTTGGTGCGGGAGGGGTCGGTGTACCGGTTTTTGGCTGAGCATCGGCTGAGGCTGTTTGGTGACGGGTTGTTCGCCGATCTGTTCGGTGGTCGGGGCCGTCGGTAGGTTCCTGGGTCGGTGGTGGCGACGGTGCTGGTGTTGCAGGCTTTGGAGGGGTGTTCTGATCGTGAGGCGGTGGAGCGGCTGCGGTGTGATCTGCGTTGGAAGGCCGCGGCGGGTCTGGCGGTCGACGATGGGGGGTTCCATTACAGTGTGCTGTCGTTGTGGCGGGCGCGGCTGCGTGCCAGCACTCGTCCCGAGCGGGTGTTCGACGCGGTGCGCGAGCTGGCCGCTGAGTGCGGGGCGTTGTCTGGCCGCCGAAGGGCGTTGGACTCCACGGTGCTGTGCGACGCGGTGGCGACTCAGGACACCTACACGATGATCGCCGCGGCGATACGGCGCTGCCGGCGGTTGATCGATGCGGCCGCTGCGGTGGAGTTGACACACGACTACGACAGCGGCACAGCAGGGCTGTCGTGTGATTGGTCTGACCCCGCCGAGCGGGCCCGGCTCGTCGATGAGCTGGTCCACGACGCGGCCGCGGTGCTGGCCGCCGTTGGTGGCTTGGACCTCACAGACGCGCAAGCCGACGCTGTGGGGCTGCTCGCGGCGGTGGCGGGCCAAGACGTCGAGGCCGACCCCGAGGTGCCGGGACGCTGGCGCATCGCGCGCGGTGTCGCTGCGGGCCGGGTGATCTCCACGGTGGATCCCGACGCCCGCCACGCCCGCAAGACCCGCAGCCGCCGCGTCGACGGCTACAAGGCCCACATCGTCGCAGAGCCCGACACCGGCATCATCACCGCCGCAGAACTCACAACAGCCGAAGCCTCAGACGCCCAAGTCGGTGCCCGGCTACTCCACAGCGACCCCACCCACCACACCACCAACGACAACACCAACACCACCAACACCGGCGACAACACCGACACCGACAGCGACGCCACCAGCACCGACACCACCAACAGCGACGCCACCAGCACCGACACCGACAACACCGACACCACCAGCGACGGCTGGCTGGTGTTGGCGGACTCGGCGTACGCGTCGGGCGCGGCGCTCGAATCCTTCACCGGCGCCGGGTGGGACACCGCCATCAAACCCATCGAGCGCAGAGCACCCATAGCGGGAGGCTTCACCCGAGACGAATTCAGCATCGACACCGACTCCCAGACCGTGACCTGCCCCGCCGGCCACACCCGCCCAGTCACCTCGGGCGCGGCCCGCTTCGGCAAACTATGCGCCGCCTGCCCGCTGCGCACCCGCTGCACCACCTCGAAACGGGGCCGCAACGTCGCCGTGGACGCCCACGAACCCCACCGCCAGACCAACAAGGCCCGCTGGCGCAGCCCCGCCACCCAAGCCGCCTACCGCCGCCACCGGCCCATGGTCGAAAGAAGCATCGCCTGGCTCGCCCGAGGCAAAGCCAGACGCGTCCCCTACCGCGGCACCGCCGCCAACCATCTATGGCTCACCAACAGAGCCGCCACCGTCAACCTCGTACGCCTCACCAACCTCAAAATCAGCCACAACGGCCACCAATTCACCCTCCCAGCCGCCCACTAACCCCCAACCAGACACCGCGCCCACACACCAGCACACCCCGGCGACGAATCGTCGGCGTGAGCAACCCCAACCAAACGCCGCGCCCACACCCCAGCACACCCGCCGCAACCCAACAACCCCCAACACAACCCCCACAACCCGTTTGCTCAACAGTCTCCTAGATCATCAAGCAACTCACCAACCTGTGCCTCACCCCAACTATATTCGTGTTGGGAAAAATCAAGTCCAAACCGCGTATTCGACAACAACTCTGACATCGATCGCGCAACGCCAGTAATCTGTTGAACATTTACAGACATACAACAAGCCTAAAGGGATCCCCAGAATTGGTGCTGTAAGCAGCCAAACAGACGACATTGTGGCCTGTGAGCGGGATCAGTGTTAGCGGTTGACCTTTGATCTGGATAACGAAGGGTAATTGACGATGAGCGTCCCAGTCTGCGGGACTGATTTGGAGACCACTGAGGTCCGCGCCGAGATGTCCGAGCTCGTCGACTGTCTTGTCGAGGACACGAGCAGCTCCGATGCCCGTGGGAGACCCCAATTCAAGTGGACGAGTTTGTTGCGGTCCATCATTCGGGGCTGACGCGGCGGTGACGGCCGTGTCTTTGGTGACCGCAACATTGACCCAGTCGTTGTCGGTGTCGTTGTTGTCGAGGTTCGGGTTCCGCACGTAAACTAAGCTGATGGTGTCTTGGTCGCGGACGTTGACGCACAGATGCGTTCCCACTTGACCCAATTACCTAAAGATCAGCGGTGAGACTCCTCCCCTTGACATACTCATTCTCAGGAGTTCTAATCCTATTCCGCTAATTCCTACGTACAAGCCTGGGTTGAGTGAGTCATTTCCCGCGCTCCAACGAAATGTCCCTTTCTTCTGTTGTCCTCGGCAGACGTTGGCAATGATCGTCCGCCACCCCGGTTCAGTTGTTCCGCTGCGGTCGCCAGTGTGAAACAGTGCCGCTGCTCGTCCCAGATCACCACAGCAAAGGCCATCTGTCACATTGCCGACTACTGAACCTGTGTGATTCTGCGCGCGATCAACTGAAGCACGTACTCGTCTTTGCAAGTCAGGTACGTCTTGTCCAATCGACCAATGAGCTAGGGCAATCCCGGGTGCTCCATAACACCATTGAACGGGTACTGAGCCGCAAGTAAAGTCGGAACAATTGTCGAAGGACAGAGCATTTTCTATAGCTTGAAGTACACGTTTGCTACTCGACAACGAGTAACGGCGTGCAAGCGCCATCGCTATTCCGCTGGAGCCGTGCGCCATACCCGACTGACTGCGACCCGAATCGAAAGTCTGCCATGACGGGAGCCCTTGTCTCTTAGCATCCCTCAGTGCCAACAACAAAGTCTCAATGCAAGCCTCCTCGTGAGCATCATGTCTCTGAATCCGTCGAAAGGAAATGAGGCCAAGCAGGAGGCCGGCACAACCTTCGATGAGATCAAAAGACTTGTCCGCTACAATCATCTCAGTTGTCAGTTCGCCACATAGCAACGATCCAACCTCGGGAGCGCATGACTCTGGGAGGCTCGCCGAAAGACGCGACATTGCATACAATATTCCTCCGACACCTGTTCCCCCACCAACTCCCAAACCTGAGCGCTCGTTCTGGAGTCGGCATCTGATGGTATCTACGCACCGGATGGCTCCCTCCTTGAATTCCTTCTCTCCAGTCACCTCATAGAGTTCGCCAAGGAAGACAGCGATCCCACTCAGCCCTTCGTACAGGTCGAGTCCACATACGATCATTGACGTGCTACGTTGAGCCGTGGCCGTCGCAGCGAGCCATGCGATCTCCTTCTCGCTGTGGACGCTCGCCGCAAGGACAGTTCGACCGCAGTCAACAGAAGCCTCAAGCATCTCCGAGTCACTCAGGTACGCGCCTGCTGAGGGATCGCGTGGTTCAACTTTTCGAAGATTGCCGAACGACGCGTAGATTACTGATTCCTGAAACTCCAGATCGGTTGCTGACAGCCGACTTAGCCGCTCTCGCGCCGTCGCAAGCGGAGCCTCAATTCTGCCAATGTCAGAAATCAACGTGCCAGCAGATCGCGCAAATCGATCACCGCCGGCCCTCACGAATCGCGGAATATCGAACTGCGCTAGTGCTGCAACCTCCGCCTCGACGAACTCATCACTCACCCCGATGTCTGGTAAAGACTTCAAATGTCTCGTCAAGAGTCCGCGTATGTCTATTTCATGATTATCGTAAACGGCAGTAAGCAACTCGTGTAGTGCATTGAAATAGAATGCTGTAGGACGCGCTATGAACCTAAGCTCTACATCTTCGAAGGCTTCGAACGCTCTGCTGATAGCACTATCAATGCTGCCACGATAACACGCTTCGTATGCTCGTCGGAATCCGCCGAGGATTGCGTCAATATGGTTGCATTCGAACTCGTCAACCTCGACCAACGGTGTATGATCCATCCAATAGGCGGTGATTTGTTGAGGTTGGAACGTCATTTCACTTGTGTGAGCGTCAACTGGTGACACCCGCTGAGATTGGACCGGAATCGGCGGATTCATCCCGCCGAATGAGGCGTTTTGGCCAGCGCGTTCCAACGAACACGGCAAAAGGCCAGTGCTAACCACTGATTGTGTGAGACGCATAAAGGTCATTGATGTTGCGGGATCCAATGCTGCATCTGGAAGTGCGCTTGGGTGCAATAGACCTTCAAGATCGACTAATATCGGTCCGTAGCGCGACGCAATTAGGTTCTCACAGTGGAAGTCAATCCCCTGAAATATATACACGAGAAAGGCTAGGATTCCCAGTTGCGTGTAGTAGTCATTGAGAGAACCGTGTTCTTTGAACGGTTCTATGACGGTCGACCAGTAGTGACTTCCACGATCAAGAGTGTTCGTTGTTGGTAGATTGATACCGAGGATTGAACCGACTTCGTCTAGCAGTGCATTCCAGATCTGATCTGCGGCACCGGACCGCGGCTTGTAGTACAACTCACCAGAGGAGAAATGCACCCTAGTGGCCGATCGACCACCGTCGTGAAAGTCACTTTCCCTAGGAGTCAAACTCTCTATTGGCTCAGTGGAAGAGCTGATGAATCCGCCGTTCGCTAGTGGCACCCGATCATCTGTGATGGCATGTGCAAGCTCCTTCCAAGCGTCAGCCGCGTTGATTAAAACACGTTCAAGCAAGTGTCTAAGGGAGGGTCGCTTCGCCAAGAGCGCATCGAGTCCTCCATTTAGGAGTTCATCTTCGAAGCTGCTGTAGTGAAACGTATGAGATAATCGAACGTGAGCTTCTCGCATCGACGAAAACCGACGATAGATCGGGTCAGCCAACACGGCCGATAATCGAAGGATCGTGTCCTTGAAGACATCCGATCGATTTAGTGCAAGATCGCTCGAAGCTTCAGCAATTGAATCCCAAACACGTTGAGCGAGTGGCTCTAGTATCTGTTCAAAGACCGGGGCACCATCTTCTGTGACTGGAGTCCAGAACACCACGTGATTTGCCCCAGCGTGGTGTTATATAGTGCAGTCCATCATGTGGACAGAGGGTCGGGTGGTTTCTGGAGAGGACACCTCTGAACGTTAGTAGGCTGTCTCGGGGGCGGACAGTTGGCATTAGTAGTGCGGGTCAATGGACAGCATGGATGGGTCGTGCTCATTTCAGGCACCCACCTAGTCGCCATTGCGTCGATAGACATAGGAAGGGTTTCCTGGCCGTCCTGTTCAAGCGCGTCGGCGAGCTTAGTGATTGCGTGGTCAGTCATCGATGGCTCCTTCTAGCATCCAAGTCATATTAGCACAGACAACACAACAGTGCAAACGGCAGTGGAACCAAGATTCCGCCACCTCTCCAAGTTTAGTGGTCGCTGTCCCGAGCCGCGTCGCCCTCCGCATGCTCAACACACCTTAGGGAGCTCTTCAACAGCGGTGCCACCGTGACGATGGTGGCAGTTGATCTGACGGTGGCCGACTCGCCGATTCCTTTAGCCCGATCGATTGCTCGGGCGACAGTGACACAGTCTCCAGCCGTTCTAAGCAGGACATCTTCCATACGGTGGTGATCAGGTAGTCCATGAAGTTGGACCCGATACAGGGCCTTCGCTGTTGAGGGTGATCCACTGTACCGACGACATGGCAAATCCCTCTGTGAGTCGGACTGGGGCAGCAACCCGATAAACAGCCTCATCAACGGCCAAGTCTGTCACGCCCTCCTCCGTCCCTAATGGGGCCGGGTTAGGGGGGCAAGCCTGAGCAGAAGCAAGTAAGGTGACTCCACTCTGATCACCATCAACACTATGATGTCTAGGCGGAACTGGGTTATGTCAAGTTGAATAACCCTGCATAAACTTGACCTAAAGATCTTATCTTTGGCTATCCTCGGATCAGAAGCCGCCTCGCAGGAGGGCAACCATGTCGATTGAGCGAACCACACTTTCAGGGACCGGCGTGAAGGTCTCGCGGATCGGGTTCGGCTGTGCCGGGCTGGGCAACGAGTACGGTGGCCTCACCGACGACGACGCGGCCGCGGTGGTGCATCACGCGATCGACAGGGGGATCACCTACTTCGACACGTCCGCCTACTACGGCCGCGGGCTGTCCGAGGAGCGGCTCGGCAAAGCACTGACCGGCCATCGGGATCAGATCGTGCTGGCCACAAAGGGGGGGCGCTTCGACGCGCCGCTCGAGACGGGGTTCGACTTCAGCTACGACAGCATCATCGGAATGTGCGAGACTAGCCTGCGAAGACTCAGGACCGACTTCCTCGATGTCTACCAGCTCCACGACATCGAGTTCGGGGACAAGGCACAAGTGTTCGACGAGGCGATGCGTGCCCTCATCGACCTCAAGAATGCGGGCAAGGTGCGCCACATCGGTGTCACGGGCTACCCGCTGCCTCTGCTGGCCGAGGCTGTCGAAACCTTCCCGCTCGACGTCGTGCTCTCATACTGCCGCTACAACCTCATGGACCGGTCGTTGCAGGAGAACTTGGCACCGGTAGCCCGACGGCGCGGCACAACCTTAATCAACGGCAGCATCCTGCACATGGGTCTCCTTAGCGAGCGAGGTCCCCAGGATTGGCATCCCGCGACCGACCGCGCCCAGCATGTGGCGGCGCGGGTGCGCCAGCACTGCCGCGACGCGGGAGTCTCTGTCTCCGCTCTGGCAATCCAGTTCGCGCTAGCGAACGACGATGTTTCGACGACACTGCTCGGCTCGAGCAGGATCGCCACGCTCGACGCGGCACTGGCCGCCGCAGAGGAACCGATCGATGACGGCCTGCTCACCGAGGTCGAGGGCGTTATCGGACCCGAGAATCTCAACCTTGCCTGGGCTTCGGGCCGGCCCGAGCACTGGGAGCCCGCCGTGAGACGGTCGGGCGAGCACAGCTAGACTGCCTACGTGTCAGCAAATGCCTACTACGGCCGAACGGCACCGACCCATATCGAGGCCAATCGCTCAGCCACCGACCGGACCATCGACAAGATCGTAGCACTGATCGGCTCGGGCGAATTGATGCCGATGACACGGCTCCCACCCGAGAGCCAGCTCGCAGAGATGATGGACGTGTCACGCGGACCGCTGCGCGAGGCCATTCGAGTGCTCGCCTTCTTAGGCATCGTCGACGTCCGGGTAGGCGACGGCACCTATGTGACCGAACTCGACGGCACGAGCCTGCTGCGAGGTTTCGGTCTGCTCGGAGAGGTCGCCAACGAGCGGACCGCGCTTGAGATCTTCGAGATACGACGGGTCATGGAGTCGGCCGCGGCGGCCATGGCCGCTTCAAGGATCACCGATGAACAACTCTGCGAGCTCGAAGAGCACCTGGCCGTGCTGAGTGCCGAGACCGACAGTGAGAGGTTCGTGATTCTCGACATGCGATTCCACGACCTGATCGCGACCGCGGCCGGCAACGCGTCGCTGCGGATGCTGTGCGCGTCGTTCTCGGCGGGAACCCAGCGGACCCGACTCCTACGGGGACGCCACGTCAGGGACATACTGGCGAGGTCCAGCACCGAGCACGAGGACATCTTCCGCCACATCAAGAACCGTGAGCCCGTGCTGGCCGCGGCCGCCGTGGCCTCACACATCGCCAACGTCGAACATTGGCTGCGACAGGAGTTTGATATGCGTGCCGAGGACCCCGATCAGGAGCCAGTCGACAGCGGCGAACCCCTCGGGCCGGGCTAGGACCCTGCCTGGCCGGGTTAGGACCTCGTCGAGCCGGGCTAGCCCTTGACGGCCCCGACGAGCAGCCCGCGGGCGATGAACCTCTCGAGGACACCGGCCATCAGCACCACCGGCACCGACATGATCAGGATCAGCACCGACATGTTCCACCACTGCGGGCCGCGAGTGGCGTTCTGAGCCACCACCAGCATCGGCATCGTCTGCGCGTCAGCGGAGGTAAGCACGCTGGCGATGATGAACTCGTTCCATGCGAAGACCAAGATGAACAAGAACGTGGCCACAAGGCCTGGGACCGCGGCCGGCAGCACTACGTGGCGCAAGGTCTGCAACCTCGACGCCCCGTCAATCGCGGCGGCCTCCTCAAGCTCCACGGGAATGCTGGCGAAGAAGTCCCGCAGCAGCCAGATGGCGATCGGCAGGTTCGCCCCGACATAGGTGATGATCAGGGCCTGTCTCGTGTCGAGAAGGTCGAGCTGCTGGAAGAACACGTACAGAGGCAACACGATGGCGATCGGCGGCAGGATGCGCTGGGAGATAAGCCAAAAGGCGATGTCGTCGTTGGACAGCCTCGTTTCGAATCGCCTGGACCAAGTCGCCACCGATGCCGCGAAGAAGGCCAGGCCGAGCAGGATACCAAGCTGCCAAGCGAGTCCCGCGAAGGCCGCCGCCGCGGCCACCGCGATGCCCCCGATGAAGGCCGCCACCGACGCCAGGCGAGGTCGGTACTCGAGGCGTGACAGGCCGTAGGAGGCCGCCGCTGCCAGCAGCAGGGTCAAAAGCGAGCTGACCACGCCCACGATCACCGTGTTGAAAAATGCCCTGGCGGTCTGGGGCTCCTCGTTGATGATGTAGTTCCAGGCGTCGGTCGACCCTTCGTAATCGACACCGGGCAAATAGACGGGGCCGGCGTTGACGTCGAGTGGCGTCTTGAAGGAGGTCGTCACCATCCAGAAGACGGGAAACAGCACGATCACCGCCCAAACTACCAGTACCGCGTACGCGCCTGTGCGCGCACGCAAGCTCAGGTCAAGCGGGCCGCGCTCCCGGGAGCGGGAGAGGGTGCGGACGCTCACGCTAACCTCGCTACGGCCCGGCGTCGTCCGTAGTTGACGATGAGCAGCGCCACGAACGTGGTGACGAACAGCAGCACATAAGACAGCGCAGCCGAGCCACCGAGGTTGAGTGTCCTCCACTCCAGCAGCGCATGCAAAGACAGAGACTCAGTGGCGGTGCCGGGACCGCCGCCGGTGAGGACCTGGGGCAGGTCGACGATCTTGAACGCCTCTATGCAGCGGATCAGCACGAGGGTCAGCGAAACCGGGACAAGTTGAGGAAAGGTCACGTAGCGGAATAAGCTCCAGGCCCGGGCACCGTCCACTTTCGCAGCCTCGTTGAGTTCCGGCGAGAGACTTTGGACCGCGGCCAGCAAGATGATGAACATGAACGGCGTCCACTGCCAGGTGTCGGCCAGCACGATTGCAATGCGAGCCGGCCAGGGGTCGTCGATCCAGGTGTACTCGCTGCCGCTGAAAATCAGATCCCAAACCGGCGCGAGCGGCCCCTTGCCGGTGTCGGTAACCATCCTGAACAGGAAAGCTGCACCCACGGGTGTGATTATCATCGGGATCAAAAAAACGGTGCGGAACAGCCGCCGACCCCGCAACTGCTGCGATGCCGCCATGGCGAGGCCGAGGCCGAGGATGTACTGCAGCACCACACCCAGCGCCACGAACACCAACGTCACCACCAGCGTGCCCGGGATCCCGCCCCCGGTCAGGGTCCGAACGACCAACAACGCCAGCACCGTCGTCACCGCTAGCACAATGATGCGGGTAGTGCCGACCAGGATACGCCGCCGCGAGGCGCGCACGGCCCGCACCGCCAAACGCGCCTGGATCGCCACGAACACTGCCAAAGCGGCCCAAGCCCACCAAGGTGTCTGGCCCAGGTCGCCGATGAACCTGCGCTGCTGACTGCCGACTATCAGCTTCTCGAAGTTGTCGAGTCCGAGAAACTTGATCTCGAATCCCCCCTGCACGAAGCGGAAGCGGGAGAGGGCGAGATAGCCCGAGAAGATCAGCGGCACGATGCTCAGCAACACGACGAGCAGCACTGTCGGGCTGAGCAGCAACCGCTTGGACAGTGCCTCGTGCGGGAACAGCTCGACGGTGCGCCGCCGCGGGACTGATCGAGTTGTGACGTCCTCAGGCTCTGCCAAGGCAGTACCTCTGGTGGGCGATGACGACCGAGCAGCCGAAGACTACGCGGCCGGCAATGCGCGCGATCGCCCGCTTGGGCTTGGGCGGCCTCGCGCCGCCTGGGCAGCAGCCCTCGTGTGGTGAAGGGTTCAGACACCAGACCCGGGGCTGCCAGCACATTCGACCGGCAGTCCCCGTGTCGTGGGGCCTTTGAGGCTGTCGCCCAGGCGGGACGCGCATGACCAGAGGTTAGCGGGTGACGTTGAGCGTGCTGCGGTAGGCGGTCAGCTGGTCGTCGCGCCCCAGTTCGTCGGTGATCTCCTCCCACTGGTCGTAGATCTCCGAGGCGGCGTCCGGCGCGGTGAGTTCTCCTGCAATGAACTGTGCCAGCACGGTGTCGAGGACGTTCTGCTGGTACCGCTGGTTCTGCGGCACGCGCAGGTCAAGAACCATGTTGGGGCTGCTGAGGCTATCGCCTATCGCACCTAGGTAGTCCTGCGCCGCGGCCCGGCTCATGCCGCCGTCCACCCACAGGTCGAGGTTCTCGAACTGTGAGGTCCGGTACGGGTTGAACCCGGTCGCACCGATGGTGACATCGACATTTGCTTGTGCAGTCTGCGCCATGTAGGACAGGAACGCATACGCGGCATCCTTCACGCGATCGTCGCTGTTGGCGTTGATGCCACCCGACCAGCCTCCAAAGGAAGCGAACGGCGCGAAGTTCACGCCGTCCACGGCATGGGGGCATGTGCTGGCATCGCACGGGACTAGCTGTCCGTTGGCATCGATGACTTGCCGGCTGCCGGGTGTCACCAGCGAGCCGACCAGGTCGACAACTTCGGAGTTCTCAGTGTCGGCGGCCAGGGTGCCGATGTCGCCCCAGTCTAGGGTCAGGGCACAGCGGCCTGAGGTGAACAGTCCCCGCGAGTCGCCGACGCCGTGGTTGTTCTCTTCGGGGGGTCCGAACTCACCCGTGGCCGCATAGACCTCCAGTGCCCGGATGAAGCCTTCGTTGTCCACTAGCGGCGTGAATGAGTCCAAGTCAAAGAACGCCCCGGAGGAGGTTCCCTGGCTCTGGACATAGGGTGCCGCTATGGAGGTGATCCACCAGTACGACTGCTGACCCCGCGCCTTGGAGATGCAGCTGCCGTAGTCGGCCTCGCCGTCGCCGTTCATGTCTGTTCCGTGGACCGCCTCAGCCACCGCGAGGTAGTCGTCCCAGGTCCTCGGCGGCTCCAGACCAGCCTCTTCGAGCACGTCGCTGCGGTAGTAGACCATGTGGAAGTCGCCGTCTAGCGGGATGCTGTAGACCGAACCCTCGAAAGTGGACGAGAAGTCGCGGAAGAACGGTGCCACGTCGTTCCATTCGAGGGCGTTGTCGGCGGCTATCCGGCTCGTCAGGTTCTCGATGTAGCCCGGGACCGCGAAGTCCACTATCCACTGAGGAGCGAAGACCCATGCGTCGAAGCTGTTGGTGCCGGTGGCCGCATCAGTCAAGATGTTGTTGTACAGCTCACCGAACGGAACCGTGGTGACCTGCACGTTCGCGCCGGTAAGCGCGTTGAAGTCAGGTGCCCGGCGCTGCAGCGGCTCGGCGATCGTCGGACCCGTGTGGGTCAGCAGCTCCACGTTCACGCCCTCGAACGGCAACGAAGCGGGTTCGGGAGCCGTGGTACCGGAAGCCGTCGTTGGGGTTGCCTGGACAGTTGTCGTCGGTGCCGCGTCGTCCCCGTCGCCGCCGCAAGCCGCGGCCAACACCGCGAACGCAGCGAGCACAGCGAGCAAATAGCACGTCGTTGTGGCTCCACGTTGCTTTGAATTCATCATTTTCTCCTTACCAATAGGTTGTTTTTGGGATCTGGATTTTGTGCACTGACCATTGGGCTTTCGCTACCGAGTCGCCTCCGACCGACCTGATCCAAGGCAACCTGAACGTTACCCCGCTCGTAGTGGTACCTCCTCCATAGGCTAAGGATACACGGCGCGACATCCACTGTCAAATTAATGATTAGATAATTAGGAACATTTTTGAGGATTATCCGCTCGGAATGGGCACAATCGTGGTATAAAGATCATATGTTCTGTGCTCTACGTGCTGCGGTGCCCTCTCCAGTCCCGCAGCCGCCGTCGCTGCCATGCTGAGGGGAATCCCACCACTTCTGACCCCAGACCTGATCGCCGCGATGTGGCGTATGGGCCACGGCGACACGATCGTCCTGTGCGACGGCCACTTTCCCGCCGCAGCCCTCTCCGAACAGCGAGAGCACAGGCTCGATGCCGCAGGCATCGTGCCGCTGACCGCAGCCGTTGTCACACTCCTCGCCCTCGACACCTACGGGCCACCGCCGGTTGCCCTCATGGCTCCCGAACCCGGCGACGAAATCGACCAAGCCTTCCGCAAGCAGCTCATTGAGACGATCAACCCATGGTCGCCCACCGGGTCAGACGTACGGCTCCTGAGCCGGCAGAACTTCTATGCGGAGGCGGCGCAAGCCCAAGTCGTTGTCGCCACAGGGGAAACCGCCACGTACGCCAACGTCCTGCTCCGCAAGGGAGTCACCCCGATCTGAGCCGCGTCGCCGCGGAGTGCCCCCGACACCGAGGCGCAGCTTCAGGTTCGCCTGCGGCACTCAACCCCAGATCGCCAAGCGTGTCGAGGCATCGAAGAAGCTGATGAACTCTGTCTGGACCGCCACCGTGGCAGTGTCGCGCAGGCGCAGCCGACTCCTCGGGTTGAACCTGCCGACCACCACGGCGGTGTTGCCGAGTTCGGCCACCGCGTCGGGATCCCCAGAGTCGACAGGCACGGAGTCGAGTCCGAAATGTACCAGTATCTCCGCCCCAAGCGCTTCGACGAGGCTGACTTCCCCGCGGATGCATTGATCGTCGGGGCGCGTTATGAGCGACGCATCCTCCATGTCTTCGGGGCGGATGCCGAAGATCAACGGTTTACCGTCGTAGGCTAAGAGCGCGGGTCTAGCCGCGAAGACCTCGGGCGGAAGCGAAACGCTCTGGCTGCCGAAAGACAGGCTCCCGCCACCGCCCTCGCTGTCGACGTGCAAGATGCCCTCGAACAGGTTCATCGAGGGCGAGCCGATGAAGGCGGCGACGAACACGTTCTCGGGACGGTCGTAGAGACGCTGGGGCGTGTCCACCTGTTGGAGGAAACCGTCCTTCAACACCGCCACCCGGTCGCCCATGGTCATGGCCTCCACCTGGTCGTGGGTCACGTACAACGTGGTGACTCCCAGCTTGCGTTGCAGCGCGGCGATCTCGGCGCGCATCTGCACCCGCAGCTTGGCGTCGAGGTTGGAGAGGGGTTCGTCCATCAAGAAGGCGGCCGGCTGGCGCACGATCGCCCGTCCCATGGCCACGCGCTGACGCTGGCCACCCGAGAGTTGCGCCGGCTTTCGGTCGAGCTGCTCGTCGAGTTCCAGGATCGCGGCTGCTTCTCTGACGCGTCGGTCTTTCTCTTCTTTGGGGATCTTCGCCAGCTTGAGAGGGAAGCCGATGTTGGCGTACACCGACATGTGGGGGTAGAGAGCGTAGTTCTGAAAGACCATGGCGATGTCGCGGTCCTTGGGCACGACACCGTTCACGACTCGGTCGCCGATGCGCATTTCGCCGTCGGTGATCGCCTCTAGGCCCGCCACCATCCGAAGCGCCGTCGACTTCCCGCAGCCCGATGGACCCACCAGCACGAGGAACTCGGTGTCGGCGATCTCCAAGTCGAGGTCGTGGATGGCGTGGAACCCGTTCTCGTACACCTTGTTGATCTTCTCTAAGGTGATGGTGGACATCTTCTCAGGTCTCCTTATCAGGCGAGCTTGTCTGACTGGTCGCACTCGTCGACAGCGACAGCCAGGCGGCAGTGTCGGCGAGTAAGTTTCGCCATTCCGAGGCCGGTTTCACCCTGCTGAGAGTGTAGGAGACAGTGCTCACCGACACGCCCACAAGCTTCGCCACGTAGACCGAGCCGGCAACCTTGAAACTCTCGGGATGCACAGCCCTCTAGCCGAGATCCTCTCCACTGGACTCGGCAGTCTCGTCGGAGGGCACTATAAAGCCAATCCCCAAATGACCCTCGATCCGCGCCAGTCGCATCCCGTTCTCAACAATGCCTTCACGCAGTCCGTTGAAGTCCTCACGGTGCTCGCGGTTAGACTCGTGAAGTTCGTCTCGGATCTTGTCACTACTGTGCTGTTGGTGCCAAACGATCCCCAACGCGGCCATGACAAACACGACCAGTTGTGCTACAGCCTCTACATCCATAAACGCAACACTACCCGACTTCCACTCCACGCACAACACGAAACAACAAGATTGAATCACTCCGGTGGACGGCAGGCTCATCGACATGTCGATCGTCTCACAGGTGCGAGAGATACTCCGGCCTAAGCGCAAGAACCAGGGACTGGCATTCCTGCCACCGAAGCTGAGAGCACCGATAATGAACGGATCGTCTGTGGTTCCAACGCCACGATGTGATCCATGACGTAATCATAAGGCATCTTTACTGTATGCTCCACTATGTGAGTGCTCCTCATCTATTCATATCAACAGTCGGTTTCTGGTACCGTATGCTCCACCATGTGAGTGCTCCTCTTGGTGTGGTCTCGGGAACGTTTCCCGAAACCCGACAACGCCACACCAAGAGGGCATTTCGCGGTCTCAACCACCCCCACACAGACTCCCTACTGAATATGCGGGGCTAATGGTGACACGTCGCCCATTCATGAAATCCAAACCAAGAGCGAAACGTGTCGACCTCTCGGGTCGGAACGTGATTGTGACCGGCTGCGCCTTCAACTCGATCGGCTACCAAGTCGCAAGGGTGCTCGCGGCTTGGGGAGCAGACGTCGTCGTCACCTCGCTCGGCGACGTCGAAGACCTGCAGCAAGCATTGCGTGACGAACTTCCGGAACGTGGCTCGGCCGGAGGTGGAATCACGGCGCAGTCTATGGATCTCTCAGATTCCGCGAGCGTCATCCGTTTCGCGCACTGGTATCGGGAACATCACAGCGACGAACTGCATGTTCTGGTCAACAATGCCGGCTTGTTCAAGGACATCGCGAAACGCAGCGTGTCTCCGATCTTGGCAAGCGACGGTGAGGAGATCCACTGGCGAGTCAATTTTCTCGGCACCTTCCATCTGACCGGATTGCTGCTACCCCTATTGAAGAGTGCGGGTCAACGCACCGGAGACGCCCGGGTCGTCATCACCTCGTCCGTCATCCACGAGAAGGGCAGCAACGACCGCTTCTTCACCAAGGCACCTGGCCGCTATGACTCGTGGGAGTCGTACGCGCAGTCGAAGCTGGCTCTTGTGCATTTCGCTTTCGAGATGCAGCGCCGTTTTGCCGCTGAACACGGCCTGCAGTCCGCGGCCCTTCATCCTGGGGACGTGCGCAGCAACCTGACGCAGTCGGGCCTTGATGCTCAACCGATACTGAAAATGCTGTTCCGGCTGGGCAAGCCGCTGATGGCCCCGTTCTTTCTCAGCCAGTTTGACGGTGCTCAGACCACAATAGCCTGCGCGTCCGCAGTCCCTTTCCAAGGCGGCAAATACTACGAAGCATGCACACCGTCGCGGC
Source organism: Candidatus Aldehydirespiratoraceae bacterium (assembly GCA_965204595.1). Lineage (GTDB taxonomy): Bacteria > Actinomycetota > Acidimicrobiia > Acidimicrobiales > Aldehydirespiratoraceae > VXYK01. The sequence continues at coordinate 779,445 of CBDBEW010000005.1, read as the reverse complement.
CATCACCCGAGGCGATCGACGCCTCAATGTCGAAGCGCCTCTGGGACCACGCTGAGGAATGGGTGGCAGGACTGGACTCGTCCTGACCTCGGATCTGCGGCTCAGGGAAGACAGTTTGACGCTTGAGCAGGATCAACCACTCTGTTCTCGAGCGTGGCGCCCGTCCATTGCATCGGCCACCACATCGATCTCGTCCCACATACGCTGCATCGTCGAGCGCAAACGCATGTTCTGGTACGCGCCCCAGACTGTCATGGCCGGCGGTACCAGCAGGATGGAGACGATCAGCGAGTAGCCGATCATGACAGCCGTGGTTATAGCGAACTGCCGGAACCCGAGCAACGACGAGAAGACCAGCACACCGAAGCCGAGCACCGTCGTCAGCGCGGAGCCGAGCAGTGCCGATCCCGTGGTCGTGAGTGTCTGGATCGCCGCCTTCTCCGGGTTGCGCACGCGGTAGAACTCCTCCCGGTAGCGATGAATCACATGGATGCTGTAGTCCACCCCGATCCCGATCGAGAGCGCGGTGATGATCGAGGTGATCAGAGAGTAGGGAATGTCGAGCAGTGCCATCGTGCCTAGCACCCAGATGAGAACGAGCACGATCGGTCCCACAGCGATGAATGCCAACGCGGGTTGGCGAAGCGTCACCCAGAAGAAGATGGTGAGGATGCTGAGGGCCACGACGATGGTCGTGACGATCGCCTCTAGCTGCCGACTCGTGATCTCGTCCTCGACAGCGACCTCGACGATGGCCAGTGAAGTCGCCGTGATGTCCTCGCCTTCGCCCAGCGGCCAGAGTCCTTCGAGTTCTTCTTGGATCAACCTCGTTCGGCTGGGATCATCGGTAAAGAACGGGAACTGCATCAGCATGGTGTCGATACCGCCGGGATCGTTGACCAGACTGTGTGCCACCGCGGGATCCCTCTGCTCGAGTTTGTCGAGGAATTCCTGCATCAACTCTGAATCGAGATGCACCCCTCCAGAGGCTGCTTGGAGGAGTTCTGCGAGATCAGGGTCATAGTTGTCGCCGGGTTCGCCGCTTTCGTCGGCCCAGTCGAGCACAAGCGACAGAAGGGGCGCACTCAGCGGTCCCGCTGCCGTCCGCGGGCGGCGCCTTTCGTCCTCGAAGGCGGTTGTGAGATCCTGCATGTTCAGGAGTGTGCGGATGTCCGTGGCCTCAGCCCTCACGAGAACACTGGCCATCTCCGTGAAGCCGCCGACGGCTGTTTCGAGGGTCTCCAGATCATTCAGCACACCCCCACCGTCGGGCAGGATGTCGCGAACGCTGAATTCGGACTTGATTCCCGTGGCCGCGAACCCGAACCCGACGGTCACGCCGACGACGGCGACAATGTAGGGTAACGGCCGGCGAGCCACTGACGCTCCCAGCAGGTGTGCTGCCCGCTCGACACCGGGCAACGCTCCCGAGACGGGGCGCGGCTCCTTGAGCGTGCCGCGTGCTTCGCGACGCCGGTCGATGATCGTCCGACCAGCCGGAACCAACGTCAGCATCACGATCAGGCTCATCCCAACGCCGAGACCCGCGAGGATGCCGAAGTCGCCGATAGCCTCGATCGGAGAGAGAAGACCCGCGAACATGCTCACGATCGTCGTGACCGCTGCCAGCACGAGCGGGATGGTGACATGCCGCAGTCCCGTCCGGATCGCTTCCAGAACCGGCCCACCCTCGGCTCGTTGCTCGCGGTAGTGCGAGATAGTCTGGATCGCATAGTCCACCGTGAGGCTGATCACGATGATCGGTACCATCGAGGTGAGTCCGGTCGGAGGGCCGATAACACCCAGAGCACCCGGCCCGAGCCAGCCCTCTGCGCCGACGACCCACGTCACTGAGACGATCAGCCCAGCGAGCGTGAGAAGTAGATCGGTCAGTGTGCGCAAAAATAGCAGGATCAGCGCCGCGATCAGCAGCAGGGCCAGCCCCAGCAGCTGCGCTATCCCTGTCTCTGTGGCTTCCCTGTACTCGTCCTCGATGATCACAGGCGACACGCTGCTCACACGCAGCGGTCCCCCAGCACCGACGGCCAGTTCGTTGATCCTCCGTTCAGCCTCGGCAACCTTCTCGTCACCGGTGTCGACTAGGCGGATGTTGGCGATCGCCACGGGTTCGCCGTCTGTGTCGCTTCCGGTCATCGCGGCAACCGCAGCGTTGATCTCCGGGGTGCTGAGAGCCTGTTCGATCTGACTCGGGGTGACCGATTCAAAGCTGGTCACACCTAGAGCGGCTCCGATGAAAGGCGCGGGAGCGATAACCGGATCCACCGGTGCCAACAGTTCTGTCACGCTCGGGTCGCTCACGATGTCGTCGAGGAGCGTGTCCATCTGGGACAGTCCGTCGGGCGTAAGGGCCGCACCGCGCAAGATCAGCGTCACGACGGTGATATCGCTGGACTCTCCGAACAGTTCATCGATCTCGTCCATTGCATCAGCAATGGCGTTGCCGGGGGGCAGGTACGACACCGACGCCCTCTCAATTGGAGGTGCCCGCCGGGTCGTTCCCGAGGCCAGCGCAGCGGTGATGAGCAGTAGCACGAGGAGCAGGATGTACGGGCGGGCCGTCACCAGTCGACTCCACCCATCAAGTATCCGGCCCATGCGCGCCATTCTAAGCGGTAAATAAACGCTTCAATACCCATTACTCGCGAATCCGGCCCATGCGCGCCATTCCAAGCGCGGGCGGACTCTATTGCTGGTTGCAGTTTAGGTGAGTGTATATGGTTTGTGCTGATTTCCAGTTGTGTAGTTTGCGGGGTATGTGGTTGATGTTGTCTGGGCTGATGGCAGGCGTATGGTGCCGACGTTGGTGCCTTTAGGCAGCCAGCGGGGAGCAGTCCGTTGGTTTGTTCGTTGCCGGGTCGTTGCCACGGCGAACTCGACGTGCGGGAGCGTGGGACCTCAGACGGGCAGCTCGCGCCTCTGCTCGGTGATGCGGAACTTCAGCTTCTTGCTAGGAGACATGGTCGGCAGCGCGCTGATCTTCAGCTTGGGACTCTTCTGCGCGATCTCCATCGTGAAGTAGTGAGCGAGTAGCAGCATGCTCAACAGGATCTGCGTCTCGGCCAGTCGCGAGCCGAGGCAGGAGTGGGTGCCCAGGCCGTAGGGCGCGTACCCGGTACCCAAGTGCTCCTTGCGCGGTGCCTCGTAGCGATCGACATCGAACGTGTGAGGATCGGGGAAAACTTCGCTCAGGTAGTGCGTCGCGGTGGTGGCGATGTGAACCCGCACCCCCTCGGGCAGTTCGTAGCCCTCGACCACGCAGGCGTTCATCACATTGCGGATCGACATCGGAATGATGGGATGCAGGCGCAGGCATTCCATGATGAAGCACCTAGAGACGCTGGTCGCGGGCCCGGTGAGCGTCTCCATGTCGGGGTCGCCGTCGGCGAAGACGGCGTCGGCCTCGCTACGGATCTTGTCGTAGAGTTCCGGCTGTGACAGCAGGTGGTACAGGATGAAACTGAACTGGTCGCCTGAGTACATCGCCGCGAGCAGCGGGGACGACAACACGAACGGCAGGTTCGACTCCGGCAGGAACTGTCGGTCGTTGGCATGCATGCTCAACAGCTCGTCGGCGAGATTCCGTGGACAACCGACCCGCTGAGCGGGTGTGTGGACCCTTTGTACCTGCTGCACCACGTCGTCGATGATCTTCGCCCGGCGTCTCATGCCCGGTGTCTTCAGCGTGAACTTGGGGACGACGCGGGCGAGATGCGCTTTGAGTGCTCGTTTCTTGAAGATGCACAGGTCGTCGATGATGTCGTTCGACTCGATGCTCACCAGCAGGGGGGACAACTGCGAGTTGATCATGTGCCGGCTCATCAGTATCGCCGGGATCTTCTCTCCGACTGCAAGCGTGGCCATGTGGTTGCGCGCGTAAGCCAGGCTCTCGTCGAGCTGCTCGGCTAGTCTGGCGCGTGAGTATCCGGGTTGGACGGTCTTACGGTACCTGAAATGGTCGGCACCGTCGAGGGCGGGCAGCAAAGCGACTCCACCGTAGACCTTCTCGAAGCTCTCGAAGTAGTCCCGGGCCCTGAGATACGTGCGGCCCTCACGGTGCATCCAATGGTTCACTGCGGGTCCTGCGAGGAAGAACATAGGTCCCTGGAAAGGCACCTTGACCTGGAACACCGGCCCGTACTCCTCGAAGAGTGCGGCGAAGATCGCCGGGATGTTGCGACCGCGGAACGCTTCGCTGCGCAGAAGCTTGCTCCGCTTGACCACGGGAATCGGTTTGGCCAGGGCTGTTCGACTCGCGGGCCTGGAGATGTTCTCGCCCACCGCGTCGGCGATCGCACGACCGATCAGATCCATCTTGCAGATCTGCGCTACTCGTTCCTCGAACTCCTCCTCGATGTCGAAGATGTCGCGCAGGACGTCGCAGACGTCGACTAGACAGATGATGATGATGTCTCTCGGGTCGGGAATCTCGTTGTAGAAGATGGCCCGGCTGATGCGGGTCTTGACGAACTCGACCGGAGTGCCGACCTCGGAACTCGCGGCGAATCCGGACTTCCAGGCACCGTGCGCGAGCGACCAGTAGTCCCCTTCGTGGTGTTGCAAGATGTTGCGTCGGGCCATGCGATCGAGCACCGTGTCGATGATCTCCTCGCTCCTCGGAGCGAGACGCTCGACCCAGTACTGGGCGTTGCGCTTGCGGGGTTCGGCAGCGATCTCCGCTAGGCACGGGTCGAGGCAGGGATCACCGGTAGGTGTCTGGTCCAAGAGGATCAAGGACTCCATGTCGGTGTCGAGGCGGTCGATGAGCGACAACTCCGCGAGTACCGAGCCGACGACCGCGCAGTTCAGCTTCCACCCCGATACTTGGCGAAAGTACCCGCTCTCTTCATTCAGCAGGGTTAGAACGAGTTCATCGGGAAGAGTCAACTGTTCGATCACACTACCGTTTGTAGCACTTGTCATCTGACCTCCGTTTTCGTGCTCGACGGCGCGATATCAGTTATACTTTAGCGTTGGTAAGTGTATCAGGCAACGCAATAGCCCGAGTAGCATTTCGGGGAGATGCTCACAACCCAACAGATGCATACCCTTCCATCAAGTGCAACAACTCGTGCAGCAATTTGAACAGTTGACTAACGAACCATCTAGCCCAAATCTTCGTAACAGAAAGCACCAAGAATGACTTGTACTATGATCTGGGTCGTGTGTTTGACACAGGTGATATTCCATTTTCAAAGATGCAGCGCAAGGTTAACTAAGCCGTGAAAGACAGGCAGAAGATATATCTTGACTACAACGGGTCGGCACCTGTCGATACGCGGGTGGTGGAAGCGATGTTGCCTGTGCTAAGCGAGGGGGTGGGCAACGCTTCGGCAAGCCATCGCTTCGGACGCTTCCAAGCTGCTGCGGTGGAGCAAGCTCGTGAGCAGGTGGCAGCCCTTGTTGGCGGACGAGGTGGCGATGTGGTGTTCACTGCAGGTGCGACCGAAGCCAATAATCTGGCTCTTCGTGGCGTGGTTGAGGGTGGTGGCAACAATCGGCGGCGCATTCTCGTCTCTGCTGTGGAGCACGCCTCGGTGCATCAGACAACAAGTTGGCTCAGTGACCGCGGGATCGCTAAGTCCGATGTGATCCCAGCCACTAAGGGTGGTTTTGTTGATCCCAATGATGTGGAAGCATTGCTCGAAGACGATGTGGGTTTGGTGTCGGTGATGGCGGCAAACAGTGAGACCGGTGTGCTCAACGATGTGGCTGCGATCGCAGAGCGAGTTCATGCTTGCGGTGCGCTCTTCCATTGTGATGCCACTCAACTTGTGGGGCGATTGCCTTTTGACATGCAACAGATTGGGGCCGACCTTGTGTCGATTAGTGGCCATAAGATTTGTGGGCCGGGCGGGGTTGGTGCGCTGATTGGAACTCGCCGTAGCTTGCGCCAACTTCAGCCGATCATTCATGGGGGTGGGCAGGAACGAGGGCTGCGGTCGGGGTCGTTAAATGTCGCAGGGATCGTTGGTTTCGGTAGGGCTGCAGAACTCGCCGAGAGTGAGTGGGTGGTTGAGGCGCAGCGAGTGGGCGGGCTGCGGGATCGTCTAGTCTCTGGGATTAGGGCGAAACTGCCCAATGTCTCAGAGAACGGTGATGTTGAGCGGCGACTCCCCAACACTGCGAGCATCCGTTTCGTGGATGCTGTTGCCGAGGCCGTGGTTGCACAGATGGACCCTGTGGCGGTGTCAACAGGTAGTGCTTGTAGTGCCGGCTCTATCGACCCCTCCGCGGTTCTGATTGCGATGGGTCTGAGCCGTGATGCTGCCTTTGAGACGGTCCGTTTCAGCCTCGGCCGTTTCACAACCGCACAAGAGATTGACGCTGCGGTCGAAGCGACTGTCACAGCCGTTCGCTATGTTAGAGATATGACTCAGGAGACACACTGAATGCGCTTGATAGACGCTGCTTTGCCCACATTCGCACGCCACGAGACCTTCCACCCACGTTATGGATGGTTCCGTAAAGCGTTTGCGGCGTGCGCGCAAGACCCCTATATTTTCACTCAACCCGATGCACCAGTGACTATGGGCGTTGGCAAAAACATGGTCCGATCGATTCGTTTTTGGGGTCTCGCTGCCAAAGTCATCGTTGAGGATTCGCGCTCAAGCGGCAGGTCTCGGGGTTGTGTGCCTACCCGCTTCGGCAATGCGCTTTTCGGTGATTCGGGGTGGGACCCATACATGGAAGACCCAGGGACTCTCTGGTTGCTGCATTGGCTACTGCTCGCTCCTCGCTCACGCTTACCTGTCTGGTGGCTCGCCTTCAACGAGTTCAGTGCAGTTGAGTTCAGAGAGGCAGACCTTGAGATGTCGATTTCCACACTTTTAGGCGGGGTTGTGGGCGGGACTTCGCCTTGGCCCTCCCCGAGTCAGTCGTCTATCAAAAAAGACCTTGGAGTCCTGCTGCGCACTTATGCACCCTCTCCCCCATCAACTCGGTCAGCTATAGACGACGTTTTGAACTGCCCGTTGCGGGAACTGAACCTGATTAGTAGTTCCGCTGAGGTTGGTCGGCACCGCTTCACGTTGGGTAACAAACCTACGCTGCCAGCAGAGATCGCAACCTATGCGGTGCTCGATTGGATCGCTCGAACCCACACGGCGAGCAGTACTGTTACCATCGGACGGTTAGCTAATGATCCCGGGTCACCCGGTCGAGCCTTCAAGTTGAGCGAAGCTGAATTGGGCGTGCTACTTGAGTCTTGTGTTAGCTGTGAGAGCGCACTAAATTTGACTACAGTGACTGGTGTGAAACAACTTGTTTGGTCAAAAGACCCGGCGGAGGTCGCCCCAAAGCTGCTCGATCGCTACTTCGATTCGGTGCAAGAGGGAATGCTCGCCGGTAGCCGAGGCGACTGTGCGGTGGACGACGAGGTTATAGAGGCACTCGGTTTTGGTCGTGATCGTGGTTCGGTTATGCGCAGGCTAAACGAGCCACCTGCGCTCTCGCTCGGGGCAGTCTGATGGCGAGTCTGGGGTAACCTGATGGCGATGCTTTCGGATTCCATCGCAGTTGTCGGCCGTTATGCGAGGTCGGCCAACCTTGAACGCGATGCATCCCGTCTCGAACCTCTTGAGGGGTATGTGGTCACGGCTCGAACCCTCGATGTTGTGGAGCGAGTGATCGGCGCGGCAGCCACAGACGAGGCGGGCGGGGCTTGGTCGTTGACAGGCCCATACGGTTCTGGAAAGTCTTCACTGGCCTTACTCCTTGATGCCGTGCTAGGTCCACCTGGTGCAACCCGCTCAAAAGCGTTGTCGTTGCTATCGGAGGTGTCACCATCTGTTACAGACTTGGCTCGACAAGCCCACTCTCGCCACGCCACTGTCGAGTCCTGTTTCAACCGGGGTTTGGTGACCGCCCAACGTGAGCCGTTGACTCACACCATACTTCGCGCCCTTGAAACGGCTGTGCGCCAGCGTTTTGGGAAGATTCCACCGAAGTCTAAGTTTGCGGCGGCACCTGCCTTGCGGGGGGCTCTTGAAGATGTCCGCAGGGGCGACCCCCGAAGTTCGGGGCCGTCACCTGCAGCGTTACTTGACATTGCCCGCTGTCTCGCACAGGATGCTCCGCTTCTGCTAATCATCGACGAGTTTGGCAAGAATCTTGAAGCGATCGCAGATGGTGCCACCAACACAGACCCCTATCTGCTGCAACAACTCGCGGAGGCTGGTCAGGGTTCTGGACTGCCGATCTTTTTGCTGACACTTCAGCATTTGTCGTTTGATGACTGCCTGGTTGGGGCGACTCGCACCCAACGCCGTGAGTGGGCTAAAGTGCAGGGACGCTTTGAAGATGTTGCCTTCGTGGAGTCGCCCGCGCAGACACGCGCTTTGATTGGCACAGTCTTTGATGTGCATGATCGGAACCTGCGCGCCGAAATTTCACGGTGGGCGGAATCTGAGGCCGAAAAGATGCGCTCGCTTGGCATCGCTGAACTCGCCGATGCGAAGGTGGTGGCGGCTAACTATCCGCTACACCCACTCGCAGCTCTAGTTTTACCTGAGTTGTGCAGTCGCTATGGACAACAGGAACGCACTCTCTTTTCTTTCCTCGCCGGGTCAGCCCCGAACAGCGCAGCAACTTTCTTGGCTGAGACCTCTTTTCCGCCAACCGGTTCGCTGCCTTCGTTGGGTCTTGACGGCGTGTACGATTATTTTGTTGCGAGCGACGCTTTCTCGCTTACCACCTCAGCTAAGGGTGGTGACATAAGCCGTTGGATCGAGATTGTTGTCAGGCTACGCGATACTCACGGGTTGACGGCTTCCCAACAGCGTGTCATCAAGTCGGTGGCACTGCTCAATCTGGTGGCAACTTCTGGTGTCCTCAGAGCTTCAAGGGAACTCCTGCGATTAGTCGACACCAAGACAGACGATGTCCTCGCCTTACTTGAGGCAGGTGGTTTAGTCACCTATCGGGAGTTCGCAGACGAGTACCGGGTTTGGCAAGGCACCGATGTTGACCTGAATCGTCTCGTGGACGCGGCGCGTAAACAAGCCGAGCAACAACCGCTGGTGCAAGTTTTGTCTTCTGTGCATGCCCCTCGGCCGCTGGTCGCCGCTCGTCACAGTTCACAAAACGACACGCTCAGGATGTTCTCTGTGCGCTACTTCGATAGTAATGCAATGGAATATGCCCCCCCCCCCCCCCCCCGATGCGTTCTCTTGTTACGACGGCACGGTGTTACTCGCTGTGGACAACGAGCCGCAGGTACCCCAGATGGATTCCTCGGGGAACGGTGCCAAACCCGTCTTGGTCGCTCTCCCCGCAAACATTGGCGAGTTCGCTGGCTCCGCCCGGGAAGTTCATGCACTACTTGCCGCTCTTGAAGACCCCTCTGTAGTCGAGGATCGGGTAGCTCGTAGCGAACTAGGTGAACGGCTCGCCTCGGCGCGAGCTGTCTTTGACCGGGCCGTTTCTGACGCTTTCAACTCAGCAACTTGTAGGTGGGTGCTGCTCAAAGGCGAAAACGGTGTGGAACTGGCGGCGGGTAGGGGTAGTTCGGCTCTTTCGCAGGCTTGTGATGAGGTTTATCCACACACTCCCCTTGTTGGCAACGAGATGCTCAACCGCTCAGACCTCACAACCCAGGGGTCTAAAGCCCGCCGTCTTCTGCTCAAGGGAATGATCGAACATTCTGATCAACCCGACCTGGGTTTCGAGGGTCACGGTCCTGAGGTTGCAATGTACCGAGCGTTCCTGAAGCGCACACACATCCACGTGAAGGAAAGCGCGGGTGCAGATGCGTTTGGCCGGCCATCTGACGAGTCTCTGGCTGTGGCTTGGGACTTGATGCAAGATTCGTTTGACCGGGCGAGGGTTCGCCGCATGAACCTGCGCGATGTTTACGCTGTGCTGTTGTGTCCGCCTGTGGGGATGAAGGCGGCTGTGGTGCCCGTTTTTGTGACCGCTGGTCTGCTCGCGGCCTCCGACAATGTTGCTCTTTATGAGCACGGCACTTTCAAGCCCCTGCTCACAACTGAGATTTCCGAGCGCATGGTCCGCAATCCCGGCCATTTCGACATCAAGCATTTCGCCAATACCAGAGGTGCCCGCCGCGAGGTTATCGGTGAACTCGCCAATCGGCTTGATGTCCGCCCGGTTCGTGGTAAGCGCAGAGTGGCCAATGTCCTTGCTATCGTCTCACACCTCGTGGCACGAATTCGAGTGCTCGACAACTACACGTTGCGAACTTCGAGCCTTTCCGAACAAACAAGGCTTGTGCGCGCAGCCCTGCTTGGAGCGGTAGAGCCAGACGATTTGCTGTTTCGTGCATTGCCCGAAGCACTCGCTTTCATGCCTGTGGAGGCTAGCGACAAATCCTACCCTGCCGCTGCTTCGTTTACCGAATCGGTGAGTGTGGCACTGAACGAACTTGAGGTTTGCTACTCGGCACTATTGGGGAACCTCACAAAGTTGTTGCTTGATACCAGTGCTGAAAAGAACCGTCTGGCAGTTTGTGGGCAAGCGGCTTCCCTAGCAGACGAAGTGCTCAACCCAGATGTGAAAGCGTTCGTGTACGCACTCGCCAACGACAGTGTCGACAGCGACACCGACTGGATCAAGGGCATCGCTACTGTTGTGGCAAAAAAGGCACCTGCGGAGTGGCGTGATGACGACCACCATAGGTTCAAGCGTGAATTGCCCGAGCAAGTCGCCGCGTTCCAACGGTTGTTGGCTCTTCACGCCGAGCGACGCGCCCACGGCCCGGGTGCTTTTGACGCTCTTCGGGTTACCGTCACCCGCCCCGATGGTAGTGAACACATTCGCTTGCTTGCTTTAGACCAAGCTCAGCGAGACGATCTCAATAAATCACTTGACCGTGTTCTTGGGGATATGGCAGACCTCACGGGTTCATCTCAGCGAGCAGAGCACGCTCTGCTGGCGTTGCTGTGCGAACGCCTTCTGCCAAACCAATCTGTCGAGGGCACCGACTCTGGCCCAAGCGTCACTGAGCGGCGGGATAATGGTGACGAAATTGGACTAGTATCCGAGGCCGGACGCGCAACCCAAACTGGCTCTGTGCCGGAAGTTGGGAGTGTAAACGCCACCGCAACTATCACCAGCGCGACCTGCACAAGCAAAGCGGGTTCGGTAGTCGAGATCGGCAGGTCAGCGCATCATGGCTGAGGCACTGCGGCACATTTGCGGAATCTCTGGGGGTAAGGATTCAAGTGCCCTAGCTGTGTATCTGCGTGGCGAGATTCCTCAGATGGAATATTTCTTCTGCGACACCGGCGCAGAGTTGCCCGAGACTTACGAGTATTTGACGAGACTGGAGGCGATTCTCGGCAAGCCCATCGCTACGCTCAACGCTTCACGAGGTTTCGATCACTGGTTCGAGGTGTTTCGTGGCGCGCTGCCGTCACCGCAGATGCGCTGGTGTACCACGAACATGAAGATCAAGCCGATTGAGGAGTGGATAGGCGACGCGCCTGCTGTGTCTTATGTTGCGATCCGCGCCGATGAGGCCAACCGCAAGGGCTACATATCGACCAAGCCCAACATCGAAACTCGGTTCCCGTTCATTGAAGACGGCATTGACCACGACGGTGTCATGTGCATCCTCGACGATGCCGGCATCGGGCTGCCCGCGTATTACGAGTGGCGCACAAGGTCAGGTTGCTATTTCTGCTTCTACCAGCGCAAAGCCGAGTGGATCGGCCTTTCGGAGCGTCATCCCGAATTGTTCGAGCGGGCGGTCGCGATTGAGCAGAAAGTTCTACAAGATGCCGGGGTCGACGGCGACGCCGATTTCGGCGACCAGGCCATGCGCGGCCGACAGTACACCTGGTCCGGTGGCGAGACCCTGCTGCAACTCCGATCTCGCCGCGAACAGATACTCGAACGCCACGAGGCATCCCTAGCCCGAGCCACCAAAACCCGATCGAATATCCCCTTAATAGAAGCCCTCGCCGACGTCCTAGACGAAGACGACGACACCCTCCCCTGCACCATATGCGCCCTATAAACCCAACAGAACCGATCCACTACGAGGAAAGAGACCCGGTTCTCCATCCAGATCACGTCCTGGCTTGGGATGCTGAACTCGAACAGCATAATGAGTGCAACCCTGCCGATTTTTCTGACTCTACGAATGAGGATGTCGTTCCTTGGGACATTTCCGAATTCGGCAGCGAAGCGAGATTAGATTCGAAACTTCGTAGCCTGGCACGGGTGACTCAATGGGGTGTTGAGTTCGACGTGTTTGCCGACGACGAATTCAACGATGCCAAGTTCATCGACGACATTGGCGAAGCATTCGACGAGGAGCTCGATGAGTTGCTCGCTTACAACAAAGTTGAGCCGATTTCTTCCAGTGCTAGCAATCTCCTGAGTCTCCAGCAAGGCACTGGTGATGAACGATTAGCAAGGCCTGAAGAGGGATCCGCCGACTTCATCGGAAGTGCCGAAACGCGAACGTTAGTCGCGCTGCAGGCACTGGGCCGCCCAGCGACAAAGGATGAGATCGCAGAGCTAAGCGGGTTGTCGCCTGAGCGTGTAGGAACATGCTTCTGGGCGTTACCTGACGTGGTACGGGCAGACAAGACGCGCTGGGGCTTTGCAGTCTGGATCGAGGACGAATACGAAGGAATCCCTGCGGAGATCGTTCAACGCATAGTGGAGGATGGAGGCAGCACTCGCCTCAACCGACTGCTCGACGAGCTCCCTCGCCTGTTCGGAGTAAGTGAGACGAGCGTTCGCGCGTGTATTGCTTCCAACGCCTTCAGATTGGAAAATGGCTGGGTCAGTCAAGTCACCCACCACGATGTGGTTATCGGCGAACTTGACGATGTTGTGGACGGACGAGACATCCACGGCGATCCATACTGGATATTCGAAGTGCATGAACGAAATCTACGAGGACACAGCATCAGGGGCATTCCTGCCGAAATCGCAGTGTCGCTAGGATGTGAATGGGGTCAGAAGACGACTGCTGCGGTGCGAAATCCCCATCCATCCCCTGATGTCTCCGTCATCTGGCGCCCAACCTCTCCGGCGGGTCCAGAGATGGGACGCGTAAGTTCTCCACTGAAGGCTATCTCGGCCTGTGACGGCAAAACTGCTTGTCTAGTTCTCCATGAGGATGGTGATGTCTCAATAGTCTTGAAACCTGAACTTCCACCAGATCGCAGAAATCCGCAAAAGCGTACTCCACCAAAGTCATTCATCCCTACATCAACTACATCAGAACGATTCTACCGAGGTGTCAAACTAGGCAAACCGGTAAAGGGCATGTTGAAGAACACCGCCAAAGACGGGGTGCCAACGACGAGCGATACGAGCACGCGCGCCCTAGCGAGACCCCATTCCGAGGAGTGCTGATGGCTGTGTCGTCAAATGGCCTTTCGACCAGACAAAATGTTTGGTTACAACTGATGGAGATACTGAGACGCACAGAATGGTACTATACGAAGCTCGACATTACCTTTCAGCAATCAATTCCGAAGTACTCTGGAATCTATCTGCTCGTCACTGATCGCTTCCAGTTGTCGAACAAATACAATCTTCCAGAGCTTATCAGCACCGTAATTTATGTTGGCAAGTCTTCGAACCTTCACCGTCGATTCAAGCAACACAGTTCAAATAACACCAATCCAATCGTTCAAAAATGTAAGTCAAACTTCGGCACACTACGTTTCGCATTCACGCGAGTGCCGTCAGGGAATATCCACCAACTTGACAGATGGCTTAGGGAAGCCGAACGCCAGCTAATAATAGCTTTCGATCCACCTGCAAATCGAACAGTTCCCAGAGGCATGGTGCTTACCGGAAAAGTTGGACCAGCTCAATCAATCAAATAGAGAAGAGGAAATACGATGCAAATCTATCCAGCAATCAAAGCAAAGATGGGACGTTGGGAGTACTTTATGGTGCGAATGTCAATGCGTGAATTAGCGCAGAACATTCGGTACGCAGAAGAGATACACGGTCCGACTCAACTATCTGATGCAATTCAACGCCAATTGAACAAGAATCGCGCCACGAACGAGATCGCCAAATACCTCGTTAGGCAAGACGATCGGTTCTTCTCGTCCATTGTAGTAGCAGTGTTGCATGGAGAACCTCAATGGCGCCCAGTCAGTCTTGAGGACAACCCTGAACTGAGACTGTTCAGAGATGATCGCCGTCTTTCAGAATCGTTCGGAATCCTGACCTTCAATGGTGAACAGAACTATTATGCTCTCGATGGTCAGCATCGCCTAGCAGCAATCCGACTCCTTCTTGACAAGGAGACAGATTTCAGCATACCGCAGGACTTTGGCAACGAGGAAGTCAGTGTGATTTGTGTATTACCTACGGAGATGGAATCCGAGAGCGAATTCTTATTGAGATACCGCCGTCTGTTCGGGAACCTCAACCGATACGCAAAACCGATGTCACAATACGACAATATCGTCATGGATGAAGATGATGCGATTGCGATAATAACGCGTCGACTTATCTCGAACCACTCGTTTTTCGCTGAGCCGGGTTCGGAATTTGATTCGTCCAAAGTCAAGATGTCCAGCGGCAAGAACCTCTCTCCTGGTTCTAATCATTTCACAACCCTCGAGATACTCTACGTTCTCAACACCCGCTTGTTGTCAACAGCGCAGAGGCGGAATGAAGGTTGGGGTTCTGAGAAGACTCGGATCAAAGAGTACGTGAAGTTTCGACCACCTGAGGAAGAAATAGATGCATTGGAAGCGGAGTTGATGTTCTGTTGGGACGCGATATTGGAAGCATTACCGGTCTTGTACGATAAGCCAAGCACGAGCCGTATCCACAACCCAGCTCCGAAAGATGAGGGGAACGCTGAAACATCACAAGACTGTGTGCTATTTTGGCCGATAGTTCAAATCCTCTTTGCTGATCTAGTCAGAGCAATCTTAGACGACGCGCAAGCGAGATCAATGGCCCACGGTGCCGCTTTTACTCAAACGGACGCTTCGCTGGTACTGTCACCGCTAGCGCAAGTCACCTGGGATGCTCACTCTCCACCTTGGAGACACATTCTCCTCGTGATGTCGGAAACTGGTAGTTGGCGAATTGCTAACGAAAATCGAGATCCTAGACTTCGTCTTGTCGAGCGGATCGTCCGCTGGCAAATCGGCCTCGATCAACTCAGTGACGACGAGATCTCCGGTTCAGAAGAAAACAGCCTTCACAACCTATGGAAGAGTTATCTGCCGTTGTCCGCTGAGGACGAAGCAACCGACATGTGGCAACAGATTGTGTCTGGGTTGCAACGGTAACTGGTTTGGCGGGCACAGCCAACCCCAGCAGACATCAGGATCTCTACCGTGTGTGTCCCGCTATGGTCGCTTGCGCTTGATAAGAAAGGGCTCTCGGCGAAACTGACGCTAGCGGGTGAGCGGACTATCCTTGAGGTTGCGTTGAATGGCAGCGATCACACAGTTCCGGCGCGTTTGGCTCGGGCTGTAGAACTATTGCTTTCGCTCGATGCTGGTATCGTCTGGAAGCTCAAGCAAGTTGCACCATGTACACTTTCGTGGTCTTTTGATCCAAGGCCAGGTCACGAGCGCGATCGCGATCGTGCGTTGGATTTGGTGCTTCCGCTATTATTGCCGCGTCGAGTGAACGACCAACTCTACCCGTTCCAGCGCACAGGAGTGGCTTGGCTGTTGCGTCGCGATTGCGCTATCCTCGCTGATGACATGGGACTCGGCAAGACGATCCAAGTGATTGCGGCGCTTCGACGGTTGTTCCGCGCTGGCAGGATCAGTTTCTGCCTCGTCGTCGCTCCGAAGACGCTACGCGCGAACTGGGAGGCGGAAGCGCGCCGATGGGCACCTGAACTCGTCGTCGGGCACTACACAAGTAGTGCAGGGCGCGGCCGTGTATTGAACTGGAAGCAGGCAGCTGCTCAATGTCACGTGCTTATAGCGAGCTATGAGGATGTCAGAGACCCACCGTCCAGCCTTCTGCAACACCCTCCCGATGTCATCGTTGCTGACGAGGCGCATCGACTTCGCAAATCGGATTCGCTGGCCCACAAAGGCCTGAGACGAATCAAGACGAAGAGACTCTGGGCACTAACCGGTACACCGGTCGAACGCGACGCTGACGATCTGGCCGGGCTGCTGTCCCTGTTGGAGCCGATCCGTTTCGCCGTCGACGACGCGAGGCTTGGGCCTGAGATTTTGCGGGCTCGAGCGCGACCCTACATTCTGAGACGCCTCAAGGAATCGGTGCTTCCAGAACTCCCGCCGGTTACCGAACGAACTGAAGTGGTGGTGCTCTCACCAGCGCAGCGATCGGCATACTCGTCAGCTTCACAGGGAGTGCGCCAAGGAGAGTGGCTGGCACTGTTCAACGATCTCCGCACCATTTGCGATATGGACCCGACGACGGGCGATAGTTCAAAGCTCAACCGCGCAGTGGAGTTGCTAAAAGAGATCACTGATCGAGGCGAGAAGTGCGTTGTGTTCTCCTACACACTCGGTCCGCTGAGAGAACTTGCGCGGCGGTTGCGAGCCGAGATGGGTGACAATGCCGCTCTACTTACCGGCGAACTTGAACTCGATCAGCGCGGCCGGATCATCCGGAGGTTCCGAACCGATGCCCAGTGTTCGGTGCTGCTCGCATCCATGCGCGTCGCGTCTGAGGGCCTCACTCTGACCGAGGCGAACCATGCAATTTTCATCAACCGATGGTGGAATCCGTCCACCAACTCTCAGGCGATAGACCGCATCGTGCGCATCGGGCAGCACAAGCCCGTCACGATTTATAACTTGACCTGCACAAATACGGTAGAAGACCGACTTCAACCCCTGCTCGACCGCAAGGAGTTAACGTTCGCGCAACTCATCGACGCGCTCCAGCACCGTCCCGATTTCGCCAGCAAACTCTTACAACCCGACATCAAATTAGAAAGAATGAGATGTCGCGTTCACTCATCGGGAGACTCTACCAAAGCCTACTTAGGTCAATCTCGGGTGTTGGCACCTAATGGGCGCTTGATGAATTGGTTGGGAATTCTTTGCAGCACTCGCGTTAGAGAGTAAGTTGATTGGCGTGCAAGCCGAGTCCAACGACGTAAGCGAATAGATACAACATCATCCAATCGATGCGCCGATATCAAGATTCAGCAGGCAAACGCGCACCCTATAAGCCGTTGCTTCTTTTGTGGCTGACGGAAGATTGGCTAATGGAGCCGAGCCTGAATTTCGCTACAAGGATATCGAATCTAACTTGAAGAAGCTGCTCGACGAGTTCGGATATGGACGCGCAAAACCTAGACCTGAACATCCTTTTGTATACCTCGGTAGCAAACCTGAACTGTGGCAAGTGACCGACAAGGATGGACAGGACATTTTCAAAATGTCAGGCCCAATCGATCCTTCGAGATCCACTCCCGCGCGCGAGACAGTCAGCTTCTTGCGGGAGCAAGCAAATGGACGAGTTTCTAACGAGTTTGCAGCGGCACTCAAGGATCCGATACTACGTGACGAGATTGTTCGCTTCCTCTTGAACGCAGAATTTCCAGAATCAACACATGAGGATGTGTTGAATAGCGTTGGACTCTGTTTAACTGAAAACAAAACGGTCGGACGCGACCCAGCTTTTCGCGAGAAAGTTCTGCTCGCCTACGAAAACAAGTGTTCATTCTGTGACTTCAGTGCCTATCTGCGCGGGCGTTCGGTGGGGGTAGATGCAGCGCACCTGCGCATGCACGCCAAGCAGGGACCAAGCAGGATCGAGAACGGTATCGCGCTATGTACATTCCATCACCGACTGTTCGACAGTGGTGCCATCGGTCTCGGCGTGACCGATGGCAAGCGTGAGATTCTTGTGAGCCAACATCTGAACGTTTTCGACGAACCATCGTCACCCCCTCTGCTCGCGCTGTCACGCGAACCCATGCGCCCCCCTCTACGCGGCTATTCGCCGCCCGCCAAAGAACACATTGACTGGCACTACGAGAATCTATTCAAACAGCCGGCTCGACAGTGATGAAACTTGTGTTGCGCCGATTCAGTTGACGCATACCAACAACAACTCAGTTCAAACCCCGCTTTCTGAGTGGCCAGTCAGTTCTGGAGGTGAATGCCAAGGGTTGGTAAGCGCAATGCCGTGATCCTCAAAGTCAGATGTGTTTCGAGTCGCAACCCCCAGTCTGTGAACTAGGGCGGTGCCTGCAATCAGAGCGTCAGCGAGGTTCACGGTGCGACCCGATCTGCGTGCCTGGGCGCGCAGATCAGCGGCCCGGTCGGCGACGCTGAGACTGACCGGGAGAATACGACCGGCGTACTCACCAACGAACACCGACAAGGTGTCGGTGAGTTGGTCACGGCGACGACCTACCGGAAGCTGCCTCAGACCGCAGTGCAGTTCATGGATGACGATCACCGACATCCAAAGGTCACCACTGGATCGCAAAAACGCGACAACACGAGGCTCTGGTGCCGGCGCAACCAACTCCGACACCACATTAGTGTCGACCAGCCACCCAGTCACACATCTTCCAAGGCTACAAAGGATGTCTCCCGATCTGGTTCGTTGCGGTCTGGTAGCTCGAGCTCCACACTTCTCGGCATATTCTCCACCAACCACTGCCCCATGTGCTCGCGGCGGATCGTCTTTGCGTTCCACGCGTGCTCAGGCACGACCACGAACCGCTTACGCTTCCCAATTCGCTGCGGACCTTCCTCCTCAGCCAACCGTAGCACCTCCGACAGCCTCGCCTTCGCCGCCGCGATTGTCCAAATCTCGTCTGAGAGCACTTCAGCCATATTCCATTGCCTCCCATGTCGTGGATAATGGTCTAGATTAGACTATATCATCTAAATTGGACTATATCAGATTTAGCATTGGGAGATGACAGGATGCGGTCGTCGACTAACTGCGTCACTCCGCTTGTCACTCTGTGGCCAGATCCGGGTCTCCGAACCCAGCTCGGGCTTCGTCCCAGTCCTCTTCAGAAACAGCTTCCAAGAGCTCCCGACGAAAGGCGTCCAGGTTCTTGGGGATGAGCAGCATCCCGTCTCCCAGGTCGAGGCAGCCGACTGTCCCACCGTCGGTGAGGCCCCAGCGGTGTCGGGCGGCCGCTGGAAGGCTCATCTGGCCTCTTTCAGAGACTCGGACATCCACGATCGCAACCGTTCCACGATCAGACGACTCACTAGCAGACATTGCCAAAGCATAACTGGCAAGCGTCTACAATGCAATTTCAGGATTTGCCTTGTAGGACGTGAGTGGCTCGATGGTCCACAAGCGTCTAATCGGCCCGTTAGGACGCTCCCGACAAGGCTTCGGCTAGTAGTATCGCACCTGTGAGACAACCCAACATTCTGATGGTGATGGCGGATCAGTTGGCGCCGCATTTCACTGGTGCTTACGGCCATCGGCTGGTTCGCACGCCGGCGATGGACGCCCTCGCCGAGCGGGGCACGCGCTTCGACGCGGCGTACTGTCACGTCCCGCTGTGTGCCCCGTCGAGGTTCTCGATGCTGGCAAGCCGGCAGGCCACCGCCATCGACGCTTGGGACAACGCGGCCGAGTTCCCGGCGCGGGTCCCGACCATGGCCCACTACCTCAACCTCGCCGGTTACCGCACCGTGCTGACCGGCAAGATGCACTTCGTGGGACCCGACCAGCTCCACGGGTTCACCCGCCGGCTCAACACCGACATCTACCCCGCCGACTTCTCCTGGACACCCGACTGGGACGCGCCCGACGAGCGGATCGACAAGTGGTACCACAACATGGACAGCCTCTCACAGGCCGGTCAGGCCCTGGCCACCTACCAGATCGACTACGACGACGAAGTCGGGTTCTCCACCACACGCCAGCTCTACGACTTCGCCCGAGACGCCGACGAACGACCCTGGTTCATGGCGGCTGCGCTGATCCACCCCCACGACCCCTACGTGGCCCGCCCCGAATGGTGGGACCTCTATAACCACGACGACATCGACCTGCCCGACGACACACTCGAATCGCCCGACCCCCACACGCTGAGAATCCGCCACGGCATCTGCGCCGACACCATCGGCTACACCGAAGACCAGTGCCGCAACGCCCGCCACGCCTACTACGCCAACACCAGCTACTTCGACTCCCTGCTCGGGCGGATGATCAAAGTCCTCGAAGAAACCGGCCAACTCGACAACACCATCGTGATCGCCACCAGCGACCACGGCGACATGCTCGGAGACCGCGGCCTGTGGTTCAAGATGAACTTCTTCGAACGGTCACTGCGGGTGCCGTTGATCGTGGCCGGGCCCGGTGTGGCCGACCGCAGCGTCAGCAACGTCTGCTCACTGCTCGACCTGCTGCCCACCATGCTCGACATCGCAGGAGACAGCACCGGCGGCAACGGCAACGGCACCCGCGGCGGACGCATCGAACCGGTCGTGCCGCCGGCGGGGCGCAGCCTTTGGGAGAGCGCGACCGGAGGACACGACCCCGTAGACGAGACCATCGCCGAGTACACCGGCGAGATGACGGCACACCCGATGTTCATGATCCGCCGGGGCCGGCACAAGTACATCCACTGCGACAGCGACCCAGCCCTGCTCTACGACGTCGAAGCCGACCCGCTGGAACGCACCAACCTCGCAGAGGACCCCGCCCACGCCGAGCTGTCCGCGAACTTCGCCGCAGAGACCGCGCAGCGTTGGAACAGCGACGACATCCGCCGACGGGTCCTGGAATCACAGCGAAGCCGACGGATGCTCCACACCGCCATGACCATCAACGGCCACTACTCCTGGGACTACACACCCGTGCGCGACGGATCGAACGAATACATCCGCGACCACATGGACTGGGCCGAAGCCGGCCCACGTCTCCGCTTCCCCGAGCCGACCTGACCCGGTCGTCGTCTGAACGGCCCAAGTCTGAAAGAAAGATGCCGAGGCCCACCCGTACCGGTACACCTCGAACTCTCCCCGCCAAGACTGCGGACGAGGCCGAAGCAGGCGCAGATCGCCGGTGAGGCGGTCACCACCCGCTCCGGCCTCCCCGACAAGGCCAAGTAGCCGGTGCTCTGACATCGACACGCAAAGACGTCGCGTATACATATGTGGTGTCACGAAATCCGTGATACGGGACGCGTCACAATACCCAACACAGCTAAGATCAACGAGACCAGTTGCGCTATCGTTTCGGCATCCATACATCAAACCTAGCCAGACCCAAAAGGAAACGTAACACGTAACAACACAATATACTCAAAAGATTATGTCAATAGTCTAACTACTTCAATGTGACACCAGCGGCGGCGAGTTCGGTGAGCGCAGCCTCGGAACTCTCAACAGCCTACCCCGCGCAATGCCCCCACAAGACCTTCATGCGAAAACCCACCGCTTCGAGAACCGTAACACGCACACAATAATCAGTTGCCAAACCCACCAAATCCGCAACCGACATGCCATGCGCCTCAAGCCAGTCGCCGAACAGCACCGACTCATTGAACACCACGCCATCGGCGAAACCGGTGTAACTCCACTCCATGCGGCGAAGCTTGAAAGCCCTGCCTGCTGGCATCGCACGATAGACGGAGACGGTCCTGATTTGAGAGCGCGCCCAAAACTGCTCCTACCCGATTTCAAGGCACTCCCCGTGGATAATGGAGCTAGCATGTGCATGCCACCGTCGATGGCGACTATGATGATTGGCGTGACAGCCGATGCCAACAGTGCGGACGTGTGGATAGACGTGATCCGATCAATTACGGTTTACACGGATGCGTCGGGCAAGCGCGCACCTTACAAACTACTACTGCTGTTGTGGTTGATCGGTCGTTTGACCAATGGACACGACCCTGAGTTCCGGTTTGAAGATGCCGAAACTGACCTAAGAGATTTGCTCAATACATTTAAAGTCGGAAACTCAAGTCCAAAGCCCGAGCATCCATTCGTCTACTTGGCAAGCAAACCAAAGCTCTGGCAAGTAACAGACACTCGAGGGAGAAACATCTTTGCGATGTCAGCACCTCTCAGTTCTGCAAGCTCAACCCCAGCACGTGAGAATGTGACCTTCTTACGACAACAGGCAACCGGCAGGGTCTCTGAAGAGTTCACCGAAGTGATCCTAGACCCAATACAACGTAACCAAATCGTCACTTTCCTGTTGGAGTCGGAGTTCCCAGAATCAAGACACGAAGAATTGTTGGGTAGAGTTGGACTCAGCCTACCTGATACGAAATCGCTTGAGTTAGACGAATCGTTTCACAAAATCGTTCTGCTGGCATACGAATACCGATGTTCATTCTGTGACTTTGGAGCCTATCTAGGAGACCGTCCCGTGAGTGTAGCCGCAGCACACGTTCGCACACGGGAAATGCAAGGCCCCAGTGTGATCGAAAACGGCGTAGCACTATGTGCGTTACATCATCAGTTGTTCGACAGAGGCGCAATCGGGCTTACAGTACAAGAGGATCGACCCAAAATATTAGTGAGTCAACACCTAAACATTTTTGAACAAGCATCTTCGCGTCCACTTCTCGCGCTGTCAAACCAACCCATGCGGCTACCTCAGCGCGGCTATTCACCCCCCGCCACCAAGCACATTGATTGGCACTTCAAAAACCTTTTCAAACACCCAGCACGACATTGATCGTGTTTGGATCACAAAAGTACATCAACGCCACTGTTTGAGGATACAGTTGAACTGCCTTGAAAAATACTTCGTGCGGTTGCCGCAACGATACACTCGTTGGAGACTCGTTTGAGAAGTGGTTTCGCACCGATTAAACAAACTTTGTGTTGTTATCTAATAACATTTGGTGTATCCTAAATTAAAATAAACCAATTCCAAATCGTGCCGCCACGGCGGAGGCGTGTTAAGATCACGAAAGGATAAACAATGGAGATAACCTTGATCGCAACGATCATCACCGTACTAGGAACCGGCATACTCGCAGGATTCGGCTACTTTATGAAGCACCTAGTCGACGGCATGAAGCACCTCATCAACGACCTAGGCACCAAAATAGACAAACTCGAAGAGAAGGTTGACAAGCTTGGTATTGAGGTCAGCACTTTGAAAGTCAGCGTGGCCGCAATGGCCGCGACACAACAAGAACACGGCGACAAACTCCAGCACATGATCAACATGGCGAGCGCATAAGCACCCTTGAAGGTGCCGTTTTCGGCAGGCGAAACATAGACTCCGAACCGATCGCTGCGACCACATCTCCCTAACCCCACCTACCCGAAAGCATTGAATCACCCCGGGTTTGGTGGAGACTTTTTTCCTTGAGAGGATGGAGTTATTACAAACAACAGAAGATATCTGGCTGAGCTTTGTGAGCGGGCGGTGAGGATGGTGCTTGATAATGAGAGGCTTTATGGATCTCGCCGACGCGATTTGTTCGGTTGCTTTGAAGCTGGGTCTGTCTGTGGAGTCGGTGCGCAAGTGGGTGCATCGTTTTGAGATCGACAACGGTGCGTGTGGGGGTGACTAGCGTCGAGCGTGAGCGTGGTAAGGATCTTGAACGCGAGAACCGTGAGCTGCGCCGAGCGAACGAGATTTTGGCCGCGGCTTCGGCTTTGGTCGGGGTGGAGCTCGACGGTCAGTCAAGGTTGTAGTGTCGTTCATCGACGCTTACCGGCACCGGTTCGACTTCGATCCTGTTTTGCGCGGTGCTCACAGAGCACGGCGACAGATCGCCCCGTCCACCTACTACGCGTTCACCAAGCGGGCGCCGTCGGCGTGTGCTTTGCGCGACGCGCAGCTCGCTTTGTTGATCGCGCGAGTTTATGAAGCCAACTACAGTGCCTATGTTGCCGCGAAAATGTGGGACCACCTCAACCGCGTCGCCGGCGTGGTGGTGGCGGATTGCACCGTTGAACCTTTGATGTCTAAGATGGGGCTAGTCGGCACCCGCCGAGGCAAAGAACCGGTCACCACCACGCCACCCGTCGGCAGCGACACACCCGGCGACCTGGTGAACCGCCACTTCGGTGTCGACGCCCCAAACCGGTTGCGGCTCGCCGATCTCAGTCGGGTGCGAACCGGCTGCGGTTGGGTGTATCTGGCGTTTGTCATCGACACCTACTCGCGTCGTGTTCTCCGCTGGCGGGCATCACACACACCACACACCAAACTGGCCCTCGACGCGTCAGACCATGGCCATCGCCACACGCCGTCGCGACGGCCGCAGAACCGACCGAGCGGTTCACCACAGCGACCGCGGATCGCAATACCTGTCCATCCGCTACAGCACCAGACTCGACGACAACAACATCATCGTCGCCTCGGTCGGCTCAGTGGGCGACAGCTACGACAACGCCATGACCTGAAGCTTCAACGGCCTATACAAATCAGAACTCATCTACCCCCACGAACCCTGGCAAAACCTACGCGAAGTCGAGTTCGCCACCCTCGAATACGTCGACTGGTACAACCACCGACGCAGCCACAGCCAACTCCTAGGTGGCCGATACACCACCCCCACCGAACACAAAACACCCACTACAATCAAAACCCAACCACAAACCAACAGACACACACAAAACCAAGTCTCTACCAAACCCGGTGTGATTCATCATTATGGAGGAGCCCTCTGTGTCAAGGGCCGGTAGCGGCCCAGCGGTGAGCGTTTCGCCTGCCCACAGCACCTTCGGGGTTTGCAACGACACCACAGGACTCGGCAACTTCTTCTGCGACCCTGCTTCGAGTCCGCCGCCGGAGTCCTCCGCGTCTCAAGCGCGGTACACAGTCTCCGCGCTGATGGTGCCGCGACTGTAGTCGCAGACCCACCTACTGTGTACGCGATCGATGGGTGCCGCGGTGACACGCCTTCTCGATTCCTCGCCGCGCAGGGCATCATGCAGATCGACACTGTACTGCTGCCCCACGCGGACGCAGACCACTTCGGCGGGATCTCAGTGTTGCTGTCGAACAAAGAGGTCCGGGTTGATCACGTCCTGTTGAATCCAAATGATCGCGAGACCGAGCTGTGGCGTGATTTCGTATCTGTAATGAGAGACGCGAAGGAACGAGGCGTTGCATTGAAACTCGAGTTGTCCGAACAAGCACACGCAATCTAAATTCAGTCTTTTCGAATGGTGCGTCCACAAACGCTTGTAGTGCAGGCTCTATCGAAGTCTCACTAGAGCCTCGAGAGTCCGAGTAACTACCAGCTCGCCACGAACATCTTGTGTTCATCAATGCCAATACACCGACGGCTCTATGTCGCCGTGACGCAACCCCTGCTTAACTCTCTCCCCCATCTACATTCACAATAAAGCTCAAATCTCTTGATGGTTTAGACCATGCCTTCCTTCAATAACTGCACCTCGACAAGAGAGGGTGTTCTCCGAGCAAATCGGACAACTGTCCACTATCATCGCGGTAACCAGCCCACTGGAGCGCGCAACATCACTCCATCAGAAGTCTTCACAGGGTCGGGCAATCGATTTGATCGGATTGTAAGAGGCGATATCTGGAACGCCGCATTCGCAGCCTGTGCGAGTTGCGTGGACCAACGGTTCGGCGGTGCCGCCACGACGATCTGCTTGCTTGAGAATCGAGTTCGCAGCGATTCAACAAGGGGGACGAGGTCACTGTCACCTGAGATTAGCAGAGCTGTGTCGAAACGGTCGTCATAAGCATCTTCAATAAGGCGGACCGCGATGTTGACATCAGTCTTTTTCTCTTCGTGCTTCCTAACGACAACACCACATTCATGACATTTCGTTCTCTTCGAGAGAAAGTGGCCGTAATCGATCTCAATCCCCCCACGTGCCAACAATGCGTCGATGAAGATCGCCTGGCGATCGGCGGCTTTGGGATCGGCTTTGACTCTCGTGGTGAAGTAGCGAACCAAATCAAGTTGTTGTGTGGAATTCAACAACGACAAGCACAAGCCGTGAATATCAAGCCAGCGTGAAGTGTTTAGGCGTGCTGTCCGCAGGCCATAATAGAGATTGAAGCCATCAACGTAAGCGATTAACCGTTCAATTTGCATAGTTCATCAAAATAGTCGACCGATCTACGGTTGTGTGTGATATTATTTTGTTACGCCCCCGGGGTGAGTAGCCTCGGGCCAACAGCCCCGGCACACGCCGGGGCTGTCTACATTTACAGATAACCCGGCCTTGCAACTGCGGTCGTTTAACGCTGGGCATACAGAACCGATTGATATGGACGACCCCAGTTGAGACTCCCCTAGCGAGTGAGCGACTTCAACAGCGACGTGTTGTGTGTCGTTGTTCTCGTGGAAGTCGTCTACAAAGGCCTCTCTGACGTGCCACGCGTGTCACAAACTTCAAGACGGGATCACCAAAAGCGATCTCTAAGCTTTCAACCACAGACACCCACCACTCCTGTCCCAATCTAGTCACGAAAAGATTAGACTCTGACAGAATGCCATTACAAGTTCCCTGCAACTGCGTGCAGGCTCGTATAGTGCTCTATCGTCCACGCCTTCTGCGCGACCCAATCCGCGACACAACCCATACTTCGTTGGCGCAGTTCCTGCTCTCTGGTTCTGTGCATCGCAAAGAAACCATTCTCGGTGCGCCGCGACTTCGGTGTCGGACACGCCAACAGTGTCTGGGTTGGTGACATCACCTACATCAACACCGTCGGGGAATCCCAAGGGTTGGTCAGTGCGATGCCGTGACCGGCAAAGTCAGACGTGTTTCGAGACGCAATACCCAGGCCGTGAACCAAAGCAGTGCCTGCAATCAGAACGTCAGCAAGGTTCACGGTGCGACCCGATCTGCGTGCCAGGGCGCGCAGATCGGCAGCCCGTTCAGCCTCGCTGAGTGCAATCGGGAGAATACGATCGGCGTACTCGCCTAAAAACACCGACAAGATGTCGGTGAGTTGGTCACGACGACGACCCGACGGAAGCTACCTCAGACCGCAGTGCAGTTCATGGATGACGATCACCGAAATCCAAAGGTCGCCACTGGATCAAAGAAACGCGACAACGCGAGGCTCTGAAGCGGGCGCGGCCAACTCCGACACCACGTTCGTGTCGATCAGCCACCCAGTCACGCATCTTCCAAGTCAGCGAAGGATGTCTCCCGATCTGGTTCGTTGCGGTCGGGCAACGCGAGATCCGCACCTCTCGGCATCTTCTCCACCAACCACTGCCCCATGTGCTTGCAGCGAATCGTCTTTGCGTTCCACGCGTGCTCAGACACGACCACGAACCGCTTACGCTTCCCAATTCGCTGCGGACCTTCCTCCTCAGCCAACCGCAGCACCTCCGACAGCCTCGCCTTCGCCGCCGCTACTGTCCAAATCTCGTCTGAGAGCACTTCAACCATGTTCCATCGCCTCCTATGACACGATTGATGGTCTAGATTGAACTATACCAGAATATTCGAGTCGGTGCATCACCGTAGATACGACCTTCAGCGGTTTCAAGGAGTGGTGGCAAAAACTGCGCGACTCCCCCGATTTCCGGCGGAACTTGTATCCCCAGACAGTGGTACGCTGCATTCCACTCCGGCAGGCAGATCACCTCGGATAGAGCGGATCGTCTCGACTCGCTGTCACGCCGGGTCATAGAGTGCTCGATCATCACGCGCCACTCGTGTAGTTTGAACCCGACGAGACCAATGCGGCAAGGTTTGAAAGCCCTGACCGCTGGCATCGCACGATAGACCGGGTCGATCCCAATCTGGGAGCGCGTCCAAAACTGCTCCTACCCGATCTCATCTCAAAGCACTCCTCACCGATAATGGACATGGCTATTCTACACCTTGCTCAGCAGCGTGTATGATGCTTGGCATGACAGCCGATGCCAACTGTGCGGAAGCGTGGATCGATGTGATCCGATCGATTCCGCAACACAGAAGCGCAATGGGCAAACGTGCGCCATACAAGCCGCTGCTGTTGCTTTGGTTGATCGCGCGGCTGAGCAATGGAGAGAGTCCTGAGGTCCGGTTCGCAGACGCTGAGTCTGACCTAAGACGACTGCTCGAAGAGCACCGGGTCGGGAATACGTCGCCGAAGCCCGAACACCCATTCGTTTACTTGGGTAGCAGGCCCGAGCTTTGGCAGGTAAAGGATCAAAACGGTTCCGACATCTTTGCGATGTCGGAACCTCTGAAACCGTCCATGTCTGCACCCAAACGTGAAACCGTCAGCTTCTTACGTCGAGAGGCGACTGGGCGAGTATCGGCCAAGTTCGTGGCAGCACTACAGGACACAAGGCAGCGTGATCGAATCGTTCACTTTCTTCTCGAGTCTGAGTTCCCGGCGTCGGTACACGATGATGTCCTGAGCAGACTTGGGCTATTGCTAACCGAGATCAAAACGCCTCGACGTGATTCTCGGTTCCGCGAAAAGATTCTGTTGGCCTACGAATACAAGTGTTCATTTTGCGATTTTGGAGCACTCTTGGGGGGAAGTTCGGTGAGTGTTGATGCCGCCCACTTGCGCATGCATTCAAAACAAGGCCCTAGCGTGATAGAGAACGGCTTGGCGCTGTGTGCATTACATCACCGACTTTTCGATAGTGGAGCGCTCGGACTCGGCGTGCGCGGCGGCGAGCGCGAAATTCTGGTGAGTCAACACCTCAACGTGTTCGAAGAAGCATCGTCACGTCCACTACTCGCGCTGTCACGCGAGCCGATGCGGCCCCCCCAACGCGGCTACCCACCACCCGCCAACGAACACATTGATTGGCACTACGAGAATCTGTTCAAACAACCTGCCCGCAATTGATCGTGTTTGGATCACAAAAGCACATCAACGCCACCGTTCGAGTTTAAAATGAACCTTCCTTGTAAAGAACTTGATGCCGTTGCCACCACGATGCACTCGTTCAAGACTCCTTTGAGAAGTGATTTCGCACCTCATAAACAAACTGTGTGTTGTTATCTAATAACATTTGGTGTATCTTAAATTAAAATAAACCAATTCCTAATCGTGCCGCCACGGCGGAGGCGTGTTAGGATCACGAAAGGATAAGCAATGGAGATAACCTTGATCGCAACGATCATCACCGTACTAGGAACCGGCATCCTCGCAGGATTCGGCTACTTTATGAAGCACCTAGTCGACGGCATGAAACACCTCATCAACGACCTAGGCACCAAAATAGACAAACTCGAAACCGAGCTTACCACCCGGATCGATAAACTTGAAGCGAAGGTTGACAAGCTTGGCATGGAGGTCACCGCCTTGAAAGTCAGCGTGGCCGCAATGGCCGCGACACAACAAGAACACGGCGACAAACTCCAGCACATGATGCAACATGGCGAGCGCATTAGCACCCTTGAAGGTGCCGTTTTCGGCAGGCGAAACACCGAACCGATCGCTGCGACCACAACTCCTTAACCCCCACCTACCCAAACGCATTACAGCCCGGTCAGCCTCGCTGAGTCCAACCGGGAGAATACGATCGGCGTACTCGCCTAAAAACACCGACAAGGTGTCGGTGAGTTGGTCACGACGACGACCCGACGGAAACTGCCTCAGACCGCAGTACAGTTCATGAATGACGATCACCGAAATCCAAAGGTCGCCACTGGATCGAAGAAACACAACAACGCGAGGCTCTGGAGCGGGCGCGTCCAACTCCAACACCACGTTCGTGTCGATCAACCGTTAACTCACTCAGATCACCAACTGGCATGTCGCCCGCGTCACCAACACCACCACCGAAGCGGCCAACAACTTGATCAAACGCGTCAAACGCGCAGCCTTGGCGATTCATCAACTTCAGCATCTACAGAATCCGAGCACTCCTCCACGCCGGCAAACCTAACTGGAACCTCCTCAACATCCTCACCCCACCCTAAAACGCGAAGAGGCACTTTGTGCCGTTGCCACCACGATGCACTCGTTCGAAACTCGTTTGAGAAGTGATTTCGCACCGATTAAACAAACTGTGTGTTGTTATCTAATAACATTTGGTGTATCTTAAATTAAAATAAACCAATTCCTAATCGTGCCGCCACGGCGGAGGCGTGTTAGGATCACGAAAGGATAAGCAATGGAGATAACCTTGATCGCAACGATCATCACCGTACTAGGAACCGGCATCCTCGCAGGATTCGGCTACTTTATGAAGCACCTAGTCGACGGCATGAAGCACCTCATCAACGACCTAGGCACCAAAATAGACAAACTCGAAACCGACCTTACCAACCGGATCGATAAACTCGAAACCGACCTTACCAACCGGATCGATAAACTCGAAGCGAAGGTTGACAAGCTTGGCATGGAGGTCACCGCCTTGAAAGTCACCGTGGCCGCAATGGCCGCGACACAACAAGAACACGGCGACAAACTCCAGCACATGATGCAACATGGCGAGCGCATTAGCACCCTTGAAGGTGCCGTTTTCGGCAGGCGAAACATAGACTCCGAACCGATCGCTGCGACCACATCTCCCTAACCCCACCTACCCGAACGCACCGCACGCACCGACGGCTCTTTGTCGTCGGTGCGGCAACCCCGCATTACACCTATCCGAATCTAACAGAACGCTGTCAACTCTAGACTCAAGAATCACGAAGGTCACTGCACACTTTTCGAATTGTTGAACTTGATGCCATCGAATTCCCACACGCCATCGATACCAATTCGCTAAGTCTGTTCCACCCACATTCACACGCCAAACCCACACTCACCCTGCTCCCCACGTTTACACGCAGGCTCAATTGTTTATTGTTATTACCTCACAGAACTTGCAGCGGTTGGTGAGAGCTGTCGAGCTGCGTTCGCTATACTTGTGACCTATGGCACAGCCCAACATTTTGATGGTGATGGCGGACCAGCTGGCACCGCACTTCACTGGCACCTACGGCCATCACTTGGTGCACACGCCGGCGATGGATGCCATCGCCGAACGGGGGACCCGCTTCGACGCAGCGTACTGCCACGTCCCGCTGTGCGCCCCGTCGAGGTTCTCTATGCTGGCAGGCCGGCGGGCCACAGACATAGAGGCCTGGGACAACGCCGCGGAGTTCCCGGCACGGGTGCCGACCCTGGCGCACTACCTCAACCTCGCCGGATACCGCACCGTGCTAGCAGGCAGGATGCACTTCATCGGGCCAGACCAGCTCCACGGCTTCACGCATCGGCTCAACACCGACATCTACCCAGCTGATTTCGCCTGGACTCCCGACTGGGACGCACCCGACATGCATATCAACAAGTGGTACCACAACATGAACAGCCTCGCAGAAGCCGGTCAAGCACTGGCAACAGACCATATCGCCTACGACAACGAAGTAGCATTCTCCGCCACGCGCCAACTCTACGACTTCGCCCGCAGCAGCGACGAGCGACCTTGGTTTATGGCGGCGGCACTGATTCATCCGCACGACCCCTATGTGGCTCGCCCTGAATGGTGGAACCTCTACGACCACGACAACATCGACTTGCCCGACGACACACTCGACTCGCCCGACCCGCACACGCTGCGAATCCGCCGTGGTATCTGCGCCGCCACCGTCGGCTACACCGAAGACCAATGCCTCAACGCACGCCACGCTTACTACGCCAACACGAGCTACTTCGACTCGCTGCTCGGACGAATGCTCGCAGTCCTCGAAGAGACCGGCCAACTCGTCAACACCATAGTCATCGCCACCAGCGACCACGGAGACATGCTCGGTGACCGCGGCTTGTGGTTCAAGATGAACTTCTTCGAACGGTCCTTGCGGGTACCACTGGTAATCGCTGGTCCTGGCGTGGCTAACCGCACTGTGGGTAACGCCTGCTCCTTGCTTGACCTGCTGCCCACGCTGCTCGACATCGCAGGCGACTACTGCGGCAAGGGGCGGGTCGAACCAGTGGTGCCGCTAGACGGGCGCAGCCTCTGGGAGAGCGCAAGCGGAGGTCACGACCCCGTCAACGAGACCATCGCCGAGTACACCGGCGAGATGACATCGCATCCGATGTTCATGATTCGCCGAGGGCGATACAAGTATATCCACTGCGACACCGACCCGCCGCTGCTCTACGATGTGGAGACCGACCCACTCGAACGCACCAACCTCGCCGCCGACCCAGCCCACACCAAGATGTCCGCTAGTTTCGCCGCTGAAACAGCGCAGCGTTGGGACATCAAAGGCATCCACCAACGGGTTTTGGAATCCCAACGCACCCGCCGCGTGCTGCACACGGCAATGACCATCGACGACCACTACTCTTGGGACTACACGCCTGTGTATAACGCTGCCAACGCATTCAGCAGCGTTGAGACTTCGCTGAAGCACCAAGCAAGTCACAGAATTTAAGGAGAGTCCACCAACTTTGAGCGTCTGCACCCTTATAGGGATGGACCAAGCAAGTAACCTTGGCACACGTGCTACTAGACGATCCGCCCAAACTTAGACTGAGAGACTCGCAAAGACGACGAGTTCTCTGCGCGATCGCGGTGCTCTGTGCAATAATCGCACATGCGACACAACAGGCAGCGGCCTCAACTTCCGCGACCAACAACGACGCAATGATCGAAGCCGCCACCGGAACCGTCCTCTCTCCAGATGAGTTCCTCGACGCGATCGAAAAGGCGTACCTCGACGGATTAGCCGATCTCACCGAGGCACCGACCATCACCGCGCACACGGCCTCGGACACAAGGATCAGACAGGCTGCGATAAGCCGCGGATACAGACGGCAACCCACGCCGAACCGGCCCTTAGTCGCAGTCGGACATCACAGACTGCAACCCGAAGCGGCAGCGGGTTGGGAATCGTTGAAAACCGCTGCTCACCAAGCGGGATTGGACATCACTATACGATCCTCCTACCGGAGCCACGCCTCGCAGCGACGAGTGTTTCACAAGCACTACCGGGGTACTTCGACAGCAGCCCTCAACGGGGCTTTGAGGCTGGTCGCGCCACCAGGCTACTCGCGGCACCACACCGGCTACACACTTGACATCGCCGAAGGGAGAGGCGACTTCAACGACTTCGGAAGCACCGCCTCCTACCGCTGGCTGTCCGCCGACAATTTCGCCAACGCCAAAGCTCACGGCTGGGTTCCAAGCTACCCGGCGGGGAGCAGACCGACCGGACCCAACCCCGAACCTTGGGAGTTCGTGTGGATCGGTGTCACTAACATTGTCTGCGCGGCCCACCAACCCACAGCAGAGGACCCGTTCTGTGACACGCTAGGTTCTCAGTTCCGCAAGCATGTCGATTGGCTCCACGCCGAGGGGATCACCAACGGATGCGGACCGAACCGCTTCTGCGGCACGGCGCAACTGACCCGTGCTCAAGCGGCGACCCTACTCTGGCGGTACTTCGGAGAACCCACCGTTGAAACCAACATCTTGTTCCGAGACGTGCCAGCGGACTCCTACTACTTTCGCTCAGTGCAGTGGATGTTCTCACAGGGTGTGACGACCGGAACCTCACGAACTACTTTCAATCCCGCTCAGCCGATCTCCAGAGGAGAGTTCGTGACCTTGCTGTGGAGGGCCGCTTCGCGGCCACGACCGACGAGCGACGAGCGAGTGTTTGGCGACGTGAAGGCATCGAGTTTCGCGGCGGAAGCGATTAGTTGGGCTGCTGAGAGCGGTATCACCGTTCTCAGCACGAGTGACACCGCGAGCGCAGGCCGAGATGGTGCTTTGCCCCTATTCTTGCCGGAGACTAAGACCACACGTTGCACTGCGGCGGCGTTCCTTCACAGCTTCGCCGCTGCGACTTCACAGGCCAACCGAGCAGGGAGTTCAACCCAGTCCCAGTCGACGACCCCGCAGACACACATGGGTACCACTCAAACACTCTAGGATGCGTCTGTGACCTTGGGCTGCTCCACGCACAACTCTGGCCGCAGCAGATCCGCTCCATGGATCGCGGTTGCCACCTTGACAGCGTTGCTGATAGCGGTCGTGCCGCTCAACCCGAAACCAGCGAGCGGTGTCGCCGGCTTCGGCGATGTCGACCGCGATCGCGACTTCGCCAAAGCCGTGCAGTGGATGGTCGACAAAAACATCACCGCAGGAACTTCCGAAGTGTGTTTCTCTCCTGACAGGCCGGTCACCCGTGGTCAGGCGGCGACTTTGCTGTGGCGGATGCAACGAAAACCGTTCGCGCCCACGCACAAGTTCACCGATGTAACCGCGCCGTGGCAGCAGTCGCCTGTCTCTTGGATGGCAGACACCGGCATCACGAGAGGTACGAGTTCAACCACGTTCTCACCCGACGAGTTGGTGACGAAGGGAGAATTAGCAACGATGCTGCACCGGCTCGCCGGGCAACCCCCGGCTCCACAGCATCGGTTCGCCGATGTGACTGCACCGTACCAGCAACAACCAGTTTCCTGGCTGGTGGCGGCATCGATCGCAGCGGGCACCTCCCCCACTGCCTTCGCCCCAGACCAAGAGGTGACGCGCGGTCAGGTCGCCGGCTTTCTGTATCGCTATCACGGCAGCCCCGCAGTTGAGCTGGATCCGAATAGTCCACGCTGCATGGCAGCGAAGTTGACGCTGGGATTTGGCGGTGATCTACAGCTACTCGATTATCAGATCCCGTGGGGAATGCTCGTGAAGATAACCGACATCCTCTCAGCCCCCGACCTCATGTTCGCCAACCTTGAGACCGTGGTAGGGACCCGAGCGGAGGTCGGACCGCCACCGATCAACAAGAGGTTCAATTTTCTGTCCCCACCCGAAGCCATCGACCAGATAGTGGACTCAGGCATCGACGTGCTGGGCATGGCCAACAACCACACCTGGGACTTCGGGCCGCGCGGGGCGGCTTCCACAAGTCGTTTGATCAACGAGTCGCCGCTAGTGGGGACCGGTGCGGGAGAAACCCAGCAACAGGCTTACGAGCCGGTATTCGTTGAGGTGGAGGGTTGGGTGATCGGCGTGGTGTCGCTGACCACACTGCCTTGCGGGTGGGCCAACTCCCCCACCGCCGAACGGATCGGTGTCGCGTGGGCATGCGACCGTTTCGCAATGCATGCTTTGCAAGCGATCACAACAGCGGCTGCCGCTGCGGACCTGACGGTTGTGATGCTGCATTCAGGTTGGGAGTTGACAGACTGCCCGACAACCCGACAACGCCAGATCGTCACTACCTGGATAAATTTCGGTGCCGATGTCGTCTCGATCTCGCACCCCCATCAACTGCAAGGTGTCGAAGTGATCGACGGTGCCGCGGTGCTGTGGTCAACCGGGAACCTGGCCTTCCAGAACGGCGGATTCCGTAGATCTCGTTCTGCGGTGTTTGAAGTGACCATCGGCGAATCGATTGAACAGATCCGCTTAATCCCGGTGGTACTCCCCGGCGGTGTCGCTGCTCCTGCCGATCCTCGGACCGCCAAGTTAGTCTTCAACGAGGTGTCAGCGCGTACTGTCGGCGGACGCATCAATGCCGAGGGGGTTCTCGTCCCCGATCCAGCACCGTCTATCTGCGACTACTAGACGCTCAGACCCACACACGCAGTTCAGCCGACAACCCACACACCGGAATATTTGCAAGTGTGATTCTTGCGAGACAGCAAATACTCTATTATGATCGCGAACATGAGCAACGGTTCTCTAATCATAAATACCCTAATTGTGGCTGCTAGGGATTTGCGAACCACCCCCCCCCCCCCCCCAGAGCTAGGTCCGTTGCATGAGGCTGTCGCGGGCGGGTCTGCTGTCGGTGGTGGCGTTGACGGCGGGTCTTCTCGTTCCGTCGGCCACCCACGACGTCGCGTCGGCGCAGACCCAGGGCGCGGCGGCGGGTTCTCTCGACGCTAGTTTCGCTCCGGCCGGCATGACGATCCTCGGGGTCGGCGCGGGCGACGAGGAGATGATGGCGGTCAGCACCGCAGACTGGGCCGGCGAGACTTACACGTATGCGGTCGGCTATACCCATAATGGAACAGACGAGGATATGCTGATCTTGGCCTACGACTTGAATGGCGATCCGCTTAACGACGAAACGGACGCGCTGCAAGGGTTAGGTTTTGCCAATAGGGGTCAACAGCAACTTGATCTCAACACTTTCATCATGCACCCCAGACCCCCTTCAACTGACGAACGCGCCAACGCGGTCGTTGTTGCCGAGTTTGATCCCGATAGAGATCCTCAAACCACAGAAGTAGAGGAAAGGCTCGTAATAGCTGGATCGCGCGGTGCCGTTGGGAGTCGCGATTTCGCCGTAGTCATGCTAAAAACAAACGGTTTCGTCGACACGTATTTCGGCGATGAGTTATCTGACTTTGTGTTCACAGACATAGGCTCGAGTACTGACGACACTGCTAATGCCGTAGCGGTGGACTCCTCCAAGAACATCGTGGTCGCTGGAACTAGCAATTCCGATTTCGCCCTAGCTCGCTACACCTCTATAGGAGCCCTCGACACCGACTTCGGTACAGGAGGAAAACTAACGACGGACATCGGTTCGAACACCACTGATGAAGGCAACGCCGTTGCGATCGACTCCCAGGGCAGAATCATTGTCGCAGGCACGAGCAACGGGAGCTTCGCGGTTGCCCGCTACACGTCGGCCGGCGTGCTCGACGCCACGTTCGGATCTGGTGGAAAGGTGATCACCGGCATCACGAGCGGCCAGGACGAAGCCAACGCGCTGGTGGTCACCAGCGGCGACAAAATTGTCGTGGCCGGCGGGAGCGACAAAAACAGTAGCTTCGGATTCGGAGCGTTCACTCTAGTCGGCTACACAGCGACCGGCGCATTGGACACGGCTTTCGGCACCAACGGTACAGTATCAACAGACTTGGGGCCAGGGAACCACATCATCAACGCGATGATGCAACAAGATGACGACAAGTTGGTGGTGACCGGGGGCGGTACGCATTACTCGCTGGCACGCTACACGGCGACCGGAGCTTTGGACGCAACATTCGGTTCGATCGGCACGATCATCGGCGCACGCAACGACCACGCCAACGGCATCACAAACATCGGAAACAAGGTGCATGTCGTGGGTTCGGCTGACAACGGAATCAACAAAGACGTGCTCTTGGCCACGTACTTGAACAACGGTTCTCCCGACCCGGCCTACCATGGTACCGACGCGGAATTGTCTGCATTCTTCGGAGGCTCGGCAAGCCATTGGGAGACCGGACAGTATACGGATCAGACGGCGATCGCGATACAACCCGATGGCCGAATCGTCGCGGCAGCGACAGCGAGAATAATTACCTTCGACAGTAAGACTAGTATGGAGATCCAGAGACACGTGGCTGTTGTTTGGCGCTTCACCAAGAGAGGAAATCTTGATACGACGTTCGGAAGTTTTCGGCAGGAACGGCATGGCGGTAAACTTGGGTATATATTCGCAATCTTTGGACAAGAGAATGACTCCGGTGTGAACGCGGTTGCTTTACAGCCGGACGGCAAGATAATTGTAGCTGGTTTCGTTCACAACGGCAGCAATCGAGACTTTGCTCTGGCGCGCTTCACTCCCGACGGAGTCCTAGACACGACATTCGACAGCGACGGCGTAGTGACCACGGATTTCAACAGTGGGAATGACCAGGCTAGAGCAATCACATTTCAGAGGTTGGGCGGCCAAGACCGGATACTGGTCGCGGGTAGCGCTACTGCTGGAGGCGGACGTGATTTCGCGGTGGCTCGTTACAATCTCAACGGATCGTTGGATTCGGGGTTCGGTGAGGTGGTCAACAATGTTGCCCGGCGAGGTAAGGCGCGCTACAACTTCGGAGCCAACGACGACGGCTACGCGGTAGCCGTCGACGCTTCGAACAAGATACTGGTTGCGGGCGCCGCTGCTTTGGACTTCGGGCTGCTGCGGCTCTCGACCGCAGGCGACTACGACGATACGTTCGGTGAAGTCAATACCAACGACTCAAGCAAACGCATTGGTAGAACCACCGATCGAATACAGTCTGGTTGCACAAGTCCATCAGAATGCGAACGTGCCACCTCGATTGCGTTCGACGCCGACGGGAGGATACTGCTAGCCGGATTCGCTTCACGCCGCCGGGGTTCCACCACAGAACAAGACAGGTCTTTTGCCGTAGCCAGGTATACGACAGCAGGTGTACTTGATACTGCATTCCACAGCGACGGGAAATTCACCGACAATTTCGGCAATGCTGCCAACACAGGTGAGGCGACATCGATGCTGATCGACGCGCAAGGGCGTACACTAGTCGGTGGTTCCATCAAAGTAGGAACGAACAGGAGCAAATTCGGTCTCATTCGTCTCGACACGTCGTCGACTGGCAACAACGGACTAGACAGTCAGTTTGGATCGGGAGGACGTGCGTCAACATCGATCATAGCATCGAAGGACAACTTGTTGAACGGGTTGGCGTCTGACGGGAACAAGATCTATGCAATCGGCCAGACTCGGGGCGCTAGCAGCTTCGTGCTGCTGTCAAGATACATCGACTCGCCGGAACGATCATCGGACGCACAGCTGTCGAGCCTGGTACCAGCTTTCAGTACCGACAACAGCAGTTTCACTGACGCGACGGCAGTCACATTGGACAGGCATTCCGTCGCATACGAACTGGCCGCGCCCGGCGCGAACACCTACGTCAGGTTCACGCCCACGACCAACGAGGCGAACGCGACAGTGAAAATCGGCAGAATGGGCACCACGCTGACCTCAGTGGCGAGAGGCTCAGCGAGCGGCGGGCTGACGCTGTCGGAGGGAGAGAACCCGATCCTCGTGGAGGTCACCGCGGCCGACCGCGTCTCGGTCCACACTCATCTGTTGACCGTCACAGTCCGGTCCGCGGACGCGGCCCTGAGCGCGCTGACCGCGACGCAGAGCACCGACGGCTCCACCTTCACGCAGACGTTGTCTCTCACGCCTGCCTTCAAACTGGGCGCCACCTCATACACCGCGACCGTCCCCAACGGCGTCACCCATGTGAAGCTGAGACCGACCGCCCGAAACGCCCAAGCCACGACGAGGGCCGGCGTATCGGGCGGCACGTTGGCGGCGGTCGCGCGGGGTTCGCAGAGCGCGGCGATTCCGTTGACGGTAGGCGCCAACGCCGTCGTCGTGGAGGTGACGGCGCCCAACGCCGCAACGACGGCCGCCTACACCGTCACGGTGACCCGGCAGGCGTCGGGTCCGAACGTCGTCAACTTGACCGCCGGCGGCGGCGGATCGATCACAGAGGCCGGCGGCACTTTGACGGTGAGCGCCGCACTGACCGCCGACGCCAGCGAAGACGTGGAAGTGACGCTCAGCCGGCACGACTCCTCGACGCTCGCCGTCGCCGACGCGACGCTTCCCGGCCCGTTCACGATCACCACCGGATCCCGCTCAGCGACCGCGACCGTGACGATCGCGGCGACCGCGAACGACGACATAGACGGTGCCGACAGAACCCTGGTCCTGAGCGGCACCGCCGGCGCGGGCCGTACCGTGGTTCCCGAACGCTTGACCCTGACCATCGCCGACGACGACACGGCCGCAGTGGAGGTGAAGCCAGAAACGCTGCGGCTCGCGGCTGGAGCCGAGGGTACCTACACGCTGAAACTCGCCACCGAACCCACGGCGGCGGTCACCGTCACAGCAACCACGAGCGATCTGAACAACGCCAGGTTCGACCCCACGAACACTTTCAACCCGTCGAGGAGCCTGACCTTCACCACAACGGACTGGAATGATCCGCAGATCTTGACCGTGACCCGCTACTCGGGCACTGCGACGATCAACCACGCAGCGACCGGCGACGCGAAGTACGGCGCCTTGCAGATTCCCTCCGTCACAGTCGCCGCACCGCAGCCAGTCTTTCAACCTTCACCCGGCGGCGGTGTTCCCGGCGGCGGTGCTCCCGGCGGAGGCGGCGCTCCCGGCGGCGGTGACGAGTCGAACGAGCCGCCCGGCTTCGCCAACACGTCGACGACGCTCTCCGTGGCAGAGAACGCCGCGCCCGGATCGAATGTCGGCGGGCCGGTGACCGCAACCGACCCCGAAGGAGACGAAATTCGCTACAGCCTCGAGGGAGACGACGCCTCAAAGTTCGCCATCGATGCTCGCACAGGCCAGATCAGCATCGGCGAAGGCGTC
Organism: Candidatus Aldehydirespiratoraceae bacterium; assembly: GCA_965204595.1. GTDB lineage: Bacteria > Actinomycetota > Acidimicrobiia > Acidimicrobiales > Aldehydirespiratoraceae > VXYK01. The sequence goes on along the minus strand of CBDBEW010000005.1, from coordinate 739,519 downwards.
GAACTCGACTACGAGACCGAACCGAACAGCTATCGCCTGCGCGTGGTGGCGATCGACCCCGACGGTTCCAACACCAACGCCGGCGTGGCGGTGACCGTCAACGTCACCGACGTGGAACTGCCCGGCGCCGCCGCTGACTACGACGCCGACTCCGACGAACGCATCTCACTCGCCGAAGTGCTCGCCGCGCTCAGAGACTACCGAGACGACCAGCATCTCCCTGCCCGAACTCATCTCGGTGATCCGCACCTATCTGAGCTCCTGAAACCCCCCTCACCCGCCCCCGATCTCAAGCGTCGAGCCATTACCTCGCTTGGCCACTAAGCGGTTTTGGGGTTGGGTGATTGCTGGCACCAGCGTTCTTGGAGTGTGGCGTAGACACCTTGATTCCAGGAAAATTCGACCATGTTGCCGTCGGGGTCTCTCAACATGGTGATGTAACCGATCGGTGGGGGCATCACGGTGGGTGGCATTACCAAGCAGCCGTGATCGGTGGCCTTAGATGCCTTGGCATCTACGTCCTCTTTGGCGGGCAATTCCATACCGAGGTGGGCGAACGGGGCGAGAGTCGCTTGGGGTGTGTCGGCAAAAGGGTCGCTGCCGGCGAAGAATTCAGCGACCACCAAGATGAAAGGGTTGTCGGTCGGGCCGGGCATGCCCAGCCAAGCGCCGTGGCCCACTTTGTCTGTCCGGCGGTCAATTAGTTCCAGCGGTGTGAACTCGCTATACCACGCGATGGTGGCATCAATGTTTTTGACCCGCAGCGCGATGTGTGTCCACCGAGGCTCAGTGGGGTGAAGTTGATAAGTCGAATCGGTCAAAACAAGCCTCCCGTTTCTGCGAACTTACCTTAGTCAGTTTGTCACACCGTCAGCACTAATTTCTCTCGGTAGAAGATTTGTGTTCTCCCGATTGCCTCATGCTGGGAAAAACAGTGCTAATCGTGGGCGCGCGAGGGGGGGCACAAGTGAGTGTCACACCCTCTCTGCTAAGGTGTTTGCATGATTAAGTTCGTTCACACAGCCGACTGGCAACTTGGTATGACTAGATATTTCCTCAACGGTGAGGCGCAAGCTCGCTTTGACGGTGCCCGCATTGATGCAGTCCGCACTATTGGCAAAGTCGCTGCGGACGAGGGTTGTGATTTTGTGGTGGTGTGTGGCGATGTGTTTGAGTCGAACCAGGTGAACTCACAGGTCACTGTGCGTGCCTTTGATGCAATGGCCGCCAACCCAACGATCACCTACTATTTATTGCCCGGCAACCATGATCCCCTTGATGCGGCATCAGTTTATGAATCAGCATCATTTAGAAAACATAAGCCCGACAATGTAACGGTTTTGCGAGATTCGAAGCCGCTATCTGTTGGTGATGGGGTGGAGTTGGTACCAGCACCGTGGTTCACAAAACGCCCCCTCACAGACCTTGTGGCTGACGGTTGCGTGTCACTCACCAACACAGGAGTATTGCGAATCGTGGTTGGCCATGGAGCAACAGACACTTTGTCACCCGACCCAACTAACCCGGCTCTCATTTCTGTATCGGCACTAGAACAAAGCATCGCCGCTGGCCACATTCATTACGTTGCTTTAGGCGATCGCCATTCAACCACAGATGTGGGGTCGTCAGGTCGCATCTGGTATTCGGGGGCACCAGAACCAACCAATTACCGGGAGACTGACCCCGGCAACATACTTGTCGTCAGCTTAGGAGCACAAGATATTGAGGTAGAAAAACGCGCTGTGGGTCAGTGGCACTTTCATCAAGTTGAACGGCAGGTATCAAACGATGCTGACATTGATGCGCTTGGTTCTCGGTTATCGGATTTTGACAAGAAAGATAGCACGATCGTTAAGCTTGCGCTGGTCGGCCAAGTCTCTCTAGCTGAAAATGCCAAGCTCCACGAACTCCTTGACCACTATGGTCAACTCTTTGCTGCTCTGCAAACTTGGGACCGCCATAGCGAACTAGTGGTTATCCCAGACGATGAAGACTACCGCGCTCTTGGCTTGTCAGGATTCGCCCAAGAAGCGCTGAATAAACTCGTCTCGATAGCAGAGTCTTCTGATGAGCGCGCTGTCGTTGCCGGCGAGGCTTTGGCTTTGTTGCATCGCCTTGTGAGGGGCACCACATGAGAATCCGTCGAGTAAGGTTGCAAAACTATCGGGGTGTGTCCGACTGCACAGTGGAATTTCCCGACGAAGGCGTGACCGTCATTGAGGGCGACAACGAAATCGGCAAAACATCCATCGCGGAGGCGGTGGCGCTGATATTAAGTGAACTGGACTCATCGGGCAAGAGGCAGGTCAAGTCCATACGACCTGTCCATCGAGATGCTGGGCCTGAAGTTGAAGTTGAGATCACCACAGGCGAATACCGTTTCACATACTTTAAGCGCTGGCACCGAGTGCCACAAACGAAGCTGGAGTTGACAGCACCAAATCCAGAGCAACTAACTGGACGTGAAGCGCACGCGCGGGTGGAGGCGATCCTCGGTGAAACTCTAGACCAAGACCTTTGGGAGGCATTGACGGTCAGGCAGGGCGTAACACTCGGGCAACCACACTTCGGGGGTGGCTCTTTGGGCAAAGCACTCGATGCTGCCGCGGGCGGCACCGAGGAAGAGGCGGGTGATGATGCGCTGTGGGATCGTATCTGTGAGGAACGCTTAAAATATTGGACACGCGGCGGTAGGTCCACGCTTAAGCGCAAGTCACTCGCCGACAACCTTGACGAAGCTAGGCACAAAAAGGAGCACATCGAAAGCCAGTTAGCTGCGATAGAAAGCGATTCTCAAGAGGCTGCTCAGCGTGCCGCAGAAGCAGGCGAACTCGTTATAAGAAGTAGACAGGCACTTACAGAAGAGGAAGCACTCGACAAAAAATGGCAAGCATCGCACAAACTGCGTTCAACGTTTGAACGGCTAACCGCAGAGTTTGATACCGCTCGAGCGCAACAGGAACAAGCCGAGCACGCTTACGCAGACCGAAAAGAACGTATTAGTGCTGTCGATACTTGCGGCGAAATATTAGCGTCCCTTGAAGCTGAGATGGAACAAACCGATCCTGACCGTATCTCTGCTACAGAGTATAAACAAAATACTGAAGCCACCTTAGCTGTGGCCCGTGAGGCTCTAAGTGAGGCTCAAGAACAAACCGAGTTGGCTCGCGAAGACCGAGACTATTACCGGAACCTCATCGAAAAAGATCAACTCACAGAACGACACGAACGAGTCTCGTCGGCTCAAAACGACCTTCGAACAGCAGAAACGATACTCGACTCTTCGCAAGTAGACAACGAACTCGTGGACGAGATCGAACTAGCCACGATTGAGGTGGCTCGGGCCGAAGCCGCTCTGAAGGGATCGGCAAGCGTTGTTGAAGCACGAGCGTTGTCGGCTGTGAGTGTAGAGATCAACGGTGCGAAAGTTGAACTCAACGAAGGCGAGGTCAATAGCACAGAAGTAGCCACCGAATGGGATTTTTTGGTTCCAAATGTTGTTCGTGTGCGTGTGGAAGCTGGCCCTAGTTCTAGAGACTTGTCTGCGGAACTGCGAGATGCCGAGGAACGTCACCGCCGATTGTGTGCCCGTGGCGGAGTTGGCGATCTCGCTGAAGCTAGACGCATAGCCGACGAACGCAAGGATGCTGAACGCACTCGCAAAACAGCCAAGCAGACCATTGCTGAGAACTTGCGAGACCTCACACCCGAAGTTCTTGCTAGCAAGGTGCATGGGTTGGTTAAACGAACCGAAGCGTATGCCACAAACCGGGGTGACAAACCAGCTCTCCCCGGCAGTTTCGAAAATGCCAAACAAATCTTTAGGCAAAGTGAACAACTGTTGGAAAGATGCCAAAATGAGTTTGATCGCAGCAAAGAGCATGACACGAAAGCCACCGATGCCCTACAAGAGGTTGAGGTCAACGCTGCGGTCGATAAAGAAAGGTTGCGCAACGCTAGTGACGCTCTAGCACAAGCCGAGCAGAGGTTAGTAACAGATCGTCAATTCCATCCCGACAGCATCCTACGTGAGACACTAGCGGACGCGCAAAGAAAAACTGAACAAGCTGCTGTTGCGCTTAAAGTGGCCGAGAAAGAACTTGCTGCTCAAGACCCAGACTCCATTGAAGCGATGCTTGAAAATGCCAGAAATGTCTCAGCTAGAGCACAAAACGACCTCACCAACAACCGCCAAAGGCAGGACGAACTACGCGGCAGGCTAATCGCTCAAGGCGAGGCTGGACTCCATTCCCAGCTCAACGAGGTGAGCAGCAAAGTGGAACACGCGCAGGCGGAATACCAAAGTTTTGAGGCGCGTGCTGAAGCTGCAAGTTTACTATACGAAACCTTTAAGCAGCACCGTCAAGCAGCTCATCAACGTTATATCAAACCATTCAAAGCACAGGTCGACAAGTTAGGCAAGATCGTCTTTGGCCCAACTTTTGAAGTGGAACTAGACACAAACCTAAGGGTAGCCAAGCGAACATTGGACAAAAAGACCCTCGATATTGAACAACTCAGCGTGGGTGCCCGTGAACAAATCGGTGTGATCTGCCGGCTTGCGTGTGCAATCATTGTCAGCCCCAACGGTGGTGGTGCTCCAGTGATGATAGATGACGCGCTAGGTTGGAGCGACCCGTCACGGCTCCAAGCCATGGGAGCAGCTATCGCGGTTGCCGGGCGCTCCTGCCAAGTGATCGTGCTCACCTGCACCCCCGGCCGCTACGCCCAAATCGGCAACGCAAAAGTCATTCAACTCCCCACCAACTAACCCCCCACCTCTTCGACCGTCTACCATTTTGACCGATTAAGTGAGCAATGCTTGTGTAATTATTGCTTTGGTGGACGGGGTTAGGGGCCAAGTGTGGTGATGGGTACTACGGTTACGCCGTCGGCGCGTTCGTGAGCGTAGCCGCTAGCGGTTACAACTAAGAGTTTCGCTGGTTCGCCGGTTTTATCAATATTGACCTTGTTGCGTAGGCGAAGCAGGGCTTTGGCTGCTCGGTTTGGGCTGTCACCACCACCGAGTTTGATCTCCGCGGCGATCCAGCGCCCGTCGGATCGTTCGATGATGACATCAACTTCTAGACCAGTATTATCAAGGTAGTAGAAAAGCCGGGCATCGTTAGCGTCCGCGTAAACACGAAGATCCCGCATCACTAACGCCTCAAATAGAGCACCGAAACCTCGCGGGTCGGCTAGCAGGCGCACACGGCTCGACCTCAGGGCTGCAACCGCGAGCGACGGGTCGACTAGGTAGCGCTTTGGTGCGTTCACTAGATGGGCACGCGACCGTATTTCCACTGGCCAGGTTGTCAGGTTCTCAACTATGAAGAGACGTTCCAACGCGCTCAGATACGACGCGACGGTTCGTGGGTCGGCAGGCCGAACTTGGGACATGTCATCGGCGAGCACCCGCAACGAGGCACTGGTAGCAATATTGCGTGCGAGCGACTCTAGGAGTCTTGCTACACCGGTCGGGTCGCGGCGGACGGTGTCGACCTGGTCGATGTCGGCGCGGCATAAGTTGTCGAGGTAGTCACGAAGGATCGGCTGTGCCTCGGTGCCACTCGACTGACAAAAGGCGGGCCATCCACCGCGGCACACTAGGTCGAACATGTCGGCTTCGGTTTCGGGAGCCGCAACCGGTTCGTGGGCATCGAACAACGTCGCGAGAGACACTTGTGCGGCCGATTCACCTGATTCGGCGAGCGACATCGGACGCATGCGGATCCGTCGTACCCGCCCGGCACCGGTGTGTCGTGTGGTGTCGTCGGGCGGTACTGCCGAACCGGTGAGAATGAACTGACCCGGTTGTGCCAACTCGTCTGCTGCGCGCCGAATCGGATTCCATAGGTTCGGTGCTAACTGGTACTCGTCGAGCAACTTGGGTTTTTTGCCCTCCATAAGAAGTTGTCGCGCCATGCTGGTGGTCAGCACCGCAGCTTCTTGACTGTCGAGCATCACCGCACTGCGGGCTGCGTAGCCACCCGTCCAAGTCTTTCCGCAGGCGCGCGGGCCTTCGACAAGCACAACTGGAACCGTTCGCAAGGCTTGCTGGAGTTGTTGATCGGCGACACGCGGTTGGTAGCGTAAACGGATTGCCTTTAAGAACTGATGTTCTACCACAAATCTCAATGTAGCAAATCCAAGCCACATAATGCGTGTTTTCCAAGCCAACCAATCCCGATTCCCCAAGCCCAACATCGCGGTTTGAACTTCTTGATACTGAAGTTCAACCTTTCCAGTGAGGTCATACTTACGATGCGCGTGAGAAACACGATAGGATCAATGAGTGATCATGAAGAAGGTGAGATTCGCCGACACACAGCAATTTGGCGTGTTGCTCGCGGTGCTTGCCGCGTGTTTCGCTGGTCTATTCGTCTGGGCGATCTAGGAATGGAACCACTGCTCGAGGCCCAAGGTGTCACAGATACAGGACGCATTGAACGTTTCAAGGGTGCATGGTATTTGAGCAAAATTGAAGTACTACTATTCTTGCGCGAGCCAGCCGCCGTGTTTTTTACTCTGGTATTTCCCCTGCTGTTGCTGTTGTTTGTGGGTGTAACATTTGGCGATGAACTCGTTGATGATGGTGTACGATACATTGATGTATATTTTCCCACTCTACTAGGAGCTGTCGCTTGTAATCTCGGGGTCATGGGTGTGACAATCAATGTCTCAGAAGCGCGTGCTCGTGGCGTTCTGCGTAGATATCGTGTAGCACCGTTTCCGTTGTCAACATATGTATTCAGTCAGATCTTTGTCGGAATATTTATGTATACGTTGTCCATAGTTTCAATTGTGGTTGTCGTAGCGTTGTGGTATGGTTTCAATTTTCAAGGTCCAATCGTATTATTCGCGGCTGTTCTCTTTCTCGGACTCGCCGTGATGATGGCTCTTGGAGTATTCATCGGCGGTTTGAACATTACTGTTCGGACCAGTCAACTGATTGGGACCGTTGCGTTCTTCTTTATGTTTTTTGGCTCTGGTGCTGCAGTTCCACGCTCGGAGTTCCCGACTTGGATGCAGCACGCGACAGAAGTGAACCCTTTAACGCACATTTCTGACACACTCATTCAAATATATTTGGGAGGTGCTCTTACTACTGAAATACCGACACTAGTGGGCCTAATAGTGGGATTGTTCTTTCTATTGTACCTCACTAAACGGTTCTTTTCGTGGGAACTCCAACCATAATTCATCCGATGCACAACACCGAGATGATTGGCCCATCAGACGATGATGGCGATGATGAAGTGCTACTTCGAGTCGACAGACTAGTCAAATCCTATGGCAACATTGCAGCTGTCCGCAACGTGTCGTTTCAGGTTTGTCGTAGTGATGTGTTTGTAATCGTAGGTCCAAACGGGTCTGGTAAAACGAGTACTGTTGAGTGCATCGAGGGCATACGTGAACCTGACAGCGGAAAGATTAGTTTAATGGGAGTCCAAGCCCACGGTGACTCACGAATATACAACAAGTTGTTCGGTGCTCAACTACAGGAGTCTAGTCTACCTGAACGTATTCGTATTCACGAAGCGTTGAAGTTGTTTGCACGCTATTACTCTGACCCTTGGGACGTTGGCGAACTACTTGAACGGATCGGATTTGAAGTTACACAACACCGCCAATTTTTTGACACGCTGTCAGGGGGCCAAAAACGCCGCGTGATGCTTGCACTAGCACTGCTAGGACGCCCCAGAATGATCATTCTTGATGAGCCAACTGCGGGTCTTGACCCTCACGCACGGCTGACGGTATGGAATCTTATTGAACACGCCATCGCCGATGGCACGACCATCCTTATGACCACCCACGACTTAGCCGAAGCCCAAGAGCACGCAACGAAAGTTGCGCTGTTCAGCAAAGGCAAGATAGTAGCTCTCGGTACTCCACAAGAACTGATTCACAGTAAGCCCTATCGTTCCAAGATACGGGTTCAACATAACGCGAAAGTTCATGCCATCATCAACGCTACTGATGGCTGTGAACTGACACGTCAGATCGAAGGGTGGCTGTATGGATTCGGTGACGCTGATTTCGCCTTTTTAGCGGCCTCAAGACTCCGACAAGAAGAACCTAGCTTCGTCGGCCAGTTGACAGTCGGCCCCGTCAATCTCGAAGACATCTATATGCTTCTCACGACCGACGACAATAATTTGCTACCGTAAATTGGCCGACGAACTTGCTGCCCTCTTTCGATCAGGGCGCGTGAAGGACTCGGAAGCATGTTTGGATGCGAACTTATCCTTGAATATCTGCTATGACACGATGGATTTGCAAGGATACAATGGTTGTCACGATAGCCTCCTAATCGAAGTGTCAAGCCAAAGGATGGATGCTCAAACTCAGCTGGAACCTCCTCCACACACTCACCCCAACCCAACACGCGAAGAGTCAGTTGATTGTAGGCACCGATAAGAAGTCTGTGGATCTCGTTAACAGGAATCGTTGCGCCAATCCCACCAATCCCACCACACCGGTGGAACCAGGCTAAGCACTCTCGACCGCTGCGCGGGGTTCAACTTTCGATGCTCGCCGGGCGGGTACGATCGCTGCCAGCGCTCCCAAGATTGCCCCAGCCATTGGTCCAGCGAACCAAGCGTACCAGGGCGTGGCCGCAGCCCATCCAGCCACGAGCGCGGCAATGACGGTACCTGCCATTCCCGAGGTCGTACCCACCAAGCCGGCCAACACACCGACGATGCACGACTCAAGCACAACTTGGGCGTACAAGTCCCGGGGCCGGGCACCAAAAACACGCCGAAGTCCCAGCTCGGGGCGGCGCTGAGACACGGCTGCGCCGTTAGTCACCGACAGAACCAGAGCTGAGAGCACCATGACACCCAACCCGACGAACTGGACAATGCGTTGGGTCGAACGCTCCACTGCGCCTCGCAGTCGCTCTGGACTGGGCACATACGAAGCGACCAGACTGGATGGATTCCACGGCCGAGCAACGAGCGGCCCAACCTGTGCCACCGACTCGGCCGTGCCGCGTTGCACCCGCACGACCACCTTGCGCGAAACCACGGCGTGGCTCATCTGGCGCGCCGTACACTCGGGAACCGTGATACCGTCCACGAGACCTGGCAACAGATCGGCAGACCGAACCGTGCCGATTATGGCTAAGGGCTGGCCGTCCACATTGAGCGTTCCCGGATACGATGACCTCACGCCCATGCCCAGCCGCGCAGCAGCCTCAACGCCTATCAATCCCTTGCGCTCGCAGTCGTCTACCTGCCAGTTGACCGATGGCAGCGTCTTAACGCCGAGCGCTTCAAGTGTTGAGGGCTCTGCTCCATAGATGGTGACCCTGCGGCCGTCATGGTTGCTCCACCAAAGCGAGACATCAACGGGTTCGGTCGTGATAAGGATGCCGGCGGAAACCACTGGGCCGAGAGCTCTCAGTCTCCGGTCTAAGTCAGACGGAAAATCCCGTTCGGTGACCGTCACCGGATTTCTTTCGAGCAACGTAATCTCGGTTGACCTCATCTGCTCAAACTCGTTGACCACATCGCGCCGTCCCGATTCGCCCACGGCCAAGGCACCGACAGACATCGCCACGCCTATCATGACGATTGCCGCATTCGCCAATGACCTTCTGGGACTTGCCCCAAGCGACAGGGCAGCCTCTCGGAATGCGCTAATGATAGTCATAGGTAGCGCAACCTGACATCGCACCGGGTAACCCGATGAAGGCTCGCCTCTCGGAATGCCCCGATGAAAGTCATCGGCAGCGCAAGCCACCTATTGGCATCGGCATAAACACCCAAAAGAGGATCGTGTCCATCGGCTACCCGCCCGACCGGATTTGTCCATCATACATGATGACGGTGCGGATAGGTGAAGCTCACATCGGTCAGTTCGCAGACAAACGCAGCGGTGTCAGCCATCAAATGCACTTGTGTCGTTTGAAACTAACTCGGGATGGTCTCCCAAAAGCACTGTGTCGCCCGGGTCGATACCTTCGCCTTCCACTGCGACCCATCCGCCGACTGAGGCACCGACGGTAACCGGTACCCGCACAGAGGCACCCGATTCGTTGAGGACAGTTACAGTGGTAGTGCCGTCAGAATGGGTCACCAGTGCGGTCGAAGGCACAGACAGCACTTGCTCTTCGCCACCGCGGAGCCGCACAGTCACACGTGCCGTGGTTCCCAGCAGCGAAACTGGCGCATCCTGGGCGAGCACAACCCGCACGCGACTCGTGTCATCGATCGTGGATCCCGCTGCGTAGCCGCTCTCGACGATTGTAGTCCGTTCAGTGGTGCCGGTGAGCTGTGGCCCCTCAGTGGTGTCGATCACAGCCGCCAAGCCCTCGCTAAGCAATAGGTTCTGGCTCGCTGTGAGCGGGCAGTCGAGCACCAGCCGGCTTGAGGAGACCACAAACATAGTAGTGTCTGGGGCCAGCACACTTCCAACCTCGGGTGGTGACGCAACAACCGTGCTCGGTAAGTTCGCAACAAAAGCTACCTCGGCAGCGGGCAGCAGGAGATCAGGGTCATCACCGATGTTGCGAGCGGGCTGGTAGCCAAGACCGTTATAGAGTTCGTTGACGAGACGGGCTGTCTGTTCATCAAGGATGCCGCTAACGACCTGTTCGTCGCTCGCTGCGAACCGAAGACCCGTAAGAGCCTCCTGAAGCTGCTCCACATCGGGTCCCATATCTCCCAATCTCAGATCCCGAAAAGCCGGAAAGCTGCCCGACAAAACTATCACCGGTCTGCCCGCCACCGTCAAAGGCACTTCTCCGGGTGCCAGAGTATCCCTTGTCGACGCATGAACAGATGTGACCACAGGCGTGCCGAGGACAGGCCGCGCTTCGGAGAGGATATGGCGAGTCATGTCGGCTGCGCCGAACCGGCAGCGCAGCACCACAGTCTCAACCAAGCTTCTCAGTTCCGCAGTCGCTGTGGGCGGCCCCAGTTGAGTCTGCTGTTGATCCAAGATGGTTTCAGGATCTTCGCGTGTCGACTCAGCTAGTAACCAAGCCGCAACGTTCACCACGACGAGTAGAACCAATGCCAAACACAGAGCGAACAAACGCCACGCCTTGTGAGTGTTCATAATGTTGTCTTGCGGGTGTTCACAATGTTGCGATTATATATCGGGGTTGTTCGCCTCAGCGCGAGGCGATATCACGGCGCAACGAAGCCAGTAATTCGGCGTTATCGTCCACGATACGCGACTCCACGTCGTTGCGGACTGAGCGCCGCACCAAATCCGCTGGATACAGACATTCGAGATTCGCGACTGCGGCATCTCGTTCTTCCTCAAGAGAGAGACCCTGCCTGTCGGTGGATTCGCTGCTCTGAAGCGCACCAACGACTCCGGTTCGCGCAGTCTCAACGCCGATGTGGCGCGAATTCCATGGATTGTTGAGCCACGGGTAACCAGCATCACGCATGCAAACCACATAATCATCAGCGGCTCGACGAACGTCAACGTGCGAACTGACTTCGCGATCGGATTGGTCTTGTAGCGCGGTGAGTACTGCCGTCTGTGGGCCCCAAATCGAATCATTGGCTTGCATCCGGCAACTGTCGTTGTCATAAAGTGCCCGCTCCCACTCCCGTCGCTCGTCAGCATCTAGAGTTGCCAAATGTGCATCGTTGGGATCGTTTAGCACCAAAACATCAGTGAGTCCCTCATCTGGCTGGAGAGCAGAGCCGAACCCGTGAGTACGCGCGAAGTCAATACGAGACATCGCCGGCAGCCATGTATTGCTAAGATCGTCTCGAACAACATGAGGGTAGTAGAGGAGACCGCGCTCAGCCATGCACCTCTCGGTCAGATCCTCAATGCGCAACATTGTAGCCAGAGCAAACGCCCGAGAGTCCTCTTGAGCTACACCGAGCGCAACCACGAGAGGAGAAAGATCGAACAAATCGACACGTTCATTGAAATACTGCTCCTTCGTGAAGTCAAGTAGTTCGAAGGTCGCTGTATCGGCATTTTCGCCATCTCCACTAGCCGAACAACTCGTTAAAGCAACGAGAATGAGCAACAGCACGAGCGCGACAGCTGTTAACAGCGCGCGGGGCCGACGTGTCAGCCCCAGAATTTGCCCCACGGCAATCTCGGTGTTCTTCACTCAGAGTTCTCTGTTCAGCCGTTTGTGAAAGGATCGTCGTCAAGGGTATCTGGTGCGTCGAAGCCACAGTCCAACAGAGCGCGCATCTTGTCAGCAGCCCCCACATCAGGAGCGACAGCCCCGCCAACACCATCCAAAATGTCCTCAGATCTGCTCCACGCGTGATCAGAAACCAAGCATTGCGCCAAAGCTCGGAGAATACCGTTGTCGTCAAGATAGGATGAACGAACGACCGCTGGTACCTCAACTCCTTCACGTATGAGGCACGCCAGATCGACGAATTGGTATATAGGAACCAAATCTCCGTCCCTCAGTTCGCCCGCTATCCTGTCACGTTCTGTCTGATCAAGGCCTGTCCGTTCCTTCACACACTCCACCGACGACTCAGTCGGCTTGAAGAAGCTGAAATCAATTGGAGGGACATCGATATCTTCTTGACCCAACCCAGGATCATCCGCTCCCACTGAGTCGGAGAAAGGCTGACCACACGCAGCACCGACCAGCAATAGAACCGCGAACATACACACCCATCGGCGCGCTGGTAATCTCATCATAGATCGCCAAAGTGCTTAGTCGTTGTCCTTACAGGTGATCGTGACCGCACCAAGTGGGTTCTGAGTTCTCGTGATCGTGATTAGACCCATAGGGAAGGGCCCAATCGCTGTGAGACTGGAAGGCATCGGTACGCTTCCAAAAAAGAGCACCGTGTGTGTGGTCTCTTGTGTTGCACCTTGAGTCTGCATTTGCGACACCGACTGTGGACATCAACAAGCTAGCGGCACACACCAACGCGGCGACCACTTGGGCGATACGCCACCCAAGTTGAGTATGTGAATATGAGAATAATTTCATGAGAGCATCAGCCTCCTCGTTTCTCCGAGTCTCACCGGTTCTGGTAGAGACTAGTTGTTTTTGTGTTGCTCCACCGGTTGTCGGCGAAGTTCACTATCGCATCATAGAACAGATTCTCGATATCGTCAATCTTATTTTCAGAAATCAGCAGAGCGGAGGATGAATCACTTGGCCGTAGCTCCCCTGCAGCCTAATCCATGTGGCCTCTTGCCAGCACAGCCACCCGCTGAAACGCATCGGATACCCAAGAGGGCAAAGACTTGTCACAGTGGAAAGCCAAGTTCTCACGCCATAGCTTTCCGGCATCCTCCAAGTGAGCCGCTATCTCCGACCGGGCTACCACAGGCAGTAACTGTAGGCCCGTTAGGTCGAACCGGCCGCTGCTCGTTCCCGCCGTCAAGCGAGGAGACAACCCTTAGGAGACTATCGCCCCAAAGGGTGCTCAATTATGGCCGAGTTGAGCATTTCTGGCTCTTTGCAAACGCAGGTAAACCGAATCCTCCGGCACCGCTTCTAGCGCAGCGGTGAAGTGCCCGCCTGCGCGGCTCGGCGGGTCACCGTCACACGCGACGACCACACCGGACACCGGGTGTTTGAGGTGCCCAAACTGCTAACCACAACGAACGGTCAACCGAGAACCGACCGGTTTGCGGCGATGGTGCGGAACGTGATCGAAACGCGATGCCGAAGCTTGACCATCATACCATTCAACGTATCGCCGCGACGCTTAGCGATGCCGTGACGCTAACTGAAGCGAGCCTCACCGAACAAAACGACTAGTCCGAGCGCTAGCGAAAACACAAGGCCGATGAGATCACGACCGCAAGCAGCAATCTGAAACCTTCCACAGATCCACACCTAGTTCGCCGCCGTGGTCAGTAGCTGTCCTTACACGTAATCGTGTTCATGATCGTACCAACAACGACTCAACGATCAAGGTTTTAACACCGCACTGAGGAGACGAAGAGTGGTTTCTGTATCACCGTATTCGTAGCCGACGGTTACACCAGAGGGGTCACGCGAGAGCGTTCAGGTAGTCCTGAGGGCTTGTCGCTGGGACCGGTGATCTTTGGTAGTCACCAAGATTCCGGGTGACAATGTGTGTTGCGCCGCACGCACGAGCAGCCGAAACTTGCATGGCATCTTCAAAATCATTCATCGGCAGGCTGATGGCAAAACGAATCGATGACGTATCTGTGGCGGCCACAGCGACAATAGAGACAAGCTCAGTGATAAAGTCGCGGGTTTCAATGTCGCCCCGCACAGGCGACACGAGGTAATAGAGATTCGATATAGTGTGCCAGTCCACAGCAGCCCGCTCGATTCCGAGTTCGATCCGATCCATGAGTTCAACCGCCGCTGAGGCGTGGGTAGCACGGTCAAGAACAATGTCGATCACCACATCGGCATCAATCAAAATCATCTCAGGTACTTGCGCGCCAAAGCATCATAACGCGCGCAGCTGCGATCTGAAGCATGAAACTTTCCACGCCAGCGTTCCGCAAACGAGACACTCTCTTCCTCCGCTACTTCACGCAGCGACCGCTCAACCAGCGACGACAACGACTCACCCCGAGTGTGAGCGATCCGTTCAGCCGCAGACACGAGTTCCGAGTCGATAGTAACGATCAATTTCTGTTTCATAGATCAGACTCCCACTGATACCTCAAACAAACATATGCCACAAGGTTACGCCTCCGAGCAAGCTCAAGCAACCGAGCACGCTACTCGTACGTTCCCGAAATATTGAACAAACCGGTATGTAGACACCCACCGCAGCCCCACAACTCGCCAGCTGCGAACTAAACCCCAATGCTAGCACCTGCTCACACAAACCGCGACAACTATCTGTCAAGCCAACAGGGAGAAGCCTAGGTGAGCCAGTGCCGGGTTTTGTGGGTGCCGATGCGGGGCATCTTCGGTTTTTGTGAACGAGCCAGGTGATGTGCGCGTTCGCCCATGGGCCGGGCTTGGTGCAGGCGTTTTGTGTTTCGCAGTTCTTGGCTTGGGTGCGGGCGGCGGCGAGGATCTGGTGGTGGGGGGTGGGGGTGCAGTTTGATTACGCATCCTGCTTTGGCTGTGGCGCATCGTGACCGCACCGGGCAGCACCAGCAGTGGGTTCCGAACCGAGCTTAGCGTTCGTGGTGATGTTGACGGTGACCCCAACTAAACACGAACAAATCCCCAAACATCGCATCGGGGAACAACCGTGTGTGGTGCTGCGCCAGCAACGCATGCACCGAACCCACCCTGAGCAAATGCCCGCACACCGCCTCCGCGTCCAACAACACCCGACCCAAAGCAATGTACCCAACATATTACCCACCATCGCACACGCCACGCCAAAACCCATGCATCTCACCGCAATAAATCAGCAGTCTCCTAGCCGCTCCAGTCAAATGTTTCGACGCGCTCAAACCGATCGTCAACCTCGTCGTGCAACTCGGCAATATTGCGTCACCAGTCAGAACGACCCAGCAAAAAACGAGAGGCTTCGTTGTCGGGCCCGCAAGCACATGGCCCCAGAACCTCGCTTGTATAAGCAATAGCAATCATATACCATACCATTATGGAAAAATCGAAACCGCCAGAGTCCGAATATCCCGCACGCAGCGACTCCTACGTCACCGCGAGTACCCTAGGGCCAAGCTAGGCAATCACCTCTGACATCCCCATCCCACCACCTCGGATATCTCAACCTACAAATACCAGCAACGGCAAGGGAAGCGCAGGATTAGTGGTAGTGCTCGTCGGTCTGGTGCTATTTTAGGTACCCATACTTGGGTTAATCCTCAGCACTCTTGGATAATCTTCTCAGCAATCGGCGTAAGGAACTCCAACCAACATGCCGCGCCACACAAAGGTCTCAGCATTGCTGGAATTATAACGAGCATCATAGGGATTATTGTGGGTTTGTTATATACAGCTATCTTCCTTGTGTTTTTATTCGAGTTCGGTCAAGTTTAGAGGTTATGCATGTGACGGATCCGCGATGCCTCCAGTTCAGTTCTCAACCGATTATCGTTGTCCATTGACCATCACTACTGAGCCTGCGCTTGAACTTGGAGAATGTACACCAACGACTACTACGTGTGCTACGTGGTCAGAAAAACGCAAACGCTAAAGAGGCTCAACTAATGCCGATCAAATGCCCGCTAACTCAAGGGCGGCGTGGAGTAGAACCTCTGCGTCTCTGCTATAGATGTTATGGCAACCGCGGACGGCACCGAGTGAGCACAAGACAACATTCTTCTGACCTTAGCTAGCAGTGATTAGCCTACAGTGCCTATTCTCGCAAACCCTCGAGGTCAACCACGAATGCCTAACACCACTAGCACATGCTCTACCACTAGTCGAGAGTCCAGCACCCCGCTAGCCAACCCTCAGAAATCCATTCGCGATCCAGTCATCCGCGCCTATCCGCTCGCTGGGCGATCCATTACGACGGCATCTGCTAGAGCCGTTATCCATTCGAAGCATTCAAGGAACGCTCCGCCGCGGCTCAAATCGGTTACGAAACGTGCTGACTTGGCTAGCAGTTCAGGGGGCGAGGGCTGTCAGCGGGACAACGCGCACACCGTCGGTGCGAGTGTAGCCGTAGCCGACCGCGGTTACGACCACCAGAGCCGCCAGTTGATCGCGGCGCAAATCCTCCACCTTGCGTTTCAGTCGCAGCAGAGACTGCGCCGCGGTGTCGACCGCCTCGCTGCCGCCTAGTTTCACCTCGACGGCCATCCAGCGACCGTCGGGCAGCTCGACGATCGCGTCGCCTTCGAGACCGGTGGAATCGCGGAAATGGAAAACGTTCCCACCCAGAGGTTGGGTGAGTATGCGCAAATCACGCACGACGAGTGACTCGAAGAGCCGGCCGAATGTCGAGGCATCGGCCATCAACCGGTCAGGGTCCGCGCCGAGCACGGCCGCAGCGAGGGACGGGTCGACCAGGTGCCTCTTGGCGGACTTTCGCAAACGCGCCCGCGACCGCAGACGCACCAACCAGGACGGCTGATCCTCAACAACGAACAGACGCTGAAGAGTCGACAAATACTCCCGAACCGTGTGCCGATGCAGCGACACCGGCTCGACATCAGCGGCCAACGTCGATTCGCTGACCTCGGTAGCTGTGTTCTGTGCGAGGGATCTCAAGAGTCGTTCCACCCCGGCGGGATCGTGCGACGAACCCCCGCCCTGCAGCCCGACATCAGTTCTGGCGACCTCGGCAACATAGTCACGCAAGTTCTGTTGAACCTCTCTTGGCGGCAGCCCGATCTGCGCGGGCCATCCACCGCGGCACAACAAAGCCGCCACGTCTCTCAATGCAGCCTCGGGCCGCGCCGCGCTGCATTCTCCACCGGCGAGGAGGGCATCAACGGACACCTCACTCGAAGAGTTCGATGACTCGAACAGCGACATCGGACGCATGCGGACACGGCGCACCCGGCCGGCACCAGTGTGCCGCGTGATGTCGTCGACGGGCCGGGCAGAACCGGCGAGAATGAACAGCCCCTTCTCTGCAGTGGCATCACAAGCGTGACGCACGTGATTCCAGACCTTGGGGACTACCTGCCACTCATCAAGTAGGCGGGGCGGGTCGCCGCGCAGAAGCACGGAATTATACAAAATGTCGATCGTGGCAACGCCAAATTGTATAACGCATGCACTCCAACGTGTACACGGAGCGACTTCACAGCACGGACGCAAGGCGCATTCTGGTGGGGTGCGGTAGGGTGAAGGGGTGGGACCGTGGACTCTGGCAATCACGATGGCGCTCCTGCACGGGCTGCTGACCGTCTTTCTCGTGGCGGGGGCACCGTTCGCGGCTCGTAGTCGCCGCTTGATGCGCTGGTATCTGGTCATGCTCGTGCCGACTGCGGCGGTGAACATTGCGGGGTTGGCTTGCCCGCTGACGGTCTGGGAGAAGGACTTCTGGCGACTCGCGGGCGAAACCCCGTATCAGGGCGGGTTCATCTCGCACTATTTCGTGGAGCCGTTCTACACCCCCGGTCTGGGGTCCGGCAGCGACACAGTCCTGCTGATCGTCATGGTCCTGTGGTGTACTCCGTGGCTAATGATTTCAGCGTTCGGCACCCGCTCACGGTCCAGCCTCCGCACAGGGACCGAACACAACGGTTGAAAGGAGCACTCAAGAACATGGACAATCTCGATCTCGGGAACTTGAACTACTTGGGCGATAACGGTGGTATCAGAACCTCGGTTCCGGACCGGTCGGTTAGACCGCCGCGCTAGATGCGTCGTTTGATTTTGGGGGCAGCAGTCAGCGCAGTGCTGAGTACCGCTTCGCTGAGCACGGCATCGCCCGCAGCGAGTGTTGGGGGCTTTGGCGACATTGAGGAAAGTCGATACTACGCGGCGGCTGTTCAGTGGATGCTTGACAACGACATCACTAGCGGCACGACCCAGCGGTGCTTCTCGCCCGACGCTCCCGTGAGCAGAGGTCAGGCTGCAACTTTTTTGTGGCGCATGGCAGGCAAACCTGAAGCACCTCTTCATCGCTTCAATGACGTGACGGCATCGTATCAGCACGCCGCGATCTCGTGGCTCGCCGATGAGGGTTATGCGATCGGTGCCCGCCGATTCAGCTTCCGTCCCGACAATCCAACTAGCCGTGGCGAGTTCGCAGCCATGCTTTACCGAGTCGCTGGTCAACCTGATGCCGGCGACCATCCCTACACCGACGTTACCGCACCCGAACTGCAACAACCTGTGGCTTGGATGACTGAAACGTCAATCACCACCGGCACATCACCCACCACTTTCTCCCCGAACAAACCCATCACCCGAGCGCAAATAGCTACTTTTTTGTACCGCTACAAAGGCAGCCCCACAATCGACCTGGATCCTTCTAGCCCGGCCTGTGGTCTGCGGTCAGATCAGCTGACTTTGCACAAAGTTGGGGAGATACGCGGCAACATCGCACCCAAGTCAGTGGTGTACTCGGGGGACGGCCTCTTCTTCGCTCAGAACATGATGTACCGCCACACCGTCACCGTCTACGACCGATCGTTGTCTTTGGTG
The DNA here is from genome assembly GCA_965204595.1 of Candidatus Aldehydirespiratoraceae bacterium. Lineage (GTDB taxonomy): Bacteria > Actinomycetota > Acidimicrobiia > Acidimicrobiales > Aldehydirespiratoraceae > VXYK01. The sequence goes on along the minus strand of CBDBEW010000005.1, from coordinate 720,531 downwards.
GAAACAATCAGCGACCGTGTGGAACTATCGGCGTTCGGTGTTGCTCCAGCCAACCCCGGTACCCAGTATCAAGGAGCCCCAGTTGAGGCCGCTTTCACGACCGACAGCAAATACGCTTATGTGTCCAACTATCGGATGTACGGCCCCGGATATGTCCGACCCGGTGGTGACCGTTGCTCGCCCGGTTCCTGGGACAACAGCTTTCTTTACCGCATCAATGTTTCGTCACTAACAATTGACCAAGTGATCGCAGTTGGGGCGGTACCGAAATTCGTGGCCGTGACACCTGACAACACCAAGGTGCTAGTGACCAACTGGTGCAGCTACGATCTGAGCGTTGTCGACACGGCCAGCGCAACCGAACTCATCCGCATCCCGATAGGTCGCTATCCCCGAGGTATCACCGTTTCAAGTGATTCAAAGACTGCTTATATAGCCATCATGGGCAGCACCGAAATCGCAGTTGTCGACCTGACCAACCTCAACGCTCCGGTCTCCAAAATACGAAACGTCGGCAGCAGCCCAAGATCGTTGTTGCTGAGTCCAGACGACCGATACTTGTATGTTTCGCTCAATCGCGATGGGCGTGTGATTAAGTTTGACCTCAAGGACTCTCAGGTGGTTGGTTCGGTATACACCGGTTCGGGAGCTCGGTCACTTGCGATGAGCGATGACGGCACGGCCATCTACGTTGTGAACTACCACTCCGACACCTTCAGTAAAGTGCGCACCGCCGACATGGTTGAGTTACAACGAATAGCCACCCCCAACCTGCCAATCGGAATCACCTACGACCCCAAGACTCGCAGAGTTTGGGTTTCCACCTACAGTGGCACGATTCAGATCTACGAAGACACTCAGCCCAAACACAACAACTCGCCCGCCCAACAGCGAGCACCACTACCTTGCGGTGCTAGCTTTTCGCAACTAGAAGCATCCCAGGAACATTTAGCACCGATGCATTTTGCAATATATTTTTGATTTTATTTGATTGTGGACAAAAACATTGCAACCATGTTATGCTTTCGTTTATGAGACAAACAGAGAGTGCTATCGCCAGACAATGGCTAACCGAGCTAAAGCCCGGTACTTGGTTCTGGAGCAAAGACATACCCGCACGCCCCGAGATCGCTCGGCCGGTGCTGTCAAGACTTTGCGCTGACCGCAGCGTCAACATCATACGATTTGGGCGCGGCCTGTATTGGCGCGGTTACCCCGCAAGCAGCCAATACCACCACAGGGAACCGTACGAAATTGTCGGCGCGTTCAAACTCGGCGGCCCCGGTTCTGGCCTATGGGGTTGGTCTGCACTCAACTTGCTGGGATGGACGGTGCAACTCCCGGTGAAAAACAACATAGTTGTGTTGGGCAGACCCCCTAAACCACCAACTAGGACAATCGTTTATCACAGAAGCCGAAACGAAAGACGCGCTGCTCTGAACTGGACAGAGGTTAGCGTACTTGAAGCGCTGACTTGGTTCAGGTTCACCGCAGAACCCTGGCATGAATGCCTAGAGCACCTCTGTAATGGATATTCGGCGATCAAGCTCGGTTGGAGTCTTCCAGTCCGCGCGTCGCTGCTGCGCTGGGCAGCCGAGACCGAGCCAGAAATGACGGTTGAAGGTGAGTACATGATCGACGAGATCGCCGCAGCGATCCCTGAAGATGCCACCGTTGCGGCCTGACCGGCCCAAGAGCTAAACATGGCCGACCCCAACCAGGAAATAGATGAGAGCAAATATCCAGGTGTCGCCAAAGGTGCTGTCGGGTTCGCTGGACACCCAGACGAATTCAAAGCCTTGGCACGGCGAGCCATCTCGTCAATCAATGTTTCCGAACGCAACTTGACCAGGGACTACTGGCTGACCGCTTGCCTATACGGCGTGGTAACCGCAGGAGGCGAACACGGTATGGTCACCTCTGGACATGGACGCAAGGAGGCACCGCTTGCCAAGTGCGCCTTCAGTGGCGGCACGTCGCTGGTGTCGGCTTGGAGGATCGCCGAACGCTACTCCGAGGATCTAGATATCCTAGCCCTGGTATTGGACAAGACTGGCACTAACAGTGCCTTCAAGCGACCACTGAGCGTGGTTAGCAAATGGACTGCATCCGCGATAGGGCTCGGTAAAGAAGACACAACTGTTGTACACATGAACAATGTCGGCTTCCGGCGAACCTTTTTCACCATCGGTCCCGACCCAGAGTTTTTGAAGATCGAGACCACTGTGGAAACTTACCAAGACGGCCTGTGCGAGATGCATCCGGTCATGTCGCTGATGGGCCGCTTCGCCACTGCCGAACAACTCGCCCGCCATCCCGAGCTAGGCGGGTTCAAGATGCTATGTGTCACTCCCGCCTACACCGCCGCCAACAAGTTCGACGCACTGCACCGCCGAGCGGTCACCGGCGACCTTCGTGGGCTTGTTATTCGCGGCCGTGACCTCTACGACCTAGCCTCCATTGCCGCATCCGAACACGCCGAGAACACCCGCCACGACATTCCCGAACTAGCACCTCGAGCCTCCGATTCGCCAGGATGGCGCGCGAATGTCGCTCGTCCGCCGGGCGGCTACGGCAGCAGCATTTTGTTCCGCGCTGGCTCGCAATCGCAGGAAGCTTTGCGGGAGGGCTACGACCGCATCAGCCCCCTAATCTGGGGCGATATCCCGACATTCGAAGATGCCATCGAACTAGCCACCAGCCTCGACAGCCACTAGTCAGCAGTCCAACACCCCAACCCCCAAAACGGCCAACTAAAGTTCACGAGCATACCTGACTCCGCCGGTGCTCTATACCAGTAACCTCACCCCTCGCAGCAACCCGGCGAACCAACCGAAGTGATTTCGCCATGTTGGACTAGCGTTAGCGGTTGTGGAAGAAACACCGACTATGAAACGCGAAGAACTTGAGGAGCACCGTGGCCGCACCGAACGTTGGTTCATACGGCGTGGACTTCCGCATCTGATTGACCAATACTCGGTTCGTGAAGATGTGCTAACCAGAATGTTCCCCTTTCTTGCGTTCGTAGTGTTGTTGGAACTCTTTCTGGCGTTTGGCGACCGCTGGGAAGGTTGGGCACAGACAGCCGTGTTCCTCGGATGCGTTGCTATCGGAGTGTTCGCGTTCTCAATGACAAACAAGATACGCGGTCGCCATGCATTACAACTCCCCGATCAAGTGGGAGTATTAGAGATAGCACTTTATTTAGCTTTGCCAACACTACCAACTGCGCTTGGTTCTCAGAACGCTGTCGCAGAGAACATTTTTGTTGTCGTGATCTTCAACTTGGTGGTGCTGCTAGGTGCCTTCTTAGTGACTTCATGGGGCCTGTTACCGATGGTTCGCTGGTCAGTTTGGCAGTTGAAAACGCAGATCGGTGACATAGTGAACCTGACCCTAAAGTCATTGCCGATCCTGTTGATCTTTTCAGCGTTCATATTTCTAAACGCCGAAATGTGGCAGGTCGCTAACGATTTCATCTTGCCGTATTTCGCAGCCGTGGCAGGGTTAATTGTGCTAGTTGGCTCAGGTTTCGTGATGCTTTCAGTGCGGCGACTCACTGTTGACCTAGCTCGCTTCGCTAACTGGGCAGATGTTCGTGAACGCGCTGTGAACACACCAGTCCAAGAAATGCTTCCCAACGACAGCGAGCCTGCACCTGATGCACCGAAACTGCCTCGGCGGGCTGAATACAATGTTGCTTTGCTGTTGTTCGCGTCCCAAGCAATACAAATATTGTTGGTGGCATTGGTGATCACTGCCTTCTACATGCTTTTTGGTTTGTTGACTGTACGTGAAGAGACCCTGCTGCAATGGACCACCGCCACAGAACTAACTAGCCAAACTGATTGGGTATCAAGGTGGCGCGTGTTTGGTAGCGAACTGATCTTTAGTCGCCAGTTAGTTTTGGTATCAGCCTTCATCGGGCTGATGTCGGGATTACAATTTGCTGTGCAAACCGTTACCGATGCCGCTTATCGTACCGAGTTCGCTGAAGATATGACCTCAGAGATTCGTGAAGCTCTCGCCGTGCGTGCCGTTTACTATCGTAGAATCGTGGATGTCAACAAAACTGCTAGTTGACACAAACAAAGGTTCGTAGACCCCTTGGTCAATACCGTCACATCGCATGAATCACTTGCACAACCTCGCTTTCAGAGTCCGCCACCAAAACACCCCTCCCCGCAACGTTAGGAAGTGTCAAACGTGAAGGTAAACAAATCCCGAGCAAATCACCATCTATCGGTTCGGGACGCAGCAAGATACCAACCCTTGAAGAACGTATGTCAACAGCCCAATGCCCGTAAGCGGAACGCAGTTGATCCGCTTTAGCAGCGGCCACAATATGAACTCCAGGGGGTGGAGCAGCAACCAAACGGGCTAACTGAGAAGACGAATCAGTCACGCTCAGGCAGTCGTCCACCAAAACCAACAGCGGACCTATTGAAACAACTTGCTCAAGTGCGCCCACACTAACAAATTCACAACCGCTACGCACGGCTAGTTCATGATCGTCAGCCGAACCATCGCCAACAATCACGCAACGTTCACCACAAGCCCGCGCAATAGCTAGCAACGTGTTGGTGCGGCCCGAACGCGCAGGCCCCAATATCAACCCATGCTCACCGCGATGCAACACCAACGAGACCAAACTAAGGTCACGGTCGCCAACCGCTATCGCAAGCTCAGTGTCTGCGGCACCAACATTGCCCCGCACAGCAACCTCAGACTGAGTTATAACCGTGGCAAGAACCGCAACCTTGTGAGGTGAAGTAGACACGACATCATCTTGGCGCGCCAAAACTGCCTCGTGCAGAGTTGGGGCATCCTTGATGACTTGCGCCACCACGTTATCGCTCACACGCAATACCCGACCTTTAGCAAAAGATTCGGTGGATGTCTTAATGCCGAACCGCAAAGCATCAGCAGAATCAGTGACCCGATGCAACAAAACTGTTCCAGCGGTTGCCGCTAACGCTGGTGGCAAGTCCCCAGCACGCCGAACCGATACCGCTACGGTAATACCCACTGAAGGTCCGTCAGCCCATATTCTTTCTAGGGTTTCGTGGATGGCCTGCTCACGAACCACATCGTGAGTTCTACCCAAACCAGCTAAGTCATCTATCACCAACAAAATCGGCGACTCTTGTTGACCATCACGGCGACGCCGCACGATCTCTTCGTCCAACCAACGCATCAGACGAACCCGCAGTTCCTTGTCGGTTGCGGACACCAGGGTGCCGCAATGCGCCAAGTTAGCTAGGGGATTGAGTTTGCCGGCATCAAAGTCAATAATGTGGATATGGGGTGCGGCTTCACCACCAACGCGAGTTACTGCCAAAACTGCACTTGCTAGGGTCGTGGTTGCTCCCGAATCGGGCGCACCCACCACCACCAAATGACCATCAGCTAATGTCCAACCCGAAAGCGATTGTCTTTGCAGATCAGGTTCGTCAACTAACAACCACCCCGACACCTCATGGTCGGTCTGTATTGACGCTCCTGAGGTATCGGCGAGGCCTGCTGCCGATGAACTCAACTTGGTTAGCTCACTGCGAAAAATCTCAAAAGGTAGCGCGGGCGGCCACGGCGAGCGAGGAAGCCTGCCAGAACCATGTGCAGCTCTAATTGAATCCACCAAGCGTTGCAAGTCGGTTGGACCTTCACCATGTGTTCCCAAGTGACGATCACGCACAAAAATGTTGGACGTGGCGCGGGAATGTCCTGTAATCAACGCCGATTGAAACGCGGTTATCTCGCCAGGCCCGAAGCGAGCTATCGCACGCCCCGGCCGGCTGCGCGGGATGGCAGCGGCATCACCCACATCAATAATGTCAACCGACTCACGCGGGTCTGTTACCCGCAACGCGATACGGCAACTAGCGTTAGCACGAATGTCGTCAGTCACCACACCACTCGGCCTTTGCGTAGCCAACACTAGGTGTACACCAAGACTGCGCCCCCGTTGAGCTATTCCCACTAGAGCGGTTAAAAAGTCGGGCAGGTCGGCCGCCAAAGTAGCGAACTCATCAACCACCACCAACAGTCGAGGCAGCGGTTCAGGTGTGGCAGAGGTATTGCTAGCACAAATTTGGCGAAATGCTGCTAAATCTTCTGCTCCTGCTTCACGCAGACGCTGCTCCCGAAAACGCAGCTCAGCTTCAAGGCATCGCAGTGCGCGGGAACCCAAATCCCTGTCAAGGTCAGTCACCAAACCAGCCACATGCGGCAACTCAGCGCAGCAATCAAAGGCGGCACCACCTTTGTAATCGATCAAAACCATCGCCACGTGATCTGGATCAGCAGATGCAGCCACACCAGCAATCAACGACCTCAACAACTCCGATTTGCCCGAACCTGTGGTGCCGCCGATAAGCACATGAGGTCCATCGGCGATTAGGTCTAACGTTAGTGGACCCTGCGCGTCAGAACCAATCGGCGTGAATAGGTCGGCAGAGCCTTTTGTTTGGTACCAACGTTGTTTAATCTCAGCTGCACAGTCACCACTAATATCAAGGAGTTTCAGCAAAGTACTCGCCACAGGCACACCCGCACCCAACAAAGGTAGCTCAGGGTCGTCTAAACGCGCCAAACGGCGAGCCGCTCGCTCTGCCACCTCTCGTTGGACACCCCAAGCCAATGCGCTACGATGTGTTTTGTGACGGCGTGGGTCAACTAACTCCAAACCACCCAAGCAATCAGCTTTTACCACCAAATCACAACCCGCCGGTAGGCGGTGGGCATCTTCTACCAAAACAATAGCGGCACTACGATCGGAGTTCAGCAACCTGCGTCCCACCGTGAGCCGGCCTTGGAATGGATCGGTGCCATCTATGACCGCTAAGATTGCCCTCTCTTGGGGAGTCGTTAGCAACCCATCCACAGCACCAACATCACCTGTCGCCACAACCGTAGCACCACGCCGAGCAGTAAGGTGATCTGCTGTGTGTGGCAACCATCTACACCAATCCCAAACCGTGGAGTCGTCCGCGCCGACAACCAAAGCCAAATCCGCTGGACCGTGATGCACAACAGCTTGCAAAACCAACGCTCTTGCTACCGCTAGAGTTACGCTCCGGTCTCCCACCAAACCAACGATTTGGTTAGGTGATAAGTCAACCTCAACTGGCACATCGCTCAACAGAGGAAGGGCGACCAAAAGGTCGCTGGCTCGCGCCGCTAACTGTTCACCTTCTGACACCACAAGAGTTGGTGCAAACGCTTCGTCTGCAACACCAATGGCTACCTTAAAGGCATCGGGATGGCTGCTGCGACGCTCCCAACAATGCACCGAAGGACCTTCCGCTCGGCGCACCACTTCAGCTGGATCTGGATGCAAGTTCCGTCGCCGAGCTATTTCGGTCAACCGAGCTAAAGGCAACTCCGTGGCCAGGGAAGAGATCTCCTTATCAAGTTCTGCGAGAGCGAGGCGATGATCGCGGCGGTTACGGCGCCGTCTTTCCCACCAAGTCCCGATAGCAACCACAGGCCCAAGAGCTGCAAAAATTGCAAACAAAGGACTCAAAACCAGCGCAATCAACAACCCAGCAATCACAGGTAAAACGATGCCCGCCACCGACAACGATTCGTTTGTCACCAACTCAGCAGCTTCGGCAGGTGCATTAAGTTCAGGCAGCACCACATTAGGTAAACGGCGTGGCGGTCGGTTGAAGGGGATGGTGCCCCCTGATGCCCCCAACGCAGAGGTGACAGCCAAGGGGCGGTCGTCAACTGACGCTCGCAGCATGATGCGTGTGGCACCAATACGCACCACACCGCTCGCTGGCAGCACCGATCTCGCGTGTGGCAACACAAGATGTCCATCAACTGTGGTGCCATTGCGTGACCCATGGTCGGTGATTTCCTTTATGGAAATGCTGCAATGACGCCGTGAAACAGTTGGGTCAAACAATCGCAGATCAGATTGGGGATCTCGCCCCACCAACACCAGTTCATCTAATGGCAGGCAGTGAACCTCACCAGCCCAGATACCACCCACAACTACGAGTATCGTACTGGTGAGGTCCCTTGCCTCTGGCGGCGAGCCTGTTTCAAGCAGCGAACCTTCGCAAAGTGCGACTTCAGACAAAAGAGTACTAGAGCGCAGCGGATGCCCGTCAAGTGTTGCCGAACCTTCAATGCCGAGTGCCGCTAGCAGGTCTTTGACGGGTGCGTCTTGATCGCCGATTTCTAGGTCGACGATTTGTTCACCAGTCTCGCAACGATAGACAATGCGCAACTTGTTCGTAAGACAAAAGAGTTGACCAAGCTTGCAGTGTCATACCGTGTCGAGTGCGGTGACACCAGCTTGGAGTTCTTTGTTGATAAACGACGAATGTTCGCCAAGTGCCTCAACAAGGTTCATTAGGTTCGGGCGGAATTCCGTGTTCCAAAGTTGATGGAAACGATCTGCCCTATTTCCTTGCCAAGTGGTGCCGTCTAACCCAGACTGGATAGCCCTGATTACTTCTTGCACCACCTGTTGCTGTCGAGCAAAGTTGCCCGCCAACTGTTCCATTTGTGACTTGCTCATTATTAGCATGTCGCCTGCCATTTGCTTCCTCCTTGGTCGCATGGTTAGTATTTGATATTAGGGAGGTGGCAAAACATAAGTCCGCCTATCATTAGAATAAACTAATATTCTTTGAAAACAACATTATTTTAATAATATTTGTTAACTTTTTATTGTTGGCTACTGCAACTCGTCATGCTGGGTCGTGTTGGCGTATGTACTTTCTGACTTCTTCATACAAGACGAGGCTCAATGCCGCAGGTGTATAGAAATTATCAGCTTCACCCACGCCAGGTCGAAACAAATTTTTCGTTCCCAACGAGTGTTCAACCTGACAAATAACCCACTCTGCCGCAATCTCAGAAACACTATCGTTAGGACTTTCTGGAGTTGCAAGAGCTTTCGCGAGCATGGCATCCACATAACTCGCAAACTGGCGCTCAGACAAACGGCGGATATTTACCGTGGACATAGTTTCGGGTGATGACGCGAAACTATGCGCGCCTCTCCTAAAACGAAACATCTCCAATAGTCTGCCATATGTTTCAAAAACTGCCATATCGTGAGGGTCTATTTTAGATTACTCAAACGAGACACTTTGGAATCCCCCGCAACGACAGATTATGGGGGCGTTAATCGCGTTCATTGCGATCGTCTCTTACAATAACTTGGCAGCAACAGCGGTGCTACCCGCAATTGGCGATGATCTAGGACAGATAAACTTATTGCCGTGGGTAATAACTATTGAACTTTTAACATCGGCTGTCGCAGTTCTCGCTGTGGGGCCAATCGTTGACAGTATGGGGGTTCGCAAGACCGCCCGGCTCGCAGGTATAGGCTTCATCTTCACTTCGGTTTTGGTTGTGCTCGCACCTTCCATGTTTAGCTTAATAGCCGCTCGAGCGTGCCAGGGTGTTTTCGCTGGTGCTGCTCTTACGGTAGCCACCACCGGGATCGGGGTTGGCATACCAACAGCTCTGCGCCCGCGAGCGTTCGCAGTGATTTCCACTGTTTGGGGGGTGATGGGGGTGGCCGGTCCAGCGTTAGCTGCGATATTGGTCGAGTTCGCTCATTGGCGCGCCACCTTTATGGTCAATGTATTGGTGACAACAATTGCTCTGCTCGTCGGATGGTCTACCCTGCCCGACCATCACAGAAACCGAGCGAGGCGAACTCCTGAAGCGGCCACACAAAACCAGAAGCCCAGCGATTTAGCTGCGAGTTTTGATGGCATTGGTTTGTTGTTGATCGCTGCGATAACCGCTGCGGTGTTGACTCTTACCGCCAACTCAGCCACGCTTAGAATTGCCGCAGCGGCGACTATTGTGTGCGGTTGCGGGGCATACCGATATTGGGCACAACGCAATCCGCAACCCATCTTGCGGCTACACCATCTTAGTTCAGCGCAATACCGCAGTATTCATCTCACATCAATGTTGGTTCTTGCCGCAGCGGTGGGGATTAACTCTTTGTTGCCACTATATTTGCGAGCGGCACGCCAAACTAGCACCACCCTAGCTGCTTCCTCGGTACTTTTTTTGACAGTGGGTTGGACCGCTGGTGCTTGGCTTTCGAGCAGGCTGCAAGATCGTTGGCACGCAGAGACGGTTAGTCTCATCGGATCACTAATCGCTTTTCCTGCCGCAGTTGCGGTAGCGGCAGTTGTTAGTGTGCAAGCACCGCTGGGGTTGATGTTTGTTGCTTTCACCGTTTTGGGGGTTGGGGTTGGTTCGATCACCTCCACTGGTGCTGCTTTGTTGCAAAACCGAACCCAACTCTGCGAGATGGGTCGCTTGAACGGTGCTCATCAGTTTGTTCGCACCACTGCCCTAACCTTTGGTATCGCTGCTGTTGCGGCTATAGCGTTTGGCGTGGTTGATATGCGGATTGGTGACGTAGAAGCTGTGCGTGGCTTGCTGAGCAATGACCCGAATCGGATTTCAACAGACATAATTAGTGCTTTAGGGGACGGATTTGCTTTAGCTACCATCGCTGCTGCGGTGGTAGCTGCGTTGACAGTTCCCTCTGCCTGGCGACTCTACCTGAGTCGTAATCAAGGCTTTACTCAACACTCGCTCACCTAAACCGTTGGAGCTACGCTAGCGTTAGCACCGTGAAGGCGATTCGCTACAGGCGCAATGAGTTCAAATATGTGGCTGCCATGGCAGCAGCGAAGATGAAACCTGGTGCTGGGGCGAGCGTTGCTCCTCTAGCTCTCGTTGAAGACGATCCTCCAGCATTGCCTGGCCCCGGTTGGCATCGAGTGTGGCCGCGACTTGCCGGCATTTGTGGTAGCGACCTAGCCACCATTGACGGGCATTCATCGCGCTATTTTGAGGACTTTGTGTCGTTTCCGTTTGTGTTGGGGCACGAGATCGTTGGCGAACTCAGCGATGGACAACGGGTGGCTATTGAACCTGTATTGGGCCACGCAGCGCGAGGGTTTGACTTACCTTTTGAAGGTGCCGCACCCGCCGATGGTAACGACTATCGCCATCTGTGCTGCGGTCACCTAAAACCTGGTTTGCAGACCGGCTTTTGCGCTAGCACTGGGGGTGGTTGGGCTACTGAATTTGTCGCTCACGAAAGCCAACTCCACAATGTGCCCGAATCGATGAGCGATGAAACCGCAGTGATTCTCGAACCAGTCGCCGCGGGCATTCACACAGCATTGCGAGCCAAAGTCAACCCCGGCGACCTAGTGGCGGTGATTGGTGCTGGAACCATGGGTTTAGTGACGGTGGCTGCTCTGCGACATTTTACGCGCCCGAAAACCATAATCATTGGTGCCAAATACTCAACGCAGCGTAACCTCGCTGTTGAGTTCGGTGCGGATTTGGTTTGTGAACCCCACGAGTTGAGCCGTGCGGTGCGCCGGGCAAGCGATTCTTTTGTGATCGGCGGCCGCCTTTCGGGTGGTGCGGATGTGGTGATTGATGCGGTTGGTTCTGCTGATTCGATTAGCGAAGCCATCGGTTTGTGTAGACCACGTGGTCGTGTTGTGCTGCTAGGAATGCCGAGCGTGATTGATGTAGATTTAACCCCACTTTGGCATCGTGAAACTGAGTTGGTGGGTTGCTACACCTACGGCACTGAACCACTACCAAACGGCTCCACAACCACTAGTTTCAAGTTGGCTTTTGAGCTTGCTAATAGGGTTCCGTTCGATAAAATGCTCTCTGCTACGTACCCATTACAACGTTATCGAGACGCTATTGAACACGCCTCTGAAGCTGGCCGCCGTGGAGCGGTGAAGGTCGCTTTTGATCTTCGCTCACCAGCACCTCGCAGTTTTCTCCGCTATAGGTAGCCAAATTCAGTGGTTAATCAGGCACACTAGACCGATGGCTAACATCATGCTTGATGACGAAACAACCGCAGCACTAACACTCTTTAACGAATATTTGGCTGCTGACCGTGAACGCACCGCTAAGGAAAAGCGACTACAAAAAGCTGAGCAAGCCAAGATCGCTGCCGCTGCTGTGGTCAAAAAGCTAGCTAAAGATGTTTCCTCGGCTAAACGCCAAGAAGCCGAAGCTGCCTATCGCAGTGCTGTTGAAAAGTGGCAGGCTCTGCGTGATGGCAAAACACCAGCGACGAACTCAACGGATGGCGAATCCGCTAAGTCTGAAATCTCAAAAGATTGAGAAACTAAACTGCTTTACTGTAAAGCGGCAAACAAGAGGGAGAAAAAATGGTCGCTTGGGTAAATACTGACTATTTTGACATTGGGGTTGGTGTCACCAAAACTTAGTTGATCAACTTCCATAACCCCTCGTTGAGGCCCATCACCGGTCATAATGTTGACAGATAAATGTTTGGTGGTGGCCACATGCGGGTCTATGGCGTGTGCCATAGCGATTGGGTCTGGCAAGTCATCGCCCTCTAAGCCACGTGATAAATCAAACTCTCTCACCACTCGTGAAATGTCGATTAGGAACTGCGAATATTTCGTGTTTATGGCCTCTAGTTTTGCGTGACGCTGTGCATCAACCACCGCTGAGGTGATTGAAATGTCCCATCCCACGAATTCAATCGGATATCCGGCTTGAGTCACTATCGCCGCTGCTTCAGGGTCGGCCCAGAAATTGTACTCCGCCATAGCTGTCACATTACCTGGGCCGTTGACCCCTGTACCGCCCATAACCACCACCCGTGCCACCGCGTCAACAATTTCTGGTGCCAACAGGGTAGCGATAGCAACATTGGTTAGCGGTCCTAATGTGACCAACGTGATCTCGCCAGGCGAAGCCAAAATGGTATCTATGATGACTTGAGCACCGCGACCAGCTGAGGGAACCCGCCCCGATAAGGGTAATCCAAAGTCACCCATACCGTCTTGCCCGTGAACCTCTTGAGCTGTTTCTAGGTTCCTCAGCAAAGGTGAGTCCGCACCCGCATAAACCGCCACGTCACTGTCACACAACTCACGGGTATACAAAGCGTTTTGCAGAGCCTGATCCAAGCTCACATTGCCCGCCACCACCGTTATTGCCTCCACAATTATTGAGGGGTTTCGCAAAGCCATAATCAAAGCGACCGCATCGTCACTAGCGGTATCGGTATCAATCAAAAATCGGCGCATCCCTAAAGCCTAAACCTCCTAATTGAAACCCCACCCTAGTCTTTTGAGTAAAGCCGAACAAGCCAATCGAGAAACAACGAAGCCACCGGCATAGAGATGTCGAAATGCCCAGAACCAATTGCCGACCCCATTTTAGATGCCCCTGCACAAACCGCGAGCCATGTATGCACCATCGCTTTTATCGCTGGCTGAGGGCGATGCTGATCTGGTAGATTATTCACAAAACTCTGAGCGTGGCTCCAAACTGGATCGCTTTCTGGGATCATCGCAGCAACAAAGTCCTCAATTTGGCCGGGACTGCTGTTGTCGGGCATCAACCACACACCAACTTTGGGTTCCGAGTCAACTACCAATCCCTCTGCAACTGGTGCCGATGGTAGGGCAATACCGCGGCTTTGAAGACGGCTCCTGACGGCCTGCCAACGGCCAACTAGATCATTGTTAGCATCCACAATAACGCCAAGTGCTTTTCGCGATGCCACAGCCATCTCAACCGGTAAGCTCTTGATCAAGTTGTTGACACCTTCTTTTTCTTCGATGACGAAGTTCTGAGTCGAATTCGCTTGCTTGCACAAGTGGGCAACCACGTGTTTGTCGTCCACGCCTTCCACCAATAGCAACCTCTGGTGAACAGCTTTGGGGATTGTCACCTGACTTCGATGCCTTGCTCAGAAGCCGTCACTAGTTCCTCTTCTGAATATTCAATAGCGCGATGCATTCCATCTCGTGGTTCTAAGCGCACTGCAACGCCATCAACTTCTTGGTTTTCTGTTGCCGCTCTAGCGAAACCTTGGATGCAATCCCAGCTATGGGTCGTAGCAATGACTTGCACATTGTGCTCTTCGGCCGCTCGGAAAATAAATCGCCAATAGTCTTTTAGCAATGTGTGATGTATGCCATTTTCGGCTTCATCAATCAACAAAAACCCGCCCGAACAACTAACTAAAGTCACAGCCAATGCAAACAAGCGTGTAGCACCATCGCCTAGACTTCGTAGAGGCACCCTTTCACCGTCGGCCAGTTTCACAAACACTCGGCGAGACCGATATTCACCCGGTATCATCGCCGCCGCTTCAACACTTTGCTTGGTGACTAGGTTTAACGCTTGCAAAGCTAGAGGTTCTGTATCAGTTAGTGCGATTTCGCCCCATAGGCGATCTAGGTCGTAATTGGAAGAAATCCCAGGGCCAACAATGTGCGCTGTCAATCGGTCAGTTCTAGTGATGTTGTTCAGGCGGGGCCTTCCTAAGGCGCGGCGGCTCAGGTCAAAGCCAACTATCGGGAAGTAATCCTCGTAATCCCCAAACACTACTTTGATGGCCCGATTTAAAGGATCTACAGGCCTCCCAAACTTCAGCGATTGCTGCTCGTGCAAACTATCCGCGTCACAAACCTCAAGCCGTACACATTGGTTTCGTTTTCCATTCGCACCCACCGACAACCAATCGTCGATGTTGGCGATTCGACCATGAAACAAAGCTTCAAAGTTGGGGGATTCAAGCACAACATCTCGTTCATCTTGTTGTCGAATTTCACGACCATACTCTTCGTTACGCTCCAGCACCGTGATCAATGCCTCAAGATCTCCTCGTAACGCAAACACCCTCACTGCATCAAGTACTGTCGTCTTGCCAGCTCCATTTTGCCCGGCTAACAAAGATACTCGGCCCAGCTTGTTTATCGTAAGGTGATTTATTCCACGAAATCCCACAATCTCAAGAGAAGACAATGGCAAAGAAGGGTTGTTTTTTGGTTCGGGCATTCTAACTTCACCTCACAATCTTTCGCAGAAGCAATCTCTTAATCTAGTCTAAAACGTATTGGAATATTGAGAACTTGATCACGATTGACTTGCAGTTGCGGCGGAGACGGTTTGTTTTGCCGGGGTGAAAGTTTTGGCGCAGAGGGTGGGAATGTGGGCGGTAGGATGGGGTGCTATGGCAAACTCAACCTCAGGCGAAGGCTCTGTAAAGGCACCCAAGCCTTATCCACACGTTGGCAAAGCAGATTTGCCGTCCATCGAACGCCGAATCCTTGACTACTGGGCCGAACAAGAAACCTTTCAAACATCGGTAGAACAACGATCCAACGACCAAGAGTACGTGTTTTATGACGGCCCGCCTTTCGCTAATGGTCTCCCCCATCACGGGCATTTGCTCACTGGCTACATAAAAGACGTGGTGCCCAGATTCTTTACGATGAAAGGCAACCGCGTTGAGCGGCGTTTTGGTTGGGACTGCCATGGATTACCTGCTGAAATGGAAGCTGAGAAAGAACTGCCAGTTGCCGGCAGAGCATCCATTATCGAATACGGCATTGAACGGTTTAACGATTACTGCCGCAGTTCGGTGTTGAAATACACCAAAGAATGGGAGAGAACAGTCACCCGTCAAGCTCGTTGGGTTGATTTCGAAAACGACTACAAAACCATGGATCTGAACTACATGGAGTCAGTTATGTGGGCGTTCAAACAATTATGGGACAAGGGTTTGATATATCAATCCGACAGAGTGCTGCCCTATAGTTGGGGAGCCGAAACTCCCCTATCAAACCACGAAATTCGCCTAGATGATGCCACCCGTCCTCGTCAAGACCCCGCCATCACTGTCGCATTTGAACTAGACGACCCAAGCGGCATCCCGAATGCTGCCAATGCCTCTGCACAAGGCAAGGTTTCAATCTTGGCTTGGACAACAACCCCTTGGACGTTACCCTCAAACTTGGCACTCGCAGTTGGTGCCAAACTCCAGTATGTGGTGATGGCAGACAATGACGGCAACCGCTATGTCTTGAGCGAAGCAACGCTGCCGTCTTATGAACGCCAACTACGTGACACCATCCAAGTAGGCACTGTAGCGGGCGCAGACTTGGTGGGGCGTAGCTATACACCATTGTTTGATTACTTTCAAGCAATGTCACAAGTTGATCCTCAAAATCCCCGCCACGGCTCAAACCGTGCTTTCGTTATCCTCGCAGGTGACTTCATCGAGACTTCTGAGGGCACAGGTGTGGTGCATATCGCTCCCGGTTTTGGTGAAGATGATCAGCGGTTGGCGACTGAAGCAGGCATCGGCAGCGTGGTGCCAGTTGATGACTCAGGTTGTTTCACCGCCGAGGTGGTGGATTGGGCAGGTGTAAACGTGCTTGAAGCTAATGCTGGCATCATCAAACAGCTCGCCAAGCAAGGCCAACTAATCCGCCACGATTCCTATGTTCACAATTATCCGCATTGCTGGCGCACAGACACACCGATTATCTACAAAGCTATGCCTAGCTGGTATGTGAACGTGACCGCTATCGGTGAGCGTTTATTGGAAACGAACCAGCAAATTAACTGGGTGCCTGGCCACATCCGCGACGGTCGTTTCGGTATGTGGCTGCAAGGGGCTCGGGATTGGTCGATTTCACGCAATCGCTTCTGGGGTTCCCCTATTCCTGTTTGGGTAAGCGACAATCCCGACTATCCCCGAACCGATGTGTACGGCAGCCTTGACGAACTTGAAGCCGACTTTGGGGTGCGCCCGACCGACCTGCATCGTCCTTTCATTGATGAGTTAGTGCGCCCCAATCCTGATGACCCAAGCGGCAAGACGATGATGCGGCGTGTGCCTGAGGTGCTTGATTGCTGGTTTGAGTCTGGTGCGATGCCTTTTGCTCAAGTTCATTATCCGTTTGAGAACAAAGCCTGGTTTGATGAACATTTTCCCGCTGATTTTATTGTTGAATACATCAATCAATCACGTGGTTGGTTTTACACCTTGCATGTGTTAGCCACTGCATTATTTGACCGCCCGGCCTTCCAAAACGTTATCTGTCATGGCATCCTCTTGGCGGCAGACGGTGCCAAACTCTCCAAAAAACTTCGCAACTACACCGAACCCGAAGTCATATTTGAAACGCAAGGTGCCGATGCTTTGCGCTGGTATTTTATGTCTTCCAACATTGTGCGGGGTGGCGATGCTCGTATCTCAGAAGATGCCATCGACGAGGTGGTGCGTCAGGTTATTTTGCCTATCTGGAACGCGTATTCGTTTTTTACCCTGTACGCGAATGTTGAAGACTATCAGGCTCGGTTTCGTACCGACAGTACTGAGTTGCTAGACCGCTATATCTTGGCCAAAACCCGTGACCTGATTGTCAATACCGAAAACCGTATGACTGCTTATGACCTTGCTGGTGCCACAGTTGAAATCCGTTCATTCATTGACGCGCTAAATAACTGGTATATTCGCCGTTCCCGTGATCGTTTCTGGGGTGTTGATGGAAGTAGTGCCGACACGGCAGGGCTAGACACGCTCTATACGGTGTTGCTTTCGCTAGTGCAGGTCAGCGCGCCTTTTTTGCCTATGATCGCTGAGGAAATCTGGCTCGGACTCACTGCTAGTGACAAGCAAGCCAAACCTTCGGTGCATTTGTGCGATTGGCCCGCAGCGCAGGAGTTCGTGGCGGATTCCTCGCTCGTGGCAAGCATGGATCAGCTTCGAGACGCAGCTTCAACGGCGCTGCGTTTGCGCGAAAATGAGGGGTTGCGGGTGCGCTTGCCGTTGGCTTCGGTAACTGTTGCTGGTCGGTCGGTGAGCAACCTAGAGCCCTTTTCTGATTTGCTTGCCGATGAACTCAACGTCAAATCGGTGCTGTTTCGAGACGACATCGAAGAGCTCGCTACTTTGGTCTTGCGACCTGATGGTAAGGTACTCGGGCCTCGCCTCGGCGGGGCGGTGCAGTCGGTTTTCGCTGCTGCCCGGCAAGGTGATTGGCAAGCAACTGAGGTAGGCACAGTCCTTGTTGCTGGCCAAGAGTTGAGTAGCGAGGAATACGAACTTGTGGTGGAGTCGAGGGAAGGTGTGGTGGCTGCGGCTTTGCGCTCTAACGACGCTGTGGTGAGTATCGACACCACCGTTAGCCCTGCTCTTGAAGCTGAAGGACACGCCAGAGACATGGTGCGTGAGATTCAAAACGCCCGCCGCACCGAAGACTTAGTTGTCACCGACCGTATCGTGGTCTGGGTCGGCTGTGCCTCATCTGCCGCTGTTGAAGCCTTACACAAACATCATGACTATATTTCCGAGCAGGTTCTAGCCACGAATATTTCCATCACTTCACCCCCCAAAAACCTTCGCGTCCACAACTCCAAAATCGACAACGCACCCTTCCATTTCGCTTTAAAAACAATCTCCACCCCCGATTGATTTTCTTTCGCTACGATTAATTATGTGGAATCAAGCACTCGTTTAAAACTCCAATCTCCTGACGGTTCTTACCTAGATCGCGGTATTTATGATCTTGGTGAAGTGTCTCGCCTAATCAACATTTCCGAGCACCGGATAGAAACTTGGACCACCACGAAAAGCAAAAGAAAGGCGGTGCTAACTGGTGAACTGGATGGTTTCTTTAGTTTCTGGGACTTACTGAGCTTTCGCGTGATAGGAGAATTGCAAAGTAGAGGGGTTTCACTAGTTGATATTGAAAGAGGGTCAGCTCATCTATCGAAGATGCTGCTTACCCATCGTCCTTTTGCACACAAAAAGCTGGCCACTGTTGGTTCTAACTTCTTTGCTGAGATCACAGAATGGGAAGATGTTGGAAAATCTGGTCAGCAGGCTTTTCAACTTATCGTGAAACCGCTACTTGTACCACTCACATTCAACGATGAGGGTATGGCACAAATATGGCAGCCACAAGAAGGGGTTTGGCTAAACCCTAAAATTCAGGCTGGTGCGCCTTGCGTGGAGGGTACACGAGTGCCGACACAGACTTTGGCCGACCTCATCAGTACAGGAGTGGACCAGTCCTCTGTTGCCGACGACTTTCGCTTGTCGTTAGATCAATTGCAAGCGGCTATTGAATTCGAAACTCAACTCAAACGTGAGGCGTAAACCAAACTATTTGAAGCAAACTTCGATCCGATTACTGTTTGACGATAATCTCCCATGGAGAGTTTGCAGTGCATTGGCTGTTTTAGGTTTCCGCACCTGCTACGTTGGCGAAGAGCACGACGATGCCCCGCAGCGAGGTGCAGCAGACTCAGAAGTGTTAGATAAAGAGAAAAAACCAACCAAACGGTCGTTACGTCAAATAACGACATGATTCTACTGTGCATAGAACGCCGACAGTCAGTCGTTTGGGTAGATCCACGAGGTCGCAACCTCAGACTTGAAGAGTTCGTACTACTCATTTTCAAGCAAATCTCTCAGTGGGACGAGAAATTCAAAGAAAGATCTGAGCCGGTTTGCCTAAGGGCTATGCGCACCAAAACAGAAGTGCTTACTCTTGACGAAACCTACAGTTTGGTTTTGAATAGGATGAAACGCAAGCCAAGTGTTAGGCAGCGAACAAAGAAATCAGTGCCAACTGGGCCCCTGTTTAGCGAGTAGGTGGATTATGGGTTAGGGATTGTTGTGGAGGCGGCGGCCTTGTTCGACCAAGTTGATTTCCCAGATCACTTTAGAGAGTGCATCGGCTGCGGTGATGGTGGGATACTTTAACGGGTTTTCTTTGGTGACGGTGGTGGAGACGGGCGCGAGCAGTGTCCACGGTTCGGGATGGGCGAACTGCACCACCGAATAACGATCACCGCATTGCCCGGGTTGCGACACCACCCGATGTATTCCGGGTGAGATAACGCCGTTGGTGAACCGTTCAAGCATTAAGCCTGTGTTGATGATCGCTCGGTTTTCTGGTGGCACCGCGTCTACCCATTCGTTTTCAACCTTGACCTGTAAACCTGCTGCTGTGGCTCTAGGTAGTGCGGTGATGAGGTTGATGTCGGCGTGTTCGGCTGCCCACACATGGGTTTCATCAGGTGCTTGGGTCATTGCTGGATAATGGATTGCACGAGTGAGATTGGCACCGTCAATTAGCATGCGTTCAAAGAATGATTCGTGTAGCCCCAACCCTACTGCGATTATTTTTGACACTCGAATTTGTAATGCTGCGACGATGTCGTGGAAGGTGCTGAGTATTTTGGCGGCACCGGGTATGTCTTTTTCGGGAAGGGTAGGCGGCCCGTAGCGAAATGGGTAAAGGCTGCGTAATGGGTGGCCTTTAGGGAGTTGTGCGTGCCAGTTGAGCATCTCTTTGAAATCGGGCACTTCGGCACTTGCTGCGGTTTCCACTAGTAACCCGGTGTAGCCAGTTTGGCCGTTGCTACCTGTGACTTTGTATGAATCTTTGCGCTCTTGAGGTAGAGAGAAAAACTGCTCTAGGGTGCAGTAAACCTCATCTATCATGGTGACACTCATGTCGTGAGCAACATACACAAAGCCCGTCGCCAAGCTCTTCATAACGCCATCAACAACGGCTTTTCGAGCTTCTCGGCTGCCGTTTTCGAACGTCAACAAGTCCACATCAAGGATGTCCATTCCGAAAAATCTATCGTTAGCCAGACCAAAACATTGAGCCGTGCCCGCAAACGCGGGCGCCGCTCGGGTCGCCACCTGCCTTCTGTGCAGGATCACCCCTAGCTGGCTTTCGAGCGGGCGCTCACCTCCGGGTGGCGCGCACAACGGCGGACCGCCCACGGTCACATCGGTGCCTTGCTGCGACCAGCCCTCAAACTTCGACAATCTAAGCCACCGTGACACCGATCCCGATGAGTTCCTGTCGAGCGAACTGTAGGCCTTTGAGAAAGCACATCTTCGATTGGAGTGCCTACCGCTCCCTCGCATCAGCACCTCGATAGTTCATCTGTTTGCATTCACCGCGATGTTCGAGTATTATTCCCACACAGACAGAGAGGAGAAACCGCCGGTGGACCGCAGAGAGTTCTCACGCGATGAACGACGAAGGTACGCAAAGGAGGCATCTCGTCGCGGAGATGCGAGCGTCGCACGGCGAGTTGGCCGCAAGAAGGAGACCGTCGCGGCGTGGCGCACAGAGTTCAGCCTTCCAGTGGCCAATTCGAAGCGGACCCGGCGAGCCAAACAAGCTCAAACACCCCCCTTGGCGAAGACTGAAGAACCCGCGCTCAACTCTGTGCTGGATGCAGAGACAGGGCTGCTTGGCGCAGTCTCGGACTTGTCGTTGGACCAAAGCCAAGAGCTTGCTGACAGGTCGGAGTTTTCATTGGGCCCCAAGGACTGGAAGCAATGGACGGCACTGGAGGGACAACCAGCGCGGGACTTGCCGGAACTGAGGGAGTTGATGGCTTGGCGTTCGCCGCACATCGCCTACGACGAACCCAAGCCCGGTAAAGCTGCTTCCTGACGCAGTCTCGGTCCTATTGTGAGTGGCGCTTCGGGCGAATTCGTATACAAGCAGCCGACCTTAATGGCCGATGAACACGATATCTCGCGGTTCGAGTGCAGGTCCGACGAACAAACTGAGTGGTTGAAAAAACACGCCCGGCAGTCGAGTGGGTCTGGCCTGGTGAAGGTGTCGGTCGTCACCCCGCTGAGCAGTGATGAAGTCGTTGCCTACTACGCATGGCGGATGGCTGAAATGACGAGAGAGCAACTGCCCAAGCGGTGGTACAAAGGTGTGGGAAGATACCGCCAACCTTTGGCGTTGCTGGCGCGTCTCGGTACTTCTATGCATCATGAAGGGCATGGACTCGGCAAAGCACTGCTTCAAGATGCCCTCAAGAGAACAATCGAACTGGGCGAGGAGATCGGGTGTCGCGGTCTTTTGGTACACGCCGAAACAAATGACGCTCGTGACTTCTACAGACATATTCTCCCGTCGTTTCAAATGTCACCAACCGACGAGTTGCACCTTGTCCTGCTGATGAAGGACATTAGGAAATCACTAGGTATCTGATCGCATATGTCAGACCCAAAGTCGCTTGCGTAACGTCGCGCAAAGCACGCGCCGACAGTTGACGTTTCTTCGCGGCGTAATACGTGGACGGGGCGATCCCGACACCGTACTCTGTGAGCACCGCGCTGAACAGGCTCGAAGTCGAACCGGTGCCAGTAAGCATCGATGAACGACACTACGACCATCACTGACCGTCGAGCTCCGCCCCGACCAAAGCCGACACCGCGGCCAAAATCTCGTTCGCTCGGCACAGCTCACGGTCCCCACGTTCAAGACTCAAGACACGCTTGCGCTCGACGCTAGTCACCCCCGCGCGCGCCGTTGTCGATCTCGAAACGATGCATCCGCTTGCGCACCGACTCCGCAGACAGACCCAGCTTCAAAGCAACCGAACAGATCGCCTCCCAGCGCGACCCATAAAGCCACTCATTATCAAGAACCATCCTCACCGCCCGCTCACAAAGCTCGGCCTGATATTTTTTGTTGTTTGTCATAACTTTATCCTCTCACCGAAAAGAGTCTCCACCAAACCCGGAGTGATTCACACCTCACCCAAATCACCACTTGACAAACATAGGAGCATCTACAGAATCCGAGCACTCCTCTACGCGGGCAAACCCAACTGGAATCTCCTCAACACCCTCACTCCACCCTAAAATGCGAAGGGCCGCTTTGGCTCTTCGCGAATGAGGTCGGGGTGAGGTCGGTGGGTATCCGCGCTTGAGTGTGAGGGATCCCCCAGAATCGGTGCTGATGGCAGCCGAGGACTGGAGGATCCCTGTGGACTGTGACTCGACACGCGTGAACGAAATTATCGTCGGGTTAGGCGATGTCGAGGTGCTTGGAGTCGACGAGACTGTCGGGTTGTTGTGGGTGAATGTGCGGCGGCGAACGCCGAGACCGTTTTGTGGAACTTGTGGCGGGTCGTTGTGGTCTGACGGTGACCGGCGTGTGGAGTTGGTGGATCTGCCGGTGTTTGGTAGGGCGACGCGCCTGCTGTGGCACAAGTGCCGGTGGCGGTGCTGAGACGGTGACTGTGGTGCTGGGACAGTGACTGAGCAGGACCGTGAGATAGCACCGCGGCGTGAGGGGTTGACCGCGCGCGCTGGGTTGTTCGGTGACCTTTCAGGCCGGTCGCGGATGCCCATTGAGCGATCTGGCGGCCGAGTTGGGTTGTTGTTGGCATGTGGTGAACTCCTCGGTGCAGCACTGGGGTCAAACTTTGCTCGAAGCAGACGCGCAGCGCCTCGACGGTGTTGAGGCGTTGGGTCTCGACGAGACGCTGATGGCCCGCAGCGGAAGGTTCAAGTCCAAGGTCTGGTCCACTAGCGTCGTAGATGCCGGCCGGGGTCGTTTGTTGGACATAGTGCCTGGCAGAACGGCTAAAACCCCAGCACAGTGGATACTTAATCAACCCCGGGAGTGGCGTGAGAGCATCCGGTGGGCGACCCTGGACCTGTCTGGGTACTACAAGGCGGCCTTTGACACAGCGTTGCGGTACGCCGCGCAGATCGCGGATCCGTTCCATGTGGTACGCACCGCGAACCAAGCACTCGACGAAGTCTCCCAGACGCGTACAAAACACCACCCTCGGCCACCGCAGCCGCCAAGCAGACCCGCTATACCGGGCGCGCAAACTGCTGCTACTAGCGTCAGAGCTGATCAACGACGACAACCGCACCAAGCTGCTCGGTCTGCCCGAAGCCGGCGACCCCCACGGCGAAGTCCGCGACGCCTAGCCACGCCAAAGAAGTCCTACGGTCGGTCTATGACATAGACGACCCGGCCACCGCCGTCGAGTTCGTGACCCAACTCGCTGTCGATCTTCAAGACTTGAACCTGCCCCCAGAACTCAACCGGGTCGGTCGAACCCTGTCACGCTGGTGTACCCAGATCACTAACTGGCATGTCGCACGCGTCGCCAACGCCGCCACCGAAGCAGCCAACAACTTGATCCACGCGTCAAACGCGCAGCCTTCGCATTTCAGTATCTTCAACATCTACAGAATCCGAGCACTCCTCTACGCACCCAAACCCAACTGGAACCTCCTCGCAAGCCTCACTCCACCCTCATTCGCGAAGAGTCCCTTTACCTGTATGACCCTTTCACCGCAGGCGAGTACGAGTTCAGCTCCGCCGAGCACACCCTCGACTGGCCCGGCTACCGCTCCCTCGCCACAGTACTGAGGTAAAGTTGACGCTGGTCAAGATGTACACTTGGGAACCTGATGATAGCCACGCTTTATAGCAAAGACGAACTCGATGACCTGCGGCAGATGCCGAAGCGGGTAACGAATCCTGGTGCTCGCTGGTCAGACAAACCTGGGCACAAACAGAAGAACTATCAGGTCTCCGGGGATGACCAGAATGTCCGGTTCCAAGTGTACCTGCGGCAGAATCTGCGAGACGATAGGGACTTCTCTTGCGGGATTGCATACATTCCGCTTACTGGAAGGCGGCTCACGCTCGCCCGCTACAACGGGCCGAGTCACCGACATGGCGACATCGTCTTTCGCCCGCACATCCATCGAGCAACGGTGTCCGCTATCGCGGCAGGGAAGAAGCCCGAGTCTCAAGCGGACGTGACCGATCGCTTCGAAACCCTTGATGGTGCTCTGAGGTGCTTGATAGATGATTATCACCTACAGGGACTCACCCCTCCGGCGTATGACGAGCCGAGGTTGGAATTATGACCCTCGACACGCTTGCACTGAAAGAGCTGCTGTGTGCCCGCCTCTGTGAAGACGTAGGGGTCGAGAGTCGCCCTGACGGTGAATTGATGTTGCACACCCACTTCACGTTTCCTGATGGGGATGGATTTCCCTTCCATCTGTCGGAAGCTCCAGCAGGTGGACTGCGCTTGTCAGACCACGGCCACACCTTGATGCACATCAGCTATGAGCATGACATTTCTTCCTTCCTAGATGGGACGCGGGGCATGCTTTTGGAACGGATCGTTGCTGAAAGTGGACTTACGCGCGACGGTGGAGCGTTTTCGCTAGACACTTCTGCCGAACATCTTCCCGAAGCGATTTTCGCCTTCGGACAGACTTTGACACGGATCTATGACCTGACCTTGTTGTCCCGCTCGAACGTTGGTTCGACTTTCTACGACGACTTAGCGGAGCGGATAGCGGGTCTTGTGGATGAAGACCTAGTGCAGCGTGACTATGAGCCACCCGTGCCGAATGCCGACGCTTATCCTGTGGACTATAGGATCGAGGGGAAGAGCGGTGTCCCGCTGTTCGTCTATGGTGTGCCCAATCGTGACAAAGCCCGGTTGACGACGATCATGTTGGGCTACTTTCACAGGCACGAGCTTGAGTTTGAGTCGATCATCGTGTTTGAGAATCAGGAGGAGATTTCACGGGTCGAACTGGCGAGACTCTCCGATGTGGGCGGCGACATGATCTCCTCGATGGAGTCGTCCGCGGACTTTGAGCGAAAGATCTTACGGCGCGCGGTCTAGTGGTCTGGGTGCCCAAGCCCCGACATCGTGTTTCGCTAAGTGCATGGACCGGCGAACCAGTGGTCACCGCTTCAGTGTTGAATTGATTTCGGAGACGAGGAGACTCTCGGACTCGTCTCGTTCACGCAAATGCAGTAACGAGTTGAGAACCCGCCTGATCTCGCCGACATCATTGGCTCGGGTCCTCTCACCGCCGCTCGCTGATCCCGTCCTACGACGGATAATAGCTCAGCAAAGACCTCAACCGGCTTCCCCTGTGGGGGGACGATCCGAGCGACTTCGGCGACGGCAGGAACTCATGTCAGTCGATCAGTTGTGGAACGAGCGGACAGTACCGCAATGACAGCATGGCACCCAACTGAAAACGATCCAGAAAACCCACTTCTGCGCGCACGTTCAAAAAATTTTTAGATGTTTATCAAGCAGAGTTGACAAAATGTTCGCGAGTAGGTTAGGGTGAACAAACGTCAAGTTACATGGCTGTAACTACACCTATGTAACAGACTTGAAGCGTTTGAACAGACCATCAAACGCTTTACCAAAGAAAGGATCTGATGGTAGTTCAACAGGAGCGGCCTATTGCCGTGCAAAGCCCCCAAGCCGCATCCAATGTTACTACTCGAATGCGGGTGCGGAAACGAAACGGCAATCTCGAACCTGTTGATGTCAACAAAATAGTCAATGCAGTAGCCAGAGCGACTGAAGGGTTGCATGGCGTTGACCCTCTCATGGTCTCCACCCGAACTATCGCCGCTCTCGCCGATGGTTCCACAACCAGAGAACTTGACGAGCTTTCAATCCGTACCGCCGCCGGCCTCATCGTTGAGGAACCCAACTACTCGAAGCTCGCAGCCCGTCTTCTCTCCACCTACATCGACAAAGAAGTTCGCAATCAAAACGCCCCGTGGTTCTCTGAATCGGTAGCACTTGGCTACTCACTTGGCCTCATTAGCGAAGAGGTCGCCGACTTTGTCAACACCTATGCACCTGAACTGAACGCGGCTATCGACAGCCAACGAGATCGCAAGTTTGAATTTTTCGGTATTCGCACGGTTTACGACCGTTACCTGCTGCGCCACCCCGACACACGGCAAGTGATCGAAACGCCCCAGTATTTCTTTTTGCGAGTTGCGTGCGGACTCGCCCAAAACTCCACAGAAGCAATCTATTTTTATGACCTAATGTCCTCGCTCGCCTACCTACCGTCAAGCCCAACTTTGTTCAACTCGGGCACCAAACACCCTCAAATGTCGAGCTGCTACCTACTTGACTCCCCCGAAGATTCACTTGAAGGCATCTACAAACGCTACACCGACATAGCAAAGCTCTCCAAATTCGCTGGTGGTATCGGCGTGGCGTGGCACCGCATTCGCTCCAAGAATAGCTTGATAGTTGGCACCAATGGCTTGTCAAACGGTATAGTGCCCTGGCTCAAGACCCTTGATTCCTCGGTAGCTGCTGTCAACCAAGGGGGTCGCCGTAAGGGTGCCGCTTGCGTTTACCTAGAGTCGTGGCACGCCGACATCGAACAGTTTCTTGAACTACGAGACAACACCGGCGACCACACCCGCCGCACCCACAACATCAACTTGGCCAACTGGATACCTGATTTGTTTATGGAGCGGGTCAAAAATGGCTCGAAGTGGAGCCTATTTGATCCCAAGAAGGTTCCTCAACTGACAGACACTTATGGTGATGAGTTTCGGGTTGCCTATGAACAAGCCGAAGCCGACCAACTCCAAGAAAAGCAGGTTGAGGCTCGCGAGCTCTACCAACGAATGATGCGCACACTTGCCGAAACAGGCAACGGTTGGATGACTTTCAAAGATGCGGCCAACCGCAAATGTAACCAGACTGGTTTAGGCGCAGACAGCCAATCCAACGACCCCGACCGTGTGGTGCATTTGTCGAACCTGTGTACCGAGATTATTGAGGTCACCAACCAATCCGAAACCGCCGTTTGTAATCTTGGCTCCATCAATTTGGGTGAGTTCGTCACTTCACCAGTAGCGCACTCCTACGAACCTTTCAACGGTGTTGCGCTTCACAACAGCGCACATTCAGCAAACTTTGCACCATCAACAAATTTTGCTCCTTCAGCAAATTTTGCTCCTTCAGAAAACGCTACTAATTCCGCAAACGGAACCATCTCAGCTAACGGCTCTATGCCACCTAACGGGCTTGTGCAAGCCAATGGTTCTGTTGCTCACAACGGCGTGGTGCCAAACGGGTCGGCACCCGCCGTTGTTGATTTGCTAGACGCTTTGGACTATAAGCGTCTAGGTCAGGTGGTTCGCCAAGTCGTGCCTTTGCTCGACCGGGTGATAGACATCAACTTTTACCCGACCGATGAGGCTAGCTATTCAAATACTAGGTGGCGGCCAATCGGCTTGGGTTTAATGGGTTTGCAAGATGTTTTTTTCAAGCTCGGGCTTGCTTTTGATTCACCTGCAGCTCGTGAAATATCACGGCGGATTAGTGAGGAAATCTATTTTAATGCTTTGTGGGCATCCACTGAGTTAGCTGAAAAGCACGGCCCTCACCCAACCTTTGCTGATACAAGAGCGGCGCAAGGTGACTTGCAGTTTGACCTTTGGGGGATTGAACCCACAGACACTCAACGGTGGGCTGCCTTACGTGAACGCATTACTGAGCACGGTTTACGCAACTCGCTTATGGTAGCTATCGCACCCACCGCCACGATTGCAGCTATATCGGGCTGTTTTGAGTGTATTGAACCGCAGGTCTCCAATCTATTTAAACGTGAAACGCTGTCGGGTGAGTTTATGCAGGTCAATCGCTATCTCGTTGCCGACTTGCAACGGCGAGGTCTTTGGGATGCTGAGATGATCGCTGATGTCAAAAAGGCTGAGGGTTCAGTGCAAGCTATTGAGCGAGTGCCAGACGATCTCAAAAACATTTATCGAACGGCTTGGGAAATACCGATGAGGTCGCTGATTGAGATGGCTGCTGACCGTGGGGCTTTCGTTGATCAGAGCCAGTCGCTTAACCTTTTTATGGAATCACCAACGATAAACAAACTGTCTTCGATGTATATGTATGCGTGGGAGCAAGGTCTGAAAACGACATATTATTTGCGTAGCCGTCCTGCTACCCGCATCAACAAAACAACCACCAACTCCAACACTTGTTCTTTAGAGAACCCTGAAACCTGCGAGGCGTGCGACTAATGGTTACAACCAACACACTATCAAACAAGCCCCATTCGCTTGCCGAAAGCAATGGCTCAAGCCAAGTTTTTACCTCAAACGGCAGTGAACCTCAAAGAGCCAATATTTTAGACCCTGGGTTTGATTTGACCTTGCGCCCGATGCGTTACCCACAGTTTTTTGAAATGTATAAAGATGCAATCAAGAACACGTGGACCGTTGAAGAAATTGATTTCTCCGATGACATAACCGACCTCGACCGCAAGTTGTTACCTGCCGAGAAACACATGATTAGCCGCCTTGTAGCGTTTTTTGCTACAGGCGATTCGATTGTTGCCAATAATCTTGTGTTGAACCTTTATGAACACATCAACTCCCCCGAAGCACGAATGTATTTGTCTCGTCAACTGTATGAAGAAGCCCTGCATGTGCAGTTTTATTTGAATTTGTTAGACAACTACATTCCTGATGCAGACGAACGCGCCGCTGCTTTCGCTGCTGTGGACAATATTCCTTCGATTCGAGCTAAAGCTGAGTTTTGTTTCAAATGGATGGATTCAGTGGGTGACGGGCCGCTGCTCACCTCTGCCGACCGTAAACGTTTTTTGCTGAATCTGATTTGTTTCGCGACTTGTATTGAAGGTTTATTTTTCTTTGCCGCTTTTGCTTATGTTTATTTTCTGCGGTCAAAGGGTTTGCTCAATGGTTTAGCGGCGGGCACGAACTGGGTTTTTCGTGACGAATCAATGCACATGAACTTCGCCCTTGAGGTGGTTAGGACTGTGCGCTCAGAAGAGCCTGAACTTTTTGATAACGAACTTCATGGTCGCATCGTAGCGATGCTTGAAGAAGCCGTTGAAGCTGAGTATATGTTTGCTCAAGACCTGTTGGGTGAGGGTGTGCCAGGTATGTCCACCGCCGACACCCGCAAGTATTTAGAGTTCGTGGCCGACCAGAGGCTGACGCAGTTGGGTTTGCCTGCGCGTTACGGTTCCCGAAACCCGTTTTCGTTCATGGAACTGCAAGATGTGCAGGAAGTATCTAACTTTTTTGAACGAACCGTCTCCGCTTATCAGGTTGGTGTTTCAGGCGAAGTATCTTTCGACGAAGATTTCTGACCCCTCACCCACACATCATTATTGTTAGCCGCCAAAAGTTAACTTGTCGGGTGTTTGAGCAACCGGGAGAATTTTTCTCTCAAGAAGCGGCCAGTTCGATAAGCCGTTCCCGGATGGCGATGCTCTCAGCGGCCAGGTCGACGGTGGCGAAGCGCATTGCGTGCCCTTGCATGACGACGGATTCATCGACGTCGGTGCCCGCAGAGGGATGCAGCAGCAATCCAGAGGAATCGCGGGAACTCGGGTCGTCGTCGCGCTCCTGAGATCGCAGGTATGCGTACATCTGGTAGATGTGTCCGCTGTCGAGCGTCAGTGATCTGCGATGACCAGGTTTCAGGATGCGAGTGAACTTGGTGTCGATCACCGTGCGATGCCGGCGACCTTTCCCAATCACCGGTGGACTCTCCAGCACGATGTCGGTCTTCATCGCGGGCATGAACTCTGCGATCCTGGGAGTCATCGTCGATGCCTCTAGCGGCCAACGCAACCATTGGCCCGGACTGACCGACCAGCCTCGGGGGCGAAGCACCGTGCCGTAGAAGCCTCCCACCGCGGCCTCGAACAGACGCCGCGCCCATCTCTCGTCCCTGTCGGGCGTCGGCAGGTGGCCGAGGCCGGGGTTCTCGGTCGGCAGACTCAACCACAGGGCCAACTCCGCAGCAGCGAGCATCCGGCGGTCTTCGGAGTTGGCCCTGCCGGAGACACCAGCACCGCGGAGCCTTCTTGAGCGGATGCCCCCGGAGGTCTCGTCGCTCACTCCGGCTCGGGCGAGAGCCGCGGAGAGGTTTCGGCAGCGGCTGCTTAGCCACTCATCTCGTACAGATCGGTTGAGCTTCTTGAGAGCGGCCTTCACGAGACGATTCCGGGGCGTGTCGGTGGTCAACTCCTCGAACGAGCAGGCGATCTTGCCCTGTCGCAGAAGGCTGCGGCACTCGGTGCGCAAGACATTGATGCGCCCACGCACACGGGTCAGGTCAGCATGTCTACGGTGGAACTCGAGCGTGAGGTTGCGCCGAATCCGTAGCTCCACGGCCCGGGTCAAAATCTCTGCGACAAGATCGGCGATGTCGTCGGGGTTCTCCTCCGCACGGTGTCTCAACTTGCTTGGCATCTCACGATAGAGTTTCGACGCGTACAGCATAAGCAACCAAATGTTCCTGATCGGGATAGTGCCGATCGTCCGCTGCGCCACCGTTGTCAACTGCTGAGTCCCCTGAGCAGGTCATCCTTGGCGGAACGGGCGATGTCGAGCTCATCGAACCAGTACTCGTCGAGAAGCGGGCCGATCTCTGTCTCTACCACATGAATAAACCATTGGATCTGGTCTGTGACGGGAGTTCCGCCGCTCGGCGTGACCAAGCTGTGTCCGACTCGGAATTGACGGCCAAGCGACTTGTCGCTAGAGATCGTCTCGTTCAGTGCCGTCAACCGTCGCTCGACCTCTGCGAGGAACTCCTCGTCTGGTCCGCATTGCTCGCTTACCCAACTGCGCCAGCGCGCACCGAAGACCGGCTCCAAGTCTACGAACGCGAACCTGCGTCGAAGTGCCAGGTCCACCAAAGCGAGCGAGCGGTCGGCGATGTTCATGGTACCGACAACATAAAGATTGCGTGGAATGTGTACCCGTTCGTCTTCGCTTCGGGGATAACTCAACGCGAGTGCTTCGGCGGGAGTGCGCTTGTCGGCTTCTAGCAGAGTGAGCATCTCTCCGAAGATCTGTGCGGGATTGCCCCGGTTGATTTCCTCGATGACCACCACGTAGGACCTATCAGGTGCTTTGTTGGCATCTTCCACCGCTTTCAGGAAAGGTCCGTCCACCAATTCGAGCCGGCCATCGGTCCCGCCGCTGGGCCGCCATCCCCGCACGAAGTCCTCATAGGACAGATTCGGGTGGAACTGCATAGGACGCACCCGGCTGCGAGACCTGGTGCCTACGAGGGCGAACGCGAGTTTCTTGGCAAGCCACGTTTTGCCGGTACCGGGCGGCCCCTGAAGGATCAAGTTCTTCTTGATCCGCCAGCGTTCCAGAATCGCCTCCAACCGGGCCTGTTCTAGGAAGCAACCCTCATCGACGATGTCGTCGACCGTATACAGCGAGCCGGAATCTGTCTTCGGGGCACGGGTGTCAGTGCTGGGTTTGATCATTTCCGGTTCGTCGGGAGCGATATCGATGTTTGGCGGCGGTCTGGTCCACGCTGCCAGCGACAGTTCGGGGAATGAGTGAACTCGCTGATTCTCATCAGCGAACATTAGTTGCAGCGCCTCACACAGATCTAGGTATGTTTCCCCGTCTGGTTTGCCCCCGGGAACCGCCAAACCCATCGAGCCTTTGATGTAATCCCTATTGAACCTATCCAACCCCACGTAAGCGTGTGGCCGTATCCAATAGAGACCGATTGAGAGTTTCCGGCCCACTTGCTTGAGCGAAACTGCATTGTTGAACGATTTGACGAGCGCCGCGCGGTTAGTCTCATCGCTGTTGTCGGCGTATGTCAAAGCATCGGAGAACACCTGCCAGAGCGTATCGATGTGAGCATCGTCACGTAAGTGCTCGAACGGAAAGAACCAACTATTCTGGTTGTTCAGAATTGATATACCGTCCAGAGATTGCAAGGACTGTGTGGCCAGTTCCTCCATCCCCAAGGCGTTGGCCAAATGGCGAGCGATACCTTTACGGTTCGTGAATTTCATGTTTCGATTGAAGATGCCGATAGTCGTGAAGGGGCAAATGTCTCGCATCAACCCTGATGTGCCGTCAGCGAACCGGTCCACCAAAGATGTCGGATACTGAGAGGGGAGTTCGTCGATCGCTGTGAGCAAAGCCGGGCGGTTATAACGGTACTGGCGCAACTTGTCCGCAAACGTCGAGTAGAACGAAACCCACGAGAACCGACCGTCTGTTACGGGGTCGTCACCAAACCTAGCTTGCCATAGGGGACGGCTGCGGAATTCGTCGATATCTTGCACCTCGTCCTCGAACGTGAAGGCGATGAGGTTCTTAGCAGCGTAGTTGTTGGGGAGCACTTTCCAAACGGTTCGCCGACAAGTGTAGAAGTACCATTCACGGTGCGGATCGACTGGAGTCCAATCCACCGCGAGGTGCCGACCGTCCCCAAGGTTGTGGGTGACGGTGCCGACTGCCTTGATCGCCATCACCGAGACTGTACGGCCGCGATTGTCGAATGGCAGATCGTACTTCCTTGTATAGGTGGCCTTGATTGCAATTCGGTCTCCCACACGCACTTCCCGCACCAGGACGAGGTAACGGTCCTGGTACCCGTTCTCCCAGATGTCCTCATCCACGAACCGGTCTGTCTGGTCGTCGGTGCCGCCGAACGCCGCACCCACGAACCAGGCAGGACGCTCCGCCGCTGTTTCAGGACTCGTGGCCATGTATCAACCGATAGAAAACCAATTCATCGCGAAGCCAGGGTACCAGGTTCCACAGCCATGAATCAACCTTCTGTTCGGGACTGAGATGCATAATTGACTACTTGGTATGGAAACAAGCATTAGCTTCGAGTCGTTTCGCAAAAGTGCAAAAAGCATCACAAAAGTATCTCACACGGCGGTATTCTGAGTGGGGCCGCCGTTGCTCTGATACTTCTTGGCGGGAGCAACGCCCACGGCCACTCATTTCGTTAACGCTGTTATCCCAGCAGTTAGCGACGCGACCTAGCAAACTGCTGATTATGTCCCAAAACGGTCGTTTAGGGTTAACAAAAGCCAAGGTCAGAGACTTACGGGTCAAGAAAGTTCGACATTATTCAGCATTCTCCCACTGAGTGACGCATTTGACGGTGTCGCAGCGCGTCAGCGAACTCGCCGGACATGTACTGGCTGCTGCGGTCGCAGGAGCTATCGGCGGCGTGCTTGTCGCAGTCGGCAATAGCTCTGTCGCTCAGAGGGTTTGGAGAAGTGCTTATCCAGAGCAATCACGAGAAGGTTCGTTTACTCCAGTTTCCGGTGATCCATTGTAGCGATAAAAAAATTGGCTAACTGGCCACGGCTTACGGGTTCGTTCGGCGAGAAGGTTGTGTCCGAGGTACCCACCGTTATGCCCGACATGTACATCCACGACACTGGATCATTTTGCCAGGAGCGATTAATGTCGGTGAACGGGTGACTGTGTACTTCAGGTTCACCCTCAAGCCGATACAAAAACGCAGCTACTTCGGCACGCGTGAGTAGGTCATTGGGAGCGAACACAGCCACATTGCCTATTCGTTTCCCTAAAGCAACACCTTTGTCATACATCCATGAGACGGCTTGGTCGAGTTCTTTGTCACTGACATCGCTGATATCGCTGAAAGGATGCGGGTTCGCCGCTCGTGGCTTCGCCGCTCGTGAGTTCGCCGCTAACGAGTTAGCCGCTCGCCAAATGTATAGGGAAGTCTCGGCACGGGATGCTGGTGTTTCAGGTTTGACACAAGCTGCGGAAGCAGCATCAATGATATTGCGTTCTTGGCGTGTCATCCACTGCAGAGGTGCCGCAAAGTAACGGGGCGACCCTTCGGGCGAATGGTGTTTTTGCGAAGGTGAGGTCGTTGCAGTACCTGTGCGTTTCGCGTTATGGCGAAACATCGGCCAAGCATCACTAGAAGTGGTTGATGGGAGAGCGTACGCAGCGAAGCGAGTCCATACGCGCTCCGCTGAATGAGCAGCGAAGACAAGCATGCGTTGCCCGTTGAGTGTTCCCACAGCGGGCGTTGTGTCATGGGCCCAAGCGAAACTGATCCATTCAGTCCAATGCAAATCCGATTCAAGTTCTGCTCCATTCTGCCCGTCAAGAAGTGATAGTCCCCCTGATGTTCCGATAGCTACATCTTGATCACCGTCACCATCAAGGTCAGTGATAACTGCTGAGCCTCGCACGATGCCGCCACCGTTTAGATGACCAAATTGGGGTCTCACAGACCACTCAATACTGCCATCGCCGTTGTAGGCATAAACATGTTCATCGTCAGAACCCACAACAACTTCTGGTCTACCGTCGGCATCTACATCACCGATTGCGGGTGATGCCCAGACGGTGTTGTTGGTTTCAACAGGCCAACCCGCTACATCTGATCCATCATCGAGATGGAATGCCCAGACCTTATTGTGGTCGTTGCCATCATTAGGCCCACACTGAGGGCTGCCTTGTTGTCTGCAAACAACAAACCAATTATCGCCTGAGCCAACTACTGCCTCGAAACGCCCGTCGCCGTTGATGTCAGCGATAGCTGCTGAGGAGTAAATCACTTCGTTGGGGAAACGCCTCCACAACAGTTCTGGTTTTCCTTCCCGATAGTCGATTGCTGAAAATATTCCGCCGAGATGATCCACATAGCCGCCTGGAGTAGCATCACCACCAATAAAAATCTCCACATCACCATCACCGTCAACATCAAATAAAGCTGGGGAAGACCACACAGTGTCATCAGTGTTGACAGGAAAACCTGGTAGTGGAACCCCATCGCTGTCGATTGCCCAAATGAAGAAGTCATAGCTTGCGAAGACGACATCTAACGAACCATCCCCGTCCACGTCACCTATTGCGGGAGTTGCGTATGTTGGTTCACAGTAACCATCAAGTTCCGCGTTATTTTCGTCCCAAATGTTGCCAGCGTCACCACTGCGATCAAAAGCCCACTCAATTTTGCCTGTGCGACCACGCTGCCGTTTTTGTAACGCGCTGCTAATTCAGCAGAACCGACACCCACAATCACCTCAAAAACCCCATCATCATCAATATCGGCGACAGTTGGACTAGAATCTATCGGCGAAGGCACCGACTGCGGCTGACATTCCTCTTCGTTGATGCCCGGCACCGCAGCTGCTGCCCACTTTAGGGTGCCATCGGCTTCATATGCACGCAAGATTCCGTCACGATGACCGAAAACCACCTCGTTGCGCCCATCAGAGTCGATGTCTGCAATTACTGGAGACGAAGCGTGGGCTAATCTCAAACCCGAAATCTGAGTATCCCACACTTTCCTTAAGGGCACCCAATCAACTCCCCTAACAGGTGAAGGTATCACAAGTCCTAAAATCAGGACAATGAGCATGGCTATAGACACTTTAGATCTGATTACCAAACATCTCATTGCCAAACCTAGAAGCCTATATATTCGTTTCACGACAGCTCATCGTATCTGTAACCAACAGGGGAAACCCAATGAAAACGGTTAGACACCAGAAGCATCCACTGTGGCGAATATTTGTGGCCGGCAATGTTCGCGATTCGTGAAAGCATCACCCCATCGTAATGAGCGCGTCTGGGACCTGCCTTCGCGGGTTGCCTTACCGCGTGGCGCGTCTGGCGGTATCGCAACGTGTCGGCAAACTCGCCGGACATGTACTGGCTGTTGCGGTCGCAGGAACACCACGCCTACGGCGTGATGGCCTCTGGTGGCGGGTATGGTGGGCAACGCCGCGCGCCTCCAATACGGCGGTTCAGTCAAGGGAGGCAACGCTGCCGAGCTGATGGCGCAACCCGACATCGACAGCGCGCTGTTCAGTGGCACCAGTCTCGACCCCGACGAGTTCGACCGTATCGTCAACTTCCGCCTCTATCAAGTTTAGGCTGCGGGTCTTCTCCGCGAGGGCTGTCTCTCATCACAGTTGACAACAGTTGACAACAGTTGACAGTTTGGATACGATGATGCCACGAGGCGCAACACCATGAGCTTCGCGCTTCCCGAGTCGCTGCGGGACTACATCAATGATCGTGTCCGATCCAGGAATTACGGCAACACCAGCGAGTACATTCGCGAACTGATCCGCCGCGACCAGCAGGACGAAGCCATCCGTCGGTTTCGTTCGTTGATCGCTGAAGGGTTCGAGTCTGGGGAGGGTCGTCGCTTGACCGATGATGTAATCGATGAATCGCGTGATCGAGCGCTCGGAACCGATTTGCGACCGAAGTCCAGCTGCGGCCGACGGCCGAAGTCGATCTAGCGGAGCGGGCCAGATACTACCGGTAGGAGGGTGGTGCTGAGCTAGGCGGTCGGTTCTTTGACACAGCCATCGAGTCGTGACGAATAGTTGAGAGGATTCCTAGCGCAGGCTCTCTTCGGATCGGTGAACTTTGCGGTGTTCCTGGGCTGCGATCCAATCGGATCACAGGGTTTCCGTGCGGTTGGTTCTATTTTGAGCGGTTCAATTTAAGCGAGATTAAGTTTGGGTTTTCAGATAATCGCCCACCGGGGACTGATGTGCTTTCAATGCGTGAGTGTAGCGTGCCACCATCACTGGACTTGACCAACGACCTGCCAACATTAACCCCACCGTGTCCACACCCGAGGCAGCTAAATCCTGTGCCATACCCACACGCAGTGAATGCGTAGATACTAATTTAGTGTCATAACCGGCATCACGTGCTGCTCTTTTCACGATCCTTGAAACCGTGCTAGCCGACACATCAAATATCAACGGGTTACCATCCACCCCCTTAGGTTTGATCTTCAACAGAGCTTTAACCGTGAAACCAGACAACGCTACCGCCGCACCCAAACCTTGTTGGTCGGTTTTTGAACGCCGAACCCAAATCACATAACAGCCCTTCTCGACGCACTGCAAATCATCCCAACGCAAGGCTCGCAACTCACCACAACGCAAAGCCCCGTCGTGCAACACACAAAGCAAAGCCGCCCAAAAGTCGCTCCGTTCACGAGCCTGCTCAGGCGACTCCAAACGACCACCCGGCTGATTGAACCTGCGCTGTTTTGCACATTCAAGCATACTTTTGATATGCAACCAACGCAACCCCATAGCCTGACGAGGCACCCCACGTCGTTCGCGAGCAAGTTTTCGAGTCAATCCCGCCATCAACTCACGAAGCTTTGTGTTTCGAATAGGATCGTCATAACCCGCGTTGCGATGCTTAGAGAAAACCCCAGCCAAATAAACCCGTAACGTCGCAACAGTTCGTCCTTGAATGGCCAAATCAGCAAGCCAAAACTCAAGAAAGTCCGGGTCAGCAGGCAACTCCACAACTTTGTAATGCGAAGCCCACGATGCCCAACTCTGCCAGCCAGTTGCATAGGTTTTGCGTGTGGTCTCAGCCAACACAGCTGATCTACACTCATCACGGAAATCCAAAACAGCCTTCAACACCAAAGCACCCCGGTACCAAACTAAGTCACCCGCAGAACACTCACCGTCAACCATCTACCTACAAACATATCACAATAACGAAGGCAGGTTACACAACATATTTCACCGTGATGTTCGATCGCGACACCGCGCAGAACTTGTGGACCGGTTAGGTGGTTTTTGGTGTTGTTGTGGTGGGGGTTTTCTACTTGATAATTAATTGCCGTTAATTTTCTACTAGGTTTTTGTCACGTTCGCAACTAGAGCAAGAAGATTTTTTTGTTTTAGGTTAGCTGTGTCGAAAAAAGTGCCTCTGAACAGGGCTTTAAGCAAAAGCGGAGTTCAACAAATCTGTTGGTGGGGACGCTAAGAAAACTGCTCAAACACGTTTGAGCGCGTAGGAATACTCATCTCTGAGGCGATTTGTTAGCACAGTAGCGCTGAATGTCTCGTGCTGGTTTAGCGGTGTTGTGAAACCTAAACATGCTGTTCACAAGGCTACCGGTCGTGTTGTTAGGTTAGCGAGACAACGGTTTTGGATTGGGTTCTAGTTGAAAACTAACGGCAATTGTTAACCACCAACAAGGAGAACATTATCATGCGCCGTTTCGTAAACACCCTAAAAACCAACCGTTGCTTCATCAACGCCAAGCGTCGTTGTCGTGCGGTTGTGTTGGTTTTGTTAGTTGCAGCCACCTTCGGTTATGGTCTTGGGACTTCCACACCAGCGGTGAAAGCTGATGAGCAAACCGAAACCTATGTCGAACAAGTGACCCGCACTGAAACCTATGTTGAGCGGGTTCCTGTTGAGCATACATATAATGTGAGAGTACCTTACCGGGAGAAATACACGGTGTCGGTGCCCTACACACAAACATACACTGTTCAAGTTCCTTATCAACATACCTATAATGTTAGAGTACCTTACCGGGAGAAATACACGGTGTCGGTGCCCTACACTCAGACATATACAGTGCAAGTACCGTACAAAAAAGCGGTTACTGTGCGGGTACCTTTTCAGCATACCTATAATGTGAGGGTGCCATATAAACAAAGCTACCGGGCACGGGTCGCTCCATACACGCGTAAGGTACCAACGTATAACTATGTAAACAAACGTGTTTGTCGGCCACCTAGAGGATGCCACAACTCACGGGTACGTGTAGCCCCTTTCACGCGAACGGTTGCTGCCTACAACTACCAAACCCGCACCCGCACCGCGTATCGCACTGAACAACGCACCCGCACCGCCTACCGCAACGAAAACCGTTCTGTGACCGCATATCGCAGCGAGCAAAGAACCCGCACCGCGTATCGGAACGAAACAAAATTCAAAACAGTATGGCGCACTGAGCAACGCACCCGAACCGCATATCGCAGTGAGGAACGAACCCGCACCGCGTATCGGAACGAAACAAAATTCAAAACCGTATACCGCACAGAACAACGCACCCGAACCATTTACCGTGACGTAACCCGAACCCGCGACATCACCACACCAATAACACAAACACGCCCCAAACAACACATCCACCACTGCCCCAAAGGACAACAACTAGTCGGCCACGACCAATGCGTCACACCCACCACAACAACCACCACAACCACGGTGCCACCAACCACAACCACGGTGCCACCAACCACAACCACAACTTCTATTCTTGTGTCCCCAGTTAGCTCTTCTATTGTTGCTAGGCCAACGAATCTCCAAGTTGAATGTAGCAATTCAGGAATATCAACGACTTGGAATGTTATTGCATCGTTCGATTCTCTTGAGACCAGAAAATTTGATGTCGAGTTGAATGGTGAAGTTGTGGATAGCGCATTTTATCAACTCGGTTTGAATTATGTTGTGTTTGTTTTCAACGCTGGAATAGCTGGCGAGTCGTACAGTTTACGTGTCAGGGAAGCAAAAAAAGAGCACGATCTAGATCTCTCGGATGGTGTGGATACGCGATGGGAGTATTCACCTTGGACACCCTCTACCAAATTTGCTTGTCCTTTGTTTGTGCCGGGACGATTAATGGTTGATTGTAATAGTCACGGTGTCGTTACTGCGAGTTGGGAAGCGACTCGCAGTTCTAAGGGCTATCTGATCACCTGGTCGCCCCAACACGAGGTCAACAATAACCGAACAATATTATTGACTTCCAACAATTACGTTGTGCAAGGTGAAGAAGGAGGTCGATATATTGTTGGTGTAAGTTCGCGATACGCAAAAGGCAGAAGTCAGAGCACCACACAAGAAATTGCGTGCCCTGAGGTTAACCTTAGTTTGTCAATGGCACCTAATCGGTTGCCTAACGATAACTTGCAGATAGACGACCATGTGTTAAGGTCTCGTATATGTCGTAGTTCGGGTAAAGAACGTACATGTGCTGAAATCTGGGATCAACACGTTACAATCAAGATTGATAAGCGCCCATTCTGGAAAAAGATACCCTTACTGAACTGGGGCGACCAATATTCCGCTGGGGAAAATCTCGCTACTTTAGGTGCCTTGGTGGCCGCCTATCTTACTAGAGGCCAACCTGGAAGCGGGCAGACTAGATTGCAAAGGAATAGTTTCGCTGTATCATTGGGTTTTGCTGGTGCTTCTCAAGGCTTTGGAACGTTGAAAATAGAGGCTGAGGAGAGAGTATTCTTGTCGGTTAGTTCGTATTCCAACGGAAGTAATATTAGGGGATGCATTCCTGGATATTATTCGGTTCGACAAAAAGAGATACCACGTGTCACAAAGAAAGCTGAAGGCCTAACGACACACCGGGACATAACCTTAAACTATTGTGAGGAAGACTAGAGTTGCGAAGATGATGACTTTGATTTTGTTTAAA
This sequence comes from Candidatus Aldehydirespiratoraceae bacterium, assembly GCA_965204595.1. Classification (GTDB taxonomy): domain Bacteria; phylum Actinomycetota; class Acidimicrobiia; order Acidimicrobiales; family Aldehydirespiratoraceae; genus VXYK01. The sequence continues at coordinate 680,007 of CBDBEW010000005.1, read as the reverse complement.
GCTCTAAGGATAGATGATGAACTTTCTAAAGCGATTCTATTTTGACTTCGTGATTCACGAAAGAACCCATAGGAGTAGTTTTTTGGCCTATTTGGTTGATCAATGGAGTATTTTTATTTCGGGACATAATTGGGTTAAGTATTTTGGGAGAAGCTCGCTACTTTTGGTCATTATTTGTATTGTCGATGGCGGGATTAGCTTATTTGAGTTTGCACGGAATACATCATCGAAGACAACAAAAACGAAACGCCCAAATTGCTGATAGGCAAAACTGGGGACACAAAGATAATCGTGCGTCATAGCATCAACAACACCGAGGTCTACCCCGCCGAGTTCGAACAACAGTACACCGTCACCGTCACCGCCAGCCACAAAACAGGCTGGGCGACCTACACAGACACCGACACCATCACCTGCGATGGGCTTGATCCGGCCAACCCGGCCGACAACGAGGTTTGGCGCAGCCCCAACGGACAAGCTCCTCGTCAATGGAGCTGAGGGGACACGACGATACGGTTCGTTGAACCCCGAATCTCGTCAGGCTTGTCGCCGATGAGGCCACGATGAACTCAGGAGCTCACAACTGCACTGCAATCATACCCAAAACTGGTGGGGGACGTACCCGAACCTGCACGTTCGCATGGACAGAACCGTTGAACATCGCTTTGACCGATTCCATGATCGGAGACCTCCACCATGGAAGCAATCTCCCCCATGGTTCCGAGTTCTGGCATGTCCACAAAAACAGCAGCGGCAAAGCGGCAACAACCCCGCACCGTCACTGCGCCACCCACGACGTAAACGGCGACGGCGACACCAACGACCTCCAAGACAACGACGGAACCTGCCCCGGCCCCAACACCAACATCCCAGACCTACCCTGGCACCCAACCTTACCCAACAAAACCGACAAATTCTGGAAAACACTAGAAGACACCGTCATTGTTACAAGCGCCGGCTCTGCCGCAGGTGCGGCTACATCAGCGGCGCTCAAGAGAATCGCCCGCGCGTCCAGAATCGCTAGTCGCGCGCCGGGAGTTGTTAGTGTTGTGGTCAGTGCTGGTGCTGCGATTCTGCTCGCATTTAGCGAAGACGACAGGCCCATGGTCACCATCGCCGGGCACACGGGTTGCCTGAATCCACCTCAGGGCACCCGTTGGCGGTCGGATCGCTGGGCACGGCACCAAAACACCATCACTGAAACCAAACAAACTGGCGACTACGAAGTCGTCTACAAACACATCATCCACTACTGCAAGAAAATAGAGGTGAAATGACCGACACAGCAACCCGCGACCAACACGACGAACGAAAACGCTTCAGCGCAACTCAACTAGAAATATTGTTCTGCTTCGGCGCAGTCTCGGGATTTGCGCTTGGTGTCTTGTTGACGTGGGTGGTGCATATTCGTGGGACAGAAACCAATTTGACCGATGCCATGATTAGAGATCTCGACCATGGAAGCCTTTACGCCCACGGAGCCGAATTCTTGCATGTTTATGAAAACAGCAGCGGCAAAGCGGCAACAACCCCGCATCGGCACTGCTTCACCCACGACGTGAACGGCGACGGTGACACCAACGACCTCCAAGACAACGACGGAACCTGCCCCGACCCTGACACCAACATCCCAGACCTACCCTGGCACCCACCCTTACCCAACAAAACCAACAAATTCTGGAAAACATTGGAAGACAACGTCATTATTCTGGAAGACAAAGTCATTATTGAGGCGAGATAACCGACATGACGACACGCGACCGAGACGTTGACCGGGAACGCTTCAGTGCAACTCAACTAGCAATATCGTTCTGCTTAGGCGCAGTCCCGGGATCTGCGTTTGGTGTCATGTTCGTGTTGTTGGCGCAGAAGCGTGGAGTGGAAAACGCATTGACGACTCTTCTATACTATTCGGTGGTGGGGGCGTTAATACCGGTGTTGCTGCTTCTGAAATCTTATTTCGGTGCGAAGTGGTGCTCTCGACTGCACAGCAACTGGGCTTCTACAGAAGCCGCCGACCAGCGCGTTTCTGATTGGATCGATTCGTCGCCACCGGCTGAGGACGCGGAAGAGAGCGTTCTAGCAGAGAAACCAGCAAACTCCTCTCCACAGTCTGCTGCGGAGACGTAGCAGAGAATTGTTGATGAACGAAGAACCGGCAAGTAGTGCCGCTCGACCGAGGAAGACTCGTGGCCGCAAACCCAACTGACAGACCCCCAACCCACTCCGCTCGTTATCGCCACGCTCCGATTCAAAGAAGCACACCCAAAATCCACACACGCAACGGCCCGCAAGAACACGAGATGCAAGGCCACGCCCGATACGTCCCAACCACCACCACAATGACCACGTCGACAACGACCGTGCCGAGAAACTAGGCCACATCGACCGCGGTGTCGCCAGAGGTCACTGGATTTAAGTGCATCGCTGCGTCTAGCAACAGTTTGACTGCTACATGGATGCCAGCATCTGGCGCGGTGCGTTATGAAGTGCAGGCATCTACTTTGCCAGAAGCACCACACCTAGTGCCATGGGACACCGCAGGCACCCGACTCGGTGGTGTCTACACCCACACATTCAACTCTCTAGGCACTGGGCAGGTGTTCACGTTGGCTGTGCGCGCTATAGACAACCAAAGCACAACTGGAACCGCCGCGAAAGTGAAATGTTCCACCACACCGCGGAACATTTTGACACTTGAATGCACCACCAACGCGTTGCTAGTCGCCAAATTCAGCGACCCATATGCCGGTACTGGCCTTACACCGACCAGCTACAAGGTGCAGACAGGCAAAACCAGCGACACCCAAACCAGCGTTCGAAACACGCGCAACAACATCGAAGTCTACCCCGCCGAGTTCGGACAACAATATCAAGTCACCGTCACCGCCAGCCACAAAACAGGCTGGGCGACCTACACAGACACCGACACCATCACCTGCCCCACCCACACCGACAACTGGAACAGTCCCAACTTCTTTGACCCAGACGAAGACTGCCCCAGCAACATTGTTAGTCGTGCGATGTGCACAAAGGGATATACAGATAGGTTGCGTAGTGAGACGTGGCGACTCCGCGGTCCACGTTTCTCACCTCAATCAGCTGAGCGAGTATTGTTGTCCCGATCATGCACAACCCCCTCAACGACTAGCCGAACCTGTACTGAAACTTGGGCAGAAAACATAACACTCCTCAAAGACCCTGATACAGTATGCCAAGCACTCGGACGAACCGAATGGAAGACTTGGGATGATTGGGGTAGAAACTTATCTACGATTATTTCCGTTGCGAGTCTGCACTACGCAGTGTTAAGTAAGGCTACTGTGACTGCTTGGATTTTGGTGGTTGGTGCTGGAACAGGGGAGCACATTGACCCACATCGGTTACTATACTAAACGCAGCGACACCGAGATGTTGAAGTTGTTCCCCACCGTCTCTGCGTTGGTAGCGGCAAATAATCCGCTTCGCAGCGACACAGCTGCTGGTTGTCTCTCCAACTATAATATAACTATAATATAACCCCGATGTCAGACACAGTAACCGAAACTTCAACGTTTGGATCATTCACCGACACTCGAATATCAACATACCACTACTGTGATCCTAGCGAGGAAAATGCAAGCTAATGCGATCTGAAAAACCTTCGAGTTTTCGATTTGCTTGTTCTGCACTTTTTGCACTCGGATTTTATTGCGGTGGCACCTTTGGTTTGATTCACTGGATATTTATTGAGTATAGTTTGCTCTACATTTTAATCTATTCGTTTCATGTGGTGCATGCTATGTACAGGACAGTTATTGCAACTAAAGAATATAGAAGAGTCTTGCTCCACAGGAAAAGACGGCAATTTGAAGAATCATCTCCACTTGCTCAATGACTAGTCAGTGCAGTAGGCACCGGCCTCATACCGGTACGCTACACTTTGCGTATCGGCAAAACTGGGGACACAAAGATAATCGTGCGTCATAGCATCAACAACACCGAGGTCTACCCCGCCGAGTTCGGACAACAATACCAAGTCACAGTCACCGCTAGCCACAAAACAGGCTGGGTGACTTATGCCGAAACAGACACCGTCACCTGTGATGGGCTTGATCCAGCTAACCCGGCCGATGGTGAGGCTTGGCGCAGTCCCAACGGACGTCTTGGGAAAGACCCAGTCGACACGACCACGCGTTGGTTCAACCCGAATCTTGTCAGGCTTGTCACCGATGAGGCCACGATGAACTCAGGCGCTCACAACTGCACGGCGAGCATACCCAAAACTGTTGGGGGACATACCCGAACGTGTACGTTCGCATGGACAGAACCGTTGAACATCGCCCTCACCGACGCCATGATCGGAGACCTCAGCCACGCAAGCAACAACGCCCACGGAGCCGACTTTTGGCATGTCCACAAAAACAGCAGCGGCAAAGCAACAACAAACCCGCACCGTCACTGCGCCACCCACGACGTAAACGGCGACGGCGACACCAACGACCCCCAAGGCAACGACGGAGCCTGCCCCGGTCCCAACACCAACATCCCAGACCTACCCTGGCACCCACCCTTACCCAACAAAACCGACAAATTCTGGCAAACACTAGAAAACACCGTCATTACTACAAGCGCCGGCCCTGCCGCAGGTGCGGCTACCAACGCAGCACTCAAGAGACTCGCCCGCGCGTCCAGATCCTTTAGGAGTGGCGCGGTGGGTTTTGCCGGTTTCGCAGTTAGTGTTATTGCCGCGGTTATCCTTTCGTCGAGAGGAGACGACGGGCCTGTGATCACTATCGCCGGGCACACGGGTTGCCTGAATCCGCCCCAAGGCAACCGTTGGCGGTCGGACCGCTGGGCAACACGCCAACACGTTATCACCGAAACCAAACAAACGCAAGACTACGCAGTCGTCTACAAACACATCATCCACTACTGCAAGAAAATAGAGGCGAGATGACCGACATGGCAACCCGCGACGAACACGACGAACACCAATGGGTTACCAAAACTCATCTGACCATATGCTTGATCGTTGCCATAGTGCTGGGATTTGCACTTGGTGCCATGTGTACGTGGATGGTGCATACTCGTGGAGTGGTTGCCACATTGCTGATGATTCTGCCGGCTGCTGTTGGTAGCACTATCGGTGTTGCCGCTTCTGAATCTAATTTCGGTGCGAAGTGGCTTTCCCGACGGCACAGCGACGGCGCATCGACAGAAGCCACCGACCAGCGGCTTTCTGATTGGACCGATTCGTCGACACCGGCTGGGGACGCGGAAGAGAGCGTTATAGCAGAGAAACCAGCAAACTCGTCTCCACAGTCTGCTGGAGAGGATGTAGCAGAGATCCACAGTCTGTTGCGGCGGATGTAGCAGAGAATTTGTTGATGAGTGAAGAACCGGAAACTAGCACCGCTCGACTGAGGAAGACCGGAACCTGCCCCGACCCTGACACCAACATCCCAGACCTACCCATGGCACCCACCCTTACCCAAAAAAACAACAAATTCTGGCAAACACTGGAAAACACCAAACACATCATCCACTACTGTGAGAAAAAAGAGGCGAGATGACCGACATGGCAACCCGCGAACAACACGACGAACGAAAACGCTTCACCGAAACTCAACTGTTCAAATATTCTTGTGTTGGCTTGGTTTTTGGTCTTGTGCTTGGTGTCTTGTTGACGTGGATGGTGCAGATTCGTGGGCTACCCACCAATTTAACCGACGCCATGATTAGAGACCTCCACCATGGAAGCTTTCACGCCCATGGAGCCGAATTCTTGCATGTCTACAAAGACAGCAGCGGCAAAGCGGCAACAACCCCGCATCGCCACTGCTTCACCCACGACGTAAACGGCGACGGCGACACCAACGACCTCCAAGACAACGACGGAACCTGCCCTGACCCCAACACCAACATCCCAGACCTACCCTGGCACCCACCCTTACCCAAAAAAACCAACAAATTCTGGAAAACGCTGGAAGACAACGTCATTATTTTGCAAGACAGAGTCATTATTGAGGCGAGATAACCGACATGACGACACGCGACCAACACGACGCAACACAACGATACAGCGCAACTCAACTGGTAATATGGTTCTGTTTCGACGCAGTCTCGTGATTTTTGGAAGGAATCTGTGGCTCGATCCGTGGCTAAAGTTGTTATTCGTGGGCGAGAATTTGCAGTGACTGCAGGTCGGGTAACGATTGATGGTTACACATATGCTGTGAACAAAGGCTTGATCGTTGTCAACGATCTGTCTACTATTTCAGCAGAAGTAAAACAAGCTACCATTGACGGTATCGCGAGCCTAAATGGATTCTCTATTCCGATGGGTGGTGGATTGGCGGGTTGGGAAATTGGGGGTCGGGTTGGTTGTGGAGTAGTTTGTTATTCTGGGGTTGGAAGGTTCCGCAAGAAGTCCGACATGTTGGGTACGGTGAACGCAACACGGCCTCGTTCGGGGGCGTAGATTAGGCCTTTGCTGATAAGTGAGTCTCTATGCGGTGATGCCCGCTCCGGTTTTTTGTGCCCTAGTAACCGTGTCACTTCACTTGATGAGGCTGGTTCGGTGTCGGCGCGGGCCATAGCATGCAGGTAGCGGCGCTCAGCGCGGGTTGCCCGCTCGTAGCGGGGTGTGAAAAACGATTCAACTAGTTCCCGGTTGGCTTCTGGAACCGATTCGTCTATGTCTGCAAGCGTGATGGGTGATGCGGTCGCTCGGTTCCAAACGTGTTTGCCGTGTGTCTGGATAAAAAATGGATATCCACCCGAAGCTTTCACTAGTGCCTGCAGAGCGTCCTCGTCAAAGGAAATCCCACACGTGTGGGCGGGTTGCGACAACGCGACAGCGGTGTCGTCGTCGTTGAGCTTGTCAACCGGTTTGATCGAAAATAGTCGCTCGGAGTAGGAGCGCGCTTCTGACAGGTGGCGGCCCGCGGGAGGGAGGCCGGCACCACTAATCACCACTGGCAATTGCTCTTGGTTGATCCGATGTGCTGCGCCAGCTACTGCAGCAAGCCCTTCGAGTTGGGCATCCTGTATTTCGTCGATAAGCAACAACGCACCGGTTTTCTCGGCGCGGGCACCCTCGCCCAACGCAACCACAAGTTCGATCAGGTCGGTTTCAAAGTCGCCCGAATCAGCGATCCCCCCTTCGGGCTCGAAGTGGAGCGCGATTCCGCCTCGCGTGAGCGTCGTTGTCGTGGCCTGCACAAAACTCGCCGCGATCCGGCCGATTTGCGTCACCCTCTCCTTGTTGCGCCATTTTCGGTTGAGAGCTCTGACCATCGGAATGAGCGCGTCTGAGACCTGCCGTCGCAGGTTGCCTTCCGGTCGGGTCTCAAACATTTCAGCCACCCAACCGGCTTGACGCGCCTTCGATCTGAACTGCAGCAGAAGAACGGTCTTACCAACACCACGAAGTCCCGACAGAATCGGAGGCTGCACCGAGTGAGCCATAGCTGCGCGAGCCAGTATCACATCAAAATCGCGTAGCAGGTCGTTGCGTCCCGCCAAATGCGGTGGCGGCGTTCCAGCTTTAGGGGCATACGGGTTTGTTGAAGGGTCCATCGCGTCAACTATAAGGAAATATCTACAAATCTAACCTATTTCTTATATTCGGTTAGAATCCCTTATAGAAAGACGAGGTTCGTTTGCGGGCTAGTATGCATGACAACGCGGGACTCAACGTGCTTGTCGCATTACCGTACTATGATCGGGTTGTGAGTTTGATCTGCACTCCCAACGAATTGAGTAGCGAGTCGATTGCGTGCGTCGACCTGTTCGCCGGCGCGGGCGGACTGACACTCGGCCTGCAGTGGGCTGGGTTCAAGGCGATGGTGCTCAACGACAATTGGGATCCCGCGATCTCGACCTTGAATCGCAACTTCGAGGGGGTGGTCGTCTCTAGAGACGACGTTCGAGGGCTGACTGGAATGGACATCCTTGAGTTGTCCGGGAACGTGCGCCCTTCGCTAGTCGTCGGTGGAGCACCGTGTCAGGGGTTCACCTCGGCAGGTGCCAGAAGGGCCTTCGATAAGCGCAACACCCTAGTACGTGAGTTTTCTCGGTTGGTCGTCGAGTTGAGTCCAAAGTGGTTCCTGTTTGAGAATGTAGAAGGCTTCCTGACCATGTCGGGCGGTGATTTTGTAACAGATCTGCTAGACGACCTGATTGAGTGCGGGTACCAGGTGAGGCTCCGCAAGGTGAACATCGCCAACTACGGTGTTCCGCAGTTGCGGAAGCGGGTAGTTGTGATCGGCGCTCTGCACACCGATCCTGGTTTTCCCAGTCCGTCGCACCACGCGTACGGCGCGCCGGGCGCGCAACTCAAGCGCACCGAGAGTCTTCCGCTTGCACCATGCGTTCATGATGCGCTCGTCGGACTCCCTCCTGTCGCCGCGAGCGTCGCGGAAGCCAAGGTGCAAGGCCATTTCGTGACACCAAGTACCGGAGACGAACTGCAACGCATCGAATCACTACAGTGCGGTCAGACGATGGGAGATCTGCCTCCGAGCCTCCAGCATCCGAGCTACTCTCGGCGAGCCAACCGCCGGGTCGCAGACGGTATGCCGACGCATCGTCGGGGCGGGGCACCATACGGTCTGCGAAGGCTCAGACCTGACGAGCCGTCAAAAGCTATCACCAGCGGAGCTGGGCGAGAGTTTGTTCACCCTCGATTGAATCGGTTCCTCAGTCTCCGAGAGTGCGCGCGACTGCAAGGTTTCCCTGACGATTTCGAATTCGTCGGTAACCGAACGGAGCAGGCTACGCTCATCGGCAACTCTGTCCCTCCGGTGTTCGGAGAAATCATCGGGCATTGGATAGGTTCCAGGATGGACACGAACAACGACCATTCTGTACCTGGCAGACTCCTCGAATTCTACGTCACCAATGGATCAGCAATGAGTCCATCCTTGCGAAATGTGGTCTCACGAATTAGCGACAGATACAACCTTGGAGAGATGTCGTTGTGGTCTTGACCAAGAGTCAGATGACACTGTTTGAGAAGGCTCGGCGCCGTGGTGCAGGAGATCAGGGTATTTCTCTGTCTGACAGTGCAATAAGAGGACTTGTTGCTGTCGTCTCACGTGATCTCGCTCTTGAGGGTGTAGTGGATCCAGATCCGTTCGAGGATCGCTCTTATTTTGAAATTCCGGTTGACTCGCTAGCACTCGACGGCGAGATTTCTGCGCTTGGTTCGTTCGAAAGATTACTGGAGTTGGGACCAATTGATACAGATATGTTCTTCTTTTCACTCGCCGCTCTTCATCGAGCTAGGCTTAAATTCGCTAATATCGTTGCTTTGCAAGCAATCCCGTCTCTCGAGCAGGTCGGTCCCCGGGGCCTCCTCCAGTTCGGAGACCTAGACAGCAAAGCTTTGGGATCTCTCCTTATTTTGCGAAAATGGATGTTCGACATCGACAACAGAGCTGTTCAAGAAACCGGATACCTGTTTGAGCCGATGATCGCGTGGGTGACGACGCTTGGTCCCACCTACAGCACGAAGCGGGGTACGCTATGGGCCTTTTCATAGAACGGTATGTTCGGAGTCCCCTTGCACAACTTCTCTCTGATACTCCGAGCGAACTGCCGGAGTTGCGATTGACGCTCAATTCCGAAAGTGTCCAAATCGATGTTGGAGACGAGAAACTAACGGTCAAGAGGGTCGAAGGGATGGCGGGCACAAGAAGTGACCTAGCGTCAGACATCTCTGATGTCCTGCCGGGAACCGACATTTGAGCGCGTGGTGCCGTGAGTCGCGAAGATGGCGGATGAGTGCGGGGGTGCAACAAAAGTGGTGAGGTTGGTTAGGGTGTGGGGGGTGATGGGGTGGGGCCGATGTAGCGGGCACTGGGGCGCATGATTTTGCCTTCACCGTGTTGTTCGATCACATGAGCTGACCAACCAATCGAGCGGCTAACCGAAAAGGTTGGAGTAAACATTTCACGAGGCAAACCAATGAGCTCCAGCACCACACCAGCCCAGTATTCAACATTCGTGACGATCCTCTGCCCGGGACGCCACTGCGCCAAAACCGCCAAAATCTCCTGCTCAATACCAGCCGCACGTCTCACCAGATCACCACCGATACGCTCCGCAGCCTCACGCAAAACCACCCCACGGGGGTCTTCAGCACGATACACAGCGTGACCGAAACCCATAATTTTCTCCCCCGCCTTTAGGCGACCAAGCGTCCACTCCCCAGCAGATTCTGGTTCACCTATCTCATCGATCATCTGCATCGAACGACTCGGTGCTCCGCCATGCAACGGCCCAGACAAAGCCCCCACTGCAGCCACCAAACAACCAGCCATGTCCGCGCCTGTGCTCGCCACCACCCGACTAGTGAACGTTGAAGCGTTGAAACCGTGGTCAAGAGTAGCCACGAGATACTGCTCAATGGCCCGTTCCGCAACAAGCGAAGCTCGCGCACCTGTCACCATACGAAAATAGTCGGCTGCGTGGCTTATCGTGGGGTCGGGGTCTAGCGGAACCAACCCATGACGGAGTCGATAATGGCGAGCCAGCACGGTCGGCACAACCGCCGCCAAACGCAAAGCATCGTCATGTATTTCAGCCGGGCTGCGGTCAAGTATCGGCCCTCGCTGTTCATAATCGCCTAACCCCAACATGCCGATCCGTAAAGCCACCGTTGAATCAGCCACCCGACTAGCACACCCATCTAACAACGCCACAATCGGTCCAGGCAAGATTCGCAGATGCCCCGGCGATACTTGGGGAAGCTCAGGAGGTAACGCACCATCAACTTGTAGCGTCCATACATCTTCCAACGAACGGGTGCGAGCAAGTTCGGCAGCATCATGCTGCCGGTAATGAAAGAACCCTTCTTGACCTCTAACCGAACCAAGCATCGTGTCCGCTACCGCTAAACCTTTGAGTCCTGGGGGTGCTATCTGCATCAATATCTCCTTATCCTGCTATGTGAATTCTGCTCTTTGACCTTGTGCCCAAATATTTGCAGTTGTTCTAGATTTTTGTTTCAAACAAAAGCTCTACAGCAACCGTAGGGTGCAACTCCCCAACTTCAACTGCCAGCTCAAGTTCTGCAAGACGAGTTGCGAATGAACTGTCGGCAGCGACCGCCGCTAGTAGTCGCTCTTTCACCATATCTTGAAGCCAGCCAAGTTGTTGTTGGTTGCGGCGCTTTTGATGTTCACCGCTAGCGATTTGCACTTCATGATGTTGTTGAACAAGTTGCCATATCTCGGTAAGTCCTTGCAGCGAAGAACAGGTCACAACAGGTACCCGCCAGTGCGGGTTTGGCGGAGCCAAGATTTCTATAGCACGGCGGTAGTCGGCCGCGGCGAGATTAGTGGGTGCAACGTTATCGCCATCAGCTTTGTTGACCGCCACCAAATCCGCCAACTCCAAAACCCCTCGCTTGATCCCTTGTATATCGTCACCAGCACCAGCCAACATCAACACCAAAAATGTGTCGACCATTGCTGCCACCAGAGTTTCTGATTGCCCCACACCCACCGTTTCCACAATCACGATGTCATATCCCGCTGCTTCAAGTAGCAAGATCGTCTCGCGGGTTGAGTGTCCCACTCCCCCGAGAGTGCAACCTGTGGCGACTGGTCGAATGAATGCACGGTCGTCTCTGGCGAGACGAGACATGCGGGTCTTGTCAGCCAGAATCGATCCGCCACTGCGGGGGCTTGACGGGTCAACAGCCACAACCGCCACTCGATGACCAAGCTCCACTAACTGCACACCCAGCGTTTCAATGAAGGTGGACTTGCCCACGCCAGGCACACCAGTGATCCCAATGCGGTGGGCTTTGCCTGTGTGGGGCAGCAATGCCTGTAGTAATTGTGTTGCTTGGCTGCGGTGTTTGGTGGACTCAACGAGGGTGATAGCACGCCCCAACGCGCCGCGATCTGAAGCCTGCACTCCCCCTATCAAGTCACGAAGTGCTTCATCTGTGGACGGGGGGGGTTCCATTCGCATCTACAATAATTCAAGTAAACTCGCGGCTGCTTCGGCGATAACCGTGCCCGGTGGGTACACCGCAGCCACACCCATCTCAAGCAATTCTTTGGTGTCTTCAGGTGGTATCACACCACCCACTATCACCTTGAGATCGGCACGCCCGAGCCGTGCTAGTTCACGCAACAACTCAGGAACCAAAGTAAGGTGGCTTGCAGCTAGAGACGAGATGCCCACCACATGCACGTCAGCTTCTATAGCTTGGCGTGCCACCTCAGCAGGGGTCAAGAAAAGCGAGCCGATGTCAACATCGAAGCCGAGATCGGCAAATGCCGTGGCGATTACTTTTTGCCCACGGTCGTGTCCATCTTGGCCCATTTTTGCCACCAAAATACGTGGACGGCGCCCGCTTCGCACAGCAAATGCAGCCGTTTGTGCCCTCACCAAACCTATGGCTTCGTCGTTTTGATCAATCTCGGCTCGATACACCCCCTCTATGGTATGGATTTTTGCTTGATGCCGACCGTAAACTGTTTCAAGAGCTTCGCTCATCTCCCCCACAGTCGCTTTTGCTTGAGCCGCGTCGACTGCAAGAGCTAGAAGGTTGCCTCGCCCAGACTCGGCCGCATTAGTCAATGCGGTGAGAGCTTGGGCAACCCTAGTTTGGTCACGTTCAGCCCGCAGAGTTTGTAGTTTAGCGATTTGGGCGGCGCGCACTTCTACATTATCGATCCGCAAGACCTCAATAGGTTCATCTTGGGCGTGCTCGACCGGGTATTTGTTGACACCAATAACCGCTTGTGTTCTGGAGTCTATGCGTGCTTGGGTGCGCGCTGCTGCTGTTTCGATACGTATTTTTGGTATGCCCGCCTCTATCGCGGCAGCCATACCGCCTGAGGCTTCAACTTCTTCTATGTGCTGCCACGCTCGCTTGGCTAAATCGGATGTCAGTTTCTCCACATGGTAGCTACCCCCCCACGGGTCTACCGTGCGGGTGGTGCCACTTTCTTGTTGCAAAAAAAGTTGAGTGTTGCGAGCGAGGCGTGCGGATGTCTCTGTGGGTAAGCCGAGTGCTTCATCTAAAGCGTTGGTGTGCAGCGACTGGGTGTGGCCTTGGGTGGCGGCCATGGCTTCCACACAGGTTCGCACCACATTGTTGTAAACGTCTTGAGCGGTGAGGCTCCAACCACTGGTTTGACAGTGGGTTCGCAACGACAAAGACTTGGGGTTTTCGCATCCAAAATCGGACATAAGCGTTGCCCACATCAAGCGAGCGGCTCGCAGTTTGGCGACTTCCATAAAAAAATCCATTCCTATACCCCAAAAAAAGCTGAGCCGTGGCGCAAACGAGTCGACAGACAATCCAGCAGCCAAGCCAGCCCGTACATATTCAATGCCGTCAGCGAGGGTGTATGCCAGTTCAAGGTCGGCTGTGGCACCAGCTTCTTGCATGTGGTAGCCCGATATTGATATTGAGTTGAACTTGGGCATGTTTTTTGAGGCGTAAGCGAAAATATCGGAGATGATTCGCATGCTTGGTTTGGGGGGATAAATGTAGGTGTTGCGTACCATGAACTCTTTGAGAATATCGTTTTGGATGGTGCCTTTTAGCTGCGCGGGTTTCACGCCTTGTTCTTGGGCTGCCACCACATATAGTGCCAAAATGGGCAACACCGCACCGTTCATGGTCATTGACACGCTCATCTCGCCTAGCGGGATGCCTGCAAACAACTCACGCATATCTAGTATCGAGTCGATTGCAACTCCCGCCATGCCCACGTCACCAACCACTCGTGGGTTGTCTGAATCAAAACCCCGATGTGTGGCTAAGTCAAATGCTACTGAGAGGCCTTTTTGTCCTGCTGCTAGGTTGGCTCGGTAAAATGCGTTGGATTCCTCCGCAGTTGAGAAACCCGCGTATTGGCGGATTGTCCAGGGTTGGTTGACATACATTGTTGGGTAGGGGCCGCGCAGGTAGGGAGCGAACCCGGGCAGGCTGTGTTGAGCTTCGAATTGGGTCGTTTCGGCAGGGTCGGTGTGGGCAGTAATCTCTATACCTTCTGGGGTGACGCTCTTGTGCTCGCGAAGTTCGTCTCGCACACTGCTGATGCGTGGACTTTCGTTTCGGCGTTGTTCAAAGTCGATTTTTGTGAAATCTGGGATTGGACTCATGGCTTAGCACTTTGGGTTCGGTGTAGGTCTAGATACTTTTGGAGACGGGTTAATGCTGCTACCACATCCATGCCGTGATACCAGAACTCATCGATGTCTGAGTTGTGTAACGAAGCGGGAAGTTCGCTTTGTTGACCTACTAGGATTATTTGGGTGGCGCACGCTTCACGCAGAGCTAATACTGTGGCGCTGCCGCGTTGTGATAGGTATTCGTTGGTTGCACATATGATTGCTGTGGTCAGACCCGATGCAATGAAGCGAGCTTGCGCCTGCAAAGGAGATGTGGCACCGGGAGCTTGTGAGCCCAAGCCTACGATCCCTGCCATCGCCAACAAGTTTTCTACCCAGGTGCTGCGGGTGCGATGACCAAACGAATCGCCGAGCACAGCAATGTGAACTCTTGGTCGTTCACCTGTTACTTGCAGGTAGCGGTCGCTCGTTTCGTGTAATGCCACAAATGGTCCCGCTAGTCGCCGTTTCGGTAGGTTCGCCCGTCTAGTAGTGCCTTCGGTGACTGCTCTGGGGTTTACTTGCTCGCTCAGGTTGGGGTAACTTGACACCCCAGTCAAAACTTCAGCGCGGGAACGTATTGTGTTGAGCCGTTTTTGCCAAGCTGTGTCAAGGGCGGATTGAACCGATCCAGAAGCGATCGCGGCAACTATCCCTCCGTCTGCTTCTATTGCTTGGAATTTGCTCCAGGCTGCCACAGCTAGTTCTTGGGTGAGGGATTCAATAAACCATGAGCCAGCAGCCGGGTCAACTACACGACAAAGATGCGCTTCGTCAATTAGAAGCGTTTGGGTGTTGCGAGCTATCCGCCGAGCGAACTCATTGCTTGTATCCAAAGTTTCGTTGAAGGGTATGACCGTTAGAGCATCGGCACCCGCTGTGGCAGCGGCGAAGGCAGCGGTTGTGGCTCTCAATATGTTGACTGATTCATCGATGGGGCTATACATGATGGGGTTCGTCACCACATGTTGGCTCTGTGGCGCAGAGGCGGGTTCCACGCCTGAAGCTTGGAGTGCTCTTGACCAGATTCTTCTCGCCGCCCTTAGTTTAGCGATGTTGACAAACAAGTCGGCATCCACGCTCAGTCTAAAACCAATGCTTCGCGCGCATCGTGATGGACTCACATCAAAGCGTTCTAAACACCGCATATAGTCGACGGCTGTTGCGATGCTGAAACTGAGTTCTTGGACTGGTGTGGCACCTGCCTCGGCGTAGTGAGTTGTGTCTACGGTTAGTGTCTTGCCTTCACACATCTTTGGAATTAGTACAGCCACTGCCTTGAGCACATCAGCTTGTGCGCCCGAATCTGTTGCGCCTTCTCTGAGCATCTCCCCAATGGGGTCAAGACCTAGCCAAACAAGTGCGGGTGTGGCATTTTGTTCGCTGACAACTGCAAGTAAAGCGTGAGCTGCGTTGATGTTGGCGTGGGGTGCTAGTGCCACCCCCGCTAAGTCAAATAGCACCCCAGCGGTAACTTGGCGCAGGGTTGCGAGTGTCCACCCTTCAGTTGGGGGCAACAACTCAATGGAGGTTACTCCCCTTTCGAGTTCACGCAAAATCCCGTGGTTGCATTGTGCATCGCTGGCATCAAATTGCTGGCGCACATCCCAACCACGCTCAAGGCGTGCTTGGGAGCTTGGGGTTGGGCTAATGGGTGCAGGGTGCGGCGCGTCTGCGGCCGTGTAGAGCGGCTTTATGGCAATGCCATCTCTGGTTCGTGAAACCAACTCCTCAGTGAAGTCTCGTCCTCCTAAAGATGCTGCAACCACTTGCTCCCAATCGGCGATGGTGACTTTGCCAAAATCTACTGTTCGCATTGTTCAGCGATCTCTTTGAGCAATTTTGCGGTGGTTGTGATCGTGAAGTCTAGAAACTCGAAACCCGCTGGCGATGGTTCGGGGTCTATCACCACTCCCCAACTGAGCAAACAGGTCGGCCCGTCGTCACGCAAAAAGAAGGTGCAATGACACAACTCTAACCCACTTGCGGTGCCACTTAGTGCATAAGCGCGGCGCCACGGTGGTTCATAGGACAAAAGAGTTTCTTTCGTCGTTCCTGTTGAGCCGGGGGGGTGGCTAGCTGATGCGTAATGGCTTGGTGTTTGGGATAGCAAGTTGTCTAGTACTTGCCAAGCGCGCGTGCGGGGAGCGTTGATTTGTTGTTCAAGTGAGCGACTTTGGTATTTTATTTTCATTAGTCACTCATTGTTACGGCGATGCAAAGACACCGCGTAGTTTCCACCACGATAAGGTTCTCGCTGCCAAGTCGCCCAGCGATCGCAGAGAACTAGTCCCGCTGATTTAGCGTGACGGTCGTATGATGCAAGGTCTAATTTGCCGAGTTGGAAGCCAGCCAAAAGCATCCCCGCGGGTTTAAGGTGAGACGACAGGTTGGCTAGCACAAGTGGTTCAGTGCCAGGGTCTAAAAAGATCATCACGTTACCTGCCATCACTATCAAATCGAATTGTTGGTTCAAATTCACTGAGCTAAGGTCGGCTTGCAACCAAACAATGTCGGGGGACTTGCGTTTAGCTTCTGTGAGCATGCTGGGGTCAAGGTCAACGCCAACGGTCGCTACCCCCCGGCGGTTTAGTTCAATGGCAACTCTGCCTGTGCCACAACCCGCGTCTAGCACCCTTTTGTTCTTCTGATCAGCACCTTCGCTTGTAAGCAATTCAGAAACCAGGTCAGCTTCACCATGAACGTTCTGCCCCGTTGCTTTGAGAGCAGCCCAACGCGAGTCATAAGCTGCTCCTTTGGGCACATCGGTTCGCTGACACCAGTTAGGCACACCTATAGTCTAAGTTGCAGTTGGGCTTGAGGTTTAGGCTGGTGCGAAGTTGGTAGGATTTCTTTATGAAAGTTGCTAACCAACGGGCAAAAGTCGCTGTTTTAACTGTGCTTTTGATGTTTACGAGTTTTGCCCCCACCTCTGTTGGTTCTGCTCAAACACCACCAGCCGGGCGCACCGACTGCACCAACCCTGCCGACGATTTTAAGCTGTTTTGCGCGGCATTTACGGCACTTAAACAGTATTTCGTGGATGGGGTTGTGATCGCCGAGCTTGCCACAGCCGCTCAACAAGGAGTAGTTGATGCCTCGTTGGCACCTAGGTCAACGAGTCCCCCTGCTTGTGCCTTGCCTGCGCCTGAGTTTGAGGCGATGTGTTTGGAGATCGACAAAGCACTAGACACTAAAGCAGCAGCCTTGGCTGCTACTGACGCAATGTTGGCATCAGTAAAAGATGTTCAAACCCGTCGCCTGTCTGCGGCTGCGGTGAATAGCTTTAACCGCAGCATTGACAACGAGGTGCAAAGATCGGGCATTGGTATTGAGTTTGCCCTGCTAGATACCATAGGCAGCCCGTGCATTACTCCTAGCACCACTTGCCGTATGGTTATTATTGAGGTCTATCCGAAAAGCTCCGCTGAGTCTGCGGGGTTGCGCGTTGGTGACGTACTTGTTGAATACAATGAAGCGATTGCAGGTTTAACCTGCCCTGCGGCACTAGCTTTAGATTACGGCAACAGCCCAGGCACAACAGTGAGGGTCAAGGTGATGCGCGATGGCATCACCCAGGAAATATACCTAACCACCGCTGTCGTGGTTGACCCTGTTGTATACAGCGAGGTGGTGGACAACGTTGGTTACCTTCAGTACGACCAGTTTTCAGAGATGTCAGCGAATAATTTTTCAGAACACCTAGAGCGGCTCATTTTCGCTGGTGTGGATGCTCTAGTTATTGATTTGCGCAACAACCTAGGCGGCTATCTCACCGAAGCTCAAACCATTGCGTCACTTTTTTTGAAACAAAACGATCTTATTTTCCGCATCAGTTCTGCACATGGCAGCGATGAAGAGTTTGCACAGCACGATGGTATTGCTGCTGCAGATGAAGAACAACTGCCCGTGGTTGTGGTGGTGAATGGTCTGTCAGCCTCAGCTTCTGAGGTTGTTGTGAACGCTTTGCGAGGTCATGGGAGAGCCAAAATAGTTGGAACCACAACCTTCGGTAAGTTCACTGGGCAGATAACCGAGGAGGTGGATGCTGACGATGGTTCATTATTGGGGGCTATCCAGGTCACGAGTATCCGCTTATTCGGGCCTAACAATTTGAGTGCTCGGGATGGAATCGAGCCTGATATTTTGCTACCCATCTCCGATTGTTTGCATCCGATTGGTGTGGTTCGTGAGGCGGTTGTGGCGTTGTCTGCCGATCCCGTCGCAAATGAGTCCGAACCCATTCCAGGCGAACCCGAACCCATTGCCGCGCAACCGGCACCTGTTGTAGAGCAGCTTGATTCCATCAACAACGAACCCGAACCCATCCCAGCGGATGAGTACTTTGATGATATCGCCAACACCTCCTTTGCTGATGCCATCAACTGGCTTGCTCAGCAGGGCATTACGACCGGCTGTGACACCAACCGTTTCTGCCCCAACCAACCCTTAACAAGAGCACAAATGGCAGCATTCCTAAGCCGAACCCTAAAACTCGCACCAACCCCACAAGACTACTTCACAGACGACAACACCTCCACCTTCCACGACCACATCAACCGACTAAGAGAATCACAAATCACCACCGGCTGTGACACCAACCGTTTCTGCCCCAACCAACCAGTAACAAGAGCACAAATGGCAGCATTCCTAAGCCGAACCCTAAAACTCGCACCAACCCCACAAGACTACTTCACAGACGACAACACCTCCGCCTTCCACGACCACATCAACCGACTAAGAGAATCACAAATCACCACCGGCTGTGACACCAACCGTTTCTGCCCCAACCAACCCGTAACAAGAGCACAAATGGCAGCATTCCTATACCGAGCACGGCTGCAGCTCGCTGCTACGCACCAACAGCTAACGTGAGCCTTCAGGAATTGTGGCTACGAAAATAACATCGCTCATTACCAGGCTGCCCGCACCACATTTAGGGGATTTGATTGCCGGGGTTTCGGTTGCGCTAGTCTTGATTCCGCAGTCTCTAGCTTATGCCGAAATTGCTGGTGTGCCAGCGTATGTGGGTTTGTTTGCTGCGGCACTGCCTGCTTTACTTGCCGCTCCTTTTGTTTCTTCGCCTTACCTACAGACCGGCCCGGTAACGCTCACAGCTTTACTAACTTTTGGTGCCCTTGCGGGTTTGGAAAACACTGGCACATCGCACTACATCAAACTAGCGGCCTTGTTAGCTCTCATTGTGGGGGTGATACGAACGCTGTTGGGTTTGCTTCGCGTCGGTATTGTTGCCTACGTCATGTCTGCGCCGGTGCTGACTGGTTTAACTGCTAGCGCGGCGATACTCATCATAGCTTCTCAGGTGCCTGCACTGTTTGGTGTTTCAACAACAACTGAGGGGTTGTTGGCACGAGCTTGGTGGGTGTTGAGTCACCCTAACGATTGGAGTGTGGCTGCGCTGCTGCTTAGCGTCACAACAGTTGCAATAATCTTGGGAGCGAAGTTTGTTCATCCACTGTTTCCTGGGGTGCTAGTGGCTGTGGTTGCTTCGGTCATTTGGAGCGACCTAACTAATTATGCCGGTTCGGTGGTGGGTGAGTTGCCGGTGAGCTTTGTTTCGTTGAGTTTAGACCTACCTTATGCTCAAACTCCTTCGCTTTTGCTTGCTGGTTTGGTCATTGCTTTGGTGGGTTTCGCCGAACCAGCATCTATCGCCCGCACGTTCGCTACCCAAGACCGTTTGCATTGGTCAGCCAACCGTGAGTTTTTGAGCCAGGGGGTGGCCAACATTGCTTCTGGTATTTCGGGTGGGTTCCCGGTTGGTGGTTCGTTTTCGCGTAGTTCACTAAACCGCCTAGCAGGGGCTCAGACTGCTTGGTCTGGTGCGATCACAGGTGTTTGTGCTTTGGCTGCCATACCACTGGTGGTGGCTTTGGAGCCTTTGCCAACCGCTGTGTTGGGCGCGGTTGTGCTTTGTGCTGCTTATCGCCTTATTGATTTGCCAGAGATGGCCAAGATTGTTCGTGGTTCGAGGCTGCAAGGAATGGTGGTGTTTGGTACGATTGTGGCCACTTTGATTGCCGCCCCTAATATTGAGCGGGGTGTGATCGCTGGTGTTGGTTTGGCCATTGGGGTTCATCTGATTCGTGAGTTGCGTGTTGACCACACCCATGAAGTAAAAGATGACACTTTGGTGATGCGACCTAAAGGAATTATCTGGTTCATTACCGCGCCCCATTTAGAAGCAAAGTTTATGGCCGCTCGAGCTATGCATAGTGAGCTACGCAAGCTGGTGATAGATTTTGCAAACGTTGGCAGAGTTGATTATGGGGGCGCGGCAACGTTGGCACAGCTAGTTGACGATGCAGTTGATGCAGGGCTTACGGTTGACATCATTAACATTGCGCCTCACGCTAAAAGAGCTCTCGCTGCTCACCTCGGTGGACGTCATGGGGTGCCGTTGTTGGAGGAGTTGGCTGACGATGAACGCCACCAATGGAACATTCACCGCAAACACCATTGATCAGCATTTGGGGATTGTTTAAACTAAAGGGTTTGGTAGCGTATTGAGCAAATATTTCATTTGTGTGACAAAACCATCTATGAGAAACACTGCTTTATTGCCATTACTGTTCAGTGCGCGCCGTTGGCTTCGTGCCGCATTTCTAGTTTTTCTTACTTTGGCAATCAGTAGCACAAGCGCGACAGCGCAAGACAGTTCCAAACGCAGCGAGCTAAAGAAAAAACGTGAGGCGAATCAGGAGCAAATTGAACAAACCGAAGCACAAGTTGATTATCTGACCGCGAGCGTTGAAGATTCGTTGCGAGCGATCGGTACTGTCAGTGAACAACGAGATCGGGCTCAAGTCGCGGTTGATAGTGCCAAAGTTGCGGTAGCCGACGCAGAGCGTCGCCAAGCTCAGGCGATAGCAAGAATTGCCGAACTTGAAGAATTGGAGGCTCAAACCGAGGCTCTATTGCGCCAATCCGCCATTGCTGCGTTCACCTCTCATCAAGGTCCAAATAGTGAGCAAACTGCTTTGGGCGACGACCCGTGGAACAACGCGCGCAACAATGCGCTGCGTGGCTTTGTTAACCAAAACACCGAAGACTTGCTTGATAGTTTCCGCGCTCAAGAAGCTGAACTATCGGCCTTGAAGGAAACGGCAAACGCCGCTTTGGCTGAAGTTGAACTTTTGCGCAACGAGAGGTTAGCTATCCAATACTCACTTGAAGCGGCTTATTCCCGTGAACAGGATGCTCTTGACGAGTTAGACAACCGCCTAGATCAACGTCTTGAGGAGGCGGCGTTTCTTGAACAAATAGATGCGGAGTTGGCAAGACAAATTCGTGTTGAAGAAAAACGTATTGCTGACGCAATCGCAGCTGCGAAACGGCGAGCGCGCCGTGTTTCAGTGCCTAAAAACGCCCCTGTTGATTTAACTACGGTTGCGGGTCCAGTAATGGATATCGTTGTGAATGTCTCCCTCGCCGACAACCTAGCAGGCTTCTTAGCGGCTATGGAGCAAGCTGGTTTTCCGCTCGGTGGTTACGGCTATCGAACCAACGCTAGGCAAATTCAGTTGAGGCGCCACCATTGCGGAACCAGCGATTTCGCTGTCTATGAGATGTCGGCTTCACGATGCAGACCGCCAACAGCTCGACCAGGCAGGTCTCAACACGAAGTGGGGTTAGCGGTTGATTTCACCTACCGGGGCAGGATTGTGAGTAGTCGCAATTCGGCGGTGTTTAAGGCTATGCAACGTATTGCTCCACAGTATGGACTCATAAACCTTCCTAGTGAACCTTGGCATTGGTCGACCACTGGCCGCTAAATCATTGCAGATCATTTGGCGAAATTAGTGCTGAGTTTGTGTGGAATCGTGTCGCCAACGCGGGCACGATTTCGCACCTAGAGATACACTAAAGACTAATGACTACCAACAAAGAACTGCTGAAGCGCTACCGAGCGGTCCTGCCTTCATATGTCAACCCGTTATACGGTGAACCAATTTCTATCGAACGCGGCGAAGGTGGCTATGTCTGGGATGTGGAAGGTACCCGTTACCTTGACTTTTTTGGTGGAGTACTAACCACAATGATCGGGCACAGCAACCCCGATGTGGTCGCTGCTGTGCAAAACCAAGCTGCTAAAGTGATGCACACCTCAACGCTATATCTCTCTGAACCCATGATTGAGTTAGCTGAAGAAATCGCCGCAGTCTCTGGCATTCCAGATGCCAGAGTTTTTTTCACCACATCGGGTAGCGAAGCAAACGATACCGCAATACTGCTAGCAACTAGCTACCGAAAATCCAACCAAGTGCTGGCCATGCGCAACAGTTATCACGGCCGTTCCTTCACCTCCCAAGCCATAACCGCACATTCATCTTGGTCGTCAACTAGCCTGTCGGGTCTTTCGGTCAACTTTGTGCATGGCGGATACCGTCTGCGCAGCCCGTTTCGCCACCTCTCAGACGACAACTTCACCCAAGCTTGCGTTGATGACCTAACGCAGGTGTTAGACATGATGACAGCAGGTGATGTTGCCTGCCTCATAGCTGAACCCATTCAAGGAGTTGGCGGGTTTGCAACTCCACCAGATGGATTCTTCGGTGAACTTCAAAAGGTGCTTTCCAACCATCAAATACTGCTTAGCGTGGATGAGGTGCAGACTGGTTGGGGACGCACCGGCGAGCACTTCTGGGGATACCAAGCCCATGATGTGGTGCCCGACATGTTGACCTTCGCTAAAGGAGTTGGCAATGGAGCAACGCTCGCTGGAATCGTCGCTAGAGCCGAGATTATGGACACGATTAAGGTCTTGTCTTTTAGCACCTTCGGCGGTAACCCACTTTCCGCGGCTGCCGGCTTGGCCACCTTACGTTACGTCCTCAACAACGACTTGCAAGGCAACGCACTTACTAGAGGACAACAACTCAAAGAAGCCCTCAGCCCACTCACTGAGAACACACCTTGGATTGCGGAGGTGCGAGGCAAAGGCTTGATGCAAGCCATTGAGATCGTGCATCCAGGCTCTCTTGAACCAGATCCGCTGCGCGCTAACGCCCTGCTTGAGGGTTGCAAAAATCGTGGTTTGCTTGTTGGTAAAGGCGGATTATACAACAACACTATTCGCATAACACCAATGCTTGATGTCTCAGCTAGCGAACTAGACGAGGGCATCTGGGCAATAACCGAAACCATTACAGAAATGGAGAAACAATGAACGCTCTAGCGCAAATACCCCACCTTATTGACAACGAATTTGTGGACGGTGTGTCTGGCCGTCACTCAGCGGTTTTCAATCCAGCCACAGGACAACAAACCGCAGAGGTTGCCTTAGCATCAGCCGCGGAGGTGGATAATGCGGTTGCTTCGGCCAAGGCAGCGTTCGCGCAATGGAGTGAGGTGAGCATCGCGCAGCGCACCAAACTAATGTTTGCCTTCCGAAACTTGGTGGTGGACAATGCCACCGAAATAGCTGCACGGCTCACTGCCGAACACGGCAAAGTCAGCGCAGATGCTGCTGGTGAGGTGGCTCGTGCGATTGAAAATATTGAGTTCGCTTGCGGCTTGGCTGAGCACCTAAAAGGTCATCACAACGAAAATGCCTCCACCGGCGTTGATGTTTATTCGCTGCGCCGACCCCTAGGCGTGGTTGCTGGAATCACACCCTTCAATTTCCCTGCGATGGTGCCCATGTGGATGATACCTAACGCCGTGGCTTGCGGCAACACTTTCGTCCTGAAGCCGTCGGAACGTGACCCTTCGGCACCTTTGTTGATGGCGGAACTTTTCTGCGAAGCGGGTTTTCCCGCTGGTGTGCTCAATGTGCTAAACGGCGACAAAGTAGCTGTCGACCGTTTACTCAACCATCAAGACATAAAGGCACTCAGTTTCGTGGGTTCAACTCCGATAGCGCAATATGTTTATGAGACAGGAAGTGCTAACCATAAGCGGGTGCAAGCCTTAGGCGGAGCTAAAAACCACATGGTGGTGCTTCCCGATGCCGACATAGACCTATCGGCTGACTCTGCTGTGTCGGCTGCATATGGCTCAGCAGGCGAACGATGTATGGCCGTGTCAGTGGTCGTGGCTGTGGGTGACGTTGCAGACCCACTTGTGGATGCTATCAAGGTGCGAATGGAAAAATTAACTATAGGTGACGGCAGCGACCCCGCTTCTGAGATGGGTCCGCTAATCACCCTCGAACACCGTGATCGTGTGGCGAGCTATGTTGAAGCTGGTCGCGCTGCGGGGGCTTCAGTGATTGTGGACGGTCGCGAGGCAGAGTTCAAAAACGATGGCTTCTTTTTGGGTGTGAGTTTACTTGATCATGTGACCCCTGAAATGAGTGTCTACCAAGATGAGATCTTTGGCCCAGTGCTGAGCGTTGTTAGAGTTGAAACTTATCGCGAGGCGGCAGAGTTAATCGCTGCCAACCAATGGGGTAATGGTGCTGCGATCTTTACTCGAGATGGTGGGGCGGCACGCCAGTTCCAGCGGGACGCAGACGCAGGTATGGTTGGCATCAACGTGCCAATACCAGTGCCAGTGGGTTACCATTCCTTTGGGGGTTGGAAAGATTCGGCGTTCGGCGATACCACAATTTACGGGCCTGAGGGAATCCATTTCTACACCCGACCTAAGGTGCTCACCACCCGTTGGCCCGACCCTGCCGGCAGTTCTGTAAATCTCGGTTTCCCAACCAACAACTGACCCCAAGGTGCTCAGCTAAGAGTACTGCGCGCGTATTAGAGTTGCTGCAACGACTTGGTGATGTTTACTACAGCTTCACGTCCGTCGCCGAAAAGCATCAACGCATTTTCGGCGGCAAACAACGGGTTGGGGATGCCAGCAAAACCCGGACTTAAGCTGCGCTTCACCACCACCACAACACCACTTTTGTCCACATCAAGTATCGGCATCCCCGCAATCGGGCTATCAGGATCGGTGCGTGCCAATGGGTTCACCACATCGTTTGCACCGATCACGATTGTCACATCAGTTTGATCAAAGGTTGGGTTTATGTCATCCATCTCAACAAGGCGTTCATAGCTGATTTCTGCCTCGGCGAGCAAAACATTCATATGGCCCGGCATCCTGCCAGCAACAGGATGAATACCAAAAGCCACCTCAACGCCACGTTCTTCTAAACGCCTGCTCAAATCACGAACCGCATGCTGTGCTTGAGCCACCGCCAGACCATAGCCAGGAACTATCACCACCCGCTCAGCGGACTCAAGCAACATCGACACATCATCAGGTGAGGTGGCCCTGACCTTGCCGGCATACACATCATTGTCGTCTTGACTTGAACCAGCCACAGGCGCACGGGTAAAGATAACCGCCAACAAACTGCGGTTCATTGCCACACACATGATCTGTGTCAAGATGAGACCACTTGCACCCACAAGCGATCCAGCGATTATCAGTAGAGAGTTCTCAAGCACAAAACCAGCCGCCACCGCTGCGGTACCCGACAACGAGTTCAACAATGCGATCACCACAGGCATGTCGGCACCACC
This sequence comes from Candidatus Aldehydirespiratoraceae bacterium, assembly GCA_965204595.1. Taxonomy (GTDB): domain Bacteria; phylum Actinomycetota; class Acidimicrobiia; order Acidimicrobiales; family Aldehydirespiratoraceae; genus VXYK01. Next base: position 654,385 of record CBDBEW010000005.1, on the reverse strand, counting down.
AATCGGCACAACCAACAACACACCCAAAACCGCACCTATACCAACCAATAGCCACAACCAAACCTTTAGATCGGTGTTCACCACCATCAAGACGGCAAAAACCAATGCTGCTAACGCAAAAAGTGCCGAAAGGTAATGCATTTGAGCAAAACCCGACCAGCGAAGAACTTCCCTGAGTTTCGCAAACGCGATCAAGCTTCCTGTGAAGGTGACAACACCAATAAGAGCAGCCAACGCTGCAGCAGCCGAAAGCCTAGCTGTGTCTTGTGCTAAGTCGCTTGCTCGCGAGTAGGACGCAGCAGCTACCAGAACCGAGGCTCCCCCACCAAACCCGTTAAACAACGCCACCAACTCGGGCATGGATGTCATCTGCACCCTCACCGCTAAGGTCACACCCACTATCGTTCCTAACGCCAACCCAGCAGCGATCCAAGCGAAACTGATTATCTCATTGTTGGCGAGTGTAACAACCACCGCCACGAGCATCCCCGCGGCACCCAAACGGTTGCCACGAACCGCAGTTCGGGGGCGGCTAAGGCCTTTCAGCCCCAGAATAAACAGCACCGCAGCAACAAGGTACCCAAGTGTCGCCCAATCATCCATTTTCTAAGCCTCTCAATCGTTGTTGACTGCGCTCGGTGCTCGCTGAGACCGGCGGTGCTTGGGGCCAAACATATGCAACATTCGGTGGGTCACCAAAAAGCCGCCAACCACGTTAATCATTGCCAAAGTCACCGCCGCGAAACCCAAGGCCGATGTGAAGGTTGTGTGGTCAGCTCCAGCCGCTAACAAAGCACCCACCACAGTAATACCAGAAATAGCGTTAGAACCCGACATTAACGGGGTGTGTAGCGTGGGGGGTACTTTAGTTATCAACTCTACCCCCAAAAAAACCGCCAATACAAACAGGGTTAGCGCAATCAGCACGTCCATTCGTCAGTTATCCTTCTCGCTTAGGGCGGCAACGACCGCTTCGTGAACTATTTCCCCTTGGTGGGCAACAAGCATGGCTGACAGGATTTCGTCATCAAGGCGGATATCTATAGTGCCATCTGGAGCTAAATGCTCAAGAAAAGCCACTAGGTTGCCCGAGAACATTTGGCTAGCGTGGCGCGCACATTTGGAGGTCAGGTCTGTTGGGCCGAGGATGGTCACACCGTGGTGGTTGACTTCTTGATCAGGTTTGGTGAGTTCGCAGTTGCCCCCACGTTCGGCCGCTAAATCCACTATGACTGAGCCTTCAATCATGCCATCAACCATTTCGGTGGTAACTAGCAGAGGGGAGCGGCGGCCGGGAACGGCGGCCGTCGTTATCACAACATCGGCATCAGCCACATGTTCTGTGAGCATTTCACGTTGGGTTTGCGTTTTATCTTCGCTCTGCACAGCCGCATAGCCGCTCTTGTCGGTGGCAGGTTTTGCGTCTTCGTTAGTGCCGTGTGTGATCTCAAGCGCGCGCGCTCCTAGCGAGCGTATCTGTTCGGCCGCTTCGGGTCGCACATCGTAGGCATCCACTACCCCACCAAGCCTTCTCGCAGTACCAATCGTAGTTAAGCCTGCCACGCCCGCGCCGAGCACCAACACTTTCGCTGGTGCCAGAGTGCCAGCTGCGGTCATCATAAGCGGAAACATTTGCGGTAGCCGCCCTGCTGCCAATAGCACCGCCTCGTAACCAGCTATCGTTGCCATCGACGACAGCACATCCATAGACTGTGCCCGGGTTATCCGGGGCACCAGATCTAACGAAAAAGCTGTGATACCCGCCTTCGCGTGCTCTTGAGCTAGTTCTGGGGTCCAGAGAGGGTCAAACACGCCCACAAACACCTCTGAGGGTTTGTTGTTTTTATTGTCGGGCTTGGTGCCTTTTGATGACAAAGTATTGCTAACTGAAACCATCAGGTCGGCCTGAACTTGGTTGGCTTCGGTGATGATTTGCGCGCCAGCACTCTCGTAGGCTTCGTTTGTTATGCCTGAGCTAAGTCCCGCATCTCTGTCAACGAAGACTTGGCAACCGTTGTTGGATAGCCGTTCAACACCTTTGGGGACTAGTGCTACTCGTTTTTCTGTGGGTGCTTGCTCACGCAGCAGTCTCAAACGCACAAGTCATGTAGCTTACCAATATTTTTTACGATCGCACCACCAAACGGTTTTGTGGAACCTTTTTGGCTTTGTGGGGGGGTGCTCTAGGAGGCGGGTTCTGGGTGGCGATCAGGGTTGGGTGGCTTCGAGCTGGTCGTTCGCTAGTTGGTTGAGGAAGTCCACGCCGGGGTTGGCGGGGTCGTCGATCAGATCTCGTGAAGTCTCGAACATCTCGATGGCCTCCTCGGACCGGCCTTGTCGCCAGTGCACGATGCCGATGTTGTTGTAGACCTCCGCCTGCGCCTGCTTGGTCACTGCGGCATCCCGTAACGGCAGGGCGGCTCGCAGGTACTCCATCGCCTGCTCAAGGTGCTCGTCGTCGCCGAAGCGGGCGAGCACGCCGGCCATGCCGTTGAGACCGAAGTAGTCCGCCTCGGCGAGCCCGCGCTCGACGGCGGTGGACTCGATGATCGCCTCGTCGCGGCTCAGCAGCGCGTAGCCGAGGAACTGGCCGTAGTCGATCACCTGGTGACCGCGGGCGACGCGCTCCCAGCCGTCGAGGTCGCTCTGGGCGACTATGTGACGGAAGTACTCCGCGGTCTTGTCGTGGGGCTGCAGCTGGATCGTCTCGGCCGGGTCGCCCTCGGCTAAGACTTCGCGCAGAAATCCCCAGTCCTTCACTGCCCGGCCGTGGTCGACCCTGTTGTTCCGGTACGTGGTGAACACGGGGCGGTCGGTGGTTTCGAGGAATCTGAGCAGGTCGGCCTGCTGCTGTTCGACCGTAATGTTGGCGATGCTGTCGTAGATGTTGCCGGGGAACATGATCCCGTGAGCCTCCGCGAAGCGGACGTCGGGCCGCACTCCCTCCCCGTGATGGAGGTAGCCCAGCGGCAGCACGACCTCGTCGCCGAAGGTGATCAGCACCGCGTCGTCCGGCAGGATCTCATAGACCATCTCGGCGTAGCGCTGCGCGAAGTCTGCGTCGGCACGGTTGTTGCTGTCCCAGTGAGACGCCACCGTCCACGCCACCAGCAGCGCGCCGACCGCCGCCGTGGCCGCCGGCAGCGCGAGCTTGGGGGGGTTCACCGTCTCAGCGAGCTTGGCGCCCGCCTGGTGCAGCCCCACGGCGATCCAGATGCCGAGCAGCCCGTAGCTGACCGACGGGTAGGCGCGGAAGACGAATGTGCGCTGGAAGTCGAAGTCGAACTGCAGGATCACGATGATCGCCACGCTCTGCGACAGGAACACCACCGGACCGGCCCAGGCCGCCAGCCTGTCGAGTGTCGGGTCCAAGACGCTGCCGTTGTAGCGGCGGCGTCCTCGGCCTCGGCGTGCGTTGCGCCTCCGTGACTGGCGCTTCTGCGGCTGCGGTTCCGGCTCCGGTTGGCGGCGCGTGAGCAGGGCGCCGAGTCCGACCAGTGCCAGCAAAAAGCCCGGCAGGGTCATCAGCCACACCAGGTCGGTGGCGAACCATTCGAGGAACTTGAAGCGGTCGGACCATCCCGCTGAGATGGACGTGTCGACTTCGCTGTATCCGCTGCGTGCGATGTGAGTCGAGAAACTGTCCCAAAGTGTCGAGCGGGCCGGGGAAGCTGAAGGTCGGCTCCTGCGCTGAGCGTGCGGCCATCCACAGATAGGGGGCGACCACTGCGGGCAGAAACGCCGCGGCCAGCTGCCACCAACGGCGCAGGACTTGCCGCCACATCGGCAGCAGTGCCAGCACAAGGCCGGGGGCGGCGAGCCCCATCAGCGGCCAGTGGTTGGCGAGGCTTAGCCCGGAGATGAATGCCAGCGCCAGCCAGGCTCGGTCGTTGTCTTGGTCGTTGTCCCGGTTGCGGCGCAGGTGCAGCAGCAGCGCCAGGATGACGAAGAAGAACAGTGGCGTTGAGCGTGTAGACCTCGGTGATGATGGCTTGTGCCCAGAAGTGCTCCGAGGCGCCGAAGAGCCACGCCCCCGCCAATGCGGCGAGCGGCCCGGCGCGGTAGAGCCGTGCGCAGGCGTAGACGGCGCCGCAGGCGAACCCGCCCAGCACGCCTGAGAGCAGGTGCCCCAAGAAGGCCTCGCTCCCCCAGGGGATTTTGAGGAACACATTGGCGAGCAGCGTGTGGATCGGATAGCCGGACGGGTGCCCGATCCCCAGGTACTTGCCGACTAGCAGGAACAGGCCGTCGTCTTCGAGCGAGACCACCCCGCGGCATGGTGGCGGCGTAGAGCAGCAACGGCCCGACGACCGCCGCCGAGCCTGCCAGCAGGTCTCGGTAGCGCTCTTTCGTCAATGCTAGCACGGGTTTGCCTTCAAAATTATCGCGAATATCTTTACTCCGTTACCTCTTTGCGTCCCAAGCCTACCGTCACTATCCTACAAGGTGCTGCAGTGGGTTGGCGGCGCGGGTTGGGGTTACTCGGTGAGGACGCGGTAGAGGCGTGCTAGAAACGACGCCATCTGCTCGCGGTTCACCGGCAGGTCCGGTGAGTAGGTGGTGGCGTCGGTACCGGTGGTGATCCCGAACCCGTAGATGCGGGCGACGTCGTCCGCGGCGGCGGAGTCTGCCGGCAGATCAGTGAACGGTGTCTCTACGACCGGGGCGGGCGCGCCGGTCACTACCTCGTAGAGCCCTGCTAGGAACGAAGCCATCCGGGCACGGTCGACTGTCTGGTCGGGGAAGTAGGCCGTGGCGCCGGCGCCGGGGGTGATCCCGAGCCCGTACAGGCGAGCGACGTCGGCCGCGTGGGTCGAGCCCGCCGCGACGTCTGTGAACGGAGTCTGCCCCACCGGGGCCTGCTCGCCGGTGACCGATCCGAAGAGCCGCGCCAGAAACGACGCCATCTGGGGCACGGGTGACTTCCCGGGCCGGCGAGTAGGTCGTGGGGCTGGTCCCGGTGGTGACTTCAAGCGCTGTCAGACAGCCCACGTCGCCTCTGGCGTAGGAGGTCTCCGCCACGTCCGCGAACGGGAAGTTCTCAAGCCCCGCGTTAGGCTCGCAGGCAGGGTCGCGCACAGAGATCGTGTACCTCGGCGACTCCGGGGCCGGCGGTGGATCCGGCGGCTCGTCACCCTCCCCGGTATCAGAGGAGTCGGGGGGCGGGTCGCCTCCGCCAGTAGGCGTGGTCGGCGGCGGCGTGAAAGTGCCGCCTCCTAGCGGCGGCGCAACTGGTCCGCCTCCCGACGAGGAGGGACTCGTGGTCCTGACGATGGCCGTCGTGCCTGAGAGCACTTGTCTCCAGGCGCCGGCGCCGCCGTCGTTGTGATAACGCACCCGCACGTTGTACTCGGCGCCGGCAGCGACTCCGGCCGCCGTGTGCGACATCGTCAACGCAGCGTTGTTCGAGGGGTCGCCGTCGCCGTCGTAGTCCCATTGGCGGCCGGCCTTGAGCCCGCTCGTCCACGACGCGGCCCCAACGGTCTGGTACTCCATCTCCACGCCCTTGAGATATGGACACGACGGCTCGAGCCACTCGACCGCCAGATTGCTGCCGTTGACGTCCGCAGCCACCGCAGGCGGAGCGGACGGGGCGTCCTCGTCGTCAACGATCCTGAGATAGGCTCTCTGCAAGCCTCCTAGAATCGCCCCGGCACTCGCCCAATCCGATGCTGAAGGTGAAGAGACGTCCCACGATTCCGATCTTCGGTCCCTCGCAGACACTGTTGTCAACTGCTTGAAGCGTGATTGCTTGTGGTTCGATCGACGTCCCGCCGAGCGCGTGCGTCATGCTCGCAGCCTGGGTTCCGCTGAACCTGACGTCTTCGGGGTGCAGCGCGCCCGTGCCTTCGTCGAAGAACGAGACCACCGCGCTCACCGTGGAGTTCCGGGTGCCTTTCGCGCGTGCGCCTTTTGCCGTCGGCGATCACCGACACGGTGCCGGTCGCGCCTTCTTCGATGGTGACGCCAGTTTCGTGGAAACGCACCTCTGTGGTATCGTCGACCAACCGTATCCTTGCCCGCGGCGACCCCCCAGACACGCCAATCGAACATGTCGTCTCCGCTAGTCGGCATGCATTCAATCCAGAAGTACTCGTCGAGTTCGACCACGGTGTCGTGCTTGGTGACCAGCGGCAGAGTGAACCCGCCCGTGCCCGCGAACGCGGTGCCCGGGAAGGATCCTCCCACGTAGTCGGATTCGTCGGCTGTGCCGTCGCTCGTGGTGCAGGTGAAGGTCACGTCCTCCCCTGTCTGTTGACCGCGTGCTAGAACGAACTCGCCCAGATCGCCTTCGACTATCCGACCTTCAGCGTCGACCGTACCGTCGCCGCCATTGTGGAAAGTCAACGAGTAGAACTTGCCCTCAGGCACCGGAGCCATGATTACCGGGCCGGTAGATACTGAAGCAACGTTGGGAGGATCGGTGACTGTCGGAGGAGTCTCTGGTTCCACCTGATCCAGGATCGTGATATGGAACAAAGATGCGCGCCAAGGAGTCCAGTCGCGGCTGCCGGCGTCTGTTAAACAAAGAACCGAAAAGTACTCGCTCGGGTCGTAAACGTTTACGCGAAGGGGCGATGCTTGGAACTCCGTCTTGGTCAAGACGGGAAGAGTGACCTTTGTAACGGACTGATTCATTGAACTGACACCACGCACAGGAAAGTCACCCCCGACGAAATCGTTGTCTGCTTGCCGTGCGGTGCCGTCGATAGTGGAGCAGGTCAACTCTGGAGGGTCGCTCACGTCGGTAGCCTCGCCGAACAACAATGTGAACTCGATTAGGTCTCCTTCACGAACGGCGCCGCCTCCGTTCGCCTGTCTTGGAGTCCACGACCGTGTAGAATTTCCCTGCCGGCATTTCTACCTCGACGCCGGATTCCAGAGTCCTCGTGACGGTCTCGGCGTTCTGCGCCCCCACCGGCGACGCCTGCGGCAGGGCCGCCAACCCCGCCAATCCGACCGCCACCGCCAGCAACGACCGAGCCGGCTTACCTGACATCTTTGAACGTCCGCAGCGTGTGTTCGGGGGGGGGGGGGGGTGGGGGTGGTGCTCTTGTGCTTCATTGTTCTATGCTTCCTTTTGTTTTTCTATATTCTCTGTCACCGTTGCTTGCACGGCACTAAAAACTATCTTAGGTTCTCTAACTGTACTCAAACTGTACTCAATTTTGTTGTTGATTGCAAGCACCGACCCGATGCCGCCGTCGTGTGTCCCTTCGTACGCCCCTCGGTCAGTTCACGGCGGAGGCAAACGACGACCGACGCCGCCCGCAAAGTCCATTCCGCTCCGCCGCACGAGCACAGGACCTGGGCCGTGATTGTGGCATGTGTGGCTGAGAACTAAACCGGCCCTCCAGTCCTCGCGCGGGCGGGGCTTTCAAAAGCTTGAGCAAATCGTTTTTTGCGTTGACGTTCCAAAACAGAAACACCAGCTTTGTCTGCTTGTTGATTTTGGTGTTTACGAACAGTTTTAGCGAAATCATCAAAACCCTCACTTTTGGCTTTATCAACCAACTTTTGTTCAACTATTTTACCCTGCGTCGCGGTTCGGGCGATCAACTTAGCATGACCAACAGTTATATCACCAGAAGCCAACGCCTCAGAAGTTTGTGGCAACGACTCCAACTGTTTAGCAGTTTCAACTTCTTTTTTGGCTTCGCGCCTAGAAATCAACAACTCAGAAGTCGCCACCTGTTGAGCATCACCACTACTAGAACGACGCGCTAATTCAGCCAACAGTTTCGCTTTGCGAGCTGCAAGACGCGATTCGCAGCGACCCAACAAAGACAACTCAACAGCCAACCCCGCATCACCCAACGATGCTATATCACCGAACGCTAAACAAGTCGGATTACCACACCCCAACCCGTCATCCGATGTGGCAGTCTTCGTATTGATTGATGTATCTGTAAACAACATAACATCACTCTATAGACACGAGGTGATCTCGATCGACTATTACATTTTGTTCGCTGCTTGAAGAACAGCCCGTTAGTAACCAATATCCGATAAGACCCAGGACGACCAAATCGCGTAATATTGGAGTCAACGGTCACGGCCACACCCGCTGGGGCCTAGAATCACGCTGGGGCCTAGCATCACCCGCATTCCAAGCTATCCTAACCTCTGTCATTCTAGCTCCAAGAGGACTGTGATATCTTCGGCTCTAGCAGGCACGAGTGATGAGATTAGAAATGAGACAAGCCAACCTACACAGTCTAGCGATAACTCAGGCAAGACAGCAGCTGCGGTTACATGTCCGCGCCTCGGAAGCGAAAGCCTATTGGACTTATCAATGGTCGGGTCAGACTCTAGCTCTATCCGAAACGGTTCGATATGATACTCGGAATACAGCTTCGCTAAGTCTGGTACCTTATGTTTCGCATCAAAATACCAGTTCAGACTTGCTCGAGCTTGAACGGGTTTGGTCGGAATGAGTGCGCGGAACAAACCCAGGCTACTACTAAGCCGATTAGTCATGTTCTGCGCTATGCCCGGTGCACATGTAGCTTCAACTTCAGCCAACTCAAATTTCCCTAACTGCATTAGCGATATTTCCACACATTTGAGAAATTGTGGGAAAATTTCAGTTGAATGCACCCAGGGACCAACTTGAAACTCAGCGACCACATCTAGCCCTGAACTTATTGAATTATGCTCTGCAAAATTCATACCCCAAAGACCGAGAGTTCCGTTATCAAAACCGAGGTAGGTCGCTGTTGAACGGAAAATGCTATACAGGTCTTCGTCGTCACCTAGATCCGGTCTCATAGCCAGGCATCCTCGCAATTGCACGTTGAGTGAGTCGTCGGCCCTTTTTCGTCTGAAAGCCACAGATGCCTCCTCGTTACTTCCCGATATTTGCCAGATTCTCTGATGTCAAGGTTAAGATTACAAAGTTTGGGTATTCTTCCTTCGGACACGTTTTTCGCTCGATTGAGGCTAGCAAGTTCTTCGGAAATTAGCTGGTAGTGACGGTGTTCCGGTGAGTATCTGTAGTTGACCACGAGGCATCCCCGATTTCAGCATTGAAGGAACCAAAAACCGCAGGATCGGTGTTGATCGTTAAATTTCTCCCGCGAACGAACTGATTGCCAGATTGGAAGAGGTTGAGGCGTGTGGCCGGTTATTTGGTACGAGTGAGAGCATGCTTGATCACCTGTTGCAGGCAATCGGGGTCGTTCAAAAAATAAACGCCGTCCCGTTTCCATTGTTCTAAGGTGCGGTTTCCGTCATCGATCTCGGAAGCTGGTGTCACCGAAAGCACGTAGGCGTGTAGTTCCAGGTTCGGGTCTTCCGTTCGCACCCGGTTCCCAGTTTCGGCGATTTCGTGGTGTAGTTTGACCTTCCTGCGCTCCTTCCGCCCGAACCGGGCCAACCCTTTGGGATCGAGAAACAAAACGTGTTGGGAGCTTTCGTCTCGCAGCCAGACAATGAAGTCGGGGTAGTAACCGAAGTCGTCGAAGAACGACACCCCGCGACCCCCGGTGAGGTTGCGGATGACGAACAATTCCTTGCCCTGCAGGCAAGGGTCATCGCGCTCAGCCAGCCCCGCTAAGTCCTCGACCACGCGCTTTTCGCTCTCGTTAATGGGGACGGGCTGAATCGCGATGACACGGGTTTCCTTAGCGTAGAGCAGGGGCTGGTATGCGTGGGAACTCACCTGGATAGTGCCGATCTCTAGGTGCTCATACCAAGCCTTCAGGTTGTCTGGATCGTTCTCCTTGAGCGTTCGAGCAAGGGCGACCGCTTCTTCCACCAACTGGTCCTTGGTAGCATCGACCGACAGCTTGTAATCATGGATCCTGTTGGGGTCGTCCTCGCCGAGCGTCATGACCTCAATCTGGTCGTGTTCCCAATTGCGTCGCTTCTTGCGCCAGAAGCGGTCGGCGTATTCGGTGATCAACTCGACGGCGATGTCCTCCAGTGCTCGCACCTGGTCGAATCCGAAGATGTCTTGGCGATCGGGCGGCAAGTAGAGTTCGTACCAATTCTTGGATTGCAGCAACTGTTCCACGGTCTCTCTCTCGATGACGAGGTTGCTCCATCCTTTCTGCTGTTTCCGCGACAGCAGCCGGTCTAATATACGCACGATGTCGAAGAAGGCTGCGTAGTCCGGGAGCCTTCCGAACGTGATCTTGTCCATATTGGCACCGTTTGAGCCATCCTGGGACGTGATGGACTGGAGCCGCGAATAAAGGTCTAGGGTCACTATGGCGGGTCGGTCCTCGCCGTTGGGGGCCGGAAGCACCGGCCTCTCCTTGCAGACATCGTATTTCCGGCCTTGTTTCAGTCGGATCAGTTTCAGATCACTTGTCTGCGCGAAGTTCCAGGTGACGGGTAGGGTGAAGGTATCCTGCTCGATCCTAACCCCTCCCATTCGCAGCAAGTCCCGGAAGGTCTGCATGTAGTTTGCCCGAAGGCCGAAGATGTACAGCTTCTCAAGTTCCAGTAATTGATCGCTTAAGGGAGGAAAGTCTGTATCCGTCTCCCGATGGCGTTTCAGGCTCATGTTCCGGCCCCTCAACCGGATGCCTCGACCGAACATCTGAATGATCTCGGGTCCCTCCCCCACACCCACATGCATGAGTCCCATGGTGCTAACCCGCCAAGAATTCCATCCCGCGATGAAACGCCGGGCACCGATGACAACGTTCACCGTTGAGTCCGGCCGGTCTACATCGGCAAAGAGCCGAGCTTCGAAGCCCATCTCCTTTCGGACATCGAAGTCGGAGTCGGGTCTCTCGGAAAGCAACTTGTAGAGTGATGCCGAGTCTCCGACGTTAATCACGCCGAAGGGTTCGTTGTCGGTGGTTCGAAGATGAAGTTCCCCCTCGCCCTGGGTCAGATAGGCGACGTGCAATCGTCCCGACCCGTTGAAAACCGTCTCACACAGGTCGGCGTAGAGGGCTTCGGGTCTGCCCTGTTTCAGGTGTGAGAATCGGCCGCGAAAAAAATCGCCGCCCGCATCGTCCAGTAAGCCAGACTGCCCAGCCAGCAGTAGTTCAATCATCGGTAGCACTTGGTCACGATGCGCTAGCACCCGACCGAGGAAATCCACGATCTGGATCACGTCGGACCGAGTCGCCTTGTCGGCTCGGCTTGATCCTGTCACCGTCTTGCCTAGGAACACCCATAGCGGCTTTGCCGGATTGTACGCCTCCCAAACTCTGGCGTTGTTCTCCCAGATTTGGCACTGCTGGAAGAAAGTCAACAGGCAGCCGAGCAAGTACATGTCGCTGTTCTCGTCTTCGGCACCACCTGGAAGGTTCAGAATAACGGAATCCTTGCCGTAGCCGTCCTCATAGAACCGGCGGTAGGAGTAGTCGAATAGCAGACATCTGCCGTAGGCGTTGAGCAGGTCTGCCTCCTTCTTGTTCACCACTTGGTTGAAGGTGGCCGAGTACTCGAATGTGAACCCGCCGGTCCCCAGTTCTCGCCGCCGCTCCCGCCACACCTTGCCCGACGTACCCAGATGGCCCTCGTCCACCAGCACCAGATTATCGTCGCCGAAGTCCGCCACCGCCACTCGTTTAACGCCTTGCTTCTCGGCCAGTTTGTTCACGTCGATAATCTCGACCGGGGAAAATAGCTCGGAGCCAGCCTCAATGGAGAACAGGCGAGCGGGGATACCGCTGCTTTGCATCTCGCGCTGATGCTGCGACGACATCTGTTCGTTGGGTGTCACTAGCACTACGTTGTTGAGCCGACCGCCGGCCCGAGCTAGGTAGTGCCGGTATTGCAGGATGTGGGTGTGCATCAGCAGCGTCTTGCCCGAGCCGGTGGCACTCTGGAAGGCCAGCGTACGCAGGTCGTTCGGTTCGTAGTCCGGCATCAAACTCGTGAGTCGGTGGCTGCTCTTTTTGTCGTTTAGATCGTTTCGGAGTGCTTCAGGGTCATCGAAGTAGCGGCTCAAGTAGTGTTCGGTAAACAACAGAGCCAGGTATTGATGAGGCTTCCAGGTTCGACCATGTTCTAGAGTGATTCGCAACTCGCGACTGTGCGTCGCGATGTTCCTGTCGTACTCAGCCAGTTCCATGGGTCCCACACGGATTTTGGCGCGTTTACTGTGCAGTCGTAGCGCTTGGACGTAGTCGCTTTCACCGATGAACCCTAGTTCGGGTCGCACCTGGTTCAGTTGGTCAAGCATCGCGCCCAAGTCGTCGTATCCGAACTCCTGACAGACAAAGCGGTGCAGGACTAGGCGGTTCTCAAGGACGGTCGCACCACTTTGAGTCATCGATCACGTCATTTCAAACATCAATTGACGGAAGATCGGTTCGATGTTCTTCACAGTCCAGTTCTCGTCTGCTTCACGAGTCGCGTGAAGTGTGTGATCGCCGTTCACGTAGACAATATTTGGAGACTCTGAAAATTGGTCTCTGTGGGTCTGAAACCAAGCGTCCAAGGCCAAGTGATTCATTTCCGTGAGGTTGCGCCACAGCACCAGACACCTACGCCCTTCGGGATCTGTCCCTGTGATGGCCAGGATTCCGTCGATTCGACGGCGGGACTCCATTCGTAGGCCGATCAGGTAGTTGAAGGTCTCGGGCAAGTCCACTTGGACCTCCCGGCGCGCACCATCTCGTACTACAGAAAGCGTGTAGGAGAACGGTTCCGTTAGCTCATCACCGAGCAAGCAAGCACTACCAGTCGTCTCAATATCAAGCGCGTAGCGAAGCCGGTAATCCTCAGCCAAGTCAGGATTCCTGCCTAGCAATTCCATCTGCCCATCCGAAAGCGACGCGACTTCGAGGCTGTCTAGGGTGTCTTCGTACCCCTCCAGACGAACGTACTTTAGCAACTGGCTGCTGCCTGCACGGCTCACTGGGTTGCCGCTCTTCCAATCGGGCGAGTAGATAATCTTCTTGAGGCGAGGCAACAAGACCGTATCGAAGTAGTCGGCCATCTCTACGAGGATGTATTTTCGGTGACAATGGTCCTCACGATTGAGGTTTATTACAGAATGTCCAGTCGTACCGGAACCAGCAAAATAGTCCAGCACAACTACGTCATTCATGCCGTGAGTGACACTCTTGACTAAGTGTCTCATTAGTCTCTCCGGTTTTGGATTGATGAAGGCATCATTACCGAATAGGTCGCGGATCTGTTGAGAGGCATCTTCGTTCGTCTCCATTCCATAGTGATCTGGAGACAGAATATTTTTCATCTTTTTGATTTTGCCTCCAGGTTTGATATGGTTTGGCCTAAAGGGAACCCCATTTATGTACAATTTTTCGCCGGTCTGTAGCACTTCATCCAGTTTCGCTTGAGAATACCTCCACTCACCTTCCATCTGGAAGTCATTATCGTTCGATCCATTGCGGATAGTTACATCATCCAATAGGCGTGTCACTACGTTGCCCTTTGACATGTCTTGAGCACGAATAGTTCCATCTTCGCAACCAAATCTCACGGAATCTGCGGGAAACTTCAGAACGCCGAGTTGGTTGCCAGCATTATTCAGTGGTGTGAGCTTGTTCTCGGTAGTGCTTTCTACGGAGTAAGGCGGACTCGATGTTGCCTGCTTATTAAACGCCAGAATAAAATCTGTGAGCTTACCTACGTTGCGGTGGAGAAAAGATGGCTTCTTCTTCTTTTCCCAGATAATCTCTGAAGCAAAGTTCTCGACACCATAGAGTTGTTCCATACATTGCCAGGCGCGAGCACATTCTGTCTCGTCAATAGAGAAGAAGAAAACACCCCTAGCTGATTGTAGTTGTCTGGCAACTTTGGCGCGGTCTGAGAACATTGAAATCCATGATGAATGCTTGTACTGGTCCTTGTACAAGAATCCATCAGTACCCGTGTTGTAAGGCGGGTCAATGTAGATGCACTGTACTTGCTCTCGGTATCTTGCCTGCAACAAGTTCAGCGCCTGAAAGTTCTCACCATGCACGAGTAACCCGTCCGTTTGCTCGTCTAGCGGCCCCGCATCAGAGAGTGATGCCAGCAGGCGGTCGGTGAATTCACGGTTGAAGTGCTTAGTGTCGAGCACGAGGTAAGGATTGGCTTTCAGGAACGTTGTGCTCGGCGGATTACTCCAAGTCAGATTGCCGTTTGTCAAGTCACCCTCGACCTCATCGATGGTGTATAGTTCAACCCATTCATCGCACTGGGCGGTGTTCGTAGCGATCTCGGCGTGCATCTCATCGGGGACGCGATCCAAGGTAACGCACCAGTTGGTTTCGAGCACGAACTTCTTCTTCAACCAGAGCCGCTTTTGGAACTCTTCGAGTTGGGCTAGTAGGTCTATGATCTTCCCGCCGATGTGGCGGACTGCTCGTACCCGGGCCAGTGCCCGATTGAGTCGGGCCGCATCGCCCTGCTCTAGATCGTCAAGGTTCAACACGTCCGTCTTTAGGTATAGATCCAATTCGCGGCGCAGAAACCCTCCCAGGTCCTTGTGAATGAAGTAGTCGAAACTATTTTTCGCGGTGTAACGCTCGACATGTTTGGCCAGCAACATGCGCCCACCGTTGGTCTCGGTGGGGTCTGCGGCGGTCAAATGAGCCTGCCAGTTATCGGTGACGGCTTTCAGTACCTGTGCCACCATCGCTTCGTTGATACGGCTTTGCTGCGTGGAACCGTTGCCGGGATAGGACTTCTTCTCGCCCTCGGTCAACGGCCGGTGCTCAAAACGGATGACTAGGTCCTCCCCTTCCATCACGATGGCGTTCCCGCCTCGGGCGGGCACAAAACGGCGCTGCTTGCCATCGGGATCCTTGATGTCGTCTCGTTGATTGTCAGCTGCTGCGATTTCAAATCGCACCCTTCGGGTTGTGCTTCCAGCCCCGACCGTGAAGGCATAGGCCGTATAGTTGTCCGTGGTCTTGACGTAGTACTGGTCAGAGTTGGCCCAGTGCAGCTTCAACTCCTCACCGTCGTACGGAATGAGATAGGAAGATCTACCACCGCTTGAGTAGCGGCGCTGGGAGATGTAGTCGCCCTGAACGTAATAGCGGGAAAAGAAGTTAGCGAGATGGTTGTAGACATCGGCTTCGGTACCGGAATCCTTCTTGATCTCAGTAAGCCTGTGATTCAATTCGGTGATCTTCGACGAGTGCCCAGCCTCGGGATCGACACCCAACCGTCCAAGGTCGGCGAGGGCCTCCTCCAACTCTTTCTCCAGATTAGCGTGCTCCTGATTGCCGGCGAGTTGCAGGGACTGTTGCACCTGCGGTAGCAGGTCGTTGTCTAGGAACTCAGCAACCTGCGCCGCCTTTAAGTTCATGATCCGGTACAAACCGAAGTCCAGGTCGCCGCGATCAAGTTGGAACATCTCGCGCAGCAGTAATCGCAACCGTTCAAGCATCTCGTGGGCACCCGGCACGGGCAGAACGCTGCTTGAGCCAGATTTGGGCAGGTCAGGAGCAGTCACTGTCCGATAACGTGGGATTGGCAAAATTGGAGAGAATCGCTCACCCCATCACACTACCATCAGTCAGCAAACATCGGATTTCAACACTGAGTCGTTTCGGGAAAGGTTGCAGGCGCAACACAGAATCTGAGGTAAATCGCGTAATTTGCACACAACAAAATCAGTATGTATGATAATGTGAAAACTTTAATAGAGGCACCTATATGAAGCGGAGATCATTCTTTCGTTGCTTACGGTCTTTGTCAGCATTTTCCATAATAGCGACTCTTGCAATAGCTGTACCAACTGCTGCAACTGACATGGATCCCGATAGACATCAAGCTGAACCCGACACTAACCAGCCAGCCACCATCAACGATGTCGTGCTTACCGAAACAGAATCACCAGCAAATGATGCCCTTGAAGATGATCGGCAGATTGGACCGGTCGGCAATACAGGCATACCAACGTTTGACACGGTATGGGTACCCGGTGTGAACATTCCGTCCAAGATTGATGTGGTTGTTGACGACGATAATGCCGAATTGATTATTGTTAAGCCAACCGATAATTCATATCTGGCTGCGCTTATTCAAATCGCAAACAACCAAGCCGCTACTGAATATCACTTTGATAACGCGATACCCGCGGGCTATTCTGCCAAACCGCTTGCTGATGGCTCAATTAGATTCTACGACAATTTTAACAGAGAATCCGGCGGTATTGCTGCACCATGGGCGTTCGACTCAACAGGCAATGCAGTGCCAACAAGCTACCGGCTTGATGGTTCTACTCTAATTCAGACCGTCGAGCATAAGAATGCAGTGTATCCAGTAGTTGCCGACCCTGCATGGATTGCCATATTCGTGCCTTTGGCATTCAGGGTTGCGTTACTAACTCCTAAGCTGTACACAGCCTATAACGTGTGCCAACAAACACAATGCATAGCTACCGCAACTCGAATTGTTCGTAAGTTGAGCCAAAATTCAAACGAAAATAAGTCCTCGAAGCGTAAATTCACACCCAGTTGCAATCCGAGGGTGAGGGTTGGTTGTTAGGTGGTGAGTGGAGCCATGTTGGGTTTAGCGAATAGAGTTTGCTGGCCGGATGGTCACCGAGCTAGTTTTGCTCAAGACAATTTAGCATTGATAGCTTATGTGATGGGTGTGGTGATGTTGACTGCCGCGACCATATTAGGAATATTGACGTTCGCTGGTCTCCTAGATTGGTGGGAATTCTGGATAGCGGCTTGGC
This sequence comes from Candidatus Aldehydirespiratoraceae bacterium, assembly GCA_965204595.1. Classification (GTDB taxonomy): domain Bacteria; phylum Actinomycetota; class Acidimicrobiia; order Acidimicrobiales; family Aldehydirespiratoraceae; genus VXYK01. The sequence goes on along the minus strand of CBDBEW010000005.1, from coordinate 637,770 downwards.
TAGCAGGACTTGCGCTTGATTTCCTGGCCAGGTACCGTTTGCGGATCGTCACGAAGACTGTAACTGCAAAGAGGGTCATACCTTTTGACATGAAGGAACGGTTATGCTACAACGAATTTGCTGTCAGATACTTAATGTACCAAGTCACCAAACTTGAACTAAAAGCTGAGAACGCCAAACACTATAAGGAACGTAAGGAATTGTTGCGTCGAGCACGCACAGAAGAAAAACACTTGGAGACGATGCGAACAAAGTTGCATTACGTTCACCATCAATTCAAATCACAAGGTCTTGCGCCAGAAAACCAACACGGTGGCATGTTTTATTCCGTGTCACAGTTCGCGGCGCGAGGAAACGACAGGCGGAACAAGAAGTACCTAAAGCGCGCCGAATCTTGCGCTAAACGCTGCGACAATAAACTAGCCACCAAATATCTCGAACGCGCAGAACGAGAACGCGCTTGGGCATCGATATCAAGGCTTGAGGGCACAGTTGACACAAGCATCCCAATTGAAGAAGCTGATGAGAACGGTACGCCTATCAACGAATGGCTACTAGACCACGAAGCTCACCATGCGGCCAGGCACCACAATAGTTTTACGAATTTCCTTGATGCCGATATGTTCTAGCACATTCACTTCAGCTAGTGCCAACTTGACAACATCGTCGTCACTTGCTTGTGGTGACACAAAAATTCTGGCTCGCAACTTACCGTTAACTTGCACTGGAATCTCAATCGTATGCGCCACGAGATAGCGGGGATCAGCTTTGGGGAACGCTTCCTGGGTCACCGAACTCGTATTGCCAAGTCGTGACCAAAGCTCTTCTGCTAAATGAGGCACCAGCGGAGCCAGCATTAGCACCAACGCCTCGGCAACTTGTCGTGGAATCTTTGCGTAGTCCTTGGTTAGGAAATTGTTGAGTTCGGTAATTTTTGCAACTGCGGTGTTGAAGCGCAGGTTGTCCATGTCTGCTGAAACACCAGCTATCGTTTGGTGCAACAACTGCTGCAACACTTCATCGGCATCGCCGTGGTCAACTAACAAATCACCAGTTTGTTCATCTATGAGGTTTCGCCAAACACGCTGCAACAAACGAAACGAGCCGACCACCGATCGGGTTTCCCAGGGACGGTCTTGGTCGATGGGACCCATCGACATCTCATAAAGTCTTAGCGTGTCGGCACCGTAGGCTTGATACATGTCGTCTGGTGTGACCGCATTCTTAAGGGATTTCCCCATCTTGCCAAAGGTTTGCGTCACTTCAGTGCCCTCAAAGACAAAACCAGACTGGGCATCACCAACCACTTCATCGGCTCTCACATACGCACCGCGGGCATCTTGGAACGCGGCTGCTTGAATATAACCTTGGTTGATCAGCCGTTTAAATGGTTCGGGGCCACTGACATAACCAAGATCGTGCAAAACCTTATGCCAGAATCTGGCATAAAGCAGATGCAGAACCGCATGTTCCACTCCACCGACATAAAGGTCAACCCCGCCAACTTGGTCGTCAGGATTGCTCATCCAGTATTTTTCAATATCGGGATCAACAAGGGAGCAATCGTTGTTGGGGTCAAGGTAGCGCAGGTAATACCAGCACGACCCAGCCCAGTTCGGCATGGTGTTCAGTTCACGTTGATAAGTCTTCACACCTTCACCCAAATCAAGTTCGACTTCTCGCCACTTAGATACCCGACCCAGCGGTGGTTCAGGTTCAGAATCTTCCTCCAGAGACCTGGGTGCCCAATCAATCAGTTCGGGCAAGGTGACCGGAAGGTGCTCCTCAGGAAGCGCACGGGCTAGGCCATCATCACCAAAAACAACTGGAAAGGGTTCACCCCAATAACGTTGACGGCTAAACAACCAGTCGCGCAGTTTATATGTGACTGCACCCTCGCCAAAATCATGCTCTTCAAGCCATTCGATGGCAGTGGTTATGGCTTCGGCCTTGCTCAATCCGTTTAAAAAACCGCTGTTTATAGCTGAACCTTCGCCGACATATGCTTCACCACTAAAATCATTTGGGGGTTGCACCGTGCGGATGATGTCTAATCCATATTTCTTGGCGAAATCCCAATCTCTTTGGTCTTCGCCGGGCACACCCATCACCGCGCCAGTGCCATAATCCATTAGCGCATAATCGGCGATGAACACAGGAACCTCGCGGTCATTAACTGGAACACGACAAGTTGCCCCAATAAAAGTCCCGGTCTTTTCTGTATTGTCTTGCCGTTCGTGGTTGTTCTTCGCAGCCACACCCTGCCGATAGGCCGCCACCGCAGCACGCGGGTCAGAAAATCCGCCACGCAACTGCTCACTAGTGTTTTGAGGCCATTGTGGTGGAGTTAGTTCGTCTACTAGCGGGTGTTCAGGAGCTAAAACCATAAACTTTGTGCCAAATATTGTGTCGGGCCGCGTGGTGAATACCCTGATCGTACCAAAGTTGATGTAGGCACCATAACTGCGTCCAATCCAGTTGCGCTGCATGGTTTTGATGGCATCACTCCAATCAAGCAGTTCTAGATCATCAAGCAAGCGATCGGCATAAGCAGTTATGCGCATCATCCACTGTTTGAGTGGACGACGAAAAACCGCGAAGTTACCTCTTTCAGATAATCCTTCAGCGGTAACCTCTTCGTTAGACAACACAGTTCCAAGCCCAGGGCACCAATTGACTGGTGCTTGGTCAACATATGCCAAACGGTAAGACTCCAAAATACGCAAACGCATCGTGTCATCGGCATTTGACCAATCTTGGCCGTTTTGAGGTGCCCTTTTGCCTTCGTTAAATTCATCAACGAGTTCGCCTATTGGACGAGCGCGATTTTGCTCAACATCAAACCACGAGTTGAAGAGTTGCAAGAAAATCCATTGTGTCCAGCGATAATATGGCGGGTCTGTTGTGGCGAACGTTCGCCGCTCATCGTGTCCGAGGCCTAGTCGCTGCAACTGCCTACGCATATTGGCGATGTTGCGTTCGGTGTTTTTGCGGGGGTGCTCACCAGTTTGACGGGCGTGTTCTTCTGCGGGTAAGCCAAAGGCATCAAAACCCATCGTGTGCAAAACGTTGTAGCCGCTCATCCGCTTAAACCGTGCGTACACATCGGTCGCGATAAAGCCGAGGGGGTGCCCAACATGCAAACCCACCCCAGAAGGATAAGGAAACATGTCCATTATGAACAATTTTTGCCGATCAGTTAATCCCAGTGGGTCATCTGACAACGCTCCTTTAGGGTTTGGGGCGTTATAGGTGCCATGCTTGCGCCAATAGTTCTGCCAGTGCGATTCGATTTTGTTTGCCATCTTGGCGTCATAGCGAAATGGTGGCAGCAAGGAATCGGACATAAACACAGGCTAGCAGTCAACACGCAAGCCAGACTATGAGAACCCACCAAACGCACAAGTTGAATTACCAAAAAAATTTTTTAAAACCGAACTAGAAATGTCTGTTTCATGATACGGTACTGTTCCACAATGCGGTACAACTGCGGTTGCATCGCGGATGTTCCAGTTAACCCACTCAGGAGCTGTCCAATGAACACAGAACCCAACCCCGATCTAGTTGTTGATGAAGACCTAGACGAGATTGACTTGAACGCCTTAAGCGACGAGGATTTAACTGCACAAATGCATGATGATCTCTACGATGGTTTAGAAGAAGAGATCGACGAAGGCACCCGCATTCTTCTAAAACGCGGTTGGCCCGCCGACAAAGTGCTTAACGATGCGTTAGTTGAAGGCATGCGCATCGTGGGCATTGATTTTCGTGACGGCATACTCTTCGTTCCAGAGGTTCTGCTTGCTGCTAAAGCCATGAAAGCAGGAATGTCTATCTTGCGGCCGCTACTCGCAGAAACGGGTGCCGAACCGATAGGCAGCATTGTGATCGGCACCGTCAAAGGCGACATCCACGACATCGGTAAGAACCTTGTTGGCATGATGTTAGAAGGTGCTGGATTTGAGGTCTTTGATCTCGGCATCAACACCGACGTTGACGAGTTTTTAGCTGCGCTAGAAGAACACAAACCCGACCTGTTGGGCATGTCGGCTTTGCTCACAACGACCATGCCCTACATGAAGGTGGTGATAGACACACTCATCGAAAAGGGCATGCGTGACGATTACATTATTATCGTTGGTGGCGCGCCTCTCAATGAGGAGTTCGGAGAAGCAATCGGTGCCGATGCTTACTGCCGCGATGCCGCTGTTGCCGCAGAAGTCGCCTCAGCACTAGTGCAAGAACGGCGCGTTGCGGCATGACTTCAACGAACGAAAACCACGCAGGTAACGTCACCTTCACTGACGCGCCTACCGTTTTGGTTGTAGCTTGTGGTGCTCTAGCTTCAGAAATTCGTGACATCGCTAATTTGCACCAACTCAAAAATGTTGATGTTGTCTGTCTGCCGGCAATCTTGCATAACCGTCCCGAACAGATAGCTCCAGCGTTGAGGCAAAAACTTCGCAGCTACCGCAAATATGATCGCATTCTTATTGGCTACGCCGATTGTGGCAGCGGAGGTGAGATCAAAAAAATTTGCGAGAACCTCGGCGGTGCTCAAGATGTGACGATGCTACCGGGCGACCATTGCTATCAGTTCTACAGTGGCCACGAGCACTTCGCCACGATGCACCACAATGACCCAACTGCTTTTTATCTAACCGACTACCTTACTAAACACTTTGACCGCATAATCATGGCTGGACTCGGAATTAACGATCACCCAGAATTGCTCGACATCTACTTTGGCAACTACACCAAGTTGATTTACTTAGCTCAAACACAAGACGTTCGCTTAGACCACAAAGCGCAAGCTGCCGCCAAGAAGTTGGGTCTAAGGTATGAACGTATCGAAGTTGGCTATGGGGAATTGGAAACTGCGCTACTGCAAGTTACTAGAAAAGAGTTGGTGCCCGCATGAGCCGCAGACAAAGCCGTAGTGGCGGCTTCCAAACAATTTACTGGCGAGACATCCCCGCCCAGATCACCGCTACCACAGCCCAAGGGCACAGCGAAAAGATTTTGCTGCAACCACGTTTTCAGCACGCCATCGACCGCGCCGCACAAGTTGCGGGTCTAACCGAAACCCAGCCTTATATTGAACAGTGGCGGCGCGAGAACACTCCAGTTCAAGGCGATGCTAGAGATGCCGCACGAATCGCCGCGCAAAAAATCGAACAGCAATACCACAAAAACCGACTTGAGACCCTAGTGAAAAACGGTGGTCTAGAACCCAAAGGAAGTACCGCAAAAGATGACTAACACCGTCATTAGTTCCGCCACCAAAGAGGTCGTGATTGGTTTTGACAAACCTTTCGTGATGATTGGTGAGCGAATTAACCCCACTGGACGTAAATTGCTTGCTGAAGAAATGAAAGCAGGCGACTTCAGTCGGGTGGAAGCAGACGCTATCGCCCAAGTTGAATCTGGTGCCCACATGCTTGATGTGAATGCTGGCATCCCCCTCGCTGATGAACCCGCCTTGCTAAGCCAAGCAATCAAGCTAGTCCAGTCTGTTACAGATGTGCCATTAGCGATCGACTCATCTATCATCGCCGCGCTTGAAGCTGGCATAGCCGTTTATCAAGGTAAACCACTTATCAACTCAGTTACTGGCGAGGATGAAGTGTTGGAACGGGTATTACCACTCGTGGCTAAGGCTGGTGCGGCTGTGGTAGCCATTTCCAACGACGAAACCGGAATTAGCGAAGACCCAGACGTGCGCTTTGAAGTGGCCCGCAAAATTGTGAACGCCGCTGCTGATTTTGGCATCCCAACTGCTGATGTGGTGGTGGACCCATTGGTCATGCCCATTGGAGCAATGGCAACCGCAGGCCGACAAGTGTTTTCCTTAGTTCGGCGACTACGGGAAGAACTGCGGGTCAACACCACTTGCGGGGCATCAAATGTGAGCTTTGGTTTACCCAACAGGCAAGCCATTACCGGCACGTTTTTAGCTATGGCGACCGGTGCGGGTATGAGTTCAGCAATAATGAACCCAATGCATCCCGAGGTTAAGGCTGCGGTAATGGCAGCCGATGTGCTAGCTGGATACGATCGTGACTGCGCTGCTTGGATTCGCGAATATCGCGCTCCCACACTCGGCGGTGAAAGTCGCCCACGCAGACGTGCTAGCCGTCGCAGGGTTGCCTCAGCAAGCAATGTCTCCTACTGAAGGTGCGGGCACTCCCGTCGACATAGTTTTCACCCCATCTGGTGTGAAGACAACTGCGAAAATTGGTACTTCTGTGCTTGATGCTGCTCGCCAAGCAGGTATTGATCTTGATTCAACTTGCGGGGGGCGAGGGCTTTGCGGACGCTGCCAGGTCGCCCCAACCTTTGGAGCATTCGCCAAATGGGGTATCACCTCAACTGTTGAAGCGTTGAGTCCGTGGGGCATTGGCGAGCAACATTACAAGGGGCGGCGTGCAATCAGTGCAGGTAACCGTTTAGGTTGTCAAGTAGCTGTGCGAGCACCTGTGGTGATTGACATTCCAGCCGAAAGTGCGGTGCATCGGCCTGTTGTCCGCAAAAAAGTTGACCTCACCGGGCTCACCGTCGACCCGCTTGTGGTGCCACGATATGTTGAGTTACCGCAAAGTGTGCTTGGTGACGAACGCTCACAGAGCGAATTGCTTGCACAAGCCCTTTGGGATCAGTGGAAGATTCAAGACGTTACCGTTGATGCCCGTGTGCTACCGAACCTCGGGGCAATCATCGCCGCAGGCAACAAAGCACTCACAGCAATTTTGTACTCAGACCAAACTGTGGTGGCACTGCGACCAGGATTTGATGAAGCAATCTATGGGATTGCGATAGACGTTGGAAGCACCACCATCGCGGCTTATTTAGTAGACCTCACCTCCGGTGATGTTCTTGCCCATTGTGGCACAATGAACCCACAAATTCGCTTTGGTGAAGACCTGATGAGTCGGGTCAGCTATGTGATGATGAACAAAGGGGGAGACAAGGAACTAACCAGCGCGGTACGCAACGCCTTAGATGCTTTGATACCTGATCTAGCGAACCAAGCTGACTTGCCATTAGAGGAAGTGAGAAGTCACACACATGATTTGGTGGTGGTTGGCAACCCCATTATGCATCACTTGGTGCTAGGCATTGACCCCACCGCATTGGGTGCTGCTCCATTTTCATTAACAGTCAGTGAGCCTGTTGAAATGCGGGCTGATGAACTTGAGATTGCTTTACCGTTTGCACAAGCTCACATAGGTCCTTGCATCGCTGGCCATGTTGGTGCGGACGCTGCTGCTGCGGTGCTAAACGAGGGCACCCACTTAGCTGATGAGCCGCAGTTGATGGTTGACATTGGCACCAACGCCGAAATAGTACTTGGCACCAGTCAAGCTACTTATGCTGCTTCTTCGCCAACAGGTCCAGCTTTTGAGGGTGCACAAATATCAAGTGGTGTGCGTGCAACAGTGGGTGCTATTGAACGCATTCGCATCAACCGTGAAACGTTCGCACCACGTTACAAAGTTATTGGTGCCGAGCAGTGGAGCGACCATCCCGGCTTTACTGCTGCCACCGTTGATCTAGATATTGCTGGCTTGTGTGGTTCGGCAATAATCGAAGTGGTTGGAGAGATGTTTTTAGCTGGTGTGTGCGACCACAATGGGGTAATCAAAGAGCCGCTCGCCCAACACCGCCGTTTTGTGCAACCCGATGGACGCACCTTTCGCTTTGTGATTCGTGAGGAGGATGCCCCTTTGTACATCACCCAAAACGACATTCGTCAAATCCAGCTTGCGGGCGCAGCCTTGCGCGCGGGTGTTGACTTGTTGATGGAACACGCGGGTGTGAGCTATGTTTCCGATATTAGGCTCGCGGGTGCGTTCGGAACCCATATTGACCCACTGTATGCATTGGTGTTAGGTCTCGTGCCCGATTGTCCCCTAGATTCGGTGGTTGCTGTTGGTAATGCTTCAGGCGCGGGTGCGATCCGTATGTTGGTATCAGCAGCTCAACGCCAAGAGCTAGCGCGCAACGTCAAGGAAATCCATAAAATCGAAACAGCAACAGAGCTCCGCTTCCAAGAACTATTTGTGAATGCCATGGCCTTTCCCCACCAAACCGCCACTTCAGATGAACTATCTAAAGTTGTTGACTTACCGAACCGCGCAACACAAGTAACTGCCGCCAACCGCAAACGACGGCGAACACCACGCGCAGTAAGCCAATCCTAAAGACTGGAATCCATATGACCAAAGAACCACCCGAGACTGCTAGCAAAACGTCTGCCAAACGCTCTCGGCGCAGCGGTGGCCGTGCTAACCGCCGGGCTGTGCGCGCCGCTGCCACCGCTCAAACCGTTGCTTACATTGAACGCAAGTTACCCCCCGTGGAAATGCTAGATGAAAACGGTCTAGCACAGATAGAACAAAACGCTGACACTGTCTTAGCCGAAGTTGGTGTGGCATTCCAAGACTTCCCGAAAGCACTCGATTTGTGGCGAGCGGCTGGTGCTAAAGTCGAGGGCGAACTCGTCAAGTTCCCACCCGGCTTGTGCCGCGAAATAATCACCCGTAACGCCCCAAGTAGCTACACCCAACACGCCCGCAATCCTGCACGCAACGTGAAGATTGGCGGCAACGCAACGGTGTTTGCGCCTAATTATGGGTCACCGTTTGTGACTGATCTCGACAAGGGGCGCCGCTACGCAACTCTGGAAGATTTTCAAAATGCTGTCAAGCTAACCTACATGCTCGCTAATCTTCACCATTCAGGCGGAACTGTTTGTGAGCCTGTTGACATTGCGGTCAACAAGCGGCACCTTGACATGGTGTATTCACATATCAAGTTCAGCGACAAGCCTTATATGGGTTCGGTCACCTCTGCTGAGCGAGCCGCTGACTCCATTGAACTTTCGCGTATTGCTTTCGGGGGAGATTTGCAAGACAAAACGGTGATGACCTCCCTCATCAATGCTGCGTCGCCGCTGCGTTGGGATGCCACCATGTTGGGCGCGGCCACCCAATACGCCCGAGCGAACCAAGCCGCCATCATCTCCCCGTTTATTTTAGCGGGCGCGATGTCGCCGGTGACGGTGGCGGGATTGTGTACCCAAGCTTTAGCCGAGGCACTTTCTGGTATTGCTTTTTACCAATTGGTGCGGCCGGGGGCACCTGTGATATTTGGAACTTTCGCTTCGTCGATGTCTATGGCCACAGGTGCACCAACTTTTGGTACTCCCGAGGCAGGTCAAGCCATTCACGTTATGGCAGCATTGGCTCGCCGTTTGGGTGTTCCGTTTCGTTCTGGTGGACAGTTCACTTCATCAAAAACTGTTGATGCTCAAGCGGCATATGAATCTGCATCTACTCTTCTGCCAACATTGTCTGCGGGGGTGAACTTTGTGTTGCATGCTGCAGGCTGGCTTGAAGGTGGTTTGGCTCTCAGTTTTGAAAAGCTAATTTTGGATGACGATCAGTTAGGCATGATGGGAATTTACGCTCAAGGTATTGACATGAGCACCAATGGTCAAGCGATGGAAGCATTTCACTCCAACCCTCATGGAGACCATTTTCTCGGCAATGCCCACACATTGGAGAATTTTGAGACTGCTTTTTACCGTTCAACTACCGCCGACAATAACAGCTTTGAACAATGGCAAGCCGAGGGCAGCCTAAGTGCCGCTAACCGTGCCAACGCTCAATGGAAACAAATGTTGGCCAACTATGAACCTCCGCCGCTAGACGAAGCAATTGATGCAGAACTACTGGAATTTATTGCCCGCCGCAAAGCCTCCATGCCAGATGCAGCCTACTAACCACTTTCCCAAGCCCGCAGAGTGACCCCCCACGCTAATTTTTGATCTTTAGAGAAAATAATCTAACTCTGATGGACGCGGCGACGGCGACCAATCAAATTGGCTGCCACTGCTGAAGCGCGAGCTGGAAACACCACGAAGGCGCGTTGTAGTTCTTTGGGTACCGGGTTGCGGAACACCACCCTCCACGACAGATACAACGCGATCAGGGCGTGCGTGGCCACCAATGCCCAATAGAAAGCCTTCGGCGAAGAAAATGCCATCACTGGAGACACCAGCAAAGGACCCACTACCGCGCCAATCCCATTAACCCGCACAAGCGATGCTGATGCGGCGGTTAGCTGAGTTTGTGGTAGCCAGTCTGCGGTGTAACCAATGGTTAATGAATACAAAGAAAAGGTCGTTCCCCCAAGACCAAACATCAACACGATCACCAGCCACGATTGTGGCGAAACCCATGCCAAGCCAACACAAATCACACTCGCCGCAGTTGCTACCCAAAGCATTACTCCACGGCGTCCCGCACGGTCAGACAACCAACCAATCGGCCATTGCATCACCACCGAACCAATAAGTGGCGCTGCTAGAAACAATGATATACGTGATGCCGGCAACTCCACCGCAACCGCATAAACCGCTCCCAAGCCCAAAAGTACCCCTGCGGAGGTACCAACCCAAAATGTTGAAAACACCCCAGTGGGCACCTTGCGCGCTAGTTCTTTCATTGACAGGGGTTCTGGCAAACCCAACGGAGGGTTGCTCGAAGCTGACAAGGTAACCGGCACCAAAGATGCCGAGACCAGCAGCGAAGCCAAGACAAAAAGTTCAAAGCCGTCGATGTCTGCTGTCGTTAGCAGAAACTGACCGGTGGTCATTCCCCCCATCGTTGCCACCATGTACAAAGAGAGCAGGCGTCCACGGGTAGCGTTCGTTGACATATCGTTTAGCCACGACTCGCCAACAACTACTAACCCAGCGATGCATATGCCTGTTACGAAGCGCATCACACCCCATGAAATCGGAGATATAACCAACAAATAAAGTAGAGCTGCGCCCGAAGCCAACGATGCCAGAGCCGCGAACACTCTTATATGTCCAACTTGTGCAATGAGCCGTTGTGAGTAAAGCCCACCAAGAAAAAATCCCGCGTAGTAGCAGGTCATCACAAAGCCAGTGGCAATAACACTGAATCCTTCGCCGTCAGCACGCACGCCAACTAATGCACTTTGTAGCCCGTTACCAGCCATTAGCAAAGCCACCCCTACCAGTAGGGCACGAGCTGCCACTACCGGGCTTACCGAAACTATCGGTCCACCCTCAATCCCTTCTTCATTTACCAAGCTCAATCTTTATATTCCAAGCTCAATCTTTGCCTATCCAAGTGCTCGCACCGGATCGACTCTTGTGGTTGAAAGTGTGGGCACAACCCCTGAAAGTAGCAACACATAGCTCACGAACAACACACCATAGCCAAGTCCAGCAACGCTCCAGTGTATCGCCAAACCAACCGTTGCAACCACCACACCAGCCAACATCTAACATCACCCGAGGAGAGCCTCTGGGCTTCCCCTCGCACGCCGCCGTAGCAACCGGCCGATTCCCGCTTGAACACCAATACCGCAACATCAGCTTTGAACTCTTTACTGGACCACCGCCAAGACACCGGCGGCGGGCTATCTGATTCCATAAATAACATGAATACCTCCTAACCAAATGGAGGATGCTCAGACTGACAAGCCAACAGGTGCGATTGTCGCAGCTTCTAAAGGTAGACCCTGCCGACCCACAACCCGAACCTGACAGTCGCGGAGGAGGCCCTGTAGACGAAGACGCACTCCGGGACTTAGATATGGATGCCTGCTACGAACTCGACGATGAGGAGCAGGACTATTATCGACGCTAAAGTGGTTGACGCGGCCACCGCCGCCGAGACGATCGCTGAGTTGGAGGGCGCAATTGCAACGCTCAAGCGGTTGCAGCAGATGGGCTACGATCCGCGGAGGGCTGGAACTGATGCCAAGTGGCAGCAACTCTCCGACACTCTTTCGGAGGCGGCCGAGATGCATGCGGCGGCTTGCGACTAGCCGTAAGTTGATCGTGTTCACCGAGCACCGTGACATCGTCAACTATCTGGTCGATCGGTTGCACACCCTCCTCGGCGACCACGATGCAGTCGTGCACATGTCCTGCAACACACGGCAAGACCAGTGCAAGGCCGTGCAGAATCGGTTCACTCAGGACCCAGACGTTATAGTGCTTAGCAGACACCGAAGCAGCCGACGAGCGCATAAACCCCTAACAGACGCATTTGGTGGTGAACAACGGGGGGACGGGGCCAAGTATCGGATAAATAGCGCCACGCAGGTTGCGTTGCTACGTGCGGCCGGGTAAATTATAAAACCGCATCTTAGTCACCGTCCGAGAGAAGAAGCCCTGTGATCACTTTGACCGATTCCTTGATGTCGCATGCCGACGAGTTTCGTGCTGCGGCCGGTGAGGCGGCTTTGAACTTGTGGGATTCGGTGCTGCCGCGCGGCTGCTCTTGGCTCTCATGCGGCTGCTCTTGGCTCTCATATAGTATGGATCTAGTTAGCCAGGAGCCAAAATATGGTTGAAATCGGACGTAGAACGTTCGTTGTAGGTGCTGCCGCTACAGTAGGTATCGGTGCGTTAGGCTTCAACGTGGGCGGTCAAGCGGTAGCAGCTTATGACGATTCCTTCATTGCAGGCAGCCACATTTCACTACGGGCGCTGGCATGGGTCGACTCTAGTTTAGCCGTAGCACTGATGGCTATTGGAGATCAGGACGTGAGCGTTAGAAAGATGAGACTTGAACAAAACCGCTTGGTGTATCATGGCCCTGAGATTGCACGACTTACAGTTGGACAAGGCGCAGTAGCAGTTGGCGTATCTCCAATCACAGGTGCAATACTTATTCTGAAGACTTCGGTTAGCAGTATTAGAAGCTACAGAGAATCGCGTGCCCTCGATTTTGGCATGCGGGAATTTTTGAATGCTGAAAATGTCCAACTCAAAGGAATGCAAACTAGTGGACACAATTTGGTTACTATCTCTCAGATATTTCCAGAAGTGATACTATTGAACGATAAGGGCGGAATTTTATCTCGTTTCTCTCCACATAAAAGATGGAAATCACAATTTTCGGAAAGACACTATGAACCATTATCTGTGCATTTCTTTAGCAATCGTTTGTTTATACTGTTTATCGCTAGCGATGATCTGGAAACGAATATTTCGAATCGGTTGGTGGGCGTTGAGATGTCTCCGGAGGATGGACAGATGATTGCGTTTCACGAATTGTCTCGCTTTGATGGACATTCTATTTTGGGGGTAGAAACCGTTGACCTCGATGGAGCAAGGGTGGCTGTTCTGTTAAATGAGCAGGGTTCGCGTGTTCGCACGATCTATGTTAATCTTGAGAATGGAGGGACTAAGGAGTCTTTAGTGCCTGTTTCAAGATTTGGGAGTACTAGGAGACTGTTTGCACATGATCGAATCTCTTCAACTGGACGTCAAAATACTTGGGTCTTGGAGATTCTTCCAGGCCAATTTGTCATTGAATCAGATAGAGGAGTCGAACTATGACCTGTGTTACGAATTATGATGCCCCCTATATCCGTCGCGGCCACATTTTTTCGTCAAGTTATGGCCTACGATATCGTACTGAAGAACCTAAACTTCCCGGCAACTACCAAGTTCACGGCTCTCCAAACCACCGTGATCGATTTGACCCCCAGTTTTACACTCAGATCAGCAGGGCTGTTGGCTCAATTGCTAGTACGTCAAGGTCATCGTCTACGACGTATGGCGATATTAAGTGGATGGGATCGGCGGGAGCTAAGGCCAATAAAAGTGGATGCCATAGTACTGGCAGTGCTTTAGATATCACTGCAATTCAGTTTGATCATGTGTTGCTTGATATGAATGTGTCTTGGGTGAGTTCACAGACACTTGCACAACGACGTGGTTACCTGGCAGTTTGGGCAGGTCTGAGAATATACTGTGCGACAGTCTTGACAAACGCGTACAATCCTGCCCACCAAGATCACATTCATGTAGATAACAATGGAAATGGAACGTCTCTACCCCCTGCTCTCCGGACCAGCGTAAAAACAGATACTACATTAGTACAGACATCTTGCAATTTGTATAGTAGCGCCAGTTTGTCTATTGACGGCCAATGGGGTCTGAAAACCCAAACAGCATACGATAATCTTCTCGCTCAACTGGGAATGGGTCGTTTGTCTCCTACTACGAATTATTGGGCTATGTATATACTATTGTATTTGCTGATGAAGAATGGGTTTGCTCCCGTTAGAAGTACTGGTCTTGCTACCTATAGAGATACTGGCTTTGCGAGCCGATATAGGTAAGTTGGATCTGGGTCTTGGGATTTGTCTTGTTCGTGCGGGAATGTTTGATACATACTCGAATTAGCTACAACAGATGACAAGCTACTTTGCGTTTGTCGGGAAGCAGATGGTGATTCTATTTGTGCTGATCACTGTTGGATGTGCGACGAACGAACGCGCTACCGAATCGACTATAACGGCCAGTCCCAGTCAGTACGATAGCGAGACAGTGTTGGGTACCTTAACTTCTCGTCCGCTGGAGTCATTGCCAACGACCACTAGCTCGAGACTGAACGAAGATAGCTCTGAAGAAGAGGCTAGCTCTAGTGATGAGCCTAAAGTTGGTGATGAATGGCTTCGATATCGTGAAGAGTGGGGTATAGAGGAGACATCGATTTCGTTGCCGGTACTGGGGGATCCGCTCGTTGGAGGTTTGCGGTTGACTGGTAAACCGTTCGAGCCCATCGGTGCGATGCCAACGGGGATAATCGCTTCGACAGATAACTGCGATATCGTTGCTATAGATTCGGCAACCGGCGAGGCGGTGACACTGTGGCGGTACCCGGGTCTCAACCCGGCCCCCAACTACGCGCTATTTGATTGTGGCGAGACAGGATTCGATCACAGAGGCGTTGCCAATGCTGCAGAGATAATGCCGGAATTCGCGGAGATACCTCCGGGGTTCATTGATGATCTCGAGTGGATTGAACCTGGCTATGTCCTAGTGAGTACCTGTTGTGAACCTGCAGTCGGTAGTTTCGAGATCCTTGACACCGTAACCGGTGAGATGGGCTGGTTTACAGCTAGCGGTACCGATCCTTCAATCGACGGCCAAAACCGACTTCTGTACGTTGACCCCATCCTTAGACCTATGGGCGTGATCAAGTTTGCTACGGTTGACATGTCCGGTGCGATTTCAAAAGCGTTGGGGCAGCGCCACTATTATCTTATCGAAGAGCCGCCGACTCGCGAATTGCAACAAACCGACACTGAAGTCGTTGACCTTGATTTCGTTAGTGGCGTGTCGTGGCTTGATGCTCCGAACTTAGCAGCTCAACTATGGAGGTACAGCGAAGGAGAGTGGATGTCTTGGGTGGTTTACGTTGACTCGGAGTCAAAGGTCACGATCAATTCCCGCGGATCGGGTTGGATGTTTCCCACCGGTGATGATTCCGGTAATCTTGTGGTCGCCGAGCAGCCATGCACAGCGCCGCTGTTCCCTTGCAGCGCGACTGAGGCGCGGATTGTGATCGTCGACGTACCGGACCTCACGCCTCTGCACGAAGTCAAGATCGACGGAGTGGTAGCCGACATGGACCTAGTCCGCGGTCATTTGCTAGTCACGTTGTCGGACGGGAGAATTGGAACGCTTGCCATCGCGGAGGGCAGGTTCAACGTCATCACGCAAGGAGTGCGCCGCGCCGTCTGGCAGGAATGAGGGCCGATTCGCCATCTAGGTGGCTGGTGTTTTTGTGTGTTGTGGTGGTGTCGGGTGGTAGAGTTTCATGGGTGTAGTTCGCTTAGCTGGGGAGTTTCGTGCCGTTACGATGTATGTGGAGCCGTGTCAGGTTGATTTGTTTAAGGGGTCGGGGTTCGTGGCTGAGAGGCTGGGAGAGGATTTGAGCATCCCCCCTTTGGCTTGACACTTCGATTAGTAGGTAATCATGTCATTGATGGAAACAGATAGGCCGCCGCCGGTTTCTCGGCGGCGGTTCAGTAAAGAGTTCAAAGCTGATGCTGTGGCGTTGGTGCTGGACGGGGACCGGCCGGCCGCTGCGGTGGCACGCGATCTCGGGATCGGTGAGGGAACTTTGGGGAACTGGGTTCGCCAGGCCCGCATCGACCGCGGAGAGCGGCCTGGGCTGACGACGAGCGAATGAACCGAGCTGGTTCGCCTGCGTCGTGAGAACGCCAAGCTGCGGATGGAGCGTGAACTGCTCAAACGAGCGACGGCCTTCGCGGTGTTGGAGTTGGGACAGTGACCCGCTACCGCTGGGTCGCTTCCCGGAAGGCCGAAGGGTTCCCAACCAGATCAGCTTGCCGGGTCGCCGGTGTCATTCGGCAGGGGTTCTACGCGTGGCACAAACGAGGCCGAGACCTCAACGTCGAGAACCACGCTGAGGTTGAGCTGGTCGCGCAGATACGGCGGATTCACGCCGACTCTGCCGGAGCGTACGGCTCGCCGAGGGTGTGTGCACAGCTGCGCCGGCAAGGTGTGCGCGTGAACCACAAACGCGTCAAACGTCTCATGGCAATCAACGGGATCTGCGGTGTGTATAAGTGCCGCAAACCACGCTACGGGCAAGCACCGACGGAACGGTCAACGCCTGGGGATCTGGTGCGCCGCGATTTTGGTGTCGGACATACCGACAGTGTCTGGGTTGGTGACATCACCCACATGCACACCGCCGAGGGGTGGCTGCACCTAGCTGCGGTCCTCGACTTGAGGTCGCGAAGAGCGATCGGCTAGCAGATGCCCAACCACGTTCGCGCCGAACTCGTGTGCGACGCGTTGCACACCGCGGCTGCCACCAGGAGCCATCACACCGCTGGCGTGGTGTTGCTGCGACCGCGGCAGTCAGTACCTGTCGGGCGAGTTCGCCGACGCGTTGAAACATCACCAGATGCGTCACTCAGTGGGACGCGTCGCCAACTGCTGGGACAACAGCGTCGCCGAGTCGTTGTTCGCGACCCTGAAACGAGAACTCATCTCACAAACACGGTTCGCGACCCGCAACCAAGCCAGACGAGCTATCTTCGCCTGGATCAGCCGCTACAACAACCACCGGCTACACTCCAGCCTCAACTACCAAATCCCAACAGAATCAGAAAACCACCAACAACTAGCACAAGCCGCGTAAACTATGTGTCAAGCAAACAGAGGGAAGCCCACACAGCAACGCTCCAGTGTATCGCCAAAGCAAACGTTGAAACCACCAGACCAGCCAATAGCCCTTTCCTCCTAACAGGCTTCTAAGCTATACCAGTGTTCACGTTGCTGAGTTCAGTGAAGACAGAGACTTGTGGCGCTTTGTGGCACACGTTTCACCATTACATACTTGCAAGCAGATGCAATAAATTTCCACATATTGGGTAACATTTTCTGAAGTGGCTTCACCGTTCATTAGAGGCGCAACTCTGCCATTAAAGCTGCGGCGAGCGTTGGTTCGCCACGAGTGTGCGCAGGGACGAAGTTGGTTAGAGTTTCGCGATCCCATAGAGCACTTTGTTGCCACAAATCACGGCGAGGTCAACACAACCATAAATGACATAGAAGTAGCTGCCAAGCATGGACTCTGGCTAGTTGGCTTCATTAGTTACGATGCCGCACCTGCATTTGACAACGCACTTTGCAGCCAACTCAATCCCACGGTGCCCTTAGTTGCTTTTGGTGCTTTCCAACAGCCACATCGAAGCCGCGGCCCCACGGGCAGAAATTACTCAGCGATGTCTTGGAAAGCAAACATTAGCCAAGAAGAATACGAAACAAATTTGCAGAAGATACGGTCGCTTATTGCCGCTGGTGAAACCTACCAAGTCAACTACACCTTAAGGCTGCACAGCGATTTCAGTGGTGATCCCGAAGGTTTGTTCGCAGCACTTTGTAGGGCCCAGCGCGGCGATCATCTCGCGTTTTTGGACTTTGGCTCATCAGCAGTGTGTTCGGCCTCACCAGAACAACTCATCGTGCGTAGGGGAACCACGTTAACCACTCGCCCGATGAAGGGCACGAGAGGCCGTCATCTTGATCCCATGTGTGACCGTGATTTAGCTAACGAACTTTTTCGTAGCGAAAAAGACCGTGCCGAGAACACCATGATTGTCGACATAGCTCGCAACGACTTAGGGAGAGTCGCACAACCCGGAACTGTTCAAGTAACCAAACTTCACACCGTTGAGAGCTACCCTACCGTGCATCAAATGACCTCAACAATCACCGCAAAAAGCAAAGCACCGCTTCAAGAGGTGCTGCAAGCCACCTTCCCTGGAGCATCAATAACGGGTGCCCCCAAAATCGCTGCGAGCCGCATCATTGCTCAGCTAGAAGATGAGCCACGCGGCATCTACACAGGTTCTATTGGTGTGGTTGAACCTGGTGGTGATGCTGAGTTCAATATCGCCATTCGCACCGTCTGGGTTGACCGCCACGCCAAGCAAGCAACTTATGGTGTTGGGGGGGGCATCGTGTGGGACTCTGAACCTAGTGCTGAATGGCGCGAAGCACACACCAAAGCACGAATACTTCACCAAGCAACTAAACCGTTTCGTTTGCTTGAAACTCTCGCTTGGGAACCCGGCGCGGGTGCCATCTTGCTTGACCGCCACCTAAAGCGACTCACCGAGGCTGCACAACACTTCGGGTTTGAAGTTGATGTGGGCGAAGTCCGACGCAGGCTTGGTGCCATTCGTGGCAAAACCACCTCACGGGTGCGGTTGTTGGTTGCAGCAGATGGGGCGATCGAAGTTCAGGTGTCAACCCTTGCTCCACCTTGCGCCACAACAAAATACAAGATCGCCTTAGATACCTTGCCGGTGTCTAGTGAAGATGAATTCTTACGCTTTAAAACCACTCGCCGTGACCGCTACGATCAAGCACTGGCCCGGCAACGAGATGTTGACGATGTGTTGTTGTGGAACGAACGTGGTGAAATCACAGAAACCACCATCGCCAATGTGGTGCTAGAGATAGCTGGGATGATGCTCACGCCTGTGGCATCAAGTGGCTTGTTACCGGGCACTTTGCGAGCCGAACTGCTAGCACACCACCGCATTGAAGAAGCAGTGTTGACCATCGCAGACCTACACCGCGCTAATCAAGTGTGGCTAATCAACTCGGTTCGTGGCTGGATTCCTGCACAAGTACATCAGTTGGCGCATCAAGAGCTTGCGCTATAGCGTGGCCGTGGTGCAGCGCGAGGAGGTCTCGCCATTACTCCGGTATCTGGAGCCGCCGGTGGTCACTTTCTTTGAGCTCGGCGGCGACACTGTCTGGGGCACTACAGGTGCCATCCTTCACCCGTTGATTGCTGTCGCAACCAGAATTGAATGTGGCACTTCTCGTGAGATTTGACAAGTTATAGATTTTACACTATAGTTAACGTTCACAGCGATAGTTCGCTGAGTTCGTAACTGGCTGTGATGGCTAGCAAAGATGCACGGAAAACTAAACGATGATTGGACACAGCAAGACCGTTAAACTTGGTAGCAGGTTCAAGCCTGCACTCAGGTCTGAGAGTATATGGTCGCTTGCCAATCTTCGTCGTAGAGTTGGGACTTATTTGATTAACCTCATTTGGTTGAGCGTAGCTGCACTTATAGGCGCGTACTTGGGAGAAATAATCATCCATATTGCTGGAGTGGAGCAATTCAATTGGGTTCGCCCCGCATATATCGTTGGCATTATAGTCCCCTTTAATCTGTTGATACTGGGCGCGGCAAGAATGAACAAAATTACGCTTGCAATAGTTTGTGCAGTCGTATCGATCTCATATTTCGTACCACAGTGCCTTTATGCTTACAGTGAGGAACCAACCGTAGGATTTGTCTACGTCTACTTCTATTTTGTCGGAACCCCAGTAGCACTACTTTGGGTGCTTATTTCCTATGCATACAACTTCACTCGTCCGAGCCTAAATAACTGATTCCTCCGTTACAGCATCAAGAGTTCGCGCTATAACGACACGGGTTTGATTGGGTGCCTCAACTGGAATCATATGACCAACCCCATCAAAAACCTCAACCCTAGCGGGAGGATCAAAGGCCGCTAACAGCACTTGCGCGGCACGCGTTGGGGTCATTTTGTCTTCACCACCCAAGACAATAGACACAGGGCAGTTAACGGTTTTCGCTGCAGCAGCTGCATCGTGGTAATTAGCACACGCATTTAAGTCAACCGCTAGGCTGCTCGGCTCCGCCGTTTCAATCAGGGCCCTTGAGCCACCTAGCTGCCACGCACCAGGAGTGGGATGCTGACCAATATGGGCACGAGCACCATATCCCCAAGAAGTCACCAAAGCCGCGGCTCTCGCCAAATCTGTTGTAGCAGCTTCAAGCAGTTGCGGATGCACCCGCATTTCGGTTGCCGTGCCCAACAACATCAACGAATCCACCATCGTCCCATAGCGTGAAGCCAACTCCAAAGCAATAAAACTGCCCATTGAATGACCCACAACATGCGCCTTATGCCACTCAAACCCAACCATAACGTCAGCCACCCAATCAGCTAGCTCGCTAATACTTACAAGGGGTGGCCCTTGCGTACCCCCGTGCCCCGGTAAATCAAGCGCCGCAACTCGGTAGCCCTTGTGTGCAAGGTAGCGGGTTTGTAATTGCCACACCGTGCGGTTCATGCCCGCCCCATGCAACATAATCACTAAAGGTTCAAGGGGTTCATTTGCATCCCCTGCCCTGCTGTGATGCGGCCTGCCACCATCAGCATAACGCAGCCTGCGGTTATGTAGCGTTACCTCCATATTGCTGCCAGCGTGCCTAACGTTGAGAAGCGCGCAAGGCACGCGCCAAGTCGTTAATGATGTCTTGTGGGTCTTCAAGCCCCACCGATACGCGTATTAGGTCTTCACCCACACCAGCAGCATCCAAATCTGCTATTGACAATTGTTGATGTGTTGTGCTTGCTGGATGCAACACTAAGGTTTTAGCATCACCCACGTTCGCTAAGTGTGACGCTAAGCGAAGCGACTCAATGAATTTGCGACCCGCTTCACGACCTCCCTTGATGCCGAAGCTCAAGATAGCTCCCGCGCCTTTGGGGTATAGCCGCTTTGCAAGTTCTCGATCGGGGTGACTAGCAATGGTTGGGTACTTTACCCAACTAACCGCTGCGTGGTCGGCAAGCATTTCGGCGACTAGTTCTGTGTTACTAACGTGTTTTTGCATACGCAGCGGTAAGGTTTCGATGCCTTGCAGCAACTGAAAGGCATTAGCCGGGCTCATAGACGCACCAAAATCACGTAGTCCTTCGGCGCGGGCACGGGTTATGAACGCACTTGGCCCGAACTCATCAGCAAATGAGATACCGTGATACCCAACATAAGGTTCGGTCAAGGTTGCGAACCTTCCCGACGCTTCCCAATCAAAGCGTCCTCCATCAACGAGCACGCCACCTAAAGCGACTCCGTGCCCACCAAGAAACTTGGTGACCGAATGCATCACGATATCCGCGCCATACTCGATGGGGCGGATTAGATACGGGGTGGAGAAGGTCGAGTCCACCATCAGCGGAAGACCCGCTTCGTGGGCTACTTTTGCCACCTCAGCAACATCTAACACCTCAATACCTGGGTTGCCTAAAGTTTCAGCAAACACTAAGCGGGTGTTTTGTTGCATAGCAGCCACAAATTGTGCGGGCTGGCGGGGATCGACAAATGTTGTGGTGATACCAAAGCGGGGTAGGGTCACGTTCAGCAACTGGTGAGTACCACCATAAATGTTTCGGCTAGCCACAACGTGGCCACCTTGCCCCATCAATGTGGCCACCGCGAGATGAAAAGCGGCTTGTCCACTCGCAGTACAAACCGCTCCTACTCCCCCTTCTAGTGCTGCGATACGTTCTTCAAGCACGGCCACAGTTGGGTTGGTTAACCGCGAGTAGAGGTGGCCGGGTATTTCTAGGTTGAACAAACCTGCGGCGTGGTCGGTGTCTTCAAACACATAGGAGGTGGTCATATATATCGGCACCGCCCTAGCACCAGTGGTTGGGTCAACTTGTTGACCTGCGTGCAAGCTTAACGTGTCGAACTTTAGGAACTCGGGTTCTATCATCGGGTTAGGTGGTTTGGCGTTTGGTTCGCGGTTAGTCATTGACTGTGCTGGTGACGATAGTAATCAACGTTTTCTGGTGCTAAAGGTTGATTACCAAGTATTAGGTCGGCTGCTTTTTCAGCGATCATCATTACTGGGGCATAAATGTTTCCGTTAGTTATGTAAGGCATGGATGATGCATCCACAACACGCAAACCCTCGGTGCCGTAAACCCGCATAGATAGCGGGTCTAGTACTGCATCGTCACCGACTCCCATCTTTGCTGTGCATGAAGGGTGCAGGGCTGTTTCGGCATCTACACGAACCCAGTCAAGTATCTGTTCATCAGTTTCAACTTCGACTCCTGGTGAGATTTCGCCACCATTGAATCTAGTCATCGCAGGCTGGTTGAGTAGTCGGCGGGCGTGGCGTATCGCTTCAACCCATTCTCTTTTATCTTGGTCGGTTGAGAGGTAATTGAATTGTATTGCTGGTTTGGTTTTTGGATCGTTGCTGCGTATCTCAACCAATCCCCGTGAGTCGGAATACATTGGCCCGACATGCACTTGATAACCGTGACCACCTGACGGTGTTGAGCCGTCGTAGCGAATGGCGATCGGTAAAAAGTGAAACATGAGATTGGGGTAGGAAACTTCGTCGTTGCTGCGAATAAAACCACCTGCTTCAAAGTGGTTTGTTGCACCTGGCCCCCTACGAGTAAGCCACTGGAGGCCAATCCAGGGGCGTTTCCAGATGGCTAGATTTGGTTGCATTGAGACTGGTTCTTTGCAAGCGTATTGAATGTAGACTTCCAAGTGGTCTTGCAAGTTCTGCCCTACCCCACAAATATCGGCTACTACGCCAATACCGTGTTGTTCAAGCAGGTTTGCGGGGCCAACACCTGAGAGTTGCAGCAGTTGCGGTGAGTTGATGGCACCTCCACTCAAGATGACTTCGTTGGCAGTCACAGAACGAGGCCTTCGGTAGTGCATCATTTCCACACCCGTGGCTTGGTTGCCGTCAAAGTTTATTTTGGTGACGAAAGCTTGGGTCGCTAAATCTAAGTTCTTGCGAGATAACACTGGATGCAAATATGCTCTGGCAGCACTTTGCCGGCGGCCACGAAAAACGTTGCGGTCAAAGGCATTGAAGCCTTCTTGTTTCTCACCGTTTACGTCTGTGGTGCGTGGGTGTCCCGCCTGCACGGTGGCTTCAAGAAAGGCTTCAAAGAGTGGGTTGGTGGCGGGTCCTCGTTCTAGTACAAGGGGGCCTTGTGACCCTCGATAGTCGGCTCCATCTTGTGGTGCAAGACAATTCTCAAGACGCTTAAAGTAGGGGAGGCAGTGGGCATAGCTCCATGTCTGCATCCCGGGGTCTTGCGCCCAACGTTGGTAGTCTAACGGGTTGCCTCGCTGGAATATCATGCCGTTAATGCTTGACGAACCGCCTAGCACTTTGCCACGGGCGTGATAAACCCGCCGATTAGCCATACCCGGTTCGGGTTCCGACTGGTATTTCCAGTCGTAGAAGCGATTTCCTATACCAAATGAGAGGGCCGCGGGCATGTGTATGTAGACATCAAATTTCCAGTCGCGCCTGCCCGCTTCCAACAGCAGTACTGATGTTGACGGGTCGGCAGACAACCGATTCGCCAATGCACAACCCGCAGAACCACCGCCAACAATCACAAAGTCATATCGTTCGCGCATCGGTTCTATGCTAACCTAGCAATTACTATTATGGGTGCCATGCATGCAGTCTCGGAATTAATGTTGTATTGTGTTCACAGTTCACAACTGAAAGGATTCCTATGGTAGCAATGGGCGAAGAGATCATCGTCTTGGACGAGGTGTATAAGATCTTTGGACCGCAACCGAAAGGACGAGCTTTTGACTTAGCTCAAAGTGGCATGCCTAAAAACCAACTTCAAGCAGTCACCGGCCATGTCCTCGGCTTAAATAATGTGTGTTTTTCAGTGAAGAAAGGGGAGATATTTGTCGTGATGGGGCTTTCGGGTTCGGGCAAATCTACCGCGATTCGAACTGTCAACAAGCTTTTTGATATAACACACGGCACGATAGATGTGGACGGCACAGATGTGCAAAAACTTGAAGGTTCTGCCCTGCAAGCGTTTCGTCGCAAGTATATGGGTATGGTCTTTCAGCACTTCGCTTTGTTTCCGCACCGTAATGTGATTGACAATGTGGGTTACGGTCTAAAAGTGCAGAAGGTCGATAAGAAAACCCGTGATGACGCAGCGATGCGAGCTCTATCGCTTGTCGGGCTTGACACTTATTCCCGCAGTCTACCTTCTGAGTTGTCTGGAGGTATGCAGCAAAGGGTGGGGTTAGCTCGTGCTTTGGCCTCAGACCCCGACATCTTGTTGATGGATGAGGCCTTTAGTGCCTTAGACCCACTTATTCGTCGGCAAATGCAAGATGAGATGATGGAAATTCAAGGCGAACTCCAAAAGACCATCCTCTTTATAACCCATGATTTAAACGAAGCTCTTCGCATCGGCGACCGTGTATGCATCATGAAAGACGGTGCGGTGGTGCAGATTGGCACTCCCGAAGAGATACTTACCCAGCCTGCCACCGGTTATGTGGCTGAGTTTGTACAAGATGTGGACCAAGGTAGGGTGATTCAAGTACATGAAGTGATGCAGCCTCCAGCACCTCTTCGTGCTGATACTTCTATAGCTGATGCGCTTACCCGCACTGCTGAGCGGTCTGGCGCGTTTGTTCTTGATGAAGCGGGTGCCCCGGTTAGTCTTTTCACCATTGAAGATGGGATACGGGCTTCAAATATGGGCAGTAGCGACCTCCAAACGGCTTTACGTACCGACTTTGAGCGTTGTAAAACCAATGATTGTCTTAACACAGTCTATGCAGCCGCAGGCAGAGGTTTACCAATCGCTGTTTGTGACGACAATGGTGCCCTTGTCGGCAACTTAGACCCCCGTCACATTATGGAAGAGATGGGGAGAGTAGAAAACTTGATTGACGACTTTGAACGAGAGGTGTTCATGTAATGAATATTTTGGCCCAAACATCAACTACCCAAGCTGATGAAGTTACCACCTATGGATTAACTGACAATCGTGTACTAGACCTTTTTCGCATCCCCTTTGGTGCCTGGATCGACCAAGCCGTTGACTGGATAGTGGTCAACTTGTCTTGGCTGTTGTCAATCATTGAATGGCCGTTTGTTACGTTAAACACGCTGCTTGTGGAAAACATTCTCGAACCTATTTCATGGATTTGGGTGGTTTTGTTCTTCTTTGTCATCGGCACTCTGGTTCGCAACATCAAGGTAGGCATTTTCGCCGCGGTAAGCCTCACTGTCTGTGCATTATTAGGGAACGCTTTCTGGCTTGAGACCGCGCGCACCATCGGCTTTATTGGTGTTGCGGTTGTCTTGTGTGTACTTATTGGCATACCCATTGGAGTCACGTGCGGGCGGGTTGACTCTTTTTGGCAAGTGGTCAGACCTGTGTTAGATGCCATGCAAGTGGTGCATTCTTTTGTTTACATGCTGCCGTTTATTTATTTCTGGGGAATCGGCCCTGTCAGCGCAACTATGGTGACAATGGTTTTTGCTTTGCCACCGTTGGTGAGGCTCACCAACCTCGGTATCCGCCAAGTGCCCGGTGATGTGATTGAGGCGAGCCGTGCTTATGGCGCGCCTGAGTGGCGGGTGCTCTTTGACGTGCAAATACCACTTGCTAGGCCTGCCATCATGACTGGCATCAACCAGACTTTGTTGTTGGCTATATCAATGTTGGGTATAGCAGCCATTATGGGTGCGGGTGGACTTGGCCGCTTACTCTTTGGTGCGCTTTCTCGCCAAGAGGTCTCGCTTGGTGCTGCTAGCGGTTTAGCGTTTTTCCTTGTTGCTGTTGTTTTGGATCGCGTGTCTCAAACAGAATCGTCAGATGGAGGCAGCTTATTTGCGAGAATACGGATGGCTTGGTCTTATCGGAGAGACCCAGAGAAGTTGCTTGCGTCAGCAGAACCTGAACCCTCAGCAGAAGAGTCAAATGAAGCTGACTCCGATGGTGCCTTTGCCGTAGTCAGTGCGAGTGAACGTCCCTGGTTATTTGTGTCGGCAGCGGGTGGAGTTTTAGCTATGGTGTCGGCGTTTTTAACTTGGTCTCAAGATGGTGGTTTCATAAGTGCATATGGCCGTCGTGCTGATGAGAGTATTGCGGATGCCGCGTTTAATGGTCTAGCCGCTTCGGGAGGTTCATGGTTTGGCCTGCTCAGTTTGGCCTTTGGCGCGGTAATCGTGGCTGCTGTGATCACGACATTTGTTGCTCCCGGCAAGGGTCCAAGATTTTTGACAACAGATGGAGCTTTGGTAACTTCTCTAGTGATGCTGACAATGATGATTTGCTATCTTTTGGCCTCGCCTGTTGCTGGCGCAGAGGCAACACATGGTGTTGGAGTGTATATTTCGTTGCTGGGAGCTCTTGTTGCTGTGGTTGGCTCTGTTATGTGGATTCGTCATGCTGCACACTCTCCATTGCACCCGCTTAGTGCCAAAGTGGGTTGGAGTAGAATCATTGGTGGTGGCATCGCCGCACTTATTATTTTTGTGGGTGCTTTCTCTGGTTGGTCTTTCGACAGACGCACAGACTTAGTGGTTAGTGAAGAAACTCAGGCACAAATCGCTGAACTTAGGCAAAGAGCAGAGGAAAATCCAGCTGATGCGGGTGCAATTGCGGCTGAAATGTCTTCCCTGCGTGCACAGCTAGATGTCTCTCAGTTAGCAATTACAGATGGTGTTAGCTCACAAGGTAGCCGTCTCGGACTCTGGACACTGCTCGCTGGTTTGATTGGCTTAGCTACAGTGTTGCCTGCTGCGGGCTTGCTTGGCAGAGACGAACAACTTCAGTGGCGCTGGAGCACGGCAACTGCTGGCGTTGGGTTCGCTGTCTCTATGGTTGCTCTTTGCTGGATAATGATTCACGTTCGTTCTGCTGATCCCAATTATCTCAGCGGCATTGGTTCCTTTTTGACGTTGGTTGGGGGCTTTGTCTTGGCCTCTACCGCAATGCCTGTCCTCAAGGAGTTTCGCCGTGCTAGGATTTACACAGATTCAGATCACTAGCTAATATCTTGGAAAGTTATTTTGCGTTGCTTGACGCGAAGGTACTATCTTAAGTTATGCTCTGAAATCGCACGCTAGAATTACTTTCTAGCGCGTTACAAACCCAACCTAGGAGGGAACAGACATGAAAAAACCAATGCTTTATTGGCTGGCTTTTTTAGCTGCTTTTTCGTTATTCGTCGCGGCTTGCGGCGATAGTGATACCACAACCGATACAACCACCACAGCTGCGCCGACCACGACTGCTTCAGATATGGCAGACGACGACATGTCAGCCGACGACGACATGAGCGATACAACCACCACAGCTGCGCCAAGCGACGACGACATGTCAAGCGACGACGACCTGTCAGTCGAAGACGACATGTCAGCCGAAGACGACATGAGCGCACACCCTGGTGAAGGTGTGTCTGTGAACATGGCTCGAGCTGATTGGAGCACGGGTTACTTCCAGGCTCAGGTCTATAAGCAACTGCTTGAAGAACTGGGTTATAGCGTTTCGGAACCATCTGAAACCGAACTAGGTCCGTCTCTTGCCTACCTCGGTATGGCTCAAGGTGACATCGATTTTTGGGTCAACAGTTGGTATCCTGGTCACGTATCTTGGTGGTTACCTGAACTGCCAGATGGCTCTACAGTAGGTGACCACCTTACTATTGTTGGTAACGAAATGATTGCTGGCGGGCTGCAAGGCTATTTGATTACCAAGTCTTTCGCGGACGAGTATGGCGTAACCCATCTAGACCAACTCAATAACGACGAAACGATTCGAGCGGCTTTTGATGCTAGTGATCCTTCGCCTGGCAATGGTGTCGCCGATATTTATGGCTGCACCGAAAGCTGGACTTGTGATGACATTATCAATAACCAAATCGCATTTTCTGGTTGGGATAATATTGCCCAAGTCAAGGCAGGCTACGACGCAATGTTTGCTGAAGCCACACAAAAAGCTATTGCAGGCGAACCAATGGTTATCTACACTTGGACCCCAAGTGCCTACATCACCCAATTGCGCCCAAGCGACAATGTGGTTTGGCTAGCTGTTGAAGAAGTCATTGACGACTCCAACCCCACTGGCGTAGTAGGTGGTGAAGGGCACAGCCAGCTACCAGGGCAAGCCAGCATTGGTCCTGAAAGTTGCCCAGCGTCTGCTAATGCCGACAATTGTCAACTTGGTTGGGTAGCAGCCGACATCCAAGTCACCGCCAACACAGATTTCCTTGGAGCGAACCCAGCTGCTGCTGAGTTGTTCTGTCATGTGAAAATTTCTGTGATTGATGCTTCGCTTGCAAATGTGGAGCAAAACAATGCTGGTGACGATGCTACCGAAGACTTCATTGCTGGTCTCGCTGCTGGCTGGATAAACGATAACCGCAGCACGGTAGATGAATGGCTTGGCGCAGCACGCTCCGCTCCAGCCGACCCATCGTGCCCCGATACCGTTATTCCAGCCCTGCTGCAATAATTTAGTCACTGCAATAACCTAAAGTGGGGCGCAGCGCAAGCTGCGCCCCACTTTTTTAACCTCAACAACTATAACCACAAACCCTAAACACGGTAGGGATCCACCTCAATTCGTAAACGAGCATTAGGGCGGGTAGTAACCTCTAGTGCCTCTAGCAGCGGTTGGTGAACGTCAGCTTGCAACAAATAGCGGTCAGCCAAAGGTCCAAGGATACGCACACCTAGTGGCTGCCCGAGATTTCTTATAAACTCTGCCGCACCCGCACCTGAGATTAGTGCTTGTGCCCCATATGGAGCGAGTTTCGCCGAACGTCTTCGATCACGTTCAGCTAAAGCCACGATAGCTGGGTTGCCAGCTTGTATGGCTCGCACAACCTCATGATTAGCTTGACGGGTTTGTAAGACCAAAGTACCTCCACCGCGTCGGGGACCCAACAAACGTGCCGCCCTCACCAACAGTGCCATTATTTGTTCCACGGCTCGTTGCCGGGGGGCAAGCAATTCTTGGTCAAGATCTAAAATAACCACAACATCAGCTTTATCGAGACGATACAGCACCGCATCTGTGCCGATAACAACACGCGTTTTCTTATCCCCACTAGCTGACGCGGTGATTTCTTCCACGTCTTCACCAACTAGTGCTGCCAATTCCTCTCTTGCTCGAGAAACTCCAGCACGTAAGTTCTTCAAGGCTGTGCTACCGCAATGCATACAAACGCTCGGACGTACTTCAGCACCGTCAGGCGAACTCAACTCTTTATCAAGCAAGGTCATCGCTGCTTTGCCGTCTAAAGTGCGAACTAACTCACCACATTGGCCACAAGACAACAACCTTGAGCGTCCCTTGCGGTTAAGCACACAAACTACCCGGCGATCACCTCGTAGGTAGTTCCCCAACCTCTCAGCAAACAGCCCAGCTTTAACAGGATCTTCGTTCCGCCGGTCTAAGACTTGAACTGTCGGCCAATCGCCACGCTCAAAGCTACGTTCGGGTTTGAACAATCGACCCGCTCGTAAGGCTTCCAAAGATGGGATCGGCGAACTTAAAACCGTTGGCACACAAGCCCGACGAGCTCGCTCCAAAACAACCTCGCGCGCATTCCAAGTCGGTACTTGCTGCTCACGCAACAACTCGTCATGCTCATCAAAAACCACCACAGCAGCAAGTGCAGGCAACGGCATCCAAGCTGCTGACCGTGTGCCAACAACGGTAGCACCACTAGCTGCTAGTGCCCAATCTTGTGTGCCCAATGCTACTTTTACACCAGCACGACGCAAAGCAATCGCTAAGTGACGCGCCCGGCTGGCGTGAGGACACAACAACAGAACGTCACCAAAGCGGCAGGCTTGCAAAGCTAAAGGAACGATGTCTGCATTGGGTGGCGTTCTAACAACCGCCACACCATCAGCTTTAGCGGACTCAAAGGCTTGCGCGAATACATCTTTTGGGCCAGCAGCCACTACCTCACGATGTTGTGTTTGTGGCACTCCAGCCAACATTTTTGGTGGTGACGCGGCGCGTAAAAACTTAACACGACTACCAGCCCAACGCCAAGCAGCCCACGAAGCTAATTCCATCAACTCAACACTAGGGCCGACACCGCGCAACGTTTTCAAGGGTGATAATTTCACCCCAGTCGACTCAACATCAACTGCACTAACCCAGCCAGACACATTACGCCCTGCTAGGGGGACGCGTACCATTGAACCCACCACCAAACGACTGGCTCGCTCGTTAGTGCCATGCCAAGACTTTGGAACGTAGTAATCAAACTCTTTGTCTAAAGTCAAGACATCGGGAATAACCCGCACCACTTTCGGTGGCTGTGATGTCATAGAACGTGAAGCTTTTTACAAGTTCAATGCTGAAACGAGATCGTCTACCCTATCGGTGCGCTCCCAAGTGAAATAGCCATCCTCACTAACGCGACCAAAGTGTCCATAAGCGGCGGTCTTCGCGTAAATCGGGCGCAGCAAGTCAAGATCGGACAGTATTGACTGCGGCCGTAGATCAAATATTTCCTTGACCGCCTCATCAATCGCCATTTTGTCTACCGTTTCAGTGCCAAAGGTGTGAATCAAGACCGATACTGGCTCTTCCATACCGATAGCGTAAGCGACTTGCACTTCGGCACGGCTAGCCGCCTTTGCGGCAACCAGATTTTTTGCCACCCACCGTGCTGCGTAAGCTGCCGAACGGTCGACCTTTGATGGGTCTTTACCCGAAAAAGCACCACCGCCGTGGCGTGCCATACCACCATAGGTGTCGACAATAATTTTGCGACCAGTCAACCCCGTGTCTGCTGCTGGGCCACCTGTTACGAACCGCCCGGTGGGGTTCACCAAGAACTTGGTTGCATTGTCAAGATACTCGGCGGGGAGAACTGGCACCACGACATGCTCCCACAGGTCTGGCTTGATCATCGTTTCACAGGAGATGCCATCGCTGTGTTGTGCAGAAATTAGCACGGTTTTAATACGCACGGGACGGTGCCCTTCATATTCCAAAGTGACTTGGGTCTTGGCATCGGGTCCAAGGTATGGAATCGTGCCAGCCTCACGGACTTCGGCGTGACACTGCGCCAATCGATGCGCCAGATGGATGGGCATGGGCATCAATTGTTCGGTCTCATCGCAAGCAAAACCAAACATCATTCCCTGGTCACCAGCACCCATTTGCTCACCTTTACGTGCTACTCCACAGGCTATATCTTGAGATTGTTCATCTATTGAGACCATCACCCCGCAAGTGTTGCCATCAAAGCCAAAAGACTCACGGTCATAGCCGATTGCTTTTATGGTTCGACGCACGGTGTCGGCGATATCAACATATGCCGTGGTTGTTATCTCACCAGCTACGATAGCTAAACCAGTGGTCACCATAGTTTCACAAGCCACCCGACCCGCTTTGTCTTGAGCTAGCACCTCATCAAGAATGGCATCTGAAATTTGGTCTGCCATTTTGTCGGGATGCCCCCGCGCCACGCTTTCTGAGGTGAATTCCCAGCGGTTCATATTCTCTCCTTGTCGACGGTGAAAAAATGTTCTTCCACCAGGTTAAGTACTACATTCGCCACTTCGGTCTTAGTCGAAAGTGGCAGGTTGATCGGCGGCTGATTTGGTAAGTGAACTCCCACAACATTGGTGTCATGGTCGAAACCTGCGCCGGGTTCCAAAATATCGTTTACCACGATCATATCAAGGTTCTTTTCTCGCAATTTTTGCTGCGCGTTGTCGCCGATGTCGTCTGTCTCAGCAGCGAAACCCACCAACACCTGCCCCTTGTGTTTTCGCGAACCCAACTCAGCCAAGATATCTATGGTTGATTCGAACTCTAGTATCGGTGTTCCTTGTGACTTTTTTAGTTTGTGTCCAACAACGTGCTTTGGCCGAAAATCAGCCACAGCAGCAGCCATAACCACCAAATCAACACGAATCGCTTGTTGTTGGCACACTAGATGCATTTCAGCAGCAGTTGACACGTTAACCACCTTTGCTGTGGGCACACGTGTTGGGTTGGTGGTTACCAAGGTCACCTCCGCACCACGGCCAGCAGCCACGCGCGCGAAAGCGTGCCCTTGTTTACCAGAGGATCGATTGCCGATGAAGCGCACCGCATCTATTGGTTCGCGGGTTCCGCCAGCGGTCACCAATACCTTCTTGCCACGCAGCGCGCTTTGTTGGAAGATTGAACTAAGTGCAGCAACGATGTCTGCTGGTTCTGCCAACCGGCCCATTCCGCTATCACCACCTGCTAAGGCCCCCATTGTCGGGCCAACAATATGAACACCACGGCTAACTAGCAAACCAACGTTGTCTTGAACTGCCACATGTTCCCACATTTCGGTATGCATTGCCGGGCACAAAACCACAGGGGCTTTGGTCGCCAAAACCGTGGCGGTGAGCAAATCAGCGGAACGTCCATTGCTGATATCGGCAATGACTCTAGCTGTTGCTGGTGCTATGAGTAATGCGTCGGCAGCCTGACCCAAGCTGGTGTGGGGAATCGGGGTGACAACATCACCAAAGAGTGAGGTGCGTGCGACTTCACTCGCTAGTGCCGAAATAGTGTTGACACCTATCATCTTTTGTGCACCTTCGGTGAGCACAGGTGACACATGGGCACCTTGATCGGTCAAAAAACGGCATACCTCAATGGCTTTGTAGGCGGCGATACCGCCCGAGATACCTAAAACTATGCGTTTGCCTGCTAGCGAAGACACAGCTAGAAGTACGCCAATGTTATTCAGGCACCCAAGCCGCTGAGTTCTTGGTCAGTTACTTCTGCGGGGTCTTGCACTTGCCCCACGATTTTGTTTGCGGCAATTTCTTCAAGGGCGATAGACAAAGGCTTGCTCGAGGTTGAAGATACTTGAGGCGGAATGGAAGAACCTCCACTACCGCTCAGTTGCCCCAAATAAGCAGTGATTTCACGGCTTCTTTTTGCACAAAGAGTCACTAAGCGGAACTTAGAACCTGTGTCTTCAAGCAATCCTTCAATTGGGGGCTTCATCATCGTGTCGTAGCCGTGAGCCATTCCAAATTCTCCTCAGTTTTGTTAAGTGCAACCAAAGCCTAGCAGGGTCTAAGCGTAGTTGCGATGCTGTTGAATGAAGGTTTGCAACTCACCAAGAGCACGGTCGAAGTTGTCGTTGATAAGTATCTTGGCACCAAGCTTGCGTGCCATTGCAAGTTCGCTTTGTGCTTTCGCGAGCCGTGCAGCTATTTTTTCAGGTGGGTCTCCACGTTCCTTTAGCCGGTGACTTTGAGCTTCCCGCGAGGGAGCGTCAACAAAGATGATTAGCGCGTCAGGAAAATGTTGCCGCATTTGCTGTGCGCCATACACATCGATTTCATAAACCAAATCGTGTCCCGAGGGTGGTTGCACAATGGGTGTGCCTTGCCGATAATCCAAAAAATCTACCCATTCAAGAAACCCACCCGCCTCTATCTGACGGTCAAAAAGTTCTCGGTTAGTGAAATGGTATGCTTCCATCGGTTCTCCTGTGCGACGCGCTCGAGTTGTCCAACTACGAGACAACCAAAGCCGTTTATCATGGTCTAACAAAGACGCTACTAAGGTGCCCTTGCCTACACCACCTGGCCCTGAGATAACGATAACTAGCTGACCGTCAACCGCTATCGTTGCCAATTAATTTTCCTCGCTGAACCGCTTCAACAACTTAGCCCGCTGCCTGTTGCCAAGACCCATCAACCTGCGGTTTTCGACAATGCCAATCTCTTCCATAGTGCGGCGCGCCGTTACCTTACCAACTTTAGGTAGCGATTCAAGAACCACCAACACTTTGGTCTTGCCAATTATTTCATCGGCATCTGCTAGGTCAAATAGCTCAGCGAGCGTCACTGAACCCATCTTCAGTTTATGTTTCAATTCACTGCGGATGCGGCGAGCTTCAATTGCCTTTGCCAACGCAGCATTTCGTGTTTCTTCGGTTTGTTCGGGAAGCGTATCCATAAGCCAACACCCTAGTGCAAAAGGTTCATAACGACAATGTTTTAGTTTGAGCAAAGCCTTATGGCAAGACAAGTTACGCCAAACTAGTGGTGAGCTCGTCCAACTATTTCGCTCACTTTGCTAACGTTATGAGACTCACACCAACTCGTGAACTCAGTGAGGATACGCTTAGGGGCTCTTGGGTCAGCAAACGTAGCGGTTCCCACTTCAACTGCGCTTGCACCTGCGGCTAGGAACTGCACCACGTCACGGCCACAACTTATGCCGCCCACACCAACAATCGGCAAGTACGGGATGGACTCGCGCACATCGTAACACGCTCGCACCGCCACTGGCAGCAATGCCGCACCCGATAATCCGCCACGTTTCGCACCAAGGGCAGGCCGACAAGTTTGAGGGTCAATCACCATCGCGAGCAAAGTGTTGGTTAGCACCACCGCTTCAGCACCAGCGTCATATGCTGCTGCGGCTATTTCAGTAATGTCGGCAGCGTTGGGGCTTAGTTTGGCCCAGATAGGGTGCCCACAGGTTGCGCTAGCAGCTACCGCTTGTGCGGTTGCCTCGGCGTTATGGGCAAACATCTTATTGCGCTCATCAAGGTTGGGGCAAGAAACATTAACTTCCACCGCCACCACACACTGCGGAGCCGCAGCTAATGCGCTCGCGGCTTCATAGAACTCGTCTACAGTGTGACCCCAAATACTTGCCACCACCGAAGCCCCAGTAGCTTGTAGTTCAGGTAAGTCGTTTGCTAACCACTGAGCCACACTTGGAGCCTGCAAGCCAACACTATTGACTAATCCCGCTGGTGTTGGTCGCAACCGTGGTGCGGGGTTACCTGGCCACGGTTCGGCTTTCATTGACTTGACAACCACAGCACCAAGTTCAGCAAAATCAACATAATTCGCCAACTCTGTAGAGTGGCCTGCACAACCAGAGGCGGTCAGCACGGGTGCGGCTAAGGAGACAGAACCCACCGCAGTGGTAAGGTTCATGGTTCGTTGGGCCAATCAAATCCACCTACCACGCCTACATAATCGTGTCGGTGGTATTCTTGCAAGCTTCGTACCTGCAACGGGTACTTAGCCCAATCGCGCATTCCCTGAACTGCGGCTAACGCTGCTGCCGTGGTGGTTAGCAACGGCACATTGGATTTTCCGGCAGCGGCGCGGATGTTGGCACCGTCAGCACGCGAGCCTCTACCTCGTGGCGAGTTAACCACCAAAGCCACATCACCACGTTCAATTAGTTCAACTGCGTGAGTGCCATCTGATTCACCTATTTTGGCCACGATGGTGTCGACCTCTACACCATTGGCTTGCAGTGAAGCAGCAGTGCCGGCGGTGGCTGCTATACGAAACCCCAGTTCGCAAAACCCTCGGCCCACAGCAACTCCTTGTGGTTTGTCTCGGTCGGCTAGCGACATGAAGACTGTTTTATTTCCATCTTTAGCTTCCGGTAGTTGCGTACCCGCAGCGAGTTGAGATTTCATGAAAGCCAATCCCGCGGTGAGGTCGATGCCCATCACTTCACCAGTTGAACGCATCTCTGGGCCTAGCAATGCGTCAGCTTCAGGGAACCGATTGAACGGTAAAACCGCTTCTTTTATCGACCAATGGCGATCTTTTACCCGCTCAACTAGTAGACCCTCGTCACGTAACTCTTGTAAAGTTGCGCCAAGCATCACTCTGCTAGCAATTTTGGCTAAGGGAACACCTGTGGCTTTGGCCACGAAAGGCACTGTCCTTGAAGCCCGTGGGTTAGCTTCAATAACAAACACTTGGTTCTCTTTCACCGCGAACTGCACATTAATTAAGCCCTTCACCTCTAATGCTTGGGCAATGCGTGAGGTGTAGGTTTCAATCACGCCTATGGTTTCATCACTTAAGTTCGTTGGTGGGATCGAGCAAGCGGAATCACCACTATGTACTCCTGCTTCTTCCACGTGTTCCATCACTGCACCAATTAAAAAATTGCCTCTACCATCCCTTATCGCATCAACATCAACCTCGGTCGCGTCTTCCAAAAAGCGATCCACTAGCACTGGTCGTTGCGCCGACAAGCCACCTTCGCGTCCCAACGACCCGAAGCCAGCTAACTCATGCATAGACCCACGCAAATCCTCATCGCTGTAAACAATTTCCATGGCTCTGCCACCCAACACATACGACGGCCGCACCAAAGCTGGGTACCCCACACGTTTGGTTATCGCCAACGCTTGATCGATATTTGTTGCGGTGCCGCCAGCTGGCTGAGGAATTTCAAGTTGTGCACACAACGCATTCCAACGTTGGCGGTCTTCGGCGATGTCAATAGCACTAGATGAGGTGCCAACGATAAGCTCTGGTGGTAGCAATTCGGCAAGCTTCAAAGGAGTTTGACCCCCTAAAGAAACAATCACTCCCGCTGGTTGCTCACGGTCGATAACATTCATCACATCTTCAAAGGTGAGTGGCTCAAAGTAGAGCCGATCTGAGGTGTCGTAATCGGTGGATACGGTTTCGGGATTGCAGTTGACCATAACCGTTTCATAACCTGCTTCGTGCAAAGCAAAGCTGGCATGCACACAGCAGTAGTCAAATTCAATGCCTTGACCAATACGGTTTGGTCCCGATCCCAAAATAACCACCCGCTGACGCTGACTGGGGCGCACTTCACAAGTATCTTCATAAGTTGAATAGTGGTATGGGGTCTCTGCTTCAAACTCAGCAGCGCAAGTATCAACGGTTTTGAAGGTGGTAGTCACCCCGAGAGCTGTGCGGCGTTGCCGTACCTCGCTTTCGGTCACTCCCCACAAATAAGCGAGTTGGGCATCTGCGAAACCGAGTTGTTTAGCCCGCCTCAAATCTGTTTGGTTGATACTATGCAACGAACTGGTGGCTAAATGATCACGTTCTTGGGAAATCTGTAGTATCTGATCCAAAAACCAGCGATCAATCTTGGTGATTTCGTGGATGGTTTCTAACGGCATCCCCCGCCTCAGCAAGGCTTCGAGTTGAAACGGTCGGTCTGGTGTGGCTAGTGCCACCTTAGCAAGCAAGGAAGCCTCATCTAGTTGGGTTAAGGCAAGTTCGCCAGGATCACAGTTGAGTCCATAGCGGCCTTGTTCCAAAGACCGCAAAGCTTTTTGTAACGATTCAGGAAAGGTTCTGCCTATGGCCATGACCTCACCAACGCTTTGCATCGAGGTTCCCAACACACCACTTG
This sequence comes from Candidatus Aldehydirespiratoraceae bacterium, assembly GCA_965204595.1. GTDB lineage: Bacteria > Actinomycetota > Acidimicrobiia > Acidimicrobiales > Aldehydirespiratoraceae > VXYK01. The sequence continues at coordinate 600,587 of CBDBEW010000005.1, read as the reverse complement.
TGCCAGGGAACTTCTCGAAAGCCCAACGGGGGACTTTTGTGACAACATAATCGATAGAAGGCTCAAATGAAGCCGGAGTTTTCTTGGTTATGTCATTCGGTATTTCGTCGAGTGTGTAGCCGACCGCTAACTTCGCAGCAATTTTTGCTATGGGAAAGCCAGTGGCTTTTGATGCCAACGCCGATGAACGGCTAACCCGCGGGTTCATCTCAATAATCACTTGCCGCCCGCTTTCGGGTTCCACAGCCCACTGCACATTAGAACCACCTGTTTCCACGCCTACCCGGCGAATGCAGGCAAATGAGCCATCGCGGAGTTGCTGATATTCCACATCGGTAAGGGTTTGTGTCGGGGCAACCGTGATTGAGTCGCCGGTGTGTGTGCCCATAGGATCGAAGTTCTCAATGGCACACACCACCACACAGTTGTCGTTGCGGTCACGCATTACTTCAAGTTCGTATTCTTTCCAACCAGCTATTGACTCTTCGATGAGAATTTCTGAGATGGGACTGCATTGCAAACCGTAACTAGCCACCCGTTCAAACTCTTCGGCAGTGTTAGCCATCCCCGTGCCTCGTCCACCAAGAATGTAAGCAGGTCGGATAATCACCGGCAAGCCAACACTGGACATTACTTGGCGAGCAGTTGCCATATCGTGGGCTATTCCTGAACGCGCTACTTCCAAACCAATCTCAGTCATGGCTTCTTTAAACATCTCTCGATCTTCAGCAGTAGCGATCGCTGTGGCATCCGCACCAATCAACTCAACTCCATATTGCGCTAAGGTGCCTTGACGTTGGAGTTCCATAGCCAAATTCAAGCCTGTTTGTCCACCGAGTGTGGGTAGTAACGCCATGCGTTTGTCGGGATGATCACGTTTTTCTTTTTCAATGATCTGGCGTAGCACCATCACATCAAGGGGTTCAATGTAGGTGGCATCAGCAAAATCTGGGTCGGTCATAATGGTGGCTGGATTAGAGTTCGCCAAAATCACTCGATAACCCTCTTCTTTGATGGCTCTGCACGCTTGGGTTCCTGAATAATCAAACTCACAAGCTTGCCCTATCACGATTGGGCCCGAACCAATAATTAAGATCGAATCAATATCGTCGCGTCTAGGCATCAGGCAGCCGCAGTGTGGGTGTCCATTAGTTGCGCGAACTCCGCGAACAAATAGTTGCTGTCGCGAGGACCGGGGGCGGCTTCTGGATGATACTGCACACTAAACATCGGCAGGTTTTTGTGTCGCATACCTTCACAAGTGTCATCATTGAGACACACATGTGTTTCAATAACTTCTGGCACCGAGCCAACTTTCACTGCAAAACTGTGGTTCTGGCTGGTGATCTCAACCTTGCCTGTTAGTCGGTTCTTAACCGGCACATTGCCGCCGTGATGACCAAAGGGCATCTTAAATGTACTACCACCCAAAGCAAGTGCCAGCACTTGATGACCAAGACAAATGCCAAACACAGGAACCCGCCCCAAGAGTTTTGGTACTTCGTTAATGATCGCCCCAGCCATGAGCGGATCACCTGGGCCGTTTGACAAAAAAACTCCATCAGGGTTTGCTGCCAATACTTCGGTCGCGGGAGTGGCTGCTGGAACAACGGTTACTGAACCTAGCTTTGAGAGTTGGCTCAACATTGTGGACTTAATCCCGAGATCATAAGCCACGATATGACGGTTGCGACCCTCTAGGTGGTATGGAACTTCAGTTGATACCAAACCTACCAAATCAACCTCACTCGTTGTTGGCTCGGCAAGTGCCGCTTCGTGCAAACTCTGCGTATCTAGCAAACCAAAAGCAGCAGACATGGCGTGGTGGTCTCGGATATGTCTAGTTAAACGGCGAGTGTCCACCCCAGAAATGCCAGCCAAGTTATGCAGGTGCAAATATCTATTTAGATCATAAGAAGCGCGCCAGTTGCTGTGCCTACGAGCTAAATCACGGATTATCACGCCACGGCAAAAGACCGACCTTGATTGCTCATCTACAGTGTTTACACCATAGTTGCCGATGTGTGGGTAGGTGAAGGTAATGATCTGCCCAGCATACGATGGGTCGGTGATGACTTCTTGATAGCCAGACAAAACAGTGTTGAACACCACTTCGCCAGTAGCCACTCCAGACGGCAATTCTGCCCCGATTGCTTTTCCTGTGAACACCTCACCGTCAGCTAACACCAAACGATACGCGCGAGACGACCTAGCCTTACTCATCGACAAACCTCACCATCAACAACCACTGCCTCACCATTATAAATTGTGTGACGAACTTTCCCTTTTACGGACATATTTTCATAAGGAGTGTTGGAACTTATGCTCGCAAGTTGTGAACCCACCACTTCCCAAACCATATTGGGATCGATCACTGTAAGGTTAGCCGCTTTGCCCCGCGCTATGGGACCACCGTAGTTGTGACGTACTCCAGCAATCTTCGCAGGTTGCCAAGACATCGTGGCTAATATCGCTTCAAGAGGCATTTCTAGGTGAGTATTAGCCACCGCAAACGCAGTTTCTAAGCCCAACATACCGGGCGGTGCTTCGGCAAAGGTACGATCTTTGGCTTCATCTGTGTGGGGTGCGTGGTCGGTAGCGATGGCATCAATCGTGCCGTCTTTTAGCCCATCTTTTACTGCCTGCACATCCTCGTCGGTTCGCAAAGGTGGATGCACTTTGAACCGTGGATCATAGGTGGCACAACTAGCTTCAGTTAAAGAAAAATGATGGGTGGTCGCCTCAGCAGTAATCGGTAAACCTGCCGCTTTAGCAGCACGAATCATAGACACAGAACCAGCTGTTGACATATGCTGAAAATGCACTCTGGTGCCAGTGAGTCGACACAAAGCTATGTCTCGCATCACCATCAATTCTTCGGCTTCGGCTGGTTGCCCAGCAATCCCCAACCAACTCGACCATTTCCCTTCGTTCATGTAGCCACCTTCACTTAACGAATTAACCTCGCAGTGTTGTGCTACCACAATGCTTTCGCCTTCGCAAAGGTGCGCTAACGAACCCACGTATTCTAATGCCGTGCGCATTAACTTCTCGTTCTGCAGGCCGTCACCATCGTCTGTAAACATGCGAACCCCTGCCCGCACTAACTCCGCCATCGGTGATAGTTCTTTACCGCGGCGACCAATGGAAATAGCCGCTGACGGCTTCACTTGGCATATCGCTTCTTTCGCTAGCGCGCGCACCTGCTGAATCAAAGCAACATTGTCAGCGACCGGATTGGTGTTTGGCATTGCGACCATAAGACCGTAGCCACCAAGAGCCGCAGCTCGCGCACCGGTGGCAATAGTTTCGGCGTTTTCATCGCCTGGTTCACGCAAATGCACATGCAGATCAACAAAACTGGGGCAGACGACACAACCACTCGCGTCCAAAACACGATCAGCATCTAGGCCTTGCTCAACGGCAATGATTTTGCCATCATCACCAATGCATACATCAGCTACCCTCGAACCTAGCGCGTCTATAACAGTGCCTCCCCGGATCGCGAGAGTGCTCACGCTACTGCACTTTCTGAATCCACTAAGTCAAGCCGCGAACCAATCAACGCGAACAGCACAGCCATGCGCAGTGCCACGCCATTGGTGACTTGTTTGTTGATAAGGGAGTTTGGGTGTTGCGCCGCCACCTCACTCGCAATCTCTATGTCTCGATTGAGCGGGCCAGGATGCATTATTACAGCACCATCAGCTAGACGATTGGCGCGGGTGCTAGTTAGCCCATACTCATGATGGTATTCCCGCAAGGTGGGCAGCGCAGCAGCCGCGTTTCTCTCAAGTTGTACTCTAAGGAGATAACAAATGTCGATGCTGTCTAGTACCTCATCAAGGTTATGGCAAAAACTTACTGGCCAGCCTTCCAAACTCAGTGGAAGCAGGGTTTTTGGTGCCACGAACACAACTTCGGCACCCATTTTAGAAAAGCCGAACGCGTTAGAACGTGCTACCCGAGAGTTCTTGATGTCGCCGATGATGGCGATACGTTTGTTTCTGAGGTCACCAAAGTGGGTGCGAGCAGTGTAGAGGTCGGTGAGAGCTTGTGTGGGGTGCTCATTGATGCCATCACCTGCGTTGATAACAGCCGCATCGGTCCATTCACGAACACGCCACGGTGCTCCCGAGTTGGGGTGACGCACCACGATACCGTGAATCCCCATCGCTGAAATCGTTTCAATGGTGTCACGCAACGATTCACCTTTGTTAACCGAAGACCTTTTAGTGTCAACAGCTAAGGTGTCGGCAGAAAGACGGCTTGCTGCGGTCATGAAACTGAGGCGGGTGCGAGTTGAATCTTCATAAAAAGCGAGAGCCACGGTCTTGCCTCGTAAAGCAGGACTGCGCGGGATTCTCCTGCGATTCACCTCCACGTAGCGATCAGTCAGGCTGAGAAGGTAGTTGATGTCGTCACGATCTAGGTCTTCCATCGACAAGAGATGACGCAGCACCTTCACAGCAGCTCCCCTAAATCAACCCCTACTTGGCCAACGTCAACCATTTCGGTGCGCCGTGTGGGCAAGTTTTTGCCGACAAAATCTGGGCGAATAGGTAGCTCCCGGTGACCCCGGTCAATCATAACTGCTAGCTGTATTACTCTCGGTCTGCCGTAACTATGGATTGCTTCAAGTCCAGCACGAACGGTGCGACCGGTGTACAAGACATCATCAACCAACACAACAATTTTGTTCGTTGGGTCAACTGGTATGTGGGTTACCGCTTCAGTTGCTATTGGCCGCAAATGAAAGTCGTCGCGATGCATTGTGGCATCTAGGCTGCCCACACTAACGGTTGTGTTTTCAATGTTGCTAATGGTGCTGGCCAAACGTTGAGCTAGGTCGACTCCGCCGGTTTGTAAGCCAATGATCACTAAATCTTCACAACCAGAGTTTCGTTCAAGTATTTCGTGAGCCATTCGGTGGATAGCTCGACTGACATCATCGGCATTCATCACCTGTGTTTTGGCTTGAAACGCTGAACCCCTCGCTGGGTTAACCATACGCCGTTCTCGCTCTGCCACGCTTTTTGTTCTCCTGTCCATTCGAGCCTCACTGGACTCGTTTCATGGTCAACCTTTGAGGCTACCCTGCGCGTCGGCAGTTGCCACATTATCCTCAGATTTCAACTTCACGAACACCGCCGGGGTTTCATCTGTGGCTGGTTTGAGTTGCTGAAAACCGCAACGAGCAGCTAGATGCAGCGAGGCTTCGTTGCCGTGTTTGATTTCAGCAACCAGTGTTGATAGCAGTTCGTTAAGAGCCCAGGCAGATAGCAAATTCACCGCACGGGTTGCTAGCCCTTGCCCACGTGCCCGGGCGAGCATCCACCAACCAATTTTGGCGGCCCGCTTCTCCCAGTTGAAGCTGTGTAGGCTCACCTCTCCCAAAACCTCATCGCAGTTTTGCTTTTTCACAACCAAATCTAGTCCTGAGCCTGTCTCAAGACGATTAGCAGCATTAGTGATCCATTTGCGTGCATCTTCTAGAGACCGGTTTTCGGGCACCTTTGAGCCAGCAATTATGTCCCGGTCATGCCAAGCTTGCACTAAAATTGCGGCATCGCGCGTCCTCCATGACTTTAAGTAGATCGACTCACAACTTAAATCAGGTACCTGCAAAACTCACTCCCCTATAGTGCTTTGGCGGTTTGCAACTCCGTTTATGTTTATCACTCTTGTAAGCCCCTTACTTCTATTGCCACTGCGCGGAGCAATCCGTTTAAAAAACGCGCCGAATCAGCACCACAATATTGTGATGCTAACTCAACAGCTTCACTTAGCACCACCCCGGTTGGAACATCGCTTTGCTCCAGAAGTTCATACGTGGCTAGTCGTGCTAGCAGTTTGTCAACCATTGCAAGTCGATCCACTGTCCAGTCAACTAGATGACTCGCTAGCCGCTTGTCCAATTCCTCACAACAGCTAGCGACACCTTGGGCTAATAGCAGGGCGTAATCTTGGGGTGGCAGCGGCTTTTGAGCCAACGCCACAGTTAAAGTTTCACCGGTTATTTCGATCTCATAGAGCAAGCCCAGTGCTTCCTCCCGAGCTTGGCGGCGTTCGCTCACTTGAGCCAGACAGCTAGTCACGCGCGGCTGATATATTGCCCCGAACGGGTGTCGATTTTGACACGCTCCCCCGTTTCGATAAACAACGGGACTCCAATGACCAGCCCGGTTTCCAAAGTGGCTGGCTTAGTGCCCCCTGAAGACCGATCCCCTTGCAAGCCAGGCTCTGTTTTGGCTACCTGTAACTCCACCACGGCAGCTAAGTCGGTGCCTATTATTTCTGTGCCATACATCAACAAAACAACTGTTGAACCATCAACAATGTAGCGAGTTGCTTCACCGAGGGTAGCGGGCCCAACTGTGATCTGATCAAAGGTTTCGTTGTCCATAAACACAAAGTCTTCACCCTGGCGAAAAATAAACTGCGCTTCCCGTTTGTCTATGTTGGCTCGCTCAACCTTTTCACCAGCACGGAAAGTACGTTCAATAGTCCCGCCAGCGCGCAGGTTACGCAAGCTAGTACGAACAAACGCGTGACCTTTGCCGGGCTTAACGTGTTGAAAATCAATTACTTGAAATAGTCCATCGTCTAGGTCTAGGGTCATGCCATTTTTTAAGTCGTTGGTGGTGATTACTGCCACGAGGTCTCCTTGGGAAATAACGTTAGAGTTCTGCAAGCATCTGCTGTCACAACCACCGTATCTTCAACGCGAACGCCACCATAACCACTGAGATAAATCCCAGGCTCAACTGTGATCACTTGACCTTGGCGCAAAGTAGCGTGATTGTTGCGTCGCAAGGTGGGCAGTTCATGGATATCAAGACCCACCCCATGTCCTGTCGCGTGAGTGAAAGCCTCACCATAGCCAGCCGCATCTATAACCTCGCGGCAGGCTTCGTCAATCTCAGCAGTTAATGCACCGGGTTTCACAGCAGCCACACCAGCGGCTTGAGCTTGCGAAACAATCTCATATATCTCGCGAGCTTTTGAGGTGTGTTCGCCAATCATAAATGTGCGCGTCATGTCACTACGGTAGCCATCTAGCAGCGCACCCACATCGATCACCAATAGCTCACCGTCTAGGAGGCTCTTGGTGCTTGGTTTTGCGTGTGGTAGGGCTGCGTTGGCACCCGCCGCCACGATTGTTTCGTACGCTGGTCCTTGCGCACCCGCCCCTCGCATGCCGTCATCTAACATTTGTGCTATCTCAAGTTCACTAATCCCTTGCTTAAAATGCTCATAGCATTGTTCAAGCACCACATCAACGATGCTTGCTGCGGCTGCAATGCGCGCCAGTTCGGCTTCGTCTTTTACACTGCGAAGTTCGGCGACTAAATCATATGTGGCCACTAGTTCGTGCGGCAAGATGTTGTCTAGCTTGCGCTGCGCTGCCCAACTTATGTGCTCGGCTTCAAGAGCAACCGTGCTGCAACCAATTAGCACTTTCGCAACCTCTTCATGCCACCGTGAGTTAATCACCACATCCACGGCCGCTCCCGCCGCTTCCACTTCTATTGGTGCTTGTTCAAGGTAGCGTGCGTCGCTGATTAATGTTGCTTGACCATCACGAATGACTAACGTTGCGGCCGAACCTGTGAAACCGGTACACCACCTGATGTTGGTTAGGTTTGTGACAACTAAAGCATCAACTTCGCTCTCTGGCAGTTCTGCAACGACGTGTTCAATGCGTCCCGCCACGCTCAATGGCGGTAGTTCGATATCGTTTACAACACCTCTGTTGTGATTGCTTGTTGGTGGGTGAGAAATCATGATTTTAGCTGCGCCGCCACAGCTTCAACGGCTAAACGATAGCCACATCCACCAAATCCGGTTATTGAACCCGTGGCAACTGGAGCCACCACTGAAACGTGGCGCCACGGCTCTCGGGTTTTAGGGTTAGATAAATGAAGTTCCACAATGATTCCTGAGAACGCGGCTAACGCATCGTGAAGCACCCAAGAACTGTGGGTGAGCGCGCCTGGGTTGATAATGATCGCTGCCACACGTCCTTGCGCTGCGTGTATCGCGTCAACTAGTTCACCTTCATGATTTGATTGAATGTGCTCAAGCACTAGGTCGTGTTGTGAAGCTGCTTTCGTTGCAGTCTCAACATGGTCTGCGAGGGTTTGGGATCCATAAACCTTGACTTCTCGCTGCCCCAACAGGTTAAGGTTGGGCCCTGACAAGAGTAAGACAACAGCGGTCATGAAATGCCGTTGGGGTTGGTCTTGTCAAAGTTAGCCGATGATGCCATTGTGTCATCCTAATTCCTTGAGAGCGGCTAGTAATACCGTTCGATCAATAGATGCTACAGGCTCTACTCCATTTGGACCATCTAGCACCATTGTTAAACCATCAATAGCTTTTTTATCTCGTTGAAATAGCGTGAGCAGTTTTTCATGGTCAAAATTGTTGGGTAGTTCGGTGGGCAGGCCATAGCCTGTGAGAACTTGATAATGCTTGGCCATCCGTTGATCAGTGATGCGGTCTAGCTTGTGAGCTACTTGTGCTGCGAACGCTATACCAATCGCCACTGCTTCACCGTGGCGTAAATCGTATTTTCCTGCGGTTTCAAGAGCGTGAGCGAGCGTGTGTCCATAGTTGAGGATCGCCCGCTTGTTACCTTCCCTTTCATCTGCGGCAACAACATCTGCCTTGATTTTGATGCAAGCGGCAATAACTTTCGCGCCCACTGAGGTAGTTGGTTGTGGAACTTGGGGGACTGAACCCAAGAAATGATACTTGGCTATCTCTCCTAAACCGCTGCGGTATTCACGAGACGGTAGGGTTGTGAGCGTGTCGGTGTCACACAAAACGGCGGTGGGCTGCCAGAACGCTCCAATGAGGTTTTTGCCTTCGATTAGGTTGACCCCTGTTTTACCACCGATGGCTGCATCCACTTGACCAAGTAGCGTGGTCGCGATGTTGATAAAACGAATACCGCGGTGGTAAACCGCTGCCACAAAACCACCGACATCGGTCACTACTCCCCCACCGAGAGCGACGATCACATCGTTGCGGGTAAAGCCAGCCATCGCTAGCTTTCGACAGGTGTCTTCTACCACACTCAGCGTTTTTGCTGTTTCACCATCTGCGAGTTGGATCGTCAACTCTTTTCGATCACTCTGCACGGTCCAAGGGATGCCAACTTGAGTGATGATTGCCACTTTGTTCGCATTTGCGGGGATAAGTTCGCCGATGAGTTCTATGGCTTTTGAACCCACATATACTGGGTAACTACGGTCACGCAAATTTACTTCAACTAACTGCATCGTGAAAGTCCATTGCTTTACTCTTCATTAATTACACAGGAGTGCATTCGATGGTATTTGTTTGCCACTTGCTTCGCCACCTCTTCTAGTGTCAGCTTAGAGGTGTTGATACGCATGTCTGCCACTTCTCGATAGGCCGCATTGCGTGCCGTTTTTTGCGTTCTTAGGATGTCTTTGATTTTACCCTGGCTGAGCAGTGGACGACCGTTACCATCACCAACGCGGGAGACGAGCACATCTAGCGAAGCATCTAGCCACACCACCAGAGTCACCAATTCTCGCAGTTGATCTCGGTTGTCTTGCTGAAGCATCGCTCCCCCACCTGTTGCCACGACAACACCAGGCCGTTCAAGTGCTCGCCTTAGAGCCTCGCGTTCCAGTTCCCGAAACCCGCTTTCTCCTTTGGCCGCAAAAATCTCAGGTATTGTCAAGCCAGTCTCAGATTCAACCATTTCGTCAAGATCGTAGTGTTTGATCCTTAGCATCTCTGCCAAACGGTGAGCCACCGAGGATTTCCCCGAACCCATAACACCAACCAAAACAACCGTCAAAGGCATCGGTAACATACCCAAACCCTAACGGCAGCAAATCTAAAACAGATCAAAGAGACACACACTACTGTGATCCTGAGGGCACACCAGAGTTCGGTCGACGCAGCGGCCGAGATTAGTGCGGACATCTAATGCGAAGTGCGGACAGCTAGTGTGGATTGGGGATGCTATAGTCAAGGCATGGGTAATCCGTTCGTTCCTGGATTCGGGCTTGCGCCGCATGTGTTGGTCGGGAGAGAACTGTTGTTGTCCAACATAGAAACCGGACTAGATGCCGGCCCCTCCGATCAACGATTCACTACCCTGGTGACCGGTGTTCGCGGTTCGGGCAAGACGGTGGCGTTGGAGGCGGTGCAAGATGCCGTAGAGCAGCGGGGCTGGCTGGTGTTGCAGGTCGATGCCACCACCAGTGGACTGCCAGACCGCATCATCGAGGCGGTGCGACAAGCAGAGCGGCGATACCAGAGCGCTACCTTCATAGAACGCAGGACCGGTTCGCGCGTGTCTGGGATCAACGTCGCTGGATTCGGGATCAACTGGGCCGAAGTGAACGAACCGCCGCTGCCGACGAGTAGTACCATAGCTCACCTCACTGCATTGGCGGATAAAGCTCGAGAGGCAGGCACGTCTGTTCTGTTGACCGTAGACGAGATCCAGGGAGCCGACCGGGACGAGTTGCGGCGACTCGCTGCGGACATCCAGCACATCACTTCACGCAGACAACTGCCGCTGGCTTTCCTAGCCGCTGGACTGCCTCAGATCAATACCACTCTGCTGTCGGACCGAAAGATAACGTTTTTGCAGCGATGCCACAAGTTGGAACTGCCTCCTCTCAGCCGGTCTGACGCGCTGCAAGGACTCAATCTAACAGTGCGCGACGCAGGTGGAGAGATCGAGCCGGAGGCATTGCGTATCGCTTCCGAGCGAGTTCAAGGAAGTCCTTACCGGTTGCAGTTACTCGGGTACAATGCCTGGGCGATTTCGGGGGCACCGAGCGCTCCAGTCAACCTCGTGGCAGTGGAAGAAGCGGCCCGCATCACCGACGAAACTGTCACTGAGAACGTGTCTCTTCCCGCTTGGTTCGACCTAGACGACAGGAGCCAGTCGTTTATCGAGGCGCTGGTGGTTTGTGACGCTGGTCGTCCAGTGACTTCCGAGATCGCTGCGCGGATGCGAATTTCGACCCGCCAAGCTCGACGAATCGCCCGAGCGTTAGAACTGTCCGGCTACATCACTGTGTCCGCCGATAACACGATGTCGCTCTCGGGCCTAGTCCCAGCCGACGTGGTCCGCAGAGAGGCCGAGTTCACCCTCGGGGGTTCGCTTGAAGTCAGCACTGAGCATGTCCGAACGCAGTCTCGCACAATTCAGTGTGGTGCGTACATGCCGCGCGCTAACGCCAAGTGCGTCCTCGGGAGAGGCCACAAGGGAGCCCACCGCTCCAAGACATGAAGCACCTCATGACGAAACCCTTAGTCCGCACAAAGCGTTCCATCATCAACACAACCACAAAACGGCCTTTGACCCATCCCCACATTCTAAACCGAATGGCAGATTTGGCAGGGCTTTTTGCCACGCATCTATTCGTACGCGCTAACGCCACTGCGAGTACGGGTGAGTGATGCCACCACAACAATGCTAGCCAACGCAAACACAACAATCGCGAGCCGATCCAACAATTGTGAAACTTACGCCTTGCACAACCGCACAACTGATGCAGTAGTCCTAACCGGCGAAATATGTGGGGTGAGCGTTTGACGCGTTATAAGTGAGGATTTTTTAAACTTAAAGCGCAAATACGCATTAACTGGCATACACTGCTGTTATGAAATCTGCAACTAAGTTTAATTCTGCTCGCAAATCTATATTTGCTATCTCAACAATCATCTTTTTGACATCTCTAATTATTCTTTCAAGTACCGGTAGTGCTCAACCTGGCCGATCAAACAACACACCGTTTGGGCCTTCATCCGGAGGTACCTTGTATGCGAATGGCGCAAACCATAGTTACTGGTCGTCAGAACAAAATTTCGTTGAGCGTTCAAGATGGGCATTCCGGTTTGACGGTGCCGGGGGTCAAGGCGTTTACAACTCGACTGATTTGAGATTGAACCGCGTTCCTACTCGTGAATTGCACGGTGTAATTCCAGATGTATATTGGTTCGTCGACGCTATACATAATAGGGCAGCAGCAAATTATAAATGTACTGTTACGGCACCAGCTAATGCGAGCGGTCAAACTACTACCTGTCAAATTGGGCGTATAATTATTAACAGTATTGCACACAATATGAGTAACTTGTTGCAGAATAATCTAGTTTGTCATGAATTGGGTCACAGTGTAGGTTTCGGACATGGAACGACTCGAGACAGTTGCATGTCGGGAGGCGACAACAATCGCCTGAATGCAAACGAAATTCGTTCAATAAACTACCAATACTAAGGACGGTCTGGCATGTGTAGATTCAAGATTAGGTCAAACAAGTTGTTGATTATGGTTCTCTGCATGACGGCTTTAGCCATTTCATGCACACAGTACGAGAACTCACCAGCCGGCACGATGTCCGAGAATTCAACTACAGAGAAACCAGACGAGATGACACCGCTTGGGTTAGAAGGTCTAGCTACATTTGATGAAACAATCCCAGATAGTCACTCGCATTCATACTACGTGTACCTAGAAACAGTAGAGGCTCTAACGATTGAATCAGACCTAGTATTCATCGGTCGCATCACAGATTACATTGAATCGCACATAAAAGTAACATCGCCAGAATACTTATTTGGTCAAATTGACATTTTTGATGCGATTGTTTTTACGGTTGATGAAATCGTTGCGGGAGAAGTTGCACAGGGTGACGAGAATCAAGGCAAACCAAAAATCAACCTTTTGAACCTCGCACTCATCACAGACTCACAAGGTACACCAACCGCACGTGTGCAGGAATCGCCAATAGAAACACTCATTCCTGGAATAAAGCAAAGAAACTTGCCCGATGGGCCAAGCTACTTAGTTTTTGCAGAGAGGCTCAATGATCCTCAAAGCCGACTATATGGTGAATCAAATTATGGTCTTATAACAGATGCAAGTGTTGTGCGGGTCTTTGAAGGCGGGAAACTCGGTGTAGGAGCAGGCAGCCCACTAAACGTTGCTGTAACATCCGAAACCGACACTAACGATGCTTCTGAACCAGTAAACGTGCTCAACTTAGAAGATATTCGTGCCGCCACCGCCCGCGCAATAGAACCAACCGGCAGCGAAAACTCAGAAAACAATAACCCATCGGCCGATGACCAACTGAACCAAAGCGTTCCATCAACTGTGCAACCAAAAACCGGATAAAAAAATTTCCCCCAATCATTCCGATTAGCCGTCTCGCAGCTGATCGGGGCACAGGTGACCGTGGTGAGCACAGCAGTCGCAGCATCCCGGCTGAGCACGCAGACTGGTCGGCGGCCAGCGGGCGGACCGAAGTCGCTCCAGTAAATCTCGTTGCGCGCTACCACTACGCGATGGTGCGGGACGCGAGGCGCGCCGCTGACTCGACAAGTGCCGGGTCTGGTGGCTGATGTTGATACGCATCAACGAGAGTGGCATCTGCAACACGAAGTTCTTCGGCTTCGATCACCGCTCTCGCTCCTCGCTGGAGCAGTTCCGACCGGCTAGTACCCTGCGCCGAGGCAATTTGCGCGAGCCGATCGACTAACTCCTCATCAATATGGATCAGAACTTTACGTTTAGCCATAAAGTGAATGATATTGCATAAACCCAATCCACGCAATGGACGTTACGAAACAATACCAGCAACCTCATCAGCAGCCGGTTGCGTCTCGCAAGGTCTGGCAGACGTTTGCGAGGCGTTTAGGTCCGAGTGCTGCGATTCGGCGACGAAAAAGTTGCCGCGGGATCGTATGGATGTTGTCAAAGTTTACGACACAATCTGTTGGCAACCCGTCCCCCGCAGCAGTTAGTTCGAGTTCAGACACAATGCCACGACGAGTACGGGTGAGTGATACCACCACAACCGATCCGATACGATTTGCCACGGGGTCTCGGGTGAGAATCAAGACTGGTCTGTCACCACCAGGGGTTGCCGCGAACCACACTTCACCTCGTTGCATCGGCCCAATCCGACCAGTCCTCAGCCGGACCCCAGTCCGCGATCTCGCTAAGCACCGACTCCTCTTCTGATAGTGGGACTTGTTCCCAAAGGTCAACATCGTGTTCTGCGGCGAGACCGACTAGATAGTGGCGCAACGCGTCGCGCAGCAACTCCGAACGGGTGATACCAATTTCTTGCGCCCACCGATCTGCGGTGGCGACTTCTTCTATGTCACTTCTAAAACTCAACATGGTCATACGAGGATTATATTACGTATGACAAATGTTGCAAGCTCATCTTAGGGTATTTTGCTGCGGGCATAAAAACCAGCACGATTCCCTGTTTCAAGATGGCAGTAAAAAAGTAGGTGCTTCAATCGATCAAGATGTGCTCGTCGACCCTCGCGGTGGCAAAGCTAACAGGCTTTATACAGACACCGCGAAAATGTAGAGGATAACTATCATCGTGGCTGCGGCTAAAGCGGGTCCGAACGGGAAGCTCTGAGTGAGCAATCTCTCATTGGTGTTAGCGCTTGAGGGATCAGCAAGAAAGTTATTTCTACGCTTGGCTCGGATTAGGGCTACCGCTAGTCCACCAACCGCGCCAAACGCGCTTGCTAGAACTTGTGACACAAACACCAAATGAATAACAGTTAGCCAACCTCCCCCATAAATACCTGCTCCCCAACCCAGATGCAAGCCGAGCAACAGTGCCAGCTTTACGTCACCAAAACCCAAGCCACGGTGGGAAAGCAGATGCACCGCCAACAAAAGGCCGAAGTAGCTAAACATCCCCACCGCTGCCAAATAAAACGGCTCAAAGTCGCCTCGACCTAGCGAGTTCGCAACCATCAAACAGACAGCGACCCCCAAACCAAGAAACACCAGCCGGTCGGGTAGACGGTACAAATAAAGGTCGACAACTGACAGAGACAGCAAAAACAGCGCCAACGCCAACACCACAACCAATTCTAGGTTCAACCCAACAAACCACACAGCACTAACGCAGGTCAGCGCACCGGTGAAATCGCATACAGCAATGGGTCCAGAGAGTTGCTGCCAACGAGGGTGCCTAGCAGGGATTGTGGCTAGTGTTGGCTCGGCAAGTTTGATGCTCACCCGACTAGTTATCACCCCACCTAAGATCGCCACCACGATCATTACCATAGTTGTTACCGCCGTTTGATTGCCGTCTGAAATACCCGAAGGTCGGGCCTATAGTTCAGCCCTTTACCTTAGCGTGCTAACGCCGATCGCATCGCCGCAATCGGGGCTTTTTGACCTGTCCAATGGGTGATCGCCACCGCCGCTTGATGGATCAGCATTGAAATGCCGTTATGGGCTTCAATCCCGAGTTCTCGGCACGCCTTCAACCAAACCGTTTCACGTGGTTCATAGACAATGTCAACAACCACCTGACCCTTATGAAGCAAACTAGGCGTTATTGGCATCGATTGTGTTGCCATTCCTAAAGTGGTGGCGTTCACCACGATATCAGCGCTAGCGAGCTCGGCTGCACTCACCACTTCACCCACCCCAAGAGCAAGCTCGGCACACAACTTAGCCTTGTCTCGGCTACGGTTCATCACGATCACTCGGCGGGCTCCAGCTTGTGCGCAAGCTCTAGCTATAGCTCGAGCCGCGCCACCCGCGCCAATGAGCCCAACCGTTGAGTTGGCAACATCTGCCCCAGTATCTTCGCGCAGACCCGCTAGAAAGCCGGCACCGTCAGTATTTTCTGCACCCACGAGGCCGTTGCCGAGCCTTACTAGGCAGTTAGCAGCCCCCAACGCAGCGACAGTGTCAGAGCGCAGGTCAGCTGTTGTCGCTGCCACATCTTTGTGAGGTGTGGTCACTGAGAGACCTACCAAATCCAAGTCGCGCAGAGCCGCAACGATGGCATCACCTCTACTTTGCTGCACAGGAAACGGCACCGACACCCAGTTAAGCCCGAGAGCGGCAAACGCGGCGTTGTGCAAGGTTGGGGACAGCGAATGCCGTACTGGATCACCGACCACGCCCACAACTTTGGTCTCACCATTGATTGTGTTCATGAGCAATACCCGAGGTCACGACATATGGCAACCGCTTCGTTGTGGTCTGCGAGGTTAGTTGTGAAGGTGTGTGCACCATCGATACCGTTGTGATCGGTTCGCACCCAAAACAGCAGGTCTGGGTTGGGGTCTGGCTGCAACGCCGCTCGCAGAGCTGCTAAACCGGGCGCAGCTATGGGGGTTGGCGGAATACCCGTGTTGAGCCTTGTGTTGTATGGTGAATCCACCAACAAGTCTGACGCTGTTAGTGTGTCTGTGAATGACTTGTTTAGTCCATAGTAGACGCTGGCATCTACCCCAAGTGGCTCACCTTGCAGCAAGCGATTGTAGATGACTCGCGCCATTTGAGGACGATCAACAGCCACCCTCGCTTCCTCTTCGATAAGGGAAGCAATCGTGATGATTTCGTAATCGGTTAGTGCTAGTGCATCTATAACTGGATCCCTGCCGACTCGATCGACAAGGGTGCTGTACCGGCTATCAAATGTGTTGCTCATGCGTTGAATGAACTTTGCTTCGTCTCTCAAGTCTCCTTCTGCTACATCGTAGGTGGCAGGGAAAAGCAATCCTTCATACCACATAAACTGTTCGATATCTTCTGGTAGATAGTTTGATTTATACGCTGGGTTATTGAGTGCTGCAATAATACCTTCGCGCTCAAATTGTGGGTTGACCACCAACATGCGCTCCACTAGCTCCGCCACCCGCAGACCCTCTGGAATCACGAACCGCTCTATCTCTTCTGGAATGGGTCCGCTTGACAACACACGGTTGACATCAGCATATGACATGTTTTGGTTGAGAGCATATTCACCCGCGTCAAAACTGGATTCTGTATCGCAAAGCAAGAATCCAGAGATGGTGATTTCGCCCCCAATTGGACCATCACATCGCAACCAATAACGAAACACGGTGGCATTACTAATGACGTTTGCATTATTGAGATTGGTGGCAATCTCGTTAACGGATTCACCAGACCTAATCGTAAACAACAGAGGTTCTCCTGCCGCAGTTGACGGGTTGATATGGTTGTCGATCCAGTTGTAAATGCGGCCACGAACCCCGATGACCAAGACAACAATCAACAAGATCACAGCAACAAAACGTAAACTTCCCCCCCAACTACTCCGATAACGCACCCAATTCCGGTCTTGTGCATCGTATTGGGGACTTACCAGTGGGTCTAGGCTGGGATCGTCTTGTAGGTGCCATTGCATGCCACTTTCATCAACTGCGGTGGTGAGGAGCAAACCAGGGGGGGCTGCGTAATCAGGCAAAGCGTAAGGCACTTCTTGGTACGGTGCTGAAGAAACAGCATCTGCGGGCGGTTCCTCCTCACGCAAACCCGCATCATCGGCAGGCCCGTCAACGCCGGCTGGGTCAACGGCAGGGGTATTAACGCTGGGGCGTGGTCGTCTCTTAGCTGCCTCCGCTTCGCTAACGGGTGAACCGAGCAAAAACGCTGCACCTTTGGCTAGTTGAGCTTTGCTAACCACCGGCATCGAGCCAAGACTGCAACATGACCGCCGCCGCTACCTGATCAACCACCTGACGGCGAGCTGATGCCTTCATATCTTGTGCGATTAGTGACCGCTCAGCACTAACGGTGGTTAACCTTTCGTCGTGGGTGACCACCTCAATCGCCAGATTTCGTTTCAGCGATTCCACTTCACGTAGATAGTTTTTTGCTGTCGCACTGAGAGACCCGTTTAGGTTGTAAGGCATACCGACAACAATTATCTCGGCTTCCCACTCGGCTGCTAACGCAGCTATTTTCTGATGCTCTGCTTGCTGATTACCTTCACGTTTTAGCACCTGTAGCGGAGTCGCCACGCTGCGATGAGCATCGCTTAGAGCCACTCCGATGCGTTTCGAGCCAAGATCAATACCAATGGCACGCATGCTATGTCAACAACGCATAGCGGCAACGCGAACTTGGCTAAGTGCCTCGTCAAGAGCTCCAGCGTTTTTGCCACCAGCTACCGCTAGCTCACGGCCACCTTTGCCACCGCCACCAATAACTTTCTTAGCATCAGCGATTAGTTCTCCAGCATCTAAATCGCTATCGGTGCTCACGGTGGAGACTAAACCAACCCCACCATTTGCAAAGGCCGTGCCTAAAACAACAACGTCAACCTTTTCGTGTTCACGTACTGCTAGTGCTAGGTTGCGTAGTTCGTTTCGATCTAAACCTTCAACTCTGGCGACCACCACCCCGTTGTTGGCTTGACCTGCTAGCTGCGGAGCTTGATGGATTGCCAATTGTTGCTTTAGCGCAGTGAGTTCGCTGCGTAGTTGCTTTGATTCTTGATGCAGGCGTTCAACACCTTTCACTAGGTCAACAGTTGGCACACCTAAGGTTTGTGCCGCTTGTGCTGCGTTGTTGTCACTCCTGCGATAAAAATCGATTGTGGCCTTACCACTTAGTGCTTCAATACGGCGGATGTTGCTGCCGATGGAGCTTTCGGAGATGATATGTATTGGTCCGATATCACCCAAAGCCCGCACGTGGGTGCCGCCACAAAGTTCGGTTGAGTGAGGTCCTGCCTGCAAAACACGCACTTTTTCCCCATATTTATCGCCAAAGAATGCGATTGCGCCAAGTTGCTGTGCTTGTTCCATTGAGGTTTCGAAGTGTTCACAAACTGCGTTACTCAACACCTCGGCGTTCACAAAATCTTCAATATCAGATATCTGCTGAGCCGTGAGCGCTTCATAGTGGCTGAAATCAAAACGCAGCCGGTCAGGGCCGACATAAGAACCTTGCTGCTTCACATGTGCGCCCAAAACGGTTCTCAGCGCACTGTGTAGCAGGTGGGTGGCGGTGTGATTGCGTCTTATCAACTCTCGGCGGTCGCCATCTATTGCTGCGGTTGCGCTTTGTCCGACCTCTGGAGTGCCTCTAACGGTGTCACACAAATGGACAACTAAGCCTGGCACACCATATTGTGTATCGGTTACCACCAACTCTGCTGATTCGGTTGTTATGGTGCCGTTGTCGCCTATTTGTCCACCAGCTTCGGCGTAGAAAGGGGTGCGGTCTAGCACCACAATATTTTGATCGCAATGAAGAACTTGGGCGTGTGTTTCATATTCTTCTCGCCCAACAAATATTGTCTCGCCATATTGTTGTAGCAAGTTCACAAGTATCTCATTGTCGCCGGTTGAGTCTTTAGCGCGAGCGTCTTTGGCTCGTTGTTGTTGTTCGCTCATCGCTTGGGCGAAACCTTCTCGGTCGATAGCGATGCCTTGTTCTTTTGTGATCTCTTCGGTTAGTTCTAGGGGAAAGCCATAGGTGTCGTGCAACAAAAACGCAGTTTCGCCTGCTAAGGACTTTGTTTCTGCTGATACCCCAGATTGCATCAACTTAGCGATTTCGATATCAAGGATATTTTGACCAGTACGTAGAGTTTCTCGAAAACGTAGTTCCTCACGGGCAACCACATCGCGAATGAAAGCACGATTATCAACAAGCTCAGGATAGGTTTCGCCCATAACACTCACCACAACGTCAACCATCTGACCCATCACGGTTTGCTGTAAGTCATTTGTTTCTTCCACCCCAAGTATGTATGAGTGACGCACCGCACGGCGCAGAATGCGACGCAACACATATCCTCGTGCTTCATTTGACGGGAACACACCATCGCTGATAAGCAATGAGGTGCTTCTTGCGTGATCAGCTAGGATACGCAACGACACAACCTGTGACGGCGACGCAGATGCACGGTCAACTCCAGTGAACTCAGCGGCTGCTTGAAGTAGGGTCTTCAACTCATTGGTTTCCCACACTGAGTCAACCCCTTGCAAAACAGAAACCGTCCGTTCCAAGCCCATTCCTGTATCTATGGAAGGGTTAGGTAATCTGGTTTTGGAACCGTCATTATGTTGTTCGAACTGCATAAACACTAGGTTCCATAGTTCTATGTAGCGGTCTTCATCACCATATTTGGGGCCGCCACCCGAACCAAACTTGGCACCTTTATCCCAATAAATTTCAGAACACGGACCGCACGGTCCGGTATTGCCCATTTTCCAATAATTGTCTTCATCTAATCGCTGCAGACGGTCCGCAGATAAACCAACCTCATCGATCCAAATGGCTGCTGCTTCGTCGTCATCTAAATGCACAGTTACCCAAAGCTTTTCGATATCAAGTTGCAAGACATCAACCACAAACTGCCACGCCCAAGTTATGGCTTCAGATTTGAAATAGTCACCAAAGCTGAAGTTGCCCATCATCTCAAAAAAGGTGAAATGGCGACTGGTATGACCAATTTCATCTAGATCGTTGTGCTTACCACCTGCACGGACACATTTTTGGATACTCACCGCACGGCGGAAAGCTGGGGTTTGTTCGCCTGTGAAGTAGGTCTTGAAGGGCACCATCCCAGCTACGGTGAATAGCAATGTTGGATCGTGAGGGATTAAGCTCGCTGAACGTTGGTGGATGTGTCCCCGATCCTCAAAAAACGCAACAAATGCGTTACGAAGCTGATTGGCATCCATAGCAGGCCTAGTCTATCGCTCAGTTTAGCGGTAAGGACAGAATCCGCCGTTGAACCAGAGACAAGTTCGTTATGCAAATCTTGTTCGGTTTGACGCATAGTGTTGCTACCTTCGTGTGCGGCTTCACGAAGGTCTGACACCAGCCCTTGCGTTTGCGCTCCAACCTTTTTACCAACCGCAGTTAGATTGCGACGCATTTTGTCGGGGACGAAACGCCTTGTTAGGCGACGAAGCCTTCTCTGCAGATAGAGCGAACTACTGAAGCCAAGTGTGAAGCCGGTGGCGGCCCAGAATGTGCGTTTCATCTTCTGGTTAACCCATTTGCTTTACGCGTTTTGACGGCAGTGCTTTGCGATTGCGGCCACGGCGAAAAATAATCACACCCCTGCCGATACCTTTCACGAAGGCAACAGTTTTTATCAGTGGGGGTGTGAGGATTCTCCTGCTAAGACGGGATAGGAGATCAGCGGTGGCCACAACTCGCTCGACCCGTCCCATCACCTGATCAACTCTTTTAAGTTCATCGCCAGCTTTGTTGACTGTTGTGTGCAAGTCGTTCAACATCGGCAGGCCCTCGCCACGAAGTTCGTCAATTGTCTCACGAAGTTGGCGCATCGTCACAATGAGTGCTTGTGCGGTAAGCACTAACAGCACCACAACCCCCACACAAACCACAGTCACTATCACCGCCACAAGATCAACCGCGCTCATATTTGACCTCTACATTTGCCTGTATTACTCAGCTTCATTTTCGCCACGTCATCCACAATGTCCACCTTAGCCTCATCAACGGTGGCAACATCACCAAGCTAATCATACTTCAGAAAACTCATTTAGCTGACCCAACCCTAGCGATTGGGCTTCCCCCGTTGGGCTTCCCCCCGTTTGCTTGACACATAGTTTACGCGGCTTGCGCTAGTTGTTGGTGGTTTTCTGATTCGGTTGGGGTTTGGTAGTTGAGGCTGGAGTTTAGTCGGTGGTTGTTGTAGCGGCCGATCCAGGCGAAGATCTCACGTCGTGCTTGGGTTTGGGTGGTGAACCGTGTTTGGGTGGTTAGTTCTCGTTTCAGCGTGGCGAAGAACGATTCGGCGACGCTGTTGTCTAAGCAGTTGGCGACGCGTCCCACCGAGTGGCGCATCTGGTGCTGTTTCAACGCGTCGGCGAAGTCGCCTGACAGGTACTGAATCCCGCGGTCGCAGGAACACCACGCCTGGGGTGTGGTGGCCCCTGGTGGCAGCCGCGGTGTGCAACGCGTCGCACACGAGTTCGGCGCGAACGTGGCCGGCCATCGAGTAACCGATGAGACGCCGTGACCCCAAGTCGAGCACCGCAGCGAGGTGCAGCCAGCCTTGGGGGTGTGGATGTAGGTGATGTCACCAACCCAGACACTGTCGGCACCGCCGACACCGAAGTCGCGGCGCACCAGATCAGCCGGCGCAGACCGCACCGTTGCCGCTTGCCCGTAGCGTGGTCTGCGGCACTTGTGAACACCGCAGATCCCGTTGATTGCCATGAGCGCTTCGACGCGTTTGTGGTTCACGCGCACTCCTTGCCGGCGCAGCTGCGCGCAGACTCTCGGCGAGCCGTACGCTGCGCCGGGGTCGGCGTGAATCCGCCGTATCTGTGCGACCAGCTCAACCTCGCCGTGGTTCTCGACGCTGAGGTCTCGGCCTCGTTTGTGCCACGCGTAGAACCCCTGCCACCTGACACCGGCGACCCGGCACGCTGATCTAGCTGGGAACCCCTCGGCCTTTCGGGAAGCGGCCCACCGGTAGCGGGTCACTGTCCCAACTCCAACACCTGAAAGGCCGTCGCACCTTTGAGCAGTTCACGCTCCATCCACAGCCTGGCGTTCTCGCGACGCAACTCGACCAGCTCGCTTCGTTCGCTCGTCGTCAGCCCAGGCCGCTCCCCACGGTCGACGCGAGCCTGGCGAACCCAGTTCGCAGGAGTGCCCTCACCAATCCCCAGATCACGCGCCACCGCAGCAGCCGGCCGATCCCCATCCAACACCAACGCCACAGCATCAGCTCTGAACTCTGTACTGAACCGCCGCCGAACAACCGGCGGCGGCCTATCTGATTCCATCAATGACATGATTACCTCCTAATCGAAGTGTCAAGCCAAAGGGAGGATGCTCACGCTAGAGGCTGCTGATTTATTGGTGTGGGGTGTGCGATGATGGGTTTTATGCAGGTTTCAGCGGTAGGGTTGCGCCTCCATGAAGATTGTAGGACGATTCAGGTTGCGTCCGCACCAGCGGAACTTAGCCGTAGTGTGCGAGCGGCAGCGTACCTGGTACCGATCCTCCTCACTATCACCATCGCCTACAACAGCATTCACTTCGGGATAGCAATGGCTCTAGGACTTGCCTCGTTCGCATTCAGCGCGTTTGGGTCATTAATGTTTGCGTACGGTTATGCGTTTCGTCGTGAATTGGTGTATTTTGTTGCGAAATGGAAGCAATAGGAAGGGGTCTTTTCTGTTGAATAGGCTGGAAACCATACGGTCGCCAGGTTAGAAAAGCAATATTTGGAATGATGAACGAAAACAAGCAAAATGATACCATGATAATTCGCGAAAAGTACGATTTGATGTGTAGAGTCATGTTCTTGATAGGTGCTGCGATAAATATCGTGATCGCTGGGTTCGCAGTCACAGGTATTGTTGATTCATCTCTTTCAAATCTCGACCGCATTGGAGCAACAGTGGCTACATTCGCTTGTATCGCTGCGGCATACACATTGTGGTGTCTTGACTTGGAGCTTCGTATCAACAGTGAACGGGTCACTGCGCGTGCATGGCCGCTTCGTTCAACAGTGGTCCCCATCGATCAGGTTCTCAACACTGAGGTTGTTCAGATTGATCCGATGGGAGACTACGGGGGTTGGGGCCTGAAGGGTACCAAACAAGACAAGCTAATCGGTGGAGGCGGTACCACGGCACTGCGAATTACTTACTTGCACGAGTCGAGCGAGGAGCGCAAGCTGACCTTCCTTACTGATCGCGCCAACGAAGCTGAACGGCGCATCACAACCGAACGCACACGGTGAGCTCGGTTATTGCTCAACTCAGGAAGTACTGAAAACCTTAATATCGTCACCGGGTTGCGTTCTTCCGTTGGAACAACGGGTGGCGCAAGATGGATGAGGTTTCCTCTTTGCCTTTTAACTTCTCAACCCGAACCGCCGACTACTTCTCTTTTCACCAAATAAAGTGCTTAGTGCTAATCCTACGGTAACGAGAGGTGTGCTGCGCTTCACAGCATTAACACCGTGGACTAGGCGCAACTTCGCTAGATGGATGTTTGAAGATTATCCTCGGGCGATGTTATGCACCCCTCACCGCTGGCACCGCAAAATGTTTGCTACCGCAGGTGCCTTCAAAGATAACCTACCTCATGAAAGCTTCTCCCGTGAAAGCTCCGCTCAACAAAACTAAGGTCAACGATGCTGTTGACCGCTTTGACCATCTTGTTGACCAATGGTGGGAGCGGTGGCGCGGTCATGAGGTTATTGACAGAATCTTCTATAGTGCTTCAGAAGCCGCTGATTTTTCTTTGCTTTGGCACACTTTAGGACTCACTCAAGCGATTGTCAAAAACGATCCGAAAATAGCGATAACCCTGAGCACTGCTTTAGGAATAGAATCAGCACTCGTTAACGGGCCAATCAAATCTTTTTTTGGACGCACTAGGCCCGTGCAACAAACTCCAAGACCATTGAAGTTGCGTCAACCCCTCTCAAGCAGTTTTCCCAGCGGCCATGCGTCAGCAGCGATGCTAGCTGCCGCGTTGTTGTCAACTAGACAAAACCGTCTCAGTTTCGTCTGGTATGGGATAGGCACTGTTGTGGCCTGGAGTCGACTACATGTGCGTATCCACCATGCTTCTGACGTGATTGGAGGGCTAGCTATTGGTGCGATATTGGGCAAACTAGCCCGCACTTTTCAACCCAAATAGTTGGCCTCGCATCACCCTAGGTAAGTTGAATCCCCCCACCTGACCCACACGATGATCTCAACAGGAGAACGCTCAGATCGAGAATCCAAGAGTTTGAGTACGCTTTGCTCAACAGTGCATCGTCGAATGTCGAGTGGTTCTCTTGCGAGAAGCGGGTCAGCATCCAGTGTGTTCGTCTTCTTGAGACTCGGGGCGGTGCTCAATACAAGATGGTCAACGACTTTCCGGCCGCGACTCTTTGTGGCGATGTCGTGCTCGTGAGGGCTGGAGTGATGCCGTGGGCGTACGCGAACGCAGGATTTTCAAACCACTTGACGATTGACGAAATAAAGTTGTTGAAGATATTTTGTCCCCAGATAGCCAGTTAGTGATGAACGAGCAAGTACTCTCCGCTACAAGGCTACTTTCCGTCTGGCCGGAGCGAGCACTTGCCTGGGCGCACCGAACCGTTTGGCCTCTTAGCTTCGCCATGACTCAAACACTTGTTGCAGTCGGCACTCTTGTCACTTTGGTTGCCACCCCAACGAGCACATTGTTCTATCGCTCGGCCAACTTCCCCAAGGGTGTGGTGTGTAGTGACCCGGCGACCAATGCGATCGCGCTGCCGTGCCTTATGCCGGGGTCCCAGCAGGGACTCATGCGTTTGTTCATGATTGCTGGGCTGCTCTTGGTTCTCACTGGGTACTTTCCACGATGGATCGGTCTGTTGCACTGGTACATTACGTTCAGCTTCGTTGCAACAAGCCCGGTACCAGATGGCGGAGATCATCTGGCGCTGGTCATCACGACCCTGATGTTGCCGAGTTCACTCGTAGACAACCGACGTTCATCGTGGGTGGATGATCCGGCACCGCTCGCGACATGGTAGATTGTCGCGGGAGCGACTCAGCTTGCCGCTCTCGTTCAGGTGATGTTCGTCTATCTGCATGCGGCGATCGCAAAATTCGGAGTTGAAGAATGGGCTGACGGAACGGCACTGTGGTATTGGAGCCGACAGCAAGTCTTTGGCTTTCCAGAGCATCTACGCGCTCTCACCGATTCGCTGTTTTCGGTGGGATGGATCGTTGGTGGCGCAACCTACAGTGTTCTAGCATTGGAGATGTTTCTGGGTCTTGCAGTACTCATGAGCCGCCGATGGAAGGCTCTGGCAATGACCCTTGGTTTCGTCTTTCACCTCGGAATAGCTTTAGCGCTAGGACTCATTTCGTTCCTGTTCAGCTCATTTGGGCTTTTGACATTCGCTTACGGCTACGCGTTTCGTCATGAATTGTTCTATATGCTCAACGGCAGGGATAATCCGTTGGAAATTGGACCGGCTCAAGTGATCCGCGAAGCAGGTTAACAAAGGAGACATTGAATCCATGGATGAGAATCTGCGAAATGAGACCCTCAATATTCGCGAACCATATGACCCTATGTTCAGAGCGATGTTCTTGGTCAGTGCCGGGATAATCGTCGTAATCATGGAGTTCGGAGTTGCGGACATCTTTGATGCAGCACTTTCTGGTTTGGAACGTATCGGAGTGTCGGTGGCTGTGATAGTTGGGATCGCTGCGGCTTACTCATTGTGGCGGGCTGACTTGCAGCTTCGGATCGACAGCGAGCGTGTCGCTGCCCGAGCATGGCCGTTTCGTTCGACCATAGTTTCGATCGATCGGGTTCTCAACAGTGAAGTCGTCACGATTGATCCGCTGCGGGACTACGGGGGTTGGGGTCTGAAGGGTACCAGACGGGACAAGCTCATCGGTGGAGGCGGGACAACGGCGCTGCGAATCACATACCTGCACGAGTCAGGCGAGGAGCGCAAACTCACGTTCCTGACCGATCGAGCCGACGAAGCTGAACGACGCATCACAACCGAACGCACACGGTGAGATCCGTCTTAGTGCTGATGTGCGTTCTCATGGGATGCGGTGCTTCGGTTGAAGATCCAGAGATCACCGAGATCGAGGCAGTCTTGAACGGCGATCCCGACATACGGGCCGACTTCGTGCAGTGGTTCGCTGGCGAGCGTGCAGCGGTAAGTGATACTATCGAGGCGTTGGCGATCATCGGCGACGGTAGTTGGGAGGTTGTCGACGACCGCTCCACCACGGCGTTCGCCCGGGTAACGCTCCAGGCGCAGGATTCGCCTCGCTACGATCTTGTCTACGCGATTGACGCAGATCCAGCCAGCTCGTTCGCGACGCTGCCTCGCACAATCGACGATATCGAGGTCGGTGAAGCGAAGATCGGCTACTCGATCGCGCACTTGAGCGAACTTGGTTGTGAACAGTTGGTCGGCATGAACAGCAGCGAGCGGTTGCCGATTTCGTCGATTAGCAAGCTCGCAGTCATCGGCGCGACGCTCGACGCGGTGAAGGCGGGCCGGCTGAACATGGATCACCAGCTTGAACTTCAAGCCCGTGACCTTAGCCTTCCGTCTGGCACTTGGCACACGCTGCCGATTGGAGCAAGCCGCTCGGTCTCCGAAGCCATGTCGGCTGCCTTGCTCGCCAGTGACAATACAGCAAATGACCTTTTGATTCGCGCCGTTGGTAGGGCAAGGGTCCACGACTTCGCAGTTGAACATCTGGGTCATGTTGCGGGGATGCCGTTCTTGACCACAGTCGAGCTCTTCAAGCTCAGTTGGTCCTCTGGTACAGACCTGCGTAACCGATTCATTTCGGGAGACTTCCAAGAGCGGCTCACGATCCTCGCAGACGAGGTCCCGAATCTGCCGATGCCGGTGTTGAACTACGACGAGGAGCCGGTCGACCAACTCCAGATTCAGTGGTTCGGACGTTCCGACGCTATGTGTGCCATGTGGGCAAGACTGCTCGCAGACCCACGATGGGAAGATATTGTTGCTCCCTTGCCCGCAACGCCCGAGTTTCAACTCCAAGGGTGGAAGTCACTCGGCCACAAGTCGGGCTACGCTCCCAGCAACCGCAGCTTCACCGGCGTTGCCGAACTCGACTGCGGAGCGATCGTGAGCTATTCGGGAGCAGTGGTGTTTGGAGACAACAGTATCGATAATGATAGTGCGTTCTTTCTCGCGAACATTCTAACTGGTGAATCTCTTGCCGTAGAGGAGGCATTATGTGACTAAGTTGGGAGCGATGCACCATAAATCGTTGTCTGCGGACTCTTGAGCGGATGTGGTAGTGGTGCTCCAGAGCCATCGTCCTATGAGTTCGATGACTTGTATGGAGCGACCGCGGGCGAGCAGGCTAGCCAACAGATGCGTCTTAGCGATTCAATCACGACTCTGGGGATCGAATGCATGAACAACGAGGGGTTCTCTATTGACCAAGCCGACAGCGGAGTCACGAGCAAGCAACTAGTCGACCGAATGAGCGCGACAACCGACAACGAGACGTTCGTACGTGAGTTCGGCTACGGGATCACAGACGTAATCGTGGCCTCACTGCTTGACCTGCCCACGGATCCGTTCGCCAAGGCACGAGCGCAACTTGATGAAGCAGGCCAAGCGGCTTTCGACACCGCGTTCGCTGGTCCGACCGGGACTGGAGGTTGCATAGCAAGAGCACAGAGAAACGCGCTGGGAGGCCTGCTCCAGTTGGAAACCCGGCGGATCGACCTTGAAGAGTCCATCGAAGACGACTCGGACTTCTTGATTATCGAAGACGAATTCATCCGCTGTATGCGGTCATCGGGTTACGAAGCGACGTACTTTACTTGGGGCCGCGACCAGGTGGGCAATCGAATCGTTGGCCTTCAGACGCAGGCCAGGGCCGTACTCGAGGATGGCTCACAGGTGTCCTTCGCGGAGATCGCGTCAGGAGTACTTCCGTCCAGGGTGGAATTGCCCGAAAACGTGGAAGCGGAGGTCCGTGCATACGAGTTGCAGGTCGCCGAGGCCGATTACCGATGCCGCGAGACGCTCATTGACGCTTACGACTCCGTCCGCGAGCGCTACGAAAGGGATTTTCTTGCTGAGAACGTTGAACTGGTCGAGAAGGTCTATGCCGGGATCAATCATGAGTGAATCCCTCGACAGCGAGGTTCTGATAATACGCGAACCGTATGATCGCATCTTCCGGTGGTTGCTCCTGATCAGCACCGCGATCAACCTTGTGTTGGTACTCGGTTGGATAATCGCGGAGTTCCTCGGCTCGAGTCTCTCAAGCTTGCAGTTGACCGCCGCGGCCATCGCCATGTGCGGGTACACAAGCGTGATCATCGCCTATGGCTCGCGCCGTGCATACTTAGAGTTTCGGGTCAGCGACAAGCGATTAACGGTTTGGGTTTGGCCATTTCGGTTGACTTCAATACTTGTTACACAGATTCTATCAAGCGAAGCCGTCGAGATCGATCCGAAGAGGGACTACGGTGGTTGGGGTCTGAAGGGCACCAGACAGGACAAACTCGTCGGCGGACGGGGTACTGCCGGCCTACGGATCAGCTACACACACAAATCGGGCCAGAAGTGCAAACTCACGATCCTGACCGACCGAGCCGAAGAAGCCATTGAACGAATCGACTGCGAGCGCACCCGGCGCGATTCGTCTTCACGCTAATCCCCCCCACAGGTAAGTTGCTGAGGCGTTGGTGTTAGACGGGGACCGGCCAACTGCTGCGGTGGCACGCGATCTGGGGATCGGTGAGGGCACTCCTGTGAACTAGGTTCGTCAAGCTCGCATCGACCGCGGGGAGCGGCCCGGGCTGACGACGAGCGAACCAACCGAGCTGGCTCAGCTGCGCCGCGAGAACTCCAAGCTACGGATGGAGCGTGAACTGCTCAAACGAGCGACAGCCTTTCAGGTGTTGGAGTTGGGACAGTGACCCGCTACCGGTGGATTGCTTCCCCGCAGCCGAAGGGTTCCCAACTAGATCAGCGTGCCGGGTCGCTGGTGTCACCCGGCAGGGGTTCTACGCGTGGCAACAACGAGGCCGAGACCAAAGCGTCGAGAACCGCGCTGAGGTTGAGCTGGTCGCGCGGATACGCCGGATTCGCGCCGACTCCGGCGGAGCGTACGGCTCGCCGAGAGTTTGCGCGCAGCTGCGCCGACAAGGCGTGCGTGTGAACCATAAACGCGTTGAACCGCCCATGCGAATCAACGGGATCTGTGGAAGCTCGTTCTCTCCATATCCGGCGATTCGTAACAACGCTAAGAAACTCATAGCAACACGGCCAGGGGATTGCCCAGAGCCGGGGTCACTCGGCCAACTCCGTCAACTCGGTTCACCAAGCACATGAGTGGCGAACGACGCCCAGTCCCGGTTGCTCTGAACCCCGATCATGATGTACTAGGCATTGCTCATCTGATACATCCCGTAGAGCGCGACCATCGTGTGGCGATGACCCGACCGTGGTGGGACCACACCGTTGCCAACGGCCGCAAAGGTGGCAGGAAAAGTCCATTAGGCGAGGGCTCTCGAGCATCGACACCTCGATCGAGGTGCCCTGCTCGGTGGCCTGCCTACACTGCTGACCATCACGAAGTTCCCAACTCGCTGTCCAACACAAATCGATACACTGAATGAGGTGCAATATGCTTGCTAAGAAATTCGAATCCCTGGTTTGCTTGAGCTTGCTATTTGGCGCGGCGTGTTCTGGCACCGACCGGTTGTCTGGCAACACGCCTTCCGCTTTACCCGAGGCAGATCCTGTTTTGGTGACTCAGGCAGAAGAAATACTAATCTTCGTGCGTGATCCGGAGGGTCTGAAGGCTGACGATAACCTTGATCCGAACTCGACGTATGTTGACACTCTCTCTGAATCAGGTCAAGAAAACTACTGGGAAGCACTCCACTCCGGGAGATCCACCCGATTTCTTTGAAGCGGAAGCTCAGCGCATCATGGATGACGCTAATGCTCGTATCCGTGAGATCCAGTCCGCCCAGTGGTCAACCGCTCTGCGAGATTTGACCCTAGCCCTTGAAGAACTACAGACCGAAGAGATCCGGGTCGCCCTCGCAAGTGAATCCTGCGGTGGCACTTCGTATGAGAACCAGCGCCTGTTTGATAAGGTCGTACTGGAGATCCAGTCCCAGGTGGACGAGTAGACTCGTGGACAACTCCGGGGGGGTCAGTCGGGCGAGTACCGTTCCGACCGCAGACGCTGGATCGTCTGTTTGACGCTGCGGTAGTCAGCACCGTGTTCGAGGAGGAGTCTTGATAGGCAGGTGTTTGACTTCATGGATTCTGCCACAATTCCTAACAGCAGATGTTCGGTGTCAACCTTGGGTCGGCAGTCTATCAACGTCTCCCGCACGGCCAGCGAAAATACAAGCTGTGATCTTTCACTCCACACTTCGGAATTGTTTGGCGATTTGACACCGAGCCATGCTTCGCGGCTGCCCGCGGGTCCGAGGAGTTGATCAACTGAGGACTCGTACTCAAAGCCGAACGATTGTGCTGCGACCGCAGCTAAACTGGTTTCTTGGGTAAGCACACAGCAGAACAGGTGTTCCGGCTCCGCCACTCGATCGCTTGCGATACGAAGCGTTAAGGCCTTACGCCTCCGTGCCGTCGAAGTGCTGCGTGTCTGCTTCGCCCAACACTTGACCCCAGTGCTGCACCGAGGAGTTCACCACATACGAACCACAACCCAACTCACCGGCCAGATCGCTCAACGGCCGTCCACGACCGACCTGAAAAGTCACCCAACAACCCAGCGCGCGCGGTCAACCCCACACGCCACAGCCCTATATCCCGGTCCTGCTCAGTCACCGTCTGAACAGCGCAATCGACCGCTGGGCACCGCCACCGGCGCTTGTGCCACACCAACCGCGTCGACCTACCAAACACCGGCAGATCCACCAACTCCACAAAACGCTCGCCACGAGACCACAACGACCCGCCGCACGCCCAACACTGCAGTCTCGGAGATCGCCCCCACACTTGAACCCGCAACAACCCGACAGTCTCGTCGACTCCGAGCACCTCGACATCGCCTAACCCGACGATCAATTCGTTCACGCGCCTACGGTCACAGTCCACAGGGATCCTCCAGTCCTCGGCTGCCGTACACCTCCGATTCTGGGGGATTCCTTGCACTCAGACGCGGATGCCCACCAAACTCACTCCATCCTAAAACGCGAAGAGCCAGTAACGTTCGAGAGGATTCGGATCACCCGGTCGTCCGACGCTGAAATCTTCAAGGACGTAGGGGTCGTCCGGCGATACTTACGACAACACGGCATTCAACTCGTCCTCAACCACTGCACACAACGGTCGACCTGTCGCCTTCGCTCGCTGCTCGGCACATGCCAGCAGTTCGTCGTGAATGTCAATGGTGGTTTTCACAGTTAAATACTAACCATAAATTCAAGCACAGACGAACAACGCACTAATTGCCCCGCCGTCGGCAGAATTCCACCGACCAAGCTCTGTCCACTATAACGAGCCAATGTACAGGGAGCACCCGATCTCACTATAGTGGTATTGAGTGCTGTATTCGGGCTAGTGTCGGGTGTGATCAGGCAAGGCAGCAGTTTCGCGAGCCAAAGTCACTATGCGGCCGTGGCTTCTCTCAACCTCGTAGCCGCCGCCCTGTACCCAGTCATCATCGGACACTTCCGTTCGCTCGCATCAGTCCCATAGCCAAGCGCAGTCCTGACAATGGCACTGGTGAGGTTTGCACGCCACTATATCCAACAGATGACCACAACGACGATCAATTCACCGTCGAATTCTGGGGTCACACTCCACAGGAATCCTCTCGTTCTTGAGTGCGAAACCCCAATTCTGAGGAATCCTTCACTTTCAACTTCGGCTACCCACCAACCTCACCCCGACTTAATTCGCGAAGAGGCATTGAAGACGAACCACTTAAGTTGTGATATAGTGACGGTGTGTACATAAACGCACAAAAAAGTCTAATTCAACCAAGAAGAATACTACTAAAGATTGTCGTCTTCTCGTTGCCAGTAGTTGTATTATTGATGTCTACTGTGTCGGCGAACTCTCCATCAACAGTTGATCCATTCTTGCAACTGAAGAATAAAACTGCTTTAGTTGACCAGCAGCGCAGGTATACTAATCACTTGTAGTGCTTACTATAGCAATCTGAAAGCCGCAGATTACTTTAACTTATCAAGTAACGACGTGGCGAAGTGC
The DNA here is from genome assembly GCA_965204595.1 of Candidatus Aldehydirespiratoraceae bacterium. Lineage (GTDB taxonomy): Bacteria > Actinomycetota > Acidimicrobiia > Acidimicrobiales > Aldehydirespiratoraceae > VXYK01. The sequence goes on along the minus strand of CBDBEW010000005.1, from coordinate 568,052 downwards.
CCAGTAAAATTCATGTTTTACGCCACAAACAACTACTTGCCTGTATGGGGGCACGAATCAAACGTCGCTAACGATTACGGTAAAGTTGTGATACGTCAAGATGGGGGATGCACACTTATCTCAGACACAGGACCGTCGTATGATTTTCAGATTCCTTGCAAAGCTCACGACTATTGTTATGACCTGCGCAAAGCGTCATTCTCGGGGACTGTCAGCGATAGAGCTTGTGATACGACCTTTAATCAACTCATGAACGCACACTGCAATGACCGCGCTATTGGTCACCGTAAAGCGTGTGCCGCAGCGCGGGTAGGTGCGTACCTTGCAGTTATAACTCCACCTGTAGTCACAAATCCAAATCCTGGTGCTGTTATGTTCTCAAATGTTGCTTCAAGAAAATGTATCGATGTTGAAGGTCCGAGTGCGACGCGATGGACACCGCTCCAGCAATGGAGTTGTAAACGAGTCAACAACCAGCGCTTCAAGATCTGGCCTTCATCTGGGGCACCTGGTCTTTTTGAAATCAGGCCACTGTTTCCTAATAATCGGTGCATTTCAACGTTGCTTGCTGTGTGGATCAACCCATGCAATTCAAGCTTAAAGACACAACAGGTGATAATTAAAGGTTTCAGCAATAGAGACGAGTACACCATAACTAGCCGCGCGAATTTACAAGGTTGCTGGGGTGTTCCAAGAACAACTACAAACGGTGTTGATTTGATAAGTTCAGTTTGCGGTTCACAACTCAGTTGGTTCAGATGGAGAATCGTCAATGCGATGTAGAACTGGTTGTTTACTACTCACCGTAATTTTGTGTGCGGCTTCGTGCGGTTCATCACAATCATTAACGACAGTGTCGGAATACGGTAGCCAGAACGCGGGACCAAATACCACCACCTCCACAACCACGACTCTAAATAACGAAATAGACTGGACCATATTTAAATCAAATTTGAATGACCGGTCTACACCAATTGGAACTCTCTGCTGGCTAGTTTGGGAGGTTTACCGGCAGAACATTCTTTTATTTGAACGTGTTATTGTGTCTATTGAGCAAGACCAAAACAAATCATTCAAAGGACCCAACGACTTAATTATTGGACAAGACGTATACGAAGCAATCAACAAAACGGTGTCTTTTAAGGACTTAACCACCGACAAACTACCAACCGATATCGTACCCTATGCTAAAGAATTTTACAGTTCTCTACAGGACAACTTAAATGGCAACAATAGCACAAATCCCTATGTGATTATGCTTGAAGAAACTGATAAAACTCAGGAAGTACTGAAAACCTTATTATCGTCACCGGGTTGCGTTCTTCCGTTGGAATAACGGGTGGCACTAGGTGGATGAGGTTCCCTCTTTGCCGTTGAACTTCTCAACCCTAACCTACAGCCCTTTCTCTTTTCGCCGAACAAAATGCTTAGTTGGCACGTTCGGGTTCGGTTGGCTCCACAGCCACAAAAGTCAAAACAGAACGAAGATCTAACAACAAGTCAGCCACTTCTGAACTTGTTAGTAGGTCTCGTTTGATGAAATCACCAAGACCAGTGTCAATGATCTGTAGTGCTTCTTCAATCTGCAAACCATCAATTGCTTCGGTCATTTCGAAGGCTCTCCCTTACTGGATCGGGCCGGCCATCGGGCCGGCTCAGGCAAATACAAGCATAATAACATTATTGCTGATTGGGTGTCTTGTGCCAAGATTTTAAGTTAGATGTCACACACCCATGGCACAATGGTGAAGATGATTTATCAACTTATATCACCTATAAGCATGAAAACCTTGATGTTGAGGTTACTTCTCTTGCGGCTGATGCGCCCTTTCACGGTTGCGCTAATGCTCTTTGTTTCTTTGAGTTGCGCTAGTCATGCCACAAACGAGTCGCAGCGAAGTGATTTGCTAATGTCAACCAACGCCACGGTTGAAGCAGTAGTTGACGGCGACACAATCGTTGCTCGCATTTATGGCTCTCGTGAAACAGTTCGCCTCATTGGTATCAACACACCAGAATCAGTTTCGCGTAGCCATCCAGTGCAGTGCTTCGGTGCCGAAGCAAGCACGTACCTGCGCTCGTTGTTGCCTGAGGGTACACCAATCACTTTATTCCTTGATCAAAGCGCGCGCGATCGTTACGACCGTTTGCTGGCATATGTTTTTCGCAGTGTCGACGAACTATTTGTTAACCACAACCTTGTTGAGCAGGGCTTTGCCGACACACTTTGGTATCCACCCAACACCCACTTTCGCACACTTTTAAATACTGCTGTGAGCCAAGCGAAACAATCACAAAGGGGTTTGTGGGCGGCATGTGGTGGGGCAGGCGTTCCGCTCAACTAGCGTAGTACCGTTAGGTTATGGATTCTCTAGCTGCATCACTCGGATACCATCACGACTCTCGGTTACTTATCATTAGCGCCGATCAACTCGGTTCAACCCATGCTGGCACCGCTGGTGGCTTCATTGCTTTACGCGAAGGAGTTGCCACCACTGGCACGGTGATGATGCCCGCTCCGTGGTCACGCCACGCTATCGACCGCATCGGCAGCAAAGAAGACCTTGGTGTGCATCTCACCCTCAACTCTGAACTCGATTGCTACCGCTGGGGGCCACTCACCAACGCACCCAGCTTGCTTGATGGCGATGGAGGCTTCCCCCGCACTCTCGCCGATTTGTGGGACCACGCCGATGCCGACGAGGTGCGCCTTGAGTGCCGTGCTCAACTTGAGCGGGCTGCTATGTGGGGGTTGCACGCTACTCACCTAAGCACTCACCTCTCTGCGTTACAGCAACGCCCTGAGTTTTTTGATGTGCTGCTCGACATCGCTGTTGAAGCGAACCTGCCATTGCGTCTTGAGGGGCCAGCAGCCCAAGATGCCGCGGGGTTTCCGTTCCGCGATCTAGCTCACCAAGCAGGGGTTATCACACCTGATCATTTTCGGTTGGTGCGTGGCGGTGCCGAAAACCACTTCTTTAGTTTGCTCAAAAACCTACCGACTGGAGTGACTGTGGTGTCTTTTGAACCCGCAATCGCCAGCGAAGAAATACGTGCCATCGACCCCTTTGCCACAGCGCGGATAAACGACTTAACGCTACTAACCGATCGTGCTTTACCTTCCCGTATTGCTGCAAGTGGTGCAACCCTGATTGGTTTCGCTGCGCTGCTTGAGTTGCAACGCTCAACCAATTGAGGTTTCGTGAGTTTGAGCGTTGAGAGGCTTGAGAGCCGCTAGTGCTTTTGCGTGCAGGGTCCGCAAATCTAAAAGCCACCAGCGATAGTTACCTTCAACCTTGATCGCGCCGCTCATATATCCTGCATCGCAGGTTAGCTCGCCTTCCAAAATAGCACACGCATCGCCGTAACCAAGCGATACCTTCACAGCAGCATCTGCTGACTTGCCCAACTCAAAGGTGGTTATCTCCCCATCGACAACACCTATGTAAAAACTCAACATTTTCTTGGGTGAGCCACTAATCGAGTATTGGACGTTCCCAGATTCAATGCTGCTGTCTTGGTCAGACAAAACGCTTAAGCCAACAAGTAAACGTTGCGCTTCGGTTAGCCAATCAGCCGACAACAACTGCATTAAGGTTCTAAGCCTTCAAACAAATCAGTTTCAATCGGGTTTGTGTTGTTCCAAGGCGGGTGAGCCAAGAGGTAATCGTCTTGAGGATGCAGCGCTAGCTCAACATCGGTTGGCAAACCAAACCAAAACGACGATTCGGGATCTATTTGCGTGGCATGCGCTAACAAACCCTCGCGCCGCACGTTGGTGAATTCCTCAACAGCGATTTTGGTGGTGATCTTGTGATCGGTGTCGCGAGCATCAAACCAACGCTCATCATAGGGTGACTCCAATCCATGCTGCAAAAACGCTTCATGCCTTGCCACAATGCGAGCACGAGACCACGTGGAGTAATAGATTTTTGGAACAGCCCAAGACTCCCCCAAGTCTGGGCGATGTCGAGTGTCTGCCGCACGTTCAGCCGCCGGGTGGGTTATGTCATGCACCCGTAGGTGATCGGGATGTTCATATAAGCCTTGTTCGTCAGGATAAGTAATGACCACATGCGGACGTTCGGCGCGTAACAATGCGACTAGACGATCCACCACTTCATCAAAAGGTGCCGCTGCGAAACAATCGGGGTGTGAATTGGCTTCGGTGTCAGCCATACCCGAATCTCGATAACCGAGCATATGAATGGTGTCGTAGCCGATAATCTTCGCGGCTTCAGTTAATTCTTGATACCTTACCGCAGCAAGGTTGTCACGTACTTCTTGCTTGTCCATCGCTGGATTGAGGATTTCGCCTTCTTCGCCGCCTGTGCAACAAACCAACACTGTGCACACTCCTAGCGATTTGTATTTGGCAATGGTGGCCGAGCCTTTTGAGGCTTCGTCGTCTGGGTGAGCGTGAACCGTGAGCAGGCGAAACGAGCTATACATTCATTGCAATCTAACGCTTGATGCAACGATTTATGCAGGATCAAACGCTATTTCACCGTGTCTTAGAGGATCGCTACAACATCAAGCGTCGCCTACATAAAATCTGTCTTTGGGCCACGGGCAAATATTTCATCTCCCGCGGCTAAGCGGGTATGTCCACGAGGTCGATGCAGATATTGTTCGCCGCGCCGTATGGCCAATACAGTGAAGCCTCTTTGTTTGTTGAGTTTCAAACCCGCAAGTTGTTGACCAATGGCATCACTACCTTGACCCACAAACAATTTGGTGACGACTTCGTCGCTTTCACCGAGGGCTATTTCTAAGATCGGGTGGACATCTTGCAGTTTTTCAATGAGCCAAACCATCGCTTGGGCTTGGTCACCAATGTCTTCTGCAGCTTGAGAAAGGTGCAGCAAGCCACGCAACCCTGACGGGTCAACTTTTTCTGATGCCGCACGCAACACCCATAACTCAAGACGGTCTTTCATCTGGTCCAAGCGATCTTCAATATGACGAACCTCTGCGGCCAGCCCCAGATCGTTGAAGACAAGTGCCGAGTATGCCAAGCTAACCGCCACTTCACTAAGGTTTTTCATGTCAACCAAAACATCCACGGCACGGTCTAGATCGGTGACAAAAGGGTCGGCAGGTAACTGCGGTGGATGCCACGTGGCAGCTCCGGCGAGTTCTCGCAGGGGTGCGATGCCTTCGGGTGAACCGCGCACAAACAACACATCACCAGGTATCAGCACCGTGTCGCCATCTACATTGGTTATCCATTGTTGGCGACGAATCGCCATCACTGACATACCGGTCACTAAGGGAAGTTTGTGTTCTCTTAGCGGCCGATGAGTCAGGCGTGAACCGCTAGCTACCGAAACACGATGGCTCACCTCAGCAGCACAAGACAAATCGGCGACTAGTTCTGCTGGAATCCCTAATTTGTGGGTGACGATACGAGCGATATCCACCGCATCATTGGCGATACGTTCGATAGCTGAAATTACTTGCAGCACCGACGACATGCCATCAGATTCGCGAGGATTACGAACTGCCATCACACAAACAGCACGCATTTCATGGACTAGGTGGCTCATTTCTTCTTCAAGTCCACTTATTTCTTCGGCCATGTCTGGATCACTAAAAAACAGTGACGCGTATGCCAAATCCACCATCAATTCAGATTTGTCTTTAGCATTGGCGAGCATTTCTCGCAGGTTGCTTGGTTTGTCGTCCATCTAGGGTTCCCTTCCTATCACAGTATAGGTCTCGGCTTTGTGTGGCAATTTCATATGATGCCAAGGAGCCGGTAGATACGGTTTCGGGGCCGATCAGACTCATTGAATGCGACATGGAATTCAAAGACACCCACCTAGTCGTCGATGTCTCAGAATTAGCGCAGAGATGCTCGCCACTTTATTTCGTGGTGCCGGTCATATGCTGGCCAGAGGTTAAACCCGAACGTATCGTGTATCCCGACTTTAGAACGGCCTCATGGGCGTTCTCGCTGTCACGTCCCTGCGACCACAGCCCCAGCGAGGTCAGCCCACCAGGGCGATCTTTGCTTCACAAGCCCGCAAATCAAAGATACTTCTTTCAATTTACAGCATTAACTTAAGCTAGAACCGTGATCGTACGAGAGATAACGCCGCATCTTCTGCGCCTGTTCAGACAGTACCCCGTGGTCACCGGCCCACGGCAGTCGGGCAAGACGACTCTGTGCCGCAGCACCTTCACAGCTCTAACGTATTCCAACCCTACCGAGTTGTTGTGGCCCGGTGCTGAGCAAAATGGGGAATAGTAGACGTGGGGAAACAAATGGGGGCAGTTGCTGCGATATCCAATTCACGTGGGGCATTGAACTTTTAAAATAAATTTTGTAACATGATGGGGGTGTTAAGCAAAGAACAGATAACGAAGGTGTGACTCACGAGAGTTGTACAACAAACAAGGAGACTATGATCATGAAAAAATTACGTGCATTATTGGTGCTTGCCTGCATTTTCTTAGGCAGTATGACCGGTATAGCTGATGCCAAAAGCGTATATCACACATATAGTACTGGTTGCCAAATTAAGGTTTCGGGTTTTGAGCATTGGGGCAACGCCGCTTCCTCAACACGAGATAACAATGCTGCATGCTGGGCAATTCAGACATTGTTATATTACAAGGATGGCATCAACGTTCAAAAGTCCGTTAGAGGTGATGTTGAATATGATGGCTACACGAAAAAAGTAGCGGGATTTGAAACAGATTGGGTTGCAGGGTATGGACGCTCTCCCAGTATCAACTCCACGTGGCACGTCGTTATCCGATGAGAGAGCATACAACAGCCACCCGACTGCGTTGGGTTTTGGCTGTGTTGGGTTTGGTAACTGCGAGTTGTGGCAGTGGAACTACCGCTGAAGAACGTGCGGATCGTGAACAAATGTTGACGGTGATGCGCCAAGAAATCATAGAAGCGTTACCTAACGCATCACCCACACAACAACAAATACTTGCCGACCTTCACGTCTCTCCAGGCGAAGCCGACAAAGCAGCAGCCGAAGTAGTTGACTGTGCAAAAGCACAAGGAGTCACTGTGACCCCACTTCCCGAAACAGGAGGAATGAGCTTTGAAACCATCCTCGGCACAACGCAATCCTCGGAGGAGCACATAGATGCGGTCATGAAAATATCTGATGATTGCTACAATGCTCTGTTTTGGTTGACTGCCAACGCTCTCGCTCTTCAAAATACCTTATCAAGCGATGAGATCGAACGTAGAAATGCTTTAGTGCTAGACTGTTTAGTTGCTGCTGGATTCGAAGTTGGCTCTTGGCCCAACGTACAATCAGAACCCGATCCAGCTATTGAAGCCGACTGCGTCGATTCAGCAATGAGCCAACTAAACCAATCGTAAAACCCACCCACCTTAGCCAAAAAACTCAATTCACAGAAATAGGATAACACCTTGCGTTCAGTGTCTTTGTGGCTGTTGGTAGTTTGCGTGGTTGGGTTTGCTGCGGCGACCGTTTGGGTAGCTATCGAAAACGCACCCGAATCGCCCATAATGTCCGCAGCACCTGTGGAACCGGTAGTGATCGCGCCAGTGGAATCAAACAACTCTTTGGCTGAACCCGCGAACGTGTTGTTGCGCTGGTCCGACCCAACCGAGTTGTTATGGCCCGGTGCTGAGGGCCTCATCACCTCTGTGAACTTAGCGAAAGGTGATAAGGCTACATCTGGCCAGTTAGTGGCCACAGTTAACGGTGCGGGCGTAATTGCACTCACCACGCAGCAACCGATGTATCGCGATTTGGCTCTAGACGATACAGGACCCGATGTCACCTATTTGGCGAGTGCATTGCAAGAACTAGGTTTGCTGTCCGAGAATGTAACAAGCAACCTTTTCAATGCAGATATCGCTACCGCGGTTAGAAAACTCAACATGCGCCGCGGTGTCGATTCCGCCGCATTCTCTGCAATGCACACGGTGTGGCTTCCCGAAAACATCACAGTGGACACAACCATGTTGAAAGTGGGAACACTATCCCCTGGGCTTGGCTCGGTGGCAATCACCGGCGTTGCCGAACTCACCGATGCCTATGTTACTGTCGCTGAAAGTGACGGCCCCAGCAATAACAGACCATTCCGATTCAACGACCGCCACGAACGCAAGGTGGAGGTTGAAGAAAGTGTTTATCGCCTCAACGAGGAAGGCTCAATTAGAGATTTGCAAAGACTCGCGCTGTCTGCCAACAGAGAGGTTGAGCGTATCGAGGGCGCAGTTGTCGAATTAGTGACCCCGTTGACCACTTATCGGATTCCTTCGTCTGCTGTGTTAAGTAGTAGCGGCGGTGGATTCTGCGTTGTGGACGAGACAGGGTCAACAACCCCAATTGAGATAGTTGATGCTGGCGCGGGAAGCGTGCAGGTAGCCCAACGTTTACCAGAATTGATAATTGTAAACCCGCTTCGCTCAGGCGCGGCAACTAAATGCAACTAGTAGCAAGTGACCTCTACCACAATTTCAACACAGAGCATTATGTGCTCAACGGCGTGTCTCTAACGCTTCAGGCTAACAATACATCAACCGCTGTGGTAGCACCTTCTGGTTCGGGGAAAACAACGCTGCTAGCCATCATCGGTGGACTTCTACCACCCACCAGCGGCAAGGTATACATCGAAAACGGGAGCCGCTTGATGTCACCCCGCGATCATGTTTCATGGGTGTTTCAGACTACGAGTTTGCTCTCTCGTCGCTCCGCTTGGGACAATGCGGCAATGGGCGCGCTGGCTTTGGGGTATCCCCAAAAATTGGTCCAACTCAACGTGTCCCAGGCCCTAGCCGCGGTTGGACTCTCCAACCATTCCAAACAAAAAGCTCAACAGCTTTCAGGCGGGGAAGCGCAAAGGCTTGGTGTGGCCAGAGCGGTAGCCTCGGGGCTGCCATTCATCCTCGCTGATGAACCAACCGGGCAACTTGACCGGGTTAACGGTCAAATGGTCGCAGATGCACTTTTTAGAGCAATCCAAGTCACTTCAGGAGGCCTACTGCTAGTAACCCACGACCTAGAACTGGCAAGACGCTGCGATCGCGTTCTGTCCCTAGTGGACGGGAATCTGCACGAATGAAACGCAGATGGGGGCTTTGGTTTGCGCTACGCGAATCGAGCCTCAACGTTGCTAACGGCGGCCTAAAGACACTGCTGATGGCTGTGGTTTTAGCCTCTGTGTTCACCTTAGGAGGTCTGCTTGAAGCCCAAAGCGTCCAACAAATCATTGACCGCGATAATCAACTCGCCCAACGGGGACGTTTCGTGTTGCAGATAACACCAGGCAACAACGACCGATTCCCACTCGACGCACAAGCCTGTGAACGGTTAGTCAATCAAAAAGGTGTGACTGCCTCAGGTTCAGTTCTCGAAAATGAGTTGCTACCTCTACGAATTCCTCCTGGAACCACAATGCGACGCATCGAGGTCACGCCTGGGCTATATGACGTGTTCAACCTATACAACAAAAACGGCAACAGAACAACACAAATTTTTGCTGGACATGAAGCAGCTGACGAACTCCAACTGGTGCCAGGAGCGCTGGTTGCGTTCCAAACTACCCAACACCGTGAACCACTCACGGTTGGCACGGTCGCCGACACGTCGATCGTGCGCTACCCACTAACTGACAGAGCCATCGTGGTGCCATCGGTAAACCGAGAAACACAAGTATGCTATGTTGAAATAGCCGCTTGGATGTTCAACGACTACAGATCTGGTGGCATAGCCTCACTAGACACATTGACACAAGGAACTCCAACCGTTACAGCACTCGTGAACGTGGAGAAGGGTGAAACCCCCAGCGAACGCTACGCAAACCGACTCTCAAGGTTCTCTGGTTACGCAGTCGGTATCGCTGTTGCGGCGATCTGCGCTGTTGACCTGCAAAGAAGACGAAAAGAAATAGGTGTCTACCGCGCTACCGGCACCACCCACCCAGGAGCATTCTTGATCTTCTATGTGGATCAATTGATAACTGTTTTCGGTGCTTGCGTCATCGCCGCTTTCGCCAGTGGTGCGTTGCTATTGACATCTGACCTCAGCCACCAAGCCGCACTTCACGGTCTCAGTGCTGTCTCAGTAGCTGCGGCAATAGCTAGCGTTGGACTAGTGCCGAGCGTTGCAAGCACTCTTTGTCGTCGTGACATTATCTCAACGCTCAAACAGTAAGATCCTGTGCCCTCTGCAATCCCGATATCTAGCGCTTCTGCTTCTGCCCGCAATGTGCAACTTGGGGAGGTCAAACTAGTTTTTGATCTATAGTTTGCGGGCGCACCATGCTAAGCACTTCGTCTAGCCTACACAGTATAGGTTTGGTTTTGTGTGGCAATTTCATATGACACCTAGAGTAACGATGGCTAAAATGAGCGTGAAAGCACCCACAAAGTCGAGTGTTGAGGTGACCATAGGAATGCCGTGAGTGTCGGGGTCTAGCCCAAACCGCACCGCTATTATCGTTGTGTAATAGGCAACGACAACGACACAAAAAGTCGCCAAAAGTCCTCCAAATAGCGACACCGCCACCATCTGAGCTAAGCCAGGACTGCCTTGATTGGTTACCTGCCCAGCTAACTGAGCGACAATTCCTGTGATAGCAAATACTGGTATCGATAAGCCAAAAATCATGGTGATATCGGCACTAGAAGAACCACGAGGGAGCGGCCCAAGTTGCACTAAACCGAGGTGGAATTTGCTAGCTAGACGGCTTGAAAGCACGCCACCTAGCCCACCCGCGGTTCCCAAAAATCCCGGTAGCAAGACCAAAAGAACCGGGTACTCAAGCAAGCTGTCGAGCCTTTTCTCGATGGTGATCCCAGCGATCAAATCTAAGGTGCCCGCTATTGTGAGTATGGGGATGGATTCACGGACTATTGAGTTCAATAGTGGATACCTTGCAAACAAAGCCCAAACGGTGCTAGCAATAGCTACCGCAGTCAGCAACGCTGCGGTCAAGGGCGTGAAGGTGGCAATGCCCGCGAGTTGGGCGGCCAATATCAAAGCTGGCAAGCTCATGACATCACTCGCTGCGGTCACTAATGGTGCCACAACATTGTCAAGGTCCCAGCCGTAACGCCCTGAAACATTGGCCAACAACAAGGTAATGACAAGCATAAAGACCGAGGCAAGCATGCCACCCACAACCGACACCACAATGAAATCGGCGACGCTCATAGTTGGTGAAACCGAAAAAACAATAGCCACACCTTTGGCGAGTATCGCTATCACAAACGAAATGGCTAAGCTCAGCAGCAAAGCAGCGGCAGTGTTTTGCCCTACGGTAGTGTTGAGGCTGGTACTGAGTTGAAACGTTCCCGCGTGAATGCTGGTGCCAAGTCTGCTACCTAGCGCACCAAACACATTGCCTTTAACAGCTAGCACTGCTGGGATGAGCAACAACAACCCTGGTAGCTCTTCTAGTGTGCTTGTGGTTGTTGCTAAAGTGATGCCCGCAACCACGCTCGTTAGAGCAGATATGACAAGAGATATGAAACTATCGCGGAAGGCGCGGTTTCGCTTACCTATGGCGCTGACCTCTCGCAGTTTAGCCATGTGGTGACGAACACGAATTTTCATGTTCAAAGTTTGATTTGCTGCGGGTTTTAGGCGCAGGAGGGCACTGATTGGGTTACTCGTACCATCCCGAACCAAAGACTAGCCCGTCGTGACGACGTGCCCAAGTGCGTTTTCGCGTGGGTTCATCAGTTAGCGGGTTAGTGAAAAAATAGTCAACCCAGACACCGTTTTCATCGGCTGCTACGAGTTCTCTGCCATACGGCTTGCCGTTGATGTCACTTCGAGCTGCTGTTGATGTGCCTACAAGGTCAGGACGGTTTGGGTTAACGACTGAATAGTCACCCTCTAAAATAAACACATACCATGAGCCGTTAATGCTCGCTTCTGAACTGTAATACTCAAAGGCAGCTTCACGCCCTTGTGCATCGTAACGTTCGATAGCTTTGTCTACCAGATATTTAGTGTATTCTTCTGGTGGCGAACCGGCTTCGGTTTGATCGCTACCACAGGCTGTGAAAGCGACCAATGCTAGCAAAACAACCGCTGAAGTAGTGAGTTTGCGAATTATGCACATAGAAAACTTCCTTTTGTTTGGTGATGTTGCAATTATTGGGCTTGACCCGCCGCTTGTTAGTTTATCATCAACGCTCATCTCGGGCGGTTAAATATGCGTGGTCGCCGCACCTCAATAGGCCTATCTGAAGACCATTTTGCTTTTGGCGCATCTACCCATGAAGCCAACGAAAGTAATGGGCGGTCATAGCGCACTCTCAAGCTAGCGAAATCACGCCATGCTTGTTGTTGGTCAGCCACAACTGGCATTTTATTGGCTGCAAAGAGTTCAAATACTTCATCAAATTCTGCTTGCTGAATTGAAATCGGGTCTTGTGGTTGCGGGTTAGGGTTGTATTCAAAACCAAAATAGTCGCATATGCGCCGTAGCGACAAAGTGCCGGTTTGGATCATGAGTTGAGCGCGTGGGTCAGTTGGGTAATCAAGTACTGAACAATACAGTGACGCTGAATCAAGCACCGAACCAGCACACGTAATCCATGATCTTTCGGGCACGGGTGAGCGGAAATAGACGAGAATCGGAAAACTAATGTGGCTTTCTTCTATCTCCACAAACCAGTCTTCCCATTCATACCAAGTGTGCTTCATGTCGTCTAGTGAACCTACGAGATGTCGGCGAAGTAGTGCTGATGCTGGACTTGCATCTCCTGGAATGCCCGTGGAACGCAAGTCCCATTTGATCACCGATGTTTCACGTCTAGAAAAAGCTGCATAGATCGTGGGCAAGAAACTGATGAGCAAGGCAACCAAGCCGAGTCCTACTAGTCCTTCTGTTATTTCCACAATCAAAGTGGGGAAATCTTGTGTGGTGCGAAAACCTAGCGTTGTTAACGAAGAACCCGACAGCACAATAGCATCTTGATAGGGGCGCACACCAAGAGCCCAAAACAAACCAGAGCAGCCAATTATTACCCCAATCGCCCACACAAACGGGAAAGCCATTAGCGAGAATGGCCCAAATCGTGCTTTCACAGCTTCGACTCCACGCCAATCTCGGCGACAACGTGCAACTAACTCAAAGATTTGACGCAGCAACAACACTGTGACATTGGCAAGAAAGGACTGCTCCCCTCTTGGAACCACAACAGTGCGTATGGCGGAACCCATGGTAGCAAGTGCCAGTATGGTACCTAATATGCCTATCGATATCCGCACCACTAGCACGACATCTAGCATAGTTTATCAATACTTGAATCACCCCGGGTTTGGTAGAGACTTGGTTTTGTGTGTGTTTGTCGGGTGGTCGGTTGGGTTTTGATTGTAGTAGGTGTTTTCGTGTTCGACGGGTAGTTGTAGCGGCCACCTAGGAGCTGGCTGTGGCTGCGTCGGTGGTTGTAGGTGTCGAGGTGTTCGGGGGTGGTGAACTCGATGTCGTGTTGGTCTTGTGAGGATTCGTGGGGGTAGATGAGTTCTGATTTGTGTAGGCCGTTGAAGCTTCAGGTCATGGCGTTGTCGTAGCTGTCGCCCACTGAGCCGACCGAGGCGACGATGATGTTGTCGTCGAGGCGTTGGCTGTAGCGGATGGACAGAACAACACCATAGGCGTGGTAGTTGCCTTCATAAACTTGCGCGATCAACAAAGCGAGCTGCGCGTCGCGCAAAGCACGCGCCGACGGTGCCCGCTTGGTGAACGCGTAATACCTGCACGCAGCGATCCCGACGCAGTGCTCTATACGCACCACACAACACAGGCTCGAAGTCGAACCGGTGCCGGTAAGCGTTGAACAACGACACTACGACCTTGACTGACCGTCGCGCTCCGCCCCTACCAAAGCCGACACCGCGGCCAAAATCTCGTTCGCTCGGCGCAACTCACGGTTCTCGCGTTCAAGATCCTTACCACGCTCACGCTCGACGCTAGTCACCCCCACACGCACCGTTGTCAATCTCAAAACGATGCACCCACTTGCGCACCGACTCCGCCGACAGACCCAGCTTCAAAGCAACCGAACAGATCGCGTCGGTGAGACCCGTAAAGCCGCTCATTATCAAGAACCATCCTTACCGCCCGCTCACAAAGTTCGGCCGGATATCTTCTGTTGTTTGCCATAACTCCATCCACTCACCGAAAAGAGTCTCCACCAAACCCGGAGTGATTCACAGATACACCAAGCAACTGAAATTGCTCATGAGATCACCGAACATCCTCTATCGGGCTAGTTGCAGAACGAGTCTTGTAACTAGACCCGCTTTGATTGAACCTAACGCTTGGCCATGTTGGTGAACCGCAACGGCAGTTGCCGAACGGCCAGAGCAGTGCTGAACGTGTCGATGTAGCACGTGACTGTAGCCTCAGAGGTATCGATTAACCGGGCCAAACGGAAGCCGTTCCACATGAAAGATTTACAGTAACGGGAACCTTGACCATGACGGTCGCCTCACGCCAGATCGAGCGGGTAGTCGGTGAGCAGTTCCGGGCCGGACTCGGTGACTACGATCATGTCCTCGAGCTTCACGCCCTCTCCCCCGTCGCGCCGGCCCACGAACGACTCCACGCTGAACACGTTACCCACCTCCACGACTCCGTCGAAACCGGTGCTGTCCCACTGCTCGCGGGTGAACAGCGACGGATACTCGTCGCACAGACCGGTGCCGTGGGCCAGGACCGTGTAGCCGTTGAACTCGTCGGGGTCCGGGTAGGTGAGACGGTCGGTGATCTCGCGATAGGTGCTGCCCGCAGTGAACAGAGGCCGGTTCTCTACGATCATGTCAAGCGCCCGAGCATGCACGTCGGCCTGGGCGGCACTCGGACGGTCCCCGCCGCAGAGCCAGGTGCGAGACATGTCCACGCACATGCCGAAAGTGCCGACCATGTCGGTGTCGAAAGCCATCAACTCGCCGGGGGCGACCGCTTTGATGCTTGCCTCCTGATACCATGGGTTGGTTCGGGCACCCGACGCCAGCAACCTGGTTTCGACCCATTCGCCGTGCCGCAGAAAGTTGGCCCTCTGTAGTTCGGCCCAGAGCTCTAGTTCGGTCACGCCCGGCACGAACAGTGCCCGCATGTCGTCGATCGATCTCTGGCACGACTCGACGGCGCAACGCATCGCCGCGATCTCCTCGCACGACTTGACTAGCCGCGCGTTCTCCATGAGCTGCTGCGCCGAGAGAACCGTCGCACCGCGTGCTTCGAGCGCACGCAGGCCCTCCAAACCGAGCACGTCAATGCCGACACGCACGTCGCCGGTCCGGCCGTCGGCGCGCGCCAACTCGACGATCTCGTCCGCGAAACGGCCCGCGACCTCAGACACGCGCGGACCCGCATAAAACGGCAGGAACGAGATCGCCGGACGGATCTCGGCGACCACCTCGGAATGCGCCGACAGGAACTCGCCGTGGGAGAATTCGAACAGCACGACATCGCCGTCGGCGGGAACCCAGACGTAGCGGACCTCGTTGTGCATGGTCCAGATCGGCATGTTGGTGGTGTCGGTGGCGTAGCGGACGTTCAACGGATCGTGCAGCACTACCCCGTCGACGTGCTCAGCACGCAATTGCTCCCGCACCCGCTCGACTCGGTAGCGACGAATCGCCGCCAAATCGGGCAGTGTCAGCCCCGCCTGCGCCCACTCCTTCACGACCGACTCGTGAGGGCCCAGGACATGCCGGTTGCGCTCGGTGTGCTCGGCGAGCCGGCCCGGATCGTTCGAGTACGCCTTGATTCTCGGCGAGTGACGAGCCGGGCGGGACCGACCAGCATCAGAGCGATGGGACGGACCAGGCGGACGGGGCCGAGCAGAATCAGTCGGGCGCGCATCAGTCAAGAGCGCATCCTCTCGCCGTGTCGATCCCACAGACAACCTTCAACAAGATGCGTCTCGCGTTGTCGACCCAGAATCTCGATCTCGAAACGGCCGGTCGCCGACCTCAACTCGGCAAGCACGTACCCCATGGCGACCGACTTCTCGGAGTGGTGCGCGTAGCCACCCGAGGTCGCCCAGCCGACCACCTCGCCGTCATAGAAGATCGGTTCGTCTCCGCTGGCATCGACACCGGCTCGGCCCGGCTCGGACTCGACAGTCCAAGTGCAGAGCCGCAGCTTCCTGCCGGGGCCGTCGGCGGCGTGCTTGCGCTCCAGCGCGTCGCGGCCGATGAAGTCCTTGTCGAGGCGCAGTGAGTTGAGCGCGTGCAGCCCGAAATGGCGCAACCCCAGACCTTCCCCGGCACCGAGCATCTGCAAGTACACGTAGCACTGATAGCGCGCCGGCATCCACAGTTCGTAGCCCAAGTCGCCGCTGAAGCTGACGCGGCCGCACCACACCGGTGCCGCGCCGACTGTCGACTCGACGAAGGACATGAAACCCATGCCGTGCGCCAACACGTCGGCCTCGCTCAGCGGTTCGAGCAATGCACGCGAGCCGGGGCCGGCGACGGACAGTCCGCACAGCTCCGCAAGGAACTCGTTGGGGAAAGTGATGCGAAAGCGTCGGCCGTAGTTCTCCCGAACCTTGGCATCGGTGTAGCGCGACGTGGCGTAGTCGCCGAAGCGGGCTACGTCCATCGCCCAGACATCAAAACCGGGGTCTCGGTGTACAGGTCGATGGTGTAGTGCTGCAGCCGGGCCACGTTGGGGTCGCCGTTGAGCGTGTGCATCCCGCCCGCCGAATGCCATGTCGAGCCTGCAGTCAACTCGGTCCGCTCAAAGAGGACCACGTCGCGCCAGCCCGCCTCGGTCAGGTGGTCCAGCACCGACGCTCCGACCACTCCGCCGCCGACCACCACCCGCGCGTCGGGTTTCATCGCCACCAACGCGTCGCGGCCGAGAACCGCCGCGCGCCTCGGTGTCGTTTCGCGCCGCGTGCGCCGCTCGGCGCGCTCTCCGATCGCGGGGCCGCCTCCGGTGCCGGCACGACCAAGAGCACCACGCCGCGCACGCCCATTAGAGACACCGCTCGAACGGGTGACGGTTGACACATGACACGGCGAGGAAGGAGGGGCATACCGAACCGCACCTAGACATGCCCCTCGATCGGGTGAGGGTTGATGCCGCTGCCGAGGCGCGCAGCTTCGCTGTCTTCGTCACCGCCCGGAACGGCGACGTCGGCACCGCTGGGCGCGGTCATCAGGTCGGCGAGCATGTTGTGGAAACGATGCAGCGGCTCTTCGAAGCGCGGGGCGAGCGGTCCCGCAGTCACCGCGCCGGTGGTGACTCCGCGTTGCGCGCGCTCCACGACGTTGATGTCCTCGTTGTTAATGTCGAACCAGAAACTGCGGGTCCGGGCCATGTCTCGGTCCGATGTCTGCGATGTCGACGCTGGCAGCAGGAACGTGCAGTGCTCTCTGGTTAGCCCCGGTGCCAGCGGTTCAAGCCGGATCACCAACACGTGGTTCGGCAGCACCGACAGCAGCACGTTGGGAAACACCGCCACGAAACGCCCACTCACGAGGTCCGACCGGTTCAGCCCCGCAGCGGGCGGCAACACCAGCCAGTCGTCGCGGTCGTCGCCAGACACCGGCGTGGTGGTCTGACCGCAGTACATGCCAGGTCCCTGGTAGCGGTAGTGGTCTTCTGCCCTGGAGACCTTGGCCAGCTCAGGATGCACCCAGCTCAGGTGGTAGTACTCCTGGAAGTTCTCGGTGATGAGTTTCCAGTTGGCCCGCACCTCGAAGGTCGCCTCTGACTGTAACCGCCAGTTCTCAAACCCGTAACCACACATGCGCCGCGGCAAATCGCCCAACCAGACACGCAGGGGGGGTGTCTCGGTGTCGAGGCAGACGAACAGGATCAGGCCCCAGGTGTCGACCCGCACTTCCACGAGGCCGAAGTCGTCGCGGTCGAAGCCCGCGCGGGGGATCTCCTCGAACCGCGGCGTGGACCGCAGCGAGCCGTCGAGTCTGTACCCCCAGCGGTGATAGGGGCAGCGGATGATGTTGCCGACTTCGCAGTCGGACTCGGCCAGTTCGGTCCCGCGGTGGCGACAGGCGTTGACGAAACCTCGCAGCACGCCCTGTCGATCCCGAGTTATCAGGATCGAACGACCACCGACTCGGCGCACCAGCAGTCGGCCCGCCTCGGCTACTTCGGCCGCGCAACCCACCGCCACCCATGACCGCTCGAACACCCGACTGCGTTCGGCGGCGAAGAAACCCTCGTCACTGTAGGACTCAGGGGGCAACCCGGTCGCTTCGGTCAACGGCTTCCTGCTACCCGCCCAGAAAGACTCCGCATCCCAGCGATCTGCTCCCGCGCCGCCACCCGCCCACGGCATCGGTTCAGTCGCCACCACCCGCCGTCTATACGCGTCGCGTCCAGCGACGGATACGGCGGCCGGTTCAACGACGACGGCGCGTGCGATGTCCGGTTTAGCAGAACGTTCGGCAGCGCAGTCAACGACACGTACGACGGCCGGATCAACGGAATGTTCCGCAGCACGGTCAGCGACGGTCTGGTCAACGGTGCTGAATCGTCCGGCCGCGAATTCGAGGGCGGATTCAGCAGCGACGGGCCCAGAGGCGACGGGTCCAGAAACGGCGGTAAATCGTCTGCCGGCGGATTCGACGGCGTGGTCAGCGGCGGCGAATCGCCCGGTCGCGGATTCGGCGGCAGGTTCGGTTCTGTGGTCAGAGGCGGCGGGGGCGGGTGTCGGCGGGTCGGTCGGCCCGGTCAACGACTCGATCCAGACGGTCATCTCAGTAGTCTGTCTCCACGCCGCCCTCGGCAACGCGGCGGTCGACGTAGTCGTGTAGTTCCTCTTGAACCGCATCATCGAGATGAGGCGACTGGTAGGCCTCGAGGTGCTCGGCGACCAGCCGTTCGGCGTGATCCAGCGCCGTCGGCGACCCGGCTTCGGTCCACGATTCGTAGTTGCGCCAGTCCGACACCGCCGGCTTGAAAAAGGCACTGCGGTAGCGGTCCTGGGTGTGCTGGGTGCCGAAGAAGTGGCCGCCGGGTCCGACGTCGGCTATCGCATCGAGTGCCATCGAGTCGGCATCCACCGCCAACGGTTGCAGGAACGCGGCCACGCTCTGCATCAGGTCGTTGTCGACGATCATCTTCTCGAAACCGGCGTGGAGTCCCCCCTCCATCCAGCCCGCACCGTGGAACACCAGGTTGGCACCGCCCATGATCGCGCCCCACAGCGAGAAAACCGACTCATAGCCGGCCTGAGCGTCGACCGCGTTGGCGGCGCACACGTTTGAGGACCGGTACGGCAGGTTGTAGCGGCGTGCGAGCTGCCCGCCGAGCATCGCGGACTGCATGTACTCGGGAGTGCCAAAAGCCGGCGCGCCGGACTGCATGTCGACGTTGGAGGTGAACCCGCCGTACATCACCGGAGCACCGGGGCGCACCAACTGCGTGAACGCGATTCCCGCCAGGGCTTCGGCGTTCTGTTGCACCACCGCGCCCGTCACCGTGACCGGGGCCATTGCTCCGGCGAGCGTGAACGGCGTGACGATGATCACCTGGTTGCGAGACGAGTACTCCAGGATTCCTTCAATCATCGGCTTGTCGAGGCGCAGTGGCGAACTGACGTTGATCACCGAGTGGATCGACGGCTGACCGTCAAGTTCGGCGTGGCCGACGCCGCGCACGATGCGCACCATCTCCAGGCAGTCGATGTTGCGTTGCGCCCCGAGCGAGTAGGCACCGACCGCCTTGTCCGAGAGGGTGAGCAAATCCCGGAACGCTTCGAGGTGACGTACCGAGGGATGGATGTCGATCGGCTCGACCGGATACCCGCCGTGGGTCTGAACCGAGTTGAGGCACTGCGCTAGCCGCACGAGGTCGCGGAAGTCGGCACGGTTGCCGGTACGGCGGCCACGCTTGCGGTCGGCCACGTTGGGCGCGCTCGCCACCGAGCCGAAAACCACGCCGTCGCCGCCGAGAAGCAGGTCGTGGGCTGGGTTCGGCGCGTGGATCACGAACTCCGCCGGCGCGGCACCGATCAGTTCGGTGATCATCACCGGGTCGAAGCGGACCCTCTCGCCGTCGACCTCGGCACCCGCCGCGGCAAGCATCTCAGTGGCCTTCGGGTGCAGGAAGTCCATCCCGACGTCCCGCAGCACGAGCAGCGAGGACTCATGTATCGCTTCGAGTTCGTCGTCGGAGACTACCGCAGTGGGGGCAAAGCTGCGCCGATGCAGATGCCAGTCCGGTTGCGGCGGCGCGACTGGACCTACCGGCCGCTCGCGGCGGCCCTTGCGTCGGGTTGGAGATTGTGCGTTCATTTGGAGAATCATACTCAAGAAACCTCGGCTACAATTCCAGGAGTGTGCGAGTTTGCTTTGCCTATAGTTGATTTGATTCAACCTTAAGGGTAATACTTTCGGCAGTGCTCTCACCGACGGTGGAAGCATCGGCGACAACGGCGACAGGGTTCTCAACGGTGCGATAAGTTCCGCGTACTACCAGCGGGGGGGCAAGCACTACGCCGTGGTAGCGAGCGACGGTGACGACGAAGGGATTCAGATCGTCGACATCAGCGACGCGACCAGCCCCACCGCAGCCGGCTCGTTGCGCGACAACGGCGCACTCCTGTTGGAAGGCCTGAACGGTATAGACGTCTGGACTGTGGGTTCGCGCAGCTACGCAGCAGCAGTCGCCGGCAAAGACGACGGGCTGCAGATCGTCGACATCACCGACCCGACCGACCTCCGCCCGGCCGGCCAGTTGAAGAACGGCGCCGACGTGTTGCTCGACGATCCCAAAGAGGTGGAGGTGATGGCCATAGAGGACCGCTTCTACGCCGCAGTGGCGGCATCCGCTGAAGACGGCGTCTCGCTGATCGACGTCACCGACCCGTACAATCCCGTCGCCGCGGCGAGCATCCGCGACGGGCAGAACGGAGCTTCTGAACTCGACGAGGCCAACGCCGTCGCCACCTACTCGGCTGACGGCCGCCACTTCATCGTCGTTGCGGCCATCTCAGACAACGGCGTGCAGATACTAGAGATCAAGACTCAAGCAAACACCGGTGTGCTCGACCCAGCCTTTGGTGTGGGCGGCACGGCTTCTGCGGCGTAAGGACTTCGCGTTGCGGCGCCTGTCGACCGCCGGTGATCCCGACAGCACTTTCGGCGCGTCGTCTGGTGCGGTCATCTCGAATTTGGCTGCCGGCAGCGTCGATCAGGTCAACGACATAGCCATCGACACCAGCGGCAGGATCGTCGCCGCCGGTTTCAGCGGCACCAGTTGGGCGTTGGCGCGTTACAGCACCGCCGGCGCGCTCGACAACACGTTCGGGCAGACCAACGCCACCGCCCGCGACGGCTATGTCATATCGCGGCTCGGCAGTTCCACAGCGCAGTTGACCGCTGTGGCGGTGCAGTCCGACAACAAGATCATCGGCGCCGGGTATTACACCCACCCCGCTCCCCACGTTTACGCGCAGGCTCGGAATCTCACCAGCACCCAACGCGCCGGTCGTACCCGGAAGCTCCTCGAGTTGCGACGCCGTCTCCACATCACGTTTAGCCTCCCGCCGCGACGCCCCCAACTCATCAACCGCCACCTGCTGCGCGTCCACCGCACTCGACAGTTTCCCCAACGCCGCCAACAAACACGCCTTCAAAGCTGCCGCAGCCGAATCACGACGACCCAACTCACCCAACACCGCACGCAACTGCCCAACAGACATATCCCCCACCGCAACCCCACCCAAACAAACCCCACCCACGGACCCGCGGGCAGCAAACGAGTCGCGTTCACCGTCGCCATGCCCACATTCCCGGACAGCGCACGACCCAGACCCGCAAACATCTCGCCCGCAGACGCGACCCGCCACAGCACCAACGACAGCGTCTCCGTCGAGAGCAGAACCCAGAGCGCCGCCGACAGCAGGAACGCCGACGTCGGCGTCATCACCAACGACATCACCAACACCAGCCGCACCGAAAGGCCCCGCGTCTGCGGGTCGAGGGGTGCCGCAGGCCGGGGCGAACAAGTCGAGGGCGGGGGCCAGTTCCATGCACGAGAACTTACTGACCCCCTGTGACAGAGACATCGAAAACTACTCCATAACTATCAAACATCACGCCTCGTGCATCGTCCACACCGTTGCGGCAGCTATCCATCCCGCCGCGAGCAGCGCACCATACGGAAGCGAAACAACACACGGGGCACCGCAAGGAACTGCTGCCCGCCCGACCGATGCACCAGACGGCGATCAATCGACAGGCATCGACGAGCAGTCGGGATGCCGGCCAGCGCGGCCCGGCATTGAACATGGGGGCAGACGGTCCGATCCTGAGATCGATCTGTGGATTCGAGTGCAGGACTCGATTGAATCGTACTAGAATACCATGCCGTGGAAGGGCGACTAGCGAGCGTTAGAGAGACATGCAAACCCCGTGAGGAAGTGTTGCGGGGTGGGTTGGTCGACAAGCACTTCGCCGCTCAACTCGATCAAGTGATCGCAGACGCGCCCGGCTACCACGACTATGCCGACGCCGAGTCCTTCTTCAAGATTACCCATCCCACCCGCGGCCTTAAAGACCTGCTAGCCGGCACTTTCGCCCGCCTGTCGGGCAACGCATCCGCCGCGGCCGACGCCGAGCACGCCGTGTACCGCTATGAGACAAGCTTCGGCGGCGGCAAGACCCACGGCCTGATCGCCCTGTGGCACTTGGCCAACGGTGCTCGACCTCCCAACCTCGACGAGTTCGTGGACCCCACCCTGCTCCCTCGACAGTGCGCGGCCGCGGCGGTCGTGGGCGACAGTCTCGACCCGGTGAACGGCCTCACCACCAGCATCCCTACCACCAAGGGCGGCATCACCAACAGCAGTCCCGCCACCAGCCGCAACACTAGCAACCCCGCCACGGCTAGCGTCACCACCTACACGCTGTGGGGCGAGATCGGACGTCAGCTCGGCCCCGAGGCTTGGGCACTCGTCCAGGCCAGCGACGAGGCTCGCACCGCTCCGGGCAAACAGGTATGGCTCGAGATGTTCGGCTCAGCCCCCACCTTGATCGTCATCGACGAGATCGCCCAGTACCTGCGCCAGCTTGCCTCCTCGGCCCGACCCGAGATCATCCAGCTCGCCAAGGCTACGGTCGCCGGCCTGAAAGTGCTGTTCGAGGCGGCCACTGCCGCCCCTGCCGTGCGCGTGATCGTCACTCTGGCCACAGGCACCACAGCCTTCGGCTCAGAGACCGGCGAGATCAGCCGGACGCTGACCGAGGTGGCCGCCGACCAACTGATTGCCGAGGCGAACGACGTGATGGAGCGACCCAAGGGTGCCATCGGCCGGCCCGCCGAGGACCACGAGATCGGCTTCATACTGCGCCGTCGCCTCTTCGCCGAGGTCGACGACGAGGCCGCACGAGCCGCCGCCGCCGCATATCAGGAGTTGTACGGTTCTCTGGCCGGGCGGGGCGTGTCCGTCGGGGCGGCGACGACCGACCCGGCGGCATACGCGGCTCGCATCGTCGGCGCTTACCCGTTCCATCCCGCGCTCATCGACTGCCTCGACAAGCGCATCGGCCCGATGCCGGGATTCCAGCGGGCGCGAGGTGCCCTGAAGATGCTGGCCGAAGCAGTCGCCGCGCTCTGGGCCGACGAGACAAACACCCCGACCATCAACTTGGGCGACCTGCCGCTGCATCGCCCCCAGGTGCGGGCCTGCATCACTACCTCGATAGACCGTGCCTCTCTCGACGGCCCTGCCGAAGCAGACTTCGCATCCCCGCAGAGTCACGCCAACCAAGTCGATGAGCAACGGTGGCCCGCCAAGCGCACCGCCACCCGAGCCTGTACGACGGTCTTCTGCCACAGTGTGGCCGGAGAGCCACTACCCGCCGCGGCTCTGCCCGACGTCTACGCCGGTACCTGCCGCCCCGACGAAGACCCCGATGCCATCGACGAGGCGCTCGAAGCCACCAGCAAAGTGGCGTGGCACTTAGTGTCCGACGGCGCCGCCTGGCGGTTCCAGACCGCGCCCAACGCCAACAGGATCATCGCCTCAGAGATGGACAACGTGCCCAACGCCGACGTCACCGAAGAACTCGACCGCCGCATCCGCCAACTGTTCCCCAGCGACGGCCCGGTGAAGGCTATTCACTTCCCCGCAAGCACCGCGGATGTGCCCGACGAGCAGCGACTCCGCCTCGTGGTCTTCTCCCACCTCGACGTCACCACCAGAGCCCGCCACGCCCACAGCCCGCCGGCGAAGGTCGCCAACATGGGCGACCGCTGCGGCATGCACGAACAGAACCGCACCTACCGCAATTCGGTGGTCTCGCTGGTGGCCGACGAAGACGCCATCGAAGCGATGCGACGGCGCATGCACTTCGAGTTGGCAGCCCAACGCGTGACCGCCGACTCAGCCCGCATGAGCCAGTTCGACAGTGAGGTGTCGAAGGCTCTCAAACGGCTCGCCGACACCGCAACCCTAGAGACTCGCATGTCCGTCTGTGCCGCCTACCGACACTTGTACTGGCCGGCACGAGACCCTGCCAACCAGAACCTGCGCCACCTCGACCTGCCCGCCCGCGACCAGGGCAAGGTGGCCCAAGGTCAGACCAAAGTGATACTTCAAGCTCTGCGTTCCAATGGCAAGATCACCGACACTGCACCGACCACCGACCGACTGGCCGCGTCAGTGGGGTTCAGTCGCAGCCAACCCGAGGTCACCACCGCTCAACTCGCTGAAGGCCCGTGGCGCGACCACGCCCAAGCCATCGTGTTGAACCCGAGCCTCATCACTGACGTGATCGCCACGGGCGTGCGCTTCGGTGCGTGGGTGTATTACGACCCTGACCACAACCGGGTTTGGGGACTGAGCGACCCCCCTCCGGCGGTTCGTATCGACGGGAACGTCTGGCTCTACACCGAGGCTCGGGCACAGAAACTGGGGCTGCTCCGCCGGCAAGTAGACCAACCGGCGATAAGCAATGTGCTAGCCGCCCAGGGCGGGAGCGTCGACGGTGCCGCTCTGCGCCGCGGGCTCCACGATGCCCTAGGCGGCGAGCCAGCGAAAGCCGAGGTGCTCGAGACCTTGGCCCGTGGCACGAACCTCGGCAACTACATAGTGCTACTAACTGCCCCCCCCCCCCCCCCCCCGCAGTTCAGAGGCATGCCAGGCCGCTTGAAGCCAAAGAGATTCTCGAGTCGGAGCTTGAGCACCTCCTAATCCTCACGCCTGAGAGGGCGGCAGAGACAGGTGTTGTCCCCCCAATAGAACCCCGCAGCGTTCCGACCACTGTGGTGGGTTCGGGCGAAACGGTGGGTACCGCTTTCCGACAGATCGACGACAATCTCGGCGATGCTCTCAAGGCCCGGGGCGGCGGGCGATTGGCTCGGCTCAAAGTGACCTCCACGGCCGAAGCTGCCGAAGGGGTACACAACCTGCGAGTACTGGGTTACTGTGCGAACCAACTACCGCGCTTCGACTGCCGGATCGCAGCGCATATCACGGTCGAATACGAAGGCCTCGAGGGCAGCGTGTCGGCCGAACTCAGCGGCAGCGTAAGCAGCTGGCGACAGCTGGAAGAAGCACTGCTGGGCATTGCAGACCGTGGTCGCGACGTGAGCGCCACGATGACCCTGGAGTTCACCCCAGCGTCTCCCATCCCCTACGACGGCCCCGAATGGCATCAGTTCCGCTCGGCGGTGACGAACAACGACCCCGGTGCGCTAGAGATCGTCGTGACATTGGCCGACGAAGGCGACCGGTGACCGCGACACGCCGCTCCGGCACTGCGTCGTCGTTGCGAGCGGCCCACCGTGCGCCCCTGTCCGACGAGGGCGACGACCGGTGACCGCCACGGACAGACTGTCCCGAGCGCGAGGCACTCGCGGAGAGCGAGACGGGGGCGTAGTACGAGAACGACGACCGGTGACCGCGACGGCAGGGATGGTCGAAACACGAGGTGGTTGCCGACTATGGGCGTGACGACTGCGAGTGAGCGGCGCTTCGTGCTGCGGCTGCTGCCCACCACCGCGGGCGACGGCTGGGGCTTCAATCTGGTTGAGACCGTCGGCGATACCGGGCAGCCGGTCGCCAGGGTCGATGCTCGACGAGAGCGGTGGGCTATCGCCGTGCTGTGGTCGACGCGGTGAGCGCGTCGGGTTACTCGGCCGCCGCGGTCTCCCCGAGGCGTTGCCGCCCGTTCAATCTTGCACAGACCCCGGGCGTGCGCCTTGCCCTGATGGTGACCGCCGCCACCCCAGTGGCGCGGCCTGTGCGCCGTCGAATGATCGCCGACGGCGTCGGGGCTCTGAGCACCGAGGAAGCCCTGTACTGGTACGCCCAATGCAGCGGCCCGACTGGACGACGAGCGTTGCGAGCACTGCGCCTGCTGTTGGCCGATGACTGAGCAGACCCGCCCCCGACTGCTCATTGAGGAATGGTTCCCCGTGGCCGAACTCGGCATCGAGTCGGTGCGGGAGAGCAGCCCGATTCCCGGCCAGTTTCCAAAACTCAAGACTCTCCACGTGTGGTGGGCTCGGCGACCACTGGTCGCCAGCGCGGGTGCCGTGCTCGGCAGTCTTATGCCAGCTTGGTCCTCCGACCTAGCCGCTCAGTTCAGCAACCACGACGAACTGGCCACCCCTCACGCCTATCAGCAATGGTTCCTTCACCTCTGCGGTATCTGGGGCGACCCGATTGAGGCCAGAAAGCGCATTGCGAAGGCCACCGAAGAAGGTGTGCGGCTTGGGGCAGCAGCGTATGGCTACAAGCAGGCGTACAAGAACTCTCCGGTAAGTAAAGATATCGAACTGCTCCACCGGGTACTCAAGCACATTTGGGGGTGTCTTCCAGCCGTTCTAGACCCCACAGCGGGAGGAGGCTCAATACCATTCGCGGCGGCTCGCTATCGCCTACTTGCCTACGCCAACGATCTAAACACGGTCGCGGCATCAATCTTGAGAGCCGGCGTAGAGATTCCCGCTCGCTTCGGTAACGAGTTAGAAGCCGACCTCACGACTTGGGGTGGACTATTGACTTCATGTCTTAATGATCGTCTTGCGGACTTCTTTAAGTTGCCAGACAACAGCAACAACAACACCTACATCTTTGCGCGGACGGTGGGGTGTCCTCGGACGGGGAAGACTGTGCCGCTGGTGGGGGACTGGTCGCTGCGGCGGGGAGATAAGCCGGTGGCGGTGCGATTGGTCACCGAACGCGACGGTGAGGAGTTAGAAGAGCCGGAGTTCGAGATCGTTGAGGGCGGGGACATCGACTTCGACCCCAAGCGAGAGGCAACCTGGTCGTGGGGCAAGGCGGTGTCGCCCTGGGACCATCTGACCATCGACAGCGCCTATATCAAAGCCGAGGCTCAAGCTGGCCGTATGGGGGAGGTGCTGTATGCCGTAGCCATTCGCACCACCGCCGGCCGGGGCTTTCGGGCACCCACGACTGTGGACCTAGACGCGTTAGCCGCCGCTGAAACCGAACTACAACGGCTCCTAACCCGATGGGAGCAAGAGGACGTTCTCCCAGAAGAAAAGGTGCCCGAGGGGAACAAGACCCGCGAGCCACATAACTACGGTGCGCCACGTTGGCGGGACTTGTTCACCCCTCGGCAGCTACTCGTCCATGGCTGCTTCGTCGAGGAGTTCCGCAAGCTGATCCCTGAAGTTCGCAACACCATCGACGACCGCGAACGAGCCGATGCCGTGCTCACGTTGCTCGCCCTCATGCAAGGCAAGGCACTCAGCTACAGCAGTCGCCAGAACACCTGGGACGTTACGCGAAAGAAGATCGCGCAGGCGTTTTCTATTCACGCGTTCCCGTTCAGAAACACGTTCGCGGAGTTCGAAGGTGCGACCGAACTGTACCCGTGGACTCTCCGCCAACTCATCGACGCCTACAACGGCATCGCGGGCCTACTCGCCTCAGACAGCGATGAAGCCGCTCTCCCGTTGGAGCAACCGCTACCGGATCCCAAAGTCACGGTGACCTGTGAGAACGCAGGAAACCTCAAGTCGCTGGCCGATGGCTCGCAGACCCTCGTCTGCATCGACCCGCCGTATTACGACAATGTGATGTACGCCGAGTTGTCCGACTACTTCTACGTGTGGGAGAAACGCACGCTCGGGGTGCTATGGCCCGAACTGTTCGCCGACCCGCTCACCAACAAGCACGACGAGGCGGTCACCAACCGGGCGCGCTTCGCCCACGCGGGACGGCGCGCCAAAGAACTCGCCGACCACGACTACACCGCCAAGATGTCGGCCATCTTCGCCGAGTGCCGCAGGGTGCTCACCGACGACGGCGTGCTCACGGTCATGTTCACCCACAAGCGCGCCGACGCCTGGGACTCACTCGGTGCCGCGCTCATCAGCGCCGGGTTCACAATTGAGACCTCGTGGCCGGTCCACACCGAGAGCGAGCAGTCGCTGCATCAGGCCAGACAGAACGCAGCCAAGTCCACGGTGTTCATGGTGTGCCGCAAACGCTCCGAGATCACCACCGACCAATCCCGCACTTACCTAGACAGCATCGAGGGCGACATCCGCCGAGTTGCGGGCGACGCTTTGGAAAGAGCCGCCAAGCAGGGACTGAACGGGGTCGACTTGTTGTTGTCCACCTACGGGCCGGCGCTGTCTGAGCTGTCGGCCAACTGGCCGGTTTACTCCGACGAGGCAGATGACGAGGGGCACTCGCGCCTGCTGCGCCCCGAGGAGGCCCTGGCGGTGGCCCGCACCGAGGTCACCCGCCGGCTGCGTTCGCGGCTCGTGGGCAGCGAGTCCGAGTTCGACCCACTCACCGATTTCGTCGTGATGTCTTGGAGCATGTTCACCGCCAGGGAGTTCCCCTACGACGAGGCCCGCAAGTTGGCTCTCGCCACGGGAGGGCTCGAGGTCGCCGAGCTTGAGCGGGCCAAGCTCGTGTCCGCGAAGTCCGGCAAGGTCACCATCACCGAACCCCAGCAAAGACTACGACGCGACGCCGACAGTCACCTGCCAGGGGTGAACCGCGAACGCCGCTCGTTCCCGTCGCTCATCGACGCCGTCCACACCGCCTTGTACATCACCTCAGAGGACGGCCCGGCAGCGGCCCGGCGCTGGCTCGACGATCGAAACCTGCTCACCGACGGCCGATTCCGCGACTGTCTCCAAGCGCTGCTGCGAGGAGTGCCGCGCACAAAGTCGTCCGGCAGATGGAACGTGACCGAGGCCGAACTGCTCGATCGGCTCGCCACCACCGTCTTCTCCGACCTGGAAATCCCGCCCGACCCATTAGAGATCACCGAACAACGACTCTTCCCCACCGATGCCTGAACCCGATCCACCTACTGAGCGGTTCGCCGATCTCTGTCTTCAGACATCGTTACACAAGTGCCAGCGACCTGCTCGGATCGTTCTATGTGCCTGTGCTCGCACGGGCTGTCGCCTATGACCGCGTGGCAGGGTACTTCTCATCCTCCGCGTTCGTGTCGGCTGCTGCGGGTCTGGCCAGGTTCATCCCCAACGGCGGCAACATCCGGCTCATCGTGGGCGCGCAACTCTCCGAAGCCGACCGGGAGGCACTTATGGGCAGCACCAGGGTCGACGAGGTGCTGGCGATGCACATGACGTCCCTGTTGGAGGCCACAACCGCAGCACTTGACGCAGCTGTCGACGAGATCACCCGGCAGCGCTGGCAGGTCATCGCCTGGCTGGTGCGACAACAGCGACTCACTATCCGGGTGGGACTGCCATGCGACCCGAGCGGAGTGCCCTTGACCGGCACGCAGGCAGGTCAACAATATTTTCATCCGAAGTTCGGAATTCTCACCGACGCCAGCGGCGAACGCATGGCGTTCGCCGGAAGCATCAACGAGTCGGCAAGCGGGTGGCAGGAGAACTTCGAAGCGTTCCACGTTTTCCCCGTCGTGGAAGACCGAGATTTGGCAGGACTACGGCCAGCGGTGCGCCGATGACTTCGAACGGCTATGGGATGGCGACTTCATCACCAGCGGTGCAAACAACACGCGCACATCCTGGAAGACACTGCCACTCCCCGAAGCGGCCCGCGAGCGGCTGTTGCAAATGGTGCCAGACCATTGGACCCCACCGGTTCGAGACCCAATGGAACCCCCGCCGGTCAGCGACGAAGAGAGCGGGCGACTCAACGACATCAGATCTGCGCCCGCTACATGCACCGGCGTGGGTCTCGGCTCCGCGGGGATCGTGCCGTGGCCCCATCAGGAGGCCATCGCCCGTCGGATAGTCGACCGCTGGCCCCGTTCGTATCTGCTGGCCGACGAGGTGGGGCTCGGCAAGACCATCGAGACCGGACTCGTTCTGCGAGAGCTGCTGCTGTCGGGTCGGGCGAGAACCGCGTTGCTTCTGGTGCCCGCGTCCGTGCTCATCCAATGGCAGGAGGAACTCGCCGAGAAGTTCCTCCTCGACGTACCCCGACTCGAAGTGAGACAACTAGTTCACGCCGACGGCCGCCGCGAGCAACTCCAAGCTGGTGTAAACATATGGCGAGCCGCACCAGTGCTGCTGGCATCGTCGCATCTCGCACGCCGTCGACAGCAACGTCTTCGGCTAATCGGCGGCCAACGCTGGGACCTCGTGTTCGTGGACGAGACCCACCACGCCCGCCGTCGCGGGGCGCGCCCCAACGACACGCCCAACGAGTTGCTGGCCACGCTGGTCGCACTCAAGGAACGCGGGCTGTGGCGCGCACTGCTGTTGGCATCGGCGACTCCCATGCAACTGCACACCCACGACTTGTGGGACCTGCTCAGCCTGTTCGGTCTGCCCCCCGAATGGGACGTCAGCACCACGGAAATGCAGCGCTACTACGAAGAGGTGCAACTGCCTCTCGCCAACCGACAATGGCGGTTCCTAAAACGGATGCTCGCCGGACACTTCGCCAGCTCCGAGCCAGACGCGGACACGGCCGACGCGCTGCGCCGCGAACTCGGCCCCGTTAAGGCCCAGCGAATCACTCGATTCCATAAACGCCCCGTCCCCACCGCAGCAGCAGGCCGCCGCCTCGAACCCGCCACGAGGCCGCACTGGGACCGGTGGCTGAGAGCCAACACGCCGGTGCGCGACCGGGTATTTCGCACCACGAGAAACACGCTTCGCGCCTACCTGCAAAACCAACGACTCGCAGCAGACACCGTGATCCCCGAGCGGCAGGTGACCGATGAATTCTGCGACTTGGGTTCGGCCCGCAGCCTCTACAACCGCATCGAGGGCTACATCACCCGACACTACGACGCCTACCTCCGAGCCGCCGGGAACCGAACACCGCTCGGGTTCATCATGACCATCTACCGCCGGCGGCTCACCTCGAGCTTCCACGCCATCGGTTGTTCGCTGGCCCGCCGGCGCAAGGTGCTGGCCGAGCACCGTGATATGGCAGAACTGCTCGACAGCGACGACGAGGCCACGTTGGAATCCGCCGACTGGGGAGACGACCTTGAGTATCAGGGAGAGTACGCCGAACATCTCTCCGCTGAGATAGAAGAACTAGACCGGTTCATCGCGGAGCTCGACGCGCTGCCCCCGGACGAACCCAAAATGACCCTGCTCGCCGAACTGCTGGCCCGCAGCTTCGTCACCGGGCACCGCAGCGTCGTGGTGTTCACCCAGTACGCCGACACACTCCGCTACGTCCGCGATCGCCTCGCCACAATCTACGGCGCGCAGATCGTGTGCTACTACGGCGGACGGGGCGAGCGTTGGTCACCCGAGACCCGACGATGGGTGCCCGTTCCCAAAGAGGAAGTGAAGGAACTGTTCCGCCGGGGCCACGAGGTGCGGATCATGGTGGGCACCGACTCGATGTCGGAGGGGCTGAACCTGCAAACCTGCGCCCGGGTGGTCAACTTCGATCTACCGTGGAACTTCATGCGGGTCGAGCAGCGCATCGGTCGTGTGGACCGCATCGGCGGCCAACCGACGGTGGAGGTGACCAACCTGTTCTATGCCGACACGGTGGAGGAAGACATCTACTCCCGCATCCGCGACCGGCTCGACTGGTTCACCAATGTGGTGGGAAACGCCCAACCGGTTCTCGCCGCCACCGAGTCTGTCTTCGAGCGCGCTGCGATGGGCCGCATCGATCCCGCCACGGCCGCCCGTGAATTGATCGGGACCGCCGACCGGCTCGAACAGTCGCCCATCAAGCTAGCTGACCTCGACGCCGTGCCCGAACACGAAACCGAACTCAAGCCCGCCATGACCCTAAAAGACCTACAGGAAACCCTGTTCGGTATTCGCCCGTGCCGAGACCGCCTGACCCCCCACCCCGATTACTCCGACACCTGGCTGCTCTCCCTCGACGACGCCGTGCCCCATCCCGTGACCTTCAGCCCGGCCCGCTATCAAGACACTCCGCAGATCACGCTCCTCACCTGGGGCAACCCCCTGCTCGACCGCCTCCTTCATCTAGCTGAACTCCCATAGTCGACCCAGAGTCGCGCCAACGGCCACTAACGCAGCGTTCGCTCGGCGACATCAGTCGAAAGTCACAGACCCCCAGCCACCCCGCTCCCCACGTTGAAACGCAGGCTCAACTTGCTTGGTAAGCGGCCCGCCGAACAGACATGCACCTTCCCCACTGAGGGGGTTGTTGAACTCAATCGCCTGGTTCCGAAATCCGACAGCCGACAGACCCTTCGCGGGTGCGCGAGCAACCGATGCAGGATCGAATTCGGTCATGACCGATCGCGTCAGATCGACCACAGCCCTCAACTCAAGTAGCCGTTCCTCAGCTCCACGCCGTGGTATCGTCTCTTGAGTCCGCCATCGTGCCACGCTGCGGGGATTGGCCTCGCTGACGCGGGCCAGATCAGCGACATCGACCACATCCCCTTCGTAAAGGTGAACCAGAAGTGTCGTGAGACCGTAAACATGAATTTACTGGTTCCCAGAGATTGGCGATTGGGCGGGCGTGGTCTGTTGACGCGGCACCTGATGCGGCGGAGAAGACTCAAGCGCTGATTTATTCGGGCGACAGGTCCCAGAGGCGAGACTGGGGCAGCGCCAGAACCCGTTCTGAGACGTTCAGCGAGTGTTCACCTGTGTGAAGGACCAGGCCCTGCTCGAATCGATCGCCGATCAAGTCTCGCAACCAGCCGAGATGCTTGGCATCCGACGGGCGGACCGTAGACCCCGCCTTCACCTCCACGGCAATGATGTGTCCGTCGGGCCGTTCGATCAGCAGGTCGATCTCGCGCCCGCGAGAATCGCGATAGTGGTAGAACCGCAAACCGGGTTCTAGTGCGGATGCCTGACGACGTAGTTCATTGACTACGAACGATTCGTGCAGGGGTCCGCGGCTCGGGTTGGTCGGATCGCTGAGCGATTCGGCGGACACACCCAGGATCGCTGCTGCCAGTCCGGTGTCGCTCAGATGGATCTTCGGACGACGCTTGGCCCGGGTCGGAACTCCGCTGGCCCAACCAGGCAGACTGCTCACCAGATAAGTCATCTCCAGGAACGACAGGTAGTCGGAGGTGGTGACGATACTGCCGAATTCCAGGTCACGGTGAAGGTCTTGCACAACCAGTTCGCCTGCGGTACGGGCGGCGACGGCGTTCAGCAGCCTGGGCAGTTCGGTCGATCTTCTCGCCCCGGTCAGTTCCACAATGTCGCGGGCAACCACGGTGTGGACGTATGAACTGAACCAGCGTTGACGCTCCGAGACGCTCAAATCGATCACCTCGGGATACCCGCCTCGGCAGATCCGCTCGGCGTATTCGAATCGGCTTGGCGGTGGTGATTTTGACCCCGATAGACCTGACAGGTCCGATGCAGTGCCGACTGGCCGGCCGGGTGCCGACAGCAGACGTTGGAGCAGACCGTGTTCGTTCCGTTCTATCTCAACCTCGGAGAATGGGGCGAGGTCGAATAGCACTGCCCTGCCTGCCAGCGACTCCGACAGGACTGGGACGGTGAGAAAGCCGGCCGATCCTGTGAGGAGGAATCTTCCTGGTCGGGGGTCAACGTCGACGGCGATTTTTACGGCGCGCACCAGGGAATCTCCGCCTCGCTGGATCTCGTCGATGATCACGGGCGGGGTTCTTCCAGCCACGAACCCGGTGGGGTCATCGAGTGCCAGAGACCGCAGCGTCGGGTCGTCGAGACTGAGAAACGTTCCACCGTTGCGCAGTTGCTGGGCCAATGTGGTCTTGCCCGCCTGTCGGGGACCTTGTAGAACAACCACCCGAAAGGCACGAAGAGCGCTCCTCAGTTCTGGTTCTATGGCGCGGTGCAGAATGTCGGTTCTCGTCATGAGGTCGTCCGTTCAGAGACTTGTGGCGTCGTTCCATCGAGTCTACTGGTAACTTTACCTCATAGCCACCGATAGTTTTACCGTACAACTACTATTTGTTTTGTCGGATAGACAGAAGGCTAAATGGTGTTGGTCATTCCGCCGTCGACCGTGACTACGGCACCGGTGACGGCGCCGTAGTCCTCAGAGCAGAGCCAGCAGATCGCGTCGACGACTTCGGACGGTTCGACGAGCCTCGCGGCTTCTTGGCGAGGTTCCCCGACGACACCGTGCTCGACGAGATACAGCACACGCCGGACCTGCTGTCCTACATACAGGTGCTCGACGACGACCGCCGCAACGGCCGGTTCGTGCTCACCGGCAGCGAGCAGTTCGGATTGACTTCCACCATCAGCCAGTCGCTGTTCGCTCAGACACCTAGGGCAGTATCTTTGCTGATGTTAAGAGCCGGGGAGTCCGAGGAGGTCTGCGAGCATTTCGCGGATCTGTTGCAGTGCGACAGGTCCGATGTTCGTGCCGGTCGCCTCAACGACTCGGTCGACGCTGACAGTCGTCGGTAGATGCGCCTGCGCCACACCGAACTCAGCGACCTCTACCTCGCTCAACCATCCCCGTTGGGCGGTGGTGCAAGGCACGATCACGATTGCGTGTTGACGGAATTCGAGCACGTCGTCGCAGGTGACGACGATCGCAGGCCGGACAAAACCCGGCTCGCCGCGCGCTGGCGTGCCGAAGTCGCAGATTACAACGTCACCTGCTCGCATCAGCGATGTCACTCGCCGAGGCATCAAGCAAAACCGCGTCTTGGGCATCGGGTGCCGCGCTCGCCAGTTGGGAACCGATAACTCGGCAACGTTCCCGACGGACCAGCTTTTCGATCTGCGCGTTGAAGCTGAGTCCCTCACGTTCAGCGAGTTCACGAAGCGCGTCTCGTGTTCGCACAGACACCTGGATGGTAGTCAAATCAGGCATACGTCCAACAGCATACTGATAACAGAATAGACTGACAACGCCGGGTAGGATTTTGCAATAGCTCGTGACATCCGCTGGGCGGCCGTTGTTCGAGAACGCCGCAGTGTGCGAAGCCTTCAAAAACTCCCACAACTGTGGACGCTGCGCCGAACCCTCGTTCTTCCGCACCGCCGACGGCCTCGAATGCGACCTGTTGTATCGGACTCCCGCAGGCCTCTCTACTCGCCTTGCGGACGAGGCGCGATCCGCCAGCGATTGTGGGGGCTGCGCCGCGCGGCGCGGCCCGAGGACTCCGACGCAGGCACTCGCCGCTGGCGAGAGTCACAGCGCAACTGTTGATCTCATCGTCGAACGTCGGGAGATCCAGTCCTGCATCCTGCAGCGAGGCCGCAACTGCGAGCAACCCCGACCCGCGGTTCTCGCACACTGTTCTCCCACTGGGATCGACCCGTCGATAGGCTCACGTTGACCTGAGGAAGGAACTGCTGTGGGTACCGCCCCAGCGACATTAGCCCCGCGAGGGTTACCGAAAGGTCGTCTCTTTCGCCGACCATCACGCCGAGCATCCTCAAAACGTCGATGTCGTCGTGCGCGGCCATCGACGGTCCCCGCCTGGCACGCACCCGTTGCAGCAGGGAGGCCACTAGGCGGTCGTCCAGGTCGCCACGACCCGCTCCCTTTACCGGTGCCATGTCTTCGAGCGGCTGCCCGCGGCCCGCGACCAGAATGTGCACCTCATAGGAGGTCAGCCGGCGGTCGCCGTCGTGAGTTCGAACAAAAGACCCGCCCTCTATACCCTTGCTCTTGACGAAACAAGGCTTGCGCCCCACCGAAAGTTCGTCCACCTGCGCGACGACGACCGGCCGGCCGTCAACTCGGGCGACGTCGACCTCAGCGCGGATCGGCGGCTCGACTTCGTTGGCGCACGCAGATGCCAGATCAGAGGCGAGCTTCGCCGAATCTATGGGCACCGGCTGAAAGTCACCGTCGCTCAAACCCAAGATGATCATTCCGCCCCGGGCGTTGGCGAACGCCGACACCGACTCGCGCACCGAGCGGGGCAACCCGCCTGCGGCGGCCTTGGACCTCGACACCTTGGAGGTCGGTCCCGGCTCCACGGAGAAGAGCAACAACAGCATCGACTTGCGGTTGCAGATCAACGATCATCGCCGTTCCCGGCAGAGCAAGACTGATTCACAAGACTGATTCATCGGCGCAGTCGACGTTCATCATCGGACAGCTTAGCACCACTTATCACCAAGTACGAAGAAGACTAAACGACGTCGCTTTCGGCTCAGACTCCCCGGCGAAAGCCCCGGTCGGTTGCATCAAGTGCCCGAGGCCAGAACTACTGGTGCGCGGCAACCAGTGCGGACATCCCGCCACCAATCGAAGCCGAGGGCGATTCAGTGAGGGGGCGACCGGTCCGGGGAGGTGACGCTGATGTCGGTGACCGAGACGGCGAACGAAGCCCGCATCGCCTCGTGGCTGCACACACACGACACGCCGCCAGGCATCGGAAAAACCTGCGAGCACCAGCAAGCGACAGCGCCATCACTGTGCAAACCGCAACTATGAACACGTCCGACGGTGACGGCGGTGAACTCCCCAGCGGGCGCATAGCCGACCTCACCCCAGCAAGTGATCGCACCGTCAGGGCTAGTGAACCCCTCGCCGCACAGCTGTGCCGCTGTGCGCCGCGAGGGCCGCAGTCGAGGTCGAGCGGTTCGTTCGAGAAGCCTGAAGTCTGGCTGCCGAAAGGTCCGTGGGGGATGGTATGATTTGAGCATCTATGTATGAACCTTGGCGCGTGCCACTTGTTGGCGGCACGGATCATAGAATGGTCTCAGTTATGAAAGTTCCGTATCGTTTCAATGCTCGCGGAGTTGTTGCTGGTGGCGGTGCCGTGTCGCGCCGGCGCGCCGTGCACCAGCCCCACCCCCCCCCCCCCCCCGATGAAGCGGAGTCGCACGTTGAGGCGGCGCGTCTCGGCGGTTGCTGGCAGCGGTGCTGGTGGCGTCGGTGGTGGGGCTGGTGCACGACGCG
Source organism: Candidatus Aldehydirespiratoraceae bacterium (assembly GCA_965204595.1). Lineage (GTDB taxonomy): Bacteria > Actinomycetota > Acidimicrobiia > Acidimicrobiales > Aldehydirespiratoraceae > VXYK01. The sequence continues at coordinate 530,827 of CBDBEW010000005.1, read as the reverse complement.
CCGCGGCCGGTGTCGGCGCAGTCGGGTCTGCCTGGCTTGCCGCCGGAGGTGGCTGTCGAGCTCGTGGCGCTCGGCCATGTGACCGACGGGGTGGACGCATATCTTGAGAGGGCACGCGACGTCACCGTCTTGACGCACGGGGGCAAGACGTACGCGGCGGTGACGGGCGGCTCCCGGGGTCCGCACCTGCTCGACATCACAGACCCGAGCAACATCGACCGGCTGTCCCTAGCCAATCGACGCGACATCAACAACGATTTCAATTTCAACAATTTCAACCCCGGCTCCGGTGGCGTTGCGATGGAACATTACTTCGACAGCAGCGGGAGGCCCCACTTCATCTTCGGCTGGGGCAATTCCGCGGCGTTGCAGGCCTTCAAGATCCGTCAATCCGCCGACACGATCGGTGCTGACGCGTGTCCGCGGGCAGATGGGCGAATACCTCCAGGAGCTTCTGTGTGTCTGAGTCAGGTGGGGCGACTCATGCTGGCCAATGAGCCCCATTCACGGGTAATCAACACCAGTCTACTGCAAGGTATCAATGATTTGTTCATCTACTCGGTAGGGGCCAAGAAGTACGCGGTCACCGTATCAGCTTCCAGAAACAACCTGGTGACAGCCGACGTCACCGACCCTGACAACCTCGGCAGTGCTCTCACCGACGGTGGAAGCATCGGCGACAACGGCGACAGGGTTCTCAACGGTGCGATAAGTTCCGCGTACTACCAGCGGGGGGGCAAGCACTACGCCGTGGTAGCGAGCGACGGTGACGACGAAGGGATTCAGATCGTCGACATCAGCGACGCGACCAGCCCCACCGCAGCCGGCTCGTTGCGCGACAACGGCGCACTCCTGTTGGAAGGCCTGAACGGTATAGACGTCTGGACTGTGGGTTCGCGCAGCTACGCAGCAGCAGTCGCCGGCAAAGACGACGGGCTGCAGATCGTCGACATCACCGACCCGACCGACCTCCGCCCGGCCGGCCAGTTGAAGAACGGCGCCGACGTGTTGCTCGACGATCCCAAAGAGGTGAAGGTGATGGCCATAGAGGACCGCTTCTACGCCGCAGTGGCGGCATCCGCTGAAGACGGCGTCTCGCTGATCGACGTCACCGACCCGTACAATCCCGTCGCCGCGGCGAGCATCCGCGACGGGCAGAACGGAGCTTCCGAACTCGACGAGGCCAACGCCGTCGCCACCTACTCGGCTGACGGCCGCCACTTCATCGTGGTTGCGGCCATCTCAGACAACGGTGTGCAGATACTAGAGATCAAGACTCGAGCAAACACCGGTGTGCTCGACCCAGCCTTCGGTGTGGGCGGCACGGCTTCTGCGGCGTTCGGTCAGTCGGTGAGTGAGGTTTTTGATGTGGTGGAGCAGCGTGACGGGAAGGTTGTGGCGGTGGGTTATGCAGCAGGCAATTATACGGCGTGTGACAGCACGCCGCGTTCGACTAGGGATTTCGCGTTGGTTCGTTACAATGCTGATGGTTCGTTGGATGCGTCTTTTGGTGTCGGTGGTCGGGTGTTGACTAATTTCACTGGGTCTGGGGGGGCGGTCATCTCGAATTTGGCTTTGGGCAGCGTCGATCAGATCAACGACATAGCCATCGACACCAGCGGCAGGATCGTCGCCGCCGGTTTCAGCGGCACCAGTTGGGCGTTGGCCCGTTACAGCACCGCCGGTGTGCTCGACGACACGTTCGGGCAGACCAACGCCACTGCCCGCGACGGCTCTGGGTCTGGGGGGGCGGTCATCTCGAATTTGGCTTTGGGCAGCGTATGTCATATCAAGCCTCGGCAGTTCTTCAGCGCAGTTGACCGCTGTGGCGGTGCAGTCCGACAACAAGATCATCGCCGCCGGGTATTACACCCACGCCACAGACCCCGACGGTGCTGTTATGGTGCGGGTCAGCGCAGTCGGGGTTGAAGAGAACAGCGTCCGCACCACCTTCAACGGCGGTCTGTACCCCCAAGGCGGGGACCGCCACGAACGCGACGCCCGGGTCGCGGCGATGACGCTGCTCGACGATGGCGGTGTCGCGCTCGGCGGGTTTTTGGACACCGGCTCGGTGGACGAGTTCACGGTGATCGCGGCCAACACCGGCGGAGCGTGGAACAGCGGGTTCGGTTTCGACGGCTCCGTCACCACCTCGTTCGGTTCAGTCGCCACCCCACGGGCGATGGCGGTGCAGTCCGACAACAAGATCGTCGTGGCGGGCTATGTCGACAACACCAACGCCACACCCACCAACACCTCAGACGACCACAACGACTTCGCAGTAGCCCGCTTCAACACCGACGGCACCCTCGACACCAGCTTCGGAACCCGCGGCCGGGTGACCACCGACATAGGCACAGGCACCCAGGACACCGCGCAGGCGGTCGCGATAGACTCCAGCGGCAACATCATCGTCGCGGGTCTGTCCAACGCAGGCACCTACGAGTCGAACGACTTCGCGGTGGCGCGCTACACCAGCTCGGGAGTGCTCGACGCCACTTTCGCCGGCGACGGCAAGGTCACCACCGACTTCAACTCCCACGCAGACCTCGTCTTCGCGGTGGCCGTCGACGCAAGCGACAGGATCGTGGTCGGCGGAAGTGCCGCAGGCGCCGACGACCGCTTGGACGACTTCGCGCTGGTCCGCTACACCACCGCCGGCGCTCTCGACACGAGCTTCGCCGCCGACGGCAAGGTCACCACCGACGTCACCGACGAAACCTCTTCCATCGCCGGCCTTCAGATTCAAAGCGACGGCAAGATCGTCGCCGCAGGCAAAGCCAACACCGGCTTCTACGACAACTTCGCGCTGGCCCGCTACACCACCGCCGGCGCTCTCGACGGCACTTTCGGCGACACCGCGAGCGGCGCCACGAAAAAAGGATTCGTCACCACCGCGGTGGCCTCGGCCGGAAACAACGGCGCCGAAGCGGTGACGGTGGACAGCGACGGCAGGATCGTCGCGGCGGGTTGGTCGATAAACGACAACGACACCCCCGGCGGAGCCTCCGAAGCCGACGACGACTACTCCGAGTTCGCTGTGGCCCGCTACAGCTCAGCGGGCGTGCTGGACGCGAGTTTCAACAACACCGGTGTCGCCAAGCAGCATTTCGGCCCCCGCGGCGGCAACGACCGCGCCCGAGCAGTCGACATCGACGCCAAGGGCAGGATCATCGCCGCCGGTTCCGCCGGCCACGGCGACGGCGACAGTGCTTTCGCCATGGCGCGCTTCGCCGCCGACGGCACCCTCGACGCCGACTTCGCTGTCGACGGCAAAGTCACCACCGACTTCGGAACCACCACAGACGGCGTCTACACGGTGAAGGCACAGCCGATGTCAGGAGGCGCCAGAATCCTTGTTGCCGGTGTGTCCGGCGGCGAGTTCCGGCTGGCCCGCTACCGGGCCACCCCACCGCAGGCCACCGACGCCACCCTCAGCGCGCTGTCGGTGGCAACCAGCAGCGACGGTTCGACTTTCGGCGGCACCGGCGCACTGTCACCGGTGTTCGCGTCGGCCACCACCGCCTATGCGCTCACGCTGCGCTCGGCCGTGACACACATCAAAGTCGCCCCGACGCTCGCCGACGAGAACGCCACGGTCACGGTCACCGTCGACGGCGCGGCGGTCGCTGACGGCGCGGCTGTTGCTTTGACCCCGGGCGCCACGGCCACGGTGACTGTGACCGTCACCGCCGAGGACGACTTCAACACCGAAACCTACACCATCACCGTCACCGCCCTGTCCGGCGACGCCACCCTCTCGGCGCTGGTGTTGGCTTCGAGCACCGACGCCGCCGCGACCACCTTCACCGGCACCGGAACACTCGAACCAGCCTTCGACCCGGACAGGACCAGCTACACCAGCTCGCTGACACTCGACGTGACCGCAGTGAAACTCACCCCGACGGTGGCCGACTCCGACGCTGTGGTCACAGTCAACGGCAACGCGGTCACCAGCGGCACGGCCAGCGCAGCGATCTCAGTGACGCTGGGCGTGACCGCCAACATACAGGTGGCAGTCACCGCCCAAGACGACCAGGTCACCAACACCTACACGATCGCGGTGACAATCGGCAACGCCGCCCCGCCGCCGTCCACCAACATCGGCGTCCCGCCGCCCTCGAGCACAGGCCAGCCCGTCGGCGGCCCCGGAGGCGGCGGTGACGAGCCGAACGAGCCGCCCAGCTTCAACAAAGCCTCTGTCACTCTTTCCGTCGCAGAGAATACCGCGCCCGGATCCGACGTCGGCGACCCGGTGACGGCCACCGACCCCGAGGGCGACGAAATTCGCTACAGTCTCGCAGGAGACGACGCCTCGAAGTTCGCAATCGATGCCCGGACAGGCCAGATCACCGTCGGCGCCGGCACCGAACTCGACTACGAGACCGGGCCCAACGCCTACCCGCTGCGCGTCACCGCCACCGACCCCGACGGCTCCAACACCAGCAACAGCATCGCAGTCACCATAAACGTCACCAACGTGACACTCCCCGCCGCGGTCGCCACCTACGACGCCGACAACAACGAACAAATCACCCTCGACGAACTACTAGCCGCCATCCGTGCCTACCGCGACGAACGCCTGACCCTCACAGACCTCATCACCGCAATCCGCACCTACCTAAGAAACTGACCCGCCACAAGACCTCGAGCCGACACCACGCCCAGCCAGATCACATTCCAGATCAAAGACCGCAAAAGGGCCTTACCGCCGAACACCCTCTGGCCCCTTCAAACAACTACCGGTTAGGTTCACAGTCTGTGGCGGGCACTACCGTGTAGGTGATTTCACCAACCCAGATGTTGTCGGCGTGGCCGACGCCGAAGACGCCATCACACCACGCACCCGCCCCGTGCTGCTCGATCCCCAACGCGGCGACGCCGGCACCGGCCCCTGGTCACACCGACACGAAGAAGGCACACCAGTCGCGCCACCGTCCGCGCCCACCAACGTCACCGCGGCGCCCACCCGCTCGCAAAGATGCTCACGCGTCACCGTCTCCTGGAACACTGTAACATCGGCCACCAGCTACCAGATCGGCTACCGCGAGCAAGGCCGAACCAACTGGCAGATCTTCGGACTCGGCAAAGACAACCAAGACAACAAGTTCGCCCGAAGCCCAAGAACAGTGTCACGCCTCACCAGCGAAACCAGCTACGAACTCGCAGTGCGCGCCCTCATCGACAACAGCACATCCCCATGGTCAACCCCCGCCACCGCCACCACCGCCCCAAACACCGGCTGCACCCCACCCCCCACCCCCAACAACAACAACAACCAAGTCCACCACCACCACCAGCGGCCCCCAACCGAAAACGGCTCACCTCACGAAAACACCAGCAACGACAACAGCTCACCCGGCGACGGCTCACCCGGCGACGGCGGCAGCGACGATGAGACCACCGACGACAGATCCTCTGACGGCGCGGGCGACGACAACACAACCGGCGACGACAGCAGTGCCGCACAACTCGCACGAACCGCCGCGTCACGCTTCGACGACGTCAACGTCGGCGACTACTACGCCACCCCCGTCGGCTGGATGCTCCTCCACAACATCACCAGCGGCTGCACCACCAACCGCTACTGCGCCGACACGCCCATCACCCGCCAAGACTTCGTCACCTTCCTATGGCGCGCAGCCGGCCGGCCCACACCAGCCCAACCCGGCTCCGCCACATTCACCGACGTCACCCCCGGCCACTACACCGACGCCGCCATCGACTGGGCACAGCAACAAAACATCACCACCGGCTGTCGCACCAACAACAACCGACGCCTCTTCTGCCCCAACGAACAAGTCACCAGAGGCCAAACAGCCGTGCTGACGCGCCGACAGCGGCGCGGACGAACACCTTGCGGTGATGCCGACGGTGCTGGCCGAGCAGTGCGTGACGATCACCGGCGAAACCCGGCGACGTGGTGCTCGACCTGTACGCCTGGTCTGGCACGACGCTCCTGGCCGCTCGCGACCTGGGTCGCCGCCGGGCTGGCATCGGATGGTAACGTTGAATGGTATAATATGAGAATTGGATACAGAATTCTTGGTGGAGGTGCCATGCGAATCTCTGAGAGGGGACAAATCACGATCCCCAGACGTCTACGCGAACAGTGCGGGTTCAACCACAAAGTCGAAGTGGAACTCACACCCACCGATCGAGGTTTGCTGATCCACAAACGAACCTCCGCGCGACATCCAGTGGACACCGTCTTCGGGATCATTGAACAGAACGAGAGTACAGACTCCTACATTGAGGAACTCCGGGGACGGTGATCACTGCGGTAGACACCAACGTCTTGATCTGACGTCTTTTGCGCCGACGCTCACGGCCCCGAATCGCGGGAGCGCCTCAAGTCCGCGTACAACGCAGGCACAGTGATAATTAGCGACATCGTCTACGCGGAACTGGTGCCGACGTTCGGCGAACGTGCCCACTTGGAGGACACACTGCGACTAATCAACGTGGAGCTGTCGCCGACCACGGCCGACATAGCCTTCGAGGCCGGCCGCCGCTGGCAGCGCTATCGACAGGCCGGTGGACCGAGGGAACGAATCATCACCGACTTCTTGATCGGTGCTCACGCCCTCATCGCCGCCGACGCGTTCCTCACGCGAGACCGAGGATTCTACAGCACCTACTTTCCTGACCTGACAACGACTCAATGAGACAGCCGGACTGGGCATCACGCACCACAAGGCCCGCGAATTGAAGCGGTTTCTTGGCGCGGTTCTCCGACGGTGCCGTGCTCGACGAGATACAGCACGCGCCGGACCTGCTGTCCTACATACAGGTGCTCATCGACGACGACCGCCGCAACGGGCGGTTCGTGCTCACGGGCAGCGAGCAGTTCGGATTGACTTCTACGATCAGCCAGTCGCTGGCCGGTCGCCGACTCACCGACTAGCCGTCAAGACTTCGTAACCTTCCTATGGCGCGCCACCGGCCGGCCCACACCAGCCCAACCCGGTTCCGCCACCTTCGCCGACGTCACCGCCGGCCACCACGCCGACCAAGCCATCGGCTGGGCGCACCAACAAAACATCACCACAGGATGTGGCACCAACACCGACGACCGACGCCTGTTCTGCCCCGACCAACCAGTCACCAGAAGCCAAACAGCCACCCTCCTCCACCGCATCACCACCACCCCCACAAGCTGGGGCCCCAACAGCGGCATCCTACAACCCAACCGCACACCATAAATCTGAACGCCTTGGCGTTCACCCGTGGCCGCCGACACTCTGCCTCTACCGGTGGAGCTAGCAACAGTTGCCGGTTAGCGGTGGAAGAGAGCAAGGGTTGCAATTGTTTTCGTAAAGTGTACAGTTATGTACGGTTTATGAAAGTACCTGCGCCTTCGCTGGCACCGATCCTTCGCTCAGACACACAGGGAAGAATCTTGGCTTGTCTCCTCGCCGACCCCGACACGAGCCACAGTTTGTCGGACCTCGTCGCCGCGACGAACACGAGCATGCCGACTGTGCTGCGGGAAGTGCGACGAGGCGAGCAGGCCGGAATCCTCGCCACCGAGAAGGTCGGCCCGATGCGGCGAGTGCGCGCCCGCGGCGACCATCCGCTGTACGACCCGGTTCGACGCATCGTTGTCGCCACCTACGGTCCGCCCGCGGTAGTCGCCGAAGAGTTCGCCGGTATCGATGGAGCTGAAACGGTGCTGCTCGTAGGTTCTTGGGCGGCACGCTATGCAGGTGAGTCGGGACGAGTCCCGAACGACCTCGACGTGCTAGTCATCGGAGACGCAGACCGCGACCGCGTGGACGACGCCGCTCAACGCGTCGAGAAACGGATTGCCTTGCCGGTCCAAGCGACCGTTCGCACACGATCCCAGTGGCTCTCCGAACGCAGTGGTTTCATCCGAGAAGTCAAGTCACGCCCCTCAGTCGTAGTCCTCGCACAAGGCCGACCCGCGCGCGAGCTTCCTGAACCCGATCCCCGCAGTGTCGCATCCTAATGAGTTGGAACCGGGGACAAGCTGAGGTTGAGCGATTGCTTGCAGACGGCGAACCCGACCGCGTGCCGCCCTCTCCCAAGGTAGCCAACCGGTTGGTAGCCGACACCGATGCCCACATCAGACTAGCCGCGATGGGTGTCGCAGACGACCCGGCAGGCGCGCTCCAACTTGCCTACGACGCAGCACGCAAGGCCGCCGTTGCGCTGCTCGCAGTTCAAGGCTTGCGCGCCACCACACGAGGGGGACACATCGCAGTCATCGACGCCATAAGTGCCCAATTCAACGACCGCGGCGGGATGGAGGTATTTGGTCGCCTGCACGCCATGCGTCGGCGCCGCAACCGCACCGAATACCCCGACGAAGACTCACCCGGAGTCAACGAGCAAGACGCTCACCACGCCCTCAACACAGCGCAAGCCGTGCTCGACGCAGCCAAGCGACTCCTCGCCAGCGAACGCCTCGACGTCTTCAAGTAGCCACCAGACTCAAAACTCGTGCCCCCGGGAGATGACTCCGCATCTGTTGCGCTTGTTCGGCCAGTACCCCGTCGTCACCGTCACCGGCCCACGGCAGTCCGGCAAGACGACACTGTGCCGCGGGACCTTCGCACATCTCGCGTATTGCAACCTTGAAGATCTCGACGCCCGCGAGTTAGCAACCTCCGACCCTCGCGAGTTCTTGGCGGGGTTCCCCGACGGCGACATCCTACAACCCGACCGCCCAACATAAACTTGACCGTTTACGGTGGGACTCGATGAGATGTTGATGACTCGCTGCGGACTGTTCAAAACCAAAAAGATTAGGGTGATAGTGCGGAGTCAGATGTGGTGTCTGGGGTTAGCAGGGTTCCTTCGATAGCAGCTTCGATACCAGTAGTTGCGCCTAGAGTAGCTATCAGCGCGGTCAACTTCAAATTGATCTCCTCCAATTTCGCATCTTGAGCTTCAAAACGTGCTTCGAACTTCGCATCTTGAGCTTCAAAACGTTGGTCTAACACTTCAAAACGCGCTTCGAACTTCGCATCTTGAGCTTCAAAACGTTGGTCGATTTTGTCTTCTAGACGATTGATGCGAGTGTCTACACGCCCAATGTTGTAGCCTAAACTCTCGATATTGGAATCTAAAGCAGAAAACGTTGAATCTAAAGCAATAAACGTTAAACCAACAGAAGCTACTAACAAAGTTGTTAGTACGGTAGTACCTATGTTTTCTCTTATTTTGTGACGAACTGACTTTGTGGTGTTTGCCACAACCGCGCCAACAGAAGCTTCTGGTGAATCCTCTGTGATTGTTGTGGTTTTAGGTTTTTTGGTCATTACACCGGTTGGATTGTTGACAGTTGTTGAGATCGTTGGATTGATGGACACGTCGCCTCCAAGAAAATATTTTCATTATGTTTTTGGGAGCCGTTTATGCTCGGCTACAAAGCGACTACAGATAAACTAAAACAGTTCATCTATGAATAAACACTACCATAACACACAAAACCTCACAACACACAAATAATTTAAATAAATCAAAAAACACAACAAGCACGCAGTCAACTCCTATACGGGCCAACACGCCTTTGGTGCCACTTTCCCGTTGCACCCGCACATAGTCAGAGCCTATCTATAGCACTGGTTGCCAGATCAAGGTCTCGGGTTTTGAGCAGAAGATCGGCGAAAACCGAGCTTCTGCAAATCCCGCAGCAGTCTTTGTCGGGCACGGCGGAACCGGTGATCAGGCTGCAAGCGTTGCGGCGATCGACTGGTCGCTGAATCGTGGCATGCAGCCTTCAGGTGAGAGCGTTGCAGACATAGATGGAGCGAGGTCGGGCGCAGGAACGACATTCTCCTACAGTTTCCGACAGTTTCAACCCACAGTTTCAGGATTGTTCAACCTTCGGCGACGATCTAGTCACTTGATTCTGACTATCTCCACGACTTGAGAATCAGCACAAAAGTGCTATACTTTCGTTAGATGCATTCCCGCTTGAATCCGCTTAGGAGTTGTTGATGCGTGTTCTGAGAGTTCTGACCGAGTGCACGGGTCGGCGTCTCGCCGCTTGTGTCGCCGCGGCGCCCCTGCCGGCCCGTCCGCAGCGCTGCTCAACCCCCCCCCCCCCCGCAGAATCGGCGTTCCATGCTGAGGCAGCGTTTGTGGGCGGTGCTGGCCGCGGTGCTGGTGGCGGCAGCCGCCGGTGTGGTCTCTGGGCCGCCGGCGGAGGCCCACCACAACGAGATAGAGATAGAGGAGGCGTGGTCGGCCACGCTCACGGTGCAGGCCATACCGGGCAGTACCATCTTAGGCTGCGATACCAGCGCGAGTGGTGCCACATACTGGTGCAGAACGGCTGCGACGCTCTCGGACCACACCGCCACGATCAATGGGACGACACACAACGTCGATTCCGTCACGATTAACGACGGCGGCATTTTTGGGACCAACGGACTTTTGTTTGACCTCCGATTTTTCCGAGGCGACCCGGGCACGCGTGCCGTGCTCAGCGAGTACACGCTGCACGTCGACGGCACTCCATTCAGAGTCGCAGACTCTACACAAGGCTGCGGAAATCGCAAATGCGCCGTCTGGCCCAATTCTGGTTTGACTTGGTCTGCGGGCGACAAGGTGAAGTTGAGCCTCACCTTCGCCCGCACCCGCGGGGCGATCGCCGGCGACGTCGACCACTCGTTCGGCTTCAACGGGTCGGCATCTGCGGCATTCGGTTCTGCCACCAGCGAGATCTTCGATGTGGCGGTGCAGAGCGACGGCAGGGTCGTGGCGGTGGGTTTCGCAGCCAATGTGAACCGGCACGGCAACGATCTGGTGGCGAGCAGGGACTTCGCGGTCGCCCGCTACAACCCCGACGGTTCGTTGGACACGACCTTCGGCACGGGCGGGCGGGTGCTCACTGATTTCACCGTGCCCGGCGCCGCTGGTCACCGCGGCCTCAATGACGAGGCGCGGGCGGTGGCGCTGCAGTCCGACGGCAAGATCGTGGTGGCCGGCTACGCGGCGTCTCCCAACAAGGGCAACGAGTTCGTGGTGGCCCGCTACAACGTCGACGGAACACTCGACACAGGTTTCGGGACGAACTACGCGGGCGTCGGCAGGCGGGGTTTCGCGATCCACAGCTTCAGCTCGTCCAACGACGCCGCCAACGCGGTGGCGGTGCAGACAGTCAGCGGCAACGAACACATCCTGGTGGCCGGGCAGGCGGGCACGAGTTTCGGGCTGGTTCGCTACAACACTGTCGGCGACCCCGACGGCGGCTTCGGCGCGATCCTCAACCAGCACCAACGCAGCGGCGCCGCCACCTACGATTTCAGCACCCTCGAGGACGGCGCCACGTCGCTGGCCGTCGACTCGAGCAACAAGATCGTGGTCGGCGGGTTCGCCACCAACAACAACGGCACCACCACCGGCTCCAACCCCACCTCAGACGACCACAAGGACTTCGCGCTGCTGCGCATCTCAACAGCCGGCGACCCCGACAGCAGCTTCGGCGTCAACAGCAGAGTCACCACCAACTTCGCTGCAGGCAGCGTGGAGCAGATCAACGATATCGCCATCGACTCCAACAACAAGATCGTCGCCGCCGGTTTCAGGGGCAGCCAGTGGGCGCTGGCCCGCTACAACACCAACGGCGCCTTAGACGGCGGGTTCGGTGAGGCGAAACCGGGCGGTCAGCAGGGCAGGCAGGGACGCGTCATCAGAAGCTACGAGAGCACCGTCATCGATCAGTTCAACCGCCCCAGTTTCACTGCCCCCAGTGGTTACAGCGCCCAGGCGCACGCGCTGCAGGTGCTGTCCGACGGCAAGATCCTGCTCACCGGCGAAGCCACCCACCCAAGCAAGCCGAACCATGTCCTGTTGGAGCTCCTCACCGCCGCCGGGGACATATTTCAATCCTCACGCGCCCAAGCCCACTTTCAGGGTGACTTCACGCTTTCCGATGCCGTGTCGGACGGCGCGCGGGCCATGGCGCTCACAGGCGCCAATACGGTCGTGCTGGGCGGCTACAACAGCATCGGCTCGGTCAACGAATTCGCCGTGTACGGCATCGATTCCGGTGGCAACCGCAACAACGGGTTCGGCGCGAAAAACACGTGCGCCTTTAAGCCCGGCTGCGTCGCCACCTCGTTCGGCTCCCAAGCCACCGCACAGGCGATGGCAGTGCAGCCCGACGGCAAGATCGTCGTGGCAGGCTATGCCAACAACGACAACGGCACACCCGCCGACGCCGGCGACGACCACAACGACATCGCCCTCACCCGCTACCTGCCCGACGGATCCGTCGACCTCTCCGGCTGCGGGACAATCAACAGCCGCGGCCGCAGCGTCACCGACATAGGCACAGGCTCCGACGACAGGGCCTACGCTGTGGCGATCCAGTCCGACGGCAAGATCGTGGTGGCGGGCTCGACCAGCAGCGACGGCACCGTCGACAAAAGGAACTTCACCGTGTTGCGCTACACCGATCGCTGCGTCCTCGACACCAGCTTCGGCGACGCTGGCAAGGTGATCTTCGACTTCGGAGGAGGCGGAGGCCAGTCGCAACAAGAGCCCGCAGCCGACGAAGCGTTCGCCGTGGCCATCCAAGCCGACAACAAGATCATCGCCGCCGGCTACACCGCGCATGGACCCGACGACGACTTCGCATTCATCCGCTTCAACACCGACGGAAGCACAGACAACGGCCGTAGCCAGAACTTCAACGTCGACGATGACCGAGGCTACGCGATCGCCATCGCCGCCAACAACAGATTCATCGTTGCCGGGGGCGTCCGCGTCGACAACGGCACACCAGACAACACCGCCGACGACCACGACGACTTCGGCGTGGCCCAAATAGTGTCCAGCGACTTCAGCAGTGACTCCAACTTCGGCAATTTCAACCCCGACACCAGCATCTACGACCTGCCGACAGTGGACTTCAACACCGCAGACGACCACGCCCACGCGCTGGCGATCGACGCCGACAACAAGATAATAGTCGCCGGACACACCACCAACGACAACGACACGGCCTCCAACACCGCCGACGACTACACCGAATTCGCTCTGGCGCGCCTCAACGCCGGCGGCACCATAGACACCAGCTTCGGCACTAGCGGCAAAGCAACCACCGGCTTCGGCGCCGGCGGCGACGACGAGATCAACGCAATCGCAATCGACAGCTCGGGCCGGATCATCGCCGCCGGCTCAGCCAACCACGGCAACAGCACCGACGACTTCGCGCTGACACGCTACAACACCGACGGAACCTTGGATACTGATTTCGGGGTGGGCGGCAAGGTCACCACCGACTTCGGATCCACCAACGACGCCGCGTCGGCCGTAGCGCTCGCCGCGGACGGCAAAATCCTCGCCGCAGGAACCTCAGCCGGCGAGTTCCGCGTAACCCGCTACCGCGCCCAGTCCAGCGACGCCACGCTCAGCGCACTGACGGTGGCAACCAGCAGCGACGGTTCGACTTTCGGCGGCGCCGCCACGCTGTCACCGGCATTCAACTCGGCAACGACCGCGTACACGCTCACGCTGCGCTCAGGCGTCAGCCACTACCGGGTCACGCCGACGACCGGCAACGCCGGCGCCACAGTCACAGTCAACGGCTCGAGCGTGGCGAGCGGTTCGGCGAGTGCCGCGATCGCAGTGACTGCGGGCGCCGCGACCACGGTGAACGTGCGAGTCACCGCCGAGGACGGCACCACCCGGCAAACCTACACGCTCACAGTCAACGCGTCATCGGGTGACGCCACGTTGAGCGGACTGTCGGTGAGCACCAGCACCGACGGCTCCACCTTCGGCGGCAGCGCCGCGCTGTCGCCTGGGTTCTCCGCCGACGAGACCTCCTACACCGCCAACCCGGCCGAGACGACGACCCATGTGAAACTCACCCCCACAGCCAAGTCCTCTGCTGCCACCGTGACCGTCGACGGCGCGAGCGTGACGAGCGGAACAGCCGGCGCCGCCATAGCAGTCTCGCTAGGCGCCACAACCACCGTCAACGTCGTGGTCACCGCCGAGGACACCCAAATCACCAAAACTTACACCGTGGAGGTGACGCCGCTCGTGGACGGCCCCAACACGGTGAAGCTGCAAGTCGTCAAAACCTCGATCCCCGAGTCTGATAAGTCTGCGACGGTGGCCGCCGTCCTCGACGACCCCAAAACCGAGGGCCGCAACGACCCCGCCACCACCGACGTGACCGTCACACTGGCGGCCCACACGGACTCCACAGCGGTCGCCGGCCAAGACTACACGCTGCCCGGCCCGCAAGTGATCAGGCGCAACCTGCAAACCGAGGTCTTTACCATCACGCTCACCCGACCCGACGACGAGATAGACAAGGGCGACAAGACCCTGATACTCATCGGCACCGCAGGCGCGGGCCGGACAGTCGTACCGCTGACTCTGACGCTCACCGACGACGACACCGCCGCAGTGAACGTCAGCACGAACAGGCTGAACCTCGCCGACAACGGCAGCTACACGCTGGCACTCAACAGCGAACCGACCGCCGAGGTCGTGATCACCGCCGCCTCCGGCGACGAGACCAGAGCCACAGTCCGCACGCTGAACACATTCAACCCAGGAACATTGACGTTCACTGCGGCGAACTGGAAAACCCCACAAGAAGTGTTAGTCACCCGCCTCTCAGGCACCACCACCATCACCCACACCGCAACCAGCACAGACCCCAAATACAACAACATCTCGATACGCCCGGTCACAATCGCACCACCACCACCACCGCCGGTGAACTTCGGAGGCGGCGGCGGAGGCGCTGTGGGCGGCGGGGGCGGCGGCGACGCGCCGAACGAACCGCCGAGTTTCGCCAACGCCTCCGTCACGCTCACCGTCGCAGAGAACACCCCACCCCGAACCAGCGTCGGCGACCCCATCGCCGCCACCGACCCCGAAAACGACGAAATCCGCTACACCCTCGAAGGAGACGACGCCGCCCTCTTCGCCATCAACCCCCGAACCGGCCAGATCAGCGTCGCAGCCCGAACCCGACTCGACTACGAGACCGAACCCAACACCTACCCGCTGCGCGTCACCGCCACCGACCCCGACGGCTCCAACACCAACAACAGCATCACAGTCACCATAAACGTCACCAACGTGACACTCCCCGCCGCAGTCGCCGCCTACGACGCCGACAACAACGAACAAATCACCCTCGACGAACTACTAGCCGCCATCCGTGCCTACCGCGACGAACGCCTGACCCTCACAGACCTCATCACCATAATCCGCACCTACCTCACCACCTGACCCCAGCCCTGCTCCCGCCACCCGCGTTGCGAGCGCGCTCTCGGCGGCAGTCTGTCTGATTCCATCAATGACATGATTACCTCCTAATCGAAGTCTCAAGCCAAAGGGGGGATGCTCAAAGCTCTTAGGTGCTCTTAGGTGCTAGCCTCAAAGAGCGTATGGCCAAACTCCAAATACCCGAAAAACCAAACCTAAATGGCTTAGAAAAAAAATGGGATGCGCTCTGGGAAGACACAGGCATTTACCGTTTCGACCCCACAAAATCCCGTGATGAAGTGTTTTCAATAGATACCCCACCACCCACAGTGAGTGGCTCACTGCATGTAGGGCACGTATTTAGCTATACCCACACCGACACCATCGCCCGTTATCAACGCATGGCAGGACGAGAAGTTTTCTACCCAATGGGCTGGGACGACAACGGCTTACCCACCGAACGTAGAGTGCAAAACTATTACGGTGTGACTTGCGACCCATCACTACCCTACGATGTCAACTTCAGAGTCCCAGGTGACGCTGGTAGCTCTCAAGCCTCAAAACGCAAAACGCAAGCCATTAGCCGACCCAATTTCATAAACTTGTGCCTAGAACTAACCGCTAAAGACGAAATAGTCTTTGAAGAACTGTTTCGGCATCTAGGGCTCTCAGTTGATTGGACTAGAACCTACACGACCATCAACGATCACTGCCGTCGCGTCAGTCAACTAGCATTTCTTGACAACTTGGCTCGCGGCGAAGCTTACCAAATTGAAGCCCCCTCACTATGGGATGTGACATTCCAAACCGCGGTAGCGCAAGCTGAGCTAGAAGATAAAGAAATCCCTGGTGCCTACCACAAAATCCGCTTCACACGCACCGATGAAGGCAATGCACCGATCTGGGTTGACACCACCCGTCCAGAACTTTTGCCTGCCTGTGTGGCGCTAGTGGCTCACCCTCAAGATGAGCGCTACCAACCGCTATTTGCTGGTGCAACCGTTTTGAGTCCACTATTTGGTGTTGAACTACCTGTTTATCCACACCACTTAGCCGACCCCACTAAAGGCACAGGCATTGCCATGATCTGCACCTTTGGCGACACCACCGATGTGACTTGGTGGCGAGAACTTAACTTGCCGGTGCGCACCGTGGTCGGCCGTGAAGGTCGCTTTAATCCTCAAACCCCTCACTGGTTAAACACAAGCTATGCAGCGGAGTGTTATCAAAAACTAGCCAACAAACGCGTCCCACAAGCACAACAAGTCATCGTGGAACTCTTGAGCGCATCTGGCGACTTAGACGGCAAGCCACGCCCTATTACTCACCCAGTTAAGTTCTTTGAGAAAGGGGATAAACCACTTGAAATCGTTGCTAGCCGTCAATGGTATATACGCAACGGTGGCAGAGATGCCACGCTGCGTGAAGCTTTACTGGCTCAAGGTGACCAAATCAACTGGATTCCAAGCTACATGCAAGCACGCTATGCTAACTGGGTTGCTGGCCTCAATGGAGACTGGCTTATTAGCCGCCAACGTTTCTTTGGGGTACCGATACCGCTTTGGTATCGCCTTGACAACGACCAAAACCCTCTTTGGGATCAACCTATTGTGCCTCAAGAAAAGCAGTTGCCTCTAGACCCCACAACAGACACACCACAAGATTTTACTGAAGCACAGCGAGGGCAAGCAGGCGGATTTATTGGTGAGGTTGATGTGATGGATACTTGGGCTACTTCGTCACTAACACCACAAATCGCTTGTGGTTGGAAAACCGATGCCGACTTGTATGCCGCGACTTTTCCGATGGATGTGCGCCCCCAAGCACATGACATTATTCGTACTTGGCTTTTTTCGTCGCTACTGAGAGCTCATCTTGATGCAGCGACTGTGCCGTGGCGAAACACCGCATTATCGGGTTGGATACTTGATCCCGACCGCAAGAAGATGAGTAAATCAAAGGGCAATGTGGTGGTGCCCAACGACTTGTTGGAACGCTATGGTGCTGATGCTGTTCGCTACTGGGCGGCATCAGCCCGCCCCGGCACCGACACAGCATTTGATCAACAACAGATGAAGATTGGGAGACGTTTGGCTATCAAGTTGCTTAACGCTTCAAAATTCGCTCTCAGCTTTGCTGCATCCACCGACCAAGCACAAGATGCACTTCAAGATGATTATGACACAACCAAAATTAATGAACCCCTAGACCGCTCAATGGCAGCACGGCTCGCCAACGTTGTTGACGATGCTAGTGAAGCCTTCGATAGCTTTGATTACGCCCGAGCCCTAGAACGAACCGAGACTTTCTTTTGGTGGTTTACCGACAACTACCTTGAGCTAGTAAAGCCCCGTGCGTATGGCCAATACGGTTCCACACGGGCAGCATCAGCACATCATGCTTTGCGTTTAGGATTATCGAACCTGCAGCGCATGTTCGCCCCTTTTTTGCCTTTCGTTGCTGAAGAGGCTTGGAGTTGGTGGCACGAAACGTCTATACACCGCACAACTTGGCCAACAAGTAGTACCCTAGTTGGTGTTGCAAACGGTGTAGACGCAGCAATGAGTGTGGTGGCTAGCGATGCCCTTAGCGTTGTACGCCGCACCAAATCAGAACATAAACGCAAACTACGCACCCCATTGTTGTCGGCGACTTTCTCAGCAACTATGCACCATTTGGCGTTGCTTGATGAAGCTATCGACGACGTGAAAGCGGCGGGCGTGATCCTACAAGTAGCTCCCGGTCAAGCCATCGACAACCCCAGCATCACCGTTTCTGCTGTCTTAGAACCCGAAACATCGTGATGCTTGATCGCAGTCCCTAAAGCTGCGAATCTGCATCCAAGATGCCTAAGTTTGGCACCACATCAACTTCTCTGGCTGCTGCCGAGGTAGCTCGCAATCACCGCGGGGTTGTTGCGTACTTGCTCAGGGGAACCGTTGGCGATAACCACCGCCGATTCAAGGCAATAGACCCGATCACTTATGCTCATCACTAACGACATGTCGTGTTCAATAACGACTACCGCCGCATCAAGTTCAGCTTGGATTTCTTTGATGAGTGGACCCAACTTTTCAGTTTCTTGTTGTGCCACACCAGCCGTTGGCTCATCCAACAACAAGACTCTGGCGTTCACTGCGAGCAAACAACCAAGCTCCACAATGCGTCTAGTGCCAGTTGAAAGAGTTGCAACAAAGGCATCGCTATATTCACCCAAACCCAAGTAATCAATAATCTCAGCAGCCTCAACTTGTTTCACTCGTTCGTTGGCCACAGCAGTAGCTAAAGCCAACATTGACGACAAAAACTGCGAACGTTGGCGAGCTTCAAGCGCAACCATTAGAGTTTCACGAACGGTTAAACCTGGGTAAAGCCTAGCAGCTTGGAAGCCTCGACCTAAGCCAACACCATGCCGAAACACCGCGTTACGGTTGGAGACATCCCTACCTAAAAGCTCCACTTTGCCTTCGGCTGGCACAAAACCACCAATGGCGTTCAACAAAGTAGACTTGCCAGCACCATTCGCACCAATCAAACCAACTAGCTCCGCCTTTTGTACCTCGATGTTGGCCCGATCTACTGCCACATTGCCACCAAATCTAACTGTAATGCCCTCTGCTTTGAGCACTGGTCCCTCCAATTGCGGCCATTGCTGGCGAGGCATCCCAACAAATAGATCTTTGCTGTCGCGTGCAAGTTGTTCGCTGGCTTGTTTTGGGTTGAGACGACGATCAGCAATCCCAAACATTGCGTCACGTAACGAATAGACGATCTGGATTAAGCCACCCGGTAAATACATGAGCAACAACAACAAGCCAATATTGGATGACAACAAACGTTGCAATCCATCTAAGCGATCAGGCACCAAAAGTTCTAGACCCAAAATCCAGAGAGAACCTAAAATTGGCCCCGCCACAGACCCCAACCCACCAACAACTGCGATCACTAAAACTCTGAGCGAGTTGGCGGGGGCAAATTGGGTAGCTGGGCTAAGTGAGGGCGCAACAATTACATAAAGTGCCCCTGCCAAAGCCGCCATCCCCCCTGCCAAAGCAAAGGCTGCTAACTTCATTCTGCCTGCTGATACCGTACACGCTGCCGCAGCATCTTCATTGTCACGCACCGCAATAAAACAACGACCCACACCACTGGCGCGGATACGAGACACTGCAACCACCATGGCTAGCAACACAACTAAACAAAACAAATACAAGGTTCGCCGTGAATCCCCTAAATCCACACCAAACAACGCTGGCCTATCTGGCGGACGTGGTGCGCTTGTGCCACCGCTAAAGAAATTCTGACGGAACATCCACGTTCCAGCCATCACCGCAAAAGCCAAGGTAGTGACCGCCAAAAACAAACCCTGCACCCGTAACGCGGGTAAGCCCACCAACAAAGCAACAAGCGCGCCTAGCAAAGTCGCCATCACAACCGCAACACCCCAAGGTACATCAACAGCAACATCAAATAAACTAAATGGGATTGGCACATCGTGCCCTTTGGTAAAAGCGAGTGTGGCTAATCCTCCTACTCCAACAAACGCGAATTGGCCAAGAGAAAGTTGCCCTGCCCAACCTGTTAGCAAAGTTAGAGATAAAGCCACCATTGCAAACAACAAGATGTTGGTCCAGGCGAGAATTGGTGCTGATTTGGTAACAAAGATTGGTATCAAAGCCAAAAATCCAAACAAGCAACAAAGTCCAATTTGGTTGAGGTGCCTGACCCACCAAAAGCACTGCAACTGTGCCGGGATTGGCCGCATCGTAGGTGATAAAGTCCAGCCTAGTTCTTTGCGACCTGTGCGCACAAACCAAAGCACTAGCAATAAAACAGCAACAAACAACCACAAGTTAACGATTGCATGGTTAGTTGATTCAACATTGTTGCGGGCAACGGTTTCCACAACCCCAACGGCTGCCCCAGCCCAAACCACACCCACTAACGAACTCATTCTGGCAAGTAAAGATACGACCAACACCTTCAGCAAAAGTTCTTCCACCAAGAGATTACCTGTGTCATCGACGGCTGCCGCGTGCAATCCTTGTAATGGCGCAACAAGTACCGCCGTTGCAGCCGAGAACCCTCCCGCTATTGTCCAGACAATCGTGGAAACACGTCGCGGTGAAATGCCATACACACGAGCCGTGTCAGGGTTAGACGCACAGGCCCGCACTGCCAACCCAAAACGTGTTTTAGTTAAAAACAACCCAAGCAATCCAATCAAAATCGGTACCAACACCAACACCGAAATTTCTCTGGCAGACAATCGAATGTGGGCAGTCGGTTCCCAAGTCATCTCAAAAGCAGTCGGGACACTACCTCCAGTGGTGATATCAGGTATCCAACCAACCCGAGCTAAAGTGAGTATTTGGCCAACCCCAATCGTGGCAATCAACAAAACCAATCTTGCCGAATCAAACAAGCGCCTCACCACAACTAACTCAACAACCATGCCAAGCACAGCAGTAGCACAGGTCGCTAAGATAAAAGCTAGCCACCAATTGACATCATAGTTAATCACCATTAGCACAAATAGTGCTAAGCCAAAAAACCCCATTTCCCCGTGTGCGAAATTTAATACCCCAGTAGATCGATATATGAGCACAAAACCTGCTGCCAATGCCGCGTAGGTAAGACCAACCACTAATCCAACGATGACTACTTGTTGAGCTATCTCTAGCCCGAACAGTTCAATCATTGACTGCCACCCAAAAAGGCTGAACGGGCTAAATCACCGTGTTCGGCAAACTCTTCAACAGTTCCGTGAAAACGTATTACGCCTTTTTCCATAAATACCACACGATCAGCAAAGGACAGTGCAACATTTAGCGACTGTTCCACCACAAGCATTGTTTGCCCTTTAGCTTTCAGCGCGGCAATTGCTTCCAAAAGTTCTTCCACAACCACTGGAGCCAAACCTAAACTCAGTTCGTCTATTAGCAATAATTTTGGTTCGTGAACAAGTGCCATAGCCAAAGCTAACATTTGTTGCTGTCCACCCGATAACTGACCCGCTAAGTCGTCGAGCCTATCCTCCAAAACAGGGAAGGTGTTCGCGAGTTCAGCAACTCTTCGTTCAAATTCTGATGGTTTCAACTTCTGGGCCAAAATCGTGGCGCGAAGATTGTCTTTAACGCTCAACTCGGGAAAGATCCCCTCGCCACCTCGCAATTGCACAATCCCTAGATGAAAACGCGACTCAGCTTTAACATCTGTGATAACGCGACCATTTAAGTTAACAACACCGGCATCAACCATACCTAGTCCAGATATGGCACGCAACAACGTGGTTTTACCAGCACCATTGTTACCAAGCAAAGCAACAACTTCACCCTTATCCAACTCAATCTCTACACCAAAAAGAACTTGAACCGACCCATAACTAAAATCTAAATTACGTACACGCAACACAGCTACCTGCTCACCCACATCACGTTTGCGTGCTTGGGTTTGTTCCTCTAGGTGTTCCTCAACAACTAATTGGGCATCACCTTTGATGCGCGCAGCACTACGCCACATCAAATTGCCAGCAAGCAATGCCGCGGCGGGAGCCAACAATAACAAGGCAGTTCGATTGTTGTAAGTCTCAGATAGTTGCCCTGCTAAGACACCGCCAAAGAATTCACCCAATAAATAGACAAATACGGGTATAAGCGCAAATCCTTGAGCACGAATTCGGTAAGGCGTGACTAGAGAAATAATGATCGGTGCCCCAACAAACGCTGCAGAAACTAAACCTTGAGCAAGTGCCATTAAAACAACCAACACCCCAATCGTTTTTATTGGCAACGCCACGGCATACAGCAAAGCCGCAATAGTGAGCAAAGCAGCCATCATCTTTGCTACCAAGTCATAACTAACATTTACTGCGTAATCGAACGCTCGTCCGGCTAAAACGATTGTGAACAAAGCAGGTAACCAAAGAGTCGACTCAACAAATCCTCTTTGCAGCGTGTCGAGCGCGTATTTATCGGCAAGCAAGAGATTGAACTGCAACGGAACCGCGAGCAACAAAAAGCCAACCATGCCAAGAGTTAGGCCTAAAAACATCAAAGTTCGAACTTTCCGCAAGCGTGCCCAAGCGGTGCTTACAGAAACATGGGTTTCGGGTGTTGTGAGTGCTTGGCCGTCTAACCACGCTCTTTGTTCTTGATTACCTCTCAGCGGTTCATCTAGGACTAACGCAGACAATCCCACAAGCAGTGGTGCTAGCGCAACAACAATCAAAGCCCAACGCCAACCGTGCTCCCCTCCAGCAATGGTCGCGACCAAACCAATAAGTAATGGGCCACAAAGCAACCCCAACGGCCGACCCAACGCTTCAATGGCAAACACACGAGCACGAACCGAAATCGGGTAGCTATCACAAATCAAAGAACCAGCAACTGGGATGCGGAAAGACTGCCCGATTCCTCTAGCTGTGCTTGTCCAGAAAAGTTGAAAAACGTTAACCACAAAAGCCGACAACATCGTGGCTAAAGCCCCAAAGAAAGATGCCACTGCAATAATCTTGACTCTCGGCACGCGATCCGCAAAAACTGCAAAAGGAACAGCCCCAAAAGCAATTGCGACCGACCCGACACTAAGAACCGTTGCCAAAACCGAGTCGGAAATATTGAGCGAACTCGCAACATCGGGTGCGACCACCCGCAACCCGCGAGGCAAAATCTCCACAAAGTTCAGCCAGAAAAGCACCAGCAAAGTCGGTGTGGCTTTGCTTCTCACAGCGTCACCCATAGTTAGTGAGTCGGTAGTCACACTTAATACCATGCCATAAACAATGTGGACTAAAGTTTATTTCTCGCATCACCGAATTCGACAAATTTGTGTTATTTCGCGTAACCTTGACACAAGCAATCTTGGGGGGCGTTAATGACAAAAGCAAAATATCAATTCTTATCGGTGGTGTTAGCAACGACTTTCATCGCTTCCGCGTGTGGCGGTGAAACAGCAAACAACAGCGACACCAACCCAAACAACACGCAAGCCATCCCCCCAGAAACAACCGCACCTAGCAACGACAACAACGTTGACACCACTGAAACCACTATCGAAGAAGCCGACCCTTCCGCAGCGTCTTCCTCAGCATCAGATGATGATCAACTATCTCAGCCAAATATTTACCAAGACCCGCGAGGCGGTATCTTTGCAGATTTCCAGCAAGGATTTGACCGTGGCGACCATCCATTTACGCAATACGACACCTTTTGTTTACCTCACGAACCTGCGGTGAACCGAGTGCAATCCGATGAAGGTATTAGTGCCGAATCAATACGGGTGGGACATATTCGTAGACGTTTAGAAGATGGTATTAGTTTAGGTTTTGGCGTTCCTGTAGGGAATCCGAAAGAAATGTTTGAGGTGTTCATCGATTACATCAACACCCAATGCGGTGGTATTCGTGGACGCATGCTAGATCTTGGTTACGTTGAAGCCGACCTTTTTGGTGCTGATGTTGAAGCGAGCCTCAACACTGCTTGTTTAGCTATGACCGAAGACTTTAATTCGGTTATCGTGATGAACAGCAGCGGCTTTCAAGGAACTGCCAACCTCTGTCTCGTGGAGGAACAACAAACCATCTTTATCTCCACCCAAGGACAGCCAGAAGAGTTTATGTCTCGCTCTAATGGTCGTTTGCTTTCTTCCTCTCCCACCTTAGAAGAGAGCCTCTCGTTCATGGTTACCGATCTGCTTGCAAGCGGCGAACTTGAAGGTCTTAACTTGGGTGTTGCGGCACCCAACACACCAGGTCAAGTCGAGGCCGTTGAGAATGCATTGGTGACACCGCTAAGGGCCGCTGGCTTTGAGGTCACCTTTGACGTTATCGACTGCGCCGGTAGCGAATTCTGCACCGGTGGCGTGAACGAATCGGTAGCCAACATGGTTGAAGCTGAAGTTAACGGCTTCTTTAACGTGCTCAACATTCCTTCGGCACCGGGTTACATCACCGAAATGGCCAAGCAAGGTTTTGAACCTGGCAGTGTGCGCTTTTTCGCTTCAGATTTCAACTCTCAAACCGCTGAACTCGCCGCTGGGCAAATAGCGAACGATCCAGCTTCGGGCAACCTATATAACGGTGCCACGATATTTGACTATCGCACCACAGGCATTTACCGTCAACCCAACTATCAACCCAACCCTATGCTTGCAAACTGCAATCAACTTTATTCCGATAATAGCCCTTCAGGTGCTAGCCACACTTGGGATACACCTGGCGATTCTGGCTATCAAATGGTTGGCGTTGTTTGTTCGATCGTCCGAGTGATGGCACGCGCCCTCTACGATGCAGGCGATAATCCCACCCTCGACGATGTGCGTCAAGCTATCAACAACCTTGGCCCTGTCGACAACAACGACATGACACCCGCATCAATACGACCCGGTAAAACACAAATGGCTGACGTGATCCAAACTCTCGATTTCATCTTCCCTTGTGAACAGCCATTGCCGTATGAACGCCCAGATGGTGATCCTATTTGCATCACTGGCCGCAACGATTTCCGCTGGGCACCACGGTAAACAGGGTGCCAGTTAAAACAGGGTGGAGGTGAGGGGATTTGAACCCCTGGCCTCCTCGATGCGACCGAGGTGCTCTACCAACTGAGCTACACCCCCTGCTAGCAGCAATAGTGGACTGCTAAAGCGTAGCGTATTTATTGATAACTTTGTCGCAGCTAATGCTCTATCCGTTAACCACTCTTTTTGCGGGCCAAAGATGTGGTTGGGTACCGACTCTGTCGGGGTAAAGCAAATGCACTTTCAGCTCACGCTCAACCGCTAAACTGCGTCTCCGCAAAGCAGCAACTGCAAAGGATGCAGTAACTAAATCAAGTGCCAAATGTGACATCCAAAAAAAGGAACCAAACGAAAGAGCCAAAAATAGTGTTGTCACACACAACATTGCCAAAGTTATCCCAACATCTCTACGGCGTCTAGCTGCATGGTTAGCACCTCTCGGAACTAAAGCAGTTCGCCGGTAACTTGTTTGCGCCACTTGACCATAGTGAGGGCGAGTTTGCCGGGTAGCTCCCAATATGCCTAAACCATTAGAGAAAGAACTAACCCGGTCTTGTTTATCTAGAGAACTCTGCAGGTGTTCTAGGCAGAGTTGCCCAAAGTACCAAACCCAACAAGCAGCTAACGCAACAATTAAGATTGATTGCGACATTGGTTGCCTCCCAAAAGTTAGGTTACAGTTCTACTACAATTGCAACATAAAAGCAACGCTGCCCTACAATTTTTTTCGTTGATAATCACCCGAATGTCCTCCACTCTTCTCCCATAAAGAAATATCTGTGATCACCATAGACCGATCTAGCGACTTGCACATGTCGTAAATCGTTAGCGCAGCAACACTGCAAGCTGCTAGAGCTTCCATCTCCACACCTGTGCGACCCTCCGACTTAACCAGCGATTCAATCCTGACACTAGTTTCGCGAACCTCAAAATCTACCGTAACGGCGCAGATCAGCAAAGGATGACACAACGGCACCAAATCCCAACACCGTTTCGCAGCCTGAATACCAGCCACCCGAGCAACCGCTAAAACATCACCTTTGGCAACTTCGTGAGCGGCAACCGCCTCAGCAGTTGCCGCATTCATCAACACTGTGCCGCGGGCAACTGCTTGGCGTTGCGATGAAGGTTTGTCGCCAACATCAACCATACGCGCCCGACCGGCAGCATCAAGATGGGTGAAGTCAGGCTCTGGCAAAGCTAGCCACCAATCTCTGACATTGAACGGTTGGGGCGAATGAAGTGTACTTGGTTGATGCTATGGCCAGCCCATTTAGCTCCAACAGATTGCTGCAACACGTGTGCGATCTCGTCATCACTGCTGCCGTTGCGCAACATTGAGCGCAGGTTAGTTTCGTTGGTGGCAAACAAACAGTTGCGAAACTGCCCATCGGCGGTGATACGCACACGGTCACAGGTAGCACAAAAAGACTGGCTCACGCTAGCCACAATACCAATCTCATTGTCGCAGTCTAAATAACGCCACCGACTCGCCGGTGCAGAAGTGCGAGCAACCGGCACCAAATCAAACTCTTTTGACAACTCAGTGAGTATCTCAGCTTGGGTCATTACTTGCTGGTTGCTCCACGCTTTGTCTGCGTCTAGTGGCATGAACTCAATGAATCGCACCACCACACCCATCTCCCGTCCGAACTTGGCGAAATCAACAATTTCATCATCGTTGAAACCCTTGATGACCACCACATTGATTTTTGTTGGCTGAAATCCCGCATCCACAGCAGCTTGAATGCCCTCTAATACCCGAGCTAAATCATCACGGCGGGTTATTTCATTGAAACGGCTAGCCTTGAGCGAATCCAAAGAAACATTGATTCTACCTAAACCTGCCACGCGTAAACTTTTGGCCAACAAGGGTAGCGAGACACCGTTGGTTGTCATTGCCAAATCCACACCTAGAGTCGCTAGTTTCGCCACCAAACTCACCAAGTTTGCACGTACTGTTGGCTCGCCACCAGTCAAACGAATGGAGTTGACACCGAAACGGCGAACCAGAATTGTGGCTAGCCTCTCAATCTCTTCAAAGGTCAACAAGTCTTCGCGTGGTTGCCACTGCATCCCCTCTTGGGGCATGCAATAAGTGCAACGAAAATTGCAACGGTCAGTTACCGAGATACGCAGGTCTCGGTGAACCCGACCATAACTGTCAATTAGTTGCGTGGTCACGAGACCATTGTACCCAAATAAAACGCTCTCCACTTGGGCTGAATCCCCTCGGGTTTGATGCAGACTTAGTTTTGCGTGTCTTCACGATTTACTACTGCGTCGATTGGCTCTACGTGTGGTTGGCTGCGTGAGTGTCATGTTTTTTAATTTATTTGATGTTTTTATGTGTTGTTGTTTTTGTGTGTTATGGTAGTGTTTAATTCCAGATAAACTTTTTTGGTTTATCTGTAGTCGCTTCGTAGCCGAGCAATAACGGCTTCCAAAAACATAAAAATATTTTCTTGGAGGCGACGTGTCCATCAATCCAACGACCTCAGCAACCATCAACAGCCCAACCGGCGTTATGACCAAAGAACCCAAAACCGCAACAAACATAGAGGCTTCGCCAGAAGGTTCAGTTACTAGTGCAGTTGTGCCTAGCACCACGAAGACAGTTCGTCACAAGGTGAGAGAACACTTAGGATTTACTGTGCTAACAACTTTGCTCGTAGCGTCTGTTGCGATCACGTTTGCTGCTTTGGATTCCAACATCGAACGTTTAGGCTCCAACATCGGGCGTTTAGACTCCCGCATCGACCGGCTAGAAGACAAAATCGATAAACGCTTCGATGTTCAAGATGCCAAGTTCGAAGCGATCGATAAACGTTTTGAGGCTCAAGATGAGAAGTTCGATAAACGTTTTGAGGCTCAAGATGAGAAGTTCGATAAACGTTTTGAGGCTCAAGATGAGAAGTTGGAGGAGATTAATGTGAAGTTGACCGCGTTGATAGCTACATTGAACGCAACAACTGGAATCGAAGCTGCAATCGATGGAAGGCTGCTAACCCCCGACTCCACATCCGACTCCACGCCAGCACCCAAAGCTTTTCAGTCTTAAACCATCCTCGGCGGCTCATATACATCTTCATCTAGTAGTACTTGGGTTCGCTGTCCTCTACATTGGTGATGGGAAAGGTAAGAACAAGCTTCACCCATGGGACTAGCCGCAGATAATTTTATTACTCGCTTCACACACACTTTAAGTGGCTGGTACAAGCATGTGATGTTGGTTGCGTTGTTGGTTTTGGGTTCGAGTTGTGCAAGTTTCTTGAGTTCTTTAGGTTCGTCTGACAACTACACAGTAGAGTTTGAGGATCCAAATGTTTGGAGCGAGTATGAACGCATCGCGTTTGAAGACGGCCAAATCACCTATGCAGAATACTCAGATGCCACAGCAAGAACCCTTGCCTGTATCGCGGACGAAGGCTTTAGCGTAAACGGGCCTTTCAGCGACGAAACAGGTAGATTTTTGAACTTCTCTGCTGGATATAGCGTTTCTCCAGAATTTCAAGCAAGTGAAGACCAACGTATTCAAGAAACCATGCAACGTTGTGATGAGTACTATTTAGATGCCATCAGTGCCACTTGGGCGAGACAGACAGCACCAAACGAAGCAGAATTGTTGTTAGCAACAAAAGACTTTGAAAGTTGCCTTCGCGAAATAGACAATTCTCTCATCGAGTTACCAACCCTAGAAGACTTGTACATTTTTGTGGATCAGTTAATCAATAACGAAGTAGGTCTTAATGCAGAAAGGGCGAGAAGCTGCGCTCTAGTTTTTCAATCACGAGCAGCCACCGGCCCAGAATAACCCAAAACCAAATCTCAACCCCGAAACAACGACTAGCTTGTCAACTATGGTCTTGCAGTATTCGCAATAAGTTAGACCTACGGTTGAAGATTAACGACACGAGCAGTGAAAATAGCACATACCATAACAAGATTAACAATATTTGGTATAGACCAATCTGAGTTGAGGTGAGCGACAGATTAGTGACCAACGCATAAACCAACCCTGCAAAAACCGCACCCAGCAACGCAATCACACCTAGCAAAAGAGAATGGATAACCGAAAAGAGCCATAGTTCTTTTCTGGAAGAACCAAGCACAAGCAAGACGTTTCGTTCCATTGTTGCGAGGCGAAGACCCACAAAAAGCAATAACAGCATCAACAAGGAAGCGAACGTCCAAGAGTATTGAGATAATCTAGTGTCACTTCTGGATTGAGTTTCTAGAAGCGAACTTGAGGAGAGGTTGAGCAAACGCACATCAATGGCAGCTCCATCAGTTCTAGCCAATGCAGCCACGATCATTGACTTTTCCAGTTGATTATTTTGGGATCTAAACTTCGTTTCAACCATGCATCTCGATGCTGAGTTTGGAAATCCAACAAGCGAAAAATGTGACGACAAAATATCGTACCGTTCTTCGTAACGGTCAGGCACTAATTGAATCTCACCATCGTAAGCCCTATTCTCTACCAAAGCGATAACACTACGACACAAGCCAGAGCAACCACAAGATTCGTGATTGGTCTAGCGCGAAGCGTTGAGTGAGCGTAATGCAGTAGCGAAGCAAATGACCAACTACGCAATCAACTTGCCCTGTTTTATTCGCATCACCCTGTCACAAGATTGGGCAACCTCGTTATCGTGAGTGACCATCAACAACATTGCATTCTTAGGCAGAGATCCAACCAATAGTTTTGCAACAGCTTTAGAGTTATTCCCGTCTAGTGAAGCTGTTGGTTCGTCGGCTAGAAACAACTTTGAATCAATTTTGGATGTCGCTCTCGCAACGACAACACGCTGTTTTTCGCCACCCGACAAGCTCGCGGTTTTTACATCCTTTCGGTCTGATAGACCAACGTTTTGCAATGACTTCAGCGTTAAGCGGCAGCATTCATCTGCTGCATATCCAGCTAGCTTGAGAGTTAACCTTATGTTCTCATATGCAGTTAGACCGGGAATCAAATACGAATCCTGCGTGATCCATGAGATCTGTTTTCTAATTGAGGATTCTTGGTCGCCCGAAGATATGGATTCGTTATCAAACCACACAGTTCCTTTATCTGGGCGAAGCAAGAATCCAGCAATGTAGAGCAGGGTCGATTTTCCTGAACCCGAGGGTCCCATAACGGCAACACTTTCTCCTGCGGATATTGTCAGAGAAGTTTCATGCAAAAGCAAATTACGACCAGGAAATGACTGACTTACCGAATCAATTTTCAACATTACACGATTTCAGTTATCCACATAACACGATTCTAGTTCTATGACTGGTGCTAGCAGTATCTCGGTTCCTTCCTCAATTCCTTCAACAAATACACCATCAAAAGAAGTGTCACGGATATCTACTGCTATCGGTGTTGCGTTTTCGTTCGCTAACAACACACAGGTGTTACCTTGACTGTCAACAATAATTGAGGACGCTGGCACGACTAACTGTTGAGAGTCGGGTGTACTTCGCAACACGGCTGGTATCACGACTTCGTCTGTTGATATTTCATTCTCCACTAGCAAACTTTCTAACCACAAGATCATATTTTGATCATCTGTTTGGTTACGGAAAGGATGTGAACTACCCAAAACCTCTAGATTGTAATTCATAAGTGTTACTCGGCTACCGATTGTGCTTGAATCCATATTGCGCGTTTCTACTGCTTGCAGTCGCACCCTTTCGTTTGCTATTGGCACACCCACGCTTGGTGCTAACTGCCCAGTTGTTATCAAAACTTCCCACACAACAAAAGGGTCACTTTTGGAACCCAACCAAATAAACCACGAAGGATCAAAGTGTTCAACCTCGCTCAAAGACGCAACACCTAGACTGCCAGCAAGCGTTTGGATCGCTAGTAAATCAGCTTCGCTTAGGTGATTGATGTCTGATTGGACATTATAACCAAACTCAGCTAGTAGCTGTTTTAGCATTACGACATCGGTTCCTTGATCGCCTACTGAAAGAAGACGCCAGAATGGTTGAGGTGAGGAGATGGCTAAACGGTCGATGCCATCGATCTGGATTACTTTATTGCCGGTTTCTATTGATTGACCGGGTTCAATATATACTGCAGTTACCAAACTTCCAGGATAATGCAAAAAGCTTAGTGACTTGCTAGGTGAATAGTCAAGAAACAGATCAACTTCAATCACGTCTTCGCCAAACTGTTTTTGGACCATCGTTGATACTCCTGATACATTCTCAGCATTTTGCAAATCTACACGCGAAATCTGTCTCACAATAACAACAGACAGTAATGGAACAACAATCAATGCAACAACAAGAGTAAGTAGCTTTGTTTTCACGTTATGCAGGTTTAATCGTGGTCTTGCACAAACACTTGCTGTTCTTTTTTACGCTTTTCTTCGACAAGATCAATAGGTTGGTTCATGAGAGCCATATTACTTCCACAAAAGGCGTTTACACACGATGGGTGATGTCGGAATCGGGGGCGGTGGGGCGCGTTAGGGACGCGACTTCGGGTCGGTGGTCGAGTAGTGATGCGCGGGCGACAGCCTTATCTCCCCAACGGAGGCGGATCTCGTCGATCATGGTGTCGAGTACGTCGGTGGGCCGGCCATGCTCGGCGAACGGCAACGCTATCTGGATGGCATCGGGCGAACGCAGTGACGAAAGAGTGACACCGATCAGGGTGCAGCCGACACGGCCCAACCTGCTGCCCGGGCCGTGGGGACCGTCGAGCAGGTCGAGCAATAGCTCGTCGGCGATGCCGGTCAGGGTGGCTGTCTGCTGAGTGGCCTCTGGCAGTTTGCGCCTGCGGCTCTTGAGGCGCATGTCTGAAGTTCGGTAGCGGACCGTGACCGTGCGGGCAACTCGATCAGCCTTGCGCAGGCGGGCCGACACCTTCTCCGTGAGGGCGAGCATCTCGCGTCGCAGTTCCTCTCGCCCGCGGAACTTCTCTCCAAGTGCTCGCTGTGCGCCGATCGAACGGTCGCAGCGGTCGGTGTCGATGGCGCGGGGATCGTGGTTGTGGGCCAACGCCAACAGGTGACCGCCGGCGTGCTTGCCGAGAAAGCTAACTAGCCCTTCAAGTCCGCAGGAGGCGAGGTCTCCGACAGTGTCAATGCCGTGGTCGTGCAACTTCGTGGCGGTGACCCGACCAACACCCCAGAGCACCTCGATCGGCAGTGGATGAAGGAAGGTGAGTTCGTCTCCCGGTTCCACAACGATGACACCGTCGGGTTTCGCCTGTCCGCTGGCGACTTTCGCCAGAAACTTGGTGCGGGCGACTCCGACCGAGAGGGTCAATCCGACTTCTGCGAGCACCTGCACTCGAAGTTGTTGGGCGATCTCAACGGCGGGTCCGAAGAGGTGCTCGGCTCCGGCCACGTCTAGAAAAGCCTCGTCCACCGATAGCGGCTCCACTAGCGGGGTGAACTCACTGAACTGATCAAACACCGCAGCGGAAGCTTCGGCGTAGGCCTTCATTCGTGGTGGCACGGTGATCGCCTGCGGACACAGCGAGCGGGCGATGCCGACACCCATGCCGGAGCGAACCCCGCAGCGTTTGGCCTCGTAGCTGCAAGCGAGTACCACACCTGCTCCCACGATGACTGGGCGCGCGCGCAGCTTCGGGTTGTCACGCTGCTCAACTGATGCGTAGAAAGCATCGAGGTCGGCGTGAAGTATCGTGGCTCGGTAACTCACGATCCCACAATACCACCTCAAGCTTCTGACAAACATACGTTCGATCCCAGCGATGTGAATCTTAGCCTGATGCGTCGGTTGGTTCGTTGGCTGGAGAGTTGGCTGACGGGTTGCTCGAGAGTAGCTACCTCTTTGGGTGCGGTGACGTTTTTTCGTCGCCGTTCACAATGGCGATCAGGGCCTCGCCGTATCGCTTGACTTTTACCGGGCCGATACCACTAACCGTCAGAAGTTCGTCGTCGTCACGGGGCCGGAGTGCCACAATCTGGTTGAGGGTCTCGTCGTTGAACACCACATAGGCGGGCACCCCAGTCGCTCGCGCGGTAGTTGAACGCCACACTTTCAACTGGTCTCGCAAACGCTCCCGTTCGGGGTCCGAACAGTCGCGCGTATCAACCGGGAAGCCCCGTCCCGTCTGTGTGTCGGCGTATGCGTTCGGGTCGGAGCGTGTATTCAGGTCGGTAGGTGGATTCGGGTCCGCTCGTGAGCGCGGGTCGTAGTGTCGACCGTCTGCAATGGGA
The DNA here is from genome assembly GCA_965204595.1 of Candidatus Aldehydirespiratoraceae bacterium. GTDB lineage: Bacteria > Actinomycetota > Acidimicrobiia > Acidimicrobiales > Aldehydirespiratoraceae > VXYK01. The sequence continues at coordinate 497,903 of CBDBEW010000005.1, read as the reverse complement.
GCAGCGGAGCCGACAAGCTCTGGAGTGGGCGGCGCGGGTGTGTGCATCTCAGAAATGAAGCGGGAGGGTGCCGGCCCGGCGGTTAGCGCAACACTCTCACTAGCACGAGTTATCGCCACATGAAAGACCCGCCGCTCCTCTTCGGAGTCCGAGGAGAGGCGATGCGGCATCGACCCCTCGCTGACATCGTGAACGATCACATGTGGCCACTCCCGGCCTTTCACACGGTGTATGGTGCTGAGCGTTACGGTGGCCCGCGAATCATCGGCTCGACCCGGCCCCTCATCTGGCCTCAACGCCGACCGCCGAGCCAGCCTCTGTGCCAACCAGTCGGGGAACTCGGCGGGATCGGGGCAGCGCTGTGCAACAGCCAACAACGCGGCCAAGTCGTCACCGTGAGTCGATCGGTCTATCGAGCGTCGACTGGCATCGAGACGGTTGTCGAGGGCTCGTCCCAACCCTATGTCGTCGCGAATCGAGACGAGTAACTCAACGGTGGTGGCACCGTCGGTAGCTAAACTGCGGAGCCTCTCGAGTTGATTTGTGAACTCCAGAACCTTGAGTTGGTCACGTTCCTGACTCAAGCGCCCGGCCAGTGCCCTGAGTTGCCGCAGGCTGCGCTGCTCACCCACCCAGCCTGCGAGGCGCCGACTCAGTCCCCTCGGTGGTCTGCGAACGGCAGTTTCAAGGCTGGCACTATCAAGCCGATGCGTGGGAGCGACCGCTGCACGCAACCAAGCCAACGCACCGGCGACACCGGTTCGGTCCATAAAGCTAGCCCCTACAGGTCTGGTCGTGGCTATGCCGTCCTCCTCAAGTAGAACCATCGGGCCGAGCAGAGTAGCGTTCACACGAGCCAGCACCGCTATGTCTCGAGGCGACACGCCATCGCCAAGCAAGCCAGCAACGTGAGCGAGCGTGTCGGTGAGCGGGTCGTCGCCCGCAAATACCGTGATTTCATTGGCGAGCGTGGGCCGACCAGGGCGCGCGACGATGGACTTGGCGATGCGCCTCCGATTGTGGGTGAGTAGAGTGGCCGCCGCATCGACCACGGTCGGTGGGCAGCGATAGTTGACTTTCAGGTCATGAACGGCGGCACCGGCGAACAGGTCTGTGAAGTCGATCAACCACGACGGTGAGGCTCCTGAGTAGCCGTATATGGTCTGGTCATCATCGCCTACGCCGAAGACGTTCGCAGCGGGTCCAGCGAGCAGACGGATGAGCAAGATGTGGGCGGGTGTCAGGTCTTGGAACTCGTCAACTAGGAGAACTCCACACGCCCTGCGTGCGGCCGCTCTGGCCGCGGGATCGGTACACAACACCTCGATCGCCCCGATTATCTGCTCGTCGAAGTCGACAGCCCTTGCGTCAAATAGGTGCCCGCGAAACTGCTCCACGACCTCGGCCAAGCCTCGAACATCGCCCGCGAACTCCTGCTCGACGAGGTTTGGTGAACGAAGACCCAGACGCGTGGCTGTCAACGCCTCGATCCAGACTGCCAGCGGATCGGCCATGGCCACTCGCCGAGCCTTCACGAAACCGACGAGCATGCGCCGAACCTCTGCTTCGTCGATCACTTGGGGTGGGTGGCGCCCAGTTGGTGCAAGGAAGGGCCGAGAGCCGCGCAATATCGCCAACGCCAGACTGTTGAGCGTGCGGATCTGCAAGCCGGCGAGGTCGGTGGTGCGTTCTTGCATCTCCTCACGGGCACGCACATTGAACGCGAGCAGGCAGATGGCCGCCGGCTCGATCCCCCGATCATGGATGAGGTGCCTAGCCCGCTCGGTCAGAACCCGGGTCTTGCCTGATCCTGCGGGAGCGATTATTCGGGCACCGCCTCCGCTGTGGGCCACGGCACGAAGCTGGTCTGCTGCGAGATCGGCATTGGGTGCTGCCGATCCGCTGGTCGCTAGCGAGCCGATGGCTAGGTGTACCGCTGGAATCACCGGCGCGCCGAGTTCGGCATCGTCGAACCACTCGAGCGGCCCGCCGTCGCACCAGGCGGGCCCTTGAGCTGTGTCGACATCTCCCTGTCCGTGTGCGAGCGGCACGGCACCGACTGCGACTGCCTGCGAGACTTCTAGGATCGTCGGAGCATCGGGTCTGCGGGCATCAACTGAGTGGCCGAAGAGCAGATGCTGGAGCGACTCGCCTTCGAGTTCTATGTTTGGCGACAGCTGCCAATAGGGCACGTCGAGAACGGCTGGCTCGAAGTTCGGGTCGGTTCGCACCTCGATAACTGCTCGGGTTCTTGACTTACGAAGTGACCGCAGACGGCAGGTCTCACCGGGATGCCCGTCGATGACGATTCGCTCACATTCGGCCCAGGGTTCGGGCACTGTCTGGCCGGGATTCACCACCAAGTTGCGGCCCAAAGGCTCAGGGCCAGCCAGTCGCTGCCAGTTGGGGGTGAGCGGCACGCGTGGCGGCACGCCTACCCCGAGCCTCGCGCCTGTAGGTGTCTGACGGTAGCTGGGGCCGCGGTCGCTAAACTCGCGCTCGGCAAAGTCTTCATTGAGCGAACAAGCTCTAACCTCTGCTACGGTCTGATGTCGTCCACCGCAGTGTCCACAAGTGATCATCTCCTTATCTCACATGCTTGAATATCAACACTGCCAACAGCGCAGGCCAAATTAGCGAGAAGACAACCCAACAACGCGCTCACGTTGTGCCCAACAAAATGATTTCCACCTCATCACCCGCGCCTACATCAATCCGATCGGGCACCATCGCTAGCGCGTTAGCTTGTGCCATGGCGCTGAGTTGATGCGACCCTTGCGCGCGGAGCTTATGGACAGTCCAGTTCCCTCTGCGATCAACTGTGCCGACCACCCGCAAAAAATGAGTTTTATCATCGCCATGCATCCCCAGCGGGTCTTCACAGATTGCGATTCGGTGTGGCCGCTTTAGGTTCGTGTGTCCCGCCATCTTCAACAAAGCAGGGCGAGCAAGTAATTCATAGCTGACCATTGAGGAAACAGGATTGCCCGGTAAACCAAAAACTGGGGTCTGCCCGATCAACCCAAAAGCGAAGGGCTTCGCGGGTTTGATTGCTATCTGCATCCAACGCATTTGCGCGATGTGGTCAAGCACTACTTTTACATAGTCAAACGCTCCCATTGAAACGCCACCCGAGGAGACAATAGCATCGCAGCTCATTGCAGCTTCACCAAATGCTTCGGTGAGCGCGGTTTCGTTGTCACCCACTATGCCCAAATCCACTGCTTCCATGCCAGATTCGGCTAGCAAGGTTAGTAAGGTGAGACGGTTTGAATCTCTTATCTCGCCCGGTTGAAGTGGACGGTTGCCGTCTACGAGTTCGTCACCTGTTGAGATAACGCCCACCCGCGGCCTCGGGTGTGCAGCAACCGCAGTGACACCCACGCTCGCGAGCACCCCTAGGTGCCCAGCTCCCAAAACAGCCCCAGCGGCAAACAATTCATCACCGGGGGCCACATCTTCACCTGCTTGTCGTACATGGTTGCCCTTAGATACCGAAATCTGAACGTCCACTGTGTTTTGCGCTTGGTGATAATTAGTTTTTTCTACCATCACGACCGCATCAGCACCATCTGGAATGGGCGCGCCAGTCATTATTCGCATAGCTTCACCTGAGCCGAGCTGTTTAGTGGCGCGTTCACCAGCAGCCACGGTGCCTATAACCGCTAGTGAGACGGGTGCATTAGCCGTGTCGGCTGCTTTCACTGCAAAACCATCCATAGCGGTGTTGGCAAATGGAGGCACAAGCTCTCTTGAGACAACCGTTTCTGCAAGAACTAAACCTGCTGCATCAGCTAAGGCAACAGTTTTTGCTGGGAGAGCACAGACATTGCTCAACACATGCGTTTGGGCTTCATCTAAAGAAATCATCTAAGTATTCTGTCTAAAAAATGACCAATTGGCATCATATTCTCCTAAACGTTAAGACTTTGACAATAGTTTACGAATGTTGGAACGGTGACGTAGCACCAAAATGGCTGCAACAACCAACGAAACAGCAATCTCTGAAATCGGGTAACCCCACAAAGCTGCCAACACGGGATAGAAAAATGCGATGGATAACGAACCTAATGCAGCGACCCGAAACAACTTCACCACCATCAAAAAACTCAAACCACACAACAAGCCGATCACTGGGCTAATGACTAAGCCTGCACCGCCTGCGGTAGCGACCCCTTTGCCGCCATGGAACCGCCGCACAATCGGCCAACAATGCCCTAACACCGCAGCCAACCACACAGCGTGCGCTATGGGTCTGTCAAACCACACTAATGCTACCGCTGCCGGTAAAGCACCTTTAAGCATGTCCACCAAACCCACAAGCACACCAGCCTTGCGGCTACAAAGTCGGTACATGTTGGACGCACCAGGATTACCTGAACCCTGTTTACTCGGGTCAATACCCAAACGCCGTCCCAAAAGCGTTGCAGTTGGAAACATGCCCACAAAATAAGCTCCCAATAGCAGCAAGAAAAATTTTGTCACCGTAACATAGTAGGGTTGCACAAGCATCTAACGCAGGTAACCTCAAGTTTCATGCCAACTTATGATTACCGCTGCCAAAAAACCGGTGAAATGTTTGAACGCTGGCAATCCTTTGGCGACAAACCTCTCACCACCTGCATCCTTGTTCATGATGACCAATCCATTTGCGGAGCACCCGTAAAAAGAGTCTTTTCAAAGGTAGGTATTTCATTCAAGGGTGAAGGGTTTTACAAAAATGATCACGGTGCCAACGCAAGAGCGAGAGCGTCAGAGCAAGCTGTGACTAAGCCCTCAAATAACGATAAAGCTAAAGATTCAAGTAGTAAAGAATCAGCGGCTAACACAAGCGATTCAAGTTCTGCTAACGGATCTAAAGACACATCACCTAAGTCAAACACCAAGAGTGCAAGCACAACTGCTGCATAAGTGCTAGCCCAACGGCTGCACAAGTAAACTACCCCTCCCCCACACATAATCTAGCCCAAAGGGGCACCATGTTTGAGATAGAACGGCCACAACTAACAACGTTGCGCGCCCAAGTAACTGGATTTGTAGCCAAAATATACCGTGGTCGCGCTTCACGGCTAGTAGTGACAATAATCGTCGGGTTAGCTCTCGGCATTTGGCTAACAGGATTACACCAAAGCGCCACACAGCAACAACAACGGTGGCAAACCGAGATAAGCGGTTGGGTCACAACCAGAGACCTACCAGCAGGTAGCACTCTTCAAGCAAACGATGTGGTGGCAACACGTTTGCTAAAGGCCGGCTCGCCCCGTGATGCCACAATCAGCAATCCAGAAGGACTCACCTTAAGAGATGCTATGGCTGAAGGAGAAATCGTAAGAGACGGCCGTCTAAGTAGCGCAAAAAGCGAGTTGGCGGCACAAATAGCGAATGATTATGGTGCTATTACCATCCCCAACGACGGAACCCCACTAGCAAACGGAGACCTGCTTGACCTTTACGCGCTGATAGATGGGAACCTGCTCGCCACCAACACAACTGTTATCAATACCCAAGAAGGGTTTGTGACCGTAGCTATTACTGAAACGCAAATTCGACAAGTAATCGTCTCGCTAACCACAGGAGGGGTAGTACCGGTGCTAGTCGGCTAGAGCCACCCTGTCGCCCAAAACAACAGTATTATTGAACCCAACAAAACGCGGTACCAAACAAAGGGGATAAAACTGTGAGAACGAACGAGCCGTAAAGTCCCCCAGAGTGCCACAAAGCCAGTAAGCGCCGCTGCCGCAACCCCACACCAAAATGCTGGCATTAGAGACGACGGTATGTCGGTGTTGAGAAATGAGAAAAGTCCTGCACCGGCGATAACAGGTAAACTCATCAAAAACACTAGACGAGCTGCTGCGTCTCGCTCAAAGCCCAGAAACCGCGCCACGCTAAGAGTCACACCCGCACGTGAAACTCCAGGTTGAAGAGCAAGTGCTTGCCCCACCCCCATTAGCAAAGCATCACGCAAAGAGAAATCTCCTGTGCGGCGTTGTGCCACAAAACGATCAGCGAAAGCCAGCACCAAACCAAACGAGATCAAAGCTAAAGCTATGACCGCTAAGTTGTCAGCATCGTTGATTAAATCGGCAAACAAAACCCCCACCAAACCCGCAGGCAATGCCGAAACTAACAAAAACCAGCCAACACGACCATCTTGGTTGAGAGGCGCAAACCGCAATGGTGCTAGTGCCGCCAACCCATAACGCACAATATCGTTACGCAAATACACAATCGCGCCAAGCAAGGTACCAAGATGAAGCGCAACATCAAAGGAGCTTTCTACTTCGTTACTAAACTGTTGCCAACCAAATATTGCTCGCGTTATCTCCAAATGGGCACTTGATGAAACTGGAAAAAATTCTGATGCGCCCTGCACAATGCCGAGAACAACGGCAACCCACAGAGACATTGAAATCAGGTGCCAGACATCATTACATCTGCAACCACAAGTGATACACCAGCTGCACCCATCGGCAACCATTGTAAGTCATTACCGATTGCGGTAATGTCAAGCAAAATCCTCTGCAAAGTAGACGCAATCGTAACCTCTCTGATTGGTTCAGCTAACTCACCGTCGCGTATACGTAAACCTTCAGCTCCTGCGGAGAAGTCACCCGAGATAGGGTTAACTCCAGAATGCAGACCGGTAACACCTTGCACCAAAAATCCTTGTTCAATATTCGCGATAAGGTCGTTTTGGTTTAGCTCACCAGGATGTATCGCTAACGATTGTGCGCCAACTCCGGGGGCACCCTTAAAGCCAGGTCGCACCGCGGAGGCGGTTGAGACAACATTTGCGCGTCTAGCTGTATAGGAATTATGCAAAAAGCCTTGCAAGTGACCAGCTTCGATAAGCGTGTTTGGGCGTGTTGCTAAGCCTTCACCGTCATATTTTGCGGCCGTGAACGCCGCAGGATTGGTGGCATCATCGAGCAAACACAGTTCAGCTACCGCTACTTGTTCGCCAACCCGGTCGGCAAAAAACGAACGCCCACGTTGCACCGCATCACCATTTAAGGTGCTTCCGATGACACCCAATAGTTGAGCGGTAACCCATGGATCGAGCACCACCGTCAGCTTAGTTGTGGCTCCTTTGGTGGCACCTAGCAACCTTGTTGCACGGTTCGCTGCGTCGCCCGCTGCTTGGCCAACGTTTAGTTCTGCCGGGCCTCGTGCCAACGAATACCCAAAACCTGTTTGTGTCTCGCCATTCTCTTGAGCTAAAGCATAGGTCGCTAGATAGCAGCCTGTTTCACGGCTGGTGCTGGCAATGCCAGTTGATGTGGCGACCGCTGATTCCAACTGTGTGTCAACATATTCAGCTGATTCAACGTTAATGATTCGTGTGTCTTTGGCGCGTGTGGCGCGTTCAAGTTCGATAGCGAGTGCGATTTTGTCGTTATTAGCGAATCCAGACAATGAATTATCACTGAGGTTCAAGTCGATCGCCGCTACACCATCAGGTTGCGCTATTCCAGCAAATTTGTCGTATTGTGCAAAGCTAGCATTGTCACGAGCTTCCTGTAAGGTTTCCGCTAAAGCAGATCGTTCTAGCGTGCCTGCATAGGCATAACCTTGCCGACCGTTAGCGATCACCCGCACACCAAAGCCTTGGCTTCGTGCCGAGGTAAACGATTCAACCTCCCCTTGATAGGCCCGCACTTCGGTCTCAAATTCGTCTGACACATACACTTCGAGTTGTTCACCGTCGCCTGCCCAACTCGCTACTTCAGTAGCAATTTCTAACAACTCACCTTGTGCAGACTCGTTGATTCCCATCACATCACCTTAAGCAGCTGTGCCACCAACGGTGAGTGCAGTAACACGTAACGTTGGAGTGCCGTCGCCAACAGGAACACCTTGGCCGTCCTTTCCACAAGTACCGGGCGAACCCATAGCAAAATCGTTGCCCACCGCGTCGATTAAATTTAGGGTTTCAGGGCCGTTACCGATGAGATTACCTTGCCTTATCGGTTCAGCAATTTCACCGTTTTCTATCAAATAAGCTTCGGTCATTCCAAAAACATAGTCACCAGTTGCAGTGTTGACCTGCCCTCCGCCAAGTTGCGCCACATAAACGCCGTGGTCGGTGCCCGCGATGATGCTCTCTGGTTGATCCGTGCCGTTTTGTATGTAGGTGTTGGTCATTCGCACCATAGGTAAATGCTTGTAGCTTTGCCGACGGCCATTGCCAGAACTTTGTCGACCGTGTTTGCGTGCCCGCAAATGATCCCACATGTAATCAGTGAGAATTCCTCGATCGATCAACACATTATGTGCTGCTTCACGTCCCTCATCATCAATACCAAAATTCCCCCATTCTCCAGCCATCGTGCCATCATCAATCAAGGTAACTAAAGGCGTTGCGACTTGTTCACCAACACGATTAGCAAACACACTGGCCGATTTAGCGACCAAGTCGGCTTCTAGTCCATGCCCACAGGCTTCGTGAAACAATACCCCACCACCTCCAGGGCCGACCACCACCGGCATGGTTCCTGAAGGTGCAGGACGAGCGTTTAGTTTAGTGATCGCCCTTGTTGCAGCCCGTCGAGCCAAATCCGCCACATCAGTTTCGTCAAATAACTCAAACCCGCTAGTACGACCCACAGTCTCTCGACCTGTTTGCAAACCAGTGTCACCACTAGCCACGCACGAAACCGAAAAAAGTGTTCTGACTTGATCATCTTGGGCGAATAATCCATCACTGTTGGCAACCAGAATACGCCGCCTGCTATCGCCATAGTGGGCTGAGACCTGCACAATCTGTGAACCAATCCCACGGGCGGCTCTGTCGGCTGTGGTGAGCAACTCAACCTTTTCTAACTTTGCCACGTCTTGGGGCAGGATGGTTGCGTTGCTCGTTGACAAGTTGGGTGTTGCACCAACCTTGCGCCCCTCAGTTAGGCGAGATTTGGCCTGTGCCACGGCCCCAGCTGCTTGAGCAGCACGCGCTAAACCAGCAGCACTCAGGTCGGCTGTGTGAGCAAAGCCCGTTGTGTCTCTATGAACGACACGAATACCAGCTCCTCGATCACGTCCGCTAGTGAGTTCCTCCACCTTGCCATCGTCAAGCAGCGCAGATGAGGACTGCTTGTCTTCAACAAACACTTCCGCAAATTCAGCACCCGAAGCGAGAGCGGTTCGCAGGGTTTGATTAATTAAGTCAGGGTCTAACACTGTGCATCTCCTAGTTATGCTACTGTGAGCTAAGATGTTCGCTATCGTAGCGGGGATGCACATCAAAACAGAACAATTGAGCCTCGTTGAGCGCCGAAGGTTCATAAAGCCTCGCTGGTGGCACGAAGTTTTTTTGACGGTGGTGTTCTATGTCGTGTATTCAGAGATTAGGAATCAGTTTGGTTCTGCCGTTGGTCCTAGCGTGCGCAGGCAAGCATACGAAAACGCACTTGACATCATCACTCTGGAACGCTCTCTCAAGCTTTATTTTGAACAACAAGTCCAGCGGATCTTCCTTGATTGGGATTGGTTTATCACCTTTTGGAACATTTTTTATGGTTCATTTCACTTTCTGGTAACTATTTTTGTCATGTTGTGGTTATTTTTACGATTCCCCAAGCGATACGTTTTCATGCGATCAACACTGGCGATAACCACAGCTTCAGCACTAATCGGATTTGCCGCGTATCCGCTCATGCCACCACGTTTATTGTCTAACTGTCTGTCTAAGTATGGTTCTTGTGAACCTGGGCATCACTATGTCGACACCCTTGTAGAGTATGGGGGTTTGTGGTCCTTTGAGTCGGGCACAATGGAAACCATCTCTAATCAATATGCAGCTATGCCCAGTTTGCATATTGCTTGGGCTCTCTGGTGTACGATCGGTTTGTTGCCAGTTTTACAGAAACGCAGTGCCCGCATTATGATACTTATCTACCCAATCCTTACTCTTTTTTCGATAGTGGTTACAGCTAACCATTTTTGGATTGACGCAATCGGTGGTATCGTCATAGTGGCACTTGGCTTTCTTTTGGCTCCATTCGTAAATCCATTTTTGCCTGGCGGCAAAGGCCTTGCACACATCAAGAATGTCAAACACATCGCCACTCAACTCAGATAAGATTTAGTTACGCGCCTTTTTTCACCCAACGATGCCATCAAAGCACCGCTTCGCTAAAGGATATGTATGCGCCTTGAAGCAATCAATAGCCCACTTGATTTACAAGGTCGTAGTTTTGAAGAACTCAACGAACTGTGTGAACAGATTCGCGCCAAAATCATTGCTGCGGTCAATGAACACAGTGGACATCTAGGTTCCAATCTTGGTGCCGTGGAACTCACCGTAGCAATACATCGAGTTTTTCGTTCTCCCCACGATGCCATCCTTTGGGATACTGGCCATCAAGCATACGTTCACAAGATACTCACCGGTCGTCTTGCAGGTTTTGCTAACCTACGTCAAGAAGGTGGTCTTTCTGGCTATCCATCTCGTGCCGAATCAGAACACGACTGGATCGAAAACAGTCACGCGTCAACAGTGCTAGCCTACGCTCACGGTTTAGCTACCGGTTTTCACGCTAAAGACGAAAATCGCCGGGTGGTAGCAGTGATTGGTGATGGTGCGCTAACCGGTGGTATGGCATTTGAAGGACTTAACAACTTAGGGCACAGCGGTCGTGATGTGGTGATTGTGCTTAACGACAATGGCCGCTCATATGCTCCCACTGTGTCGCGCTTAAGTGAGAGTTTGGTCAAGATTCGTAGCAACCCAACCTACATGCGTCGTCAAGCCAGAATAGAAGAAATCGCTGAACGGATTGGTTGGGTTGGTGAACAAATAAAACGTGGTGTCAAAATGTCTAAAGCTGCGATTCGGGAGATGTGGGAGCCACCAGCATTCTTTGAAAATCTTGGTATCCGCTATATCGGCCCTTTTGACGGACACGATATCGCCTCTCTAGAGGAAGCGTTAAAAAATGCGGTTGAGTTTACTGGTCCAACCTTGGTGCATGTACTAACCCAAAAAGGACGAGGTTATCCACCTGCGGAAAACGACATTATAAAAAACCTCCACGACATAGGCTCAGTTAAGGAAGGCTCATACACTGCGGCTTTTTCTGACACTTTAGTGAAGCTAGGAGATCGCTATCCTGAACTTGTGGCAATCACCGCGGCCATGCCTGACTCCACGGGTTTGCTGCCGTTCAGTGAGCGTTTTCCTGATCGCTGCTTCGACGTGGGTATTGCCGAACAACACGCGGTAACAGCAGCAGCGGGTATGGCAATGGCTGGTTTGCGCCCTGTGGTTGCGATTTATTCAACCTTTTTGAGCCGAGCCTTTGACCAGATTCACTTAGACGTAGGGCTACACGGCCAACCAGTGATCTTCTGTGTTGACAGAGCAGGGGTAACCGGCCCTGATGGCCCGTCACATCATGGTTTGTTGGATATGGTCTTGTTCACAAAAGTGCCTTCAATGACTGTTTTCGCGCCATCAAGCTACCAAGAACTCCAACAAATGATGGAAGATGCTATGGACATCACCTCTGGACCGGTTGCTATCCGCTGGTCTCGTAATAGTGCCCCGCATGTGCGAGAAGATCAAGTCGGTAATAGTCTAAAAGCACGCAAAACTCGGCAAGGAGACGGCATAGTAGCTCTGCTTGGTTTTGGTCAAATGCATGGTGTGACTATGGCGAGTGCAGAAATATTGGCTAAAGAAGGTGTTGATGCCACAGTATATGACCCGAGGGTGGTGGTGCCCTTAGACCCTGAGATGATCTCAGACTGCGCTGAGCATGACTTAATTGTCACCGTTGAAGATGGTTTGCGCATTGGGGGTGCGGGCGCGGCAGTGCGCGACACCTTAGGTGAACTCAACACAAATTGTCGCATCCGGGTTATGGGCATAGACGTTGAGTATGTAGCCCACGGCCACCCAGATGACATTCACACCCGATTTGGTCTTGATGCTAGTGGTGTCGCCGCAGAAGTTCTAAAGCTACTGAACTAGGTGTAGTACGGGTTAGCGCCACTTTCGTGATCGGTTGTGTCAACCACTTCTGTGATTTCAGGTATCGCTTCACGAATTGCTTTGGAAATACCTTCCCGCAAAGTGGCTGCGCTCATCGCGCATCCCTGACACCCCCCACCCATCGTGATTTGAGCGCGACTACCCTCAACCGCTACTAAACTCGCAAAACCACCGTGGGAAGCAAGTGCCGGGTTAATACGTTGTTCAAGCAAGGTACGCACTTTGTTTGCTGTGTCACCGGTCAATTCAAGTTGGTCGAAATCGCCCAACGGATTTGGACGATTCGGATTGCGTATTACTAAGCCACCTTGGCCTGCATTCGTTGGCAGGTCTAGTGTTGCGCCCGCGAGAGCCGAAACGCTCAAAGCCGGAACAATCACAGTGAGCCCCCCTTTTTCGTGAAGGTGATCATCTGCTGACACTTCAGCTAGTGGTTCAAGCGACAAATCATAGTTGTAGTCCACTCCACGAACACCTGTTATCTCAACTCGCAAACCTAAAGATGGTGCATCGTCTTCTTGAGAACGGATATCAAGCACTGTCGCTCTAGCTGCATCGGTGAGTATCAAAACCTCGTTTGTAGTTTCAGATAGTAAAGCTGTGTTTGTCATGCCCTTAAGCATAGTGCTTACGAATTGTTATTAGCCACGGGTGACGCGGCTTTTCAAAGCCGCAAACGCCAAGGTTTGGCTCAAAACCCCGACGCAAACAATAGCCGTTAATGACTTTAACAATGCAAGCAAATCCCATTCGAGAAACAACGAACGCAAACCTTCAAGCAGATAAGTTACTGGATTGTAACGAGCACCCGTGCCAAGCCAACCAGTCATTGCTTCTATGGGCACAAACGCTGAAGTGATGAACGCGAAGGGGAAGAACAGCAAAAATGAGGAGTTGACTGCGCCGGGGTTGCCGGTCCTTAAGGCGATTGCGTATGGAAAACCAGTGTAGGCGACACCCCAAAGTGCGCCCATCACGGTAAAGGTGAACACACCAAAAGGGCCGGTGGGAAAACGGACACCGAGAGCAAAACCCAAAACAAGCACAGGGATCACCAACATCACCACCAAAATAAAGTCAGCCACAATATGTCCAATCAACAAAGCGCGACGCGAAACTGGGGTCAACATCAAGCGGTCAAAGTAGCCATTTTGGATATCAAGGACCAGTGCGGGTGCTCGAGAAACGCCTGTGACCGCGAAAATGATCGCCACAGGCAACTGAAACGCTTTGTAGTCAATCTTGATTGCTGTGAAGTTGGCTACGTCTTGTAACGAACCAACGTTGATCACCAAAAAGAACAATGGAATGATGATGGCAGGGATCACAGCTTCAAGGTCTCTCGGCAGTTGACGCACCGCACGAATCGCGATGGTGGCCACATCGCGCACAAACCCACTCGGGCGAGCAACTATATGATTTTGTGTCGTGGTTGTCACAACTCGTTTCCTTCCATGCGTGTTCCGGTGACCTCCAAAAAAACATCATCAAGAGTTGGGGTGCGTAAAGCTAGCTCTGATACCGCCGCGCCCACGCGATCAAGAGCAAGAGCAACCGGGCTAAGCACTCGGTTACCATCTTTAGCACGAATGATTAATTCTTCGCCGTGCCGTTCAACTGAATCCACACCATCAACCTCTAACAGCGCAGCACTGGCAGCATCGTGGCCGTCATCTAGGCGTGCAACCACCACATCGATACCGACGGTGCGCTTTAACTCCATAGGCGAACCTTGTGCCACGAGCTTTCCATGGTTAATGATGCCTATCTGATTAGCTAATTCGTCTGCCTCTTCTAGATACTGTGTGGTCAAAAATACTGTCATTCCCAGTTCACGATTAAGTCGACGCACTTCTTCCCAAACACGCATCCGCCCAGGTGGATCTAAACCAGTTGTTGGCTCGTCTAAAAACAACACCGATGGGCTATGCATTAACGATGCCGCCAAATCAAGACGCCGTTTCATGCCTCCTGAGTAGGTAGAAACAAGTGACTTGAGCGCGCCCATATCCAATATGGGCGCGAGTTCGGTTATGCGTTTTGATATTTCAGCGGAACGCAACCCAAATAACCGTCCCTGCGTTTGCAAGATTTCTATACCGCTCATGCGGTCATCTAGGGCAGCTTCTTGTAACGCGACACCAATAACAAAACGCAGTTCCGCAGCTTGGGACACCACATCAAAATTTGCCACCCAAGCACTGCCAGCGGTGGGCAATAGCAACGTACACAGCACACGCACCAACGTGGATTTACCAGCTCCATTGGGGCCTAAAAAGCCGTAAATTTCGCCTTCTCTAACTTCTAGATCAATGCCATCTACCGCGTTTATATCTCCAAAACATTTCACTAAGCCTTCAACTTGAATAGCAGCCATTGTGTGACACTAGCGAGGTTTTGTCTTTGCTAACCTATATTAATGCATAAAATTCCCACACCCCGAAGCGACATTGAGGCTGTTGTGTTGATTAGTTTTGGTGGACCACAAGGTCCCGATGATGTGTTGCCGTTCCTCGAAAGAGTAACCGCGAAAAAAGGCATTCCTCGTGGTCGGCTAGAGGAGGTGGGTTCCCATTACGCACACTTCGGTGGAGTTAGCCCCATCAACGAACAATGTCGAGTTATTTGTCAACAACTACAAGCAGCACTCGATGAAGATGGCTATGAGCTAAAGGTTTATTGGGGCAACCGCAACTGGCATCCTTTGCTTGAAGACACAGTTTCGCAAATGAGTAAAGACGGTGTGCGTCACGCAGTAGCCTTCGTTACGTCCGCCTATAGTTCTTTTTCGGGGTGCCGTCAATACCTGCAAGACATCGCCAAGTCACAAGCTGCAGTTGGCGCGGACGCGCCGCAGATCGACAAGCTCCGCCCCTATTTTGACCATCCCCTTTTTGTTGGGCCATTTATTCGTGCCACCCGTGAAGCAATTGATCGCTTGAACCCCACTGAACCACCCCCTTTGATTTTCACCGCGCATTCCATACCCACTACGATGGCACAAACTTGCGATTACCAATCACAACTACTTGCCACCATGCAACTTGTGGCAGACGCGGCTGCGCCTCTGAGTCCCCATCAACTGGTTTGGCAAAGCCGTTCTGGCCCGCCATCGGTGCCATGGTTAGAGCCAGACATCAACGATCACTTACGCGCTCTCGCTGCTGCCGGGCACCGAGATGCCGTGATTATCCCAGTGGGTTTCGTCTCAGATCACATTGAGGTGCTGTGGGATTTAGACCATGAAGCTGCACAAACAGCCAAAGAGGTTGGTATCACCATTGAACGGGCAATCACCCCAGGCACAAAACCTGACCCTGACTTCATCGCTTTAGCCAAAGAATTAATTGAAGAACGCCTCGGCATTGTGCAACCCCGCGCGCTCAGCGACTTTGCGATACGCCAAGATTGTGCTGTTGATTGTTGTGTCGCGAAAAACTAATTAAAAAATATCTTTGTTATAATCTAGCATCCACCACTTGTGCTTACCAATGCTCTACAGTAACCGATGTTTCTATCCACATCGCCTGTGGATAACACCGCAGGCCAACTTATATGGAGGCCTCCTTCGGTGAACCACGCAATGATCGCCGCCGAAGCTTTACGCTATCGGCTCAAGATTGTTAAGTCGCCACTGATACAAAGCGACAAGTGGAATGTTGAAGAACTAGCAGTTGCCTCAGTCACAGCTGCAGATCCGCAAGTAGACGGAGCGATAAGACGCATCGCTGAATCTTGGATCAAAGCCGGGCTTGAACCTACTCATCTTTGTGTGCCGTGGGGAGGGTCACATGTGGATGAACTTTTCCAAACCAGACCCGACCTTGTGGATGCTTTAGACGACATCTTGCGCGGTGCTAACCGTGCTTACCGCGCTGCTTGAATATGCTTCTAACATCCACCTCGCTAGGTGAAAACGACCCGCCACCTATGCCATCAGTTACACCTCAACCCGCGCAACCACCAGACGACAAAGTACTCATTAGTGGTATTTTATTGGTTGCTTTTGCCACACTGATTTCGTTAGGTATTTTGCGATATGCTTGGCTCCGCTGCCCAAAACGAAGAAAAAACGCTCACTAGTGACTCAACTTGCCATCTCAAACCAAGCTTCTTCCGCAGCTTCTTGTGCAGCCTTATCTGCAGCTCTGCGGGCAACTTCAGCTGCACCTTGTGGACACAGATCTAGATAGGGGCACCAATTGCACAACGGACCAGGCTTGGCAGCAAATGACTCATCTGAGCAAGCCGTTTGAATTTCGTGCCAAGTGGTGGCTAATTGCTCAGTAACTTCGTTTATTGCTTGACGGTTCACGTCAATGGCCACGATTCGTTGACCCAAATACAAAAGTTGTGCGCGTTGGGGCAGTTCATTAGTGGATGCCTCCACCGCAGCCGCGTATAGCAACACTTGGTTGAGCCTTGAACGAGAAAAACGCGCCGAGGGAGCTTTGCCCGACTTGTAGTCTGTGACAACTAACCCAGCTGATTCTTCGTCGATGCGGTCGACAATTCCTCTAAAGGGCACCCCGTTTAGCTCAGCTTGGACATTGTGTTCGGTAGCGCGCACGACTATTTGAGTGGGATCTTCAAGACACCAAAGCCCCTCAATGGCATTCCAAGCTTTCCAGCGGAACACGTGTGCCTGCTCGTCATCTAGTTCCAAAGCTTGATAATCACTTGATGCTTGCGTTTCTTGCCAAACACTGCGCGCTATTCGCCGAGCTTCGACAACACTGCGTTGCTCGTTGGGGAGCTGCAGCAATAGTTCCAAAACCCGATGAGCAAAACTGCCGACCAAGGCATCTCCGCTTGGTGGTTCTGGCAAGTGATCAAGGTAACGGAATTTCCAACGGAGAGGGCATTGCGTAAAGACGCTAGCACTAGAAGGCGATAGCCCTGTTGGAGTAGTGATTTCTGAAGAGGATTTCACGTCCATAGTTCTACACCATGCAAGGGTACAGAGTGTGGATAGGGACAAAATTGGTGTTTTGGCATCGCAACGACCTAAATATCTAACGTTGCTGAATCGACGAGTGCACTATTGCGTACTAGAAAATCACGGCGGCTTGCAACGTCGGTGCCCATAAGGACCTCAAACATTTCTAATGCTGCTTCGGCTTGCACACCATCTTCCATCGTTAGCAGCCTTAGCGTGCGCGTCGCCGGGTCGAGCGCACAATGGCGTAATTCTTCCACGTTCATCTCACCGAGTCCTTTAAACCGCTGCCACTTGATGTTTTCGCGCTTGTAGTTTTTCTTCGCTAGTTGCAGCGTTACTGCCTCTTTTTCGTCCTCGGAATAAGCCCGATATATGTGATCGCCAACTTTGCTAGTGAACAAAGGAGGTTGAGCTGCATACACCCTGCCTGCTTTAAGCATTGGCTGCATGTATTTGTAAATCAAAGTGAGCAGTAAGCAACGGATGTGACTGCCATCAACATCAGCGTCACACAAGATTACGATACGCCCGTAACGTGCTTGTTCAATATCAAACTTGCTGCCTGCCCCGGCACCCATAGCCGTAAACAACGCCCGCGCCTCGGCGTTGTCTAGCACCTGCTTGTCACTTGCTTTGTGCGCGTTCACGACCTTTCCCCGAAGCGGCAAAATCGCCATCGCTTCGGAATTACGACCACGTTTCGCGGGGCCAGCGGCGGAGTCGCCTTCAACCAATATCAACTCAGATTCAATATTGTGTATCCGACAATCAGCGAGCTTTTGGGGCATACC
The DNA here is from genome assembly GCA_965204595.1 of Candidatus Aldehydirespiratoraceae bacterium. Taxonomy (GTDB): domain Bacteria; phylum Actinomycetota; class Acidimicrobiia; order Acidimicrobiales; family Aldehydirespiratoraceae; genus VXYK01. Next base: position 480,175 of record CBDBEW010000005.1, on the reverse strand, counting down.
GGTGGAGCCGAGATTGGCAGCTTTGCGTTGGTTCTCCAAGAGCGTCTTGGATGCAACACGGTTTTGCACTGCGCTAGCTAGCTTGTCGGCAATAGCTTTAACGTGTGAGCGTGGCCCACCACCTGGCTCAAACCATTCTTTTAGTTGCTCATAAACCACACGGCTCACAATTCCTTCAATCGCCGGTGTGCCAAGTTCTTGCTTAGTTTGACCTCTAAATTGGGGCTCCGCGAAGGTGACCTTAAGTGCGGCTACGAGACCCTCTTGCACATCGTCTTTAACAGCTTTGTGTTGGTTGCTTTTTGCGAGTTTGGCTAACTTATGGTGGCTGTTCAGCAACACATTATTCACTACGCGAGTGAGGGATTTATCAAACCCTGCGAGATGGGTTCCTCCGCTTGGGGTAGGAATGGTGTTGACGAATGAGACAACTTTGGTATCGTAACTTTGGAGCCAACGTAACGCAATCTCAACTGTGCATTCCCGCTCTACTTCTGTCATCTTTTTGTTGACTGGCACTTTCTCAACAAACGAACCAACACCATCAGCGGAAATGATACCCCCAACCGCTGGGGCATTACTTAGGTGTTCAACAAGGTCGGCTAGGCCACCTTTACTTTGAAACACGAACGGTTCGCATTCGCTACTCACACGTTTATCGGTCACTGATACGCGCATTGTCGGCACCAAATAGCACGCTTGCGTTAAACGTTCACAAACCTCTGCGAAACTAACCTCTGCTTCTGGTTTGAAAATGTCGCAATCAGGCCAGAACCGTATCCTTGTGCCCGTTTTATTCTTAGCTATGCGCTTTGCTTGGTGGAGTTGGTGGCCTGCTTTAAATCCGCTTGCGCCAAACCCATTAAACTGACCCGCGACACGGTTTTGGAAAGCCAAAACATGGGTGTGTCCATCTCTGTCAACCTCAGCTACTAATTTTGTGGCTAAAGCATTCACCACCGAAGCACCAACTCCGTGTAACCCCCCCGATGCGCCGTAAGCCCCACCACCGAATTTGCCCCCAGCATGTAGTTCGGTGAACACGACCTCTAACGCAGACACTTTACGTTTTGGGTGACGATCGATGGGAATTCCTCTTCCATTATCGCAGACTTCAATGGACTTGTCTCGATGCAAAATCACATCTACTTTCTTTGCATAGTTAGCAGCGGCTTCATCAACGGCATTGTCGATCAACTCCCAGACAAGGTGCATCAGCCCTGCGCTGCCCGTGCCGCCGATGTACATCCCCGGTCGTTTGCGTACCGCTTCAAGACCTTCAAGGGTTTCTATCGCGTCAGCATCGTATGCGTTCAAAGAAGTGTTCATAGGCGCGTAATCCAAATTGAGTATTTAGCGAACAGGTGTTCGTATTACTCTATTGCTTGCGTGTGACAATGTTTGATGCTTGCGTGTGACAATTTTGGACGATAGTGACGATAGGGTGACATTCTTGGATCGACACCGAACAACCACCCTCACTTTAGCGATTGCTTTCATTGGTGCTCTTTTGTTGTCCTCGTGTAGTGGATCGGATTCGTCGTCTTCAGTCTCTGTTGGTGATGGTACTTTTGCGACCACCACCTTGCAGCCTCTAATGTTAGACAACACCACCACCACACTAGCCGAATTATCGCAAGCTCAAACCAGTCCAAATGATTCACCAACAACCAGTGATTCGTCAAATGATCTTAGTGCTGAAGTCACAACCACCACCACGGTCCCTGCGACCCCCACCTCAACAACCACTACCCCAACCACCGCCACACTCACCGAAACCTCAACCACCGCCACACCTACCGATATCTCAACCACCGACACGCCTACTGATACCTCAACCACCGCCACACCTACCACAGCTAGCCCAGTGACGACTGCGCCAACAACCACCACACCAACAACCACCACGCCGGTAACCACCACCAGCACCACCACGAGTACGACCACAACTACCACAACCACAACAACCACCACTACCCCACCAACCACCCCTACAGAACTCACCCAAGACGAGATACGTCAAATCGGTGAGGCCAACATTGGCTCGCTGTCAGGAAACAGTGACAGGCGCCTTATCGAGGTGCTAAACGTTGCAGACGGCTCAATCACATCACTCAGAAGAGTTGTCGACGGCAACCGCGCGGTGTTGCTGTGGTTCTGGGCACCGCATTGACCGACTTGTCGCGCAGAAGCGCCGAAAATTGAGCAGTTCGCTCAAGCCAACAAAGACAAGGTGCAAGTAGTGGGTCTTGGCGGGCAAGACGACTTCAGCTACGCCTTACGTTTTGTAAACTCCACTGGTGTTGGAACCCCCACCATGCTTTGGGACCCATCTTTCGACACTTGGCGCCAATACGGCATCACCCGCAACAGTTCAATGATACTCCTGAACAGCGACCTTACCGAAGGCACCGAACCGTTCCTCGGCGTTAGCGACAGCCAACAACAAAAAATCTTAGATCAGATTGAGAAGTTTAGTTAGCTCCACCAGCGAGCTTGACCAACGGCTAGCACTTGACGGTCACCACGTTTGGGCACCAAATCACGGCCACTAACTTCAACTGTTAGTGGTAGCGGAATCGGGTCTAACGAACGGGGATTGTCGTGGTCGGCCATTAGCGCATGTAGGTTAGTCATGGCGGCTGAGCCAAACCAGGTGCTCGTGACCACCTCACCGTTGGCGAGTTTGGCGATACGCACACCTTGCCCCCCCCTACCTTTGCTGAGCAACTCAGCATTTGCTGTGGCTTTTACTCCTGCCTGATTAGTGATGATCAAGACCACACCGTCATTAACCAAAACATCCGCGCCAACCACTCTAGCGTCACCCAACAAACGCATACCAACCACTCCAGCTCGGCCTCTGCCTTTGAAATTGTCGGTGTTGGTGCGCAAGATTTGGCCATCTGACGCTACCAAAGCCATCTCAGCACCCTGATCTGCACAAAAGGCGGCGGTTACTGTGTCGCTTTGGTCTAAGGATATGATCGTGGTAGCTTCAGCGGTGGCCATCACCTCTTCGATCTGTAAACACTTGACAATGCCAGCAGCGGTGGCAAACACGAGCCGTCCTTGCGAAGCTGTCACCAATGTCAACACCTGTTCACCTTTGTTGAGGTCAAACAGTTGCTTAGCTAACGACCCGCGAGTGCGGTTAGTTGCTTCAGGCACCTCACCCGCGATAACAGTACAAACACGCCCTAGCGAGGTGACCGCAGCGACCACCGCATGAGTGGTCGTTGTCACTTGAGACGTGACCAAGTCGTGACGCCCGAGCTTTGCTTTTCGCTTGAGGTCAAGGGGTGCTCTACCAATGCTGCCTGAAGTGGCAAGAGTAATGACACAAGGCGTGTTCGCTGTGCTTACTCTCGGTGCTAATGGCTCAACATCATTTTTGTCGGTGATGCTGTCACTAGACACAATCACCGAACGCCGTGGCTTGCCATGCTCGGCTGCTAGTTCATCAAGCTCTTTGAGCACCAGAGTGCGTTGCGAAGTTTCTGAAGCAAGAAGTTTGTGGTAGCGCGCAATGTCTCGACGGAGATCGGTGGCTTCTTGTTCAAGTTCAAGCTTCGCTAAAGCGGTGAGCCGCCGCAACGGCATATCCAAAATGTGTGTTGCCTGGGCATCAGTTAGCAAGAACCGTTCAATCAACGCTCCCCGCGCCACAGTTGCGTTTTTAGACGCACGAATAATTGCAACCACTTCATCGATAGCATCAAGTGCCACTATCAATCCCTCAACAATGTGCAGGCGATCTTGAGCTTTAGCGAGACGATATTTTGTGCGCCGCACGATCACCTCTAGGCGATGGTTGATATAGCGCTCGCAAAGGTCGTGAATACCAAGCGTGGTGGGCACCCCGTCAACCAAAACCACATTGTTGATCCCAAAGGTGTCCTCTAAGGGCGTAAGTCGAAACAGTTGAGCCAAAGCTCGCATCGGTGCCACGCCTGCCTTTAGATCAACCTGCAGTTTTAAGCCAGTGATGTCACTCAAATCGGTGATACCGGCAATGCCGCTGAGCTTGCCGTTGTTGACGACTTCCTGCACCTTGCTAACAACACGTTCTGGGCCAACAAGATAGGGCAACTCAGTTACGATGATCGCCATGCGGCTGCGCGTTACCTGCTCAAAATGAGTTGTGGCTCGAATCCGAACGGAGCCTCTACCAGTTTGGTACGCTTCGTGCAGTCCATCACTAATCACAGTCCCACCGGAAGGAAAATCAGGGCCAGGCAATACTTCCAACATTTCTTCAATGGTGGGTTTCGGGCGGCGTTTTTTCATGACCAACCTAACCAGAGCGGCTGTTTCGCGTAGGTTGTGTGGAGCCATATTTGTGGCCATACCAACAGCAATGCCGCTGCTACCGTTAACGATAATGTTGGGCAGAGCCGCAGGCAAAACTGTTGGTTCTTCACCTTCACCGTCATAGGTTGGGCGGAAGTCAACTGTGTTCTCATCAAGCTCTGCCACCATGTCCATCGCCACTTCAGCTAGACGACATTCGGTGTAACGTGATGCCGCTGGTGGGTCGTCAAGAGAACCAAAGTTGCCTTGTGGCTCAATAAAAGGCAGCATCCTTGAAAAATCTTGTCCCATCCGCACCAGCGTTTCGTATATCGCCGAATCACCGTGCGGGTGGTATCGCCCCATGGTGTCGCCAACAATGCGTGCTGATTTGCGAAATGGTGTGTTGGGGCGCACACCCATCTTCAGCATCGACCAAAGAATACGCCTCTGCACTGGCTTGAGTCCATCACGAACATCGGGGATGGCGCGCGAAGTAATAACACTCAAAGAGTAAGCAAGAAATGATTCGCTCAGTTCATCGGCTACCGGAACCTTAATTATCTCGCGCGCAAAGCTCTGCTCTAGTTCAAGTTGTTGGGACACAAGCCTCTCCTATTTTGATGACCTACCGTTGTCATTATTCAATAACAACACTAGCCAAGTACTAACAAGGTTATAGTTTTTCAATCTCTAATAAACCATAAATAAGCTAATAAAATATAAATACATTGATAAAACATGAGCAGTTCCGTTAGATTGAGTATGTGGACCCGCGGAAGAACCCATACACACCCAACGCAGGTGCAACGCCGCCTGTTCTCGTCGGTAGAGACAACGAACTTGAAGCCTTTGAGATTCTGCTCGACCGCTTGAGTGCTGGCCGCTCGGAGCAATCCATGATAATCACTGGCCTTCGCGGTGTCGGTAAAACGGTTCTGCTGTCGGAGTTCCGCAATACCGCTCTCGACCGCGACTGGGTGGTCGTGGAGATCGAGATAGCCAAACATGATGACGCTCAGTTCAGATCGCTGATGGCACGTGAACTCCGTAAAGCTCTGTTCAATATAGCTCCACGTGCGAAATGGACCGACAGTGTAAGACGCGCGGCACAGATTCTCAAATCGTTCACAATCACTCTAGACCAAGCTGGAGCAATCACATTGGGACTCGATGTTGAACCCCTCATGGGTCAAGCTGACAGCGGAGCACTCGATGCCGATCTGACCGATGTCATCGTCGCACTCGGTGAAGCCGCGCGAACACAGCAACGAGGTACCGTATTTCTTGTTGACGAAATCCACTTCCTCACACGCCCACAACTGGAGGCTCTAATCGCAGCGATCCATAAGACCGTGCAACGGCAACTCCCGATAACACTCACCGCCGCTGGACTGCCTCAACTTGCACAACTCGCTGGAGAGGCGAAATCGTATGCAGAACGACTATTCAAGTTTCCCACTATAAACAGTCTAAGCGAAGCGGAGTCTCATCGGGCCTTGACCGAACCTGCCTCAATACACGGCATCCATTATTCAATGGAAGCTCTCGACACCGCAACCGTCTTCACTGAGGGCTACCCTTACTTCCTCCAAGAGTTCGGTTTAGCCGCTTGGAACCTCGCAACCGGACCGGAAATAAATGCAAGCGAAGCACGTATCGCAACAGATGAAGTACGAGCGAAACTAGACTCGGGTTTCTTCAAAGTAAGAATCGACCGAACCACCGAACTTGAACTTGCGTATCTGCGGGCGATGGCTCATCTGGGTTCAGAACCACAACTCGCGGGGGCAGTTGCGGATTTGCTTGAACGAACCTCCCAACAATGCGGACCGACACGTTCTAAACTGATCGAAAAAGGACTGCTTTACACACCAGAGCACGGATTCGCAGCGTTCACTGTGCCTCAGTTCGATAAGTTCCTAGTGCGAGCGATCCCCAAACTAATCGTGCCGGAAGTCAGAAAACGAGCACGCAAACTCTAGTTCAAGTTGTTGGGACACAAGCCTCTCCTATTTTGATGACCTACCGTTGTCATTATGCAACAACAACACTAGACAAGTACTAGAGTTATGCACCCTACCAACACAGACGAAAGTGGCACCACAATCGAAACCGCCGTAAACTTACAGCTTGCTGAGCTCTTGCGTCGCTTCGGCCTCGATGCAGAAGCCGAACAACGAAATGTGATTGATGCCAGCAATCGCCAACACCAAGTTGACGTTTTGGTGGAACTAGAAGACGAATGCATAGCGATCGAAGCTGAGTTCTCCCCCGCAAGAAGCGTAAAATCCGATGCGCTTAGCCGTCTGCCCGCAAAGTATCCGCTTCTCTGGCGTGGGCAACCCATAACGCGCGCGTTGACCCTCGCATATCCCAATTCTTGGAAAAATCAACCAACTAGCACAACCCTACCAATGCTAGAAACCTGCACCACACTGGAGTTGCAACAAGTCATGCGAGAAAACGGTGGTGCCGTCTGGTCTAACAGGCAAACCGTATCTGTACGAAACTTAACAGATTTATTGCTCAATTATTGGACGCAATCACGCAAGATAGCTGTGGATGATATTGTTGAGCAAGCCAACAAAGCCATCTCAGCCGCAGCTGCAATTCTCGCTAACGAACCCTACATTAGTCGACTAAGCCAAGCGGATGAAAATTCCGACCCAGCTGCTACTTGCGCTCTAGTGTGGCTCAATGCTCTGCTCTTTCAAGCTCTCCTAGCAGCCAATCTTGCGCCCAACAAGATGCCACCACAACACCGTCAAAAAGCTATTCCAGCGTTGCAGTCAAGCGCAACAAAAAACTCGGTTTTGCTTGATTGGGAATTTATCTTAGAAATTAACTGGGTACCCATTTTCGAACTGGCACACGAATCTTTGGAACGGGTGTCTCCACAAAAAGCACGACTAGCACTAGAAGTACTCAGAACATGTGCGAACTATATGGCAGAACACAAAGCTATCAAGAGACACGATATAGCTGGGAGAATCTTTCACCGTCTTCTCAACAACCGCAAATTTTTAGCCACAAATTACACTACGATCCCCGCCGCGGTAATGCTCGCTGGTTTAGCTTTCGGTTCAACCAATAGCCCTCTTGCCAATAAACCAACCCACGATTGCGAAGCACTAGCCAAACAATTACGAATCGTAGACCCTTCATGTGGTAGCGGTACGTTACTAATGGCTGCATTACAAGAAGTGTTGAAGGCCTGTCGAGCAAATAGCAAACTTGGTCGGCCTGACCCGAAACCAATCCTTGAGCAGAGTGTCTTTGGGTATGACGTGGTGCCAGGCGCACAACATCTCACCAACACCACATTGTCGATGGCCGAAACCTCACAAACGCTTAGCGGAATACACATTTACGCCATGCCACATGATGTCGAAAGCGATTCAAACATAGCGCGGCTAGGTAGCTTAGATTTCCTTCGACAAGCACCCAACCATCTCTCAACTAAAGCTGTGGAACTGTTCCCACCTGTCGTAACAGCCACACGCAAACGAATGAGTGGAGAAGAAGAACTTGGTGTACATCTACCTCAGAAAGTAGATTTATTTATCAGCAATCCTCCATACACCCGTGCAGGTGGACCGGGTAGCGCAACCAACACAGAATGGAACCCACTGTTTGGCTCGGTGTTGTCTCAAAACCATGTCAAGATTATGCAAAGAGCCATTACTAAAACACTGCAAGGCACTTTTGCCAGCATGTACGCAGGGTTAGGTTCAGCGTTTATGGCATTGATCGACCAGGAACTGCGTGAAGGTGGAATGCTTGCTGTGGTGCTACCAATAACAGCTCTAACCGGTAGCCGTTGGCGAGCGTTCCGCCGAGCCTTGCTAGACCGCTACAAAATTGAATGGGTGGTAACTAGCCACGACCCACGTCATCGCAGCAAAAGAACAGGATTGCCTGGACGCCGTTGGTGTAGCTTTTCTGAATCCACGAGGATTGCAGAAACCCTGCTTATTGCTACCCGAACCGACAACATATCCCAAATAGACAATAACAGGGTGAAGTTTGTCAATCTTCGTCACAACCCAGACGAACCCAGCGATGCGATCGCCTTGACACGTGCTCTCCTAAACCACAAATCGGGTCTACCAATTACCGCTGAAACAGACTTGTGGTGTGCAGACATAGATTTTCAACATCATTCAGGGGACAAGTGGGGTGAGATTGTGAGTATTCCTCAATCACAATTGACAGCTGCGCCGTGGCAACATGTCGCCTTTACAGATTGTACGCTCACAGAAGCGGCTACAATTCTTGCGTCGCGTCCAGCTAATGGGGAACCACCCATCACGTTGTTGGCCAATATAGCTAATCTAGGGCCTTACCACATGCAAATTAAAGGCAAGCATGGCTTATTTGACTGCTCCGAAGCAGTGCCTAAACCGCTCCAGATCGCCGGACTTTGGCACCACAACCACAAAGAGATAGTTTCATTATCCACTAATGCGAATGCTATTTTGAGACGCCGCCCCAACCTCAGACTTGAACAAGACAAAATGATGACCCGAATGTCGCGACTTCATATAGCAGGTGTATTAGGTCACGCACCGCAGCGTTTAGCTGCGGTGATTACTGAACAACACGCACTCGGTATTAGTTCTTGGATCACTATCAAGCTCAACGTTGCAAAGGTGGGAGCTGAGGAAGCACTTTGTCTTTGGCTGAACAGTACCTTAGGAATGCTTTTACGACTTGCCCACGCAAACCGTCCATACCTCGGACGAAGTGGTTTACCTCATGAACTCGCGAGAACCTTACCAGTGCTTGATGTGACTTCTTTGAGCAACGCTCAACTAAGTGCGGCTCTTGATATTTATCAGGACATAAAAAGCCAAAGATTGTTAGGGTTCGCTCATCTCACCGACGATCCAACACGCCAAGAACTCAACCACAGACTCGCTACAGAAGTGTTGGAATACAAAGACACGCAATACATAGATCAGTTGACTAAAGCACTTGCTAGTGATCCATTGATGTTCGCACGCAACTAGCTTTATAAATAATCCCGTTTTGGAGGGTAAACGGTAATAGAATTTTGGGGTGCCTGAACTGCCGGAGGTGGAGACGATACGTCTTCAACTAGAACCACAGTTACAAGATGCTGAAATTGTGGATGGTGGGTCACATTGGTCGGCAAAGTTCACGCCAGCTTTAGAAGCTGTGGGTACACAAATAAACACAATACGGCGAAGAGGTAAATACTTGCTCCTGGGTCTCACCTCTGGGTATGAGTTGATCATTCATCTGGGTATGACTGGTCGCTTAGCACTGCGACAGCCACACAAAGGCCAACTAGACCATCCACACTTGCGAGCTTGGTGGATGTTAGACAATGGTTCTGTTCTCACGTTTCACGATATTCGCCGCTTTGGGCGTGTATATGTCGTACAACGTGGTAACTACGCTGCTAGCCCCACTCTGGCTAACTTGGGCCCTGAACCCTGGGATCCCACCTTCACCGCTAGATCACTTTTTGAGTTCGTGAAGAAATCAAACCGTCACCTAAAGACGCTGCTTTTGTCGCAGCGCCCAGTAGCAGGACTGGGCAACATATACGCCGACGAAGCATTGTGGCTAGCAAAAATCAACCCAGCCACCCGCACCTTGAGCTTAAAAAGAGCTCAAAGGCTAGTTGATGGCATTCAAACTTCACTTGCTAGCGGGCTCAGCCACGGCGGAACAACCATAGGTGATTATGTCGACACACTCGGTCAAAAGGGCAAAAACCAACATGAACTGCATTGCTATGGGAGAGCTGGTGAGCCTTGTGAGCGTTGCTCAAATGTGCTGGCACGCAATCTCCTTGATGCCCGCAGCACTACTTGGTGCCGCACTTGCCAACCCCGCTAAAAATCACGGCGGCTAATCAACGTTCTATTTGGCTAGCTTGTTGTCGGCGTGGCGCAGGTGTACATCATCAATTAGCACATCTAGATCTTCCCAGAGATTTTTCACAGACGAACGTAAACGCATGTTTTGATACGCTCCCCAGATTGTCAAGAGGGGTGGCACAACCAAGATGGACACTAATAGCGAATACGCAATGGTGATAGCCGATGTCACGCCAAAATGCTGTGAACCTTCAAGGGGGGAAAACACCAGCACACCAAAACCTAGCGCGGTGGTTAGGGCTGAACCGAGCAATGCCGAGCCTGTGGTGGCTAAAGTACGCACTGCTGCTGTTTCGGGGTTACGAATCCGGGTGAACTCTTCTTGATAACGGTGGATCATGTGGATGGTGTAATCCACGCCGATACCGATTGACAGAGCAGTAATCATTGAGGTGATTAGGGAATATGGTATGCCAAGCAATGCCATCGTACCCAAAACCCAAATCAGCACCAAGACGATTGGTCCCACAGCGACAAACCCCAAAACTGGATGACGCAAAGTAACCCAAAAAAACAAAATCAAAATACCTAGCGCAACCGAGATAGTTATAGCAATAGATTCGCTTTGGACTTGACTTGAAGCAGCGGGATCGTCAGCATAGGTAGGGAACTGTAACAAGATGGCATCCACACCATCTTCGTTGTTCACCAACACACTCTCTAAGCGAGGTTCTTTTTCTGCCAACCGCTCTAAGAACGCAGCCATAGTTTCACTATCGAGTTCCACACTCGCTGAAGCTTGCGCGAAGAGTGTTGCTAAACCTTGGTCATAGTTGTCAGCAGCTTCACCAGTGGCCGTTATCCAATCCAACACAAGCGACTCATAGGATGGTAAGAGTGGACCAGCAGCTGCTGCAGGCCGGCGCGCAGGGTCGTCAAAAGCGATTCTAAGATCTCTCAAATTCAGTAAGGTGCGCGCTTGTGTGGCCTCAGCTTTAACCAAAACACTAGCTAACTCAGTTGACCCACCAACAGCAGATTCAAGGCTTTCTATGTCTTTGAGCACGGTGCCGTTGCGGGGCAAAATGTCGCGGATGCTGAACTCTGAAGACAGCCCAGTGGCAGCAACACCTAGCAGCACAGTCACCACAGCCACCGCAAGAAGATAAGGTGCTGGTCGCCGGGCCACGGCCACACCAAGCACTTTGGCGGCTCGTTCAATTCCTGGCAGCGCACTCGAAACAGCTCGAGGAGTTGTGAGTTTACCTCGCGCCTCGCGCCGTGAGTCCACGATTGTGCGCCCCGCTGGCACCAAAGTAAGCATCACAATCAAACTCAAACCCACCCCCAAACCAGCGACAACTCCAAAGTCTCCTATCACTGATATTGGCGAAAAAAGAGTGGACAAAAAACTAGCGATGGTGGTAACCGCAGCCAAAATCAACGGTAAAGATACTTGCGTTAAGCCGTTACGCACTGCTTGGAGTACTGGCTCACCTTCGCTTCGTTGCTCGCGATAGTGCGACACAGCTTGAATTGCGTAGTCCACGGTGAGGCTGATGACGATTATGGGAACCATCGCCGAGAGCGAACTTGGTGGACCAATCCAACCCAGCCCATTTGGCCCTAACCACCCCTCTGCACCAACAATCCAAGTCAGTGAGAACACTAGTCCCGTTAGGGTGATGATCAAATCTGAAAAAGTTCTCAAAAACAACAAGATGAGAGCGGCAATGAGCAGTAAAGCTAAGCCGATAAGAGGCCCATACCCGATTCGGTTGCCCGTTTATATTCGTCTTCAATAACGACAGGCGACACGCTACTAACCCGCAACGGACCTTGCGAAGACTCAGCAAGGTTGTTGATGCTTCGTTCGGCTTGCGCGGTGCGCTCATCGCCGCTTTGGCGCAACCGAACAGTGCCGATGGCAACTTCACTACCGTCACGATCAACGCCACTCAAGGCACCAAACGCAGCCGCAAGCTCGGGTGCGGTTCGGATGGCGTTGATTTGGTCGTTTGACAGGCTAACTAAGTCATCTGTGGCAGCCACACTTTTGATCAACGCTGACGACACAATGAGCGCGTCAGGGGGAGCCAGCAAACTCGCGACATCGGCCGCGATTGCGTTCACGAGTTGATCCATTTGTGAGAGGCCTGCGGGCGTGAAAGCCGAACCCCTAAACACTAACGTCACTAAGCTGACTTCGCTGGCATCACTAAAAGAATCATTTAGTTCATTAAGTGCCGCTGTGTAGTCACTGTCTGTGGGCAGGAACTCTACAAAAGGCCTTCGGTTGATTCGGCGTGCAGGGTTGCTCCTGCCCCTAAAGCAACCGTTACACAGATCAATAACACCAACGTTAGATATGGCCGCGCCGTAACTAAGGTGCTATATCGTCGTAGCAAGCTCATCATTGTTTATCTGAGTCATCTGAATAGAACTGTGCACAATATTTGCGAAATGCCATTATTTCACCGTCCGAACGTGACAAAACCGGCTGCAGGCGAGACTGCTTATGGCTCCAAATAATCACATCTTGTAAGACATCGTGGCGTTGAAAAAACAGGACAATTCGGTTCATTAATGGTGCCCGCCACTGCCGAGGCAAAAAGCCCAAACCGACTACGAAGCGCTCTGGGTGCGTGATCTCTTTGATAGATGAAACAATGGTGAGTTCAATGAGGTCACCATCTATTGGTGTGGCTAGCACCCATAGACGCAGGTCCATGCCTATTGTGTGTTCACGCACTCGAACAAATGAGTATCCTAGACCATAGATCTCGGTGTGGGCGGTTAGATCAAGTTTGGCAAACGCGATACCAGCAAACTTGCGGGTTGTGGCAAAATTGAAGTTGCTTTCAAAAACGTGCCCAGATATTTTCACCTTGTCTTCACGGCTGACGCTGTCGTAACCATGCACATATCGTAAGTGTGCAATGTCAACAGCATTTTCGGTTGTTTCTTGAGGATGACCGGGAAATCGCGTCGTCCAAATGCGAATTTTGCTCCACTTTTGATCGTCTTTTGGAGCAGGGGCTTGGCTTTCACTAGCTGTAGTTGCTGGTTCGCGTGGCTTGGCGGGCAAAGACCATCTTGGTTCCTTTGCCCCCCACCATGCAAAAATCAGCCCAGATAGTTCGTGGGTCTGGTACATCTGCAAGGTCATATTTTCGGGTGGTGACGCATACGGGGTGGCAACGCATTCACCTTTGGTATTGTATTGGAAACCATGAAATGGACAGACTAGGCGGTCGTCACGCACGCACCCGCCGGTGGTGGGTCCGAGCATTGAACCTAGATGGGGGCAATACGCGTCTGCCACACACACGTTGCCGTTTTGGTCACAAAACACCACGATTTTTTTTCCCATCCAAGTTTTCTCAATTAGATTTTGTTTGGCAAGAGTCTGGCGACTTGCCACAAAATACCAGCCTTCGGGGAATGGATGTGGCAATTCCCCGCTTAGCATCTCAGTTCGCTCAACTGGCATTTATTCCTCCAACACGAAGCAATTGCGGGTTTTCTTATTCAAATGATATATGGTGAACACATGACTTTTTTGGTAGCTGCTGCAGTGATAGCCGCAATGATGATAGCAGTTTGGGGTATAAGCGTTGGGGTCAAAGATGCTAGCGTCATTGATTTGCTTTGGGGGCCTGGTTTTGTGGTGGTTGCTTGGGTAACTTTTCTATCCACCGAAGGAGACAACACCAGAGCCGCATTACTCACCATCTTGGCTTCCGTGTGGGGCTTACGGCTGGGAGCTCATCTTGCAATCCGCAACATTGGTAAGGGTGAAGATCCGCGTTATGCAGCGATGCGGCGACGGCGTGGTGACAACTTTTGGATAATTAGTTTAGTAACTGTTTACGCTGTGCAAGGTGCAATAATGTGGGTGGTTTCGCTACCGCTGCAAATAGGCATTAGCCAAACCGATAGTGGATCTGCTGTTTTGATGGTTATCGGCACGAGTCGTGTTCGTCGTTGGTTTTGCATTTGAAGCCGTGGGTGATTGGCAGTTAACTCGTTTCAAAGCAGACGCAGCGAATGCTTCGGCAGTGATGGACAGAGGGTTGTGGCGTTACACCCGACACCCAAATTACTTTGGAGATGCAGTCGTGTGGTGGGGCATTGGTTTGGTGGCTGCTTCCACCCCAATCGGTATTGTGGGGTTGGTCGGCCCAGCGTTAATAACCTTCTTTTTGGTGCGTATTTCTGGTGTGCCAATGCTTGAGCGGAGCTTAGTCAAGTCTCGCCCTGGCTACCAGGATTATGTGCGGCGCACAAGTTCGTTCATCCCCCGACCCCCCAAAACGTAACCATCTCCGCAACCCACCACCCACCACCACCACACGTGAGTCGCTTTGCAAGAGGGTTCTAACGCCAACGAGGGTTCTGAAATTGCGGTGGGATTAGGGCCATGCCCTTTGCCGTGGCCCGATGACGATCGACTTGATCCTGAGCTATTAGCGAACGGTGACCGCCGTAATGTGGTTGACCACTACCGCTATTGGTCTGTTGAGTCGATAGTCGCTGATCTTGACAAACGCAGACATGAGTTTCACGTTGGTGTTGAGAACTGGGAACACGACCTCAACATTGGCACGATCGTTCGCACTGCCAACGCTTTTTTAGCTGCTCAAGTACACATAGTGGGCAACCGCAAATGGAATCGCCGTGGAGCCATGATGACGCATGTGTATCAGCACATTAGCCATCACGAAACTATCACTGATTTGGGGGACTGGGCTCAAAGTGAGAATTTACCGATAATCGGCATCGACAATTTAGCGGGTTCGGTACCTCTCGAGACAACCACAATTCCCCGCCGTTGTGTTTTGTTGTTTGGACGAGAGGGACCTGGGCTTTCTGAGGCAGCCCGGCAAAGTGTCGTAAAAGTTTGTTCCATTACCCAATATGGTTCCACCCGTTCAATCAATTCGGGAGTGGCGGCGGGAATTGCGATGCATACCTGGATTCGTCGCTGGGCTTCACCTAAGCCGTGACCATAGCAACTAGCTCCGCATCGTCAGGGATTTCCACACCCGGTAGGTAGTAGGTGTAGAGGTCGCTGAGCACCGCTTCAATGTCACTTTGTTCTGTGGTCGCAAAGGTGATGGTGACCACGGAACTGTAGATGTGAATTGATGCCACATTGCCTAACGCCAAAATACGTTTGGCTAATAGGTCAGGTGGGCGTTCACCGATGATTTCGTGACCCGCCACATAATATTCGTGACCCATACCGGTAAGGCTGCGGTTTAGTTCAAAACGCACCACACCGGGTTGTGGTGTGGTGGAGCGGATGAAAGTAACTGGCTGTCCCATTACTTTGTTAGTTTATCCATGAAGGCCCAACTTTGACGGTGAATAGCCGTTGGTCCGTGGGAAACTAATGCTGCTTTGTGGCGCGGGCAAGGATAACCCTTGTTGTGAAAAAAATTGAACTCGGGGTATCGCTGATGCCATTGGCACATGATTTGATCACGCGTGACTTTTGCAACTATTGAAGCGGCAGCTATGGATAAACACAGTGTGTCGCCTTTGACGATGGTGGTGGTCGGCAGAGTTTCCACAAAATCCCAACGACCATCAACTAAAACGTGGTCTGGTGTTGTGTCTAGGGAGCGAAGCAGCCTTTGCGTGGCGAGCTTTTGGGCAGCCGACATACCTAGTTGGTCACATTCTTTAGCACTGGCGTGCGCCACCGCTACCTGTGTTGCCCAATCATAAATACGGTCAAACATTATTGCCCTTTCAGCGGGTTTTAGGAGCTTTGAGTCACGCACTCTGTAGAGCCGCTTATCTTGAGGTGCCACCACTCCCGCGAGAGTTAAGGGGCCCGCCCACGACCCACGCCCCACTTCATCGATACCCACAACCGTGGCTTTACCTAGTGCCCATAGGTGCCGCTCATTTTGTAACCCTGGTGCTTTGTCTTTGAGAGAATGCCGCAGTGAGAAACCCGCTTTGTGCATCATGTTCACCTTAGATTTGCGCGGTGAAAATACACTGAAAATACAGTGAAAATGAGGCTCATTGTGTTGCCAAACTAGCTTGGTGGTTGCGGTTCGGCAAGCATCGTTTCACCACTTAGCTCTTGGGTTGACCAACTGGGATGGATGCTTCGCGCGGTTATTTTGATGTTGTCTTTGCTTGACAATTCCCAAAGGAGCGCGGGACGGCGACCGTGCCAGCGCAAACTAAACGATAATTTCCCCCATATTGTCTCAAAGTCGCGCACATCCACAGACCGACCAAACCAATCGGGAGCTAGGTCTGGCAACAGATCGATGTGTTGGTTTTGTCTGTCAGACACGAAGCGGTTTAGCAGATGCGTTGCTTGTTGAGCAAGGGGACTTTCATGTTCATAAGTTGAGCCGAGATCGTGCTTTTCAAGGAGTTGGCAGACAGCGCTAGCGGTTTGGGGGGCATATTTTTGCAGTGCTCTGGCTGCGAGGTTGACTGTGTCTTTGTCTATAGCTGCTGCGGCTCCTTCAATAAGTAGGTCAACAAGTTCATCTAAGCCCGAGTATTGTCTTGCCCGTAAATCTCGCGATGCGAGAGCACGTAGTGCCGCTATTGCCTCATGGGTGCGTAACGGTGTGGTCTGGGTGGTTGCCACCACACTGGCACGAACGTGATCGGCTTCTTTGTTTAGCCCGGCGATGTCGAGCAGTGGTGCAGATTCCCAACGATGGTGAGAATTTTCACAACTCGCTTGCACGATCAAATCGGCTAACGTCTGCTGCCAGAGTGTTGCGATGTCGGTGCCGTCAACTTCGAGAGTAAGTGCGTTGGCAGTGATGGCACGCCAACCCGAAGCTATCTCAGCTGGGGTCGCTATGTTATTAGGTGGTCTTCCCTCCTCTACAACGAACAGGCTGAGCTTTTGGTGATGCGGTAACGCCATCACCAAACCTGCCGTCACACACGACCCCCTTACCGTGGCGGGTGTGGATCGTTGTGTTGGGTTCATTGCTAACCACGGGTCGTCATGGCTGTTGGTTACGAATAGCGCCCCTGCTTGCCGTTGGGGCTTTATCCAGACCTGACCCTGCTTTTTGATTGCCTCTGGGGTGACTGCAAGTTCCACAGCATCCGCGGCGGTAACATTAGCAATTGCTGCTAGCGCAATGGCTTCGCTGCTGGCGTTTTCGAACTCAACTGTGAGGTAGCGGCATTTGCCGTCGTTTGCAGCTGCCACGCGAGCGACCACGTCACCAGTCGCAGTTCGCATGCGGGTTTCATAGGCGGGAGCATTTTGAATTCGCGCCTGCCGTGTGCTTTTTGTTTGGTGTGAGGCCCGCCATTTGCCATCACTGTTTATCCCCCACTCGATGGTGTAGGTGTTGTTGAGGTTGCCAATGCGGCCATAACGGTCGACCACTGCTTGTGGCCCGTCGAGGTCGCCAACCACTTCGCCTACTATCGGTTCGTGTGTGTCTTGTGTGGGCAGTTTTTTGCCTCGTAAGTTGAGAAGGTTTGAGCTTCACGGCCACTCACATGTGAAGTTTCGGCTAATCAGTGCTTGATATGCATCCGCCGCGGTTTGCGTTCCTTGCGTGCAGGCGTGAACCTCACTGCATATGGGCATCTCCACCCCGGTTTTGTGCGCTAGAGCCAGCACACCCCCGATAGATGCCACTCCCTCTGCCACTTGGTCCATTTCAGCACTAATCTCAGTTACGCTTCTGCCGAGCGCTAGTTGTTCACCAACATAACGGTTGCGGCTTTGTGCGCTCATTGAGGTCGCTAGCAAGTCACCCATTCCAGCTAGGCCAGCGAAGGTGGCTTGGCATCCCCCGAGGGCCACACCTAAACGGGTGATTTCTGCCAAGCCCCGAGTCATTAGTGCGGCACGGGCATTATTGCCCGCACCCAGGCCTTCGGCGATGCCTAGCGCCATCGCAATAATGTTCTTTGTCACACCAGCTATTTCCACGCCTACTAGGTCGTTGTTGGTGTAGACACGAAAGTTTGTTGTGCTAAACACTGCTTGAAGGGTCTTGGCGGTGGTTGCGTCTGCACAAGCGATCACAGCCGCAGCCATGTCACCACTAAGAATTTCTTTAGCTAAATTCGGTCCACTGAGAACCGCAGTTGGATGCTCTGAAAGTTCTTGGTTTATCACTTCGCTCATGCGCGCATTTGTCACAGGTTCAAGGCCCTTGCTTAGTGAAACGATCGGTGTTCGCTCTCTGAGATACGGGCGCAGGGCGGTCAGGGCGTTGCGAAATCCCACTGCTGGCACAGCCATCACCACCACATCGGCACTGCTTATCACTTGGGCTAAATCACTTGATGCTCGGAGTGTGGTGTGCAACGGCAAATTGGGCAGGTAGCGAGGATTTTCGTGATGTTGATTAATAGCTGAGGCTACTTCATCACGGCGACTGTAGATGGTGCTGCGTTGATTGTGGGCACAAAGATGGGCCACGGTTGTGCCCCAAGACCCCGCGCCCACAACCCCAACGCGTTTGCTCATCACCTTCACTCTAGACAGCATTTGCCGTTCTTCGCGTTCTAGGATGGCGTGAGGATGGTGAGGGGCTTGCTCTTGAGTTTGCCTCCGTGGAGGAGCAAGACGGTCACAACCCAGAGTTTAAGCACGCTTCGGACGCTCTATTGAATTAGTTCTGTGCTTGCTTGGCCATCGGAGTTGGAACCCCAACACACAAGTGCCTTTAGTTTGGTTATACCACAAGAGTGGAGGCGTCCCGAACTCAGGTCGGTAAACTCACCAAACGGTGTGCTGGCTTGCCCATAATCAACCAGATATTGATTGTCATCTGATTTCATTGCCATCTGATTCATCGTCACCTGAAAAATCGTTGGCACCCCAACACGCCAAAGAGTCATCGAAGGCGATGGCGCAAGTATGCCAAGCACCCGAAGCAACAACTTTGTAACTTGAATCACCCCGGGTTTAGTAGAGACTTGGTTTTGTGTGTGTTGGTCGGTTTGGTGGTTGGGTTTTGATTGTAGTGGGTGTTTTCGTGTTCGGTGGGCAGTTGTAGCGGCCATCTAGGAGTTGGCTGTGGCTGCGTCGGTGATAGGATTCCACCAGCGGTCGTCCCATTCAAGTTGTAGCGGCCATCTAGGAGTTGGCTGTGGCTGCGTCGGTAGTTGTAGGTGTCGACGTGTTCGAGGGTGGCGAACTCGACGTTGTGTTGGTCTTGTGAGGGTTCGTGGGGGTAGATGAGTTCTGATTTGTACAGGCCGTTGAAGCTTCAGGTCATGGCGTTGTCGTAGCTGTCGCCCACTGAGCCGACCGACGCGACGATGATGTTGTTGTCGTTGAGGCGTTGGCTGTAGCGGATGGACAGATACTGCGACCTGTGGTCGCTGTGGTGAACCGCTCGGTCGGTTCTGCGGCCGTCGCGACGACGCGAGGCGATGGCCATGGTCTGACGCGTCGAGGGCCAGTTCGGTATGCAAAGTGCGTGATGCCGCCAGCGGAGAACCCGACGCGAGTAGGCGTCGATGACAAACCCCAGATACACCCAACCGCAGCCGGTTCGCACCCGACTGAGGTCCGCGAGCCACAACCGGTCCGGGGCATCAACACCAAAGTGGCGGTTCAGTAGGTCGCTGGGTGTGTCGCTGTCGCCCAACGGCGTGGTGGTGACCGGTTCTTTGCCTAGGCGGGCACCGACTAGCCCCATCTTAGACATCAAAGGTTCAACGGTGCAACGCGCCACCACCACACCGGCGACACGGTTGAGGTGGTCCCACTAGACTTCCCCCGTTTGCTTGAAAGTTCAGTTACGCACCTTGCGTTAGTTTTTAGTGGGGTTCCAGTGCGTGTATGAGCTTTGACTGTTGGTTGAGAGTTCAGGTTTCTTATGATGCAAAGTGATTTGTGAAATATTTTTGGAAATCTAATATTATTTTATGTTTAATGGTTGTGAATGTCACACTGTGTCTATAGAGTGATGTTATGTTGTTTAAAGACACATCAATTAACATGAACACCAAGAAACCTGCCGGGGGTTTGGGGTGCGGTAATGATCTTTGTGTGGCGTTTGGTGACATAGCGTCGTTGAGTGATGCGGGGTTGGGTGTTGAGTTGTCTTTGCTGGGTCGCTACGAATCGCGGCTGGCGGCTAGAAAAGCGAAACTGTTGGCTGAACTATCGCGTCGTTCAAGTAGCGCGGATGCTCAACAAGTTGTTGTTGGTGAGTTGTTGATTTCTAAACGAGAAGCTAAAAAAGAAGTGGAGGCAGCTAACCAGTTAGAATCGTTGCCACAAACCACAGGTGCTTTAGAATCTGGTGACATCACAGCCGGTCACGCTAAGTTGATCGCCCAAACCGCAGCGGATGGTAAAATAGTTGAAGGCGAGTTGGTGGATAAAGCCAAAACCGAAAGATTTGATGATTTCGCTAAAACCGTTCGTCAACACCAAAACGAACAAGCAGACAAAGATGGTGTTTCTATATTGGAGCGTCAACGCAAAAAACGTTTTGCTAAAGCTTTTGAAAGCCCAGAAACCGGCATGCTGGTGTTGAACGCACAGTTTGATCAAATCACCGGCGCGAAAATTATGGCTGCGCTAACAGCTAAAGAGGGCAAATTGTGGCGTAACGAAAACCCAACTAAGCGGTCAACGCCCCAACAACGCAAAGCAGACGCGTTAGCTGAACTGATACTTGAACAAACATCAAACGGCAACAATAGAAGCAGTCTGGGCACCAATTTGTTGGTTATCGCTGATTTTGATGTGATCAAACAACAGTTGCACAACCTGCAGTTGGCTAACGGTTCACCAATCACAAACCAAGCCTTACGAGAACTAGCAGTAGATGCCAATATTTTGCCTGCAATATTCAACAACAAAACCCAACGCCTCTGGCTAGGCAGAAGCCAACGCAGCGCATCCGATGCTCAACGCATAGCACTAACCGCAAGAGACAAACACTGCATCGGATGCGGAACAGACCCGCTATGGTGCAGAGCACACCACATCAAATACTGGTCACACGGCGGTGCCACCGACTTTGATAACCTCACCCTAGTTTGTGACCGCTGCCACCACAAAATCCACGACCACGGCTGGCAAATCCACCAACACCCAAAAACACGAAAATACCAACTCAAACCCTGAATCACCCCGGGTTTGGTGGAGACTCTTTTCCTTGAGAGGATGGAGTTATGACAAACAATGGAAGATATCCAGCTGAGCTGCGTGAGCGGGCGGTGAGGATGGTGCTTGATAATGAGAGGCTTTATGGGTCTCGCTGGGAGGCGATCTGTTCGGTTGCTGAGAAGCTGGGTCCGTCTGTGGAGTCGGTGCGCAAGTGGGTGCATCGTTTTGAGATCGACAACGGTGCGCGCCCAGGGGTGACTAGCGTCGAGCGTGAGCGTCTCAAGGACCTTGAACGCGAGAACCGTGAGCTGCGCCGAGCGAACGAGATTTTGAAGGCGGCTTCGGCTTTCTTCGGGGCGGAGCTCGACCGCCAGTCAAGGTTGTAGTGTCGTTCATCGACGCTTACCGGCACCGGTTCGGGGTCGAGCCGATCTGCGCGGTGCTCACAGAGCACGGTGTCGGGATCGCCCCGTCTACCTATTACGCCGCGAAGAAACGCCGGCCGTCGGCGCGGGCTGTGCGCGACGCGCAGCTCTCACTGTTGATCGCGCAGGTTTATGAAGCCAACTACAGTGCCTATGGCGCCGCGAAGGTGTGGGACCACCTCAACCGCGTCGCCGGTGTGGTGGTGGCGCGTTGCACCGTTGAGCGGTTGATGTCGCAGATGGGGCTTGTCGGTGCCCGCCGAGGCAAAGAACCGGTAACCACCACACCCGCCGCCGACGACACGCCCGAGGACTTGGTGAACCGATGCTTCGGTGTAGACGCCCCAGACCGGTTGTGGCTAGCCGACCTAACCTGGGTGCGAACCCGCACCGGTTGGGTCTACCTGGCGTTCGTCATCGACGCCTACTCGCGTCGTGTTCTGGGCTGGCGGGCATCACGCACACTACACACCGAACTCGCCCTCGACGCGTTGGACATGGCCATCGCCTCGCGCCGTCGCGACGGCCGCAGAACCGACCAAGCGGTCCATCACAGCGACCGCGGATCGCAATACCTGTCCATCCGCTACAGCACCCGACTCGACGACAACGACATCGTCGCCTCGGTCGGCTCAACCGGCGACAGCTACGACAACGCCATGATCGAAAGCTTCAACGGACTTTACAAATGGGAACTCATCTACCCCCACGGCCCATGGCAAGACCTACGCGAAGTCGAATTCGCCACCCTCGAATACGTCGACTGGTACAACCACCGACGCAGCCACAGCCAACTCCTAGCAGGCCGCTACAAATACACCACCCCCGCCGAACACGAAAACACCCACTACAATCAAAACCCAACCGCCAAACCAGCGGACACACACAAAACCAAGTCTCTACCAAACCCGGGGTGATTCAGAAGCTAGCAACTCGTCGCTGATGAGTCAGCACCACCCAAGCAATATAGAGATAGCAAAGCGGTGGAAGTGAGCGGGTTTGAGCAGGTTGCCGCTGTTGAGCCAGCATCCCCCAACAAAATTAGCCAAAAAGCCGATGGAAGTGGACAGGTCGTTGCCGTCAAGTCAGCATAATCCAACTGACATAACCACTGAAAACCGGTGAAAGCTAGCAAATTGTCGCCCCTGAGTCAGCATCCCACAACCAAATTCGCCAAAGATCTGCGGGCAGTGAAGTGGTCAACTACCGTTGAGTTAGCACAACCCTGCTGACATAACCACAGACAACCGGTGGAGGGTGAGCAGGTTCTCGCCGCTGATCTAGCATCAACCAACCAAAATAAACACAGCAAGCCTGTGGAAGCCGACAAGTCTGCACCGATGAGTTGGCATAGGCCAAAAAATACCACAGAAAACCAGAAGAACAAGATTAGAGTTGACATGTGGGTTTGCAATATGGTGATTTGCCTCACGGTGACACGATTGTGTTGGTACCGCTACGTTCTTTTGACGATGCCAAAAGCAGGTTAGCGGACTTGCTTGACAGCAGCCAACGGCAGATGTTGATGCGTTTTATGACAGAGAAGGTGTTGCGCGCCCGCCCACGATTTGCCAGTTTGGTTAGTGACCAACAATGACGATGTCAACCGCTGGGCTCGCGGGCTTGGGTTTGCATGCCTAGATGTTGGCGTGGATGGGCTCAACAGAGCCATCAGCGTTGCCTGTGATGCTGCAGCAGCGACTGGAGCGTCACGCGTTATAGTGGCGCACGCAGATCTCCCTTATGCATCAGACCTGCGGGTGGCCAACGGTGCCGGGGTGGTGGTTGTCCCCGACAGAAAACGTAGCGGCACCAATGTGATGAGCCTGCCTTGCAACGTTGGTTTCGTGTTTTCTTATGGAGCCAACTCTTTAGCCAGACACCGTGCTGAAGCAACCCGCTTAGGCCTAGACTTCACCGAAATCACAGATGAAGCTTTGGCTTGGGACGTGGACGACCCAAGCGATGTGCCACTAGAACTATTTGACACCCGAACGCCAGCACAAGCGAAACCAACAAGCATGCACACAAACCTCTCAACGCCCGAAAGCGCATTGGCTATTGGTGCTCACCCCGATGATATTGAATTCGGTTGCGGTGCCACGCTTGCTAAATGGTCACAAGCAGGAACCAAAGTTCACATGATCATCATCACTAACGGCAGTAAAGGCACTTGGGACGTTAACGCCGACACGAATGAACTAGTTAAACGCAGGCAAAAAGAACAGATAGTGGCTGCACAGAAACTCGGAGTTCGCGGCGAAGTAACATTTTTGGGCCACCAAGATGGCGAGCTTAGCTACAGCGTGGAGAGCCGTGCGACGCTTTGCCGCATCATTCGCCAACTCAGGCCTGATGTGGTGTTGGGCCACGACCCATGGAAACGGTGGAGACTACACCCCGACCATCGCGCCGCTGGTTGGCTCACCGTTGATGCGGTGGTGGCAGCACGTGACCCTCACTATCATCGTGAACACAACCTCGCCCACCACCGCCCTAAGGCTTTGTTGCTATTTGAATGCGAGGAACCCAACCTGTGCGAAGTGGTAGAGGAGTCACATGTTGAAGCTAAAGTCGCGGCACTCTTGGCTCACGAGTCTCAATTTGAATCCACCATGGCCATAGACCAAAGCGATGATGGCAGCCAAGTAGCCGCGTTTCGCCAACAAATTCTCAACGAAACAAGTGTGCAAGGTCAAGCTGTTGGGGTAGCACACGCTGAATCGTTTCGCTTAATTGACCCTGCTAGTTAAAGTTGCTGGATATGGAACCTCTCTCAGGGATGAGCATTGCGGGTGAGTTTAATTCAAAATTTGATGCTGACTTGGCGGTGGCAATGCTAACTGATGCTGGTTTTGAGGCCATGGTAATGGCCGACCCCGCTCATTCAGTAGCCCCCCATCTCGTTACCGAACATGGGTTTAAAGTGATTGTTCGCCAAGAAGTGGTTAAAGATGCCCGTGTGTTGCTAGAGCAAACAAACAATGCTGAAGTTGAAGCTCTTGATACAGCTTTTTTTCACCGCCGTCTAATTGATCGGCCCTCTTTGGGTGCGATGGTCTGCGTGGTCGATTTTTTGGGCCGTGCCAGGCGTGTTTGTGATCATTGGATTGCTGATTGTTCTATTCTTCTTTCAAAACCTTTTTCCCTAAACCGCACTAAAACCAACCCAGATTTATGCCATTCCTTGGCCACCTGAGGTTTCAGTCACCGATTGTTTGCCGGCTGCGATCCAAGGCATCATGGCACGCAGCCTTTTGCCAACAATCTCGATTGGATGATCGTGGCCGGCTTGTTCGAGAGCGTGAAACTTGCTGCGACCCGAGCGGCTCTCAGCAACCCAATCAGCAGCGAAGGAACCGTCCTGAATATTTGTGAGCAACTCTCTCATGGTTTCTTTGACGCGCTCGTCGATCACTTTGGGGCCACAACTCATGTCTCCCCATTCAGCAGTGTCAGAAACCGAGTAACGCATACCTGCGATGCCTTCCTCATACATTAAGTCGACGATAAGTTTAAGTTCGTGGAGGCATTCGAAGTAAGCCACTTCTGGTTGATAGCCAGCTTCGATTAAGGTTTCAAACCCTGCTTGCACCAACCGTGTTGTGCCTCCGCAAAGCACCGCTTGCTCACCAAATAAGTCGGTCTCGGTTTCTTCAGTGAACGTGGTTTCGATCACTCCCGCACGCGCACCGCCAATCGCATCGGCGTACGCCAAAGCAAGTTCACGAGCCGAGCCG
Organism: Candidatus Aldehydirespiratoraceae bacterium; assembly: GCA_965204595.1. Classification (GTDB taxonomy): domain Bacteria; phylum Actinomycetota; class Acidimicrobiia; order Acidimicrobiales; family Aldehydirespiratoraceae; genus VXYK01. The sequence goes on along the minus strand of CBDBEW010000005.1, from coordinate 454,767 downwards.
CTAGCGTCCTGCTCTACCGCGAACAGGCACGGCACACCGCCACCTTCGCTATAGATGCGCCGCACTAAATGGCCGGGTCCTTTGGGCGCAACCATGCAGACATCTAAATCTGCTGCTGGTTTAATCAATCCAAAGCGAATGTTGAACCCATGTGCAAAAAACAAGGCATCGCCGGCGTTGAGGTTTGGGGCAACAGCTGTTTCATATATTTTGGCCATTTCAGTGTCTGGCATTAACATCATGACCACATCTGCCTCTCGGCTAGCGGCCTCAATGGAGGCAACCTTTAGCCCCGCCGCTTGGGCTTTAGGTGCAGAAGATGAGCCTTCACGAAGCCCTACCCGCACATCAAAACCCGATTCTTTTAGGTTGAGTGCGTGTGCGTGACCTTGCGAACCATAGCCGAGCACCGCTACTTTGCGCTTTAGCAGCCTAGAGCGGTCAACGTCTTTTTCATAGTAGATTTTTGCCACGAGGAAACCTCTTTCTTGATTGGTGATGTTTTGGGTGACGGTGCTAACCAAGTAATGGTAGCGCAACACGCCCAGTTCGTTGAAGTTCTACGATGCCAAAAGGTCGCAAAACTTTTTCAAACTCATCTAAGCGAACCGTCCGAGCCGAAAAAGACAACATTATCTGATTTATATTGTCAGCTAACACATATGCTCGCCAATCATCAATAAGTTCCATCAACTCTCTACGTTTGGCTGGATCAACAGCGACTGTGACTAGCATCAACTCCCTTGACACGCTTTCGGCTGGCGGCAACTCTCGTATTTCCACAACATTTATTAATTTGTCGAGTTGCTTGACGATCTGTTCAAGAGGCGCAGACTCGACATCTACCGTGAATGTGATTCTGCTGAACCGTTCGTTGTTGCTAGGTGCCACCGCTAAAGATTCAATATTGTAACCACGGCGCGCAAACAGCCCCGATACACGAGCAAGCACACCGGGTTTGTTTTCAACAGTTGTAACGATGGTATGGAAGCGATCTGGGTTACTCATCGTATGAGATGCTCTTGGCTTGGGTCAACCAAGAGCTCTGAGTTGGTTTTACCTGACGGCACCATCGGGAAAACATTTTCACGTGGGTCGGTGCGGAATTCAACCACCACCGGTCGGTCATTAATTTCGTTAGCTTTAGAAATCGCTGGTTCTACTTCTTCGGGTGACTCAACTCGAATTCCCACACACCCCATCGCTTCAGACCATTTAACGTAGTCGGGTGTGGTTTCTGAAAGATAAACCTCACTAAAACGTTCGTCATAAAACATTTCTTGCCATTGACGCACCATCCCCAAGTAAGAATTGTTTAACAACGCAACCTTTATAGGAATGTTTTCAACCGATGCGGTGACAAGTTCTTGGGCGGTCATTTGAAAACAACCGTCACCGTCCACTGCCCAAACTCGTCTATCGGGTTTGCCAACTTTAGCTCCAATCGCTGCGGGTATTGAAAATCCCATAGTACCCAACCCACCTGAGTTGATCCAGGTGTAGGGGTGATCAAAGCGCCAATATTGGCTGGCATACATTTGGTGTTGTCCGACTCCAGAAGCAACAATGGTATCGCTGGGGTTACTGTCGCGAAGCACTTCAAGCACAAATTGGGGTTTTAGCCTTTCCCCGGGTTCGGATTGTTGATAAACAAGTGGAAATTTTTCTTGCCAGCCTGATAGTTGAGACCGCCACGGTGCAAGATTAGCACAAGGCGTTGCATCATCTAGTGCCCTAATCGCGGCAGACAGATCTTCAATCACCAAGCGACAGTCACCTTGTATGCCGATGTTGGCTTGGCGCACTTTACCCAGCTCAGCAGGGTCAATATCAACATGAATAATCTGTGCATCGGGCGCGAAGCCAGCAAGTTTACCGGTAACGCGATCGTCAAAACGAGCCCCTAACGAAACGAGCAGGTCAGATTGCTGCATCGCCATAACCGCCGTGTAGTTGCCGTGCATGCCTGGCATTCCCAAACAAAGTTCGTGGCTGTCTGGAAACGCTCCTCGCGCCATTAGGGTAGTGACAACAGGTATTTGCACGAGTTCGGCTAGTTCCAGGAGTGCTTTCGCTCCACGAGCTTTTAGGACACCACCACCAACATAAAGCACCGGCCGCTCTGCTTTTTGTATCATTTCTGCAGCTGCTCGGATTTGGCTCGGGTCTGCTCTAGTGATGGGATGGTAACCAGGCAAGTCCATGTCTTGATCTGTTGGGTCATACCAAGTCATTGCCGAACGCGGGTTTGCTGGATCAACAATGTCTTTGGGAATATCAACCAGCACCGGACCAGGGCGGCCGGTTGTTGCAATATGAAAGGCCGCGCGGATGGTACGGGGTATGTCCTGAGCTTCTGTTACCAAAAAATTGTGTTTAGTAACCGACATGGTGATGCCTGTGGTGTCGCACTCTTGAAAAGCGTCTGTGCCGATTGCCGCGTAAGGGACTTGACCAGTAATGCATACCACAGGCACCGAATCCAAATAGGCATCACAAAGGGGTGTTACAACATTTGTAGCAGCAGGACCACTTGTCACCATCACCACACCGGGCTTACCAGTTGCGTGGGCATAACCTTCAGCCATGTGGCCAGCACCTTGCTCGTGGCGCACAAGAATGTGACGGATAGAGCTATCAATGATCGGGTCATATACGGGGAGAATGGCACCACCTGGTAAACCGAACATAACCTCAACACCAGATCGTTCAAGAGACTTCACTAGTGCTTCGCCGCCACACATCTGCAAGTTGTCGCTCATTATTTAATTATAGTCAGGCTGACTAAACATTGGTGTTATTTGGTGGTTGGGGTGATTTTCTCGTTGAGCAGTTGAGCAACAAGTTTTCCATCGGCTCGCCCACGGGTCGCTTTCATTATTTGCCCTGTAAAAAATCCTTGCATTTTTTTTCGTTCACTTTTGTCACCTTCAACAAAGCGCTGCCATTCGCTGGGATTGCTCACCATCAACTCAGAAAGCAAGGTATTTAGAGCACTTAGGTCTACGGTTTCAAAGCCACGCCGTGCAACATGGTCTTTTGGATTTCCACCGAGTGTTATAAGGTCTGCCAATATTTGCTTGGCTTGGCTAGCTGATAGTTCACCATTGGTTTCCATTTTAACAACGCTAGCTAACGCGTGGGGCTCAAGATTGTGCCAATCTTGCCCAGCCACGTCATTGATTAACCGGTTAACAACCTTTTGGGGGTCAGCACCTACCTTCACTGCTGCCAAAGCAAGGTTGTCTTGTCCCCGCTCAACTAAAACTCTCGCAGCCGCCTGATCGCCACCTATTATCTTGGTGAGATTAGCCCTACGTGTGGCTGGGAGTGTTGGCATCGCCGCATCTATGGAGTCGATGATGGTACTGGTTGGTTCAAGGGGCAACAAATCTGGTTCCTGAAAGTAGCGGTAATCATCGGCATCTTCTTTGGAACGCCCTAATGTGGTACGCATCGCGTTTTCGTCCCAGTGTCGGGTTTGTTGTTGTGGTGCCTCCCCTGCTTCACATAGTTGGACATGTCGGTTCGCCTCATATGAAATAGCTTTCCCTAACGAACGCAAAGAGTTGATGTTCTTTATTTCGCAACGGGTGCGGAGCTCCGCCGAACCTTTTGGTCGCACCGAAACATTGGCATCAACTCGTATTGAACCTTCCTCCATGCGAGCATCCGATACCCCAGTTGTGACTAAAACAGCGCGGAGTTCTTCGACATAGCCACGAGCTTGGTCAACCGTTCGAATGTCGGGTTTGCTCACGATCTCCACCAACGGCACCCCAGCACGGTTGTAATCAATGAGTGAATAAAGGGCTTCAGTAATGCGGCCAGAACGTCCGATGTGGGTCGATTTACCAGTGTCTTCTTCAATGTGTGCTCGTTCTATGCCCACCACATAACCGTCTGCCAATACTAGTTGCCCCCCTGAGTTGGTTGGTTGATCGTATTGACTGGTCTGAAAGTTTTTAGGCATGTCGGGATAAAAATAATTTTTGCGAGCCATCACTGATCTGTTGACTCGGCAACCGAGCGCACGCCCAATAGTCATCGCTAAGTTCACGGCGTGTTCGTTGATTACCGGCAACGAACCAGGTAAACCTAAACAAGTGGGGCAAATGTTGGTGTTGGGTTCCGCTCCAAAACGATTGAGGCAACCACAAAAAAGTTTGGTGACGGTATTGAGTTCCACGTGCACTTCAAGCCCAACCACCAACTCCCATTGCTTTGGCAAAGACGGCTCGGTTGGTTGAGGTGTACGCATTGCTGATGCCAAATCATTCATTGGAGAGCTGCTGCGGCTTGCTCTAACACAGCAGCCACTCTAAATGTTTGTGAGTCATGTGTTGCGGGTGCTAAAACTTGCACACCGACCGGTAAGTTGTCGTCCCCCACTCCAAACGGCACCGAAATCGCGGGGTGGCCAGTCAAGTTTGCGGGGATCGTACACACATCGTTCACGTACATGGTTAGTGGATTAGTTGTGCGTTCCCCCAGATCAAAGGCGGTGGTAGGCGCAGTTGGTGTGATGAGCACATCAAATCTTTCATAAACGCGAGCGAAATCGTTGCACATCATGGTGCGAACCTTGAGAGCTTTGCCATAGAAGGCATCGTAATATCCTGCGGACAACGCATATGTGCCGAGCATAATGCGTCGCTTTACTTCGGCACCAAAGCCGGCGGTTCTAGTGGCTGTGGTCATGGCTGCTGTGGTTGCTCCATCAACTCTCAATCCATATCTGACGCCGTCGTAGCGCGCTAAGTTGCTTGAAGCTTCGGCAGGAGCAACAATGTAATACGCGCTCAACCCTAACGTAGTGGATGGAACCGACACCTCGTCTACTTCAGCACCGGCTGACGCAAGAGCTTCACAAGCTTCACTGGTGCGCGCCAACACATCTTTTGCGAGCCCGGGCACCGATCCAGCACCACCTGCCAACTCCTTAACTAGCCCAACCCGTAATCCATCCACACCCTCATTCAGCACTGCTTGCGCGCCAGGCACGAAACCCGAGATTGAAGTTGAATCCCGCCGGTCGTGGCCAGCTATCACATCAAACACGACGGCAGCATCGGCAACATTGTTGGCAATAGGGCCAACTTGATCTAGAGACGAAGCAAACGCGATCAATCCATACCTGCTGACCGCCCCATAGGTTGGTTTCATGCCGACCACACCACAAAATGCTGCGGGTTGACGAATCGAACCACCTGTATCAGAGCCAACCGCGATTGGTGTGAAACCCGCCGCCACCGAAGCCGCCGACCCGCCGCTAGAGCCACCTGGCACCTTGGTTAGATCGCGAGGGTTCCGTGTTGGGCCGTTCGCTGAGTGCTCTGTGGAAGAGCCCATGGCGAACTCATCAAGGTTAGTTTTCCCAACACTCACCGCACCAGCTTCTCGCAACCGAGTAACTACGGTCGCATCATAGGGTGGGTGGTATCCTTCAAGGATTTTTGACGAACAGGTGGTGGCAACACCTTTGGTGCAGAGGTTGTCTTTGGTGGCGAGCGGCACCCCAGCTAAAGGGCCAACCGAATCACCTGCAGCAATACGTTTCATCTATGGCTGTGGCCTGCAGACGAGCGGCTTGTGCGGTCACTAAATTGTATGCCCGCACCTCAGAATCGGCTGATTCAATCAAAGCCAAGTGCTCATTCACCACATCAAGAGCACTTCTTTGGCCCGCTTTCACCGCCGCAGCGATCGCTATTGCGCTCAAGGTTGTTCCCCTAATACTGGTGGCACCACGAACTGACCATCACGCGCTTTAGGTGCTTGCGCCAACACCTCTTCACGAACCAAAGAATCGTGGGGCACATCAGCCCGAGTCACATTGCTCAACGGAAGCGGGTGATTTGTTGGCTCAAGACCAGAAACATTTAGGGCTTCAATGTCGACAGCATGGTCTAATATTGCCCCAAGCTGGGCAGTGAAAAGCTCGATTTCTTCATCGTTGAGAGCAAGACAAGCCAACCGAGCCACGTGTACTATTTCCTCTTCAGTAATGCGTTGCGCCATATTCCATTAGGATACGCAAAGATATTCACAATAGAGTTACCGAGATGAGTACTTATCAGTTCCTGAGTCCTAAGTGGGTTAAAGCGGTAAAAGACATTCGTGAAGAAATGGAAGAACTAGCCAGCAATCCGACTACCGAGTTGGGGCTACGGGCTAACTTGACCGTAGTTGATGCTCCCTTTGCCAATACCAACGTGCTTGGTCACCTCAACACCACTAACGGCGCGGTTGTGCTTGAAGAGGGGCACCTCAACAACGCCGATTTTTCTCTTGAAATGCCTTACCTCGTGGCCTATCAATTTTTTATTGAACGCGATACCAGTGCTTTCATGGGGATTTTGCTTAGTGGTTCAGTCAAAATGAGCGGTGATGTCTCAAAGTTTTTGTTGTTAGCTGATTTCATTGCGCCTGTATTTCAAGATGCCCAAGAAAACAGAGACGGTTACATCGGTGGCTCGGCGAACACCGCTCAGCAGTTCATCGCCGCTGTGGATGCCATCACCGAACCGCTTTAGTAGCGCGCAAAACTCACAGAAGCGCGGGCACTAATGGTCATGGTCTTGGCTAGTTGGTCCAGACGAGACCAACAAATCAACCGCGCTACCTAATTCTACTGCTCGCACCCCGACCGGTAGATCGCTTCGTAAAACCACGTCGTGCGGGACTGCTTCGTTTGTCACAAAAGTCAATTCGCCTAACACCAGACCCGCAGTTTCAAGGGTTGCTTGGGCTGTTAGTAGGGTTGTGTTGGCTAAGTTTGGCACCATCACGAGTTCTTCTCCTAGCGAAACAACCAACTGCAACTTCTCGCCCTTGGCCAAGGCTGTGCCCGCAGGAGGGGTACTGAGCACGACTTCGTTGTTGATGCTGCCTGCTTGGCGCACGGTAACCGTGTCTAGCACCCAACCCCCTTCATGTACCTGTGATTGTGCGGTTGCGAAATCTAACCCAAGAAGGTTCGGCACATTAGGCGGTGGTTGCTGACTAACGCGCCATAGCCAAGCACCTCCAACCACAACTAATCCAAAGATTAACCAACCGGCAATTAGTCTGATCCATCGAAGTAGCATCACTACCTAAAATAGCTTCACAAAGGCGAGCTTTGAGTAATTGTTTTTGTCGTGCGTCTGGCAAACTACGATTCGTGCTTCGTAAACAACAAATTATTTTTTCGCTCTTGGTTGCTATCGGGGTTGCATTGATCGCCGTTACTGCTCTAGTTGACCGTGGTGGTCAAACTGACTTGGCTTTGTCCATACCGGGAGTTGAAGCTTTAATACCTGAACGAAACGACGAAGTCTTGCAACAACAACGGGTGGGTATCGATTTGTCACCTGAGTACCGGCTTGTGGAAATGACCATAGCTGCGAACTCTCGCTGCGCTAATGGGGTGGCAGTCACCCAACATGTGCGGAAAGTGGATGGCTTGCAACAGTTCATCTTTCAACCAGCGGCGGGTTTGCCTGTTGAGGCTTTAGCACCCGACCAAAATTGCGTTACCGCAACCATTGAGAAGATCTCAGCACCCGGCCGATTCACCGACATTGAGTGGAGTTTCACGGTCAACTAATCCCAGTGATTTGCTCCTTCCCATAGCTCATTTTCGCGATGTATTTAGCCCCATGAGCCCTCGCTTTGTTGACGTTGTAGTTCCTCAACAAGCAATGGGGCCGGATCTTGCCAACCCGCAGGTTTGAGGATTTTGCCATCTTCTCGGCGCAAGACTTTACCGTCCACCACTTTTTGCATGTTGGCACCATGCACGATTTCAAATACTCGGTCGAGGTTGATGCCGTGCCGAACTGCGCTGTCACAGATGTAGTAGATTGCATCCACTAGCGCATCGGCTTGCTCAACAACATCATGGGCTTGGCGCAACTCGTCTAATTCGTCGTTGACCATTTCTGAAACAAACTCAACGGCCTGAGCAGTCATCAGCTGAGGTGTGGATGGCAAGCCATCGTTGTTGTTGCAGGCATCACTGAACTCTTTTACGGCAATCGTGTAAGACATTAGGTTCCTTTGGGTAGTTGGCCGCTTTCAAGCAGTTGTACAAAAGCCGTTTCGTTGATAATGGCAATGCCGTGAGTTTCGGCTTTTTGGACTTTAGACGCACCGGGATCAGCACCAACTACAAGGGCTAAAGTTGATTTTGAAACACTAGCAGGCGATTTACCACCCCGGGCGATGATGGCTTCCTTGGCACCATTGCGGCTAAATCCGCTCAGTGTGCCGCTAACCACCACCGACGCATTTGCTAACGTCTGTATCTTTTGGTTAGTGCTCGGTGTTGTCGACTCCAGGGTGAGTCCTGCGGTTGCTAGACGGTCGACCAACTCTCGGTTAGAGGTGTTAGCGAACCAGCTATAGACAGCTTCGGCAATGATCACACCGAACCCTTCAATCTCTTCTAAGTCTTGTTTGCTTGCGGCAGCAATCTGATCCATGGATCGCAACTCACTAGCTAACAGAGCCGCGTTCACTTGACCCACTTCAGGAATGCGTAGAGCAAAAATTAGGTTGGCGAGAGGACGAGATTTTGATTTTGCGATGGCTTCGCGCAAGTTGTTTACAGATTTATCTTGGAAACCTGGCATAGCTAGGACTTGCTCAAAGTCTAAGTTGTAAAGGTCGCTTACATCTTTGATCAAACCAGCCGACACAAACCGGTCAACATTTTTTTCGCCCAAAAATTCTATGTCCATGGCGTTGCGCCCCGCAAAATGTTCGATCCTGCCTCGAATCTGACGAGGGCAAGCAAAATTGACGCAGTTGGTGGCTGCCGCTCCCTCGTCTCGCACCAAACAATGTCCACAAATTGGGCAGTCTTTAGGAAAATGCCACGGAACCGAATCAGCAGGGCGTTGCGACAAAACTGGACCAACCACTTCAGGTATCACATCACCAGCTCGCCTCACAATAACCGTGTCGCCTGGGCGAACATCTTTGCTGGCCACCTGGTCTTCGTTATGCAATGTTGCCGTTGTAACGGTCACTCCTCCCACAAACACTGGCTCAAGTTCGGCGAAGGGGGTGGCTTGACCCGACGGCCCAATCGAAACGCTGATGTCAGTTAAGGTGGTGGTGGCTTCTTCGGGTGGCAATTTGTAGGCAATCGCCCAGCGTGGGGCTTTAGCATCGGCTCCTAAGTTGTTTTGCAAGCCGAGGTTGTCGACCTTTACCACCACGCCATCAAAGTTATAGTCGAGTTTGTGACGAAGTTCGGCGAGTTCTTTGACCTTCGCTTCCACCTCAGCAAATTCGTAGACGGTATGAGAGTGCGGATTAACCGGAAATCCAAGGGCTTTGAGCCACCTGAGAGACTCTGAATGGCTTGCGAATTCTTCGCTGGCGTAGCTGAGTTGATAACAATAAAACGATAGTTCTCGAGAAGCTGTAACCGCTGCTGAGATTTGGCGAAGCGACCCAGCGGCGGTGTTGCGGGGGTTGACATAGAGCTTTGGTTGGGTTCCAGCGGCTTTGGCTTGCGCGGCCTGCTCTTGGTTGAATGCATCAAAGCTCGAGAGTTTCATGTAGACCTCGCCGCGCACTTCTAGCAAGGCTGGGGCTTGGTTTAGAACTTTGGGGACATCGGCTATGGTGGCAACATTGTGGGTCACGTCCTCACCGACTTTGCCATCGCCTCGTGTTGCGCCTTGAACCAGCGCCCCGTCTTCGTATCGCAAAGAAATCGCTAGTCCATCAAGTTTCAACTCAACTGTGTATCCCTCTGGAGCCGTGCCGTTTAGTCGCCGAAGTACCCGCTGGTGCCACGCTCGGAGTTCGTTCATGTCAAACGCATTGTGCAAAGACATCATGGCAAAGCTGTGGGTGACAGGAGCGAACGCTACGTTGCTCCTACCGCCAACTTGCTGCGTGGGAGATCTATCGCTTTGGAGTTCTGGGTGTTGTTTTTCAAGCTGTTCTAGTTCAGCTACTAACTGATCGTAGGTGGCATCAGGAATCTCGGGGCTGTCTTTTTCGTAGTAGGCTTGATTGTGAGCGGCAATCTGGGCACGCAGACGTTCAATCTTCTGAGCGACTGTGGTTTGTTGAGAATTCGTATCTGTTGGCATTAACGCGACCTTAGCAACAGCCTAAGACAGTCACTTAATTATCGGCTTGTCAGACCTAAAATCAGTTGATGTTTGATTCTATTCGCTCCTCTACTCAGGCTCAGCGGATAATCTACTTGGCAACGCTGCTTTGGGTTACTGTTCCATTTTATTTGGCTCCTTTACTTAGTGAAGCTCAAAATGTGGTTGAGGCGCAGGCAGTTAGCAATGATGTCGTTGTCGCCGCGTTTGGTTGGGTGTCGTGGCTTGTTGTCACCATCTCATTGGTGGTCAAGTTACCCTTCACCCTAACTGTTGCCCGAATTGGCGTGGTGAGTGCGTTTGCGCTTTGTGTTTGGGCGGCTGTGATTGTGGAATGGTTGGCTTGGTGGGCTGTTGGCGGGAGTTTTGCGGTGGTTCTTTTGGTGCTTGCTCCCGGTGTGGCTGATCTGTTTATCAATGGAGCTAGTTACGGCGACGAACGCCGTTTCGCTCTCAGAGTTCCTCTGCCAGTGTTGTTGTTGTTAGTGCCCGTGTGGGCGGTGGTGGTGGTTGGGGTCTTGTCTGGGCCGGTTATGTGGTTATATAACGGCTATTTGTGGGGTTTGGTGGGGTTAGTTTTGGGCTTACCTAGCGCGTTTTTGGGTTTCAACGCTTTGTACCGGCTCAGCGACCGGTTTATCGTTTTTGTGCCAAACGGCTTGGTGCTACACGACCGCACAGTGTTAACTGAACCAGTTTTGTTGCCACGCCGAGATATTATTGGCATCATGCCAGCCAAAGCCAACACTAACGCCACCGACTTAACCGCCACCGCTTTAGGTTTAGCCCTTGAAATACGGCTGCGCTCCGAGTTTAAGTTGCCGCTAGTACGGTCGAAAAGTTCAACTGAGGAACGTGCCGTGCAGAACCTACTAATCTCCCCCACCCGCCCCGCCGATGTAATGCACACCGCCAAACAACGAGGTTTCTCCACCAGCTAAAATCGGTTGGCAGTAACTGCATCTGGCTATAGGGTTGGTGGACTGAGTCGGGGCGGTCCAGTCGTGGGAAACGCATCCGCCGCAGGTCAGAAGCGTTCACTTGTGTGCTGCCGCTGAACATCCTGAAATAAATGTCGACAAGTTCGCTGTTAAGGAAAGCTGCAAGCTGCGTAGCTTCGGACTCGCCGATCGGTCCGCGATTCCTGTGTACGACATTGACAGGCTCTTCGCGTTTTAGGGTGGAGTGAGGTCGGTGGGCATCCGCGTTTGAGTGCGAGGGATCCCCCAGAATCGGTGCTGTCCACTCCCGAACACTAGAGGATCCCTGTGGACTGTGACCGTAGACGCGTGAACGAAATGATCGTCGGGTTAGGCGATGTCGAGGTGCTCGCTGCCGACGACATTACCGGGAAGTTGTTGCGGGTTATTGTGCGGCGACAGATTCCGAGACCGCTGTGCGGAGTGTGCGGCGGACCGTTGTGGTCTCATGACGAACGTGTTGCGGAGTTGCTGGATCAGTCGGTGTTTGATATAGCAACGCGATTGGTGTGGCGCAAGTGCCGGTGGCGGTGCCCGGCTGGTGATTCTGGTGCTGGGACGGTGACTGAGCAGGACCGCGAAATTGGGCCGCGGCGTAGGGGGGTTGACCGCGCGCTCCTGGACCTCTCCGGTTCCTAGAAAGCAGCGTTCGACACGGCATTGCCCCAAGCCACGCAGATCGCGGACCCGTTTTGTGCGGTCCGCACCGCGAACCAAACACTCGACGAAGTCTCCCAGACGCATATAAGATGCCACCCTCGCTCCATCGCGGTCGCAAAACCTGTCTCGCTGTAATCGGATACGCAAACTGCTGTTGATGGCATCAGAGCTGATCAACCGCGGCAACTGAGATGTCGTGGCGGCCCTGAACCACTTGTTGCTCGCTGCGAATGACTGCGACGGCCGACCGTCGAGGTTGTAGCCTACAACTCTGTCGATGCTTTCGTTCAGGCGTTCAGGTTCTCAAGATACGGCGGTGGTGGGTGTCTCGCCGATTTCTTCCGCTTCGACGGGCAAGAATGAGCCGTTTTCTTGGTGCCTGAAAAACTGTGATCCGGCAAAAAAGTTCTCACCAGCGACGGCTTCGATAACAACCTCCCAGTACGTTGACTTCTCGCTGACGTTGACCACACGCCAGTAGGATGCCGCACCGGAAGGTGCTGCACATGTTGCAGCGTGAACTCTGGGCGCATCAGGCTTGCGACCTCGTCGATGTTGATTGAGCGAGGGATCTGCACCACTTCAGGAATTCGGACATCCCGCGTGAATCGTTCGCGAAAGGACTTGACGGCCTCTGCGGTTACCAGCGAGGCTTCCTCTGCCGATGTCTGGGGATCGACAACGTTCGGGGAGTCGTCGGAGCAACCTAGTAGGAACACACGCGAACACGGCACCGCCAATCCACAAGCGAACCATCACGACAGGGTTCCTGTGATCGCATTGGTCAGCTCTGATCGCGAAACTTCAATCATTCGTTGCGTCAGTCAGATGTTTTCGGTTCATTGGATATCCCGCTCAGAGGTTCAGTGGATGAGAAGGCCTTGCGTCGGATGGCGGTTAACCGCCATCCGAGACCTTACCCAGTACTCGTCGCCTGAGCCGCTTACGTTACAAAAATTTCTAAGAAATTTTCGAGGTCTTGGGTGATTCGTCTCATAGCCGCACGCCCCCCAACAAAAAATGCCGTGCCATAATATGAACCTCCATCGGTTGGATGCCGTTACTCACCAGTCATCATGACAGATCAAACTGCAACCACCGATGGAACTTACCGGCCACTACTGCTTTGAGGATCTCTGGAAGGTTCGCGAGTGTGCCCAGGATGTAAACCCCGTCACAGTTCACTACCGAGCGCCTAATCGTTGAGTAGCACCGCGATAGCGGCCTTGGCGATTTCGATAGCGAGATCCTTGTCAGTATCGTCATATTTCAACTGCCTAACGGCGTGTGCATAGACGACGGCGGCCAATTGCTGAGGGGTGACGACTTCAAGCGCCCATTCACGACAAGCCTCGACCACTTTTGCGATCGGTGAATCTCGAGTGTACGCCTCCAGGTCGAACCAATGCGAGGCGTGCTCTGGTGACGGCCAGCCACCAAGATCGGGGCGATCAGCATGAAATACGAAACTCAACTCAAGAGTCACGGGATCAAGTGCCTCTGGATGCTGACCGAGATCCCCGTAGTCGATCGTCAGCGGGCCACCGTCGGCCGCGACGAGAACGTTGAGGCCGTGGAGGTCTCCATGCTGAATGGAGCTGCCAAGAGTGATCGACAGAGATTCCACCTCGTTCACCCTCTGTCTATCAAGATGATCCGTCCAAGTCTGGAACTCTTCATCAGCGATACGAACCGATCTCAACGATCCGACTGACTGGCTGGATTCGCGGACATCGCCCTTCCATTTATCATGGAAATCTCCGAGTCGCTTGACAGCATCTTGCCCAGCCGAGTCTCCGCCCTGCACACGTTGAAAGAGATTTTTGTAACCGTTGGCCGCGAGGCTGTACAAGGCAGCACCGTAGCGCCCGCAACCATGAAGAACTGTGCCCGCCAACGGCGCGAAACTACCGATAGCTTGGCGCGGAACCACGAATCGTTGATAGCGATCAACCTCATCTTTGATCTTGGCCAGCAGGCCCACCTTGGCAACGACCAGCCCTTGGGAGGTGTTGGTGTCGTCAAAGATCTCGATTCGAAGCACTCTGGCACCTGACAAACCTCCCAAGGTGGAGGCTACGATTCGGGAGCCGCTCAGTCGCTTCGCGTAGATTCGCAGAGTCCTGCGCGCGAACTCGTCGATTGCGACATTAGGCGACAGGTCAATCTCGACATTATCGAGATCTGCAAGCGCTGTGTTCAGTTTCTCGGCCCACACCAGAAACTCCGACAATTCTGACTTTCTGTAACAACCCACAAGTTGCCAGCGTTCACCGGTTCCGAACACATCCTCGGTCACACCCTGAGAAAGTCTCTCCCCAACATTGTCGAGGTTCACGTATCCGCTAAGGAACCTACTGAACGTGCCCGGGTACACCGACACAACTTCGTCGTGCACACGAAACCCATGTTCTTCCGCTACATCTAGAGAGCCATCCTGCGTCGGAATCCTCAAATCGCAGACGACCAGGTCAAAATGATGGTCAGCGGCCACTACCGAGAGGGCGGAGTCTCGGCTGCGGGCGACTGTGACATCGGCGTTGCAAACGGTTTCGAGTGGCGCTTGAAGTGCCTGGATCGTGGCTTCTTCATCCTCAACCAGAAGTACGCGCATCAATGTCCTTACCTTCCGTCCATCGCATTTCGGCGACTACTCCTCCCCTTTCTCGGGGCCGATGGGTGAGTTGACCATTCATGGTCTTGAGTGCCATTTCACAGACAGCCAGTCCCATACCGGAATTGGTGTTCTTGTCTTTTGTGGTCACGCCAGCCTCGCTCATGCGCGATGCCCCGTGAGGCAGACCGACACCCTGGTCTAGGACGGCGATCCAAACATCAAGATCGGTCTTGCCCCAGTTGACGATCACCGGCGTGGCCTCTCCTTCCAAGGAATCGGTTGATTCCAGAGCGTTACGCAGCAGGTTCACGAGTACCAATCTCACGAGGTCTCGGTCCCCGAGCACCGGCACGACGTCATCACGCACGGTGTGAACATGAATCTCCTGCAACCCCCGATTGTCTCGTTCATCTACAACGGTAGAAATGGACTCAACAATGGTGTCGCTCAAGTTGAACTCGCTTACAGACGGCACACTCGAAGCCTGATTCAGCGCTCGCAGCGCGTTGAGGAAAGACTTGATGCCTGTCAGGGACTTGTTAGCGCGACTCTGCTCGAACTCGTGCACCTCGCTCTTGCAAGACACGTCCAGCGCTCCCACGAGCGGTTCAAGCTCGTGATGCACCATCTCCGTCAACGCTTGGGTTGTTTGTGCACGAATGTCCCGAACCAACTGTTCAGTGTCTTCGGAAGGTCTCTCCGCTGGCGCGTCGTCCAGCACCGCTGTCTCCCGGTTCTCGATCTGCGAAAGCGCCGCCCGCACCCACGCATCTGACTCAGCTTTGAGAGCACCCAAAATCACCTCCTGGTCCTCCGGTTCGGCGAGGTCTCGCAGCGCACGCGCGGCGCGCAAGCGGTCGAGAGCGTCGTCCGAGCCGAGCAGATCGAAAGCTTCCCGCCGGTCCACTGCTTGAACTTACGACGCGGTTCCGTAGAACTCAGCACGCCGTGCGAACGCCTCGACGCCCCCCTCCATCACATCGCTGATCGCTTCTACGCTCCGGGCATCGTCGAGAGTGCCGGAGTGCGCTACGAAGCCACGTTTGCCGTCCGATTCCATGACTATCACCTTGTCTGCGCCGCCTAGGACAGGAATGTTGGCGTTGTGTGACACAAAAATCAACTGGTCCGCAGCGTTCCGATCGCGCAACGCAGCTACGACGGTATTGGCGATGAACGAGTTGTCGAGATGGTCTTCTGGTTGGTCGACCATGAGGATCCCGCCATGCTGTGCCAAGAGAACCGGCAGAACCGTTGTGCAGCGTTGGCCGATAGACACATTCTCGCTGTCCTTGAACGCAGCGCCGTCTAGTAGCTGCAAGCTGATCCCATCATCAATCGGTGCAGCGACAACGCTTGCAAGGTTGCTGCGCTTCAGAGCTTCGATTACGGCCGTCGCACGTTGCTCCGTCAGTCCCGTCGCCCTCGCTATCGGTGTCGGATCCCTAGACTCCACGGCTTGGATCAACTCCAACGGGGACATGGACGAGGCAATTGTCGGACTCAAGGTGTTGTAGTGCAGGCCGCTTCCGCGCAGTCCGCAGACAATTGCGTCTGCGTAAGGTCTCGTCCGTTGGGATCGGGTCGCCTGCACCTGGATATTTGGAGCTAGTTGGCCACTAAGAGAGTCGGCGACATTGCGTCTACTGACGAAACGCGCTTCGCGAAGTCGGTCCAGTTCAGCAAACAGAACGTCTCGGTGCTTGGCCTGTTCGCGTATGCGCGCTCGCTTCTCAGCTACACGCTGACGAAGGGCTGAGAGTTGCCCCGTCTTCTCCCGAAGGTTCTCGACCTCTCGTGTGATCGCGCCCACGCCCTCCTCACGCTCGTCTAGTCGTTTGCGAACCTCGCGAGACCCTTGATCCGTCACCACCGCCTCTCGGACGATGTTGCCGATCTCCGATTCCAGATCTTTGGCGACTTCGGCGAGAGCGTTGCGCGCAAGATCCAGATTGTGCATCGCGACAACCGCCTTCTCGCGAAGTGGCGCAAGCATGTCCTCTTCGCCTGCCGCTTCGGGCCAGTTCTCTGCGAGGACCGACCGCTTCAGAATCCTCTCCAACTCATTGTCCATGGATTCCACCTCGCTGGAAGCCCTTAGGAACACGCCTTGGCGTACCTTAGACTGTGCGGACCGACTTTGCAGGGCGGCGAGCTGCTTGCGATCCTGCTCAGTAGCCAAAACCGATTCGAGAGCTGTCTCCTCGAGTTCAAGCGCAGCTGCCAATTGATCAGGAAGACCGCGCGATTCGGCAACCGCGGCTTCCATCTCATCGACCTCGAGCAGAAGGTCGCGAATCTCATTCGTCACCGACCCGATCTCCGCTCTCAGTCCCTCCGATTTTCTGTCAAAGTCTCGACGCTCAGGTTCAAGCCGGTCGACAAGGCGCATTCGTCCGTCGCTCTGTGCACCAACGGCCTCAATCTCTCCTTGGGCGAGGATCGTTACGTCGGGAGTGTCAGATGTAGACCGCGGGGAAGAATCGGATGTCGACCTAACCACGGTCGTGCGATCATGGCCGTCGCTCAAAGTGACCGTCACTTGTCCGCCGCCAAGAATAGACAGCGCCTGCTGGTGTCCTCGCTGCTCAGCTTGTTCTGTGAAACTATCGGCTCCCAGGCAGAATCTTACAAGTTCTAGCATTGAAGTCTTTCCGGTTCCGCGCGCACCAATGATTACGGTGAGACCTCGCACAAACCGCAGATCTAGGCCATCAAGAAAGCCCTCGTCCACTTGGATTCGTTCGATAAACGCTTTCTCAAGCGAGTCCATCCTGCCTTTCCCTTCTGCTCAAGCCGGCGCGGCCTACGCGAAGCCTACCATTCTCTCCGCGCGTTTTCCGTGCGCTTGCGCGTCAACGTGAGGATGCTCGCTCTTCGGGTCTGGTACTACTCAAAGTCCAGACGTTCTCTCAGTTCGAGCTAGCACGAGCCAATCTAAGATTGCCGTCGGCTCAAATTGCCGACTTTGGCTTCTTCATTAGGAGTGGTGACGGGATACTCTTGCCGCCCGGTAGTAGTTGCTGCCACGTTGACCGGAAACAAAACCCAACTCCAAAGCCGAATCGCTCAACAGAGGACCCATCCCGGCCTGGTGGGTTACCCAAAAGGGAACTAGCTGCGGCGGCGTTTTATTTCGGCACTGATTGCGGGGATGACTTCATGTAGGTCTGCGATGACAGCCCAATCTGCTTTAACCACCATGTTGGCCTGTGGATCTGTGTTGATAGCAAGAATGTGCTTACTGGCCATCGCCCCCACCCAATGCTGGATCGCACCAGACACACCAGAGGCGATATATATCTCAGGAGCGATGCGGGTACCGGTCTGACCAACCTGATCCGAATGTGGGCGCCAACCAAGGTTCGTTACCGCCCGTGAGCACCCAACACGACCGCCTAGCAGATCAGCTAGCTCTTCAAGCTTCGCAAAGCCCTCAGCTGACCCAACGCCACGACCCCCACCACAAACAACCGCCGCAGTAGGCAAAGTAACCCCCGCTTCACGCACGGTGCGATCAACAACAATGGTCACACGGTCGCTGTCATCAAGGTCTGCGTCAAAGGACTCCACATCTACATCTGACTGAGGTGCTGATTGCGCCGCGACCGCGTGCAAAGCGCAGGTGAACAAAGCCACATCGGCATCTAAGTTGGCATCTTCAAGGAGAGAACCACCCCACTGCACCCGAGTCATTTTCCACGGATGCCCAGGTGTCACGTCCAAACAATTGGCAACGAACGGTGCATCAAGACGAACCGCCGCCTGGGCCATAACCTCGTTACCCCGGTCAGAACCACAAGCTAGCACTGCAACAGGTTGGAGTTCTTCAACCAGTTGAGCCACAACCGCACCATATGCATCTGGTCCATAATCAGACAAAACTTCGTGAACGCAGGTATAAACCAACTCTGCGCCGTATTCTGCTGCCTGACCGACGAGTTCTTCGGAATCTGAGCCGATAAGTGCGGCGACACAATCTGTATCCATTTCCTCGGCCAATGAGCGCGAGAAGGTGAGAGCTTCCCTAGCTGCCTCGGCCAGTATTCCCCGATCATGTTCAAGCACCGTGAGCAGCATCACAACACTCCCAGTTCGGCCAAGACATCAACCACAGGGCCGGCAGCCTCGGGGCCGTTACCAAGAATCACAGTTTCAGACACCTGTTCGGTGGGGCGATGCAAACGCACTCTATGCATTGCACCCTCTGGTGCTGCGATGTCAAGGGTGCGAATCTCCAACCTCTTGGAATTCAAGCGACCTTTCATTGTTGGATAACGAGGCAGGTTGAGACCTTCCTTCACACCGAGCACGCACGGTTGAGGGAGTTCATAAATTTCGTAACCTCCATCCACGGGACGGCGCACCCTCACCTTAGGCCCACTTTCGTCACCAGTTGCATCTCCCATCGCGTCACCCATCGCGTCACCCATTACTTCAATCCCTTTGACACCGTTCACAATTTTGCGCCCTAAGCCGTATGCCACACGGACACCCACCTGAAAGCCCCCAGAATCAGCTGATTCATTACCAAACAAAATCAAATCAAAAGGCTCACCATTCTCTTGCTCAAGAAGTTCAATGGCACTAAGTATTGCCCCAGCAGTTCGCTGCGGATCCCAAGCTGTGCTATCTGCGGCAATCAACACACCGTGGTCGGCACCAACCGAAGCGGCGTAGCGAAGTTGTTCGGCGGCATCGCTAGGGCCAAGCGTCAACACTGTGACATCGCCACCGTATTGCTCACGCAACTGCACAGCACCCTCCACTGCACACTCTTCATGAGGGCTCGTTGTGAAACCCAAATGCGCGGTGTCCACCTCAAAACCATCCGCGGTCACGTTGATTTTGGCACCAGGGGCGGGAACCCTTTTCACACAACACAAGATTTTCACAGCAAGTCCAAAACTCAACTCTTCAAACGCAAATCTTCGGGATCAAATGCTGAACCCACTCCAACCACAGACACTGGAAATAACTCATTCATGTACATTACTTGCAGTTCAGTGCCCGCAGTCGCAAGTTCAACAGGGACATAACCCATTAGCAGATGCTTGCCAAGAGAAGGCCCAAACCCCGCAGAGGTCACCCGCGAAACTCGCCCATGCGAATCAACAATCCGCCGACCTTGCTGATCCAAGATTGGCTCGTTGCCTCCCATCATGTGGCGCTCACGACCCTTGTTGTCCCGTTGATCCTCAACAGTCAAAGTCACACACGCCACCTCCGCACCAACTTCACGTGCCCCAAGATAAGGTTCTTTTCCGATAAAGTCGGCTGACTTCACCCGTGGACGTGCCAACCCCGCCTCAACTGGGTTGTATTCACTTTCAAGTTCGGCACCCATTAGCCGGTAGCCCTTCTCAAGGCGACCCGAAGTTCCATATACCCCACCACCCGTGGGTCGAACACCGAGGTCTCGCCCAGCTTCAAACAGGGTATCCCAAAGAAGTGGCCCATTACGCCAGTCTGTGTATATCTCCCAACCGCTGTCACCAACATAGGAAATGCGAAACAGTTGTGCTTCGATCCTGCGCGCTTGACCACCGGTGCCGCAATCAAGTTCAACAGGAATGATCGATCCATAAGGTGAGCCAAGCTGACTCAGATCAACGTCTGTGAGTTGGCTAAGTAACGAAGCACTGTTGGGTCCCCACAAGCCCAGGGTTGTGATCTCTTTGGTGACGTTACTGAAAACAACAGAACCATCATTGGGCATATGTTTTCGCACCCAGAACTCGTCACGTCCACCATCAAATACGCCAGTCACTATCCTGATACGCTGCTCGCCGAGGCGCATCATGGTCAAATCAGAATGGAACCCTCCATCAGCGTTTAACCACGGTGTGTAGATTGAACGACCAACCGCAACATCCACCTTGTTGACCGCCAACCGCTCTGCAAAATCGAGAGCACCGGCCCCCGTTAACTCATATATTTGAAACGCTGAAAGGTCGACAACTCCGCAGTTTTCTCGCAAATTGAGGTGTTCGCCAATGGTGATAGGACTCCACCAGCGGTCGTCCCATTCAACTTCACGACGTTTGAGTCCGTAGCGTTCGCAGAGGTCACCATTGGAGTTATACCACTGCGGGCGTTCCCAAACACGAGCTTGAAAAAACTCTGCATCCAGGGCTTCTTGGCGGGAACGGTAGGGGGACTCAACTAAATGCCGCCGAGATTCCCACTGCTCCGCAGGGTGAACGATGCCATAAGTTTTGTTGAACCCCTCATTGGCTCTAGCCCAGATGTGTTCGTCGCTCTTTTCTTCGTCATAGAAACGAGCGATGTCTGCGCCGTGAACATCGATCACCCGCGGGTAACCATAGGTCATCCATTCGGCCACAACCTGGGCCATACCGGGGCCTTCCTTGACCCACACCGCCGCTGCAGACCAAAGGCCGTCAACATCTGGCAGTTCACCCAGACACGGCATCGTGTCTGGTGTGAATGAAAGCAAGCCGTTGATGGCATATTTTATTTCGGCATCGCCTAACATGTCCATCAACTCGATCGCTTCTTCCATTTGTTGATCAAAGTCGTCGGGCGTGAAAGGCATCTCTGTGGGTGACAGTGCAGCTTCTTCGTTGGACGGTATTTCGTCTGGATGGTGCAAGATGGGTCGATGCCCATAAGAACCAACCTCCATCGATCCCGCAGTTTGGCGCTCATAGCAGAAGGTGTCCATGTCACGCACGATTGGATAACCGATTTCGTTGTTGGTTTCTGCCAAAATATCTATCGGCCCGACATCGGCCATTTGGTGTACAGCTGGTACTAAAGGAATGTAGGTGTTCGCCATAGCTGCAATACGGTTAGACCAAACACCGCAAGCGACCACCACATAGTCGCATTCAATAGTGCCCTTGTTGGTTACCACAGCTTCAATTTTGCGGCGGCCATTGGGTGCTGGTGAGTCGTCGGTTATTAGGTCAAGTACTTCAGTGTTGGCAAAAACCTTGCAATCGGCTTTCTCTATCGCTTCTTTACGCATCACTGTGCCGGTTTCTAAAGAATCTACAACCGACACCGTGGGGCAATAAAATCCGCCCTTGATTATTTCCCTATTGACAAACGGCACGAACTCGGCCACCTCTGCTGGGGTTAGTAGGTATGCCTCAATACCCCAAGCTTTAGCTGAAGTCATGCGCCGTTGCAGTTCATCCATGCGTTCTTGAGTGCGCGCTACTTCAATTCCACCTGAGTCCACCGACAGGTTCATGTCGCGGTACTGATTCGCGCTTTGTTCGCCAAGTAGAGCCATTTCTTTGTTGTGGTCGACAGGGAAAATGAAATTAGAAGCATGGCCGGTGGAACCACCCGGGTTGGGCAATGGCCCTTTGTCAAGCAACACAAGGTCACGCCATCCGAGACGGGCTAAATGCCCCACAAGGCAGTTACCGACAATGCCGGCACCTATAACAACAACTCTGGCTTTGGCAGGAAAATCAGTCACTTGTCGGACTCATTTCTGAACTCAAGGTTCCTTAGGCAATATTGTTCCTGACACAATACTGGACGATCGTTCAGTTTGCACTCTAACAGTTTCATGATTTTATCTTGCGATACTAAAAAGTGAAATTATTTTAGGGCACAACAAGACACTAAAGGTACAATACCCCATATTGTGGAATCGTTCCATCATGTGGAACACGCTGCAATGTCAATCTACTAGCAGGTGGCGCGAGCCACCCCAAACGTGCAGGAGCAAATATGGGCTTTCCGAGTGATCTTGAAATCGCAAGCGGGGCAAACCTCGCCCCACTAACCAACATCGCAAACCAAGCAGGCATCCCCACCAACTGTCTCGAACCATACGGGTCGGGAGCGGCCAAGATATCACTTGAGGCCATTGAGCAAATGCAAGATCGCCCGAAAGCAGCATATGTGGTGGTGTCAGCGATTACCCCCACGCCATTAGGCGAGGGCAAGACCACAACCACCGTTGGTCTCGGCCAAGCATTCCAACACATTGGCCGCAGCGCCACTATCGCCATACGCCAACCATCAATGGGGCCCACATTTGGCATAAAAGGAGGTGCTGCGGGCGGCGGCTACAGCCAAGTCGTCCCAATGGAACTGTTCAATCTTCACCTCACTGGCGATATGCACGCCGTAACAGCAGCCCATAACCTTTGTGCGGCAATGCTAGATGCACACCTATACCACGGCAACGAAGCTGGATTTGACACCCACAACATCACTTGGCGCCGCGTGCTTGACATCAACGACCGGTCTCTGCGTAACACCATAATCGGACTTGGTGGGCACCTTGATGGTATTCCACGGGAAAGCGGTTTTGACATCACCGCCGCGTCTGAAGTGATGGCAACACTAGCATTGTGTACTTCTTTGCAAGACCTGCGCAAAAGGCTCGGGCGAATCGTCTTGGGCTATAGCTCAGCAGGAACACCTATCACCGCTGAAGAGATTGGTGCGGCTGGTTCTATGGCAGTAATCCTCAAAGAAGCCATAAAACCCAACTTAATGCAAACCTTAGAAAACACCCCAGCACTTGTCCACACGGGGCCCTTCGGCAACATCGCCACCGGCAATAGTTCCATCATCGCTGACCAAATCGGCATCCATACCAGCGACTTTCTGCTCACCGAAGCTGGCTTCGGTGCCGACATGGGTGCCGAAAGATTCTTCAACATTAAATGTCGCTATTCAGGTCTCCCTCCTGATGCGGCAGTGCTAGTTGCCACTGTACGAGGGCTGAAAGCCCACAGCGGCAACCACAAGATAGTAGCTGGTCGGCCTCTACCCGAAGCTTTGTTGGCAGAGAACCCAGATGAGGTACACATGGGTGGCGATAATCTTCGTAAACAGCTTGAGAACATGCAACTGCATGGAGCAACACCAGTAGTTGCGATCAACGTTTTTCCCGAAGATCATCCCGGCGATATCGCGGCCATAGGCGAAATAGCTGCAGAGTATGGAGCTCGCGCCGCTGTATCTACGCATTTCTCAGACGGCGGCAGAGGAGCTACTGAGCTAGCCGAAGCGGTGGCTGCAGCAGCTAGCGAACCAAGCGAATTCAAACTTCTTTACCCGTCCGAAGCTTCACTAAAAGACAAGATTCACGCCGTGGCAACCAAGGTTTATGGTGCTGCCGATGTTGAGTATTCACCTCAAGCCAACAAGCAACTAGCGACTTACAGCCAAGCAGGCTTCGCCGACCTACCCGTATGCATTGCAAAAACGCACCTGTCGCTAAGCTCCAATCCTGCCTTGAAGGGCGCACCAAAGGGTTGGACATTGCCTGTGCGCGAGGTGCGAGCCAGCGTGGGGGCTGGTTTTGTTTATCCAATTTGTGGCGAAATGCGGACGATGCCGGGTTTAGGTAAGGTACCCGCAGCTGCCTCAATAGACATCGACTCAGACGGCAACGTTGTTGGTCTGTCCTAAAGGAGTTCCTATGAAACAACTTTCACAAATGCTTAGTTCTAGCCCTAAGGCAGCTACTTCTCAAGTTGTCAGAGAAGCAATCTCTGATATGACCTTTGAGGTCATTCCCCTCAAGAGCCTGCCAGGCGCAATAACTCAGCTACCAGCAAACTCTAGGGTCAGCGTGACTGCTTCACCAGTCAAACCCTTAGAAGACACGCTTGACATTTGTGCTGAACTGCTTGAACTTGGTCACCGGCCTATCCCCCACTTGGCAGCCCGCAAAGTTACCGACAGCCAACACCTAACTTCGCTAGCAAAACGAATCACTAGTCTTGGCATCAAAGAGATTTTTTGCATCGCCGGTGATGCCACTGATGCGGGTGCCTACTTAGACGCGCTAGCATTGCTCAACCCTCTACTTGAGTTAACTGCTAATGAAATCACAGCTGTTGGCGTTTCGTCATATCCTGACGGTCACTCGTTCATAAGTGAACCAGCACTCCGACAAGCGCTGTTTGACAAACAACAGCTTTTTGCTGATGCTGGAGTTGCCGGGCATGCTTCAACGCAGATGTGTTTTTCAACCGACACAATTCGTGCTTGGTTAACCGAACTGCGTGCGGCTGGTTTTGTGTTGCCCATCCACCTTGGTGTAGCAGGTGTGGTAGACCGCGCCAAACTACTAAGCATGGGACTGCGTTTAGGTGTTGGGGCTTCTTTGCGTTACCTGCAAAAAAACCGTGCAGGTTTGTTGCGATTATTTTCCACCGTTGGCTACGACCCCAGTGCTTTGATCGACCCACTAGCTGACGATTTCAAAACGTTGGGCATTGAAGGGTTGCACGTTTTTACCTTTAATCAGGTTGCCGCCACCTCAAATTGGCAACAAGCCAAGCTCAGATAGTAGTCTGCGCTCTATGGGTGGTCTAATCCTCGCCCCTTTTCAGGGTTACTTGGTGCGTCCCCAATGGGCTAGTAGGGTTGTGGCTTCAGCGTATGACTCCAAGACCCCTGCACAACGTCGTCAAGATGTGGTAAACAACCCGTATAGCTATCTAGGGGTAACGCGTTCGGGTGAGGATTTAGCTGACAATTGTTCTGAAGCTCAACTACTGCAGCTCTGCTTAGAATCTTTTGAGCGGATTCTCAGCGTTGATGCATTTATGCAGTCCGATGCACCAACATATTATGCATATCGTCTAAGTGAACCTGTGACTTCATCAACCCAGTTCTCGCAAACCGGCATTGTTGGTGCCTTAGATGTTGATGGTTTGCTTGATGGTCGGGTGCGAACACATGAGAACATTCGACCCGAAAGAGCTTCTTTGATTACCGAGCACCTGAGTCGAATCGGTGCCAGTTCGTGTCCTATTTCACTAACTCAAGCAATGGCTCCTGAGCTGCGTGACTTGCTTGAAAAAGTTGTTGACCGTGAACCGAATCTTGATTTAGTTGTTGAGGGAGTTCGCAACCAAGTATGGCCGCTCAACCAACCCGAAGCTATATTAGCCCAGACATATCTCCATGGCACAGAGGTTTTTGTTACTGATGGCCACCACCGTTGCAGTGCGGCTTTAGCTAGCCGACAAGCCCACCCTCACGAAACAGAGTATGCCCGCACACTCGCAGTTTTATTCCCCCACAATGAGCTATCAGTTGCTGCTTTTCATCGCCGAGTTTTTGATGCCAAGGCTCGCTCTAGCCAAGAACTGCGCCGAGACTTGCAACATATTGGAGAAATTTCTGTGCTAGACGACACCGGTATTCCACTGCCACAGACTAAGGGCGAGATCGTGGTGTATCACAACAAATCATGGTTGAAGTTGCTACTTAAACCCCTTGTGCACGCAACAACTTTGGAGTCACTAGACGTTGAACGCCTTCGACGTGAAGTTATCTGTGGAGTGTTCGGCATCGACGAGCTAAACAGTAATGGAGGCGTTAAATATGTAGCTGAGCCTGCTGGTGTTGAGGAATTGGTAAACAGTTGCGATGCCGACGGCTATGTCGGCTTTTTGCTTTACCCAACAGACATTTCCGAACTAATGGCTGTTGCTGCGGCTGGCCAACTAATGCCTCCGAAATCTAGTTATCTCAGCCCCAAACCACCGGCTGGGGTGTTTTTGCGAGTGTTAGGGGTGGGCGCAACCCAACACATGCAACCTAGTTAGCCGGCTTGCGCGCCATTTGTTGTGGCGTGGTGCCCAACATTTTTGCCGCATTGAAGGTATTTTTCAGCAAACAACCAATGGTCATTGGTCCGGTGCCACCTGGCATTGGCGTGATGGCACCGGCCATCTCTTGCACGCTCTCAAAGTCAACATCACCAACAATGCCAGTGGCGGTGCGTGAAATCCCCACGTCAACAACTGTGGCTTGTGGTTTCACAAAATCTGCTGTCACTAGACCTGCCATGCCAGCAGCAGCAACAATGATGTCGGCCTGGCGGCAAAGTGCAGCTAGGTCTGCTGTGCGACTATGGGCTAGCGTCACGGTAGCGTCACAACCTTTGCGGCCAAGCAACAGCACCTGAGGCAATCCAACAAGTGTTGATCGCCCAATCACCACGGCACGTTTTTTGGATGTTTCAATGCCGTAGCGACTCAACAACTCCATCACTCCTAACGGCGTGCAGGGAACATGCCCATCGCGACCTCTAAGCAAGCGACCCATTGAGCGTTCAGTTAAGCCGTCAACATCTTTTTCGGGGGGGATTAAATCTAACACCCCTTCGGCATCAACCCCTTCGGGAAGGGGCAGTTGAACCAAAATTCCATGCACCGAAGGGTCACTAGCTAACTCAGCTACGGCCTCTTCAACTTCAACCTGTGTAGCCTGATTGTCTAACTCAACGTGACGCGAGACCATACCGGCTTCTTGTGCCTTGCGATGCTTATTGCGCACATATATTTGGCTGGGTTTATCATCACCCACAAGCACTGTGGCTAAACACACTTGCGGATTTCCTAACGACTCAATTTTGGCAGCTATACCCGCAACGATTTCATCTCGGAGCTTGTTGCCATCCATTAGTAAAGCCCCAGCAGGCGTGTGTCTATTTTGATTGTCTGGTTTCACCACTTTAGCCTAAACTTCAAACCGCAATCTACCCTTCAAACTGCAACTTTTTGAGGCTTCATATCAAGCTTGCCATGAACTAGGCGAGGTAGCACATAACGAGCAAACAAGTCGCATTCAGCTAAGTGAGTGTAACCAGACAAAATGAAGGCATTCATTCCCGCTTCAGCGAGTTCATTGATGGTATCAAGCACTTGATCTGGGTCTCCCACAATCGCTGCTCCAGCCCCTGAACGGGCGCGTCCAATACCAGTCCACAAATGTCTCGAAACATAACCCTCTTCATCTGCATCTTCACGAAGTTGAGCTTGACGTGCGACACCCGCGCTCGCCGAGTCTAACGAACGCGAACGTATCGCCGCGCCCCTGTGATCATCTAACTTTGACAGCAACTGCCTCGCGCTAGCACGTGCTTGGCTTTCGGTCTCCCTCACAATCACATGCGAGCGCCAACCATATGCCAAACTTCGGCCGTAAGCGGCTGCACGATCATCCATGTCGGCTTTGACTTTTTTAACGCCTTCAACCACATCAGGCCACATTAAAAAAACATCGGCCGCGCGGGCGGCGCAGTCTCTAGCTGCTGGCGAAAGTCCGCCGAAGTAATACGCTGGACAACCAGAAATTTGCTGCACAATACGTGGTGGTTCGAGTTGCAAATCCACAAAGTCGCCTCGGTAATCAACTGCGTGGTCATTAAGCAATTCACGGATTACGTGCATGTACTCGATGCTGCGACGATAGCGAGGTTCACTAGGCATGGTCTCACCGGGTAAATCACTGCTAATGATGTTGATGGTTAAACGACCTGCCGCTATCTGTTGCAGGGTTGCAACTTGACGCACCACTTGCGGGGCGATTTGTTCACCCATCCGTATCGCTAACAGCAAACGTATCTGTTTAGTTTGTGTTGCAATCGCCGCCGCGAAGGCGGTGTTATCGATACCCAACGCATATCCTGAAGGCAACAATACATTGTCAAAGTTGTGATCATCGGCAGCACTAACTATTGCCGCGCAGTGCTGCCAAGAACTTTGCAGTGCGGGATTTACGACCCCGAGGTACTCGTAATCGTCGTCACAAAGTGCAGCAAACCAAGCAACCTCAATGGGTGAAGTATGAACAATCGTCATGGTAGTGGAACTCCTTGCGAGGCTTCAATAATGTCATAACACTCAGATCGACTCAAGGCAATGTCGACAGCTTGTGCAAGGTCAGCAAGGCGGTCGACCTTTTGAGTGCCGACAACCACCACAGGCTCTGCTGGATTAGCCAACACAAACGCTGCCAACACAACCGCGCGTGACACACCATGGGCACCGGCGAGGATATCTACTGCTGCTAGTAGTGCAGAATTGGCGGTGCTGCTGTCGCTTGGGTCGGCTAGCAAAGTTCCACCACCTAAGGGACTCCACGCAACTGCCATCCGCCGGTCACGCATACACTGATCTAAAGTGCCGTCTCTCAGTGGCAACAAATGGCTAGCGGAGAACTCAAATTGGTTTGCTGCGATGGGTACCTCAGGTGAGAGGTGCGCTAGCAAAGCATCAACTTGGCTTGGCGTGTGGTTTGACACTCCTATCGCCGCGACTTTGCCTTTCGCAATCAAGCCCTCAAGGGTGCTGGCAACCACTACCGGGTGGCTAAACAGGTCAGCTCTGTGGATGTACCAAAGATCTATTTGTTCAACGCCAAGACGCGCAAGAGAAGCATCAACCGCCGCTTCTAGGTGCTGAGAGCTACTGTCATAAGGCACACCTAAAGCGATGCCACCTTTGCTCGCAAGCACCATTTGTTGACGCAGCGAAGGTTGTGTGGCGAGCACCTTGCCAATGATTGTTTCGCTGAGACCAAAAGCGGATCCTCCCCAGTCAAGACCGTAGACATCAGCGAGGTCAATCATGTTCATGCCTAGCGATAAGGCGACCTCTAGGGTTTGCCGAGCTTGATTAATGTCATCGGTTACCAAACGCCAACACCCCCAAGATATTGGGCCCACCTTTCGCCCATCTGGTAACACTCTCGTATCAGTTTTCATTGTGCTTGCCTAACATGTACTGATGCCACAACTTGCAAACCAACCAAGACCAGCAAAAGAACTCAAGCAAAAAGTGGTTCGTTATGGCGTGATCGGTACTGGAATGATGGGTTGTGAACATATTGCAAATATTTGTGCCCTTCACGGTACCGAGGTAACCGCTATTTGTGACCCACACCAACCTTCTCTTGAGCTAGGTAAAACAACAATCAAACAGTTTAGCGGCACATCAGCAAGAGTTGTTACCTTTAACAATCATCGCTCACTCATTGAAAGTGAACTCTGCGATGCTGTGGTAATCGCCACTCCCAACAATCTACATGTTGAACCATTGCTTAACTCTGTGCGAGCCGGCTTACATGTGCTAGTGGAAAAACCTCTTTGTAGCACACTCAGCGATTGTCGCTTTGTGGTTGATGCTGCGCGCCAAATTTCTCAAGTGGGTGTCATTTGGGTTGGGCTTGAATATCGCTATATGCCGCCGGTGGCTCAGCTAATCAGCGAAGTAAAGAAAGGTACAGTCGGTGAATTGAAGATGGTGTCGATTCGTGAACATCGCTTTCCGTTTCACCCTAAAGTTGAAAACTGGAATCGTTTCAATGCCAACAGTGGTGGCACACTAATTGAAAAATGTTGCCACTACTTTGACCTTTTGAACCTGCTTGTTAGCTGCCGACCAACCCGTGTCTACGCCTCAGGTGGTCAAGATGTCAACCACCTAGATGAATACTATGGCGGGCACCGTGCCGACATTTTAGACAACGCTTTTGTGATAGTTGACTACGCCAACGGTGTTCGTGGATTAGTTGACCTTTGCATGTTTGCTGATGCCACCAAACACCAAGAAGAAGTGGTGGCGGTGGGTACTTCCGGCAAGGTTGAATCAATGCTACCTGCGTCGACCTTACGTATAGGTCGTCGCGGCACTCATTGGATTGGCGATGTGCAAGAGCACCTTATCACTGACCCGAGAATCAAACATGAGGGTCTACACCACGGCTCTTCCTACCTCGAACATTTAGGTTTTCTTGAGGCCATCCGCTCTGCTAGCGAACCAGAAGTAACCCTTGAGGACGGCATGTGGGCGGTGGCGGTTGGTGCCGCAGCCCACAAATCCATTGAAAACGGTTGCGCGGTTGAAGTGACCTTAGATGCGTAGCCATTCCAAGCCACTAGAGCTAACCAACAACCACAACAACAAAGAACCAGTCAAGGCAGCAACCGTGGTTTTGTTGCGCAACTCCGCTAATGGCTTAGAAACTCTAATGTTACGTAAGAACTCAAAGCTAGCTTTCGGGGGCATGTGGGTTTTCCCTGGCGGAAAAGTTGACCCCTCTGACCGCAAAGGCCTTGACGGCGGGGTCCTAAACGAAATCTCCACAGCACGTAACGCGGCAGTCCGTGAAGCCAAAGAAGAAGCATCCATACTAATTGATGGCAACTCAATGGTGATGTTTGCTTTCTGGTTACCGCCTGAGATGTTCCAAAAACGCTACGCCACTTGGTTTTTTGCTGCCAAAGTACCAGACCGCACCCCACACGAAAACGCAGTGGTTGTTGACCAAGGCGAAATTGTTGAGGGTGAGTGGATGACTCCAAATACTTGCTTGCAACGCCACCAAGATGGCGACATCGAACTTGCACCTCCAACTTGGGTTACGTTGGAGCGTTTGCGCCTACAAAGCAGCGCACAAAAAGCACTAAATTATTTGTCGGTTAGTCCACCGCGCTACCATATTACGCGCATGGCAAACTCTGATTTAGGCCCCGTTGCTTTATGGGCTGGTGACGCAGGTTACCTGTCCCTCAACCCAGATTTGAGGGGTAAACGGAATCGTTTGGAAATGTTTCATTCTGGCTACCGCTACCTCTATGACCTTGAGCACGGTGACAGCTAGTGCTCCCCCAAACCGAAACAATTAGAGGTTTATCCACCGCAGAAGTTGCCGAGCGCATCGCCGCGGGACGCACCAACAATGTGCCTGATGCACCTGTGCGTTCCTTAGCGCAGATCATTAAAGCCAATGTTCTCACGCCGGTAAATGGCATCATCACCACACTTTTGGTGCTGATTTTAATAGCACGATACCCAGCGGACGCGTTGTTCGCCGGTGTGGTGGTGAGCAACAGTGTTATCGGCATTGTTCAAGAGTTGCAAGCGCGGCGTACGCTCAAAAACCTAGCGGTGCTTGCCACGCCCAAAGCCCGTGTTCGTCGCGCCGGCCAAACAACCGATTTAGCGGTTAGCGATGTGGTCGCTGATGATGTTTTAGAGCTTCAAGCTGGTGATCAAGTTGTTGTTGATGGTGAAGTCATTGCCGCGGTGGGTTTAGAAATTGATGAATCTTTGCTGACAGGTGAATCTGACCCAGTGGATAAGACAATTACTAGCGAAGTGCTTTCGGGTTCCTTTGTGTCGGCGGGTTCAGGTTTTTATCGCGCGACCAATATTGGCTCCGCAGCTTATGCGGTGAAGCTAGCTGAGGATGCTCGCCGCTTTAAACTCGCTCATAGCGAACTGCGAACTGGCGTTAATGTCATCTTACGGTGGTTAACCTTTATCATTCCTCCCACCGCGATTTTGTTGTTGCTGCGCCAACTAGCTGAACTCAATGCTTGGCGGGAAGCTCTGCAAGCAACTGTTGCCGCAGCGGTTGCTATGGTACCCGATGGCTTGGTGCTGTTAATCTCATTGAGTTTTGTTGCTGGAGTGATCACGTTAGCACGCCACAAAGCTCTAGCTAAAGAACTAGCTTCAGTTGAGTTGTTGGCACGGGTCGACACGCTTTGTCTTGACAAAACAGGCACGATTACCACTGGAGAGATATCTCTGGGTTTCGTGGAACCGCTTGCTTCCTTGAGCAAAAACGAAGTCACTCAGGCATTGGGCGCGGTAGCTGGAGTTGACCCTGCCCCAAACGCCACACTGGCGGCAATAGCTGCCGGTCATCCCCGTCCCATGCACTGGGAATTAGAGGCAATCCTGCCGTTTTCTTCGACCCGCAAGTGGGCTGCTGCCTCCTTTAGAGGGCGTGGTTGTTACTTTTTGGGTGCCCCAGATGTGCTCTTTGCCGCAGATGAAACGATGATTAGGGAGCGTGTTGCTGAGCTAACAGCTAGTGGTTCCAGAGTGCTAGGGTTGGCACATTCCATTGACCCGTGGGACAGCGAGCAGTTACCTAATAATCGTCAAGCGATTGCATTGATCCAACTCAAAGATACTGTCAGGTCCGATGCCGCGCAAATACTTGCTTTCTTTCGGGAACAAGGCGTGGATATCAAAGTCATTTCTGGTGACAACCCGGCCACGGTAGCCGCCGTTGCTCAAAGTGTTGGCATAAAAGGAACCTCTGTTGATGCACGCCAGTTGCCTAGCGGTGAGGAGGCTTTTGCTGACGCGCTCAAAACCAATACCACCTTTGGCAGAGTGACTCCGCAGCAAAAAAGGGCGATGGTGAAAGCCCTGCAAGCGCAAGGCAAAACCGTGGCCATGACTGGTGACGGCGTTAACGATGTTTTGGCTCTCAAGGATTCCGATATGGGGATAGCGATGGGTAGTGGCTCTTCGTCTACTAGAGCCGTTGCACAGCTAGTTTTGCTTGATAACAGCTTTGCCACTTTGCCTCGGGTTTTGGAAGAGGGGCGCCGGGTCATCAACAACATCGAACGGGTGGCTAATTTGTTTATCAGTAAGGCCACTTATGCGGTTTGGTTGACTGCCTTAGCGAGTATTAGCGGCGCGCCTTTCCCTTTCTTGCCTCGGCAGCTAACTTTAATCGGCACATTTTCCATAGGGGTTCCAGGTTTTTTTCTTGCTTTGGCAGGTAACGATGCTCTGGTAAAGCCTGGTTTCTTGCGGCGAGTCCTACGTTTTTCGTTACCCGCAGGGTTTATAGCAGGCACCGTTACCTATGTGGGTTACGAAATCGTTCGCCATATGGACAACGTTTCATTAATTGAAGCTCGCACCGCCGCCACAGCGATTTTGTTAGCGATTGTGTTAGTGATCCTATTCTTAGTGAGCCGTCCGGTTAATGTTGCCAAAATGCTGTTGGTGCTGGCTATGTGCGGTGTTTATCTCTTAACATTGTTTTGGTCTTTTTCTCGTGATTTCTTCGGTTTGGCTTTGCCACCAACTGAGGTGTGGTTGGTGGTTGCAGCGGCAGCATTGATTGGTTCTGCGATGGTGGTTTTTGTAACCCGCTTCACCAACAGATAAGCCGATGGTGCATGGCTGGTCTTAGTCTTACCCTAGTGATCTTGCGCCACCGAGTGCGAACGCTGTTGTCAAGACGACAAAATGCGCACAATATTTATGTATTGATCAGAACCGTAGAGAGTGTCCGCTAACGCTACAACATCAGCTAGTTCTAGTTCAGATAATGCTTCCAAACGGTGTTGTGTAGTTGGTAGGTCGCTATCAGAAGCAAAGGTTCTTCGATAGAGAACACCTATCAACTGTGCATTGGATTCCAGCCTGTAGTTGGCATCCAAGACTCTAACGGCAGCATCAAAAACATCTGTCGAGACATCGCCATTGGCAAAATCTGCCAAAATACGAAAGGCTTCAGTTTCTATGTCATCCATACGCTCAGGAGCACCCGATGCCGACAGTTGAGATCTGATACCTTGATTTGGAGTGAAATAGTCTGTCAGTTGCACAGCAACTGAGTATGTGGCCCCAATGTCTTCTCGGACATCGTTCACTAAACGGTCATTTAGCATGGTTTGCAACACATCTGAGGCAACTTCCAAACCGACGTTAATGTCGACATTTGCTTCGTGATAGACCTCTAAAGCGGTGGCTTGAGAATCAGGCCCCAAATCTACTTCGTGCCTAACCGCACCCATCGGTTCCGGTGTGCGACGGTTCACAAAACCACCCGGCTCTCCTGGAGGCAAAGTACCGATGTAGGTGCTAGCTAGACGCTCCACAGTTTCGAGGTCGGTATCACCAGCGAGCACCACAACCAAGTCGTCAACCCCAGCGAAACTCTTTTTGAACGCCTCTAAAATAGTGTCTGCGTTGAGTCTGTCGATCACTGCTTGGCTAGCAACTGGATTAAACCACTCGTACGCACCACCATAGCGAGTCTGCAAATATTTGATCCAAGCCTTCCAACTTGGGTCAACCTGAGAGAGGCTCAACACAATCTCAGCAACGTTGAGCACTTCAGCAAATGCTTGATCGTCCACTCGGGGTTGTGTGAAATACAAGTGCATGAGTTGAAACATCGTTTCAATGTCATCTGTGCTTGCTGAACCAGCCACCCCTTGGTTCGTTTCGCCTATAAAAGGTGTAACTGAAACCACTGCTCCATCAAGATATCGCGATAGCTGTGCCGGACTCAATTCACCTAGCCCACTTTGTGCCACAGCCCTCGGTGCCAATCTGCCAGCAATGATCCGGTCGCCGGGCTCCAACACAGACCAGCCACCCAAAGACACCGCCTGTAACTGCACCTGACTTTCCTCGATATCAGAGGGAACAAACATCACTTTCGCCCCATTTGGGAAGGTCCATTCGTGGGCTTGGTCTAACACATCTAACTCTGTTGAACTCACTGGGGCTACCGGTGTAGGCTCTTCAAGTAGTTGCTCAGCTTCAGCAATAAGCGGTGGCAGTTCGCCTGCTTCGGCGGAATCTACCGCCGCGGTCAATTCCCTAATGCTAGGCAAATCGGCTGGATCAGCACCCACACCGAGGATCAAAAGTCCACTCTGATCCAAAATCTCCCGATACCGTTCGGTGAGTTCAGCGGGAGTGACTTCATTTAGCAACTGAGACACCCGAGCCAGACGTTCGCTAGCAGTGCTGAGGTCCGAGCCGCTCAAGAAATGGGCGACATAGCGTGCTGCGTAGGTTGTATCTTGGGTGGTGGCCTCAGCTTGAACAGCTAGCTCTAAACTTCCAACGATAGTTTTGACAGCTCTGTCAAGGTCTTGGCGCGCGAAGCCGTGTTTGTCTAAAGTCAGCATCATCGACCAAAAGTCGTTGAGCGCAGTTTCATAGTCTTGCGCCCTCAAATTTGTGCCATAATAACGCAATCCTCGGGCGTGAACGAAGCTCTGCCAATGGGTCGGGTCGGTTTGCGACAAGAAGCCTTGCTCATAAGCATCTTGTAAACGGTTACCAGCCATTATTGCGATAATCTGCTCAATCCATGCTTGTCGATCTCCTTGAACAGTGTTTAGGTCATAACTAGGTAGTCGCAGGTCTAGCGACAAATACGAATAGCCTTGTGCTGGCGAGGTCACGATATCGTAACGTGGTTGGCGGTCAAGCTCTGAGTGAGAGTTCGGCGACTCAGGCGTTTCACCTGCAGGAATGGAGCTGAAATGCGTGGTCACCAACTCTTCAAGGTCATCGAGTGGGAGTTCGCCAACTGCGATGACGGCCATGTTGGAGGGCACATACCACTTCTCGTAAAAGTCTCGTAAGTCTTGGGCGCTAATGTTGGCGATTCCGTCAACCGTACCTATTGGTAAACGACCTTCATAGGGTGTGTCCGCGGTATACAAACGAGGGAACGCCACCTGTACTTTGCCTTCCCCAGTTTCAACTCTGAGCCGATATTCATCTCGCACCACTCCCCGTTCATTCTCAACGTCTTCTTCTTTGATTGTGGCAGCGTGAGCCCACTGCGCCAAGACATCAAAGACTGTGCTCACCTGTTGACGATCGTTGGCTTGCGCTTCAAGTTCATACACCGTTTCGTCATAAGATGTGTAGGCATTCACATCTGCACCAAACTGTATTCCTAAGCTCTGAAGTACTTTCGTCAACTCATTGCGGGGGTACTTTTCGGTGCCGTTAAAGAGCATGTGCTCAAGAAAATGTGCGACACCACTGCCAGCTTCAACTTCGTTTAGCGAACCTGCATTCACTGCCAAACGCACGGTAAGGTTGCCGCCTGGGCTATCGTTGCAACGAAGATAGTAGGTGAGGCCGTTTTCTAGCTTGCCGATACGCAGGTTTGGGTCAACTGGCAGCAGTTGATCATCTGCGCTAACTTGATTTTGTTCGACCTTGAAACCTTCACAAGTTGCTGTGGTTGGCTCACCACCATCTGGGTTTGTCTCGCCTGGTGTGCTGTCGTCTTCGCTGCTAGGTTCTTGGTCGTCAGCAGGTTCTTGGTCGCTGGCAGGTGGTTGGCTGGTGTCACACGCTGGTGAGCTTTGTTGTACAGTGACTTCTGGGCTACCCTGGAATCGCCATAGGTAACTGACTAGGTCCTTGCGGGTGGTGACCTGATCTGGTGAAAACAAATCGCTGGAAGTGCCAACAATGAACTCTCGCTCAGCACTCCAAGACACTGGGTTTTGTTGCCATGGTATCGTCACATCATTATATGAGTGTTGTGAGCTGGGTTCGGGGCGATCAGCGAGTCGCCAAAGAAACGTCGCTACTTGTGCGCGGGTTACTGGCTTAGCTGGAGAAAACATCGTTGCGGAAGTTCCTGTGGTAATTTGCTCTTCAGCGAGCCATGAGATAGCTCTCGCTAAGGAGCTATCGTCCACATCGTTAAATGAGTGGACAACTGAAGCGCTTGGTTGGCTCTCCATTCGCCAAATCCAGTTGGCCGCTTCACCTCGTGTAACTACCGCATCTGGTTCAAAACAACTTCCATCAATGTCGCTGATGTTGTTATTCACCGCCCATTGCAAAGCAGTGGCATAATCGGCACCAGAGTCCACATCTCCATAACCAGCAACCGCGCCCACCGGCGAGGTTGCAGCTAAGGTGAGCGTAGCCACAGCAACGGCAACTAAACCAATTTTACGAAACATCAACTACTCCCAATTTTGATAATGCATATCGCCTGAGTGTTTAGACAAAAACACCTCACCTACTTTATACCTATTTTTCGACAAGTGACAAGATAGCACCTAGATTAGAGATGGTTTATCACTAGCAGTTAATCCACCCGAGAGGAATATCATGCAACAAGCTCAAATCGTGGCCGCGTCTCGCACCCCTATTGGCAGAGCGAGTAAGGGTTCGCTTACTTCTGTGCGTCCCGACGACATGTCGGCTTTCATAATGACTGACGTGATGACCAAAGCAGGCGTTGAAGCTGTCGACATTGAAGATGTGATTTGGGGCATTGGTCAACCTGGTGGTGAGGGGGGTTACAACATAGCTCGGCTTATCTCAGCGATGCATGGCCTTGACATTCCTGGTGTGACAGTAAACCGCTACTGTTCTTCGTCGCTACAAACCATCCGCATGGCCGCACACGCGATTATGGCGGGCGAAGGCGATTGTTTCGTAGCTGGGGGAGTGGAAACTGTCAGCCGCTACATGAACGGCGTTGCCGATAATGGGCCACACAACTCGCTTTTCGCGCAAGCTGAAAAACGAAGCAGCACCCGCAGCGATGCGAGCTCAACAACTTGGGCACCACCTGAGGGCCTTCCTGATATCTATATCGCCATGGGCCAAACCGCTGAGAATGTAGCTCAACTTACCGGCATCAGCCGTGCGCGCCAAGATCAATGGGGTGTTGCTTCGCAAAATAGAGCTGAGGCTGCTTTGAACCGAGGCTTTTTTGAACGCGAAATCACGCCTTACCCTCTAGCTGACGGCTCGCTCGTTAGCAAAGACGATGGCATCCGCGCCGGCACAACCATTGAGAAAGTCTCACAACTTAATCCTGTATTTCGCCCCGACGGCACTGTCACCGCTGGTAACGCCTGCCCACTCAACGACGGTGCTGCCGCGGTGGTGGTGACTAGCGAAAAGAAAGCAAAGTCTCTGGGTGTCAAACCATTAGCGCGCATCATTTCAACAGGTGTGTCTGCGCTCCACCCTGAAATTATGGGGCTCGGACCCATCGATGCGTGCCGTCAAGCTATGGCGCGTGCCAAAATGACCATAAACGACATTGACCAAGTAGAGATCAACGAAGCCTTCGCCGTGCAAGTATTGGGTTCCGCAGACGAACTAGGCATAGACTACAACAAGCTAAACCCCAACGGTGGATCCATTGCTTTAGGCCACCCTTTCGGAATGACCGGTAGTCGCATTATGGCGACCTTGTTGAACGGCTTAGAGGACTCTGACGGTTCAATCGGTATGGAAGCTATGTGTGTGGGTGGAGGACAAGGCATGGCAATGATCATTGAGCGACTCAACTAGAGACTGTGTTCACTAAATGGTTGGCAGCGTCTTCAAAGTAATTTGTCATGGCCAGTTTAATGTCTGTTGGCAGTGCAGCACCGCTGCCATCGGCTAGACAAGCAGAATCTAAAGACGCTTGCATGTGCTTGAGCCAAGCGTCTCGCTCAGCTTCGCCTATCCGAAACGGCAGATGGCGCATACGCAATCGGGGGTGACCACGATGCTCGCTGTAAGTTGCTGGGCCACCCCAATACTGAGCCAAGAAACCAACGAGCCGCGCGCGAGACGGTTGCATATTAGCCGGGTACATAGGCCGCAACAATGCATCTTGTTCGACCGCATCATAAAAGCGGTCAACCAAGTCATCAAAGAACTGCTGTCCACCAACCGCATCAAACACTGTCGGAGGAGCCCCTAGGGCTTCTTGCATTGAACCTTTGACGTTTAGAGTCCCAGGCGAAACCCAGCGGGTTTTTTCTTCTTCTAGTTCTTCCATCTTCAACAAATGGTACTAAACAAGCGACAAAAATAATAGGGTTGCAGAGTGAAAGATGCTCCATGCTTGATTAACCATCTCTCGCAAAGTGGTGACGAAGAATCGGTGTTGGCAGCAATCCTGACCTGGGCTAGCCAACGAGGCTTAGAACTCTACTCCCACCAAGAAGATGCCATCTTGTCGTTGCTGGCTGGCGACAATGTCGTGTTGGCCACTCCCACTGGGTCAGGCAAGTCTTTGGTGGCACTCGCTGGTGCTTTTGCGATGCTTGTCAACTCAAAACGCACAATCTACACAGCACCAATCAAAGCACTGGTAAGTGAAAAGTTCTTTGAGTTTGCCGCAGAGCTTGGAGCCGAAAATGTGGGCATGGTAACGGGGGACGCTGCGGTGAATGCTACCGCGCCAGTGCTCGTGTGTACCGCTGAAATTCTTGCTAATCGAGCTTTACGAGAAGGAACCAACCTAGCTGTTGACTTGGTTGTGATGGACGAATTTCACTACTATGGAGACCGTTCTCGGGGCTGGGCTTGGCAAGTTCCGCTCTTGGAGTTACCCCAGTGTTCGTTTTTGCTAATGTCGGCAACCCTCGGTGACACCAGCAACATTCAAGCTGACCTCAGCAAACGCAATAGCCGTGACACCACGCATATAGATAACGCTTTGCGGCCGGTGCCACTAGATTTTGAGTACCGCGAGAGACCACTTTTAGAAACTCTGTCAGATCTAATCAAAGCAAATAAATCACCAATCTACATCGTTCATTTCACCCAGAAAGATGCAACTAGGCGAGCTCAAAGCCTTACAAGTTTAGATGTGCTTTCTAAGGCCGAAAAGACTGCGGTACGCGAAGCTATTGGCGGGTTTCGCTTTGACACACCTTTTGGCAAGGATGTCTTGCGGTTTGTGCAAACCGGTATTGGCGTTCATCACGCTGGTTTGTTGCCAAAGTACCGCTTGCTTATTGAAAAGCTTGCACAGCAGGGTTTGCTGAAGTTGATATGTGGTACCGACACCTTGGGGGTGGGAGTGAATGTGCCCATTCGCACTGTGTTGTTTACTCAGTTGTTTAAGTACGATGGGGTTAAGGTGCGGGTTCTCTCTGTTCGTGAGTTTCAACAGATAGCGGGGCGGGCAGGTCGCCGTGGTTTTGACAATGCGGGCAGTATAGTTGTGCAAGCTCCCGAACATGTGATTGAAAATAAACGGGCTGAAGCGAAAGCAGAATTCGATCTCAAAAAGAAAAAGAAGCTGGTCAAAAAACGACCTCCAGAACGCGGTTATGCACATTGGGATGAAGAAACGCTGTTGAGGTTAAGCGGTGGCGTTCCAGAGACGCTCAAATCTAATTTCTTGGTGAATCACGCCATTGTCTTAGGCGTGCTTAGCCGCCCTGGCGATGGTTGTGGTGCTTTGAAACGACTGTTAGTCGACAATCACGAAACCCGCCGATCTCAACGTCGTCTGATACGCAAATCCATTGCGATTTACCGCTCGCTGCTAGAGGCCGAGGTTGTGGAACTTGACCCCTTGCGAATCAACGTTGATTTGCAAGACGATTTTGGTCTCAATGCTCCCCTATCACTTTTTGTGGTTGAAGGAATTGAAGCTCTAGACGATAATGCTAGCGACTATTGCCTGCAGGTGATCAGCTTGGTTGAGGCTGTTTTGGAAGACCCAATTAACATACTTTTGGCTCAAAAAGACAAACTCAAAGACGCATTAGCCAATGAGTTGAAAGCGGCTGGGGTTGACTACGCCGAACGGGTGAGGCGCCTTGAAGAGGTTACTTGGCCCAAACCCGAAGCCGAATTCATTGAGCCTGCCTTTGAAATATATAAACAACATAATCCGTGGGTGGGGTTTCACACCGTGAGTCCCAAGGGAGTTTTGCGGGAAATGTATGAACATTTTGAAACTTTCAACCAGTTCATAAACCGTTACAAACTAAAGCGCTTTGAAGGTCAAGTACTCCGCTACTTAACTGATTGCTACAAGACATTATTGCAAACTGTGCCAAGTGCTCGTCTTGATGAAACCCTAGTGGAGGCCACTGAATATTTGGGGGCAGCAATCCGCCAGGTTGATTCAAGCTTGCTAGATGAATGGGAGCGTTTACGTAACCCAGAAACTCCTTCCGCAACCGAAGTTGCAGATGGCAATCTTTAGTCTGTGCCTGATTGCGGCTTAGAACCGCTGACAGGGGAATCTTGGAGCATCATTTGCAGACCCCGATAGCCTGGGATTGGTGAAAGTTTGCGTTCTATGTATAGCAAGCCACCCAAAATGCACAAGAACCCCAAAATAAAGTTAACGCCATATCGTGTGAGCACAAATAGGTTAACGCCGGTGTTGTTGTACAGGTAAATGTCCCAGATCGCGGTGAGGATTTCAAATACGACAATGAACCAAGTTGCCATAGACATCGTGCGTGTAAAGCGATGGTCCTCTGCCATTCCCTCGGGTAACGTAAAGGCACGCTCCACTATCCAAGCCATGAACGACTTTCCCCACAAGATAGTTAAGGCTAAAACCACCCCTATGAATATCTTGGTCGCAAAACCAATACCAAAATAGACTCCCTCAGTGCTTATCCCGAAGTCAATTAAATTGTTGTCCGCTGCAATTGTGACACCGCTCCGCAAAAGCAGGTACACAGCTATTGTTGGCAACATATAGCCGATCTTGAGACCTCTGCGATGCCTTGACACCGCTGCTTTGAATGACCAAATAGTTGATGCAATGACCGCGGTCTCTATATTGACGAAGTTATAAAAACCCAGGAACAATAACACCGGCATTATTTGATCTAAGGTGCTACCACCACCAACAGACATTTTCTTTGATGGTTTAGCTTGATTTTCGGTCACGGTGAAAGTGCCAGCCACTGCACTGCAATCTGGGAATCACCAAATAATGTGAGCCCTTCTAGAGAACGCCTACCCCAGACGCATAAAAATAGTTCTTCACCTGTTGCCCTAATTGCCGCGTCTCCTTTTGCGTGTTTGTGGGTGACCTCAATCTTCTGATCCACCACAGCCAACATGAACTCACCATCACCATCAACTTGATGAAGATGCAACGACCCATCTGGCAGATCGGTTTCACGTTTAGCTAGTAGTTCAGCATAGAGTTCGTCAAC
Organism: Candidatus Aldehydirespiratoraceae bacterium; assembly: GCA_965204595.1. Taxonomy (GTDB): domain Bacteria; phylum Actinomycetota; class Acidimicrobiia; order Acidimicrobiales; family Aldehydirespiratoraceae; genus VXYK01. Next base: position 413,121 of record CBDBEW010000005.1, on the reverse strand, counting down.
CCCATCGATACCATCGTGAGCTTGAACTGATGTCTGTGACCCAATTGCTTGTTCGGCATCAACACGGTGAATTGCGGTTTCGTGTTGTACTCTACGCAGCAAAGAAGCAACCGTGTGATCATCTCTTTGCAATGGGGTTTTGGGATCAGCTTTGGTGAGAACTGAGATTAAGTTCTCTAACGCCACCGCAGGTGTTTGGTTGGGCAGGTCTTGCCAACGAATTGGTTCTTTTGAAGGTTGCTCGACTTGGCTTGCGATTGCGTTCCAAACCAGTGCCATATGTGAGAGCAAATCTTCATTGCGCCACGCTTCACAAGCTGGTACTTGAGCGTTGAGATCTGTGTATGCCGCCTCCAACAGAAGTTGTCCATCAGCGCGCACTCTGTTAATCCGATAAGTCGGATCCAAAAGTGCTGCTGTGGGGTTATCTGCCATGCGTTGATCCTAGCGTGGTTGTTTTTTCAAGAAGCGAGAGACATTACTAGAGTTGTGTGACAACCGATCGCTAACAGCACATGAACGTGCCATATCTCATGATAGCCAAAGGTTTTGGGCCAAGGATTGGGACGACGAGCACCAACCACCACTGCACCTGCGGTGTATGCGACACCCCCACCAAAAAGCAAAACCGACTCGAAGATGGATAACGAAGTAACTAGCCAGGGAGCAAAGATCATCATCGCCCAACCAAAGGTCAAATAGGCACCATTCATTACCCCACGTCGTGGATGGACAGGGAGCCACTCAACTACCACACCAACCACTGCACCTGTCCACGCCACAATAAGCAGCAAGGTTGAAACTGGGGCATCTAATCCCAACAAGGCAACGGGTGTTGCGGAGGTGCCGAACATCAAAAAAATCACAGAGTGATCCAAGCGAACCAGCAACTCCACATTCTTTTTAGACCAATCCCTGCCATGTACTAACGCGCTCACCGCGAGCATGCCAACAATGCCCATAAAGTAAACCAACACTGCAAGCTGGGTAAGTGTGCCCTCAACAAGGGTGGTGAGTATGATACCGAGCGGCAGCACTACCAACGCTGCCCAACGATGTAGGTGACCACGAAAGCGGGGGCGTGGCCTTTGCAACAAACGAACCGCCGAATCTGAGAGTTGTCTTTTCTCCAGCGTGTCAGAAGTTGGCACGGTTACACAATAGAGCCTTAGGTTGTAGATGCCAATAGAATCAAGGCTGAAACTCCGATGCCCACCATAACCACCACCCAAGAACTAGCTAGCCACGACTTGAGCCAGCTTAGGCAACCTCGCACAGATATCGTGACCGAAAAGCTCACTGACGTTGATCAATGGTGCTGCGTTGAGGGACCGTTTCGCGAATACCAGCGCAGCATTAAAATCAAACCACTGAATCCCGATCGCTATGTGGTTACTGAAACAACAATCTATGTTCTAGGGGCACGTCCATGGAATTGGCTTTTGTATTTCCCGATACGTCACGCGTTACGAAATCGAAAACCAAGTTACAACTACTGGTGGGCACCACCAGACCGCTTAAACCAAAGGGCAGCCACAGTGCTGGCCTTACTTGCTGGGATGCAGTTAGTTGATGGCTACCTCGGGACAGTGCTAAGCCAGACAATCACTTTCGCAGCTGATGAATTTGGTCACGGTAACCGTGCCCAAGGCATTGTTCAAAGCGTGGTGCGCGCCGGTGTTTTGATCGCCTTAGTTGTTTCGGTTCTTGCCGACAAAAAAGGCAGGAAGAACCTGCTGTTGCTAACAGGTATCGCGAGTTGTTGTTTTACTGTGCTTGGCGGAATCTCCGGTAACCTATGGTTTTTAGGAGGTACCCAACTACTCGCTCGTGGTTTATCTACGGCGTTAGGTGTGCTGATTGTGATAGTGGCTGTTGAGGAAATGCCGGCGGGTTCACGAGCTTGGTCAGTTTCGGTGCTAGCTCTAGGTGCTGGACTCGGCTCAGGGTTGGCGGTATGGCTACTACGCGTGGTTGACTTTAGCCAAAGCGGTTGGCGGATAATTTACTTCGCGGCTTTCTTGGGTGTTTTGTTGATGTGGCGATTGGGTAGGCAACTGCCAGAGAGTCAGCGTTTTGTTAATGCCACATCACCACCTGTTGTGTCAGAAAAGATACAACAAATTAGGCAAAGTAGATTGTTTCTACTAGCTATTTCTGCATTTCTGCTGGCAATCTACTGGGCACCTGCTTCTGGTTTTAGAAACGACTTTCTCAAAGATGAACGAGGTTTCTCAGCGGCTGAAATCTCAACTTTCACAATCACCACCGCCACACCGATAGGTATTGGGATATTTTTGGGTGGCTATTTCGCTGAAAGATACGGTAGATGCCAAGTCGGGGCAGTTGGTATCGCTTTTGGCGCGATATTTAGTAGTGCCGCATACTTCTTTGACGGGTTCGTTTTATGGTCACTAACCCTGCTAGGCGGGATTTTTGGAGCACTCGCCGTGCCAGCCTTAGCAGTGTTTGGACCCGAACTTTTTGGCACACTCAACCGAGGAAAAAGCAACGGTATTCTCGTGACTGTCGGGGTGATCGGCAGTGCTATAGGTTTGACCGTTGTAGGTGAAATATCAGATCAAATATCAACAATAACCCCAATTATCGCCATTTTAACGATTGGACCATTGCTAGTCGCTGGATTGGTGCTAACTCGCTTCCCTGAAACAAGCGGCCTAGAACTAGAAGAACTCAACGTTGAAGATGCTTAGGTGTTGCGTCTCGCACTCCAGCGATTGAATAATGGTCTTGTGCTTTGTGTGTTTACCTCTCTAAGTGCTTCTAGTTGCTCTGCATCAACCTCAATCGCACTGCGTTTCCAACGAGGATGCAAGATGGTGTAAAGCGCAAGCGCCAGAGCCACTATGCCAATCGGCACCACCGCATCACCGCTACCGGTGAAGGTCGGATACAAAACTAATGCCGACAATAGGGCTGTCCACAGCCACAAAATCACCACGGCGCGTCCATGACCGTGACCAATACCAACTAGACGGTGGTGAAGATGTTTCTTATCAGGAGCGTGCAACGACCCCCGGCGTATAGCACGGCGCACTATCGCAAAACACATGTCAAGAATCGGCACTCCCAGGATAACTAGTGGAATGAATATTGGTGCGAAGAAAAAGAACGCTTGACCCGAGAACTCTTGGGTGGACCTCCCCCCTACAGACATTGTTGATACCGCCATAAGCAAGCCTAGCAATAAGGCACCACCGTCACCCATAAATATCTTTGCTGGATGAATGTTGTGTGGCAAAAAGCCGATACAAACCCCAAAGGTTATGCAAGCCCAAAACGCACCTGGGTTGTTCGCTTCGATTGCTCCCACCTCAGCTAACTGCTGGGCATACAACCAAAAGGCAGCTGAGGCAATCGCCACAATACCTCCAGCGAGGCCATCAAGTCCATCAATTAAATTAATGGCTGTCGCCATTACTAGTACCCACAACACGGTCACCAAAGCCGACCAATCAGCCGACAAAAACAGCAGTTCAAAAAAAGGCACGCGAAAAACAAGAATTGACGCACCCGTTAGAGACAAAACACCACCAGCTAAAACCATCCCTGCAACCTTGGCGGGTGCAGAGATTTCGCGCACATCGTCAACAATGCCAACGCTAAAGATCACCACCGCCCCAAGCAGCACCCCAAACATTTCAGTGCGCGCGGCCACCACGTTGCTGAAATCATCCATTAGCACGGCGACAGAAAAGGCCCCTATCACCCCAACAAGCATCGCCGCGCCACCACCTCGTGGAGTTGCAACAGTATGCACATGTCGTTCATCGGGTTTGGCGACAGCACCAATACGCACAGACAAACGCAGCAACGGTGGCGTGGCTAAAAACGTCAACATCGCCGCAACAGCCGCGACAATCAAATACGCCGACAGCACTGGAGTCGGCATCTAAGCTACCTCAACACGGCACCTATAAGCCAAGATCAGGGTAAGGGCTAAAACGATTGCAAAGCTGAGCAACATCTGCTTTTACCGATGCAATCACAGCAGCATCATTGCGTCCTCGTAAGGCTCTGACAATCAAATCAGCGATCGTTTGCATTTGTGCAACTCCCATACCTTGAGTAGTGACCGCAGGCACACCAATGCGCACTCCAGAGGTGACAAAAGGCGACCTCGGATCATCGGGAATGGTGTTTTTGTTTAAGCAAATACCCGCCTCATCAAGGGCATCTTGGGCATCTTTGCCTGTCAACTCTGCATCAAAAGTGCGTAAGTCAATCAACAACAGATGGTTATCTGAACCACCACTAACCAACCTAAAACCATGGCCCGCAAGTGCCTTAGCAAGCGCAGTTGAATTAGCCACAATCGCGGCAGCGTATTCTCTGAAATCTGCTGTCGAAGCTTCGCCGAAAGCAACTGCTTTGGCAGCAATGGTATTTTCTAACGGCCCACCCTGAATTCCTGGAAACATCGCTTTGTCTATGGCCTGTGCGTGTTCTTCACGGCACAAAATGCAGCCCCCTCTGGGGCCTCGTAAGGTTTTGTGGGTGGTGAAGGTCATAAAGTCTGCGTACTCCACTGGGTTAGGGTGAACACCTCCTGCAATCAAGCCAGCAATGTGCGCGGCATCAAACATTAGCAAAGCCCCAACCTCATCGGCTAGTTCACGAAAGGGTCGCGTATCAATCACACGAGGATAAGCGGTAGCTCCAGCCACGATCAACTTAGGACGGTGCGTGCGAGCTTTCGCCACCACGTCATCAAAATCAATACGTTCATCACTCGCTGTAACTCCATAGGATACAAATCGGTAATATATGCCTGAAAAGTTCACTGGCGAACCATGCGTGAGGTGACCACCGTGATCTAAACTCATACCGAGAACCGTGTCACCGGGATTGAGTGCCGCCTGATAAACAGCCATGTTGGCAATAGCTCCAGCATGTGGTTGCACATTGGCGTGCGCTGCGCCAAACAGCGAACAAACCCGCTTGCGAGCCTCCTCCTCCACCTCGTCAATCACCATGTTGCCCCCGTAATAACGCCTGTAGGGGTAGCCTTCTGAATACTTATTGGTTAGAACCGACCCAGTTGCGGCCATAACAGCGGGGGAAGCAAAGTTCTCAGAAGCAATCAACTGAAGGGTGGTATTTTGGCGTTGCTCCTCTTGGGTAATCAACTCAAATACTCGGTCTTGGTTACTTTGAGGCCAAGGCATATTTAACTCCTTTGGTAGATCGACAATCCCTTAAAACTAACTGAAACTATCGTAGCATCGCTAATCACTTACTTAGGTTAGCGCAACCCAATATTGAGCTTGTTTACACGCACTAAGTGTCGTCCACCGGCGAATTCAGCTGCCAACCACGCTTTGAGAGCGGCAGCAGCCACATCAGCACCAATCAGGCGTTCCCCTAAACAAATCACATTCGCATCGTTGTGTTGACGTGCTAAGCGAGCTGAGGTCTCATCCCAGACAGTGGCTGCTCTCACCCCAGCAACCTTGTTGGCGGCCATGGCAATACCGATTCCACTACCGCAAACACAAAGTCCACATTGTGCCTCACCGTCGGCGACAGCGCGACCTACCGCTACACCGTAGTCTGGATAATCTACCCTGTTAGTTGAGTTGGTGCCACAATCCAACACTTCGTGCCCTAACTCAACTAACAACTCAGCTAAGGTTTGTTTCATTTTGAAGCCAGCGTGGTCAGCACCAACCGCAATAATCATGGCAGTAGTTTAATCGCTTTCTCGCAGCGCGGTAGTAATTTGTGCCCTTGAAATTGGCCCGTGGCGGATTATTTCTAACTCATCACCTAACAGAGAAAGCACGGTGCTTGCTGCGCCATGACGAGGGCCATCATCCACCACCACATTGACCGTGTTGAACATCTTCTGTAAAGCTTGCTTGTTTGCTGCGGGAGGGTGGCCGTGGAGATTCGCGCTGCTCGCCGCGAGTGGGCCCACTTGGCTCGCCACATTACACAAAAACTTATCGTCGGGGCAGCGCACACCGAGTGTGTCGTTTGTGCCCGCAGCAATCGCTAGTTGGTCTATGCGTTTAGCAACGATAGTGAGTGGCCCTGGCCAGAACTTTTTCGCTAGCACCTGACCGGCTTTGTTTAGCTCCACATAGCGAGTCACTTGATCGAGGTCGGCAAACAATACCGCTATAGCACTATCGATTGGTCGTTGCTTGAGTTCAAAAATCTTTGCAACGGCACTCGCATTGGTCGCACAAGCAACCAAGCCATAGACCGTGTCGGTTGGCAGGATCACGACTTGACCATCTAGCAACGCCTCTGTCACACGCTCAAGATCGTTCATCGCTGCGCCACCACAGCTCGGGAGCGTCCACAAAGGTCGTCTCGAACAACTGCTGTAAATCCTAAATCTGTACACCACTCCGCCACGATGGGGCATTGGTTCGGTGCTGCCTCAAGCACGAGCACACCCTTTCGGGCGAGCCAGTCTGGGGATTGTTGAACTATTTGGTGTAGGTCAGCAAGACCATTTGTGCCAGACCGCAACGCCACCTTGGGTTCCCAATCTGTCACCACGGTTGGCAGTTGTTCGTTGTAACAAACATACGGGGGGTTGGCAACCACCACATCTATCTTGCCCCTTAGAGCCGGTGGCAAAGCCCCAAACCAGTCTCCATGATGCAACCTGACCGCTGCCGCACGTGAGCCGATGCCCGCTATATTGGCGCGCGCCACGTCTAATGCGTCCTGTGATTTGTCGCTGGCATGCACCTCCACACCAGAACATTCAACTGCCACAGAAGCTGCGATTGCACCCGAACCAGTGCCAAGGTCAGCCACAACCATAGTGTTGGACAAGTGGCACCTTCGCCTTTGTTGAACTGCTTCTATGGCTAAGCCCGCAACGGTTTCGGTTTCTGGGCGTGGAATTAGCACCCGCGGGTCAACCGCTAAATCAAGGGTTCTAAAACCCCACCTTCCGAGCACATACTGAAGGGGCTCACCACCTACACGCCGTGCCACGAGAGTATCAAAAGAGTGAGCTGCTTTGAGGGTGACAGGATTGTCTAGTTGTCGGTGCAGGTTCGACATTGCCTCACCGGTAACTTCTGCGATCATTCGTTTTGCGTCAACTTGAGCATTCTCAATGCCTGCTGCCTGCAAACGAACGGTTGCTTCTGTGAACAGTTCTTGCCAAGTTGAGATCTCAACCATCTTGGAGTTGGCGTTGCCGTTCCTCTGCTACTAGCGCATCGCTGAGGTCATCTAAGTCTCCGGCTAGCACCCGATCGAGTTTGTGAACTGTAAACCCAATGCGGTGATCGGTGAGCCGGTTTTCTTTGTAGTTGTAGGTTCGTATTTTTTCAGAGCGGTCACCACGCGAAACCTGCCCTTTACGCATATTCGCTGCTTGCTCTTCGGCTTGGTCAGCCGCAAGTTGCGCGAGCCTGGCACGCAGCACCCTCATGGCTTTATTTTTGTTTTTTAGTTGACTCTTCTCATCTTGCATGGTGACCACAATGCCGGTGGGTTCATGCACGATTCTGACCGCCGAGTCCATTGTGTTTACTGATTGACCACCATGGCCCGAAGCTCGGTAGGTGTCGATGCGTAAATCGTTGTCTTCAATTTCTACTTCAACTTCTTCTGGCTCTGGCAACACAATCACGGTGGCAGATGAAGTATGCACCCGACCTTGTGATTCTGTGACAGGCACTCTTTGCACTCTGTGGGTACCTGCCTCGTGTTTCATACGGGTCCACACTGTGGCCCCAGCTACAAGCGCGGTGACCTCTGTTAGTCCACCGAGTTCGGTGGCGGAGACACTAAGCAGTTCCATCTTCCACCCCATGCGCTTAGCGAACGCTTCATACATCACTAGCAGATCGCGTGCGAACAGGTTTGCTTCATCACCCCCAGCTGCCCCCCTAATCTCAATGATTACGTTTCGTCCAGCGTTGGGATCGCTAGGTACCATCAAGTTTCGCAACGCTTCTGCGTGTTGATTTAGTTGGGTTTCCAGCTCAGTTATTTCTGCGCGCATCTCGTCGCGCTCGCTACTTTGAGCGTCTCGCAGCATTTCATTTGCTGTTTCTAGGTCATCTGCGGTGGCGCGCCAGCGCATGCCAGCCGATACGATCTCTTCAAGTTGTTTGAAACGGCGACCAAGTATTGCTAACTGCGATGCATCTGCTTGCACGCGCGGGTCTAAGAGACGGGTTTCAACGTCACGTAGTTCTTGTTTGAGGCTTTCAACACGCTCCCACATAGTAGTTAAGGCTAGCTAGCACTCAGGTTCTTTAGCAGAATTTGGCGTGCTAATACAATGTCGGCAATGCTCGCTGCTGCGCTGTCTACTTCGCCGCCGTGATCTGGATGCACCAACAACAAAGCATCTCGGTAGCCACGTTGAATTTTATTTTTGTTTGGTAGCTGACCATTGCCATCGAGCCCCAAGATGTCCATGGCCCAACCAATTTGGTCGCGTTTGCCTTTCACCACAGAATGCAGCAAAGAAGACAACAAGTCGCCAGTTAGGAAATCCCAAAAACGGTTGTCGATCTCACCACGCCAAGCAAGGGAACGCCGGATCGTTGCAAAGACCTCTTTTCTTTGTTGTGGTTCCAGAGCGCTAGCGGCATAAACAGCAGCTAAGACATTTTGGGCGGCCGTCGCCTTGCCGGTTGTCAAACTCAGCCGTAGTTGTGAGTCTGCGCCATCAGAGCGATATAGGCGATGTGTGCTGCGCGAAAGCCCAACTTGGTCAGACTGAAAGCGATAGCGTAGCCGTGGCTGCGGAATCCTCGTGCCTGCGTCTAATTCAAACATTAGATGCAAAAGTTCACCAATTTCATCTTGGTCTAGTTCTTGGGCGAATTGCGCTACCACCCCCGCGAGCAGCAATCCCCCAAAGCCAGGCGCAGGATCACACGGCAAAAGTGTGGTACCTAGCGCGACCCTGCGGGTAGGAGCAATGGGTCGCGAGTGGCAAACCTCAAGTTCGGCTAGCAACATCTTTGCAGCATCTCAACAAAAGCGCAGCTAGCCATCACACTAATCGTTGCAAGATGTCTCGTAGTTGGCTAGCTCGTTCGCGGACCGCGAGATCCGGGGACTCATCTGAATCAAGCAACGTAACTAGCTCAGCACACGATTCACGCAACGACTTCCATGCGGAAGCTGAAAAACCAAACGGAGTTGCTGTGGTGCTAAGGAGTTCGCCGTATTTCACTGCACCTAGCACGCCTTTGGCATCACGTGCATCGCGCCGTAATCGGTCTGTGGCTTCAAACATTGCGCTCAAAAGGTTGTTCGCTTCAAGACCATCTAGTTCGGTGAGTTCGGCATCAATACAACGAGCAAGCAATTCTTCAATCAACACCTCAACGTGTTCTTCATCATCTTCGTGGCACACCAAATCGCCGTCAGTGTCAAACTCGTGGGGCACCCCAGCTGCCAACAGGTGCTGCGACAACTCTGTTTGTAGCCCTGCATTCCAGTCAGTCATCTCAAAGGCTGTTTGTGCTCGCTTGGGATCAAGTTCACGAGCCGAAGCTGCTTGGGCTTCGTCAATCAAAGCATCGATTTTTGCTTCAGAAGCTTCATTGGCCAACAAAGTAGTCCCCTGCCATGAATGGATTACCCCATCGGCGACTAACAGTTGTGCTAGCAAAACACGAGTTTCGGAAGCCCACTCGTGCAGTTCTATCGCTAAATAGTCGCCTTGTTCGTCATCGCACAATTCAAGCTCAACTTGTTCGGACGATTCATCTTTGCTAGCGTTATCTGGGTGCGACAACGCGCTATCATTTGCTGGGTTAGCAGGTTGATTCTTATCTTGTCGAGACCAAAATCGCAATACCATAACCTTATCTTGCCACAAACTATCGAAAGTAAGACAACCATTGTGCTAGATGCCCCACTGCTACTAGATTGGCGATTATGAACTTACCTATTACTCCCGACCGCAACCTTGCCCTAGAGCTAGTGAGAGTGACCGAAGCCGCAGCGATGGCTGCGTCCCGATGGATGGGCAGGGGTGACAAAGACGGCGCGGATGCCGCCGCGGTTGATGCTATGCGCATCGTCTTGCAGTCAGTGCAGATGGACGGGAAAGTGATTATCGGAGAAGGCGAGAAAGACGAAGCACCAATGCTCTACAACGGCGAGATGGTAGGGGACGGTTCACCACCACTAACCGACATAGCGGTAGACCCAATTGATGGCACTAGCCTCGCTTCTTTAGGCAGACCCAACGCCATTGCAGTAATCGCGGCTGCGCCGCGGGGTACCATGTTTGATCCTGGCCCGTGCGTTTACATGAAAAAGATCGCGGTTGGCCCTGAAGCTGTCGGTTGTATAAGCATGGAGAAATCGATTGCCGAAAATCTAGCTTCTGTGGCGGAAGCCAAAGGCGAATCGATGAGAGACCTAACCGTGGTTATCCTTGACCGCGACCGCCACGCCGAAACCATTAGCGAGGTTCGAGCTAGTGGCGCGCGCATTCGCCTTATTCCTGACGGAGATGTGGCTGGTGCAATATCAACAGCTTGGCCACGTTCTGGTGCCGACATTTTGATTGGTATTGGTGGCACACCCGAAGGTGTTATCACCGCAGCCGCTCTCAAATGCATGGGCGGTGAACAACTGGGGCAACTTTGGCCGCGTAACGACCGTGAAAGACAAACAGCCTACAAATCGGGCTACGACCTTAGCAGGGTGCTTACTGCCGATGACCTTGTCACAACAGACAACTGTTACTTCGCGGCCACAGGCATAACTGATGGGGCAATGCTCAAGGGAGTGCGATTCGATGCCCACGGTTGCCACACCGAGTCGCTTGTGATGCGCTCACGTTCGGGCACCGTGCGCAAGGTTGAAGCCCATCATCGCCTCGACAAACTCGCTGAGTTTTCGAGCGTCGATTACCACTAACGTATTCTGAACCCCTGCAGCTAGCGCGATCTGTGTTGAGCATCCCCCCTTTGGCTTAACATGCGAATCAACGGGATCTGCGATGTTCACAAGCGACGCAAGTCACGCTACGGGCGTGCATCAAGAGTCATTTTGTAATGGCGAGATGTCTTGTCGGTTTGGTGGCACCACTTAGGGTTAAAATCATAGGGTGTTTTCGTTGGACTCTGTTCCTTACGTGTTGGTGTGTTCAGAAAATATCAAATATATTTTTGATATTTTCTATGTTTTCAAGTTGTTAGTGTCACATAGTGTGTGTATCGTGGATTATATGTTATTTAAAGATACATCCACTCTTTACAATCCACATAATATGGTGGGAGAAGTTGGCGAGGGCAATGGCGCTGCGGTAATGTCAAATCGCAACGCCAATGGAGTTTCTATGTCAAACGAGGGTGGTTGTACTAGCTCGGTTTGTGTGTCTGTTGGTGATGCTGGTTCGTTGACCAAAGTTGAAATTCGTGAAGCTTTGGTGAAAGTGAAGCGCAGCGAAGCTAAGTTGGCGTGTTGGAAATCTGAGTTGTTGGCTGAACTGAATCGTCGTTTTAGTGCTGTTGACGCTCAACAAGTAGCTGCCGATGAACTACTGTTGTCTAATCGTGACGCTAAAAGAGTTGTTGACAACGCTACACAACTAGAGAAGTTGCCTAACACTAAACAATCATTAGCCGCTGGTGACATCGACAAAAAACAAGCTGACATGATCACCGCAAGTTCAACGCAAGGGCCTGTTGATGAAAAACAGTTGTCTGATTTAGCCAAAACCCAAAACGCAGACGATTTTGGGCGTTCTATACGCGAACACCAAAAGCAACAAGACCAAAAAGGTGGGTTAAGCCAGTTTGAGCGTCAACGTAAACGACGCAGCATCAACTTATTTGATGACCCAGTCACCGGCATAAAGTACTGGAGCCACGGCGGTACCACAAACCTAAACAACCTAGCACTAGTATGCGACCGCTGCCACCACAAAATACACGACCAACACTGGCAAGTCACCCAAAACCAGACAACCCGAAAATACCAACTAATCCCACCACCCAAAACCCCTTACCAAACCCGACAACGAAAATAGGCCTCCTTATAGTCCCACAACAAGTTGCTCGAGTCTGGGCGGTTGCTAAGACTCCCAACGAAGATAAACACCCCTAGCATCAGAAACACTCGCTGTCGGCAGGCTCAGCGGGGAGATTCTCATCCTAAGGGGATCACCCCCCACCGCAGTTGGACTAGTGCGTGCGCGGCTTCGTGGAAGTGAGTGTCGTTGAATGAGGCGAGCCGGCGGATGTGATGCGTTGCCGGATTGTAACAATCGATGGTGAAGTCTGTCGTACTCGCCGTCGCGCATTGAGATCCTAGGGGCACTAGTTCGCTTGTAGGCGGGGCGGCGGGTACACCGCTCCAAGGTACGCCTGCCACGCTGGTTTCATCGACGCGTTCGCGGCGACGAGCACTAGGTGGTGTTGGCGAGGCGCGCGAGGTTCCGCCTTTAGTTCCCAGCCGAGTTCACGCAGAAGACGGTCGGATTTTTGTTCGTTGTGCTTCGCGCACATCAACACGACGTTACTCCAAATGTGCTTCCCGCCGCGCGATTTGGGCACAACATGGTCAATAGTCGAACCTCTCTGAGGACATCTAGCAACTTGGCAGCGTCCGTTGTCTCGGATCGTTAACGTCCGGCGGGTCAACGGCACACGAGCTCTGAACGGCACACGCACCATGTAGTGCAAGCGAACCACAGCCGGGATTGTGACCGTACGCGAAGGGGAACGGAACTCGCCATCACCCTCCTCGATCATCTCGGCTTTGCCTGCTAGGAGCAGTCCTAAGGCGCGCCGCGCTGTGATGACATGCAAAGGTTCATATGTCGCATTAAGTAGCAGCACAGACACAGTGCTTCTACTTTAGTGGTTGATGGATTTATTACTTCGTGGTACGCCCCCTGGGATTCGAACCCAGAACACACGGGTTAAAAGCCCGTCGCTCTGCCAGATTGAGCTAGAGGCGCAGAATCGATAATCGTCGACTCACTACACTGTAACGGGTCACTGACGGCAAAGACCCGCGAAGTGCATGCCCCAGGAATCAAACCTAGTGCCTCGTGATTAGAAGTTGAGCACTCTCTCGCGTTGAACGACAGAGGCGAGACAGTCAGTTAGTGCCTAGTGCGGACAGTTGCTGCACGAGTCGGACAGTTGTTGCTTGGTGCGGACAGTTGCCTGAGATGTCTCACACCGTGCTGCAAGACAAAAAGATGACCTTCTTCAATCGTTGCCACCGAGAATCGTTGCCACCGAGACGAAGTGCCCGTAATCGCAGCCCCCGATGCTTGGCGTTGCCTGCGGCAAACAATCCAAGAGTCCAACGGGAAAATTCATCAAGAGGATCTTCAGTTGCTTGCATCCGCAGCAGCCGACGGGCTGGCATATAAGCTGCAATCTTTGAGTATCGTGCGCCAAGAGGGCACACAAAATCTGACTAGGGGGCGTAGTGCTCAGTTACAGTAAGACGCAACTCTGCTCTGGCTTTGGCGGCGATAGCTTCGGAGTCATCTGCGTTAGCTGCTAATGCTTCGTTGGCTTTATCACGAGCTCGTTGTGCGCGGGCTAAGTCTATCTCAGACGCAGTTTCTGAGACATCAGAAAGAATTGTGACCTGAGTATTGTGAACCTGCACGAATCCGCGATGAACCGCGAAAATATCACGTGAGGAATCTTCTTTAATCACTTCCACCGACCAAACCGCTAGCACACCAACAAAAGGCACATGGCCTGGCTGAAAAGCAATATCGCCACCGTCAACAGTGCGTGCAATGACCATCTCGGCTGTGCCGCTATACGAAACAGCCTCCGGGCTGACGACTTCAACATTGAACACTAAAGCCCTCCAATTTTAGTTTTGAATCCGCAATTCAGCAGCTTTACGCATGGCATCTTCAGCGCCTCCAACCATATAAAAAGCTTGCTCTGGTAGGTCATCTAGTTCGCCATCTAGCAGGGCTTCAAACGACTCTATTGTTTCTTCAACGCGGGTGAAGACACCATCTTGACCTGTGAACGCTTTGGCCACAAACATTGGTTGCGACAAAAACCTCTGAACCTTACGGGCCCGGTCAACTGTCACTCGATCTTCTTCGGAAAGTTCGTCTAAGCCCAAAATAGCGATAATGTCTTGTAGTTCTTTGTAGCGCTGCAACACTTCCTGAGCACGGCGTGCGGTTTGATAGTGACGTTCACCAACCACCAAAGGATCCAAAATGGTGGAGCTAGACGCTAGCGGATCCACAGCAGGGTAAATGCCGAGTGCTGCAATGTCGCGGCTTAGCTCAGTGGTGCCGTCGAAGTGGGTGAACGAGGTGAACGGGGCGGGGTCGGTGTAGTCATCGGCTGGCACATACACCGCTTGCAACGAGGTGATGGATTTGCCTCGTGTTGAGGTGATGCGTTCTTGCAATTCGCCCATTTCATCTGCCAAAGTAGGTTGATATCCAACCGCAGACGGCATCCTCCCTAGCAAGGTGGACACTTCAGAACCTGCCTGAACGAAACGGAAAATGTTGTCGATGAACAACAAGACATCTTGGTTTTGCACATCACGGAAATATTCCGCCATTGTCACCCCAGCGAGCGCAACACGCAGTCGCACCCCTGGGGGTTCATCCATCTGACCAAACACCAAAGCTGCTTTGTCCAACACCGTGGTTTCGCCATCACCCATGACCGTTTCACCCATCTCAAGAAACAAGTCGGTGCCTTCACGGGTTCTTTCACCCACGCCCGCGAAAACCGAAACGCCACCATGATTGGAAGCCACACGGGTTATCATCTCGGTAATCAGCACGGTTTTGCCAACTCCAGCACCACCAAACAAGCCAATCTTCCCACCTTCTTTATAGGGAGTAAGCAGATCAATCACCTTCACACCAGTTTCAAACATTTTCGCGGAAGGTTCAAGGGCATCAAAAGCAGGCGCAGGCCGATGGATATCCCAACGCTGATCAATAACGAGGTCTGGTTTGTCTAGGCAATCCCCCATCACGTTCCAAATATGACCTAGCGTGCCATCACCTACTGGTGCTTGAACGCCATGACCTGTGTTATACACTTTCGCTCCCCGAGTTAGGCCATCAGTTGGCTTCATGGCGATAGCCCGAACACGACTTTCGCCAATTTGTTGTGCCACTTCGGCGGGAACATTGATGGTCTGGCCGTCCACCTCAACATTGAACTCAAGTTGGGTGTTGATCTCCGGCAGTTCCCCGCGAGGAAACTCAACGTCCACAACAGGTCCAGCGATGCCAACGATGCGGCCCGACTTGTGACTGGTGTTAGTAACATTCATGGATTTGTGCTTTCAGTATTCGGTATATGGTGAGGTCTTGGCTAAGTCTTGGCTAGAGTTGGAGAGTCGGTCTTTGACAGAGCAGCAAAGGCTTCGCTAACATCTGCGCTTGATGCATCAGCACCGAGTGCTTCAGCACCTCCAACAATCTCCATTATTTCAGTAGTGATCGCAGCTTGGCGGGCTGCGTTCATATCTCGTGAAAGTTTGGTTATCAAGTCTTCGGCGTTGTCTGTGGCTGACTTCATCGCTCGCTGACGGTTAGCGTGTTCAGATGCGGCGCAGTCAAGCAAGGCTCCATAAAGTCGCGCCTCAACATAGCGAGGCAGCAAAGCCTCAAGTACGGCCTCAGGCGAAGGTTCAAATTCAAAGGAAGCTATTGCCGATGCTGACCCTCCTCCGGCACTGGCCATTACTTGGGTGCTTTCTAACGGCAGAAATCGCCGCACCGACACCCGTTGTGTCCCCATAGACACAAATTCTGTATAAATTAACTCAACTTGGTCAACTTCACCTTTAGCAAAAGCCCGTGCCACATCGTCGGCGATAGCACGGGCGTCTTCATAGCTGGGGTTATCAGAAAAACCAGTGTATGAGTAATCAACACGGTAATTTCTAAACTGATAGTAGGCTTTGGCTTTCTTGCCGACCGTGAACAAACAATATTCTTTGCCTTCGCTTCTGTGGGCCATCAATTGTCGTTCCGCAGCACGAATCGGATTCGTATTGTATGCACCCGCGAGGCCCCGATCTCCAGCCATCACAATCAAGCCAACTTTTTTTACCTCAATAACTTCTCGCAACAACATATGGTTGACTTCCGCCCCACTTGCGGCAAGATTCTCAATCACAGAGGTTATGCGCCGGGCATAAGGACGCGCTGCATCTGCGCGTTGCATAGCTTTAACCACCCGAGTTGCCGCAATAAGTTCCATAGCGCGGGTTATTTTCTTGGTTGACTGCACGCTAGCAATACGTCGACGTAGTTCTCGCTCTTTACCTCCAGGCATAGCTCAGTTCTCGTCTCGGCTTATCTCTTCTTCAGGCAAGGTTGTCTCTGAATCGACCATGTCAGAACGGGCATCAGCTTGCGCCTCCACTGGCGGTTCTGCACCCTCGGTACCCACAAACTGACTAGCAAATTCGGCTATGGCTGCTTCAAATGCACTAGTGTCTTCGATAACCCCTTCAGTTTGGATTTTGTTTATCAAGCCAACATGTCGTTGGTTGAACCATTGCAGTAGTTCTGATTCAAAACGCGCCACATCAACTATCGCAATGTTGTCGAGGTATCCGCGTGTGCCCGCGAATATTACTACCGCTTGCTGATCTACCGAGTATGGCGAGTTGACCCCTTGTTTTAACAGTTCTGTCAAACGATAACCACGATCAAGTTGAGCCGCGGAGACAGCGTCAAGGTCAGAACCAAAAGCCGCAAAGGCTTCAAGTTCACGAAACTGCTGCAGATCGCCTTTCAGGGTGCCGGTCGCTACTTTCATGGCTTGAACTTGAGCCGCGGAACCCACACGAGATACAGAAATACCCACATCAACTGCGGGCCTTATGCCAGACTTAAATAGGTCGTCTTGCAAAAATATCTGACCGTCGGTAATTGAAATCACATTCGTCGGAATGAACGCGGAGACATCTCCTGCTTTGGTTTCAATAATTGGTAAAGCAGTCAGCGAACCAGCACCACGTTCATCTGATAACTTCGCCGCGCGTTCCAAGAGGCGACTGTGTAGGTAAAAGACATCACCAGGGAAGGCTTCACGCCCGGGCGGACGGCGCAGCAGCAATGACACTTGCCTATACGCTTCGGCTTGTTTGGACAAATCGTCGTACACAATCAAGGCGTGCTCGCCATTTTCCATCCAATGCTGACCCATAGCACAGCCACCATATGGAGCAAGAAACTTAAACGGGGCGGGATCTGATGCTGGCGCATTCACTACCACGGTGTATTCCATGGCACCTAGTTCTTCTAACGTGGCTACCGACTGGGCGACCGTGGATGCCTTCTGCCCGACCGCAACATAAATACACTTCACACCTTGACCCTTTTGGTTCACAATGGTGTCTAGCGCAACGGTTGTTTTGCCAGTCTTGCGGTCGCCAATAATAAGCTCTCTTTGCCCACGCCCAATAGGGATTAGAGAATCAATAGACTTGATGCCGGTTTGCATCGGTTCGTGGACTGGTTTACGGCCAGTGATGCCTGGTGCCTGAATCTCCATGCGTCGTGGTTCAACATTGGTTAGCGCGCCTCTACCATCAATCGGTTCGCCTAGAGGATTAACCACCCGCCCCAACAAACCATCACCAACGGGAACAGAGAGGATGTCGCCGGTAGCGACCACAGCTTGACCTTCAACGATGCCGTCGGCATCACCAAGCACAACCGCACCAATAGAGTCTTCGTCGAGGTTTAGGGCAAGACCGACTGAGCTGTTTTCAAAGCGTAGCATTTCATTAACTGCCGCATTGGGTAGCCCCGACAAGCGGGCGATGCCATCACCAACTTCAAGCACTCGACCAACTGTGGTTTGTTCTAGGCTTGGGGTAAAGTCGCTTAAGTTGCTTCGTATAGCTGCTGCTATGTCGTCAGTGTTTATGGTTTGGATCGTGAGATCTGACATTTCCTGTCTTTTCTGCTGGGTTGCTGTTTGATTGTTCAAAAAGTTGTGTATCTAGCTAAAGCTCTCTCGCATTTGCAGTTGCCTTTTTTTGACACTGCCGTCGATGACATCGTCACCAATTTCAGTGATTAAGCCACCTAGCACGCTTTCGTCGATGATCACGCGAATTTCAACATCGTTGCCGGTTGCAGTTTTGATGGCTTGGGTTAGCCTCGTTTTTTGGTCTGGGGTTAACTCAATCGCCGAGCGCACCTTTGCTAACACTCGACTACGGTTTTTGGCAGCAAGTTCAGCCATAGCATCAACGATGTCGGGCAAATGGGCAGCGTTACCGGTGCCCACCACCATAGACACCAGTGCTGTGGTGACCTTTGAGGCTCGTTTCCCTAAGAGGTCTTCTAGCACGCTTTGGCGTTGTTCTAGCCCGAAGCGCTGATCTGATACGGCTGCCAAGAGTTCGTCGTTGTTGCGTAATGCTTCACCGACCGCAAAAAGTTCGTCTTCAATAACTACGGGCTGATCTTCGGTGGCTGCCACTGCCAACAAGGCTTGTGCATACCCAACAAGGCGTTCATCAGGCATTGCTGTAGGTGACCTCATCTATGTAATCATCGATCAATGCCCGCTGCGTATCCACATCTAAATTGGTTTTGATGACTCTCTGTGCAGCCCCTACTGCTATATCGGCAACCGTGCCGCGCAGATCTGAAACTGCTTGCATCCGAGCCGCCTCAACATCAGCCGCTGCTTTGGCGCGAATTTGCTCTGCTTCTTGGTTGGCACGAGCTTTTATCTCATTAGCCACTTCCTCTGCTTGCACTCGGGCAGCATCAACAATTTGGGAGGCCTCATCTTTTGCGCCTGCCAACTGACCTTGATGGTCTGCTAACACCTCATTTGCTTGTTGTTTAGCAACTTCAGCTTCCTTTAGGTCCGCAGCAATCTTGTCTGAGCGAGCCTTCATTGCTCGTGACACCGCAGGGAATCCCTTCCACCACATGAACGCGAACAAGATAGCAAAGGCGGCACCACCCCAGATAATCTCATCTAACTCTGGCAAGATAGGGTTTGGTGCCTCCACGCATAGTTCTAAATCCGCTTCAAAGCTAGCTAACGCATCTTTATTGGCGGGATCTTCTAAAGCGTGGACAGAACCATACTCTGTTTCCGCACGAGAAACGTTTTCAAAAATGCAGGTGCCGATGGTTTCCCCAACCGCCGAGGCGGGAGTGGCATAAAGCAACAAAGCTACCCCAACGAGCATAACATTGGTGATAACGCGCTTGGTGGTTGTGGCCATACTTGAATCCCTTTCTGAATCCCTTGCCAATTACCTTGTATCTACCTTGTATCGCTTTGGATTGCGCTAATCAAGGTTGCAACAAAATGAACACAACAAAGCCAATGAGGGCGAGTGCTTCTGTAAAGGCGATGCCCAAAAACATTGTTGTGCGAACCATGCCAGCAGATTCTGGTTGACGCGCCATAGCTGATATGGCGTTACCCACCACCAAACCAATGCCGACACCGGGTCCGATAGCAGCAAGGCCATACGCTAGGCCAGCTCCAATAGCTCTGAGTCCTTCAGCGAACTCTCCTGGTCCAGTTTGTGCTAAAAGTTGTAACACTTTTTTCTCCTACGTTGTTGATATTAAGATTGTTGATATTGAGATTTATTTGAACAAATTTTCACTGACTAATGCTCTGGATGCATAGACCCAGCTATGTATACCGCGGTAAGGATCGTGAAGATAAATGCCTGCAATACTGAAACGAGTATTTCAAAGCCTGTCATCAAGATAAGCATCGGGAAAGACAAAAACAAAGCCCCGCCAAAACCTAAGCCACCCGCTGCCCACATGGTCGCTGAAAGAACCGCAAAGGTCACCAACAACAAGTGGCCCGCCACCATATTGGCCCAAAGCCGCACCGCTAAAGAAAATGGTCTTACCACAAAGGTCGACACCAACTCAATAGGGGTGACAATGAGATACAACACTTTCGGAACGCCTGGCGGAAAAAGCGAGTTTTTTAGGTAACCCAAAAAACCCTGGCTCCTCACACCAACAACGTTGTAAATCAACCAAACCACAAGAGCCAAAGTGATAGGCATTGCCATACGAGAATTAGCCGGGAACTGGATAAAGGGTATGACTTCAGTTATGTTTGAGAACAACAAAAAGAAAAACATTGTGGTCAGAAACGGAATAAACTTCTTGCCATCTGGCCCCATTGTTTGCATTACAATCGAGCTTTCAACGAAGTTAACGCCAGATTCAGCTACATGTGCCACTCCTCGCGGTACCAGAGTTGCATTTGGTCGCCCAGCTAAAACAAACAGCACCATCGTCACAATAACTGAACCGAGGTAGATCAAAACAGTCTTGTTGACCGCGAAGGGAGTGCCTTCAAATAGAATCGAAGGCCAATCAAAGAGATGATTAACCGGTGGAAAATCAATGGCAAAAAGGTTCACAGCAAGTACTTAACCCTTCTGGTCTCCCAAGCAAGTAAACCTAAATGAGTCACCAGCAAAGCAATCGCAAACGGTGCCACAGCAAACCAATTGGCACCACGAAACGGATACACAGCAGCCGTTATCACACCAAGCCGAAGAATAAATCCAAACAAGACCGAAGCTAGCAACACTGTGAGACTTATCTTTACGGCCCAAGTGATAACTGCTGCACCAAGTAAAAAGTTCACCGCCACAATCGCTAGGCCAAAGCCAGAAGATATCAAACCTGCCCATCCCCAAAACACTGCACCAACCAAAAGCATCAGAGGTGCTACTGCCAAAGTGCGAATAGCCAAATTGTGTGCTATCTCACGTTCAGGTGCAACAACTACAGAAGTATGACTAACTTGTTCACTCATTGGTGTCAACTAGCGTCCTCAACACGATCGGGGTAGTAACTCACCCGCCGTTTCGCTAACGCATCATCAAGTGAACGGTTGTATGAAGAACACAGTTTGTAAGTCTCATAAGCCAACACAAGCGATGCCAACGTTAAAGTGAATAATGGAAAGATGCCGATGCGGGCATCAATGAACCAACCGAGAAGCCCAAATATCGCAGGTGTTGCAACCATTTCAAACGCTGCGGCAAAAGCATCACCCGCGCCTTTGCGTATCTCGCGCTGCTCCCTGTCGTCCACAGTTAAATCCTATTGTTGCTGGGGCGACGATGCCCGCAAATAAATCGCTGCATAATGTAGTTGCTTTTTCTGAAACTACCAACTCTAAGCATTTAGCTTTTTGCGTTTTCCATAACGTTTTTCAAAGCGTTCCACCCGACCTGCAGTGTCAACAATCTTCATCTGCCCAGTATAAAACGGGTGACTGTCGGCAGAAATCTCAACTTTAGCCAAGGGGTACTCGTTGCCATCGTCCCAGACAATTGATTCTTTTGCCTCAATGGTGGAACGAGTAAGAAATGAAGTGCCCGCAGAAGTGTCTTGGAACACGACTAGGCGATACGGCGGGTGTATATCAGATTTCATAGCGTGGAAATCCTAACAGCGAATAAGTGAGTGACAACCTGCAAATTGAAATCCCTGCCCTTATTGTTCTTTAGCCGCAGATAGGTCACTCAGTAACGCCAACACGTCATCACCAACGCGTGCATCTGCAGAACTAGCTACGGTCATTAAGTGGCGCCTCACACCCTGAAGGTGTTCAAGTTGTTCTGCTGTGAGCAATAATTCTTCGTTGTGGGTTCCAGATGCTGCAACATCAACAGCCGGATAAATCCGTCGCACAGCTAAATCAGCAGACAGTCGCAGTTCGAGATTGGCGGTGCGAGCCAACTCTTGGTAAATCAAATCATCTAGCGAACTACCACTATCCACTAATGCGGTAGCAATCATAGTAAGCGAACCCCCACCATCGATATTGCGAGCGGCTGCCAAAAAACGTTTGCACGCGTAAACAACCGTGCGCTCTATCGTGGCCGACCCATAACGCCCTCCGTGGGCAGTAGCGAGGGTGTAGGCTCTAGCTAGTCTGGTGATGCCATCCACCAATAGGCATACATCTTTGCCATCCTCCACTGCACGTTTTGCCCGTTCAATGGTCATCTCCGCTATCGTGATCTGTTCGTCCGCGACTTGATCAAAGGGTGACGATATCACTTCCCCTCTTGTCAAATAGCGTTCCATATCAGTAATCTCTTCAGGTCGCTCATCAACCAACAAGACCAACACTTCCACATCGGTGTGGTTTTGTTCAATGGCACGCACCAAGTGTTTCAAAAGCGTAGTCTTGCCCGCCCGAGGTGGCGACACAAGCAATGCCCGCTGCCCCTTACCCAAAGGTGTTAGCAAATCAACTATCGGCGCGCTGTAGTCAAACGGTTCTTGATCGCCGGCCAACAATAACCGCTCATTAGGGAAGACTGCGACTAGCTCATCAAAGGCGACGCGGTTGACCGCAGCTTCAGGGGGAGCACCATTAATCGTGTGCAACTCAATGATGGCTGGGTTCTTTTCGTTGCGAGCCGCAGGCCTAGATGTACCGACTAGGTGTACTCCCTTATCTAGGTTGTATTGCCGCACCATTTTCACGGGCACATATGCGTCATCTTTGGATGGCAAAGCACCGTCAACTCTCAAAAAGCCATACCCCTCTGGGCGTAACTCAAGATAACCCTCAACGGAAACAACTTCACCAACATAGGTTTCATTAGTGTCTTTGTTGGCTTCTCGCTCACGTCCACGACGGCGGCGTCGCGGTGCAACCTCATCGCCTTGTTGATTTGTTGATCTCACGTCGCCATTGGTTTCTTTCGCGGCAGAATCGATGAGAGGTGCTGACACTTTGGGGCTTTGTTCACTAGTTTGCGCGGCACCCACCTGCATTGACGGTTCAGTAGCAACAGGGGCTTCTAATACAGGGGCTTTAGGCGCAGGAGGGTGCTCTGGCACCAAAGAATCATTTTGGTTGTTGTTCGTGACATCATTGCTGCTTGAATCACTCACCAGATCAAGGATCAAGTCAATGATTTCTCCCTTACGAGCTCCGATGGGAGGTTTTTTGCCAAGTGTGCTAGCGATAGCGGTTAGTTGTTCGCGGTCTTTACGTTGAAGTGTCGATCGGCGCATTCGCGCGGTTTCCACAGAATTATCTCCTCATACTTGCGAGTATCATTGCAGAAGTTACATGGTGTGTTGCGGTGGGCGAATTACAGACCGGGAAGGCCAGAGTCGGTAACCAAGCAACGTCTCCAAAGGTTAGAGGTCATTATTCTCAACCGCAACCTTTAACTAAACATCTCAACTAACTAAACATCTCAACACAACCCGCATTATCAACCTCTAATGTCACCCACTCGCCCGGAGCCTTAGGGCGACAACGGTGACCAGCAGTTTTGATGAACGCACCCACACTCGGACCAGACCCACTTAGCCAGGCTGCCAAACCTGCGGCTCGCAACTCATTAATCACCGCAGCACTGTCTGCTAACATGCTCAAGCGAGTTCTTTCGTGAACCTGATCGCCATTGGCGGCAGCTAGCAGTTCCCAAGAACCCTGCAAAAGGCCAGCATAAACAGCGGCACAACTAGCAGCTTGACTAACAACATCAACGATGTCTAAGGCCTCTGGCAGAACCGCACGCGCCGATGTTGTTAAAGACTGTTCTGTGGGTATCCATATAAAGAACTGGCCCGGCTCTAAGTGTGGCAAACTGGTGTGGATGTGCCCGCCTACCGCCAAGTTAAGTCCACCATAGGCTGAGGCGGCAGCATTATCGGGATGTCCTTCGATTTCATCAGCAACCGCGAAAGCTAACTCTCTTGCCTGTTGGTGTTCAAATCCATCGTTACGAAAACCCAAGTATGCTCCCGCCACGCAAGCAGCCGCGCTTGAGCCTAAACCCCGAGCTATTGGCAAGTCGCTGCGGCTCCAAAGTTGGGGAAACGAACTTTTCGTGTGGGCTAATGCCGTCCAAACTAAGTCTTTGCTGTCAACTTCGGTGAAACCATCTACAGGTTCATCACTTAGTTCGAGGTAACGGTTTATTGCTAGGGCTAAGACATCAAAACCAGGGCCTATGTTGGCTGAAGAACCCGGCACCCGAACTCGCATTAAAGTAAACCATCCACGTAATCACAGACTGTGGACAAATCATTAGGCAAGACTTCATAGCGTTCTTGTCGTTGGAAAATGCCCACTAACTGTTCTGGTAGTTCGGGTCGGATAGAAGTTGCCTGCTCAACCGCATCACCAAACTTAGCAGGGTGAGCAGTTGCTAAAGAAACCACATTCTCGTCGGCTCGACGCAAACGTTGAGCCACGCCAATACCCACTGCGCTGTGGGGGTCAACCAACATTGCGTGTTTGTCGTACACCTCTGCGATAAGCGTCAGGGTTTCGTCATCATTAATACTTGTGCCAGCAAATTCAGTCACCAAACGTTTGTGTTGGGCTTTGCTCAAAGCCACCCGTCCACTATTACGAAACTCACTCATCAACTCAGCGGTTTCCCTACCGTTGCCATCCAACAACTCAAAAAGCAACCTCTCCAAGTTTGAAGAAATTTGAATGTCCATACTTGGCGACAGTGTCGGCACTACGTCTTTGGTTTCAAGCCGCCCAGTTGCCAATAGGCGTGCAATAATGTCGTTGCTATTTGAAGCCACCAAAAACCTGCCCACATTTAGCCCCACACGAGCAGCTAAATGACCAGCAAAGACGTTGCCGAAGTTGCCAGTGGGGACACAAAAGGTGGTGCGGCGCGAGCCAAGCTGCAAAACAGCCCAGACATAATAAACAATCTGCACCATCACCCGTGCCCAATTAATGGAATTGACCGCGGCTAGACTATGACGGGTGCGAAACGCCTCGTTGGCGAACATCGCCTTCACTAAGTCTTGGCAATCATCAAATGTGCCCTGTATGGCTACGGCATGAACGTTGGCGGCACCTAGTGTGGTCATTTGGCGGCGCTGCACTTCAGTTGTGCGGCCGTGCGGGTATAACACCACTATCTCTACCTGTTCGCTACCCCGCACAGCTTCCATCGCTGCTGAACCTGTGTCTCCCGAAGTTGCCCCCACAATCGTTACCTGTTGTTGGCGCCGTGTTAGCTCATGGTCAAACAATCTGCCAACAACTTGCAACGCCAGATCCTTGAACGCCAAAGTTGGCCCATGAAACAACTCAAGGAGATGCAACTGGTCATCTAACTTCACTAAGGGGCAGACCTCAGCGTGGGTAAATGTGCTGTAAGAAGCCTCAAGAATAGACTCCAGTTCGCTGCGCGTAAGCGAACCTGCCACAAATGGCCAAATCACCTCGCAAGCAAGTTCCACATAGCTCAAATTTTGTTGCATTGTTTGCTGCGGCAACACCGGAAGTGATGCTGGAAGATACAAGCCTCCATCTGGTGCTAGACCTGCTAGCAACACATCTGCAAAATCAAGTTGGGGACTGTTACCTCTGGTGCTGAAATACTTAGTGGTCACGGTCAATTCTCACCATCCACAACACGAATGGCGGCGTGTACATCCACCACCACATCTAGGTGCGCGAGTTCTGCGAGCGTAGCCCTTACTGCCGCATCACGAGCTTGGTGAGTAATAAAAATTAAGCGAGCACGGTTACCTTGTCCTTGCTGTTCCATTGCTCTAATCGACACTTCGTTGCTGCCAAAAACCGCCGCCACCTTAGCAAGCACCCCTGGGCGGTCAGTAACAGCCAGGCTTATAAAGTAGGCAGACTGAAGCTCAGAGCTTGGACGCATCTGTGCATAAGCTAACGCTCCGATGCGGCTAGGAGTACCGTGAACGAAATTGCTGGCGGCATCAATCACATCTCCTAGTACTGCACTTGCTGTTGGGGTTCCACCAGCACCGCGGCCATAAAACATTAGTTCACCTACAGCTTCGCCTTCGATAAATACCGCGTTGAAACTATCCCTCACCGCTGCCAAAGGATGTTCCTTGCGCAGTAAAGCTGGATACACCGCAACGGCGATCTCAGGGGCATTTGCTTTCGATTTTTGGAATGATTCAACTACCGCAAGTGCTTTCACGACAAAACCTAAGCGATTCACCACCGCAATATCTTCACTTGTGATTGCCGTTATCCCTTCGTGATGCACATCGCGGGGTTTCACCACAACTCCAAACACTAGAGAAGCAATAAGCGCAGCTTTCGCACCCGAATCGTAGCCAGCCACATCCGCGGTCGGGTCGGCTTCAGCGTAACCAAGCTGTTGAGCTTGGTTGAGTGCTTCACGATAGCTAATGCCAACGTCGGTCATCTGGGTGAGAATGTAGTTGCAGGTGCCGTTAATGATCCCAATCACCCTACGAATGGGTTCACCCGCTAAAGATGCCCGCAAGGGACGAATTAAAGGGATGCCACCTGCCACAGCAGCCTCAAAAAGCAAGTCAACGCCTTTCGCATCAGCCGAGGTAAACAGTTCAGCACCGTGTTCTGCTAGTAGTGCTTTGTTGCCGGTGACCACTGGTTTGCCTAGTTCAATAGCTCGGCGTACCAACGCTAGGGGTGGGTCAATGCCACCTATCAACTCAACGACAATGTCAACATCGGGGTCCTTCACCAAAGCTTGTGCGTTAGTGGTGAAAATCTCCTGTGGCAACGTGCTAACACGATCCTTATTGAGTGAACGAACTGCAATGCGAGAGATTTGTAGGTCAATGCCTGTGCGGGTGGCTATAGCTTGTCGTCTTTGGGCCAACAAAGCCACGAAGGCACTGCCCACATTACCGCAGCCAAGAATTCCTAGCCGCACTCCTTTGGTACTTTCTTTCACAGATGAAAAGGTTAGCTTACACTACCGTGCCTCATTCACTTCGTTTCAACTCGCTGGCATCAATAAAACTTGACTGAGCAATGTGATTCATTATATTTGCAAGTATTCTTTGTGTTTTAGTGATTGAATTACGGCAAACAGAAGGATCTGGCCACACCTTGTCGAGGGTGTTAGCCGAACGCGGACGGCTAAATGAGGCGCGCTGTAGGGTCATTGGTGCTCAAGTGTTTACCGCACTTAGGCAACTGCATCAAGTTGGGTTGGTGAGTGGAGCCATCAATGCCACAAACCTGTTAGTGATGCCCGATGGTCGGGTTTTGCTAGACAAAACCCCCGAACCAAATACGATTGAACCGAACGGCAGATGCCCTAAACCAAACCCAGAAGACCTAAAGCCCACAGATGACCTCCTGTCGCTGGCGGCACTGGTGACCTTTTGCGCCACAGGTATTGAGATCGATCCCAATATCAGTTGGTCACGCCCTGCGCTAGCTAGCCTCGGATGCAGCGATGCCTTAGCGACTGATCTAGCTAACTGTTTTGCTGATCCAACAAACTCAGAGGTTTGTGACGCACTTTTTACCCACAAAGCAATTGATGTCAGGAACGACCTAGCACCCACCATTGACTTTGAACCAACCACAATACCAGGGCTTGAACCATTGCAACCCGCAACGGTGGCACTGACTCAAACCACAAGCCAACAAGCATGGCCAAACAGTTTCTGGTGCAAATTAGTGGATTTTTGGAATCGACTCAAACATTGATCAACAACAAGTCACATGTCTAAGCGGGTTAAGTCAGCTAAAACTTCGCGTCGAACAACTAGTCGAGCTTCACCCGATTGCACAAAAACCACGGCAGGGCGTAACACCTTGTTGTAGTTTGAACCCATCGAATGGCCATATGCTCCAGTCACCGCTGTCGCCAAAATGTCACCAACCTCTATATCAGCAGGAACGATCGCATCGCGCACCAACATGTCGCCAGACTCACAGTGTTTACCAACCACGCTCACCGCGAGTGACCTCTCAGCCGTTGTGGCCCGTGGCAAAAAAACCTCATATCCCGACCCGTAAAGTACTGGACGAGGGTTATCGCTCATGCCACCGTCAACTGCAACATAGCGGCGAACCCCAGCAATCTCTTTAAGAGTGCCAACCCGATACAAAGTGACCGCAGCTGCTGCCACAATCGCACGACCCGGTTCGGCTAAAACCCGCGCCTCAATACCCATATCGGCGCATGTTTTTTTTACCGCTTCGCCCCATTGAGTAATGGAAGGTGCTTGTTCACCTGTCACATAAGCCACACCTAGCCCACCACCGACACTCATTTCCGCTAAACTATACGTAGCCGCGGTTTGTGCTATCACGCCAACAGCACGCGCCAAGGAAGAAATCGCAAACACTTGGCTACCGATATGGGCATGCACCCCCATTAGTTCCATAGCGCGAGAGGTTCGTGTGCGTTCGATGGCACGGTCTGCTGAACCATTGGACACAGTGAAACCAAATTTGGTGTCGTCATGTCCAGTTGCCACAAACTCATGGGTGTGTGCTTTGATGCCTGGCGTTAGGCGCAACAAAACCTTTGGGCGGTAACCAAACGAAGAATGAAGTACTTCCAGACGATCCATTTCATCGAACGAATCGACCACAATGCGGCCAACGCCAGCAGCTAATGCAGCCTTTAGCTCAGTTGTCGACTTATTGTTGCCATGCATTACTAAACGGTCAGTCGGCACGCCCGCTTCAAGTGCAACATGGAGTTCACCACCCGTAGCCACATCTAGCTGCATGCCTTCTGAGTGAGCTAGCCTGGCCATCTCCTTACACAAGAATGCTTTCGTGGCATAAGCCACGCCATCACCAAACACTGCAACTGCTTCTCGGCAGCGTTCCCGTAAATGTTGTTCGTCATACACAAACAAAGGTGTTCCAAACTCAGCCGCCAAATCGACAAGACCACAGCCGCCAACATGTAGTTGACCCGCTTTCACGGTGGCTGTGTCAGGCAGCAACGAAAATGGTATGGCTGACACTGCTACATCACTTCCGGTGCAGAAACACCAAGCAACCCCAACCCAACACTCAGACCAATGCGCGTGGCTTCAATGAGCCACATGCGCGCTTGACAAACTTGCGGGTCCACATTTGTTCTCAGGATGGGGCAATCATGCCAAAACCCGTGCAAGGCAGCCGCGCAGTGTCTACTCCAAGTGGCGACTTGGTGGGGTGCGCGCGCCCGCACAGCTCGCTCAACGGTATTTGGCAACTCAGACAAAACTCTCAACAAATCCAGTTCACGAGCATGGGTTAACACCGACAGGTCAACTTCACCGAGCGGTACCCGTGAGATAGCACGTTGTTTGGCTTGTCGGGCAAGTGAATGGACACGAGCGTTAGCATATTGAATGTAATACACAGGATTTTCGTTTGATTGCGCCACCAGCAAATTAACATCAATGGTTTGTGTAGTGTCAATTGACTGCATCAAATACGTTAGCCGGGTGGCATCAGCACCAGCTAAGTCAACTAAGTCTCGCGCTTGCACCATATTTCCAGCGCGTTTTGCTAGCCGTGCTTTTTGACCATCACGTAGTAAGTTCACGTGTTGCCCGATCAGCACCTCAAAACTATTAGCCTCGTGACCCAACATCTGTAGTGCCGCGCTCATTCGCGCCACATAGCCATGATGATCAGCCCCCAAGATGTCAATCAACAAGTTGCCTCGCTGGTATTTTTGGTGGTGATAGGCAATATCTGGCAAAAAGTACGTTGGCTGCCCGTCAGATTTGATCAGAACTCGGTCTTGCGCGTCTCCAAATGCTGTGGTGCGTAGCCAAGTCGCGCCCTCGTTTTCATAAACGTGCCCCCCTTCGTGCAGAACTGTTAGGGTTGCGTCTATTGTGCCAGATTGCGCTAACTCACTTTCCCTTACCCAATGGTCAAAGTTGACGTTCATTGATTGCAGCACAGTAACTTGGTCTTGATGAGCACGCTGCAAACCCCATTTGAGGGGCTCGACAGCAGCAGGCATTTCCTTGGCCCAATCGTTTATGTAGTCACCCCAATAGCCGTCAACTGGAGGTTCTTGCCCTGACTTACGAGCAGCCAGCGAGTCTGCAAAAAGCTGAGTTTGTTTACCTTGATCGTTGACATAGAACTCTCTAGTCACCACATACCCGCAATACTCAAACAAGCGCGCCAACGAATCGCCATAGGCGGCCCACCGCCCATGACCAGCGTGGAGCGGACCGGTAGGGTTCGCCGAAACATACTCAAGGTTGACAGAGTCACCTTTGCCTAAAGTTGAGCGGGCGAAATTTTCTACACCTTGTGTCACCACATCGACCAAAACCTCATGCAACCAAGTTGGTGCCAAAGAAAAGTTGATGAAACCCGGACCCGCTACAGCCACATTAGCTAGATGAGCCGGTGGCTGATTACGCATTTGCGATGCTAACAACTCAGCCAACTCTCGAGGTTTGCGGCCAGCGCGTTTTGCAGACACCAAGGCAATATTGGTCGACCAATCACCATGTGCTGGATTTGCCGGTCGTTCAATGCCAATCTCAGCTTGGTTTGCAACAACGCCAACCTCTATGAGAGCATCTTGCACCGCAGAGCGGAGCCTTTGGCGAACATTCATTTTGTGAACCTTTTCTAGGCAAGCAGCCCTTAACTCTACCGCACCGCATTAATCCTCACTAGATCACGCGATTGCCGCTATCATCAAGCCCGTTGGGTGAGCCCTCGTAGCTCAGGGGATAGAGCATCGGCCTCCGGAGCCGTGCGCGCAGGTTCGAATCCTGCCGAGGGCGCTACACCAATGCCGCTCAAAGGGATTAACCTAGTAGTTTGAGGAGATGACCGTGACCACCACGAAGCCACGTTGGACTTACCAATGGAAGGAACTCTTTGAGGAAGTCATTACCAGTGGCTTATGCACGGGATGCGCGGGTTGTGTTATTTCTTGCCCTCACGATGTGATCGGCTATGAACACGAACCGGGTGCCTATACGCCGTTTCATTTAGAAGAGGAACTTGGTCACACAGATTGCATCCATGGACAGAAAGGCTGCACCTCCTGTACCCGTGCTTGTCCCCGCTTTCGCATGTGGGAACCCGAAGCCGACAAACACTTATTTGGTCGCACTCGCCAGCCCGAGGAGGTCTCTGGTATCTATTCGGACATTCTGCTAACTCGAGCTTCAGATGACTTTGTGTATGAAACCGGGCAAGACGGTGGCCTAGTGTCTGCCATTCTTATTTGGTGCATCGAAAACGACATCATCGATGGCGCGCTAACGAGTGGGGTGGAGAACCTAGCCAACGGTGAGTCCGGTTGGAAGGCTTTTCCAACGGTTGCCACTAACCGAGAAGAGGTGTTGCGCGGTGCGGGTAGTCGCTACACCTACTCCGCCAACACCATGGCTTACCCACAAGCAAAACAACTAGGGCTGAAAAGGCTCGCCCTTGTCGGTATGAGTTGCCAAACATCGGTTGCGCCTGTGATGTGGCATCGCAAAGTAGGTAAGGTCTCTAAGCCAATCAAGCTAAATATTGGCTTGCTTTGCTCTAAGTCTTTTGATGATGCCATGTTTGATGAACTTTTTGAGGTGAAATACAGACTTAAAAAAGAAAACATCGCCAAGATGAACATTAAAGGTGTTTTTCAGATTTGGACTAAAGATGGTGGCTTCCACGAAATCAACCTCAAGGAATGCCACGCTTGGACACGAGAGGGTTGCCACCACTGCCCCGATTTCGCAGCCGAACACGCAGACATCTCCACCGGCGGAATTGGCGAACTAACCGACTGGACTCTGACCATCGTGCGCACTGAACTGGGACGAGCTGTGATCAAAGCAATGGCTGATGATGGAGCTATCCAAACCCGTCCCGGAGACGACGACCCCAAAGCAATCGCGCTAATGCATAAATTGGCGACCAAGAGCCGTGATCGCTGGCCAGATTGGGCTCAACCCGCAGCTAAAGTAACTATTGCTGCTAGCAACAGTTAATTCGGAGCAGATCATGGAACATTCAATGCAGGGTACAGATATCGAGTTTTGGGTAGACCCGCTTTGACCGTGGTGTTGGGTAACAGCCCGGTGGGTTGTTGATGAAATCAAACCAGCGCGTCAACTGCGGATCACTTGGCAGCCAATTAGCTTATTGCTAAAAAACCAACCCGAAGTTGGTTCAAAGTTTTTTGAACCAACCACACGAACATACCGACTTTTGCGAGTGCTGGAAGCAGTACGAGCGAACGAAGGTGAGGCGGCTGTTTTTGACCTTTATTGGGAGTATGGCAGACGTATTCATCACGACCAAGAACTCTATTTTGACCTTAGCGACGCGCTCGCTGCGGCAAACCTAGACCCCGCGTATGCTGCTGCTTATGCAAGCGAAACATACGATGCAGAAATACTAAAACGTCACCAATCGGGGCTAGCACTATGTGGTGATGATGTGGGCACACCAATCATTGCTTTCAAAAACCGTCAAGGTGAAAAGCAAGCTTACTTCGGTCCAGTTATTACCCGAGTGCCACCAACAACTGATGCGCTCGCCATGTGGGATGCTTTGGTAACGATGATGAACGTAGCTGGTTTTTGGGAACTCAAACGTACCCGCACTGAACAACCCGACTTCGGCGACCGTCCCTAGCAGCACTCAATGTTGAGAACCCACAATTTTTGGCTACGGGAATTACTGTGGGGAGCAACTTTCAAATTGTTGACTAAGGGCGGGATCGATATCTGTTGGAGTGTTACGCAAGCGTTTTTCAGCATCCCTGAAAGCGTTAAAATCCTCCGCATAATAGTTAGCAAGAGCTTCAAAGGCGCAACCACAATATGAAGAAACTTGCAAATCTGTTAGCCCGCCGCCTACATTGGCTTGGGTACAGGAACGCATAAAGTTCTCCTCTAAGGTACCGTCAGCTTCTGCTTCGGCCCAAGTTGATGGATTGTTGCTCGACCCGCAGCTAGAGGCAACCAATGTGAATCCAACCAAAACGACTGCTAATAGGAACCAGCGATTGTTGCGTTTAGAGTAATTTTTTCTGAGCATCTGCTAACAAGGATAGCGTCAAGCCAACAACTTAATCACAAATGGATTTGGCATAGATAAAAGCAGCAACGCCTAAAGCAGTTCACGAGCACGGCGAAAAATTGCGTCAAGCATTTCTTCGGTGAGTCTTCTTGTGAAAGTGTTTTGCTGGCTCACATGAAAACAATCAAGGGCGGTGATGCCATCAGCAAGCGCGAATTCTTGGCCGTGTGCAAACTTTGGTCTGGGGCGCAAACCAAACATAGCACAAATGGCATTATGAGCAAAACCACCCAACACCACGATCACCTGCAAACTCCGCAACGCAGTTAGTTCCGCCTCAAAAAATGATCCACAATTGTCACGCTCGCCTGTGGTTGGTTTGTTATCTGGAGGCGCACACTTAACAGCTGATGTCACATAGGCATCGCTTAGAGTCAAACCATCAGCACGGTTTGTTGATTCTGGTTGAGATGCAAAGCCAACTCTAAAGAGTGCTCGATACAACCACTCACCTGACCGGTCGCCGGTGAATGGTCTACCAGTGCGGTTAGCGCCATGTGCTGCTGGTGCTAAACCAAATACCAACAACGAAGCATTAGGGTCGCCAAAGCCAGACACTGGTTTGGCCCAGTATGTTTGGTCACGAAAGGCTGCACGTTTTTCTTCACCCACCCGCTCCCGCCACTCCACTAAACGGGGACAACGCCGACACCGGCTTATTTCCTGTGCTAGCGCGTCTAGAGTAGGCGCACTTGCTACAGAACTATCTTGTCTGTAACCACAAACTGGGTTCGTCTTCAAAATATTGCTAGAATTTTTGATGCTCACTAGGATAACCAGACAGATATGGACAAGAGTAAACAAGGTCGTAGCGAAACGCTGGTGCTTCTCATACGTCACGGCACGACACCAACCACAGGTAAAGTACTGCCCGGCAGAGCAGTCGGTCTCAATCTCAGCCAAGCAGGGATTGACCAAGCCGAAGCTGTTGCGTTGCGCCTAGCACAACTTGATAAAGTTGCCGCAATATACGCATCACCGATGGAACGCACTTTGCAAACCGCTGCACCCATCGCTCGAACCAAAGACCTAGAAGTAGAAATAGTGTCTGGTCTCATTGAGTGTGATTTCGGCGACTGGACTGGCGCAAAACTCAAAGAACTTCGTAAAAAACCTGAGTGGGAGACAGTTTTACGGCATCCAAGCGGCTTTCGCTTCCCCCAGGGCGAGTCGTTTACAGAAATGCAAAGTCGCGCTATCGGCGCAATTAGCGACCTTGTCGCCCAACACACCAATGAAACCATCGTGGTGGTGTCGCATGCCGATATCATCAAGGCATTGGTGGCTTGTGCAACAGGAACTCACTTAGACTTGTTTCAGCGAATCGTAATTTCTCCCTGCTCAATCTCAGCTATCCTCTACACTCAAAACGGGCCAATAGTGCTGACCGTAAACTCAACTGGTGACGACCTAAAATCACTGTTACCATCATGAGCCAATCTTTTGATTTTCTTGAACCAGATTTCTTGACTGTGGGAACCCTCGGACCCAGAGGCCAGCGAGAGTTCTTTCTACAAGCACGCAGCGAAGGCCAACTTGTTTCGCTCAAAGTTGAAAAGCAACAGGTGGCAGCACTTGCTGAGTACCTAGATCGGATTTTAACCGAACTACCCTCACAAGCTAAGTTAGCAGGTGACACAGAGTCCACAAAAGACCTTGATTTGCGGGAACCAGTGGTAGCACAGTGGGCTGTGGCTAGCCTCGCTATTGCTTACACTAAAGAACTCGATCGGCTAGTTGTGGTAGCAGAATCTTTTGTTGAAGACGATGACGATGAACCATTCCAAGCACGTTTTTTTCTCTGCCGTGATGATGTTGTACGACTCATCGGACGTGCTCGAGCACTTGTGGCAGCAGGTCGACCACCATGCAACTTCTGTGGCCAGCCTTTAGAACCTCGCAACGGTGGCTGGTGTGCCTGCCAAAACTGACTAGCTCAGAACAAAAGGCAAAAAGAGCAAGCAGTTGAGTACCGACTCCCCCTTTTTAGCTCGAAAACCAATCGCTGTGCCCGCAGCGATTAACTTGCTGCGCGACGGAGCCGTCGAGATCGTTGGCCGCATGACAAGTTCATCAAACGCCACCTTTTTAGTTAATCTCACGCACCAAGGACTTGACGCACAAGCCATATACAAGCCACTAAAAGGCGAACGGCCGCTCTGGGATTTCCCCAGCGGACTATATCGCCGTGAGGTCGCGGCGTTTTTGTTAGCGCAAAACTTGGGCTGGGACATCGTACCCCCCACAATTGTCCGCCATGATGCACCCTTTGCAGAAGGCTCGCTACAACTTTTCATGCCACACCATTTCAGTGAACACTACTTCAGCCTTTACGAAAAAAGCGACAAATACCACCAAAGTTTGCGCGCGATTTGTACCTTTGATTTGGTCATCAACAACACCGACAGAAAGTCGGGTCATTGCTTACTTGGAACCGATGACCGGATTTGGGCTATCGATCATGGCGTGTCTTTTCACCACCAATTCAAACTCCGTACCGTGCTGTGGGATTTTGCCGAACAGTCGATACCCACCGATTTGTTAGCTGACCTGAGTAACTTTTTAGAACGACCCGTACCTAGTGAAGTTGCTTCACTGCTGCATCCACTAGAGATAGAAGCACTTGTCGACCGAGCAACTGCTGTGGTTCAAATGGAACGATTTCCAACTGACACCGGTAATCGTTGGCCGTGGCCGCTCATCTAATTAGCCAATACTTCACACATCAACAAGACTTAATCAACAGGTGTGGATAAACCTGTTGATTAGCGTGCAAAAAGTAGTAGCTGATTGTATGGCAAGGTTCTATTTGTTCAATGCTTCAATTAGCTTGGGCACAACCTTGTGGACATCACCAATAATACCCAAATCAGCAACCGAGAAAATCGGTGCTTCGGAATCGGAGTTGATAGCAATGATGTGCTTAGAACCTTTCATGCCCACTAAATGTTGCGTTGCGCCTGAGATACCACAAGCAAGATAGACCGTTGGCTTCACCACTTTGCCAGTCTGCCCCACTTGGTAGCTGTATGGCACCCAACCAGCATCAACAATGGCACGGCTAGCACCAGGTGCGGCACGCAGTGCCTCTGCTAAATCCTCAATCATCACATAAGCTTCTTGAGCACCAAGACCACGTCCCCCAGACACCACAATGTTGGCCTCATCTAGCTTTGGGCCTTGCCCTTGTTCAACAAAAGTGTCAACAATTTGTGCGCCACCTGTTCTTCCAAGTTCATCAACAATCAGTTCTTCCACTTCAGCCTCAGCACCACCTACCGACTGTGCAGTAAACGACTTCGGTCTGACCAAGAAAATACTGGGATTGTCCGAAGTGTTTTTGGTCATCACATCAGTTGTCCCGCCAAATATCGGCTCACTGCCTAGCAAATCATCACCATCAAATACTAAATCAACAATGTTGGTTATGACCGGCGACTCCAGCTTGACCGAAAGCCTAGCGGCCACATCGCGACCATCTTGAGTAGTGCCGAGCATAAAAGCATCGGGGGCATCCACCTCACCATCTTTGATTGCCTTAGCGACCGCAGATGCCACCGACACACCCTGCAAAGCACCACCAAGATCGCCCGTGCAGTAAAGAACCTCGCCTCCATGATCGCCAAGTTCAGCGGCGTAGTCGTGGCCATCACCACCCATAAAAACTTCAACCGTGTCGGCTAGGTCTCGGGCTTTGGCTAGCATTTCAAGGGTAATCGTGGCAACGTTCGCGCCGTTGGTTTCGCCAAAAACCCATATTCTGTCTAGGTTCACTAGTTTATCCCGCTTTCTTACAGAACTTTGAGGTCGTCCAAATAGGCAACAATCCGCTCATGGGCATTGCCGTCATCTTCATACACTTCACCCGCCTCACGGCTAGGGGCTTGTGCTACTCTCACGATCTCTTGGTTACCACCAATCCAACCAACCGCAGTGGCTTCAATTCCAAGATCGCTTATACCAACGTGTGTGACAGGTTTAGATTTGGCAGCCATGATCCCTTTGAACGAAGGGTATCTAGGTTCCACCACCCCAGCTGTCACCGATACCACCAACGGCAGAGGGCAGTGTACTTCGTCATAGCCAAGTTCTGTTTGACGTTTTACCTTTGCTAAGTCACCTTCCACAGCAACAGCTTTAGCAAAGGTAACAGACGGCAGATCAAGCAGTTCGGCCACCATTTCGGGCACAGTGCCAGTGTAGCCATCACTAGATTCTGTTGCTGTTAGCACCAAATCGGGCGAATTCGTGGCTATGACTGCGGCTAGAACTTTGGCTGTCGCTAAGGCATCGCTACCCTTCAATGCTTCATCGCTAATCAAGGTGGCACTGTCAGCACCCATCGCCAGAGCCGTTCGCAATCCCGCTATTTGACTATCTGGTGCCATTGAAACCAGATGCACCGAACCCTCGCCTTTAGCATCTACCAACTGCAGAGCCATCTCTACACCGTAACTGTCAGACTCATCAAGAATTAGCTTTTGGTCGCGCAGCAGAGTCTTGGTTTCTGGGTCTAACGCACCTGGGTCAGCAGGGTCAGGGATTTGTTTTACGCAAACAACAACTTTCACAATAAAAGATTGTGCCAGCAAGCTTGACGAATGCCTTACGAAATTAACAAGATAGTTTAGAAATCTTGCGTATTTTATTTATCGTTAATTCGGTTGCCTCATCGGTAACGGCTAGACGGCGAGTAATCACCCACAAAATACTCTCCGCAGACCACGATGTGACATTAGTTGAGACGCGCCGCAGTGGTCACGCAACTCGTCTCGCCCAATCAGCTGCAGGCGAAAAGCTTGATCTAGTGGTGGTTCTTGGAGGCGATGGCACAGTAAACGAAGCAGCTAACGGGTTGGCTGGCAGTGCCACCGCGTTAGCTACCTTACCTGGTGGTTCAACTAACGTTTTAGCGCGAATACTTGGGTTGCCCGATGACCCCGCTGATGCTGCCTTAGTGGTGCTTGAGGCGATTGCTAAAGATGCCATCTACCCCATCGGTTTAGGTTCAGTGCAAGGACGGTACTTTCTGTTTCATTGCGGTGTTGGGTTTGATGCCGCTGTTGTGGAACAAGTTGAAAACCGAGGGCCGTGGAAACGTTGGGCAGGCCACCCACTTTTTGTTTGGGCAGCTTTTGATACGTGGCTGCGGGGAACAGATAGAACCAAACCTTACCTGCACATTGCCAACACAGAGGGTGTAACAATAGCGGAATCTGCTATGGCTGTGGTGATGAACACCAACCCATACACCTACCTCGGTAACCGACCAATAAACCTAATCGACGGGTTGAGCCTTCACGAACCTCTCGCAGTTGTCAGCTTAGGTGACCTCAAGGCGCGCAATCTCAGTAGTGTCATAGTGGCGGCTTTGCGAGGCAAAGACCTGAGCCGAAAACGCTCAGTGAAGATTGCCACTGACTTGCAAGCCATAAAGATCACAGCTGAAGTTGAGGCACCGTATCAAGTGGATGGCGACTATCTTGGTACCCGCACCAGCCTAAATTTTTCTTGGTCACCTAATATGTTGCGCTTGCTAATGCCTAATGCAAGCTAAGCGTGAGTTTTCCCATTAATGATGCCTTTGGCAACTTCAACATCGTTTGTGAAAATGCCATCAACACCCATCTCAATTAACTCTGTCATGCGTTCTGGGTTGTCAACTGTCCAGACATTAACCTGAAGCCCCGCTGCGTGGGCACGTTTTACAAAATTGCTGTCAACCAAAACATCCCACGGGTGAATAGTGTCTAACTCATGCGCGACAGCACGACCAATCGCGCTAGCCGGATCAGTCATTTGATACACCAGCCAACCACAACTTAAATCTGGTTCCACCTCACGAACCCGTTTTACTGCGTCAAGGTTGAATGAAGTGATCAAAACACGGTTCTGGCCAATATAAGCCTGCACTAAGCCAGCGATGGCATAAACCACTAAATAATCTTCGTCATAGTCAGGATCAGTAGGGAGATTTTTGATTTCAATGTTCACGTTCATTCCCTCACAAGCCTCCATTGCTTGAGCAAGGTTGGGAACATAATCAGGCAAGTCATCGCTTGACAACTGTGCCAGCATCCGTCCATCCTCTAAGTGAGCATCGTGATGCACAACAACCACACCGTCAGATGCCCGTCTGGCATCAAGTTCAATCCAATCCGCACCCAAATCTTTTGCAAAGCGAAACGCTTGCAAAGTATTTTCTTTTGCGGGCCTCGATGCTCCACGATGTGCAAATATTTGAGTCATTTCTTGTTTGCTGTTACCCAAACCCGATGGGGTTGCCACCCTCAGGGCTTAGCTCAATAAAGGCAATCTTGGTTGACACAACGGCTACTTCTTTACCTTTGTTGTCGGTCAGCCACAACAAGAGTGAATCACCACGAATAGCGGCATCAATGTCAGCCTTCACCTGCTCACGATTGGTATCGTCAGGCAACTGAACCACGAGTTCATGTGTGTGATCACTAACTCCAATACGAACATCCACAATATTCTCCTATGTTGTTTCCGCAGACATTGCTTTTAGTGGATTACAAGTTCTGCATGGGTTCGCTTTGATGGTTTATGGGCATCAATCCACTTTGCCATCTCAACAAACACTAAAGCCGCTTCGCTTTGAGGTGTAACTGCGGTTATCGGTTCACCCTGATCTGACCCCTCACGCAAGGCAATAGACATTGGTATCTGACCAATGAGTTCAACGCCAAGCCGTTTCGCTAACTCCTCACCCCCACCAGAACCAAACAGGTGGTAGCGCTTTTGATCGTCTCCCGTGAACCAAGACATGTTTTCGATCACCGCTTTGACCTTGATCTTGACTTGCTCAAACATAAACGCGGCACGCTGAGCAACCCGTTGTGCCGCAGGATTGGGGGTAGTAACAACAAAGGTCTCTGCTCTCGGCAAAAACTGCGCTAGCGATAGGGAAATATCACCAGTGCCTGGTGGCAAGTCCACTAACAAATAATCGGGATTGTCCCAAAAGACATCGGTTAGAAACTGCTCAAGGGCTTTGTGCAGCATTGGACCACGCCAAATAACTGGTTGATCTTCACGAGCGAAAAAACCCATTGAAACACAGCGCACGCCATGTGTTGTGGGTGGAATAATCATGTCGTCAATCACCGTGGGTGCTTGTCGGACACCGAGCATCCGAGGTATAGAAAAACCCCAAACATCGGCATCTACCACCGCAACGCTATGACCAAGTTGTGCTAGAGCGATGGCTAGATTGGCAGTGACTGAAGACTTGCCGACACCACCTTTACCAGAGGCGATAAGCAAAGTGCGGGTGGTGTTACCGGGTTCTGCGAAGCTAATTGTTCTAGCCTGGCCTTGTGCATTTTCTGGCCCATTGTGGTTTACTATCTGGCGAACTTTCGCTCTTTGAGCATCGGTCATCACCCCAAAGTCTACGGTTACCACTTTTACACCAGCAAGACCGCTAACGGCATTTACCACCCGGCTTTGAATTTCGTTGCGTAAAGGGCACCCCGCAATGGTTAAATCGATACCAACCTCCACATGCCCACCATCAATAGTTATGTCTCGCACCATCTCAAGGTCGACGATGCTGCGATGTAGTTCTGGATCCTCAACTGGGCGTAAGGCATTAGTAACTTGTGCTGCGCTGATTGTCATTATCCCCTAGAGTATCGGTTAAATGAGCATTTTTCTCGTGCGTCATGCTTCTGCTGGAGACCGTAGCCAGTGGTACCGCAATGATCTCAAGCGACCTCTCGATTCAGTGGGACGAAAGCAGTCTGAACGCATCGCTGCGTTCTTAGCTAATGCCAAGTTGCGAACGATCTGGTCTTCTCAAGCTACCCGATGCTTACAAACGATTGAGCTAGTCTCTCAACAGCACTCACTACCAATCCAGGTGATACCAGAGTTGAGTGAAGGCAGTGCTTGTCGACAACTTTGGGAGTTGTTACTTGAGCAAGCTAGCCACACAGGCGACCTAGTATTGTGTAGCCATGGGGACGTGATAAGCTCAACGATTGAGCGTTTGCACCATATCGGTTTGCTCAAGAGCAACACTTTTGGATGCGCTAAAGCCAGTATCTGGGAACTAAAAACCAAACAGGGTGAGATTACCGAAGCCATCTACACCGCAGCACCCTAGGAAGATGCGCGAGTTTGAAGGGTCACAGTTTGCTTATAGAGGAGGGTAGACGACAGTATGAAGACGAAACTACCGATGTCGGTGAAGCACTTGATTACCCCGATGTAGAACCTTCTGAATACAGTTGCTATATGCCTGTGACTAGCAAAGAACTTAGGGCAATCGAGGAATACACAAGAGTTGAATCTTTTTTTGCAACGTCGAGATCGTTACTCTGACAACTAGTCTAACCGACACTATATCGCGCCACCTTATTCCAAATACCAAACCAGATACATGCACTCGCAATGACTAACACCACCACGCACCCAAATTCAGCCTCGAAGCATCGCCAACGACACCAGAGACATATGATCGCAATGATAACCACCCTTGCATTCTTCCTGCATAGTTGTTCAGCACATTCACAATCGCATCACCATTTGCCAGATGTGCTAACAATTCCAGCAACAATTCCTTCAAACGCGACACTGTGGAAACGCGATCAACAAGTTGAGTACTCTGCCGTAGTCGTCTCTCGTGAATGGCCTACGGTCACGGGTGACAACGTCGACACTTGGTACGCAGACGAATCTGTACCAGAATTGCAAGCGATTTCTGCTGATGATGAATTGAAGATCCATATCCCCACCGAATTCATTCCTGAATCAGTTAGCTACTGGTTTTACGACGAAATCGATGACAACACGAGAATTCCAAGCGGACCACCAATAATTGCTAAAAACTGTAACCAAACAATTGAAAATTGTGTTGAAGTTCTGAACAGTTTTGACGCAATCGCAGTTCGGCTACCACTTATCAATGACGACGGTCTACTAGTAGTTCAGATTGAGTGGATTGCCCCGCCCTCAAACAGCACAACACCCTTAATTGCTCGCGTTTCTTGGGCAATATCATACCAGTCTCAAGCTCAAACTCAGACTTAGCAAAACTTGAGAACTTCTTAGTCGTATATATCGCCTCGTTCGTTAGCGACGAGAGCTACCGAGACGCATCAAGCGGTGTCGTAACGGGTCAGTCTCCTAGAAACCAAAAGCTTTCGGCACCTCCACGAGTGGTTGCAAATGACGCGTCCCTGAGATAGTGTCCCTGAGATAGTGTCCCAGTGCAAACTTAAACAACTTATACTTCTGGAGT
Organism: Candidatus Aldehydirespiratoraceae bacterium; assembly: GCA_965204595.1. GTDB lineage: Bacteria > Actinomycetota > Acidimicrobiia > Acidimicrobiales > Aldehydirespiratoraceae > VXYK01. The sequence continues at coordinate 371,034 of CBDBEW010000005.1, read as the reverse complement.
TATACATGCAAAAGTTCAGCCTTTCTCTTATCGTTGTTCTACTCGGATCTTTGATCATTCCAGTCACAAGTGCAAAAGCAAGCGATCGCGAAGACAATTCGACAACTGTTCTACTTGAGCTGGCGGAGATGTCCAGCCCCGCGTTGAAACCTCCACCGCTGCATATGGGTCGAGAGCAGCGATACGCTGGCCGCTGTTCCCGCGATTAAGTCCAGCTGGTTGCATAGGAGACGCAACACATGCTCACCCCGCACATAGTCAAGATGGAACGATCGGCTACAGAGTAAAAGTGGAATGCACGAAAGCCGTTTCCAAAATTGAAATTGAGGTATGGGGTGAAAGGTCGTCTTGGAGTGGATGGAGACAACATACCGACAACCGCGTGACTGAATCAGCCAAGAACACTAAAAAATTTAGAGCAAGTCAGCACAAAACGGGTCTACGAGGAACCTACAACTATCGTACACGTGGAAGAATATGGAGTGTTGAAGATGGTACGGTTTACGGTGCGAGTGTGACAGGTCATAGCTTGCGTATCACATGTTCGAGAACCGCTTGCGCCTGGGCCAGATAGCACTTTGTCCGAGCCGTCGAATCTTTGATTATGCCTAACAAACTAATCGAGCAAATTACCAAAAGTCCTGTGGGTTTTTGTTTGTTGTCTGACATCGCTCGCACCCGTCTTGAGGAGGGTGGACAACAGTATGAAGACGAACCTGCTGATGTCGGTGAAGCACTCGATTACCTCTCTGTGGCAGAGTTTTCAGATATTGTAGACCGTATCTTGTCGGCACTCGATCTCACGAGTCCTTGGCGCAACCCAAACACGGTGCCCCTCGCACGGTCACGCTTCAGACTGAAACTGTTTGGCAGGAGTCTTTGGAAACCTCAAAGGAAGCCCGAATCCATAACTGCGCTACCTAGGTCAATGGCTAGCGTGACCAATCGCTACCTTCTTGCAGAACGACTTGTTGAAAGATTCTATGACAGATTAAGTGCCGATTTAGAACCACAATCACAGGAAATATGGGAACTCGAACCCCCAAAACTAGCTCGCGATTATCACACCCACTCGGCAGATTCAGTCTACGGAGAGGGCCAATTTACGTGGTTTTCTGTCCGATCTATGACCAAACTAGACACACTAGAAAACCTTGAATGGATACTTAGCGATAAAGGAGAACCTTCTGAACACAGTTGCTATATACCTGTGACAAGCAAAGAACTTAAAGCATATGAAGTCCATTCTTTTGAGGCCTGGCAACAATTAATAAAAGACACCTCAAACAAGGAACACACTAAACCACTTGCACCTCATTGGCCCACAATCTATAACAACTATGATGTCATACACTTATCTTGGATGGGCATCATTGTCGCACATGACCATCTTCGTTTAGCAGACAAACACGATGTAGTCCCACTTCGTTACTGGGGGCATGAACAAACTCACTGGGCAAGGTCGTCAATCGAGGAATTCGCGAAAGTTGAATCTTATTTGGAACGTCGACATCGTTACTCTGACGACGCGACAAACTAGTCTCTGGTATTTTATGCATCTTGTGCGTCAAGCAGTTCGCGTAACCCGCTTTGTGCTAGCAAGCGGTCAAGGTCACGGCGCACAACTCCTAAGTCATCATAAGCATGTAGGTCTGCTTGCGCCAAAGCATACTCTTCTAATTCTGCATGCACAAAAGCGCGATACACCAATGCCTCAGCGTGGTTTGGCTCAGCTTCGATTACAGAGTCGAGATAGCTTTGAGCGGTGCGTAGTCCTTCTTCTAATCCAGAAGAGGCGCGGGCTAAAAACCAAGCGAACGGCACAAGCACCTCTGGGTCATCCCGAGAGACCACAAGCATCGCTTGATACAAAGCCAATCCCTCATCAAGACGATCATTGGCTGCTAGATGTTCGGCAGCCAGCACCACGTGGCGCACCGGCACATCTTGGGGATCAAAGGCTGCACCCGCAAGAATCGGCTCACTAAGGGTCACAGCCGCCGCTCCCGCTGCGTTAAACACGTTCTGATCGAGTTGCTGTGACTCCACAAGTTGCTCTATGTAGGGACCACTATCGATGCGGTCTAAAGCGAGGAGTTGATCATAGGCAGCTAAAGGTTCGTCTGCTGCTAAAAGCAACGATGACGCAAACACTCGCGCATCGGCAAAGCTCGAGTCAACAACGATTGCTTGCTCAACAAAGTCGCGTGCAGCTATCGGATCACCTGAGAGGTTTGCTAGCCAACCACGATAGGTTAGTGCTTCCACATCGGCTGGGTCATCACGCAAAACACCGTTGTAAATTTCAATGGCGAGGTCGATTTCTTGATTAGCCATCGCTTCGCGGGCTTCAAAGAGACGTTGTCGAGTCGAGGCACGAATGTCGCCGCTGACTTGATCGGTGCTGCCCCGGCTACCAGAGAAATTTGCCAACATAATGCCTGCGATTGCCGACACCACAACCACGCCCACAATCCACGATATGGACCTGAGTCGCTGCTGTTTTTTGGGAGTTTTACCTATGTTGGCCTCATCTAGTGACTTGATGCTTTGCGCTGCGCGAGCAACATATTGAGCCCGCAGTTCCTCGAAGTCTTCGCGCTTTATCTCAGCGGCTCTGTACTCTTGTTCTAAGTCAGCTAGCGACCTGAGATAAAAGTCTCGTTCACGCGCTTTGTTGACACGACTCTCAGTCATCTTCTTGGCTATCTGTTGCTGAGGTCTCGTGGGTAGTTAAATATTGCGCCACGAGTTCTTCGTCGGCACTTGAGGGTGTCAGTTTGCTCTCTTGTCGCCAAAACGTTCTCACTAAGACACTAAGAGCAACCGCGCTTAGCACAACAGGGATGATCCATATCAAACTCGCTAGGCCAGAAGCCGCAGGTGTGTAATCGTTACCGGGAAAGACGGCTTCGAGTTCGGCGATAATCGCTTCGTCGCTGCGCCCTTGATCAACGCGTTGGGCGATCTGAACACGAATGTTGCGCGCCACCACCGAAGCGGAATCTGCCACAGATTGGCCATCACAGACAGGGCAACTAAATCTTTGCGCTAAGGCATACGCACGATCGGCATCAGTGCGCGGCGCACCCTCATCTATCACACCAAACAAAAAGGTTGATCCACCAACGAATAGCAAACAAAGCCAGCCGATCGAGCGGGCGGTTATCCCCTTGCGACCTTTATCAAATACTCGCTTCATGCTTGCGATTCTTGTATATAAGTCGCTATCACATTTTCAATTTGCGTGCGGGTGACACCACCAACAAGCTTTTCAATAATTTCGCCGTTGTCTGCAACAACGATACTTTCGGGCACCAACGCCACACCATATGACACCGCAATTGGTCCAGTATCTTCAACTATGACCGGCCAATCTCCACCACGTTCTGCAAAGAAATTGGTAACGTTGGTGGCACTGTCATCAAAGGCGACTGAGACAACCTCAGCAAACCCACCTGCCGCATAAGCCTCATGAAAGCTCACGAGTTCGGGATGTTCACGAATACACGGGACACAGGTGGTCGAAAAAAAGTTCACCACCACAAAACGACCTCGCTGCTTATCTAAGTCAAACAAGTCGCCCGCCGTTGTGGTGCCCACCAAAGATGGTGCTAACTCTCCCTTGCCGATGGTGGCAGTAACGCTAGAAGTGCGAGGCTGAGTAGCCAAAAGCAGCAACAAGAGCAACAACACCACACCAACTGGGGCGACTATCCATAAGGCGCGTTTACTGGCACTAGTGTCCATCACGAACTCGTTCCAGAGCAGTGAACCTCGTTGAGGCAGTCTGTTGTGTGTGTAGTTGGCGCGGGTTTGGCACGAGTGCCAGCAAAGTTCCCAACGCCATCACAAAGCCCCCAATCCACAGGTAAATCACCAACGGTTGAATTATCACCAACAAAAAGACTGTTCGGCCATCATCAGACAATCTGACGATAGATAGTGCCACATCGTCAAATAATGTGGAACGCACCGAAGGTATCTGAATTTGCCTGCCTGCGAAGCTATAGAGGGCAATGGCGGGAGCATAAAGGTGCTCACCATCGATAAGTATTGGTGCTTGTCGTTCAACTCGATTGTCGTATTCAACAACTTCGGTGCCGATGAAGGTAAAGGAGTGCCCTGCCAACTCAGCACTGTCACCAGGAGTTAGTTCAAATGTTTCTTGACGCACATAGGAGTTACTTGCCGCTAAAGCAACCGCCACCAACACCACGCCTAGATGCACAATCATTCCACCGTTGGTCCGACCAACGAGACCACGCAAACCTTGACGGCGTGTCGCCAACCCTAATTGACGCAAGGCACCACCGGCAGCGAAACCCCCGAGTCCGAAAGCCAATAAAGCTGCACCACCACGCGCACCAAGCAACACAGCAACCACCATTGAACCAACCCCAAGCCATCCGGGCCAGATAAGTCGCTCACTCAATACGCCCGTTGAAGCCTTACGCCACGGCAATACAGGTGCTACTGCCATCAAAAATAGTAAAACGAGTCCGATGGGCATCGTCATACGCTCAAAATACGGGCTGCCCACAGTGATTGTGTCTCCATTAACCGCCTCCACAATCAGAGGGAAGATCGTGCCCAACAACACCACAAAAGCGAAGACTGCAAACACCAAATTGTTCAACAAAAACGCCCCTTCCTTTGACCGCGGCGAATCAATCCGGCCCGGTGAGCGCAGTTGATCACCACGCCAACCAATCAACACCAAGGAAACCGCCACAATCACGCCAAAAAAAGACAAAAACCATGGTCCGATTCCTGATTCCACAAACGCATGGACTGATTCAAGAACCCCAGAGCGAGTAATGAAGGTGCCGAGAATGGTTAGCGCAAATGTCGCTATCACCAACGACAGGTTCCAGACTCGCAACATGCCACGCCGTTCTTGCACCACAACAGAATGGATGAAAGCAGTTCCGGTTAACCACGGCACCAGCGAAACGTTTTCCACCGGGTCCCATCCCCAGTAGCCCCCCCAGCCTAGTGTTTCGTAACTCCACCACGCACCTAGAACAACCCCTGTGGTCAGAAAACCCCACGCCATGACCGTCCAGCGGCGGGTTGATAATAGCCAGCCCTCCCCTACCCGGCCGGTCGCTAAGGCAGCTAGCGCGAATGCAAATGGCACGGTGAAACCAACATAACCAAGGTAAAGAATGGGTGGATGAAAGGCCATAAGTATATGGTTTTGGAGCAGCGGATTCGGTCCTGGTCCATCAAATGGTTGCCCGTCGGCCAATGGCAGCGGATCAAATGGAACGAACGGGCGGGCGGGCCCCACCATAAGCAGAAAGAAAAACGCGCACACCACAAATAGTGTCAGCATTACTGGTGCCATCATTGGATCGTGACGGGACTTATTGAACTTAACAACAACCGCCACAACATAACCACACAGAACCAGAACCCACAAGAGTATTGAACCTTCAAGCGCAGACCACAAAGTGGCCACATTGAAAACAGGGGGGGTGCGCGATGAACCATTTTGAGCCACAAAAGCAACAGTGAAATCTCTTGTGATGAGTGCCCTCTCCATCACTAAAACCGCCCCCAAAGCCGCCGCCATCATCACACCTACCAACGTCGCTGCGTGGCACCACCACCGTTGTAGCCAACCAAGCCAACCAAGCACTGCGACAATAGTTCCAAACAAAGCACTTGCCGCTCCTAAAGCGACAAGCAGCGAACCCATGGTGGCGTTACTCACGGCTGACAGTAAGCCTCAGTTGCGTCTGTACCTGCTTGTGCTGAAGCCAAGCGGCTTTGGTAGTTGTCGTCATTAATGTAGTCGTTGTCATGCTTTACTCGCATGCGGTCAGAGGAAAAGTGCCACCCATCGCCCGCCACACTGCTAAAACCCGCAAGTGCTACAGGTCGTTGGATCCATCTGCCATCTAAAACGACAGGCACGTCTGCAGCAAACAGCTCTGCTGGGTCGCCGTGATGAACCACATCTACCACCACGCCGCCAAACGAAAGGCCGAACGCAACAGCTGCTCTTTCGTCGCTGATGCCTTCAATTATCGAACAGCCGACAGGTGTACCCTGCAAGGTGAAACGTCTGTCTCCTACTTCCTCTCGAGCTGCAACCGCTTCATCAACGTTGTAGAAATACAGTGAACCTTGCAAGAGATTCACCACCAAAACTGCGATCGTGCTCACCATCGCTAACGCGATAAAAAGTGCTAACCACGGTTTACGCCTGCCACGCACCGCACGTGGCTGCCGCGGTTTAAGGTTTGGTTCCATCTGTGTTGCCGCTTTTGGCAGTCATCCAGCGACGCTGTTCGGCTGGAACTTGCGCAGACAAAGTCCTGCCGCGCACGATTAGCCGAACTGCATATACCACACCACAACCAAGGCTAACACCCCAACCAACAAGCAAATAACCGAGGTGTGTCACGGCTGCCCCATTACTTTCTCTTCAGCTTCATCTCGGCGCCCACGCAAAGCCAGTTCCACCTCGATTGCGCGTACTTGATGCTCAAGCCAGCCAATACGGAAACGGTGTATCATTGCCCAAACAAAAAACAGTGCCCACACCACAATGCCCACAAACAAGGTGAACAAGGTGAGGTCTTCAAGGTTGCCGTCGGTCAAAGACGATCTTTGGTGGAGGGTTCGATTAGCCCACCACTCCACAGACCGATTGATGATCGGTATATTCACCACCGCTAATAAACCCACGACCGCAGCACGAGTTGCCACTGCTTTTTCTTCACCTCCTGCTGCTCGCAAAGCTAAATAGCCAATCATTATCAACAAGAGAATCAATGTGGTGACGAGTCGGACATCTCCCCAATCCCAGTAAGTGTTCCAAGTGGGTCGCCCCCACACCGATCCCGTAAAAAGTGTTAGTGCACAGAAGATGACACCTATTTCAGCTGCTGCGTGGGCAACTATATCCCACCAAAGGGAACGTTTCCACAACCAAAATATTGACCCCAATGCGGTCACCGAAAACGCCACATAGGTCAAAAACGCCGATGGAACGTGAACAAAAATCATACGCACAGCGTCACGTTGCTCATCATCTTCAGGAGCAGCGAAAAACCCTAACAAAATGAGCACTAGCACTCCAAACAACACCCCAAAACCCAAATATGTTGTAGTTTTGCTTTTAGTTGAACAGACTTTAGGGGCCATAGCTATTTCCAGATACAGGTACCATCAAAACTCCTCTAACAACGTTGGGTAAGCTAATGTTCCTAAAGTTGCATTCACTACCCCAAAGGCTGCCAACAACCCCAACCAAGCCCAACCATCGACAGCGAGTGCTCCAAGCGCATCATCAAAAGAACGAGTAGCCGCGATTAGCACAGGAGCCAACACAGGTAACAACAATATCGGTAAGACTGTTTCACGAGCTGAGACATGTGCCACTAAAGCACCCAGTAAAGTGCCGCTTGCGGCTATTCCCCAAGTAGCAAATAGACAAGTTAGTAGCAAAAGCCACCAAGATTCGATGTTGACACCAAAGAGCAGTAAAATCCCCCCAACCATCAAAACTTCAACCAGTAATAGTTGCAGCACAACCGCTATTGTCTTGCCCAAGTAAACTGCACTAGGCACAACACCCAATAGCAACAAAGCGCGCCAAGAACCAGCGGTTGTTTCCACCGTTATCGACCTAATGACGGTCACGAGTGCCACAAACAAAACCGTCAACCAAAAAACACCCGCAGTAGCTGCGCTCAAAACACTTCGATTGGTGTTGAACGCAAAACCAAACAAGACCAACACAGTTAGCGCAAACGGCACAACCTGATTCAAGGTGACACGTGAACGCCATTCAATCTTCAGATCCTTGCGTGCGATGAGCCAGACATCGGTAATCATTAGTTGTGCTCCTTGCGGGTGACACGGGCTTGTGCAACAGCACCACCAACAATGAACACTGTGCGGGTGGCCAAGGTAGCACTATGGTCAAGTTCGTGTGAAGCTATCATCACTGTGGCACCAGCGGCTGATGCCCGCACCACTAGCTGATCAATAAGTTCACAAGAACTCTGGTCAAGTCCCGCGTGGGGTTCATCAAGTAGCCAAAGTGCTGGTCGACAAAGCACCAACACCGCTAGTGCTACCCGTCGCTTTTGTCCCGCCGAAAGGTGCCTCACCAAAACACCATGCAACTGTTTGGCGATGTCAAGCTGATCAAGTGTTGCAGCAACTGTGGTTTCTTCTAGACGCAGCATTTGCGCGACGAACCGAAGGTTTTCTGCCACAGTCAAATCTTCATAGAGCGCATTTTCGTGACCTAAAAAACCTACACTGCTACGCACCGAACTTCTTGCGGTCTGTAAGTCGTGGCCTAGTACTTTGGCAATTCCAGAATATGGGCGCAATAGCCCTGCACACAAACGAAGTAGAGTTGTTTTGCCAGCACCGTTTGGCCCGCGCAACAATACAACCTCGCCGCTTTCAACTGTGAGATTCACACCGCTGAGTGCAGGAAAGTGCCCCACTAAAACAACTGCATCTTGCAAGGTGACGATAGACACAAATAGACGCTACCTATTGAATCTGTCCATAGTGGATTCAATCTGAAAAACACCATGCCAAAGGCGTAGCATTACTACCATGAAAGTGCTGTTGGTCATCGTGGCGTTTCTTTTGTTCGTTGCTAGCTGCGCCAGCGAAGCTTTTGAACCCCAACCCGTGGAAGACCCAGCAGAATTTGTTTCCGAACGACTCCAGTCAGAAGAAAATTCACCTCAAGTGGGCGGTGCTAGCACCACAACCATCCCGCAAGTTCGTGGTGCGGTGGTGAACCAATACTCACTCAAGGTTGGTGATTGTTTCAATGCTTTGGAACGTTTTGGTGTGGTAGATGTCACCACGACTTTGATTGATTGCGATTTGCCACACGACCGGCAAATATATTTTCTGTTTGATTATCCAGCACCCTACCCATCGATCTATCCCGGCGACAAAGTAATGACCGATTACGCTGTGCAATTTTGCTACCACAAATTTGAGTCATGGGTCGGGACTGCCTATGAAACCTCTGCGCTAGATATCGGTGTTACTACACCTACGAAAACAAACTTTGAAAACGATCAGGCTCCTTACCGTAAAATCCACTGCTATTTGGAGAGATTTGATGGCCAAGACTTGATTGGTGATGCCTACCAATCTCGCTCGTGAATGTTTTTTAAACGCCTCGCCGAAACCAACATGAGTTGGCGAACACGGCTAGGGTAGGTGCCAAAGGTTTGTAAACGCCCACTGAGGACGTAAATGATATTTCCGATTCTGGCTCTTGTTGTGATCATTGGTGTCATCGTTGGCATCATCCGCGGGGGCGATATTAAGTCAATTCGCAAAGCCCGCATTTACCATCCTGAGTTTTTGGTTGCTTCGATACTGTGCGCGCTGACTGTGAGTATTACCAACATTGATACTTCTGGCGTGATCGCATTCGTGGCACTCGCTACTGCATTGGTATTCACGGTAATGAACCTGCATCTAGTTGGAATGATCATTTTGTCTGCGGGTCTGGCTCTTAACCTTTTTGTTTTCATTTTAAATTTTGAAACTCCTGTGCGGCCAAACGCACTAGTCGAAGCTGAAATCTCTACTGCCACAGAACTCGCTGAGGTTGAGCTCACAGGCCATTTGGAAATCGCCGATGGTGATACTATTTTTACTTCTCTAGGCGACACCTTTCCAGTTCGTGGGGTGAAGGTGGTTCTCTCTATCGGCGACCTGATACTTTTAGTCGGCTTAGCTAATCTCACTGGAAACTTGATGCTTGGCAATCAACGTTACAAATACGGCGAGTACTTTATGTCCGATACAACACCGAGAGACGAACTTGATAGTCTTGAGGAGATCGTGAATACTCAAAGTGAACAAGTGCCAACCACCACAGAAATAGTTGATGCTGAGGCGAGTTCATCATCTGTTTATCCGCAATTCGAATCAACCGTTTACCCCCAAGACAACCCAAAAACCTAACAACGGCGCGCCGTTGCTGGTGAACTCAAGTGATTTCGGCGAAAGGTGTGGGATCAGCTTTGTGGGCGGGCATCGTTTAGGGCATGGGTCGCTGTGCAATAATCTCATTTCGCTTGGGCATGTCCGATGGTGTCTCGATAGTGTCCCGAAACTGGCAACTATCTTTGCAGGATTTGGGTTTCCAAGTAGTCACTGTTGCTGGCGAAGGCAAGGCAGACCGATTGTTGCCAGGCTTGGCGATTGCTGCACCCGAACCTCCAAAATCTGCTGAGTTGCATGCTGCACTAGCTGATGTGGACTTGGTCGTGGTCGAAAACCTCTGCACGATTCCTCTCAACATAGGTGCGGCTCGCTTGACCGCAGACTGTTTGCGTGGTCGGCCAACCATCATGCACCATCACGACCCGCCGTGGCAGAGAGACAATTTCATTCACATAACCGAGATGCCCTACAAAGATGACACCTGGTGCCATGTGACGATCAACCATCTCACAAGTCAGCAAATGCGCCAGAGAGGCATCGAAGCTAGATGCATCTATAACGGTTTTCCGACTGCCACCGGTGGTGGCGACCGCCAAGGTGTCCGCCAATGGCTCAACGTCACCGATGATGTTCTGCTCATTGGCCACCCAGTGCGCGCTATTGCCCGCAAAAACATTGCCCAAGCAATCTCGTTATGCGAAGACTTGGGCGGTGTTTACTGGTTATGGGGCGATGCGGAGGACAACTACAGGGATGAACTTAAACGTTTGCTAACTGAAGCAAGGTGCCCTATTGTGCAGGGCACACCACAGGCGAAGGTGGTTGACCTTTATCAAGCTAGCGATGCCATAGTGTTTCCTTCAACTTGGGAGGGTTTTGGTAATCCACCTATTGAGGCATCGATACATCGCCGTCTAGTGGCGGTTGGTGACTACCCAGTGGCAACAGAATTGCAGGAATTGGGTTTTGTTTGGTTTCCTAGCGACGATGCCGCGCCGCTAGCCCAAGCGCTAGCTTGCGCTGATGAAGTCTTGGAACACAACCGAGCGATAGCAGTGAAGCATTTTTCGCTAGAGACTATGACCACACAAATTGCTGCACTGCTAGAAGATTTTGGGTGGTTACCATAAGGGGTGCTATGTCTGATGAAAACGTTGACCAAGTACTTGTGGTGCGTGCGCGCGCGGCACGGGTTGCGAACTGGGCAAAACGTCTTGGCTACGCTCTGTTCGCCTTTTCATTGGTGATGTTCATGGTTGGATTACTTGCAGGTTTCAACAACACCTATGCCCAAATAATTACAATCTCAGTTGTCGTTGGCTCTATTTTTCTGGCACCCGCAATAATCACAAGTTACGCAGTCAAAGCAGCAATCCGCCACGACAGAACTCACCACCAATAAATACACTAACAAATAAGTGCCAATGCTCACACCGGACCGTTATGCGTACTAGGATGGTCGCCAATGCGACTTGAGTGGTGGTTACCGGTAATCCTTGCGACCTTGCTGCTAATCGGCTATTACGCCTTGCAATATGATCCGCCACCAACCACACCACCCACCACCACAACCTTAACTTCCACTGCTGAACCATTTGCGACTTACGCCATCCACCCGTCTGCAGAACTACCTCGCTGAACCCTACCCCGCGAACGATGCAGCCTAAGTAGCACCATCCATCCAAAGTGTACGCACCGATAACAGTGAGTTCTCCATTTTTGGCCCTGCGCGTAAACGTGGGATTTGGGGTTGTTGTTGTCGGTTGGGGGTCATGTTATCAGGATTCCTCGGGTGGCGAAGTTGGTGGGGTTGGTGAAGCCGTGGGCGGTTCGTCGCAGGACTCGGGTGCAAGTTGTTGGTGCGGTCGATGCGGCTGTTGGATGGCCGGTTGGTGTGATGTGAGGCGAGTATCTCATCGGACCAGTTGATGATGGTATCGACGATTTGGTGGAATTCGGGGAGTTCGCCGGTGGCGTAGAGGTGGTAGAACCTCCCGAGGGCTTCGAGGGCACCGGTTTCGTCGTCGGCGAGGTACATGCCGTGGAGCTCTTGGAGGGCTTTCCAGCCGGCCGCGAGTCTGGGGTGGTTCGCGCATAGCTTGTCGAGTTTGGCTTGGTTGGCTTCGGTGAGCGTGTCAGTTCGCCGTAAAAGCATGAACTGTGATCGAAACACTGTTGGGTTGAACGCCGGTGTTACGCCGTGGGGTTCGCGGCGTTGGATTGCGCGTCGCACCGCGACGAGTCCGGCGGTGAACCAACCTATGACGTGGAACCGGTCGAGCACGTGGCGGGCGTGGGGTAAACAGGTTTCGATTGCGTGTTTGTAGGCTCGTGATCTGTCGGTGACAACGACTTTGATGCCTCTGCGCCAGCGGTGCGGCTGGGACATCAAAAACCCTGCTAGCGCAACCAAATCGCGGTGTTCGACCATGGCCAGGGTGTGGCCGGTGTCGTCGTTGACGATCACCGTCACGTACTTGTGGCGTTTGCGCATCGACGTTTCATCGACCAGCAGCACCGCAAAGTGCTCACGGCAGCGACGCACAGCGATCAGATGCGACCAGGCGAGCACCAACGCGTTGAGCACCGCCCAACTCACACCATGACGGCGCGCCACCGCCCGGATCGTCATCACCTGCGCGTCGGCGACGAACTGCTTGGCAAAGCGCACCGTCAACTTGTTGTCGAAGACATCGTGGTCCTCCAGCCAGCGGCCGCCGCAGCCATCACATACCATCCGCCGCCGCATCCACACCAACGTCACCGGCCGACCCGAAACCACCCGAGTCCCGTACCTTGCGCTCGCGCACGTCATGCACCCGATGGCACCTGAACCCGCAATCCACACACCGCGGGCGCGTCAACGTCGACCCGACCCGCACACCCAACACAACGGGCGTGTCAGTCAACACCTCCAACACGCGAATTTGGCGCAAATACAACCGCACCCCTATAACATCGGTAGCCATCGGGGTCCTCCTAAACCTCGGGTACTAACATCACCGATTCTGACATAACCCCGAACACAAGTCACAAACCCCCACCCAACCCAAATCCCACATTTACGCGCAGGCTCAAATACGTGTCGGCGACGCCTCAGGTAGCGCCTCAACAATCTCTTGACGCATCACGGCGAGCATCTCCTCACGATCCTCGCGATCTCCAGCGGAACTGTCGGTGCCACAACTCGCCACAAACAAGCCAAGGAGCAACAAGACCCAGCACAACCGACAAACGACTATGGCTCTCTGACCTCTCATCGACGCACCGAAAACCACTGGCTGTCGATACTGGGAGAACGCCCGTAGGCTCGAACCTAATCTGTATTTCACTAGTCTCCTTGTTCGTTGTGCGGCTCGCTCGAGCCGACACATCCGTCACTCTTTCTTTGCGCCAGCCACCGTCGTGTTACAAGAAAGGAAAAATGGTTTGAAACGGGAGTGCGCCGCCGTCACGACGTTGGACTCGCGAGATGTGCCGAGTCGTCAGTGCCAAGGGGCTAGGCGTCGGATTGGATGTGGTGTGATAGGCGGGTGGGGGTTGCGAGGATTGCGGTGAGCGCTGTGGCGACTGCGCAGGTTACGCCGATGATGATCACGGTGGTGATTTCTTGTGTGGGGAACGCTATCCATTCTCCTGTGAGTCTCAGGCCGGTGAAACCTGAGAACAGGGCTAGTAGTATGGCGATAGTCAAACCGCTGGCAAGTGGGGTGGTAATCCAGATTGTTTCTGCTTTACGCAGTGTGGTGGGCGCGAGTCCGAGTGCTAGGAGTTGGTTTGATGTTCGGTGTCGTTCGAGGCAGCGGTCTGTAAGAGCGGTGAGGGTGGCACCCAAACTTAGTAGCAGGGCGATGATGGTGGCTGCGTTGATCAAAGTGCTATACGTTGACGCTTGGCATCCTCGATCGTGGATTGCGGTTTCTCTGATTTCAGCGGTTGGCGACATCCTGATGATGGTGTTGACGAAAGACTCCTTGTCTTTATTCAACTCGACGTGCCACGAGTGGGCAGCGTCGATTGTTTGGGGTACCAGGTCGGGGTGAATACGGTAATCCGCTTCTGGATCGGATGACCCGTTGGTTTGAAAATCTAATGGGTCTGCGAGAGCGATGTCGGGTATCAGGTCATGGATCGCTTCAGACTCACTGGCGCGGTATAGCGGTTGGAGTTTGTTGTCGTCGCAGTTTTCGCTGGAAACAGCCGCAATCTGTTTCATCTCCGAACAGCTAGCGATCAGCACTCTTGTTCTTCGGGCAAATGAACCGACTATTGGGGATGCGAGATCAACGCCATCTATCGACCTTATCGATTCTGTGTCAGTGTCAGCGTAAAGAATTGAAACTGATTGATCGATGTCGGCATCTAGTGATGGGTCGTTTAGGGTAGTTCCCCATTCGATCACGACCGCGAGCATTTGGCCGAACCCGACGATGAGTACCAGGGTCAAGACACCGACAACGGTGCGGGTTGCTGCGGAGGGGTCGTGGCTGAGCCTGCGCCCGGCGATGCGCATCGCTGGTGAGTGTGTGCTTTTTGCTATCCCTCTGCCCAGTATCGAGGTTGAGACCGGCAAGAAGGTGTAAATGCCGATCCCGGCCAAGACGCTGCCCGCAGCGAAGATCATGAACCACGTGTTGGTTTCTCTCGGTGACGCAGCCGCCCATAGCAGCAACGCGACGCCGATGCCCAGCGGCAGCATACGAAGCCATCGGAGACCCACAGATGCTGACGGCCCAGCCGACGCGCGTTCTTGCAAAGGTTTGAAAATGCCCGCAAAGAACCAACCAGCGCCACAACCGTGGACAACAAGACCACGGCAGCCAGCAGCGCCACGATAGTGTTGAACGGCACCGAGACATCCGACGCGAACCATCTCAGGGTACCGAGTCCGACCTTTTCTGACACTGGGATCAGCGCACGCCACAACGCCACCCCCGCCAAAGCCCCGGCAAAGGAAACGACCGCCACCTCCAATGCCGCAACGGCTGCGGCTTGTGGTGTGGTCATGCCGATGACGCGCAGCGCCGCCAAGCGGCGTTGCCGCGTCCGAGCCGACAACCGGGCGCTCGTCGCCACAAAAACCAGCATCGGCAGCAACACAAAGATCGCCCCCATGACCACCATTACCCTCACCGCGCGAAAGCCCGGACCTTGATAGTTCGCTTCGCCGCCGCCGAGTTGCTTGATGGGAAACACGCCGGAGTTCTGCGGTGCGAGAGGATCGACTTCCACGCCCACAACCGCGAAGAGCTGATCGGGTGAGACCAAGATTTCATCCGGCAAGATCTGAATGATCTCTTGAGGGTAGCGTCGGCCAAGCCCGCCTGCTTCGTTTCCGAGTTGCTCGGAGAGACTGGCCGAGACCGCTATTTCGCCGGGTTCGGGATACTGGTCCAACCACCACGGTGTCGGCGTGTTTGACGGCACAGCCCCCACACTGTGGACAACCAAGCTTCTTTGAGCGCTGGCAACCCACCTGTTGCTTGTTTGACCCCAGAATCGGGCACCGACGGCAGTAGTGAAACCGGGTGGGGCGCCGCGTTCCTGGTTGAACAATACTTCTTGAGCACCCAGACGATCCGCTTGTGCAAGCACGACGCTCGGAATGCTCAACACACCCAACACTGCTGTCACCCCAAACATCGCTCCCACACCCATGAGAACGATCCGCACCACTGACCTGCCATCCCGAGACCTCAACAAACGAAACCCCAGCGAAACCACTCTCACGGCCTCGACCCCGGCAAAGTGATTTCCCCGTCAAGCATCGTCAAACGCCGGTCACAAAGCTCCGCGAAACGCATCTCATGGGTGACCAACACCAGCGACCGACCACAGCGACGCGAGCTATCAACAAGCGCTGACATAACGTTCCTTGCGTTTACAGAATCCAAAGAACCCGTCGGCTCGTCAGCCAACACAATCGGCGGGTCATGGACCAAAGCACGAGCCACAGCAGCCCTCTGCTTCTCACCGCCAGAGACCTCACTGGGATAACTATCGGCAATATGAACTATTCCAAAATACTCGAGAACCTCAGCAGCCCGCTCCGCAACAACCGAACGCGACAAGCCCGTCACCCAAAGCGGAAGACCAACATTTTCCTCCACAGTCAACTCCGGCAATAACTCACCGAACTGGAACACCACGCCCATCCGCTCCAAACGCAACCTGCTACGCCTTCGATCAGGCAGCGATGACAGCACCTCATCACCTACTCTCACCTCACCCCGGTCCGGAACCCTCAACGCGGCCAAACAATGCAGCAAAGTCGACTTGCCAGAACCCGACGGCCCCACCACGGCCACCGACTCTCCAGCACTGACTCTCAAATCCACACTACGCAAAGCCAGCTTCGAACCATATGACAGTTGCAACCCTTCGCACGACAAAACTGGCATTGACACCCTTCGTCCAAAATCACCTTCGCCACGCCGTTCACTCACAGTTCTATTTTCGGACATCATCGAAGCCCCTTTCCAGCATCGCCGCCGCCAACGCTTATTCTCCAACAACCAACATATCGCACCTCCTACACATCGAACCCCGTTTTTGGCATGGTCGACGCTAACGCTGCCTCTGCGTCTTTAGCCCAGCTTCGGTATGGTCGGGTCGAGAGCGTCCTGGTACTTCACCTTTGTCTGAATTTGCCGGCATGCAGCGTTGTTGTCCCGAGTTGAGGACGCAGCCTTGCCCCAGTGTTCGAACCCGGAAACCTTGATCTGGCAACCTGTGTCGTATGTGTGGAAGACATGTTTGGCCGCTGCGGTGCCAGTCAGGACAGCCACCAGTAGGCAGGCCATCACGATCGTCGCGTGGAACTGCTTCATTGCACTAGTCTCCTTGCTAGTTGTGCAGCTCACTCGAGCAGACACATCCGTCACTCTCAACGAAAACAGGCCGCGGCCGTGAATCGTGCTGTCATGAATTGCCTAGCCTGCTCATTGCCGAGTCGACACAGTCAGACTCAACGGACGGATCAGGTTCTGACCGGACGTCCGGCCACGAACCGACATCGAACCCGGCAGCAACCAAACAGTCGAGAACCAGTGCGTTGAGACGATCCGTATCGTCACTCGACAACGCATCCTGCAGTGCCAAGGCGCGATTTACCAGCCCGAAGAAAGTCTCCATGCACGCGTCAGCTATGGCAAACCGCTCATTTGCTGTGTCTTGATCCGTCGTGTGGGAGTTTGTGTTGAACGAGGGTCGTCCAGACCCCTCTTGCAAGACCAACTGAATGTCTACACCCTGACCAATCCCACACTCCACAACTTCGTTGGCGGCGCGGTCAAGCTCGCCTGCCGTAACGTATCCATCAGCAAGTACTGCCCGTTGGGTCGCCGTCGCCTCAGAGAGCGAGTCGATGATCGCCTGGCGTTCCTGAGCCATCATCGCAGCAAATTCGCCTTTACCTGCTTCCGACCCACTCGCACAAGACGAAACAACAATCCCCACCAATCCGACGACCCAACAAAACCGTCGAAGACGAGCGGGTAAGTTGGCAATCCATGTGCTCATCGGTTCAAGACCTGCCAACCGGCAGAAACTTGCGGCGAGCGCCCCTTGGCAGTGGTCCAGTCCGTCCCAAATCCTGCCGCAACGCGATAATAGTCAAGTGTCGTGATATTGCCTGTCAATTGACCAGATTCCTGGCTACGGTTCTTGTAGTGTACCTTGGCTTGGATATTGAAACACCTCGCCTCGGTGTCGCGGGTTGAAGCTGCGGCTTGGCCCCAGTGCTCGAAACCGGAAACCTTGATCTGGCAACCGGTTTCGTAGGTATGGAAGACATGTTTGGCCGCTGCGGTGCCAGTCAGGACAGCCACCAGTAGGCAGGCCATCACGATCGTCGCGTGGAACTTCTTCATTTCACTAGTCTCCTTTTTGGTTGTGCCGCTCACTCGAGCAGACACATCCGTCACTCTTTCTTTGCGCCGGCCTCCGTCGTGTTACAAAAAAGAAGATGGGCTTGAAACGAGAATGCGCCGCCGTCACGACGCTGGACTCGCGAGATGGACCGAGTTGTGAGTTTCAAGCCGCTGCTCGCCCGCCCGGATCACCCGCCAACAATCTGGCGCGAAGCGACAGCCAGTGTTCGCGTCTAGCATTCTCCGGTGGTTGGGAGGCTGTCTTGTTGGTCGGAGACGATGATGATCGATTCTTGGGTGCTGAGTGGGATCACGTCTTGAACGAAAGCGTTGGCATCGGGTTGCGGCACTTCTGTGAGCCGGTAGTTGGACGTGTTGAACATCTGCCAGCGGATTGTCTCGATGGAGCTCTCGATCTCAGAGCGAAGGTCTCCGACACGCCGGTCCCGCCACGCCGCGCAGTAGAGGCTGGACTGTGTGGCCTCGTACGTCTCGCCTTCTGCAGCGGGGCGCCCGTACTGAATGACGAACGAGCCGGTCCCGTCGACCTCGAAGGCTGTGACGCCGGTGTTGCCGCGGGTGACTTCCACTTCTATACCCCCAAAGACGCTGAGCGAGACTACGTGGGCCACTAGTTCGTCCGGTACCGGAACCGCTCGCAGGGTTGCGTTGACTCCGGCATCCTGGAGTTGCGCCGTTGCTGCCTCGGGGTCTGTGACGAGGTTGGATACTTCGACTCGGACGATCCCGTCTGCTCGGGCGATCGTGAAGGCACGGGCCGGTTCAGCATGGGGCCACAGTATCACAACGGTGGCGGCGACCAGCGCCAGCACCCCGGTCAGCGACATTGCGACGACCGCGCTGCGCTGTCGCCGTCGCTGCCGTTGCGACACCGTGACGCGTTCGATAGCCGCTTGTTGGAGGTGTCGACCTAGCCGGTCAAGAAACGGGAAGTCGGAGGTGTCGAGATTGTTCATTGGAGCAATTCCGCTAGTTGGTGAAGCCCGCGGCTGACGCGGACCCGAACGGCACCCTCGCTGGTGTTGAGTTGAGCGGCGATGGCAACGTATTCGAGTTGGTCGATGACCCGGAGCGTCACGGCTTGTCGCAGCTTGGGAGGGAGCTTCTCGAGCGCTGCAAACGCCGCGGCGCCGTCAAGGACGTCCTCGACCCGGCGCAGTGCCTGAGCCGATTCTTCATCTATGGGTTCTCGGGGAACGCCGAGCCGTGTTCTAGCACGATCGGCGACCTTTCGTCGCCTCCAGTACATCGCGAGCTGGCGTTTGGCGATCCCGTAGAGCCATGCCGCCGCGGTGCCACGCTCGGGGTTGAACTGACCGCTGTTGCTCAGTGCTGCACAGAAAGTCTCTGCACAGAGATCCGCGGCGACTTCGGGATCATCGGTACGCCGATAGAAGTACCGCAAGACACTCTCCGCGTGAGCGCGGTAGAAAGCATCGAAAGCCGCCGGGTCGCCGACTCGGTGACCCGTGCCCCAATCGCTCACCAGCCCAGTCTAGCGCCATTGGAACCCGGCAGTCAGCCATAGCGGACACAGGACGCTCGGTTGTTCATCCACCCAAGCGTAGTCGCCGACCCGCGAATCGGCCTGTGCGAGCCGGAACAAGAAGACGAGTCGTAGAACCTGGTGGGCGCACTACCGCAATAGAGGTGGCTCGACTCGATGTTGTTGTTCCACGACCCCGACGGTCTCCAGACCGAACCCGAGCATCCCGACCCCGTGATCGTGATCGAGGATCCGGTGTAGTTCTGCCCCTTGAAATGAACCCCCACCACACTCGAAGACCGGACCCTGGATGCCGCAAAGACTCCGGCACTTCTCTTCGAGATGGCACTTGTGTCTGAGATACTGTTGTGCGCCGCTCGAAGGGACTCGAAACAGCCCGCCCCAATCGCAGTACCCCCGCTCACATCAACAACGCAGTGAGACTCATCCGCATGGTCGCGCGCAACCGCTCCACCGACCGGCCACATCGCTGCCAGCAGTCCGACGCAGATCGAAATTGTGCAGACCCTCGATTTGCACACTCGCTCAACTCTCCTTGTAGACACCACAGTAATCCATCCTCCGTTTCTAGGTTGTGTCCTGTTCGTTACTTCACTTTTTTGCTCGACCGGCTACTTTGTTACAGGAAATCTCAGATTTTCTTTCCACGCTGGCCCGCTTGACGCAGTCTGTGAACCCTGAGTCGAGGGTTCGGTCAGTACCAGCGAGCGCGGAGTTGATGCAACTCACCGGTCATCACGACCGATCAATCGCAACCACCGGTGCAGTCCACCACGCTGCCGAAGTAGAGCGGTGCTGAAGGGAAACAACCTCATTTTTGTTAGCTGTCGTCGTACCCGAGTTTGGCGGGTGTTTCGTGTTTGGGCAGGTCAGGGGGGGCGCAGTGGTGGGGTGTTTCGACTGCATTGGTGGTTGGGGTGCGGCTGGGTGGGGTCAGGTGATGGTGGCTTTGTCCCAGGTGCGGGTGTCGGTTCGGGTTGCGGTGAGGGTTCGGGCTTGGAGGGGGGTGCGTTGGGTGGTGAGGTCGATGCGGCGGCCGTTGGCGGTGAGTGTGTGGGCTTCCCCCTGTTTGCTTGACACGTAGTTTACGCGGCTTGCGCTAGTTTTTGGTGGTGGTTTTCCCATTCTGTTGGGGTTTGGTAGTTGAGGCTGGAGTGCAGCCGGTGGTTGTTGTAGCGTCCGATCCAGGCGAAGATCTCACGTCGTGCTTGGACTCGGGTGGTGAACCGTGTTTGTGAGGTGAGTTCTCGTTTCAGCGTGGCGAAGAACGATTCGGCGACGCTGTTGTCCCAGCAGTTAGCGACGCGTCCCACCGAGTGACGCATCTGATGGCGTTTCAACGCGTCGGCGAAGTCGCCTGACAGGTACTGACTCCCGCGGTCGCAGTAACACCACGCCTGGGGTGTGGTGACCTCTGGTCGCAGCCGCAGTGTCTAACGCGTCGCACACCAGCTCGGCGCGGACGTGGTTGGCCATCGAGTAACCGATGAGACGCCGTGACCCCAAGTCGAGCACCGCAGCGAGGTGCAGCCAGCCTTCGGCGGTGTCGATGTAGGTGATGTCACCAACCCAGACACTGTCGGCATGTCCGACACCAAAGCCGCGGCGCACCAGATCCCCAGGCGCTAACCGCTGCTTCGCTGCTTGCCCGAAACGTGGTTTACGGCGCTTATATATACCGCAAATCCCGTTGATTCGCATAAGCCGTTCAACGCGTTTATGGTTCACGCGCACACCTTGCCGACGTAGCTGCGCGCACACTCTCGGCGAGCCGTACGCGCCGCCAGAGTCGGCATGAATCTGGCGTATATGGGCGACCAGCTCAACCTCCACATGGTTCTCGACGCTTTGGCCTCGACTGTGACGGTGCCGCCACGCATAAAACCCCTGACAGGTCACACCAGCGACCCGGCACGCTAACCTGAATCACCCCGGGTTTGGTAGAGACTTGGTTTTGTGTGTGTTGGTCGGGTGGTCGGTTGGGTTTTGATTGTAGTAGGTGTTTTCGTGTTCGGTGGGGGTGGTGTAGTTGTAGCGGCCTGCTAGGAGCTGGCTGTGGCTGCGTCGGTGGTTGTACCAGTCGACGTATTCGAGGGTGGCGAACTCGACTTCGCGTAGGTCTTGCCAGGGTCCGTGGGGGTAGATGAGTTCCCATTTGTACAGGCCGTTGAAGCTTCAGGTCATGGCGTTGTCGTAGCTGTCGCCGGTTGAGCCGACCGAGGCGACGATGTCGTTGTCGTCGAGTCGGGTGCTGTAGCGGATGGACAGGTACTGCGATCCGCGGTCGCTGTGATGGACCGCTCGGTCGGTTCTGCGGCCGTCGCGACGACGCGAGGCGATGGCCATGTCCAACGCGTCGAGGGACAGTTCGGTGTGCAACGTGCGTGACGCCCGCCAGCCCAGAACCCGCCGCGAGTAGGCGTCGATGACAAACGCCAGATACACCCAACCGGTGCGGGTTCGCACCCAGGTGAGATCGGCGAGCCACAACCGGTCCGGGGCGTCGACGCTGAAGTGGCGGTTCACCAGGTCGCCGGGCGTGTCGCTGTCGCCGGGCGGTGTGGTGGTGACCGGTTCTTTGCCTCGGCGGGCGCCGACTAGCCCCATCTGCGACATCAGCCGCTCAACGGTGCAACGCGCCACCACCACGCCGGCGACGCGGTTGAGGTGGTCCCACATTTTCGCGGCGCCATAGGCGTTGTAGTTGGCTTCATGCACTTGCGCTATCAACGCAGCGAGCTCGGCATCACGCACGGCCCGCGCCGACGGCTGGCGTTTCTTCGCGGCGTAATACGTGGACGGGGCGATCCCGACGCCGTGCTCTGTGAGCACCACACAAAACAGGCTCGAAGTCGAACCGGTGCCGCCAAGCGTCGATGAACGACACTACGACCTTGACTGGCGGTCGAGTTCCGCCCCGAAGAAAGCCGAAGCCGCCTTCAAAATCTCGTTCGCTCGGCGCAGCTCACGGTTCTCGCGTTCAAGGTCCTTGAGACGCTCACGCTCGACGCTGGTCACCCCTGCGCGCGCACCGGCGTCGATCTCGCAACGGCACACCCACTTGCGCACCGACTCCGCAGACGGACCCAGCTTCTCAGCAACCGAGCAGATCGCCTCCCAGCGAGACCCATAGTGCCGCTCATTATCGAGCACCATCCTCACCGCCCGCTCACGCAGCTCGGCCGGATATCCTCTGTTGTTTGTCATAACTCCATCCTCTCACCGAAAAGAGTCTCCACCAAACCCGGGGTGGTTCAACCTAGTTGAGAACCCCTCGGCCTTCCGGGAAGCAACCCACTCATAGCGGGTCACTGTCCCAACTCCTTCACCCAAAAGGCCGTCGCATCTTTGAGCAGTTCACGCTCCATCCACAACTTGGCGTTCTCACGACGCAACCGAGAAAGCTCGCCACGTTCGCTCGTCGTCAACCCAGACCGATCACCGCGGTCGATGTGGGCTTGGCGAACCCACTTTCCCAAAGTGCCTTCACCGATCCCCAAATCGCGTGCCACCGCAGCAGCCGGCCGGTTCCCGTCCAAAACCAACGCCACAGTATCAGCCTTGAACTCTTTACTGAATTGCCGCCGAAAAACCGGCGGCGGTTTATTTATTTCCATACTTACATGAATACCTTCCAATCAAGGTGTCAAGCAAACGGGGGGAAGCTCAGGGGGAAGCTCACGTCACCTCCCCCAAACGCAACAACGTCCTATGACACACCTTCGACCCGTCGCGCACAGACTCGACCAAAGACAAGTACTCATACACCCTGTCGCCCCCGCAACCGCGGGTTGTCTTCACAAACATAACATCACAACAGCCTCCAACCAACACGCCGTCAACAATGTGTCGCCCCCCACAAAACCCCGCCAAAACGCCAACCAAACACACAAAACCCCACAACAGAAGCCATCTGCTGTCACCAAACTCCCACCAACCCGCCAAACTCGGGTCTGCGTCTACGCCGTCGTCATCAAGACCCTAATCGGCTTCAACCTCGCCAAAGCCGACGTCCGCGACCCCGACCTCGACCACCAACGCCTCAGCGCCGCCCGAGCACTGCGAGAACTCAACCGCATCCAGCAAGTCAAACTCACCGCCAACAGCCGCCGCATCGACCTCACCACCCAACGCACTCCCATCCAACCCGAACCCTCACCGCAACCCGAACCGACACCCGCACCTGGGACAAAACCACCATCACCGCGACCGACACCAACTGGTCTTCGAGCAACCTGTGGGCCACCGTAACCACAACCGACAAAGACGGCGGCCTCCAGCGGTGGATCCAGCCTAAGGCGGACGTGGAGGAGAAACTTTATCGTGCTGGCCATTGACACTCCGAAATTGTTCCCGGTTCAACTTGTTTGAAACCGTGTTGCACGACTTCGAGAATGGAACCGTGCGTATCGGGGACGAGTTGGCCGGTCCATCCGTTTATTGGTTGGTTCGGATGTTGTTGTACAATAAAGTGCGATTTGTGATCCCTTATTCGCATTCCTTGCGTACGCAAAACTTCGGCAACGGTGTCTGAACGCGCTTCAAAATTCGCAAACACATAGAGCCTCGTCGGAGAAGATGAAGACAGCTGGTGCCAACAGAACGAAACTGAGGCTACATCGACTCCGGCATCTTGTGCTACCGCAACAAAGTTCTCTTGAAACGACTGCATCTCGCTGTTTACTGAACGTTCTGAGGAGCAGGCGGACGCGAGCGCGAACCCAAGAACCAAGTAAACGAACACAGCCAGGAGACTAGTTTGGTTTCGTTTTCGTCTCGGCCGTATCATGAAGCCCCTAGCGAATCACACTGAGCGAGGGTCGCGATCCATGCATGAGGAACCGATGGGTCGATACGAGTAATTATTGGCGTTCCGAATGATTGTTCTATCAGGTCCCATGGAACGACAGGGTCTTCTTCGTTCACGACCAGGCAGTCAACTTGCAATGCCCCCATAATCTCAAGACGGTTGTTCAACGAAGTACACGGTGCATGGAACAATGTAAACACTTTTCGAATAGGTGAATCCTTCAAAGAACTATCGGGTACGTCGGTCCATGTGCCTCAGATTACTGGCGACACCGTTGGTCGGGTGGCTTTATCTATTACTATGCGCTTGTGCGACTTTTGTTACAAACTTTCGAAGATTTCTTGGGATTCTTGCGGGGAGCGCTTGCGCACACCCTCGCTGAGCATCACCGTCGAGAATGCGAAGGTGTCGATCATGTCGAGGTGGGCGCCTGCGTCCGAAGCTCCGATGACCGTGCGGTCGTCATGCCAGAGTTCGCCTCGGATGCGCTAGATCTCGTCGTCGGTGCCCGCCGTCGACGGCATGAAGTAGGTCTTGAGATCGTCAGCCACGGCGATGTCGATCATCGCGTCGAAGGGTGCCTTCCCCTCCTGCTGGGCGATCTCGCCGACGGTGCGGCCGCGGTACTTCTCGAGTGACTCGTCGTTGACCTGGTCAATCGTGAAGTTGCCCCAGTTGGGCATCCGGTGCATCGGCGAGGTCGGGTTCTGCGCGTCCTCCTCGAATTGCCGACGTTTGGCGGGATCTTTCAGGAAAGCCAGCTTCTCCGGCTTGGAGAGCCTGAAGAACAGAACCCAGTTTTGGAACGCGTCGAAGACGAAACCCGAGTCGAGATTGATCCGAATAGTCATCGGCTGGGTAACGGTCAGCGCGACGACTTCGGGCCCGCGGGCGCGGGCCAAGTCGGTGGCCGCGAGCTGTCGTTCCGTCTGCTCTCGGTTGTGGGAACTGGCCGCCATAACGTTCCAATTCACCGGCCGGTTCGCCGCGAGCGACAGGTCTGCCATGTACTCCGCCTCCTCCTCACCCCAGCCGACACCCGGCAGAAACTCGACCGTCGTCCCCTCGAAGTCGCGCACCTAGCGTGCCAAGGTCAGCATCTCGTGCCTGGTGGCGTGGCGGGACGGAACGGGATTCCCCTCGAAGTCGTTGTGTGTCGATGAGATCGTGGACGAGAACCCCAAGCCGCCCTCGGCCAGTGAGGTTCGCAGCAACTCGACCATCTGCGCGAGTTCCTCGGCAGTCGCCTCGTGGCCGACCGCCCACTCGCCCATCACCGTACGCCGGATCGCGCAGTGGCCGACCATGAAGCCGGCATTCACCGCGAGCGTTCCCTCGAGCTGATCGAGGTACTCGCCGAAGGACTGCCAGTTCCAGGGGACACCCTGCTCGAGGCTCGCCAGCGGCATGCCCTCTACACGCGAGAGCATCTTCATCAAGTACGGACCCGCCTCTTAGAACGTGCGCGGATTGATCCCGTGCAGGGCAGGTTCGAACTAGGCCGTGGCCCGAGCGGCCCGGTGAGCGCAGCGAACCAAGAGCGGGAGACGACTGGTGTCGGCGCACCCATGAACCACCCCGGGTTTCGTGGAGACTCTTTTCCTTGAGAGGATGGAGTTATGACAAACAACAGAAGATATCCGGCCGAGCTGCGTGAGCGGGCGGTGAGGATGGTGCTCGATAATGAGCGGCACTATGGGTCTCGCTGGGAGGCGATCTGCTCGGTTGCTGAGAAGCTGGGTCCGTCTGCGGAGTCGGTGCGCAAGTGGGTGTGCCGTTGCGAGATCGACGCCGGTGCGCGCGCAGGGGTGACCAGCGTCGAGCGTGAGCGTCTCAAGGACCTTGAACGCGAGAACCGTGAGCTGCGCCGAGCGAACGAGATTTTGAAGGTGGCTTCGGCTTTGGTCGGGGCGGAGCTCGACGGTCAGTCAAGGTCGTACCGATCAATCGCAACCACCGGTGTAGTCCACCACGCTGCCGAAGTCGAGCGGTGCTGAAGGGAAACAACCTCATTTTTGTTAGCTGCTGTCGTACCGTTGCAAGCGCTCGAGGGTTGAGGAAGCCCAAGATTCATACCGGTCAATGGTTTCGGCATTCATCATAAGCCCCCTCTCTCGGGGGACGGCCTGGTTTCGGATCAGCCGGGCAGCGAAGTTGGTCTCCTCCCCACAGCGAACGAACGCTTTGGCGACCTCTACCTCGCGGGGCGAAGGAAAATAGATCGTGGGACGACGCTCAACCACGACAATCTGGTCTTTCGACTGCACGACTGTCGGTGGACTCTTGGCGATACCAGCTGCTACGCCCAAGCTTTTTAGTATCTTTCGATAGTTCCCGCTCGCTGCAGTCTCGGCTTCGATGTGGACTCGATCAACGAAGCAGTCTGTCTGCTCACGCAACAAAGCAGCGGCCTCCACTTCTGCGAAGTCGATGAACTGGTTACGGATCTCAGAACGCACTCTCGCCCATTCGTTGAGAACCGATTCCAATGGTGATTGAGCGATCTCGTCGAGAGAACTCTTGCAAGCTGTACGCGCTTCGTCAAGACGCGGAGAATTGCCCACGATCTCGCCAGGAAGCGCCTGTTGAAATGCAAACGAAAGTCCTAG
Organism: Candidatus Aldehydirespiratoraceae bacterium; assembly: GCA_965204595.1. Taxonomy (GTDB): domain Bacteria; phylum Actinomycetota; class Acidimicrobiia; order Acidimicrobiales; family Aldehydirespiratoraceae; genus VXYK01. The sequence continues at coordinate 344,259 of CBDBEW010000005.1, read as the reverse complement.
AAGTCCGAAGGTCTCGGCTTCAAGAGTTGTGGTGGGGCCAGATTCTAAGGGGTGCCAGTAGACCATTCCAGTGTGTGCGTAGGGATCTCCGTGGGGTCGCATTGCTTCGGCTTCGACTCCCTGTGGATGACCCATTGACTCCATACAGAGTGCCACGAGTCTTGCCGCTAGCAGGCTGATTTGCCGAGTGTCGCGTTCAACATCAAGTTCGAATCCGAATTCGCTGATCCCAATAGAATCATCTGGAGCAGCGCAAGATGCTAGTAGAACTGCTACCGCGATCGCAATTCTACGGAAAGCAGGCCGCATACTGACGAGCTAGTGGCTCAGGTAGGGGAACCTTCAGGTGTAACCCTCCACGAAAGTCGAAGGTTCCCATTAGGCCTGCTAGCAGTCTCTTGATTCATGGCGGTCGTTCTGCTGAGAGACGCGGCCGATCAGGTTTACGATGCTTTTGTTGTTGGGAATGTCCTGCCAATCGTCTGGCCACCAACCTCGATCGTCAATGATGCGGACGTTGCAGTTGTTGTCGTGGTTGATAACAGACTGGACGTTGTTCCTGACATCGTGACCGTTACCGAAAGTCAGGTTGTGGTGGTGCATGTTCATGTCACTGGTCATGTACCTAGATCCCTCGGCGTTTTCGCCCTCAAAGAAACATAGTCGATTGGTGTTGCATGAGGTAGCCACTGAAGTGCCCGGGATGCTAACAACAGCCGTGCAAGCAACCAACAAGGCTAAGAAATCCGATGTATTTTATGCATAAATATTCCTTTTCCATACTCCTTTAGTGGCGCAGGCCCACGCCAGCACCTTTCGGAGCGCAGTTTGATCTCGGTTCTCAACCAGTCCCGCTATTGAGAGCAGAGCCAAGAAGGTCCGATGTTTGCGGGGTTAACCTTTACTTTGCTTGACCGCCCACTTTGTTACAGGAAATCTCAGATTTTCTTGTCCAGGTGCGGTCGCTTGGCGGGTCAGGCGTCGGATTCGATTCGGCCGGTCGGCTTGGTGGGGGTGGCCAGGGTGACCGCGGTGGTGGCCGCGAGGAATGAGATCGCTCCGACTATGCAGACGATTGTCAGTTCGGTCCACGGAAACGAGATGGAGATGTTCTCGGTGCCTGCGCGGAGCAGGGAGATCGCGGCGAGGCCCGATGCGGCTATCGCGACGGCGAGCCCGAGCAGGGTTGGTGCCGTGAGCCATGCTGCTTCTGTGGTTCTGAGGGTTCGTGGGGCGACGCCCAGTGAGAGCATCTGGTTGGCGGTGCGCCGATTCTCCAAGGTTCGATCGACGAGTGCTGCGATCGTCGAGGCGAGGCTCAGGATTATGGCGGTTCCCATCGCCAGGTTGACGAGCGCCCGGTAGGTGCTGACGAGGCGACCGCGGCCTGGGGTGGGACTGCTTGTGATGTCAGCGGCGGGTAGGGCACTCAGGACGGCATTGGCGAGGTCCGTGTTCGTGGCGTCGTGTGCCAGATCAATGATCCATTCGGTAGGCGGCGTTTGCGGGTTTGTCGCGGCGGGCAACAGGCTGGGAGAGATGCGGAATGGCGCACCTGGGCTGGTCCCGCCGTATTGGCTGCGATAGGAGAAGTCGAGTTGCGGGCCGAGCGTCATTCCGGCGATTCGTGTAGAGGTCTGGTAGAGGGGTTGGACGGTCGTGTCGTCGCATTGTGACCCGAACTCGAAGGCGATGGCCTCGAGCGCGCTGCATGTGGCGACCACGGCGGACGCTGTGCCGCCCTGTTGGGTTGGCAGTTCGACGACTGGCAGCGCGTTGCGTATAGGGGATGCATCGATCATCTGCTCGGTCATCGGGGCGTTGCGCAACGTGACGATCCGTGGTTCACCAGAACCCGTGACCGGCATGTTCTTGTTGGCGCCCCAGTCGATGACGATGAGCAGGGTTTGGGCGAATCCGGCGACGAACACCACAACGAGAAGTCCCGAAGCGACTCGGGCGAGGGCTGAGGGCGAGTGGATGAGTCTGCGCCCGGCGATCATGAGCGAAGCTCGCGGCGAGCCGACCAGCATTGCGCCCGCGAGCCGTGACAGAGTAGGGAGTGAGAGGCAGAGTCCGATGATCGTCAAAGCGTTGCCCAGCGCGAACAGGGCCAGCCAGGTGTCGCTCTGCGAGGACCATGCGGCGGTCACTGCCAGAGTTGAGATTCCAACTGCTAGGACTGGCAGGCGAAACCCGCTCGGGGCTTGCGACGGTGCGCTGCGGCGTTCTCGTAGAGGCTTCGCTATAGACCTCGCCGATCCTGTAATGGTGACGATCAGCGACACAGCAACCAAGCCCGTCACCACGACCACGAGCGTCGCAGACGCAACTTCGACGTCTGCTGCGAACCAGCGCAGCGGTCCCCCAGCCCGACGTCTTGAGACAAAGGCGTTAGAAGCCGCCATATGCCGATGCCTGCCACAGATCCGATGGCGGTGATGACGACAGTTTCGAGGCCGTTCACAAGCGAGGTTCGCGATTCGCTGAGTCCTATCAACCGAAGCGCGGCGAGCCGGCGCTGACGGGTACGCGCCGAGAGCCGGGCACTGGTGGCGACCAACAGGAGCGTTGGAACAACAACAAAGACCGCGGCTAACGCAGCGAGTCTTCGGACGACGGCTCGGTCCGGTCCTCGGTGGATGGCTTCAGAGACCCCGATTCCCGTAGCCGCGTTGAGACTAAGCTGGCGTTCGGACAAGGTGCTCGCATCGACACCGACGATCGCGAATAGTTGGTTCGGGGCGATCAGGCCGTCTTCGCCTACGATCTGGATGATCCGTTGCCCGAACCGTGTAGCCAGCCCGTAGTCGTTGCCGCGAATCAGTGATCGCAGTGATGGAGATACCACGATCTCACCTTGTGCAGGGTATGCGTCAAGCCATGTCGGCAGCGCCGCTGATCCGAGGTCTGCTACGACGAGAGTGTAAAGATCACGATTGCCGATCAACTCGTGCCTTCTGTGTGCAAACAACTCTCGTTCTCGGCCAATATCACTTTCGCTCTCGACATAGTTGCTCTCGACATAGTTCGGCACTTGTCGGCTCAACCGCTCGGATTGAGCATCGACCACGCCCGGAACGCTCAACAGACCGAGGATCACCGCAGTGCCGATAGCGGCGCCGAGACCCATCATCACGACACGGGCCGATCCGGCCCGGTCGGCCGGGCGAAGCAGGCGCAAACCTAGATACAGCGTTTTCATCGGTTCGGCGCCGACTCAGAGGCACAACCGTCGCTCATTGTGACGATACGGTCACACTGTTCGGCGAAGCGGGCTTCGTGGGTTACGAGCAGCAGGGCCTGTCCGTGCGATCGGGTTCGCTTCAGCAGCGTCTCCATCACGTTGTCTGCGTTGGTCGAATCGAGAGAACCCGTGGGCTCATCGGCAAACACCGCAGAGGGCTCATGGACAAGCGATCGTGCCACGGCGACTCGTTGCCGTTCACCGCCGGAAACGTCGGCTGGATGCCGATCGCCGAGTTGTTCGATATCGAACGTAGCCAGAAGCTCGCTTGCGGCGCCCGCCGCGGCCGACTTGCTGTCTCCGATCAACCAACGGGGCAGGGCGACATTCTCCCGGACTGTCAATTCAGGCAGCAGTTCCCCGAACTGGAACACCACACCCATTCGCTTTAGACGAACGGCGCTCCGCCGCCGATCAGTCTGGTCGGACAGTGCAGCTCCCTCGAAACCGACTATTCCCCGATCGGGGACCAACAATCCGATCAGACAGTGCAAAAGCGTTGACTTCCCAGAACCCGACGGCCCCACGACGGCCAACGCCTCCCCCGCATGAACCTCAACTGATACGCTGTCGAGCGCTTGGACCGTGCCGTATGAGACATCAACTGAAGACGCCCAAGCAACTGAAGCGGGCCTGTCATCTCTGATGCGCTCAAGATCGGAGGCGACTGCACGATTCGTCATAGCGGCAACTTCATTGGCGTGGAGGCTGTAGGCGGTAGGCGATACTGGGAGCTTTCACGGTTCATCTGAGTTTCTTTGCGCTTGATATTGAAGTGTTGCATGGCTCCTTCTTGTTCTTTGCTCGACCGGCCACTCTGTTACAGGAAATCTCAGAATTTCTGAGCCTGCGCGTAAACGGACTCTTCGCGTTTCGGGGTGGAGTGAGGTCGGTGAGCATCCATCCGGCCGTACCCGACCTCCGATCCCGCTCGGACGGCGACAACTGACCCGGGCAGGCTCGGAACCCGGCTACGTCGGAGTCGGCACGGGCCGGGCGTCACCGGCTTACTCGGCGTCACCGCCCGACTGCCCGCCGTTGCCCGACTGCCCGCCGTCGTCCGAGCCGGTCAGCAGTCGGTAGACGCGCGCCAAGAATGATGCCATTTGCTCGCGGGTGACTGGATCGTCAGGCGAATAGGTGGTGTCGCTGGTACCCGTAGTGATGCCGAGCCCGTAGACACGAGCAATGTCGTTTGCCGCCCACGAATCTTCTGGCACATCTTGGAACGGAGTCGCCACCACCGGTGCTTTCTCTCCCTTGATGGTTTCGTAGAGCCGTGCGAGGAACGAAGCCATTTGTCCACGGGTCACAATTGCGTCGGCTGCATAGGTGGTGTCGCTGGTACCCGTAGTTATGCCGAGCCCGTAGACACGGGCTATGTCATCAGACGCAGACGAACCTACATCGACGTCGGTGAACGGCGTTTGAACAACCGTCGCCTCCTCGCCGGTCGCCGCCTTGAACAGACGCGCCAGGAACGATGCCATCTGTTCACGGGTGACCGGATCCTTCGGCGAATAGGTGGTCTCGGTCGTTCCTGTGGTGACTCCGAGTTCTCTAATGCACCCGACGTCTCCCTTGGCGAAAGAGGTGTCAGGAATGTCATCAAAGGTTTGAATGCCGTTCTCGCCGTCGGGTTCACAGGACGCAGCACGAGGCACCACAGTGTATTGGCGTGCTGTCGAACCCGTTTCTGGCGACCCGCTCGTTCCAGTTTCTTCAGCAGTGTCGTCCTGGTCTTCGGTCTCTTCGGTTTCTGCGTCCTCCTCGGTCTCTTCGTCTGCGGGCTCTTCGTCTTCGGTCTCTTCGGTTTCTGCGTCCTCCTCGGCGTCTTCGGTCTCTTCGTCCTGGGGCTCTTCGTCTGCGGGCTCTTCGTCTGCGGTTTCTTCGACCTGCTGTTCCTCTGCGTCTTCTGGAGTCGGGGGGGAAATCGGAGTGAAGACAGGAGTGGTGACTGTGCTCGGTGGCGTGACCGTCACCGTGACCTCCACAGAGTCAACCGGCAGGCTCGCCTGATAGTTCGCGTCCTCCGTGCTGTCAACCTGATGCGTGATCGTGGAATCGCCAGTCGCCACGCCGGTTACGTTGAAGGTCTGTTCGGTGTCCCAGTTCGACGTCTTGAAAGTCAGCGCCGTGGGCGCGACTGTAGCGGCTCCGGGCGTGCCGCTGGCTGCGGTCACGACAACCTGTGAAGTTGGTTGGGTATCGAGCACGACCGTGTAGGGGCTAGTGGATCCCGTGACTACGGTCAACGAAGGGTCCTTTACTGTGACGCCCGCGTCGTCATCGTCAAGAATCCTTGCCATCGCGTTCGCGGTGAGGTCGCCGGCAGAGGCACGAAATTCGATCTCCTCGTCTTCTTCGTCTATGTCGTCGTCAATGATCGTCACCTCCACAGATGCGACCGTCTGATCCTCGGCGATAGTGAACGGCGCAGGCAAGTTGTAATCTTCGCCGGGTGTCGCTGCACCCGATCCAGTCAGGGTGACCGTGACGCCGCCGCTGCCTGCCGGCCAGTCCAACGTAGCCGTCACAGTGATCGTGCCAGGATTCTCCGAGCCTGAGCCGCTAGTCGTCAAGGTCAACGCGCTCGGTGGCGGCGCGGTCTCCAAGACGGTCGCCACGACTGAGCTTACGGTGCGCGACGAGCCGTAGTCGTCATCGGTGCTCGAAGACCCGTGGCTGATGGTGGAGGTTCCGGTGGTGGCGCCGGTGACTGTGAAGGTTTGTTCGGTGTCCCAGTCGCTGGTTTGGAACGTGCGTGCTGATGGCGTGAACGTGGCTACGCCGGGTGTGCCGCTGGTGGGGGTGACGATCACCTGCGCGGTGGGCTGCGAGTCCAACACGATCGTGTAGATCTTCGTCGATCCCTCTACCACGGTCAGCTCCGACTCGCTGACGGTGACGCCGGCTGTGTCATCGTCGGTGATGGTGACTGTCACTGTCGGTGCGGTGAGTCCTCCGCCGGTGGCGGCGAGGTCGAAAGTCTCGTCGTCCTCGTCGAGGTCGTCGTCTGTGACGGTGACGGTGGCTGTGGCTGCGCTCTGACCTGTCGTCAACGCCGCCGTGAAGGTGGCCGGCACCGTGTAGTCGGTGCCGGCGGTGGCGGTGCCGCTTGCGGCGGTGAAGGTCACCGTGGTAGCGGTCGTCACAGCCCTGCTGAACGTCGCCGTGACGACCACTTCACCGGCGCTCTCAGCCACGCTGGTATTGGCCAACGACACAGTCAGCGTGGTCGGCGGTTCCACGGTCACGCCGACCGAGCCGGCCTGGGTGATCTGGTAGTTGCTGTCGTCGTCGCTGGCGGATGCGTGCGTGACGGTGGTCGTGCCAGTGGCGACACCGGTGACGGTGAACGCCTGGGGGGTGTTCCAATTGTCTGTGGTGAACACACGAGACGACGGTGACACCGTGGCCGTGGCGGTCGCAGCACTCGTCGCGGTCACAGTCACATCACCAGCCGGTTCAGAAGACAACCTCACCGTGTAGGTCACAGTGCCGGTGCCCACCGCCGTCACAGCAGAAGCACCGAACACCAACCCGCGGACCGTCACAGCCACCGACGCAGACGCTGCTGTGATCACGTAATTCGGGTCGTCGCTGGTGGAGGTGTGAGTGACCGCAGCAGAACCCGCCTTCGCACCCGTAACAGTCACAGTCTGGGCGCTGCCCCAATTGTCGGTGGTGAACGTCAACAAGTCATCGCCGTTGCCTGTCGCCACAGTCGCGGTAGCGTCAACCGAACTCGCCGGGGTGACCGACACCGAATGCGTCGGCTGCGAACCCAACTTCACCGTGTAACTCACCGTGCCGGCCCCAGTGACCGCAACCGAAGACGAGCTAGCCATAATCTGTGCGGTGTCATCATCGGTGATAGTCACTGTCACCGCCGCGGATTCGACGTCGCCCGCCTCGGCTTTCACCTCAAACGTCTCGTTGTCCTCGTCAAGATCGTCGTCAGTGATGATGACGGTGCCTGTCGCTTCGGTCGCACCGACCGCAACCGCCGCAGTGAACGTCTGCGGAACCGTGTAATCCGTGCCCGCAGTGGCGGTGCCGCCCGACGCAGTGAACGTGACGGTCGTAGCTGTTTTGACGGGCTGGTCGAAGGTGGCGGTCAGCGTCACATCCCCGACATTCTCGGCGACCGTCTTGCTGGTGAGCGACACCGTCAGCGTCGACGGGTCGGGGTTGCCGACGGTCACATCCACAGAACCGGCCTGGGTGATCTGGTAGTTGCTGTCGTCGTCGCTGGCGGATGCGTGCGTGACGGAGGTGGCGCCAGTGGCGACACCGGTGACGGTGAACGCCTGGGGGGTGTTCCAGTTGTCTGTGGTGAACACACGAGACGACGGTGACACCGTGGCCGTGGCGGTCGCAGCACTCGTCGCGGTCACAGTCACATCACCGGCCGGTTGAGACGACAACCTCACCGTGTAGGTCACAGTGCCGGTGCCCACCGCCGTCACAGAAGACGCGCCGAACACCAGCCCGCGGACCGTCACAGCCACCGACGCAGACGCTGCCGTGATCACGTAATTCGGGTCGTCGCTGGTGGAGGTGTGAGTGACCGCAGCAGAACCCGCCGCCGCACCCGTAACAGTCACGGTCTGGGCGGTGCTCCAATTGTCGGTGGTGAACGTCAACAAGTCATCGCCGTTGCCTGTAGCCACAGTCGCGGTAGCGTCAGCCGAACTCGCCGGGGTCACCGACACCGAATGCGTCGGCTGCGAACCCAACTTCACCGTGTAACTCACAGTACCCGAACCAGTGACCGCAACCGAAGACGAGCTAGCCACCAACCCGGCAGTGTCATCATCGGTGATAGTCACAGTCACCGCCGCGGATTCGACGTCGCCCGCCTCGGCTTTGACCTCAAACGTCTCGTTTTCTTCGTCGATCTTGTCGTCGGTGATGGTGACGGTGCCTGTCGCTTCGGTCGCACCGACCGCAACCGATGCGGTGAACGTCTGCGGAACCGTGTAATCCGTGCCCTTGCTGGCGGTGCCGCCCGAGGCGGTGAACGTCACTGTCGTCGCGGCCTTCACCGGCTGGTCGAAGGTGGCGGTCACCGTGACGGTCCCGACATCTTCGTCGATGGTGGTGTTGGTGAGTGACACGGTGAGCGTCGACGGGTCGGGGTTCTCCACCGTCGCCTCGACTTTATTGATCGTCAACGACGCGCCGTAGTCGCTGTCTGTGCCGGACGCCGCGTGCGTGATCGTCGACATGCCGGTCTCCACACCAGACACAGTGAACGTCTGAGGGGTGTCCCAGTTGGTGGTGGAGAACGACCGCGCCGCGGGTGTGAACGTAGCGACGGTGCCTGTGCCGCTCGACGGGGTGACCGTCACCTGCGCGGTCGGTTGAGAGTCCAACACGACCGTATAGGTCTTCGTGGACCCCTTGATGACCGTCAAAGACGACTCCGACACAGTCACCCCGGCGGTGTCGTCATCGGTGATCGTCACGGTCTCCGCAGCCGCGGTGAGGGTCCCGGCGGACGCGGCGACGGTGAACGTCTCGTTGGTTTCGTCGATTTTGTCGTCGGTGATCGTCACTGTGGCGGTGGCGACGCTTTGGCCTGTCGCGGCGACCCCGGTGAACGTCTGGGGCACCGTGAAGTCGGTGCCTGCGGTGGCAGTGTCTGAGGTGGCGGTGAACGTGACCGTCGTCGCCGCCTTGACGGGCTGGTCGAAGGTGGCGGTCACCGTCACATCCCCGGCGTCCTCAGCGACGGTCGTGTTGGCAAGCGACACGGTGAGCGTGGACGGGTCGGGGTTCTCCACCGTCGCCTCGACTTTGTTGATCGTCAGCGACGAGCCGTAGTCGGCGTCGGAACTTGAAGACGCGTGCGTGACCGTCGAGGTGCCCGTCTCGATGCCAGTAACGGTGAAGGTTTGTTCGGTGTCCCAGTCAGAAGTTTCGAACGTGCGCGCAGTCGGCGCGACGGTCGCGACCCCGATGGTGCCACTCTCAGGAGTGACGACCACCTGCGACGTCGGTTGAGAGTCCAGAACAATCGTGTAGGTCTTCTTCGCGCCCTTCACGATGGTCAACTCGTCTGCTGAGATGGTGACCCCAGCAGTGTCGTCATCGGTGATGGTGACTGTGACCGCCGCAGCCGTGAGCGACCCACCGTCGGACACCGCGACGGTGAACGTCTCATTGGTTTCGTCGATGTCGTCGTCAGTGATCGTGACTGTCGCGGTGGCGACGCTCTGGCCTGTCGCGGCGACGCCGGTGAACGTCTGGGGTACCGTGAAATCGGTGCCCGCAGTCGCAGTGCCTGAGGTGGCGGTGAACGTGACGGTCGTAGCTGTTTTGACGGGCTGGTCGAAGGTGGCGGTCAGCGTCACATCCCCGACATTCTCAGCGACCGTCTTGCTGGTGAGCGACACCGTCAGCGTCGACGGGTCGGGGTTGCCGACGGTCACGTCCACAGAACCGGCCTGGGTGATCTGGTAGTTGCTGTCGTCGTCGCTGGCGGATGCGTGCGTGATGGAGGTGGCGCCAGTGGCGACACCGGTGACGGTGAACGCCTGGGGGGTGTTCCAATTGTCTGTGGTGAAAGTGCGTGTCGTTGGCGAGACCGTCGCCGTGGCGGTCGCAGCACTCGTCGCGGTCACAGTCACATCACCAGCCGGTTCAGACGACAACCTCACCGTGTAGGTCACAGTGCCAGTGCCCACCGCCGTCACAGCAGAAGCGCCGAACACCAACCCGCGGACCGTCACAGCCACCGACGCAGACGCTGCTGTGATCACGTAATTCGGGTCGTCGCTGGTCGAGGTGTGAGTGACCGCAGCAGTGCCCGCGGCCGCACCCGTAACAGTCACAGTCTGGGCGGTGCCCCAATTGTCGGTGGTGAACGTCAACAAGTCATCGCCGTTGCCTGTCGCCACAGTCGCGGTAGCGTCAACCGAACTCGCCGGGGTCACCGACACCGAATGCGTCGGCTGCGAACCCAACTTCACCGTGTAACTCACAGTACCCGAACCAGTGACCGCAACCGAAGACGAGCTAGCCACCAACCCGGCAGTGTCATCATCGGTGATAGTCACAGTCACCGCCGCGGATTCGACGTCGCCCGCCTCGGCTTTGACCTCAAACGTCTCGTTTTCTTCGTCGATCTTGTCGTCGGTGATGGTGACGGTGCCTGTCGCTTCGGTCGCACCGACCGCAACCGATGCGGTGAACGTCTGCGGAACCGTGTAATCCGTGCCCTTGCTGGCGGTGCCGCCCGAGGCGGTGAACGTCACTGTCGTCGCGGCCTTCACCGGCTGGTCGAAGGTGGCGGTCACCGTGACGGTCCCGACATCTTCGTCGATGGTGGTGTTGGTGAGTGACACGGTGAGCGTCGACGGGTCGGGGTTCTCCACCGTCGCCTCGACTTTATTGATCGTCAACGACGCGCCGTAGTCGCTGTCTGTGCCGGACGCCGCGTGCGTGATCGTCGACATGCCGGTCTCCACACCAGACACAGTGAACGTCTGAGGGGTGTCCCAGTTGGTGGTGGAGAACGACCGCGCCGCGGGTGTGAACGTAGCGACGGTGCCTGTGCCGCTCGACGGGGTGACCGTCACCTGCGCGGTCGGTTGAGAGTCCAACACGACCGTATAGGTCTTCGTGGACCCCTTGATGACCGTCAAAGACGACTCCGACACAGTCACCCCGGCGGTGTCGTCATCGGTGATCGTCACGGTCTCCGCAGCCGCGGTGAGGGTCCCGGCGGACGCGGCGACGGTGAACGTCTCGTTGGTTTCGTCGATTTTGTCGTCGGTGATCGTCACTGTGGCGGTGGCGACGGTTTGGCCTGTCGCGGCGACCCCGGTGAACGTCTGGGGCACCGTGAAGTCGGTGCCTGCGGTGGCAGTGTCTGAGGTGGCGGTGAACGTGACCGTCGTCGCCGCCTTCACGGGCTGGTCGAAGGTGGCGGTCACCGTCACATCCCCGGCGTCCTCAGCGACGGTCGTGCTGGCAAGCGACACGGTGAGCGTGGACGGGTCGGGGTTCTCCACCGTCGCCTCGACTTTGTTGATCGTCAGCGACGAGCCGTAGTCGGCGTCGGAACTTGAAGACGCGTGCGTGACCGTCGAGGTGCCCGTCTCGATGCCAGTAACGGTGAAGGTTTGGGGTGTGTTCCAGTTGCCGGTGGTGAACGTGCGTGCTGTCGGCGCAACCGTCGCGACTGCGGTCGTGCCGCTGTTCGGGGTGACGGTCACCTGCGACGTCGGCTTGGTGTCGAGCACGACGGTATACGTTTCCATAGCACCCTTCACCACGGTCAACGCCGACTCCGACACAGTCACACCGGCATCGTCGTTGTCGGTGATCGTGACTGTCACTGCCGCCGCGGTGATGCTCCCGGCCGACGCGGCGAGCGTGAACGTCTCGTCGCCCTCGGCGAGGTCGTCGTCAGTGACCGCGACCGTCGCGGTGGCGACGCTCTGGCCTTTCGCGGCGACACCGGTGAACGTGTTGGGAACGGTGAAGTCGGTGCCTTTGGTGGCTTTGCCTGTGCTGCCGTCACCCGTCGCAGTGAACGTGACTGTGGTCGTGGCCTTCACTGGCTGGTCGAAGGTGGCGGTGACGGTCACATCCCCGGCGTCCTCGGCGACCGTGAGGCTCTCCAACGAAACGGTGAGCGTCGACGGGTCGGGGTTCTCGACGGTCACGTCGACTTCGTCGATGTCGAGCGCGGAGCTGTAGTTGGTGTCTGTGCTGGACGCGGCGTGGCTGATGGTGGAGGTGCCGGTGACGACACCGGTGACCGTCACCGTCTGCGCGTCGCTCCAGTTGCTGGTGGTGAACGTGTAAGCGGACGGCGCAACCGTCGCGACACCTGTTTTGCCGCTCGTCGGAGTGATCGTGACCTGCGAAGTTGGCTGGGAGCCCAACACGACTGTGTAGGTCTTCTTCGCACCCTTCACCACCGTCAACGATTCCTCTGAGACGGCGACCCCGGCAGTGTCGTTGTCGGTGATGGTGACTGTCTCCGCAGCCGAGGTGAGACTACCGGCCGACGCGGCGACGGTGAACGTCTCATTGGTTTCGTCGACTTTGTCGTCAGTGATCGTCACTGTCGCGGTGGCGACGCTTTGGCCTATCGCGGCGACGCCGGTGAAAGTCTGCGGCACCGTGAAGTCGGTGCCTGCGGTGGCAGTGCCGCCCGACACGGTGAACGTGACTGTCGTAGCGGCCTTCACAGGCTGGTCGAACGTGGCGGTCACCGTCACGGTCCCGATGTCTTCGTCGATGGTGGTGTTGGTTAGCGTCACGGTGAGCGTCGAGGGGTCGGGGTTCTCCACCGTCGCGACGACCTTGTTGATCATCAGCGACGAGCCGTAGTCGGTGTCGGAGCTTGAAGACGCGTGCGTGATCGTCGAGGTGCCCGCTTCGACACCAGTAACGGTGAAGGTTTGGGGTGTGTTCCAGTTGCCGGTGGTGAACGTGCGTGCTGTCGGCGCAACCGTCGCGACTGCGGTCGTGCCGCTGTTCGGGGTGACGGTCACCTGCGACGTCGGCTTAGTGTCGAGCACGACGGTATACGTTTTCGTAGCGTTCGTAGCGCCCTTCACCACGGTCAACGCCGACGCAGACACGGTGACCCCGGCGGTGTCGTTGTCGGTGATCGTGACCGTCGCCGTGCTCGGACCCAGAGAGCCTGCCGAAGCGCTCAGCACGATCGTCTCGCTGGACTCGACCAGATCGTCGTCGGTGACGGCGACGGTGGCGGTGCCGGTGCGTTCGCCCGCGGCGACGGTGAACGACGAGGGCATGGTGTAGTCGGCGCCGATGGTGGCTGAACCGCCGGCGGTCAGGTTCACGACGAGACCCTCTGCGCCCGCCGGGTAATCCAACGTGGCGGTGACGGTCACCGAGCCGCCGTCCTCTGCCACCGAACCGGAACTGGAACTGCCGTCCCCGTCGTCCTCAGACGAATCGCCGTCGTCCTCGCCGTCATCGCCGTCGTCCTCGCCGTCATCGCCGTCATCGTCGTCCTCGGCGGAATCGTCGGCGACCGCGTCGGTGGTGACGACCAGGGAGGTCGGTGCGGGGTAGGCGACGGTCACCGCGACCGCGTCGAGGCCGGAGACGGCGTTGTAGTGAGTGTCGTCGCTGGTGGCAGTGTGGGTGATCGACGCAGACCCGCCGTCCACGGCGGTCACGGTGAACGTCTGGGCGGTGTCCCAGTCAGCCGCCGTGAACGTCAACGTCGCCGGCTTCACCGTGGCCTTGCCCGTGGCGCTGCTCAAGGCCCGCAAGGTCACGTTCGCGGTCGGCTCGCTGGTCAGTTCGACCTCGTAGGTCTTCTCGCGCTCGGCCGCAGAACCACCGGAGACGACGGCGATCGAATCGGGATCGACGGCGATCCCGGCGGGGTCGTCGTCGGTGATCGTCACCTCGGTGCCGAGTTCATTGGAGACTTTGGGGTCGGTGTAGGGCCTGAGCTTCATCGTTTCGGTGTTCTCGGCGATGTCGTCGTCGACGATCTCCAGGTTCGCCGAAACCGACTTGGAGCCCTTGGGTATGGTCACAGCCGAGATCCGATAGTCGAGCTCGTTCTGGGGGCGCTCCGCACCAGTCACCGTCTCGCCTGCGAACGTTACCCTCAGGTCGGCTTTGGCGGGCCAGTCCAGGGTGACCGTCACGGTCACGGCGCCGTCACCTTCGCGCACTTGCTCCGGTGCGTTCACAGTTATCACCGTCGGGCGGGGGGTCACGACCGTCACGGCCACCGAAGCACCGCTCAGTCCGTCGTAGCCGGAGTCGCCGGTGCTCGTGGCACTGTGACTGATCGTCGAGGTGCCGCCGCCCGCGCTGCTGACGGTGACGGTCTGGGCGGCGTCCCAGTCGGCGGTCGTGAATGTGAGCACGGATGGTTCGACAGCGGCCACGCCGGACGCCGCAACGCTCGGCGTAACCTTAACTTCAGCTAGAGGTTTAGACCCGAGCTTCACCTCGTATTCGTCTTGTTGATCGTGGTTGAACGTCAGTCGAGTGACGTTGGTCTTCACTGCGGCGGTGTCGTCGTCGACGATGGTCAACGTCACCCCGGCCACGGCAAGGTCGCCGGCGGTGGCGTCGAGCACGACGGTCTCGTCGCTTTCGTCCACGTCGTCGCCGGTGATGGTGACGGTGGCGGTGGCCGAGCGGGAGTCTTCGCTGATGGTGAACGAGGAGGGCAGCGTGTAGTCGGTGCCGGCGGTGGCAGTTCCTGACGAGGTGAGGGTCACCGCCACGCCCCCCGAGCCTGCCGGCTGGTCGAGGGTGGCGGTCACGGTCACCGAGCCGGCGGACTCAGACGCCGAATTCGACGCGGCGTCGGTGGTGAGCGTCAACTTGGTGGGCACCGCCTCGTTCACGGTGACGACCACGTCGGCGACTTTCAAGCCCTGGTAGTCGCCGTCTCGACTGCTGCTGGACAGGTGGCTGACGGTGGCGGAGCCGGCCTCCACCCCCGTCACGGTGACTGTCTGCGCGTCAGACCAGTTGCCAGGCGCAAATGTCAGGGCCCCTGAGACTGTCGCCGTGGCGGTCGCGTCGCTGCCCGGGGTCACGACCACGTCGGCGATGGGCCGGCTCTCGAGCACGACTTCGTAGGTTGCGGTAGCCCTCTCGAGCACCGAGAGCGTCTTCACGCCCACGCCGACGCCGGCCGTGTCGGTGTCGGTGATCGTCAAGGTCAGGCCGTTCGCCCCGAGTCCGCCGGCCGAGGCGTCGACCACAAGGGTCTCTTCGCCTTCGGCCCAGTCGTCGTCATTGATCGTGACCGTGACCGTCGCCGCACGGGCGCCCTCGCTGACGGTGACGACCGACGGCAGCGTGTAGTCGTCGGGACTGGCAGTCGAGGAGCCGCCTGCGGAGAGGGTCACCTCCACCCCGCCGACTCCGGCAGGCCAGTCCAGGGTCGCGGTGACCGCCGCGCTGCCGGGTTCGCTCACTTCGTTGTCGACGGCGTCGGTGCTCAGATTCACCCTCGACGGCGGCGGGTCGGTGGAGGCGACCGACACCGAACCCGGCGTCAGTGAGGTGTAGGCGGGGTCTGAACTGCCGCTCACGCCGGTCACGGCGTGGGTGATGCTCGAGCTGCCGGACTTGACGCCGGTGACGGTGAAGGTCTGCGCTGTGCCCCAGTCGCCGGTCGTGAAGGTCACGGGCCCTGAGACGGTGGCTGCGTCGGGCGTGCCGCTAGTGGCGGTCACGACCACGCTGGCGGTGGGACGAGACGTGAGCACCACCGTATAGGTCTCTTCGCCGCCGCCTCCAACGGACAGCGACTCCTCGCTGACGGTCACGCCGACGGTATCGTTGTCCTCGACCGTCAGGGTCAGAGTCGCCCCGGTCAGTCCGGCGGCAGTGCCGTCGACGACCAGGGTCTCGTCGCCTTCGGCGTCGTCGTCGTCGGTGATGGTGAAGGTGGCCGTCTTGGTCTTCTCACCGCTGCTGAAGGAGATGTTGGGCAGAAAGAGGTCGTCGCTGTCGGTGGTGGAGCCGGAGCCCTGCGCCAGCGTGACTAGGATCTCCGATCCGGCGGTGCGGTCGAGGGTTGCGGTGACGGTCACCGTGTCGCCCTCGGTCACGGCGCCGTTGACTGCGTCGGTGGTGAGGTCCACCTTCGACGGCGGCGGCGTGACCGTCACCACGATCGAAGCGATGGTGATGCCGTCGTAGTTGGGATCGTCGCTCGTCGCCGTGAAGCTGATCGTGGCCGTCCCCACCTCCTTGGCGTAGAGGACGGCGCTCTGGATGTCCGATCGCGGCGCCGCCCAGTTGCCGGGTTCGATGGTCACCTGCGAGCGTTGACTATCGACCGTGTCGCTGTCGCTGCTGGTGACGGCGAGCGTCACATTGTGGGTCGGACGGCTCTCAAGCGGCGTGACGAATCGGACGAAGGCGCCCTTGGTGATGCTCCGCGCGGTCTCGCCGACGTCTACCCCGGCGGTGTCGTCGTCGGTGATCGTCAGGGTCAGCGCGTTCACCGTCAGCCCGCCGGCGTCGCCGCTGAGGATCAGCTTCTCGTCGTCCTCGTCGACCTCGTCGCCGCGCAGGCGCACGACGGCGGTTCCAGTCCTTTCGCCTTTGAGGATGGTGACAGTGGGAAGCGTGCGGTAGTCGCTCCCGCGGCTCGCGGTCGAGGCGCGGTCGGCTGCTAGGCGGACGGTCGAGTCCGAGCGGGCCGGCTGGTCCAGCGTCGCCGTGACCGTGACCTCGTGGGCCGCGGCGGCGTCGCCCTCGGTCACCGTGGCGGCGGCGCTGGTGCTCAGGGTCACGGTGGCGGGCGGCGGGTGGATGACCGTCACCGCCACCGAGGAGACCGAGGTGAGAGCGGAGTACTTGGCGTCGGAACTGCTCACGCTGTGGGCGACGGCGGACTCGCCGACCTCTGCGCCCGACACTCCGACGGCCTGCGCGTCGCTCCAGTCATCGGCAGTGAAGGTCAGCGTCGCGGGCGTGACCGTGGCGTTGGCGGGCGTGCCGCTCTCGGCCGCAACCCGCACCTCGTGGGTCGGCTCGCTGGCGAGTTTCACCGTGTAGGTCGCACCCGCACCCTTGTCGACCGTCAGCGACGTGTCGCTCACCACCACGCCGGCGGTGTCGTCGTCTTCGACGGTCAGGGTGACGGCGGTCACGGTGAGGCCGCTGACCGCGGTGTTGATGACGATCTTCTCTGCGTCCTCGTCTACGTCGTCGCCCGTCAAGGTCACTTCGGCGGTGGCCGTGGTCTCGCCGTCGCTGATGGTGAAGGCTGCCGGGAGCGTGTACTCAGAGGCCGCTGCGGTGGTGCCGCTCGCCGCGGCGAGGGTCACGACCACGCCGGCCTGCGGGGCGGGCGCGTCGAGCGTGGCGGTCACGGTCACGGGGCCTCCGCCCTCGCCCACGGAGTCGCCTGAGGCGTCGGTAAAGAGCGCCAGCCTGGTGGGCGGCGCGGTGACGGTCAGCGCCACCGACGGAGCCGACAGCCCGCTGCCGTACTTGCTGTCGCCGGACGCGGCATGGCCGATCTGGGCCGCGCCGACCTGCGTGGCGGTGACGGTGACGGTCTGCGGCTGCCGCCAGTTGGCGGTGGTGAAGGTCACGGCTTGCGGTGACAGCGACGCCGCGCCGGTGGCGCCCTCGGTCACCGCCACCGCCGGGGTCACGGTCACCTGCGCCTCGGGCTGGGAGCCGAGCCTGACGGTGTAGGTCCTCTTCTCGCCGTTGACCACGTCGAGCGCCGTTTCGCTGAGGTTCACGGACGCTTCGTCGTCGTCGCTGACGGTCAGCGTGACTCCTTCGACGGTGAGGTCGCCCGCTGATGCGCTCAGCACGAGAGTCTCGGCGTCTTCGTCGACTTCGTCGTCGGTGACGCCCACATCAACGCTCGCCGCGCTCTGGCCCTGGCGGATCGTGAAGGCGCCCGGCAGGGTGTAGTCGCTCGTCGCGGCGGTGGAGGCGCTCGCCGCCGACAGCGTCACGATCACGTCGGCGTCTTTCGCCGGCCAGTCGAGCGTCGCGGTGACCCGCACCGTGCCCGTGCCCGAGCCCTCGGCGACGGTGTTCGACGCCGCGCCGGTGGTGAGCGTGACTTTCGACGGCGGCGGGTTCTCGACCGTGACCTCCACCGAGCCGACTGTGGCGGCGGAGTAGTTCGGGTCGGTGGCGGTCGCTGTGTGGGTGACGCTCGCCGTACCGGTGGCCGCGCCGGTCACGGTGAAGGTCTGCGGTGTGTTCCAGTCGCTGGAGGTGAAACTGCGTGAGGCGGGGGTCACGGTGGCGACGGCCGAGGCGCTGGTTGCCGCGGCGATCGTGACCGTGCCCTCGGGCTCGCTGTCGAGCTTCACGGTGTAGCTGTAGGTCTCGCCGCTCTGCCGCAGCACCGTGAGCGAGTCGTGGCTGACGGTGACCCCGGCGCTGTCGTTGTCGGTGATCGTGACCGTCACCGCAGCCGCGGTCAGCCCGCCGCCTGAGGCTGCGAGCTCGAACGTCTCGTCGCCCTCGGCGATGCTGTCTTCGGCGACTGTGAAGGTCGCCGTCCCTTTCGTCGCGCCCACCGCGATCGCAGCGGTGAAGGTCTGGGGCGCCGTGTAGTCGCTGCCTGCGGTCGCGCTGCCGCCCGAGGCGGTGAAGGTGACCGTCGTGGCGGCCTTGGCCGGCCAGTCGAGTGCGGCGGTGACGGTCACTTCGCCCTCGTCCTCGGCAACGGTCGTTGCGGCCAGTGACAACGTCAGCGTCGTCGGGTCAGGCTTCTCGACGGTCGCGGTCACCGAGTCGACGGTCAGCGACGATCCGTACTCGGCGGCTGTGCCCGAGACTGCGTGCGCTATCTCGGACTCGCCGGTGGTGAGGCCCGACACTGTGAAGGTCTGCTCGGTCTCCCAGTCCTGCGCGGTGAACGTGACCGCAGCGGGCGCGACGGTCGCCACCTCCGGGGTTCCGCTCGTCGGGGTGATCACCACCTGCGCGCTCGGCTCGCTCTCGAGCACGACCGTGTAGCTGTTGGTGGCGTCCTCGATCACGGTGACCGCGGCTTCGCTGAGGTCCACTCCGGCGTCGTCGTCGTCGGTGATGGTCACCGTCACCGGTGCTGCGGTCAGCCCGCCGCCTTCGGCTGCGAGCCCGAACGTCTCGCCGGTCCCCTCGTCGATGCGGTCGTCGCTGATGCTCACCGTGGCGGTGCCCGAACTCTGGCCGACCGTGAACGCCGCAGTGAACGTGGCGGGCACGGTGTAGTCGCTGCCCGCAGTGGCGGTGCCGCCCGAGGCGGTGAACGTGACCGTGGTGGCGGCCTTGACCGCCTCATCGAAGGTGGCGGTGACCGTGACCTCGCCGGCGCCCTCGTCCACGGTCGTGTCGGTCGACGACAAGGTGAGCGTGCTCGGCGGGGGCTTCTCGACAGTGGCTGTGACGTCGCTGATCTCGACGGCTGCGTCCGCGGAGCCGCTGTCGGACTCGCTGTCGGAGTCGCTGCTGGTGGCGGTGGCGTAGTCGGGGTCGCTGCTTGTTGAGGCGTGCGTGATGGTGGACGAACCGGTCGCCAGTCCTGAGACGGTGAAGGTTTGCGCGGTGTTGTAGTTCGCCGTGGTGAAGGTGAGCTTGGCGGGTAGAACCGTAGCCACGGCTTTCGTGCCGCTCGTCTGAGTGACCACCACCTGGCTGCCCGGTCTGCTGTCGAGCACCACCGTGTAGGTGGCGGTGGAGCCTTCGATGACGGTCAGCGGGTTGCCGGCGATGGTGATCCCGGCGGCGTCGTCGTCTTCGATGGTTACCGTGACTGCCGCGGCGGTCAAGCCTCCGCCCGAAGCGGCGACTTCGAAGGTCTCGTCGTCCTCGTCGATCTGGTCGCCGGTTATGGTCACGGTGGCGGTGGCTGAGGTCGCACCGATGGCGATCAAGCCAGTGAAGGTGGCTGGGACGGTGTAGTCGGCGCCCGCCGTGGCGCTGCCGCCCGAGGCGGTGAAGGTGACGGTGGTGGCGGACTTGGCGGGCTGGTCCAGCGTGGCTGTGACGGCGACGGCGCCCGCGCCCTCTGAGACTTTGGGGTTCGGCACCGAGACCGTGAGCATGCTCGGCGCGGGACTCACGACCGTTGCGGTCACCGAGCCGATCCCAAGCGACGAGCCGTACTTGGGGTCCGAGCCCGAGGCCGCATGGGTGATGGTGGAGGCGCCCGTCGCCAGTCCATTGACCGTGAAGGTCTGTGCGGTGTCCCAGTTCGCAGTGGTGAACGTGACCGCGGCCGGGGTGACGGTCGCCACGCCCGTCCTGCCGCTAGTCGGGGTGACCACCACCTGCGCGGTCGGCTGACTGTCGAGCTCCACCGTGTAGCCCGCCGTGGCGCCCTCGACCGCGGTCACGGTGCTCTCAGAGACTGTGACTCCGGCCGTGTCTGCGTCGTCGCTGATCGTGACGGTGACGGCGGGCGCGCTGAGCGTGCCCGCCGTCGCGGTCAACTCGATGGTCTCGTCGTTCTCGTCGATCGAGTCCTGCTTGATGGTGAGCTGCGCGGTCGCCGAGCGGTCGCCCTCGGCGATGGTGAAGGAGCCGGGCAGCGTGTAGTCGGCGCCGGCGGTGGCCGAACTGCCCGCAGCGACGCTGAGCGTGACCGGCAGGCCACCGGCGGGGGCCGACCAGTCGAGGGTTGCGGTCAACGTGACGGTCAGGTCGGACTCGGTGACGGCGTTGCGTGCTGCGTCGGTGCGCAGGCGCAGCGTCGACGGCGGCGGCTCCTCGTCGGTCTCCTTGTTGACGATGGCGGTCCAGTCGCTGCCGGGGTCGACGTCGTTTAGTGCCCGCACTCGGACGTCGTAGGCGGTGCTGATCTCCAGACCCCGAATCAGCGCCGACGTCCGGCCACCGCCGACTTCGATCTCGGTCCAAGCTTCGGGTTGCACGCCGTCGGTGTTCGGATCCCGGTCGGTCTCCGCGTTTCTCGCGGCTACGACGTAGCCGGTGATCGCCGCGCCTTCGCCGCCTGCGTAGGCGGGCGGCGTCCAATCGACCCTGAGATTGTGACGTTCGGTCACATACGGCGTGACCGTCAACCCGGTCGGCACTCCGGGAGCCTCCCAGGTGGTGACCCTGACCGTCGGCGAGGACAGGTTGCCGGCCCAGGTTCGCAGCGGGGCGCCGGTACCGGCGCCTCCGTCGAAGTCTACGAGTTGTGTGCGCACCTCGTAGACGGTGGCGGGCTGAGCGCTAAGCGTCGCATCGGTCTCGTACAACCCGGCGAGTCTTCCCACACCGTCGACGCCGTCGGGCGCAGAGGATCGGCCGACAGTGTCCCAGTCCTCATCGGGGAGTTTGATCTTGAACGACACGCGGTGCGTGAGTGTTGCGCCCGGCGGCGCGTCGGCGGTGACTCGCAGCCCCGGCTCGCCGCTGTTGGTGGCTGTCGGCGTGACCGTGGGCGGCGGCGGCACGGGCAGGCGCTGCACGGTGACCGTGTAGGTCTGTGTGGCGGACGCATCCGCCGACTTGACTGTCACCGTGACGGTGTTGTCGCCGGCGCCGAGGCTCAGCGCGCCGCTCTGCTGCCCGCTGCCGACCGCTGCGAGCGTGGAGCCCTTGCGGACTCTGATCGTGGCGCCGGACGCGGCGGCGGTCGGGGTGAGTTTCAGTTGCGTGACCGTGTCGGGCACTATCACGTAGTAGTCGGTCAGCAGCGGCGAGAAAGCCGGGTTGAGCACCGCGGCCGTGGCGAAGGTGGAGCCGTCGCTGCTGACGCTTGCCGACAGAGCGCTCAGTCGCGCTGCCGCAGCGACCGGCGCGGCCCGTGTCGGCACGGTGGTCAGGCTCGCGCTCCAACCGATCCGGTTCTGAGGGGTCCCGCCCGACACGGCGGCGTCGACCCCGACCTCGTAGGTCACGCCGTTGACGAGCGAGGTGACCCTGTGGGTCGTCTCGAGCTCGCGCCCGACGGTGAGGAACGTCACTTGCTCCCAGTCTCCGGGCTGCGCGCCCGGCGTGGCGCTGTCCGCGTCGGCCACCCGCCAACGAACGCCGGGGTATCGCACGCCCGCGCCGAGCTCCCAGGTGGCGGTGAAGGCGCCGTCGCCTGATTCCACCGAAGCCATGCGGACTGTGCCCGGGGCAATCGGGGTGCGGCGCGTGACCGTCAGCGCGTAGGTCCTGGTGGTGCCGTCGCCCCCGGTCACCCGCACGTCTATCGTGGTGTCGCCGACCGGCACCGCGATCCCTGAACTGGCGCTGCCGCTGGCGACCGCCGTGAGCGCGCCGCCGCTGACCCCTGCGGCCACGGTCGCGCCCGGATCACTCACCGTGGGGGTGAGCCTCACCTGGATCACGTCGTTGGCCACCGACAGCGTGTAGGCGTTGTGGTCTTCTGTGAAACGCGGCCTCAAGTCGCGCGGGCCGCTGAAGCTCGTGCCGTCGCTGCTCTCGGTCACGCTCAGAGCACGCAGGCGCGTGTTCGACGACACTGCCGCGTTCACGTCGGCGATTTGCAGGCCGCTCTGGTAGTCGGCGTCGGCGCTCGACGCTTCATGGGTGATGCTGTGCGTCCCTGCCGCCACTGCGCCGACCGTGAAGGTCTGCGCGGTGTTCCATTCGGCCGGCGTGAAAACTCGACTCGAAGGCTCGACCGTTACTTTAGTCTTGTCTGCGCTGGTGGCGGTCACTGTGACGTCGGCACTAGGTCGAGAGTTGAGGGTCACCGTGTAGGTGGCGGTCATGCCGACCTCCACGGCAGGCGAGGCGTCGCTGACGACTACCCCGGGAATCGGTTTCACGGTGACGCTGAACGGATCGATCGTCAAGGAACTCTGGTAGTTGCTGTCGCCGCTCGAGGCTTCGTGGTTGATCCGCGGCGTGCCCAGCGCCTTGCCGGTGACGGTGAACGTCTGCGCGGCGTTCCATGCGGACGGGGCGAACACCCGACTCGAAGGCTCAACCGTTGCTTGAGACTCGTCGCTGCTGGTGGCCGTGATCGTCACGGCTGCACTCGGTCGAGAGTTGAGGGTTGCCGTGTACTGCGCCGTCGCGCCTCGCCTGACGGTCGCGCCGGTCGTGTCGAGGTTGACCCCCACCGTGTCGTCGTCGATGATGATCGTGTCCGCGTCGACGACGCTCAGCCCGCTGACAGAGGTGGTCAAGGTCAGCGTCTCACTTTCTTCGGCAATGTCGTCGTCGACGATCGCGACGTCGGCTGTCGCCGAGGTCGCGCCCTTGGCGATGGAGAAGGCCGCCGGCAGCGTGTAGTCCTCGGTTGCGGTGGCGGTGGTGGTCGCATCAACGGCTCGGAGGGTCACCGTCACGGCCGACTTCGCGGGCTTGTCGAGCGTCGCGGTGACGGTCAGCGTGCCGCCCTCGGCGACCGTGCCGTCGGCGCTCAGCGTGAGCGTGGTCGGCGGATCAGAGGTGGGCGTGCCCTCGCCGGCATCGACCCAGCCGGAGCGGACATAGTTGGAGGTGGCTTCGTCCCAACGTTCGAAGTCGAGCTGCACCTGATAGGTCGTGCCGTTGGTCAACGCGTCGCAGCCACCGCACACCTCAGCGAGCGTCACGCTCTGTCTTTCGAGAGACGAGTCGAGAAAGAAACTCTCACCCAACGATGCTGCGGGCGTGTCTGCGGGCTGCACCGGGTTCCACGCGCCCGGCTGGGGGCCGCCGCTGTTCGGGTCGGCGTCTTTGACACGCCAGCGGACGTAGCCGTCGTTGAACGCACTGTTGGCCGCGGACCACGAGACTTCCAGCTTCTGGTCGCCGGCGTCGATCTCGAACTTTGAGGGAGCTCGCAGTTGCGCCGTGGTACCACGACTGGCGGCGGACCATGCACTGCCGGGGTCGATGCCGTTGAGAGTCCGCACCTGCACCTCATAGGCGGTCGAGGATGCGAGTTCCGTGATCATGTGCGGTGACGACGCCGCGTCGTCCCCCTCCTCGCCGAAGATGTTCAACCAGCCGCCGGGCTGCGGCCCGGCTTCATCCGGGTTGCCGTCTCGTACCCGCCAGCGCAGCTTGTAGCCGCTGATCGCGGCGCCGGTCCCGCCCGTCGCGGTCGGGGCGTTCCAACTCACATTCAGCTTCGAGGCGTTGTCCGCCACCGGCCTGGCTCTGAGGTTCGTCGGCACGCCGGGCACTCCCCAAGTGGTGAACGCCGCAGGGTTCGGCGGTTCGACTCGGGCGCCGGTCCAGTCGCTCAGCCAGCCGACGTTTTCCTCGTCGATGTTGGCAGCGACATGGTAGGCCGTGCCCGGCTTGAGGCCGGTCACCACCACGACGGTCGTCGTGGCGCCGAAGTCAGAAGTCACTCCCTCCACCCAGGTTTCCTGGGCGTCACCGCTGAAGATGTGCTCCCACGGGCCGTCATCGGACCACAGATCGTCGCTCCACGCTTCGCTCGCCAACTTGGTTCGAAGCCGTACGATGAACCCGGTCGGCGGGGCTGGGTAGCGCAGGATCGCCGCCGCCTCACCCGCATGCGCGTACGGTTCCACGGTTACTGTCGGCGCCTGCGGAAGCCGCTGCACCTTGAACGTGTAAGTTGCATACTCAGTCCCGTCGGAGGATTCGACGTTCACGGTCACGTCGTTGTTGCCGTGCTCGAGCGCTATCGCCGCGCTCTGCGCGCCGCTGCTGAGCGAGAGTTCAACTGACGCGCTCGGGCCGTTCGCCGAACCCGTCAGCGCGGCTCCGCTCACGTTCGCCGTCGGGGTGAGCTTCAGATGCGTCACGTTCGCGCCGACCACCGCGTGGTAGGTGGTCAGGCGCCCGCTGAAACCCGGACTCACCAGGTTCTTGTTGGCGAACGACGTGCCGTCGGTGCTGGTCGCGAACTGCACCGCACTCAACTGCGCCGCGGCCGCCGGGACTTCCGAGTCGTAGGGAGCGGGCGTGCCGGTAGCGGCAGTCCAAGCCGTCGCCGTCCCGTCTTCGTCGACCGCGTTCACCCCCACTTCGTAGACGACGCCGTTGACCAGGTCGTATATCGAGTGATTCTCAGCGGCGTATTCCAAGGTCTCGCTCAGCCACGGCCCCGGCTGATCGCTGCTCCGGTCGGGGTCTTTGTCTTTGACCCGCCAGCGCACCGTCACGTCAGCCGTTCCCTGCGCCACCGTCCAAGCCAGATCGAGCCCCCCGGACGCCGCGGTCACCACCAGATTCGTCGGCTTCGCCACCTGCGCCCCCGCCGTCTGCACGTTCGCAGGCAGCACAACCCCCACCATCGACAACACCGTCACCACGGCTATGAGTGTTTCTTTAAAATTCGCAATAGCTCGCATCGAAAGTCTGTGTTATGGTCTCGGGGTGTTTCGTGATTGGGAATCGACTTTTTGGTTCACAGTTAAATTAGCTACTTTCAGGAGACTTAGCATCTCCCATTACGCTACTGACTTTTCAATAGAATAATACAAAATCAACTAGCTTTATCCTTCAAATTGTTCTTAAACGCACCAATCGCTGAAGTGGATCGTTTCAAGTTTTCAGCCCCAATTTTTCTGCTGCGGAGCACGACCAAAAAATGCATGCTAAGGTTATGACTCACTGCTCTGTCACACTGACCCGTTAGAGTTTGATTCACATCTCAAGAGATGACTGAATTCATATCTTGAGCAACGACCCGACACCACAAAGGAGGCTTCCGATGCACACATATCTGAAGATTTCAAGCATCGCAATGATTGCTCTGGCATTGCTGCTCACAGTATTTACAAACATAGCTGGAGCACAAACGCCTGAACCGACCGATCCAACCGAACCCGACAACTTCACACTAACGATTCTCCATAACAATGACGGCGAATCAAAACTTCTGCCCAACGAAGATGCCGGCTTCGGTGGTGTAGCTCGATTTGTTGCACAACTCAAGCAAATGCAAGAATCGGCGAACACCACTAGCGATGGTGTCATCACTTTAACTTCAGGTGACAACTTCTTAGCCTCCCAAGAACTTGGAGTCTCTTTAGCTAGAGAAGGGGCTCTCTACGACTCAATCGCACTAAGCGGTCTATATGATGCGATGGCCTTAGGCAACCACGATTTCGACCTTGGACCTGAAGTGGCAGCCCGCTTTATTGAAGGCTTCACCCCAGCCATACCGTTTCTATCGGCAAACGCCGATTTCTCGGCCGAACCAAACCTTAAAGCTCTAGTTGAGGTTGGGACTCTTGCCCCAAGCACCACCATTACCGTAGGTGACCAAGATGTGGGGGTCATTGGTGCTGTCACTCCCCTCCTACCCAACATCTCCACTCCCCGCAACGTGGTCGTTTCCGCAGTATTGCCCGCAGTCGTCGCCGAAGCTGAGAAACTAACAGAACAAGGGGTCAACAAGATCATCTTGGTCAGCCACCTTCAAGACATCGCCGAAGAAATTGATTTGGTGGGATCACTAACAAACATTGATGTCGTGATAGCAGGTGGCGGCGACGACTTGCTGCGCAACGAAACCGACACCTGCATGCCTGACGATGAACCCGCAGGCCCATATCCCACTTTGGTAGCTGATGCCAACGAAGTTGAGGTGCCTGTTATAACTGCGCCCGGAGGCTACCGTTGTATCGGTTCATTAACCGTCACCTTCGACAACGACGGCAACATCATAGCGTCAGAAGGTGAATCGGTTGGAGTCAGTTTGGATATCACTCCCGATGCCGAAGTGCAAGCAAACGTGGTGGAACCGCTAGCCGCAGCAGTAGCAGAAGTTGACGCAGACGTGATAGGCACCAGTGAAGTTGATTTGGATGGCCGCCGTGCAATGGTTCGCACCAAAGCCACCAACCAAGGCAACCTTCATGCCGATGCGCTGCGCACAGTGGCCACCAGACTTGCTGAAGATTTTGGGATCTCAGCTCCCGATGTGGCTGTGCAAAACGGCGGTGGCATACGCAATGATGCAGTTATACCCGCAGGTGACATCACCACGGGCGACACTTGGGACATTGCGCCATTCCGTAACTTTGTGGTGGTGCTCAAAGTGCCACGCACAACATTTCGCGTAATGCTAGAGCAAGCTGTTGACCGTATACCTAGTGCTGCTGGGCAGTTCGCCCAAATATCTGGGTTTACCCTAAGCTACGACCCGAAAGCTACCGCCCGTGAGATTGATCGTGAAGGCGATTGTTCACGAGCTGGCGCAGCCGGGCAACGAGTTCGGGATGTGGTTTTGGATGACGGCACGATCATCATTGAAGACGGCGAGATTATGCCGGGCGGCCCCATAATTTTAGCTACTATTGACTTCTTAGCCAACGGTGGCGACTGTTACCCACTAGCTGACATAGAACACACCAGGCTCGGGGTTAGCTACCAACAAGCACTCGCCGACTACATCGCCAACGATCTCAACGGCCAAATTACCGCTTCTGACTACCCAGAAGGCGGAGACAATCGCATAGTTGAGGTTGAATCAAGATTAGCGACAGAACCAATGCCAGAACCTGAAGAGCAGCCAGAAACCGACACCACAACAGCACCCGAGCCAGAAACGGAAGCCGAAACAGAACCTGAGGCCGAGCCAACACCAGCGCCTGACCCAACACCCGAGTCCGAACCCGAGCCAACACCAGAGTCCAACCCTATGCCCGAGCCAGCACCAGAACCCACGCCAGTGCCCGAACCCACGCCAGTGACCGAACCAGAAACTCAGACGGCATCAGTAACGGTGGCGCGAGGTGATAGCCTGTGGAGGTTAGCTCAAACGCATCTAGGTTCTCCATTCCGTTGGCGAGAGATATTTGAACTCAACATGGGTCAACCCCAAGCCGATGGGCAAAGCCTCACCAACCCAAACCTAATCCAAGCCGGTTGGCTGCTACAACTACCAACCAGTGATGCCACGAGCACGGCAACAACAGCAACCCAGCCTGAAACGCAGCCAAATACGGTCACGGTGCAAAGCGGCGACACGCTCTGGGAAATTGCCGAAGCGCAACTCGGCTCGCCATCGTTGTGGAACGAAATCTTTGAACTCAACATGGGTCAACCCCAAGCCGATGGGCAAAGCCTCACCAACCCAAACCTAATCCAAATCGGTTGGGTGCTACAACTACCAACTAGCTAAGAGGTTCGCCAATCAGTTTTCAAGGTCACAGTTTGTT
This sequence comes from Candidatus Aldehydirespiratoraceae bacterium, assembly GCA_965204595.1. Taxonomy (GTDB): domain Bacteria; phylum Actinomycetota; class Acidimicrobiia; order Acidimicrobiales; family Aldehydirespiratoraceae; genus VXYK01. Next base: position 316,464 of record CBDBEW010000005.1, on the reverse strand, counting down.
AACTCGTCGATCCGGTTGCCTAAATGTGAGATGTTGAAAGTAGCGGTGCCAATTTCAGAGTCATCAGCGTTCCAAGCACGAATAACCAACTTGGACCGATTCAATAGTTCAAATATGAACGGCACTGGCTCTTCAATAAACACCTCTTTACCCGATGTGGACTCACTGCCATTGATCGTCACCGAAGGACGGTTATCAGTACGGTAAGAAACCCGCATACTTTCTTGCGTAGGCCCAACCACATTCTGCCCACCCCACCAAACCGCCACACTCCAACGGTTTCTAAAGCACCTGATAAGGAAATTTGCTGGCGTGTTCTGCAACGATCGAGCGTTCGGATAATCCCAACTCGAGGCTTCAACATACAGGTTCTGTTGTGAACGCCGATCCAAAGTGTCGACCCTATCACGAAAAACCCAGTCGCCTAAACTAGCGTCAACACCGGTTCCACATACACCAGCAGTTTCAGTTCCCCCATAACGAACATAGAGGCCATCTGCAACGCATCTATATAGGTCGCCGTGATAGCAGCGCTGTTGTTCCCTAGTCCATTCCTCAAGACAGTCTGCGTTAGACGAATGATTAGAGGTCAAAGCGTGGGACAATTCATGCAGAAAGGTTCTGCGCGTAAAGTTGTCTTGCAGTCTTATCACGTGATCTTCGCTAAGGTAACAAGCTAGGGCTTTCTCGGCGCAAAAACCCTCTTCTAGCACCGGTGGGTTGGTTGGTTTGCCTGGGGTCACAACCTCGCGCCAGACACGACCAGTGAGTTCCTGTGCTTGTCTACGGCTAAGTTCAGGATTTCTAACTCCCTGCCACGCGCAAACTTCCCAATCATAAATTTCTTCACTGATACGATCAGCACAACGGCCTTTAGCAGCAGCAACCGGCACATTGATCACCAGCTGTTCATCAGGCGACACTACAGAAGACGAGTTAGGAACTTCGGGTGAACCCTTATAGCGATACAAGAAAGTTATCAACTCCGCACGTATTAACTGTTTATCTGGTGAAAAAGTTGTTGGAGAAGTGCCTTTAGTGATACCGGTTGTTGCAAGCCAAGAAACCGGGTCTTGTTCCCAACCCCTGATCACATCACTGAATGCGTGCCTTGAAGTCGGTTTTGGTTCTTCTGCTAAACGGTGGAGAAAGGCTGCGAACTGTCCACGCGTCAAAATGCTATTAGGCGAAAATTCGGTGGCGGAAGTACCTTTTGTGACTCCGGCATACACCAACCACGACACCGCATTATCTTGGCGAGAATCTGATATGTCGGTAAAGCCATGCGATGGTGCTGCGGGTTGATTTTGCATGTTCCAAAACCAAACAGCTGCCAAACCCCGTGAAACAGGGGCGTTCGGCAAAAAAGGAGTGGTGTTCACGTCTTCAAAAATGCTCTCTTCTATCCCCCACCTCACCGCATCGCTGTAAAATTTGCCTTCAGGGACTTCATATTGGGCTAACGTTGGCGAGGCCAAACCAACCACAAGCCCAGCCAACAAAACTAACGCCAACCCAATGCACACCGTCAACGCCAACCCAATGCACACCGTCGGTGTTGTTTTGGCTCTCTTTTGTTGTATGGTGTGTTTGGGCACTGATGACCTACCAGCTAATCGGCGATGAGTTTTTACAGCCAAGAATAGCGAACTTTGTCTAGTTTAGCCATATCTTTGAAGCTCGCTCAGTTCAAGACCACCACTACATGATAGCGTAGGCTCACATGGGCACTAAGCAACTACACCTTCAAGGATTGCCAAACCAAACTGCTTTGGCGAGCCAAGTTGAGCCTTTGTCAAGCAAGAAGTATGGTGTCGGTCGCATCGCTTGTGGTGATGTGGTCACAACCTTACAAACCTTGCATCCCGACACTTTCTTTGATGTGGTGATAGCCGACCCGCCATACAATATAGGCAAAGATTTCGGAATCACTTCTGATGATTTGCCGATGCCGAAATATGTTGACTGGACTCTTGATTGGCTCGACATTTGCCTCAAGCGTCTTACCCCAAACGGTGTTCTCTACCTTTATGGTTTTCCAGAAATACTTGCCCACATTGCCGTAAAGTTGCCCATCGAACGGCAACACTGGATTGTCTGGCATTACACCAACAAGACCGTGCCAACTTCTGCGTTTTGGCAAAGATCGTATGAAACAATCTTGTGTTTATGGACATCAGCCAAACGTCCATCCTTAGAGGTTGACCAAATTCGTGAACCCTATACAGACAACTACAAACGGTCGATTGGTCGCCGCCGCGCTCCCACCGAATCTCGCTACGGTGGCAAAAACGGCAAACCCACGGTTTACAACGGTCACGTCAATGGCGCGCTTCCACGAGACGTTGTGAAGGTGCCCGCTCTCGCTGGTGGCGCTGGCGCGAAGGAACGCTGGTTTCTTTGCAACACATGCAACAGGGGCGTTTTTCCACCGACCGAACTGGAAGCTCATCGCGGCCACGAAGTCTTGAAACACCCAACACAAAAACCGATGGAGCTAACCAAAAAATTGTTGCACTCTCGCATCAACAACCAAGACGGCAGCGTTCTCATTCCCTTCGCCGGCTCAGGCTCAGAATGCGTAGTAGCCCAAGAGTTAGATATCAATTTCCTCGGCATAGAAATCAACCCCCACTATGTTCATCTAGCTATAAGCTGGCTCACCGCGGAAGCATCTACCGCACAACTGTGATGGGGGTTGGGAGTGGTGGCGAGGGGGTTAGTTCGGAGCGGGTGAGAATAAAACGTGGTGCGGATCGAGGCAGGTATGGCAGAAACGATGTTTTGGAGATACTGAGCGGCGGGCTGATAGCTCATGTTGGGGTGGACACTCCGAACGGGCCGCTTGTGCTGCCGATGGCTTACGGGCACGACAATGAACACCTTTACCTGCATGGAGCACTCGCCAACCAGCTACTCGGTGAAGGCAGCGGCCAAGAAATTTGCGCGACCATAACTTGTGTTGATGCGCTGGTGGTGGCACGCACACCGTTTCATAATTCAATGAACTACCGTTCGGTCGTGATACGAGGAAAAGCCCATAAAATCGCAGACGACACCGAAAAGCTCACCGCTCTCAAGTTAATAACCGACCACATCTCCACAATCTGGGATCATCAACGCCCACCCTCAGAAATAGATTTACGCAAAACACTAGTGTTAGCACTACCACTAACAGAATCTTCAGCAAAAGTTCGCAGCGGCGACCCGATTGACGAACCCGCAGACCTGCGCGGCCCTTGGTGGGCTGGAGTAGTGCCAATCACCACAGCCTTCCAGACTCCTCAACCCGCCGCCGACTTAAATAATGCACCAAAGCCACCCGAATCACTAACCCAACTAAGCACCTCACCCCCAGCCAAGCCAATCGCGCCCAAGACGAACACCAATGATTAGAGGTCACACGCCAAACGCAAACAGGATGAGTCGCCAATGATTAGAGCGCGCAAAGCGAGAGCTAGCAAACTATGGCTAAAGAAGCGGGACGAAGGCGATGATGGCAGCAAGCACGCCCAACGCCGTCAAGCAATGGTGGAAGAACAAATCCGCAAACGCGGTGTCACCAGCCCAAAAGTCCTAGAAGCTATGGCAAAAGTGCCTCGGCATCTCTTTGTCCATGAGTCTCAAGCGGCGGCCGCCTATCAGGATCATCCGCTACCGCTCGCAGCCGATCAAACCATTTCTCAACCATACATGGTGGCACTAATGGCCGAGGCAGCTGAAATCAAACCCGAAGATCGGGTGCTTGAAGTCGGAACTGGCTCAGGCTACGCCGCCGCAGTATTCTCAAAACTCTCAGCAGAGGTGTACACCGCCGAGTGCCAGCAAGAACTAGCCACATCAGCAAAGTCTTTGCTCGCCGAACTCAACTACGACAACATCGTGGTGATCCAAACCGACGGCACCCTCGGTTATCCCCAAGGCGCACCTTACGATGCCGTGCTAGTTGCCGCAGCAACACCAAAAACACCTACCGCGCTTGTTGAACAACTCAAAGACAATGGCAGGCTCATCATTCCCCTCGGACCCGCGCACCAAACTCAAAAACTGACACGCATAAGAAAAATCGGCAGCCAACTCACTACCGAAACCATTAGCAGCGTTCGCTTCGTGCCACTAGTCCACTAGAGATTGCCAAAACAAAAATCATGACCGCTGCACCCTAAGTAAAATAATCGGCGATAATTTTACTTAGGTTCAAAATAAGTAAAGCGCGCTTTCTTTAGCAACGCAAACCACACTCAAAAACCCATCTCACTAAGGAAACAGCAAGTGAGTCCGAGTTCATTCACATCTTCAAATCGAGGTCGAGTCGAACGAGCCATCGAAGGTTTCTGGGCATTCCACCCCGAACCACTTCCCAAGAAACTTGCACTTGATGAAGAAGCGATCAACCTGCTAGTAGAGGCGACTGCCGCTGTGAACCGTTTAGGTGGGGTTGGATTACTTCTTCCTAACCCTCACCTGCTCATCATCCCGCACCTCAGGATTGAAGCGATACTAAGTTCACGAATAGAAGGCACGCAAACAGAGGTGCCACAATTGCTGCAAGCTGAAGCGGAGCACCCTAAGTCAACCGAAAGTAACGCCGATGTAAGAGAGGTTCAAAACTACATCTCAGCGATTGAACATGGCATCACACGAGTGCGCGGCGGGTTTCCTATCTCGTCACGTCTAATGCGCGAAATGCACGCGATCTTGCTGCAAGGCGTGAGGGGTCGTCAACGGATGCCTGGCGAACTACGCAAAAGTCCCGTATGGATTGGCGGTACAACCTTGGACAACGCTGTTTTTGTACCTCCACCACCCGATGCCATGGCTCGTTCACTCACAGAACTTGAGCATTTCATCCACAAGCAAGACATGCCTCTACTCGTCCAAATCGCGCTAATACATTACCAATTCGAGGTGATTCATCCATTTCTCGACGGCAATGGAAGGCTCGGCAGAATACTGATTCCACTAATGCTCCTTGAAAGAGAGACCTTAGTTGAACCACTGCTGTACTTGTCGGCTTTTTTTGAACAGAACCGCGGTGAATACTACGATCTGTTGTTGAGCACCAGCCAGCATGGAGACTTAATGGCTTGGCTAAAATTTTTCTTACGAGGCGTTCAAACCCAAGCTCATGATGCTGAAATGCGAGTACGGAGATTGGTTAAACTACAAACCGAGTTCCGCAACGACCTATTAGCCGAAGGCAAACCAGCTTCTGTCTTGCGACTAGCGGAATACCTTTTTGCACAACCGCTAGTATCGGCAGCGTTAGTAGCGCGTGCCCTTGAAGTCACCCCACCTACCGCAAATGCATCAATCAAAGCTCTAGTACAGCGAGATGACCTTATAGAAATAAGCGGGCGCAAGCGATTTCGCCTATTCCGAGCTCCCAAGATATATGATGCAGTCTTTGGCGATATAGACGCACCGCCACAGTGACACAATAACCAATAGCGGTTGCTAAGTAAAATAATCGGCGATTATTTTACTTAGGTTCGTGACAAGTAAAGAGTGCTTTCTTTAGCTCTTGGGCTGGTTCTGCCCGATGACTTTCAGCGTGAAATCTGAAACGCCACCGAACTGATAGCCCGGCCCAAACGCGGAGCGCAGGGTGGAAGTGGTGAGTGCGGAAGTGTTGAGTGACCTGTAGGTCTGGCTGTGGTTAATGTTCATAGATACAAGTATGTGGCCAAAAATCTTATGACACAACTATATTATATTTCTATTTTTTATGAAGTATTGTCATACTGAGTTGTTAGAGTCTCTCCATGCAACTAGATACCGAATCGCTACGCACCCTAATAGCTGTGATCGACCAACAAGGCATGACCAACGCTGCTGAAGCGCTGCAAATAAGCCAGTCGGCAGTTAGTTGGAAAATAAAACGGCTCGAAGCCAAGGTAGGACGCAACCTACTCATACGCGAAGGGCATTCAATCAGACCCACACGAGATGGACGAGAACTGCTAGCTTATGCCCGCAATATCGTAGAAAGTCACGACAACGCAGTCCAACGCCTACAAAGCTCGGAACTCAGTGGCACAGTCAAAGTAGGCACACCTGAAGAAATCAGCACAGCCCGCATGTGTGCGGTGCTGTCACGCTTCAACAGAATTCACCCCAAAGCGTCCATTAAGTTCTTTGTCGACCGCTCCTTTCGTCTCGCCTCAATGCTTACCAAAAGCGAACTCGACATCGCCGTAATGCAAGTACTTGAAAAAGACCGCCAACGCCAAGACAAAATCCTCTGGCAAGACAACCTAACCTGGATCTGTGCGCCAGATAGTCCCTACCATCAAGGAGTGGTGCCACTCATCACTTTCGGGGAAGGCGGCTTTTACCGCCCCTTAGCACAGCAAGCACTCACCAAAGCAGCAATCCCGTTCACAATCACCTTTTCGGGGCCAAGCGTAGCCAGCGTAATCGGCGCAAGCGAAGCCGGGCTTGGTGTAGCCCTAATCGCCGCAAGCTCCATCAGCGGAGACTTGATTGAATGGCCACGCGCCAACACCATCCCAAAACTGCCCAACTCAACATATGTGGCACGCGCCGCCGCAGGCGAACCATCGGCAGTCGCAACCGAACTAATTACAGAAATAGTCAACGAGCTGCAAGCCAACGAACTACCAACCAACGAACCGCAAGCCAACCGACTAGCCACCGTCAACTAACCACCGCCGACTAACCAAGTCGTCAAAAAAACAAAAAGATTGTGAATGTTGCAATCAACACAAAGACATGCTTATAGTGACGTTGTGCGATCAACCATCAACTTGCTCGGCCTCATGTAGGCGAACGCCACACCAAGCGTTCGCCAAACCCCTTGTGCTTATAGCCAAGGGGTTTTGTGATCTTTGGGACAACAACCAACCAATTGGAGACAACATGCAAACCAACAAACCCGTAATGCCGTTTGAAAAATATCGCCCCTACCCCAAAGTCGAACTCGTAGACCGAACCTGGCCGACAAAGCGCCTAGAACAAGCCCCCATATGGTGTTCAGTTGATTTACGAGACGGCAACCAAGCCCTAGTTGACCCAATGGACTCGGCTCGCAAAAAGCGCATGTGGGACACACTAATAGCGATGGGTTACAAAGAAATAGAGGTTGGCTTCCCAGCCGCCTCCCAAACAGATTTTGACTTCGTGCGCGAACTGATTGAAGGCGACCATATACCAGACGATGTGACCATCCAAGTACTAACTCAAGCACGTGACGAGCTCATCAAGCGAACATTTGCATCCATCAAAGATGCTCCCCGAGCCATAGTGCATCTCTATAACTCAACATCAGTCACCCAACGCCGTGTAGTGTTTGGCACCGATCGAGCGGGCATCATTGACATTGCCGTCAATGGTGCTCAATGCTGCGTGCAAGAACTCGAAAAGGTAGTCAACCCCGCAACAATTCGCTGGGAGTACAGCCCCGAAAGCTACACCGGCACCGAAGGAGACTTTGCCATCGAAATATGCGAAGCAGTGATGGACATTTTTGAACCCAAGCCAGACAACCCGATCATCTTGAACCTGCCGGCAACTGTAGAAATGTCTACACCGAACCTCTACGCCGACATGATCGAAACTTTCCATCGGACGATTCGTGATCGCGGTAGTGTGATTTTGTCGCTGCATCCCCACAACGACAGAGGCACCGCAGTAGCTGCCGCGGAACTCGGATTAATGGCAGGTGCTGATCGTGTGGAAGGCACACTATTTGGAAACGGTGAACGAACCGGCAATGTCGACCTCGTCACCTTGGCCTTGAACCTGCTCACCCAAGGTGTGAACCCGCAAGTTGACATAAGCAACATTGATGCAGCACGCCGCACCTACGAATTCGCCAACCACATGGTTATAGACCCACGGCACCCATATGTGGGCGACCTTGTCTACACCGCCTTTTCAGGCAGCCACCAAGATGCCATCAAAAAAGGCATGGCCGCAATATATGATGTGCGACCCGGTGAGGAACTAAGAGGCGACTACGAAACTTGGGATGTGCCCTATCTACCTATAGACCCAAGACATTTAGGGCGCAGCTATGAAGCGGTGGTGCGCGTAAACAGCCAATCAGGTAAGGGTGGCGTGGCATATGTACTCCTTCACGAATATGGACTTGACCTCCCTCGTGATCTTCAAGTTATTTTTTCGAACACCATTCAGAAGGTCACTGAAGATACTGGCACCGAGATCACCTCTTATGAGATTTATCGCCGATTTATGTCTGATTATGTGGAACCCGCCGAACCGAGAATAGAAATACTCGGCCACCGAGCCACCAGCGACACCATCGACAGCGGACAAACTACTTTAGAAGCAAAGCTAACCGTTGACGGTGCTGAGCAGATGGTATTTGGGGAAGGTAACGGACCGATAGATGCTTTCGTGGTTGCGCTCAGAGATGCGGGTTTGTTTGTTGGCAAAATGGCTGACTACACCGAACACACCTTAGGGCTTGGCTCAGATGCCACAGCAGCCGCCTATGTTGCTATAGACACAGGCGCGCGCAACCACATTTGGGGTGTAGGGTTACACGAATCCATCGTAAGCGCCTCACTCAGAGCAATAATCTCAGCAGTCAACAATTCACAACAGTCAAAAAATTACTAATGTAGGTATGGCTAGAGATTGTGTAGTGCGTGTCGGAGATAACATAAACACAAAACCACGGCAAGAGCAATGAACCACCTTATTTGGCACCGACAACCAAAACGAGAGCTACGCTCACCCATTTTGGTTACTGCGTGGGATGGTTGGTTTGACGTGTGCAATGCTGCTACCAATGCAGTTGATACCATGCGTGGACCAGATGCCACCCACCTTGCGAGTGTGGATGCACAAGACTTTTTCAATTTCAGTGAACTAAGGCCCACGCTGTATTTAGACAATAACAACCGTGCTTACATTGAGTGGCCCGCCAACGAAATACACTGCCTAACCACAGTTAACCATAGTCGAGACCTAGTATTTTTTTCTGGCATGGAACCACACCTACGATGGCCAACGTTTGTGAATATAGTCTTAGATGTCATCAACCGGCTCAAGGTGGAACTGGTAATAACTCTTGGGGCGACATTAGCTGAAGTGCCCCACACTCGGCCCGTGAAAGTTAGTGGCTCAGCACCAGATCGCAAACTTGGTGCCGCGCTACGCCTCAACGAACCCTCCTATGAAGGCCCGACTGGAGTGACAGGCGTGTTGCATAAAAGGCTCGAAGATGCTGATATACCAGCAGTTTCTTTGCGCGCTAGCGTACCTCACTATGTAGCGGCAGGACCAAACCCTATGGCCACTAAAGCCCTACTAGAACGCTTTGAACGCATCACTGGGCTACCCACCAACTGGGTCAAATTTGATCGCATTAGCCCACAATGGGAATCAGAAGTCAACAAAGCATTATCTCACGACGAAGCAATCATTGAATATCTCCGCAGCCTTGAACAACGATTCGACAAACAAGCAACTAAGAGATTGCCCACTTCAGAAGACCTCGGAGCCGAATTTGAACGTTTTCTAAACCAACAACGCGAGCAACAGAACGAGAATTAGCAAGAGCAGCCCCACAACATTACTCATCCGCAATAGCTCACCAGAAAAAATTTTCTAGATCACTAGACAAACGCAAAAAACTGAGTCAAGATTCAAGTTTGGACTAATAAACACAACACTTGAGGAGAAGAATGGAATCAATAACGTTGGCCGTCAATGGCACCAAACGAAACGTCACTATTGAGCCACGCACCCTGCTAGTGCATGCTCTGCGCGACGAACTTAGGCTCACCGGCACCAATATTGGTTGCGACACAAGCAGTTGCGGTGCTTGTACTGTTTTAGTTGATGGGCAGTCAGTAAAAGCATGCACAATGTTTGCGGTGCAAGCTGCTGGCACTGAAATCACCACCATTGAAGGCATTAGTGATTCCGCCAACACGCTCCATCCAATGCAGCAATCCTTTCACGAACACCACGCTTTGCAATGCGGATATTGCACCCCAGGTATGGTGATGGCAGCAATCTCTTTGATTGAAGAGTACCCAGATATCGACGAGCATGGAGTTCGCCACGGTCTTGAGGGCAACCTATGTCGTTGCACTGGCTACCAAAACATCGTCAACGCAGTTTTGGCCTGTGCAAGTTCAGAACAGGAGCAGACATGAGCACAACAATTACCGCAGAACAATCCACATATTTAGGAAAAGCACGTTTACGCCGAGAAGACCCCGCACTGCTGACAGGCGAAGCGCAATTCATCGACGACCTAACCCTGCCCGGTCAAGTCTGGGTAGGGATAGTACGATCCAGCGAAGCGCATGCCAAAATCCTCCACATCGACGGCAGCGAAGCACTTGCGATTGAGGGTGTTAGCGAAGTGCTCACAGGTGCTGATCTGGCACCGTTGTGGGGCGAAGCTGCCCTACCTTGCGCTTGGCCTGTCACCGACGACATGGCCAATCCACCACATGTGCCGGTTGCCACCAACGTTGCCAAATATGTTGGTGATGCTGTGGCCGTGGTGTTAGCGAACTCACGATACGCAGCAGCCGATGGAGCAGCCGCAGTTACCGTTGACTACGAACCATTACCCGCAGTCACCGACATTGAAACAGCACTCGACGAAGATGCACCGCTCGTTCACCCAGAATTGGGCACCAACACAAGCTACACATGGCCGCTCATCCCCGACCCAGAAGCAGTTGAAGAGGCTTTCACAAACGCCGCTCACACGATCAGTGAACACTATGTGCAGCAACGGCTCATCCCTGCTCCGATGGAACCTCGGGGAGTGTTAGCATCACCAGGTGTTGCCAACGGCGACCTTACCTTGTATTCGGCAACTCAAGTCCCACACATCCTCAAAGTGATGACCGCGGTGACTCTGGGCATACCAGAACACAAAATAAGGGTGGTGGCACCAGCGGTTGGTGGTGGCTTTGGCTGCAAACTCAACGTTTACGCAGAAGAAATATTATGTAGTGCTTTAGCGATGGATCGAGGTGTGCCAGTGCGCTGGACCGAGAGCCGTAGCGAAGCCGCCACCTCCACCATTCAAGGTCGGGGGCAAGTGCAACACATTGAGCTTGCCGCAGATGCAACAGGCAAGGTAACTGCTGTGCGAGTGAAGCTCATCGCCGATATGGGTGCCTACCTGCAGTTAGTTACCCCTGGCGTACCTTTGTTAGGTGGGTTCTTGTATCACGGTTGTTACGACATCGCAAACTACTCCTTTGAATGCACCTCGGTTTTCACCAACAAAACCCCAACCGATGCATACCGAGGCGCGGGCCGGCCTGAAGCCACCTACGCTATCGAACGGGCTATGGATTCTTTGGCAGTTGCCGTTGGCGTGTCTCCTGAGGAGATACGTTCACGCAACTTCATACCCAAAGACGCGTTCCCTTATGAATCTTCGGCAGGGCTGATATTTGATAGTGGCGACTACCAAGCCGTCTTAGACAAAGCGGTGCAGATGGCAGACCTAGACAAGGTGCGCACCGAACAAGCGCAGCGGCTAAAAGACGGCCATCACAAACAGATTGGTATCGGCTTTTCTAGCTATGTGGAAATGTGTGGCCTAGCACCAAGCCGGGTCTTAGCATCGCTCAACTATGGTGCTGGGGGCTGGGAAGCCGCAACGGTGCGAGTCTTGCCAACCGCTAAGGTGCAGGTGATTACCGGGTCAACCCCCCACGGTCAAGGCCACGAAACATCATGGTCGATGATCGTCGCAGAAAAACTCGGTATCGACCCAGACGACATTGAGGTGTTACATTCCGACACCGCAATAAGTCCGACCGGGCTTGACACCTACGGTTCGCGCTCACTTTCGGTGGGTGGAACTGCGGTGTTCATGGCCACAGACAAAGTGCTCGACAAAGCTCGATTGATAGCAGCTCATCAACTAGAAGCCAACGAAGCTGACCTTGAGTATTCCAACGGTGCATTCAACGTTAAGGGAACGCCAACCGCAACTGTGCCATTCGCGGCTATCGCCTTCGCAGCTTTCACAGCTCACGACCTACCTGACGGCATGGAACCGAACTTGGAAGCTCACGTGACCTATGACCCACCAAACTTCACTTTCCCCAACGGTACTCACATCGCCGTGGTGGAAGTAGACACACAAACCGGTGATGTTGAGATCATTGATTATGTGGCTGTTGACGATTGCGGAAACCAAGTTAACCCTTTGATCGTGGAGGGTCAAGTGCATGGTGGCATCCTGCAAGGTGCCGCACAAGCCTTGTATGAAGACGCGGTTTACGACACAGAAGGGCAAATCAAGACGGTTAACTTAGGCGATTACCTAGTGCCGTCTGCCGCTGAAGCCCCGCGCTATCGACTTGACAGCCACGTTACCCCTAGCCCAACCAACCCGATGGGTGTGAAAGGTGTGGGTGAAGCTGGCACAATTGCCGCTGCTCCTGCGGTGATAAATGCGGTCGTAGATGCTTTACGCCCCTTTGGGGTTGACAATGTGGAGATGCCAGCCTCTCCCCAAACCGTCTGGCAAGCAATTAATGAAGCCCAAGGAGGTGCATCGTGATACCCGCGAAGTTTGATTATAAAGTTGCCGAGTCAGCCGAGCATGCGGTGGAGCTGCTCAGCGAACATGGAGACGAAGCGAAGCTGTTAGCGGGTGGGCATAGCCTCATCCCGATGATGAGGTTTCGTTTAGCTGCACCCGCAGTGCTCATAGATGTTGGGCACCTCGACGAACTACGTTATATTAACGCCACGAACGGCACCATCGCTATTGGCGCGCTCACCCGCCACAGCGAACTAGAACACTCACAATTGTTAGCTGAGTCAGCACCATTGTTAGCTTCTGTTGCGGCTCTAGTTGGTGACCCTGCGGTTCGCCATCGCGGCACCTTAGGTGGCACGGTAGCGCATGCCGATCCAGCTTCTGATTTACCCGCCGCCCTGCTGGCCCTAGGAGCTTCAGTTGTTGCCCGTGGCCCCAACGGCGATCGGGAAATTCCTCTCACCGAATTTTTCTCTGGCTATTTTGAATCAGCTCTTGAAGACACCGAGATGATTGTTGAAGTGCGGGTTCCCGTGAGTAGAGCGGGTTGGAATTATCAAAAATTTAACCGCCGAGCGCAAGATTGGGCGATTGTTGGGGTTGCGGTGGCTGAAGGTGGTGCTGGTGTCAGCTTAGTCAACATGGGTTCAACGCCACTGCGCGCTTCTGCCACCGAAACAGCAGTCGCGCAAGGAGCTAGCGCTGCCGATGCAGCCGCACTTGCCGCTGATGGGCTTGAACCACCTGAAGACCTTAACGCCGATGCCGACTACCGCCGTCATTTAGCAAAAGTGTTCACAGAACGCGCTTTGCTCGCTGCTGGTGTTAGCTGAACATAGTTAGCTTCAATCTGGCAACGAAAAGCTTCCGGCAGGCATGCCCAGTCGTGGATTTCAACAAGAAACGGTAGTTCTGAATCGTTGAGGGCTCCGGCTAGTGCTGCGTATTGCGCCTCACCGACTTGGGTTCGGTTGGGGTTGCGCAACACCAAGTCTAGATCACTTCCTTGGTGACTAGAACCCTTGACACGACTACCGAAAACCCACACTTCACAATCGGGGACAAACTTAGACAAAAGCGACTGAATCTGTTGGTGGTGGTGTGGTTGCAGGTCAAGTGTTGGGTGCTGATTTTCAGTCACTATTTTGGCTCACGATCATTTTTGCTAGGTCTGTCGCATCAACAATGAAACTTGGTATCAACTTGAGTGTGGTTTCGGCAAATTGTTCGCCATAGTCATGTGCGGTGCTGTTGCGGTTGTCTCGATATTGAAACCAACGCTCGCAGGTTTGTGTTGTAACTAACCCGTGCTTGGCAGCGTGCCGGAAGCTGTCCTTGAAATTAAGTTCGTCAGCTTGGCGGTTAGAAGCAAAAAAAGGCCTCAAACGCTTTTTCAATAGCTTGCCACTTTGCTCCAAAGCTATTTCAAATTCTTTGACTATTGCAGCACGATATATGTCATAGCTGACGCTGTTGACTTCATGCTTGGGCAGTTCATCGTTGGCTGCCTTGAGTGTTTTTAGACACCTGAACAAGAAATCTGCGTTAATGTTCACCACTAGACATTGATGTTACCCACATTCAGCTTGATTTGAATAGCGGAAGGGATGCACGGGTTAATTGAACTAGAGTAAGTTGATGGATTCAATAGTTCACCTCCAACGACACACCGACAAAGGTGTTGGCATCATTAGGCTTGACCGCCCCAAAGTAAACGCTGTCAACACTGCAATGCTTAACGAAATTGCTGAGGCGTGCGCTACTTTAGCTAACGACACAACAGTCCGCTCTGTGGTGTTGACCGGAGGCCCCCGCCATTTCGCAGCTGGAGCCGACATCACACAATTTCCTGACTTAGACCAACAGCAAGCCCTGGCACTCTCTCGGCACTTCAATGACACGGTGCTCGCCATTGAAAACTTACCACAAATAACTGTGAGTGCCATAAATGGTTTCGCTCTAGGTGGTGGACTTGAGTTAGCACTCGCCACCGACTTCCGTGTTGCGGCTAGCGATGCTCAACTAGGCACCCCCGAAATCTTATTAGGAATCATTCCTGGTGGCGGAGCAACACAGCGCTTAGCACGACTAGCTGGAATCACTATGGCTAAAGACCTTATTTACTCGGGGCGCACGATAAGTGCCCAAGAAGCGCTGGCATCCAACATTATCTCAGCGATCTATGAACCCTCCGAAGTGCAAAACAAAGCACTCTCAATGGCAACCAACTACGCACGCGGGCCAGTGGCTCTGCGTTTAGCCAAAAAGACGATACTGGGTGGTTACCACTTGCCCCTAGCGGAGGCAGTGCAAATAGAATCCGAGTTGTTTGCCGAAGCTTTCAACACTAAAGACTGCGCTATTGGCGTTCAGAGTTTCTTGGCGGACGGCCCTGGCAAAGCGAAATTCACCGGCAACTAACAGGGTCACTAACAACTATAGGCAACATCGCTCAGGCACGATCGCTCAGGCAACATCGAGGGAGCGTAGTCGAATACTCGACAACCACAAAGCCACCAGCACCACAATAGCTGGCACCAAGATCGCCACCAGAAGGGAAAAGTTTCCGGTACTGAGATTGACATCTGTAATCTCAGAAAATATTGAACGTGTGTATCCACGGACAGCGAGTCGCTCACCAAAACTGCCGAGTTCAGCGATCAAACCCTCCCAAATCAACACATAGCCCACACCCCAAGACACTGCGTTTTTGGTCAGCAAACCCAGCAGCACAAACACCGCAGAGTAAGCCAAGTTACCCACCACGCAAGCCAACACAGTGCTTGAAACCAAAGAAACATCAACATTGGCAATCAACGCAGCAGAGGTTAGGGGAAGCAAAATCAAAGGCAAACTAACGGTCACCACCGCTAGCCAAGCACCAACCACTATCGGCCATCGATTCATGGGCCGCAGCCAAAGATACACTAGCGTCGCGTCTTCCCTGAGGTCTCCAAAGGCAGCGGCAGCAAACACTAAAGACACAATCGGCACGACTAAAATAAGCCCCAAGCTTGTCATCAAACCAACACCCAACTCTAAGAACTCAATAGCACTTGAATCGGCGGCATTAGCTCGTGCTACCACCACAACCACTACCCCAACTAATATCCCAACCACTAACAATGCAATGACGCGTCCTTTGGTGACCAACTGGCGCAGCAACAACCGATGCACAATAGCAATACAAGGAGCATCAGACACAAACACGTTAACTCTGTTCATTGCCACATCCGTTCCATTACCATGTCCATTCATCGCCGATCCACTAGGTACCTAAAGACAGATTCAAGATCGTCATCGGTGGGCACCACTTCACGCAGACGAATTCCTGAATCAGCAGCAACCCCAGCCACATTGCGACCAAAACCTTCAACATCAAGTGTGTCGAGCAGAGCCGTGTTGGCGCGCACCGAAACTGCATCAACAAGGTTTCGCGCTAGCAGCAACGAACCTAGCTTGCGTGCATCATCTGCGAGTACTCGAATGCGGCGCGGGCGGTCATCCATTAGTTCACGCAAACGCCGATAATCGCCAGACGCAACAAGGCGCCCCTGAGTGATAACAAGAACCCTAGAACCAATGCGGGCAACCTCATCGAGCACATGGCTTGAAACCAACAAACACTTACCGCTATTGCCAAGCTCATGAAACAAGCTAATCATGCGGTTGCGTTGCAGCGGGTCGAGCCCAGTTAGTGGTTCATCAAGGATTAGCAAATCGGGATCGTTCACTAAAGCGGCCGCCAACTTAACTCGCTGACGCATTCCTTTGGAGTAAGCACCAAGCCTTTTGGGTTCTTGAGGGTTTAGATCTACTTTCTGCAGACTTTGCTGAACCCGCGCTGCTACCTCGCTAACCCCATGGGTTTTGGCCGCTAACTCAACGAACTCATAGGCGGTGAACCGCTCTAGCAAAGCATCTTGTTGGGGTGCTAAACCAATACGCCCCCGCACACCCCTGTCGCTACGGGCGTTTTCGCCAAACACCTGCACCCTACCCAAAGATGGTGCGGTTAAACCACAAACCATGCGAAACAAAGTCGACTTACCAGCCCCGTTAGGACCCAACAACGCAGTAACACCAGGTTGCACTGTGAAGCTGACATTGGAGACCGCAACCACAGAACCGAAAGACTTGGTGACATTATCGACTTGCACAATGGGCGCAGGTTTTGTGTTGACGACTTGTGCAGAATGCGTGGGAGGACGAGGCGGTGGTGGCAACGAGGTCACTGGTTTGGTGGCTGGGTTTGAGTTGTCCATCAGGTTGCTTCCAACCTGCGATACCTGTGGCCAATAACAGTCGCACCAACTAGAAACCACGCCGCCGAAGCTAACGCCACTGCGACAGTCCCTGCATCTGCCAAAATCGCCATATCAATGTCATTGGCAGAGGATTCACCTAAAATTCTAGTTGCGGTTTCAGTGGCGGTTCCGAGAGGATTGAGGAAACCATATAACTCTGAGAACCCAGCGGAATCAACTAAAATATTACTTGTGATCCAGCCACCAATCGTAACCATAATGACTGCAATACTTGCAAAAGCTCTACGGTTAGTCACACTTGAGCAAGCCATCGCCAATGCCGACACAACCATAGCAATCACCAAACCCCCCAGAAACAACCTAAAGCACAGTTTGACCCACTCCACCAAACCGTCTGGTCCATCACCAACAAAGGTGTAGCCGATCAAAGCCAACAACACCGGGCCAAAAGTAATGATCATCATCACCGACAGCACCGCAGCAACCTTTGCATATAGATAAGTCAACCGAGTAAGCGGAGTGGACAAATACATTGACACCATTCCATCAAGACGATCCCGCACCAATGCCTCAGGCGTAACCATCGAAGAAAATATCACTATGGCAAAAAACGAGAAGTTGAACAACCGATAATAATTGACGGATATACCGCTTTCAGATTGACCTAAGTCTGGATTTATGATGGCAGCCCCCAAATACACCACCGCAGGTATCGCCGCAATCACTAAAACAATCACCGGAAACACCTTGTGACGAGCGGGTCGACCCAAACCCAAAATACTGCGAATAGTTTGCCACATCAAAGAGCGAACCGCACCACCAATCCCCGAACGGGCACCTTCGTACTTTCGATATCCCCTACCAAATATTGCGGCACCTTCGCTGGTCTCAGCAGTGGTGGTATTTAGGGGTGCGTTCATGTTGGTGTTCGTGGTCATAATGGGTTCACCGAAAACAAGTCCTCAAGGCGGCGTTTGCGGCGTTCAACACGAACCAGTCTGGCGTTCGCATCCACTGCTGCGTCACGAACGCAATCGGCTAGTGTGTCCGCTTCGGGGCCAATCACATCCATACGCCACGCACTATCGTTGGTGTTGACCTCTAAACCTGCTTCACGCAACTGACTCACCATATCGGCAAAAGCGTGGGGAAAGTCGCTAGTTTCAGCGAGTTCCACCACCACACCCTGTTGATCACCAACGAGGTCGGTGATACGACCTTGAGCAACTAGCTGCCCGGCATCTAACGCCACGAGTTGGTCACAAATTCTTTCCACCTCTTCAAGCAAATGAGACGAAAGCAACACATCAATACCATATTCTCGGCTGATGTGTTTGATGAGAGTAAGCACATCGTCACGTTGAACGGGATCAAGCCCATCAGTTGGTTCGTCAAGCAACAACAAAGCAGGATCAGATGCTATCGCTTGGGCGAGTTTCACACGCTGTCGTTGACCAGTCGACATCGTGCCGAGGGCGCGAGTTCTCTCCTCTCCGAGGCCTACTAGCCAGAGCGCATCGCTGGCGCGTCCCTTAGCTTCACTGCGAGGCATCCCCCGCATCTCAGCCATATGTTTCACGAAATCCGAAGCAGGCATGTCGTGTGGCACGATGTTGCGTTCAGCACCGTAACCGAGTTGCGCTCGCAACGCCGCACCATTTGTTCGAGGGTTCATGCCAAGTACTGTGAGCTGACCACTCGTTGGTACCCGCAAGCCCAAAACCAAGCTCAAAAAGGTCGTTTTACCGGCACCATTAGCCCCAACTAGGCCAGTCACTCCGCTATGCACATCAGCGGTCACAGAATCAAGAGCCCGCTGAGCACCAAACTGCATCGTCAAGCCGTTGGTTGAAATGATCCCGTTCATTGGCTACACATTATAATCAGCCCAATTGGGAATCAGACCCATATAAACATGAGCGGGTAGCGCGACTACGGCAGCTAGATAAGCAGGGGGTCGGTGATGACTTCTACTAATGCGGGGCCGTCGCAGGCGATTGCTGTCGCAAGAGCGGAAGGCAACTCGTCAATGTTAGTGACACGCTGGCCATGTGCCCCACATAGTTGCGCGAAAGCAGCAAAGTCAGGGTTTTGTAGGGAGGTTTGCCATACATCTAGTTTGGCCGAACGTTGTTCTTTAGAGATTTTGCCGAGTTCATTGTTGTTGAGCAAAACGTGACATATCTTCATCCGGTATTTGACCGCAGTGGTTAACTCCATCGCATACTGCCCGAAGCCACCGTCACCAGAAACAGACACTATAGGGCGGTTTTCAAATTCGGGTTGGCTTTGTGTTGCCGCCCAGCAACCCATCGCAGCTGGTAACGCAAACCCAATAGAACCCAAATACCCAGACATCAACACAGTTTGATTTCGCACCTCAAAATAGCGACCAAACGAATAGGTGTTGTCACCAACATCAACTGGCATAATCGCGTTTGGGGGTACGCAACTAGTGAGCGCATCAAACAACGCAGCAGCTCCAATGCCCCGGCCACGGTCATCAGCGCGACGAGAGGCTTTCTCAGCCCGCCAAATCTCCCACCGCTCAGCAACTTCATCGCTAACAGCATCGGCAGCAGCTTTGTTGCTGTTGCCAAACTCAGTTCGCAAAGCTCGAGCGACCACCCCCACATGGCCCTGCACAGGCACTTCCACAGGATGAAAACGTCCCAAGGCCATGGGGTCGTAATCAACCTGCACCGTAGGTTTGTAATCAGCTATCCCCGTGTGATTTGCGAACGACACACCAAAAGCCACAATCAAATCGCATTCGTTCATAAAATGGCTCGCGATTGGTGTGCCAGAACGACCCAAAACACCTGCCGCCAAACGATGATGATCTGAAATCAAACCCTTCGCCTTAAAAGTTGTGGCAACCGGTGCAGCAATGGCTTCAGCCAACTCAGTAATCTCTGTGATGCCGCTACGTGCCCCGTTGCCCACGATCAGAAAAGGTCTTTTAGCGGCAGCGATCGCCGAGATTGCAGCCTCTATGGCAGATGCCGCTGGACCTATCTCACGGCTACCACTGCGCCCATGAGGAGAACCAATGCGTGCCTTAGCGGGCACAGGCGCAACCTGCACCTCATCTGGCACCACCAAATGAGCCACATCACGTTCGACTAGAGCAGTCTTGCAGGCCAGGGTCATCAACTCACCATGATCTGAGTTGGCTTGCACCACTTGTGAGTAACGGGACACATCAGCAAAAGCGGCCCCAAGATCGGTGTCTTGAAAAGCTCCCCGTCCGCGAACCTTGCTGGGAACTTGCCCACAGATAGCGAGCACTGGCGCACGGTCGGTTTTGGCATCATAGAGGCCTGTCAAAAGGTTAGTTGAACCTGGGCCAGCGATGGCTAAACAAGCCGCTAGCTTGCCTGTGAGCTTGCCATAGGCAACAGCCGCGAAGGAAGCGGCACCCTCATGTCGGATACCGATGTAGGTGAGTTCACCTGCTTGTTCAGCGACACGCACCGCATCTGCGAAACCCAGATTCGAATGTCCTACCATCCCGAAAACATGGGTCACACCCCAGTTGACCATCGTTTTAACCAACACATCAGAAACGTTTAGCGATTGCGAGGCTTTGTCTGCTGGAGCATCGGTGAAGGCAACAAAGGAACCAGCAGCAGCAACTTCAGGCAAAGCAACATACACACCGTCGCCGCGAACTTCAGTTCGAAAGGCAGGCGCAGCATCTGAAAACGCCGCAGGTGGCTTACCATTCTTGGGCGAGAAGTCGTAACCATGCCACGGGCAGCGCAGCCAACCCCGTTCAATTGAGCCTTCACCTAGCGGCCCAGCTTGATGAGGGCAAGCGTTATCTAGAGCACCATAGCCCCCTTCGCTGGTGTGGGTCACGCACAAGCTCTGGTTCTGTATCGTCGCTGTCATCACCCGACCTTGCGGCAGTTCATCAAGCCCAATTAGTCGGTGCCACGAGTAATCCTGTGTGGGTAATGGAGGTTCTGTGATCGATGCTTGTTCGGTGTCTGGTTCGGTCATGGTCTTGGTCCGCATTCTCCTCCATTGGCAACAACACACAGTACACTATGGTTAACTGCTTAAAAAAGCTATACAGTTCACACAAGCAACGACACCTCATTCTGAAAGAATCCGAAACCACAATGAACAACCAATCTGTTACTGTTGAAATAGCAGCACACGCCGTTGATGCCACCAAAGTGTATGGTGCGGGCGACACAGAGGTTAGAGCTCTTGACGGCATCGATGCTTCATTTGCCAAGAGTAAATTCACTGCGATCATGGGGCCCTCTGGCTCTGGCAAGTCCACACTAATGCACTGCCTAGCAGGGCTTGACACACTATCTGCGGGTCAAGTGTTTATTGGCGAAACCGATCTTTCAACGTTAAACGAACGCCAACTGACACTATTGCGCCGTGACAAAGTCGGCTTTGTATTTCAAGCCTTCAATCTGGTACCAACCCTAACCGCTTTAGAGAACATCACAATGCCCACCGACCTAGCTGGACTCGCACCAGACCAAGCCTGGCTTGATGAAGTGATAGACACAGTCGGCATGGCCGACCGCATGACGCATTTGCCTAGCGAACTCTCTGGTGGGCAACAACAACGGGTGGCGGTGAGCCGAGCTTTAGCAAGCCGTCCTGAGATTATTTTTGCTGACGAACCCACCGGCAACCTTGACTCCACTTCTGGAACTGAGATTTTGCAGTTCATGCGCGCAGCCGTCGACAAACACAAGCAAACCATCGTGATGGTCACCCATGACCCTGTTGCTGCTGCGTACGCCGACAGAGTGATTTTTTTAGCAGACGGCAAAGTTGTTGATGAACTGTTTGACCCAACAGCTGAGCAAGTTCTCGATGAAATGAAAAAGCTGCATTCATGATCTTCAAGCTCATCCGCCGCAACATAATGGGCAAACCCTTCCGGTTTTTGCTGACCTGCTCGGCAGTCACATTAGGGGTAATGTTCACGGTTGGTGTTTTTGTGCTCACCGATGGACTGCGTGCCACCTTTGGCAGTCTCGCAGAAGATATCGGGGGCAACACTGAATATTTAGTGCGATCCAAGGTGGACTTCGGTGAACGCAATCTTGTGGGTGCACCACTTGGTGAAGATGTGGTGGATTTGCTAAACCAAGTTGATGGTGTGGTGGGAGTACAGCCGCAGATAATCAAGTTTGGTTCGGTTCCAGTTGATGCTGATGACAATCCACAAACTGCCACTCCCGCCCCAAATTTTGGGATTAACTGGCCTTCTGCGAGCACGCAAGCTCTCTCTCAATTGTTTCTCCAGCAAGGTCGTCCACCACAAGCTGCCAACGAATTCGCTTTGGATGCTGATGCATTTGAGGCAGGCAACTTCGTACTCGGAGACACATACTCGGTGATCAACCCAGCCGGGCCCGGTGAATTTATGCTGGTGGGCACCTTCTTTTTTGCGTCACCAGACGACAATGCTCTCGTGGGCGCGAAGTTGGTTGCTTTCGACACCGCAACAGCTTTAGCGGTCGTCAATCGTGGAACAGGGTACGACTCTATTTCGTTTGAGACCAACCCAGGAACCTCGGCAAGTGCTGAAGACATCGCTGCGGCTGTGCAAGCGGTGTTACCGGCCGAGATCGAACTTATAACAGGCGAAACGCTTGTAGAGGAACAAAGTGCCGAATTCAATAACTTTATCGGAGACTTTCAAACCTTTTTGTTGGTGTTTGCCTTTGTGATATTAGCGGTATCGGCATTTGTGATCTTCAACGTGTTTACCATACTAATCGGGCAACGTATCCGCGAACTGGGTTTGTTGAGAGCCATTGGAGCAAGCGGTTCACAAGTCACCGCTGCCTTGCTTGGCGAAGCTCTACTGGTGGGCGTGTTCGCAACGGTGGTGGGCACTGGCCTCGGGATTGTATTCGGCTGGGGATTGAGCTGGTTGCTGAACCAACTCAACTTCGGGCCTAGCGGCACACTCGTGGTGGCATCCTCTACATATATTTGGGCTGCGGCAGTGGGTATCGGTGTCACACTAGTCAGTGCGATTTTCCCGGCGTGGCGTGCTCGACGGATTAGCCCGATGGCTGCTTTACGCGAAGATGCCCGCTTGTCTGCACACATTCCCCAAGCACGTGTTTTGTTGGGCGGTGCTCTCGTTTTAGTTTCTTGGGTTGTTGTGTTTGTTGCTTTGGCGCGCGGCGGTTGGCAAAACATTATTTTGTTTGGCGTTGTGGCTGCCATTGGCAATGCGATTGGGTTTAGGCGGCTGGTTCCATCATTAGGGCGCTATGGGACTCTTGGTTTTGGTTTGATTCTGTTGATATCGGCCTTATTAGTCAATCTTGGCACCACCGATGTTTTGGCACTTGTGGGCTTGTCTGCCATTACCATTTTTCTGGGCGTGAACAGCGTGAGTCCCTTGCTGGCGCGTCCGTTCAGTAACTTTTTTGGACGCTGGACATTAGGGATTTTGTTGGGTCTAAGCGGTGTGTTGATAACAGTTGCGGGTGGTGCGGCTGTATTAGGAGCATTGTTTTTGGTTGGCTGGTCGGTTTTTGTGTTGATCACAGACTTTAGTGGCACTGCCGTTGCGCAACTGATTGGTGCTATCGCATTAATCCCACTTGCTTTGATGATTTTGTTGGTAGGAGTTCGCGGGGTTGATGCGGCATTCATCATGGGTTGGAAGTTCCGCTGGGTGGTTGCTGGAACAGCCCTTTTTCTGATAGGCGCGGTTGGTGTCGTGCTAGTCCTTAGCGGTGTCGTTGCAATCATCACCACCGACTGGGGCAGCGTCCTGCTAGTGCCTATTGGTTTAGTGATACTGGGAATCACCGCTTGGATACGTCGTTGGCTACCAAAAACTCTAAAGTCCAATGCTCGAATGGCTCGCGAAAACGCCGGGCGTAACCCCAAGCGCACCGCTTCAGCTGCGGCAGCACTAATGATTGGTTTAGCTTTGGTGAGCACCGCTTCGGTGGTGGCGGCTAGTTTCAAAGCAACTATCGCCGATGTGTTACGACAGTCAGTCACCTCTGACTGGTTCATTTCTACCGATGCGGGAGATGGACCAACCGCAACATTTAGCCCGGTATTGGCCAGCGACCTAAGGCTCCTTGACGGCGTTGAAACGGTGGTGAGCTATAGGTTCGCGTCTGAAGCATACCGCACACTCTTTGACGAAGCAGTGCGTGATTCCTCGGCAACCAACATGGCCGCAGCACTTGACCATATAGACCCTGATTTCGTAGCTTTTGACGAGTCGATGATCAACCGAAATAGTATTTGGATTCATCAAGACATGGCAAGGGACAATAACTTTTCGTTGGGTTCTACCTTCGATATTGAATTTCCAGATGCAAGCGTTGAGGAAGTGACGGTAGCAGGGTTGTATCGTGACTCAAGCATTTATGGCAATCGAGTTATTTCGATTGAAATGTGGGTCGACAAATTTCCCAATGGGCAAGACCAGTTCATTTCCGTAAATATGGTTGACAGTTTGGCACAAGAAGAAGCTCGTGCTGTCTTGCAAACAGTGACCAATGGCTACCCCACGCTCAACCTTGAGACCCAATCAGAGTTTCAAGCTCGTCAATCAAACCAGATAGATCAATTTCTAATTGTCATAAATGTGTTGTTAGGTGTAGCCATTGCTATCGCCTTGCTTGGTATTGCCATCACTTTGGCGCTGTCTATTTTTGAACGCACCCGTGAACTGGGGTTAGTGCGTGCGGTTGGCATGACTTCCCAGCAAATGTTGCGGATGGTACTTTTTGAGGGTGCAATCATTGCCGTCTTTGGCGGGGTACTCGGCATCTTATTGGGAACCACTTTTGGTGTTGCCACAGTGACAGTTGTTCCCGATGCGTTCATTAGGGCGTTGGACATACCTGTCAACAGTCTGCTGAACTACCTAGTAGCCGCCGCTATAGCTGGTATAGCTGCTGCCATCGTACCAGCACGCCGCGCCGCTCGCTTGAACGTGCTTGATGCCATCGCCCAAGGCTAAGCTCACGCAGGTCGCGGTTAGCGATTGATGCAGTCACCGCAGCGCACAAAATCAACTACCGGATTAGCTATCGGCGTGACTGTTGTGACCGTGCTCCTTTTTTCCGCAGCTTGTGCGAGCACCACAAGCACTCAAACCGCCGACGCGCCTAGCAGCATTGATGCCACAAGCAGCGCAGATAACCTAGCTAAAGCCGCAACTGCTGGCGACGCATCTTTGGGCACCGTGACCGTGCGGTCGGGAGAAGCCATTCAGATACGATCACTCAATTCCATCACCGGCGATGTTGCTTATTTAGGTATACCCAACCAACGGGGAGTTGAGTTAGCCATCGCCGACTTCGGACAGATTCACGGCTTTGATGTTGACCTCGGTGTGGGACTAGACGAACTGTGCTCAGCCGACGGCGGGCAAGCAGCAGCACAAACCATTGTAGCAGACCAAGATGTGGTTGGGGTGATCGGCACCAGTTGTTCGGCCGCAGCGACCGCTGCCGCCCCGCTTATCACCAGTGCTGGTGTCACCATGATCGCTCCTTCCAATACTTCCCCGTTGCTCACCTCAGACTTAGCTGGAAACCCAGGTTCGGACTACAACCCTGGCTACTTCCGAACCTCCAACAACGGCCTATATGTGGGTAGAGCTATGGCTGAAATGGTGTTTACCCAACTAGGTTTATCCTCGGCGGCTGCCATTCACGACGGCGACCCATACTCACAATCAATCGCTCAAGCGTTCGCCGACAATT
The DNA here is from genome assembly GCA_965204595.1 of Candidatus Aldehydirespiratoraceae bacterium. Taxonomy (GTDB): domain Bacteria; phylum Actinomycetota; class Acidimicrobiia; order Acidimicrobiales; family Aldehydirespiratoraceae; genus VXYK01. The sequence continues at coordinate 290,935 of CBDBEW010000005.1, read as the reverse complement.
TTGCTGCCCTCGGCGGGACCGTCAGCGGTTTCACCGCTATCAACAAAGAAGACACAGACATGGTGCCAGTGCTAACCGAGTTGTCGGCGGGCGAACCTGAGGCGTTGTTTTTCCCCGTGTTTCAACCCGCTGGCGACTTCATCGCCGACCAAGTCCCCAATGTACCCGGGCTTGAAAACACTGCTTTATTGACAGATGCTGCTTTGCTGATAGACGGTTTTATGTCGTTGCCGCAATCGGCGGGTGTCTATTTCTCGGGTCCAGACACACGCTTCGGTGAAGGTGCCAACCAAAGCACCGGCAAAACTGCGGCTGAGGTTTTGCAGGACTACCAAGATGCCTATGGCGAGGCACCAAGCGGACCCTACTGGGCTCACGCTTACGATGCCACGACTTTGCTGTTGGAGGCTATTGCCGTTTCTAGCGAACCCACAATTGAGCCAACTAACGGTGCTTTGTCGATCGACCGTGCCGCGATCAGGGCTTTTCTGCATGATGTGAGCGACTATCAAGGCCTAATCGGTGCCATCACCTGCGACGATTTCGGTGATTGCGGGGTGCAAAAGATCACCGTGATCCATCACCTTGACCCCAGCGATATTGAAGCGAGCAAAAACAATATCGTTTTCGAGTTCACTCCCTAATTTGGTTTAGCAATCAGTTCCCACCACCCGCACACGCTTAGTGCCGACTAGGTTGTGTCTCGGGCGAGTACAATATTTTCAGCAAGTGACCGCTTTACCGATCTATACTGTTGGGTCTGCTTTGATACGACTACCATCAAGCTTTCTGTGCGAACGCGGGACGCTCTTCGTAAGCTCGCCGAACGTGATCGAGCACCATCCTCACCGCCCGCTCACAAAGCTCAGCCGGATATTTTCTGTTGTTTGTCATAACTCCATCCTCTCAAGGCAAAGAGTCTCTACCAAACCCGGGGTGATTCATGAGCTATAGGCGCAGAAATGACAGTCGTCGACTCGCTACACTGTAACGGGTCACTGACGGCAATGACCCGTGAAGCACCCCCGCTAGGAATCGAACTTGCTGCCTCTCGATTAGAAGTCGAGCACTCTCTCCAGTTGAGCTACAGAGGCGAGAGAGACAGTTAGTGCCTAGTGCAGACAGTTGCTGCACAAGTTGGACAGTTACTGCACAAATCGGGTATATTTTATGTATGGACGACCAGCCCGCAAATCCCTTCCAGCCCAGTTTCGGTCGCAGGCCGAAACTATTTGTCGGTAGGCAGCCAATATTGGACAGCGTCGAACAGTCTCTCTCGATCGGTTCTGGAGATTACGGCTTTACGAGGTTGTTGCTTGGGCAGCGTGGATCAGGCAAGACGACCTTACTGGCCGAAATCAGCGAACGTGCGGCACTGAACGGCGCAATTGTGTTGCGGGCCGATGCCTCGACACCAGGACTGTTAGAGCGCATCGCGTCCAAAATCGTTGATGCACATCAACTGCATGAAATCAACGATGCCTCACGGCGGTCGCGGCTTTCCGGGGTCAGCATCGGACCTGTCGGGCTCCGATGGGAAGGAGCAACTCGACAAGGCATCGCGGCGCATCTCGACAGTTTGGCTGCTTGGGCGGCTTCGCAAGACACGATAGTGCTGCTCACCGTAGACGAAATGCATGCTGGGGATCGAAACGAGCTACGCCGGTTGTGTGCGGACCTGCAAACCATTACCAACATTGATGAGATGCCGTTGGCTTTCGTTGGCGCAGGTTTGCCTGAGATGTCTCACACCGTGCTGCAAGACAAAAAGATGACCTTCTTCCATCGTTGCTATCGAGACGAAGTGCCTGTGATCGCAGAACCAGACGCTTGGCGTTGCCTGCGGCAAACAATCCAAGAGTCCAACGGGACGATCCATCAGGAGGCTATTAGGTTGCTTGCATCCGCAGCAGCCGACGGGCTGGCATATAAGCTGCAATCGTTGGGACATCATGCTTGGAGATTGTCTGGAGCACCGGAACATCCGATTGATCTGATGTGCGCGCAAGAGGCGGTTAGTCTCGCGGAAGCCGACTTCAAACAGAAGGTTCTGGTTCCGATGTGGAGCGACCTTCCGCAAACAGACCAGAATTACCTGATCGCCTTGTCTGCACACCACGGACGCGCCAAACCACGGGAGATCGCGGCACACATCAACGATCAATCTGCTAGGTCGCTATCACGAGCAGAAGGTCGTCTCACAGATGCAGGGCATCTAGCGCGCTCCGAACATGGAGAGATCGTGTCTGTAGGGCCACTCACGGTCGACATCGTGAACGACATCACAAGACGTGAGGACGAGTACCGAGACGGCATCACTGACGACGCATCGAGGCTTGCCATGCCAGCCGCAGAGTCAAAGCTCAGTCGGGCGACGCTATGCCATGCGTACATGCCCAGAGCGAAGGCTCGCTGCATCCTGCCTCGCGGGCATCGAGGACCGCACAGGTCCACCAGATAAGCCGATTAACTGTTTGTACGGATGGGGAGAGTCGAACCCCCATGGGCTTGCGCCCACTAGACCCTAAATCTGGCGTGTCTACCAACTTCCACTCCCGCTTGTTGTTGTGGAGGTAGAAGGATTTGAACCTCCATAGAGAGGTGACTCGCCTGGTTTCCAGCCAGGTGCCTTTGGTCGCTCAGCCATACCTCCGTGGTTGTATCTGATTAATGCGGGTGGTGGGATCGAACCCACGGGACCGTGAAGCCCTCCACCTTAGCAAGGCGGTTCAATAAACCAGGCTCTGCCAACTCTCCACGATGATTACTCCCGCCGACTAGCACCAGGAGTCTGCTGATTTATTTGTGTGGGGTGCTCGCGTTTTGGTGTGGGGTGTGCGATGATGGGTGTTGTGGGGGGTTCAGCGGTTTTGGATCGGGGGTTGTTGGACGCGGAGGCGGTGTGTGGGCATCTGCTCGCGGAGGGTTCGGTGCATGCGTTGTTGGCGCGGCACCGCAGCCGGTTGTTCCCGGATGCGATGTTTGGGGATTTGTTCGCGTCTGGTCGGGGCCGCCCGTCGGTGCCTGGTGATGTGGTGGCGTCGGTGATGGTGTTGCAGGCGTTGGAGGGCCTCTCTGATAGGGACGCGTGTTTGCGCTTGCAGACTGATTTGGGGTGGAAGGCCGCTGCGGGGTTGGCGGTGACTGATGAGGCGTTTCATTCGACGGTGTTGGTGTTGTGGCGCAACCGCCTGCGGTCAAGCGACGCGCCGGATCGGGTCTTCGACGCGGTGCGGGACTTGATCGCTGTGACTGGCGCGGTCAAGGGTAGGCAGCGGCGGGTGTTGGACTCGACGGTGCTCGATGATGCGGTGGCGCGGCAGTCGACGGTGACGATGCTGCGGGTGCAGTTACGCAAGCTCCGCAGACTCGTTCCTGAGCTGGCTGGTGTGTGGGTGCGTGAACACAACCTGGATGGCATCTTGGAAGTCGACTGGGACGACCCAGACGATATCGAACGGCTGGTGTCAGAGCTGGTCGAGAACGCGTTGACGTTGATCGGCGAATGCGAAGATGTTGAACTGACCGACGTGCAGGCTGACGCGTTGGGGTTGCTGGCGCTCGTCGCGGGTCAAGACACCGAACCCGGTGACAAACCAGGACGGTGGCGTATCGCCAAACGAGTCGCCGCGGATCGGGTGGTGTCAGTTGTGGACCCGCAGTCGCGTCACACCCACAAAACGTCTCATGCGTATCGTGACGGCTACAAAGCCCATGTCTGTGCCGAACCCGACACCGGGCTGATAACCGCAGTCGACCTCACACCGGGCAACACCTCAGACGCTGCTACGGCGATGGGGCTGCTCGAAGACGAAACCGCCGGCACCACAGTGCTCGCCGACAGTGCTTACAGCAGCGGCGCGTTGCGCGCCGAACTCGACCACGCCGAGATCGAAACGGTGATCAAACCGGCGCCGCTGCAAACAGCAGTGCCGGACGGGTACAGCATCGACGACTTCGACGTCGACGCCCAAACCGGCACGGTCACCTGCCCCGCCGGTGTCTGCGTCAAAATCACCAAACACCGCTACGCCCGGTTCGGGACCCGCTGCCGGAGCTGCCCAGTGCGCTCACGGTGCATCACCGCCAAAGCAGGCCGCGTTATCAAACTGCACCCCCACCGAACACGAAAACACCTACTACAATCAAAACCCAACCGCCAACCCGCCAAACACACACAAAACCAAGTCTCTACCAAACCCGGGGTGATTCAGGCACGATCTTGGCGAAGTCCGCCAGGAGGGCAACCTCTAGTGTGCGACAGAGGAAAGACCTCGGCCGGAATAGTAAGTGCTAGTCATCACGAATATACGCGACTTTCTAGTTTGTTGCTCTGGTGAAGAGCACGGAATCGCTGATGGCATCAAGAATTTGATCAATCTCAGAGGGGGTAATAACTAGCGGTGGGCAGATAGCCAACGCCGAGCCGATGGCTCTCACAATAACGCCACGTTCACGCACCGCTTTCCAAACAGGGATTGCATCGTAGCCAAGTTCGGCTGCCCACACCGCACCACGCCCACGATAAGACTTGATAATGGAATCTGCAGCAAGCGCCTTTAGCCCCGCTTCAAGCTGAACTCCTATGGCAGGAACTCTCGCCAACAAACCTTCCCGTTCAATCAAAGCAAGGTTAGCGACAGCCGCAGCGCAAGAAGATGGATGCCCAGAATAAGTGAAGCCTGTTCGCAACATGTACTCTGGTTCTTCAAGTTCAGCACACAGCGCACGCGCAACAATCACACCAGAAAGAGGCTGATAACCCGAAGTAACCCCCTTCGCGAAAGTCATCAAATCAGGTGTGACCCCAAAATGTTGTGCACCAAACCAAGTGCCGAGACGACCAAAACCACAAATAACCTCATCAAAGATCAACAACGCACCGTGTTGATCACATAAACGACGAACCGCCGCTAAATAACCCTCTGCCGGTGGCCAAACTCCGCCCGCTCCTTGCACCGGCTCTGTGATCACCGCCGCAACACGTCCCTCGTTCGCAGCAAAAGCCGTTGCCATCGCCTCAATGTCATCACCTGGTACTTCCAAAAAATGCGGTACCAAGTCACCCCAACCGTCGCGATTCAAAGCAATGCCCTGGGCGCTGGTGCCACCCATATTGGTGCCGTGATAGCCATTTTGTCGGCGGATAATGACTTGGCGCTGATTATCGCCCCGCCGTTGCATCGTTAGACGAGCCAACTTCAACGCGGTATCCACAGCGTCAGAGCCACCCAACCCAAAAAACACTCGCCCATCGGGGTGAGGTGAAAGGCTCCGCACCGCTTGCGCCGCAGCTTCCGCTGGCGGGTTACTAAAAGGATTAAAAGTGTTGTAACACTCCAGTTCAGTCATTTGTGCGGCCACCGCATCAACGATCTCTTGTCGACCGTGCCCTACCTGACACAGCCACAAATTAGCAAGCCCATCAATATAGGACTTACCGTTGGCATCAAAAACACGGCTACCTTCACCTCGAACAATTGAAACGTAGTCAGCCGCCGCTTGAGCCGGCGGCGCAAAGGAATGAAGCAAAGCTGGAATCATAGAAATCTCCTATGGGTTTTGTGGTAAAAGACTAGCGTTTTCTGGCGGGGCGGTGCCGAACCGCTGAAATGGTCTTAATTTTGATTGGGGTATTGCGTCTCGGGTTGCCTTCAATTTCGGCTACACCATCAGCGATCAAAGAGAAACCATCGGCGGCTTGCGGCCAAAGAACACAGACATTAGGGCGGGTCATCACATTTGTGGCGGCACTGGTGCCGACACGCGCACTGATATTTCCATTATCTGCCACTTCAACAACCACGTGAATAACCCGTGGGCGCTGGTTGATATCAGTGGTTAGCACAAAAGCCGCAGGACCGTGCTGCATGGCAACACCCGCCAGTTCATTCAAAGCAACCGCAAAGCTCACAACCTAACGCTAATGGTAAATTCAGCCTCAGACTTCAATCAATACCAAAAAGAAACGCGAGAGTTCTTGATCTAAAGAAGAACTTCGCTGGCGAGTTCCAAATGTTTGTTCTAAGATAACAGCATGGAAGAATACGAATCTCCCGAATGGCACCCTGCATTTGAAGAGTACTGCGAAACTATATATGAACTTGAAGAAGATGACCTTGATGTGATCCAGGCCAGGATTGCCGACCGTCTTGAAGTTTCAAGGCCTTCGGTATCTGAAATGGTTAAACGATTACAAGCTGAGGGGCTCATTGAAGTAACCGACCAGATCACGCTCACCGAGAAGGGTTTGCACCTTGCTGAAACAGTGGTGCGTCGCCACCGACTTGCTGAACGCTTCCTAACCGATGTGCTTGGTTTGAACTGGGCACAAGCCCACCAAGAAGCTGGAAAATGGGAACATATTATCTCACCCGTGGTTGAGAAAGCCATGATGAGCTTGCTTGATCAGCCCACCACGTGTCCACACGGCAATCCAATACCAGGCTCAGACTACGAGACCCTTGACCTTGTTACCCTTAACTCGATTGAGATAGGGCAAAATCTCACAATTCACCGCATCACCGAAGAACTAGAGTTCACCGACGGGATGCTTGATTTTCTTGAAGAAGCCTCGCTCACACCTGGGTCAACCGGCAAAATGAGTGCCAAATCGTCAGACGGCACATCAACTGTAATCATTGACGGTACGCCAGTACAAGTCGGTGGTTTCGCCTCCGCTCGTATTCTCGTTAGTGCTAGTTGAGCACAAACTAACTGCAAGTTACCTGCACTCTACCGCACCGTGGCTTGCTGAAGTTTGAACCTTCACGCATTTGCGTGCAACTGCGACCGCTCGTGGTTGAGCAAATACTCTTTCACCGATAAACCGCCACCATAACCAACAAGCGAACCGTTAGCACCAATAACACGATGGCAAGGCAGAATGATAGAAACTGGGTTCATACCATTAGCAGATCCAATCGCACGCACCGCTTTAGGGCGACCAATAGAAGTAGCTTGTTGCTTATACGACCATGTCTGCCCAAAGGGAATGTTAGCTAACGCTCGCCAAGCCGCAAGTTGAAACTCAGTCCCCCCCAAATCCAACGGAACATCAAAGAGTCGGCGCGTCCCCGCAAAATACTCATCAAGTTGAGATTTTGCTTGAGCGAGCACCCAATTGTCATCATTTTGATGGTCGGTAGCTGCCTGCTTGACAAAGCTGACTTCTTGTAAGCCAGTGTTGGATGCAACCAGCCGCAAGGGGCCTATCGGAGAATCAACATAAGTTGTAAACGCCATTTGCCCATACTAGCGAGTCTTTTAGGTTAAAGTCTTAAAATGCCACTCACAGCAGCGATAGATGTCGGCTCAACAACAGTTCGCGGCGCAGTGTTTGATGGACACAAGCGGCTCAGCATTGCCTTAGCTAATCTGCGATCTCAACATCGGTTCAAAGGTGCAGTTGAACACGACCCCACCGAGATCAAGGATTTGACTATCAAGGTACTCAACCGCAGTTTGCGTGATGCTGGCCTTCAGTTTGCCAAAATCTCAGCGTTAGGAATAACCAACCAAAGGGCAAGTGTGGTTGCTTGGGATCGCTCAACGGGTGTTCCATTGTGTCCTGTAATTAGCTGGCAAGACACCCGAACCGCCGCTAGGGTTGCTGAGTTCGTGGCTCTCGGCATACCACTCAACACTGCAGCATCTTGTACCAAACTGGAATGGTTGCTCAACAACAAAACGTCAGTAGCTAACGCCGCCGCCAACAAAACATTATCGTTTGGCACTCTTGACACCTATTTGACCTGCGTTTTGAGCGGCGGTAGCGATGGAAGCAATGGTCATGTGTATGTCACCGATCCATCCAATGCTGGCGCAACAGGTTTCTATGACCCTCATAGCGGCGACTGGTCTCAAGAAATCCTAGATGTTTTTGGTGTGCCCTCAGCAGCCTTGCCTAAAGTTGTGGCTTCTGATGAGGTGGTTGGATACACAAACTCAGAACTCTTGGGCGCGGCGGTGCCTCTAGCAGCGCGTTGTGGCGACCAATCAGCATCGTGTGTGGTTCACGGCTTGCTTGAAGGGACTGCCAAACTCACTCTCGGGACTTCGGGCACCTTAGATATTGGTAGCGCCTCCACCATCGCTGAAGCTCCGATAGGGTGCTATACCCTTCCGTTGTGGAGGCGCAACATTGATGGCAACCTTGTCGAGCAATACATGGTTGAGGGGGCGATTTTGGCTGCGGGTTCTGTGATTGAATGGTTGATACGAGTGGGGTTGCTGAGCAGCGTTGAGCATTTGGATAGGGTGGCGCAAACTGCTACCCAGGACATAGAGTTTTTGCCTGCTTTAGTGGGTTTAGGTGCGCCTCATCTAGACCCAGATGCCCGAGGTGTCATTAGCGGGATTGATTTAGCAACAAAAGCATCCGATCTAGTAGCTGGTGCGCTAAACGGTATTGCGAAACAGGTCGCTGAACTTGTTGCCCACATGGCTGTGACCAGCCCGCTTTATGTTGATGGCGGCTTAAGCCAGTCGCAAGTGTTGTTAGCCAAGATACAAGAGCGCACTGGTTTAGAAGTCAAGCCCAGCAAAGACCACGAAACCGCGCTGCGCGGAGTTGCCTACCTAGCCCAGTCTCGCGAGGCTTGATAGATGCTCTCAATTGACGAATCTAGGGTCGCATCGAAAGCTGATTGGCTTTGGGTGGCGGTTAATCCTTCGGTTAGGGCGCGCGAAAAACTTGCGACCATCCCTGCTTGCCGACTCAACCTTTCATTTGCTTCTTGACGGCTGTAACCACCAGACAACGCCACCACCCTCAAGACTCGAGGGTGAGCAATAATGTCTTGGTAAAAACCATCAACCGTTGGCAAAGTGAGCTTGAGCATCACGGGCTGGTCTTCTCGCAAGGTGGCAAGATGTTTGTGAAGCGCAGCTTTGAGCATTGTTTCAGCTGCTGCTTTAGACGAGCTGTTGATGCTCACCTCGGGTTCAATGATGGGCACTAGGCCTGATTGGAGTATTTGTTTGCCCACCTCAAACTGCTGCTCAGCCACCGCATCCACCCCTTCATGGTTGGCCTCATGAATCACCGAGCGCATCTTCGTACCAAAAATACCTTTAGATTTGGCTCGTTCTAGCAGTGGCTTTAGGTTGGGCATCGGCTTCATTATTTGTGAGCCGTTGGATTCTGTGTCTAAACCGTTGTCAACTTTGAGGAACGGGACAACCTGTTTGTTGCTCCAAAGATAACTAGCACTCTCTAAGCTATTGATGGTTCGATCCATTGTCATCTCGAAAAGAATGGCACCAAGAATGCGCTCGCCGTTGAAGCTGGTGCTGGTGATGATGCGGGAACGCATTTCGTGCATCAAGTCAAACATTTGGGCATCATTTTGATATTCGGTTTCCGCAATGCCATAAAGTTGGAGTGCTTTAGGTGTGCTTCCACCACTTTGGTCTAATGCGGCGATGAAACCAGTGCCGTTTTTGATCTTGTCTAGTTGTTCAGGGTTCATTGGTGGGTACTTTCTGTGTGGAATGAGTGGATTTGATGGTTTCGCTGCGACAACACGTCAAGATGATTCTATGACTTGCTGGCTTGGTGGACTAGCCAAGAAAATATTGGATCGCTGTCACGTGTGGGCAACATTTCAGGATGCCATTGCACACATAAAACGGGGAACTCAGCGTGCTCCAAACCCTCGGCTATGCCATCACTCGACCAGGCGGTAACCTGCAAACCCTCACCTACCGAGTCCACCGATTGGTGGTGTAAGGAGTTTACCTGCAATACTGCGCCATACAGGCTATGCAGAATGGAGTCGGGTTGGATTTCAACTTCGTGACGGTCATCTTTCTGCCAAACCTCAGCTTTGGAATGGGCTGGCACATCTTGATGCAAAGTTCCGCCAAAACCCACGTTGACTAACTGCTGCCCCCTGCAAATACCTAAAACTGGTATTTGCTTTTTGGTCGCTTGTTTCAGAATGTCTAATTCGAATTCGTCACGCTCGGGTTCTGGGGGAAACAGGTTTGATTGCGCGTCCACGCCATACCTACTTGCTTCAATATCGGTGCCACCACTTAGCAGCAAGCCATCGAGGTGTTCCACAACATGCTGTGAATCAAGGTTTAGTGGCAAATGTAAGGGAATGCCACCGGCCGCTGAAACTGCCTCTGCATAGTTGGAGAAATACATGTCGATTTTCATATCGTCAAAATATTCGGGTAAGTCGCTGACTTGACGACCAGTTTTTCGCCGACCACTTATACCAATCAAAGGCACTCTAGTCATTTCTCCCTTTGTTACTAAACTTTGCGGGCAGGAATTTCTGGTCGGCGTTTGATAATGAGTGTTTGGCCGAACTCGGTTTGTACCCACTGCCAGGCGAAATCCTTGCGGGTTGACCATGACAACTCTCTATCTAGTTCCCTGACTGGCCCTAGACCCTCTACAGTGAGTTGTCCATCGTCGGATACTAGGGCATCGGCTTGAGTTTCTGGCACGATCCACGTATATATGTCGGGATATTGGTGACTGTCTGTCTCGATGCCCTGAGAAATAGCGGCTAGGCGGTCGGCTTCGGACAGCAGGTAGCTAGCGTCAAGAGGATCTTCGGGCGGGAGATTACTAGAATAGCAGGCACCCAACAAGGCACCAGCCATGGTGGCGATGGTATCGGTATCGGTGCCCAACTCGTTGGCCGCGACCACAATTCCTTCGTAGGGGTCTGAAGCAGTTACCGCCAAGGCCGCGGCTGCGACCGGCGTAAGAATGCCACTGCCAAATTGAGATCTTACGTCAAACCATAGGTGCTCACAGACTGAATTGTAGACATCGGCAGTGCGTCCTGAGCGGCCAATGGCGACCTGTGCTTGTTCGATGGCACCCTGCGCTTTGTCGATCGCGCTAAGTAGTTCGCTGACTGTGGCCTGCCAGCGGTCTTGCAAGTTCTCGTTGGCTGCCATTTGCCACAGGTCAAGCCACACGCTGCTCAAGCTCTCGTGATCTTCTATCAATGAGTAGGCATCGCTCAGTCTTGTAGCCATCTGCGAACACTCATTGAGGGTCGGAGGGGAACCGGTTCGCAAGCAGTGCGCTAGGGCTAACGCATGAAAGCACGCACCAACGATCGCTCTAGGGTGGCTGTGGGTGCAAATGCTGTCGATGATAACATCTGGCAAGAACGACTCTTTGAGATCTGGAGATGCCCAAACGTGGGGCTGTATTCTCATTGGGGCACCGTTGCCTCCCGCGTGGTGCCAGCCTGAGAAGGTATTTGCGTACCACGGGGTGCTGCGTGTCTTAAGATTCAAGGCGGCAGCCTTGGAAGCCCGACCTCCCCCAAGCATATATGAATACCAAACGGGCAACTCCACTCGAGCGAACGTATCGACACCGAACCCATCGTTGGTGATTGAACGGCTCACCGCGCAGCGGAGTTGGGTGTCGTCGGACCAGCACCCGGCAGGCAGTTCAGCGTAGAAACGTTGTTTCGGAGGCCCCATCCATCGACCCCATTTCATGAGCCGGTCAAGCTTGGCTCCGCCAGTTTTTTGAAAGAGACTCTCCTCGTCCCACGCTGCCTCGCTTATGTACCCGAGCGCATCGCCATAGGCGGCCCACAGAACCGAACTACGGGTACGCGCAACACGGTCGGTAGCGTTGTTCGGGAACGAACCCGGTTGGTCTGTTGAGTTTAAGCTTTTCATGGTCATCCGAACACCTTCAAACTACGAGTGATGCGGTCTAATTCCCGATTTGAGAAGTTTTATAGTATAGCTTCTTCGCTGCTGAATGTTTATCGGATGCCACACCTAATGGGTGCTAGTCGTCAGGTCCCAAATCCAGCGGGTGGCGCATTTTGAAAACTCTTCGGCAGTATCGATCATGGCAAAGGCGCGTTCGGGAACCACCTCAAACGCAGCACCACCTAACACGACCTCTTTCAACTCTTCCTTCGATGAGCCAGCTCCAGTGGCATCAACTTCATAGTACTTCTCTGACCACACAACAGCTAGCTGTTCGACTTCATCGTCGTCAACACGCACCGCACGACCTTCTATGGAGACCACTCGACGCTGTCTGTTGTGGTGACTACGACTTGATCGTTGTCCTCAATATTGTGCACCTTGCGTGCGCCAGGGTGACAGCACATCCCGAAGCGTTCACGCTCGGGCATCCAGACACCCCAGACAGGCATTGAATGAGGTCGTCCCTGCGCGTTAACTGTCACGAACCAGAAGTTGCGTTCAGCGAGCAGTCGTTGTTCCGCCCAAGACCAGTCGAGCAGTCCCTCGGGGTCGTGTCCGACACCGTATCCAGGCATTTCGGGACGTGTACTGCGCAGCACTCCAAAAAGTTTACAACCTTTATTGTCGCAACCGGATCTCGGTTGAGGCAGACTCGGTGATAGTCAAGGTCAAAGCACCGACCGCTCCCGATGATCTCGCTGTGGGCATCGACCAAGCGAACGAACGGGTACCGCTAGCCAACGCGATCTACGCGGGCACCGTCGGCTTCGTGTCGCTGTTGGAGTTGACAGGCACCATCGACTTGGTCACTCTAGGAGACCGCGGAACAATCGGCGTGTCTACTTTGCTCGGTCGTACGCTAGAGTGTCGGCTATGGGTAATCAAATATTGCAGGTCAACTATGTAGAGCTTCCGGCCCCGGCAATGGAGAAGACCAAACGGTTCTACAGCAGCGTGTTCGGCTGGCACTGGACCGAGTACGGTCCGAGCTACGTGGCCTATGAAGGCGCGGCGGTGGAGGTCGGCCTCAACGGCGCGGCCGCTCCCGCCCCTATGCATACCGCAGGAGCGGAGGACTCGATCGGTCCGTTCGTGCTGCTCAGCAGCGAGGACTTGGAAGCCGAACAAGCCGCGGTGGTCGCTGCGGGCGGGGCGATCGTCTCTGCGATCTACCCCTACCCGGGGGGTCGGCGCTTTCATTTCGCCGACCCGAGCGGCAACGTCTTAGGTGTGTACCAACCTGATCCTCAGTAGCATGCGAGGCGGCTCAAAACCCGCCGAGCTCTCCGCCGAACTGATGCTCTGCCCGGGCCGAGTTTGACTACTACGCTCTCGAATCCAGAGCCGATACTGTCGCCACTCTTGGACGGGGTAGGGTTTGGTCTCCGCTGGCTCAGCCGCCCATTGACTCAGCGGCTCGGCGGGACAGTTCCTCGGGGTCCACTTTCTCAACGCGTGAGGCAACGCCCCAGCGGTGCCCCCAAGGATCGAGGAACTGACCGGCCCGGTCGCCGTAGAACTGCTCGGTCACAGGCCGCAGCTCAGTGGCACCCGCCGCCAGTGCCGCTGCGAAGGTAGCGTCCACATCGGACACGTATACGTTCAACGACACTGCAGTCCCCCCTAGGGTCTTGGGGCCGACCACACCCGCCTCGGGATACTCGTCGGAGACCATTATCAGCGAGTCGGAAAGCTCCAGTTCGGCGTGGCCGACCTTGCCCCCGCTTTCAAGGCGCATTCGTTCGGTGATACCGAGCACGCTGGTGTAAAACGCGATGGCCGCGTCGGCTCCGTCTACGCAGAGCATCGGCGTGATTCTAGGGTAGTCGTCTGGAATCGGAACTGTCATTGGTACCTCCCGTGGAACTGGGGTTTTTTAAGGTCTTTGGCTACGAGTTGACGTATGTACTCAGCCGTGCTGATGCCAAAATCAGCGGATTTGCGTTTGGCAAGTGCGTACTGTTCGGACTCAAGGTCGATTTGTGTACGCATGGATCTAGATCATAGCAGCGATTCTGTGTTGGTCTCCTGAAAGAGCATTGACGCTCTTTTTGAAATGATCGCCGCTGTTGCCGCGGAGCATGGGGAGGATCACGTTCACACAGACAAGGATCGGCATATTCCGACCGGTCTCACCCGGGAGATGATAGGCGCAGAACCGGTGGAGGTCCTGATCCATGCCCAGCCGACGCACACCACAGTGTACGAACCGACCGGCACTGAACTCGTGGCGTTGGCAGTCGCACACGAATCGTCTCGCGGTGAACTCGAGAACCTCTGGGACTCACTCAAGAACGGGTAACTTGCGACGCTCGCACCACCACAGACCCAAAACCGGTGCCGCTGTATCGGGCACGCAAACAACTGCTGGTCGCGTCAGAGCGGATCAAGCACAACAGCGGCACTGGCCTGGTGGATCTGCTTGAAGCCGCCGACCCCCACGGCGTGTGCAGATTGAGATGGCGGGTGGTGATTTGACACAACTCCACCGATGATGCTATAATCGACGGCAACCGCGATCCCGGGAGACTTATGCAGTTACCAGCACCGATCGAGTACGAGCGAGCGACCAGCGTGGACCATGCTGTTGCGCTTCGCTCACAACTAGGAGAGGAGGCCCGTTTCATCGCCGGAGGCCACAGCCTGCTGCCCATGATGAAACTGCGGCTCGCCAACCCGACACACCTGATCGACATCAACGATCTCGACGACCTCTTCTATATTCGTGAAGCCGATGCAGAGGTCCGCATCGGGGCGATGGCTCGGCATCGCGAGCTTCTCGAATCCGAACTCCTGGCCAGACACTTCCCGATCTTTCGCGACGCGGAACGAGTGATCGCCGATCCGGCTGTGCGCAACCGCGGCACACTCGGAGGGTCGCTGTGTCAGGCAGATCCCGCCGAAGACCTCTCGGCGGTATGCACGGCACTCGACGCCAGTTGCGTGCTCATCTCGCCTGAAGGCCAAAGAGTGGTTCCGATGCACGCCTTCCATGTCGGCCCCTATCAGACGGCGGTGGCCAACAACGAAATGCTCACCGAGATTCGCATTCCGCTGCGCCCCGGAGGGGGCAGCGCCTATCAGAAGGTTGAGCGCCGGGCAGGAGACTGGGCAGTGGTGTCGGCAGGTGCGGCCGTCTGGATGAACTCCGGCATCATCGCCGACGGGCGAGTCGGCCTCGCTGCTGTGGGGCCAAACACCACTTCAATTCAACCAGTGTCCGAGGCCTTGGCGGGAGCGGTGCCCAACGAGGAGCTGTATCAGCGTGTCGGCGAGATCGCCGCGAGCAACTGCTCCCCAGAGACAGACGGGCGCGGAACCGCTGCCTACAAGACCCATCTGGTCGTAGAACTCACCCGACGGGCACTGCGAACTGCGGTAGCCCGAGCACAAGGACAGGAGAACTGAGATGCAAGTGAACATGACGGTCAACGGTGCTGAGGTGAACGAGGAGATAGAACCCCGCCACCTGCTCGTACACTTCATTCGAGACCAGTTGGGTCTCACCGGTACGCACTGGGGATGCGACACCAGCAACTGCGGTACTTGCGTCGTTCTGATCGACGGCGAACCGGTGAAGTCGTGTACCCAGCTCGCGGCGATGGCCGGAGGGCACAACGTCACTACCGTCGAAGGATTGGAAGTCGACGGCGTGCTCGATCCAGTACAGGAAGGATTCATGCAGTGCCATGGCCTGCAATGCGGATTCTGCACCCCTGGGATGATGCTGACAGCCCGTGCTCTGCTCAACGCCAACCCCAACCCCTCAGAAGGCGTGATCCGAGAGGCGATCTCCGGGCAGATATGTCGCTGCACCGGATATTCGACCATCGTCCGCTCCATACAGTGGGCCGCCGACCACGAAAGCAAAGTTTCGCTAGGGAGTGCATCATGACAACCACCGCAACAGCACCCGAACAAGCCCCCGAACAAACAGAAGCCCACGAGGAACGACCGATCGGGTTCGGACGGCTGCTCCGCAAAGAAGACCCCAGGCTGATCAGAGGAATGGGCCAGTTCGTCGATGACATCTCCCTGCCCGGCATGCTGCACCTGGCAATACTGCGGTCGCCCGTGGCGCACGCCCGCATCGTCAGCATCGACAAGTCCGCCGCGGAGGCCCACCCCAATGTCGTTGCGGTCATCACCGGTGAGGACTTAGCCGCCCAGGGACTCGCCTGGATGCCCACCCTGTCAAACGACGTTCAGGCGGTACTGGCAACCGACAAGGTTCGGTTCCAGCATCAGGAAGTGGCATTCGTGGTGGCAACAGACCGCTACAGCGCCCGCGACGCGCTCGAACTGATCGACGTGGACTATGACTGGCTCGAACCTCTAGTAGACGTGCGCACCGCACTCGACGACGACGCTCCGATCATCCGTGACGACCTCGACAACAAGACCGACAATCACATCTTCGACTGGGAGACCGGCGACGAAGCGGCGACCGACGCAGTTTTCGAGCGAGCCGACGTGGTGGTGAGCGAAGAGATCGTCTATCCGCGAGTCCATCCGGCGCCCATGGAGACCTGTGGCTGCGTAGCCGATGTGGAACGTGTGTCGGGCCAGGTGACGTTGTGGTGTACGACTCAGGCCCCTCACGCCCATCGCACCGTCTACGCGCTCGTCGCAGGACTCCCCGAACACAAGATTCGTGTCATCGCCCCGGACATCGGCGGCGGGTTCGGCAACAAAGTGCCAATCTACCCCGGCTACGTGTGCGCCATCGTAGCCTCGCTGGTCATCGGCAAACCCGTGAAGTGGATGGAGGACCGAACCGAGAACCTGGTCAGCACCGGTTTCGCTCGCGACTATGTGATGAAGGCCGATATCGCGGCCACCAAAGAAGGGAAAATCCTGGCCATACGCACAAACGTGCTGGCCGACCACGGCGCGTTCAACGGTGTGGCAGCCCCGGTCAAATATCCTGCGGGTTTCTTCGGTGTCTTCACAGGCAGCTACGACCTTGAAGCGGCGCACGCCAAGATGACCGCCGTATACACCAACAAGGCACCCGGCGGAGTCGCCTATGCGTGTTCGTTCCGCATCACTGAAGCGGTCTATCTCATTGAGCGAATCGTCGACTGTCTGGCCTACGAACTCGACATGGACCCGGCCGAACTGCGCCTGAAGAACTTCATCAAACCCGAACAGTTCCCGTATGCGACGAAGACCGGCTGGGTGTACGACTCCGGCGACTACGAGCCGGCCATGCGCAAAGCAATGGACATGGCCGGATACGCGGAACTGCGCCGTGAACAAGCCGAGAAGCGCAACAGAGGCGAGTTGATGGGGATCGGCGTGGCGTTCTTCACCGAGGCCGTCGGCGCGGGCCCCCGCAAGGACATGGATATTTTAGGCCTGGGCATGGCCGACGGCTGCGAACTCCGGATTCATCCAACCGGCAAAGCCGTAGTGCGTCTGTCGGTGAAGACTCAGGGGCAGGGACATGAGACCACCTTCGCCCAGATCGTGGCCGAGGAGATCGGCATCCCCCCCGAAGACATCGAAGTAGTCCACGGAGACACCGACAACACCCCGTTCGGACTCGGCACCTACGGGAGCCGTTCCACCCCGGTCTCGGGCGCAGCCGCAGCGATGGTCACTCGCAAGGTGCGTGACAAAGCCCAAATCATCGCCTCGGGAATGCTCGAGGTCTCTGTCGCTGATCTGGAATGGAACAAGGGTTCCTTCTCGGTGAAGGGCGACCCGTCCAAGTCTGCGACCATCCAGGAGATAGCGATGAGAGCCCATGGAGCAGGTGACCTGCCCGAGGGCATCGAGGGTGGACTCGAAGCGCAGATCTGCTACAACCCCGAGAACCTGACCTACCCCTTCGGTGCCTACATCTGTGTGGTAGACATTGACCCCGGCACTGCGGTGGTGAAGGTTCGCCGCTTCATCGCGGTCGATGACTGCGGCACCCAGATCAACCCGATGATTATCGAGGGTCAAGTACACGGGGGCCTAGCCGACGGCGTGGGGATGGCGATGATGGAGATCATTGGCTTCGACGAAGACGGCAACTGCACTTCGAGTTCTCTTATGGACTACCTGATCCCAACCGCTCTGGAGACGCCCGACTGGGAGACCGGACACACCGTAACTCCATCACCGCACCATCCCATCGGTGCCAAGGGCATCGGCGAATCCGCCACGGTCGGTTCACCACCCGCGATAGTGAACGCCATCGTCGACGCTCTGAAGCCGTACGGCGTTCGCCACGCAGACATGCCGCTGACGCCCTCACGGGTGTGGGAGGCCATGCAGGGCAACCATACGCCCCCGATCTGATCTTCCTATGCGCCCGCCGGCCAGCCGCGCCAGTCGCGCCACCCGCTCTGCGGAGTTGATAAACGCGGGCACTCCGTTTGTTGCCGCGACCGTGGTGCGCGCGCAATGTCCGACTTCGGCGCAGCCAGGGGACTCAGCAGTCGTCTTCGCCGACGGTTCAATCGAGGGTTTCGTGGGAGGCCAGTGCGCCGAAGGATCGGTGCGGCTCGCGGCGGTCCCCCTGCTCGAGTCGGGTGCTTCACTGCTGCTGCGCATACTGCCGGAGGGTGCCGATGACTTTCCCGACGGTGACGGATCCTTGACAGTGGTCAACCCCTGCCTCTCAGGTGGAGCTCTCGAGGTATTCCTTGAACCGAGACTTCCCGCACCGGGCCTCGCCATTGTGGGGAACAGCCCTATCGCCCATGCTCTCGAGTTGTTCGCGGAGAGCCTTGGATTCGGAGTTCAGCGCAGTGCCGAGGTGCCCGATGTCGCCGGGCACATTGCTGTTGTCATCGCCAGCCACGGGCGCAACGAGGCCGAAGCCATCCAAGCCGCTCTTGAAGCCAAAGTGGGTTTCATTGGTTTGGTCGCGAGTTCGCTCCGAGGTGAAGCTGTGCTCTCTGAACTCGACCTGTCCGCAGCAGACCGAGCGGCGATCAGAACTCCGGTCGGGTTGGACATCGGGGCGAGGACCGCCGAAGAGATCGCCCTGTCGATCCTCGCTGATCTGGTGCGTTCGGTGCGAATCGAAGGCTTGGCACCGCCGCCGGTCGAGTCCCGCAATGCTCCGGCATCAGCGGCACCGGTGTCCGTGGCTGCGATGTCCGCGGTTGATCCAGTATGTGGAATGACCGTGATGGTAGGAGCAGACACAGCCCATGCTGTGGTCGACGGAGTCGACCAATGGTTCTGCAATCCTGGTTGTCGTAGTCGATTCCTTGAAGAAGCCCAGTTTATTGAAGAGGCCCAGGTTGGTTCGTGAAATCAGCGAGCGAGCGCGGCGACCGGTTCGTCACCGGGTTGGTGCTCGGTGCCGGCTCCTCTCAGCGCTTGGGGCAACCGAAACAACTCCTCGAATACCGCGGTCGGCCACTGTTGCAAGCAGCAGTCGATGCCGCGGTTGCGTCGTCTTGTCGACAGGTGGTGGTGGCCATCGGCGGAGCCGCTCCCGAAGTGCGTGAGGCCGTCGATTTCAGCCACTGCACAGTCGTGGAGAATGTTGCTTTCACGACCGGCTGTTCCTCGTCGATTGTGGCGGCTCTCGACTCGGTCGACGAACGGGCACGGGGGATCGTGTTGTGTCTAGGCGACCAAATTGGGGTGACCCCCCAAATAATCGACCGTCTTGTCACAAGGTGCGCCGATGCTCCGCTGGCGGTGTGTCGCTACAGCGACGGTCGCGGTCATCCCTTCTGGTTCTCCCGTGCGCTTTTCGGCGAACTGCGTGGTTTGCGGGGTGACAAGGCAGTCTGGAAACTCCTCGAATCGGGTCGTCACGAAGTACTGGAGGTTGCATTCGATGAACCGATCCCGACAGACATCGATACCTGGGACGACTATCAGCAACTGCTCGCCGACGAGGCTCTGACATGACTCTGCGGGCGTTGACATGACGACCACCCAGGGCCGCGATTCGTTCGTCGCTGCTCTCGACCGCGCCGGCTATCTGGTCGACGAAGGGCTGTCAATCGCTCTGTTCCTGGCACAGTCGATACGCCAACCGCTGATACTCGAAGGCGAACCGGGGGTGGGCAAGACCACAGCCGCCAAGGCGATGGCCAGTGCCGTCGGCGGACCCCTCATCCGTCTGCAGTGCTATGAGGGGATCACCGCGACCGAGGCACTGTACGAGTGGAACTACTCCCGACAGTTGCTGGAGGTTCGCCTGGCCGAGGCATCCAACGCCAGCATCTCCGCAGCCGATCTGTTCAGCGAAGATTTCCTGCTGGACCGCCCACTGCTGGCATCGTTGCGACATTCGGGGCCGGCACCCGCGGTGCTGCTGATAGACGAGATCGACAGGGCCGACGACGAGTTCGAGGCTCTGCTGTTCGAGTTTCTAGGGGAGCGGTCGATCTCGATACCCGAACTCGGCACGTTCACCGCAAACATCGACCCGATAGTGATCCTCACTTCGAATCGCAGTCGTGAACTTCATGACGCGCTCAAACGGCGCTGCCTCTACCACTGGATCGACTTTCCCTCGGTGGAGCGTGCTGTCGAGATCGTGCGCCGCAACGTTGTCGAGGCGGCTGAGCCTCTGGTGAGCGCGGCCACCGCCTTCGTGATAAAGACGCGTGAACTGGACCTCGACAAACCCCCGGGAGTAGCCGAGGCGATCGACTGGGTGGGTGCCCTCTACGCACTGGGTGTCACTGCTCTCGATATCACAGACGCTCGCAGCACCCTGGGAGCGATTGTCAAAACTCCCGACGACATGCAACGAGTCAACGAGGCGATCCTCGCTGAGTCTTTGTCTGTCGGGGAATGAGAGTTGTTGAACGCGAGAGCTGTTGAACGAAAAGGTACTGTTTCGATCCGTTGATATTGCTGTCTTCGCGGCATCTTTGGCCAACCGGCTGCGCGTCGACGGTGTCGCTGTGGGCATGGCCTCGCTTGAGAGGTTCAGCGAAGCCTTCTACCGGTGTCGACCAAACGACAAGTCTTCGCTCTACTGGGTTGCTCGCACCTGCTTGGTGCATGATCGCAGGGATCTGGCTGCTTTCAACTCGGTGTTCGCTGAGGTGTTCGACGACTGGAGTCTGGCCGTTGAACGGGGACTCAACCGCGCCGGGCATGCGGCAGTGCATTCGTCGGGAACCGTCGGCGTGCGCTCGGTGCCGGACGACGGGTTCGGCCTCGCCGCTGGACGCAACGTTACCGGGCAGCGGCCGGAGATACTCGACGAAGGGTCGGCGGACTCCACAGATTCGGTGTTGCCCGAGTTGTTGCCGTCTGCTGTGGCTGAAATGGCAGACACGCCGTTCGACCAACTGAACGCCGAGGATCTGACGATTCTGGGAAGCTGGCTCGAACAGTCACTAATTGACTATCCGCAGCGGCTCAGTCGCCGGTTGAGAGCATCCCCTAGAGGAAGCCGGGTGGATCTTCGCGCGACTCTGCTAGCGGCTCGGGCCACGGCCGGTGAGCCGATGCGTCTGTGCCGCCGGGAACCCCGACTCAAACCGCGCGGCATCGTCGTGGTGGCAGACGTGAGCGGTTCTATGGAATCGTTCACCCGCATCTATCTGCATCTGATGAGGAGTCTGGTGATCGGCGGCAATGCAGAAGTGTTCACCTTCGCCACATCGCTGCGACGAGTCACCGCAGTGCTGCGTGCCAAAGACCCCGCTGTTGCCATCGACCGCATGACCGACGAGGTTCAAGATCGTTTCAGCGGAACTCAGATAGCCGCAAGCCTCAAACAGTTGCTGTCGAGCCCCGTGTGGTCGAACACAGTGCGAGGATCGGTCGTGCTGATCGCCTCGGACGGCTGGGACGCAGGCACCGGTGTCGAACTCACACGTCGTATGCGCCAACTCAGGCGGTTGGCGCATCACATCATCTGGATCAACCCGCGAGCCGCACACAGCGACTACGAACCTCTCGTTGGAGGGATGGAAGCAGCGCTGCCCCACGTGGACGATTTTCTCAGCGGACACACCCTCAACGCCATGCGCGCCGTCCTCGCCTCGCTTGCCGCCACACGCCGCAATGGCGCAGGGGCTAAGTCGGGTAACTGTCTCAAGTAGCGTTTAGCGCGGCACAGAAGCAGAAGTCTTCATTAAAGCACACCTCAGAACCTCTGTAGTGGGGCAAATATGGGAGTGTCAGCTCGGCCGACTCATAGAAAACTGCCTCAAGCGTCGTCACAATGACATTGGAATCAACTACACCGAAGTTGGCTTCGCTATTGCCTCTCGCCGGACCTAGCCAATACACGGGTCCCCCAGGCGGCTATAGACATTGACGCTTCAGCTGGCACCACGTGTTGGGTGAGGTTCACGACGTGACTACTGAGTAGCCTGTCGCCTCCAGCCGATCACCCCGAGTTGGGAGCTGAAGTTCTGGCGGAGAGCGGCTCCGAACTCACCGCCCAAACGTTGCCGCCTCTGCACCTTAAGCCCTTCAATCATCGGTTCTGGTTCCCACCGCGTGAGTCTCAGGGGCGTTGCCTCGCGCGCATGAGCCGAGACAACCCAGACCGGCAACAGCATCATTACCGCCAGAATCAGAACTGCCCTTCTCCGATATCGTTTCATTGGTAACCTCTGCTTCAACCGACACCGGCCTATTTGGCCGCTACCTGTACCTTACACGAGCGAACCTGGCGTTGCACGCATTCTGAGATTTGCGACGCGATACCCACCGGCCTCACGCCAAGCTCCAACACAACGAACAGCTGAACCGACCGCTACACAATCCTCACGAGTTAATGCGACGCAAACAGAAATGTAGACGGTACCATGCACACGATGGTCACGGTCTCCACCACGAGCCAAATTTGAACTAGCGATAGAGGTTAGTAGTGCGTCACTTAGTAGTGCGTCACACAATCAACGGCTACTGCTGTTCAAGTAGTACCCCCCCCCCCCCCCCCCCCCCCGCAATGCATAATACGATTTACTCCACCCACCACTCAACTAACCAATATGTACCTGATACCAATAGGCGCACGCCGGCACAGCCGCGGCGCAAGTCCGCCCTCGCATGCATCACAGCACTGGTAATGGGGTTACTCGCACCCGCACTGCCCGCCCAAGCACAGACCCCCACCGCCGAGAACCTCCCGCCCCTCCCGGCGCTGGTGACGATGCTGGACCGGGCACAGAGTCCCACCGCCCAGAGCCAGATGACGATGCCAACGGCAGGCATCACAATCTCCGACGACACCCTGCCGATCGCAAAAGGAACCGCAACCGCCTACACGGTCGTGCTTGACAGTCAGCCGACGGCTCAGGTGATCGTCACCGCCAATTCCGGCGCGCCCGGCATCGCCACCGTCAAACCCGTCGCGCGCTCCTTCACCACCGACAACTGGGACACCCCGCAAACCTTCACCGTCTCCGGCGTGGCCACCGGCACCGCGACGATCACCCATGCTTTGGCGAGCAGCGACGACAACTACGGCGAGTCGCTGATGGTCGACTCGGTCGAGGCCAACGTGACCCCCGTCCCGACAGAAATTCGGCTGTCTTCTGTTTCGTCTGTTGACGAGAGTTCAGGTAGCACGACAATCACCGCAACGTTGGATAATCCCGCCGGCTTTGATATTGAAGTGCGGCTCTATGCCTTGAACTCTGCCGCCCAACGTAACTCCGACTATACGCACCCTTCAACTTTCACTATTCGAAAAGGAAAAACGACGGAGACTGTGAATCTTTCTATTGTCGATGATGACCTGGTTGAAAGATCAGAGAAAGTGTTCTTTTCCGCGAATTCGGGAGGGTTAGCTTCATATGGAACGGAACTGACTATCGTCGATAACGATGCTACCGCGGCTCGTATAGCGTTCGGAGATTCCGCGTCTAACTCGCATAAGTATGTGGTAACTGTCGAAGAAGATGTGGAGGGTGGCAAATTTAACGTGCCAATTACAATTAGTCATTTACCTTCAGAAGATACAACGTTTGATATTGAGCATAAATTGGTATCTGATTTCGATTTCTCACTTCAGAACCCGAATTACTCACTAAAGTCCGAGCAAATTACGTTCTCTTCCACGAGTTCAAAGAGTAAGAGTCTTGAAATTACGCTAATCGATGATTTGGTCACAGAAGTCGAACAGGATATTCAATTAACGATAAAGTCTACAGATCAACTAGAAAATGGCCTAGACCGACTATATAACACCAAACATGATGCTTCTGTAGCGAGGATTGTTATCACAGATAACGACCAACCTGGCTATGAGTTTAGTGACTATGCGCTGATTATGGAATTGAATGACACTAAGGATTACACTATTCGATTGACGAGCATGCCAACTGCGATGGTTACAATTACCCCAACAAGTTCAAATACTCAGATTGCAACGGTTTCTGGGCCAGCCACCTTCTTGCCCGCTAATTGGAACACGCCCCAAACCTTTGCAGTGACGGCAGTAGCTACCGGGAATGTGTCTATAACCCACAGCGTAGATACTACAGCTTTTTTCTACGACACCGACAATCGTCCGGCGCCTGCTAACTTGGAAGTGGGGATATTCACAGAGCCATCATCCCTGAAGTTGACTGGCCCCGCGACAGTGGCCGAGCATGCAAGCGAGATCACTTTCACCGCCGCCTTCGACCAGCGGGTGGGAAGAGAGTCCATCGTCAGTTTAGTTGCCGGTGGCGGCACCGCGTTGGCGGGCGCGGATTACATCACGCCAGCCTCTTTCTCCATCACTATTGCCCCCGGCGAACAGTCACGCACCTTCAGCATCTCAATAACTAACGATGATGTCGACGAAGACACCGAAACATTCTCGCTCAACGCCACCTTTGGGGATTTGAAAGCAGATGAGGTAACAGTCACCATTGAAGACGATGACACCGCCGGGGTGACTGTGTCACAAGACGCGTTGACGATCACCAAAGACGCTAAGAAAACCTACACGGTCGTGTTGGACACCCAACCCACATCGCAAGTCAAGATCACCCCCACCAACGGCACACCCGCCGTGGCGACAGTCAAACCCGCAGCGTTGACTTTCACCACCAGCAACTGGGCGACCGCACAAACGTTCACCGTCACCGGCAAAACCAGCGGAACGTCCACGGTCACCCACGCAGCCTCGTCGACCGACACCAAATACGGCGAATCATTGAGCGTCGATTCGGTTGAGGTGACCGTGGAGAACCCCGACCCGTCCACGCTCACCGTGTCGCTCGCGAACACGACCGTCGCCGAAGACGCGGACGACGTGACGGTGACCGCCACCTTCGACCAACCCGTCAAAGCGGCTACGACAGTCACGTTCACTGCGTCGGACGGCACCGCAACAGGCGGCAGCGTCGATTACACGGCACCCGGCGCGTTCACCGCAGTGTTCACCATCGGCCAGACAGTCGGCAGCGCAGCCATGGCCATCACCGACGACGACATCGACGAAGACAACGAAACCTTCGAAGTCAAAGCCGAAGCGGGCGACATTGAATCTGCGGCGGTAACAGTGACGATCACCGATAATGACACCGCCGGGGTCACCGTCAGCGAGGAATCGTTGACGATCATCAAGGACGCGACCAAGACTTACACCGTTGTGCTCGAGTCTCAA
Organism: Candidatus Aldehydirespiratoraceae bacterium; assembly: GCA_965204595.1. Taxonomy (GTDB): domain Bacteria; phylum Actinomycetota; class Acidimicrobiia; order Acidimicrobiales; family Aldehydirespiratoraceae; genus VXYK01. The sequence continues at coordinate 265,686 of CBDBEW010000005.1, read as the reverse complement.
CCCACGGGTCAGGTGACGATCACCCCCACGAGCGGCACAACCGCAGTGGCAACCGTGAAACCCGCGGCGTTGACGTTCACCACCAGCAACTGGGACACCGAACAGACCTTCACCGTCACAGGCATCACGACGGGCGCCTCCAACATCACCCACGCCGCCACCGGCGACGCGAAATACACCTCCACGCTCGACGTCGACTCAGTTGAGGTGACCGTCGAGAACCCGCCGTCGTCCACACTCACCGTGTCGCTCACCGAAACGACCGTCGACGAAAACGTTGGGGACATCACCGTGACCGCGACGTTCGACCAGTCGGTCAACGCGGCGACGACGGTCACATTCACCGCCACCTCAGGCACCGCGACCGCCGGCACAGACTTCACGGTTCCCAACACGTTCACCGGGATCGCCGCGAAGGGCCAAAACTTCGCTACCGCGACCGTCACGATCCGCGACGACGACATCGACGAAGAAAACGAAACGTTCACCGTCGCCGCGTCGGCCGGGAGCATCAACGCCGCGGCGGAGACGGTGACGATCACCGATGATGACGAAGCCGGAGTCACTGTCGGCGAGGACGCGTTGACGATCATCAAGGACGCGAAGAAGACTTACACCGTTGTGCTCGAGTCTCAACCCACGGGTCAGGTGACGATCACCCCCACGAGCGGCACGACCAGCATCGCGACGGTGAAACCCGCGGCGTTGACGTTCACCACCAGCAACTGGGACACCGAACAGACTTTCACCGTCACAGGCATCACGACGGGCGCCTCCACCATCACCCACGCCGCCACGGGCGACTCGAAATACACCTCCACGCTCGACGTCGACGAAGTCGACGTGACCGTCGAGAACCCGCCGTCGTCCACACTCACCGTGTCGCTCACCGAAACGACCGTCGACGAAAACGTTGGGGACATCACCGTGACCGCGACGTTCGACCAGTCGGTCAACGCGGCGACGACGGTCACATTCACCGCCACCTCAGGCACCGCGACCGCCGGCACAGACTTCACGGTTCCCAACACGTTCGCCGGGATCGCCGCGAAGGGCCAAAACTTCGCTACCGCGACCGTCACGATCCGCGACGACGACATCGACGAAGAAAACGAAACGTTCACCGTCGCCGCGTCGGCCGGGAGCATCAACGCCGCGGCGGAGACGGTGACGATCACCGATGATGACGAAGCCGGAGTCACTGTCGGCGAGGACGCGTTGACGATCATCAAGGACGCGAAGAAGACTTACACCGTTGTGCTCGAGTCTCAACCCACGGGTCAGGTGACGATCACCCCCACGAGCGGCACGACCAGCATCGCGACGGTGAAACCCGCGGCGTTGACGTTCACCACCAGCAACTGGGACACCGAACAGACTTTCACCGTCACAGGCATCACGACGGGCGCCTCCACCATCACCCACGCCGCCACGGGCGACTCGAAATACACCTCCACGCTCGACGTCGACGAAGTCGACGTGACCGTCGAGAACCCGCCGTCGTCCACACTCACCGTGTCGCTCACCGAAACGACCGTCGACGAAAACGTTGGGGACATCACCGTGACCGCGACGTTCGACCAGTCGGTCAACGCGGCGACGACGGTCACATTCACCGCCACCTCAGGCACCGCGACCGCCGGCACAGACTTCACGGTTCCCGCGACGTTCACCGGGATCGCCGCGAAGGGCCAAAACTTCGCTACCGCGACCGTCACGATCCGCGACGACGACATCGACGAAGAAAACGAAACGTTCACCGTCGCCGCGTCGGCCGGGAGCATCAACGCCGCGGCGGAGACGGTGACGATCACCGATGATGACGAAGCCGGAGTCACTGTCGGCGAGGACGCGTTGACGATCATCAAGGACGCGAAGAAGACTTACACCGTTGTGCTCGAGTCTCAACCCACGGGTCAGGTGACGATCACCCCCACGAGCGGCACAACCGCAGTGGCAACCGTGAAACCCGCGGCGTTGACGTTCACCACCAGCAACTGGGACACCGAACAGACCTTCACCGTCACAGGCGTCACCACCGGCACCTCCAACATCACCCACGCCGCCACGGGCGACTCGAAATACGGTTCACTCACCGTCGACTCAGTGGAGGCGACCGTCGAGAACCCGCCGTCGTCGACGCTCACCGTCTCTTTGACCAACGAGACCGTAGCGGAGAACGCCGGTGACGTGACCATAACCGCGACGCTCGACCAGCCGGTCAACACAGCGACCACGGTCACGTTCACCGCAACCGCGGGCACCGCAACCGCAGGCACCGACTACACGGTTCCCGCGACGTTCACCGGGATCGCCGCGAAAGGCCAAAACATTGCCACCGCGACGGTCACAATCCGCGACGACGACATCGACGAAGACAACGAAACGTTCGAAGTCAAAGCCGAAGCGGGAGACATTGAATCTGCGGCGGTAACAGTGACGATCACCGATAATGACACCGCCGGGGTCACCGTCAGCGAGGAGTCGTTGACTGTGGTGAAGGGCGCCACTGAGACCTACACCGTTGTGCTCGAATCTCAACCCACAGGCCAGGTGACGATCACCCCCACGAGCGGCACAACCAGCATCGCGACGGTCAAACCCGCAGCGTTGACGTTCACCACCAGCAACTGGGACACCGAACAAACCTTCACCGTCACAGGCGTCACGACGGGCGCCTCCACCATCACCCACGCCGCCACGGGCGACGCGAAATACGGTTCACTCACCGTCGACTCAGTGGAGGCGACCGTCGAGAACCCGCCGTCGTCGACGCTCACCGTCTCTTTGACCAACGAGACCGTAGCGGAGAACGCCGGTGACGTGACCATAACCGCGACGCTCGACCAGCCGGTCAACACAGCGACCACGGTCACGTTCACCGCAACCGCGGGCACCGCAACCGCAGGCACCGACTACACGGTTCCCGCGACGTTCACCGGGATCGCCGCGAAAGGCCAAAGCATTGCCACCGCGACGGTCACAATCCGCGACGACGACATCGACGAAGACAACGAAACGTTCGAAGTCAAAGCCGAAGCGGGAGACATTGAATCTGCGGCGGTAACAGTGACGATCACCGATAATGACACCGCCGGGGTCACCGTCAGCGAGGAGTCGTTGACTGTGGTGAAGGGCGCCAATGAGACCTACACCGTTGTGCTCGAATCTCAACCCACAGGCCAGGTGACGATCACCCCCACGAGCGGCACAACCAGCATCGCGACGGTCAAACCCGCAGCGTTGACGTTCACCACCAGCAACTGGGACACCGAACAGACTTTCACCGTCACAGGCGTCGAAACCGGAACCTCCACGGTCACCCACGCCGCCAGCGGCGACGCGAAATACAGCTCCACGCTCGACGTCGACGAAGTCGACGTGACCGTCGAGAACCCGCCATCGTCCACACTCACCGTGTCGCTCACCGAAACGACCGTCGACGAAAACGTTGGGGACATCACCGTGACCGCGACGTTCGACCAGTCGGTCAACACAGCGACCACGGTCACGTTCACCGCAACCGCGGGCACCGCAACCGCAGGCACCGACTACACGGTTCCCGCGACGTTCACCGGGATCGCCGCGAAAGGCCAAAGCATCGCCACCGCCACGGTCACAATCCGCGACGACGACGTCGACGAAGACAACGAGACGTTCACGCTCGCCGCTTCAGCTGGGAGTTTGTCGGCAGCGGCAGTCACTGTGACCATCACCGATGATGACACCGCCGGGGTCACCGTCGGCGAGGACGCGTTGACGATCATCAAGGGCGCGACCAAGACCTACACGGTCGTGCTCGAGTCTCAACCCACGGGTCAGGTGACGATCACCCCCACAAGTGGCACGCTCGGGGTCGCCACGGTCGCGCCCACGGCACGCACGTTTGAGACCACGAACTGGAACAGCGTGCAGACTTTCACCGTCACCGGCGCCGGAACCGGCACGTCGACGATCACACACGCCGCGGCCAGCAGCGACACCGACTACGACTCGTCACGCACCATCGACGAAGTGGATGTGACTGTGGGGAACCCCGACCCGTCCACGCTCACCGTGTCACTCACCAACACCACGGTCGCCGAAGACGCAGGAAACGTGACCGTGACTGCCACGTTCGATCAGTTCGTCAAAGCAGCCACGACAGTCACGTTCACCGCGACAGGTGACGGCAGCACCGGTAAAGCCACGACCGGCACAGACTTCACGGTGCCCGCAACGTTCACCGCGGCGGTCGCTGTCGGCCAGTCCGCGGGCACCGCCACGGTCACAATCCGCGACGACGACATCGACGAAGACAACGAAACGTTCGAAGTCAAAGCCGAAGCGGGCTACATTGAATCCGCGGCAGTCACTGTGACCATCACCGACAACGACGAGACCGCTCGCGTTGTTGTCTTTACGCCAGATGTTTCCCGTGATGATACCCCTGACCCCGATGATCCCGACTCCGATGAAATCGACAGCGACAAAGACGATCCCCCAGACGACAACAACTCCGACAGCGACGACACCGAAACCAATGATGGTGATGGTGTCTTGTTGTCTTGCGATGAAGATCCGTTTCATGATGGAGACTGGTTGTTTGGTGTGGGTGACCCGGTCGGGGTTGAGGAATTTGCTGATTTAGGTGAAGTGTCGGCGAGCCATGCGTTGGCGGTGTCTTGGTTGGTGTCTGAGGGTGTGTTGACCGGCACCGGGGAGGACGACAGCAGGCTGGGTCCTCTGGGTTCGCTGAAACGTTGGGAGATGGCCGTGTGGTTAGTGCGCCTGCTCGACGGTCAAGAACCCGGGTTGGCGGAGTTTGAGAGCTTTGAGGATGTCGAAGCCGGCGTGTGGTGGGCAGCCCATGTAGAGCGGCTCTACAACCTCGGTGTCACCATCGGGTGTTATGCTGAACCGTTATGGTTCTGCCCCTACGAGGATGTGACAAGGGCACAGATGGCGAGTTTCTTGGTGCGAGCGTTCGAGTTCGTCCACACTGCGCCCGTGGACTTCGCCGATGTCGGCGACAGTTCCCACCGGCGGGACATCGAGACGCTGTACTGGACCGGCATCACCGTAGGCTGCGCCGCCGACCCCCTGCGCTACTGCCCGACCGAACCGACCAGCAGACAACAAATGGCCAGCTTCGTCACCCGCGCCCTCGCCGCCACCGAGTTCGCCGACCTCCAACAAGCCGGACCCAGCCACATTGGCGCAACAGTCAATCTCACGCTGCGAGACGTGCTCACCGACACTGGATGCCGACCCGGCGACCTGTGCCCCAACGACAACATCAAACGTTGGGAGATGGCCGTCTGGCTCATCAGGGTCCTAGAAGGCCAAGACCCCCAACCCGCCGCACGAACCAGATTCACCGACATCGACCCCGACCTATGGTGGGCACCGCATGTCGAACGCCTCGCCGAACGGGGCATCACCCTCGGCTGCTCCACCGCGCCGCTCAAATACTGCCCCCACGACACCGTCCCACGCAAACAGATGGCCAGCTTCCTCGTACGCGCGTTCAACATCGAACCCGCAGCCGCCGCCGGGTTCACAGACATCACACCGGCCGACACACACTACAACGACATCAACGCTCTCCATGCAGCCGAAATCACCCTCGGCTGCTCCACCTCACCGCTGAAATACTGCGGCGACCAGCCCACCACCAAAGCACAAATGGCCAGCTTCATCACCAGAGCCAAACTCACCACCCAAACCCAACACCAATACGTCACCAACCAATGCCAACCAACCCAAAACCAAGACACGCCACAACCAGCCCCGAGCGGGAGAACCAACGCGACCACGACAACCAACCTGAGCCAGACGACCAACGTGAAGGACCAATAAAGTCCATCACAATGGGTATTGTGAGAGCTAATGAACCACAAGCCTCGCGGCACACAGCAAGCCGACATTGCAGTTGAACCTGCGTGTTGGCGCAGAGATAAACTAGTGGAGGCAGTTGAAGCAGCAGGTGGGCGAGTTGTTGACAGCAGCAAAGCAACCGCACTCATCTGGGCGGCACCATCGTCACCTGAACTGCTTCATTGCCACCTACACGACAATATAGATTGGGTGCAACTCCCCTTTGCTGGAGTTGAAACGTTCGTCAACGAACTTGACCGCAAACGGCGTTGGACGTGTGGCAAAGGTGTCTACTCCCGCCCCGTCGCCGAACACGCATTAGCGTTCATCCTCGCTGCGTTCCACAACCTCGCCTCATATTCTGCTGCTAAAACCTGGTCCGACCCTGTGGGCCGTAACCTGCATGGATGTCGAGTTTTGATCCTCGGCGGTGGAGGAATCAGCGAAGACCTGCTCAAACTGCTCGCCCCATTTTATACCCAAAATGTGGTCTTGCGAAAAACACCACAACCGATACAGGGTGCAACAAAAGTGGGCACCCTCACTGACCTACATCAAGAACTTCCGCTTGCTGATGTTGTGGTGATCGCCTTAGCTGTCACTCCAGAAACAGTCGCCTTAATCGGTAGTAAAGAACTCAAACTCATGCGCTCAGACAGTTGGCTAATTAATGTGGCGCGAGGTGTGCATGTGGATGCCGAGGCTCTAGTAGACGCGCTACAAAAGAGAAACATCGGTGGAGCCTGTTTAGATGTGACCGAGCCAGAACCCCTTCCTGAAGGTCATCAACTCTGGTCGCTCGACAACTGCATAATCACACCACATGTAGCCAACACACCCGAGATGGGCTTAGACCTTCTCGCCGAACGAGTGTTGGAAAACACCCGACGCTACCAACAAGGACTTCCACTATTGGGACCCGTCAACCTCGACCTCGGCTACTAACCGGGTTCACCAACAACCCAATCAACACTTCACTCTTGTGGAACGACTCTTCGCGTTTTAGAGTGGATGGAGGATGCAGCAATGAGAACTGATCGCTACACGATGAACGACATCTTTCAAGGAACTCCTGATGTGGAGCGGCATGGCGGTAAGAGTAGCTGCCTCCGTGACGCGTTGGCGGTCGGCGCGCTAGTCGTCTTCACCAACGGCCCAGTGATCTATCTGGCCTGGCATGTCTTGCATGGAACGCCACACCCGGAAGACCCCGCGGTGCGAGCAATCTTCGGATGGACCGCTGCAATATCGGTGCTGGCAGTGCTGCTAGACACTCAACGTGTTTCGGATCGGCGCTTGCGTCGTCCCCCGCGCTGGGCCGCTGCAGCGGTCGTCTCCTTCACCATAGTGATCGTCGCTTCTAGCGTGTGGAGCGTCGATACTGGGGTTACTCGGGCGAGGTCGCTGATATATGTCGGGCTTGCAGCACTGAGCTGGATCGTAGCCGACCTAGAGATGACTCGGTTGCGTCGGATTCTGCTGACCGTGTGCGTCTCGGTGCTCGCAGGTAGTCTGCTAACCGTCTTGATCTCTGAATCGATTGGACAAAACTCCAACGGTACCTGGCAGGGTATATTCCGCAGTCCCGCCGAACTGGCGGTGGTGGCAGCACTGCTACTGCTGGTCATCGCCCCGGTAGTGTTGCGCGCCCGTGGCGGAACCCTGATCTTGTGGCTAATGCCAGCGGTGTTGGGAGTTGTGGTGCTCGCTGGAACTAAAAGCCTCACCGTCTTGGTAACTCTGCTCGGTGCCGTGATAGCGGCCTCTTTGCTTTGGGCGGCCGCGGCTGCTAGCTTCGGTCGTAACGTGCGCGCCCTCCGAGCTATGCTTCCCACCGCGCTCGGGGCACTGGCAGCACTTGGGACACTTGCCACATTCGGAGCACTGGCAGTACTCGGGTCGGGGGCGGTATGGAATAGCTCACCCATTGCCTCGCGTCGTGTCATCTGGGAAGCTGTGTGGGACAGGATCGCCGAACGGCCGGTCGTCGGTCATGGCTGGTTCACCTTCTGGAACAAGCCAGAATTGGCACTCGCCGACGACCTCTCCGAGGTCGACAACGCACACAATAGTCTGCTGGAGGTCTGGCTCGGAGCGGGACTGTTGGCGCTGGTTCCCTTCGTGATGATCTTGGTTCTGGCGATTTGGGGATCGGCTCGCACGTTGTGGCGCAACCCAACAGCGGACTCTTTAAGCTGGTTCGCCATCGTGCTGTTCCTAGTCGCGATGAACGTGGCTATGAGCTTCGTGCTCTGGTTCTCCTTCACCTGGGTCTTGTTGATGAGCGCAGCACTTCGAGACCACAGACCTTCAGACATGCCGTCAACTTAGCCTGAGTATCACTTTTCAAAACTTTCGGGATAAGCTGCGGAAGCAGCGGTCGTACAACGAAACTGCCTCGGGATTGGATATCACGTGGAGTAAAACTATATTTGAGGTAGTGAAAACGTTCGCAGCCATGACCAAGGTTGTGTCGACGGCGGGGCTGTCTGGATTGGTCGCTGTCGGTGTGGTGCTATTCGCTTTCTGGCCGGCACTCTTCGGCGGCGGCAGCTTTGTTCCTGACGACATAGTGATTCGACACGCAGCACCGTTCGATTTTTACGCTCCCGAGGACTTCACCGTGGAAACCGATTCCACGGATCCGATCAATATTCACTCTCATTGGGCACCGTTGGCTTCAGACGTTCGTTCGGGTGAGGTCGGATGGTGGAACCCCAACCTCGCCGGGGGGCAACCTACGATGAAAGGTGGGTTGCCTGTATTTAATCTGGGCTACTTGGTCGTGCCTGGATGGTACGGCCCAGGTCTAGTAGCGGCACTGCGCGCTCTCACCGCAATCGTTCTGACCTACGGATTCGTGAGGTCGTTGGGTTTGTTGCGCGTGTCGGCGCTAGCTAGCGGAATCGCCTTTGCTTTCTGCGGGTTCATGTTGGCTTGGATGAACTGGCCCCACAGTTCGGTCGCAGCACTGGCACCGGGTCTTTTGTGGGCCACAGAGAAGATGCTGCGCGACCCGAAGTTGTGGCGAGCCGTTCCGCTGGGTGCGGTCGTGGCGGCCATGGTCTGGTCAAACTTCCCGCAGGTGACGATTTTGGTGCTGCTGGCCGCTCTCGTCTATGGAGCCGTCCGCTTGCCTGTTGAGTTGCGCGACCGCAACATAGAGCAGCCGCTGCTGCTCACCCTAGTCAAAAGGTATGCGTTGCCCCTGCTGGCCGCTGTCGTACTTTCCATCTTGCTCGCGGCACCGCATCTGATCGGCTTCGCTGAGTACCTTGAATGGGGAGACACCAGCTACAGGGACACGAGCACGGTCGATTCATCGGCTGATGTCAAGTACCTGTTAACTTTGGTTGCGCCAGCGATATGGGGACATGGGTCGTTTGGGCCTGTGTGGTTCGGGGAGCTAGGCTGGAACGAACCCCACGTCTATGCGGGTGCATCAGTGGCGATACTCGCCCTTGTAGGGTTCGTCGCTGGTCTTGGTCACGGTGATCGACGTTGCCGCGCCGCGGTCTTTGCCTTGGTGATAATCAGCACACTGGGAGTTTTGCTAGGCTTCGTAGGTGGACCGATAACTGAACCTCTGCGTGAGTTAGCAGGTGACAATTTCGGTGCGCAGACCAGGGCCAAACTGCTGTTGAACCTGGGGGTCGCCGTGGGTGCAGCGTTCGGTATTGAACGGTTGGCTGTTCATAAATGGTCGAACCGGTCTGACTCACTCAGGAACTGTGTCGGCATAGCCGCGCTACTCGGCGTGCTCGTCGCGGCCGCGCTGCTGCCATCTGGGTTTGTCTGGTGGCGGGCCGTCAACGACGAAGGTGTGCTCCGCGAGGTACTAGCTGCGTCGATCGTGCCCGCTCTCTCGGCGTTGGTCGTGGCCGCGGCCATATTCGCCCGAACCCGAGGTCAACTCACCGGCCCGGCTGTTGGCTGGCTCCTAGTCGCCGTCGTCGGCTACGAGATGCTGAGTTTCATGATGCCAGTCCACACCGTTGTCGAGCGAGACGAGCGACTGACCGCTACGCCGGCTCACACGGCGGTGCGTGAAATGCTCGGCCCCGGTGAACGATTAGCCGGCGAGGGCTGGACCTTCTTCCCATCCACGACCGCCCTGTTTGACATAGATGACGCACGCGGGCATTTGATCAAGTCGCCTGGATACAACGCTCTGCTGTGGGCCGAAGTTCCCGATTCGTTGACATTGGGTAAAGGTCGGGCCACTCCAACCTGGCCGTATATTCCCTACGATACCGACATTAGTTCACCCGTGTGGGATGCGATGGCCGTGCGTGTATGGGCACAGTTTCCCAACAGTCTGCCCCCAGGAACCTGGATTGAGTCGGCACCTGCGACCGCGTTCGCGGATCCCGCAACGGAGCCGATCAGAACCAGCCTGAGTTCACCCCCTGGAGGTTTGCGGGCGGTGACCATTGACGTGACCTCAGAAGTCGGCGGACCGCTGACTGTGAGCATCGCAGCTGCGGGTATGGAGAGCAACGAGGTTCGTGAGATCCCGCCACACAGCAAAGGGCTGCAGTCGTTCGCCTTTGCAGGGGACGACCTGCCCACCGCAACGCCGGTGTCGGTTTCTGTGACCTCTCCAGCCGTTGGACGGTTCCTAGTTGGCATCTATCAGTCCGCGAGATTAGCAACTGGAATGGTGGTAGGCAACGACGAGTTCAGGTTGACCCGCACCGGCGACGTGTTGCTGATCGAACGACCGCGCGCCGAGTTCGTCAGGATCATGGACGCGGCGCAGGTGGAATCCGACACGCAACGTGCGGCTGATGCGGTGGCGGCGAGGACAGCCGGTGAGCGGTCGGTGGTGGTCAATGCCGACTTGGGGTTGCCGGAGTCACCATCCCCGAACGCTCAGATCGAGGTAGTTGATGTGTCGCGTCAACGCGACCGTGTCGAGGCACGTGTGCGCTCCGACCGCGACGCGGTGGTGGTCTTCTCGGTAACGCGATATCCGGGTTGGTCGGCTGAGGTCGATGGGCGACCCGCGCGGATTGTCACCGCCGATGCCGCGTTCATGGCCGTGTTTGTGCCTGAAGGAGAACATACGGTCACCATAAAGTTCCGCCCACAGCACCTCGGAATTAGTCTGTTTCTCGGTGCGTCTGGAATATTGCTCGCGCTCGGTCTATTGTGTATCGGCATCTACCATCGCAGACCTAAAGCCGCCCGTGCCCAGCTTCGCGCTTCTCGCTGAGAATCGCCGCAACGATTGAGCGAACCTTATCAGTCGCCAGCTAACGTCTCTAAGGTGTCAGAATAAATGCCGAGTCCATCGATCGGGAGGGTTGTCTTAAGTGAACAATGTAAGGGTACATCATTCTCGGACGACAAGAAGGTCAAGCACATTTGGATTTGATGACTGTCACAGGGGCGTGTCTATGCTGATGGAACGATTGGGAATCGAAAGGGGCCAAGTTATGGACGATTCACACATCAAAAAACTGCTCCGCGAGGGGGACTTTTCTAAGTTGTTGAGCAAGATGGGGTGGGAAAACCCGCCTCAATACGAGGCAGTGGAAGTGGGCGACAGCGAACTAGCCCCCACAGCAATCGCTCACAAGATGCATATTGTGGTGGCTTGGCGGGTGGACTGCCCGGAGGGATTGCCAACACGCTCTGAGCAACATCGGTTGGTGCGCGCATTGAAGCGACTCTGTAGCCACCAATTGGTGGTGTTTGTGGCTAAGCACGATCACTTATGGTTGTGGCCCGAGCAGCGTCCTAGCGGGGTTGGCTACCGCCTCGTAGATCACAAGTACAACATTGCCAACCCCACTGATGCTCTTTTGCAGCGTATCAAGCAAGCAACTTTTACGATCTCGGAGCATAATTCCCTCACCTCTAGCGAGGTGCTCAATCGAGTGCGGTGCTCCTTCAACGCCGACAAGGTGACAAAACGTTTTTACACCGAATTTCGTAAGCGTCACCTGCATTTCACCCACTCCATTTCTGGAATAACCGAAGACCACAACCGTCGCTGGTACGCCTCGATAGTCCTAAACCGTCTCATGTTCATATATTTCATCCAAAAGAAACTGTTTTTGAGTAACGATCCGCAATATTTGAGCAATCGTCTTCAACGGGTGCAAAAGCACTTCGGCAAAGACAAATTCTATCGACAGTTCTTGTTGCCGCTATTCCATGAGGGGCTTGGTAACCCCAAACCGCACTACCAAGATGCAACTATAAGCGACTTGATTGGCAAACCTCCATACATCAACGGCGGCATATTTGAGCCGCATATGCTAGAGACGCGAGACATTGGTACCCAGATTCAAATACCTGACGACGCATTTGAGAGCCTGTTTGCGTTCTTTGAGAAGTGGCGATGGCACCTTGACGAAAACCCCGGTGGGCACCCCAACGAGATCAACCCAGACATTTTGGGTTTCATCTTTGAACAATACATAAACTTCACCGACAAAGGACAAAAAGAAAAAGGTGCCTACTACACCAAACCAGATGTGACTGGCTACATGGCCACCAACACGCTCCTGCCAGCCCTAGCCGACAGATTCGTGGCTGCAGGATTAGACGATCCGGCTATATTGCTGCGCTGCTCAGGTGATAACTACATTTACGACAGCGTTGTTCATGGGGTGGACAAAGCACTGCCAGAGAGAGAGAGAGAGAGAGAGAGATCATCTTCTGTTGATGAGTTAAAACTCAGTGACGACATAGCACTGCCGGGTGAAAGGTGGTGCGACCTCACCCATCGCCGTGAACGTGCCGCAACTATTCGAGGGTTGATAGCAAGCCAAAGAGACTGGCATATAGACGACGCGATAACCGAAAATCTCAACCTGCGTGAACTGTTCACAGACTACCTAAGCACGCTCGCAACCCCGAACGAATGCGACCAAGCCTTCAAGGTGCTGAAATCGCTCACAATATGTGACCCTACCGTAGGTTCAGGAGCGTTTTTGTTCGCTGCTCTTGAAGTGCTTGAACCACTGTATGAAACCGTGCTTGAGCGTGCTACCGAAATACAACAGCGCAACCCTACCAACAAATCAGCGGACTGCCTAAACGAAGCAACCGAAGGCACAACTAGAAAATACTGGATGCTAAAAACCCTGTGTCTCAACAACCTATATGGGGTAGACCTAATGGCCGAAGCACCCGAAATTGCGAAACTACGTTTATTTCTCAAACTCGCTGCCCAAATTGACGACCCGAAGTTAATTGAACCGTTGCCCGACCTCGACTTCAATATCAAGTCGGGCAACCTACTCGTGGGCATCGCCAGCAAAGACGACTTCCAAAACCGGTTAGGCGGCACACTTGAAGCCTCCGCCCTACTAGCTGATGTCAATGCAGTAGCAGAACAAATGGCCAAAGAATACGGCTACTTTGTTGCCATCCAAGCAAGGGATTCAAGCATCGATATCGCCAATAGCAAGCAAAGACTAAACACAAAACTTGAAAACGCGCGCCATGCATGCAACCAGATACTTTACGATGTTCGAAGCACCAAACCAAATAGCCAACCTTTCCAAGAATGGATCGATGCGTACCAACCCTTTCACTGGTTCGTTGAGTTCCCCAGCGTTTGGGCAACCGGTGGCTTTGATGTTGTGATCGGCAACCCGCCATATATCCAAAAGAAACACGTCAAGGGCTACACGTGGCGGGGTTATAAAACCGAAAAATGCCCAGACCTGTACGCGGTCTGCATGGAACGCGCCACTTCCCTACTTAACCAAAACGGCCGCTTCTCCATGATAGTAATGCACTCCCTCTGCTTCGGTCAAAACTACAAAGTGCTCCGAGAACTCTTGCAGAGAAAATTCAAAAAACTCTGGGTCTCTTCATACGCCAAGGACCCTTGCAGTCTTTTCTCGGGGCAAGCAAAAGTTAGGAGTTCAATCGTGCTTGCTCGATCAAACTCCAACAAAACCGAGCTTCAAACCTCCAGTTGTAGAAGATGGCTTAAACCAATGCGAACCTACGTTTTTGATTCGATCGAATACACATCACCAAGTCAATCCTTGTTCGAGTGCACCATTGCTCAACAGTGGCCTTTCCTAGATGACGGCACAATCAGTCGAGCGTTTGACCACCTAACCACAAACAACCAACCACTAAGACACGGGACCGTTAACCATGTCACCAACTACCAAATAGCTTTTAAGAAAGTGGCTTATTGCATGCTCAACATATCTGAACATCCACCTCCAACTATCGGTAACGCAAAGACGCAAAGATATGGGTACTTTTACTTTACTTGTGAACAAGAACGGGACCTAGCCATCACGATGTTCGCAGGTCGATGGGGCTATCTTTGGTGGTTAAAGTTCGGTGACATGAAACTCGTATTTAGTCCACTGGACTTGTCAAGCAACCTCCAGCAAGCTTTTGGCAACCCTGAGAACTTAGCGTGGCAAGTCAACGCGGGAGTCAATGTAGCCCATTACAACATGCTGAAGGTGCGCCACATTACTGACGAGGCTGATTTGTTGCTTGCCCGACTTTGGGGGATCGAATATGCCTATGAGGCAGCCGGTAACTGGCGAGATCGTATGGTATTCGGAAACAAGGAATAGCAGCAATGCCAAAGATTCTTGACAATATCGACCAACAAACTGAGCAGGAACTTCTGGAGACGCTCAAGACATCTTATCGACTCGACGCAGCGATCGGTTATTTCAACCTCCGCGGCTGGAAACTCCTTGCCAACGCCGTGAACAACATACCTAAGCTCGCGCAACAGCCAAAAGCTCGCCTTTTGGTTGGCATCCACGAAGCACCCGCGGATGTGGGTTCATCAAACCTACCGTCGCTGGTCTAAGAACAAGAAGCACGGCGCCTAATACGAACCCGCAAACCACAACCAACCGACAACGACTCAAAAGTGTTGCTCCTAACCGCCACTCCATACAACAAATCCTTTGGCGACCTAGCAGCGCAACTCGGCTTGTTCATAGGCAACGACGCAGACTTAGGTATCCACCCCGAAAGAGCCATAGCAAAAATGGGGTCGGCCAAGTTTCACCAAAAATGTAAAGGGCGCACAAGCACTCTCGCTGCATTCAAGCTCTCCGAAGAAATCGCTGATTGGCAAGCGTTAATGTCACAATATCTTGTGAGGCGAACCCGCAGGTTCGTCATAGACAACTACGCAAAAACCGACGACGACAAACGTAGCTACCTAGAGTTCACTAACGGCAACAACTTCTATTTCCCGAAACGAACCGCCAAACCCATCGAACGGGAAATATCTGTAGATGACCCTGCCTATGAGATGGCATCGGAAGAAACGCTAGATTCGGTCAATGCCTTGCGGCTTCCCCGCTACAGCATCGGTAGTTACATTCACGAACAGTTCATGCCGTCAAACAAAGGCGAGCAAGACTTAGCTGCAGACCTAAGAAAATCCGCTCAAGGAAACCTAATCGGTTTCACCAGAATCACTATGTTCAAACGGCTATCTTCCTCGGGTCCGGCGTTCCTTGCCACGTTGAAACGGCACCGTTTGCGCAACAATGTGGCAGCGTACGCATTGCAAAACAACCTTCCATTACCGCTCGGTTCAGTGACCAACACCATATGGGTTGACGAAGCCAATCAAGAACAAGACGAACAAGCACGATATCTAGGTTTGTTCAACAACACCGAAACCCCAGCCGAGGTTGCCTACAACAAACTTCGCACCAAAAACCCTAAAGCAACCCGTTGGGCACCACCAACAATGTTCACCACAGAACTGTTAGCAGACCTGAACAGCGATACCGCAACCGTAACCGAAATGCTCAACCGTTTCGGCAACTGGCAACCCCACAAAGACGGCAAACTAAACAAACTCACCGACCTACTAACTAAAAAATTCTCGAAAGAAAAAGTAATCATCTTCACCGAGGCTGCCGACACTGCACACTATGTAGCGAAACAACTAAAACAACGTGGCGTTCAAGCGTTGGAAGTAGTGACAGGCGAAACGGAAAACCCGACATTAATTTCCCAAAGATTCTCACCAAACTCCAACCCAGTAACCCACAACACAAGCCCTCAACCACCGGAACTACAGATACTAGTGTCAACTGATGTTCTCTCCGAGGGGCAAAACCTACAAGACGCGCATATAGTCATAAACTACGATCTGCCGTGGGCAATAGTTCGACTTGTGCAACGGGCGGGAAGGGTCGACAGGATTGGCCAAATGGCTTCTGAAGTGCTGGTCTACTCGTGGGTACCCGCAAAATCTGTTGACAAAACCATTGCACTTCGTAAACGAATACTAAAACGTTTAGGACAAAACGCTCGTCTACTAGGTTCAGACGAACAGTTCTTTGGCACCTCAGACGAAGAAAAAGTGCTCAAAAACATGTACAACGAACAAGCTAGTTTCGGTTTAGAACAAATAGATGAAGTCGAATTCCAAGAAGTCGACCCCGTTTCAATGGCATATGAAATCTGGCGCCACGCATGCGAGAATCATCCCGAACTCGCAAAACAAGCCGAATCGCTACCCAATGTGGTCTACTCTACCAAACACACAACAATAGACACTCCAGACAGTGGAGTGCTAGTCCATAGCCAAACCATCACGGGAACAGATACTTTCGCGTTCATAAACACCGCAGGTGAAGGGCAGCGGGTAGTACCCCAAGAAGCGATGCGGATAGCTCAATGCGAACCCAACACTCACGCGGTGACACGTCTCGACAACCACCACGACCTCACCGTGGCAGCCCTAACCCACGGCGGACCACTCAAAGTTGCTGCTGGATCAACAATCTTTGCGTTACATGGAGTAAGAAAAAAGGTTTGGGATCGTCTGCATAAAGAAATGGACACGTTCAGCGACAACTTGTTGTTCACCAAACAAGACCTAAGCGCAGCACATGATGCCATCAACGCACACCCCCTGCGTGAAGACGCAACACACCGACTAGCCAACGCCCTAAAAGACCGAACCACTGCGGACCTCGCCGCGCTCTTGGTAGACCTACACCAAAAAGAGCAACTGTCGTTCCAACCAAGTGGCAACCCCGAAAACCAAGAACCCACAATAATCTGCAGCCAAGCCCTGCGACCACCTCCCGACCCCGAACACGACCAAAACCATCACCACGACCCCCAGCATCTCCCCGAACCAGAGTCGCCCGACCACGCATAACAACCCGACCAATAAAGTCAATCACAATGGGTATTGTGAGAGTTAATTCGCAGTAAAGAACTCAAACTCATGCGTTCAGACAGTTGGCTTGTCAACGTGGCACGAGGTGTCCATAGCGCAACATTTCTTCTTGTGTGAAGCCGCCAGTGAAGGTCAATTATCCAAACAAGATTCCAGCACCAACTGTGAGGCAAACAGAGACAGCTAAAGTCGCAGTCCAAAGCAGTGTTGTCTTCATTTGTGAGAACGAGAAACGTTTATGTTCATCTAGTTGAGCAACAAAAAACTCTCTCTGCTCGGCTAGTTGCAAAACGATGAAAGTTTTAAGGTCAGCGAACTCGCCCTTGAGATCAAGAATATCACTTTTGATTTCAGCAATATCACCCTTGATTTCTCGAATATCACCCTTGATTTCAGCAATATCACCCTTGTGTACCGCCAACTCGCGCTTATTATCGGCAACCTGGCTAGCGAGCATTGAGAGTTGTTTGGTGAGTTCACCCAACTGGATTCGTATTTCGTTTTTTAATTCAGCAATCTGGTTGGTGGTGTCGACTCTGAGGTCAGCAATCTGGTTAACAACTTTACTGAACTTTTTGCTGGTGTCACTTTGCAGATCGACAAACGCGTGTTTCAGATCAACGAAATCGTTGTTGATGTTAGAAAACTCGCCCTTGATTTCAGAATACTCACCCTTGATTTCAGCAAACTGGTCGTTGGTGTTCGCTCCGAGTTTGGCGAATTCGCTAGAGATATTGCTTTCTAATGTATTGAGGTCGGGTTTGGTAACAAGTTGTTCCCATATATCTGGTGGGAGCGATTCCATGATTTCTGTTGCCTCCTCCTTACCTAGTGAATTTACCAAACTATCGTAGAGTTTTGCTCCAGTTTCGTATATTACCGCCATAATATTACCTTCTTGTTCTGAGCTTTGCAAGCTCTTGGTTGGAATCGGCTAGCGGTCCGCCGCCGCCGACATGAGACTACTAGGTTACCACCATTTCCAATTTTCAAAACCTATTTGAAGATGCTTTGATTAACGTGGAGCTGAACTGCACATAGACGCAAAACCCGCTCCCCTACAACTCAAGACCCTGCTACCCTTTGCGTTCAGCCGAGACGACTTACCGAAACGAGTTCTCACTGGCTCAAAGGATGACCCTGCCAAACAGGGACGTTTGTGGGGTCTAAGCCAACGATTTGAGCGACAAGACCACGCACCTTTGACTCAAGGTCAGTAAGACTAGACCCGGCGAAAGTCCGATGAGTGCTCGCAATAGCTCGATGAGCCGACATCCGACCCTTGCTGTCGGTCACATAAAATTCAAGCACAACAACAAACTCATCGTGACAGGCAACTCGATCAGGCACCACCCAACCAACCCTATACGTGCAACCCTCGCTTGTGGCTCGCAACAACTCAGCAGACCAAGTGTCGAGTTCAATCGCAGTGTGGTCCACCAGCTCACCATAGTTGAAACTCATTTCAGCTAATCGAGCATAAACAGCGGTGGCACCCAGAAATTCTAGGAATGAGCCAGCACGAGGACCCTGAGGCCAACCAAAAAACGCTGTGTACAAAGCCACAAACGCTTCGGCGGGTTTAGTACCCACAATCCGAGCGGCATCAAACAGAGCAGCCTGAATCACCGACCCGCGCCAGTCCTTGAGTTCGCGCAGCAACCGCTCACCAACACACAAAAAAGCGCGCTGCTGATTAGTCAACTCACTCACAGCGGAAGGCAAGACCTCAGAAACCTTAAGTGTTGCCGCATACTCAGAGAACTTTTGAGACCAAGCCTGTGCGGCATCTCTCTTTACCTCAAGCCAAGCCTGTTCAGCGGCATTCAAAGGCTCAACACCGATAGCTTCAAGATGACGAGCAAGGTCAATATGGGGTTGCGCCACCACGCTCGCCACCGAATCAAAAGGCGGACTATAGTTAGGCGGTTCGCTGAGTTGGCCTGTGGTGCTTACCTGCGAGATGTCAAACAACTGCTTTTGGTTACTAGATGATTCACCCGAGTAGACCGCACCCCAAAGCTTTTCGTATTCACTAAACGCACCCGTGAGAGTTGCCACATCCAAATCAAAGTCAAGTGCACGCCTAACTTGCACCTTCAAAATAAGAAACCGAAGAATCTCTGGTGGCAAGCAAGCAACAAGCTCAGAAGCACTGAAACCAATCCCTTTTGACGAACTCATCTTGGCTCCACGGAGCGTAAAAAACTCATATGTGAACGAGGCCGGCACAGCACATTTCAGCACTTCCCGTGCCAACGCCACCGCCACCTTATGTGACCCACCAGCACCCATATGGTCTTTGCCGGCACCCTCTAGGGTGACCGGCAAAACTTGCCATTTGGCAACCCACTCTAACTTCCAAGGCAACTTGCCGGAACCACCAAAAGGGCTAATCCGCCCAGTAACACCACAGCCCTGCGCCCACGAAACCAACTCGGGCCGGCATTCGTATGCAACCGTTTCGCCGTTGTAATCAAAAGCAAAGGTCGTGCCGATGCGCCCACAACGCTCACAGATAGGTTGAAAAGGCAACCAATTATCGGGGCGCACAGCACCTGTCTCACGACGATAAATAGCTCGCACTTCAGCTGCGTGCCGCAAAAACACGTCAATAACTTCGTCAAAGCGTCCTGCAGCATAAAGCTCACTCATGTAGTAGTGCTCGGCCTGCACGCCAAGTGAAGCAAAGTTAGCTGTGAACTCACCGAAGTAGGCTTGAGCCATATTGTTGCCCACCAAGCCGGGAGGAGGCGGGGCAGCATAAAGGGGTTTCCCTAAATGTTGACGAAAATGCTCGCCGGTGCCATGCGGTATTTCATCGACGGGGTCCATATCGTCGCAACCGTAGGTGAAACGAACCTCAAGCCCATTACTGCTTGCTGTGTGCGCCACCCGCGCTGTGCGAGCCACCGCATCATGGGTCAACACGCCACGCAAAGAACCCACATGAGCTACTCCACTAGGGGTTTTTGAGTCGTTGATGAACAAGGGTTCGCGGGTATCTACTCGCGCAAGAGTTTCGTCTATCCAAGTCACCTTGCCTTACTTTCTATTCAGCTTCGCTGGTCGGTCTCGCTATTCGGTCTCGCTATTCGGTCTCGCGACGACACCTATGAAACCCTAAGCCTAGCGTTACAGGTATCCACCTAAGAGGCTTTGATGTGCAGAAGTTATGCAAACAACTACCGCAACTAAAGCACCTAAACGGTAGGGTCAAAGTATGGAATCAACGATTGACGCGGCACGCTACGGACTCCTACAAACCATTGTCGACCCCCAAAGCTATCAACGGTCTATACAAAGGTTTCGTGAAGCCAACATTTTATTGCCGACCTTTTCCCAACTCGCTAACCCTGCCACCATCCCCACCGAAATACAAAGCGCACTCAACAACATCGACCGCAACACCGCACACCCACTCAACCTGTTTCGGGTTCACTGGTACAACTCTTGGGAGAACCCAAACCAAGTTCAAATTCCTGAACATATCGTCTTACCAAGCGAACTAACAGGAGTTGATGCCCGCATTGTGCTGGTGTTCGGCAACCGCTTTCCGATGATCGGTGCCCACAAAGTGCTCGCAGCCTACTCGTGCCTTGTGCCTCGCGTGGTGAGCGGACAATTCGACCCAACCCGCCACCGAGCTATCTGGCCTTCCACTGGCAACTACGCCCGCGGGGGTATAGCTATTTCAAGACTAATGCAAAGCCGAGGCGTGGCTGTGCTCCCCGAAAATATGTCTCAAGAACGATTCGACTGGCTCGACGCCTGGGTTCCGAACCCCGACGACGTCATCCGTACTCCCGGGTCTGAGAGCAACGTCAAGGAGATCTACGACGCCTGCAACGAACTCGAAAAAGATCCCAGCAACTTTATATTGAACCAGTTCTCTGAGTTCGCCAACCATGTTGGGCATTACACAGTGACCGGTCGAGCCCTCGGACACGTATTTAAACACTTAGCAGTTACCGAACCGCAGCTACGGCTCGCAGCAGCTACTTTCGCATCGGGTTCTGCTGGAACTCTAGCCACAGGTGACCGTCTCAAAGACGACTTTGATGCCAAAATAGTGGCGGTGGAAGCACTTGAATGCCCCACAATGCTTTATAACGGCTATGGAGAACACAACATTCAAGGCATCGGCGACAAACATATACCGCTGATCCACAACGTCATGAACACCGACATCGCCGCGGCCATCAGCGACGAGGCGACCGACGGACTCAATCTGGTGTTCACCACAGACGCCGGCAAACGCTATCTGGTCGATCGCCTCGGGGTCGACGCCGAGATCGTCGATCAGCTTCGCCACTTCGGTTTCTCCTCGATCTGCAACATGCTGGCCGCGATCAAGACCGCCAAGCAGCTCGACCTGGGCCACGACGATGTGGTGATCTCAGTCGCTACCGACGGCTCAGAGCTGTATGTCAGCGAGAAGCAGCAGCTGTTGGCGACCGATTACCCCGACGGATTCGCGGAGATTCATGCCGCGGAGATCGTGGCGCAGCACCTGTCGGGGGCCGACACCGAGCATCTCGAGGAACTTGGTTCCGTGGGCCGCAACCGCATCTTCAACCTCGGCTACTACACCTGGGTCGAACAGCAGGGTGTGAGCGTTGAAGACTTCGACGTGCGTCGTGACCAGGGCTTCTGGAACCAGCTCCACACCATGGCCCCGGGTTGGAACGCCATGATCGAAGAGTTCAACGCGGCCACCGGCGTGACCGTCTAGACCCTCGATGACCGCGGCTCAATGACCACTTCCTGGCTAGAGACACCTCCAGGAGCAGTCTGGCCGACTGCCCAGGAAGAAGAGACGAACCCGTTTCTGCGTTATCGCCAGTTGTTGTGGTCGTGGCACCGCTGGACAGACGCTGGTTTGCCCGACCGTGACTTCACCGCCATGGTCCGCTCCCTCGACGATTCGGTGAAATCAGTCGACGGCGCAGGCTTCGTCACGACTCCCTCCCGTTGGGTTCCGTCGCTTGGGGTCGCTTCCCAAGAGACTGTCTTCGCCAAGGACGAGACCGGCAACGTGGGCGGCTCGCACAAGGCCAGGCATCTCATGGGACTGCTTTTGCATCTGGCGGTCGATGCGGTGGCCAACGACACCCGGCTGGCCATCTCCTCATGCGGCAACGCAGCACTCGGTGCCGCCACCGTGGCTCGCGCTGCGGGCCGGCCGATCGACGTCTTCATCCCGACTTGGGCAAACCCAAAGGTCGTGGCAGTGCTGGAGAGCCTCGAAGCCACGATCCATGTCTGCGAACGCCGTAGCGGCGAGTCGGGTGACCCCACAATGTTGCGGTTTCAAGAAGCGGTGTCGGCCGGGGCGTTGCCGTTCGGTGTGCAAGCCACAGAAAACCTTTGGACTCTGGATGGTGGACGCACCATCGGCTGGGAACTTGCCGACCAACTCGGCGGCCATCACCTCGACCATGTGCTGATTCAGGTTGGTGGAGGTGCTTTGCTGACTAGTTGTGCTATCGGCCTCATTGAAGCGGCGCAACTAGGTCCTAGAGAAGGTGTGCCAAAGATTTGGGCGGTTCAAGCCGAACAGTGCGCTCCCTTTCACCGAGCTTGGACACGGCTGCCGACTAAAGGAACCATTGATGACCGTTTAGCCGAAGCCGAACAACGAAGTGGAGAACTCATGTTTGCGTGGGAGAACCCTACCTCAATTGCTTCGGGCATCTTAGATGACGTTACCTACGACTGGTTAGGCGTAGCCCGGGCTTTGCTCGTGAGTGCTGGCTCCTCGGTTGTAGCAACAGAAGAAGGCCTCAAGTTGGCCAACAAGCTGGTGCGTGCAGCCAAGTTCAACGCAAGCCACACCGGCAGTGCCGGCTACGCTGGTTATCTCGCTGCTGTGCGCCAAGAGCAAATTTCCCCTGACGACGCAACCGCAGTGCTCATCACCGGTGTTCGTCGCCCGAGTTCACCACGCTAAGGGCTTGCGTCGCTACTTTTTATATGGTGGTTTGTGGGTTATTTTGTGGGTTAGTCTTTGAGGTATTGTCTGATGATGTCTAGGAAGGTTTGTTCGTTTAGATTGTTTTGTTGGTAGTCGTGAAGCGCTTGTAGTAGTTCTGGTAGGTCGATTGTTTCATTGTTGTTTTTGTCGTAGATGCTGACTTCGTTGGGAAGTGTGGTGTCGGTAATGTTGATGATGGTTTGGGTTTCGGTGCTTTGATTGGAGCCTTCAGGGTCGGTTGCGGTGATGGTGACTGTGTAGCTGTTGGGTGGTGTTTCGTAGTTGAGTGCAGCGTTTGCTGTTAGCGTGATTTGCCCTGTTTGTGGGTTTATGGCAAACAGTTGGATGTGTTTTCCTGTGAGGGCATAGCGTATGTCGTCGTTCTCTGGGTCTGTTGCCTTTATGGGCGCACCGATCTTGGTTCCCTGAGGTGAATTTTCGGGTACATAAAGTTCAGTAGGCACGCTCACGAATTCGGGTAGCTCATTGGTTGTTTCCCCACCGTTACCACCAAGCCCAAGAAAGCCAGTCGATGGCGGCGGATCATTGCTAGGTGGTGGCTGCTGATCGTTGTTTGGTGGTATGAGTGTATCAATATTTTGGGCGGCGGGTTTTACGGGTTGGGTTCGTGACGTGATGGTTTTGCCGGTGCCGAATATGTCTCTGTAGGTTATGGTGGCTTGAAGTTCGCAGTTCACGTCGTCTTTGGTCGGCGTGTAGGTGCTGGTGTTGGCACCGGTGATTGGTTGCCACGTGCTTGTGCCGTCTGCACAGGTTTGGGTGCCGTTGCGTTTATACCATTGCGACGCTGTTACACTGAAGCTGTAATCTGGGTCTTCTGCTGTTACGGTCAGCGGCTCACCTTGTCGAGGTTCGGAGGGGGTGATGCGGATTGAAGCTGGTTCGTCTTGGTTGGCCATGACCACGACGAGGTTGGTTTGGTCGGTATGCGATCCGATCTTGACTTCCGCGGTTGCTCTATAGATGTTGTGGTCTATTCCGCGCTGCTCATAATCTGGAGGAGTTCTAAACCTGACCGCGCCGGTGCTGCTGATATCGAAATAGCCATTGTCTCGGCCGCTGAGAGACCATGTGGGTGTTCCAGTCAACGACTGTGGCACCGTGAACTGTTGAACCACCGTCTTGTCGTTCTCGACGTAGTCGACACGCACCTGACGCGGGCTGATAATGTGATCGTTGCTGTCCGCGACGTTGATGACGTTGATTTTCACATGCCGAACACCAGTATGGGTGCCGTCGCTCGCAGTGACCGCCAGATAATATGTGTTGTCGCCGAGACTATCTGCAGGGTTCTCAAAATCCGGGGCTGCTTTGAACGTTAGTGCCCCCGTCGCTGAGTCGATCGTGAACAACGCCGCGTCGGGGCCGCTCAATCCCAAAGTCAACGTGTCGGCGGCGTTCGGGTTAGTCGCCGTGTAGACAGCAACTACGTCAGTTGAGTTCTCAGCGTAATCCACTTCGAGTTCTCCAGACACGACCGGGGCAGGCCCGTGGCCATACACCTTCAATGTCCAGTCATCGAAAGTACCGGTCGTTCTAGCCAGCGCGTCTCTGATCTTGAGCGTCCACTCACCATTAGGATCCTCACCTAAATGCCGCGCTGAGCCGAACCGATACACACCCCGAAACAATTGGCCTGAGGAGCCGTTTTTGATCCTCTCACTAGGTTGAACAAGTTGAGACTCATTACCCGACGGCGACACCAGCCTGATATCAAGGTCACGCGCCTCGTCATGATCGAATTCCAAATCAACCTCCACGAACTCAACGAAATCAATATCAGATGCCACCGTCACCGTCTGGGTCGTGAACTCCGCAGTAGCGTCGCTGGGTGTTGCCCCAGCAAAATCATTAGAAGCTGTCGTTGTGAGCATTTCAGGGACCGGTGACCAGACGCCGGCGAGGTCGATAGCTGCCTTAGCATCCACAACACCGAAGCCATAGCAATGATTAAACCGATACCGTCCCGACACAGCACCATACTCCACACCCGCATCGAGCCAGCCCGACACTGCCTCATCAACATCACCCGTGAATGGATCATCAACACTACACAACCCCTGAGAATCATTGACCCGCGCGGAGCCTGCCAAAATCAACTTCACGTCACGCCACGTCAAATGAGGATAAGCCGACCGCAACAACGCCACCACCCCAGACACCATCGCCGCCGACGAAGACGTACCAGCCGCACCGAAACGGCAATACACATTCTTGTTACCTAAATGGTCTGACGCGCAAGTGGTTAGTACCGTAGGTAAATAGTAATCACCGGACGGTGTGCAGACCCAAAGGTTTGCTCCGATGACCGAATAACTCGCTCGCTTACCCAACGCATTTATGGCACACGCGGCAATTGTGCGATTAGAAGTAATGTTCTGATTCAAATTTGCGTTCAACTCACGTCCGTTGTTGCCCACACCAAACACATACGAAACCCCCTTACCATGAAACCCCTCCAGAACGCCACTCCGAACCAAAGCCTCAGACTCCTCCAATAAATGATCGACCGGCACACCAGGGTTTGACGGAGCAAACTTATACACACCTGGAGCCCAACTATTGTTCGACACCGCCATCTCCTCCAAACCCACATCCAAATTACCCAATTCAAACATACGATGAAAACTGTAAATCTTCGCATCAGGTGCAACACCACGCACACCCACATCGTTATGCGCCGCCGCGATGATCCCCGCCACAGCAGTCCCATGCCCATAACCGATACCCTGCAACGAAACCACATCGGGTTTGACAAGAGTCGACTTGTCATCTACTAAACCCTCTGTCGTCGCAAAGCCCGTCTCACGCAGCGCGTCAAACAAACCAGAATCACGAGCTGACATAATCGAATGAAGCAAATCTTCATGATCTAAAGTTGCGCCTAAATCAACAAGTGCCACATTAATACCCGCACCCGTCACACCCGCTGCCCACACCGGTGCCACATTCAAATCACCGGCAACACCAAAAAAGCCTGTATCATCATTCAGATACCATTGACATCCATAAAGTGGATCGGATACCTTCACATCACCCAAATCGTACATACCACACAAGCGAGAATCCACTCGCGCGAATTCATTGCGTGAAAGTTTCCACCCATAAGCACCCACGTCACCACCCGACGACACTTTCAAAATATACTTACCCCGAGGCAAAACCCCTTGATAAGACGATAACAAATCCGTGCCCTCAAACAACGCCCGCCGTCGGGCGACCTGTGGATCCGATGACTCACTACGCGAGACCGCCAAAACAAAATCATCAATCCGTTCTTCGTCAGAGTCAAACAACTCCACTACTAAGTCAGGTTTCACAGCCTCAGAACTCAACAAATCAAAAACAATAAACCCATCATCACTCACTACTTCAAAACTAAAATAATTCTCCGATACATCACCTGAAATGACACCATAACCGAATTTGGGATCCCGATTCCCGGGTTTCTCAAGCTCAACCACCCATGGATCAGCAAATGAAACACCAAAATCTTCCACTACGTCGACCAAAACTCTGTACCCTACGCCCAATATATAGGCGACACATGTACTCGCGCTAGCACACGGTGAGTCTCTGAATCCTGATAGCTTCACATAATACGTTCCAGCCGCCAATGTACCGACGACACGCGGCGACACCATTTCAGAGCCGGGATTCAAGTTTCTCAAATACGAAAACCCATCAATATTCTTGTTTTGGAAGATTCGACTTCCCTCAGAATCAAGCAACTCAAGGTCAAATTTTATTCCAAAGGATAGATATGATTCTACATTTATACTAACGAGAGTTGTCACCGGGAGCGCAAACTTGAACATGTCAATATCTTCAGAACTTCCTGATTCTGAAAAGTTACCGAAAGCGCCACCAAAAACGTTGCCTACTTCTATCTCACTAGCATTAGCAAGCGTAGGTGAATCGGAACTAACTTGAAAACGCAACTCGTAGAAATCCGATGCTTCGGTAATTCCCAAGACTTCCACTAGATAGTTGCCGGATGTCAGTTGGAACGAAGATTCCAAATTGCCAGTGTGGATGTCGGCGAGAGGAGTGTTGATTGACTCACCCAATGAAGAAGAAATTGAGATCAATTGTAGTCCAGGGCAAGGCTCGTCAGGATCGGGTTCTGTTAGTTGCTGAAACAGGTTTAACAATACATAGCGAATTCCAGATTCGGGAGGAGGGACGAGGTTCCCTTTCGCCGCAATTAGTCGAACATTGGTACTAAGAAACACGTCAGAGGTAGCGTCTAACGTAAACTTGAAATAGTCTTTCTGGGCAATATTCGGGAGTTGTCCAATATATTGATGGTTGTGATGCAGTGTGTCGGCGGTTTTGCAACTATCTCCTGGCAGGCTCGGAGTACCGACTGACGTAGTCGACCAATCACGCTTTCGACCATCGTCCACACGAACCTGAACATCATATTGGACATCATTTGCGAGTCCGAGCAGGAGGCCACCTAGCTGGCGTTTGGATTTCAATTCCTTGACTGTCCAATTTGCATCAGACTTGTCGGCGGTGTCGCTACGCAAAAAACGAAGGTCGTATCCCTTTACTGAAGCAACATCGATGGTATCCGGCAGTGTCCAACGGACACTCAACGCCCCATCACTACCAACAACTCTCTCGATTTGGGGCGCGGTGCTCGTGAAGGCTAATCTTCTCGACTCGCTAACTATTTTGACAGTGGCACCATCCGAATTTGCCGAGCTATGCCAAAGCAAAAACAAAGTAAAATAAAGAACCATAGGCAACACAACGAAACCCAGCAACGCGGCAATCGCAAGACTCATAGATTTGTGGTAATGGTGTCGAGTATCCATTAAGAGGTACTGATTGAGATAACTTTAAATGATCGCTAACGATCAGGAGAGGCACCCATGTTATCCAACTTTACAATTCCGTTTTCATCCCAACACACGACTTCATGCGAATTCCGCAGAGCACAGGAGTGCGCTGCGCCTACGGAAAGCGCAATAAAGTCACCAGTTGGAGGTTCGGTTTTCTTGGAATTCGATTTAGTCAATCCCCAACAAGCAATGGTTCCCGATTGACGTATTCCGCATGTAAAATCGAACCCGACCGACACTACATCAAATATCCCCTTAGGGGGACTCGATACACCTGATCGCTTCCAACTCCAGCATGCAACTGCACCGGATGTAACAATTCCGCACGCGTGGTTACTGTTAGTAGAAACCGATTGAAATGTGCCAGACGGTGGTGCTTTACTGAACGGATTGTAACCCCAGCAGACCAACGTGCTGACGGACCCTACGCCACAAGTGTGCAGAGTTCCAGCCGATACATCACTGAAGCTACCCGTCGGCGCGGCCGTCGCCCCACTTGCGCTCTCGCCCCAACAAACAACCTTTCCAGATTTCTGAGTTGCACAAGTATGCAGCAATCCTGCGGACACCGATTCGAATTTCCCTTCAGGTGGCGATAACTGTCCGAACGTGTTGCCTCCCCAACATACTATTTCACGGGTGATCTTTACTCCACATGAATGAAATCCACCAGCGGAGACTGCAATGAAATCGCCAGCTGGTGCGTTTATTCGCTCATCTTCAAATCCCCAGCATTCAACTTTTGAGGTTAGCCTAACCCCACAGGTGTGGCGGACACCTGCTGAAATGTCAACAAACGCAGCACTTGGGGGTCTGACAGCAGATTTTTCCTTTGGCCCCCAACATACTGGTTGAGCGTCAGTAGTCAAGGCACAGGAGAAACCCGAACCCGCGGATATTTGTTTGTATGCGCCCTCTGGGGCTTTCGGTAGTAGTCCCCAGCATTCGATTTGTCCTGTTGTCCTCAACCCACATGAATGATCGCGACCTGCGGAGACGGCTTTGAACACACCTGCGGGAGCACTGGTCTGACCTGAGTTGTTTTTACCCCAGCAAACAGCTTCTTTCTTCGCGTTCAAAGCACAGGAATGCAACGTGCCCGCAGTAATGTTCGTGAACTTCCCAGACGGAGCAGGCACTAGATCTCTCCAGTAAGTATGTCCACCCCAGCAAACAGCTTCACCGTTGGTACGGATAGCACAAGTGTGTGAACTGCCAGCAGCAATCTCCTTGTACGTTCCAGTCGGAACGTTTGATTTGCCGTAACTATTTTGGCCCCAACAAACCGCTTTACCCGAAACACGCAAACCGCAAGCATGGCTGTGGCCGGTCGAAACTTTGGTGAACGCACCCGAAGGTGGGGTTTCAATCAACCCCCAACACGCGACCGTTGAATCGGATGCTCGGACCCCACAAGAAGAATGACCACCAGAAGAAACGTGTGAGAACTTACCCAAAGGGGCTTTCAACAGGTTCTTGTTGGTTTCCTTTCCCCAACAAATGATTTGTCTGTCACTGCTACGAATCTCACACGCATGATCAGCACCAGCAGAAATCGCCGTGGCCGCATCGAAAGGATTGGGAGCGAACGCTATGACACTACCGCTATTGGTCGGGATAATTCCTTGATGGACAACTAGTGTGTTGGCGGCCTCCGTCGTTGCGGGTGCTGCGACTGACGCAGGTGCCAACAAAGCAAGAGCCAACACTGTGAACACAACCGAACGACCAAACAACAGCAACACCGAGGGAACCAAAGCACGGTTACGTCGAATATCAAATTGAGTTTTGTAAGAAATGAAGGGGGTCATGGGAAATTGTTCTCCTTAGGAAATACTAGATCTAAGCACACCGTAGAGGCACACCCGACGATCTAGTGGGTATACCGATGTAGCAAAAACTAAATCAAGAAAATCAAACTGTCAAGCAAAAAACGAGAAAACGATGCTGAGCTGCGGTTACAGGTTGGCGAAGGTGTCGATCATCAGGTTCACGTCGGGGGCGAGGGGGTAGAGGATGGGGGTGGTGCAGCCCCGCTCGATGTATTCGGTGACTTTGGCGGCGGCTTCTTCGGGGGTGCCTGAGGCGGTGCAGCGCTGCACCACGTCGTCGGGGACTAGTTTGGAGGCGGCCACCACCTGTTCGTGGGTGGCGGGCCAGGTGAGGACCTTGTGGATGTCGTTGAGGAGTTCATCAGACACGCCGCTGGCGGCCATAATGTGCGGCTGCTGCCCCAGATACTGGGTCAACAGCAGGCGGGCGCCGTCCAAGGCGACCTGACGGTCCTCATCCACCGAGCAGACGATCAACTGCGGGCGGTCGATGTCGTCGAGGTCACGACCCGCGGCGGTCGCACCCGCCTCCAGAGCCGCCATCGCCCGGTCGTTGTAGGCAGGTTCGACCATGTAGTTCAGCACCACGCCGTCGGCGATCCTGCCGGCCAGCTCCATCATCTTCATGCCCGTGGCACCAATATAGATCGGCACGTCCTTGGCCCTGCGCTCCTGGTGGACGTAGTCGAGCTCCACGCCGTCGAGATGCACAAAATAACCGTCGTAAGTGACCGGCCCGTCGCAGGCCAACAGCGCCCGGCACGCCTCCACCACCTCGCGCATCACCCGCAGCGGACGGGCCCGCTCGATCCCGACTTTGGCAGCGAGCGGATCCCACCAGGCGCCCAGACCCAAAATGATCCGGCCCGGGGCGAGATCGTCGAGGGTCGAGAAGGTCGACGCCAGACGTGCGGGGTTGCGGGTCCAGCAGTCGACCACGCCGCTGCCGATCCTGATCGTGTCGGTGGTCGCCGCGAAGGCGGCCATCGGCACGCAAACCTCCCGAACCAGACGCGAGTCCGCCTGCCAGACAGCGTCGAAGCCCCGCTCCTCGGCGTACTGCACGTGAGCCATGGCGTCACAGATACTGCGGGCGTCCTGCATGTACAGGGCAACAGGCTGAGACATCACAAATCCTCCAGTTTGACGACCAAATGTTTGCGTGGGAGAACCCAACCTCAGTTGCCACTGGCATTTTAGACAACATCACTTACGACTGGCTAGGTATGGCTCGGGCTTTGCTTGTGACTGGTGGTTCGCCAGTGGTAGCAACCGAGGATGAAATCAGCGCAGCCAACCAGAGGGTGCATGCATCCAACTTCAACTCAAGCCACACCGGCAGCGCAGGCTACGCTGGTTTTCTCGCTGCTGTACGCCAAGAGCAAATTTCTCCCAGCGACGCGACCGCAGTGCTCATCACCGGTGTTCGTCGCCCGAGTTCCCCACGCTAAGGGCTTGAGCCGCTGCTCTTTTGGTCGTGGTTTGCGAATTAGTTGTTGAGGTATTGTTTGATGATATTTATGAGGGCTGGTTCGTTCAGATTGTTTTGTTGGTAGTCGTGAAGCGCTTGTAGTAGTTCTGGTAGGTCGATTGCTTCGTTGTTGTTTTTGTCGTAGATGTTGACTTCGTTGGGAAGTGTGATGTCGGTAATGTTGATGATGGTTTGGGTTTCGGTGCTTTGATTGGAGCCTTCAGGGTCGGTTGCGGTGATGGTGACTGTGTAGCTGTTGGGTGATGATTCGTAGTCGAGTGCAGCGTTTGCTGTCAGCGTGATTTGCCCTGTTTGTGGGTTTATGGCAAACAGTTGGATGTGTTTTCCTGTGAGGGCATAGCGTATGTCGTCGTTCTCTGGGTCTGTTGCCTTTATGGGCGCACCGATCTTGGTTCCCTGAGGTGAATTTTCGGGTACATAAAGTTCAGTAGGCACGCTCACGAATTCGGGTAGCTCATTGGTTGGTTCCCCACCGTTACCACCAAGCCCAAGAAAGCCAGTCGACGGCGGCTGATCATCGCTAAGTGGTGGCCGCCGATCATTGCTAGGTGGTGGCGGCTGCTCTTTGTCTGGTGGCGGCCGCCGATCATTGTCTGGTGGCGGCGGCTGCTTGTTGTCTGGAGGTGGCTGCTGCTCGTTGTCTGGTGGTGTGAGTGTTTCAACATTTTGGGCGGTGGGTTTTACGGCTTGGGTTTGTGTGCTGATGGTTTTGCCGGTGCCAAATACGTCTCTGTAGGTTATGGTGGCTTGCAGTACGCAGTTCACGTCGTCTTTGGTCGGCGTGTAGGTGCTGGTGTTGGCACCGCTTATTGGTTGCCAGTCGCCTGTGCCATCTGTACAGGCTTCGGTGCTGTTGCGTTTATTCCATTGTGTTGTTGTCACGTCGAAGCCGTAGTCTGGATCAGACGCGGAGACGGTTAATGCCTGACCTTGGCGAGGTTCGGAGGGGGTGATGCGTATTGCGGTTGGTTCGTCTTCGTTGGACACCACCACGTCGAGGTTGGTTTGGTCGGTGCGGGAACCGACTTTGACTGCGATTTTGAGTCTATACTTTTTCTTCGCGGTAGCATCTTCGTAATCTGGTGGAGTTTTGAACCTGACCGCACCGTCGCTGCTGATATCGAAATGCGCTTTGTCCGGGCCACTCAGAGACCATGTGGGTGTTCCCGTCAACGATTGGGGCATCGTGAACTGTTGAACTATCGTTGTGTCGTTCTCGACGTATTCAACCCGCGCTTCACGCGGGCTGATAATATGATCGTTGCTGTCCACGATGTTGGTGACGTTGATTTTCACATGCCGCACACCAGTATGGGTGCCGTCGCTCGCGGTGACCGCCACATGGTAGGTGTTGTCACCGAGACTATCGGCGGGGTTCTCAAAATCCGGGGCTGCT
Source organism: Candidatus Aldehydirespiratoraceae bacterium (assembly GCA_965204595.1). GTDB lineage: Bacteria > Actinomycetota > Acidimicrobiia > Acidimicrobiales > Aldehydirespiratoraceae > VXYK01. The sequence goes on along the minus strand of CBDBEW010000005.1, from coordinate 233,092 downwards.
TTAAACGCCAACGCCCCCGTCGCTGAATCGATCGTGAACAACGCCGCGTCGGGGCCAGACAAATCCCAAGTCACCGCGTCAGCAGCGTTCGGGGTCGTCGCTGAGTAAGTAGCCACCGCGCTAGTCGCGTTCTCAGCATAGTCCACCTCAAGTTCACCAGACACCACCGGGGCTGGCCCGTGGCCATACACCTTCAATGTCCAATCATCGAAAGTGCCGGTCGTTTTAGCCAGCGCGTCTCTGATCTTGAGCGTCCACACACCATTAGGATCCTCGCCCAAATGCCTTGCTGAACCAAGCCGATACACACCCCGAAACAATTGGCCTGAGGAGCCGTTCTTTATTTTCTCACTGGGTTGAACAAGTTGAGACTCATTACCCGACGGCGACACCAGCCTGATATCAAGGTCACGCGCCTCGTCATGATCGAATTCCAAATCAACCTCCACGAACTCAACGAAATCAATATCAGTTGCCATCGTCACCGTCTGGGTCGTGAACTCCGCAGTAGCGTCGCTGGGTGTTGCCCCAGCAAAATCATTAGTAGCTGTCGTTGTGAGCATTTCAGGGACCGGTGACCAGACGCCGGCGAGGTCGATGGCTGCCTTAGCATCCACAACACCGAAGCCATAGCAATGATTAAAGCGATACCGTCCCGACACAGCACCATACTCCACACCCGCATCGAGCCAGCCCGACACCGCCTCATCAACATCACCCGTGAATGGATCATCAACACTACACAACCCCTGAGAATCATTGACCCGCGCGGAGCCTGCCAAAATCAACTTCACATCACGCCACGTCAAATGAGGATAAGCCGACCGCAACAACGCCACCACCCCAGAAACCATCGCCGCCGACGAAGACGTACCAGCCACACCGAAACGACAATAAACGCTGTTGTTGCCCACTTCGGGTGATGCGCAGGTGGTAACAACCGTGGGCAAATATGCGTCACCAGAAGGGGTACACACCCAAAGGTTTGCTCCGATGACCGAATAACTAGCTCGCTTACCCAACGCATTTATCGCACACGCTGCGATAGTGCGATTAGACGTGATGTTCCGATTCAAATTGGCGTTCAACTCACGCCCATTGTTACCCACACCAAACACATAAGAAACTCCCTTACCATGAAACCCTTCGAGAACCCCACGCCGAACCAAAGCCTCAGTCTCCTCTAACAAAGTATCGACCGGCACACCATGATTTGACGGCCAAAACTGATAATACCCAGGTGCCCAACTATTGTTCGACACCGCCATCTCCTCCAAACCCACATCCAACCAACCCAAATCAAGATTACGCCTAAAACTATAAATCGTCACATCAGGTGCCACACCACGCAGACCCACATCATTGTGGGCCGCTGCAATGATACCCGCCACACCAGTCCCATGCCCATAACCGCTACCCTGCAACGAAACCACGCCAGGTGCGGCAAGACTCAAATTGTCATCTACCAAAGCCGCAGTCGCCGCAAAGGCCGTCTCGCCGCGAGCGTCAAACAAACGAGAATCACGAGCTGATACAAGCGAATGAAGCAAATCCTCATGATTCAAACTTGCGCCTAAGTCAACAAGTGCCACATTAATCCCAGCACCCGTCACTCCCGCTTCCCAAACTGGTGCCACATTCAAATCACCGGCAACACCAAAAAAGCCTGTATCATCATTCAGATACCATTGACATCCATAATGTGGGTCAGAAACCTTCACATCACTCAAATCGTACATACCACACAACCGAGAATCCACTCGCGCGAATTCATTACGTGAGAGTTTCCACCCATAAGCACCCAACTCACCACCCGACGACACCTTCAACACATACTTCCCCCGAGGCAAAACGCCTTGATAAGACGACAACAAATCCGTGCCCTCAAACAAGGCCCGCCGACCGGCGATCTGTGGATCCGATGACTCACCACGCGAAACCGCCAAAACAAACCCATCAACCCGTTCTTCGTCAGAGTCAAACAACTCCACCACCAACTCGGGCTTCACAACCTCAGTACTCAACAAATCAAAAACAATAAACGCATCATCACTCACTACTTCAAAACCAAAATAATTCTCTGACACATCAGCTGAAACCACACCATAACCGAATTTAGGATTCTGATTCCCCAGTCTCTCAAGCTCAACCACCCATGGATCAGCAAACGAAACACCAAAATCTTCCACGACATCAACCAAAACTCTGTACCCTACGCCCGAAATGCCAATTATGTCGTCGGCACATGTACTCGTGCTAGCACACGATAATTCTATGACACCCGTGAGTTTCACATAATACGTTCCAGCCGCCAATGTACCGACAACACGCGGCCTCACCACGCCAACATCAAAAGTGGGATCCAAGTTTCGCAAATACGAAAAACTATTAAGCTTCTTGTTTTGGAAAATTCGATTTCCCTCCGAATCAAGCAACTCAACGTCAAATTTGGTTGCAGGCCAGCCTGTTCTTACATTTACGCTGACAGGAGCTTTGACCGGAAGCACAAACTTGAACACGTCAATATCTTCAGCTCTGCCGTTCGCTGCGATATCTCCGAAAGTACCACCAACAACGTTGCCAACTTCTATCTCACTAGCATCATCAAGTGTAGATGAATCGGAACGAACTTGAAAACGCAACTCGTAGAAATCTGATTCTGGATGGTCGCTAATTCCGAAGAGTTCGACAAGATAGTTGCCAGATGCCAGTTGGAACGAAGATTCCAATTCCACAATGTTGTCGATATTGTCTGAAACCCATTGTAGTGCCGGGCAAGGGTCGTCAGGAGCCACGTTTGTGGACTCCTCCTGAAACAGTTTTAACGAAATGAGACGAATACCCGTATCTGGGGGCGGGACAAGGTTCTCGGTATCCGACATTAGACGTATATGACTACTAATGAATACGTCTGAGGTCGCATCTAACGTAAACTTGAAATAGTCTTTCTGGAGGAGATTCCGGATTTGTCCAACATATTGATGGTTGTGATGCAGTGTGTCGGCGGTTTTGCAACTATCTCCTGGCAGGCTCGGGGTACCAACTGCCGTAGTTGACCAATCACGCTTCTGTCCATCATCAACACGAACCTGAACGTCATATTGGACATCATTTTCAAGTCCCAGCAGGAGTCCACCTAACTGGCGTTTGGAACTCAACCCCCTTACTGTCCAATTTGCATCAGACTTGTCGGCTGTGTCACTACGCACGAAACGAAGGTCGTGTCCCTTGACTGAAGCCAAATCGATCGTATCCGGCAGTGTCCAACGGACACTCAACGCGCCATCACTACCAACCACCCTCTCAATTTGGGGCGCGGTGCTCGCGGAAGCTGAATTAGCTGAAACGTTGGCGGTATTGACAGACACAACACCTGACGACGCCGAAGTATGCCGAACCACAAACTGAGCACAAACAACCCCCATCAGCAATGCCATAATCGAAAACGACGTTACAAGCCTCAGTTGCTTCGCACAGCTAAACGGCGATGGCTTGATGCTATACCGGCTATCAAGCATCCCACATATCTCCTGTTCAACACCCAACCCATCGTTATTGACCAGCACTAATGACTGGAACATTCAACTGCTTGTTTTGATTGTCACCCCAACAAGCAACTTCATGCGAAGTACGCAACGCACAGGAGTGGCCGCTTCCCACAGATAGTGCAACAAATTCTCCAGTCGGCGGACTTATCCTTCTTATCCTTGCCCTCTCCTCTTCTTTGTCAGAGCTGTCAGACAAACCCCAACAAGCGATGGTTCCTGATTGACGTATTCCACATGAAAAATTTGACCCGACCGATACCACGTCAAATATGCCTGAAGGAGGACTCACCACCTTTGATCGGTTTGTACCCCAACACGCAACTGCACCAGATGTTACAATCCCACACGCGTGTGTACTGCGTGTAGATACTGACCGAAACGTACCAGTTGGTGATGATTGAGGCAGACGGTAACCCCAGCAGACTACCCTGCTAACGGGCCCTACACCGCAAGTGTGCGAAGCTCCCGCCGATACATCACTGAAGCTACCCGTCGGCGCGGCCGTCGCTCCAGTTATTTGCTCTCCCCAACAAACTACCTTTCCAGATTTCTGAGTTGCACAAGTATGCAGTAATCCTGCGGACACCGACTCGAATTTGCCTTCAGGTGGTGATGACTGTCCGACTGAGTTACTGCCCCAACATACTATGTCACGGGTTCTTTTCACTCCACATGAATGACTTCCGCCAGCAGAGACTGCAATGAAATCGTCATCTGGTGCGTCAATTCGGTCGTCGTCAAATCCCCAGCATACAACTTTTGAGGTTAGCCTAACCCCACAGCTATGCTGGAGACCTGCTGATATCTCAACAAACGCAGCACTCGGGGGTCTGACAGCGGGATTTTCCTTTGGCCCCCAACATACTGGTTGAGCGTCAGTAGTCACGGCACACGAGAAACCCCGCCTGCGGATATTTGTTTGTATGTGCCCTGTGGGGCTTTCGGCAGTAGTCCCCAGCATTCGATTTTTCCTGTTGTTCTCAACCCACATGAATGATCGCGTCCTGCTGAGACAGATTTAAACACACCTGAGGGGGCGGTGGTTTGTCCTGAGTTGTTTTTACCCCAGCAAACAGCTTCTTTGTTCGCGTTCAGCGCACAAGAATGCAAGGTGCCCGCTGTAATGTTGGTGAACTTACCAGCAGGAGCCGGAACTAGATCGCGCCAATAAGGGTGCCCACCCCAACAAATCGCTTCACTGTTGGTGGTGATAGCACAAGTGTGTGAATTGCCAGCTGCTATCTCCTTATACGTACCAGCCGGAACGGTTAATTTGCCGTAGCTTCTTTGACCCCAACAAACCACTTTACCAGAAGCACGCAAACCGCAAGCATGATTGTGGCCGGTCGAAACTGTGGTGAACGCACCCGACGGCGGGGATTCAATCAACCCCCAACACTCGATCGTTGAATCTGATACTCGTATACCACAAGAAGAATGACCACCAGAAGAAACACTTGAGAACTCGCCTGCTGGGGCGTTCAACAAGTTCTTGTTGGTTTTCTGTCCCCAACAAACAACCTTCCGGTCAGTGCTACGAATCTCACACGCATGGTCAGCGCCAGCGGAAATCGCCGTAACCGCATCGAAAGGATTAGGAGCGAGCGCCACGACACTATCGCCACTAGTCGGGACAATTCCTTGATGGACAACTAGTGTGTTTTTGGCCTGCGTCGATGAGGGTGCAGCCGATGACACAGGCACCAACAAAGCAAGAGCCAACACCGCGAACACAACCGAACGACCAAACAACAGCACCGCAGAGGTAACCAAAGCATGGTTACGCCGAACGCCAAATCGGGTTTTATAAGCAATAAAAGGGAACATGGGGAATTTTTCTCCTTAGGAAATACCAGATCTAAGCACACCGCAGAGGCACACCCGAAGATCTAATGAGTTTTACTATGCGACCAAACTAAACCAACAAAATCAAACCGTCAAGCAAACTGTCAAGCAAAAACCTAGAAAAAAATTAAAATAATTTTAGCGAAAATTACGGGGGACTTGTGGTGGATGCCCCGCTGCAGTTACAGGTTGGCGAAGGTGTCGATCATCAGGTTCACGTCGGGGGCGAGGGGGTAGAGGATGGGGGTGGTGCAGCCCCGCTCGATGTACTCGGTGACTTTGGCGGTGGCCTCTTCGGGGGTGCCTGAGGCGGTGCAGCGCTGTACGACGTCGTCGGGGACTAGTTTGGATGCGGCTACGACCTGTTCGTGGGTGGCGGGCCAGGTGAGGACCTTGTGGATGTCGTTCAGCAGATCGTCAGACACGCCGCTGGCGGCCATGATGTGCGGCTGCTGCCCCAAGTACTGGGTGAGCAGCAGGCGGGCGCCATCCAGAGCAACCTGACGGTCCTCATCCACCGAGCAGACGATCAACTGCGGGCGGTCGATGTCGTCGAGGTCACGGCCCGCGGCGGTCGCACCCGCCTCCAGAGCCGCCATCGCCCGGTCGTTGTAGGCAGGCTCGACCATGTAGTTCAGCACCACGCCGTCGGCGATCTTGCCGGCCAACTCCATCATCTTCATACCAGTCGCGCCGATGTAGATCGGTACGTCCTTGGCCCTGCGCTCCTGATGCACGTAATCAAGCTCCACGCCGTCGAGTTGCACGAAGTAGCCGTCGTAGGTGACCGGTCCGTCGCAGGCCAACAGCGCCCGGCACGCCTCCACCACCTCGCGCATCACCCGCAACGGGCGATTCCGCTCGATCCCGACTTTGGCAGCGAGCGGGTCCCACCAGGCACCGAGACCCAAAATGACGCGGCCCGGGGCGAGATCGTCGAGGGTCGAGAAGGTCGACGCCAGACGTGCGGGGTTGCGGGTCCAGCAGTCGACCACGCCGCTGCCGATCCTGATCGTGTCGGTGGTCGCCGCGAAGGCGGCCATCGGCACGCAAACCTCCCGAACCAGACGCGAGTCCGCCTGCCAGACAGCGTCGAAGCCCCGCTCCTCGGCGTACTGCACGTGAGCCATGGCGTCACGGATACTGCGGGCGTCCTGCATGTACAGGGCAACAGGCTGAGACATCACAAAACCTCCAGTTTCTTGAAAAAACGTTGCGCCGCTTCGGCGGCCTTGGCCCGAATCTCGGCGGCATCGACTCTAGTCAGCCGACCGTCTTGCATCACGATCTCGCCGTCGACGGTGATATGGCGCGGGGTCACGCCCGTGGTGAAGGCCAGGCGCCACGGGTCCATCTCCTCGTAGTTCCAGGTCACGACGTCGTTGCGACTCTCGGCGAAGAGGTCACGGTTTACCTCCAGCATTCCCCAGGCGGCGTCGGGCGCCGCCGTCACATCGTGTTCACGCATGCGCACGTAGGCGACACGGAACTCATCGACCATGTCGGCACCGATCCCGTCGGTTCCCAGCCCGACGGGACTAGCGAAACGCGTCGGGCGCGCATATCCGACGGCGTTGTTCATGTTGGAACGCGGGTTGTGGATCAGGGTGCCGGCCAGACCATGTTCGTCTTCTAGGTGGACCCCGTGGATCAGCAGCCATTTGTCGTTTGCGAACGGGGCGAGCCGTTCAGCCGCTCCAGTGTCCGCCGTCCCCTCAGCGACGTGGACATGCACCCCCACGTCGAACTCCGCGGCCAACTCGGCCGCGGCAGCGAGCGTCTCGTCGGTGCAGGTGAATGCGGCGTGCAACCCGACCATCCCGGCTGCGCCGCTCGCCAGGTGACGGCGGTTCTCCGCCAGCCCTCGCCGCGCGCCCTGCGTCATCGGACCCGACGTGTCGAACCCGGCCACATCGAAACCCGCCGAATCGAAACCAGACGACATGGAACCCGGGGGACCGGACCCGCCATGGACCCCGAATCCGTCGCGGTGACGGTCCGTGACTCCATAGCAGGTGTTGACCCGCACGCCGACCTCAGCGCAGGCCGCGGTGATCACCGCGAGCGAGCCTTCTATGGCATTCGGCGACTCGTGGTGGTCGATGATGCAAGTAGTCCCCCGCTCCAGAGCCTCGAGCGCACCGAGTTTGGCCGACCATTCGATGGCATCGAGGTCTAGTGCCCGGTCGAGCCGCCACCAGACCAATTCCAAAATGTCGAGGAACGAACCGGGGGTGCGAGGCGGGGCAGGCATCCCGCGCGCGAGCGCCGAGTACAGATGATGATGCGCACAGACCAGCCCGTGAGTCTGGTTCGCACCGAGATCGCCATCAGTGCCGGGATCGCTCGACGTGGAGGCACCGGCACGCGCTGCCTCTTCCGTTCGCGGTTCGCCGAGCACCACCATGTCGGAACCCGCTAGCGAATCCACTGTCTCGCCGGCTACTGCCACGCCAGCGCACGCTCGCGGTTCGACTCAGCAGCGATCGGCAGTTCGTTGCGCCACTGACCGTCGTAGTTGCGCACCGCAGTCGCCACTGCACCTGCGGTGGGGACGAGACCGATCTCACCCACCCCCTTGATCCCGTAGGGCGAGTTGGGTTCGGCCGACTCCACGAGAATCACATCGACGGGCGGCATGTCCTTGGGGCGGATGATGCCGAGGCTGCGCAGGGTGGTGTTGTTGGGCCTGCCGACCTCGTCGCAGGGGAAGCCCTCGGTGAGCGCGTAGCCGAGGCCCATATGCACCGAGCCTTCGATCTGCCCCTCGCACAGCACCGGGTTTACCGCACGGCCCACGTCGTGGGCCGCCACCACCTTCTCCACCAGCCCTGTGGCGGGGTCTAGCACCACGAGCTGGGCGGCGTATCCGAAGGTGGAGTGAATGACCGGGTTCTCAAGCCCCTCCGAAAGTGAGTTTGTCCAATCGACCCGGTACTCACCCTCATAATCGACTCCGACCCTGCACCCGTCGGCGAGCGCGGCACGGCAGGCCTCGCTGCACCGAGCCGGCGCCCATCAGCGTGCCCCGGGACCCGGTGGTCTGGCCCGCTCCGAGCTCGCGGCTCGTGTCGACTAGCACCTCGATCCGTTCAGGGTCGATGCCGAGCTCCTCCACCGCCACCTGCAACGCAACTGTGTGAACACCCTGACCCATCTCTGTCCAGCAGTGCCGGACCTCCACGCCGCCATCGGCTCGGAAATGCACCACCGCTTTGGCTACCTCCTTGAACCCGTTGCCCAAGCCGGAGTTCTTGAGGCCCAGACCCAGGCCGACCGGCTTGTCGGCGGCGACCGCGGCATCGAAAGCAGGCTTGATAGCGTCGAGGCAAGCCTGGGCGCCGAGGCAGCCGTCGTCCATGATCTGCCCGGGGCCCCATATCTTGCCGGGCTCGACCACATTGCGCTGGCGCATCTCCCAGGCGCTGATCCCGACTGCGTCGGCGAGTCGGTCCATCACCCCCTCCATGGCGAACTGGGCCTGGTTGGCCCCGAAGCCCCGGAACGCTCCACCTATCGAGTTGTTGGTGCGAGCCGCCACCGCTTCGACGTCGATGTTGGGCACGACATAGGGACCACTGGCGTGACCGGCGGCGCGTTCGAGGACCTTCATTCCGACCGAGGCGTAGGGCCCGGAGTCGCCGAGCATCCGCGCATGCAGCGCCACAAGGTGGCCGTTCGGCGTCGCAGCCTGCCCGATACTCCATGCGGATCGGGTGTCGCTTGGTGTGGACCAGCAGCGACTCCTCCCGCGAGAACGTGACCTTCACCGGGCGCTTCAGCAACCAGGCCGCCAACGCCGTCTGGCCCTGATTCGACATGTCCTCCTTGCCTCCGAAGGCACCGCCGTTGGACACCAGCTCCACGGTGATCCGCGCGGGGTCAACGTCGAGGATGGCGGCGATGTCGTTGCGGTCGTCCCAGATGCCCTGCCCTCCGCTGTAGACCATCAAGGCGCCGTCGTCTTCGGGGACCGCAAGAGTCGACTCGGGTTCCACGAAAGCGTGGTCGATCCGCTGGGTCTGGAAAGTCTCGTGCACGACATGGGCGGCGCCGGCCAGGGCGGCCTCGGCGTCGCCCCGCGAGTAGACCGACCGTGACAGGACGTTCCCGTCGAGCCCCCAGACGGCATCCTCGGCGGAGGCGACCGCAGCCGCCGGCTCCACTATGGGCGGCAGAACATCGTAAGTGACGTCAACGAGGCCGGCAGCGGCCCGGGCCGTCTCGCGGTCTCGGGCGACGACCATGGCCAGCACGTCGCCCAAGTAGCTGGTGCGACCGCCGACCGGGATGAAGATGGGCCAGTCCTTGTGGATCAGGCCCACACGCAGCGCACCGGGCACGTCGGCGGCGGTGAACACCCGCTCGACGCCCTCGACTGCCTCCGCACGGCTCACATCGATCGCCACGACGTCGGCACGGGCGTGATCGGCGAGCTTGAAGGCGCCGTGCAGCAGACCCTCGGGACGCATGTCGTCGATGAACGGGCGCAGGCCGACCGCCAGCTCGAGGCCCTCGTACTTGACGCCGCTGCTGCCCACACCGCCGGGCCGTTCTGGTTCGGGAATGCTGCCCGAGGCCAGCGCCTCCACCGCGTCGAGCACCTTGATGTAGCCGGTGCAGCGGCACAGATGCCCGCCGAGATGGCGTGACGCCTCCTCGCGGGTCAACGCCGAACCCTTACGGTCGATCAGCGCCTTGGTCCGCACGGCGATGCCGGGCGTGCAGAATCCGCACTGCAGCGCGCCGCAGGCCGCGAAGGCACGTGCCATGCGGTCCACCTCGGCGGGGTCCATGCCCTCGAGGGTGGTGACGGTGCTCCCGGCGGTCTTGTCGAGGCTGACCTGACAGGCGACGCGGGCCTTGCCGTCGATCAGCACCGTGCAGCAGCCGCACTGTCCGGTGGGTGAACAGCCGTCCTTGGGTGAGATGACGTCCAGTTCCTCGCGCAGGGCGCTCAGCAGATGCGGATGGTTCCCCCGGATCGTCACCGGCGTTCCGTTGAGTTCGAATGTGGTCATGGTTCATTCACCTCTACTATCTGGTGGTCCCCTACCTATTCTTTATAGCCGTTTTTGTTCGCTAATGCTGACAATACATGCAAAAGCACGTTAGTGCCAGCCTCTAAATCTTCTGGAGCGGTGAACTCAAAGGGGTTATGTGAAAGACCTTCCCAGCTAGGCGTAAAGATCATTGCGGCAGGACAAAGCCGTGCCAACATCTGTGCATCGTGCCCCGCGCCTGATGGCATGCGCTTCACCGAATAGCCAAGTTGCACCGCTGTTTGTTCTACCTGATCAACAACGTTAGGGTCAAAAACGACTGGTTCAAAACGAGCTAAAGACTTGCTCGTAATCGTGAGCTTTTCCTTTTCAGCTAGTTGATCACAGAACTCGCGAAGACGGTGCTCTGCTGCTTGCAGGATTGCTTCGTCAGTGTTGCGTAAATCAACAGTTATGGTGGCATTGGCTGCCACCACATTAACCAAGTTAGGGTGCAGATTAATTTGGCCTACAGTGGCGACTTGACGGCCACCCAATTCAAGGGCTAGTTGACGAACGAACTTGGTGATGCAAGCTGCTGCATAGCCGGGGTCGCGGCGCAAATGCATAGGGGTCGTGCCCGCATGGTTAGATTGCCCTTTGATGGTGATTTCAGTCCAACTTATACCCTGCACACTTTCCACCGCCCCGATAGTGATACCTTCGGCTTCAAGCACCGGGCCTTGCTCAATATGTAATTCCACAAAAGCGTGAGGAGCAATAGCAGGGCAGGGAGCACCACCACGATAACCAATGCGTTCAAGTTCTTCGCCAAGCACGGCACCGTCTATTCCCACCGTGTCGAGGCCTTCTTCTAAGCTCATGCCACCAACATAAACCAAACTGCCCAACATGTCGGGAGGGAAACGTGAACCTTCTTCGTCTGTAAAAAAGCTAACAGCTAAAGGACGATGTGTAGAAACACCAGCCTCAGCTAAGGTTTCCACAACCTCCAATCCTGCCAAAACACCCAAGTTACCGTCGTATCGGCCACCGGTTTTTACCGTGTCGATATGGCTGCCGGTCATAACCGGTGCAAGCGTAGAATCGGTGCTCTCACCAGACCATACCGCTACCACATTGCCAATGCCATCAACAGTGACCGACATCTGTAAATCGCGCATCCAAGTTACCACTAAATCACGGCCAACTTTATCTTCATCAGTGAGTGCTAGACGAGAACAGCCATCGGTATTTTCGATTGCTCCGATTTGTGCTAGTTCTTCAATCTTCGTCATAAGACGATCAATGTTTATGCGCAAGCTTTGGTCGACATCTTGCTGTGCCATCTCATCCCCCTCCCATAAAGCAACGCTAATTATTGCTAGCACCCGTCATTAGCAACCCCAAACTTTCAACACTACACTCACCACGATCAATGACCGCCACAATGTTGCCTTCAAACATTACTGCGACACGATCGGCGAGTGCCATTACCTCATCAAGGTCTTCAGACACCATCAAAACCGCAGTACCCTGCTCACGTTGAGCCACGAGACGTTCATGAATGTACTCAGCGGCACCAATATCGACACCTCGGGTGGGTTGAGCGGCTACTAGCACTGCTGGTGTTGACGATAACTCTCGAGCTAAAATTAGCTTTTGGATATTGCCGCCAGACAGAGCATTAGTGTGGGTATCAATCGAAGGGGTTTTCACGTCATAGTAACTAACCAACTCCTCGGCTTGGTCTCGCAACGCTGGCACATTCAGAAAGCCCAAACGAGAAAATTGAGTTGAGTCATGGTTGATCAGCATAAGATTTTCATTGACGGTGAACTCGCCAACCGCACCATGCAACATGCGTTCCTCAGGCACAAAGGCTAGCCCAGCGGCGCGGCAACGCCGAGGTGACACACCGGTAACATCTTTACCATCAAAGCAAACCGATCCAGCTAAAGGAGCACGCAAGCCCGCAACCGCCTCACAAAGCTCGCGCTGGCCGTTACCAGACACGCCTGCTACCCCCACAATCTCACCACCGTGAACCGACAGGTCAGCGCCTTTTACTGCTAGCACGTCACGGTCACCCATCACGCTCAAGCCTTTGATTTCTAGGCGTGGCTCAGCAAGTTTCACTTCTGGTTTGTCGGGAGCCAACTTTACTGGCCGACCAACCATCATCTGCGCTAGTTGTTGGCGGGAGGTTTCCGCGGGAGTGGTTGAACCCGAAACTTTACCATCTCGCAACACGGTTATGCGATCTGATAAGGCCATAACCTCATGAAGTTTGTGTGAAATAAATATTAGTCCCCGCCCATCATCGGCAATCTGGCGCAAGGTCACAAAAAAATCGTTCACCTCTTGGGGGGTCAACACTGCTGTCGGTTCATCAAGAACCAACAACCGTGCATCACGATAAAGTGCTTTGAGAATCTCAACCCGTTGCCGTTCACCAACCGCAAGTTGCCAAACCAACGCATCTGGATCAACCTCAAGGCCATAGGATTGTGCTAACTCAACAAGACGTTCACGCACCGCCACTAGATCCGCGGTGCCAAGCCCCAAAGCCACATTCTCTGTAACTGTGAAGGTGGGAACCAACATGAAATGCTGGTGAATCATGCCGATACCCGCACGGATGGCCGCTGCCGGGGAATCAACCTGCAATGGCTTGCCCTCAAAACAAATGGTGCCCTCATCGGCACCATACAAACCAAAAAGAATTTTCATCAATGTGCTTTTTCCCGCGCCGTTTTCACCCAAAAGCGTGTGAACCTCACCCGCACGCACATCAAAATCAACGCGGCTGTTTGCAAGCACACCAGGGAAACGCTTGGTGATCCCTTTCATTTCTAGCATTAAGTCAGACATGTCTAAAACCACTCTAACGCTACGTTACGACTACGTTTTAGCTACCAAACTAACTGTGTGGGTCGGGGATGTGCCCAAACAACACACCCCCGACCGACAAATTATCCGACGCGGGTAACTACTTCACCAGCAATCACATCATCAACGGTTGAGTCCACCAAGTCGGTGATGTTGCTTGGCACTTCCCAATCACCATATTCGATACCGAGACCACCGTTTTGGAGAGTGATTTCGTAGCTCTTGCCACCTAAGGTGCCATCGCTTATGTCATCCACAAGCTGCTGCAAGGCAACTTCCCAACGATAAACCTGATTTGCTGCCACTACGCCAGGCCCGGCAGCACTAGTCTGATCCGACTGCGTACCAAACCACAAAACATTTTCATTTTCTGCCACGGTGATAGCACCTACAGTCATCTGTGCTGTGCCAGTTAGTATATCTGCGCCGTTGTTGACAAAACCGGTAGCGGTCTCTGAAGCAGCTTGAACATCAGAGAACGACTCAATATATGAAACAGCTACTTGGGCACCTCCAGCTTCCGCGCCGAGTTTGAAAGCGTCAACGTAAAGCTTGGCATCACCTACCTCAATAGGGCCAACAATCCCGACACTTGTGCCGAGTTCAGCCGCCATTCGCCCTAAAACATAGCCGCCTTGATCTGAAGCAACCGTATACGCAGAAACATTGGGTATATCAAAGGTGTCAACAGCAGTTCCCCAAGCAAACGCTGTACTAGGAAAATCAGGTGCTATTTCTTGGATCAAGCTACCGTATTGTGAGCCGTGGCCGATCACAAGGTCATAACCATCAACTGCATATTGACGCAACGCCACTCCCGCATCTTCCACAACGAATGTGCCCGGCGTGATAGCCACGTCGGCCACACCGCTAAGGCAGTCAACCGCATCAACGATACTTTGCGTGAATGCTAAGTCATTCTCAGCACTAGGCGCGACAATAGCCACACGAATGCCTGAGTCGTCAAGGCCTTGAGCGCAATCACGTTCAACAAGACTAGAGCCTCCATCATCGTCACCACACGAAGCAGCAACAAGTCCAAAGGCAGCAAATAACGCCACCAAATACAACATTGATTTTTTCATTTTTCCCCTCCTGGGTTCTCGTGACAGGAATTCACCCGTCTCGGCTAAATGGAACCGTGAGTGCTGCTGGCTGATCAGCAGACCGGCGAGCGATGATCGCTAATGCTATCACAGTCAAGACTGCAGGTGCCATGGTAGTGAAACTAGCAGCCGCACCTGTGACAATACCTAAAGTTTTCCATTGTGTCACGGTTGCGGTGATCAAACCATACAAAAGCGAACCCGCTAACACGCCAATCGGCCGCCAAGCACCGAAATATACCAGTGCCACCGCAATAAATCCAATGCCGTTCGTAAGGTTGTTTTGGTAAGTGCCTAGCTGAATTGTTAGAGCCGCACCAGCTAAACCAGCCAAGGAATTGCCTATCAGAATCGCAAACATGCGAGTGCGAACCACACTCACACCTAAAGAATCTGCTGCTTCCGGGCTTTCCCCAACAGCGCGAATGTTGAGTCCCAAGGTGGTGCGGTTAACCATCCACGTCAGGAGGGGGACAAGCAAAATCGCCAAGTAAATCAAAATGCTGTGGTTGAAAAAGATGTCACCAACGTGAGGAATATCACCAAGTAATGGAATTCTCCACTCATCAAATGAACGAATGCCACGAGGTATACCTACCTGACCCAAAAACAATAGCTCGCTAATTCCCAGACCAAACAAATAGATACCAATCCCACTAATCCCCTGCTCAGCTTTAAAAACCAACGTCACAATCGCATAAACAACACCCATCAACAAACCCACAGCCAAACCAGCCAGAATACCAAGTACCCGAGAACCAGATTCCAGTACCGTCCAATAGGCAAAAAAGGCACTCAAAAGCATCACCCCGTCAACACCAAGGTTCAGCACGCCACTACGTTGGCCGATTGTTTCACCTAACGCCGCTAACAAATACGGGGTTGCGAAGCGCATCCCCGAAGCAAACGTTAGGACCAACACCGAAACGGTAAAGAACTCACTCATCGGATGGCACTTTCTGTGTTGTCGCCGAAGATGCGACTGCTAGCGGCTTGATATCGGCATCAGTGTGAGTTTCATCTTTGCGGATACGCGAAATCTCTAATGTTTGACGCAGGCGAGTACGTAGGTTCGTGCTACTGACCACAAAGACTACGATCAAACCATTAAGGCCAATAACTAAAGCGGGCTCAATCTGAATAGCCCGTTGCATTGCGTTCGCCCCAACGA
This sequence comes from Candidatus Aldehydirespiratoraceae bacterium, assembly GCA_965204595.1. Taxonomy (GTDB): domain Bacteria; phylum Actinomycetota; class Acidimicrobiia; order Acidimicrobiales; family Aldehydirespiratoraceae; genus VXYK01. The sequence continues at coordinate 217,548 of CBDBEW010000005.1, read as the reverse complement.
ATAGTCCCCCAAACAAAAACGACGAAGGAATCGTCCACAAAGGATGCAAGCCACCGAACAAAGCCGCAACAATGCCGTTAAATCCCGACGAACCCGTGAAACCAAATGATGAGCCATCAGTAATAAGACGGTGAGATTGGCTACCAAACACCAAAACCGCTCCAGCAAGGCCGCACATAGCCCCTGAATAGGTGAGCGCCAACATGGTCATGCGCTTGAACGGCATACCAGCATAATGGGCAGCAGCTGAGTTATGCCCAACCGCGCGTGTTTTGAAGCCGATGGTGGTGCGCCATAGAAATACCCAAGCGAGAATCGCCGCACCCAAAGCGATGAAAACTCCCAAATGCAGCCGTGTCCCCTCAACCAGAATCGGCAGGTCAGCGTTTTCGGACAATCTTTCGGTTTGTGGAATGCGTGTACCGCGTTCAATCTCAAGCGGATCAATTAATGGGGCTCGCAACAAATAATTCATCACCTGAACCGCGACAATGTTCAACATGATCGTGGATAGGATTTCGTTCACTCCAAGATAGGCTTTCAACGCCCCTGGAATCGCTCCCCAAAAACCGCCACCAACAATCCCTGCTATCATCACCAAAGGTATCAACACAATGCTCGGTAAGCCTGGCACAGCCAAAGCTGTTACCGTCGAAAGCAAGGCTCCCGCGAGAATCTGGCCTTCACCACCAATATTGATGACGCTGGCACGAAACGCAATACAAATACCAGTACCAACCAACAACAAAGGCATCGCCCGAACCGCTGTATCGGCAATTGCGTCACCGCTGCCAAAAGCACCCTTCAATAGCTCCCAATAACCAACAAAAGGATTAGCCCCTAAAGACCAAATTACCAACGCCCCAATAATGAAAGCTGCAAAAGCTGCCACAAAAGGAATCAAGCTCCCGCTAAAACGATGGACTAAACGCATCAGTGAGTGACGCTACTTGTTTTCAAGACCACGATTAACGGAGCGTAGCCGCTAATTCGCAAGATAACACCATGATGGTTGTCAAACTCGCCTAACTGCTAACGCAAGCACCATTCAGCTAGCCTGGTAATGGGCTGCGGTAAGCCCCTCCAAGACCCGCACAGGGGTTAAAGGAAAACTATCGAACCAAACCCCGGTGGCATCATGGAGAGCAGCGGCCACAGCAGGTGCGTATGGAATGAAAGGCATCTCGGCCATACCACGCACCCCAAAGGGCCCACGCGGGTCTGGAATTTCCAACAAAACCGAGCGAACCCTCTCAGGAATATCGGCGATCCCGGGAATTAGATAACCACTAAAACGTGGATTAAGAATACGACCATCAACCACCTTTAGGTTCTCCGCGAGTGCGTAACCATGAGCTTGAATAATCGCACCTTCAACCTGCCCAATCAACAGTGCCCGGTTGATGGCCCGACCCACATCAATGGCACACACCACGTCATGCACCTTAATATGCCCTGTTTCAATATCAACTGAGAGGTCCACTGCTTCGGCCACATAACCATAGGCAAAATTTGGTGTTGTGGGCTCTAGTCCAGCAGGGTCAAGTGGTTCGGTTGGCGGAGGTACAAAGCGAAACTCGCCAATAGCTGGACGGTCGCCGTTGAGCCACGATTTAGCAGCTTCTTCGGCAGCACCCAAAATTGCATTACCAGTCATCCAAGTTAACCGCGACGCGGACGCTGAGCCAGAATCGCCACTCGTAGCCGTGTCAGAAAACACCGGGTTTATCGCCTCGATAGGTAAACCAGTGGCTTCAGATGCCAGCTGCAAAAAAGCAGTGTGGGCACCCTGACCAACATCAGCACCCGCTAAATACAAATCCGCGGACTCTGGTTCTGAAGGGTTGTCAGGCGATCGTTGGTCACCGTGCAAAACAAGGGTGGCAACGCTGCGTTCTGGGAAACCAAACGAGAAGCCGATGTTTTTGAATGCACAAGCAAAACCTCGTCCACGCCGCACCGTTTTACTTGCAGGAGCAAGCGAAGCAAACACCGACAATGGTGTCACCTCAGCACGCGGCAGTGACCACTGGGCTTTTTGTGCCGCAGCTTCAACAACTTGAGGAAGGCTCACCCCTAAAGGCATCTCCGTGCCGCAAATACCCACCGACCCATCTCGTAGGAGGTTACGCTTACGCAGCTCCACAGCATCAATACCGCTTAGTACTGCCAGCTTGTTCATTTGCATTTCAGCCACATAAGTACCTTGTGGCGCACCAAAACCTCTGAATGCTCCACCGGGTGGCGCATTGGTGTAAACCGCACGCGAATCAATATGGGCATTTTGCACTTCGTAGGCGCCCGCCACACAAAGATGCAGATTTCCAAGCACCTTATTGGATGTGTAATTGTAAGCACCAGCATCCAGGTAAGCATCTGCTTGCACAGCCAAAATGCATCCGCGGTGATCCGCTGCCCAGCGAGTATCAACACGTCCCCGATGGCGTTTGTGGTGACCAATGATCGACTCTTCACGGCTCCATTCGCAGCGTACTGGCCGTTTTGTGCCAACATCATGTAGCTTCTTGGCGGCTAAAGCCATTACGACCTGCAAGCTCATGTCTTCCTTACCACCAAAAGCACCGCCTATAGCTCGATAAATGATCCGAACCTGCTCAAGGGGGAGGTCAAGAGCGTGGGCTACCTGTTGTTGGTCTTCATGGGTCCACTGCCCGGCTGTTTCCACCGTGACCCGCCCCTCATCATCAACATAGGAAACCGCTGCTTCGGTTTGCAGGTAAGCATGTTCTTGATATGGAAACTCATAGTGTCCTTCCACAACATGCGTTGCTTGAGAAAATGCTGCATTGATGTCGCCTCTACGGATTTTGAGATGAGCGTAGATGTTGGAATCGCTTTCATCTTCGGGGTGCAACCGAACTGCACCCGCTCCCATAGCAGCATCAATGTCGGCGACCACTTCAAGTGGTTGCCATTGTGCAACTATGAGCTGTGCTGCGTTTTGGGCTATCTGTTCTGTTTCAGCCACAACCACAGCTAGATGGTCAGCTTCCCACCGAGAAACATCAGCAGCTACCCGTGTTCTCTTGGTGGAGCACGGACCCACTAAAACTGGCTGATCGAATTTAGTCAAACCATATTCATTGACCGGTACATCAGCGGCTGTCAAAACAAGATGAACACCTTGCTGCGCGGCAGCCTCAGACACATCTAAAGAGGTGATACGGGCATGAACCTGGTTGGTGAACACCACCTTAGCGTGCAACATGTCCACAGCATTGATATCGCCGGCATAGATTGTTGTACCAGTAACCTTGCCGTGGGCATCGGGTTTTTCAACCACTTCACCAAGCACTACTAATTGCTCTTTTCGCTATAAACTCTAGCTGTTTCCTTAGTGGAACTATTAAACGCCGCCTTTATCGCGTAGTAGCCACCACAACGGCACAAGTTGCCAGAAAGGCCATCCACAACAGTGTTATTGTTGGCGTAAAGGTCGGGGTGGCTTGATTGCAAAGCCGCGCCTGCCATCAACAGACCGGGAATGCAGTAGCCACATTGCACAGCCGCACAGTCAATAAAGCCCTGCTGCAGGGAGTGCAAGTTAGCATCATCGGCTAGACCTTCGATGGTTAGCACCTGAGCTTGATGAGCGCGGGGTGCGGGCACTAAACAACTGAGCACCGCAACACCATCCAAATGAACCGTGCATGCTCCACACTCTCCTTCAGCACAACCCTCTTTGGTTCCCGTATAGGCAGTTTCAACACGAAGCCAATCCAGTAGAGAGACCTCACTCCACGGTGCCTCAACTCGTTGACCATTGATTGTGGTGATGATTGTGGTGGTTCGATCGCAGTCGATTGATTGAGCATCAGCGGCGACACTTGAACCTCCAAGCGAAGCGATTGTGTCTGGCCAGGTGACTGCTTGCTCCTCCGCTGCAATGGCGCGCAACCCCCTACGCACCATCACCTCTACCAACTGCGAACGATACGATGCCGTTGCTCGCAGGTCGTCTATGGGTGACACAAAAGCTTGCGCTTCACGACTCGCCGACGCAATACTAGTTTCATCAAGCGCAGTGCCAAGCAAGCATCTCTCAGCACTGCTAGCTCTGACCACTTTTGGTGCCACACTGCCCAACGCAATCGCAGCGTCAACAACTTCACCCGTTTCGTTAAAGTCGCAGCGCAACGCTATATGCACCACTGAAATAGCCTGAGCTCCCCGCAGCCCCAGCTTCAAAAACATTGAGCGACTGCGTGGGCGTATTGGGAACGAAATGTTGGTGACTAGCTCATCGGTTGCAATAACGGTTTTGCGAACACCGACAAAGAATTCAGCCAACGGCAAGGAACGGGTGCCACGGGTTGACGTGAGTGTTATCTCAGCATCAAGAGAGACGAGCGCGCTTATAGTATCGTTCGCTGGGCTTGCGGTGACCACATTGCCCGCCACTGTGGCACGGTTTCGTAAAGCTGGAGCTCCGATCTCTAGGCAAGCTTGAACTAAAGCAAGACCATGAGTTTTGACTTCAGTGCTATTTAGGCATTGATTATGGGTAACCAAAGGCCCAAGATGCAGACGGTTTTGGGTGATTGATATTTCATCTAGACCGCGAATTCTGGTGATGTCGATTAAACGTTTTACCTCACCACTAATCCGTCGATCCATCTCAATCAACAAGTCGGTTCCACCAGCAATGACCCGACCACCATCGGCCAAGTAAGACAAAGCTTCGGAAAGGCTGTTGGGTGCTACATATCTGTCGGGCCTTATTGCCGGTAACTGCACTTCATGCACGCCCTAAGACTCCCTTGTCTCGCCCTCTTGACTTCTGTTTGGTTAGCAAGTTTTCCTGCGAGATTATCATACAAGCCAAAATGCCTGCACAACAAAGCATCCAAGTACTAAGATAACGGTGACAACCATGTTCACTTTTCAATTCTTGGAGGGAAAATGAAAAATCTGATCACAAAGACCAACATGCGCACACTTGTTTTGCTGTTAGTGCTGATTTTGTTTGCCGCTGCGTGTGGTGACGACACACAAGACACCGAGTCAATAAACACCACCACCACAGCACCGTCTACCACCGCTGCTAGTAACGACAACAATGATATGGACTCCAGCGACGACACAGCAGACAGCGACGACATGGACAGCAGCGACATGGACAGCAGCGACGACATGGCAACCACAGATGACATGGCAGACAGAGACTTCTCAGCAGCGTTTCTATATATAAGTCCCGTTGGAGAAGCCGGTTGGACTTGGGCACACGACCAAGGCCGCTTATTTGCCGAAGAACTCACCGGAATTCGCACAGTATTTGTCGAGAGCATAGACGACACCTCCGCAGCTGACACCGAAGCGGCTATTCGGACACTCGTAGACGACGGTCACGACATAATCATCGGAACCTCGTTTGGATACATGGACACCATGGAAGCAATGGCTGCGGAGTTTCCTGAAGTGGTGTTTGAGCACGTGTCGGGTTACAAAAGCAACGACACTAACTTTGGCAACACCTTCGGCAAAATATATCAACCACGCTATCTCACTGGCATGATCGCAGGCGCAGCCACACAAACCAACAAAATCGGCTACGTAGCTGCGTTCCCTATTCCCGAAGTGGCACGTGGCATTAACGCTTTCACGCTCGGTGCTCAGCGGACTAACCCCGATGTGGAAGTACACGTCAACTGGACTAGCACCTGGTTTGACCCGGCGATTGAAGGCGATGCCGCAGACGCTCTCTTAGAAGCAGGTGCTGATGTCATCGCAATGCATCAAGACACCACCTCAGCTGGTCTGGCTGCACAAGCAGCAGGAGCTCGTTGGGTTTCCTACAATTCTGACATGAGCGAATTTGCGCCCGATGCGTACCTAGCTTCGGCGATCTGGAACTGGGGACCACGCTATGCTGAGATTATCTCCGCTGCCGAGAGTGGCACTTACACACCGCAAGCTTATTGGGGAGACTACAGCGACGGGATCGTAGACATTGGTTCTATCGCAGCTGATGTGGATGCCGACATAATCGCACAAGTAGAAGACATAAAAGGCCAGATGATTGATGGCACCTTTAATGTGTTCTCTGGTCCGCTATTTGGGCAAGACGGTGCCCAACTGGTAGCAGAAAATGAGGTTATGGATCCCGTCACCCTGCTAAGTCAAGCATTCTTTGTTCAGGGTGTGGTTGGCGACCTCGGCTGACACCAACAAGATATCTATACCAAACCAGTGGACACTGCCCCGCTTGCGGTAGAACTCAAAGAGATTTGGAAGACATTCCCCGGTGTTATAGCAAATGCCGGTACAGAACTAAGAGTGAAGCAGGGCACCGTACACGCGGTTTTAGGTGAAAATGGTGCCGGCAAGTCCACGTTGATGAACGTGCTTGCCGGTGTCTATCGCCCAGAGCAAGGCCACGTTTGCTTATTTGGCAAACGCAAAGTGTTCAACAATCCCGCAGATGCACTCGCCTCAGGCGTGGGTATGGTGCATCAAGAATTTCGACTTGTGCCAACATTTACAGTCGCTGAAAACGTGGTGCTCGGAGCAGCAAACCGGTTGCTACACCGCACTAAAGTTGAACAACAAGTGGCTGATCTCGCAGCACGGTTCTCACTTGCTGTTGACCCAAAACGACTTGTTTGGCAGCTCTCAATGGGCGAACGTCAACGTGTTGAAATACTCAAAGCACTATGGCGAGATGCCGAAATCCTGATCCTTGATGAACCCACAGCAGTTCTCACACCCAAAGAAGCAGATGAACTAGGTGAGGTCATCAAAAAAATGGCTCACGACGGCCGTTCTGTGATTTTCATCAGCCACAAACTTCACGAGGTCAAACAATACTGTCAAGAAGCCACCGTGCTTAGGGGTGGCAAAACCGTGGCAAGTGCTCTCCCTGTGGCCAATCTAGCAGCAAGTGAACTCGCTGAACTCATGGTTGGTGAACCAACCCAAACAGCAAGCCGACCCGACCCAGCCCAAGTTGGCGAACAGCTACTATCAATACACAATCTGTGTGCGTTAGACAATCGCAAACTGAACGCACTAGATAACGTGTCTTTATCACTATATGGCGGCGAGATTGTGGGGGTCGCAGGTATTGCAGGTAACGGTCAGCGAGAACTCGCCGACACCATAGCTGGATTGCGCGGAGCAACATCAGGCACAATCAGGCTATTTGATAAAGATATTACTAATGCCACCGCAGGTCAGAGGTTTAAGTGGGGCCTGTCCTACATTCCAGAAGATCGAGTTGGGGTAGGTCTAGCACCCCAACTCAATGTCACCGACAATGCAATCTTGCGCTCATACCGCAAACACACGCGCGGCCCCTTGATCGCACTAGACCGAGCCAAAGCATTTTGTCGCACCATCGTTGATCGCTTTAACGTTAAGACAGGAACTCTAGATCAACCGATAGCAGGACTTTCGGGAGGGAACCTGCAACGGCTTTTGGTTGGGCGCGAACTCACTTCTAAACCATCGGTGATCCTAGCCTCACAACCCACTCGAGGCTTGGATATACAAGGAGTTAAAGCGATACAAGAGTTGCTGATCAACGCTCGCAACAATGGTGCCGGGGTGCTAATGATATCCGAAGACCTAGACGAACTACTAGCAATATCGGACCGTATAATCGTGATGCACTCGGGCCGTGTTGTCGCGCAGCATGATGGAGCTACCGCCAACCGAGGTGCTATAGGCTTGGCAATGGCAGGCGAAGCAACGTGAACCGACAACTTCTGCTGCACAAACCCATTTTGGTGCGTAGAGAAAACCAACTAAAGGGTGGGCAACCCCTAGCGTTTTTAGTTGGCTTGTGCGCCGCGCTGTTACTGGGTTCGGTTATTTTACTGGTCGCCGGCGACGATCCCCTAGAAGTTTACCAACGCATGCTTTCAGCATCGTTTGGAGATTTGGAAGCTTTTTCTGTGACGCTCAACCGCGCTATCCCGTTGGCGTTCGCTGGGTTAGCCGTGGCACTAGCTGCAACCATGGGGCTTTGGAATATCGGAGCCGAAGGACAAATACTATTCGGTGCAACCGCGGCTGCGGGCATAGCTCAAATCGCCGCTGACTGGCCGTCACCACTGCTCATAACCGCAATGATTGTGGGCGGTGCCATAGGCGGAGCATTGTGGGCTTTAGGTCCCGCCGTCGCCAAAGCCCAAATTGGTGTGAACGAGATAATCACCACACTAATGCTAAACGAAATCGCCATTCGCTTGATTCGCTATCTCATAAATGGACCTTGGAAAGACCCCGAAGGTTTTGGCTTCGTGCAAGCACCCGCCTTACCCGAGCAATCCTCGCTGCCTACCTTATTTGAACGAACACACTTCGGTTTGTTGATCGCTGCGGTCGTGTTGGTGGGCCTGGGTTTGATGCTGTCACGTAGTGCCTGGGGCTATGAGCTTCGAGTTGCGGGCTCTTCTGGTGCTACCGCAACTTACGCTGGGATATCACTGAAACGTAAGGTTTTGACGGTGCTGGTGCTGTCTGGGGCGGTTGCTGGGCTTGCTGGAGGGATCGAACTAACCGGCAATGCCACACGCCTCACCGAGACGGTGTCCAACGGCTATGGTTTTGCTGGCATTATCGTTGCCGCCCTCGCTCTTATGCGTCCTAGTGGTGTTGCCGCAGTTGCGGTTCTTTTCGGTGCGGTTCAAGTTGGCGGACAATCCATTAAAGCCATTGGTGTATCTGACGCTGTTTCCACAGTTTTGCAAGCACTAATCCTTTTTGGAGTGATCGCCGCTGGAATTTTGATCGTTTATCGCATCAAGTTTGCTGAATTAGGTCATTGATGATGTTTGGTCTCGTGTTTCCAGAAACAGCACTAATCGGCTTGCTTTTCGCAGCGATTCAGTTCGGCGCAATGATCTATTTGGCGAGTCTCGGAGAGACGATAGCAGAGCGCGCTGGCGTGCTCAACCTCGGTGTTGAGGGTATGATGGCGATGGGTGCAGTGGCGGGTTTTGTGTTCGCCATTGAAACCGGGAACGTTTGGTTTGGTTTGCTCGCCGCTGCCATTATCGGTGTATTAGTAGCATCAATACATGGTCTTTTTGCGGTGGTGCTAGGCGCGAACCAAGTTGTAAGCGGTCTAGCTCTAACCTTCTTTGGAGTTGGTTTAGCTAACTTCTGGGGCACAGACTATGAAGGTGTTCGTCCCGATATCCAGTTCGTTGATGTTGACTGGGGAGCACTAAGTGATATTGCGTGGGTGGGAAGGATTTTGTTTCAACAGTCACCGTTAGCTTATTTCGCTGTGGTGTTAGGTGGAGTCGTCTGGTTCATGCTAAACCGCACCCGTGGTGGATTAGCATTGCGAGCCGCTGGCGAATCAGCAGCAACCACAGATGCTGCTGGTCATTCGGTGGTTGGCTTACGCCTTTTCGCAGTCGCATGCGGAGGAGCTCTGGCAGGAATGAGCGGTGCCTACCTATCACTTTCAATAAGCCCTGGCTGGACAGTTGGCGTGGTGGCGGGGCGTGGTTGGATTGCGGTGGCGTTGGTTATCTTTGGGGCATGGAAAGTCCGGCGAGTGGCGATAGGCGCGTTTTTGTTTGGTCTCGCGCTGGCATTACCCAACCGAACCGAGAGTTTTGACCTACCATGGGACCCGATCTTGTGGTCTATGTTGCCATACGTGCTGACCGTCACGGTAATGATCGCTGGAGCCGTGGCCCTGCGTAACAGACCAGCAACGGCACCTGCGGCTCTAGGTCTACCATTTCGCCGCGAGGAACGTTAGCTTGTGCTTGCTGACCTACTAATCGCTGATGCTTTGCTGATAGCCACGATTGATAGCACTCGGCGGGAAATCCCTGGGGGTTGGATTGCCTGCAAAGACGGGTTCATTTCAGGTGTCGGTGGGCCACGAGAGTCCCACCCTGAAGCGATACAGGTGATCTCTGCTGCGAATTGTCTGGTTACACCTGGCCTTATCAACACTCACCATCATCTGTTTCAGAATCTCACGCGGGCGTACACTCCGATGACTTCGCAACCTCTTTTTGGTTGGTTGCAAACTCTGTATCCGCTTTGGACAAAAGCTTTGGACGAAGAAGCGGTGCATGTCTCTAGTTGGGTGGGGTTAGCTGAGCTAGCATTAAGTGGTTGCACAACCTCAACTGACCATCACTATCTGCACCCTGTCGGTGCTGGTGATTTGCTCAGCGCCCAGTTTGCGGCTGCTGACGACATCGGCATGCGTTTTCACCCTACCTATGGATCAATGAGCCTTTCGGTGAAAGATGGTGGTTTGCCACCCGACAATGCTGTGCGAGACGAGGACTACATTCTGTCTCAAAGTGAACAAGCTGTCGCAAAACATCACGACCGCAGCTTTGGAGCTATGTCAAGAGTGGCTCTGGCACCTTGTTCACCTTTCACTGTCACCACCGAGCTGATGCAACAAACCGCGGAACTCGCCGAAAGGTTAGACGTGCGGTTGCACACCCACCTAGCTGAAAATGCCGAAGACGACGAATTTGCAATGGCGAAGTACAAAATGCGCTGCGTGGAACACTTTGAGCATTGTGGTTGGCTGAGCGACCGCAGTTGGGTAGCGCACTGCGTACGCCCGAACGCAGACGAAATCACTCGCTTAGGCAAGGCCGGAGTTGGGGTGGCACACTGCCCTAGTTCAAACATGATTCTCAGTTCGGGTATCGCCCCGGTTGTTGACTTGCGAACTGCGGGTGCCGCGGTTGGGTTGGGCTGCGATGGCTCATCTTCGGCTGATAGTGGTTCGCTTTGGCAAGAAGCCAGGCTCGCGATGTTGTGCGCCAAACTCCGCAGCGGTGCAGATGCCATGCCTGCCCGCACGGTTCTAGAGATTGCCACCCGAGGCGGGGCTGCCTGCTTGGGTCGGGTCGGTGAACTTGGGGAGCTCAGCCTCGGAGCGGTCGCCGACATAGCTGTCTGGAAGTTAGATGGCCCTAGTTTCGCGGGCGTGCTCGACGACCCCATAGAAGGTTGGCTTCGTTGCGGCCCAGTTGGTGCTCACCATACAATCGTTAACGGTGCTTTAGTGGTGGAAAACGCATCCCTATGCTCACCACACCTAGAAGAAATGCTTAAAGCTCACCGCGCGATTGCTAGACGCTTCCAACCCGCTTACTAAAACTGATGCAGATCACAGACTCACCAATCAAAGACTCATCTAACACAGAAGATATTGTTGCTGCTGCAGTCCAGATGCTAGATGCCCACAACCGCGCCAGCGCGCCAGCAGAAATGAGGTCGACAGAGAGCGACATTCGTGCAGCTATCCGCGACCTGCTCATAGCAGCAGCAATAGCAGGCCCAAACAATATTGCTCTCGAAAGCAACCGTACCGACCTCAGAACCGGCCAGTGCATTTTTGAGGTCAAAAAACTAATCGGCAAAAATGCCCAACCCGATCAAAAAAATGTTGAGCAAATCGACAGATACCTAGACGAAGCGAAAGAAAGAGGCGAACCTGAAAGGTTAGGAATCCTAACTGATGGCAAACACTGGGCACTGCGTCCTAGTTCTGAGACTGGTAAGAGCTTTGATACAGCAGCGAGTACTCGCACGTTCACAATAGACTCTGCTAACGACATACACGATTGGGTCAATTGGCTATCCACTCGTCTCGACTTTTATGCAAGTGACCTTAGAGAACCCAAACCTGAGTTTGTTCGTCACTCATTTGGTAGCGGCTTACTGGCAGAAAACGAGATAGCTGAACTGCGGCAGTTATTTGAAGATAACGCTGATGATCCCACCATTACTGTCAAACGAGAACTTTGGGAGAACCTACTCGGAGCGGCGCTGGGTGAAGTGATATCCCAGACTAAAGACCTTGACGGTTTATTTGTCCGCCACACATATCTTGCGACTGTCACCGCACTAGCATTGCAAGCTTCGTTCAATCTTGACATAAAGGAACTGGCTGAGCTAAACCCAGCACAACTAGTTGACGGCAGTGCTTTCGCCGAACTCGTGAACGTGAAAGGCGTGATTGAGTCTGACTTCTTTGGATGGCCCACCGAAATAGCACGTGGAGATTCCTGGGTACACGGCGTTGTTGACCGTGTAGCAAGCTTCAACTGGACAAAAGCAGACTATGACATAGGCAGTGTCTTGTACCAGAGCGTCATTAGTGCCAACGAACGCCGAGATTTGGGGGAATACTACACACCAGATTGGCTCGCCGCCGAAGTAGTTTCTGCGACTGTCGATCAACCATTGGAACAAAGGGTTCTTGATCCTTCGTGTGGATCAGGCACGTTCTTACGCGCCGCAATCAAGTCCTATGTTGTTGCTGCTCAAGACGCTGCTGGTTCTGGCAAGCTTTTCCTGAGAGACGCTCTAGTGGCACTACAACACAAGGTCGTGGGTATTGATGTTCACCCGGTGGCTGTTCACCTAGCGCGAGCCTCATGGGCACTTGCCGCTAGAGACCTAATCAAGGCAGCACCAGGTGTGAGTGTTACAGTGCCTGTTTATCTAGGTGACAGCCTGCAGTTGCGCTCAGACCCTAACACCTTGTTTAGCACCACGGCAGTTACTGTGCATGTTGACCCATCTCTCACCAACCACCAAGAGGTCGTTTTAGAGTTTCCTAAGACACTCGTGGATCAGGTTGACGAGTTCGATGCGTTGCTGAGGAAAGCTGCCAGCGACATCAACATTGGTGTCGATCCTGAACAAACATTAGATACTTTCCTCATCACTGATGCAGACGACCGAGAGATTTTACTAACCACATTACGCAAACTAAAGCAACTGCACGACGAAGGACGAAATCACATTTGGGCTTACTACACCCGCAACCTAGTGCGACCATTTTGGCTCAGTACCGAAGAAGGGCAAGTGAATCGCCTTGTCGGCAACCCACCTTGGCTTAACTACAACAAAACAACCTCATCAATCCGAAGAGCGCTACAAACGCAAGCCAAAGAAATCTATGGTTTGTGGCCAGAGCCTCGCTATGTCACTCACACAGACCTCGCGGGATTGTTCTACACACGTTGCGTCGACCTTTATCTGCGCTTCGGTGGCAAAGCAGCGATGGTAATGCCTCATTCAACTATTGGTGCCGGGCACTACAAAAAATGGCGAACTGGTAACTGGGGAACAACAAATGCTGACCTACGAACACCAGCTTGGGATTTGGAAACCCTGCAACCCAACGACTTCTTTCCCGTGCCCGCTTGTGTGGTGTTCGCTGTTAAGTCAGACAAGGGCGGGGGCTTGCCTACCACCGTCAAGCAATGGCACGGCTCACCAACAGAACCCGAAAATATCACCATCACATCTTCTAATGTTGTGGTTCAGACTCCGAAAAAGACCCAATCATCGTACGGGGCGCGTGCCTTTCAAGGTGCCACCATCGTTCCCCGCCGCCTGTTTTTCCTAACCGTTCAGCCCGCCAAGCATTCCATGTCGACAGGCTTCAGCGATGTGGAACCACTTTATTCGAGTCAAGACAAGGAACCATGGAAATCCCTAAAGCTGAATTCGCTGCACGCAACGGTACCAGACGAATACGTTCACAACGTTCATCGCGGAGACACCATCGCGCCGTTTGTGAACCTAGACACACAAAAGGTTGTGTTACCGTTCGACAAGACCTCTGGGAAAGCACCAATAGCAGGTTCCTTCATAGGTGGTATTGCTGAAACCACATTCGCCAAGTTACCAGATGCGGTTCGGCGGCGATGGATCGAAATGTCAAAGGCTTGGGAAACCAACCGCAAGTCCACAAGCGAAATGACGCTCTTTGACAGATTGGATTACTGGACCAGACTCACGAGTCAAATCCCAGTAGCAGACCTGCGACTCGTTTATAGCAGTTCCGGTCGCCCCACGGCCACCGTGCTGCACAGTTCAGATGCTGTAATTGATTCTACTCTGTATTGGCTTAAGTGTGCAACGCTGGACGAAGCCTATTTTCTTGCCGCGCTCATCAATAGCGAAACACTATATGAAGCAGTTCAACCTCTTATGCCTAAGGGCCAATTTGGGCCACGCCATTTGCAAAAACACCTCTGGAAACTAGATATCTGTGCTTATGACAAAGACGAAACCGTCCACAAACAATTGGCAACACTGGCACGGCGAGCCACACGACAAGCCAAAGCAACTCTTCAGACTTTGCATTCCGAGACAGCAACGGAACGCCGCCCAATGACAGCGCGACACGCTCGCAAAACCATACGCGACGAACTCGCGAGGTCGAAGGTAGGCAACCAAATTGAAACACTAGTCCAACAACTCAACATCTAATACCTATCTAGGAACCTCCGTCGCTCTACACCCCGAAAATCAACCAAAACTCCTGATTGCAATCCTTTATAGACTCTTGGATGCTTGCTCTAGCCAATGATGTGTTAAAGTGAGTTTCTGATGAACAAAGTGACAGGATTCGCAACTTTTGAACCAGCAGACCACCTAAAGCTTCAACAATTGCGGCTCCGAGAATGGATTGGGCAATCAGAAGCAGAATCGGATCCCCAAGATTCAACTGTAAATGGGAAGGTGCTAAGCGTCACAAAGAACCTACCTTCCAAATGGAAGATGACCGGCGACCTAAAGTTGCATCAATGGCAGCAATCAGCTTGTGAAGCTTGGTTCGCAAACGACCATCAAGGCACCATCAAGGTCGTCACAGGAGCCGGGAAGACAGTTGTGGCGATGGCGATAATCGAACGCCTGCAACGGTCTGAACCTGAACTTCGCGTAGCCATTGTTGTACCCACGATTGTTCTCATGAACCAATGGTGCCAATCCATCCAAGAACTATCAAACCTTCCAAGTTCAGCGGTCGGCCGACTCGGAGACGGCCATTCTGATACGTTCAACTCCACCACACGAATCCTAGTTGCGGTACTAGCGTCAGCTCAGACCAAGTTACCTAGCTTGGTCACTCCTGAATTGTCAAAGAACTTGTTGCTAGTTGGCGACGAGTGTCACAATATCGGCGCGCAGAAAGCTAAGCGAGTGCTCCATACCGCTAGAAAATATAGCCTCGGACTTTCCGCAACACCAGAACGCAGCGACGAAATCACAACAAACGAAGTTGCCGCAACGAATACACCAGCAGGCCAAGGATTCAGCCCGATTGTTTACGAAATGAACTTTGCTCAGGCCATTGATCTAGACGTTTTACCGCCATTTAGGGTTGAACATTTTGGATTACCGCTGACAGAGTCAGAAGGCAAGAAATACCTCAACTTGACCAATTCGATCAACGACGCGCAACGAGAGTTACGTAATGCCTCAACGACAGCACGCAACAAGGGGGCAGGTGACAACTTCTTTAGTTGGGCACAGCGAGAGTCGACTACAGATAGCGCACTTGCACCTATCGCTTTTCGATATGTTAGCGATACCAACAAAAGAAAGCAGTTGCTGTACAAGGCCACAAGCAGAACCGAAGCCACTGTGTCGCTAGTGCGTGATGCCCTAGCGACGCGTGCAGATGCAAGGGTGATAATTTTTCATGAGAGCATATCAGAAGTGATCAGACTCTTCACACGACTTGAGTCTGAAAGGTTGCCAGCGGTTATGGAGCACAGTGAACTACCAAAGGAACTGCGAAAAAAGAGTCTTGGTCTATTCAGGGACGGCATCGCCAACATAGTCGTTTCAGCGAAGTCGCTGATTGAGGGGTTTAACGTACCCGAATCCGATTTCGGAATCATTGCCGCGTCTTCAAGTTCCCCTCGTCAACGAATCCAGAGCATCGGCCGAGTTTTGAGACGCCACCGCGATACTACCGGTGAAGAAAAAGAGTCACGAATAATGGTTCTCTATGTTCGCGATACTAATGATGAAAACATTTACGAAACCAAAGACTGGGACGAAGCCATCGGTTCGGATCGCAACACCTACTACACATGGGATCCCCCTGACAAACCAATTAAGCAAGACGAACCCCCGCGCGCAGCAATCCCAACCGAGGATGACATTGACAGCAGCAACCTGAACTTTGGCGACGAATGGCCAGGACGCTATGCAGGTGAGGAATTTTCCTGCGACTCGCTCGGCAATGTTGTGTCAGACAATCAATTTGCAAACAACCCGCAAGATATTCCCGACCGCGTACACCAGTTAAAAGGCACCTGGGGAAAATTTAAAGTCACACCAACAAAGCAAGCTGTTCTGGTAATCATTCCAAAAGGCGACAGAAAGTGGGTTACGCAGTTTGCAGGCCACCTTAGAGAACCCTTTGACTTTTCCTCACCAACCACTTCGGCATCGTCAACCACTGATAATTTGAAGACTGGCGAACGCTACTACGGCCCGCTAGAACCAGCCAAAGTACTAAGGTTTCGCAAGCGGCACAACGGTGTTATCGCTAGATCACGAAAAGGTGGAGAGGACTTCGCTAATACCGAGCAAGCGATGCAGTTAGTAAATGTCCTGCGAGAAATCACGCTTAAACGCAGCCAGATCGCGAAGTTTTTTGTTAATGAACTAGGTCACGCGTTCTGGCGTGAGCAAGGTAAAGCATTCTTCATCTCTGACAAAGCAGGCAACCTTTTTGGTGACAAGGATACGCAAACATGAGTCAGTTCAAAGTGAGAACTGTGCGACCCCAGCTTTGGTTAGGTCGTTACCACAGAATACCTGGGGATTCTTCGGCGTTCCACTTACGTTACTACTCAAACCGCTGGTGGCCACTTATCCACTGGCACCTGAACGGCGAGACAATCGAGTGCCCAATGGCCACAACAACCGGAGCGACTGCGCTGGCAGAAGCAGTGCTTGCAGGCAAAAAATACCTCAACGGTAAGGGCGGTGGATCATTTTTGATAACTGAGTACGGTCAAATCCTTGTTCCTGCTCCGAGTCCCGGTGATGATCGAGTTGTGTTGGTTGGGGAGTGCTCGGGTCCACTTGAGTTTAGCTGTCCCGAGTTCGAAAGTGAGCTATTTGACCTGTCTGACAGCGAAGCCTTCGAAACTGGAGAGGCTTGGGAACTTCCCTATATCGGCATTCAACACCAGCTAAGCAAACACAACGAACTTTACTTCTGGCATGAGACCCTACAGGGTGGCAGCAAATGGCTCCCAGTTGGCCAAGACCATGATCTAATTGACAAGCTTCGCAGTCTTCGTCCCACTGGTGCGGTGCGGTTCATAGCAGCCTACGGTGGTTTCGTGCTAACGAAGGTGCCCAAGTGGAAGTTCGCCAACCAAATCTGGGAACCTCGCTACGTCGGTAACATTAATTTCAATCAATGGTTCCCTAAGGAGAAAACGACATGAAAGAATTTGCACCATTTTCAGGAAACTGCCCCCAAAACGTCAACAAAGATGCCAAGTACGCTGTCCGAAGAGTCGCTGGCCACACAGTTATCGCACTTCGGTATGTAACTACTGCAAAAGAGGAATGGCTCGCCACCACCAAGGACCATCCTGAACTCGCTGACATGGTAAATGAGGTCAAAATCAATATGGGTGTTGCACCAAATGGGCCGTTCTACATTAACGAATACCGCCAAGTTATTGTCCCAGTCAGCGATGGTACCTACTACTACGCGGGACAATACGAAGCGCAACTACAGTTTGACTTTGAGGGAATCCAGCTATCTGGAGAAGCTGTTGACTTCGCCGGCAACCGTCTCGTGCCGGGCGATATTTGGAATGGACCCCATCCTGGTATTCCCTATGTGCTAAAGGCGGGAGGCGGTGATGTGTACTATAAGGCGCAACTAAAACCAAATGTTTCCAAGAAAATGATGCTCAGTGATCAGGTGGGGACTCACGCAGCTAGCACTTTCGCAAAACGTGTCATGGCAGTAAAGGGCTTTAGTGGTGGACGCTTCTATATTAACGAATGGCGTGAGTTGTTTTCACCTGTGACGAAAGGTTACAACTTAGAATACGTATATATTGGTCACCTTGAGGACAAGGAACCCTGGTTTCCTAAGCCGATCGTGTAAGTAAATTGGCTCAGGTTGGGTAGATGGTTGATGTGAGTTGATTTGAGTCGGTGCTAGGTTGGGTTTGGCGAGGGGGTGGTGGTTGCGCCGATTGTGATGCCGGACAGTGCTCGGTTGGCTTCGGCTAACAGAACCGACGCAGTCAACGAGGATCCAAGCACCGCATAAAGAACAAAAGGGCGGGCAGAGACCACAAAAAAGTGTTGCGAACCGAGTTGATTCGGTAACTGCCGCTGCAACTTTTGGGTCGAAAAATCACGCATCTGTAGACGTTGTGGCATGGTTTTACCTCGAAACAAAGCGGATTTAGCCGAATCAGGTGCAAACTCCATTAGCACCATAAAAATTCCTGCGGGACCCATTAAGTCCACCGCGCCCGAACCGTAGTCTCCACGAACCACGGGCAATGCAAAGTTTCCCAAATGAACGAGCGAGTGCCTAGAATCACCATCTAGTTCACTAAGTTCTGCTTCCCAACCATCACGCACCGAAACGACAACGCCGTTCGCTTGAAGCCGTGGAACGCTCACGCTACGAACAACCCAACCACGAGAACCGCAGGTACTAATACGCTTGTCCAACGCATGGGGCGCTCCCAACGATCAAGGCGGCTATGCAGTAGCCGCAAAGAGGTTGCGTTACGAACCCCTCCACTGCCACACACCGTTAAGCCGCGAACCGCGCCGTAGACAACACCAAGAATCAATGCGTTCGTGAAAGGAAGCAACAACCCGGCAACAGCAACCGCCACAAACAAAGCTGTGTTGACCACGGTAATGAACCCAAGCCCCAGCTGCACTCCAAACCCTAAGCCATACACCCAACCCCTATAGCTAGTTAGCCATTGTTCATTTACTTGTCGATGAATTGGTAGCCGACCATCGACTAGATCATAGATAGCGGCTGCCATCACTGTCAAACTCAATAACAGAAACGATGTGGAGAGAGAAAACTGCAAACCCGTCAACCTCAGCAGGTATCCGGCCGCTGCCAAGAGTGAACCAAGGGCCAGTCCCCCCAGCAGGTGGCCAAGCAATAGCCAGAACGCCGTTGCTCGCCAACGATTTCCCCGTGCCCGCTCACCGAGCGGAGTGATGCTCGCCAGCATCGACGTACCTCAAGGAGACCAAGCAGTTCGCAAGGCCGCAAACACGGCAACAACTACGGCAAGCAGAAACAAAGTCACGTTACAGTCTCAGGTCACTATCTCAAGTAAATTTCATCTTGGCGATCTTCTCATCACCAAGAGCTGCAGACATTAAGCGGCGCACTTGCCGCCAGTCAGCGGCTGTGCCAGCACCCACTATCTGCTGTTTAGGTCCATCAATGAGAACAAAATAAGGTGAGCCCGAAACTTGATACGCTTGCCAGGCCGCGGAGGCACACACCGTTCGAACACCGGGCGGTGCGAGTTCGGCCAAACGGCTTTCCGAATCGTGCGCTGGGTCTTGAGCAACAATCACTAGACGCACCATTTGTCCACCCAGTTCAAAGTCTGGGGTTGTCAACTCAGACCAAAACCTCTCACAAGTTCGACAACTAGAAGACAAAAACGCTAACAGTGTGTAGTGGTTACCGACCACACTAACCGACACACTGCCACCCCCAGGAACAGTTCCAACAATGTCAACAATGTCTCGATTGCTCAACGCGGCAGATCGCCCTATGTCGCTTAGGTTTGGCGCCGAAATGTGATTTTCTAACGATATGCCAGCTCGATCCAGTGCCCGGAGAATATCCGCATGAGTTCGCAGTAGCCCAAAAACAATCAACGCCAAGACTGCAATCGCAACAAAAGCAAGCACAATTAGAGCAGTCACCGCCAATGCCTCTTCGGACGTGAGCGCTCAGCTTTCCTATATTGATCGTAACGAAAAAGAAGGGTAACGGCTTCGGCTCTACTCACAGATCGTTCACCACCAAATGTGCGTTCATCAATACCGTTGGTTATCTCCGCCCATCTTGACCATTGAGCCGCTAGACGATAATGAGACCCGTCGCTGACATCGTCAAATGGATATTGAATGTCGAACGACGGTGATGGCCTGCCCTCCAAACGCCACAAAAACGTAACCGCTTGACCACGAGATAATTCATCATCTGGCCGAAACAAGCCGCCATCGAAACCCGAAGTGATGTCATTTTCAACTAGCCAAGCCACAGCATCGAAGTAGGCTGGATTATTAACATCGCTAAAACTGGGACGCGTGCGCGCCATGGGTTGCCCCTGATAGCGCCACAAAAAAACTGCCATGTGCCATCGCAAAACTGCTTCAAGAGGGCCAAAGATGTCGCTACTATAACCGTTTGCGATACCTTCTTTCACTGCCCAAAGCACAGGTTCAACATATGTAGCATTAGGTGGTAGGTCGGTGAAACCATTATGCAAACAGGGGCTATCGTGTCTGCCGGTATAGTTATCTGTCGCTCGGGAGTTCACACAAGATTCGTCCCATAGCCAAGGCGGCACACAAGTAACCACGCGGCACGCTATCGGTCCAACACAATCAATATCTTGGTTACATTGGCCATAGCGAAACCGTACACAATCCACGCGGCGGGAGTTGCAACCCGCGAAACAACGACACTTAGCTGGCGTACACGAACTTCTACAAACCCCCGATGAACCGCAGCCACAGCCATCAGCGCACACATGGTTACAATCAAGATAGTATCTAGGCCTACGGCTACCATCCACGTCACAGTGCCCTGTGCCATGTGCTTGCCACCAACCAGCGACCATAGTGTTGGGTGGGCACACATTCTCACCGGTCAACTTACAACAAAAATCCGTGTAACCATCACAGCAATCAGAATGGCAGTTGCACCGTGAGCCAGCACAAGAACAAATTGCTGCATGAGCAGAAATAGGACGCATCGCAAATACCAAAGGTGCTACTGCCAGAGCGGTAGCACCAAAAGCACTGCGAGCAAGCAGTCCACGACGGGTACTACGATGCGCGACCACACGACTTAGCGCGCTAACGACAGTACGACTCATCAAACTTCATTGTCGATAACAACTCGAAACTGATCAAAAGAGTGCGAATTGCGACGCGCTGTTAGTGCTTCAGGTAACGCGGTGAAAGCCACTAAAGCCAAACCCGCAATTGCGCCCGCCGCACACACAAAAACTATCCCAGATAGTTGAGCATCAGCCATCAACTCCAGCGGCGTACGGCTCCACATTGCAGCAAAGGAAACCGCAGCGAAGCTTGCATTGCCAAGAAGATGCACCGTTGATGGAGGGGCATTTACTTGACCGAAGCACCCACACGAGGCTGCTCCTCCCAGCATTGCTTTAGCAGTCACCCCACAAAACCCGAGATAAAAGACGCCAACCACCGCAGCAAAGTAGGGCCCACCAACAACCAACGCCAATAAACCAACAGCGACTTCAGTTGCACCTAACCCCACCACCACTGCCTTAAGTTGAGGTAGACCAAACAACGACAACAACTCAGCCGTGGGCGCGGGTTGAAAAACCTTCGCTATTCCTGCAATCACTAAAAGCAATGCGCTGCTTACATGCAAAGTGAGGATCACATCCACGAGACGAATTTTAACCTGATTGAATCCATTAGACGGGTGCAATCCCCAAACTCTGATAGGTTGTCATTGGAAAATATGGACAACTCAACTCCAAAAACTTAGGTTTAGCACTTTCACCACGATCAACAAGGGTAACCGCGGCTGCGATCGTGGCACCTGTTTGAGCAACAATGTTGTATGCCAACAAAATAGACCCAGCTGTGGTGACTGCATCATCTACCAGCAAAACTCTATCGCCAGAGCCAATTCGGGCACCTTCAATTTGGCGACGGGTGCCTCGACCTTTAGGCTCTTTACGCACAAAAAACCAACTGCAGTCAGCCACCGCTGCTACCCCTACTGCCAGAGCATCAGCACCAAGCGATAATCCGCCAACGGCATCGAACTCCAGACCGGCATTGGTAACGGTGGCAACAATCGCTTCAGCAGCAACACGAAGATCACTCCATTTTGCTAATGCCTCTTTGCCGTCAACGAAATCTGCTGACATCGCACCCGAAGCCAGTTCAATTGGTGCATCAAGACGATGCAGACCTTTAGTAGCGATTATCTCTAGTAATTCTGCGCTCAACTGTTCTTGGCGCGCCTTTGAAGCCACTCCGACCTCCATGCTTGTTTCTGTCTCTAAAGGCTAGCCAACTAGACGCAAGGATTAACGGATGTTGGTGAACCCGTTGCCTGCTTTGGTTGCTGCCACCACCATAAACACTATCAGGAAACAAACCACGCTTGATAACGCCATCGTGGCTCCTGCTGCGGTGTCGTAGTGATAACTAACGAGTAAACCCAACAGGGTCGCTGCCGCTCCCACAAAGGTAGCCACAACCATTATGTGTGTCACGTTCTTTACCAGCAACATCGCGGTTGCCGGTGGGGCGACCAAAAACGCGAAGACCAACAAGTTGCCGACCACTTCAAAAGACGAAACAATCGACGTGGACAAGAGAACCAACAACAGAGCATGCGCCAACCGTGGTCTAAGGCCCAAGACATGCGCTTGAGCGCGGTCGAATGTCATCACCAAAAATGCTCTGTAGAACACAAAAACTCCAACAACCGAAAAGCAAGCTGCTATGGCTTGTCGGCGCAAATCACCTGTATCAACACCACTGATAGAACCGAAAAGGAAGCGTGTTAGGTCACCTGTGTAGGCACCTGACGCGCTTGACATAATTACTACGGTAAGAGCTAGGAAACCAACAAATAGCAATCCGATCGAAGTGTCGTCTGTCAATAAAGAATGACGGCGAATCATATTGATTCCCAAAACCATCACCAAGGCCGCAACGAATGCACCAATGGTTGTATTGATACCCACAATATACGCTACTGCGATGCCTGGCAACACGCCGTGTGCTAGAGCATCACCTAGAAAGCTCATACCCTGCAACACGACCCAAGTACCTACTAGAGATGTGGTGATGACCACCAGCAATCCTGCGTAGAGAGCGTTACGCATAAATCCATTTACGGCGAAAGGTTCAACCCACCAATTCAGCGGGTCGGTAATGAACTCCATCGCAGTAGCGTATATGGTTTTGCCGAGACAGGTTACCGCCTATCGCCTTCTAGCTAAGTGCATCAACTATCAGGGTCGTGTTCGTGTGCATGAAACCAAAATAATCTTCCGCACCACTTCCTGCTGGTCCTAAACTACCGGTATAGAGAGTAACCACTGCAACATCTCCCACTTCATTTGCTAATGCTTCGGCATCGTTGCTGCTGTGCTGGGTTTCAGCGAAGATCGCAGGCACCCCTTCGTGTTCAATAATTTCGGCCAACTCAGCGAGTTGAGCGGGATTAGTTTCCGCCATCGTTGAGGGCGAGGGGATTACCGCACCAATCACCTCGAAACCATAGCGATTGGCGAAGTAGCGCAAGGCATCATGGTTGGTAACTAGTTTGCGATTGGCTTGCGGGACTTGCTCTACCTGAGATGCAATCTCTGCATCTAGGGCATCTAGCGCGTTGCCAAACTTATTCAAACAAGTTTCAGACGACGCGGCATCAACTACTCCACTTGACACCAGACGCTGCCAGATTACATTTGCAGCCTGCTCCACACGATGCGGGTCAAACCAAATGTGTGGATCCGCTCCTGAGTGGTCGTGTGCGTGAGCATCCTCAGCAGGGGTTTCTTCAGCGTGGGTTTCCTCAGCGTGGTCATGTTCATGAGCATCCTCAGCATGGGTTTCCTCTGCATGGTCATGTGCGTGGCCACCGTCTTCATAGCTCAAAACGTCAACATGATCGCCAACTCTCAATACAGAAGCACCAGATCCTTCTGCTGCCTCAAGCGTGTCAAATAAGCGTTCTTCAAGGTTCAAGCCATTTACAACAACTAATGAAGCGTTTTCCATACGCTCACGGTCTCGCAACGAAGGTTCATAGCTATGGGGATCGCTCCCTACAGGAATAATCGTCTCAACATTCGCTTCTCCATTGCAGATTAAGCTACTGACGACGCTTGACCAAATACCAGTAGAGACAAGCACCACCGGAGTCTCACCACTCGTGCTTTGACTCGCTGCGCTTGTCGGTGTTTGTGCCCCAACTTCGGTTGATGAGTCATTAGAATTAGAGCAGGCCGCCATTAAAAGGACAAACACCAAAACTATCGCAGTCAGGGGTGCTACCCTACGACTTTGAAGTTTATTGCTGTTCTCGGTTTGTGCTAGAGCTTTCATGGTTAGTTTCCTTTCATAGTTACCTCTTGAGTCGTAGTCGCCTCTTGGAGGTTTATAATAATGATTATCACTATAAAGTGAGTTTAAATGACAACCATATCTGAAGACAAAAAAATTAGCGAACTACACAAGCGAATCTATGAATGCCTTGCCTCTGGTGACTATCGCTATACGATCAGCAGGAAAAGGTTGGTCGAAGCTTTGGCTTCATCAGATCGTCCATTAACTCTTCCAGACATAGTAAATGTGGCACCCGACCTGCCAACGAGTTCAATCTACCGAAACCTTGAGGTGCTTGAGCGTGCTGGAGTTACTAGACGTATCGTTAGTGGCGGGCACCACGCTCACTTTGAGCTAGCAGAACCCTTTAATGTTCACCACCATCATCTAGTCTGCACCCTTTGTGGACACATAACCGATATGCAACTTGACGAAACAATTGAGGAATCGTTGCTAGAAGCACTCACCCAAGTTGCCAAACATCACGGCTTCGAACCCCAAGACCACAACATCGATCTGCTTGGTCATTGCGGACAATGTAACTCCTAGAGCGATGCGGTCAATAACTACCCTCACCCAAGATCACGTCACCATCAAGTGGTGGCTAAGCTGTGAGTGATGCCTTCACTAACCTGTGATAGCGTGAACCCATGACACTGAGAGCTAGCAACGTAACCGTCAGTTTTGACAACCTTAAAGCGCTTGACAACTTCAGTCACACCTTTGAATCAGGCACTTCAACAGCGGTTATGGGAGTGAATGGTTCTGGCAAAACAACTTTATTGGAAACCATCGTTGGGCTCGTGAAACCCAGTGCGGGAGAAATCGAAGGGTTGCCCAACAAAGTCGCTTATGTGTGTCAACACCCACGCCGACACTGGATGCCACTCACTGCCAACGAGGTATTGGCGATGGGCCGCTATCGCGAAAGGGGACTTGTTCGCCCACTGAGGTCTGCCGACAAAGCAAGAATGAGCGAAGTCTCCGCACAACTGAACATAAGTCATCTTCGCAAAAGTAGCTTCGGTGAACTTAGTGGTGGTCAACAACAGCGCGTCCGTATCGCCCAAGGGCTAGTGTCTAGCCCGGATGTTCTACTGCTTGATGAGCCCATAACCGGGTTAGACATCCCTAGCCAAGAACGCATTCTCAAGATGATTGAAGACTGCACGAATGACGGCACTACTGTCATCGTTACCACACACCATCTTGACGAAGCACGACACTGCGATTCGGTGGTCTTGCTGGCGAACCGTCTCATTGCCACAGGTAGCCCCGAGGAGATACTCACTGAACAGCGCCTCAAAGATGCGTTTTCTGACCGTTTACTAGGAGACCACAGCAACCATCAACACGGTCACGACATGATTATTTTTGATGACCACGGGCACGGCAGTCAAGACTCAGAAGATCAAGACAGCGAGTGTTGTGTTTGCAAAAAACCATGGGCCTTTAGACCACGTTCGTGGAGGCGCAAAGCCCAGCAACCATAGCCCCACTCAGTCAACTAGATGAACAACCTCAACAACGTTACGGTGAGTTTTGACATGTTGTGGCAAGCGTAGCGTTTTGATCTCTGTCAACACCTTTAAGTGCTTGAGAGACCGCTTCGCGCACCAACGCCGTTGGCGCGACTCCCGCAGGGAACAACTCTGTTGGTGCGACACCTGTAGGGAACTTCGGGGGAACAAAACTAACGGTAACAAACTTGGAGGTGTCAAGTTTTTGAGCGATCCTTACAAGATCGGTGAGCCGGTCAAGTGGTATGTCTGTTACAACATGCGAGGAAATAATGTCGGTCAATGACAGATACTTAGTGAGTGCCTCAGTTACAGAAACTTGATTGATAAAGGCTTCAATGACACATCTTTGCCTGGACATGCGGCGGTAGTCTGAGGACTGAATTCTCGACCGCACATACGCTAGCGTAGTCAATCCATCAAAATGATATTCGCCCGGCTCAACAACAATCTCTAAAGGCGCGCCGTCAGGTGTGATAGGCTTGATACGGTCGTTGATATTTTCAGTCACACGCAGGTTGATTCCACCAAACAAATCGACCGCTTTGACAAATCCCTCCATATCCAATAGCACGTAGTACTGCACAACTAGACCGCTGACTTGGGCAAGAGCTGACTTGATTGCTTGCCCGGCTGGATGGCTGGAATTTGGAAACGCACGCGGGTTACGAGCACCAAGTGCGTATATTGAGTTGGCAAGAGCAGTGTGCCCATCAGGCCATGTTTTGGCTGCCGCTGTACCTTCGGGGAATGTTAGCCCTCGCCAGTTGCGAGGCACGTTGAAGATGGCTGCTTCACCCGTTGCTACATCTATTGATACCAAGATGATGGTGTCTGTTCGCACTCCACTACGGTCAAACCCACTATCGCCGCCGAGCAATGCAATGGTCAACCGATCCTCGCCATCCCATGAAGTCAAAACCTCTTCGCTGGGGTCTGTGTCTTGCGGCGGAATTGAACTACTTGAGGTGGAAGTATCTTCTTTTTGTGCTGACGCTGACTCTGAGGTTGTTGGAACAGTTGTCGTCGGGGACTCAGTAGTGGTGGGGGACTCAGTAGTCGTAGTGGTTTCTCGCCTCATAACGGGTGGATTCAACTCTGAGTTGTTGTTTGTTGTTGAAGGTGGTGGATCAATCGGTGTGGGGCTAGCGGGTACAGTATCAGTCGCATCAAAGACCGTGTAGAGCAAGTTAAGCTGGGCGACTGCGTAACGAACCGTCACAAAATGCGGCACCGCTAAAAACACCACTAAAGTTGCTAGCAAACCTGCAGCCATGGCTAAGCCCCGCCAAAGGCTGATCTGAACGGGTGTATATGTGAGTTTTGCACACCTAAAAGCGTCTATGACAACCCAAATCCGAAACAACAACACCGCAACCGAAAAGCCAATCGTAAACCACAAGTAACTCGGTGAAACACTCCACAGCAACAGAGTTGTCCTGCCACGCGTGAGAATGTAAACCCCAAACGCCCCACTGATTGCTAATGTGCCCACTGCCAACACCCAAGCACGCCGATTGTGATACCTGAAATGCCCCAGACCAGGCCAAATCACCGACAACAAAGCGGCAACCAAAGGATGAGAGTGCCAACCTTTTAGACTCCCATGATTTGCGTTGCTTGCCTGCTCCATCTGTTTAGTGTGGCATACGGGTGAGACAAAGCAGATTTCAATGCATTAAAACTGAAACAAATTTTGTGCATTCTAGGAACGAGGCTAGAAGGGTTTCACCTCGGGTTCGGGTTGAAAACCTGGGCAACCGGCTGCGAACCAACTACTCAAGGCATTTTCTTGACCTAAGTCAGCACCAATCTCATTGGATGCATAGAATCGAAAATTCAGGAAGTCGCAGTAGGACTGCAAGACATTATCGTCGTTAGTTTGGTCTTTGATTTTGCGAACTGATGGTTCCCAACGCTCAGAACGCCAGCGTATGGCTGCTAATGCCATACCACTGCGTTTCTTGCTAACCAACGCTGCCCCACTCAAGCCGACACCTAGTTGCGGCACACCTTCTTGCCCGGCAGCAAAATGGTAAATGTCGCTCAACAAGTGCCGTGCCTGCCATTCTGAGGCTTCTATGCCAGTCATTTGCTGCAGGCGGCTTGCATAATGATTGCGTGGCCCCACACTTGGCTTAACTCTTAGCCTCGTCCCGCCATCAGTGGGGACAAGGTCGATTTCGTCTACGGTAAAGCCCAGATCATTGAGGTGTCGAACTCTTTGCGTGATACGAAAACGCTCGTCAGCTCCAATAATTGTTTCGCTAGTTGTCTCGTTCCAGAGCCATTCATACCAACTAGCCATTTCGGTACCGAGGTTTAGATCGGCATCATCAATGTCAACACCACGAGAGGCAGCGATATCTGCCATACCTCCAGCTACGTTGACGGTCATAATTTCTATGTCGTAACTACGTTGCCCATCACTGAGTTCTGGAAATAATTCAGCGGTCTCAGCGTCCACCATAAGAGCTTCTATTGCCATAGCGTCATATTTGAACAAGACATTTGACAAAGAACAATCTCCCCAAAAACAACCAGCTAGATGTAATTCAACTAGCAACCCCGCAAAGGCGGCGAGCATTTGCCGACGCCGTTCCCCGAAACCGGCTCCTTCTAGTAGTTCACGGTAAGAAAACGAGAAATCAACATACTTGGTAATTAAAGCGGCTGAGCGTTCAGCCCCAGAATCTGCCCAACGATCCTCAACAATACCAACCGCGGTAACGGACGGTGCTTCTAGTTTCTCTAGCGCACGCAAAACCCGGTAATCGTTTAGCGCCGCTTTTTGAGGGAGTTCCTTGATGGCATAAATACCTTGGTCGTAGTTGACGAAACGCACCTCGTGACGGGAGATTCCTTTAGGTAGACGAAGCAATCGAGGCGTGTCCCAATCAACAATAGACTTCTCCCAATCAAGATCCAAAAAATCTGGGTGCCCCGAACGAACAGTAATACTAGGTTTCGTCACCAACGATAATGCTAACTACCAAACTGCCCCACCCCGCAACAACAAAGCTAGTGGATATATGACGACCGCAACCCAACGGTTGAGATTTATCTATTTCAGCCCGGTCAAGTGCCTTCCTCCGATAGGGTCCGTTTGCGTCTTCTCCTCCGCTGCACTACAACCAACACAATCACTAGGGCTGTTATGGGGATGTACCCCAACGGTCCCCATAGATTCGCCAACGGTTCAGACAGCCACAAATAGGCTGCGAGTCCGACACCCCCGACCAGCGCCCACAAATAGCGTCGCAGTATCATGCGCGTTGCGGGAGTTCTATCTGGCCAAAGCCAACGGGCCAACGGTAGAAGAACCACGAACGTCCATAACAAGTATGTCAGCAATACAAATCCGAACCCAAATCTCCCTGCAAAGAGAAATCTGATTGCCAAATACCCGAACGGGAATAAAGAAAAGAAGACAATATTTTTCTCCACCTCAATCAACTTTTTCTTATCACTAAACACGATTCGGCTCCGACTTCATCGCTACTCGGTGCAGTAACCACCCGAGTAAGCAATCACGACGTGATAGGATTTAACCTTGATGCACATACCTACCCAATGAGCAGTACACGAAAATGCGGCAATTGTTCCTGCGATCGCATAGAGTATGGGCACCCAGATAGCGCGAAGGGACATGCCAGATAGTGCAGCTATTGCTCCTAAGCATAAAGATTCGGTTTCGGCCTTGTTGAAGTAGACTGTACCGGACACCCAACCCCAAGTGAAACGGGGATCAGCAACGACTGGATAGGCAGTGGTCTCATCTATGTCTACAACCTGAGTGATGGTGTCGCCTTTAACTTTGAAGCGGGTGGGAAGCTTTTTGCCGTTGGCATCTAATGCCCATGGGGCTTCAAATGTCCCGATAGTGTATCGATCGTTGCCGAGCACATCAACTGAACCATCGTCGGTGAGTATGAGGCTCGCGCCGTTGGGTAGGCCGACATCAAAAGCGTATTCACTGCCCGCTTCAACCGAAGCAGCCTCAATCAACACCGAAAAGCCATCGCTGCTCACTAGAGTCAGGTAGTCAACACCTGGTGCCGAACTTGCGGCCCGCTTACCGTTTGCATTGTCGTCACCGACAAGCGTCCTTGCAGCGACTAGTTCATCTTCCCCAAGGCCAGTCCACGATAAGGACGTATCCTGACTAGAAGACAAAGTGACACGATTTCCCTGATACTCAGTCGCGACAAGACCGCCACGATTAATAAGCAATTCTCCGGTTGCTGAGGGTTCTTCTTTGGAACCCGCATCGGTGTTTGCGACAGTGGTGGGCTGATCATCAAGACCATCCCCAGGAACCTTATCGGTTTTGACCGCAACGGATGATTTTTGTTCAAGGAACTCCTCACTCTGTGCCCAAACAGACGACGCAGGCACAAGCACCGCAGCGATAACCGAAAGTGCTGCGATAATCGATGTGCATAGAATTCGAATTATTTTAAACTCCTTCTAGTTGAAGATTTAACAATGATATCACACTATTCAGCGGACGCAATAAATCAAAAGGGAGTTTCTTTAAGGAGGCTTAAGGCAAGATCCAATGGGCTGGAACCAATGAGCGAGATTCTGCGGCTAAATCAACCTTTGGATTGATCATCCTTCTTGCTGATCTGCCATTCATAGACACCCACGCATCTGCACGCACCTCCACGTCTGCAACGTCAATTGCCTTGTAGTGATCAGCAATCATAAGTGCAGTGGCGTGAATCAGATCGGGTCTGGTGGCGGCGTGTTCAGCCTGCCAATCGGTCAGAACTAGCGTTGGATCAACAATCCAAACTCGTTGACTCACGGGATCGGTGACATAATAGTCCACGTGCCCGGCCTTTTCGGTGATCATGACCCGCCAAGCCCAATAGTATCCTTCTTCACTCCAACGTACATTGCTGGCATAGGCATAATGGCGTAACGGCAAAATCAATTGAACCCCTGCCAATATCAGCAAAGCGACAACCGAACCCTTCGAGATTCGAGACACCTTCGTTGGTGACACCTTCGAATTGAATGATGAACTTCTACGCAAAGAGGAGTGATTTATACCTAGCGAACGGCGCAAAGAACCAGCCAAACGACTCGGCCAGTCTGGTTCAAAGAAGATAGTTGCCGCCACCAACATCAACCACGGGAACAAGCCAATTTGAAACAATGCTGCGGTTGTTAGATGAAAACACACCAACACCGCATAGGCCCAAGGTCTACTACGTCGCCATAGCAACCAACCAACGATGGTGCAATCAAAGAGCGCGGCCGACCAACTCGCAACATAGGCGATCAATGGTTCATCTAAAAACCCACCAACAAAAGGTAAATGGGTACGATCGGCGAGCCAGATTTTTAACGGTTGAGCCCGCAACAACCAATCACCATTTAGTTTCGCCACCCCCGCGAAGACATACACAACCCCCACCTGTGCTCGCAACACCCAAACAACGGCTCTAGAAACCGTCGGTGACCGAACTAGGCGCGCCGTATGTGCATCGATTGACCAGTGATTTGCGACTGGCAATAGCACCAACAAAATAGCGACTAGCGTCACAAACCAGTAGTGGTTTAAGTACAATGCTGCGTCAATCAGTTCCACGTAAACGAAACCAACAGTGAATAAAATGGCAGCAAGGCACTGACGATAACCCAGTGCAATACACGCACCTAAACCTGCCAATACCAGCATGTGCAAATGCATAAGTGGTGCTGGCAAGGGTGCTATCCAATCAAAATATGGATAGCTGAGATGATTTTGTGGTGCCAAGTAAAGGCTATCTACCCAACCCCGAGCCAAAAAACGCAAGCAGCCGACCATCACCACAACCCCAAACCCAATGCGAAACACAGCCACCGAGTCGGCCGGTGTGCTATGGGTAAGCACCGTGGTCAAACGCTGCCAAGACAAAGCGAGTCGGGTAACCCCAACTCCCTGCGGTTTCAGTTTAGAAGTTGTTAGCACAGAGTTGCTTCGGTAGCAGACACCAATGGTTTGCTAGCCTCATCCTGAACTGTCGCCGTCAGCGTCGCTAAAGCCGATTGCCACACCCAAAAGGCTTGCCACCTCGGTGGTTACCATTATCTGGAGTGCCTTTAGTTGATCACGCGCCGCGGCTAGGTTTTGGGTTTGCAGGGCACCTTTGCTGTCCAAATCAACACCAAGATTATCAACAGCATCTTGGGCCTTTTCAAATTGAGTGGTCAATCGCCTGCTGAGTTCTTCATCAACTAGGGGTGCTAAACCTGCTACGGGCTCATCTTGGCTGCCAAGCAACACAGCTCGTGCGCCCCTGAGGCGACTTGCGATGTCATAGATCGCAGCGCCAGCAGGGTCATCCAAAACCACTGTTAATTCGGGCACCGACCCCAATCCGTCAAGCACCGCACCCAACTCAAGGTCGGTCATTGATTGCAACAAGAACACCACATCATTAACCACCGAATCAAGCCCATCACCATTAACATCGCCGAACTGAATACTGTAAGGACCGTTATCTTGCCAGTCTGTTGTCCAACCATTAGTTACTATCTTCGCCTCTGCCGCTAGCACCTCTGCAGCTGTAAGGGCGTAAGCACATCGGCGAGGTTGCGCGACGAGCGACGATAGCACCTCTGTATTGTTCGCATCGTTCGCAGCGGATTCTTCGCTGCTAGGCAAAGCGTTTATCAGATAGTACACCGCGCCCAGACCGCGTTGGTCTGCACCAACGCGGTTGGCTATACGGTCACCGTCCAACTCGATATCTGTATCAGCAATCAAACCCTCAATCTGCTCAGCTGAGATCGGCCAACGAATAAGAGCCCATGAGCGCCTATCCTGCACTGGCCCAACCCACATTGCTTCTAGGTATGCCCAGCTAGCACGGGTTGCGCTGAGTTGCGTTCTTGCTTGACTTAACGAAGAAATGTTGGGTTGCGTGCATAAGCGGTCAAGCGAATCTCCTAGAGCATTGGCATCCATCTCAAACTTTTGGTAGGCGGGCACCACGATTTCGTTTGCTATATCATCAAGGACTTTAGACCGACTCGGTGCAGAGGCTCCACATGAAGTGACCATGAGCATCAAACCACAGATACCTGCCAAGAACCGTAACATTAGTCTCTCAGTAATCCTTGATTTTGGGGTTGATAACCGTGGTTGACGGGGATGTCCGGCGTGATACATAATCACAAGGACTCTAAGAAGGCCAGAATTTGTTCACGTTCTTGCGCGCTAGCTAGACGAAACATTTCTTTGGCCGGTTCGGCTTCGCCCCCATGCCACAAGATCGCTTCTGAAAGTGTACGAGCTCTGCCATCGTGCAGTAAAAACCGATGTCCATTGATGTCGTCGATTAAGCCGATTCCCCATAAGGGCGGTGTGCGCCATTCGCTGCCGTTGGCTAAAAAATCTGGGCGTCCATCAGCGAGGCCTGGCCCCATGTCGTGTAACAGCAAGTCGGTGTAGGGATGAATTGTTTGGTTTTCGAGAGCGGCTATATCTGAAGCATCTGTGCTTTGGGTGGTGGTGTGACATGAGGCGCAACCATAGACATCAAATAGCTGCGCTCCGGCTATCACTTGCGCGTCTTGGTGGTTGCGCATGGCCGGCACCGCTAAGGTTCTCATATACAAGTCAACAGCAGCGAGCCTTGAGTCGGTGAGTTCAGGCGTGCCACCGTTGGGAGCGTTGACACAGGCAGTTTGTGCCTCCGGGCAGTTTTCAAGGGGGTGGAGTGCCGAGGTGATGCCGATGTCTCCATGAAAGGCTGCGGCGCTTTGTTGTTCGACGGTGGCAATATTTGCTTTCCAGCCGAATCGTCCAAGCGTGGTTGTTTTCGAACGCTCATCCCAGACCATATTAGGCCGCCCTGAGATGCCGTCGCCGTTGATGTCTTCGGGATCGGCGGCAGCGAGTACAGATTCGGTTGGTATGGCTTGTAGCAAACCCATACCGATTACTTGTGGTGCTAAACGGGGGCTAGTTAGTATGTTGTCAGGGAGAGGGTCAAAGGCTGGTTCAACAATTTCATATGTTGGCGCACGAAGTTCATAGGTTGTGCCGTCACCGTAGCTGCCGGTCACGGTTTGGTAATGCACTTGTAGCGTTCCTTCTGCGGGTACCCCAAGCAACGAGCGGTCTTGGAGTTGGCCACCGTAATGAGGGGCATCAAGGGGTGCACCAGTGATCGGGTTGCTTCCGGGAACTGAAAGGCGCAGCAGTAAACCGAGCCTTACTTCGTTGTTGTCTGGGTCTGGTGGCGCGCCTCGTCCATCTAAAGTGTGACACGATGAACACGCTTGAGCATTAAAGGTGGGCCCGAGTCCATCTCGGCCAGAGGTTGAGGCTGGAGCGCTAACCCAGTTTTGTGTGAAGAAACTGTCGCCCACTTCAAAGGTACGGCGTTGTTCATTGGTGAGTGCAGGGGCTGGCAAGCCAAAGGAGTTGCGCGAGGTTTCAGCCCTGGTGGTATCGCCACCTAGATTCGGGTCAAGCACGAACGTGTCGTTAGCGCAACTTCCAAGCAGCAAGATCAATCCTGTCAGTGCCGATAACACCGACAGGATTAGAACTGTTGTCTTCAACTGCCCTTTTCTAGGTTCCACCATTTTCGAACAATGTAGTGATCAAACTAAGCCAGCACGTTCCTTATACGGCTAAGACACATTCAGTGCGATACCCAGTGCGTCAGCTGCGACAACAATGGTGTCGGTTTGAGTTTCTAGCGACTCTATGGCTGTTAGCACTGAACGGCGGCCTGGATCTTCGTCGGATACGCCATCTATTAGGTGTTGATCAAAGGGTGCGGGAATGGCTCTAGTGGCAGACACGCTCGTTGCGATTTCACCACGAAGTTGTTGTGCTAGTGAACGATCAACATCAGCCACCACATCTAATAGTCCTGTGCCTGACACTCCACCGGGGTAGCTGCCCAAAAGCACCATTTCTACGCCACGGGCGTTGCCAATGATGTCATTGTGTGTGTTGTCAGAAAAACACGAGTGCTCGTCTTCTTGGGAACGTTCGCTGTATGCCACATTCATTCGTTCACCCGCAAGTTCGCCGCGAGACATTTCACCAATACCTGTGAACGCTAAAGCGAGGGCCTCTTGGCTGTCTAGTGCCTCAAATGTGGCACGATAGTTGCCACCACCTGGTGCCCAAGCAGCCACAAGTTCGTCTAGGTGAGTTAGTAGCAGATCGCTGGCAATGCTGAGGTATTGCGATCGACGTTCGGCGTTGGGGTTGGTGGTGTAATCTTGGAATGGTCGGTTACCTGCGCCTGCTGGGTCTAAATCTTGACCCCATAACAAAAACTCAATTGCGTGCCAGCCAGTGGAGACATTGGCTTCTCCACCTAGTTCGTTTAGTTCGAGCAGTACTTCTGAGATTATTTGGGGATAGTCTTCGGGGTTGTTTATGATACCACTATTTGGCGACCCTTCCACATAGTCGATATAGCCCTCATCTAGTGGCCAAGCATTGATCAAGCCTTCGGTTCCAGTTTGTTCGTTGTCTATCGGCCCCCCGTAAAAACGAAACACTTCTGTGGGTCCGTAGTCTTCACGAGCCACGATCCAAGATTGGCGAGCGGCACTAAGAGCTGCTTGCGAGGGTGCAGTTAGGAACGAATCGATTGCGGCATCCATGGCTCGGGCCGACACCGCACTCGTTTCATATGCGGCGTGTACACCAGCAGCATAAGTGGACACTGCGTCGTTCAGTAACGCTTCATCTGCTGAATTGTTGTCGTCGCCACCGCATGCGGCAGCGAAAAGTGTTAGTGCTACCAATCCTGCAACGAGGCGAAAACTGGTGAGGCGTGATCTTTTGGGTGTGTTATTGAAATGCATATGTAGACGTTAGGCATTCCTAACACAATTGCCAACCCATCAAGATTTATATTAAGATTTTTGTGGTGGCGGGGGCGGGATTTGAACCCGCGACCTTTGGGTTATGAGCCCAACGAGCTACCAGACTGCTCCACCCCGCAGCAACAAAGCTAGTGCTTATATTTGGCTACCGCAACCTAACGGTTGAGATTTTTCTATTTCAACCCGGTCAAGTGACTTCCGCCGATACGGTCCGTTTGCGTTTTCTCCTCCGCTGCACCACAACCAACACAATCACTAGGACTGTAAAGCGATACGGATGCGAACACCCAGAACGCGCCAAAAGTAAAAACAATTACCTTTTTCGTCACTTCACTAAAATTCTTCACGTCACTAAACATGAGTGCCCCCCGACTTCATCGCTACTAGGCTACTAGGTGCAGTAACCACCCTAGTGCAGAGAACTCTCAACATTTAAACTCTCCCAATCAACATGGGAGGCAACTAGCTCCAGTTTTCTGGATCGACGGGGTCGCCTTCAAGCACGATGTCGTTGAAACTGGGATCGGGGATCACACTCACATCTGCACCTGGCCAAATGTTGGCCGCTGTTGCTACCGATGCTCTTTGTCCACCGCTACCCCACTGGACATACGCCAATATGTTGTCCGCCGATCCAAAGTCATTATCGTTGGCATATAGGGCAACTTCACCACCCGCAGAACTCAATCCACCGAGCACCGATGCTGGTATTTGCACAGAATCATTTGCGGGTACCACACCACCTACGACCTGAGTGCCGAGGTCACTATATTCGGGGAACTGGCAGATAAACACGCCGTTGACATCAATGTTGGCGTTACTACGGTTTTGAATAGTCGCAAAACCACTCTCTCCAAACTGAACACCAACAATAACCAAGTCAGACAAACTTTGTGCATCGACCGGTGGCGGTGAGGTGATTGCTGTGGTTGATGAAGTCGAGTGGCTTTGAGAAACTGAGGTGGTTGTAGCCACGGTTGTGGTGGGATCTGATTTTTCAGTGGTGCTGCCACCGCCACTACAACTAGATGCCACTAGAACGAGCGTCACTAATGTGGCAACCAACGCGTGCCGGGCAATGCCCAAGGTTCTTTGCATGGTGTGCTCGGTTCGCATGAAAACTCCGTACCTTCACAATAACCCCTTGAGGGCAAATTACGCCCATGGGGGGAGTCTCTTTGTTGCCACCAGAGACTGCCCCCCATGAAACGCGCCCGAATTATCCACCGCACAAGTACGGGTCATCCGCCGCCCACTTATTGTGGTAAGCGTCACAACCGCTCGGTGTCAGCTAGCCGACAGATAAAACGTCACCGTGCTGACACAACGCCAGAAATTTGGTAAATCGCGACACACAAAACAACGACAAATCAGTAAACATCAAAACGACGCAAAACAACTGCCCAAGTTAAAATCGCGCTTAAACCAACCAACACCAAAGAAGCCAACGCTCCTTGAGATAACGCGCCACTCTCACCCGCAGCCCAAACCTCAGTCGCTAACGTATCAAAGCCAAGTGGAGCTAACAGTAATGTAGCTGGTAGTTCCTTCATGGTAGAAAGCATCACCAATCCCCCGCCAGCAAACAACGACGGCACCATTAACGGCAATTCAATCGTGCTAAACCGTCGCAATCGCCCTACACCTAAAGTCGCTGCCGCATCGCTAAAGCTCACAGGAACGGCCTCAACTCCAACTTGTGCTGCCCGACTAGCTAACGCGCCAAAATGCAACACATATGCCACGATTAGCAAAGGCAGAGACTGATACCAACTACTGAGCAAAGGAGCATCAATCGACCAAAAGACTAACGACAAAGCGATCACCACACCCGGCAAAGCAAAACCCGCCACCACCAAAGAGTTTGCAATCCCAGCCACACGGCTTTGGTATCGTCCCGTTAGCCATGCTAAAGGCAACACCACAACCATCGCCACCACCGCACTAAGCAAAGAAACTTGAACAGTGTGCCAAGCCGGTTCCACCAAATCGCCAAAGTTCACACTCAAACCAACCGAGTCAACACGAGCTCTGAACCCTCGCCAAGCCCAAAACCCGAAAACCGCCAAGGGTCCTAGCAGAGCATTACCGATAAAGACAGCCACCAAAATAGACCACGGTAGACCCCAACGGTTGAGAGGCACAATCACTGGCTTTTGACGGCTAACCACCTCAACTTTTGTGCGTCGTCTTTGTAAAGTGCGTTCAGCAATAACCGCCCCAATAGCACAAACACCTAACACCAAAGCAAGTCCCATCGAGCGAGATTGATCAAAAAGTTGATCTGCGAAGATTTGTTCAGCCAAAGTGCGGTAGCCAAGCAACGACACCGCACCAAAATCGCTAATAGAGTACAAGAAAACCAGCATTGCTCCTGCTAACACAGCACCCAAAACTTGTGGCAACACGACAGTTACAAACACTTCAAAAGGTTGTCGGCCCAAAAGGCGCGCCGATTCCTCAATCTCAGGCGGCAAAGAACCCATCCGCGCCGCCACTGGTAGATAAACATAGGGGTAAGTGAACAAGGTAAGCACTAGCCAACTACCCCGAAAACCTCGCATTTCAGGCAAGCTAGTTATTCCAAATGGAGCAATCAGGTCTTCTACCAAACCACCACTAGCAAAACCTGCAATAAGTGCTGTGGCACCAACAAAACTAGGGAACACTAAGGGAAGTGGAGCAAGCAATCGCCAAACCCGTCTCCACCGAAGATCGGTGCGAATGGTTAAAAACGCTAACGTGGTACCGATTATCGCAGTGGACGCAGCTACCGCACCACCAAGCAGCAGCGAGCGGCGCAAAGGTTCTAAAGTTGACCGCGAAAACAATAGTGATACCAAGTCGGTACCAAGGTCAATGTTGCGTGCGACCACATAACCGAAAGGACCAACGAAAACAACACCCACACAAACTGTGAGAACTAAAAGCGCTAACGATGGGCGTCTAGATCGAAGGTTATCGCTCAATACCGCTTGCTCTTATTGATTCAATGGTGCCGAGCAATCCATCGCCCAACAATTCATAGTCGATTGATTGTGCCGTGTAACCCGCCAACGATGGTAGTCCGCTAGGTGGTGCTACGCCAGCAACGAGTGGATACTCTTGGGTATGTTCAACAAACGCTGACTGCGCTTCATCGCTAAGCAAATATGTCAAAAGTGCCTCCGCATCCCCTGTCACCTCACTTGTTGACAAGATCGCGCCAGCGGTCACGATAACCAAAGAACCAATGTCGTCAACGCTAAAGAAATGGTTGCTGCTACGTACTGCTGGATCAGCTTCAACTGCACGTAGGTTGTAATAGTGGTTGACTAGACCCATGGGTATTTCGCCGCGCCCCACAGCTTCAACGATGGCAGAGTTCTTAGGGTAGTTCGGTGAACGGTTAGCTGCCATTTCTTGCAGCCATCGCGAGGTGGCACTAGCACCTAGCTGGCTGCGCATCGCAGTCACAAAATCTTGAAACGAACCATTAGTGGGTGCCACCCCAACCTGGCCTTCATACTTAGGATCAACTAGATCAAGCACAGAAGAAGGCAAGGTGGCGGCATCAACTAAATCTTGGTGATAGACAAGCACCCGCACACGACCAGTGATCCCAACCCAAGTGTTGTTGGTGGCCGCGAAACCATCGTCTACTAGCGAGGTCAGTTCCTCGCTTAATTTGGCAAAACGGCCTTGACCTGCCAAAAATGCTATAGCCCCTGGGCTTTGTGAGATAAACAAATCGGCTGGGGTGTTGGCACCTTCGGTTTGGATCAACAAAGCAAGATCAGCAGAGTTTCCATAACGAACATTCACATCTATGCCGGTACTGGCCGTGAATTGATCGATGAGTGGCCCGATTAGTTCCTCGCCTCGACCAGAATAAAGCGTTATCTGCTTCTTCGTTGATTCGTTATTGCTGCAAGCAACAACCACTAAGACCAAAACAAATGTAACTAGTGCGCTAAAGACGCACCTAAAGATGCTTCTGGGCATTTGATTTGCTCCTCAGGGGGCCGCTAACCAATCGCGTCTACCAGCAATGGTTCCGAACCAAGCGATTGCAGCGAGCCACCATAGGCTATACTTTTAGCCCCACTATGACTAACCGCCACCTCCGCACCCACCGAAAAACGAGGCTCACCAGTGGAGCGACTGCGAAAAACAGTCCCGCTCGGCAACACGACAGTTGTCAAAGAGTCGTGGCCACAATAATCAACCTTGGCAACCTTTGCTCCATGCCCCAGCGAGATCAAAATCTCTTCTGGCCGCACCAACACCTCCACTGGCCCCATCTGCGGATTTTCAAGAGGCACATTGCCGAGCACAGTTTCTGCGGTGTTGCCTCGCGCAAAACCCGACAAAAGTTCTGCTTCACCCACGAAACTTGCAAGCCACGGGTCTTTGGGGTGTTTATACAACTCCATTGGGGTAGCTTGTTGCACCAACACACCTTCCCGCATGACCGCAACCTCATCACCTAATTCAAACGCTTCGGTTTGATCGTGGGTCACAAAAATCGCAGTGATACTAAGCTCGCGCAGTATCTGTACAACTTCTGAACGCACCCCTGCTCGAAGGTTGGAATCCAAACTTGAAAACGGCTCGTCAAAGAGCAAAACAGAGGGTTGAGCAACCAAGGCGCGTGCAACCGCTACACGTTGTTGCTGACCTCCCGATAAAGAACCAGGTAAACGTTGCGCGAAGCCTGCTAAACCAAATAGTTCAAGCATCCGCTGCACTATCTGCTGAGCTTTGTCATTTGTGCGACCAAATCTTCGCATTCGCTCTCGTTGAGGCAAGCCATAAGCAACATTGGCAGCAACGTTCATATGCGGAAACAACGCACCGTCTTGAAAAACCAATCCAACCCGCCGCCTCTCAACTGCTTCGTGTGAACCTGCACTAGCTATCAGTTTGGTTCCAAGCCAAATCTCACCGCTTGCCAGAGGTTGCAAACCAGCGACAGCACGCAGCAGGGTGGTTTTGCCGCAACCGCTGGGACCTAAGATAGCGAGGTGTTGCCCCACTCTGGCGGTCAGGTTGACACCTTTCAAGACCGGAACCGAACGGTTTACCCAAAGGTCACTAACCCGCAACCCGAATGCAACTAAAGTGGCATCAGCATCTTTGTGAGGCATGCCTTACATAGTAACGTCAAACAGCAACCGTTGCGACCTCGCAAAATATTTCTGGCAACGTTTCTTTGGAAACTATGGTCACGCGCTTTGTGGCACGGGTCAGTGCCACATACAACGACCTGAAACCCTTAATTTCCTCAACAATAATACGGGCTGGTTCGACAACAATCGCTGAATCAACTTCAAGCCCTTTAACCAAACGTACTGGCACTAGCGTCACCTGCTGATCTAAACCCTGCCGGTTGGGGCCACCAACCTTTAGTTCACTAGTTTCAAACGCAGACGTAAGCGTCTCAAACAATGATGCTGCCACGATCACAGCCACGTTACCGGCACCCACCGCAGCAAGTTCTCCACGTACTGCCGCTACAACACCATCACTTAGTGAACCGCTCACTTGCAACAATGTGGGTTCATCTCCATCAAAGCGAATGGGTTTAGGGTGTTGCATTTCAGGCAAAACCTTGCTTGCGAACTTCATTGTGGGAGCCGAAATACGATAACCCACTGTCAATTCATAAAATCTTGGTTTGTCTTTACCACTAAGCGCATCAGTAACCATTGTCCAGTCATCATTAGCCCAGGCACCTGTGGCTTGGGCAATATCACCCACCAAGGTAAACGACCCATTCAGCGACCTTCTCATCACCATCCTCAACTCCATGGGGGAAAGGTCTTGAGCTTCATCAACGCAAATATGACCATACTTCCTCACCGCATCAAGGTCGCGTTTGTGGGGACGATGACCTAACAAGGCACGGGCTTCATCCAACAAAGGCACATCTTGAAAACTCCAAACCACCTCATCGGCATGGCGACTACGTGGTCTATGCAAACGTTGCGCTTCAGCTTCAGTGAACACATCACGGGTTACTGCCCGCAACAAAGCAGCAGAACCATAAAGATCGTGCAGCAAATGGGCGGGGGTCAATACCGGCCACATCCAATCCAAACTTTGACGCACCGCTACATTTTCGCTTAGCCGATCACACACCAGTTCGGGTTCTACTTGGTCACGTGAACTCGCCGCTAATGTTTCGTAAAACAACTCCTCCACTACTTTGCGACCAGCATTGTGGGTACGGCTGCGCCTGCGCGCAGTCGCTACAATATGTGCCGATTCCGCAACGGTTATGCGGAGCCGCTGTAACCCAAAGCCAAAGTATTGATCAGTTCTCAAACGCCGCTCACGGTTAGCTACCGCTTTGGCTATCACCTTAACCATGCGTGGATCACCTTTTATCCTCGCGGTTGCTTCATCGTCTAAAACATCGACCCTCACGTTTGGTTTCACCAAATCAGCCAACACCGCAATTGTTGCCCCGGCTTCACCTAATGCCGGCAACACTTGTTCGGTGTAGGCAACGAACAAACGGTTAGGCGCAACGATCAACACCCCTTGGCTTTCCAGAGAAAGACGGTTGCTATAAAGCAGATAAGCAACACGGTGCAACGCCACCACGGTTTTGCCCGTGCCAGGACCACCTTGCACCACCACCAGCCCACTAAGCCGAGAGCGAATGATCTCATCTTGTTCGACTTGGATGGTTGCTACTATGTCGCCTAAGTGTCCGGTTCTCGCTTCTTGCATCGCAGCCACAAGAGCTCCAACACCTCGAAGCTCGCCCGTTGTGTGGTTTCCAAAAAGTTCGTCATCTATGGCCAGCAGGGTGTGCCCACGGGTTATGAAGTTGCGGCGCCGTTCCAAACCCATAGGTTCTGTCCCTGTGGCCCTAAAGAAAGGTTCTGAAATGGGGGCACGCCAGTCAACAACCACAGAATTTTGCTCTTCATCCCAGACACCAACTCGACCTATGTAGTACCGATCTTTGGTTGCTGCGGGATCGATGCGTCCAAAAATTAGTGAACGATCACCCACATTTAACCGACTCAGACGGTTGAGTGCTCCTTGGAGCACCGATTCTCGTTCGTGCCTTGCTTGGTTTGTGCCGCCTCTGCCACCTTGATAGAGTTCGGTTACCTCTCGTGCGCGTTTTCGTGCTCGCGCCAAGCAGTCATACGCGTGGTTTATGTATGCTTGCTCGGCTTTTGTTTGCTGTTCTTGTTGCGACACTGACCCTCTGCTGTTGAACTATCGTTGAACCTTTAGGGGATGTTGTAGCCTAGCAGGGGTTTTGTCTCTACGCTTAAGACATGTTTTCTATAGGTTTAGTTCTTGGTGCTGGTGGTGCTGCAGGCGACCCTTGGCATTGCGGTGTTTTGTCTCGTCTTGGCGAAGTCACAGGCTGGGATGCTCGTGATGCCGATCTGGTCATTGGCACTTCGGCTGGTGCGTTTAGTGCCGTTAGTTTACGTTGTGGGCTTGCTGCTGCAGAGAGGGTGGCACATTTTCGTGGCAACCCCTTGAGCGAACAGGCGGCCGACGTTTATAGCCGTATCACCACCCCCTACGATGAGCCGCTCATTGATCGAAGTTGGCGAGATTGGCAACCCGTTTCTGCTACGATGTCGGCGCGAACTCTCCTGCCACCGTGGAAATTTGATCCTGTTCGTTTTTCTCTTGGCTTGCTACCACGTCAACGGCGTTCAAATCTCGCTTCTAAGGCGCGTATGAACGAACTACATCCACAGCGTTGGCCTGAACTAGCGACTTGGATTGTGGCTGTGCGAAGCAGTGATGGTCGCCGTGTTGTTTTCGGACGGGATGACGTGGCAGGCTCTATCGGCGAAGCCGTGCAAGCTTCTTCAACCGT
This sequence comes from Candidatus Aldehydirespiratoraceae bacterium, assembly GCA_965204595.1. Classification (GTDB taxonomy): domain Bacteria; phylum Actinomycetota; class Acidimicrobiia; order Acidimicrobiales; family Aldehydirespiratoraceae; genus VXYK01. The sequence continues at coordinate 174,174 of CBDBEW010000005.1, read as the reverse complement.
TCCTAGTGTTTATGCGCCTGCCAAGGTGGGCGAGGATGAGTATTTAGATGGTGGTGTTCACTCTGCCACCAATGCAGACCTCGCGGCTGGGCTTGGCTTTGATTTGGTGATTGTTTCCTCTCCGCTCACCGGAGTTGGAAACTTTAGATCAAACCCCGTTCGGGCTTGGTTCACGAGAAAATTGAGTGCCGAACTTGCTGCGTTGCGACAGAGCAGAACGTCAGTTGCGGTCATTGAGCCTGCCGCTGGTGCTGTTGGTGTCAATAGTGGCAGCGAGGGTCCCCGCAGCGCTGTTCGCGCGGGCGAGTTAGCTGTTGACCATTACATGATGTCGTTACCGGGGGTTGGGCTAAAAACAATATTGAGTCACTACTTTGATACCTGAAGTGGGCCACAAAAACGCCACTACTAATTCGAATCTTGGTGACAGTTGTTTTCTGCGTGCTTGTCGCGGTGCCGCTCACGACTACGTTCCTGTTTGGTTTATGCGTCAAGCAGGGCGATCTTTGCCTGAGTATCGGTCAGTTCGGGGTTCCGCATCAATCCTTGAAACCATCAAAGACCCAGATCTCGCCACCGAAATAACCCTGCAACCGCTGCGCCGTTATGGAGTGGATGCCGCAATTTTGTTTTCCGACATTGTGGTGCCCGCCCACGCCATTGGTTTTGGGGTGACTGTCACCCGCGGTGTTGGCCCTGTCATTGAGCATCCCTTTCGTAGTGCTAGTGACTTTGCACGGTTGCGCCCCCTTGAACCCGATGTTGACACACCCTATGTGTTAGCAACGGTGCGTCAGTTGGTGCGTGAACTTCAGGTTCCGCTCATTGGTTTTGCGGGAGCACCTTTTACGGTGGCATCCTATTTGATTGAGGGGGGGCCATCTCGCAATTATCTGCACACCAAGTCGCTGATGTTTGAAGATGAGCGACTTTGGCACTCGCTGCTTGACCGGCTTGCTGATTTAGCAATCGCTTCGCTGTTGTCGCAGGTTGAGTGTGGTGCCACGGCCCTACAACTATTTGATTCATGGGCAGGCACACTGTCGGCTGATCAATATCGGCGATACGCCGCACCGCATTCACAAAAAGTGTTTGAGGCTTTAGCAGCAACTGGTGTGACCAAGATGCATTTTGGTGTGAACACATCTGAGTTGTTGCAGCAGTTTTTAGAGGTTGGTGCCGATGTTGTGGGTGTTGATTGGCGCACGCGGCTTGACCAAGTTCGTGCTCGCCTCGGCGGATCAGTGGTGCTGCAGGGCAACCTAGACCCGGCAATGGTGGTGGCCGGTGTTGACACAGCACTATTTGGTGTTCGTGAGGTGTTAGCTCAAAACGCGGGGCATCCCGGTCACATCTTTAACCTCGGACATGGTGTGTTGCCGCAATCAAATCCTGATGTGTTGAGCGAGGTAGTGAATGTGGTGCATGCGGAAGGTGTGGTAAAACCGGTGGCATCACAGCAGTGAGTGTCGACACAATTATTATTGGAGGTGGTATCACTGGTTTAGCTGCCGCTCATGAACTTCATCAGCAAAGTGTTGAGTTTGTCTTGTTGGAAGCAGCGCAACGGTTAGGCGGCAAAGTTGCTGGTGCCCCGGTGCTGGGGTCTGCATTGGACTTTCAAGTTGATTGTGCTGCGGATGGCTTCTTGGTGCGCGAGCCGGAAATGACAGACCTCTGTGTTGAACTTGGTTTAGAAAACGACCTAGTGTCACCTGTTGCGGGTGCTGCTTTTCTGTGGCTTGATGGCTTGCATCGGCTTCCTCAGAGTGTCTTAGGTGTGCCTCTTGAACCAGATGATTTACGTGGGGGTGAGTTGATCTCCCCACATGGTTTAGCTGAGTTGCAGGCTCGCGCTTTTGCTGACCATGAACGCCTGGTGGGTGACGCAACGGTTGGGGAGGTGGTTCGTGAACGTGCTGGCGATGAGGTGTTTGAACGGCTTGTTGATCCTCTGCTGGGGGGGATCAACGCTGGCAACAGCGAGAAACTGAGCATTTGTGCTGGTGCTAAGCCTTTGGCTGATGCGGCAAGCAAAGGTGGAGCGTTCATCCCTGCGCTGCGTACACTACGTTCGGTTGGTGCCACTGGCCCAGTTTTTGCAGGTGTTCGTGGTGGTTCTCAAAAGATCATTGATGCCCTAGAACAGGAGTTCAGTGAACAGATATGCGTGGGTTGTGCCGCTCAAGCCCTAATTCGTGAGGGCAGAAAATGGGGTGTCGTTACTAAACAAAACACTTATTGGGCGAGCCAAGTGATCGTCACAACTCCTTCATTTATAAGCGCATCGTTGATTGAACCGCTGTGTGGTGAAGCCGCCGATCTGTTGGCGAGGTTGCCTTATGCCGATGTTGGTGTCGTGACATTCGTGGTTAAGCACGATCAAGTAGCAAGCGACCTTGACGGCAGTGGCTTTTTGGTTCCTCGTGAGCAGGGTTTGCTGATGACCGCCTGTTCTTGGACTTCTGCAAAGTGGAGCCATTACAACGATGGCAGGCATGCTATTTTGCGGGTTTCTGTCGGTCGTATCGACGAGATGCAATGGTCACAGATCAGCGAAGATGCTTTGGTGAAAACCCTGCATCAAGAGCTGGCGATGACCGTTGGTTTGGAGGGCAAAGCCGTGACGAGAATAAACAGGTGGCATAAGAGTCTTCCTCAATACGGCAAGGGTCATCTCGCGCGCTGCGATGAGATTGATGCGTTGCTAGCGCGTGACACGCCCGGCCTTTCAGTTGCTGGGGCTTCAATGCGTGGTTTGGGGTTGCCTGCGTGTGTACGCCAAGGTCGTCAGCACGCTCGCCAATCTCGGCAGTCCTGACCCGTGTGAAACTGGGTGGGCGTGCTTTACAGTGTTATTGGTGCTTCGTTGCAAACTATCCACTGCTATACTTCTGACCATATTAGTGTTGGGTGCCTGTGACCACGGCGTTGATCTAACCGAAACACTAGAAACAAGTAACCCTGCAACCAGCTCAACTTCCAAAACACCACCAACCACCATAACAATTCCCTCGAAGTCATCGAGTGATACGGGGGGTACACCGAGTGAAGTCGGCACACCTGGCTTAGGCGACAGTTTTTATCCGTTATTGGGCAACGGCGGCTACGACGCGCTGCACTATCAGATAGAACTTGACATCAACCCCTCAACCAACATCATCAATGCACAAACCACCATGACAGCGCGCGCCACGCAAAATCTAGCCGCGTTCAATTTGGATTTTTCGGGACTCACAGTTGATGCCATAACAGTCAACGATCAAGAAGTTGCATTTTCTCGCCAAGGTGCTGAGTTGACCACCTACTTAACCGAACTGGTGGAAGCAGGTGACGAGTTCATCACCACAGTTCACTACTCAGGTGAACCTGAAACAATCACAGACCCTGGTGTGCCGTTTACCCAACTTGGTTGGAATATCGTTAACGGGGCCATTTTCACTGTTAATCAACCATCAGCGGCGATGACTTGGTATCCCGCTAACCATCACCCCACCGACAAAGCCACATTTGAGTTTCGCTTGATTGTACCAAGTTCGCTCACCGCAGCAGCGACTGGTGTTTTAGTAGAGGAAACTAACCACGATGACCGCACCACCACCACTTGGCAGATGACCGATCCCATGTCAACGTACTTGGCTGCAGTCTATGTGGGAGATTTTGAACGGGTAGAAAACCGTCAAGCGGATGGTTTGCTAATCCGAGACTACATACCCCGCGAATGCCCCGATATTGGTGATGCCGGGCAAGGTTGTGCAAGTCAGATTCGTGAAGCATTAGCCATTACCCCAGAGGTGATCGATTACTTTGAGAGTTTGCTTGGACCTTATCCCTTTGATGCCTACGGAACAATTGTGATGCCCTTTCCATTGGGGTTTGCACTTGAAAACCAAACGCTTTCCATCCATGGTATCGAAACGCTTACCCCAGAAATTATTGCACATGAGATAGTTCACCAATGGATAGGCAACTCTTCTACCGCGCAAGATTGGAGCGAGATTTGGTTGCACGAAGGTTTCGCAACTTACCTGTCTCATATGTATCTAGATGAATTTCACGATATCGATATCAATACAAAGATGCGTGAGCTTGAGACATACATGGCAGCTATTGATGCTGTACCGCCCAATCAAATCCACATTGAACAAATGTTTGACATATCGGTTTATGAACGTGGTGCGCTAACTCTGCACGCCTTGCGAGGGTTTGTGGGCGATGATGCGTTCAACGATATTTTGCGCACTCACTACCAAAGGAGTATCCACAGTAACACCACCATCAAGAATTTTTTGGACACAGTTACTCAACTTGGGGGCACTCAAGCTGCTAGCCTAGTTGGGTTGTGGCTAAACGACCCGATGTCGACGCTTGAGATCAATAACGCAAATAGTCTTAGCCGCTAAAGCCAAAACACTCCAAAAGCATCTAGCAACTGTGACAAATCCACGAAACTCACAACCAAATACCTCAGGCGATGAAGTAACTCCAACTCCCCGGCCTGAACCAAACGTCAATCTACTGCTACCCCCCATCGCAAAAGATACAGGACCTGCCACTGAATGGGCATCCGCAGCTCAAGCTGATCGGATAGCCCCCCCTCATGAACTCTCTGATGACGAAACACACCTCAAGGTGAGCCGTACCTTTTGCTTCGCTGACCTCAGTAGGTTCACCGCATTCACCCGTAACAACGGCCCTCACGCGGCAGTGGGCCAACTCAGCGAGTTTCGTCGTATCACCCGCAATGTGGCAGCTCGCAGAGGTGTTCGGGTTGCTAAGTGGTTAGGTGACGGGGTTATGTTAGTTGGCACCGAACCCAGCCCCACCATTGCCCTCGGAGCGCATCTTGTGCAGGCCTTCTCGGAGAGCGAAATCCAAGTACGTGTTGGTATCGCCACGGGAGTAGCGTTGTTGTTTGAAGGAGATGACTATATCGGTGAGCCGGTAAACCTCGCTGCGAAGCTCTGCGCCGCTGCTGAGCCTGACGAAATTCTTGCGGTCGCTGAACCTGCTAGCTTCCCTCCATGGATCATTAGCGAAGACAACGTTGCTGTGCAAATTAAAGGTGTGGGTGCCATTGGCGGTGTCCACAGACTCAAGGTGAGACCAACCCAAGAACTGAGCGTTTCATCGTAAGACATGAGCCAGGCACTGAGCAAGACGCGCTCACTATCTCTTGTTGCTGGGTTACTAATAACGGCAGGGTTACCACCGTGGGGTTGGTGGCCTCTCACCATCGCTGGCTTGGCACTTTGGTACCAGCTCCTAAATCAAAGCAGCGCAAGACGTTTTGGTTGTTCACTTATTGTTGGTGCTGCTTGGCTGGTGCCAAGCACTTTATGGATGGCAGACCTAACGCTTGTTGGCTGGCCGATCGCGGTGATTACGTTCACGGTGATGATTGCGTTGGTTGGTTGGGTCACACCTTCTGACCGTCACGCCGCTAGTTTCTGCGCGGCACTAACTTTGGTTGAGTTGTTGCGTTGGTCTTGGCCTTTCGGGGGAGTTCCCATAGCCACCTTGGCTATGGTTGGTGTGTCAACACCACTAGCACCCGCAGCAACAATCTTGGGTTCACTTGTGTTGGTGACGTTGATGGCTCTCTCAGGAACAATCTTGGCCGGTCTTGTGCAACGCCGCCGTCCTAAGGCATTGGCCGTAGCGGTGCTTGTGATTTTGCCACTTGCTGGTTTGTTGCCGTGGCTCAATACCTCTGAGGCAGGAACCATTCGTGTGGCTGTGGTGCAGGGTGGCGGACCTCAAAACACCCGTGCCGATGTTTGCCAAAACCGTCCTGTATTTGAACGACACATGACCGCGAGTGCATTGATAAACGAACCGGTTGATTTAGTACTGTGGCCTGAGGACGTGGTTCACCCTTCACGTAGTGCCTCCGCTGCGCCAAACGCGCTAACCCGTTGTGCCGAACCATTATTGAGCCGTGAAGAAGCGACTGAGCGAATCGCTAGCCTTGCCCGTGACCTGCAAGCGGTGGTGGTAACTGGTTGGTTTGAACCAACCCCTGATCGAAGTGCCAACCTCAACTATGTGCAACTCACAAATGCCGAGGGAGGCTTAGGCGATACATACCACAAAGTGCAGTTGGTGCCGTTCGGTGAGTTTCTGCCATTTCGTAATTTTGTTGAGCGTTTTAGCGATGAGGCTCCTAGCACCGACGTGCGTGCGGGTTCAACACTGGCACTGCTTGACAGCGATCTAGGCAAGCTTGGTGTGGCGATTTCTTGGGAGGTGTTTTTTGATCATCGTGCCCGTGATGCCATAGGCAACGGTGGCGCTGTGCTGCTCAATCCCACGAACGGTTCAAGTTATTGGCTAACGATAGTGCAGAGCCAGCAGATCGCTTCAAGTCGATTACGTGCGATTGAAACAGACCGTTGGGTGTTGCAAGCCGCCCCAACTGGATTTTCTGCCGTTGTGAACCCAGCTGGTGAGGTGGTGGCTCGCACTGGAGTGAGCGAACAACGTGTCTTGATTGAGACGATTGAGTTGCGTGAGGGCTCCACCATCGCAGTGGTCGTGGGGATTTGGCCGCTACTTGTGGCCGCGATTGCTGTCGTTGGTTTTACCTACTTCAACACGCTGCGTTTGGCTGTCACCCAGCGTCTGAGCAAACGCAAGCGATTTGCTGCGCGTGGCCGTGGTTACTAGCCCAAGATGGGGAACCTTTGTCGTTCTAAAGGGGCGTTTGCTTGATGGTTGAGATTGGCGAACCAGATTATCTGCGAATTGCTTTGTTGACCTATCGTGGCCACCCTCACGTGGGTGGCCAAGGAGTGTATGTTCGTCACCTGAGCAAAGCACTCGTTGATCTCGGCCATCATGTTGAGGTGTTGAGCGGCCCGCCCTATCCGCGATTGGACGAGCGGGTCAAGTTGACTAGGTTGCCTAGCCTTGATATTTGGAGCGAGCCTCATCCGCTTCGTAAACCGCGTCTTTGGGAGTGGAAACATTGGACTGACGTGTTGGAACATGCGTCATTTAGTGTGGGTAACTTTTCTGAACCGTTGGCGTTCAGTTGGCGGGTTTGGAGCAAATTGCGGCATCGCAAACAAAGCTTTGATTTGATTCACGACAATCAAACGCTTGGCTGGGGTCTACTTAAGCTAAAGCAAGAAGGTTGGCCAATCTTGACAACGATCCATCATCCAATCACCGTCGACCGCAAGCTTGAACTTGAACATGCGCGCGGTTTTTGGGAGAGGCTTGGCAAGCGCCGCTGGTATTCATTTACTAAAATGCAGCGACAAGTGGCTCGCCGTCTGCCTCAAATCATTACCGTTTCGGAGTCCGCTCGAGCCGACATTGTTGCAGGCTACCAGGTGTACCCTAGTCGTTTACAGGTGGTGCCGGTGGGGGTTGACCCAACATTATTTGCACCTCTAGAAATGCAACGACACCGCGGACACCTTGTGACCACAGCTTCGGCAGATGTGACGATGAAGGGGCTCAAGTTTCTGCTGCAAGCGGTAGCCAAACTCCGTCGTGAACGCCATATTGAACTCACCATTATCGGCAAACGCCGAAACAACAGCGAGGCTAGTGCAACGATGTCAAGGCTGGGGCTTGATGATTGTGTCACCTTTGTGAATGGGCTAACTGATGCAGATATTGTTCGCTTATACAGTCAAGCTGAGTTAGCTGTGGTGCCATCACTTTATGAGGGCTTTTCGTTGCCTGCAATTGAGGCTATGGCGTGCGCTATTCCCCTTGTTGCCACTAACGCGGGCGCGCTACCTGAGGTTGCTGGCACCCACAACGAAACCTGCTTCATGACTAATCCAGGTGATAGCGACGCTCTAGCCACCACGATTCGTGAGGCTCTTGATAACGAAACCTTACGAGCTAGAGTGGGTAGAGCCGGGCGCCAGCGAGTTATCAGGCGATGGTCTTGGCAGCATAGTGCTCAGCGCACTGTTGAGCAGTACCACAATCTCTTGGCGAATCACCGTGCTGACAGTTGATTATCAACAACTCGCCTTACAACCCGATGATCGTTTGTTAGATATTGGTTGTGGCTTTGGTCGTCATAGTTATGAGGCGTTGCTGCACGGTGCCGATGTGGTGAGTTGCGACCTTGCTCTAGCCGAACTGGAGTCTGTCGCGAACACCAGTTATCAATTCACCATCGATGGAGTATTTGCAGAAAACCTAAGCCACACGCAGGTGCAAGCTAATGCACAAACTCTGCCGTTCGCTAGCAACAGTTTCACCAAAATAATCGCTGCTGAAATACTTGAACACGTAGCTGACGACAAACGGATTTTCGCTGAACTGCATCGAGTACTTACACCAGGCGGCACTTTGGTGGTCACGGTGCCAGCGTATTTGCCAGAAAAAATATGCTGGAAGATTAGCTCCGATTACCACGCGCCGGCGGTAGTTGGTGGACATGTGCGTATCTATACCAAAAAGGAGTTGCAAACTAAACTGTGCGCCACTGGTTTTACGCCCACCAAATCGCACCGGGCTCATGCCTTGCATTCGCCTTACTGGTGGTTGCGTTGTTTGGTGGGTGTGAACACTAAAGTTGAAGACAACCTGGTGGTGCGTTATTATCACAAGCTTCTTGAATGGGATATAACTCAAGCACCGTGTCTTACCCGTTTCACTGAAAAGATGCTTAATCCTGTTTTGGGCAAAAGTCTTGTAGTGTACGCGCAACGTTCAATTGGCGATAGCGAGGCAGAAGTTGCTACCTGAAGTTGCGGGTGTGTTGACATCCACCCAAATTCGTCAATCCGCTGACCACATCGCTCAATGGCAACTCGCGTCGGGCATGATTCCGTGGTTTCCTAATGGCCATGCAGACCCGTGGAACCATGTTGAGGCCGCCATGGCCCTCGTGGTGGCAGGTTATCGCACAGAGGCCGACGCGGCCTATCAGTGGTTGGTGGATCAACAAAGACCTGATGGCTCATGGCATCAATATTATTTGGAATACGGTGTTGAGCAAGACAAGCTCGACAGCAACGTGATTGCTTACGTAGCTACCGGTGTTTGGCATCACTATCTCCATTTTCGCGACTTGGGCTACCTTCACACTATGTGGCGTGTGGTCAATCGTGCGATTGATTTCGTGCTGGAGTTGCAAAAACCTCGGGGGGAGATTCTTTGGGCTCGTCACCTTAGCGGTAGGCCCTGGCCATTTGCATTACTAACTGGTTCGTGTTCAATTTCACATAGTGTGCGTTGTGCTTTAGCTATCGCTCAAGAGCTTGGTAAGGAACGCCCTAGCTGGGAACTGGCATTGAAGCGGCTCATCCATGCCATAAGATATGAGCGCGACCGTGCGTTTGCGCCTAAACATCGTTGGGCTATGGACTGGTATTATCCAGTCCTTACTGGAGTGCTCTGCGGTGATGATGGCCGAACACATCTCAATGCTAGGTTCAACACTTTTGTGCTCGCTAATGACGGTATTCGTTGCGTCAGCGACCGTCCCTGGATGACGACCGCTGAAACCTGTGAATGCGCTATCGCCCATTTAGCGGTTGGGGAACACCAAATTGCTGTTGACTTGTTCTCCGCCGCGCAAAAACTGCGCGCCGCAGATGGCCGTTACCTGACTGGTATGGTGCATCCACAAAAAATAGCTTTCCCAGCTAACGAATACTCTTCATACTCTGCGGCTGCGGTGCTGCTTGCAGCAGAAGCGATTGCAGGGTTGAGTCCGGCGGCTAGATTATTTGCGGATCCCACCTTTCTTAGTTCAACCCGAAGTGCAGCCCAAAGTTCAGCGAACCTAGTGAGTTCGGTGCAGCACCCGCAATGAACCCATATGGCTAGTTTCTTGAAAGTTGCGTGATTGCAAAGCTCGGCAGTAAATCTCATAAGGTGGTCTGCCACCAGCAGCGGGATTCGGGAAAACATCATGGATTAGCAAGGCACCCCCCACGGCTAAATGGGGAACCCAAGTCTGGAAATCTTGGTGAGCTGGAAGTTGCCCATGCCCACCGTCAATGAACAACAAGGCTAACGGAGTGTTCCAGACCGAACCAACTGCAATGGAATCCCCCACAATAGCAACCACCGTGGCTTCCAAGCCTGCATTGGCAATGGTGCGCCGAAATGTGGGGAGCGTGTCTAGTTTGTTGGTTTGTGGATCAACTAGGTCAGGGTCGTGGTGTGGCCATCCTATTTGGTTCTCCTCAGAGCCACGATGATGGTCAACGGCAAAAAGTAACCTCTCTGTAGCTTGTGCAGCCGCCCCAAGATAAATTGTTGACTTACCGCAATAGCTACCGATCTCAAGAAATGCTCCTTCGATTTTCACCTGTGCAGCAGCTTGATATAGTGCCATCCCTTCGTCTTCGGGCATAAATCCTTTCGTTGCCAGCGCAGCTTGCAACAAGTCGGGTTTCACTCAACAAACCTTGAGGGTGATTCCTCGCTATGTGTTGGCCAGAGCCATCCATCAAGTATGAGATATTTCGCTACCCAAACTATTCCATATGCGGCGATCACGCCTATCAAAAACACGATTGTGTTGTTGGTTATGGTGCTTAGTGCTACAACGCTGAGGCTTGAAACTACCAAACCCACTAGTGCGATGATCCAAAACGGCGTAATCTCAGATTTTAAGCTGTTGGTGCCAAGCTGCTGCCACACCCAATAGCGGCTCATTAGGTAGGCAGGGAAAGTGCTAACAAGCCACGCAACGATGTTGGCTGCTAGGGGTGACAGCAGCAACAACTCTAGTGCTACCGCCAACGTTGTTAGCCCCACCACAACATTAACGACCGACACCGCGCAATAACGAAGCACCTTGCTTTTATGCTGCTGCATTAATGTAAGAATCATCGTCTGATTGATGGCTACCACCGTGTTGAGTTTACTAGCGCAACTCAATTCCAACTTGTCGAATGTAGCTTGACTTTGCACCTCGCCAAGCTTTGGCTGCTTGTCCACAACGATTTCGTCTGCACCACTTTTCGTGATCAACGCTGAAGGGTTGGTGGCAAAATTTCGGTGACAATTATTCTTTGCGCGGATTATCCCACCTATGAGGGTCAGAAAATCACAGATATAGCGAAAAGCGAAGGGGCTTACGTTGCTGACATTACCGAACGCATCATCACCGCACCGCAAGCCGACCAAACACTATGCACCATCTTTGAAATCCACCCGTGGTTCTTTCACTCACCGTGCTAACCCAAGCGGCATACATCACGTGTTGGTAAACGGTAAGCTAGCGCTCACCAATTCAGAACCCACGGGCGTGCGGGCAGGCCGTGTGCTCTTGAGAAAGGAAGTGCCATGACACACCGACAAACTATCACTAGCAATAAAGTACCAGCCGCTGCCGGACCATACTCCTCGGCTGTGGTGTCGTCGGGTATGGTTTACTTGTCTGGGCAAGGGCCTTACGATTTTCAGACATGGCGAACTTTACCGCTATGAACGCTGTGTACGCCGAATTTTTTTCAGCACCCTACCCTGCTCGTACCACAGTACAAAGTGGCTTGCCCAAACCTGAAATGCTTGTCGAGATAGATGCTATTGTCGCACTTTGCTAAGCAGGTGTTTAATGTGTCTGCTTTTCACCAAGACCATACCACACTTCTTAATTTACGTAAAACGGTAGACCGGATCAATCCAAGCTTTTAGCCATGCACACCAAAGTCGACCACACCAAGATGGGTAAAGCCAAAAAACTTGTGGTCATTACCATCGCCACCATCGCCGACGGATACGCCTACGAAAGACCCGATGGTGTGAGTGTGGTGCCACTATTTACTCTTGGCCCCTAACCTTTCAAGCATCACGCACACGCTCATCATCGACCACAATATATTTTGTTGAGACAAATTTAAGAGACATAATAAAGCAATGCGTGTTTCCACAGAAAGTTCTGATACCGAACTTTGGCCGTTGGCGCGCAGCAATGGCATTAGTAGACGCAAATATTTACAAATGCTCGCATTTGGTGGAGCAGCGGCGGTAATCACAGCGTGTACAGGCAACGCACCCGCGCCAACACAAACACCTCAAAGTGTGATATTCAAAGACCCCACCCCATTCATTAAACGAAAAAATGGGCTTGAAACACGATTGGAGAACCTTCAAGAATTCATCACGCCTACGCAGCAGTTTTTTGTGCGCAACAACTCAACTAGCCTAAATCTCAATGCCGCCAGTTGGAGGCTAACCATTCAAGGTGATGCGGTTACTAACCCAATGGTGCTTTCATATCGAGACATTCTCACTCTACCTCAAACCACAGTGGTTGCATATCTTGAATGTGCCGGCAATCAGCGAGCCATGTTTGACATTTTGAATAATCAGAGAGCCGCAGGTACTCAATGGGAACGGGGTGCCATCAGCAATGGGGAATGGACGGGCGTGAGTTTAGGCAGACTGCTTGAACTTGCGGGTGTTGAGCGGGCACATAGTGTTTTGCTCATTGGCCTCGACCGAGACTCACCAGAAGGAGGTTTCGGGCGGGTATTACCGATAGAAAAGGCTGTTGACCCCACCACGTTGCTCGCTTATCGGCTAAACGGTAGCCGACTGCCAACTGACCACGGTTTCCCTTTGCGTGCTGTGGTTCCAGGTTGGATCGGTAGCTCGTGGATCAAATGGGTCGGCAATATATTGGTGTCTCGCAAACCGCTGTGGACGCGCAACAACACGACCTCATATGTGTTGATCGGCGAAGACTACCCACCGACTGGTCAAGCGCGAGGCGTTCCGATCACAACCCAATCAATAAAGAGTGCTTTAGCATTGCCGTGGCCTGCGACACTCAGTGCTGAGCCACACCTTCTTCATGGCTTCGCTCACTCTCCACACGAAATTAGCAGCGTTCAATGGAGCATTGATAAGCGGGGTTGGCGTGAAGCCAAACTGCAACGCACTAATAGTCGACATAGTTGGACACGTTTTGAGTTTCGCTGGTCACCAAAACCGGGCGACTACACCATCACAACCAGAGCCACTGACAAAGCGGGCAACACTCAACCCCCAACTATGCCTTTCAATGAAAAAGGTTACCTCTTCAATCAACCCCTACCCCATCCCGTACAGGTCCGCACCCAAGCCAAGACGTGAGTACTCTCGTCGCTAATTCAATTATTTTAATAACTTCCATTAGTTTCTGATATTTCCCATTTTACTTCCGGGTTTACCGCCAATGGCTGAACCAGTGGCTTCGCTGGATTGTGTCTGCTGTCGTAGGACTCTGGTACGATAGGCGGCGCATCACCAACCGGACGATCAGAGGAGAGCAATGTCAGCCAGATCCGAGACACAAATTGTCGACCAGTCTTTGAACCGGCACCTGTTCATCGTCGACAACTACCAACTGCTGAAGTCGATCGACACTGCGAGCGTAGACCTGATATGCACCGATCCGCCCTTCGCAAAGAACGAGACCTTCGTCGGCGGACTGACCCCGGCCCTGACGAGCGAGGAAAAACAGCGGGAACTAACAACGCTAAAGAAGTGGGGAATCACCGGTCCTATCGAAGCAGAACAAAACAATGTGACTTGGCCCACCGACACGACCGTGTCGAGATCGCCGAGCGGGGCGAGTTGCTCGTCGCCTCCATCGAAGACCTAGTAGACTTGCCGTGGGCGCGTGACACCGCCATCGAGCACCTAGTCGCCGAGCACGCCAGAAGGCGGACTCACACACTCGGTCAACCAATCGCCTAACCAACCAAACTTGTTGTCACAGGTAGTTGGGTATGCTTACAAGGTTATTGGCACTTTCGATTGCGTATCACTGCGTTGCGGTTGGTTTTGGTGTTGAGGATGTCTTGTCTAGTGGCACTCACCAACACAACACCAGCAAAATAGTTGTCTCTAAATTGTTGATGGGGTTGAAAATCCAACTCTAATCGCCTAAAGTAGTTTCGGTAATGCTCCTACAAGTCGCCTCCGCTCCTACAAGTCGCCTCCTCTGTAGTTATCTTAGCCAGGTAACTAGGTGCGTGGCAGCCAGACAACCGATCGGGGTCCCCCATGAGAACCATTAGACGAACCGCCGCCGCGGTAGTCGCCGCTGCGATACTCGGTGCTCTAACCCCCCCCCCCCCGCTGATTAGCCGGGCGTGGGCGCAACAAGCCGGGTGCCCCACGCCGACGTCGACGATCACGCTCGGCGGCACCCCCTTCATAAGCGAGGCTGTTGGCGGGTTGCGCGACCACGGGCAACTTGATCTGACCATCAACCCGGCACTGACCGCCGACAGTTTCGTGGACTTGACCTTCGGACGCGCTCAAAACCAAACTGAACGCACTGCAATCTTCGGGCAGGACTTTCGGATGCAGCGGCGTGCGCGGCTACCGGCCGGCGCAACGAGTGTGGCGATCCCGGTATATTCCGCCGGACGCGATTTCACAGCTGACGGGGATGCCGAGATGGCGGTCGGTCTGGCCTACCCGACCGACCGCGTCTGGACCAATAACGGGTGTCTGCCCTACACCATCGGTGAAGTCGACAGCGAGGTCACCCTTTCCGACTCCAGTAAGCCGATCCCGCAGAACTGCAAGACGAACGTCCGATTCGAAGTCGACCGCCAGCACTTCTCAATGTCCGAAGGCGACACCGTCAACTACTCGATCTATCTCAGCGGCCCAGAACCGACGCCGGCTAGTTTCCCCATCGTCGTCCTATGGCAGATAGAAGAATCCAAGGACTACAACACCATCCTCGCACGCGCGGGAACAGGCGAAAATGACGTCGTCTTCACCGCCGAAGACTGGAAGCGGCGTAACGGCAAGCCGGTGACTCTCACGATCAGCGACCCCGACAACAACATCGACGGCGACGGCGAAGTGCTCGTCGCGCATCACGTCTCGGTGCCGCCGGGCGGAGACACCAGTTGGAGCAGCGACCATTGCCTACAGACGCCGGAGGCACTGGCTATGACGCAGATGCGTGTGAAGGTGACCGACAGCGGACAACAATGCACCAACTGCGCCCGCGCCGGAGATCTCGGCTCTCTGAAACGCCCCGACCACCAAGACGGCGACCCGACGCCGGTCACCACGACCACGCTGCCCGTCGCCGGGCAGTCCGTCGAGCCGCAGTCCGACCCCGACCCTGATCCCGATGCGCAACCGAAGCCCGCAGCCGAGACCGAACCGTACCCCCGACCGCAAACGCAACAACCTCCACGAACCGCGCCGCAACCAGACCCGCAGCCGACCGATGAGACTTCGGAGGTGGTGCAGGAGGCTGACGAACGGGCCAAGAGCGAAGAACCAGAACCAACCCAAAAACCCGTAACCCTCACACAACTACTAGCAGCCATCAAACAATACCAAAACGGCGAAATCACCCATAAAGAACTACTAACAATAATCCACCAATACCTCACAAACTAAACAACACCCAAATCGCCTGCGCTAGGCAACATTTGCCGGATGCAAACATTTACAATGGGCTACATGGAAGACACGAGTCAACAAACAATTGGTTGTATTGACGGCACATTGCTCCACGTAGTCACTGACAACGATGAGGTCAGCTTGCACTTTGATGGCCGAGTCGCTCGAATTTCGCTAGCTGCAGCGAAACTACTTGCAAATGCCTTAAACCCAGATGATACTCGGCGCGCTAAGGGTCCGATGCGTCATTCGCGCAGGAGGGGCCGTTCGAATCGGATGGGCGAACCCGTAAACCCGTCAGTGTTAGATCTTGTTTACAAAGGTTATCTGATGCCAGGCACGATCCTGTCGCTTACCCACCTTGGCAACAAATACTCAGGGGTGGTGCGAACCGACGGCCAGATAGAAGTTGATGGAGTTGCCAATGCCACTCTCTCTGCTGCCGCTGCGTGTGCGACCGGTGTGACCTTGAACGGCTGGCGGGTCTGGAGGCTGCGCGATGGTAGTTTAATCGATTCGTTGCGTTGGCATATGCGTGCGGATGAATTTCCAGGCGAAGGCCACCAACTCGCGACGAATTCCGCGAACGAGAAGCGTATGATTGCTAAACGTTGGGTGAAGCATGCGCTAGAAAAGGGTTTAGACCCGAGCGTACAAAACGACAGTGAAATCAACTTGATGCTGGACAAAAAGAACTACGCCGCTAGCACGATCAACAACTACAAACTTCATCTAAATGATTGGTTCATGCTCTACGGCAAGAAGCCTCTGCTTGAGTAACGAAGCGATTCTAAGCAGGATTGAAGAGTCACGGGCGACCCTGTGGCTGTCTTAAGTTGATTCCTTCAATAAAAGACTTGATAGGGAACCAGTTACGGTTGTTCTGCCCATCCAAGTGAAGGTCGTGTCGCCTGCGGTGTACCGGTCGTAGATTTCTTGGCCGGATATCTTGGCATCAGCATTCTTGCCAACTCCGGCCCACGACTTAGCTTTTGTAGGAGGCTTTGAAGCTCTGGCATATGCCGTGTCCGATTCCCACTCGTTTGAGCGGTCAGACGCGAAATGTGACTTATCGTTCAGAGAAAGCTATGCACCATGCGCGAGGAGGTTCCATGCATTAGATCACGCTGAGCGATCGTATAAGCTTGCATTAAAGCCTGCGCGTCACCTGAGGAAACGCGACCTACAAGTCGAGCGATCTGCTGCCTTTCTTGTGGGTCGGTCATAGGGTTTTGCACAAATATTTTATATTTTTATAATATATGTCTTTATATTAGGTTGTCTTTGTCATAGGGTGCGTGTAGGGTTGCATGTATGGAATTAACACATCGAATTGGTCGTACAGACACTCCCCGTGAGGGCATCCGCGGATGCCCTGCGGCGGTGTGTGTCGCTGGTGTGGACGAAGCTGGTTTATCTGATGAAGGGTTGCGGACAAGGTTGAGGAGTCTGGTTAAAGCTGAGTCGTGTTTGGCGGCGTTGAAGTCTCGTGCGCTGGCGGAATTGAGTCGCCGTCACAGCGCAGCAGACGCGCAACGTTTAGCGCGCGACGAACTGGGGGCTTCGGGTCGTGAGGCGAAGCGTGACGTGGAGACCGCACAACAGTTGGCTGAATTGCCTGCCACTCGTGAGGCGTTGGAGTCGGGGGAGATACCACAAGGGCACGCACGTTTGATCGCGCGTGCTGCTGGGGAGAGTCCGGTTGATGAGGAATTGCTGGCTGAAGTTGCTAGCGGGCAACGATTTGATGATTTCGCCAAAACTGTAAAGCGTCATCAACAAGACGTGGCCGATGATGACGGCAAGTCGTTGGTTGAACGGCAACGCTCCAAGCGCAAAGCCCGTATTTTTGAGTCATCTGAATCGGGGATGTTTGTGTTGACGGCCGAGTTTGATCAAATCAACGGAGCACGCATCGCCACAGCACTAACCGCTAGAGAAGGCCAACTCTGGAAGGACGAAGACCCTAAGAACAGAGCCACTCCTCCTCAGCGCATGGCTGACGCGCTCTTAGACTTGATTTGCAATTCAGAGGGCAGCCATCGTGGTTCGGTCGGCACCGATCTGTTGGTAATCGCCGATTTTGACATAATAAACAAACAACTCGGTAACCCGAGGTTGGCTGACGGCAGCCCAGTCCCTGCTACAGAGTTGCATCGGTTGGGGCTCGAAGCCAACATCATACCGTCGATCTTCGATGTGAGGGCGCAAAACTTGTGGTTAGGACGCAAACAACGCGCCACTAGCCAAGCGCAGCGTGTTGTGCTAACGGCCCGTGACCAAGGTTGCATCGGGTGCGGTGCAAACCCGCTATGGTGTCGCATCCATCACATTAGTTGGTGGTCTAAAGGCGGCTCCACTGATGTAGAAAACCTAGTACTTGTCTGCGATGCCTGCCACCACAAAATCCACGATCAAGGCTGGCAAGTTCACAAAAACCCCGATTCTGGCAAATACACGCTCAAATCGGCCACAAAAGCCAACAAACAACCGGTAGTTGCATTTTCCCGTTCTTCTGTCACCAAGGTCACCATCAGTTGCGACTCTGCACCGCCAAGCCCCATATTTTGCACTAATGACGCAGCCCAAACGCGAACCCAAACGTGTAATATAACGCGCGCTCAACCTGGCAACACAACCCACACGAGCGACCCCACAACCCAGAAAGCCAAGGCACGACCAACACCAGCACCCAACCCACCAGAACAAAAACGATCGCGCGACTCGCCCATAGCGGCACAAGAACCATACATAATCTCTTGCGAATTTACCAATGCGCTCACAAGTAATCCATATAGGATAGATTTTATGGCACCAATGGCACAAATGACAGAAGTGCGCTGCTTCACACTAGCCGACGAAGTGCATGAATCTCTGCGACGTCAGACTATTGAGCACCGATTTGAACCTGTCGAGCATCTTTCGATTGAGACAGTGGCAAGGGCTGTGCGTGCCCACCTTAATGCTGCATATCACCGCCACTCTGCTGGGTTGCAACTTCGCGAGAGCACAAGCGAGAGCATATGATGGGAGTCCTTGATCGTCTTAGTGAAGCCGAGGGATTTGTTCGCCTCGGAGCACAGGGTGCCGAGGTGCCGGCTTATCTTCACGGTGGCAAACTATACTCTCTAACAGAAGTCACCGAGGACATCACTCCGAGTTTTTTGTCCAACGGGGGGCTTGTTGAAACAGTTAACGCATTCCACAATGGCAACCTTGCTGAACTAGACAGTACCAGCATCGTTCGTATTGGTGCGCCACTTGTGGATGTAGGCAAAATCATCTGTATCGGGTTGAACTATCGCGACCACGCATTAGAAACTGGCGCAAAGTTGCCTGATGAACCGATTGTCTTTTTCAAAGCCGCCAACACGATTATTGGGCCAACAGACGACATTGTTTTGCCCCGCGGTTCAACGAAAGTTGATTGGGAAGTAGAACTCGCAATCATAATCTGCAAAGATGCTCTGTACCTCAAAGACGAGTTAGAGGCATCGCAAGTGATCGGCGGCTACACCATATCAAACGATCTATCGGCACGCGATTTTCAACTAGAACGCGGCGGTCAATGGGTAAAAGGGAAATCTTGCCCAACCTTCAACCCTCTCGGCCCTTGCCTACGCCCTTCAACCAACTTCGATCCTTCTGACATAAGGCTCACGCTAGCTGTCAACGGCGACCCGAAACAAGATAGTCGCACCTCTGAAATGGTCTTCTCCCCTACCTTTCTTGTCTGGTATTTGAGCCAGTTCATGGCTCTTGAAGCGGGGGACATCATCAACACTGGAACTCCAGCCGGAGTTGCGCTAGGCAACGCCGACCCTCGCTATCTGAAGCCCGAAGATCGCCTTGATGTCTCAATCGACGGACTCGGCAGCCAACAGTGCATAGTGAAAGCCCCCTAGAGCCGATGGTGCTACTCAACAACTCAGACTTCCTTGAAGCTAGTGGTACTAGAACAATGCTCAACGAACACCAGAAAGAACACTAATGCACAAAAGTGAGTTCGAAGGAATGCGTGCTCTAGTCACTGGCGGTGCCTCTGGTATCGGTGCCGCCACCGCAGAAGAATTACGTCGGCGCAAAGCTTTAGTGACAACCATCGATCTAAACACCGACCCTAACGACAAGCATGCGCTCAGCGGGTCAGTCACTGATCCTGTGGGGATCGTTTTGGTGGTTGACGAAGCGGCGAAGCGCATGGGCGGGCTTGATATCGTTGTCAACAACGCAGGTATCGGTGCCGTTGGCACTATCGAAACTGCAACCGAGGAGGAGTGGGTAAACGTTTTTGATGTCAACGTCTTCGGGATTGCGCGGGTCTCAGCTGCTGCGTTGCCGTATCTCCGTAAGTCCGACCATCCATCAATAGTTAATGTCTGCTCGATCGCAGCAACTGCGGGGCTGCCCCAACGTGCTGTTTATTCAGCATCCAAAGGGCGCGGTTCTTAGCCTCACTCAAGCTATGGCGGCAGACTTATGTGCCGAAGGCATTCGTGTCAACTGTGTTAACCCCGGCACCGTTGCCACTCCCTGGGTGGAACGACTACTTGACGCGGCACTGGATCCAGTAGCCGAACGCAACGCTCTAGAGCGGCGCCAGCCACTCGGCCGCCTCGGTAGTGCTTCAGAAGTCGCATATGCCATTGCCACCCTCGCGAGTCCCCTATCGGGGTGGACAACAGGTGCTTCGTTTGCAATTGATGGAGGCATGGCGGGTTTGCGCACTGTTGGCTGAGCAAACCGAAAGCAAAATGAAGCTGGTGAGGATAGGAGGTGTTTCCAGATTTTTTAGCCGAAGGGGGTGTCGTAGCCAGCATAATCCTGCACATATTGCAAAATATAAGTGCCGCTTTCATCTGCGGGATTCTGATGCTCCACCAAAAGCTCAACAACGCCAGCAGCACCACGCAAATGTGCACCAGCTAGCAAACCAGAGAGCGTTATCTCAACCTTATTGGCGCGTCCACCAGGTGGAGGACTCACTGGTGGTTTCAAACCATTCCAGTAAACAAATGTTCCAAGATACTCATCAAGCGATTTACCCTTTTCCTTTAAGCCCGCAACAATACCGTTGTATTTATTGGTGAAATGGTCTTCAATGATAAGCACATGTTTTTCTGGTGAAGTGAAGTCTTGATACGTATATATGCCGTTTTTACCTGTAAAACTTGTGTCAACAAACTTTACAGTATCAGTTACGATCGTTGGTTCTGACACAGTTGGAGGGTATTTGAGAACTGCGCGCACCCCATCAGCCCAAGTCTCGTTCGGTACATCCACATAATGGGTCGGGTAAAAGTTTCTGCCATCTAAAGACGCTTCAGCAAACCGGTAATAGCCCGTATCAACAAGATCGGATTCTTGGAACTGAAACCCCACGAAACCCAAATAGTTGATTACATTTGATTGGATAAGTTTCCAATCGGGACTAGGGTCAGAAGGACTATACAAATCACCAATGCCGAAAGTGTTGAACAGTTCTTCAATAGTAATATTTTTGCGTTCTATTGGGTTGCCGTTGATATCTCGTACCACTCGCCCTGGATACAGAACTTCAGGATATGACGCAACAGACTTGTTCCAGTTTTCGTTGTAGTAATCCTGTTTGGCTGGATCAATATCGGATTCATATGTCCAAACTGCGTTAATAAAATCTTGATAGGTTTTACCAGACAAATTACTTGGTTTTGTTTCATCACCAACAGCAGGTGTCGAAGTGTGCAACAGAGCACTAAGTAGTGCTGTACTGAGTAGCACTGCCATAATCAGTAATGCTTTTGACAGTGGACGAAGTGTCTTGTGACTAGGTGTCTTGAGCACCGAATGAGGATGAACATTTTTGGACATATTTATTCCTTCGCTTGCTTTTTTATTTCTGTTTTTCAATGATGAAATCTTTCTCACTTGGTAATCAACCACTTAGTTTGGAGGCAGCTAACTTGTCTAGTATGACCGTCACATTTTCATGAAGTTGTAGCACAGACGCCGGCACTAATCCCGTGATTGAACCTTCTAACGCTTGCGCCACAACTTGAGCTTTGCTGGCACCACTTGCCACCAATAGCAAGGCCGACGAGCACATAATGGTGCCAATGCCTTGCGTGATAGCGTGAGTCGGCACAGTTTGGTTAGTAGCAAAAAATCGAGCATTGTCAGCACGCGTTTGGCTAGCAAGTTCAACCACTCGTGTAACGCTATCAAACGATGTACCTGGCTCATTAAACGCTATGTGGCCATTGGAGCCGATACCAAGTAACTGCAAACCTACTGGTGCGGCAACGACCAATTGCTCATAGCGAAGACATTCCGCTTTGAGGTTGGAGGCATGCGGATTCGGGCTGGTTAGCGCACCCACGCCAAAATCAACATGGTCTGTAAACAAGTTTCGCACGGTCTCCCGAAAGGCATTGGTGTCACCGCGAGCTAAACCAATGTATTCATCAAGAAGGTAGGCCGAGGTTGTCTTGAAACTCAGTTTGTGGTCTTGATATCTCCTAACGAGTTCAGCAAATAAACCTTCCATTGTTCCCCCGGTAGCGAGGCCTAGTTGCGGCGAAGCAGAACCAGTTACATACGCCTGCACAATGTCCGCAGTTTCTTGAGCCACACTCCGAGGGTCAGCGGCAACAATTACTTTCACGAATAAGCAAAACTCCCAACGTCTTTTCTCAAAGTACTTGCCGCTACCGCGGCTCCTACAATCCCCGCATGCATTCCCCCGCGAGCAACCGTTATCGGACTATTTAAGGTGAGTTTCGCAGAATATTGTTTGAAGTTATTGCTTAATCCCCCACCAACAACCCACCGTGCAGGGTTAAGAATCGCCTGTAGTTCATCGAAAAACGGTTGTGCCCGCTTGGCCCACTCAGCAGGACTTAAAGAATCTGTCGAGATCGCTCGACCCGAGGCTATTTCCTCAAAACATCCCTCAGCACCACTAAGGCTACCCAACTCCGAATCAGCAATAAGGTGACCATTGTGCAACAAAGCACTGCCAATGCCAGTACCTATCGTCAACACAATCGTCAGTCCAGACCGATGTAAGTTGCGATCTCCGAACCTCAGTTCAGCTAAACCAACTGCGTCGGCATCGTTAATCAGCACCGCATTACCCCCATTTGGTGATCGCAAACAATCCAAAGCATCTGTTCGTTGCCAAGAAACACACAGGTTGGGTGCGTGACGCAAACTAGCACCGTGTATTACACCCGGTAGAGCAGCACCTACTGGCCCGCTCCACTTCATTGTTGCAGCAATCCGTTTTATGGCAGCAACCACATCTTCTGGTGTCGCTGTGGGAGGGGTTTTTTCAACATACACATCGTTCAACAATTCACCATATTCAAGTTCAACGAGAGCACCTTTAATGCTTGTGCCGCCAACATCGATGCCCAACCAAATCATTTCATCAACTTCACCGCCCACAAGGCCACCATCCACAACTGTACCGCCCACAAGGCCACCGCCCACACGATCATCTCCCACACGGCCATCTCCCACACGATCATCGGCCATTACAATGTATCGCCCGTTCTCGCACCAGTGATGTACGCAACAAGGTCATCTTTGGTCACATCAGTCACCGTTACTTCAGCTGCTTTACGACCTTGCCGCAACACTACGGCCTGGTCACAAACTGCTGTTACCCGATCCATATTGTGGGTGATTAAAAGCACTGCTACACCCGAATCTCGCAGTCCACGAATCAGATCAAGCACCCGGGCTGCTTGTTCAACACCTAACGCCGCTGCCGGTTCATCAAGCAAAACTATCTGTTGCCCCCAAGCCACAGCACGTCCAATGGCCACAGCTTGACGTTGCCCACCAGATAAGCTACCCAACGGCCGACGTAGCGAGGGAATGCGTATATCAAGACGGTCAAGTATTGTGGTGGAGGCATTGTGCATACTCTTTTTGTTGAGCAAACCAAGCCATGCACCCACCTTCCAACCTCTAGTGTGTTCACGGTTTAAAAACAAATTCTCGACCACGTCAAGGGGATCAATAACCGCTAGCGTTTGATGGACAGTTTCGATCCCTAAAGCACGTGCTGCTTCTGGCGAAGACACAGCATGTTCAACACCATTCACCGAAACTGACCCCGCATCGGGAGAATACACGCCCGAGATGCACTTCACTAAGGTTGACTTGCCAGCACCATTATCACCGAGCAAAGCAGTAACCCTGCCGTAATGTAAAGCCAAGTTTACGTTGTCTAATGCCTTCACAGCTCGAAACGACTTACATAAACCCCTTACCTCAAGAGCAGCCAAAGTTGCTTGATTGGCGTTGGCAGTAGTAGCCGAGGACACAACACTCACGACGACATGCCAAACGACGACATACCAAACGACGACATACCAACTTGTGGCACCGGGTCGCCAAAGCAGTTCCAGATGCCTGCGACTTGGGGTTGACCAGTTGACACACCCTCAAGGCCCACAACAAAAGCCCTCGTCACAAAGGCTTGAACTCGAAACCCAAAAATGACGGTCTCCCCCTCAGCGACTTTGCGATTGTTCTGGGGATACAGTTTGGCATAGTAATCAATAGCAGCCGCATTAGGCATGTCAACCCGCAGTGGTTCAGTTGAAACCTCGCTGGGATCATTAGCTACCACAGCACGTACCTCATAATCGCCAAAAACTGGATCGACATATAACCCACCGCCAAAACAAAAAGCTAAGCCTTGATGGATGTGGGCTACTTCGCTCAAGTAAAGCACCGCAGGTTGTTCTGGCAGTTGCCGTACCGCGTGCAGCGGGGTTGTGCCAGTTAGCCCGTGGCCAGGCTCTACCTGAGTTGCGCCAGCTGAGGCCAAGACATCTAAGACTTCAGTTGAGGTTGTACCAGGTAAATTAACTTGCAGCACCTCTGGACTCGCCGGGTGTTTCTTGGCAATCTCCACCGCTTTAGCAAGGGTTTCAACGTTGTGAGTGGTGCGCACCTCATCCCCCGAGAAAAGCAACCCCGGAAATGTGGTTAAACCAGCGAACTCGGCACCGGGCAACGCATCAATATGAGCAATCAGTGCTGGCAACTCAGCCAAATCAACGCCGCCCTCATGACCGTTGTAGAACTCATCTTCGGGTTCATATACCCGCACCAATAGTTGCTGTGTTAGACCTCTACTCCTTGACGCAGCAGCAGCTTCTGTTGCTTTGTTTGCGGAAAAAACAGTCCAATAATGCGGCTCAAAACTCGCGGCTTCAGCAGCTTCAGCACGTGGTATTTGCACCAAATGCCCAAGATGTCCAACTTGATGATTGTTGTAGGCAATGGGTCGAGCACATGCCATATCAACCGCTACGAAACCGTCTACACCCCCATTTGCCATAGCCGCGATCGCCCCTGGTGCTCTGCCCAGTTGTTTGGTCATGGCATAAACAATCAAATTCAGGCTGTCTGCTTTGTCGCACAAGAGGGTTGTGTTAGTTGATATCGCGTCAAGATCAAGCACATAGCTGTTGGCAGGCACCTGCCCTGCTTGGTGAAACTCAATAGCTGCCTCAACGAACCGGGGATTTTGATTAAGAAGGGATCGCAGGAACATGTCAACTCTCTTTCTGTTCTCGCATGCTTAGCGCAACGGCCAAGATGATGATCGCCCCACGAGCAATCAGTTGTTCAGAAACCCTTAGGCCCATCAAAATCAAGCCATTGTTGAGCATCGCCATCACCACCGAACCCACAACAGCACCCACAACCGAGGCGCGGCCACCGAAAAGGTTCGTTCCACCAATGACAACGGCAGCTATAACTGTTAGCAACAGGTTTTCACCAAGGTCGTGACGTCCTATTGCGAGTCTGCCAGCTAACAAAATACCAGCGAAGGCAGCCGCTGAGGCACTCACCATGAGAGCCGTAATGCGGATGCGATCGGTGCTAATACCAAGCGCATTCGCGGCGTTGCGATCAGACCCCACCGCTAAAACGTGACGCCCCCAACGCAAGTGGTGCAGAGTGAAATGCCCGAGGAACCCAATCACCGCTGTCCAGATGAGCAAAGAAGAAACCGGGCCCACAGAACCCGCTCCAAAAACTGTGGTAAAGGTATCGTTGCGAATAGGCAAAGACTGCAGGTCATTGAGGTTGCGCGCCACTCCGCTAACTATCGTCATCATCCCTAACGTCACCAAGAACGAAGGGATACGCACCTTGACGGTGATAACACCATTGACAAAGCCGACACCCGCACCCACGACTAACGCAACAACGACACCAATAAAGAAACCGTTGCTGCCCACAAACTGTGCGGCCACCAACGAAGTTAGTGCTGCAACCGAACCGATTGACAAGTCTATTTCAGACGATGCCAACGCGAAAGCCATACCCACCGCCATTACCGCGATAGGTGCCGACTGTCGACCGATTGTGAGAAGATTTTGAAAAGTGAGGAACCCATCGTCACGCAAAATGATCGCAAAGAACACGAATATCAGAATCGCAGCTAAATACACCACATAGTTGTGAAGTTCGAGATGTTGCAACCTAATTGCTAGGCGCGGCGGCGCAGCAGTTGCCGTGCCTAAGGCGCGCGAAGCTTTGTTCACGATGGGTTCCTCAAGTTAGGGTTGAGCTAGCCGTTTAGGGCATCTAGCACTATTTGCGGTGGCTCGGCAGCTAGTGATGTACGGTAGCCTTCAACAATGTTGTCGGCTGTCACACCAATAGCTGGCACAATCACGAACGGTGGTGCTGCCTTACCTAGCACCCCATAAGCTCCTTCAAGTGCCATAGTGCGCCCGAGGTTGTATGCCTCATCGGCAGCAATACCGACCATATTGCCTCCCTCAACCATGTCAAGCGACACGTTGGTGTCGAGGTCCATCGTCACTACTGCCACATCTGACGCTCCCGCTGCACGCAGCGCAGCGAGAACGCCATCAGCGGGACCCGCCGCCCAAGGTGTGTAGATGCCGTCGAGATTGGGGTTGCGGGTGATCATAGCGGAAGCGATTTCTTCAGCCGCGGATGGATCTGCTAAGCCCTGCTCAGCCACAATTGAGATTCCTGGGTAGTTGTTCTCAATCCAAGCTTTGAATGCTTGATCCCGTTGATTGGTTACATAGTAGGCAGCATCGTGGAAGATGTAACCCACTTCGCCTGAGCCACCAAGAGCATCTGCTAGCAAGTCGGCGGCGGTGATGCCCATAGCTGCTAGGTCGTCTGTGACGATACCTACATAGTCTTGACCATGCACATAGCCAGCCGGGACATTCGACAAGAACACTAGCGACACACCAGCGTCCACTGCTGGGCGGAAAGCGGCGGCACCCGCATCAGGGCCAATCGCCAAGCTAATAATAATGTCTGGGTTCTGCGCCAAGACAGTACCTACGTCGTTGGCTTGCTGCGCTGCGTCAAATCCAGCATCAGTTTCAGCAATAACTTCAATCCCGAGTTCCGCAAAGGCATCGCGCGCTCCTTGACTTACTGCTTCAGTAAAAGCTCCAGAGGTGTGCCAAAGCAACGCTGCGGTATAGTTTCCGGCTTGCACGTCAGCGATTTCACTGTCGCTGAGACTAATCTCGTTTGCTGCCACAGCAACTTCACCTGCGGGACCTTGTGTGACTGGGCGCTCTGGCGCGGGGGGGGCAGGTGCCTCTGTGGTAGCAGGTGCCTCTGTGGTAGCAGGTGCCTCTGTCGTAGTGGGTGCCTCTGTTGTGCCCGGTGCCTCTGTCGTGCCCGATGCCTCTGTCGTGGTGGGTGCCGCGGTGGTGGGTGCCGCGGTGGTTGTCGGTGTGCTTGAGCTATCGTCACCGCACGCGGCAGCAAACAGCCCGAACACAGCTAGCAACGCGACTAGCAACCACGTGGTATTGTGGCTCTTTTTTGCTGGTGTTTTGTATTTTTTCATAGTCCCCTCCTTTGGGTCCTTTTATTGTTCAGCAACTCCGCACCACTGTGCAATGAAGTGGGCGAGAGTACGTGTGGCTGTCACTAATTCATCGACATCAAGCCGTTCAAAAGGTGTGTGACAGTGAGATATGTCGCCTGGCGCAAAGTAGACTCCTGGTATTCCTAGCTCGCGCAGGAAAGGTTTCTCAGACCAATAGGGCGCACCCTCAATGCGGGCGGTCGACCCGCTGAGCGATTCGATAGAACCTGCGAGCGTGGTAACACCTAAATGGTTGACATCTAGTTCATCGGGTGTGCCACCAAATTGGTGATCTCGCGGCGCACTGAAGTCGACCGTCACATCTACTGCGTGTGCTTTGGCTACTTCGTTAGCGATAGTGCTAATCTGCACTGCCGCTTCATCTAGGTTCTCTCCCGGAAGAACCTTGCGGATCAGAGACAGCTCAAAGTGCCCTGGAACTGCGATGTTGCCACCAGAGTTCACCGCAGTAACTAACAGGAATGCTTTACCCAACAACTCATGTGGCGCAACTGTAGATTCTAGTTCCTCACTATGTTGCCATAGCTTGGTTAGCAGCTCGTGCCCAGCTTTTAGGGCATCCACCCCTAGTTCTGGCCTGCCGAAGTAGGCAGACACACCGTTATAGGTAATGTCTGCTATCAAAAAACCCATCTGTGCGGTGTATATGGCTGATGTCGTTGGTTCGGTGTATATGGCAAAATCTGCTTGCAGTGGTTTCGTTGATTTGTCTCGTACTGCTGCGCGCATGCCTGCGGACACACCGCTGCCCCGCTGACCCGACTCTTCATCACAAACAAAAAGCGTTGATACCTTTCCGGCTATTTGCAGGTTGCATCGCTCAAAAGCCCGCAACGCTTCAATGATTGCACAGATGCCTGCTTTTTGGTCTGCAACGCCGCGCCCCCAGATTGCGCCATCAATAATTGGCGCGCTAAATGGATCTTCTCGGTCGCTGCCTTGCCAATGGTTTATCCAATCGTCTACGGCCACAGTGTCTAGGTGTCCGCAGAGAAGCAAAGAGCGACTGCGGTTTTCAGCGTTGTTTTCAGTTTCTTTTCCGCCAGCTGTGCCGTACACATTGGGTCTGTTTGGTTCGCAATCCACTAACGAAGCTTCAGAAAATACTTCAGTTTGTTCCATCACTTGGCAAAGCCATTGAGCAAAGCTTGCTTCGTTGGGGGTGACGCTTGGTATCTGCACGGCTTGACAAACTAGTTCAACTATCGCATCAGCATCTACTGCTTTGGCTACCTTGCTTGCGAAACTCATTGCTAGTTACACTTGATCGCGGTTAGGCGTTCGGCATTCCCTAAACATTGTTAGTAATGTTACCTTACAAAAAGCTATTTGTCAAATTATTTCTTACGCTGCTCACTAATCACCGAGAATTTCTCGCACCAACGACTTACGAACCGAACGCAAGGACATTGATACTGCGCCTAGTAGTGTCGCCCGTCGGCCTAGTTTGGAGGCTTCAAGCAGCGGTGGCGACTCAATTAAACGTGCCAGATGACGTTGCACGGCATCAACAAAGATCGGGTTACTAGCTACTCTGCCGTTAAATATCACCCGAGTTGGGTCTGCGATTAAACACACGTGTGACACAGCTAATGCCATTGCCTCAGCCACTTCGTTGACGATTAGCGACGCGGCTTGGTCACCTGCTTGCACCGCAGCAAATATATCTGCTACTTTGGCACTCGGGTCAAGGCTAGAAGGATAACCGGTCTCGATCGCATGCCCTAGCAACTTTCGTATGGAAGGTGCTGATGCCACATCTTCAAGGGTTAGCGGCTGCTCATCTGATGCTGGCAAAGACAACAACATTGAGCCTGCTTCACCTGCTGAACCGGTGCCACCGGTGTACAGGTTGCCTCCGATAACCATCCCCAATCCAATACCCGTGCCAACAGAGATCACTGCGAAATCTTCTTTGGAGTGTTCGTCGGAATGTTTGTCGGAGTGTTCGTCACCCATAAGAGCTAGTTCTCCTAAGGCAGCTAAGTTGACATCGTTTTCAATGTGTATGTGTCCGTTGAAGTGTTGGGCGAGCAACTCTCGTAGTGGCAAGTCTTCAAAACCGGGCAAGTTCAGTGCTTGCTCAACACGGTCACGTTTACGGCGATAAATGCCAGGCACGCCAACACAAATTCCGGTAGCAAAGACATTGAGCTCTCCTAGCATCTCTTTCGCCACTGAATTGAGTCGTCTCAGAGCAGTTGAGGCATCATTGCCTGTTTCACATTCGCGTTCAATGACTAGGTTGCCGAACAAATCGTTGATGCCTACCAACATTTTGGTGGCACCTATATCGGCAACTACTGAGTGGCGCACTGTTGGCACCAACTCATAGAATGCCGCGGGTCGACCAATTGAAGGTGATTCGATGCTCTCGTGGGCGACCCTCAGCAACCCAGCTGATTCCATGTCTGCAACTAAAGCCGAAACGGTTGGCTTGGAAAGACCAGTTACGCGAGCTATACCTGCTCTCGACATCTTTTGAGGGTGAACATTAAACAACCTGTCGACAATCGATTGGCCATTGAGCAGCCTCAAAATAGCCGGACCAGCAACTTCTCTCATATTTGAAGAATAACTGAGTAAGTCATGTTGTCAAACCTGCAGCCAAAGCCAGAAAAACGCTAGTCGGGAACCCATATCTTGAATCGTTCATCGTCTACTATTTTGTCTTGGGTAACTATTCGCTGGAGGGAACTATTCGCTGGAATTGTAGAGGTTCAAGATTCGGAGGGCGATGACCCTAGCGCCGTCTAAGTCTTTGACAAAATTCTCTTGAGGTATGCGGTGTAACACATCAAGGGCAATGACGCTAGTGCCTTTTAGTTTGTCAAGTCCCATAACAATGCATTCGGTGTCGGCAACCATAGCAGCGTCAACTAGCTGCCCTAGTACCAACGCTGCGCTGTCGTCTACAAACACTGTTTGAGAAAAATCAAAAATCACTACTTCGTGCTCGGCTATGTCATTGCGTATGATACTGAATAATTTTGTTGACGATGCCACTGTGAAACTACCCCGCAGCGACAACAAACCTACTTGAGCCGAAAATGGGTCGTCCATATCGATCGCATTGTCTTCACCATCATTGATGCCGCCATCAACGCCTTGGGCAAGAAAGGTTACATCTAGTAGAGGTGTGGAAACCACTTTGTCTAACTCAAGTCGCTCCAGTTGACGGGCACCTGTCATCGCCGCCACAATCAAACCCGCCGCCACAGCCACGACTAGGTCAGACACAATAGACAAGCCTAAAGTGAGAACTAATACCACTAGGTTTTCTCGGGGTACTAAATGGATGCGGGTGAGGTAACGCCAATCAATGATGTCAAAACCAACTCTTATTAGTATTCCCGACAAAACTGCGTGGGGTATCGCATTTGCATAACGCCCTAAGCCCAACACCAAAGCACCTAAAACCAATGCACACAAGACACCAGAAACTCTTGAGCGACCTCCAGCTCGAGCGTTCGCAACCGTGCATGACGTAGCACCAGCACCCGGTACCCCACCAACTAATGACACCATCACGTTGGCGAAACCGACACCAAGCAACTCCCGGTTGGGTTCATGGCTTTGCAATGTGAGAGAGTCAGCTACTCGCGCCGTGAGCAAACTATTTATCGAGCCGAGCAAAGCAATTGTGATTGCTGCGGGCAACGCTGCGCCAAGTTCACCTAGCGGTAGTGCGGGCAAATCAATCGTGGGCAAACCAGTAGGTACCTCACCCAATGTTGGTGCGTCACTCAGCCACAGGACACCAACGGAAGTACCGACCAACAAAGCCGCTACCGACGGAGGCAAATATCGACGCAGGCGTTGAGGCCAAAAGATGCATAGCAGTAGCGTAATTACACCTAACGCAAGTGCGCTTGGGTCGGTGTTGTTTACCGCGTCTGGCCAAGAACTTAGGGATTTTAGTGCCCCTCCCAGAGCAACTTCACTCCCAAAAAACGGGAGCACCTGTACCACAATTACAATCACCCCAACCGCCGACGTGAACCCTGAAACCACAGCGTAAGGCGTGTAGGCCATGTAACTGCCTAAACTTAGTGCTCCCATGAGTATTTGGAACAAACCCGCCAAAGCCACAATAGCTAGTGCTTTGGAAAGGTCGCCATTAGCATATTCCACAAAAACCACAGCCATCGCTACCGACAATGGCGCGGTTGGGCCAGATATTTGGGTTTTCGTGCCACCAAGCAAAGCGGTCAAGAAACCCACGACGATCGCCGAATATAAACCTGCGATAGCACCCAAGCCCGAAGCAACCCCAAACGCCAACGACAATGGTAAAGCAACCACGGCTGCGGTTAGCCCTCCGAAAACGTCGGCTCGCAACGATTCTAAATCAATACTCTTTAACTCATTACTTTTTAACGAACTCATCGCTACAACATTAGACCAACACTTGCCCGCAATACAGAACAATACGAACAAACAACATTGCCAAGTTTTGCTTTAGTTGTGGAAGCGTGAAACAAGCGGGATTTGTGTTGCGCCGTTATGCTGCGCCACCAAGAAAGACAGCCACCATAACTGATATCACAAGAACTGCTATCGTTGCAGTAAAGGCCCATACGTCTCTGCTGCGAGAACTGGCTAGGGATGCAAAACCCGCAACCATCTTCGCCTCCAACCGATCAATCCTCGCATGAACCTCAGTAAACCCCGCCTCAGTCTTAGCCTCAAGACCGTCAATCCTCGCATGAACCTCAGTAAACCCCGCCTCAGTCTTACTGAAACCTGCCTCAGTCTTACTGAAACCTGCCTCAGTTTTACCTTCGTTATGGTCAATCCTCGCATTGATCTCTGCGAAACCCGCAACCATCTTGGCTTCCAACTGATCACGCTTGGCATCCGCAGTCGCAAATCCTGCCTCAGTCTTACCCTCAAGACGATCAAATCTCGCGTCAGTCTCTGCAAATCCTGCCTCAGTCTTACCCTCAAGACGATCAAATCTCGCGTCAGTCTCTGCAAATCCCGCCACCATCTTCGCCGCGAGTTCATTGAGATCAGCCTTAGTGGCAATCTGTTCCCACCCTCCTGGTGGGCCTTGCGTTATAAGGAACTCCGCTTCGTCTGCACCAACCATATCAACTAACTTTATGTAAAGTTCGTTTTCTTGTTGTTTTGTGATTGCCATTCTCCGCCTCCCGTTTATTGATAGCAAACATAGTGACAACAGTAACAGGTGTTTTCATGATAAATGCTACATATCAATAAAAATAAATTACTTTAGGATTTTCAGGAAATTGTCTTACCCCAAAACCCTTGGTGAATGACTAACTGTCGATTTGTGGCAACCTCACAGAATGCTCGATGCGCTTAAAGGGTACTATGTCGCGACGAAAAAGTGGATGAACAGCATCCATCACAGCAACTCCTTCAGCCTTTTCTTGAGCTAACGCAGCTTCTAGTTGAGCAACCCTAGCTTCGAGCTGCAGTACTCTTTTTACACCTTCTAGGTTCAAGCCTTCATCGGTAAGGTCTGATATGCGTTGTAAAAGAGCGATGTCTGCGTCGCTATAACGGCGACTGCCGCCACCAGTGCGAGCAGGGTCAACTAGCCCCTTACGTTCATAAATACGTAAGGTCTGTGGATGCACTCCAGCGAGTTCAGCTGCAACTGAGATCACATACACTGCTCGATGAAAACGTTCATTGTCCATGTTTGTTATCCTTTGGTGTTTATACTTTGTTGGCTATCTAATCGATTTACACACTCAGGTGTGCGCGTGGTGAAACTGTGGTTGCTTGGGCGAATGCTGTTAGTGCCTCTCGTTGTTCAGAGGTGAGTTCTGTAGGCACGACAACATAGACGCTCACTAATAAGTCGCCTGCTCCACCTTTGCCTTTGAGCCTAAAGGTCTTCCCTGAACCTGTACCTGCAGGTATACGTATGGTTACTGTTTCGTCTGTGAGTGTAGGAACACTAATGTCGGTGCCTAAAGCTGCTTCGGCGAAGGTGATTGGTAGCTCTAGGGTGAGGTCTTTACCTGCGCGTCCGAAGAGCTTGTGTGGTTTGACCTGGATGTTCACATACAAGTCTCCCGCTGGGCCACCTACACGTCCTGGTGTACCTCGCCCCTTTAGGCGCACTTTTTGCCCTGACTTCACGCCAGCGGGAATTCGTACCTTTACGTCACGGTCTCTTACCTCTGCGCCCGTTCCCGCGCAAGTTTTACACGGCGAGGTGATAATAAAACCTCGTCCGCCGCAACTTTGGCAGGGGCGACTGAACGAGAAAAGTCCTTGGTTTTCGTCTAGGATGCCGGTGCCACCGCAAGCTTCGCATTTGCTTGGTGTAGAACCTGGTGCTGAACCGTTACCTCCACAACCTGAACAATATGTTTCGCCTGTGAGGGTTAAGGTGGTTTCCAAACCGTTAACTGCATCGGCGAATGCTAGGGTGAGGTTGGTTTCTAGGTCGGCTCCTTGTTGGGCGCGTGTGGTGCGAGTTCCACCTCGGCCACCACGATTGAATAGACCACCTAGCAGATCACTAATATCGTGCATTCCAAAACCAGTAGCGGTGCTTTGGCGATCACTTCCGAAACCTCCAGCAAAACCACCGCCGATCGGACCCATTTTGCGGGCTTCGTCATAGCTGGTTCGCTTTTTTTCGTCGCCGATCACATCGTAGGCAGCCGAAACTTCTTTGAAACGTGCTTCGGCTTCGGGATCGCCAGGGTTCGCATCGGGGTGAAGGTCACGTGCCAGTTTGCGGTACTTTTTTTTGATTTCTTTGGAGGTAGCCTTTTCGGTAACGCCAAGAATCGCGTAATAGTCCTTTTCGAACCATTCCCGTTCGTATTCGGTCACCTAATCACCTCCTTCTTGTAATCAAACTTATTGCAAACAACTGTTTGGCTCTGCTACGTTCATTACCCCTTCACCCGCACCATTGCGGCGCGAAGCACCCGGCCATTAAAGGCGTAGCCTGTTCGCAGTATCTCAGCCACCATGGCTACTTCTTGGTGTTCGTCTGCGGGTTCACTAATTACTGCTTCGTGTCGGTTAGGGTCGAATGCTTCAAGTTTGTTGATTACTTCTAGCCCTTCATTTTCGAGTACGCCACGAAGCTGATCTGCAATGGGTTCCACCCCCGTCACTTGTTGCAACGCCGCCGCGTCACAGGCATCAAGCACCGGCAAGATTGCTTGCACTAACCGAACTGAGGCTTGCTTCACTGTTTCGGCATGCCGTTTTTCTGTTTGTTTGCGGAAGTTAACAAACTCAGCAGACACCCGTTGCAAGTCTCGCAGGTACTGGTCTCTTTCAACTACGGCAATATCAAGTGGTGACGGCGGTGGTTTCGGCTGAGCTTGTCGTATTGACTCAGATTCAGCTTCTTTGCCCGATCCAGCCTCCGCGCCCGACTCAACCGCCACTCCCGACGCAGATTCCGCTTGCACATCGTGCGGTGTGGCGGATTCGTGCCCCGATCCTGGTTCGGGTTCTTTGGGGTTTTGCTCGCCGTGCTCGCCGTACTCACTGTCTGATGCAGTGGTTTGGTCAGCTACATCTGTAAGTTGGTCAACGACATTAGGAGAGTTTTTCGACGATTGCCTTGCGTCGGAAGAATTGGACTCGGTGATGTCGTTCACGATGCTTTGCTGTCACTTTCGTCGTCATCAACTATCTCGGCATCAACGATTTCATCGTCAACATCAGCGGGTTCGGCATCAGCGCGTTCATCTTTGGAAGCGGCTTCATAGAGGCGTTGTCCGAATGCTTGACTCGCAACCATCAAAGCTTCTGTAGCGGCTTTGATTGCGTCATTGTCGCTGCCTTCTAGAGCGGACTTTACTTCACTGAGCTTTTCCTGTAGTGGTGCCTTGTCTTCGTCACTAACTGATTCGCCTTGTTCAGCCAACAGTTTCTCTGTTTGGTGGACCAAAGAGTCGGCGTTGTTGCGGGTTTCAGCTTCCTCACGACGTTGCCGGTCTTCGTCAGCATGCTCTTCAGCGTCTCTAACCATTTGGTCAATCACGTCTTTGTCTAAAGAACTTTGCCCGGTTATGGTCATTGATTGTTCTTTGTTGGTAGCTTTGTCTGTGGCACTCACATGCACGATGCCGTTGGCATCTATGTCAAACACGACTTCTATCTGCGGTTGCCCTTGCGGTGCGGGTGGCAAGCCGACTAGCTGGAATTTGCCGAGGGTTTTGTTGTAAGTGGCCATTTCGCGTTCGCCTTGCAACACATGAATTTCTACCGATGGTTGATTGTCTTGCGCGGTTGTGAATATCTCACTCTTGCGGGTTGGGACTGTGGTGTTGCGCTCAATGAGGGTGGTCATCACGCCGCCTTTGGTTTCTATACCAAGTGATAGCGGTGTAACATCAAGCAACAACACGTCTTTCACGTCACCTTTGAGAACCCCTGCTTGAATGGCAGCACCGATAGCCACCACTTCGTCTGGGTTGACCGTTTTGTTGGGTTCTTTACCGGTCATCTCGACAACGAGTTCGGTCACTGCTGGCATTCGGGTTGACCCACCCACTAGCACCACATGGTCGATAGCACCTTTGCCTAACTTGGCATCTTTTAGTGCAGCTTCGAAAGGTACTCGGCAACGGTCTAGTAGTTTTGAGGTGAGGTCGCGGAACTTTGCTCGGGTTAGTTCATATTCAAGGTGCAGCGGCCCGCTGTCGGTGGCTGTGATGAACGGCAGATTGATTTGGGTTGTCTGAGTTTGTGACAGTTCAATCTTGGCTTTCTCGGCTGCTTCTTTGAGGCGCTGTGCTGCCATCGCATCCTTTGAGAGGTCTACCCCATGGTCACCTTTGAAGGATTTTACGAGCCACGCTATGACGGCTTCATCCCAATCGTCGCCCCCAAGTTTGGTGTCGCCTGAGGTGGACTTTACTTCAAACACACCGTCGCCGAGCTCAAGCACAGACACATCAAAGGTGCCCCCACCTAGGTCAAAGACCAGTATCGTTTGGTCGGCCTCAACTTTGTCGAGGCCGTATGCTAGGGCGGCCGCGGTTGGTTCGTTGATGATACGCAACACTTCTAGCCCTGCGATTTTGCCGGCTTCGGTGGTTGCGGTGCGTTGTGCGTCATCAAAGTATGCGGGAACGGTCACCACGGCTTCAGTTACTTTGTCTCCGAGATATTCTTCCGCATCACGTTTGAGTTTCATCAGGACGCGGGCTGAGATTTCTTGAGACGTGTATTTCTTTTTGTCTATGTTGACGTTCCAGTTGGTGCCAACATGGCGTTTCACTGAGCGGATGGTCCGGTCTGGGTTGGTGATTGCTTGGCGTTTTGCTACTTCGCCAACCAACACATCACCGTTTTTGGCGAATGCCACCACCGAGGGGGTGGTGCGTGAACCTTCTGCGTTTGGTATGACAACAGGGTCTCCGCCTTCTAGGACAGATACTACAGAGTTAGTGGTACCAAGATCGATACCTACGGCTTTGGGCATTGTTTGTTCTCTTTCTTTAGAGCTAGCCCCAAGCCATAATGGGGCTAGCAGGTGTAGTTGTAGGTGTTCACTATAGCAGTGTTTATTCCCAATCACACCAAAAAGTTGAGCGTATTATTGTCAACTTTATCTAGCTTGTGGGCATCCCCAGTTGGTTTGACGCTTTGATTAGGAGGTAATTATGTCAATTGTGGAATCGGGTAGTCCGCCGCCGAAGTCTCAGCTAATGCCAGGTAGTTGGATTCCGCACATCTGCTCAATCGCCCGCCCGACTCGGATTGTCGCTGCATCAATTTCAACATTTTCTTCTTCTGCGGTGGATTGGTCGTAGTTTGCTTCAAAGTCTACGATTGCGTCAAAATCTTCGCGGAGTGATGCGGGTGATAAGTCGCGCAAAGCCACTAGTGCATTGAAGAAGTCCTCGTCGGTTAGTTCTGCTTGGCTTTCGTCCATGTCACGAGTACCTAGTAGTTGAAAGAATTCGGCTTGTTCGCAAAACGCATCGTTGTTGTCGTCTGCACATCCAACCAAGCCAAGCCCCAATAGCAGCACAAACCCAATTGTCAAGGTGTGAAAATAGCGCATCTAGTAAAGATTTATATGATCGATATCAGCTTGAGTTAAAACAGTTGGGTTGTAGCTATCTGTGGAGATATATGTTTGCATGCAAGTGTATGAAGTGTCTTCATGTGTAATGCTGCCAATGTGCCCAAATTCATGACAACCGAGTGCCATCCAATAGTTTCGTTCTAAGGCATTGTCGGGAGTAGTATCCACGATCGACGTATTGAACCACACGAGGTACTTATCGCAGCGTCGGTTCACGAAATTGGTGTCTGTGCTTTCTGCGTGGAGGTTGGATCAGAGGTTGGGTCTTGGGGAGTTGTTACGTCATCGTCAACGGGATTTTGGTTTCCTGTGTTTTTGCGGCGATCACGTCTGGGTCGTTGGGATCAATGTTGAATATTGATTCTTGGAACGGTCTTTGGGGTTCGATTTGTTCGTTCACAACTCTGACGACCGAGGCTTTCACTTGGTTCACCACATTGGCGGGTGTGAACGTGGCTAGTGTTTCTCCGAGGGTGGTGTGTGAAAATGTTTTCACCGTGTTTTCGTAGGCCTGTGAATTGCCTTGGTTGTCTTTGTAGTGGGTTAGCATCCGACCATCGGGATGAACGTGTGAAAAATGATTTGGTTTGTGGCCCTCATAGTGTTTCAGAGAAAAGACACCTTTGTCGCCAAGTCGACTCCACGGCATGTCAGCAACCTCAAACGAACCGTAAGAGTCGTAACCTGATTCTTCAATGATCACAGAATCGCTGGTAGTGGCACCCTTGAGAGTTTCGGAAATAGTTAGCGTGACAAGCCTTTTAGCAATCCCATCGGGGTCGTCAGTAAGCACAGGGCCACGCGCAATTGCAGTAACCTCGCCGACCACAACCAAATCTGAGGTGGCGACCATCTCTTCTAACGTATCAAAGTGAAACGGCCACCAATGCCCAACCGCGATCCTGTCGGGCTTTTCATGTTCAACTGAGGTGGAATTGCTTCCACACGAAGCAACCACTAGCAACAAAACCGCAACTAGCACTGCGAGATAGGAACGCTTAAGAACATTCATGATTTGCACCTCCTGCTGGTACCAACAACAAGCTAGTGCAGGAAAAAGCTAGCGCAGGAAAAATGTTTTTGTAACTAAAATTAAACATGTTTCCGAATCGATAGTCGCAGTTGATGAAACGCGAAGACCACGCGTTTGGCACTCTCAATCAGACGAGATGGTGGCGTTGGGTGATGCCTATCCATTGCCAGTGGGTGATCTGGTGCCGCTTAGCGTAACAGGGGTGCGACCCGATCAGTTGACATATGGGTCTCGCCCGATAGTGACTACTCCACCCAACCGTGTGCAGTTGCGGCGGTTGATCCTCAGCAAATCAGTAGCACACTTTGTTTGTGGTGACTGGCGACATTGGTTCTGCCTTCACAAAAGATCTTGAACTCAGTTCATCAATGAGGCAGTCGAATTGAGGGGTTGTGGCGACTAAACACGCAGCAAGCCCGGGGGCTTCGCGCTCGTTGATTTTAGTCTGGATAGTTCCAGCCTCATGGGAATCAAGCGTTACAAGATAGGATTCAGCCCAAGGGTACTTCTCCTGTAAGGCGCGCCCCTCAAATGCTGCTTGCTTCCAACGTTCCCGGAGCGACGTTTTTGCCGATACTACTACCGGGGCTTGGTTGTCATAAAACAAAAAATCGTACGTGGCAAAAGGAATGAAACGGACTCCCGCCTGAGGATAGAAGGGGATAATTGCTTCCCGTTTGAAGACTTCGCTGAGTGCGTACTCAAACACTCTACCTGTAATACTAGGGTTATGTTTCTTGCAGAGGCTTTGATAGCTGGTCCATAAGTTCGCAATGAATTGGCTTGGTGTTTTGTAGTACCTTACCTTGTCCAGCACGTGACAATAGACGCTTGCAGCTTTTCCTCCACCGATGAGTTCTGCAATCTCAGTTTGCACTTGTTCTCCAGTCTGTCAAGGGTTGCGGCGCACCATTTAGCTTCCTTTTCTATACCAGTCACTTCACGATTAGTTTGGATAGCGGCTTGCAGGGTTGTGCCACTCCCTGCGAACGGGTCCAAGATATGGTCTCCAACAAAGGAAAATAGCTTGACGCATCGCATAGGAAGTTCTAGAGGGAAAGCGGCCTCGTGCCCCCAAGAGGTATTTTTGCGCGCGCCTGAGAAGTTCCATTGGCCAAGAACCCAGTCTTTAAACTCATCTGCGGTGATATCGCTCTCGCGTGGTCTGCCGTCGCTAGCTCGTTTCCATTCGTCTTTATAGAACACCAGGACGGTTTCGGTTGGATTGATTACGTGGGGTGCACTTGCAGACATCCAAGACCCCCAAGCAGTACGGCGAGAGATGTTGCCTTCGTTCCAAGAAATAGTCGAGTGATATTTCCAGCCGACATCGATCGCCGTGTGAGTCATGTCCGCAGACAAGGGATGCTTACCGCCATTGTTTTTGTCCATAGCCACATTCACACACAAGCGACCTGTTGGTCTAGCCCAGTGCAGGCAGTTGGCCAACCAATAGCTAGAAAAGTTTAAGTAGTCGCTATAGTCCAACATGTCGGCATGGGGGTCGCCGTTGTAAGGTTTACCAACATTGTAAGGCGGTGAAGTAATAATTAGGTCAACACACTCGTCTGGTAACACGTTTGGCATTGTTGAGTCGGCCTGCAACAGTCGCACAA
Organism: Candidatus Aldehydirespiratoraceae bacterium; assembly: GCA_965204595.1. Taxonomy (GTDB): domain Bacteria; phylum Actinomycetota; class Acidimicrobiia; order Acidimicrobiales; family Aldehydirespiratoraceae; genus VXYK01. The sequence continues at coordinate 134,212 of CBDBEW010000005.1, read as the reverse complement.
ATGAACTCTGAGAACAATTCACGGAAAACTCTTTCAATGCCCCAACAGCATCCTCCACAGGAACTGCGCGAGAAGCGTCTTGCAACGATGTTATTGTCATGACAAAAACTCTCCATCCCTTCTTGAGCAAACGCTTTTTGGCGTGGCTTTAGTGTTGTCTTGAGACTAGCAGAGATGTGAGACATTGTGGATGCCCCCACCGAGCAATAAAGACCCTTGCTACGCAAAGTCTACGCAAGCTCCCTGATACCAATCGCGTACAATTTGGTGCTCTTGGAGACACAGCAAAGCAGCAAAACCTTGTCCAACTAGCCCGATTAGTGCAGAAAGCCACTAAGCCAGAAGCAGCCGACCGAGTCCCTAAACGTCCAAACAGTGAGTGATTTCCATAAAACTACCTTGACAAAACGAACCCGCAGGAATGGTGATGCATAACCCCCGGTACTAGCTGAAACTTTGGAAGCACTGGGTAGGGTGTGGGGATGTATGACTTGATATTGGTGCGTCATGGGCGTTCTGAGTGGAACGAACTGAACCTTTTCACGGGTTGGCACGACTGCCCCCTTATTGACACGGGGCGCCAAGAAGCACTAGCTGCGGTGCCGCTAATAGCCACAGCTAACCTGCGACCTGATGTTTTGCACACCTCGGTTCTACAACGTGCCATTGAGACCGCTGAAATTATTTTGGCTGGGCTTGACCGCCGCTGGATACCAGTTCGCCGACACTGGAGGCTTAACGAAAGGCACTACGGTAACTTGACGGGCCTCAACAAAGCCCAAGTCGGAGAAAAGCACGGCAGAGAACAACTACGGTTATGGCGGCGCAGCTATCACACCGCTCCCCCACCCATCAGCCAAAGCAACCAGTTCAATCCCGCGAAGTCTCCAGCGTATGCTGATCTTGCGCCTGAACTGATCCCCGCTAGCGAATGCCTCGCCGATGTCGTAGAGCGTTTGTTGCCCTACTGGTACGATGCACTAATACCAGACCTTCGTAGCGGACAAACTGTGATGGTCGCCGCTCACGGCAATTCGCTGAGAGCTCTCGTCAAACACCTTGACCAAATCGCAGATGACGAAATCATTGAACTCAACATCCCCACTGGCGTGCCGCTGCACTATCAACTCAACAAAAAAATGCGTCCTGTCAACAAACTTCATCCCCTAGAACGCGCCTTACACGAACGCAAGTAAGGTATCGTCACCTAGTGATGAAACCACGTTTAAAACCCCACCAACTCGTTATCGCTCTCGGGTTAGCGATTGCGTTGTTCACGCTTATTTCGGGTGTGGTGCCGAGTTACACCAACTGGCACGACGACTCCACTGTACAGCGTGAGGTTTTTGGTAATGTCCCTAGTGCTCTCAAGCTCAGTTTCTACACAGTGATCCCCATTTTGCTGGTGTATGGCGCTTACTTGTTTGCCATGCGAGTCAAAAACTGGGAACGAGGCCGCCCCGACAACCGCCGAACAACCCTAAAGAATGCGCCCCGGCGCCTAGCCGATTTTCGTGCGGGTGTGTACATGCGCACCTTGCTGCGCGAACCCGCAGCAGGCGTGATGCATGCCATGATTTACTTCGGCTTTCTCGTGTTGCTTGGGGTGACAACTGTTCTTGAAGTCAATCATCAACTCCCCGAAGGCCTCAAATTCTTGCATGGCAATGTGTACCGTGCCTATGCGTTTGTGGGTGATGCCGCTGGTGTGGTATTTTTGGTTGGTATTGGTTGGGCGTTCCTGCGCCGTTACGGGCCACCTAGTTGGCGGCCATACCGCATCCGCATCAAAACCAAACCAGAGCACCTGCTGATCCTCGGCGTTTTTGCGGCTATTGGGATTACTGGTTTCGGTGCCGAAATGTACCGTATCGCCCTCGACGGCACACCTGACTTTGAGAGATGGAGTTTCATCGGCTACCCTTTAGCAACGCTCGTTGAGAATCAAAGCAATGTTGCGGGCTGGCATCAAGCGTGGTGGATTGCTCACGTGGTTAGCTTTATCGCATTTTTGGTTATCTTGCCCACCACAATGTTGCGCCACATGTTTACCTCACCGCTCAACATGTATCTCAGCGATGCCGATCGCCCGAAAGGTGCTATGAAAGCGATGCCTAACCTCGTGGAGGGAGACACCGACCTTGAGACCTTTGGTGCGTCGGTGGTTGAAGACTTCACTTGGAAGCAGTTGCTTGATACCGATGCGTGTACTATGTGCGGACGCTGCACATCTGTGTGTCCAGCGCACGCAACGGGCAAGCCGCTTGACCCCCGAGAAATCGTGTTGAAAACTGGTGAAGTGATGGCAAGAAGTGGTAACCCACCGGTGTCGCCACCGCTCGGGGTTGACCACGAAGTTGGCAAAGAAATCAAGGTGCCCGCTAATGCGATGTTTGACCGTATCAGCGGAGACGAAATCTGGAGTTGCACTTCCTGCAAAGCGTGTGATGAAATTTGCCCTGTCAACATTGAAATCCTCGACAAAATACTTGACATGCGGCGATATTTAACCCTTATGGAATCGGATTTCCCGTCTGAACTAGGCAGTGCCTACCGAGCGATGGAAAACTCATCTAATCCTTGGGGAATGAGCCAAACTGAGCGTGCTGACTGGGCTAAAAGCATACCTGGCGTGAAGGTAATTGCAGGTGGCGACCCGCTGAGTGCAGAATATCTCTATTGGGTTGGTTGTGCGGGTTCTTTTGACGACAAAAACAAAAAGGTCACCCAAGCAATGGCGCAACTATTGCAGCGCGCTGAAGTGGATTTTGCTATTTTAGGCCCCGGCGAGAACTGCACGGGTGATTCAGCCCGCCGTTCAGGCAACGAGTACCTTTTTCAGATGCTTGCTACCGCCAACATCGAAACTCTCAACTCTATGGGTGTAAAAAAAATCATCACTCAATGCCCGCATTGTTTCAACACTTTAGCTAACGAATACCCGCAGTTGGGTGGCCATTACGAGGTTGTACACCACAGCCAGTTCCTTGAATGGTTAGTGGACAGTAAACGGCTTGACCTGAGCGAAGCTCAACTCGCGGAAAGGGTCGTCTATCACGATTCGTGTTATCTAGGGCGCCACAATGATGTTTATCTCGCCCCTCGCAAAGTGCTTGGCCAACTTGGCGGGATTGAGGTTGTGGAAGCTCCAAGAAACGGCACTAAAGGAATGTGCTGTGGTGCGGGCGGGGCTCGAATGTGGATGGAAGAAAATATCGGCACCAAAGTGAACGATGAACGCGCCCAAGAATTAGTCAACACTGGCGCGAGTAGGGTCGCCACCGCTTGCCCGTTTTGTTACATAATGATGGACGACGGGGTCAAGGCGATCAGCGACAACCCAGAGACTGTGCAAGTATCAGACATCGCCGTCCATGTTTTGGAAGCACTTGAGGGCAGCGAGAGGTAGTTTGGTAGTTGTGGACAAGTCAAAGCCCAAAATCTTGGTGGTGGATAACTACGATTCCTTTGTCTACATTTTGGTTCAGTATCTTGGAGAACTTGGTGCGGAACCTGTGGTGTGCCGCCACGATGCAATCGACATTGCGGGTATCTCTGCGCTACAACCTGATGGAATCTTGATATCTCCCGGCCCTGGCACCCCAGACGATGCCGGCATTTCTTTACAGGTGCTTAGCGAATTGAGAGGGGCACCACCTGTGTTTGGGGTGTGTTTGGGTATGCAATGTATGGGTCAAGTTTTTGGTGGCAACATAGTGCGAGCACCTCAGGTTATGCACGGTAAAACCTCCTTCGTGCAACACAACAACACTGGTTTGTTCGCAGGTTTACCGAACCCTCTCGAGGCTACCCGTTATCATTCGCTTATCGTGGAACGCGAGTCTTTACCCAACTCATTAGAAATAACCGCCGAAACTAGTGACGGTTTGGTGATGGGTTTACGTCATCGCCAACTCGACATTGAGGGTGTGCAGTTCCATCCCGAATCGGTGCTAACAACCGCCGGCCACGATCTAATCAACAACTATCTAGCACGCTGCCGTTCAAACTAAGACTTCTTTAGCCGTCTTCGGTTGAGGCCGGCACCGTAGTGGTTGTGGTTGTGGTTGTAGTGGTGGTGGTGGTGGTTTCTGTTGCCTCACCCACTTCAATGACTACTCTTGAGTTGAGGTCAACTTCGGTGAATTGTTCTGGGTCTTGGCTGAGTACTCGACCGGCTGAGACATCTCCCGGTGCCACGGGCGACAAAACGATTTCTGCTTCAAGACCAACTTGCCTTAGCGTTTGTACAGCACTATCGGCAAACAAGTCAACCACACCTGGTACTAGTACTCTAGGGAACCCTGTTGAGATAACTATCGTTATCCACGAACCTTTGTCGACAACACTCCCAGCGGCGGGGTCGGTGCGGATCACAAGTCCTGCTTCAATCGTTTCAGATGCTTCCTCGAGATTCTCGGGCGTGACCCTAAATTCGGCGTTCAGCAAGGTTTCAAACGCGAGATTGAGCGTGGTTTCTTCAAGGTCAGGTATTGGCACTTTTTCTGGCCCTGTCGACACAGTGATTGTCACGGTTTCTCCCGCTGCTAGTTCTGTGCCAGGGGCGGGACGCTGAGTTACCACCTCACCAAACTCACGTACATCGGCGACCGCTTCAACTACGGTTCGGTAGCCGAGTGACCCTAATGTGTCTAGCGCGTCACTTTGCTGGGTGCCAATCACGTTGGGTACTTGGTTGGGTGCTCCATCACTCACGAAGAGGGTTACTTCGGAGCGTTCCGAGACCCTTTCGCCCGCTAGCGGGCTTTGCTGCACCACCTCACCTTGTGGTACTGTTTCGTTGCTGCGTGGCACGACATTGACAATAAGGTTTAGCCCGAGTAGTTCTCGTTCAGCATCGACTTCTCTCATGCCAACCACTGAGGGCAAGTCAATGAGTGCATCTGGTGTGGTGGTTGTGGTTTGCGGGTTGTTGTTGAATTGGTTTACAAATGTCACGACCAAATAGCCAAGCACGACCACCAAGAAACAAAGTCCTATAAACAGCCCTGCGGTGCGTTTCCAGTCGTCTCGGCGCGATAGGTCCGCTGGTTCGTAATAACTTGGGTGCCCATAGGTGGGTTGCATTGGGGGTGGCCCAGGCTGCGTCACCTGCTGGACCGGCACAGGCGACCGTGTTGGTGTGGGGTTCGGCGTATGGGATGGGGTTGGCGTGTGGGATGGGGTTGGCGGATAGGACTGTGGACTTTGTGGTGGCGCGGTGTTTGGGTATTGGCTAGAGGGGGTAGCGGGGTTAGGAGGTACTGTAGTTCCCGCTTGGTTGCGGTTGGGAATTTCAGTGTCACCGCTGAGGTAACGGCGCAAATCACTACGTAGATCTGCTGCTGTGGGGTAACGGTTGAGCGGGTTTTTTGCCAACAATTTCATGGTAATGGCATTCAGTGCGCTGCTGACTGGTACTTTACGTTCAAGTAGGTTCTGTGGTTTCTCTTGGACGTGTTTATAAGCAACCGCCACTGGCGTATCGGCACTAAATGGTGGAGTGCCGGCGAGCATTTCATAGAGCACCACACCGAGCGAATACAGGTCGCTGCGACCGTCAACGGATTTGCCTTGTGCTTGCTCGGGAGAAAAGTAAGTGGCGGTGCCCATTACTGAACCATGTTGGGTGAGGCCTGCATCGGTGCGGCCTGCCAAAGCAGTTGCGATACCAAAGTCGGCAACTTTGACATCACCGTTGTCGGATATCAAAATATTGCCTAGTTTGATGTCACGGTGAACTAAGCCCGCTTGATGCGCGGTTGACAGGGCTGCGGCGATGTCGTCAGCTATTTGTGCGGCACGGTTCGGTGCAATTGGCCCTGTGGTTCGCACCACGTCCGCCATAGTTTTCCCCGCCACGTGTTCCATGACTATGTAATAGGTTCCCCGTTCTTGACCCCAGTCATATATGCCAACTATGTTGGGGTGGTTAAGGTTGGCAGCTGCTTGGGCTTCTCTGCGAAACCTTTCCACAAAGTTGGGGTCGTTGGCGAACTCGGGAAACAGTACCTTGAGTGCCACCTCCCGATTGAGCAACTGATCGCGCGCTAGGTAGACATCGGCCATGCCGCCTCGGGCTATGTGGCGTAGAAGTTCGTAACGGCCGTTAAAGACCGTGGGCCGACCATTTGTCATCTCAGCGCAGTCTATCTGAGCCTACGCGCTCACAAAACCGCTAGCACCACTACTGTCACATTGTCTCGCCCACCCGCCTCACAGGCATCATCAACGAGGGCTTGTGCTGCTTCTTTGGGATCGGATTTGTGGTCGAGCAGTTCGCGGATTGCGTCATCACTAAGTTCATTGGTTAAACCGTCACTGCACAATAGGTAACGGTTACCTGCTGTTGGAGTCAACTCCCAAGTGTCAACTTCAATTCGTGGTTCAACTCCTAACGCACGGGTAACAACATTGCGCTGGGGATGAACTTTTGCTTCCCCCGATGAAATCAAGCCGTCACGAATCATCTCGTCTACCAAACTATGGTCTTGGGTGACTTGACGCAAGCCTTCTTTGTTATGCACATACAAGCGACTATCCCCAACGTTAGCCACTAGCAGCAGTGAATGTTTTGTGTCCTCTGGAGCGACTAGAGCAACTAGGGTAGTACCCATTCCAAACAACTCTGGTTTGTTTGATTGAGCCAAGATTGCCTCATTGGCTTGCTGGATAAGCTCAACTAGTTCTTGTGGGTTTCTCGGGGGTGTGGCTTTGGCCATTTCTTCTACCGCTATGGCTGAGGCAACTTCTCCACCTAGATGCCCTCCCATTCCATCGGCCACGACAAACATTTTGTCTTTGGCTAGTAGCTGATCTTGGTTTACTTGACGTACGCGCCCCGTGTGGGTAACCGCACCCCAAGCCAACGAGGTCATTGGCTCGCCACGACTGTTGAGTTGGTAAGCATTTGAACTAAGCACAGCAAGTCCATACTCAAAGAGTAACCTTCATCAACACGAACTGGCTATGGAAACGCTAAGATCATTGCACGCTCATTAGTTTGTGCAGCCACGCGCGAGTGGCGGAATTGGCAGACGCGCAGGCTTCAGGTGCCTGTGTCCGAAAGGACGTGGGGGTTCAAGTCCCCCCTCGCGCACCATCATCACGCTTACATCTAGGGTAGTGTCACACCCTCTGGCCATAATGGTCGTATGCTAAAACTTGTTGCTAACACAAAGAGGCTGAAATAACCGACACGGCTGATTTCGCAACTGCTAAACCTGTTGCCAGTGGACCTGAAGAAGACGTGCGTCAAGAATATGAACGTGTCTTGCACAACGATTTTGGATATCCAACCGGTTGTATGGATATTGAGTTCATTATTTAGAGAGGGAGTACACGCCGTGAACGCGCCGACCTTGTGGTCTTCGCAAGTAGCGATCCGAAGAGACGAGATCAGTCACAAGACATAGTGGGTATCATGGCAAGACCCCAATAACTCAAATAATCAATTCGTTAGCACAGTAGACAGTGCAGACATCCGCGACAGTATTTACGTCCCGCGATTCTACCTGCACAAAAGTTAGAACCACTGCCTTGACTTACCGTGTTTAGGATATGTCGGGGTTGAATGGGGGGATGGCGAAAAGGTCGTTGTCGTGTTCTTGGAGACCTCCCCGCTTCCGTAGCCTAGCTCGGCGTTCAGCTTCGATGTAGAGGTAACGCACCACCTCTTCAGGGGTGTCGTCACCACAGACAATTTCTGCTGCCACTCGGTCACGCATCAACTCTGCTCTGACATCGTCGCGTGTCACTTCGTCATTGGCTACTATCTTTTCGGCTTGTTCAACAAAGGAATCCGAAAACCGTTTAAGTTTCCGCAAAACCCAGCCAGTTGATACGAGCATGCCCAAATTAAATGAAATCGCCGCTGTGAGCAGCATCTGCAGCGAGAAAATTGCTTCCGCCATTGTATTTTCCTTTTGTTAAGGTATTTGAGGCGCCCGGTTAGAAAGTAGGCCGCGATACTTAAGACAATTGTAAACAGTCTCCCAAAGAAAATCCACCAAAAATTGTTAAATATTTTGAAGATTAATTACAACCATCAAGATTACATTAATGTAATCTTCGGTGAGGTTCGGTCTGGTGAAGCTTGCTAATGCCGAGGGTACTCAATCGGTGCAATGCTACCGCGGCGCAAACCACGACGGCGATCTCAGCGGGTACACGAAAGCGTGGTAATCCATAAAATAACATTCCGATTAGGCAAACATGCAACATTAAGGCCGCTAATGGCCAACGCACGGCCTTTGCCGCGCCAAGGCACCTCCAGCCCAAAAAAGCTAGTGGCGCGGCAACCCAAAATCCCACAAGAGCTAAGTTAGATGCCCAGACCTCTCGCCCTTCGCCTGTGTTTAACTCCGACATCTGCAAGGGTTTAAATACCGACCACAATAAGCCCAGCCGCGCCACTACCACTTGAGGCAACTTAGAGAGATTGTCACTGACATACGCAAAGGCTTCTGTTCTAAATATTTGTGCCCGCACGCTAGGGTCGCCGTCTTGTAGTTCGGGGACATTTAGTGAGTTGGCGTATTCCAATGTCCAAAAGCCGATGGCTGAGCCTGAATATGTTTGTGGTGAGTTAGCTCCGATCAAGGTAAGTCCATCATTGGTTGACATAAAAACTGGCTCGTCAAAACGCGCAATGTTCGGCAAGACCCACGGTGTCACCACCACCATCACCGCTACACAACTTACCACAGTGGCTTTGGCTCTTGCACGCCAACTCCCGTGCGTCACCAACATGAGGGGCATCACCAGAAGCGGCACCAACAACAAAGACTCCGAGCGGGCAAGTGCTGCCAAACCCACCCACATGCCCACCTGTGCCCCACGCCAAAACTGAGGTGCATCACGGTATCGCAACGCACTCCATACCGCACCTGCAACGCATAACGCGGTGAGCGATTCCGCCATCACTAAACCATCGTTTATCCACAAGGGAGGATAGGTGGCCGCAACACTAGCGGCTATGAGACCCACGCTTCGGCCAGCCAATCTCCACCCTAGCAATCCAACCATCACGATCACCCCTGCACCAACAACGCACATAACTAGGCGTTGGGTAAAGATGTGTTCTGATTGGGGCGACAACAATGAACCTAGCGCTGCCACTATCGCAGTTAATGGTGGATGATCTGCGGCGGGGTTGGGTGGCATTTCACCGATGATCTCATACCAGGGGGTCACAAAACCTTTGCCGTCAACAAGGGCATCAGCGGCTAGAGAGTAATAATACTGATCTCCAGCGGAGATGTGTTCTGAAGCCAATGAGTGGTCTCGCTTTACCACAACAACATAAAGAACGCGCAACAAAAGCCCAAAGCTAGCCACCAAAGCTAGCTGAAACCGAAATGATGCACCGCGCCACCTAGTAGCGATAAGACTGAAGAAGTATTCGGGTTTTGACGTTACGCTCACAGGTCGCCGTACCCATTTCTGTAGGTGTAGACCTGCGCGTTCAACTAAATGATAGCTCACAACTGCGGTTAGCAGGGTTGGTGGCACAGCTATTAGAAATAAACGGACAAAGCTCGCTTCAAACTGTACAACATCGCCGAATATGTTTGTCATAAAACTCAAAGGGTGAACTATGAACACCATATGCCACAAATAAACCGAGAATGAGATTTTGCCTAGGTAAGCCAACGGCTTGCTTGCTGTGAACCTTTGCACCCAGCTTGGGTCAGTTTCGCCAAACGCGAGTGGAAACAACAAAGCAAACCCAATCATGCCATACACAATTTGACGACCAATCTCACGGGGCCAAGATGCCACATCTAATCCAAGTGCTAAACCCATGTGTTGTGCAACCACGTGAAACAGCAGTGCGGCTCCAAGCCACCACCAACCACCTTTAGAAGAAATCCGATTAAGCCGAACCCGAACCGCAGTTTTGGGCTTATAGCCAACTCGCATAACCGCTAACAACATTCCAATGGTGAAATAATCCAACATCGCAGGCAACCACAGCACCGCGACATTACCGAGACGGTTTTGCCAACTCAAAACCGCTACCTTGAAAAAGACCGACAGCAAATAGCACGAGGCTAAAAAAACCAGCAACAAAGTAAAGCGTTCATCTCTATGGCGGTGTTTCAACCAGGTTCGTAACAAACGAGCCACGAACGGCAGCAGCAGATAAAACGATATTTCTGTGGCCAAACTCCAGGCTTGTGGGATAGGCCCTAAAGCAAAGTCGGGCCAATAAATGTGGGCCAACATTGTTGTTGTGACGAAACCACCGAACCCTAAACTCTCGCTGGTAAACAACACGATCACTGCCAAGGCAACCCAAAAAGCTGGATATATCCTCATCGCTCTCCGCCATAAATACTCGATGGTGCTGCGCAAAGGTTGCTCATCTAATATCGCTGCCGCTATTGGTGTGAACAACAAAAATCCTGAGAGCACAAAAAACACGGGAACCCCGATATCTAAGCGACCCAAGTATCGCCCCCAGAAACCACCAAAAGTAGCCCCAGATTGAAAACCGACGTGATGAACCACCACTGCCATAGCAGCTATGGCACGAAGTCCATCAAGTCCCGCTATGCGCTTTGTATCCATAAACGCTTTGTATCCATAGATCTTTGCCCAACTTAGCCCAACTCAGTCCAACTCAGCCCAATTTAGAAACGGTCTTGCGTAGGCTAATGGTATTGCACTGCTAACTGGCGTATCCTGAGAGGTTGTGACTAGAGAGCCTCAAACACCAACCGTTGCTTACCTCGGTCCTCACGGCACCTTCACCGAACAAGCATTATTTACCCAAGACGATTTAGTGAACATGTGCAGTCGGCGTTTTGGTTCGATTGTGGAGGTGTTAAGGGCTGTTGAATCTGGTCAGGTTGATTACGGGTTCGCTGCGATTGAGAACATGATTGAGGGTTCGGTCAACGCCACCATCGACACCTTGGCCTTTGATAGCAGATTGCTCATTCAACGTGAGGTGGTGATCAATATCAACTTGAATTTGCTGGCGCATCACGGAGTTCGTTTGGCAGACATAAAGCGTGTGCGATCATTTCCGATGGCGTATGCACAATGTCGTCAGTTTTTGTCCGACCATTTGCCTGCAGCGCTGATTGAAGCCACCAACTCAACAGCAGATGCTGCCCGTGATCTCGCCAGCTCAGCACGGCGTGACACGGCTGCCATCGCCCCGCAACGAGCCGCTGAGGTTTATGAGTTGGAAATGATAGCAACCAACATTGAAGATCACCCAGACAACCAAACTCGTTTCGTGTTGGTTGCCAATGAAGGTATTTGTGCACCAACAGGTCACGACAAAACCTCTATTGTGATCTTTCAGCGAGACGACCAACCAGGTTCGTTGATTAGTATTTTGCAGGAGTTCGCCGCTAGACGCATAAATTTGACTAAGTTGGCTAGCCGCCCCACCCGCAAAGCTTTAGGTGATTATTGTTTTCTGATTGATTGTGAGGGGCATATTGCTAGCGAGGTTTTGGGGGACGCTTTGCGTAGTCTTCATCAACAAGGTCATGTTGTGAAGTTTTTAGGGTCGTACCCTTCGGCTTATGGTACTGACGAGACACAATCCGCTAACCGTCAAAATAGCAGCGATGCACAACGTTGGTTGAACGAATTACGTGCTCAGATTCGCGGTGCTAACTGACCAGCAAACTATCGCCAACCACCGTAGCTTTGATTTTGGTGCCAATAACGACCCGAGAAACGCCAGCGAGATAGTTGCGATGGCACAACGGTAGCGTCTTGGCGGGGCCGAAGTATTTCATAGGCTGCCATGATTGCTGCGACTTCTTCGCTAGTGGGGGTGGGTGACATCTGAGGAGTGGGTGCGATAGGTGGGTTCGTTGCCATTAGTTAGTTGACATTTGCTTTACAATGGCACGTTGCCGTGTTTGCGTTGGGGTAGTTCTTCGCGTTTGGACTCTAGGAGTGCAAAACCTGCCACTACTTTTTGTCTTGTGTGGGCTGGCTCAATCACATCATCCACAAAACCCCGTTCGGCGGCTATGTAAGGGTTGGCGAGCCGTTCGGTGTAGTCGGCGATTAGCTCGGTTCGTCTCTTTGCGGCTTGGCTGGTGTTGGTGATTTCTGAGAGTTCGCGGCGATGCAGGATTTCAACGGCTCCTTGGGGGCCCATCACGGCTATTTCGGCACTTGGCCAAGCCAAAGACAGGTCAGAACCCACCGATTTGGAGTCCATCACCACATATGCACCCCCATAGGCTTTGCGGGTTATGACTTGAATGCGTGGAACTGTTGCCTCGCAGTAGGCATACAGCAACTTTGCGCCGTGGCGAATGATGCCGCCATATTCTTGGTCGACACCTGGCAGGAACCCGGGCACGTCAACGAAGGTTAGTAGCCCGATGTTGAAAGCATCGCAGGTGCGCACGAAACGAGCTGCTTTTTCTGAGGATTCAATGTCAAGCACCCCAGCGAGAATCATTGGTTGGTTGCCCACCACACCGATGGGTTTGCCGTTGATGCGAGCGAAACCGCAGGTGATGCTTCGTCCCCATTGCACGTGATATTCCAAGTATGCGCCGTCATCTACCACCGCAGCGATGACTTTTTTCATGTCGTATGGCACATTTGCGCTGCTTGGGAGAATGTCAGCGAGTTCAGGGCAGCTACGGGTGGGGTCATCTGTTGGTTGTTGCTGCGGGGCTCGGTCTAGGTTGTTGGAGGGCAGGTAGCTGAGCAGATTCTTGACATCGTCAAGTACTTGTTGTTCGCTTTCGGCAACGAAAGTCGCCACTCCTGACTTGCTGGCGTGACTGCCCGCTCCACCGAGTTCTTCTAGGGTGACATCTTCGCCCGTGACCGTCTTTACCACATCTGGGCCGGTGATAAACATATGCGATTTTTCCCTCACCATGAATATGAAATCGGTCATGGCTGGGCTGTAAACCGCTCCGCCCGCGCAGGGGCCTAGGATCACAGAAATCTGGGGAATGACCCCCGATGCTGCCACGTTGCGATAGAAGATTCCACCGTAGCCGTCGAGTGAAACGACACCTTCTTGAATTCGTGCGCCTGCACCGTCGTTGAGTCCTATGATAGGGGCACCTGTAGCAACGGCCAGGTCCATTATTTTGTGAAGTTTTTCAGCGAACACTTCTCCGAGAGCTCCACCCATCACGGTGAAATCTTGGGAGAACACGAACACTTTTCTTTTATCTATGGTGCCCCATCCAGTGATCACCCCATCTGTGTAGGGGCGTTCTGTGAGTCCTGCTTCGTGAGCTCTATGGCGTGCTAGCATGTCGATTTCGTTGAACGAGCCTTCGTCAAGCAGATAGTCGATTCGCTCTCGTGCCAGCATTTTGCCTTTGGCGTGTTGTCGGCTTACCGCTCGTTGGGTGCCCGCGTGTTGGGCTTGTTCTTTGCGTTCACGCAGGTCATTTAGTTTTGCTTCCATTGCGCTGTTCACGCCTTTGAATATACCCGTTCTTAGTGAGGGGTATGGTCTTTCTTCCGGTCTGTCTGCTTATAGTCTTGTCGATAGTGGGAGCAATTTTCGTTTCACCCTACGCAACACCAGCGACACGGTGCTGTCAGCACGCCAGAAACAGCCTGCACATAGGTGAAAAGCGAGGGCGCAGACGATGTAGTGCTATCATGCGGACATGGTTGCGACCGTGATGTTTGACTCCATTAGAAACAGTGCGAGCGGATACCTCAAATCCAAGGTGTACCTGGCTCCCATGCCCTCCCCTCCACCGCAGTTTGATGCGCCTATCATCGTGGAATGTCCGGCATGACGAGGATGATAATTGCGTCGCGGGTTTGGCTGCCGCTCGTGGCACTGCTCGCCCTCGTCTCTTTGCCGCAGTCGGTGACCGCCCAGACCCCGAGCGGTGCCGCGGGCTCGTTGGACGCCTCCTTCGGTGGTGACGGCACGGTCACCACCGACCTGGGGAACCGCGACGAGCACCTCCGCGCGGTCGAGGTCCAGCCCGACGGGAAGATCGTGGCGGCCGGTTACACGCAGAAGGGGGACCACTTCCACTTCGCGCTGGTCCGCTACAAGTCGAACGGTTCGTTGGACGCCGGCTTCGGAGACGGTGGCACGGTGGTCACCAAGTTCGGCCACCACGCGCACATTCATGGAATGACGCTGCAGCCCGACGGGAAGATCGTGGCGGTCGGGCACACGCACACGCTGTCGAACGACGATTTCATAATGGCGCGCTACAACGCCGACGGTTCGCTCGACACCTCGTTCAACGCCGACGGGAAGGCGTCGCTCGACTTCGCCGGAGGTTTCGACTACGCCTTCGGCGCCGCAGTGCAGCCCGACGGGAAGGTCTTGGTGGCCGGGTCCGCCTCCGTCGACGGCTCCTACGACTTCGCGCTGGCCCGCCTCGACCCCGACGGCGCCCTCGACGCCACCTTCGGCACCGACGGCAGGGTTACCACGGCGTTCGAACCGCCCGGCGGAGACCCTCGCAGCGACACCGCTCAGGCGCTGGCTCTGCAAGCCGACGGCAAGATCGTGCTCGCCGGTTACAGCGGCGCAGACTTCGCGCTGGCCCGCGTCGACGCCGACGGCGCCCTCGACGCCACCTTCGGCACGGGCGGCAAGGTCACTACGCGCTTCGACGACGAACACGCCAGAATCTACAAGGTGGCGGTGAACCCCGACGGCAAGATCGTGGCGATGGGGCGCAGTTTCACCGACACCAACAGCGAGGTGGACTTCGAGGTGGCGCGCTACAACGCCGACGGCACCCTCGACGCCACCTTCGGCGACGGCGGGAAGGTGCGCACCGACCTCGGCGCCGGCGAGTACGGCTATGCCGGAACGGTGCAGCCGGACGGCAAGATCGTGATGGTCGGCTACCGCTACGACCCCGTACTCGGCGCCGACCCCGCCTCCCACCAACAACTGCTGGTGCGATACGAAGCGGACGGCACCCTCGACGACTCCTTCGGCGACGACGGGGTGGTGCGCACGAGCGTCGGCCACGAAGACCAGGTGTACGCCGTGGCGCTGCAGCCCGACGGGGGGATAATCGCCGCCGGCAACAGCTCAATCGACGGCGACTACGACTTGGTGGTGACGCGCTATCACGGCAGAGCGCAGCAGACCCGCGCCGTGCGCCCTCCCCAACCTGTGACGCTGCGCCGTGCCGGACCGTCGCCGAACCCCGCCGCGCCCGGCCCGCCGCCCGCGGACTCTGCGGACGCTGCAGCCGCTGCGCCTACGCCGCCGCCGACGGGGCCGCCGACGGTGGCTGAGCCGCTCGCCGACCTAGTCCTCGAGGGGCCGGAGTGGCGGGAGATCTCTTTGGCGGGAGTGTTTCACGACCCCGACGGCGACGACCTGACCTTCAGCGCGGCGTCGTCGAACGGCGGAGTGGCGTCGGTGTGGGTGGAGGGTGCGACCTTGACTGTGGTCGGCGTCTTCACCGACACGGCCACGATAACGGTGACCGCGCAGGACTCCGAGCGCGATGAAGCGACCGACTCGTTCGAGGTTGCGGTGATGCCGGACTCGTAGTCGTTGCGTCGCAGCGTTGCATGCGGAACCGCTTCCAGGCCGCTGGAACCGCTTCTAGGCGGCGGCCGTGGCGGGCACCGCGAAGTCAGCAGATGCGGTCACCGGTCCAGTGTCGTCGGGTTCGATGTCGCGCGTCTCGATGCTGCCCCAGCAGGCGATCTCGCCGGTGGTTCGCAGCGCGCAGCTGTGGACCGAGCCGGCGCTGACCGCGCTGAACGTCGGCGAGGGCGGGTCCGACTGCCCCCAACTGTCGTTGCCCCAGCAGGCGACGGTGCGGTCGATGCGCAGCGCGCAGCTGTGGCCCGAGCCGGCGCTGACCGCGCTGAACCTGCCCGCCGGCGCGTCGGACTGCCCCCAACTGTCGTCTCCCCAGCAGGCGAGGGTGCGGTCGATGCGCAGCGCGCAGCTGTGGCCCGAACCCGCGCTGACCGCGCTGAACCTGCCCGCCGGCGCGTCGGACCTACCGTTCTCGTCGTCTCCCCAGCAGGCGAGGGTGCGGTCGTGGCGCAGCCCGCAACTGAAGCCCCAACCGGTGGTGACGGCGGTGAAGCTGCCCGTCGGCGCGTCGCTCTCGCCCGAACCGTTGTTGCCCCAGCAGGCGACGGTCCCGTCGATGCGCAGGCCGCAACTGTGCAGGGAGCCGGCGCTGACCGCGCTGAACCTGCCGGCCGGCGCGTCGGACTGCCCCCAGGTGCTGTCGCCCCAGCAGGCGACGGTCCCCTCGATGCGCAGCCCGCAGCTATGCCCCGAACTCGCGGTGACCGCGCTGAAGCTGCCTGCCGGAGACTCGGTCTGCCCCCAGGTGCTGTTGCCCCAGCAGGCGACGGTGCGGTCGCCGCGCAGCCCGCAAGCATGGGTCCCTCCTGCAGCCACGGCGATGAAGACTCCAGGTTCGCATCCCGGCGTGGCCGGGTCGACGGTCACCTCGGGCTCGCCCTCGTAGCGCCACAGGAAGGTGATCAGTTCCTTGCGGGCAAGCGTCTTGTCGGGAGAGAACGTCGTGGGCGAGGTTCCGGTGGTGATGCCGGTCTCGCTCAGCCACGACACGGGGCCTTGCTGCCAGTCCCTTTCGACGTCTGTGAAGGAGTGACCCTCCGCAGCAGGTCTGCCGTCGAGCCGCCACAAAAACGCCGCCAACTCGGCCCTCGTCACAGTGTCGTCGGGCGAGAAGGTCGTGCGCGTCGTCCCCTTGGTGATTCCAGTCTCGAGCATCCACGCAATCGCCTCGTTCTGCGATTCGACGGTCACATCGACGAACGAGTGCTCGGCGTCCGGTTCGGGGCGGCCCTGAGCGTTCCAAAGATACATCGCAGTCTCACCGCGAGACGCCGGCGTATCGGGAAAGAAGCAACTGCCGTCGATGCCGGTGATGGCGTTCTCGACGGACCACTGCACGGACTCGGTGAAATACACGCCCTCGGCGACGTCTCCGTACCCCGCAACCGCGCCCGCGGGCGGCGCATTGCCCACCAATGATGCCACCAAACACAGCATCACCCCGCACCAGCCGGTCAACCGCATCAGCAACCCTGCCAAATAACTAGAACACACATGCAGCTTCAGTATAGAAGTGCCAACCCGTTCCTTCTCACCGACAGACTCACCGTGCAGGAAGTGCTAGCCCTTGGCTAGAACTGTGCGAATAGTTGGTGGGCACGTTCGGCGATTGGTTGAGCACCGATTGTGTAGCAGTGTTGGTCGAAGCCTGCCTGTGGTCCCTTCCAAAGAAGTTCGTCAACGGTTTCGGTGACTGGAGCGTTGAGGTTGACCGTTGCCAATTGTTTGTAGAGCTTTGCTGCGTCTATGTTTTGGCGCAGGGAGGCCGCTAATTTGGCGGCACCGCGCACATTCACATCCCATTTAGCTTCATCTAGGGGGACTTGTTCAATTGGCCCGAAATGGTAAAGGATTTTGGCTGCCGATTTAGCTCCCCAGCCGGGTAAGCCAGCGAACCCGTCCGCTGAATCACCCACCATAGCTAGATAATCTGCTATCAGTTCGGGTGGCACCCCAAACTTGTTGACCACACCGTGCCAATCGTAGGTGATGTTACGGCGACGGTCGTGCTGCACTATTCGACCATCCGCGCTTACGCATTGAGCTAGGTCTTTGTCGGGTGTGCAGATGATAACTTGTTGAACTCTGGGGTCTGCTGCGGCCATTGCTGCGCCTGCGGCTAAACCATCGTCTGCTTCGTAGGTGACTTGAGGCCAGACCGTGAACCCTGCCAACTCAAGCAGTGTCTCCATCTCAGGGAATTGTGCCAACAGATTGGGGTCGATGTCACTGCCGTCTTTGTAGCCGGGGAACAGATTGTTGCGAAACGATTCGATGACGTGGTCGGTGGCGATGCCGATGTGGCTGGCTCCTTCAGCGACGAGACTTAGTAGGGTGCCAAGCACACCGCGTTGGGCAGCGAAACGAGGGTCACGATTTGCTGGCGCGTAATGGTAGCGAAAAAGCTCATAGGTGCCGTCCACTAGATGCACAAACATGGTTCAAGTTTGCCACACTATTCTTGACTATTCCTGCACCAGTTCGATTAGTGTGCCGAGCGAACCTTTGGGGTGGATGAAGGCAACGGTTGTGCCCCGTGAGCCTGGTCTGGGGGTGGCATCTATCGGTGTGGCACCTGCTGCCACCATTTGGGCGAGTGCTTGAGCGCAGTTGTTGACCCGATAGCCCACGTGATGTAGACCCTCGCCTCGTTTGGCAATGAACTTAGCGATGGGTGAGTCAGCCGATGTGGCTGCGGTGAGTTGAATGTAACTGTCGGCTACTTTGATGAGGGCTTCTTCGACTGCGTCTGACTCAACAACCTCGCGGTGATGAACTTCGGCTCCAAAGGCCTGCTGGTAATATTTGATGGCCGCTTCAAGGTCTTTAACGGCGATGGCGATGTGGTCTATTTCTGTGAGTTGCATTGATTGCTTTCGTGGTCGTCGATTACTTTGCGACCTTGCAAGGCTCGTCCTAGTGTGAGTTCGTCTGCATATTCTAGGTCGCCACCCATGGGCAAGCCCATTGCGAGGCGGGTTACTCGCACCCCCATTGGTTTCAGAAATTTCACTAGTAGCGCCGCTGTTGCTTCGCCTTCTAGGTTGGGGTTGGTGGCGACTATGATTTCGGTTATGTCTTCTTGCGCCACACGGCTCATTAGTTCTTTAATCCGCAGTTGGTCGACCCCTACCCCATCAATCGGGCTAAAGGCACCACCTAAAACGTGGTATCTGCCCCTAAACTCTTGGGTTCGTTCAATTGCCACGATGTCTTGGCTGTCTTCAACGACACAAACTAATTGGTCGTGACGGCGTGGGTTGCGACATATCGTGCATTCTTCACTGGCTTCTGAGAGGTTAAAGCAGCGTTGGCAAAACGAGACCCGTTGTTTGGCTACCTTGATAGCACTTGCAAGTGCTTGGGCTTCTTCGGTGGGCACTTTCAGTAGGTAAAACGCTATCCTTTGTGCCGATTTAGGGCCGACTCCCGGGAGCTTGCCTAACTCGTCAATGAGTTGTTGTACGGCGTTGGAGTAACTCATTGATCGCTTTGATCTACAGTCACATTTTGAGCACCAGGAAATGTTTCCATGAGATGTTCGTCTAGTTGGTCGGGGTTTAGCTGTTCGTCTTGGGGATTGGTATTGTTAACAGGTGGGTCGGTCTTAGGGTCGGTTTGGGTGGGCTGAGGGTTTGGTTGTGCGGAGATTGGGTTGGGTACTTCGGCAAGTTCATCAGGGGTGCTGGTAACTGGGTTGGGCTGATCAACAACTGATTCGGTACCGTATTTGGCGACAAGCATTTTCCAAAGGGTCTTTAGCTCTTCGGGGGAGCGTTTTGCCTTGTTCTCGCCAAACATTTTTCTCGCCTCTGATGTCACCAAATCTCGCCCGATAGACAGATGGATGCCCGCAAGAGCGACCACATGGGTTGGTGAGTTTGGTTGCATGGCAACTAGGTCACTTTGAGTTACAGGATTAACTGTGGCTGGGGGTGGAGGAGTCGGCGCAGCAGTCGCTGGAGTAGTCGGCACAGGAGTTCGCGCAGCACCCGGCCGAAAAGACTGTGCGCTAGCAGCATTCGAAGCTGTCGGCACGGTGTTCGTGCTCAGGCGGGCTTCCAAACGTTCAATACGCTTAAGCAATGCGGCGACACTAGTTTCATCTGTTGAGCGACTAAGACGCACAAGTGCCACTTCAAGTTGAACCCGTGGGTCTGGGGCTTGGCGCATATCTACAAGTGCTTCACCTATATTTTCTAGTGCTCTTGTTAGTTGTGCGGGGCTCATTGCTTGAGCGATTGTTGTGGCGCGTTCTTGGTCGGGGACGGTGATTCGTGGTGGTGGGGAACCCATCGCCGTGAGAAAGGCATCACGCAGACCTGCAAGCAGCATTTCGCCGATGGTTCTTGGGTCACGCCCCCGACTTAGCGCATCGCTCACGGCTTGCAATGCATTTGCGGGGTTTTTCTCGGCTAGTGCATGCAAGAGTTGGTCGGTGGAAGTGTCTAGGTCGATCACACCACCTGCCGCCACCACTCGATCTAGGGCACTGAGGGTGTCTCGTACTGAACCTGCACCAACTGACACTGCGTAGTCCACCGCTTTTTCGTCCACCGCCAAACTCGCATCTTCTACCACCCATTGCACGTGGCTTGTCATCTCCTCTGCCCCTAGCAGACGCAACTCAAATACTTGGCAGCGACTGCGGATGGTTTCCACTACTTTGTGGGGTTCGGTTGTGGCCAGCACCCAAACCACATGTGAGGGTGGTTCTTCTAGGGTTTTCAGGAGGGAGTTTTCGGCTCCTCGGGTGAGCATGTGGACTTCGTCGAGGATGTACACTTTCATCTTGCCGGGGGTGCCGAGGTTGACTTTGCCGAGCAGGTCACGCATATCTTCCACGCCGTTGTTGCTAGCTGCATCTAGTTCGTGCAGATCAAAGGAGCGTCCTTGTTCTATTGCTTTGCAGCTTTCGCAAGTGCCGCAGGGTTCGCTATCTTCGCCGAGTTGGGTGCAGTTTAGTGCTTTTGCTAGCACCCGTGCGGAGGTGGTTTTACCGGTGCCTCTGGGTCCGTGAAACAGGTAGGCGTGTCCGACTTGGTCGTTGCTTACAGCATTACGCAATGCCCGCACAACGTGGGCTTGCCCACGGATTTCAGAGAATTTTTGTGGACGATAGCGTCGATAAAGGGATTGATATGCCATATGTTTGTCATCGTAGCCGCTCGGTGCTCTTGTTTCGTAGGGTGACGGACAGGTTGTCTGCGGCACACAGATGTTACCGCTGAGAGCTGCTGCCTTCCGGCCCTGACTCGGTTCACGGGCAAATGTTGCACAGGACCCGACCGTCACCCCCCGAAACGAGAGCACAAACATTACGCTATCCTAAGAACTCGGTGCTTGCAATCAAGCGTTTTAGGAGGGTTGCCAGAGCGGCCGAATGGGCACGCTTGGAAAGCGTGTGAGGTGCGAGCCTCCGTGGGTTCAAATCCCACACCCTCCGCCAAGTTGTGCAGTAGCGCGCATCAGTAGCCTTTATTTGCTTAAACCAATACAAACACTTGAATAACAAAAACGTCGGCTAACGGTTTGCCGGTCAGTTGGCGTTAGCGTGATTGGGTGCATTTGAGTAAATGGCGATTAGTCGTTGTGGTTGTAACTCTGGGTTGGGGGATTGATCAACTCACCAAGTTTTGGGCTATCAACCGCCTTGGCCGTGGCCGCAAGATTGAAATTTTGCCTACATTGGAACTTGACCTTACTTATAACAGCGGCTTCTCTTTTGGTATCGGGGCTGGTTATGGTTCGTTGGTGGGTGTGGTGGTGATTTTGGTGAGCGGCTACATTTTTTGGCTTTTGTGCCAAGAAACTAGTCTGGTGAGGTCGGCGATTTTCGCTGCTATTTTGGCTGGAGCGTTGGGTAATCTCAGCGACCGCTTGCTGCGTGCTAGGGATGGATTCTTGTCGGGTAATGTTGTGGACTTTATTGACATTACTTGGTATGCAGTATTTAATGTGGCAGACATGTTGGTGGTTTGTGGATGCATTTTGCTGCTACTTAATGAATGCCATCGCCGTATCATTGTCGCTGAGTCGGCCAATGCCCAAGTCTCTGAGAACTAACGGCGGATGATGGTTTATGGCGTGTCGCGGTAGCCATTGGATGCGTGGTGTGTAGAGAGGATGACTTGTTTGACTCTGCGGGTTGATCGTCAGTCAGTGGGGTTGGGGGGTTTGACGTGAACGGTGACGATGTCTAGGTCGTGGTATTGCTGATGCACGACGCTGGAGACGTGATGTTGCAGCATCCGCAGTGAGATGTCGCGCTCGAGCGGCAGTTCGCTACTCTGGGAGGCGAGGACCGACAGACGGTCCTCGAGGTTCTCGTCGCTGCCCGTCGCCACGAACTCGAGCACCGGCCGCCCGTCTTGGCGGCTCGCGGTGAGACGCAGCTTGCGCTCGGCGGGCCGGTCGGACTCCGGCGCGCCGCCCTTGTCACTGTCGAGTAGCGTGAGGAGCGTCTCTTCGGTGACCACGTCGAGTCGCTGTCTCATAGGTACACCCCAGTTGTTGCGGTCGGCGAAGTCCGCTAGGA
Source organism: Candidatus Aldehydirespiratoraceae bacterium (assembly GCA_965204595.1). Classification (GTDB taxonomy): domain Bacteria; phylum Actinomycetota; class Acidimicrobiia; order Acidimicrobiales; family Aldehydirespiratoraceae; genus VXYK01. The sequence goes on along the minus strand of CBDBEW010000005.1, from coordinate 112,112 downwards.
ATTCGCGAACCCGCGGCAATTCCGACACCGACAGCGTCGAATGGAGATGTCGGCTGCGCGGGCCGGTGAATTCGGTGAACAGAGTCAAGACTATCGCGGTGAGACCCCCGGTGGTCATGCCGTTCTCCAAGAAACCGCCGGCGAACCCTTGGAGGTACTCACCGAAAATCTGCCCGTTCTGAAAACCGACACCGATCCAGAACGAGACCCCGGCGATCAGGCTGCGACGGTGGTCGTTGGCATCGTCGATCACCATCCTCATGCCGACCACGAACAACAGAGCCAGCAGCACCAGCAGGTACGCGGCCACCACCGCTTCGGGGATGGCGAGCACCAGTGCCAGCACCTTAGGGAGGAAGGCCATCGCCACGAAGGATATGCCGATTGCCACACCGACACGCCGTGCCGCGACTCCGGTTAGTTCGGTGATGGAGATGCTCGTCGAATACGTCGTGTTGGGCATCGTGCCGGCGAGTCCCGACAACAGATTGCCGGCACCGTCGGCGGCCACGGCACCTTGCACGGCTCGAAAATCGACAGCCCGAGGCCGATGCCAGGACACCCGCTGTATCGCCACTGAGTCTCCGATGGTCTCCACCGCGCCGATCAACGTTACGAAGACGAACGCGGGAAGCAACGCCCAGAAGTCGCCGGCGAACTCCAGGTCGTATCCCGGCCATCCGCTTTCGGGTAGGCCGACCCAGGCCGCATCGGCTACCTGCTCGGTGTCGTAGATCCCGAACAATCCCGCCACGACCGACCCCGCGGCGATCCCGATGACCGGTGCCCAGAGCCGCAGGCTGCCAGTGGCGGCCAAGGCGATGACCACGATCACCCCCATCGCGGCTGCCGCGCTCGCGGGCGCGCTCCACGACGAACTGCCCTCCGGTGAGACCTGCACCATGTCGAAGACCAACGGCAGCACCGTCACCGCGATCAGCATCACCACAGTGCCCGCCACTGTCGGAGTCAGCAGACGCCGGAACAGCGACAGTCGCGCCGCCAACAGGAACTGGACCAGCGACGAGGTGACCACCAGCGTTGCGAGCAGACCCGGCCCGCCTTTTTCCAGCGCGGTCACACAAACTGCGATGAACGCCCCAGACGTGCCCATCAACAGCACGTAACCGGCACCGACACGACCAACCCGCACCGCCTGCAAGACGGTGCTGACACCACTGACCATCGCCGCCGCGAACACAGCCCAAGCTAGGTATTCCTCGGTGCCCCCGGCCGCGCGGATCACGATCGCGGGGGTGAGCACGATCCCGGCGATCGCCAACACTGCGAACTGCAGACCTAGCCCGACCGTCAGCGCCAGCGGCGGCCTGTCGTTGGCCTCGTAACGGACATTGCGGTTAGCTTCCTGAGTTTCGTGCTCCATTGGGTCATTGTAACCGAGGGTTAGCTGCTAGCTAATCGACTTCGGTACCAGTTCCCTAACCCCAACTCAAGGATCGTTACCCGACCCGCCCCCCGCTGGAGCACCGCATTGAACCGCCGCTCAACGCTTCGGGTATAGAGGACTGAATCACCCCGGGTTTGGTAAAGACTTGCTTTTGTGTGTGTTTGTCGGTTTGGTGGTTGGGTTTTGATTGTGGGAGGTGTTTTCGTGTTCGGCGGGCAGTTGTATCTGCCAACTAGGAACTGGCTGTGGCTGCGTCGGTGGTTGTACCAGTCTACGTATTCGAGGGTGGCGAACTCGATGTAGCGTAGGTCTTGTGAGGGTCCGTGGGGGTAGATGAGTTCTGATTTGTGTAGGCCGTTGAAGCTTCAGGTCATGGCGTTGTCGTAGCTGTCGCTCAACGGTGTGGTGGTGACCGGTTCTTTGCCCCCGCGGGCAGCGACTAGCCCCATCTTAGACATCAAAGGTTCAACAGTGCAATAAAGCAACCGAGCAGATCACCTCGGCGAGACCCGTAAAGCCGTTCATTATCGAGCACCATCCTCACCGCCCGCTCACGCAGCTCAGCCGGATATTTTCTGTTGTTTGTCATAACCCCCTCCCCTCACCGAAAAGAGTCGAGCCTGCGCGTAAACGTGGGATTTGGGTTGGGTGGGGGTTTGTGACTTGTGTTCGGGGTCCTGCCAGAATCGATGTCGTTAGTACCCGAGATTCAGGAGGACCCCGATGGCTACCGATGTTATAGGAGTGCGGTTGCATTTGCGCCGGATTCATGTGTTGGAGGTGTTGACTGACACGCCCGCTGTGTTGAGTGTGCGGGTCGAGTCGACGCAGACGCGCCCGCGGTGCGGGGATTGCGGGTTCAAGTGCCACCGGTTGCACGACGTGCGCGAGTCGCAAGCGTGACGCATCACGTTCCACAGTCTGTCTGCGAGGTGCCATTCGTCGAGCAGCCTGGGGGTGGCGATGGCAACCGTTTGCGCGAAGGGGCTGGTAATGTAGCGATTGGTGTTGACAAAATTGACCGTTCGGAATTTCAAACAGTGGGACGAAGCTGAGATAGAACTCGGCAATCCGGTTGTGTTCGTGGGTCCCAACGACTCGGGTAAAACCTCTGCATTGCAAGCACTCACGCTGTGGGACCTGGGTTTGCGTCGCTGGGTGGAACGCAGGGGTCGGGCAACTCCTGAGAAGCGGTCGGGGGTTACCGTGGGACGGCGAGACTTGTTCGCCTTGCCGGTGCCATCGGCTCGGCAACTCTGGCGAGACCTGGCCGTGCGCCAAATGAGTCGCTTGGCGACGGAAACACGGCGTACTGACAACATCTGTATCGATGTTGTAGTTGAGGGACACGACCGAGGCCTCGGCGGGGTCAGTCTGCCCACAGACACAACGCCCCCATTGATCTACGCTGTAGACTGCGAGGGCAGCGGGGGTGGCTGGGGTGACGGCGCGCACTGGGAGTGCGGACTCGAGTTTGACTTCGCTAACACCGAGAGCTTCTACTGTCGTCCGCTCCGCACCGCCACAGATGGCTCGGCGCGGATGCCGATACCGACTGCGGCACTGAACTACAAGATCGCCATGCTTGGTCCGATGTCGGGATTGGCCGCGAACGAACGCCGGCTCGAGAAAGGAGCCGTCGACGTGCTTCTCGGTGAAGGACGGACGGCTGAAGTGCTGCGAAACATTTGCTTAGAGGTGTTCGAACGCTCTGACGGACCCGAGCGTTGGGGAGCGTTGGCGCAACAGATCGACCGGCTGTTCGGAGTGAGGCTGGATGACCCTCGTCACATCCCAGAACGGGGCGAGATTGAACTCACCTACACCACTTCCCAGAAATCGCGGTTGGACCTGACTGCTTCGGGTCGAGGCATGCAGCAGACCTTGCTGCTGCTGGCTTTCCTCGAACTCAATCCGGGCAGCGTAGTGCTGCTAGACGAACCAGATGCCCACATGGAGATCCTGCGTCAGGGACAGGCTTACGAACTTTTGAGCGAGGCCGCTGCGAAGCGGGGAACTCAGGTCATAGTGGCATCACACTCCGAGGTGATCTTGAACGAAGCCGCCGCCCGAGGAACTGTTGTGGCGTTCGTGGGTGCCCCTCACCGGCTGAACAAGTCTGAACAAGTTGTGAAGGCACTAGCTGAGATCGGCTTCGACCAGTATTACCAAGCCGAGAGCACCGGGTTGGTGTTGTATCTGGAAGGTTCCACGGACTTGGCGATTCTGCGTGCCTTTGCCGAGCTGCTGGAGCATCCGGCAGCAGTGGTTCTCGAGCGACCGTTCGTACGTTACGTGGGAAATGACCCGTTGGCGGCACGGCGACACTTCAGCGGGTTGCGAGAGGCGAAGCCCGACTTGGTCGGGTTCGCACTATTCGACCGACTAGCCCGTGGGATGTCGCAACCCCCCGACGGGTTGCTCGAACGGCAATGGAGTCGCCGCGAGATCGAGAACTACCTAGTTCCTGCGAACTCGCTACCGCGCTGGGCGCGCCACAGAGGTGGAAACCGTCTCGGCCCAGGTCCATTGTTTACCCAAGCCGAGGGAGATCACTGGGTGGCTGCAATAAACAGCACTTTGACCGATCTTGTTCCTCCGGTGGCTCTTCGCGATCTGGAGGCGGACTACTGGAAGGACACCAAGGTTAGCGACTCGCTGCTGAAGCCGGTGTTCGAAGCGTTCTCTGCGGAGTTGCGGGTACCGTTGCCGTTACGAAAGGGGGAATACCATCAGCTCGCGGCGTTCCTCGAACCAGCAGAGGTCGACCCAGAGGTGGTGGAAGTGCTTGATGACATCGTCGCGCAAGCCGCGCTAGCCGCGCCGCCGCAGTAACGTTCACGCGAAATAGTGGACGCTACACCGTGGCGACTGCGACTATGCGGCCTCGGCACCGGTGCCGATGGAACCGATTTCACAATGTGGCTCGTCAAGACTCATCTGCGTTCGGCGCAAACGAGTGTCAGGTGGCACCGCCGTAATCGAAGAGGACTGGCATGGGCGATGTCACAGCCTGAGTATACTCTTGCGTCATGGAGAGGCTTTAAATGTCGTTCAGTGAGTACTGTCAAGCTATTGAAGCAGCGCACAGTAGTGGCCGAGCCACCGAACACAGCTATCGTCCAGCACTCGCTGGCCTTCTCGCTCGCGTTGGCGGGGCTGAGATCGATGCGGTCAACGAACCGACACACGCCGACTATGGTGCGCCCGACTTTATTCTCCTGAGGCGGGGGGTTCCTCTCGGCCACATCGAGTGCAAGGGTGTGGGCAGGAGCCTCGACAATATTGAAGACAGCAAGCAGTTCGTCCGCTACCGCGACGCACTTCCCAATCTCCTTCTCACCGACTACCTCGAGTTTCGTTGGTTCGTCGCCGGTGAGTGCCGTGGTGCAGCGAGCCTAGGGCGGTTCGACCACAGTGGCGCGCTAGCACGAGATGCCGCTGCCGACGAAGCGGTGGGCCAACTTTTAGCAGCTTTCTTCAATGCCGACTACCCGGTGGTCGGGGATTCCGCTGACCTTGCACGAATGATGGCTTCCAAAACGAGACTGCTGCGCGACACCATCGAGGAGATACTGACAACCGATGCCAACAACGCGGTGACCTTGCAGGCGTTGTTCGCTAGTTACCGTGAAGTGCTCATCAACTGTCTCACGGTCGCTGAATTCGCTGACCTGCAAGCGCAGTCCGCCGCGTATGGCCTCTTCGCAGCAAGGTGCCTGCATTCTGGGTCGGCAAATAAGTTCAACCGCCAGTCAGCCGTTTTCGCCGATACCACCCCCTTTCTGCGGGACGTGTTCGGGTATATCGCTGGGCCGAGCGCGGACAGTCGCATCGCTTGGATCATCGACGACTTGGCGTACCTGCTCGCCCGCGCCGACATGGCGGCCGTATTAGAAGGATTCGGTACCGCCACACGACAAGAAGATCCGATTGTTCACTTCTACGAGGACTTTCTAGCCGCCTATGACCCCGAACTCCGCGAACTGCGTGGTGTCTACTACACGCCCGAACCAGTCGTCTCCTACATTGTTCGCAGCGTAGATAAGCTGCTGCGTGACCGTTTTGCTCTCCCCGACGGCCTCGCAGACACTGCCACTGTCGAGGTTACTTCGCAAGATGGGGCCAGCTCGAAAGATGAGGCCACTAGGACGCTGCCGCGGGTTCTTCTGCTCGACCCCGCCGCCGGTACCGGGACGTTCCTACGCGAAGTCGTTGCACACATAAGAGACGACCTGTCGAGACGAGGACTCGGCGGTGCTTGGGGTTCCTATGTCAACGAGCACTTGCTGCCCCGCTTGTTCGGCTTCGAGTTGTTGATGGCCGCCTACACGATTTGTCACCTCAAGCTCGCTTTGGAGATAAGTGCCGACCCCGAGCAGTTCACACTTCCAGGAATCCAACGCCTCGGTGTCTTTTTGACCAACACGCTAACAGAGGCCCACGAGGAGGCCGGTGGGCCGATATTTGCCGGAGAGATCGTGCGGGAGGCACGGGAGGCGGACGCGGTCAAACGCGATCACCCTGTAATGGTGGTGCTTGGCAATCCCCCCTACTCGGGGCATTCGGCCAACAAGAGCAAGTGGATAAGTGATCTTCTGCGTGGACGAGTAGCGGGCGACCCGCAGAGTTACTTCCACGCGAACGGCCAACCCCTCGACGAGCGCAACCTGAAGTGGCTCAACGACGATTATGTGAAGTTCATTCGCTTCGCACAATGGCGCATCAACCGCACCGGTGAGGGAGTGTTGGCTTTCGTGACCAACCACAGCTATCTCGACAACCCGACATTTAGCGGGATGCGGGAGTCGTTGCTCAAGACGTTCGACGAGATCTGGCTGCTTGACCTCCATGGCAACTCTAGGCGGAGAGAACGCTCACCCGAAGGCGAGCCAGATCAAAATGTTTTCGATATCGCGCAGGGTGTGGCGATCGGCATCTTCGTCAAGACCGGCTCCGCAAGCGACGGCTCAAGCGACGGCTTTGCGACGGTCCGGCACGCAGACCTCTGGGGCCTGCGGGGTGATGCTAAGACAGGAAAATACGCCTGGCTCGCCGAGAACGATGTCGAGAGCACGCCGTGGCAGGAGTTGGCACCCCGAGCACCGGATTACTTCTTTGTGCCGCGCGACCACAGTCTGTTCTCCGAGTACAAGCGGGGCTGGAAGCTGACCGACGTGTTGCCGGAGCATTCGGTGGGGATCGTCACGGCGCGTGACAAGGTTGCGATTCAGTGGTCGGATGCGGACATGCGAAAGGTGGCCGCCGATTTCGCAGGACTGTCCGAAGCCGATGCCCGCGAGAAATACGAACTCGGAGATGACTCGCAGGATTGGAAGGTCGCGGTCGCTCAGCAAGACCTCCGTTCTCACAGCGACCCCAGCGAGCACATCGGGCCCATCCTCTATCGACCTTTCGACACGAGGTCAACCTATTTCACCGGCAAGACGAGCGGGTTCATTTGCAGACCCCGAACCACTGTCATGCGCCATATGCTCACGGGGAACAATCTGGGCTTGTGTGTGGGACGCGCAGGCAATGTAACCGGATCCCAAGTTTGGGACATTGCGACGGTGACAGATTCCCCAACGGATTTGAACCTGTTCAGGCGCGGTGGAAACTGCCTCTTCCCGCTATACCTCTACGCGCCAGACGGCGGCCTTTTGGGTCTCGACCTGTCTGTCCGCTCTCCGAATCTGGCACCTGGGTTCGTTGTTTCCTTAGCCGAAAGAACACAGATGCGCTTCATCTCGGAAGGATCGGGAGACCCCGAGACCGAATTCGGACCAGAAGACGTTTTTCATTACATCTATGCGGTGCTCCACAGTCCGCGATACCGCAGCAAGTACGCCGATTTCCTGCGGTCGGACTTTCCTCGGGTTCCAGCCCCGGTCGATGGGAGCACGTTCGTGCGACTCGCGGCACTTGGTGCGAGGTTGACATCGGTGCATCTGCTCTACGAGAGCGGCGAAGAACTGCCCGTGTTCGCTGTGGGTGGCACTGGTTCGGTCTCTGAGGTCCGCTATGCAGAGCCTACCGGCAACACGCCCGGTCGGGTGTGGATCAATGATCGCCAACACTTCGAGGGCGTGTCGACTGAGACGTGGAGGTTGACCGTTGGTGGCTATCAGCCGGCGAGGAAGTGGCTTGAAGATCGCAGAGGGCGCGTGCTCGACTTCGGTGCCATCGAGACCTATCGGAAAATCTGTGCAGCACTAGCGGAGACACTAACCATAAGTGGGCAGATCGACAAGCTCATACAAATCTAACCTACGCCACTATTCCAGCCCGACGACGAAGTTGATCGCCGTGCTGGGCGGTTAGCTGGCGAGGTAGTAGTACAGAACGTGTTGGCTGCGGATTCTTAGTCGAGCAGTGCGCCCTGCGCGACCGTGATTTGTCTGCTAAGTGGATCGACATTGAAGACGCAGCCTTTCAAGGTGATTCGCAGCAAAGTAGCGTGGCTGCTGGCCCGGCGGGTCGATCGGCTAGTCGCCTGGCATCGATGGCTGAGCGGCTCGCCGCGCCGGTGAAGCTGTTCGGAATACTCGCAATCCGCGAACCAGAGGTCTAACGTCGCACGCACACTCTCCGCCGAGCCGTCGGGGTCGGTTGCCTTCGGTTCTATCACGTCGACACGAATTTTGTAACGACCGGTCGGCGTATATGGCTGCTGCCGGCGGTGACCGCAGCGACGGCAACCTCCCCGCTCGCACGCTCACCCCCCGCACTGTCAGACACGCTCGTACCAGTGCTGTTCGTGTCGTCGCGAGAACTCGACGTGGCGATTCCCAGCACCGCGGACGATGCCACCCACAACCGAAAACCGAGTCAAGGAAAACTCAGAAAATGCTGTGCCAACCGATTCTGGGGGATCCCTCGCACTCAGACGCGGATGCTCACCAAACTCACTCCACCCTCATTCACGAAGAACCCGATTACCACTCGCCTCCCTCTACTCACACGTCTTCTGGAACAACCCTCGCGTTGAGCCGTGTGAACCCACCGACCTCATTACATCCTCATTGAAAAGACAAACAAACTTTGGTACCTTACTTGTGTGTCATCATTTTTTAGTTGGTTTGTGTTCGGGCCCCTGCCAGGACTCGTGTGCAGCTTTTTGCTATGGATCGCCAAGCGACTGCACGACCGAAGGCTGATTCGGCGCAGATGGATGCTGCGTGACCCTACGAGCGTTAGAGTGTGTGTTTCATCTTCTCCTGGGATTGCGACGGGCGATTACCGACGTCCGACTACCGGCATCGGGCAAGCGAAAGCTCTAGCACAGATATCACCCTCTTTGACTAAAGCTTGGCGGGATGTTGATGTCCAGAATGTCTACTTCAGTGAGGAGGTCGCAGGTTCCGATCTTGAGGCGGATCTGATACTGATCGGTGGACCCAAAACCAACGCTCTAACAAGACGTGTGCTAGACAGGGTGGCAAATCAGACGGGCTGCACCCAGGAAGGCTCAACGATAATCGTTGGTGACAGGCATCTTGAGGGCGAGGTTGATGACGATGCAACTGGAATCGACTACGGTTTGGTGATGAGGATCGCGAACCCCTTCTCACCCATGCATCGGTTGATCGTCCTTTCTGGGTCTCATACCTTCGGCACGGTCGCGGCCGCACGATTCCTCGTGTCAGCTCCGCTTCCTGCCAACCACTCGGGTGATCTGGTCGTGGTCGTCGAAGCACCAGTGGAGAGGGGCCACGCCCTCGAGGGGACGGTTGTCTGGAGTAATGACCGTGCATGATGTCGTAGAAGCCTCAACTTGCTCGAAGACGGGTAACGAGATGTTCAACGAGGACGTGTTCGTCATCTGCGATGACGTGGTGGCCGTGTTTGATGGCGAGACGAACAAGGAGCAGCCTACAGAACCCGCACCCGGCCGGTCGACGGCGTTGGCGTTGGCTGATGCCGTCAAGAACCTTCCGACCGGCTGCGACCCCGAGACCACAGTCAAGTTTCTGCAGGAAAGCGTGGCGGCACTGCCCGAACATGGGTGCTCGACGGCGGCGGTAGGCGCGGTTCTTGATATCCGCCATCGGCGTCTGACTCGTGTCGGTGACATTGCTGTTGGCATCAACGGGCAGTTTGACTTTCGGCGCAAACGCTTGGACGACATCGCAGCCGCGTCTCGTGCGGCGTTGCTGCACGCGTACCTATTGGCAGGATCGACGGTAGAGGCTCTTCGCGCCGAGGATCCCGGTCGCGAGATGATCATTCCGCTTCTGAGGGCTGCGAAGTTGTGGCGAAACCAACCAGGCTCCGCGTTCGGATTCGCGTCGTTGGACGGTGCCGCAACCCCGCTGGAGATGATTGATGTGTTTGAGATACCGGTGGGTGCTGAAGTGGTGATGGCAACCGACGGATACATCGACCCGCGTCCCACGCTACGCAGAAGCGAGGAGTTGCTCGCAGTCACGATCGAGGCGGATCCGCTGCGGATCAATGAACCGCCGGGGACCAAGGGTGTGCATCCATCAAACGTCAGCTTCGACGATCGGACCTTCGTGCGAGTAAAGTTCTGACTCGCCGATGGTGCTCGGGGAGTTGATCGCCGTTGCCAAGGACCACTAACGGGCGATGTCACAGCCTTAGTATATTCTTGCGTCATGGAGAGGCTTTGAATGTCGTTCAGTGAGTACTGTCAAGCTATTGAAGCAGCGCACAGCAGTGGCCGAGCCACCGAACACAGCTATCGTCCAGCACTCGCTGGCCTTCTCGCCCGCGTTGGCGGGGCTGAGATCGATGCGGTCAACGAACCGACACACGCCGACTACGGTGCGCTCGACTTCATTCTCCTGCGGCGGGGGGTTCCTCTCGGCCACATCGAGTGCAAGGGCGTGGGCAGGAGCCTCGATAATATTGAAGACAGCAAGCAGTTCGTCCGCTACCGCGAAACACTTCCCAATCTCCTTCTCACCGACTACCTCAAGTTTTGCTCACTTTGAGGGCGTGTCGACTGAGACGTGGAGATCAACGGTTGGCGGCTATCAGCCAACGAGGAAGTGGCTTGAAGATCGCCGTGCTGGGCACCTAGCCGGCAAGGTAGTGGCGGAGGATTGCTCTCAGGTCACGTAGATCGAGTTGTGAGCGGCTGTAGTCGGTGATCGCTTCTAGCAACTCTGGCAGGTTTATCTTCTCGTCGTTGTTGTGGTCGTATCGGGCGACGTTCGCAGGAGCCTCGGTGTCGGCAATGGTTACCGTGACCGATATTTCTGTCGTCTCGCCTGAACCGGTGGGGTCGGTAGCGGTGATCGTCACAACGAACGTGTTTCTTGCAGACTCGTAGTCGAGCAACGCTCCCTCTGCGACCGTGATCTGTCCGGTCCGTGGATCGACGTCGAAAAGGCGAGGTTCGTCTCCCGTGATGCTGTAGACGATCGCGTCGCTTTCGGGATCGGTAGCTGCTATTGGGGTGCCCACTGGCGTTCCGGCGGGAGAGTTCTCTTGGACGGAACGGACGGTCGCGGTGCCATCGGCGAATACTGGAGGCGTGTTGGCCGGTCCGTCGGACGCGTCCGTTGGCGACGGCCCCGGTGACGCTCCACTGAAGGTCTGAGTTGGTAGAGGGGGCGGCCTGACCGTGAACGTTACGGTGTGACGAGCACTGTTGCCTGTTGCATCGCTAGCTTCAACGACCAAATTGTAACTGTATCGTTGATTGCGATCTAAATCGAGATTGTCGCGTAAGCGGATCTCAGCGGTATTTTCATCCGGAGTTAATTGAAAGCTCGCACTGTGCGCACCGTCGAGGTTCCAAGTAATGCCACTGTCTTCAGGGTCTTCAGCGGTGTATGTTTCGGCAGTGTTGTCGCCGTGCCCGCGCGTGACCCGCTCCGGGCCAGAAATCGTTGGAGGTTCGTCCACATCGGTGACGACTACGATGAACTCCAAGCGCCCAATCAATCCCTGTTCGTTACTCGCATCCTCGGTGGCCACAACAATCACTTGGTATTCGTTGCTGTCGTTGATGCCGTCAGGGTTCTCAAAATCTGGCGGCGACTTGAACCGCAGCTCAGCAAGATTCGGTATTTGCAGATCGTTCATCTCGAAGTGCAGATCGTTCACCTCGAAGTGATTGCTTTGAGGTCCAGCCAAAGACCACGTGAGACTCTCGTTCTCTGGGTCAGACGCCTCGAACACAGCCACCTTGGTCAAGCCTTGTTCTGGGAGTTCTATGCGATCTGAGCCGTCAACCGAAGTGACTGATGGAGGTTCGTCAACGTTTACCACATCGATCGTGACCTCTTGGCTAACGCTCGCACCGTTCTTGTCGGTCGCCACAACGCTGACGGTGTATCGATTCTTTTGTTCGTAGTCGAGCGCAGCTTTGGTCAGAAGTTGTGCGCTTGATGAATGAATGTCGAAGCTGGTCGCGTCCTGGCCGCCGAGTGAGTAGGTGATCTTGTCGCCGGGATCTTCTGCGACCACGGGGTCACCGACTTTGGTACCCGGTGAGTTTTCGGGTACGGTCCGGTGATAGATGTTGGGGTTCGTGCTCGTCGGCGCGAAACTTGGAGGCGCGTTGGCAACGGGATTGGCAGACGATGCGGTGGCGGTCTTGCCTGGCCCGAACGAGTCGCTGTAGTTCGCAGTGACCCTCAGCAGGCAGTTGACGTCTTCGGTCACGGGAGTGTACGTGTTTGTGGTGGCGCTGAGAACGCTCTGCCATGCGTCTGCACCGTTGGGGCAGTCGTCAGCGCCGTTGCGAATTTCCCATATCCAGTTCGCGTTGCTTACGCCGCCGTCGGGATCAGAAATCGTTGAGACAAGCGGACTTCCCACGACAGGTTGACCACTCGAGAGTTCGATAGAACCCGCATCGTCTGCGTCAGAAACGGAAACCATGAAGGGTGTCGTGCTGGTGTCGGTGCCATGGGTCGCGCTGATCGCCAGGCTGTAGACGTTGTCCCGGTCGGCGTCTTGAGGACTTTCATAGTCGGGCGGTGCAACGAATCGGAGTACGCCGGCGTCGATCCCGAAGTGAGCGGCGTCGTCGCCGGTGACACTCCAGGCAACATTGCTGCCCGTCGGCACGTTGGCAGTGAATGCCTGCACGTCCGCTGTGCTGCTTTCGCTGAAAGCTACTTCGCCGTGCCCCGGGTAGATCTCCGGATCAGCGGCGTCGAGAACATTCACGAACACATGCCGCACGCCCGTATGCACGCCATCTTTCGCCGTGACCTTGATTCGGTAGGTGTTGTCCTGTTGCGCGTCCAGCGGATTCTCGTAATCGGGCTGATCTTTGAAGACGAGGATTCCGTTCTCGTCAATGGTGAACTTCGCGGCGTCGGCTCCCCCGACAGCGAGCACCACGTCGGCCGCGTTGTTGGGATTCGACGCCGTGTAGGTGGCCACAGGGCCGGGCCGTGTCTCAAAATAGTCGATTGCGGATGGACCGGATATCTGGGGCGCAGTACCGTGACCGTAGACGGTGAGCTTCCATTCTTTGATGCTTCCCGTCATGCCTGGAACTGCGTCGCGTACCTTCAATCGCCAGACCCCGTTCGGGTCTTCGCCCAGATGCGTCGCAGCACCGAAGCGAAACACCCCTGAGAAGGGATTGCGTGTCCCTCGGAAGAGGTTGTTTCGACTGTTCGGGTGCACCAACTGTGATTCGACGCCAGACGGTGACACCAGTCTAATGTCCAAGTCACCCTCTGACGGATGATCGAAGCCGACGTTGACATGCACGAACTCGGTAAAGTTCAGTGACGTCGATATCGTCAACTCGTGTGTGGAGTAGGTCGAGGAATTGTCTTTGAGCAGCACATCTTGAAAGTCATCTGCAGCGGTCGCCGTCTCCATTTGAGGTAACGGACTCCATGAATCAGCCAACTCCAATGCCGCTCGAGCGTTCACCGCGCCGAAACCATAACAATGGCTGAACTGATATCTGTCGGTGGTGGAACCGTATCTGAGGCCCGTCTCCTGCCAGCCTAAGGTGATATTGCACGCGTCGTTCGCAGAGTCGAGTTTCCGCGCAGATCCTGCGAGGATCAATTTCACGTCGCGCCACGTCAGGTGCGGGTGAGCGGACCGAATGAGCGCCGTCACCCCTGACACGATCGGTGCTGCAGCGGACGTGCCACTGAACCTATTGTATTCTTTCGCTGCACGGGTAGTCAAGATCCCTGTTAAACTACTCCCGCCCGATGGCGCACAGATCCAAAGGTTGGAACCGACTAATGAATAATAGCTTCTCCGGTCCCCGTAATCGAACGCGCACACCGGTGTGGTGGCCACATGAGTTATGTATTCGTTAGTATTAGAACTATTGCCGCTGTGCCCATTGCCTGCCGCGAATATCAACGAACTTCCTTTACCATAGAAGCCGTTCTCTATGATTGACTGATAAGCTAAATCGATAGCAGCGTTGACATCCTTATAGCGATTGACGTTAGACCTCCCCCAACTGTGGTTATATACAGCAGTGCTGGTGCTGTTAGCAACTAACGCGCTCACTACTGTGGAAACTGAAAACGGTGCTTCGTCCAGAAGATTCACGCCGAAGACTTTGGCCTGAGGCGCGACACCGCGAACGCCAATATTGTTGTGCGTAGCGGTAATGACACCTGCGACCGCCGTGCCGTGGTCCTCGAATGGATTAAAGATGTTTCTGGTACCAGTGCGAAGGTTGATGTTGCGATCGTTATCGATATTATCTTTCAAGTCTTCGTGTTTGGTGTTCATTCCAGTATCGACAACTCCCACAGTGATGCCTGCCCCCGACACACCAGCACTCCAGACCGGTTCGACATCGATGTCTTGATTTGCACCAGAAAATAGACCATGGCCGTTGTACAGATGCCATTGACACGCATAATACTGGTCTGCCGGGGCATCCCGTCTACGGTCCTTTCCAAAACAACTGTTGTGTATGCGTGGAAGATCGCGGTACACCCGCAAACGTATCGCGTACGGGCCAGTCGTACCTGTACTCGTCACCTTGACGTATAATGTATTCTTCGCCGGCCCACCAGGAAGCATACCTTGATACGAGAATAATCGATCCGAGTAGTCCGAGTGAAATGCAAGATCGGGGTTAGGACGATTCAGATACTTGAAGTCTTCGTTGGTGATCACTTCAGTGATCGAGCTTTGGAGGTTTTGGTTGCTATCCAAAACCTGTATCTGTAGATCGGGCTTGATTTTGTCGTTGTTCAACACATCCAATCGGAGGAATGAGCGAAATGTTACGTCGAACTTGAAATAATTTTCAGGCACCGTTGAAGATACTGCCGCAGTGACAGTTTTGTCTCGTTCCAAAACCGACGCGGTAGCGACCGTGTTGTTGTCATTTTCGACTGTGTCGACACGGAACCGGTAAATCCCACCAGAGACTTGGTGACGGCTCGTCAGCACTGCGTAGTAGGTTCCTTTAGACAGACGCGCAACGATCTCGGAATCTGTTTCACCGCATCTCGGGGAAATGCAGGCGAGTCCGTCATCGTTGAACGCGATGCGTGAGCCTTGCTCATTCAACAACTCCAGATTTGAATCAAATCTGCCACGGTTGTATATATGTACGTCGGTATCTTCGTTCAAGACGAATTTGAAATAGTCGCGATCAGCAAAAGGTCTTCGACTAGTTGAAGTAGCGGTCATTTGGGTCATTTGGGCATCGTAAGGAGTATCTAGTCTTACTGGACGAGCGCTGGCACGATCCGTCGACTCCCGAAACGCACGAAAGAACATCGTGTAGACACCGGAAGGATTACGAGATTTGGAAACACCGGGAGGCAATAGTGGATTGCCCGCTGTTGAGATGCTGATTGCGAGATAGTACTTTCCAGGTGGCAGTGTCTCAGCAATATAGATATGGTCGTACCCGTGCGTTAATCGACTTTGGTCGTAGCTTCCGATTAGTCGCAGCTGGTTATTGTTGTTCGTGTCGACATAGAGCTTGCCCTGGGGGTCGATCGTCCCGTCTGTGAAACTACCGTCTGAAGACAAGAGACCAGACGTGAACAGAAACACCTCAGAGGTCTCGGTTAGAGTGAAAGTGTAGTAGTCATTGTCACTCGATGAACCTAGATGCCCGATCACTCCGACGTTGTGAACGAATTCTACTGCGGTCGCAACGCTGTCGCCCGGGCCGGCCGGAGTGCCAGTAGATGTAGGTGACCAAGGCCCGTCGGTCCCGAGGTCGGCACGAACTTGAACATCGTACTGGACCCCATCGCTCAATCCGCTGAGTATGGCAGCGGAGCGCGCATTCGGATAGTCTTCAGTGACGGTCCAATTTGAATCTGCCTTGTCCGATGCCGAGCTTTCGATGTGTCGAATGTCGAATGCGACAATATCTTTTGTGTTGATCGAATTCGGGATGCTCCAAGTGACACCAAGGGAGCGATGACCAGGCGTCATCGACAATATCGTCAGGCCATTACTGGGAGCTTTAATCGCTTGCGGTGGTTGCGGTGGTTGCGGTGGTTGCGTAGTGGTGGACGTGTTTATAGCAGGTGGGGGCAGTTGTTGACCCGACTGTGCATCTGATACCGTAGCTGCGAACGCAACCATCAGCGTGCAAACAACGAGATAGGCGATTGCACGCATCACAGCGGTTCAAACTCGACAGACCAGTCGGGACTCGCCGACAACACCCCGTCAAGTTGCGCCAACTGTGCAGCTGTCTGAATGCCATTCGGGCTGGCGTTGACGGCGATCACGAAAGCGTTGCGGAGCGGCAACGGCTCGATTTGGTCTGGCGTGAAACCTTGTGCAGCGAAAAAACTAGTCGTGTCGGCGTCGGTCCATTCGGGGTCAAGCACAATAATTATTCCCCCGTCCCAAGTCAACGTTTCGTCGGTGCTCTCATCGATGAACACCGGCTCGGCTAGCCCCGGCGCGTGGCCGGTGGCGGCACTGCCGGCGGTGTCGTTGGTGTCGCGAGGCAGATCCCCGACAGGATCATCGGTCTGATTCGGCACCACACGAACCCGTCGCTCCTCCTCGCCGTCGTACCAGACGTAGACCTCCCCTGCCTCACCTTCTTCGGTACCATCTTCGGCGGCGATGCCGGCATCACTGCCTTCCCCTGAAAACTCATCGGGCAAGACACCTTTTGGTTCGCGTTCTTCAGTAAAGTCGAGCGCGGGCACTTCAGGCGGCAAAGTATCCGTCGGCGGTTCAGGCGGTTCTTGTGTCTGCTCGCCGGCGCCGAGCGGGTCCTGTGGCACTCGTTGAGGCAGCAAGGTCGTGGTGGTGGTCTCAAGTTCGACAAGACCGTTCGCCGGCGCCGAGGTGGTGCTGCTAGTCGCGGCGGCTCGGTCGTCAGTGGAACTGGCCTGAGCTTCGGTTTCGCTCGGCTCAGGCTGGGCGACGACAGCGTTGGGCGCGGCTCTGGTTGCGACCGTCGACGTGATATGGGGCCGAGTGGCCGCGAACACGATCGCCGAGACGAACAACAGAGCCACGAGCGCCCAAATCGGCCGACGCATCAGAGGCCCCCGTGACCCTGGCACGACGACGTGACCCAGACGTATGGCGCGGCACCGGATCGCTGCTCGGGGCGTGCCAACGAATCGACCCGCACGCCAGCACGGACAATGCCGGCCGGCTCCGCCTCGTGGCCGCGCGCCCGGCACTTGACTGGCAAGCCTTCACCATGTTCCATGAGCGACAATTATAGCAGCCGTGCGTCCCCCCGCCTGCCGTGGGGGGTAGGTTGGTGATGGACAACTGCGCGACATGGAGCGGCTCGTGGCGACGCACTGGGCGGGCTGCTTAGGCGTTGGGGAAAAGGGCGGTGCAGGCTTGGGTGACGGCGGCGGGCTTATCGATAACGTTGTGTAGTAGATTGCTTGACATTTCCCGATACAGGTTGCAGGATTGAGTATATGTGACAAATTGCACGCTACAGAGAGGACATCCAGATGAGAGTAGTAACGAGACAGGCCCAGTTGATAGCATTTAGTTTCGCTTTGATGGTAGTGGCGTTATTGGCGGTGTCGTGTGGTGATGACAATTCCGTGCCGACGGCTGAGGAGAGACCGGATTCGATCGCAGTCGCCCATATCTGGCCCTACCAGTTCACCAACCTCGAGGATCTGATCGCGACTTCCGATCTGGTGGTCGTAGGCGAGGTCACCGCAATCGAACGCGGCCCGGTGCCCACCGACGACCCAGACTGGTTCGGACGCCGCAACGTGACCGTTACCATCTCCGAAACTCTCAAAGGCACCGCTCCCGGTGCCACGCTGGTGATCGGCGAAGCAGGCTACCATTCCGACGGTTCCTTTGAATACGCCGACATGCCTTGGAGCCGCCTCGGCGATGTCGGTGTGTTCGCCTTGCTGCAACACGAGGGACAGCCCGCGGACCACTTCGTGCATATTCATCCAGACGGGCGGATGTTGACCCACTACCGTGGCGAGAACGGCGAGTCTCAGATGTACGCCGGAACCGTGGAAACCTTCTCACACACAGCACTCGGAGAGGTGCTCACCGAGTTGGCACCCGAGCGGGTCGCCGAACATGTTCGCCAAGCAGTCGTAACGGTCGTCTCCGAGAATATCCAGCCACAAAAGACAGTTCAAGAGCTGATCTTCGGAACCGACCCCGACGACAGCGATCCAAGTGCTGTCAACAACACCGGCAACAACCCAGACGAAAGCAGTGAACCTGTCGGACCGGGAAGCCCCAACACACCAACCAATACTTACCAGGAGGTAGAGGAATGAAACTTTCACACGCACTGTCTCGTGCGTTCGTCTGCGCTGTCGCATTGTCGGTGCTATCTGCTGCATATGCGGTAGCACACCACGACGACGGTTCAGTTACTTGGGTCCGCGACAACAACACCCAAGAATACGACTACAACGACCTCACTCCTGGAGGTAAACTAGCTTGCGACCATGGCGCAGCGCAACTCGCTCGCTCCGAAATCACAGTGAAGAAAGGCTCCAACGACATCCATTGCCACGACGGTTACGAGTGGCGCGGTGCTGCTGGCACGACCAGTTGCACATCGACCGTATGGTGGAACGGCCGCTGCGGCCACTTTCGAGTGTGGTTCAACACCGCCGGCGAAGCAAACGCTAGACCCGAAACGGGCTTGGAGAAGAACTACTGGAAGGCTCTCGGATGCCACGAGTTCGGACACACAGGGAGTATCGGCCATGTATCTAGTTCAACAACCTGCATGAAATCTGGATTGTGGACCAGCTGGTTCAATCCGATAACCCTAACCCAAGCGGATCTTGCCCACATAAATGCCGCGCTGTAGCGCGCTCATCCGTTTCGCCCTACTCATGGCTGTAATCTTTGGTTGCAGCCAATCCGGCGGTGGCGCGTTCTGCGAGCAAGCAGAATTCTTCCAGTCGCGAAGCGTTCGAGATGCCAACTATCACACCGAGGATCGTTCTGTTGACGCGTACCTGAACGCTTTGACGAGTTTGCGAGATATTGCCTCGGGCACTCTACGCGACGACCTCGACATTTTGATCGCCCAGAACAGAGCTACGACCCGCTAGGCGATGAGCAACGCCTCAGTGTCGACATCAGCCGCGCCGGGGAGAGGGTGGGGTTGGCTATTGAAGAACGCTGCGATCTGCAACTGCCGAACGTCCGGGTGGGGGGTCAGGTGGTGGCGAGGTAGCGGCGGATTATGTCTAGAATCTCTTCGACGGTGAGCTTCTCTTCGAGGTAGTCGGTCACGGCGGTGAGGGTCTCGGTCAAGTCGAGACTCTCGTCGTTGTTGGCGTCGTAGTCGGCGGCTTTGCCGGGCACGACGACATCGGTGATGGTGACGGTCACTGACTTTTCTGCGGTCTGCTCGGTGGTGGCGTCGGTGACCGTGACGGTGAGGGCGACGCTGGTCGGGCCGGTCTCATAATCGAGTGCGGCGGCGAGCCTGAGCTGGCCGGTTCGCGCGTCGATCGTGAACAGGCCGGCGGGTTCGCCGCTGAGACTGTAGCGCAGCGGGTTGGGGCCGGTGGCGGTGAACGGGGCACCGACCGCAGCACCCGCGAGCGTGTCCTCGCTGACCGAGATGTTGACCGCCGAGGCAACAACGAACCGCAGTGGCTCGGCCTCGTCGGCCTCGTCGTCCTCGCCCGTGTCGCCGGTTGGGCCGCCGCCGCCCGGTGGACCGCCCCCGCCGGGTAGTACGCCGGTGCCTGTGGTCGAAGTCACCTGTTGCTGCGCGCTGCGGGTGACGGTGACGGTGTAGGTTTCGGTGGTGGTGCCGTCCTCGGCGGTGACTACGACACTGATTTCGTTGGAGCCGACATCGAGCGCGATACCCTCACGGGTCGCGCCGTTGACCCCGTTGATCGCAACCGAAGCTCTGGGGTGGGCGACGGTTGCTCGGACTGTCGCGGCGGAGACGGCGTTGTCCACCGTTGCCTCGTAGCGCGTGGTGCCGGAGGCGAATCGCGGTCGCAGCGTCGCGCCACCAGTGAGCGACAGCGCGCTCAGGGTGGCGTCGTCGCTGGGCGGGGTGCGGGTGACGGTGACGGCATACGCGCGGGTGGCACCGCTGTGGGCGGTGCCGGTGACGGTGATGGTGTTCTCGCCGTAGGCGAGGTTCACCTGATGTCCGGCGGTGTCAGTGTCGGCGTCGGCGGGAGTGACCTCGGAGGTCGAGGAGGTCTCAGCGAGCGTGTGTTCCACAGTTACGCCGGCCGTGGCGGTCGGTGCGGTGGCGGTGTAGGCGAGCCCGTCGGAGTTGAATGCCGGGCTGAGCGTCAGGTTCCCGACAGACAGCGCGCTCAACGACGGGTCGTCGCCGGCGCGGGTGACTTCGACCGTGTAGGTCTGTGTCTTGCCGCTCGTCGCCGTGACAGCAAAGGTAACATCGGTCTCGCCGTAGTCGAGGTTCACCTGGTGGCCGGCGGTGTTCGGGTCGGCGTCGTCTGGTTTGATTTCAACGGTGGAGGTCGTCGCTTCGGTGGCGGTTGCGGCCACGATGACGACCGACGTCGCGGCTGTTGCGGTGGCGGTGTAGTCGGTGGTCTCCGAATCGAACACCGGCGGGTTGAGTTCCAGGTTCCCGACAGACAGCGCGCTCAACGACGGGTCGTCGCCGGCGCGGGTGACTTCGACGGTGTAGGTCTGTGTGTTGCCGTTCTGCGCGGTGACTGTCACGGTGATGGTGTTGACGCCGTGAGCGAGGCTCACCTGGTGGCCGTCGGTGCCAGTGTCGGCGTCATCGGGCGCGGTCACCGCTGAGGCTGTCGACTGGTTCGGCGTCGCGCCGACCGCGACGCTGGTTGTGGACTCGGGTACCGACGCCGTGTACGACGTGGTGCCCGACTGGAATGGCGGACTCAGCGTCAGGCTCTCCACCGTCGGGCTCCCCACCGTGAGCGCGCTCAGGGTTGCGTCCTCGTCGGGTTGGGCACGGGTGACGGTGACGGTGTATGCATCGGTCGCGCCGCTGTGGGCGGTGACGTTGACGGTGATGGTGTTCGGGCCGAACACGAGGTTCACCTGGTGTCCGTCGGTGGTGCCGTCAGCATCGACAGGGACGATGGGCGCCGAGGACGTGGCGGCTTCGGTGGCGGTCGCGGCCACGGTCACGACCGCTGTCGTGTTGGCTACCGACGCCTTGTAGGACTTGGTCCCAGACGCGAAAGCAGGACTCAGCGTCACCCCGTCGACGGTCAGCGCATCCAGCGACGGGTCGTCGCCGACACGGGTGACGGTGACGGTGTATGCCCGCGTGGCACCGCTGTGGGCGGTGCCGGTGACGGTGATGGTGTTGGCGCCGTAGGCGAGGCTCACCTGACGTCCGGCCGTGTCAGTGTCGGCGTCGGCGGGGGTTGTCGATGTCGTCGAGGTCGACTCCTCGGTGGAGGCGCCGACCGTGACGCTGGTGGTCGCGGCCGGCGCGGTGGCGGTATAAGTGGTGGTGTCTGCGTCGAACGCCGGGCTGAGTGACAGACCCCCTACGGTCAGCGCGCTCAGCGACGGGTCGTTGCCGGGGCGGGTGACGACGACGGTGTAGGCCCGTGCGTCGCCGTTGTGCGCGGTGCTCGTGACGGTGATGGTGTTGGCGCCGTAGGCAAGGTTCACCTGGTGGCCTGGGGTGGCGCCGTCGACGTCGGCGGGCGTGACCTCGAGGGTCGAGGAGGTCTCGGCAGGTGTGGGGGCCACTGTGACGCTGGCCGTGGCCGCGGGTGCGGTGGCGGCATAGGTGGTGGTCGCCGAAGCGAACGCCGGGCTCAGCGACAGACCCCCCACAGACAGCGCATCCAGCGACGGGTCGTTGCCCGGGCGGGTGACGGTGACGGTGTAGGACCGCGTGGCGCCGCTGTGGGCGGTGACGGTGACGGTGACGGTGTTGGCGCCGTAGTCGAGGTTCACCTGGTGTCCGTCCGCGTTCGGGTCTACGTCGGTGGGGTCGGTGGCCACTGTCGAGGAGGCGGATTCGGTGGCCGTCAAGTTGATGGTCAAACTGGCCGTGGCCGCGGGGGCGGTGGCGGCATACGTGGTGGTGGTCGAAGCGAACGCCGGACTCAGCGTCAGATTACCCACGGTCAGCGCGCTCAGCGACGGGTCGTTGCCCGGGCGGGTGACGGTGACGGCATAGGCGCGGGTGTCGCCGCTCTGCGCGGTGACGGTGACGGCGACGGCGGTTACGCCGTAGTCGAGGCTCACCTGGTGCCCGGCGGTGTTCGTGTCGGCGTCGGCCGGTGTGATCTTCACTGTCGACGCGGTCTCGGTGGTGGTCGCTGCGACGGTCGTAACCGTGGTGGCAGCGGGCGCAGCGGCAATGTACACAGTCGACGACGAGGTGAACGTCGGGCTGAGTGTCAGGCCGGTGAGCGACAGTGCGCTCAGCGTCGGGTCGTCGCCTGGACGGGTGACGGTGACGGTGTAGACCCGCTTGTCGCCATTGTGGGCGGTGCTCGTGACGGTTACGGTGTTGGCGCCGTAGTCGAGTTCCACCTGGTGCCCGGCGGTGTTCGGGTCGGCGTCGGCCGGTGTGATCGTCACTGTCGACGCGGTCTCGGTGGTGGTCGCTGCGACGGTCACTACCGAGGTGGCGGCGGGCGCCGCGGCGCTGTACACGGTCGTCGCCGCAGCCAAGGCCGGACTCAGCGCGAGCCCCCCGACCGAGAGCGCGCTCAGTGAAGGGTCGTCGCCGGCGCGGGTGACGGTGACGGTGTAGTTGCGTTTCTTGCCGCTCTGCGAGGTGACGGTGACGGCGACTGCGGTCTCGCCGTAGTCGAGTTCCACTTGGTGCCCGGCGGTGGTGCCGTCGGCGTCGGCCGGTGTGATCTTCACAGAGGAGGAAGCGGCTTCGCTGGCTGTGGGGGCGACGGTCACCACGGTCGTGGCGGCGGGCGCGGCGGCCGTGTACGCGGTCGTCGCCGCAGCCAAGGCCGGACTCAGTGCGAGCCCTCCGACCGAGAGCGCGCTCAGTGAAGGGTCGTCGCCGGCGCGGGTGACGGTGACGGCATACGCGCGGGTGGCGCCGCTCTGCGCGGTTCCCGTCACCGTGATCGTGTTGGCGCCGTAGGCGAGGTTCACCTGGTGGCCGGCGGTGTTCGGGTCGGCGTCGTCCGGCTTGATCGCAAAGGCAGTAGTGGACTTGGCGGTGGTCGCGCCGACGGTCACCACGGTCGTGGCGGCGGGCGCCGCGGCGCTGTACACGGTCGTCGCCGCAGAGAACACCGGACTCAGAGTCAGGTTCCCGACGGTCAGCGTGCTGAGCGACGGGTCGGCGTCGGGCGCGGCGCGGGTCACGGTGATCGTGTAGGTGAGCGTCCTGCCGCTCTGCGCGGTCACAGTCACGGTGATGGTGTTCGCGCCGACGACGAGAAAGACCTGATGCGCGGGCTCGAACATGTTGAGGTCGTTGGGGCTGATCGCGACGCTCGCCGAGCCCTGCATCTTCTGGGTCCACAGCGTGACTTTGGAGGTCTCGTGGCCGACCGACGCCGTGTACGACGTCTTGGTCGCATCGAATGTGGGGTTGAGTTTCGCGGTCCTGCCCAGCGTCAGAGACTGCAGCGACGGGTCGTCGTCGGGAGCGGCGCGGGTGACCGTGACGGTGTAGGTGCGCGTGGCCCCGCTGCGGGCGGCGACTTTCACGGCGACGGCGGTCTCGCCGACCCCGAGGGACACCTGGTGGCCGTCGGTGGTCGCGTCGGCGTCGGCCGGGGTGATCGTCACGGTCGCCGAGGCGGACTCCGTGGCGGTCGCGGAGACGGTCGCGGTCGCGGTCACGTACTCGACCGAGGACGTGTAGGCCGTGGTCGTTGCCGCGAAGACCGGGCTGAAGGTCACATCGCCCAGCGACAGCGAGCCCAGCGACGGATCCCAGCCGGCACGGGTGACCGTGACGGTGTAGCTGCGAGCGTCGCCGTTCTGCGCGGTGACCGTCACCGTGAGGTCGGTCTGGCCGTAGCCGAGGCTCGCCTGGTGGCCCACGGCGTCGGCGTCGGCGTCGGCCGGGGTGATCGTCACCGACGCGGAGGACTGGGTGGGCCTCGCGGTCACGGTCACGTTGGCGGAGTCCGCGCCCACCGACGCCGCATACACCGTGGTCGCGCCGGCGAACACCGGACTCAACGCGGCGCCGCCGAGCGAGAGCGAGCGCAGCGACACGTCGCTGTCGAGCTGCTCCCCGACTTGCATGGTCTGCGTGGCGGCGCCGGTGAAGTCGCTGTCGAAGGAGACCTGAAGCTCATAGCGTGAGCCGCTCGCCAGGCCCGTCAACGACAACTCCTCTGAGTTCGCGGGCGTCTGCCGCGTGCTCGCTGCGGGCCAGGCCTGCCCGGCTCGGCGGAGGCGCCAGTACAGCGGAGACCCGTCGACGTTGGCGATCTCCACCTCGGCGCGGCGCGACGTGGCGTTCACGCTGTGCAACGTCACCTTGCGCACCACGTTGGCGCCGGTCAGCTGGCTCAGCAGGATCGGCGCCGTGTTCTCGGTGAGCTGCGACAGCCCGCCGTAGGAGTCGGGCGCCAGAGCCACGTAGAACACCTCCGTGGCGCCGTCTTCGTCGGCTGAGAAGCTGTCGTCGTGCAACTCGATGCTGACGGTGCGTGCCAGACCAGCGGCGGCGACGCCGTCCCAGTCGAACTTCTCGTAGCCCCAGACGCGGTAGACGCTGCGGGAGCCGCCCGAGAAGAGCTCCCCGTAGCCGTAGTTGAACCCGTCACGCTGCGGCGACTGCTCGCCGAGGGTGAGGTCCTTGCTGTAGGCGGGGTCGACGTCGGCGATGACCGAGTCCTCGCGCACCAGCGCCCTCGAGGCGTCGGTGGCACTGTGCAGCACGGCCACCACCGGCCACGGCGCGGGCAGAGCACCGGTGTTGGTGAGCGTACACTCCACGGTCGAGCCCTCCTCGGCCGCCGCCGGGCAGGAGAGCTCGAAGTCGTCGAGTGTGACGGTGACGGTCGTGGCCTCGCCGATGGCGGCGCGCACCACGTCGATCTGCTGCGTGGCGACGGTGCCGTCCTCGGCGGTGACCGTGAGCGTCAGCGACGTGGCGCCGACGCCGAGAGGAACCGAGACGCTCGGCTCGCCGCCGTTCACCGCCGCGCTGGTGAGGTCGCCGTCGGCGAGCGCCACGCTGTCGCCGCCGTGGGTGGCGGCCAAGGACATGGCCGCGCGGGAATGGTTGGTCTGCGCGGTGAGCGTGGCCTCGGTCACCTGGTAGCCGACGTTGACGGTCTGCGCCTGCGCGCTCGTCGCCGACAGGGTGCGTTCGGTCCCGCCGGCGGTGACGGTCAGGCTCGTCAGCGAGGCGTCGGAGCTCTCGGCGTCGTTCTCGGTGACCGTCACTGCCGCCTTCTTGGTGGTCAGCAGGCCGACGCCGCGGCTGCCGTCGGGCCCGAGCGCGACGTAGAAGCGTTCGCTGCCCTCGTGGCCGGCGTCGTCGGTGACGCTGATGTTGACGGTGCGGAAGTTGGCGGGTGTGCCCGGGGTCGTGGACGAGGGGTCGGCGGGGGCGGCGGGGGCTCTGCCGGCCCAGTCGAACCGGGAGTAGCCGACGAGGGTGTCGCCGATCCACTCCACACCGCTGTCGAGCTCGGCTGCGGGGTCGGGCGCGGCGAAGGCGACGTCGACGGGCTTGCCCACCACCAGCGCCCTGTCGGCGTCGTCGGAGAGGTGCAGCAGCGCCACCACCGGCCAGGGCTTCGGCGAGTTCCTGGTGTTGGTGAGCGTGCAGGCCAGCGTCTCGCCCTCGGCGACGGCGCCGTCGCAGGCGAGGGTGAAGCCGCCAAGCTTGACCGTGGCCGTCGAGTCGCCGCCGGCCGGCCAGACGAGGGCGGCCAACGCTATACCGGCCGCCAGAAGTAGGCTGGTGGCTCCCAGCAGCAATGGTTTGGAGCGTTTTGTCAGGGTTCTAGACATTGCTTAGGGTATTCTACTTGGATTAGTTCGTATTAGTCACGCTCGGCAACACTCGGCAATACTCGAGCCGATCTTGAGTCATACTCGAGATGTATTTGCCCGAAATGCCTGAAATGGCTGCCGGCAACGCTGGTCTTTGCGCCTTCTGCAAATGTCGACCTCACCTGTGCGTTGAACTTCGCTGGTCGGGTAGAATCGGACCATTAGTGATATCTCCTACAACCGAAGCACTGCTCTACGTTTAGCGACTGCAATATGTGCGTGCGCGGCGGCGCCCGCCCTGCTGGCGGCTGCGGCCGCGCAGGACTCCGCCGAGGCCGAAAACGGGGCGCGTCGCCCCGCGCTGAGCTTCGCCGAGGCGCGCTACGAGGTGCCCTACTACGGGCGTATCTTCAGCGACCATGCAGGCGACAGGGTCGGCAAGGCCGAGGAGGTCGCCACGAACTCGGCCAGATACTTCGCGCAACTCGCCACGGTCGACCGCGCCGGCAGTTCCACCCGCGTCTCGTTCGCGGTGGAGGGCCAGTCCGATGCGTCGACTCATCAGACCTGCCGGCCCGACCGCGGCTGCACCGACGTGACGGTCCGGTCGACTCCTGAGGGTCTGCTGTATCTGCATGCGGCCCGCAACGGTGCAGGCGACGCCGGCTACTTCACCCATCACGGGGGGTGGACCTCACGGGGCGTGGAGCTCTCCGCGTCCGACGCCGGCTCGGCCCTGAAGGTCTACCGGGAGGTCGAGGTGGACCCGCCCGAGGCGGCTGCCGAGGCCGGCTGCGAGGACTACGGCGACGACACGCCCGAGGCGTACACCTGCCTGTTTCTGCGCGAGCTGCTGCCGGCGGGGCAGGCCGCGGCGGCAGACGAGGCCGCACTGCGCGCCAGACTGCCGAAGCTGGTGAAGGACCGCGCCGACTACAGCCTGGTGTTCGCCGAGGAGTTCAACGGCGTCCCGGCGGCCGCCGACGCCGACGGCTGCCGCGACGGGCTGTCCACGCTCGACCCGGGAGTGTGGAACTACTACAACGCCTGCGACGACGTAGACTCGCGGGGCGAGCCGTGCGGCAACGTCGGCGGGGGCGGCTTCACGATGGGCATGGCCGGGGCCTGCGGACTCGGCGGGGGGAACGGATTCCTGTTAGGGACTCAAGGCCTGCTGCACATGAAGTACGGCTACCTCGAGGCACGCTACACCTTCAACACCGACCAGTGGCCGGAGGTGTACAACAACTACAACATGATCCTGCACGCCGGGGGTCTGCATCTGCGTGAGTTGCGCGACCCCTACGGCGTGGAGATCGAGACCTGGGAGGACTGGCTCAAGCACACCCCGGTCGAGATCGACATATTCGAACACGACAACTTGGTAGAAGGCTCGGGCCAGTACGCCAACTGGGGCCTCTACGACCGGAACTTGGCGTCGGCCACTTCGAGGAAGCTGGTCGGCTACTGCAGGAACGTCACGGACTATCTCAGTTGGGTGGTGACGAGGCCGGCGGGCCGGGCCGGCGACTGCCGCACCAATCACACCTTCGACGTGACCCGCGGCATCGAGTGGACCCCGAGCGGCTACCGCTACTTCATCAAGGTCGCCGGCAGGCACAGCGAATTCTCGGTCGCCCCCGCCGACAAGATCTACGTCTCGCGCCGCTTCGACAACGCAAACTATCAGTTCGAGGGCGGCGAGAGGGACCGTTTCTTCGAGCACCTGGTTGCAGGCGACGAGAGCTCGGTACTCGAGAGGGTCGCCGTCGGCCATGTTCCGCTGCCGTTCAACCTGAACATCTGGGGCTTCATGAGCGAGGCCGATCATCCCTACATCCGCAGACGGATGACCTTCGACTACGTGCGCATCTGGCAGCCCGACAACCACTACGCCGACATGGAGCCCGTCTACCAATGAGCCGCCGCGCCCCGCAGTCGTCCGCCCTTCCGTCGTCCGCACGTCGTCGGTCCGCACGCCGGTCGTCGGTACGCCGTGCAGGAGCGTGGCCGGGCACGACCGGGCGTGCCCGCACCGTGCTCGCGGCGCTGTGCCTGTCGGCTCTGACTGTCGGAGCCGTGGCAGCAGCCCCGGCGGACACCTCGGCTGACGCCTCGGCCGGGGAGGCGGCTCAAATGCACCGGCCCGCGGCGAGCTTTCGCCGCCACGCGCAGTTCTCGGTTCCCTACTACGGCCGCGTCTGGACCAACCACTCCTACGACGTCGTCGACTCATCCGTCTCGGCGGTCACCCAGGGCGCCAACTACATCGGGCAGGTCGCCGTCGTCGCCCGCGACGGCGCCTCGTTGGATCTGTCCTACGCCGTGGAGGACCAGTCCGACCCCTCAGCAGTACCAGAGCTGCCATCCGACCCGAGGCTGCGTCGACGTGAACGTGCGCTCCACGCCTGCGGGCCTGCTCTACCTTCACGCCGACCGCCACAAGGACGACCGGGTGTACTTCACCCATCACGGCGGGTTCGTGCCCCGCGCCGTGGAGCTCTCCGCGTCCGACGCCGGCTCGGCCCTGAAGGTCTACCGCGAGGTCGAGGTGGACCCGCCCGAGGCGGCGGCCGAGGCCGGCTGCGAGGACTACGGCGGCGACACGCCCGAGGCGTTCACCTGCCTGTTCCTGCGCGAGCTGCTGCCGGCGGGGTCGGCTGTGACGGCCGAGGACGAGGCTGCGCTGCGCGCCAGACTGCCGAAACTGGTGCAGGACGCCGCCAACTATCGTCTGGCGTTCGCCGAGGAGTTCAACGGCGTCCCGCCGCCCGCAGACGCCGAGGGCTGCCGCGACGGACTGTCCACGCTCGACCCCGGCGTCTGGAACTACTTCGACGCCTGCGACAACGTCGACTCGAAGGGCGAATCCTGCGGCAACGTCGCCGACGGCGGCTTCACCATGGCCGCAGCGGGAACCTGCAAGCCGAGGGGCGTGGCGGGTCCGTTCCTCTCGATGCTGCTCGACACCGGCGGTCATCTGCACGCCAAGTACGGCTACATCGAGATGCAGTACACCTTCAACATCGACCAGTGGCCGAGCGTCTACAACAACTACGCCACGCTGTTCAACCTGCGCGCCGCGCGACTGCGCGACCACCGAGCCGCCTACGGGTTGGAGGTGAACACTTGGGAGGAGCATCTCAAGCACTCCGGCGTGGAGATCGACATCTTCGAGATGCCCAACGACTTCGACGTCGGCCACCAGTACGCCAACTGGGCCACCCGGGACAATTCCGCAGTCCTGCTCCCGTTGCAGACCCAGGTGTGGACCGACTACTGCGAGCTCAACGGCGGGCAGGGGATCGTTCGCAACCCCGACGCCAAGTTCAACAACTGCCGGAGCTCCGACGCCTTCACCGTCACCCGAGGGATCGAATGGACGCCGCGCGGCTACCGCACCTTCATCTGGGTACACGGCCTCCAAGACGGGCTGACACTGGTGCCCAAGGACAAGATCGGCCTGACCCAGGACCTGGGCAACAACCAGCACACGAAGATCACGAACAAGCGTGAGAGGAACAAGTACTTCGAGAACCTGGTTCGCGGCGATCCCAGCACGCTGATCCAGAAGGCAGCCGTGGCCCACGTGCCGCTGCCGCTGAACTTGAACACCTGGAGCTTCATGGTCGACCGCCACCCCTACATCCGCAGGCGGCTGACCTTCGACTACGTGCGCATCTGGAAGCCCGCCAACAACTACACCGACATGGAGCCCGTCTACCAGTGAGGCGCAGCACCCTCCCGCAACCCTCGTACCCGCCCGCCCCCTCGGGCCGGTCCGTCGGAGAGTCGAGTCCGCGTCGGACCGCGCCGACGGCGCTTTGCGCCATCGCGGTCGCAGCAGCGGTCGCGGTTGCGGCGTCGGCGTCGGTGGCGGCCTCGGTGGCGGCCACCGCTGGCGGCCGCCTGGTCGGCGCGCCCGAGCGCACGTCGGCGGTGGCCACCTCGGACGACGCCTCCGGGCCGGCGGTGAGCTTCGCTGAGACGCGTTTCTCGGTGCCGTTCTTCGGATACCTGTGGAGCGACGGGGATCCGGTGCTGACGCCCGCAGCGACGCCGACCAACCGGGCGAACTACTTCGGGCAGGTCTCGCTGGTCGAGCGCACCCCCGACGCCGTCGACATGTCGTTCGCGGTCGAGGGCCAGAGCGGCGGCCCGTTTCATCAGGCATGCGCTCCCGACGACGCCTGCAACGACCTGGCCGTGCAGGTCACGCGCGAAGGGATGCTCTACCTCCAGTTTCCCCGAGGCAGTCGACAGACCCGGATCGGCAACACCTATCTCGGCGGGTTCGCCACCCACGCCGTGGAACTGTCGGCAGCCGACGACAGCTCGGGGTTGAAGATCTACCGTGAGGTGGGCGTCGATCCTCCGCCGGAGGCGGCCGGCTGCGAGGACTACTCAGCCGCCTCACCCGAGGCGTACACCTGCCTGTTCCTGCGCGAGCTGCTCCCGTCGGGGCAGGCGGCGTCGGTCGACGAAGCCGACGAGGCGGCGCTGCGCGCCAAGCTGCCGAAGCTGGTGCAGGACGGCTCCAACTATCACCTGGTGTTCGCCGAGGAGTTCAACGGCGCCGCGCCGGCCGCCGACGCCGCCGGCTGCCGCGACGGGCTGTCCACCCTCGACCCCGCCGTCTGGAACTACTACGACGCCTGCGACGACGTCGACTCGCTGGGCGAACCTTGCGGCAACGTCGCTGACGGCGGCTTCACCATGGGCATCGCCGGCCCCTGCGGTTTCGGCTCGATCGCCGGGTTCCTGCTCGCCACCCAGGGCCACCTGCACATGAAATACGGCTACATCGAAACCCAGTACACCTTCGACATCGACCAATGGCGCGGCGTCTACCACAACTACAACATGATCTTGAACGTGGCGAGCCGCGGACTTCACTACCTGCGCGACTCCTACGGCGTGGAGGTGAACAACTGGGAGGACTACCTGAAGACGTCGCAAGTCGAGATCGACGTCTTCGAGATGCCGAGCACCCACACCGCCAATTGGCAACCGGAGGTCTCCCATCAGTACGGCAACTGGAACGGCGAGACCGACGAGAACCTTGTGAGGCCGACCCGCACGCTCAAGTACACCCAATACTGCGCCCGGCCGGCGTTCCCGCGTGAGCGGGGAATCGTCAACAATCCCGACGCATGCACCGACAATGACACGTTCACCGTCACCAGGGGGCTGGAATGGACCCCTCGAGGCTACCGCACCTACATCTGGGTGCACGGCTTGCAGGATAAACTGACGCTGCTGCCGAAGGACCAGATCTCGGTTCAGCAGAAATACCAAGGCGTCGCGCTCACCGTCAAGCGCCGCCCGAAGAACCAGTTCTTCGAGAACCTGGTGCCCGGCGACGACAGCACGCTGCTCGAACAGGCCGTGGTCTCCCACATTCCCCTGCCGATCAACCTGAACATCTGGGGTTGGCTGGAGCGCGACAAGCACACCCACATCAAGAGGCGTATGACCTTCGACTACGTGCGAGTGTGGAAGCCCGCCAACGACTACGCCGACATGGAACCCGTCTACCAGTGACCAGAGGTGAACGACGGTGACCGGCGGCGCAGAGAATGGGAACTAAGCGAAGACGTTCGTATCTCTGTACAGCGGTGCCGGCGGCCTGGACAACGGCTTCCGCGAGGCTGGTCTTCGCCCGTGTACGCCATAGACAACGATGCGACTGCTGTCGAAAAACCTGAGCCTGCGCGTAAACGTGGGGAGGGGGGTGGGTGACGGGTGCCAAGGCGACGTTGCGAAATTGTAGGCTGAAACAGTCAGAATCTGTTGGTTGAAACAGTCGGAAACTGTAGGATAGGGTCGTTCCTAGACACGGGATCGGCTTGTTCATGTCTGCAACGCTCACGCCTGAGGGCTACATTTTGCGACTCAGCGACCAGTCGATCGCCGACACGCTTGAGGCTATGCCCGCAGTTGTCATCGAAGGGCCGAAGGGTTGCGGCAAGACTTGGAGCGGACGGAACTTCGCCAGAAGCGAGGTGCTGTTCGACAAGGACGAGAACGCACGCAGATCTGTCTCGTTGGCTCCAGACTACGTTCTCGCCGGTCGAGAGCCCCGCCTGCTCGACGAGTGGCAGTTGGCGGGCGACGTCTGGAACCAGGTCCGCCATGCTTGCGATGAGGGCCGCCGCAACGGTCGATTCCTGCTCACGGGTTCCGCCGTGCCAGACGACGACGTCACCCGTCATTCAGGGGCTGGCCGCATCGGTCGAGTGCGAATGCGCCCGATGTCGTTGCTTGAGACTGGCGAGAGCACTGGCGAGGCTTCCCTGCGATCCCTTCTCGATGGCGACACGCTGGCGGTCCATCGCCCCCAAGCGGACATGACGGCTATGACCGCACCGACGGCACAACCGTCGTCCCCATCACCGCGCTAGGCCCCTGACCGGCTAGGCCCTGGCCGGCTGCGCTCGTTCACGGTGACGGGTTGGCGATGTCGTGGCGCCATTGGGCTAGTAGTTCCTTCGTTGACGGTCGTGAGTCTTGTTGTCGTGCCTGCCAGCAGCGGTTCAGCAGGCTCTGGCGGTGGTCGACGATCTGGAGCAGTTCGGGCGCCTCGAACACCCTGCGCCCGGTGTGGTCGTCGCGTGTGACGGCGACGGCGCCCGCAGAGGCGAGCCTGCGCAGTGCCCGTCGCACGGCGTTGGGGGAGCGGCCCGTGGTGTGGCAGAGGTACTCGAGGTCGGCGGCGGGTGCCGTGGCCATCTCGTCTAGCACCGCAGCGGCGGCCGAGTGGGGGCGCAGTTTCAAGGCTGCCCATTTGACTTGCATTGCGGTTACGGCCTCGGCCACGACCTCGGTGTAGTCGCAGGCGACTTCGGCAGCGTCTGCGACATAGGCGGCGGCCGCTTCGGCGCAGGCGGCGCGCACCGGGCTGTCTGGTTCGCCGACATAGGTCTGGTAAGGACGCAGCGACTGGTAGTAGGCCGCCTTGTGCTCGGCGATGGCGGCGGACAAAGGTAGCGGAGGCGTCTCGGGCCAACTGCGCTGCAGCACGCAGCGAATCAGCGCTCGCCCGACCCGCCCGTTGCCGTCTGGGAAAGGGTGGACGGTCTCGAATTGGAGGTGGGCGATAGCGGCCTTGAGGAGCGGGTGCAGCAGATCTTGCGATGCCACAAACTCGGCGAGATCGTCGAGCAACGGGCCGACATTCGCAGCGGGCGGGGCGACATAGCGGGCCTCCTGGGGTGTGGAGCCGGGGGCGCCGACCCAGATGTCGTCTGAGCGCAGTCGGCCCGGTAAGAACGCTGCGGTGCTGCCATCGAAGAGTCGCCGGTGCATCTGTTGAAGGTCGCTGCGCCCGAACGGCGGGTCGGTTCGGCGGCCGATCTCTGCGGCGAGGGTCGTGAGTCTGACCGCTCCTAGAACCTGCGTGTCGCGGAGGCGACGTCTGGGGTCGTATTCGGCTCGCAGGGATTCAAGGAGACTCACCGAGCGCAGGGTCGTGGAGATGCCCTCCACGTCACTCGAAGCTATCCCTTCGGAGCGCTCCAGACACCATCGCATCGACTTGTGCGGCGGCACTCTGGCGGCCAATGCCATGACCCTCTCTCCTGCCGCCCTCACCCGCGCTGCTGTGTGCTTGCCCATCTCGGGATTCCAGCCGGCCACACAGTGAGGAATAAAGGCAAGGTAGCTCTCCGGTCCGAGGATGCCGTGGTATGTGCGCTCCAAGTATCGCCCCACTCCGTTCACGCTAACCGCCGAACCGTGAGAGCGGGCACTTTCATAGCGAAAGTGCCCACCAAATCGCGTTACCGGGCACTTTCTCTGTATAAGTGCCCACATAGTCGCGTTAACGTGCGTTTTGTTGGCGGAAGTGCCCGCAGAATTGCTGTGACGGGCGCTTCACCGCTGCGCTCGGGCGGTGCCGGCGAACTCAGCCCACCCTCGTTCGCGAAGAACTGCAAAAACGGCGCGGAGTTGTTCCGCGCAGGCGACGTAGATCGCATCTAGCGAGCGCAGTCCGGGACCGGGCAGGCGGCCCGCTCGGTCAAGCAGAGCGGGAGTGAGCTGTACCTTGTGAACCGCGGCCAGGTGCTCATCGCGGCACAGCCACCGGCTGGCGTGATGCCTCAGTTCTCGCACGCCGATCTGCTACATGCGCTGCATCATAACACGAAGCTGCTCGCCCGGTCTTTTGGGGATCCCGCGGTCGGATTGCCTAACTCGGCGGTGTCCATAGGTGGGTGTGACTTGTAGTTGGTTGGGTTTGCTTGGTTTGCTCGGCTGGGAGCAGGGCGGGTCAGGTGGTGAGGTAGGTGCGGATTATGGTGATGAGGTCTGTGAGGGTCAGGCGTTCGTCGCGGTAGGCACGGATGGCGGCTAGTAGTTCGTCGAGGGTGATTTGTTCGTTGTTGTCGGCGTCGTAGGCGGCGACTGTGGCGGGGAGTGTCACGTTGGTGACGTTTATGGTGACTGTGATGCTGGTGCTGGTGTTGGAGCCGTCGGGGTCGGTGGCGGTGACGCGCAGCGGGTAGGTGTTGGGTTCGGTCTCGTAGTCGAGTCGGGTTCGGGCTGCGACACTGATTTGTCCGGTTCGGGGGTTGATGGCGAAGAGGGCGGCGTCGTCTCCTTGGAGGGTGTAGCGGATTTCGTCGTTTTCGGGGTCGGTGGCGGCGACGGGGTCGCCGACGCTGGTTCGGGGTGGGGTGTTCTCTGCGACGGTGAGCGTGACGGAGGCGTTGGCGAAACTCGGCGGTTCGTTCGGCGCGTCACCGCCGCCCCCGCCGCCCACAGCGCCTCCGCCGCCGCCTCCGAAGTTCACCGGCGGTGGTGGTGGTGGTGCGATTGTGACCGGGCGTATCGAGATGTTGTTGTATTTGGGGTCTGTGCTGGTTGCGGTGTGGGTGATGGTGGTGGTGCCTGAGAGGCGGGTGACTAACACTTCTTGTGGGGTTTTCCAGTTCGCTGCGGTGAACGTCAATGTTCCTGGGTTGAATGTGTTCACTGTGCGGACTGTGGCTCTGGTCTCGTCGCCGGAGGCGGCGGTGATCACGACCTCGGCGGTCGGTTCGCTGTTGAGTGCCAGCGTGTAGCTGCCGTTGTCGGCGAGGTTCAGCCTGTTCGTGCTGACGTTCACTGCGGCGGTGTCGTCGTCGGTGAGCGTCAGAGTCAGCGGTACGACTGTCCGGCCCGCGCCTGCGGTGCCGATGAGTATCAGGGTCTTGTCGCCCTTGTCTATCTCGTCGTCGGGTCGGGTGAGCGTGATGGTAAAGACCTCGGTTTGCAGGTTGCGCCTGATCACTTGCGGGCCGGGCAGCGTGTAGTCTTGGCCGGCGACCGCTGTGGAGTCCGTGTGGGCCGCCAGTGTGACGGTCACGTCGGTGGTGGCGGGGTCGTTGCGGCCCTCGGTTTTGGGGTCGTCGAGGACGGCGGCCACCGTCGCAGACTTATCAGACTCGGGGATCGAGGTTTTGACGACTTGCAGCTTCACCGTGTTGGGGCCGTCCACGAGTGGCGTCACATCCACGATGTAAGTCTTGGTGATTTGGGTGTCCTGGGCGGTGACCACGACGTTGACGGTGGTTTTGGCGCCTAGCGAGACTGCTATGGCGGCGCCGGCTGTTCCGCTCGTCACGCTCACGCCGTCGACGGTCACGGTGGCAGCAGAGGACTTGGCTGTGGGGGTGAGTTTCACATGGGTCGTCGTCTCGGCCGGGTTGGCGGTGTAGGAGGTCTCAGTCGGCGGAGAACCCGGGCGACAGCTCGGCGCTGGCGCCGAAGGTGGAGCCGTCGGTGCTGGTGCTCACCGACAGTCCGCTGAGTGTGGCGTCACCCGACAACGCGTTGACTGTGAGCGTGTAGGTTTGCTGGGTGGCGCCGTCCTCGGCGGTGACTCGCACGGTCACCGTGGTCGCGGTGCCCGCAGTCACTGCGATCGCGGCACTCGCCGAACCGCTGGCCACGCTCGAGCCGTTGACTGTGACTGTGGCGCCGGCGTTGCCGGTCGTCGGCGTGACCCGGTAGTGGCTGACGCCTGAGCGCAGCGTGAGCGTGTACGCGGTCGTTGCCGAGTTGAATGCCGGCGACAGCGTGGCGGCGCCGCCGAAAGTCGAACCGTCGCTGCTGGTTGCCACCGTCAGTGCGCTGAGCGTGGCGTCGCTGGACTGGGCGCGGTAGCGGGCCAGCCGGAACTCGCCGCCGGACTGTCCGGCGGCGAGGATTCTGGCGCCTCCGGCCGTCGGCAGTGCTTTCACCGCGTAGATTTCGTCTGCGGTGGTTCCTAAGTCGCTGGTGACTTTGCCGCCGGCGCCGAAGCCGCCGTCTAGGGTTCCGTCGGTGTTGTAGCGAGCGAGCGCGAAGTCGTTGCTGCGGTTGCCGTCGCTGGCGTAGCCGGCGGTGACGATGCGGCCCGAGCTGTCGATGTCGATTGCGTTGATCTCGTCGTCGCCGCCGGCGCCGAAGCCGGTGGTCGTCTTGCCGGTGCTGTTGAAGGTCACATCTAAATCGCCGGTGCTGCTGAGGCGGGCTGCGGCGAACTCGGCGAAGTCGTCGGCGGCGTTGTTGGGCGTGCCGTTGTCGTTGTGTGTGTGCCCGGCGACGACGATGCCACCGTCAGCGGTGAGCGTGAGTGCGTTCGCGTGGTCGTCCGCGGCGCCGAAGTCTACGGTGATCTCCCCCGTTCTTGATGGGGGGTTTGAGTTGGGTGTGATACTGCCGAAGGTGGAGTCGACGCCCAGGTCGGAGGTGACGCGGAACAGCCCGAAGTCGTCGTGGTCGTCGGCGGTGTTGTCTGGTGTGCCGTTGTCGACTGCGACTGTGCCGGCGAGCAGTATCTTGCCGTCGGGCAAGATCGCCACCGCGTGGGCCCGGTCGTCGCCGTGGCCGAAGTCTTGATTGGTGCCGTTTTCGACGGTTCCGTCGGTGTTCAAGCGGACCAACGCGAACTGTTCGGTCTCGTCGTGGGCGGTGTAGCCGACGGCGACGATCTTGTTGTCGGCTTGGATCGCTACCGCCAACGCCTCGTCGGCTGATTCGTTTCCGCCGAAGTCTTGGGTGTATTTGCCGTCTGTGTTGAAGCTGGTGTCGGGGACGCCGGCGGGGGTGTAGCGCAACACGGCGAAGTTCCTCTTGTCGACTGTGCCGTCGCTGCTGGTCGAACCCGCGACGATGATCTTGCCGTCGGAGGCGATGGCCACAGCGTGGGCTCTGTCGTCGCTGCCGGTGCCGAAGTCGGTGGTCACCCGGCCCCGGGTTCCGAAGCTGGTGTCGAGCGTGCCGTCGGCGTTGAAGCGGGCCACCGCGAAGTCGTTGTGGTCATCTGAGGTGTTGGTGGGTGTGGCGTTGATGTTGTTGGCATAGCCTGCCACGACGATCTTGTTGTCGGCCTGCACCGCCATCGCCCGCGCGGTGGCGACCGAGCCGAACGAGGTGGTGACGATGCCGTCGAAACCGAATCCGCTGTTCCACGCTCCGCCGGCGCCGGCCGCGATCACCGCGAACTCATCCACCGAGCCGGTGTTCACGAACCCGCCCAACACCACACCGCCATCGCCACGCAGCGTCATCGCCGTGACCCGGACGTCGCGTTCGTGGCGGTCCCCGCCTTGGGGGTACAGACCGCCGTTGAAGGTGGTGCGGACGCTGTTCTCTTCAACCCCGACTGCGCTGACCCGCACCATAACAGCACCGTCGGGGTCTGTGGCGTGGGTGTAATACCCGGCGGCGATGATCTTGTTGTCGGACTGCACCGCCACGTCAGTCAACTGCGCTGAGGAACTGCCGAGGCGCGATATGATGTAGCCGTCGCGGTTGGTTGCGTTGGTCTGCCCGAACGTATTGTCGAGCATGCCGCCGGTGCTGTAACGGGCCAACGCCCAACTGGTGCCGCTGAAACCGGCGGCGACGATCCTGCCGCTGGTATCGACGGTTATGTCGTTGATCTGATCGACGCTGCCCAAAGCCAAATTCGAGATGACCGCCCCCCCAGACCCAGACGTGCCGAAAGTGCTGTCGGGATCACCCGCTTCCGACAGGCGCCGCAACGCGAAGTCCTTATGGTCATCGGCGCCGGCGTCAGCGCCGCTGGTGGTGCCGTTGTTGTTGGTGGTGAACCCGCCGACCACGATCTTGTTGTCGGCGTCTATCGCCAGCGACGTGGCCCCAGCCTCAGAAGCACCGAAATCGAACACCGTGGAACCGATCCTAGTGCCCATGCTGATAGTCCCGAACCCAGTGTCGAGCGCCCCCGCGGAGTCGTAACGCACAAGCCCGAAACCCGTGCCCGCCTGCCCCGCCACCAGAATCCGCTCGTTGCCGTCCACGGTCTGGACCACCACCGCGTTGGCCACATCATCTTGCGCCGTCGCAGCGAAATTATGGATCACGAACCCCCGCCTGCTGCCGGCATGGGTCGTCCCGAAACCAGTGTCCAATGACCCGTCTGAGTTGTAGCGCGCCACCACGAACTCCCTGCCGGCGCTCGGGGTCGCGGCATACCCGGCCACCACGATCTTGTTATCGGACTGCAACGCCACCGCACGCGCCTCATCGTCAAGGCCGCAATGGCTGCCCGGCACAGTGAAATTAGTCAACACCCGACCACCGACACCAAAAGACGCATCCAAAGAACCGTCAGCATTGTAACGAACCAACGCGAAATCCTTGGTGGAACGCGGCATGTTGTTGCACGCCGTATAATTGCCTGCTGCATAACCCACCGCCACAACCTTCCCGTCACGCTGCTCCACCACATCGAAAACCTCACTCTCCGAAGCACCGAACGCCGCAGAAGCCGTGCCGCCTACACCAAAGGCTGGGTCGAGCACACCGGTGTTTGCTTGAGTCTTGATCTCTAGTATCTGCACGCCGTTGTCTGAGATGGCCGCAACCACGATGAAGTGGCGGCCGTCAGCCGAGTAGGTGGCGACGGCGTTGGCCTCGTCGAGTTCAGAAGCTCCGTTCTGCCCGTCGCGGATGCTCGCCGCGGCGACGGGATTGTACGGGTCGGTGACGTCGATCAGCGAGACGCCGTCTTCAGCGGATGCCGCCACTGCTGCGTAGAAGCGGTCCTCTATGGCCATCACCTCCACCTCTTTGGGATCGTCGAGCAACACGTCGGCGCCGTTCTTCAACTGGCCGGCCGGGCGGAGGTCGGTCGGGTCGGTGATGTCGACGATCTGCAGCCCGTCGTCTTTGCCGGCGACTGCTGCTGCGTAGCTGCGCGAACCCACAGTCCAGACGTCTATACCGTTCAGGCCTTCCAACAGGAGTGCGCCGTTGTCGCGCAACGAGCCGGCTGCGGTGGGGCTGGTCGCGTCGCTGATGTCGACGATCTGAATCCCTTCGTCGTCACCGTCGCTCGCTACCACGGCGTAGTGCTTGCCCCCCCGCTGGTAGTACGCGGAACTTATCGCACCGTTGAGAACCCTGTCGCCGTTGTCGCCGATGCTTCCACCGTCGGTGAGAGCACTGCCGAGGTTGTCAGGGTCGGTGACGTCGGCTGTCACCAGGTTGTTTCTGGAAGCTGATACGGTGACCGCGTACTTCTTGGCCCCTACCGAGTAGATGAACAAATCATTGATACCTTGCAGTAGACCGGCGTTAATTACCCGTGAATGGGGC
The DNA here is from genome assembly GCA_965204595.1 of Candidatus Aldehydirespiratoraceae bacterium. Lineage (GTDB taxonomy): Bacteria > Actinomycetota > Acidimicrobiia > Acidimicrobiales > Aldehydirespiratoraceae > VXYK01. Next base: position 72,799 of record CBDBEW010000005.1, on the reverse strand, counting down.
TCATTGGCCAGCATGAGTCGCCCCACCTGACTCAGACACACAGAAGCTCCCGGAGGTATTCGCCCATCTGCCCGCGGACACGCGTCAGCACCGATCGTGTCGGCGGATTGACGGATCTTGAAGGCCTGCAACGCCGCGGAATTGCCCCAGCCGAAGATGAAGTGGGGCCTCCCACTGCTGTCGAAGTAATGTTCCATCGCAACGCCACCGGAGCCGGGGTTGAAATTGTTGAAATTGAAATCGTTGTTGATGTCGCGTCGATTGGCTAGGGACAGCCGGTCGATGTTGCTCGGGTCTGTGATGTCGAGCAGGTGCGGACCCCGGGAGCCGCCCGTCACCGCCGCGTACGTCTTGCCCCCGTGCGTCAAGACGGTGACGTCGCGTGCCCTCTCAAGATATGCGTCCACCCCGTCGGTCACATGGCCGACCGCCACGAGCTCGACAGCCACCTCCGGCGGCAAGCCAGGCAGACCCGACTGCGCCGCCACCGGCCGCGGCGCGCCATGCACCAGCCCCACCACCGACGCCACCAGCACCGCCGCCAGCAACCCCGAGACGCGCCGCCTCAACGTGCGACTCCGCTTCATCGGGGGGGGGGGGGGTAGCGAGGCAGAGCCATTAGCCATGTGACACAGACACACGAAACCGGTCAAAACTATTGAAAAACGCATCAACAACCTCTCAAAAGATTCTAATGATGATAGTTAGATAGCATAACTGAATGTAGCAAAACATGTAAAGGAACAATCAACAAAACGCCGCACCCGACTGAACAAGCCGAAAGTATTACCCTTAAGAACGCCGACACCGAACGCACCCAAGCCCACCAAGCATTCATGCACCACCACAATCAACACCGGCCCCACGGAGCCCTCAACTACAACACCCACACAGCCACCCTCACCCACCTAAACGAGGACAACGTCCCAGGAATGCACAGCTAGCAATCTAGTCTTTGACACCCGCTGCCCGGATCGCTTGTGGTGACCGTCAGGCACCGGCGAGAAAACACCAGCAAACCTCGTTACCCAATATATTGGGTAACGAGTACCCAATATATTGGGCTATCATGGACGACATGATTTCATCTGAGGCGAGTCCACTAGGCACCGGTGCGTATCTGCCGCGGCTGCTCGACCGCAAGCTTCGGAATACCTTGCAGTTCTCGCCCGCGGTGGTGATCGAAGGCCCCCGCGGATGCGGAAAAACGACCACCGGGAGCCAGGCGGCCGCAGCGTTGCTGGCCGTCGACGAGATGGAGTTGGCGGATGCATCGGCCGGCGCACTGCGCAGCCTGTTGGAACGTCCGGCACCGCTGCTCGTCGACGAGTGGCAGGTGGTACCGTCCATCTGGAACGCAGTGTGCAGAGAGTGCGACCGGCGAGGCGGCGCGCCGGGCCAGTTCATTCTGACTGGCTCATCGACGCTGCCCGACAACCCGATTCGACACTCTGGCGCGGGCCGGCTCGCTCCGGTTCGCCTGCGGACACTCTCATCGTTCGAGACGGGAGCAGCGAATGGGGCCGTATCCGTCGGCGCCCTCTTGCGGGGCGAAGACGTGGACGCGGTCGCGCAGACTTCGTTGTCGCGCCCGGACCTGGCAGAGGCGATCTGCAGAGGCGGGTGGCCTGCGACCCTGAAGATGCCCCTTGAGCAGGCCTTGAGCTACGTTGATGCCTACGTCGACGCCATGTGCGGAATAGACATCCGGCGCAGCACCGACACACCGCCCTACAGGAGCACCGAAACCGCTAGGAGGGTGCTGCGTTCGCTGGCCCGAAACGTGGGAACAACAGCTTCGGTGAGCGCGCTGGCTCGAGACACTGCCGCAGGTGACCCACGTCCGCCAATGGACCGCAAGACCCTTCCCGCCTTCCTAACCGCCTTCGAGAACGTCTACCTGCGTGAGGACTGCTGGCCCTGGGGGTTCCAACCCGCCTCGAAACAGGCGATGCACAGCACCCCGAAGCGATTCCTCGCCGACCCGTCTGTCGCTGCCGCAGCGCTCAAAGTCGGACCCCGGCGACTCCTCGACGAACCCGCCTACCTCGGCGGTGCCTTCGAGTCGTTGGTCATGCGCGACCTGCGAGCGTACGCCGACGCCAACGACGCCTCAGTCTACTACTACGCCGAGAGCGCCTTCGAAGTGGACGCTGTGATCGAAGACCGCGACGGACGATGGCTGGCAGTCGAAATCAAGCTGAGCCGCAACGACTACTCCCTCAACAAAGCCAAACGATCATTGAAACGGCTCGCCCGACGCACGCAAGAAGCGGGGAAACGACCACCAGCCAAACTAGTGGCAGTGTTCGGCGTCAACCAACAAGGTGCCCACACCGCCCTGACAGTGGCACGCGAAGAAGATGGCATCGCGATAATACCACTAACCGCCCTCGGCCCCTAGACCAAAGAATCTCTTCCCTCACCCACCAACCCTCACTCACCCCACTCCCCACACATAAGCGCAGGCTAGAGTAGTACACTAGGCACATGAGCAACGATGCCCTAGCTGCCAAGTGGTTCGCTGAGTCCAGATGGCCCAACGGCATCGAATGTCCCCAGTGCGACAGCCCGCGAGTTGCTGAGCGTCCCCGACCAGAATGCCGTTGGACACAATGGCGTTGCCGAGACTGCCGCAAAGAGTTCACGGCGGTGACCGGGACCGAACTCCACGGTACCCGACTGTCCCCCAGCCAGGCCGAGCAACGACAACACAACAGACAGGGATCGACTCAGTCCGGCGGCGATCCTGTCAGTAGTCTCAGTCGCGGAACGAAGCGCGTGCTGAACGCGCTTGGGCAACGACCTCGCGGAGCGACCATCGGCAAAATCGCGGAGGTCGCCGGACTCTCGGAGCGGCACACACGTCGGTTGCTGAGCCAGCTAATTGAAACAGGCTTGGTACGCAAACGAGTCGGGAATGTTAGAAACGGTCACAGAACCTCCCAAGCCCCTCTTTGGGAACTGACATACTCGTCTGACTGTATCGAGATGCTGGGACGCATTCCGAGATACCGCGCTCCGATGGCTCCGATGCCTGACCGTGATGCCGTGCCGCCCCAGTTCTGGTCTATGTTCTGGTCTGGGTCGGAAGGCTCCGAATTGTCCCTCTCTCGTGACGAATTGCACATCGCTGCCACGCTCATCGGCAGCGTGGACCTCTCAGCGGAAGCATGGGCACTCCGAACAGTGTCCACCGAAACGCTCGAAACGTTGGCTGAGTCACGCGGCTACGACAGCGGCGACATCAATAGCCTCATTCGCACAGAGTTATGGAGCCGTAGCCATGCCGAGCCTTGACGATTGCTCGCATCTCTTTGCGACTGAACTGCTTGACCTATGGCCGCTGGCCGCCGTGCTTGCACGTGAGACATCGGGTCGAATGATGGGCGGAACGGCTCTGGCGATACACCTGCAACACCGTGCTAGCGAAGACATCGACATCATGACTCTCAAGAGTTTCTCTGGCTCAGCGATGGCTCGACGAATGGGCAAATACCTCCACGAGGCATACCCGGACAGGCACAGATACACAGCCGAGGTACTCAACATGGAACAGGGTGGCTACTTCGCAATGATCGGCGGGGTCAAGGTCGATGTCTTTCAAGCAAAGCCGACCGAGGACGTGGTCTCATCGCAAATGAAATGGTTGAACGAGCCCATTGTGGTGAATGGAGTCCCTGTCGGGTCTGTGCCGGACATCTTGGCAACGAAACTGGATGTCATCATGTATCGTCCCAAGCTGCGCGACTACATCGACCTCGCTGCCATCGACAGGATGAGCGGCTATTCGCTGGAAGATGGAATTGAGTTCTACAAGCGCAAGTTTGGATACGACGAGCACCCTTCCTCTGCTGTTATCAGACGTATTGTTCGGTTGCTGTCGGACCCCGGCAGCCTCCACGCAGACAGTCGTTTCGAGGACTATCGGGAGGACGTACTTGCCTACCTCAAGAACAGGGCGGGTCAAGTGCTCGACTACCTCGCAGCCACGTCCGACATGAGAACAGTGCCGTCGGGGACACACAGCCTAGGTTTGCCTCGACCAGGACCGACACCGGTCAACCAATGCGGAACATGGATGCCGCGAGCGCGGGCTTATTGCCGGTTGCCGAAGGGTCACCGAAGACACCACCGCAGCTAAGTCGTACGTTGCCGATGTTGAGGTTGGTACCTTTGGGCAGCCGGCGTCGTGCCACATTCTCCGAACACGCCTAGATGTCGATACATATTGTTGTGTATGGTTGTGTAATGAGTCGGACCAACATTGACATCGGCGACGAGTTCGTTGAGCGGGCCATGAGAGCATTCGGACTGCACACCAAGCGCCAAGCCGTCAATTTGGCCTTGGAACGACTCGTCGGTGGTGAACCGACATCCGTTGAGAAGCAGTTGGAGATGGAAGGCGTCGGCTGGGAAGGCGACCTCGACACAATGCGAGCCAACCGGTTCGCTGATTGGCAAAGAGAATGTCGATCGCTGACACCTCTGCGTGGATCGAGTTCCTGACCGCTTCGGGAACACCTGGAGGTCACAGGATGCGTAAGTCAATCGCCGCGATGCCGGCGGCTCACGGGATACGGTGAGAATATGGAATCGTTGATTTGGGATCCTGAGGGTTCGAGCCTGGTGGTGCTGGCCGACAATCTGGATTTTCTGAGGCGGCTTCCGGATGGGTCCGTCTCGCTGGTCTATGCCGATCCGCCGTTCAACACAGGCAGGCAGCAGAAGCGCCGTACCTTGCGGACTTCCCGCGACGCGGCCGGCGACCGTGTCGGGTTCAAAGGAGCGACCTACAAGACGATCCAAGAGTCGGCTTTGGCCTATGACGACGTCTTCGCAAACTACTGGGGTTTCTTGGAGCCGCGCCTGGCCGAAGCCTGGCGAGTGCTGGCGCCCGACGGGACTTTGTACTTGCATCTCGACTACCGCGAGGTCCACTACGCGAAAGTGATGCTCGACATGCTGTTCGGCCGGGAGTGCTTTCTCAACGAGATCATCTGGGCCTACGACTACGGAGCGCGCGCGAAGAAGCGCTGGCCGTCCAAGCACGACAACATCTTGGTCTACGTCAAGGACCCTGACCGCTACCACTACGACAGCGCCACCGTCGACCGCGAGCCCTACATGGCCCCGGGACTGGTCACCCCCGAAAAGGCCGCGAAGGGCAAGCTCCCAACCGATGTGTGGTGGCACACGATCGTCTCACCCACAGGCAAAGAGAAGACCGGCTACCCGAACCAGAAACCTGAGGGGATCCTGCGACGCATCATCGCGGCCAGCAGTCGCGAGGGCGACTGGGTGCTCGACTTCTTCGCCGGCAGCGGAACCACCGGCGCCGTCGCCGCACAACTGGGGCGCAAGTTCATCATGGTCGACAACAACCCCGAAGCCTGGGCGCTCATGCGGAACCGCATCGGCAACGGCAGCCTCCCCCTCGTCCGTCGAGTACGTTGACCTCACCGCATCGGACCACACCGACAACACGACACCACTCAGTGCCTAACAACCGAGTCTCTGACACCCGCTGCCCGGATCGCTTGCGGTGACCGTCAGGTGCCGGCGAGGAAACACCAGCCAACTTAGTTACCCAATATATACGGATGCATCGGCCGGCGCACTGCGCAGCCTGTTGGATCGTCCGGCGCAGCACCGACACAACGCCCTACAGGAGCACCGAAACCGCTAGGCGGGTGTTGCGGTCGCTGGCCCGAAACGTGGGAACAACAGCTTCGGTGAGCGCGCTTGCTCGAGACACTGCCGCAGGTGACCCACGTCCGCCAATGGACCGCAAGACCCTTCCCGCCTTCCTAACCGCCTTCGAGAACGTCTACCTGCGTGAGGACTGCTGGCCCTGGGGGTTCCAACCCGCCTCGAAACAGGCGATGCACAGCACCCCGAAGCGATTCCTCGCCGACCCGTCTGTCGCTGCCGCAGCGCTCAAAGTCGGACCCCGGCGACTCCTCGACGAACCCGCCTACCTCGGCGGTGCCTTCGAGTCGTTGGTCATGCGCGACCTGCGAGCGTACGCCGACGCCAACGACGCCTCAGTCTACTACTACGCCGAGAGCGCCTTCGAAGTGGACGCTGTGATCGAAGACCGCGACGGACGATGGCTGGCAGTCGAAATCAAGCTGAGCCGCAACGACTACTCCCTCAACAAAGCCAAACGATCATTGAAACGGCTCGCCCGACGCACGCAAGAAGCGGGGAAACGACCACCAGCCAAACTAGTGGCAGTGTTCGGCGTCAACCAACAAGGTGCCCACACCGCCCTGACAGTGGCACGCGAAGAAGATGGCATCGCGATAATACCACTAACCGCCCTCGGCCCCTAGACCAAAGAACCTCTCCCCTCACCCACCGACCCTCCCCCACCCCGCTCCCCGCGTCTACGCGCAGGCTCTATAATTCCCCTCCTTTGGGTCAACCCAACAGGTAGGTGCGGATGATGGTGAGGATTTCTTCGATGTGAAGTCTTGGACGACGTAGTCGGCTACGGCGACGAGGGTCTCAGCGAGGCTGAGTCGCGTTCGGATGCGGCGAGGCGGACCTTGTAGACCATGATCGCCGACGAGTCCTGGTGACCCGGCGCAGTGCGAAATCTGGTGGACTGAGAGCGAAGACAAGGTCCGACCGGTCCTGGTGGTGACGCGCAGTGAGGTCGTGCCTTTGCTTGAGGCGATCATGGGCGCCCCGATCACCCGTACGATCAATCGCCGTCGTGCCCACAACCCTGCTCGGACCGTGAACCGGGGATCCCTTCCCCAGAAAACTCACATAAGGGTTGACGGGTTGACGGGTTGACGGTAGGCTTCTTCCATGACCTTAGCATTCCAGACGACACAAGCGATGACCCGCGACGAACTGAGTAACCGAAGTGTCAAAGCGATCGTCGAAGCTTTCTTTGAGCGTCTCTCGCGCGACCACGCTGACATAGCAAAGATCGGTTTCGACGAAGCTGCGCGACTCGGCGCATTGGCAGCCGAAGAAGCCATCGCCGCTGCCCGCTGGTCACAGATCGTCGGTGAACGCATCGACACCACAGAACTCACCCGATCGCTAGGAGTGACACGCCAAGCGTTGTCGAAACGCCTCGCTTCGGGTTCTCTGCTGGGACTCCCCGGCCGCAACACAACCTGGTATCCCACCTGGCAGTTCGACAGTCTCGACAGTGGCAGGCATACGATCCGACACGAAGTTCGAGAGGTCATCCGCGCATTCCGTGATGTCCTTGGCAACGAAGTAAACCCTCTGCACATAGCGTCGTGGGCCACGACTACCCAACACGAAGACCTCGACGGTCAAACCCCTGCCGACTGGATTGCAGAGAAACGAGACCCGGATCAACTTCGCCGCGCCGCGCGGCGAACAGCCGCTCGTCTCGCCCAATGACCGATTGGAGCAGGTTCCCGGCAATAAGCATCACTCCCCAAACCCGAATCTGGCGCGTCCACAGAGCCGCCCACCACCCCGCGTTCTTCAATTCGAGCGATGACTGGCGGTTCGGGCCACCTCCCATAAGCGCCCACCGTTTCGGCACATGCTATGTGGGACACCGGTATCCGATATCAGCCTATATCGAGAAGTACGGCAGATCTGGCGCAATCTCCGACGAGCAACAAAAACAAGACCGCCTTAGCGAGCTCGCCGTGCCGGAACCTCTGGATGTAGCTGATCTGACACAACGCTCGGTCCTCGGCCAGTTCGGCATCGATGCCTCGTATTCGACTGGCAGCGACTACACCAAGTCCCAACAACTCGCCGCCGACCTGTCAAGCGCCGGATTCGCAGGTATCCGCTACCGGATTCGGAACGATCCCGAGATGCAACTTGAAGCCATTGCGCTGTTCGGTGAGCCAGGTGAACAACCGGGCCGGTTCAAACAACCGACCACCCAAACGATCCCCGATTGGCTCGTCGGCCAAGGCCGCCAATTCGGCATCAACACGGTCCCCAGCGAACCGCTCCCCTGACGATGACCGGCGCAGTGGCCGTTTCGAGTTCAGACCGTCGCACGCAAACGCGGAGTCAGGGAAAGCCGTGTAATCAACTGGAGAGGCATGTGTCGAACCTTGCGGACTTCCCGCGACGCAGCCGTCGCCGCACAACTGGGGCGACGCTTCATCATGGTCGACAACAACCCCGAAGCCTGGACGGTCATGCGAAACCGCATCGACGGCCTCGGCCTCGCATCACCTGTGGAGTACGTTGACCTCACCGCATCGGACCACAACAACAACACGACACCACTCAGTGCTTAGGAGGCTCGCAAGCTGTCTCATGGGCCGTGTATTCTTGATATATTGCCAGTCATACCAGATACGAGGAGGAGCCAGACGAGATGAGCTACGACCCGCCGTTCATTCCAGAGTCCCGCAAAGACGACGAGACGCTTCAAGATCGTGTTGCCCGCGCCCGCAAGGCACGGGAGGATGCCGCCGACCGAGTTGCTAGACGCTACGCCGAACTTGAGCCCGACAAACGCAGGTGGCGACTCCGGACCGAAGAGATGATGGCTGAGAGTGTGCGGGGAATGGTCGGCAAAACCCTGCCCAACGCAGAACTGACCGGAGCAGCGGCGTGAGGGTTGAGTGCGCCGACAACTTGGAGTTCATGGGTGACATCCCCGATGCTTCGGTGCATCTTGTCGTGACCTCGCCGCCATACAACCTCGGCAAGAACTACGAGCGCCGGTCATCGTTGGATTCGTATTTGGCGACGCAGGCCGCCGTGATCGAAGAAGCGGTACGCGTGCTGCACCCCTCAGGTTCGATCTGCTGGCAAGTGGGCAACTACGTGGACAACGGTGAGATCGTTCCGCTCGATGTCGTTCTGTACGACCTGTTCGCTAAGCACGACCTGAAACTACGAAACCGGATCGTCTGGCACCTCGGGCATGGGCTGCACTGCAAACGACGGCTCTCGGGTCGTTACGAGACGGTCAACTGGTGGACAAAGACCGACGACTACACATGGCATCTTGACCCCATCAGGGTGCCGTCCAAGTATCCCGGCAAACGCCATTTCAAGGGTCCGAAGGCTGGAGAGCTGTCAGGCAACCCGCTCGGCAAGAACCCTAGCGACGTGTGGGAGATCCCCAACGTCAAGAGCAACCACCCAGAAAAGACCGTTCACCCTTGCCAGTTCCCAGTCGAACTCATCGAGCGCCTAGTGCTTTCCATGACTAATGTCGGTGATCTCGTGTTAGACCCGTACATGGGTGTCGGGTCAGCGGTCATCGCTGCCGAGATACACAGACGAGTCGGTTATGGCTGCGACATCAGCACTGAGTACGTGCAGGTCGCTCGTGAGAGGCTTGACCAACTCGCCGACGGGACTTTGCGGACGCGGCCAATGGGCAAACCCATCTACGATCCGAACCTGCCCCGTGGTGGTCACTGATGCAGTTGGTGGAGACTTACTCTCATCTGAACGGGTTGGAGTATCTGCTCGTTCACCGCGAGAACCTCTGGGACGAAGTTCAGGACGTAATCGCGAGTGTTGATGCCGAAGCGTGCAAGACCAAAGTCTATTTGGAACAGCGGAGCTACGGCGAGAAGTTCTATTCACCTGGCGAGATGAACAAAGCGTTCGCCGCTGGTTTCAAGTCCTGCGGTTGGGCAGAACGTCGCAACACGTTCTGGGTCACAGCAGACGCGAGGCTGCTCCGCGGCATCTACGGACTCACCACAGAGCAGCAACATGCGGAGCCTGCGTGTAAACGTGGGGAGCGGGGTTGTGCGGGTTTGCGCGTTTCAAACTAGTGGCTCTTCGGTGAGTCGCGCGTAGTAAGGTGTCACCCGCACACGAACCCATGGCGCGTGCTGTGCGTTCTGCATCAAGCACTCCAAGGGAGATAGGCCTCGGACGATTTGGGCAATATTGTCTGCGTCGGGTCCGGTGGTCTTTCCTACCAGCGTCCGTTGAATCTCACGGACTTGTTCCGCTTTAGTCTGGCCGAAGAACAGGCGCGTCGCGGTTGAGCCTGAGACCTCCTCAGGCAATTGACGCGGAAACTGCGTAGCCACGATGATCCCCAATCCGAAGGCTCTGCCCTCTAGCATCAACGGCTTGAGGAAGCGTGATGCCACGAGTCGCCAGGCTTCGTCAAGCACTAGAATCTGTCGCAGGGCGTGAGGCTGTTCGCGTCGCATCAGATAGGAGTGCATTGCCATCAAGAAGAACTCGGCTACGGCGTTCTTCACTTGGTCACCAGGCAACTGGCCGAGCCTGATCACTGTTGGTGCTTCCAACAAATTAGTCAATTTCAGTGCGGCATCACCCTCACTGAAAAGACCGAGATCGAACACTGGAGAGAGTCGACCGAGCAGGGAAGTAGACTGCTCCCGCTCCAAAACGTCCTTGATCGCCTCGAACGGAAGGTACTGCTGGGAAGGTTCTGGCACGAAGGGCTTAAGCCCAATGCCGCTAATGGAGTAAGTCTCCTTCATTGCTTCCCGAAGCGTGAACGCTTGTTGATCACCCAACCCGTAGATGCGCTGCAGTGTGTTCGCGAGTTCGTGCAGATGCGTCGTCGGGTTTACGTGACCGGTTATCTTATCTATCGGCGGCACCATCGGGTTAAATGGCAGTGCTCCAAGTGCCGCATCGTGGACAGTGAGTCCCTCGACATCCGCGTAATCTGGCTTGGCGTAGTCATCCTTGAAGTCGAGGATGAGAGCCGGGATGCCTAGTGGGAGAAGTTCACTAAGGAGTGCCTTCGTTGCTTGGGTCTTCCCTGTGCCAGTCTCGCCCGTAATCGAGATATGAGGATTGTTCAGCTTTTCATCGGGTGCTTGGGGATCAAAGAAGACCTCACGTCCTCCAGCGAACGATCCTACTGCAACACCAAACAGAGCGCGCGGGCGACCCATGGTCGGATCGTCGGCGGTGGACACCGTCGCCTCAGGCTCTTCGGCCTGGACGTGAGCGTCAGTACTAGCACCACTTGGGCCAGCGGTTCGTGGGAATCTATTTTCGCTGGTGAGTTCCGGCGGCGGTTCTGGTGAAGATTCAGTAGGCTCTCGATTCGGCTCGGGTGGTTCAGGTGGAGTGAGGGCGGTCTCTAATTCCGGGACACCATCTTCATTCAGGTGCTGCAAGGAAACAGGAACGAGTTCCTCCTCGATCTTGGCTCGCACTTCACGTCGAGGTTCGAGGCTTGTTGCCGCTACTCCAAGTTGTACATGGATGAGTTCGCAGCGCAAATCAACTTGAGCACCTCCGTCAAGCAGTTGACGAACGAGCTTCTCCCAGCGCCTCCGGGATGTCTTGTCGTAGGTAACCTTGGATAGCTCTCGGTACAGGTGCTCACGGATGATTTCGCGCCTGGAAGGCGTTAGCAATAGCTCAGTGGTATCGGGATCGAAGACAGGCCGGAGGATTCGGTACGTCGACAGCATCTGGTTAATGGCAGGGCCGGTCGCAATGCTGCCGCTCACCGAGTACTCGGCATCGGGATTCTGACGCGCCTTCACCTCGACGATAGTGACGGTGAACTGGCTGTCTGTGCCGTCGATGACAAGTAGATCCGATCGCGAGTTATCCATGTTGTCGTGTAAGTGGAGCCACCGTCGCGCTTCATCGCTGTCGAGACTCAAGACGATCCGATCAAAGCCTGACGGCTCAGTGTCGCGCAAGTGCTTGACTGCAACCATCAGTCCGAGGATGCCCTTGACTTGCGGAACGACGATTTCTCCAGACTTGCCGGGCCGCAACGCCAATAGTCCTGAGTCGAGTAGCTCGCTGAGGGACACTAGGATGGCATCAAGAGTCTCATCGGTAACTGAAGTATTGAACTGGCGCACCACGTCTCGGAGGCTGCGCCGAAATGCATCGTTGCTCCGGGTGAAGGCGACCACGTCGCGCGTGCGCTCTCGGGCAGTCAAAACCCGGAGGCTCCCGATATTAAGATCCCGATCGACGTGGCCATCCACCACGATATACCACGGCACCTGCTGTGCGGCATCTCGCAATCGTGCGCGTAACTCCTCCGCTTGGCGAATCAGCGGGTATGACAAGATGTTGGAACCGACCGCCAACTGAGCGAGCTTGGAATAGTCGGCGAGGATTCCTCCCGGCTCTGGCTCCAAATCAAGCGCGTCTTTGCTCAGCAAGTACTTGAGTCTGCGTCGGTTAGCAAGTGGCTGAATTTCTTGCGATTGCCCCGAAGCACTTGCGTGCAACCGTTTCGTCTGGTCGATTGCGACAAAAACGTGGCACATGAGTCCATCGGGTGGAGTTAGATCGTCTTTGGCCACCCGGCGCGTTTCGAACGTGAAGCGACGATTAGCGTGATCGCCAAAGCGCTGCTGCACACGGCGTTCCTCATCCGCCGATAGGTTCAATTCGGCCCCGACACCTGCGCGTGAACGCAGCACTGTGACGTGAGCCCCACGCAACTTGGCATCCTTTCCATCAGCCAGATCACAACACGCGAGAAGGAATTGGGCGGCATCCGGCGGCTCAAGCACGACGAGTCGCAGTCCCTCAGCGGATGCGGGATGCATATCAATAAAGACCTCCATCAGCCTTCTGATAGGTTTGAGTCCATCTTTCGGGTCGCTAGCGTTTGCTTCCTCGCTGAATTGCGGAAGGTTCCCGACCCTACCAGCGTAGGGGAGGCTCAAGGCGGCATTCTGCGAAACAAGCCGCGGTACTCCAAGTGACGGAAGGAATAGAGGTACACCGTTTCGGTTGAGTTCAGAGAGGACCAATTCGCGGTCGCGAGACTCAAAGGTATCTTTCTGGTTGGCAACAACTCTGGCATACTCTACGTAGTGCCATAGAAACAACGGGTGAAGTGGTGTCAGCAGCGCAACAAGTGACGAACGATGCTCGAGAAAGATCGTGTCGATGAGCAGGACGCGTTCAATGAGTACGCGGGTATCGTCCGCGAAGGAATCGTGTAACTCTGTGTGATGGGTTCGTAAAGCCGTCATAAGGTGGTGGTAAGTCTCAACAACCTCGGCAACCAACGGAGCCGATGTACTGACGGCCACGAGTAATGGTTCGACACACAATTCGCGGACCATCGGAAGGAGTGCAAGCCGAGCGGCGACAAACTGCTGGAATGCTTCATGGATAGGATTGAATTGAGGGTCTATCCCGACGATCACCTCGATGAGATCACCGATCTCTGACAAGTCCCACGACTTGATAACCTCACCAGATTGCTGAAAGTTGCGGAGCATTGTTGCGACATCGGCACCGATTACTTGAACTAGTCCGCCGCACTTTGCTTCGTCCACCATCCGTTGAACGCAAGACACCACATCGGTTTGCACTTCAGCATCAATCTGAGGCCCCGACGGCAAGGTAACACGGATCGGCTCGGGCCGGACAGACTCCTCCATGTTGTCGAGTTCGCTCGTCAACTCGTTCACAACCTTGGCTAAGGATGCAGGTGCCGTGTCGTGGGCTTCGTCCTGATCCGGTGAGTCGTCACCGTCAGGCCCAGCGTCGTCGGGAGTCGGTCTCAGCAGTGCTCTGGCTGCGAGCGCAGTCAAGCTCGTGGGCGGAGGAAGAGCCGTCTCAGCGGAGGAGTCTTTGTTAGGTTTGGGCTTCGGCTTGGGCGTTCGAGCCTTGGCCTTCAGGAGTGAGCGAGCGTCGCTCGCCGAAAGTTCCATCTCTCCGCCGCGTCGATACCGCTGCAGTGTGCGCAGTTGAGTTTGCAGTTGCGTACGTCGTGCAGGTTCAGGTAGCAGTCCAAGCATGTTGATACTCGTCGCGGCCGCTGCCTTGACCTCCTCCGAGCTGTGCTCCTTCAGCGCAAGGTAATAGTCGAGCAGGTCAGAGAACGAGGTTTGTTCATCCTTACCGATGATGCCCCACCACCGCGGTAGCACGTCGTTTATCTCGGATAGTTCGAGTTGCGCCCGCTTTACCAAGTGCCGTCGAAGACTTGACGGTCCAATTAGGACGAAGTCTTCAAGTGACGTGAGTTTCGCCTGATCGGACTCCGAGATAACAACGATAAGGGCATTGAGACCGCGCTGGTTGCGCCAGCGCTCTGCCTGCTCGACAGAGGTGGCAAACTCATCACCGGAAACCCCGGCACGGTGGGCCGCTCCTAAGGCATCGTGGTTCAGATAAGCGATCCGGAGATCAAGCCCTTCGTCGCGCAGTTGGCTCAACTGCCTGCACACTTCGACGGCATCGAGGTTCAAATCTCGTATGAGTACACCCGTGTTGCCGTAGGCATCGTGGATGGCATCCGCTAGAAGCTCTGCGGTCAACTTTGCCTCGTGGCCAGCTTCGCCCACTGTTTGAGCGGTGCTCACAGTTGCCGGCCTTCATCGACAGTGATGATCGTCCTTCCATCGGCGTAGGTCTTCGCAAAGCCGATGTCGATCAACAGATCTCGGAACTGGTTTACGTTCCTGCGTAGGTCGTTCTCATTGAATGACACAGAGCGTGGGAGGTCAGCACCCAATCGCAGATCGTTGTGGCGCACGATACCGAAATCAACCTGGCGACCGACCACGATGCCGTATGCATCCCGCAAGTCATCGAGGAACTCATCGAATTGTCGCGGGTGACCCGGGGCAACGAGCGACGCTACGATAACCTCGGCGAATTCGGCGTTGAATCCATAGCGCTTGTGCTCCTTTCCGCCGCGACCCCGGTTGTCGTAAGGGTACAGGTAACCGCTTCGACGACCCAACTCTCGCAGCGAGTTCCAGGGGTAACCCTTGGCCGCCTTGGGGCCGACACCCGAGTATCCAGCCTTCCAATATGCCTCGGCCAACGCATCGACCGACCCCACAGAAGCCCTTTCGGCCCGAAATACGTCGACAATGATTTGATTGTCAGGGGTGTCTGCCAACGTGTCTAGGTACGACCCGATGTGCTCTTCGGTCTCAAGCAAGCTTGCCACATAGTCGCGAATGCGGGATACAACCAGTTGCTCAATAGCTCTTCGACCAGCTTCCAAGGTCGCAGCAGAGGCCTCCCTCAATGCACGCCGGCACCCATCGAACATGTCCAACAGAATGGGCGGTCTTGGTCCATCAGGCATGACATCTGCACAGCGGTGAATCATATGCACATGAATTGCGAAACATCCGAAGAGTACGAGTCGTCGCAGTGTCGTGAGCTTCTCCCCCTGCTGTTCGTAAGACGCCAACTGATCGAAACGTTGCCGCAGTCTTCGAAGCGTCGGTGAGGAGATCTGACCGCCCTCACCCACTGCCAACAGGTTGGCGGACACTCGCTCAAATCGAGTGCGCGCGACTCCCGAAAGATTGGCATCGGACTTAGCACCGACATCGAGCATCGGCCAAGCAATTAGCGTCCATGGGTCTGTGTCACGACCGAGGAGGTCGCGCAAGAGATCCCTCGCCACCGACGATCCGCTGCCAACCGTGAGCAGGCTCGCTAGAAAGTCGCCTGAGCCATTGTCGGAGACATCATTGGTGATCATCTGTTGATGCGACAGCGTGAATGCCGACTGTCCAGACTCGAACGCTGCGCCGTCGGCACCCAAAGTGTCCTTGGCGAGTGCGCGGAAAGCCGTGAGTCGCTCGTCCGTCGGCGGGTTGCGGTGCAAGTCCTGGAACTTGCCGGGGAAGTCCTCGAGGATGGCAGCGTTGGGATTGCGCTCTTCCAAGTATCCGGCCGTCTGCTTGGTGACGTATTGACGAATTACCTTTGCCAAGGGGCGGAAGTCGTGGGTCTCCGACACCACTCTGCGTGCCAGTCCGTTCGCGACATGCACCGGTTTCATCGACTTGTTGGTGGGCAAGAAACCGAACTCCTCGTCGTAGATTCGGCGGAGAAGCACATCTGGGGTTTCTATCAGCGCAGGACTCACAGTTGGTACCTTGCTGGGTCGCGCTGGACCCGTACGCGGACCATCTGATTGTTGTCAACGTTGCGGATGTCGAGGTCGACCATCGCACCCGGAGGATGACGGTGGCGATGAAGGTCGTCAACAAACCTCGTCACCTTTCGCGCCACACTACGGGACCAAGTCGATTGGCCGAACCCGATAGCCGCGTCCTTCAGTGTGAGATAGAGCTCCCGATCAACAAGTAGGGCCGACCGCTGGCCGTCGTGGCCCGCAGTCCGAAGGGCGAACTGCGCCACTCGACGCAAGTCAGGTCGAAGCCATCGCTTGGCCCACGGCGCAAGTGATGGTCCCTCGACCGTCAGGGCATCGGCGCGCTCATGATGCAGAGCCACGAACGCGGCTGGAGCCCGTACATCGTAGCGGTGGGACTGCCACAGCGTCAACTGGTTGTCGTCATCGACCGCATCGGGTTCAAAGAAGCGATTGATGGCCAATACCATTGTCCGGACAGTTTGGGCATCGCCGTTCGCGCCGCCATAGAGAACCTCATCGAAGTCGGATTCGTCACGGGGAAGGGCCTTCAACAACTCGTGACCCGCAGAGTGCTCAAAGAAAAACCGGCGCTTTGCGACTTCGAAGAAGTGCTCGCGACTCGATGCAGGACACGCGGCTATTGCCACGGGTACGTCGGATGGATCGATCCAGTCCTCGGGGCTTGTCGTTCCCCGCCAGAGTTCCTCGTCGTATCGGGGGTGAGTGACCCGGGCGGGATCGAAAGCAGTTCGAATAAGATCGAAGAGAGCACCTTCCCCACCTTCGTAAGCGAGGGTCGCGTAGAGATAACGCGTACCCATTAACTCCCTCAAACGTTGGTTTGCAGCCGTTCCGCCCATAATAATGTAAGCGATATAACCCATAAGTTGCCGCATCGTGATGTGGTGGCCGCGTCGACCGACGTGTTCGAGCAGCAGGGCCAACCGCTTCTGGACAAGCTCGTGTCGAAGTCTGGCGACGTTGGTCTTGGCCGGATCCATGTCATCGAGTTGACCGACGAGTTGGTCGGTGGTGAGTCGTTGCAGGGCTTTGGTGGTGACCGGTGCAGCCAGAACATTACGAAGGCTCAAGTCGACAACGACCACTCGACCCCTCTCGGGTTCAGGCTCCTGTCTGTAATAGACTGCTTCTTGCACTTGACGAATTGCTTCGTCAACGGGTGCAAAGCCTTCTTGTCGTGTTAGCCGCTGCAACTCAAACAGTGGCCACTCGTTGATCGCCAAAATGAAAGGCAGTCGTTTCTCTTCGCAAGTCCGCCAAGCCTCCAGGATTTCTTCATTCGTGCAAGCATTCGCGTCGGTAAAAACTGTCGCGCCGCGATCCTCCAACTCCCTGCGCAGCCTCTGTATGATGAAGGTCTTGCCGTCGCCAGGGTTTCCTGTGATAATGAGTTGACGACCTTCGTCAACCGCATCAAGTACGAACTGATCGATTCCCAAGTCGACGTGGATCCACTCTAGTTCTTCGTCGGAGAGCCGATCTGCAAAGCTGTTCCTGCTGCGGTGCAGGTTTTCGACGAAACTGATGGGTCCGTCGCTGTTTGTCACAGGACGCGGATCGACGTGTTGCGCCTCGATGGAATCGCCCCGGTCTACAGTGATCGAATCGCTCAGATCCCTTAGGTCGCTGACTACTCGGGACACAAGGTGGGCATCACGATGAAGGGACCGCACCTGGTCGATAGTGGTAGAACGCTCCAAACGCCCCTTGGCCCATCGGTCGAACCAGTATCTAGCGATGGCGGCTGTCGTTGCAGACCCATCCGACAACGGCAGGACATAGCGAGGTTGCCGACTGAGACCAAGCATTACATCATCAGCATTCGAGACCAACGGCACAGCATAGAGCAATCGTGGTGAGTGGTGTCGCAGATACTCATCAGGTGCCAAACCGAGAGCATCAAGGCCAAGCCGCAACGAGCGCAACTTGGGCGACACACCCTCACCGAACAAGTTGTTCACCAAGCGTCGCTTGTTGTTTGCAAGCCTTGCGGCAGCAGCCAACATCTCTGTTGTGTCGGACGCGAACTGGACTGTGCCAAAACTCTCAGTTGAGCCCACCCTCTGGTAACGTATATCTCCAACCGCTTCCTCGCCTCGGATGTTGGCTGGAATTCGGATTCTGTTGTACTGTGCTGAGCCGAAGGCGTAAAGGCTGGAGGTTGTCAACATTGACAACGCCGGCGTTCGTACCATCGCACGTCCAGCCATGCCGGAAGCTATCAGGCTGACCCGGCCCCTGTAGCGCTCATGAAAGTCAGAGACTACCTGTGGCGAGGCCATGAGCATCGCGACCAACTTGCCACCGAGCACATGTTGGTAAGGAGTAACTGCACCGCATGTGATGATCTCCATTACGTTCTCGGCGATGGCCTGCTGCTTGATTCTCCGCAGAACGATCTCAACAGCCCGGCATCCGTCTGTCGTCGACAACAAATCTCGCAGGGCCAGCGGGTTTTCGTCAAGACCGATTCGCTCAAACATGTCGATGGCTCGAAGACTGTCAGCGAGGTGTGCAGCACGTTTTCGGCGGTAGAGATGTGTTTCGGCTACCCTAATCCAGTTGACTTTTTCAGTTTCGCCGTCGTGGACGAGGTTGTGTGCCTTCCGAATGAACTCATATTCAGCAGTCCTCTCGTCTCCTGCCTCAGCGAGTGCGGCCTTGCGAGCGTAGTCGGCAGTCGCTTCGATGTTCTCGAGATATTTGATCTGCGCTTCAGTAGTACGGCCAGCCAGTTTCAGGTCGCGGGTATAGATGCGGTCGACCTCATCGCGAGCAAATGCCAGCAAGTGTTGTACAAGTCTACATTGATCCGCTGGGCTGGAACCGTTGAGGCGCCTCGACAGTGCATCAATAGACCACCCCAGTGCGTCATCGCGTTGATTCAACCCCAAGATCGCATTGCCTAGAGCAGCTATACCGATGATAGGTCGGTTAGGCCCAAGTTCGTCTCTTACTAAATAATAAAGGTTACGTCCAGGCGTCTGCCGATACGGAATCGACCATTGTAATCTCGCATAACGCCAGATGTCTTGAAGGCGCAGCCCAGTAGTTGCATCTCGAGCGTCTGTGTCAACCAACTCAAGCACGGGCAGGATTACCGATTCAGCGTACCCATCGTCCTTAGCTTTCTTGAGTCGAGAAGCCAGTTCTGGACCATCAGCAAACAACGAGCCAATTTTGCACTTCTCCATGCGTCGAATGAACTTATCCACTACTGGGTTTTTTAGTTGGTCAGCTAATACGAAGCGATATGAACTGCGGAGATCTTGTTTGGCAATCGCAGGGTCATCGCCTGCTGCAGAAAACGATGGTGGCATCACATATACGCCATCGTCATCTACACCAGCCATCCATCCTTGAAGAGTTAGATCTCTAAACACCCTTAGGCTGGCGAGATAGACAATCGTAGGTTCTATGTCATCTGGATCTACACCGCGTTTGTTCAGTTGAATGCGGTGGGTTTCAGCCTTGTTGATGCTTGACCGAATACGTTCGAACTTGTCTTCGGTGTTTCGATCTTCTAGATCGTGGATTAGTTCTAGAAAATTCTGTTGATAGCCGAAGCTCAAGCGAGGACGGAATCGTCTGAGTTCTAATTCCGTTTGGTGAGCCGCAGCTGGTCTGTTAGTCGTTGTGAGAGTTGCCATTACCAGCCAGTATTCCAATTAGTGGAGCAAGCAAAACCGATCTCCATCCCAGTTAATTCTTGGCTGAGTTTGTTTTTGTCCATGTTGTCTTGACTTGTAGTGTATCCTAGTGGCTCTCAATATTGTGAGGTAAGGATAGGGTTGGTCGGAGCAGGACAGGTACCCTCTACATTCGGCGGCGGATGACTTGAGGCTACGTGCGTGTGTGGGAGGTCGCCAACTGCTGAGCCGACATGGAAGCCGTCTACCAGTGACCGCCGGTCGGGGGGTCAGGGAAAGTAGTCGGGTCAGCTTCGGAGGTAGATGCGGATGATGGCTAGGATCTCGGCGATGGTGAGGTCGTCTTCGACGTAGTCGGCTACGGCGGCGAGGGTCTCGTCTAGGTCGAGGGACTCGTCGTTGTTGGCGTCGTAGTCGTCGGCCTTGCCTGGGAGCCTCACGTCGGTGACGGTGACGGTGACCTGACGCTCGACGGTGTCGTCGGTGACGGTGTCGGTGGCGACCACGGTGAGGGTGAAGGTGGTCGGGCCGGTCTCGAAGTCGAGCTCGACGCCGGCACGCAGGGTGATCTGGCCGGTTCTGGCACCGATGGCGAACAGGTCGGCGTTGTCGCCGGTGAGGCTGTAGCGGACCGGGTTGGCACCCGAAGCGGTAACCGGGGCGCCGACCGTGTCGCTGGAGTCTGCCGTCTCGGGGATGCGCACCGTGGTCGGCGCACTGCGTGAGAACTCCGGTGGGGCGTCGTCGCCACCCCCACCGCCTCCGCCGCCTCCGGCGCCGCCGCCCGGGGCGCCGCCGCCTCCGCCGCCACCCGGGGCGCCGCCCCCGCCACCGCCGCCTCCAACGCCACCGCCGCCAACGCTACCGCCGCCGCCGCTGGTACGAGGCACGTTCGCGCCGTCGGTGATGGTCACGGTCGCCGTGGAACCCGCAGGGTCGCGCGCATAGTTGTCGCCCAGGTCGTTGCCGGGGTCGTCGGCTGCGGCGATTCGCAGCAGGATCGTCTCCCCGGCCGACTCCACCGCAGTGTCGGAGAGCAGCGTGATCTCCAGATTCTGCGTCAAGCCTGTGTCCGGGCCGAACTCGAGGGTCTTGTCGGAGATGCGGTAGTCGGTGTTCTCAGTGGCCGAACCGCCGACGACAGAGATCGTGAAGGTGATCGCCGTGTCTGGCACGTGGCTGATCGTGACGGGCACGTTGAGGGTTCCCCCCACCACGTCCTCTCCCACGCTGACTTCGTAGGTGACCTCCGCACCGGCCAAGTCGCCGAAGGCGATTCTCGCGGCCGCGGCATCGTCGTCGGCGACGGTGACCGTCGCCGTCCCCGCTCCGGTGGACGCCTCCGACCAGCCCCCAGCACTGATCGAGACGGTGAAGGTCTTCTGCGGCTCGACTATGTCGTCGTCGGCGACGGTTCGTACGAGCACTTTTCTCCACTCGCCCTCGGCGAAATCGAAAGGCCCGGTCGTCTCGGAACCCTGGTCGTTGTAGGTGACCGTCAGATTCAACCCGCCCGAGGGGGCTCCCTGTCCGAGCTCGATCGTCAGCTCGGCGTCTTCGCCCTCGGTCACGGTCGGGCCGGAGCCGATGGCGTAGGTCTGTGCCGCGGTGTTGACCGTGACGACCGCCGATTCGACGCTGAAGCCGTCATAGGTGGTGTCGGCACTGCCGGCCGCGTGGGTGATCGTCGAAGTTCCCGCTGCCACGCCCGTAACCGTGACTGTCTGGGGATCGTTCCAGTTGGTCGAGCTGAACGCGAGCGAGGCGGGCGACACGGTGGCGCGGGTCTCGGTTCCGCTGGACAGTGTGATCGTGACGTCGGCGGTGGGCGGACTGTCCAAGTTGATCTCGTAGGTGGTGGTCGTTCCGGCCGGCAGCGACGGCGACGTATCGCTCACTGTCACCCCTGGAGTGTCATCATCGACGATGGTGACGGTGAGCGGCACGGTTCGCAGCAGGCCGATACGGCCCGATCTCGCCCTGCCGGTGAAGGCGACCGTCTCCTCGTCCGGGTCTTCGGCGACGCCGTCGTCGAGGATCCGCAGCGGGGCGGTGGTGGCAGTGGCGCCGACGGGAATCGTGAAAGAGGTGCGTGTGAAGGTGTAGTCCCCACCTGCCCCGGGGGTGGCGGTGCCCGCGACCGTGAGGGTCACTGCCACACCGCCGGTGGGCGCGGGGTTGTCGAGGGTGGCGGTCACGGTGACCGTGCCCACGCCCTCGGTCACGGAGGTGACCGACTCTCCGTTGACGACGGCGCTCAGCGTCAGCTCGGTCGGCACGTCGTCGTCAGTGATGTTGACGTTCGCCAGCGACCCGAGCGGATGCCGGGTGTAGTGGTCGCCCACGTCGTTGACCGGGTCGTCGGCTGCTGTGATCTGCAGCCGGATCACCTCGTTGCCCTCCACCTCAGTGTCCTGGCGGGGCGTGATCGTCAGGTTCTTGGTGTTGGAAGCGTCGGTCGGGGCGAAGCTGATCGATTTGGAGGCGATGGTGAAATCGCTGCCCTCGGTGGCGTCGCTGGAGCCGCCGGTGAGCACCTGAACCACGAACGTGGTAGCCGACTGGGGCAGGTGGCTGATCGTCACTGGAATGTTGGTGGGGGTATCGCTCGCCTCGAAAACTGCGCGGGACAGCGTGCTCGTCGATGCGGCGTCTGTGCCGAAGGCGATCGTGGCGGCGGCCGCCTCGTCGTCGGTGATGGTCACCGTCGCACGGTTCGATCCAGCCGACGTCGGCGCCCAGCCCGAGGCGGTGACCGTGACCGTGAAGGTCTCGGTGCCGTCCACCACGGCGTCGTCAGCGACGGGGACTTCCAGCGTCGCGGTGCGGGCGGCGCCGGCCACCGACAGGGTCGCCGGGGTCGTGCCCGTGTCGTCTGCGGTGGCCGTGCTGCCGGCGTAGCTGTAGGCGACGTCGAGGGTCAGCCCGGCCGAGGGCGCCGGCTCGCCCAGCGACACCAACAGCGATGCGGTTCCGCCTTCGGCGACCGTGACGGCGGGGTCGATGGACAGGAACTTGCCCGCCGCGGTCACAGTGACGTCCACCGGGGCGACGGTCAGCCCGTCAAAGGTCGAATCAGAGCTCTCGGTCGCATGCGTGATGGTGGTGGTGCCCGCCCCCTGCGCCACGCCCGTCACCGTCACCGTCTGCGGACGCGACCAGTTCGCCGATGTGAAGGTCAGCGCGCCCGAGACGGTGGCCTTGGTCTCGTCGCTGCTCGCCGGGGTGACAGTGACCGACGCGCCGGGCCTGGTGCCGAGGCGCACCGAGTAGCGCGTGGTGCCGCCCTCGCCCACTGTGACCGACGCAGGAAGCAACACGCCGGCCATGTCGTTGTCGGTGATGGTGAGGGTTGCCGTGGCGACTGAATAGCCTGGTGACGTGGCGGCCGACAGCACCAGCGTCTCGGTCCCCTCGGCGATCTGGTCCTCGGAGATGTTGAGCGTCTCGCACCTGTCGCCGACGCCCTGTCTGATCGTGATCGACGGCAGTCGGTAGTCGGTGCCCGCCGCGGTGGTGCCTTCGGCGGCGAGCAGGGTGACTCGCACCCCGCCGCTCGGGGCCGTCGCGCTGTTCGACAATAAACCGCACACGCGCAGCGACCCGCCCTCTGTGACCGTCTTGGTCGCTGTCGAAGTGTCGCCGTCGTTCAGCCGCAGCCTGACTTCGAGCTGCATCGTGGAATCAGGGTCGGTGACGAGCACCGAGGCGCGGTCGCCGAGGTCGGCGCGGCTGTAGTAGTCGCCGAGGTCGTCGACTGTGGCGTCGGCTGCGGCGAGCCGCAGGTTGACGGTCTCGTTGCCCTCCCTGGCGGCGTCGGCGTTGAGGGTTATCGTCAGGTTCTGGGACTTGGTGCCCGTCGGCGTGAAGGTCACCGACTTGGTGCCGATGCTGTAGTCGGTGTTCTCGGTGGCGAGCCCGCTGAGCACGCTCACGTCGATGGTGGTGTTCGACTCAGGCAGGTGGCTGACGGTCACGGGCACGGTGAACGTCGAGGTGGTCGACGCCGGCTCCGCGGCGGCGTCGCGGAAGGTGACCGTGCCGTTCGCGCTGTCGCCGAAGCTGATCGTGGCCTCGTCGGCGTCGTCGTCTTCGATAGTCACAGTAGAGGTGCGGCCCGCCGTGTGCCTGTCGTAGTGGCGGCCCAAGTCCGTGCTGCTCGATGTGTCGGTGATCGAAAGCTCGATGGTCTGATCGTTCTCGACTAGCTCGTCGTCTACGAGGATGAAGAACAGGTCTATCGACTTGTCGCTGGTGCTGGTGAAGGTCACCGTCTCGGAGGTGAGCGTGTAGTCGTCGGTGTCCGACGCAGTGGAAGTACCGAGCACCTCGACTGTGAAATCCGTGTCCGACTCCGGCAGGTGGTTGATGGCGATCGGCACGACGAGGATCCCGCCGTCCACGCTCTCGTCGACGGTCACGGTGTGCTTGGAGGTGGACTCGGCGTCGGTGCCGAAGGCGATGTGGGCGTCGTCGGCCTCGTCGTCGACGATGGTGACCGTGCCGGTTGTTCCGGTGGAGTCGCGGTCGTAATGATCGCCGAGGTCGTCGACCACGGCGTCCGCTGCGTCGATCACGAGGTTGATGGTCTGGTCCTCCTCGACGAGCATGTCGTTGGTGAGCGTGATCGTGACGTTCTGCGTCTTGGAGGTGGCCTTGCCGAAGGTGACCGACTTGGTGCCGATGGAGTAGTCGGCGTCCTCAGTCGCAGTGCCGCCCGACGCTACTGATATGGCGAAGATCGTGTCGGTCTCGGGCAGATGGCTGACCGTCACCGGCACGCTGAAGGTGGCGTCGGCCTCACCGGGGTCGGCGGTGTACTTCGAGGTCGACGCGGCGTCGGCGCCGAAGGCGATCTCCGCGACGTCGTCCTCGTCGTCGGTTATCGTCACCTGCGCCAGCCGTCCCATGGCGTTGCGCCCGTAGTGCCGCCCCAGGTTGTTGGCGCCGGAGCTGTCGGTGATGCGCAACTCAATCGTCTGATCACCCTCGACTAGAGCGTCGTTGTTGAGCGTGATGGCCAACTGTTCGACACTGTCGCCGTCGGTCGGCCGGAAAGTCACAGACTTGCCGGCGATGCGGAAGTCGTCGCCCGCGCTCGGCGAGCTGGTGTACTCCGCGGCCGTCCCGGCTCCGGCGCCTGCTGTCACGACCTCCACGTTGAAAGTGGTGGCAGTCTCGGGCAGCGCCGAGACCGTCAGCGACACGTTGACGGTCGAGCCTTGCACGTTCTCAGCAACAGAGACGGCCTCCTTCGCTGTTGCCGCAGCACTAGTGCCGAAGGCGATCGCCGCGCCCGTCCGCTCATCATCAGTGATGGTCACCGTGGACTCACGGCTCATGGCGTTGCGGGTGTAGAAGCGGTCGAGGCCGCTGCCGGCGTCGGGCAGGCGCAGCTTGATCGTCTGATGCTCCTCGAGCAGCACGTCATTGGTGATGGCGACCGTCAGGTTCTGGGTCAGGCTCGCGGACGGGCCGAACGTCAGCACCCTGTCGCTGATCGTGTAGTCCGCGCTGGTCGCGGTGGCGCCCGCAGACACCACCGCGACGGTGACGGTGACCTCGGAGTCGGGGGCTGCGCTGAGCGTGACCGGCACATTCAGGCTCCCGCCCGCCACGTTCTCGTCCACGCTGAGGGTGTGCGCCGAGGTCGACGCCGCGTCGGTGCCGAAGGCGATCGTCTGCCCGTCGTCGGACTCGTCGTCTTCGATGGTGACCGCGGCTGTGCCGCCCTGCGCGTGGCGGCGGTAGCGGTCGCCGAGGTCGTCCGCCGGATTGTCGGCGGCGACGATGCGCAGCCGTATGACCTGATCCTCCTCGAGCAGGCTGTCGTCGGTGATGGCGACCGAGAGGTTCTGGGTCATTGCGGGGATGTTGCTGCCGTCACCGAGAGAGGTGGGGGCGGCGGCGAAGGTCACTGTCTTGGTGGTGATGGTATAATCGGTGTCCTCCGTGGCCGGATTCGAGCCGGTCGCCAGCACCTCCACCGTGAAGGTCGTCTCGGTCTCCGGCGTGTGGCTGATCGTGATCGGCACTTCGACAGTGCCGCCCGTGACGTCCTCGGCCTCGCTGTCGTTGTAGACGGCCGTGCTCGTGGCGCTGTCGCCGAAAGCGACCTGAGCATCGTCGGTTTCGTCGTCGTCGATGGTGACATGCGCGGTGCTGCCCGAGGCGTGCTGGGTGTAGTGGCGGCCGAGGTCCGTAGATCCGGTGACGTCGTCGATGGACAGAGCAATGATCTGGTCCTCCTCCACCCATTCGTCGTCGGTGAGTGCTAAAGACACGTTCTGGCTGAGAGGCTGGCTGGGGCCGAACGTCACTTGACTGGTTGTGACCCGGAAGTCGCCCTGCACCGACGCGTTCACATACTCCGACGCCTCCTTGTCGTGCCCCGTGGTCACCGACACGTCGAAGGTCGTGTCGGTCTGGGGGCGGTGGCTGATCGTGATCGGCACGTTGTAGTTGCCGCCGCCCACGTCCTCGTCGACCGCGCTGGGCTCGAAGCGGGACTCCGACGAGGCGTTGTTCCCGAAAGCGATCTTGGCCGCCGCAGCGTCGTCGTCGGTGATGGTGATCGTCGCCTCGGACTGGCCCGACACGACCGCCCAGCCGTCATTGGCTGCCGCGGTCGACGGCGACACCGTGGCGGTGAACGTCTCTTCGTTCTCCACCAGCGCGTCGTTGTTTATCGGAATTCGCAGTGTGGCGGTGGTGGCGCCGGAGGCGACCGTGACCGTGGCCGGCGGCGTGCCCTGAGTGTCCGCGCTCGTGGCGTTGCTGCCGGAGTAGTCGTAGGCCACGTTGACGGTGATTCCGCTCGACGGCGCGGCACGCCCGAGCGTGACTGTCAGATCCGCGTTGGCGCCGGCGGCCTCGGTCACCGACGCCGTCGAGGCGATCCTGATCGTCTTGGTCGACGCGTTCACCGTGGCCGTGGCGCCGGCGATCGACAGCGAAGAGGTGTATTTGGAAGTCGAGGTTTCTTGACGCTCGGCGGCAGTGACTGAAATTTGCAGGGGGGATGTACGGGACGTCCAGTCGCCCGCCCCCGGCTGGCCGGATGTGATGTTGTTGCGGCTGTCGGCGATACTCCAGCCCGCGGCTGCTCCTGAGTCTTGCTGGTTGCGACCGGTGCGCCGCGCAAACAACGTATCACGCGATATGGAGGTCGTTGAGTACATCACGAAGTGGTAGGTGGTGCTCGGACGCAGTATCGTGCCGCTCGGCGCTGTGAAAACGGTGTCGCCGGCGGCGCTATTCACGAAACCGTTCACGGCCGGTACGGTGAGGTCGGCGAGCTTCAGCCCGGGTTCGCCGCTGTTGTCGGACCACAGTTCTGCCCGGATCGAGTTGCGGTCGTCGCTGTCGAAAACAGTCCCGCCGGTAGTATTCACGAAGAGCCTGGCTCCGAAGCTGGTGAGCGTGTAACCCCCGGTCGCTGTGCCGGTGGTGAATGCCTGTGCAGTGCTGCTGCCGCTGGCGCCTTCGAACAAGTCTCCGCTTGCGGAAGTGGTTTGGCCCGTGTTCTTCACCTGCACGCTCGCCTCAGGGGCCGTGACTGTGGAGGTGCTGGCTGCGTGGCTGACCTGGGAACTGCCGGTGACAAGGCCTGAAATCGTGAAAGACTGGGCGGCGCTCCAGTTGGACGGCGTGAACGTCAGATTAGCGTCTGTCGCTCCAGCATCTTTCACGGTCGCCACGGTCTCCGTGGCGCTGGTGGCGCTGATGACGACATTTGAAGTCGGCCTCGACGCCAGGGTCACACCGTATGCAGTCGTCTCGCCCACTTCCACTGACGGGCTGGCGTCACTGATTTGCACGCCCGCGGTGTCGTCGTCTGTGATCGTCAAGGTCGCGTCCGTGACGGTGAGATCAGCAAGGGGGCTGGTCAGCACCACCGTCTCGGACTCCTCGTCCACGTCGTCGTCGATCACAGTCAAAAGTACTTGGCCGGTTGTTTGCCCAGCGGTCACAGTGATGGCCGCTGGGATGGTGTAGTCGAATATGAATTGAGCGGTGCTGGTCGAATCGGCTGCCAACGGAACGACAAAATCACTATTGGCGGCACGGTTCAACGTAGCAGTGACAGCAACGGTGCCGGCGCCTTCTGCAGCGGTGGCAGTGGGTGTCAACGTCACCTCTGTGGGCTCCAGCAGCTGTCCGCTGACACGAATCCGCAGACTCGAGGTTTCGGTATTCCAGGTGGTGGTACCGCTCGGTTCGTTGGCCTCAGCATCGCGCGAGGTGTCGGCGATACTCCAACCCGCGAGACCCGTTTGTCCGTTCCCACTGTCGGCTGTGCGTTCAACACCAGTCGTTGTCAAGTTGCCAGTGGAATAGATCACCACATGGTAGTCTGTTCTGGCATCGAGGTTGGCATTAGCTGCATTAGCTACGGTGAAGGTGTTGACGCCCGCAGCAATCGGAGATGGAACCATCAGATCATACACCTTCGCCTTGGGATTGTTGCCGGTATCTGAGTTCGACCAAATCTGAGCACGTAGCGTACTGGTATTGGTCAACGCACCCGTAAGGTCGATCTCGACAGACGACAACGAATACCCCGCATTGTTGGTGCCGGTCGTGAACTGCTGCGCATAGCTCCTTCCGTTGAAGTCACCGTCATTGTCGTCGTCAGCGTCCTCATCGAGGTTGTGCACCAACGACACTGCCGTCGTCTGGCCGTACGCCACCAGATAACCGAACCACAAGACGCCAACCGTCGCCAAGACAATCAACAGCGGCGCCACCACCGATCTCTTCACGAGCCGAGCATCAAAGAACCTCGAATTAGACATGGGAAGGCTCAATCCTTTCTTCTAAGCATGGGGGGGGGGGGGGGGTGAGACCCATTTGGTATATAGAGCAAGTGAAATAGTACATAGCACCTTAGAACTAGTGGCTTAATTTCCATGAAGGGTATACATTAGCACAAACATCTTAAATTTCCCACTTAAATTTCCCATGACAATCTAAAGTACTTCTAGTTCTTGGATTTTTCAATCTTTAGACTCAATTCAGCGAAACTGTAACCCAAGAAAAAGACCAGCAATGTGCTGAGCAAGGTAAGCCCTGGGTGTTCAAGCAGTTTGCGCCCCACTGACTTGGTCGCGTCAGCAACTAAAGCACCAGCAGAAGAAGCACGCAAGTCTTCTGCATCGGCTGAAGTCGGTGCTTTTGTTGCGGTTTTTGGGTCTTTGGTCATAACGCCCATTTGGTCGTTAAGGGTTGCTGAAATGGCAGCGCGGTTCGGCGGTCGGCCAAACGCTCCCTATATTCGTCCACCATCATATACTAGCGGTTTGCGACACCTGTCACTAGCGGTTTCGAAGCAGGAACTCATCGAAGAGCGGCACCGTGAAGGCTGTGTCGCCGTGTGCCGGGCTGTAAATCATTCCCTTGGCGATCAAACCCGACCTTCTCGGTGCCAACGACTCGACTTTCACGTTCAACTTGTTGGCGATGTCGCCGGACCGGTGGGGACCAGAACCGAGCTCGGCCATCACCTGCAAGTACTCCTTCTCCTTCGGCGTGAGACGGTTGTAACGCACGAGAAAAAAGTTCTCATCAAGAGTGGCGACGACGCTAGAGCGCACCGATTCGACGGTTTCGAGCGTTATCGGACTGCGCGGCGAATGATTCCATACATGGTAGCCCCACTCCTGCAAGAAGTACGGGTACCCATGCGACTCCACGACGATTGCGGCTAGTGCCGCCTCCTCGTATTCAACGTTCAACTCGTGAGCTGGCAGTCGCAGCGCGAGCGTCGCTTCTTGCGGTGTCAATGACCCAACCGTCGGGAACTCGAACAGACGTTCCGCGTAGCTCTTCGCATCGCCCGCGAGTCCCGGCAGTTGCGGAAGGCCCGCTCCAACGAGCAATACCGGCAATTCTAACTGCGTCGTCCGGTGGAACGCAGCAATAATCGCGCCGAGTTCTTCGGATTGTAAGTACTGGACTTCGTCGATTGCTAGCAGCAGGCCAGTATCTTGCTGAGCCACAGCCTCTCCGACGGCCACCAAGACATCGGTCAAGTCCTCGCTGAGGATTCCAGAGTCGCCGCGGCCCTCCCAAGGGCCCACTCCCAACGAGATATTGGTGCCGTCGGGAAGCTGTAAAGCGAACGAACGTAGCACGCCGAGGGCCCGCGACAGCGCTGCCTTCACGGTTCCGTCGGTCATTTCGAGGAGAACTCTGCGGAGACGGACAGCGAGGAGGCTCGCAAAGTTGCCCGACTCAGGGGACTCAATGAACGCAACCTTCACTCCTTCATTGCGCGCTATCCCAAAGAACCGGTTCAACAAGACGGTCTTGCCCACCCCGCGCAGTCCAATCGGCATGAATCCCTTGCCTGGCCGATTAACCAGCGTGCGGCGCAAGGCCACACCGAAGCGGTCGATGATGTCGTCGCGTCCGACTAGCGCGGGTGGGGGGGTGCCTGCTCCGGGGCGATATGGATTATTGATCCTATCCATGATTTGATTAACCTTACTAAACCTTATGCGTCTTATCCACACAACGCATAAGGTTTATCAATATGCCCGTGGCTCGGTGCAGTGGGCGAGAGATGTAGCTTAGGTGCATGCACGCAGGGGACGCAAACATCTTGTAGCGGGGTTGGTCGGGGTCTGCGCGGTTCACGCTAGCGGCTCTTCGGTGAGCCGCATACAGTAAGGTGTCATCTGCACACGTAGCGGGTCGCTATGTCGCTATGTCGCTATGTCGCTATACTGAATACATGGCGCAACTAGTTACGCAAGTTGACGACAAGCTCGTCGTCCAATTGGATGAAATGGTCGAAGGCGGCGAGGTTGAGTCGCGTTCGGATGCGGTGAGGCGGGCCTTGGAGACCATGATCGCAGACCGCCGACGGCGGCTGGTCGCTGAGGCCACCGTGGAGGCTTACCGGCGCGTTCCTCAGACCGCCGAGGAGCTTCGTGAAGCCGATGCGGCTGCGAGGGACATGATCGCCGACGAGCCGTGGTGACTCCAGCGCAGGGCGACATCTGGTGGGCTGAGAGCAATGCGACGCTCACCCCACACCGGAATGCGCGTCAACGGTGACGGCAGGCCGCCCACCACCCCGCGTTCTTCAACTGGAGCGATGCTGGCGGTTCGGGCCACCTTCCACCAGCACTCGTCGACGGCATCGCGGGCGGGTGCGAGTTGTCAGGCTTGACCGCCTCAACGCCAGCGACGCATGTGTGGAGGCGCAGGGGGACGGGGCGGGGTGGTCAGGCTTGGAGGTAGGTGCGGATGATGGCCAGGATCTCTTCGACGGTGAGTTCTGATTCGATGTAGTCGCTGACGGCTGCGAGGGTTTCGTCGAGGTCCAGGGTTTCGTTGTTGTCGGTGTCGTAGTCGTCGGCTCTGCCTGGGAGTCGCACGTCGGTGACGGTGATGGTGAGTTGCGCTTCGACGGTGTCGTCGGTGACGGTGTCGGTGGCGATCACGGTGAGCACGAAACTGGTCGGGCCGGTCTCGAAGTCGAGTTCGGTGCCGGCTCGCAGGCTGATCTGGCCGGTTCGGGTGTTGATGGTGAACATCTCGGCGCTGTCGCCGCTGAGGCTGTAGCGGACGGGGTTGGCGCCGGTCGCGGTGACGGGGCTGCCGATTTCTGCGGCCGCGTCGGTGGTCTCGGGGATGCGCAGCGCGGTGGGCGTGTTGCGTTCGAATTCCGGCGGCGGGTCGTCAGCGCCGCCACCGCCACCGCCGCCACCACCGCCACCGCCGCCGCCGGGTCCGGGGAATGTCGGGGTTGAGCTGCCCGGTGGGGGCGGGGCGACATTGTTCGGCGGCGGGTTGCGGTCGCCGGGCGGCGGGTCGGCGTCGTCGTCGTCGGGCGGTTCGCTGATCGTCACGCCGACTGCGACCGTGCGGCCGTTGTAGTTGGCGTCGGTGGAGGTGAGCGTGGCGGTCACGGTGGCTGTGTCGCCCGCCACCGCCTGCACGCGGATCTCTTGCTCAGACCGCCATTGGGCGGGGGCGATGGTGAAGCTGGCCGGGGTGGCGGTGGCGTTGGCGGCGGGTTCGACGGCGACTGTCACGGTGACCGCGGCTGTGGGCCGGGTGTTGAGTGCGATGGTGTAGGGAGCGGACTGGCCCCGGATTATGGAGAGCGTATTGTCGCTTGCTCTGACGCCGGGGCTGTCGACGTCGTTGATGGCGACGTCGAGGCACGGCGCCGTGTCGTACACCCAGTCCACGGTGAGCACCGGGCTGGCGGTGGCGCCGAGCCGCAGGGTGCGGACGCCGTCGGCGACATTGTCGCGCGGCAACAGCACGACGGCGGTGCCCGTGGTCTCTCCGGCCGGGATGATGAACGCTTCGGGCAGCGTGTAGTCGGCGCTGGTGGCGGGGTTGGTTCCGGCCCCGCCGGGGCAGGCCGTGGTGGGGGCGAGGGTGATCTCGGCGCCGCCGGTGTCGGCGGGCTTGTCGAGGGTGGCTCTGATCACGAGTTGTCCGCCCTCGTTGCCTTCCCCGCCGGAGACCACACGCGATCCCACGACTGCGATGCTCAGGCTGGTGGGTGCGTCCTCGCTGTCGATGGTGACGACCGCCTGCAGGCTGCCGGCGGGTCGGCGGGCGTAGAGGTCGCCGGTGGAGCGCGGCGGGTCGGCGGCCGGCGCGAAGCCCAGGCGGATGGTCTTGTCGGGTTCCACTGTTTCGTCGTCGTGGATGGTGATGGCGACGCTCTTGGTGGTGTCGGTGTCGCCGGACGCGCCGAAGGTGACCGTCTTGGTTGCGATGGCGAAGTCGGCGCCCGAAGCGGCGCTGCCCTCGGTGGCGGTGCTGTCACCGAGCACTGCCACGGTGAAGGTGACCGGTTCGGCGGGCAGTGAGCTGATGGTGACGGGCACGTCGAG
The DNA here is from genome assembly GCA_965204595.1 of Candidatus Aldehydirespiratoraceae bacterium. Lineage (GTDB taxonomy): Bacteria > Actinomycetota > Acidimicrobiia > Acidimicrobiales > Aldehydirespiratoraceae > VXYK01. Next base: position 40,433 of record CBDBEW010000005.1, on the reverse strand, counting down.
CGAACCGCCGCTGACGTTCTCGTCCACCGACGCGGTGTACGCGTTGGTCGGCGCCGTGGTGGTGCCCGAAGCGGCGAACGCCACGAACGCCTCGCCGCCGTCGTCGTCGGAGAACGACACGACTACTTTGTCGGCGCCGCTGCGTTTGGGCGTCCACCCCGTCGCCGAGACGGTGACGGTGTGGGTGGCGATGGCGGCCGACACGTCGGAGTCGTCCGCGACGGCGACCGACAGCGTTGCGCGCCGCTCGCCCTCGGGCACCGTCAGCGCCGAGGGGGTGGTGCTGCCGATGTCGTGGGTGACTGTCAGCGACAGCCCGCCGCTGGGGGCGAGCGCGTCGAGGGTGACCTCTAGTTCCACCGCGGCGCCTTCGGTGCCCGCCGCGGTCGCCAGGCCGGTTTCCTTGGCGACGACGGTGAACTTCTTGGCGGGCTCGTTCACTGTGGCGGTCACCGCCGCTATGGTGAGGTTGTTGTAGGAGGCGTCGGTGGAGGTGGTGGAGTGGCTGATGGTGGCGGCGCCGTCGGCCCCGCCGGTCACGGTCACTGTCTGGGCTGTGGTGTAGTTCGTCGCGGTGAACGTGAGCGCGCCCGACACGGTCGCTGTAGCGGCATTCGACGTGGCCGGGGTCACCACCACCTCCGCGGTCGGGGCGGTGTTCAAGAACAGTTCGTAGCTGACCGCCTCGGACTCCAACAGATCCAGCGTGGTGGCCGACAGCGCGGCGCCCGCGCCGGAGTCGCGGATCTGCACGAACAGGCCCTCGAGCTGCACCAGCCCCGACAACGCGGCCGGCAGCGTCCGCGTCCCCCTGCGTGCGGAGCCCTGCACCAGCAGCGTCTCCAAGTCCTCTGTGAGCCCGTCGGCGGTGAACCTGACGGCGCCTGTGCCGCTGGTCTGACCCTCAGCGATGGTGAACGGCGTGAAGACCGCGTCGCCCGCCCCCGCCCAGCCGGTGCCGGAGAAGCCCGTGCCGGTGCGGCGTGTCGGCGTGACCCGCCACCCGCCGGGGCCTGCGGGGACGTCGGCGGTGGCGGTCAGGGTCATCTGCGTGCCCTCAGCCACCAGATACGAGCGGGCGAACGTCGTCGTGGTTGTGGACAGCGTGACCTTCGACACGGCGTCCTCGCTGCGCACGGTCACCCGCGAAGTCGCCCCCGAAGCGTCGCGGTCGTAGTGGTCGCCCAAGTCGTCTACGACCGCGTCCGCGGCCGCCACGCCGACGTCGATGGTCTCGTCGTCCTCCTCCACGACGTCGTTGGCGACGGTGATCGTCAAGATCATCGACTTGTCGCTGGTCGGGCCGAACATCACCGTCTTGGTGGCGATGCTGAAGTCGCTGGGGTTGCCGGTCGGATTGTTCGGGTCGTCGGTCTCGCGGGCGGTGCTCGACGACAGCACCTCGACAGTGAACGTCGTGGCCTGCTCGGGCAGGTGGTTGATGATGATCGGAACCGTGACGGTGCCCACCACCTCCTCAGCGGTCGCGGTGTGGCGGCTCGTAGACGCCGCGCTCGTGCCGAAGGCGACCCGGGCGGTGCGCTGCTCGTCGTCGGAGATGGTGATCGTGCCCCGCGCCCCGTCCGCGTGGCGGTCGTAGTAGTCGCCCAGATCATCAGCGGCGCCGTCCGCGGCGGTGATCGCCACGTCGATCGTCTGGTCGTGCTCCACCCAGGCGTCGTCGTTGACCAAGAAGCTGAACGTGCCGGTCTTGTCGCCCGCCGCCAGGCTGACAGTGTCAGAGACGGTCACGAAGTCGCTGACCGCCGTGGCCGTGCCCGTAGTCAACACGTCCAGGGTGAACGTCGTTGTTTCTGAGGGGGCGTGGCTCACCGAGAACGGCAGGTCGTAGGCGCCGGTGCCCTGCCCCTCGCGGCGGTCCACGGTGAACACCGCCTCTGACGCGGCGTTCGAGCCCACCGCGATCGTCGCTGCGGCCGCGTCGTCGTCGGCGACGGTGAGCGTGGCGAGGCGGCTCTGCGCGTTGCGGGCGTAGTGGTCGCCCAAGTCGTCGACCAGGTCGTCTTCGGCGACGATCCGCAGTTCGACCGTCTCGGGATACTCCACCAGATCGTTGTTCTGAAGTGCCACGCGCACGTTCTCGGTGTTGTCGGCGTCGGTGGGCGCGAACGTCACCTGCTTGCTGCCGAGCACCCGGTAGTCGCCGGGCGCCTGCGCGTTCGTGTATTCGGTGGCGGGACGCGTGGCGGTCTCGAGCACCTCCACGGTGAACGTGGTGGACGACTCGGGCAGGTCTGTGACCGTCAGCGGCACATTCACGGTGCCGTCGTCCTCGTCCACGTCGGCGGTGTAGGCCGCAATGCCCGCCGCGTCGGCGCCGAACGCGATCTTCGCGCCGGGCCGCTCGTCGTCGTTGATGGTGAACGTGGTCTGGCGGCTCGTGGCGTCACGCGTGTAGTGCCTGCCCAACCCGCTGCTGGTGTCGGCCACCCGCAAGATGATGGTCTGGTCGGCCTCCACCAGTTCGTCGCCTTTGACGGTGACCGTCAAGTTCTGCGTGGTGCTGTCGCTGCTGCCGGGTCCGAAAGTCACCGAACTCGTGGTGATCGTGTAGTCCGCGGCGCTGGCCGTCGTGCCCGTCGACACCACCGTTATCGGGATCGTGATCTCCGACTCGGGTTTGGCGCTGATCGTCACCGGCACGCTGACCGCCGCGTCCGCGTCGGTCTCGGTGGCGGTGACCGGAGACTCGCTGGTAGACGATGCGCTGCTGCCGAAGGCGATCTTGGCCTCGTCGGCGTCGTCGTCCTCGATGGTCACCGTCGACACGCGGCTCGCAGCGTTGCGGGCGTAGTGGACGCCAAGATTGTCGGCGCCGCTGCTGTCGGCGATTCGCAACACGATGGTCTGGTCGTCCTCCACCAACATGTCGTCGGTGATCGTGACGGCCAGGTTCTGGGTGGTGCTGTCCGACGCGCCCGGCCCGAAAGTCACCGACGAGGTCACGATCCGGTAGTCGCCCGGCGCCTGCGCGCTCGCCCACGCCGTGGCGGTGCTCGAAGCCGCCACCTCGACGGCGAAAATGGTGGACGCCTGAGGCTTGAAGTTGACCGCCACCGGCACGTTCAACACGCCGCCGGTGACGTCCTCGTCCACTGTGGCGGTGTGCGCGGTGGCACGCGTCGCGGTGCCGAAGGCGATCTTGGCACCGGAGGCTTCGTCGTCTGTGATCGTCACCGTCGCCGCGTCCTCGCCGGACACCTTCGCCCAGCCCATCACCGCGGTGGAGATCGTCGCGGTGAAAGTCTCTGAGCCCTCCACCAACTGGTCCTGGGCGATCGGGATGGTCAGTGTCGCGGTCGTCTCGGTGGCCGCCACGGTCAGCGCGGCCGGGGTGGTGCCGGTGTCGGCGGTGGTCGCGGTGCTGCCTGTGTAGTCGTATGACACCGCCAGAGCCAGTCCGCCGGCGGGCGCGGCCTGGCCCAAAGTCACTGTCAGCGCGGCGTTGGCGCCCTCCGCCGCGGTGACACTGGACTCTATGCGGAATGTCTTCGACGACGCCGACACCGTCGCGGTCACCGAGGCGATCGACACGCCGTCATAGCTCGTGTCGCTGCTCGACGCCGCATGGGTGATGGTCGACGAGCCCACGGCCTTGCCCGTCACGGTCACGTCCTGTTCGGTGTCCCAGTTCTCGGTGGTGAACATCAAGGCGCCAGACACGGTCGCCTTGTCGGTCGCGTCGCTAGTCGGGGTGACCGTCACCGTGGCGCTCGGCGCGGTGTTGAGCCTGATCTTGTAGACGGTGGTCGCCCCCACCTCCACAGTCCGTGCGGTCTGGCTGACAGCCACTCCGGCGGTGGTCGCCGCGACCGGCGTGGCGGTCTGCGACGCCGACCAGTCGCCGTAGCCGTTGCCGGACCCGGTCTGCCCGTCGGTGGCGCGCACCGCCACGTTGTATGCGGTGCCGTTGGTCAGGCTGGTGATCTCGGTGGACACTGCGTTGAACTGGGTGGTCGTCACCCAGCCCGTGGAGGGGTCGCCCGGCGTGGAGGCGGCCTGGTCGGTGGCCGCTGCGGTCTTGTAGCGCAGCTGGTAGCCCGCCACCGGGCCCGCCGGCTTGTCGTAAGACGCCGCAAGTTTCTGTGACCCCGCGGTCAGCGACAACCCCGACGGCGCGGCGGGCGGGTCGTTGTCGGTGATGGTCACCAAGGTCGTGGCGGGCGTGCCCACGGTGTAGCCCGTGCCGGCGTTGAGGGTGATCTTGAACGTCTCGTGCTGTTCGTTCACCGAGTCGTTCGTAGTATCAATGAAAGGCAGGAACGTGTAGGTGGCGCCGGCTGAAGACGAGAACGTCGTGGTATAAGTGTCCAGGTCATCGGCCAGACTCGCCGGGTTGGCGTCGCCGGGCGCGACGGTGATCGACCCGCTGATCGCAACGTCGGTGTCGGTCTGGATCCGCTCACCGACACGTCCCCCCTCAATAGCGGTAGTCGCCGCCCTCAGGCTGATCGCGACCACCGGCGTGCCGCTGCCGTGCGCCCAGGCGCCGTTCCCGCTGCTGTTCACGGCGCGCACCCGCCACCGATACGGCGTGCCGTTGGACAGGCTCGAAAGCGTCTGCGATGCTGTCGGCGGCGACGTCTCAGTGCCGCGGTCGACCGCAACCCACGCCGCCGACGCGTCGCTGCCCGAAGCCGCCGCGTCGTCTGCCACCGCACCCTGCCCCGTCGACGGCGCATACGTGTAGTGCACGTCGTAGCCGGTCAGCGTGCCCGCGGGCGCGGTCCAGCTCAACGCCAGCGAACCGCTGCCCGCATCCGCCGACAACCCTGTCGGCGCCGCGGGCACGGCGGCCACAGCGGAGCCCTTGACCCCGAAAAGCAGCGACTGGGAGTTCCCGTTCTCAGACCACGGGGCGATAGTGAGGGCATAGGAGACGTTCGCTATAGTGAAGCCCGTGGCGGAGCCCGCGTCCTCGTCGTCGCTCGTCGTCGCGTTGACAAGGAGGTGCGGGTCTCCGTCGAAGTCGCCTGAACCGATGGCCGCGTAGTAGGTGGTGCTTGCCGCGAGCGTAGTCTCCGACGGCGCCTCGAAGGTCACAGGCCCAGTCGTCACACTCGCTGCCGTTGTCGGCACGGTCAGGTCCACCAGCTTGGTGCCCAAGGCGGTGATGGCGGTGCCGCTCGGCGCCGAAGCCCCGGCGGTCCACACCGACGCCGTCAGCGTCGCCAGTTCAGCGTCTGTCAGCTCTCCGTCGGCCTTGAGGTGGAAGTCGATGCCCGTCAGCGTGTAGCCGGCGGCGTTGCTGCCCGTCGTGAACGCGTTGGCTTCCGTGGCTGCGAGAGAGAAAGCCTCCGCCTGTTTGGCCTGGCCCACGTTGCTGACCAGACCGTCGGCCGCGGCGCGCGTGACGGTGACGGTGTAGGTCTTGGTGGTCGTGCCGTCCTGGGCGGTGACCTTCACGTTGATCTCGTTGGCGCCCACGTCCAGAGCGATCGCGGCACTCGCTGCGCCGCTGGTCACCGACGACAGGCTCGTGCCCTTGCCCGCCTCGATGGTGGCGTTGGACTCGTTGGTCGTGGGAGTCACCTTGAGGTGGGTGACCGTGTCGGCCACCGTGGCGATGTAGTCCTCTGTCGCCGCGGCGAACGCCGGGCTCAGCGTCAACGTTCCCGAACACGTCGACGCGTCCGTGCACGGGGTACCGGCAAGGGTGCTCAAGGTGGCGTCGGTGGACTGGGTCTGCGCGGCTACCGGCGTGGCGGTCTGCGACGCCGACCAGTCGCCGAAGCCGTTGCCGGACTCGGTCTGCCCGTCGGTGGCGCGCACCGCCACGGCATAGGCGGTGCCGTTGGTCAGGCTGGTGATCTCGCTGGACACTGCGTTGAACTGGGTGGTCGTCACCCAGCCCGTGGAGGGGTCGCCCGGCGTGGAGGCGGCCTGATCGGTCGCCGCGGAGGTCTTGTAGCGCAGCTGGTAGCCCGCCACCGGGCCCGCCGGCTTGGCGTACGACACAGACAGCTTCTGTGACCCCGCGGTCAGCGACAGCCCCGACGGCGCCGCGGGCGGGTCGTTGTCGGTGATGGTGACCGTGATCGTGGCGGGCGTGCCCACGGTGTAGCCGGCGCCCGCGCCGATCGTGATCTTGAACGTCTCGTGGGCCTCGTTCACGGTGTCTTCGGCGGTCGACGCGGGCGTCGTCGACACATATTGGTCCGCCACCGCCGAGAAGGTCGTGGCGTAGCCCGTCACCAGATCGGCGCTCAGGCTGGCCGGATTGCTGTCGCCGGCCGCAAAGGTCAGCGTGCCGTTCACCGCCTCGCTCACCGGGCTGGCCGTCAGAGTAGGCAAACTGGGGGTCTCGCCCTCTGTCACGGTGGAGGTGCTCGTACCCCACCTGAGCTCGATGTTCGGCGTCCCCGATGCGTACGCCCAGGCGCCGACGCCCGCGGAGGTCTTCGCCCGCAGCCGCAGCCGGTAGGTCGTGCCGTTGTCCAGACCGGAAATGGTCTCGAACGTGCTCGCAGCATCGGGAGGGGAGGACTCCGCCACCCATCCCTTGGACCGGTCGCTGCCCGACGCCACGGCATTGTCCGCCACCGACCCCGCGCCCGACGCCGGCGCCGAGGTGACATGCAGGTCATGGCCGGTCAGCGTGCCCGCAGGCGCCGTCCATGCCGTGCCAATCGCGGTGTCGCCCGTCGACGAGACCCTGAACATCGTGGGCGCCGCGGGTCCGGCGTCCACGGTGGCGGTCACTGAGCCGACAGTGATGCCGTCGTAGGTCGAGTCCGCGCTGGTCGCGGCGTGGGATATCCCCGACGGTCCCGCGGTCACGGCGGTCACCATCACCGTCTGCGGTGAGTCCCAGTTCGTGGTCGTGAACGCAAGCGAAGTCGGCGTCGCCGTCACCGCCCCGGTCAGCGTGGCGATAGTGGGTGTGACCGCAACGGCGGCGGCGGGCTGGGAGTTCAGCACCACCGTGTAGGCTGCCGTCGTCCCCGTGCGCAAGTTGAACGCCGTTGTACTGACCGTGACTCCCGCAGACGCCGGCGCCGACCCGCGCGTGACTGTGATCGTGTAGGTCTCCGTGGTCGCGCCGTCCTGGGCGGTCACCTTCACGTTCACCGTGTTGGCCCCCACCGCCAACGCAATCGCAGAACTCGCCGACCCCGACGACACCGCCGACAACGACGACCCCAGACCCGCCTCCACCATGGCGCCAGCCTCCGTCACCGTCGGCGTCACCTTCAAATGCGTCACCGAATTCGCCACCGACGCCGCATAGGTCGTCGTGTCCGCAGCGAACACCGGACTCAGCGACAGCGACCCCGCGAACGACGACCCATCCGTGGACGTCGCCCCCGACAGCGACTGCAACGTCGCCACACTCGACTGCGACGCCGCCTGCTTGGCGAAACCCTTGACCTCGATCTGGGCTGGTTCGTTGTCGCCGGTTAGAACAAAGTCGTCGCCGTCGTGGTTCAACAGGTCGTTCCCGATGCTCCAGCCCGCGGCTGCACCTGAGTCCTCGTCCGCCGCTCGACGTGCCCGGGAATTGAAAAAAACTATCTGTAACGCCGGTTCCGTCGACCACCAGATGATAGGTAGTGTTCGCCGAGAGCGTCGTTCCCGCCGGCGCCGCAAAGACCGAGGTCCCGGACGAGACGCTCGACGGCACAGTCAAATCTGCAAGCTTCTCGTTCGGGGACCCGTTGGCTCGGCCGGACCACAACTGCACCTTGAGCGCCGCGCGGTCTGCCGCGCCCACGGTGCCACCACCAGATATTGAGAACACAACGCCGACACTCGACAGCGTGTAGCCGCCCGCATTGCTGCCCGTGGTGAACGGTTGTGAGAACCGGTTTCCACTGACGCTCCAAGGTTGCTGCGGTGGACGCCGTCTGCCCCGTGTTGCTCACAAACGTCGTCGGCAGCGGATTGGCGTAGCCCTTGACGTCCATGCGAAAATCGATGCCGCCAGAGTCACCCCATGACCCACCAAATAGATCATTCATAGATTTAGCAGCGATGCTCCAGCCCGCAGCACCGCCCGAGTCCTCGTCGCCGCTGGCCGTGCCGACAAGCATAATGTCGCCGGGGCCTGAGAGCACCACGTGATAGGTGGTACTCCCAGCGAGCGTTGTATTCGACGGTGCCGCGAATGACACGACCCCGGTCGTTATGCTCGACGGGTTCGTCAGATCCCAGAGCTTCGCGTCGGGAGTCCCGCTGCTGTCGGACCACACCTCCGCTTTGAGGGTGCTCAGCGCGCTGCCGCTCAACGTTCCAGATACCTGTAGAGAGACGCCGACGCTGGTCAGCGTGTAGCCAGTGGCGTTGCTGCCCGTCGTGAACCCGGTCGCATTCATCGTGCCGTCAATGAAACCTAGCGGGCTGCTCGCCGTCTGCCCCGTGTTGGAGACGAGGCTGACGATGGTGGGCGTCTGCGCCTCAGCGGGACGGGCGGGCACCAGCGACGCCCCCGCCGCGGCCAGCGCCACCACCACCGCAGCCGCGAGCAGTCTTCGCCCCCGCAGCACCCCGCGCATCACGCGACCCGCCGACAAGCCCCCACGCTTTTGTGAGGGGGGGGGGGGGGGGACGATGGTTTGTGTGTAACCAGCATTACGACTCCTCTATGGACGTGATATACAGCATGGTTCGCATCAAGTTTAATAACCTAAACCGCGACAATACTACCGGCAATTCTCTAAGCAGCCACCATTTGTTGACCAAACGTGTCAGCATACACCATAGTTAGCATACACCATAGTTTTTAGCCAACCACAAACACCTCCTCAGCTGAACAGGTCCACGAACTCCGCGCGGCATGATGAAGCCGGCGCCGTCGCGGCGCAGACGACGCGGCGTCTGGTCCTCGCAGGTGCAACGGCGACTGATCCCATGCCGAGGGTCTGTCAGCAGCAGCCCCAGCGAGGCGTCCTCCAGCGCAGCAGCGGCGTCGATCCCGTCGCCGTGGTGCATCACCCGACCGTCACCGGACACACAGTTGGCGGGGGCCACAAGCTGCGGGCTTGCGACCTCGCCCAGTCGACCGAGCACGTCGTCGACAGCGGGCGACCCAGCACCGACGAGTCGCGCCGGTCCGACGCCGAAGTCGCGCCGCGGCCGAGGTCGGCGGCGAGTAATCGCCTACCCTGCTGGAATGGACGTCCAAGAAATATCTGACCACCTCGAAATACAGGCGCTCATGACCCGCTACGGCAAGGCGTTGGACCGCAAGGCAACACACAGGTAGTTTGGAGAAGCACCCGACAGGGCGTATGCTTAGACATATGCGAACAACCATCAATTTACCTGATGGCCTGAGCGAAGAGGCTAAACGTCATGCACAAGAGCGCGGCTGCACGTTCACGGCACTGGTAGTAGCGGCTCTTCACAAGGTGCTGAGAGAACCAGACAACGAAAGTCCGACCGCTTCGCTCAGCCGCCATGGGGGTGCAGGCGGCACTCTGTTGGTTGACTTGTCCGACAGGTCGGCGGTCGCGGACGCACTCGACGCTGACGGCGTTCGATGATCCTGCCTGATGTCAACACCCTGGTCTACGCGTTTCACCGTGACACCAAGGAGCATGAACCCGCCCCCCAAATCCGCGCGTACAGCTACGCGCAATGTATAGGCAAATCTTTGATTGCCACCATTTGTTGAGCAAACGTGTTAGCATACACCACAGATTTAACTAGCCACACCTCCTCAAATGAAAATGAACCTAAGAACATTGTTGCGAACAAAAACAACCACAAAACCGAACCGTATAGCGTTGTTGAAACATCGGCGAGGCAGTCGTTGGATGCACTGGATCAACTTCCCGCTAATCGTCATAATGATCTATAGCGGATTGCGTATCTATTGGGCTGAACGCGTTTACGCATTCGGGATACTTGACTGGGAAATATTTCATTTCTTTCCACAATGGTTCTACGAACGGCTTGACATCAACCAACGTTTAGCTCGAGGTTTGGCCTTTCACTTCAACTTCGCTTGGTTGTTTACCCTCAACGGCTTGGCTTTTGTTATCTACACGTGGCGCACAGGCGAATGGCGCGAAATGATACCGAACCGCAAATCATTACGAGGCTCACTACATGTTTTGTTGTATGACCTCAAAATACAGAAAACCGAACCACCAAAACGAGGGCGATACAACGAAGCGCAACGGCTCACCTATTCGCTAGTCATCTTCTTGGGATTTTTGGCTGTGGTGAGTGGATTCGCCTTATTCAAACCCACCCAGTTGTTTCCGCTAACCTGGGTCTTGGGCGGCTACAACTCAGCACGGGTGATTCACTTCACCGTCACCATCGCCTTCGTGTTGTTTTTTGTGGTTCATATCGTACAGGTAGCAAGAGCGGGTTGGCGTAACTTTACTAGCATGGTGACCGGCTATGAAGTAGTTGACCGTCCCACCATCACCCCCCGTGACACCACTTCTGATTCCGCTTCTGAGTCCGCTTTTGATGCCACCGCTGAGTCCGCTAAGTCCGCTAAGGAACCCGCCGATGCCTGAAAAACCTGAACTTTCTATGCAGTCTTACCGGCAACGAACCCGTCGGTCGTTGCTTACAGGTGGTGCGGCGGCTTTAGCTGGGTTTCTCGGATGGCGATGGGTACAAACGCAACCACAAACAGACCGCATACCAACAGTTTTGCGCCGTGGGCACGAGTTCAATGAATCGCTCTGGACTGCGCTGTTCAGACACGACCACCAGGCACGCACCTTTCCTCGCAGTGCTGCTACCATCTTGAGATTTAACGGCAGGCACGGAATTCGCTCTGACATAGACCTGCAAAGTTGGCAGCTAACCGTTAGAGGCCCTGATGGCGGCCAATTAGGTACCCACACACTTGACAGTATCAAGGAACTCCCCTATCACGAGATGACCATTGAACACAAATGCATTGAAGGTTGGGCTCAGGTAACAAACTGGGGAGGAGCTCGTTTTAGTGACTTTATGGCTCTTTATGATGATCAACTGCCAACCAAGATAAGCCACGTGTATCTCGAGACACCAGACCGTCAATACTATGTGAGTGTCGACATTGAAACTATGCGCCACAACCAAACGCTTCTGGCTTACAACAATCTGGGTGTGCCGATTGATGACCTGCGTGGTGCCCCTTTGCGTTTGGCAACACCGCTGAAATACGGCATCAAACAACTAAAACGTATTGGTGAAATCCAGTTCCTGACCCAAATAGGTGGAGATTTCTGGGGTGAGCGTGGCTACGACTGGTACGCCGGCCTATAGCATTTCTGACCGCTGGGCGATGTTGGGTGCTGCTTGGTAATGTTGACGGCTGGGCTAACGAAAGCGCATCACAACTCAGGTGACCTTGCGTTCATGGATGCTGCGATAGTGGAAGCGCAACAAGCACCAGCTCATGGGGATGTGCCGGTTGGTGCTGTTGTGGTTTTGGGTGGCGAGGTCATCGCTAGCCGACACAACGAGCGAGAGAAAACCAAAAACCCTACTGCCCACGCCGAACTTTTAGCAATCCAAGATGCCGCGCAGGTGTTGGGCACATGGCGGCTGTTGTCAACCACGATCTATTGCACACTTGAACCCTGTGCCATGTGCGCCTCGGCTTTGCAGCAAGCTCGCATTGAACGTTTGGTGTTTGGTGCAGCAGACCTCAAGGCAGGTGCTTGCGGGTCTTTGTATAACCTTGCTTGTGACCCGAGGCTCAATCACGAGTTCAAAACCCTTGCTGGTGTGCGAGCCGAAGCTTGCGCTGAACTACTAACCAACTTTTTCAAAACCCACCGCACCAAACCAACCCACACCCACTAAAGGCTCCCCAATTGGTCATGTCCGGTTGCTAAGCGATATGGCAAATGAACTAGATTAGAGATAGTGGCAATAATTTTTATTTATTGATGAGAAATTAGATGAGATTAATCTCAAGCTAACGGCTTTGATTACTGCGTTGAATGCTTCAACGATTGTCGATGCTGCAATTGACGGCACCCTACTCACACCTTAAACTTTATACGCTAGAGATTATGGCAAAACCTTTTCGCTTCGGTTTGCAACTCCATACACCAATTGGCGGCATGAGTTGGCTCGATTCGGTTCGCTACGTTGAAGACCAAGGCTATTCATCTCTGCTCATACCAGACCACTTTCATCACCAATACGGACCGATTAGTGCGCTGGCTGCGGCGGCTGCGGTGAGCACGGACCTAAAGCTTGGGGCACTAGTGTTTGGCAATGATTACCGTCATCCCGTGGTCTTAGCTAAGGAGATGGCAACCCTAGATCAGATATCGGCTGGACGCTGCGAGTTTGGGATAGGTGCTGGCTGGATGCGCAACGATTACCAACAGATGGGCCTGCCCTATGACCCGCCCGGCAAGCGCATTGAACGAATGCTTGAGAGTTTAGAGATAATCCGCCTCTGCTGGGGTTCACAACCTTTTGACTATGCGGGAACGCACTACCGCATTAGTGGCTACGACGGACAACCTAAACCATATCGTGAGCGCACACCACCAATCGTGGTTGGCGGGGGTGGTCCACGCATGCTCAAAGTCGCGGCCGAGCATGCCGACATCGTGGCCGTCACCGCCAACTTGCGGGCCGGTGAAGTTGGTGAGGATGCGATTACCGACTCAATGCCGACTGCTTACGATGCCAAAATTGCTCGAGTACGTGAATGTGCGGGTACCCGTTTTGATGACCTAGAACTCAGTTCGCTAACCATGATTACTCAAATAACTAAAGACAAAGCTAGTGCTCTGGCAGCTATCGCTGAAATGTTTGATGCCTCCGAAGTTGATGTGGCGGCTTCACCAGCAGTGTTGGTGGGTTCGGTTGCTGAGATCACCGAAACTCTGCAAGAACGGCGCGACCGCTGGGGTTTCAACTATGTGGTGGTGCAACAAGATGGCGGACAAGGCATGGAACGCTTCGCTGAAGTCGTGGCATCCCTCACAGGCACTTAATGCTTATTTTGCTGCGGCACGGGCGAACTGCCAACAACGCGCAGGCACGGTACCAAGGCGACCTAGATGTCCCCTTAGATGAGGTTGGAGAGCAGCAAGCCAAACGGGTGGGTGAGTTCATTCGTGAACGTTGGTGCATAAGCTCTGTTATCACTTCCTCGCTGAAAAGAAGCCAGCAGACAGCCGCACTAGCTGGTTTTGCCACACAAGAGGTGGACGACGATTGGCGAGAGATTAGTTACGGTGAATTCGAGGGTGCGCGGATAAATGAGGTAGACCCCGACTTAGGCACCCGTTGGCAAAACGATGTGAACTACCATCCCCAAGGCGGCGAATCTCTGTCTTGTTTGTTTGCTCGGGTGTCTAAAGCGTGTGAAAAATTGTCTTTGCGTGCGGCTAAAGAAAACCTCTTGGTTGTTTCACACGCCACGCCCATCAAGGCAGCTGTGGTGTGGGCAACTGGCGGCACGCCCACGATGATTTTGAATTTGTGGGTTTATCCAGCGTCAGTGTCGGTAGTCGCCTACCCCCATGTCACACCGTTGCTCCTTGGCTTCAACCATCACTTCCCCACCGCGTGACCCCATCGGTCGTTGATATGTGAAAGCTAACTGGTGTGTGAGTGCTAGCCACCGGTGTGAAAGTTAGTTTGTATGTGACCAAGTAGCACGGCGTTTTTCAATGAAAGCTTTTGGCCATTGTGCACCATCACCACTAGCCGCCGAACGTGCCATCACCTCGATCGCTAACTCATAAGCATCAGCGGTCGGCAATTCCATCTGTGCATAAAGGGTTTGTTTGCCAATACCTTTAGAATAGCGACTACCACGGGTCGCTTTGCTGAGCAAATCTAAAGTAGCGTTTGTGAGTTCGTCAGCAGACACCACCCGATTGACAAGACCCCACTGCATCGCTGTTGGCGCATCAATCACATCACCCGTGAAAGCCATTTCTAGAGCCCGTTTTTGTCCGACAGCTCGGCTCATTGCCACCATCGGGGTGTGACAAAACAGTCCACCCTTACCGCCGGGAGTGGCGAAAGACGCTTGTTCACTAGCCACCACCAAATCAGTGCTAGCCACCAACTGAGCCCCAGCAGCGGTGGCTAACGCATGCACTTGAGCCACAACCACCTGAGGCACCGAAGAAATCGCGGTCATCAACGAAGTACACAACTCAAAAAGTACTTTGAGTTCGCTTTCATTCATTCGCGCCATCTCAGATAAGTCATGCCCAGAAGAAAACACCGTGCCATTAGCCGCAAGCACCACCCCAGCTAGCGTGTTATCAGCACCGATCACACGAAAAGCATCAACTAAATCTTTCAACATTTCTGTAGACAAACAATTGCGCCGCTCAGGTCTATTGAGAGTGAGGGTGACAAAGTGCTGTTCACGCTCAAAAACAAGATTGCGGTAATTCATACGTCTCAAGCTTAGCTAACCAAGACACCAGCAGATCGAGAGTTCGCGAAAAACAACCGCCAAAACCTTAAACCACTAACACAGCTATAAAATAGGAAACTCATGCGCTCAGCTACCTATAGAAATTATAAAAAATCGCTAACTTTTCTGCCCGTGGCGCTTAGCGTTGCAATATTTTTAGCAGCGTGTGCAGACAACACCAACGTAGACTCCACATCCACCGCAGACACCATATCAACCACCACTACCGCCCCAGCTCCCAATAGTGAAATCGTGCAAACCTTTGATAGCAACGGCGATGGTACCGTCACTATCGGGGTGGCAGCGGCAGGTCCCCGCGACGACAACGGCTACTACCAGTCTTTAGTGGACTTTGCTGAGCAGTTCGCTCGGGAAAACGGTTTGGCCGCGCCGATAGTGTCTGACAATATCACAGCGGCACAAGCAGCCCGAGTAATATCGGATTTAGCCCAACAAGACATAGACATTATGATGGTTGGAGCCTCCGAAATAGCTGAACCGCTAGTTGACCTCACCGAGCAATATCCAAACATATTCTGGTATTGCAACTGTGGTGCTGGTTTCACCGAACTACCCGGGCTAGCGCAGGCAACCGACTGGGGTGCTCCAATCCACTACACCGCAGGTGTGGCTATGGCAGCAATATTGCAGGAACGCGGCGGCACAAAGGCAGTGTTTTTAGGATGCTGCGACATCAACTTCGAGAAAGAAGCCTACGATGCCACAGTCTTTGGAATGCAGTCTGTAAACCCCAACTTCACGATGGAATATGTTGGCACAGGCGATTTCCCATTTGACTTCGACAACTCTGCCAACGCCACAGCCGCACTCAACAATGCCCTCGCCGACGATGTGACCCTAGTTTACGCCTACCTCGCCGACGCACTCGAACCAGTAGGGCAAATCGCGACCGCCGCAGAAGTCGCTGTTTTCGCTGCCGGACCAGCCGATGTATGCACAAGAGATGACGGCATAAGTTGGACAGGCAGCGTGGTGTTTGACGGTGGCGTGTATGCCAGCCAAGCCCTTGTTCGAATAGTCGCAGGCGAACTAACTGAAGGCACAACTTATCAGTTCCCAACCGAAAACGGGCTCAACGGGGCCTTGCTATGCGACAGTTCAACCGAAGCGCAAGCTCTGGTTGACCAAGCTTTCGACTCGATCGTTGCAGATGCAGCATTGCTGCGCACGCTTGAGTCTATTTCGGCTGAGGCATACTCAGGGGGGTGAGTAGCCTCAGTTTGAGCGACGCAGGGATTGACGGGCAATCGCTTTCGTCAATCCCTGCTGTCGTGCTGGCTGGCATCACGAAACGTTTCGGTTCTGTGGTTGCTTGCGACAACGTGGATTTGTCTCTTCATGGTGGTCGCATCTATGGCTTACTTGGTGAAAATGGGGCCGGAAAATCTACTTTAATGAAAATGATGATCGGGTTGGTTTTGCCAGATGCTGGTGAGATCACCATTGATAATCAGCAGGTACACATCGCCAACCCTCAAACAGCTTCGGCGTTGGGCATCGGTATGGTGCATCAACATTTCAGCCTTGTGGATGCTCTAACTGTGTGGGAAAATATCACACTTGGTGACAGCGGTCGGCTTGACGCTAAAGCAACTCGTAACCGTGTCGCTGAAATGGCCGAGCAATATGGTTTGAAGGTTGACCCAGATAAACGTGTGGCTGACCTGCCTCCTAGTCTGCGTCAGCGTGTGGAGATTCTCAAATGCCTGCGGCGCGACCCTAACGTGATAATCTTTGATGAGCCATCTTCTTTGCTGGTTCCTGAAGAAACCGAGCAGTTGTTTGCTTCGCTGCGGCAAGTTGTTGATGCAGAAAAACGGGTGGTGGTGTTGGTGAGCCACAAACTTGATGAGGTGCTGGGGGTGGCTGACGAAATCAATGTCATGCGGCAGGGTAAGGTGGTTGACAGGTTCTTGTCTAGCACCGTTGATGCCCAAGTCGTTGCCCAAGCGATGCTCGGGCGTGAGGTGTCTTTGCGATCTGAACGAGCTGCGCTTGGTTGGCAAGCATTGGGCGGGGATGGGTCGCTCCCCGACTCTGCGCTGCCCGACCAACCCGTGGCACCCGTGTCGACCGAACAAAACGGGGGGCCTGTGTTGAGTATCAGAGAGGCGAGAACTGATGAACTAGCCGGCGAAGCTGCACTCAAGGGGTTCTCTTTGGACATTTACCCTGGCGAGATTGTTGCCGTGTTTGGGGGTGAGGGGAGCGAGCAAAGAGTTCTCGCTAACGTGCTGTCGAGCCTGACACCACTCGCTTCAGGAGTGGTAAGCGTGTGCGGTAGTGAGGTGCCGAGCGGAGTTGCCGGCGCAATGGCTCGAGCCGGTGTTGGGGTAATTCCCCAAGATCGTCACGACAGCGGCTTGGTTTTGGAAATGACCGTTGCCGAAAACCTACTGTTAGCCAACCAGCCACGTGTTGTTCAACGAGGTTTGATAAACCGCAACCGCACGAACCGTTTCGCCGCCAAACTAATCGCACAATACGACATTGTTTGTTCCAGCCCGAGTGCTCTGATGTGGACCGTTTCTGGCGGCAATCAACAGCGAGTGCTTTTAGCCCGTGAACTTGCTGGAAAACCAAATGTTTTAGTTGCTGCTCAACCTACTCGAGGTCTTGATGTTGGTGCTATTGAACACATGAACTGCTGCCTCAAAGCCGCCGCCGAGGTTGGCGTGGCTGTGTTGCTGATTTCAAATGATCTCGAAGAGATCACAGAACTAGCAACGCGGATTCTCGTCTTTCGGAACGGTCGGATTGTTGACGAAACACAACAGGGCGACTTTGCCAGTCTTCGGTCAGTGCTGGGCGGTTCTCGGTTGTGAGAATCGTGGCTCCCGCTTGGACACGTCTGGGTGAATGGTTAGTGTTGTACGCAGTTAGCGTGGCGGCTGCTTTGGTGATATCAGCGCTATTGGTGGAGGTTACCGGTGGCAGTTGGAGTGCTGTGCTTGTTGCTCTTTGGGATGGCAGCTTTCGCTTGCCAGGACGTTGGGGAGAAACCCTAACCACCGCCGCGCCGTTGCTGGTGGTGGCGTTAGGTACAATGCTGTCTTCCAAGGCTGGCTTGATCAACATTGGTCAGGAGGGTCAACTTTATGTTGGAGCCGCATTTGGCACCTATTTTGGTTTTCTTATAGGCGGGGCGGGTGGGATCGGTGGGATCGACGCGGTCGGCGGGGTCGGCGCGGTCAATATCATTTTGATTCTGTTTTTTGGTGCTGTTGGTGGTGCTTTCTGGGCAGGCATTGCTGCCTTATTGCGGTTCTGGCGTGGCGTTCCCGAGGTGTTGTCAACATTGCTATTGGTGACGGTTGCTAGTCAAGCAGTGTCTTTTGGTTTGCGTCGGGAGTGGTTGCTTTTAGCACCAGAGCATAGCCGTGGCAACCGCAATCAGGTTAGCAAGCAATTGGCTGCTGATAGTCGTTTGCCTCGACTTGATTTTTTTGGTAACGAGTTGCCCTTGTCTGTGTTGTTTGCCTTTGCGTTGGCTGTGGTCGTTGCTTTTGTTTTGTCCAACACGATATGGGGTTTTCGCTTGCGATTGCTCGGCAACAACCCCAGAGTGGCTCACCGTTGGGGTGTTGCCGAGTCACGGTACGGCGCGTTGGCACTGCTGCTTAGTGGAGCTTTTGCTGGTTTGGCGGGTGCTTTGATGCTCACTGGCGGAGGGTTCGCTTTTGGTAACTATCAACTGGTATTGGGATTTGCCAACAACGTCGGTTGGACTGGCTTGCTCGTTGCGCTGGTTGCTTATGAGAAACCGCTTGCCGCTATTTTCGTTTCTATCGTTTTTGCTGCCTTACGTACTGGCTCTAATTTCGTTGGTGCTACTGGTGTTGAGCATCGTATTACCGATGTGATTGCGGGCTTGTTGGTGCTGGCTTTACTTTTACCAGCGGCTGTTATCTTCTGGCGTGACCGTCAGTTGGCTAGCGCGAACACCACTGATCGTAGGTGAAGTTTGTCTGACATATCCAACGCGATGATTGATATTTTTGGTAGCGAAGCCACCTACATCAACGTTGCATTGTTCGCAGGGTTTTTGGCTTTCGCAGCTACAGGTGAGTGGGTCGCTGAACGTGCCGGCACCTTGAACATCTCAGTCGAAGGGATGCTGCTAGCTGGCTCTTTTACCGCTGTTTTGGGGTATCACTTCAGCGGGTCAACCTTTATTGGGGTGCTCGCGGGAATATGCGGTGGTGTTCTCGTTGCGAGCATCCAAGCCAATATGAGCCATCGGTTGACCGCCGATCAGTTTGTGGTCGGGTTGACGCTCAATATTTTAGTATTTGGCATCACGGGTTTTCTTGACAATCAACTATCACCCGATGCGACTTTAGCTAGTTATTGGCATATACCTATGCTGAGCGACATACCTTTAATTGGTGCGGCGTTGTTTAGCCAACGTTGGCCGTTTTATTTTCTTTATCTCTTGTTGCCGTTCTCGTGGTGGCTTGTTTTTCGCACCCGTTGGGGGTTGGAAGTGCGTTCGGTTGGTGAGAACCCCAGGTCTGCTGATGTGTCTGGGGTGGATGTGAACAAACGCAGGCGTGAGGCAATCTATTTTGCTGGTTTGTGTTGTGGTTTGGGTGGTGCCTTCTTTTTGTTCGGACATATCGGAAGGTTCGAAGACACCATCGTTGGCGGACGCGGCTTTATCGCGATAGCAGCGGTCATTTTTGGTGGTTGGACCCTGCGGGGTACGCTCGGGGGTTGCGTGCTGTTCGCTGCTGCTTTGTCTTTTCGGTTATCGATTCAAGGTGTAGGTTATGAGTTGAACAGCGAGTTTTTGCAGGCTTTACCGTTTATTGTCACAATTGCTGCTATGGCGTTATTCGCTCACCGAGTGCGCTCCCCCAGTGCTCTAGCCCAACCATTTGTCCGCGGCCTCCATTAACCCCCCACCTAATGCTCAGGCAGTTCATTGACGCTTTCGCGAAACGCGCTCTCGCCGTAGCAGGCGAAGTAGTAATGAATGGCCCTTGATGCTACTTCGTACATAACCTCTGCCATCTCATCGACTGACCACTTGTCCTCTCGGAAGAAGAAACTGCCACGATTGAACGTTCTTGATTCGCTCTGATTCACCACGTTTATAGTATTTAGTGGCCCAAACATGGCGATCGTGGACACACGGTCCAAGATGCTACTGTCATCAGCGAAGTCACAACCATAGCCGAAGCAAACGAACGGTATTATCGCTTCGTTCATCATCGCCGTCCTGAAGCCGATGACGTTCTTACCAAGGCGTTCGATGGCGTTGCCCTTAGCCTGTTTCGGTTTGCCTTCTGCCAGACGCAAAGTGTTGGTGCCTTGGTTCTTAACCTCTGTGATGAGAATGGGCCTTGCAGTGCCTTCGCAGTCAAGAATAGACAGAATGCCGCCATCTGGCCTCATGGCGGATGTATCAAAGTGGTAGTGGAACTCTATGTCGGTGAAGTTTCTTTGGAGCGACGACACGATGTCTGCCAATTTCCACTGCCCTGTATGCACTAAATCAACGTCATACGCCTCGATGATCCGCTCCACAACACTTTTCAGTGCCAAACCCAAGTCTGACTCTTGTTTTTTTGATGTCATGTTGATGACGGTTCCGACCCGTTGCTTCCGCAAGTCTGATTTTTTTGCCATCCGCTACTTCCTCACCAAGTACAGATGCTCTGTGACGTGTTGCCGCCGTTGGCGGAGATTACGGCTGCCCCTAAACGTATTGTACTTGATCTGCATTTCGTCCACTCGTCCAATTCTGTTTAGCAGTGCTCGCAACTCAACCGGCCTCACAAATCCCTCGTTATTGAACGACAGTAGCACATACTTCGCGTCAACTCTATTTACGATGTCTGACAACTGCCCGAAAGCGTAGCGTTTCTTGTTGTAGAGCGACCTGTTCCAATTCGTCGGTATTCCCGACACGCGAGATGTATCTGCAGGTGGCTTGTAATCAACGAGAAGATTCAGCATGAAATAGTTGGAACTGTAGGGGTGCTGGTTGTACGGCGGATCGAAGTAGGCCAAGTCCAAGTCCCTTATTTTGGAGACGACTTCGTTCGTGTCTCCCTGGTGAACCTCCACATCGGAATCGAAGTTGCTTAAAATCGGCACTTGCAGTCGTATTTGACCCTTGATTCGGGTGAGAGCGTCAGCGTTGGAACCGCCAAACTTACCCAAGCCTGTGTGCCTGTCCTTGTGAAAACCCTTGAAGACACCCGACGTATTTGCGTGTACAGACGCAGCCGCTAGGAGTGGCCCTAGCAGAAGGTTCCTGTGGCGAGAGTTCTCGTGTTCGATGAGTCGTCTGTAGTGATCCAGCCTTCGGGCATTTTCACGTGTGTAGAACACACGTTCACCCGGTTGGATGTGATCATCGTCAGCCGGAGCATAGCCCTGCTCAATAAAGCCAGCGATATCGTCGTGGCCAACATCAGCCATAGCGTTGAGTGCTTTGACCCTCGCTTCCAGTGAGGCCATGTCCATGCCCGAACGGTTGGCTAGAAAGCACTCGGAAATGACTCTGGCGTATCCCTCCAAGTCGTTCACCACAAGTCTCGACGAGGACGACTTGAACAGTCTCGAAACTATCCCCGATCCTGAGAACCCGTCGAAAATTTGGAGTTTGGGCTTGCCCAGCTCTTCCCGCACTTGTCTCAAAGCGCATGAAATGGGCTCGATCAACTGCCTCTTGTTGCCAATATAGGTAACTATCTGTTGACGGTAGTATTCAGGGTTCTCCCCGATATCTAGATCGTGCTCAACAAGCTGCAACTGTGTCACGCCGTAAGTTCCTCGATCCACCTACAGACGCAGTCGTCGTGAGTGATCAGTTTCTCGTACATCAGTCTCTCCCGTCCGCTCATTCGACCAACGTTACCATCTGCTAAATGGTGTGGTAAGGGGTATCCCTCGTCGGTCAACTCGTCCTGGTGTATTGGTGTTGACTTTCTCATTCATCGACACTACATTATCTGTTGAGAGTGACAACGTGTGCTCTTCGCCGACTCATCCACAGGTTGTGCTACTTTCAGATATAAACTACGCGTATTGATTCTTTGCACACTGAGCCGAAAGCAGCTTGACGATGTCATTTTTGGCATCTTATCCAAGTGGCGCGAGCGTGTTACCGTCCCAAACGCCAACTCCGGGGCTGATAGATCGATAAATGCTGAGGGCTGTGCACAACGCTCGCTCTTGAAGATTGCCTAGTGGCTCATTGCACAAATTGGTTACTGGGATAGAGCGATGTTGATTAGCACTCCGACTAGAGTTGCGAAAAGGCCAAAATGCATCGTGAGAATCACCAGAATGAGGCGTGTCCATTTCGTGAACTCAGATCGCAACTCAGCATTTGACGTATCAACACGGCTTTTCAGCTCAGCATTTGACGAATCAACATGGCTTTTCAACTCAGCGAGAGAAGTATAGACATCACTTTTCAACTCAGCGTGTGACGTATCAACATGGCTTTTCAACTCAGCAAAGTCGGCACGCAACTCGGCTACGCTGTTGTCAACATGGCCCTTTAGTTCGGTGTAATTGGTATCAACGTGCCGCTTGAGTGCTGCGTAGTCGTTAGCTATCGAAAGCTCTAGCAGCTTTAAATCCTCTTTCGTAGCGAGTTGGTCGCTGCCTTCTGGCAAAATACAGTCCATTATCGTCTTAGTAATTTTTGGACCAAAAACAATCTTGAGTGCTTCCACCATAGCTGAACGCTCAAGTTCGGTAACAGGCATGAAAAGTTTTCCTTCATAGTTTGAGCCTTATTTTCGGGAACCTCTTAAGCCCGGTTCCGAGTGCATATCGAACCATATCATCATTTCACAAGAAAAGTCAACCAGAATTCAAAAATAATTCCTAAATTATTGAAACAACACTAAATCTAATTTATAAATCCAATTTCCTAGATCGATACAGGTAACCAAAAGCGGTGGGATTGGTAGACTAAACGACATTACTGCAACCACTATCTGCGAACAATGGTGCCAAGGTAAAACAGCGTTAGGAGCTTGGGTAATGATTCCTAGCACTGTGACCGCCGAAGTCGCCAGCCGCTGCGGCTTTGATTACGGCTGTGTTGATACTCAACACAGCCCGCTTGATTTCACTAACTCTGTTGAAATGATCACGGCAATTTTGTTCGCTGGAGCCAGCCCGATCGTGCGAGTGCCACGCAACGATCCAGGTATCATCGGGAAGTTTCTTGATGCGGGTGCTCATGGCACGACAACGTATTGAGGCGGGCTTTCGTATGGTTACCGTGACCTCCGACCTGCGCGCCGTTAGCTTCGGTTTAGAAACTGCCCTAGCTCAAGCAAGAAGCAGTTAGCTTGCAACACTTCCAACAAAACAGTTGGAAGAAATAGACAGGTGCAGACGGGGGGGCAAGTGCGTTTTGTGGTGTTAGCCTTCGCGGTGGAAGGTTGCCAGAGTGGACGAATGGGGCGGCCTCGAAAGCCGTTGTGGCCTTAGGGTCACCATGGGTTCAAATCCCATACCTTCCGCCAGCAGTAGCCCATCACTAGCACAGCAGTAGCCAAGCATTAGCCCAGCAGTGACACAGCAGTAGCAAAGCAATACAGCTAAGCCGAAGGTTCGCCCCCAACGAGGGCAACGCCAGCGTTTTCAAGCTGGACCAAAGCTGCTTCGGTGGTTTCTTTGGCAACTCCAGCGCAATGTTCCAACAAAACCCTAGTGTTGAACCCAGCAGTTACAGCATCCAAAGCGGTCGCTTTCACGCAATGGTCGGTTGCCAAACCGACTACATCAACATCAACAACAGCACGACTAGCGAGCCACTCCCCTAACAAAACTGTTTCATCTGAAGCCGCACCCCCATCAAAACCGGTGTAACTAGCACTAGTGCGGCCTTTCAAAAACACTTCATCAACGGCGATGTTGAGTTCGGGGTGAAAGGCGGCACCTTCGCTACCTGCCACGCAATGCAGCGGCCAAGTGTCCACATAGTTCGGGCCAACAGTAGGGTCAGCGAAATGGTTGCCCGGGTCAACATGCCAGTCTTTCGTAGCGACCGCGAAGTCATAGGCTCCACCCGCCCGCTCAAAACCCACGAATGAACTTATTGACTCGGCCACTGCAGAACCACCAGATACAGCTAGTGAACCACCCTCACAGAAATCGTTTTGCACGTCAACAACAATTAGTGCTTTCATGGCAGTTACCTTAGCCTGTGGTGATACACCTTGCAATGTTAGGCTTGCGACTTGCCTTGTGGGTTTGGGTTGAGCAACGGTTCTTCTATGCCTTGCCAGATCGTCGGGACTGCAGGCGAGTTTTGCGGCCAGGGTGTGCGGTCTTGGGGCTGCAACCGTTCACGCCTCAGTAGACAACGGGCACGAGAAGCAGCGACATCGCTTCGCTGCATCACAACTTCACCGTCACGAAAAATAGGAATCTGTGGACACATAGAGCTTTGTGGCACTTCCACAGGCAACACAGACAACACCTCACCGTTAAAAAAACCGTCAGGCCCGAAGGTGCGGTAAACAGTTTTTTGCCCCCCAACTGTCCGCTTATTGGGAGACAATTTTCCGACCGCTCGCAAAGGTGCCGATCGGTCCGCTGACGCTACCGCCACGAGTTTATAAACCATAGAAGCTGTGGGGTGCCCAGAACCTGTCACTAAACTGGTGCCCACCAAAAACGTGTCAATAGGTGCCCCCGCCTTTTCAAGGTCATCAATAGTGAACTCATCAAGGTCTCCTGACACCACGATCTGGCATTGGTGCGCCCCAAGGCGATCAAGAAGTCTGCGAGCCGCACGGCTTTCTGCGAACAGATCACCGCTATCGATACGCACCGCACCGATTTGTGTGCCCACCACCGCCACCGCGTTACGTATGCCTTCCGCCACGTCAAAAGTGTCGACGAGGTAGGTTGAACTCGCCCCGAGAGTGGCTAGCTGCGCCCGGAAAGCTTCGGTTTCGCTATCGTGTGCCAACACAAAAGCGTGCGCTGTTGTGCCCGCTGTGGGGATACCGTGGCGGCGACCTGCCTCAAGGTTGGAGGTCATTGCAAATCCACCAACATGCGCGGCACGTGCAGCAGCCACAGCTGACTCTAAATCTGTGCGTCTTGAGCCACCTTCCACAAACAACTTGCCTGCTGCGGCATCAGCCACTCGAGCCGCAGCAGAAGCAACCGCGCAATCATGGTTTAGTATTGAAAGCAAAACCGTTTCAAGGACGACGCATTCGGCGAACCCCCCAGAAACGGTGAGCACAGGGCTATACGGAAAAAATAGTTCACCTTCTGCGTAGCCAGTGATGTCTCCTCCGAAGCGATACTCACGCAACCAGTTACCCATCACCTCGCTTTGCACAACACCCGTTTTTTGCAGATGCCCCACCGTTTGCTCATCGAAACGAAAACGCTGGACAGCATCCACGACCCGATCTATGCCCGCCACCACACCATAGGCTCGCAGCGCAGGTAAGCCACGAGTGAATATCTCAAAAACGCAAAGCTGCGTTGCAGTACCGGCTTGCAGAGCCGATTCCACCATCGTTAGTTCGTAGTGGTCTGTGAATAGAGCACTGGATTTCGTAGTCACCACAGTTCACGCTAGCGGCATAGTTTGTGACGCGCGTGTTAAATGATCCACAGTAGCCTAACCTCAAGCTATGGCTGGACCGAATCCGTTTCAGGTGATGAACTCATTAACTATGGACCGTGATAAGGTCAGGGGCAAAGGCGTGAACGCGCAGACCCGTCGCCGCGTGTTTGCGTTTGCCCGGCCCTATCGTAAAGCGATTATCGGGTATCTGTCGGTGATTGTGATGTCAACAATACTCGGGTTGTTGCCCCCGCTGATTATCCGAGAGATTTTTGATGTGGCGATTGCAGACAGCAACAGGCGTTACCTAAACGTTCTTTTTGGCGTGATGGTTGGAGCGGCGGTGCTTGAAGCGTTGTTGTCTCTCGTTGAGCGTTGGCTTAGCTCAAGGGTTGGAGAGGGTTTGATTTTTGACCTGAGGGTTCGTTTGTTTGACCATGTGCAGCGCATGCCGCTAGCATTTTTTACTCGCACCCAAACAGGTACTTTGATTAGCCGTCTCAACAATGACGTGATCGGAGCGCAAAGAGCTTTCACAGGCACTTTAGGCACGGTGGTAAGCAATGTGATCACGCTCGCAGGCACATTAGCGGCGATGTTTGTTTTGGAGTGGCGTCTTACTCTTTTGGCGGTGGTGATTTTGCCGGTTTTTTTGCTGCCCGCTCGCCGTGTTGGCACTAACTTGCAAGACATCACCCGTGAATCCATGAACGTAAACGCCTCAATGAACAACACAATGACCGAACGTTTCAATGTTTCTGGCGCGCTTTTGGTGAAGCTATTCGGGCGCCACAGTGCCGAAGCGAGCGATTTCTCAGATCGTGCTGGTCGGGTGCGTGATATCGGTGTGCTGAGCGCAATGTACAGCCGTGTGTTTTTTGTTGCACTGACTTTGGTAGGGGCTCTTGGCACCGCCATCATATATTGGCTTGGTGGTCATCTAGTCATCGATCGCTCGATCACAATTGGCACGCTTTCCGCGCTTGGTCTTTTTACTGTGCGTATCTATCTGCCGCTCACGAGTTTGTCGAACGCCAGGGTCGACGTGATGACTGCGTTTGTGAGCTTTGAGCGAGTCTTTGAGGTTATTGATGCGCCAAACGCGATTGAAGACACCCCCGATGCTGTTGACTTGCCGCAACCCCGCGGTGATGTGCGTTTTGAGAATGTGAGCTTTCGGTATCCCGATCCACCTGATGGTACGCCTGTTTCTTTAGGTGGCGATGAAACCACTGCTTCAAGCACGAATGTTTTAGAGAACATTGATTTAGTTGTGGCGGCTGGGCAAATGGTGGCCATCGTCGGCCCTTCTGGTTCTGGTAAAACAACTCTGACTTCGCTGGTGCCCCGTCTTTACGATGTGACAAGCGGTGCTGTTTTGGTTGACGATTTAGATGTGCGTTCGCTTAACCAAAGTTCTCTGCGGCGTGCAATCGGTGTGGTGAGCCAAGACCCGCATTTGTTTCACGACACAGTTGAGGTGAACCTGCGCTATGCCCGCGCCGAAGCCAGCACAAATGAGATTGAGTCGGCTTGTCGGGCGGCTCGCATTCACGATGTGATTTCGGATTTGCCCGATGGCTACCAAACGATTGTTGGTGATCGTGGTTATCGGCTTTCTGGCGGAGAAAAGCAGCGCTTAGCGATTGCTCGGATGTTGCTCAAAGACCCCGCCATCGTCATCTTGGATGAGGCGACAAGCCATCTTGATACTGAAAACGAAGCCTATGTACAGGAAGCTTTGACTAACGCTTTAGCGGGGCGTACTTCGCTGGTGATTGCTCATCGCTTGTCTACCATCACCGATGCCGACCTAATCGTTGTGTTAGACGATGGACGCATAGTTGAGTCGGGCACACACGATGCTTTACGTAATCAGGGTGGTTTATATGAAGAACTTTATGAAACTCTGGTGCGGGCCGAACTCGCTTAGCTTGTTGAAATGAGGGATAATCCACCCCCACAACTCCTTGCTATCGCAGCTCAAGTTGACAAAACGTTGGGGGAACTTTTGGCAAAAGAACGAGCTACTTGGCGTGAAGCGAACCCTGCTTTAGACGAACCGTTGATGGACTTGAGTGACTTTGTGATGCGGGGCGGGAAACGAATTCGTCCTGCCTACTGCTATTGGGGTTGGGTGATGGCTGGTGGCGACCCCGCAAGCAAGAGGATTCTCGAAGTTTGTTGCGCTTTAGAATTGCTGCATTCGTTCGCTTTGATTCACGATGATGTGATGGATGGGTCGCTCATTAGGCGGTCGGCACCATCGGTTTGGGCTCAGTACCTCCAACGGCACCGCGATGCGCTTTGGCGCGGTGAGCCTCGGCGTTTTGCTGAAGGAGTAGCGGTTTTATTGGGTGACATTGCGATGGTCACAGCCGACAGAACACTTGGCGATGTGCCTGTTGTGGCACGGCGAGTGTGGGATCAGTTACGCACAGAGTTGAATATGGGGCAATATCTTGACGTTATTGGCACGGCACAAGGTGGAGTGGCTGCATCTGACGCGTTTTCGATTGTGCGATACAAAACTGCGCTCTACACCATTGTTCGCCCCCTGCAGTTGGGTGCAGCGTTAGCAGGCTGCGATGGCTCAGCAACGGGTTTGGCAACAGACTTGTGTGACCACGGGTTGCCATTGGGTATGGCCTTTCAGTTGCGAGACGATTTGTTAGGGGCCTTCGGGGATTTTCGTAATACCGGCAAACCGGTGGGTGACGATTTAGTTGAAGGCAAACCCACCGTTTTGTTGGCGTTGGCTCGTGAAGCTGCGGGTGTTGCTGAGCTTGAGGTTCTTAGTAAGGTAGGGCTTAAGTCAAATGACTCTACTATCGCGGCCATACAACAAGTTCTTGTTGATACTGGAGCAGTGGCAGCCACTGAAGCTGAAATCGATAGACTTTTAGAAAAAGCATTGCGAGGTATTGATGCGCTGCCTGATATTGGTGACAGCCACGCCGCGCTGCGAACTTTGGCCTATTATGTGGTTGACCACCAAGAGCAAAAATAAAGCGTGGGTTCGGTCAATATTGGAGTTTGGTCTATAGTGATGGCATGAGGCTTCACCTAAATATTGATCTTTGTCAGGGACATAGCCGTTGTTTTATGGTTGCACCAGAGTTGTTTGACACCGACGGGGATGGCTACGCTCTTTTGCTAGGCAACGGAGATGTATCGCCCGACTTAGAAGAAAAGGCGATGTTAGCAATTGCTAACTGCCCTGAACATGCGATCGAGGCACTTGATCGCTGAGTTCTGGACCGCTGAGTGCTTGAACACTGAAACGTTATTCGCAACTAAGAGGGGCTAACTTAGCAGCATGCGTATTCACAAGTTTTCGTCCACAGATGCGTTCGTGGCCATTGACTTGGTTGGGGTGCAAGCTTCTTCGGGTCCGCTTCGTTGGGCTCGTCGGGTATTGCATAGTGGCGCGCAGGAGCTAGCTAGGTCACAGACCTACACTTATGCAGCTCTCAACATGCGTTATGGTGGTGCTTCAGGGGGTATTAGCGCGCCCGCTCCGCAACGTGCTGAGGCTGTCGCTGCGTTCGTGTCTGAAGCAGAGTCTTTAGTAACGGAGGGAACTTTTTTGCCTGATGCCGCTAAGGGGTTGAACGAAGCCGACCTCGCACCGTTGCGTGCTAGCGACCCTCGAGATGTTGCCCGTTTGGCTAGCGGGTTAGAAAAATTTGGTTCTTCTTTTGTTGACGGTTGTGAGGGGTTGAGTGCTGCGGTGTGCGCTGATCACTGGCGCGGTGATGAGGGTGGTCTTTCTGGTCGTTCGGTAGCTATTGAGGGTTTTGGTGCTAATGGTGCGGCTTTAGCGGCGGAGGTAGTTGAACGAGGTGGCGTGGTGCGTGCAGTAGCTACCGCTAAGGGTTGTGTTAGCTCTGATTCTGGTTTTGAACCTGATGTTTTGCGCGATGCTTGGCAAGCCCACGGCATCGACATGGTTACGAAATTAGATGCTGTCGTTGATGCTGAGCAGATTTTTGAACGTGACGCAGAGATTTATTTTGTGGGTTCAAAGATGGGAGTGGTCAACCATAAGGTGGCGGAGCAGTTAGTTGATGCCAAAGCGGTGGTTGCTTGCGGACGTATTCCGCTGACAGCGCGGGCTTTGGCGGTGTTTCGTGACGCTGGCGTGGCGGCACCCGCTGATTTTGTGGCTCTCAGCGGTGCTTCAATCGCACTCTGGGGAGACCATGAACACACCGAACAAAATATTTTGTCTGACGTGACTGAAAAGGTGAGTGTTTTAGCCGCCGAGGTCGCGAACCACGATGATGGCCCGTTCCTCGCTGCTTGCTACGCTGCTGAGTCTTTTCTCAGTTCTTGGCAAACCGAACTTCCTTTCGGCAGACCCCTCGCACCCTAAGCGGCATTGGTGCTATTCACCACGCCGCCACTGATCAAGCCCGAGCACTAAGCTCCTCTCCATCCAATGCTTGAAACGCCTTTGCACCGATTCAGATGACTCTCGATAGTTGATTTGAAAAAGATCCTCGCTCACAAGCTGTAATTCGATGATCTGTTGCTCAATGTAGTCTGCCTGCTGACGACGATAAAAAGACATCGACACCCCCACGAGACCACGGTATTGCTTACCGATCCCATGGAATGAAGTGAGGATTTCGGAGCGGCCATTCTCGGTGATCATCGTTAGCCTCACCCATTCATGATGGTCTCGAGTGTTTGCAAAATACTCAAGTTCTTTCGCGGTATTGACTATCTGATAGCGATTCCAAACGCGGCGGTCAAGTTGATCGTTACGTGCCGAATCGGACCAAATGGTTCGGGCGTTTGAGCTGCCGATGTTAGACTGAAGTTTCGCGGCTGTATCCGAGAAATAGTGTTCGCACGAATCGCGCAGCGTCGTTGCGATTTGCCGCGCTTGTTGGAGTTCCTCAGTCGCAGGTTTGGGATCATCGTTGAACATGTCGCTAATGACTTGAATCATTTGATCGAGTCGTTGATCTTCGTTCCTGACCTCATCGGCGATGCTAAGTGCGCGCAAGAATTGCTTCCGTTGGAGCTTAGCGATCAGGATTGTTAGTGGGTTCAAGTCTCCTTTGTCAGCGTTTTCCAGCGCTTCGATGTATCTGGAACGGTCGTCGCGCGTCACGACTAACGGAAACCACTTTGCGCTTATCAGCACGAGTGAAGCGATAGCTCGGGCAACCCTTCCGTTGCCATCCTGGAATGGATGTATCTGCGTGAATCGGTGGTGCAGCCAGGCCGCGCTCACATCAGGTTCGATGTCGAGGTCTCGATGGGATTTGTGCAATGCGATCAATCGTTCCATCTCCGCGGTGACTTGCTCGGGTGGACAATACTGGTGCTCCTTTCCGTCGGCGCGGATGGGATTGTTGGGCCATTGCTTGAATGTGCCGTGTTGCAATTTAATGTTGCGTGCGCGTCCGAACGAGTCGAACCCTGCGGCAGATTCCTGTTTGCGTGTCATCAACTGATGCAGTTCTTTCACGAAGGAAGTGGACAGTGGGCGTTTGTCTGTTACGGTGTCGAACAGCCAATCCACAGTGTCGGCATGGTCTCTGATCATCCCCGCCACCAGCTCGGGTGGCTGGTCCGAGGTGTCGTTGGCGATCAGCGACACGTCGATGCCCTGCTCGATCAGCAGTTGTGTGGTGCCCCGGTCAAGCGTGTAGATCCGCTCGATGATCCCCGTTTCGATCGCCCATTCCCTCTTGAGGCGTTCGTTGTAGCGTTCTACCTGCGCTGGGTCCAACTTTTCGCGAATGTCGTTCCAGGTGCTCGCCAGCGCGGGAAGTTCTTCGCTCGCCGCCGTTTTGTCGCGATCGCTTAGTTCCTTGATTGGTTCCCAACGGTGTCCCACAAGTTCGCTGTCCACGTGGTCCAAATTACACGAATTGAATCGGTGCCGCGCGGCAGATTCGAACCACACACCGCCGGTCGAGCGGAGACGGCGGCGTAGCAGTCCGTTGGTTTGTTCGTTGCTGGGTCGCGCCACGGCGATCTGGGTTCGCAGAAATACACTTTGATTCCGTCGAGCGCGGTTTCGATGTCGGCCAGCGTGGCTATCTCTGTGCCTTGGTCGCAAGTGAGAGTCTTGACTAAATAATCGGGTTGACGGCTCAGCGCGGCGGTGACCGCAGCCGCGGTCACCAACGTCGGTCGCCCCACCAACAACCGACAACACCCCAACCACACCCCACCCGCCACCAAAAACACGACCAACAACAACCACTTGCTCAGCAGTCTCCTAGCGTTCAACCCGGTGACTGCGTGCTTGTTGTGTTTTTTGATTTATTTAAATTATTTGTGTGTTGTGAGGTTTTGTGTGTTATGGTAGTGTTTATTCATAGATGAACTGTTTTAGTTTATCTGTAGTCGCTTTGTAGCCGAGCATAAACGGCTCCCAAAAACATAATGAAAATATTTTCTTGGAGGCGACGTGTCCATCAATCCAACGATCTCAACAACTGTCAACAATCCAACCGGTGTAATGACCAAAAAACCTAAAACCACAACAATCACAGAGGATTCACCAGAAGCTTCTGTTGGCGCGGTTGTGGCAAACACCACAAAGACAGTTCGTCACAAAATAAGAGAAAACATAGGTACTACCGTACTAACAACTTTGTTAGTAGCTTCTGTTGGTTTAACGTTTATTGCTTTAGATTCAACGTTTTCTGCTTTAGATTCCAATATCGAAAGTTTAGGCTACAACATTGGGCGTGTAGACACTCGCATCAATCGTCTAGAAGACAAAATCGACCAACGTTTTGAAGCTCAAGATGCGAAGTTCGAAGCGCGTTTTGAAGCGATAGACCAACGTTTTGAAGCTCAAGATGCGAAGTTCGAAGCACGCTTTGAAGCGATAGACCAACGTTTTGAAGCTCAAGATGCGAAGTTGGAGGAGATCAATTTGAAGTTGACCGCGCTGATAGCTACTCTAGGCGCAACTACTGGTATCGAAGCTGCTATCGAAGGAACCCTGCTAACCCCGAACACCACACCCAGCACCACATCTGAATCCACATTAGCACCCTAGTCTTTGAGGGCCCGAACCTTGAAATCGGTCACCCGCCTTGGAGGTACTGCCTGATTAATGCGATGACTTCTTCGACGGTCAGGTCGCCGGCGAGGTAGTCCTGCACGGCGGTCAGCGTCTCGGACAGGTCTAGCGTTTCGTCGTTGTCGGCGTCGTAGTCGCCGGCCAAGCCGGGGAGGGTGGCGTTCGTGACGTTGATGGTCACGGCGATCTCGGCGGTCTCGTCGCTGCCGTCCGGATCGCGAGCCGTGACGGTGACCGTGTAGCTCCGCTTGTCGCCCTCGAAGTCGAGCTCGGCATCCGGCCCGACGGTGATCTGGCCAGTGTCGGAGTTGATCCTGAACAACGACGCGTCGGCACCGCCGAGGGTGTAGCGCAAGGCGTCGTCGTCCGGGTCGGTGGCCTCGAGTGGCGATCCCACGGCCGCACCCGCCGGTGAGTTCTCTTGCACGCTGCGGGTGGTCGTCGCAGAGGCGAACGCCGGCGGTTCGTTGGGGGCATCGTCGCCGCCGCCTCCACCGCCGCCGCCTCCACCGCCGCCACCAACCCCAACCCCACCGCCCCCCACAGAGGCGCGGGGAGCCGCGAGGCGAACGCTGAACGTGAACGGATCGTATGTCGTACCGAGAGCGTAGTTGGGGTCGGTGCTCGATGTCACTTCGTGGGTGAAATCAGTCGTGCCCGGGTTCACCCCCTCTACCCTGACTCGCACGCTCCTGGTCCAGTTGGCGGCTGTGAACGTCACGACGCTATTCGACACCACTCTGGCAATGCGCCTGTCCTCAGGCGCTATCGTGACAACTACGTCAGAGGTCGGCCTTGAGGTTATTCGCAGGCTGTAGGACTCAAGCAACCCGGTACAACACACTTCTGCACGGGAGCGGGTCAGTACTAGATCCGCGGAGTTGGCATCGTTGAGCGTGATGGACGGGTTGGCAGCCACAGTCAAGGTAGGGCTGGTCGAGACCGCCAGTGTGAAGGTCTGAGGATCTTCACCAGCGACTTGATCGTCTATGAAACTGACCGATGTGCTGCATGAATTCGTGAACTCGGGAATTGTACACGACGTATCGGTGATGGAAGCGTGACTCAACGACACTACAACACCGCCTCGGTCAGCCAAGCTGTTGTTGTCGATTGTGGCAGCCACCGTTATGGTTTCGCCTTCCCGCACGTTCACGCTTGAGGCACCGTTAGCTGTCAAACTCAAGCTGGAGGGTGCATCTTCGCTGTCGATAGTAACACTTCCATAAGCTGCCGTAGCGATGTTGATCCCAACCACAGCTGCGGTATAGCGGCGACGCAAAGAGTCCAAGTCAGTCCCCGGCTGAAGTGAAAACGTGACTCGTTTGTTGGGTTCTACAAGATCATCATCAATTATTTCAACAACTAGATTCTGTGTATTGCTCGTGTCTGCAGGCCTGAATGTAACGGACTTGGTAGCTACTCTGAAGTCTTCGCCTTCCACAGCGTTCGAGGATCGAAAGACAGAAATGGGAAATACTGTTTCCGTGTCAGGCAAGTGAGACACAGACACAGGAAGGTTGACCGTCCCCGCGTCTTCTTGAACAGAAACGTTGTGCTCGCTCCTGTCGGTCGCATCAGCCGGACCGAACCAGATTTGGACGTCGCCGCCCACCTCGTCGTCGAGGATCGTAGCGAACGTGCTCTTGCTTGCCGCCCAACCCGTCGCGGTGGTGGCGACAGTCACTTGAAACGTCTGGTCGAACTCGACGAGTTCGTCGTCGGCGAGCGGGATTGAGAACGACCCCGAACGCGTGCCTTCGGCTATCGTGAACGAGCCCGGTACGGTGCCTACGTCTGCCGCTGCCGCAGTACAGGTCGCGCAGGTGGTGCTTGCCGACACGGTGAACGACAGACCACCAGTGGGAGCAAAGTTGCCTAGACTCACCGAGATCGGCACATTGCCGCCTTCTGTAGCCCTGTTGTTGTTGCTGAGAGTGAACGTGTTGGATGGCTCGGTGACGGTAACGCTGATGATCGGTAAGGGGGAAATCGTGCCTTCAACTGCTGGCCTCACCTCATCTGTTGAGGTCAATCCATTATATTTCTGATCAGTTGATGTTGATTGAAAAGTGATCTTTGCATCGCCGCCGCTTACCCCCGTGACTGTGATAGTCTGTGGATTCTGCCAACTGGTCCCGGTATTCGTGATTGTGAACGACGTCGGTGAGACGGTAGCTACCGAAGTGGCCGAACTAGCGACGCTTATGACCACGTTGGCGGTTGGTGGTGTCGATGACGGGCGAATGTTGACCGTGAACTCAGCGGAGCCGGTCGAGAGAATATTGAGTCCAGCGCCCCTTTCTGAAGAGACAAAGCTAGAATCTGAGTCTGTTATGCGGAATGGCAAGCCACCATCAGGCAGCAGTGACGCTAGGGAAGTGGAAGAGCTGCCGACTTGATTTCCGAGTTTTGTGGCCGTGCCCGTTACGTTCAGATCTTCGTCGGGTTCGTTGATTGTGTCCAACCTCGGCACCTTGGCTGTGAAGTCGATAGATGTTGTCGCCGTTGTCTTGCCTTCTGGGATAGTGATGGTAGCCGGCTTCAGAGAGTAGTCGTTGGCTGTCACCGGATTGTCTCCCGTTCCGGCCCCAGACAACGACACTCTCCAACCTCTGGGCCCGACCGGGACATTTGATGTCGCGGTGATAGTCATGGTGGTGTTCTCGGCAACATAGATTCGGTTGTCGTGTGCTGAATCCGGCATTGCGGTCCCCGACAAGGTTATCGAGGTCACTGCATCAGCACTCGTGACCGTCAACCGCGCAGTGGCACCGGCACCCTGTCGTTCATAATAGTCACCGAGATCGTCGACTGTGTTGTCCGCCGCGGCTACGCGCAGGTCGATGGTCTCGTCGTCCTCTTCGACGCTGTCGTCTTCGATGGTGACTGTAAGGTTCTGCGTCTTGTCCCCAGTCGACGTGAACTCGACCGACTTGGTGATGATTTCAAAGTCTTGAGGGTTGCCGGTGGTGTTGTCGGGATCGTCGGTTTCTCGTGCTGAACCGCCTGTTACTTGCAGTGCTACTGTCGTGTCTGCGTCCGGTAGATGGCTTATTGTGACGGGCACATCGATGGTGCCGGTAAGTTCAGCGACCGTAGCGGCGTGGCGTGTGGTGGCAATTGCGCTGCCGAATGAAATCTTGGCCTTGGCCTGCTCGTCGTCGGCGATGGTGATGTTGGCTGTGGCGCCGGCGGCGTCCCGGGTATAGAAGTCTCCGAGGTCGTCTGCGGTTGAGTCCGCAGCTACTACACCCAAGGGGATAACTTGGTTTGTGTTCCACGAGTTCGTCGTTCACCAGCGTCAAGGTGATTGTTTGCGTCATCGCGGAACTCGAGTCGAAGCTCAATGTGGTGGAGTCAATGCTGAAGTCATCTGTTTCGGTTGCAAGATTCGTGCCGCTTGTGAGCAGTTCGACTGTGATCGTGGTCTCATCTTGTGGAAGGTGGTTTATGGTTACAGGGACAGTAACTTTTCCTGCATTCGCGGTGTTCGCACCGATGTTCTCGTCGCGAGTGATGGCGTATGCGGCTGAGCTTGTTGCGCTGGTTCCGAAGGCTATCTTTGCCTCGTCACTGTCCTCATCGGTTATTGTGACGGTGGCGAGACGGCTCATTGCGTGGCGGTCGTAATAGTCCCCTAAGTCGTTGGGGGTGGAGTCTTCATCGCCAATCGTGATTTCAATCGTCTCGGCGAACTCCACGAGATCGTCGTCCGCCAACCCGATCCGAACATTCTTGGTTCGGTCGGAGTCATTGGTGGAGGGAGAAAATGTAACGTTTGCAATGGGATCGGATACAACCGTAGCCGCGGTCGGTACGGTGAAGTCAGTTGCTATTGTTGCGGGACGGCTCTCGGTAGGATTCGATACCAAATACACCGCGAAGGTAGTATTTGCCCCAGGTGAGTGGCTTATGGTGATTGGCACATCAACGTGCCCGGCGGTCACATTCTCAGCCACTGAGACGGTGTATTTGCTGGTGCCGGTGGCACTTGAGCCGAACGCTATCTTGGCGTTGCTGCGGTCGTCGTCGGTGATCGTTATCGTCGATTCGGACTTTCCCGACACGACCGCCCAGCCGGCGGTTGTGGCCGCGGTCGAGGGCGCCACGGTCGCGGTGAAGGTCTCGTTGTCCTCGACCAGAGCATCGTTGACGATCGGTACACTCACCGTGGCTGTCATGGAACCCGCAGCGACCGTCACCGCGGACGGAGTGGTGCCGGTGTCAGCGGACGCGGCGGTGCCGGAGTAGCCGTATGACAAGTCCACCACTAGGCCGCCGGTGGGGGCATTCTCGCCGAGAGTCACTGTCAAGTCCGCGGTGGCGCCCGCAGCTTCGGTCACTGACGCCGACGAGGAGACTTCGATCGTCTTCGTTGACGGTTCGGTCACCGTGACTTCCAGCGAAGCGACAGTTATACCTTCGTAGTTGGTGTCGGTGCTCGATGCGGCGTGTGAGATCGTGATCGTGCCGGCGTTGACCCCCATCACAGTGAAGCTCTGCGCGGTGCTGTAGTTCGTGGACGTGAAAGTCAAGGTGGATGGCGATACCGTGACTATCGACGAGGCTGTGGGGTGGGTCGCGCTGACTCGCACTTCCGCGGTCGGGGCGGTTGCCAGAGACACCGAGTATTTTTCCGACTTCGTCTTCTCCACGCTCAGCGTCTCCGAACCTATCGTCACGCCCGGGGAGGGGTCCTGTCCCTGCGCGGCTTGCGAGTTCACCCACAGCAGCACGGCCAACGCCATCACCGGCGCCGCAAGCGACAGCAGCAGGACGAAACGCTTCACTTGGGGGGGGGGGGGGGGGTTCGGCGGCGTGTTGGGGTCTGTTGGCATTTGCGTTCTACCTCGCTTGCTAGGCTGGAATCTTGTCGTTGCAATGCAACTTTTCTAGAATATATCAAATTCTTGTCTCTGTCAACTGTTCAACCGACCGATAAGGGGATGTCTGATGGCTAGGCAGCAAAAGCACCGACATCTTACGCACAACTTAACGAGATCGTCTGGGCATGCGACTACGGTGCGCGAACAAAGAGAGATTGGACTACCAAACACGACAACATCTTGGTTTATGTCAAAGACCCTGACAACTAACATTACAACAGCACTGCTGTCGGTGCTGTTGTAACTAGATCGTGATTTTTTATATATTTTGTGTGTTGTTAGGTTTTGTGTGATATGGTAGTGTTTATTCACAGATGAACTGTTTTAGTTTATCTGTAGTCGCTTCGTAGCCGAGCACAAACGGCTCCCAAAAACATAAAAAGATATTTTCTTGGAGGCGACGTGTCCATCAATCCAACGATCTCAACAACTGTCAATAACCCAACCGGTATTATGACCAAAAAACCCAACCAACAACAAGCACAGAGGCTCCACCAAAAGCCACCGTTGGCAAAGTTGTGGCTAACACCACAAAGACGTTTCGTCACAAACTACGAGAAAACCTAGGGGTTACTGTTCTAACTACTTTGCTTGTAGCATCTGTTGCTCTAACGTTTTCTGCTTTAGATTCAACGTTTACTGCTATGGAATCAACATCGGGAATCTGAGCTACAACATCAACCGGCTAGACACCCGCATCGACCAGCTAGACACCCGCATCGACCAGCTAGACACCCGCATCGACCGGCTAGAAGACAAAATCGACCAACGTTTTGAGGCTCAAGATGCGAAATTGGAAGAGATCAATTTGAAGTTGACCGCGTTGATAGCTGGCTTAAACGCAACTACTGGAATCGAAGCTGCCATAGAAGGAACTCTGTTAACCCCAGACTCCTAGCCCGCACCCTAACTTTGCGATCTTGCTGTAAGTTACGCGTGTTCTTGGTTTTTTCGTCAACTTGTCTATCTTGTAGGTGTCAAAGTTTCTGAGGTTTCTTTCGTGTGGTGTGGAACTATCTTACCCTCGGTTGTCGGAGAGGAATGGACGAATGCAAGTTACAGTCAACAGTGAGCTTGGGCGCGACTCTACGGCTGGAACCGTGCTGGTCCGGAAATTGAGGAAGTGTTTTGCGAAGACGGTCGAGGCGATGCGAGCCTCCGGAGAAATCGACGGGTCGGACGGTCGACTGAGGCTCAAGTGCTGACGCGACAGTGCGCGCGATCTGCTGTTCTCGGCCGAATATGGCACTGGTCGCGTCCACTGACCGGTGACCGATCGGCACAGCTTGCTGTCTGCAGCCGTTGCCCCTCAGGGCGGAGTGATATGGCTCGTGCGTGAGCGGCTCGTGCGGATATTCACCACAACGTCGAGGTCCTAGCTCCAGCGAAGCGTCGATTGGACTCCGAATCCCGACAGGCTGCTGGCGCACGCCGAACTCGTGGCCGACAAGGTGCTCGCCATGCTGGCCGCTGACAAGATCTCCGATGAGCCGATGGTGTCGGCCCCGCCGGGAGTGCGGCTGCGGAAGCTTCCCGCTGCTGCCGCGAAGCTGCTGCTCACAGACTCCATCAGCGCCTTGCCGCTTCACAACGCGACATAACCTGATCCAGCACTCAACGTAACTCTCAGTGCCCTCAAGCACTTTACGAACTCAGCGACGTAGGATACGCCCAACCGAGTCGATGCGTCACACCTAATACAGATGCGTGACCGGCTAGGTGAGCGTTTTGCTGCTGGCATACA
This sequence comes from Candidatus Aldehydirespiratoraceae bacterium, assembly GCA_965204595.1. Classification (GTDB taxonomy): domain Bacteria; phylum Actinomycetota; class Acidimicrobiia; order Acidimicrobiales; family Aldehydirespiratoraceae; genus VXYK01. The sequence goes on along the minus strand of CBDBEW010000005.1, from coordinate 1,769 downwards.
CTCTCTGGTCGCGAATCTTGAACATTAGGCTTCCCTCCGGACGACATTGTTTCTTCTTGGGATACAGGGCCGACGCATCCCAACTACACCGTTTTGCTTTTAGGTCGCAGAGGAGCGGGCAAGAACGTTGTGCTGAAGGAGTTGCGAGCGAGAGCCCAAAAACGAGGTTGGCTAACGATCTCATCAGCAGCAGTCACGGCTGCATGCTTAACCGAATTGGCCATGCCGCTCTCGCACATCTCAACCGCTTAACTACATCGCTTGAAGACGACCTTGGCGCAGATTTAGCCGCAGTGGGCATACAGATTGGTGCAGCTTATGACCCAGAGGCGGACGTTTCTCGGCCGAGTTGGCGAGATACTGAGTGTTTTGGCGAAACATCTAGCGCGCAAAAACTCTGGACTCTTTGTGACAGTTGACGAAATGCACGCTGGCGATACCAACGACCTGCGTATGTTTGCTGTTACGCTTCAAGACGTTACTCGCATAGCGCAGTTACCGTTAGCTTTTGTTGGTGCTGGTTTACCTGTGTTGGAAGAAACTCTGCTGACCGATAAGAGTGTGACATTTCTCCAGCGTTGCCCAAGATATGAAGTTGATTAATCCCCTGCTGCTCGCCGATTTTTGGTTGCCATGGCTCAAGACAAAAATGAGTCGCTGTTGAAAGAAATCTCCCGCCGTTTAGGTGTGACTAGTGGGTATGTGAGTGTCTATCGTGCCCGTTTGGTTAGGTCAGGGTTGGTCACTAATGTCTCCAAGCATGTTTTGAGCTTTGCTCTTCCCAGTACTCGCCGTTGGGTTGAAGACCTTGAAGAGTATGCCCATATCGCCGAGTCGCTAAACTTTGACACCAATGCTCCATAGGGTTTGCAGTACCGGGTTCAAGGCGGGACGCTTGAACCCACGCTCGCCCGGGGTTTGTTGCATTCTTACCGACCCGAAGAAGGTCGGCTTGTGGCATTGGGCACTTTGATGTAGCTGCCCAGTTCCAACAACCAGGTTTGTTGGTGGCTACAGAACTAAGTCAGGTTTCGTACCTCGCGTGAAATGGGTACTGGATGGCGCGTGAAATGGGGTTTGTGTATCTGCGGATGGATGTTTGCTTCGCTTGGCGGACTCGCTGATCGAACGACTGCTTGAAGATGTCTCAGTGGTTGTGATCACTGTGCCACGCACTTGCGGAAAGACCACAACCACCGGATGTCCCAGCTGAGACTTGGTGTAGGGTGGCTGATATGACTTCTGCCACGGGCCATGCCTGCCGCGGCGACTCATTGGCTGCGGTGCCACAGCCGAACCTCGTTGAGTTCGTGTCCACAGCCGGATTGATGGAGCGCAGAATTGTGTGCGCCAGCGCGCGAACGGCGTGTAGCGATTCGAGGACTTCGGTGCGGCAGGCCGCCGGCAGTGCTTATTCGTCGGGGCGGTGGAGCTGGCTATTGTCTCAGATGCAATGACCGCTGCCTCCTCCACCGGCGACTCCGAAGACCGCGACGGAGAACCAGCAGCGCGACGTCTACTAGAGGGGTTGTCCCGCTGCATCTCGATCGACCTTGAAGTCTCGAAAACGACCGAGAAGATCCATGCCCTGGCCGGAGTGCGGGCTGACAACGGTCAGTCATTTGTCTATCGGTCAAAGGGTCCGGGCTTGACACGAGCGCTCGCCGAGCTCGACAACTTGGCCGACGGCGCAGACTTCGTGCTGGGCCACAACTTCATCAACTTCGACCTGGCGCATCTGCGAGCCGCGAACCCGAACCTGCGCCTGC
>CBDBEW010000004.1:0-60211 GCA_965204595.1 Candidatus Aldehydirespiratoraceae bacterium | reverse complement strand
GGTTTCACCACCGGCAGCCACTCGACGGGTTACACCCTGGAGAGCGTCGGTTACGGGGTGAACGTTTTGGGCGGCACTTTGGATTCTGCTGAGCGGGGCACGGTGCGCGCCGAACTGTGGTCTGACAGCAGCGGCGCGCCCAACGCCAAGCTTGTTGATTTGACGGTGCCGGACACGGTCGGTTCGGGCACCGTTTTGTTCGCCGCCCCCGACAACACCACGCTCACCGCCTCCACCACCTACCATCTGGTGGTTTATTCCACCGGCGCTCTCGCGGATTTGCGGCGCACCGGCACGACCTCCGACAACGAGGACACAGGCGCAGCGACTGGTTTCAGCATCGCCGACTCTGAGAGTTGGAACACCACCAACACGCCGCAGAGCACTTGGCGGACCCGTGGCCTGATCAGCCGTGTCAGCGTCAACGGGGTGGCGAATCCGCTGCCGGCGCCTTCGACTTTGACTTTGACAAGCGACGCATCGGGCGGTTCGGTCGCTGAGGATGCCGGCACTTTGACGGTGACTGTTACGCTTGACAACCCAGCCAAATCAGATGTGACGGTGCGTTTGTTCCGTGTTGGCGGCTCGGTCGCGACCCTTACCGATTTCACGTTGCCCGTACCGTTCACGATTTCTACCGGCGCCACATCAGCTGACGCCACGATCGTGATCGTCGACGACGCCGTCGACGAACAAGACGAGGATATGGTGATCGGCGCCCGCGCCGGCAACCTGAGCTCCGCGGCGTTGACGGTCACCATCGAAGACGACGACACCGCGGGTGTGTCGGTGAGCGAAACGACCCGCACCGTGACCGGTGCCCGCAGCGCCACCTACACTGTGCTACTCGACTCTCAGCCGACTAGACCGGTGACTGTCACCCCGGCGAGTGCCGCGACGGGCACCGTCACGGTGGCGACCGCCAACAGCGACAATGTGTTGACGTTCACCACCAACAATTACAGCACCGCCCAGACGGTGACGGTGACTGGTGTGGCTGCCGGTTCGGCGTCGGTCACTCACACCGCGGCGAGCCGCGACCCCAAATACAACAACATTTCTGTTGCCGATGTTGCTGTTATGGTCGATGCGCCGTTCGTGGTGAGCGCCGCCACAGTGACGGTGCAAGAACCCGGAACTGTTGAGTACACGGTGAAACTCGCTGTCGCGCCGACCCATTCGGTGACGGTCACCCCGGCGAGTGCCGCGAACGGTGTCGCGACCGTGTCCGGGCCGCTCACTTTCACCGCCACCAACTGGGACACCACCCAGGCGGTGACGGTGACCGGTGTCGCCGAGGGCGTGACGTCGGTCACCCACACTTCTGCGAGCGACGACTCCGACTATTCGATCTCCACCGGCGCCGCCGCGGTGGCTGTGACGGTCACCCCCGCCCCGGGGCTGGTGTTCAACACCACCGCTGTTACTGCGTTGGGTACCGGCACGGTCACTTACACGGTGAAACTCGCCACCGAACCTACCGACACGGTGACAGTCACCCCGACAAGTGGCGACACAAACACCGCGACGGTGGCGACCGCTAATGGCGACGATCTGCTTACTTTCACCGCCGGCAGCTGGGCCACGACCCAGACGGTGACGGTGACTGGGGTGACCACCGGCACCACGAGTGTCACGCATGCTTCTGCCAGCGACGACAGCGTCTATGCGATCGCTGCGGCGGGTTCGGTTGGGGTGACGGTCAGCACCGCACCGGCGCTGCTGTTCAACACCACCACGGTCACCGCGGTCGGCACCGGTACGGTCACCTACACAGTCAAACTAGCGACCGCGCCCACAGCTGATGTGACGGTGACAGCGAGCAGCGGCTCTGATGCTGTCGCCACGGTGTCGCCGGCGGTGACTTTCACATCAACCAACTACAGCACCGCGCAAACGTTCACGGTGACTGGTGTGACCACCGGTTCCACAAGCATCACCCATGCCGTGACGAGTGCCGGTGATGCTGCTTATCGGATCGCGGAGGCGGGTTCGGTGGGTGTGACGGTGAACCCGCGGGTGTTGGTGATCGACGCCGATTCGTTGTTGTTGTTGTTGGGTGTCGGCGAAGCCAACGAAGCGCAATACCAGATCAGGTTGGCGAGCCGGCCCGACAACCAGGTGATCGTCACGATCACCAGCGCAGACGAAGAAATCGCCACAGTCACCGGTTCGCGCACGTTCATGAGCACAGACTGGAACGAAGCCCAGACGGTGACAGTGACTGGTGTGGCTACCGGTGTTGTGTCGGTAACGCATTCGGTTTCAAGCAGCGACACCGACTTCGCTTATGACACCGCCGGCACGGTCGCTGTGAGCGTCGCTGCGCCTGTGTCGCCTGACACGCTGGTCGGCAACGCCGGACAGGCCGGGCAGGGAATCTACAATGTTGGTGGCTCCACCGGCAATCGCCGTACCGTGTCGCAGCCGTTCACCACCGGACGCCACGTGTTTGGTTACACGTTGACCGCTGTCGATGTCAGGTTCTTCAACAGCCTCGCGAGCAGCAGCGACGCGTCCAACATCGCGGTGGAACTGTGGACTGACAGCAGCGGCGAACCGGGCGCTAAACTAGCCGATTTGACGGTGCCGTCGCACATCCCCAAAACGTGGGTGACGTTCACTGCGCCTGCCGGCACCGTTTTGCGACCAGCCACCATCTACCATGTGGTTGTGGACGCGATGGACGCGACCGACACCCAACTCACTATCCATCTCACGACCGGCGGGGTCGAAGACGCTGGTGCCGCCCCGGGTTTCAGCATCGCCGATAACGCTTTGCGCAACGGTGATGAGGGCTGGGTTGACGCCACCAACGCCCAAGACGCCGTGTTCGTTCGTGTCAGGGGTCAAGCCAACACCGAGGACCCCGACTTCAGTTTGGTCAGCAACCTGAGCCAACAACAAGCCGTTGAAGGTTGGACGTTGACTACCGGGGGTAAGGTTTCTGGAGCGTTCACGACAGGCGCCCACGGTTCTGGTTACACGCTGACCAGCATTGAGGTGGACCTTGAGACGTCTGGTTCGGGTCTTTCGGCCGCTGATCGTGTGGCGCTCAAAGCGGAGGTGTGGACCGACAGCAGCGGCGACCCGGGCAGCAAAGTCGCGGCGTTGACTATACCGTCGGCGGTCAGCGGTGGTGTGGTGACATTCACCGCACCGGCGGGCGGTGTTTCCCTTGATTCGTCGACTGTCTACCACTTTTTGCTTGACGGAACCAGCATCACCACAGGTCCGGAGTTGCAGATAACGGCCAGCGACGACGAGGACGTGGATTCCTTTTCGGATTGGAGCATCGCGGACGCGTTCCGGGTCTTCAGCACTGGATCGTGGGGGACCAACTCCAGCGCAAACATGATCGTGTTCGCGGTGAAGGGCACACTGAACGACCCGACAGATCTGGCGTCTTTGACCGCGGCCACGAGCACTGACGGCTCCGCGTTCACCGGCACGTTGACGTTGAACCCGGCCTTCGACGCCGCGGTCACGGTCTATGCCGGGTCGGTGCCCAACAATGTGACCCACGTTCAGGTCACACCCACACTCGCCGACGCCACCTCGGTGGTGAAAGTCGGGCTCGCCGGTTCCACGCTGGCGACCGTCGCGAGCGGTTCGGCGAGCGCGGCTTTGGCGTTGACGGTGGGGTCCAACACGGTGAACGTGGAGGTGACCTCTGTTGACGGTTCGATCACCAAAACCTATGCGGTTACCGTCACCCGCCGTGCTGTGGTGACCGCGGGCACGGTCCACATCTGGTCGGTGACGCCGGGCGACAAGTTGTTGACGGTGCATGTGGACCGCGCTGTGGGGGTGTGTTATGGGGGTGTGCGTGTGCGGGTGAAAGACACTGATCTGGCGACGATGGGGTCCCAGCCCGGCCCGTGGCGGGAGTTCGATTCGTTGCGGCTCGCCGACGGTGTTTGCGACACGCGGGTTTCTGTGAGGGTTTCTTACGCTAGGCCTGCTTTGGTGAACGGGCAGACCTATGAGGTGCAAGCGATCGGGGTGATCGACGCCGCCGATTCGTACACATCGTGGTCCGCGTCGGCCGACGGCACGCCTGAGGGGATGGTCGCCGATGCGGTGTCGTTGATTGCCCTGACCGGGGTCACGTCCACCGACGGGTCGGATTTCACTGCTGGTGCGTTGACGCTCAACCCGGCGTTCGGTGAGGACAACGAGTTTTATTCTGTGGCGGTTGCGGGGTCGGTCACGCACATCAAGTTGACGCCGACAGTCAAAACCACCGGGGCGACAGTGACGGTGGGCCGCAAAGGCGCGACCGCGGCGGCGGTGACCAGCGGCAGCGCGTCCGCGGCTTTGGCGTTGCGCCCGGGTTATGACGATTACGAGGTGAAGGTGACCAGCGGGTCGGACACGCAGACCTACACGTTGCGGGTGGTGCGGCTGGTGACACCGACGATCACCGCGGCGCCTGCGGTGTTGAACGGCAAACCGGCGATCTCTTACACGGTGCCCGCTTCGCGGGTGCGTGCCGGTTATACGACGGCTATTCAAATCAAAAAAGCCGACGAGTCGTGGCCGGCCCGTGATGCGGGGCCCTCTGTCACGTCCGGCAGCATCGACGGCGGCGGCCAGATCTACGACACAGCCGATAACCCGTTACGGTTCGGGAGTTTGAAGAAGAACACCGCCTATCACGTGCGCGCCCACTGGGTCGACGGCAGCGGGACGGTCGTTGATGTGTCGTTGCCGTTGGAGGCGTCGAGCAGTCAGGTGGCGGTAACCACCTGGGATTTGCCGGGCGCGCCGACCGCTGTGACCGCGACCGCGGCGTCGGCGACTAGTTTGTCGGTGGGCTGGACCGCGCCGACGGCCACCGGCGGGTCGGGTTTGTCGATCAGCGGCTACCGGGTGCGTTGGCGTGTCGCCGATGCCAACCCGACCGAAGCGGGTGCTCAGCCCGGTGACTGGAACAACGACGCCGGGGTGGCCGCGTCGGGTGTGTCGCACACCGCGACGGTCGCTGCGGGCGGGACCTATCAGGTGCAGGTGCGCGCCCTCAACGGCATCAACCCTGGTAGTGCTTGGGTGACCGCCGCGGCTACGGCGACCACCCCGGGGCCGGTGTTTGACCCTGTGTCGGTCACCGTGCAGGAGGGCGACACTGTCACCTACACCGTGAAACTGGCCACCGCGCCGACCGACACGGTGACAGTGACACCCACCAGCGCGGCGGGCGGCACCGCGACTGTGTCGGCGGCGTTATCGTTCACCGCCGCCAACTACAGCACCGCCAAGACTTTCACCGTGACCGGGGTGAACGCCGGCACCACCTCGGTCACGCACGCCACCGCCTCCACCAGCGACAGCAACTATCAGATCAGCACCGCCGGTTCGGTGGACGTCACCGTCACACCGGGGCCGCAGTCCACTGTGTCGACGTTGAGCTCTTTGACCGGCACCACCTCCACCGACGGCTCCACGTTCAGCGGCTCGTTGACGCTGAGCCCAACTTTCGCGTCGGCGACGACGGTGTACACGGCGTCGGTGGCTAGTTCGGTGACGCATCTGAAAATCACCCCGACAGTCACCCAGAACGGCGCCACCGTCGAAGCCGGGCTGGGCACGAGCTTGTTGTCGGTGACCAGCGGCACCGCGAGTGCCGCGATTTCGCTCGCGGTTGGCGCCAACACGGTGAATGTGAAGGTCACCGCCGAGGACGGTGCCACCACCACAACCTACACCGTCACCGTCACCCGGCCTTCGACTGTGGCGACTTTGAGCGCGCTCACCGGCGCCACGTCGGCTGACGGGTCCACGTTTAGCGGGTCGTTCACGCTCAGCCCGACCTTCGCGTCGGCCACGACGGCCTATGTCGCCACGGTGCCCAACACAGTCACCCATCTGCAGGTCACCCCGACAGTCACCGCCGGGTCCAACGCCACGGTGGAGGCGGGTCTGGGCACGAGCTTGTCGTCGGTGGCGAGCGGTTCGGCTAGCGGTGCGATCGCGTTGGCGGTGGGTGCTAATGCTGTGAATGTGAAAGTCACCGCCCAGGATGGTGTCACCACCACAACCTATGCGGTTGCTGTGCGCCGCGCCGCCGCGGATGTGTTGGTCGCCAACTTGGGGCAGGCGAAGCAGGCGAACACTCTCAGACTCAACTTCGAGAACGCGAACGCGTTCACGACCGGTGCTCACACGGGGGGTTACACGCTCACAGCTGTTGATTTCTATTTGGAGGCCAAGGCGAGTTTGACGCCAACTCAGTTGGCGACGTTGACCGCGTCGGTGTGGGCTTCTGGTGGCGCGACGTTGACCAACAACGTCAACGATCTGGGTACTAAAGTCGCGGACCTCACCGTGCCCACTAGCGCGACCTCCGGGGTGGTGACGTTCGCGGCGCCTGACAACACAACCCTCGCGGCGAGCACGAACCATTATGTGGTGATCGGCTCCTCCGCGTTCACCGGCACCGAGAACCTGTTTTTGAACTTGACCTCTAGTGTCGCTGAGGACGCAGGCGCCGCGGCGGGTTTCAGCATCGCCGACGCTTCCCACTCGTTCACCTCGAGCAGCTGGTCCCCGACGGGTCTCGTGCTGCCCTTCGCGGTGAGGGGCGCGGCGGTGACCGCGCCGGCCGCCCCCACGATGTTCAGGGTTTCCAGCGAGGTGGACGCCGGCTTGAATCTGGTTTGGACAGCACCCGCGGGTCCGCTCACGGGTTATGACCTGCACCTCACCACCGCCGCGGCGTCGGGTATGGGGTCGGTGGCCAACAACGCCGCGGCGTCGGGCAGCGACCTCTCGAAAGCGTGGGTGGCGGAATCGTCTGCTCCCGGTGCTGACAACAACTTCGATTCGCTTGTCGATCTGGACAACGGCACAACCTACCGGCTGCGGTTACGGGCCAAAAACGGTGCCGGCACCAGCGACTGGGTGTACACGTCGGGCACGCCGAACATCCAGCTCAGGTGGTCTGCGGGCACCAACACCCAAACCGAGGGCGCCACCGGTGAACAGATACGTTTGACGGCCAGCCAACTGAGCGAGGCGGTGACCGGCGGCACGCTCACCTACGCGGCGGGTGATGTCAACCCGGCGAGCCTGACCGCGGATTTGGTGACCGGTTACGCCACGACCTTCTCAGCGACCGCGGGCCAGTATCCAACTCCGACGCTGGCGTCGAGCGTCGACGACAGCGTCAACGAAGAACACGAAACGTTCACGGTCACCATCGGTGCCGGCACCGGTTATGTGCTGGTCTCACCCGACACGATCACGGTGACGATCACCGATGACGACCCGCCCGCCGCGCCCGGGAGCCTGACACTCACCGCGGGACCCCAGAAACTCGCGGTGTCGTGGAACAAACCGGTGGGTCCGGTGGCGGGCTATCAGCTGCGCTACAAAACCAGCACAGCCCTCGACCAGACCGCGACCACACCCGGTGATGCGTCCACTGGTTGGGTGACGACCACACAGTTCACTACCGGGTCCACCGAAATCACCGGGCTGTCCAACGGCACCGCCTATAATGTGGCGGTTCGAGCGACCGACGGGCAAACCCAGCCCGGCAACGGCTACGGCGCCTGGTCAACCTCGGTTAGCGGCACGCCCACCGCCGCGCCGTCCGCGGGTGTGCTGGTGAGCGAAACGTCGCGTTCGGTGACCGTCGGCGCGACTGTCACCTACACGATCAAGCTCAACAAAGCCCCCACCGCGAACGTTACCGTCACACCGACGAGCGGCACACCCGCGAATGCCACCGTGTCGGGCGCGCTCGACTTCACTGCCACCAACTGGGCGTCCACGCAGACGGTCACCGTCACCGGCGTCAAAGCGGGCGCCTCCGCGATCAGCCATGCCGCGACGAGCAGCGACACCGCCTATGAAGGTATTAGCATCGGCTCGGTGGATGTGACAGTGACCGCCGTGGCGAAGTCGAGCGTTGCGACTTTGAGCGCGTTGACCGCCGCCACATCAACCGACGGCTCCACCTTCAGCGGGACGCTCACGTTGAGCCCGGTGTTCAACTCGGCGACCACGAGCTACACGGCGTCGGTGGCGAGTTCGGTGACGCATCTGAAAGTCACCCCGACAGTCACCCAAAGCGACGCCACCGTCGAAGCCGGCCTCGGCACGACATTGACAGCGGTCACCAGCGGTTCGGCCAGTGACGCCATCGCGCTCACGGTGGGTTCCAACACCGTGAATGTGAAAGTCACCGCCGAGAACGGCACTAGCACCCGCACCTACACGATCACCGTCACCAGACCCTCCAACGTGACAACTTTGAGCGCGCTCACCGGTGTCACCTCCACCGACGGCTCCACGTTCTCCGGGACGTTGACTTTGAGTCCGGTGTTCGCGTCGGCCACGACCACCTATACCGCCACCGTGGCCAACACAGTCACCCATCTCAAAGTCACCCCGACAGTCACCGCCGGGTCGGGCGCCACCGTCGAAGCCGGTCTGGGCACGTCGCTGTCTACCGTGACCAGCGGCACAGCCAGCGACGCCATCTCACTCACCGTGGGTTCCAACACCGTCAATGTGAAAGTCACCGCCGAGGACGGCACCACCACCGCAACCTATGCCGTCACCGTCACTAGACCCTCCACCGTGACGACTTTGAGCGCGCTGACGGGTTCGACATCGACCGACGGCTCCACCTTCGGTGGCACGCTCACGTTGAGTCCGTCTTTCGCGTCGGCCACGACCACCTATACCGCGACGGTGCCCAACACCGTCACCCACCTGAAAGTCACCCCGACAGTCACCACCGGGTCGGGCGCCACCGTCGAAGCCGGTCTGGGCACGTCGCTGTCGACCGTGACCAGCGGCACAGCCAGCGACGCCATCTCACTCACCGTGGGTTCCAACACCGTCAATGTGAAAGTCACCGCCCAGGACGGCACCACCACAGCGACCTATACGATCACGCTCACCCGCCTCGCTGGTGTGACGGTGAGCGAGACGACGCGCACCGTGACCGGCACCGCCTCGACCACCTACACGGTGAAGTTGAACACGCAACCCACCGCGGCGGTGACACTCACCCCGACCAGTGCGGCCACGGGCACCGCGACGGTGGCGACCGACAGCAACGACAACCTGTTGACGTTCACCAGCACCAACTGGAACACCGCGCAGACTGTGACTGTCACCGGTGTCACCGCCGGTGCCACTTCGGTCACTCATACGGTGACTTCGAGCAGCGACACGAAATATCCGACGTCGTTGACGATCCCGTCGGTGGCGGTGACGGTGAATGCGGCCGCTGGGCTGGATTTGAGTGTGATGTCGGGGACGGTGAATGCGGCGGGCACGTTCACCTACTCGGTGACGTTGGCGACTTCGCCCACCGCGCAGGTGATCGTCACCCCGACAAGCACAGACCCGTCGGTGGCGACCGTTTCGGGTGCGAGAACGTTCGCTAGCGGTCAAGGCAGCGTCGCGCAGACGTTCACCGTCACCGGTGCCGCCGCGGGTGCCACGTCGATCACTCACAACGCTTCAAGCAGCGACACCGCCTACGCGCTCACCGGTGCCGCTGCGGTGTCGGTGTCGGTGCGTGGTGTGGTGTTCAGCGCTTCGTCTGTGACCGCGACCGGCACCGGCACGGTCACCTACACGGCGCGGCTGGCGACCGCGCCCACCGACACGGTCACTGTCACCCCCACCAGCACGTCTGGCGCCATAGCTACCGTGTCGCCCACCACGGGCCGTTCGTTCACCTCCACCAACTACAGCACCCCACAAACCTTCACCGTCACCGGTGTGACCACCGGCACCACCTCAATCACCCATGCCGCCGCGTCCACCAGCGACGCCAACTATCAGATCACAGCCGCGGGTTCAGTGGCGGTGACCGTGAATGCCGATCTGACCAACGTGGCGACTTTGAGTTCTCTGACAGGCGCCACCTCGGCTGACGGCTCCACTTTCAGCGGTGCTGTGGCGCTCATCCCGGTGTTCGCCTCAGCGACGACCACCTACACGGCGTCGGTGCCCAATACTGTGACCCATGTGCGGTTCACGCCGACAGCAACCGCTGGTTCGGGCGCCACCGTGGAGGTGGGGCTGGGGTTGTCGCTGTCGACGGTGGCTAGCGGTTCGGCGAGCTCGGCTCTGGCGTTGACCGTGGGTGTCAACACCGTCAATGTGAAAGTCACCGCCGCGGACGGCACCACCACACAAACCTATGCGGTCACGCTCACCCGCCGCACCGTGTTGCCCGCCAACAGTGTGCGCATGGTGTCAGCCACACCCGGTGACGGGACTGTGGCCGCTGTTTGGGAGATGGCGTCTGGTGTGTGTTTTGTGAATTTGCGTTACCGGGTGGTTGACACCGACACGAACCAGTCCGGTGATCAGCCCGGGCCGTGGCGTTCCCACAGCGCTGACAGCTCCACGGGCAACACCTGCGACGCCACGACCAGCGTCACCACACCAGCCTCGGACGCCCCGCAGCTTTACAACGGGCACCTCTATGAGATACAGGTGCTCGGCAAACAGAGCGGCACCACCACCGAAACCGCGTGGAGCGCAAGCGTACAGTTCACCCCCGCTGCTGTGGTGTCGGCGTCGCTGGCGTTGAGCGCACTGAGTGTGGTCAGCTCCGACGTCACCGAGATTTATGACAACACTTTGGTGCTCAACCCCGCGTTTGCTGCTGACACTGTCTACTATGTGGCTAACGACCTCGCCGGAACCGAAACCTCGGTGCAGGTCACCCCAACTGTCGCCACCAGCGGATCCACAGTCAAAGTCGGCTTCAAAGGCGCCACCCTCACAGCCGCGACCAGCGGCTCAGCGTCGACTTTGGTGTTGCCGATCGGTTACAGCGTCATCGCCGTAGAGGTCACCGACACCAACAGCAACACCGCAACCTATCAAATAGCGGTCCTGCGCCTGGCTGTGCCCGCCAACACCACCGCCACCGCCGCCGCGCTCAACGGCACCCCGGCGATCACCTTCGGCTCCGACGCCGCCGGACGTTCAGGATATGAAGTCAGCTGGCAGGTCAAAGACGCGAGCGAAACGTGGGGGGAGCGCACAACCGCACTCGACGTGTCCTCCAGTGTGATCACCGGCAGTGCAGCCACGGTCAGCGGCAACACGGTCGGCGGGTTCGTGCCGGGCGCGACGGTGCATGTGCGCATGCATTTCACCGACACCGCGGGCAGACCGCACTGGTCGCGTTTCGGCACCGGCACACCAATACAAGCCTCCAGCGAACCGATCACCGTCACCTTGTGGAACGTGCCGGGTAAACCAACCTCGGTCAAGGCGTTGGCCACCACCGCCAACGACGACGACCTCACCCTGGAATGGGTCGCGCCCACCAACACAGGAGGCGCAGGCGCTGCCATCACCGGCTACAAAGTGCGCTGGCGTGTCAAAGACGCCAACCCCAACCAGGCCGGCGACCAGCCCGGTGCTTGGAACAACAGCGGCGGGGTGGACACAGCCAGCGCAACCCCGGCGCATGTCGCCGACAACCTCTCGACCGACACCGTCTATGAGATACAAGTACGCGCCCTAAACGGTGTCAACCCCGGCGGCGCCTGGTCAAACACTGTCGAAGGCACCACGTCGGCTCTGGTGCCCCCGAGCCGTTCGGTTCTGCCCGGCGACACTGAACTGACCGCCACCTGGGGCGCGACCACCCGCACCTACACCGCCGCCAAAGTCCGCTACCGCGTCAAAGACACCAACGCCGACATGTCAGGCGACCAGCCCGGCGCTTGGCAGACCACCGCCGGCACGACACTCACCGCAGCCGAAATATCTGCCCGCAGCGTCACTGTTCCCGTGTCGACCACACGATGCGCCACCTGCACCGCGATGGTCAACGGCACCGTCTATGAGGTTCAGATGCAGTTCAGCGTCGGCAGCGTCAACTCGGCCTGGACCTCTGTCGGTGACGGCACCCCCTCACAATCCACCAAAACCGTGTCGATCCTCAACAACCTCAGCGTCGCTGAACAAGTCGCGAACGCAGAGATCAGCATCACCTTGGGCGAAGCGGCACCCGCCGGCGGTGTCGTTTTGAACTTCGCCTACGACTACAGCGGCAGCGACGCCACCACAGCCGACACCGGCACCACCCGAGCCACGCTCACCGTCACCCAAGGCCAAACCGAGGCCGCGCTTCTCGTGCCGCTCAACAACGACAACCTCGTCGAAAACGACGAAACGTTCACCGTTACCGTGACCACCACCACCAGCGACTGGCGGGTCAACAGCGCAATGCGCGTGACCACAGTCACCATCACCGACGACGACGCCGACAACGCCAAGATCGCTTTCGGTGCCAGCGCGACCGCGACCACAGAACTTTCAGTGTCGGTAGCAGAGAACGGCTCGACGCTGAACATACCGGTCACCGCCAGCCACCGGCCGCAAACATCGACCACCATCGAAATAGAAGTGCTCACCACCGGCACCACCGCCGCCACCAGCGACTACAGCATCACCACCAAATCAGTGACGTTCGCACCCACCGACACGAACCTCACCAAAAACCTTGCTGTCAGCATCACCGACAACTCCATCGACACCGACAACAAAACAATCAAACTGCGCATCAAAGCCGCCGACAACCCCGTAGACGACCTCGGCGACCACTACACCCGCCACACCTCAGGATCACTCGCCACGGTCACCATCAGCGACGACGACACAGCCGGGGTGACCGTCAACGAAACCGCACGCACCGTCGTCGTCGGCGCAACCACCACCGCCACCTACACAGTAGCACTCGACTCGCAACCCACCGCCACCGTGACTGTCACCCCCACCAGCGGCGCCACCACCGCAGCCACCGTGTCGCCCACCACCCGTGCGTTCACCACCGCCAACTGGAACACCGCCCAAACCTTCACCGTCACCGCCGTAGCCAAAGGCACCTCAACTGTCACCCACGCCGGCACCAGCACCGACAGCGACTACTCCGGCTCGCTCGGCACCAGCACCAACGTGATAGTCACCGTCAACGCCGCACCCACCACCCTCACGCTGGCCCGCAGCGGCGGCAACACCATCTCCGAAGGCGCCGGCACAGCCACCATCACCGCCACATTGAACGAACCCGCCGTGTCCGCAGTGACGGTGAGCTTGACCGCCGCCTCGGCGTCGACCGCCGCAACCGGCGACTACAATCTGCCCGGCTCGTTCACCATCCCAGCAGGAAGCTCCACCGCCACCCGTCCGGTGGGCATCGTCAATGATTTCGTCGACGAAAACGACGAAACGCTGGTGCTCACCACCACCGTCACCGGGTTGACCGTCACCCCGCTCACCCTCACCATCACCGACAACGACACCGCCAACGTGACCGTCACCCCCACCACCCGCACCGTCGCCACCAGCGGCACCGGCGCCGACAGCGACAACACCGCAACCTACACCGTGAGGCTCGCCACACAACCCACCGCAAACGTCACCATCACCGCCACCAGCAGCACCACCAACACCGCCACCGTCACACCCGCCACACGCACCTTCACCACCACCAACTGGAACACCGCCCAAACCTTCACCATCAACGGCGCGACAACCGCCGGCGCCGCGTCGGTCACCCACGCCGCCACAGGCTCAGACACCAAATACGGCAGCACACTAACCATCGACCCGGTCGCAGTAACCGTCAACGCCGGCCCCACCACACTGACCCTCACCGCCCCGCAGAGCACCGTCGCAGAAAGTGTCGGCTCAGTCACCATCACCGCCACCCTCAACCAACCCGCCATCAACCCGATAGTGGTCGAACTGAGCCCCGACGTTGACTCCAACGCCATCTTGAACACCGACTTCACGCTGCCCGACCCCTTCACGATCCCAGCCGGGACGACCACAGCCACCGCCACCGTCACCATCGTCAACGACTCCTGCGAAGAAAACAACAAAAACATGGTGCTCACCACCTCAGTCACCGGACTGACCGAGAACACCGTCACCATCACCATCACCGACGACGACACCGGCTGCCCCCAACCCGACCCCGACCCGCCACGCCGCCCAACCCCCACACCCGTCACACCCGTCACACCCGGCCCGGTCGGACCACCGCCACCGGACCCCGACCCCGCCGGCTTCGAAACCTCCGCCACCACAATCACCCTCAACGCCGACGACACCGCCAACTACAACCTGCGCCTAACAACCCAACCCACCGCGACGGTGACCGTCACCGCAACCAGCACCAACCCAGACACCGCCACAATATCCCAAGCGTTGACCTTCACCACAGCGAACTGGAACACCGCCCAAACCTTCACCGTCACCGGCATCGCCACCGGTGCCACCACCATCACCCACACCTCCACCAGCACCGACAACAACTACCAACTCCCCACCGCCGCCTCCCCCATCACCATCACCGTGACCGCCCTGCCCGACCCCGACCCCGACCCCGACCCCGAGCCGTTCGACCGCCCGCAGCGGCTAGCGGAATGCGAACCCGACACCGTGGTCGGCATGTTGCCGTTCACCGACCTGGCCGAAGACTCACCGGTTCGCCGCGAGGTCGCATGCATCTTCGCCCTCGGCGTCACCACCGGCACCAGTGCTACCACCTACGGCCCGCAGGCCGCGGTCACCCGCGAACAGATGGCAGCATTCCTCGCCCGTCTCTATGAGAAGTTGAGCGGCACTCCCGCCCCCGTGGTGGACACCCCATTCACCGACGTCGCCGCCGATTCATTCGCCTCCGCCGACATCGCCCGCATCTACAGCCTCGGCATAACCACCGGCACCAGCGAGACCACCTATGACCCGAAGGCGCAGGTCACCCGCGAACAAATGGCCGCATTCCTCGCCCGCCTCCACGCGAAACTCACCGGCGAAGCGGCCCCCGTGGTAGCCACCCCCTTCACCGACGTCGCCGCCTCCTCCGCCTCCGCCGACATCGCCCGCATCTACGGCCTCGGCATCACCACCGGCACCACCGCAACCACCTACACCCCCAAAACCCCCGTCACCCGCGCCCAAATGGCCTCCTTCCTAACCCGCCTCTACCGCTCCCTCACCACCCCCACCCCCTGACTCGCCCCCCGCGAAATGAGCCAGTTGACCCGTGTCGAACACAACGTTATCCATGTGGCGTTGCCGGGAAGTGTCCACCCAGGGCACGAAAAACCAAACAGCTTGAGTGATTCAAGTGATCCGCGAGAGGGTAGACGTGGGGTCCCATGTGCAGAACAATGCCTGCGGCGAAACGATCTCCTAATCGGTCACACACCCGTACTGGAATAGCCGGTTATGGTTTGATGAGGACACGGCCGTAGTGGCGAACGTCGATCTGCAGCGTGCTGCCTTCCAGCAGGGACATGCCAACGAGTGGCACCGAGTGCACTTCGTCCACAGCGATATCGACCTCCTTGCCAGACCATTGGAGAGTCGCACCATAGACATTGAAGTTGATCGTGCTGCCATCCGCAAGAGTCGCCTGGCTGACTCCGACCCGTTGCAGTCCGAACCCAGCGATCACATGATTGGGGAGTGTCAGTTGGCCGCTGTATCCAGTATCGACGACGGCATCTATCTGGTGCTCATGCCCCGGCGAGTTGCCTACCGTCAGCGTGACCGTGGGTTCAAGCTGCCTATTCACGCTGCCTTCGATCATTCTTCTGATGGGACGGGACGACCTCCGAAGTGGCGGAGCACGGGGTAACCCACGCGTAGCAGCCAAACGCCCGAGGGGTCGGGACGATGCACGTTGTTGAGTTCATCGGTCGCAGCCCGCAGCGTGTCGGCGACAGCCCAGTTGCCGCTGTTGACATCGATGGCCAAGTAGCGGCCGTGTTGATCTTCGGCCAGGGTCGGCTTGATGTCTCGTTCGTAGATCTCGTCGCCGCGGCGGGCGGTTTCCTCAGGTGCAATCCGAACTGCCATAGCCGGCTCCTCTCACACAAATCTACTTGGCATCCCATCCTAGCTCCGGTTGGTAGCCTTCTCCACACTATTTTGATGGCCCTACACATCTACGGCTTGACTTGCCACATCGAGACGGTTGCGCCGAAAGTGGTCTACCGTAGGTAAAGAGCAACTGCACTCCTATGCCAATGCCACAGGAGCTCCGCTAGCTCTTTGGAGCAACGGCATCGATGAGCGGGTATGGAATCGCAAAGACCCTAATGTGTTCATCACGCTCCCCAAACTGCCTCAAAGCAACGAGACTGTGGATGATGTGTGGGAAGACGACTGGTACATCGGCACGCTCGAACAGCTAGAAGCCGAGCGCAATAGCCGCTCAAATGGAAGCGTCTCCACACTACGCGAGCTCATCGAAGACATGGAGAACGAGGTTTTGGCCAACGCTGGTGTGGACGTTTTTGAAGAAGTATTCAAACTGATATTCGTGAAGCTCTACGATGAATCTTTGAGCAGCAAAGACAATACACGAAAGTTGAAGTTTCGCAACAGCAACACAGCCTCTCAGTTAACCAACAAGATCAACAAGTTGTTCACAGATGCCAACGCACAATGGCCAGGTGTTTTTCGTGACACCAAGGTCAACTTGGAACCTCGGCATCTCCAAGTTTGTGTGGGTTCGATGGAGGGATGGAAACTGCTGAACTCCAACCTCGACATTATCGACAACGCATTCGAGTTCCTAGTAAACAAGTCGTCTAAAGCTGAGAAGGGGCAGTATTTCACACCGCGTTGGGTGGTTGATATGTGCGTAAAAATGATGAATCCTCAGCCCCACGAATCCGTTGTCGACACAGCTTGTGGCTCATCGGGTTTCACTTTGCACGCTATCTTCCATGTGTGGCGCCAGATTTTGGACTCGAAAGGAATGCAAGACACTCATCTTCTGACATCTCACACTAAACCAGACGAGTGTAGCGTTTATGTTCGAGACAAGGTGTTCGGCATCGATTTCGATGAGAAATGTGTCAGGGTGTCGAGGTGTCTCAATCTCATTGCGGGTGACGGGGAGAGCAAAGTGCTGCATTTGAACGCGCTGAACTACCCCAGATGGGCAGACGCTTCAGCGCGAGAAACGTGGTCTGACATCTACCATTATGCTTGGTCTAAACTCAGAGTGCTCAGGCGAGAGCCAACTAGCAACCGAGACTTCAACTTCGACATTGTGCTCACGAATCCTCCGTTCGCCGGCAATGTAGACCAAGCCGATGTGTTGGCGCGATACGAAACCGCTCTTGACGACAAGGGAAGGATCAAACGGAGCGTGGCCCGAGACGCACTGTTCATAGAGCGCAACCTTGATGTGTTGCGACCGGGCGGCAGGATGGCAATCGTTTTGCCCATAGGCCGTTTGAACAATCGAGACAGCCGCTTCATCCGACACTACATAATGGACAGATGCAGGCTGCTAGCAGTCGTGGGATTGGATGGCAACACTTTCCAACCGCACACTGCCACGAAAACCTGTGTGGTTTTCGTCCAGAAGTGGAACGACGACCCCGACGCTGGGCCGATGTGCCCCCGCACCGACGACTACGACGTGTTTTTGGCCGATCAGTCGAAACCGTGTACCACCAGCAACGGAACTCGGCTGTTCGTGAAACGTGGGCGTGAGTATGTCAGAGACAAGTTCGGGCACTATGTGATGGACCACGACCTCTTCAACCACGAACAGATGACTAGTGATGGAGTGGCCGAAGCATTCGCTGTCTTCGCTTCCGAGCAGGGACTCAGTTTTATGCCAGACGCTGCTAGCGACAGCACTTCAGGATTCACAACGAGAGCTGCTGCGCTGAAAGCCGCTGATAGGTGGGACGCTAAGTTTTTCAACCCCCACTGCGTTGCATTGCTGAACCACGCGAGCAGCAAAGCGACGCGAACCTTCAAGCTAGGCGACAAGGCAGAATACAACGACAGAGGGGTGCAGCCGTCACACGACGCGAGTGGAGAAGTCCCCATGATAATGAGTGGCAATATCCGTGAAGGATGGCTCGACTACGATGGCTTCAAACGTGTGAGTATGGAGTGGTATCTGAACAATCCGAAATCACACGTGAAGCACGGCGACATCTTGACCTACACCACAGGCAAGTACATCGGCAGAACGGCTGTATTTTTAGGGCATAGTATAGCGGCGTGCAACAACCATGTCAATATTCTCCGCATACGCGACGAAGACCCCCTATATGTGGCGTTTGTGATGAACTCGTCTATCGGTAAGGCGCAAACCGAGAAGTTCAAAGGCGGCGGCGGACAGGGAGAGCTTTACCCTGACGACATCGCCCAGTTTGAAATTCCAGTCGTATCTGAAGCGCACCAAGACACATTGATCAATTTGCTCCAAGATGCCGACACTTCTAGGCGAGAAGCTGTGAGTCTAATGTCTGATGCCGCCACCCTGCTAAACTCCGCCTTGCTCGAGTGACCCACGTCGCGCAAGATGCAAGCCGGAGCGGTGGCAAGTAGGCAAGCGGAGGAGACATTTGTCGTCGGCACAGCGAGGAGGTAGACGATGCCAGGATTCCTAGACGCGCTGGCGTTTGCTGCGGCTGCGCTCCTCCGTTGACCGCCTTGGATGCGGACTCGTTCGCCTCCGCCGACGTCGGGCGCATCTTCGGTTTGGACATCACCACCGGCACCAGCCCCACCACCTACGCCCCCAACTCCATCGTCATCCGCGCCCAGATGAGCTCTTTCCAGGTCCGCCTCGACCGCTCCCTCGACACCCCCCACCCTCTGACTCGGCCTCCCATTTTCTGTGCTACGCTCAGCCGAGTCTGAAGTGTGTGACCGTGGTGTCGATGGCATGCAGATAGGATTTGACACGATGATATCCATCACATTACGCAACTACCGTTGTTTCGGCGAGGAACCTCAGACTGCGCGCTTAGCACCTCTGACCTTGCTTGTCGGCGAAAATAGCAGTGGCAAAACCTCGCTCATGGCGATGGTGCGCGCACTATGGAACGTCGTTTATGATGATCTCGTACCTGACTTCAAGCAAGCACCCTATGACCTCGGCAGCTTTGAAGAAATCGTACACCATCGAGGAGCTCGTGGTAGCCGAGCAGACGAGTTTGAGGCTGCCCTAGAATATGAAGGATCGAAAAAATCAAGTATTGGCGGGGCTGCAGAACCAATCCACTGTCTCGTGAAGTTTCAACCGCAGTGGTCGGCACCCGTGCCGGTGAGCAGACGGTTTACCAGAGCTGGATATTGGGTCGAACAAGACTTGCGTCACGACAAGCTTGGCAACTTCAGCTTCGGTACTCCAAGAGGAGAGTGGAAGTATGAAAATCCACGCCCACGATCGGAATTAATACCGCGTATGGCGTTCGACCGAGTACCGGCAATCACTAGTTTCTTGTTCAACTTTGAAATAACATTTCGTGAGTCATCAAATGAACTGCCAAGCATTGTGTCACCAAAAGGAGGCTGCGAGTTCACAAAGGATGACCTAGATGGTATAGGCAGTAATCTATTGGAACATATTCGCCACAGGCACCTACGCGGACCGCGAAGCTCCGCAAGGTTATTTGCAAGTGGCCCGGTTAGATCACAACCTGAACGGGTGTATAGCTACGAATCAGCGGTCGCCGATTCTGTGGGCGATTACGTTCCTACATATCTAGCACAGTTGGCTCTACAGGAGCCTCAAGTGTGGGCCACGTTGAAGACGCGCCTAGAGTCATTCGGAAAAGAAGCGGGACTTTTTGATGAAGTGCGCGTGCGTCATCTCGGCAAGACTGATGCAGATCCATTTCAAATTCAAGTCAGAAAATTCAGTAGTAAAGTAAAGGGACCCTTTCGTAATCTGGTTGACGTGGGTTACGGGATTAGCCAAATCTTGCCAGTTGTCACTGAAGTTTTGAAGGATCACGGACCAACTACTCTGCTGTTGCAGCAACCAGAAGTTCATCTCCATCCAAGTGCCCAAGCCGCCGTGGGTTCGCTGCTATCCGAATTTGTTTCAACTAAGACACGTGGTTCTCTTAGGCAAGTCATCGTTGAGACACACAGTGACTTTATTATCGACCGTATTCGTTCAGATGCTGCGGATCGCCAATCGCCCCTCACGCCAGATGACGTTTCGATAGTCTATTTTGAACGTTGCGGCCTTGATGTGAAGCTGCATTCTCTGAAAGTTGATGGCAACGGCAACATTGAGGGTGCTCCGAGTAGCTATAGACAGTTTTTCCTAGATGAGTTGCAACGATCGATCGGTATCTAGGCGATGTGCGCGATTGTTGATATCAACATTATCCATGAACTTTGGCAAGATACGGGCAACGCGGCTGGTCAAGGTTTTCGAGCTGCCGTCGAACAAGGCAAAGTGCCACTAGTTGTCGGTGGTTCGCAATACGCTCGCGAACTAAACAAAAGCAATCTACGAATACGGCAATGGATTGCCGAACTAAAACGCGCTGGAAAATTGGCGACACTGGATAATACCGCTGTTGACGTTCAGAAAGAGTCTCTAAAGCAGGATGTCGATGCCTGCAAATCAAGCGATCACCATATTTTGGCGTTAGCGCTAATTTCAAAAGCGAGACTGCTCTATACGAACGACAGAAACCTCATCAAGGACTTTGGCAATAAGGAGTTGATCGATTCACCAAGAGGCAAAGTATATTCCACGGCGCGAAGCTCGGATTTTAATAGGTCCCGAAAAAGACTCCTCAGCGATCAAACACTCTGCAAACGCTAAAGCCTCTGCCGACCCAACTTTCTAGGCAGGTTCAAGATTCTGAGCTTACCCCGTTGGCTTGACAGGTAGTTTACGCGGCCTGCGCGAGTTGTTGGTGGCTTTCTGTTGCTGTGGTAACAGAGAGAAGGCTGAGGTTGGGCAGCCGGTTCCTTGCTGGTTTTCTGGATTTTTTGGGTTGGGGGATGATCGCTTTTGGGGTGATGGGGCGTACGGCTCGCCGCGTGTGTGCGTGCAGCTGCGCCGGAAAGGTGTGCGCGTGAATCACAAAAGCGTCGAACGGCTCATGCGAATCAACTAGATCTGCGGTGTTCACAAGCCGTAAACCACGTTTCGGGCAAGCACCGACCGTGCGATCAGCGCCAGGGGATCTGGTGTGCAGCGACTTCGGAGTCGGCCGCCTGGCCGCGCTCGCTTTCGTGGCGCTGATGGTGGTGGCGGGATGGACGGTGCATCGCTCGAGCGGTTTCTTCATCGTCTCCGGCGGCTGGGAGTACAACTTCGTGCTCGCCGTCGTTGCCGTCGGTGTGGCCACCATCGGCCCCGGTGAGTACTCCCTAGACCACCTGTTCGGCCTCATCGAGAGCTTCGACGCACCACCGGCCTGGTCATCAGCTCTCGCCGCATCCTCCGGGGACCTCAGCGTGGCAAGTGACAATTTACCCTCCTCGTTCGATTCTATTCCATATCTGCCAGCCACAGGCTTGTGTCCTCAGGGTGATGTACGACATTTGGAGGTAGTTGCGCTCCTGCTAATATTGATGTATTCTTACCCCAGTTACCCTAGGTAAGAAATTTGGGAACGCAAAGGAAGGCTATGGGATCAACATTCATTCTCGGCGCAGAGAACTACATCGCGGACTTCAGCGCCGTCAGCCTCGGCACGTTGATCGTGCGGGTCGCTGTCGGCCTCACGCTCGCCGCTCACGGCTACGCCAAGTTCTTTCAAGGCGGCAAGATTGCAGGCACCGCAGGATGGTTCGACTCGATGGGTATGCGGCCCGGGAAGCTCCACGCACTGCTCGCGGCTTGCACCGAGATCGGTGCGGGGTTGCTGTTCGCCGCGGGTCTGCTGACTCCGCTGGCCGCGCTCGCTTTTGTGGCGCTGATGGTGGTGGCGGGATGGACGGTGCATCGTTCGAGCGGTTTCTTCATCGTCTCCGGCGGCTGGGAGTACAACTTCGTGCTCGCCATCGTCGCCGTTGGTGTGGCCACCACTGGCCCCGGTGAGTACTCCCTAGATCACCTGTTCGGCCTGATCGAGAGCTTCGACGGTGCCACCGGCATGCTCATCAGTGCCGTCGGCGGCATCGCCGCCGCCGCAGCCCAGCTCGCCCTGTTCTATCGCCCCCCCGCCTCCGAATAGCTGTCCTTGCCTGATCCCCCGCACCGGCGACGGTCACAGATGGCATATTTACCGGTGGGTTCATGGTCATGGCGCATTTTGTGGAGTTGACGTTGCCGCCGTTCATCGCCTGTCGGGAGGTGGCCACACCTGATGATGTCGACGACCCTGCGATCGTCAAGGCCTCAGGCGTCGTGTCGCTTCCGGGGCATATTGACTGGTCCTTTGCTGGGCCTTTTGATCTCGATGACGACGTGCAGCGCCTATGGCTCTACGAATTGGTGTTGACCGAAGGCCTTGAGGACGATGTGCGCTTCTACATACGGCTCGACAAGCTGTTGGAGATGTGGCCCACGATCTGGCTGTCCCAGCATGTCGTCGAGGCTTGGGAAGCTTGGTTCGATCGCCGCGGCATCACCAGGTAGACCCGGCCAGTGCTCTCACCTCTGCAGGCCGAGGTGCGCCGCATCGTCGGTGAGCTCGGCCGCCAGGGCGATTTTGCTCTGGGTGGCGGAGCCGCGCTGATCGCCTACGGCATAGTCGACCGGGCCACCGAAGGCCTCGACTTTTTGGGACCCGCGGGTACGGTCGTCAACCGGTTCGTCCCACAAGTCGAAACCCACCTTCACCCCTGTCGTTTAAAACGGAGCGGGTATTTGAGTACCCCCAGCTAGTGCGGCTCAAGGTCACTTTCGAAGGTGAGGAATTTTCGATCGATCTCGGTGTCGATTACAGGTTGTTCCCCGTCGTGGACACCGACGAAGGTCTGCTGATACACGAACACGATCTCGTCGGCGACAAGATGCTTGCTTTTTGCCGCCGCCGACAGCCGCGAGACTTGCACGACCTCATCGCCCTGGAAACGCGCCACGGGCTCACCGAACTGTGCCGACTCGCCAACATCAAAGAACTCATGTTCAAACCAGTCAGGTTCAACCAAGCACTCGAAGTCATCGCCGCAGACCCCAGGTTCGCAGCCCACGGCGTGGTTATCGAGCGATGGAGAAATGCGATACCGTTGCTCCCGCCAGTACGGGAGGAAACGGACTTTGGGATCGACTTCTAGGCAAGGCAGCCGCCGGCGCTGACTTTGATGTTTTTGCGTGGTCGCATGGCCGGCGGACTCTCCGGCGGCGGTGCTTCCGGAGAGTCCGCTCGCTTCGGCCTATTCGTTCGTGCTGTTTTTCAATCCTGACGGGTCGTCAGTGTTCGCGTCCGACTCTGGGGCGACGCTCGGGTCGGGGGTCTGCTCACTGAACTTGATGGTCGAGGCATCGGTGGTCAGCTCCAAGTCCGGACCGCTGAGAGTCAGGCGCGGCTGCGCGTGCAGAACCTTTTCCACGAGAGCGTCTTGCGCGAGCCGGTGCGAGTCGCAGCCCGCCTCTGTTGAGGAGAAGTCGGTGATCTGCAAGAGTTGATCTTGGCTGATTCGATATTCCCTGTTCATGGTGTTGCAGGCGGCTTCGGCGGCGAACTCGCCTCGTCGAACCGCAGCCAGATGCGTGTGCCGTCCATCAGTTCACGCTCGGCGGCGTTCCCCAACACCGCAGTCGACTGGAATCTTCGGCCGTCGAGCGTCGCTACTGAGTCCGCGGCGTTCGCCGGGCTTTGGACCTGCGCGGTTTTGACCTGCGCGGCGATCCGCGCGGTTTTGACCTGCGCGGCGATCCGCGCGGCGGTGTCGAGTGCGTGTAGTCGAGCTCGGCGGGTTCTCAAGGCTCGAAGATGAGTTCGGGAACGACGACCTCCCATGTGCGGCATTTGAGTGCCGCTTGGTACTCGGGGTCTGAGTAGTCGCGCTTCCAAGTTGCGATGGCCCAGACGCTGGCGCTGGTACACACCATGCCCTCGGGAGGTTGGAAGCTCTTGGCCAACCTTCCTACAACTATGCCTTGTTGGTCGAGCAGTTCCCACGGCTCCGCCTCCGCCTCCTGCCGCACCTGCAGCGGATCTTCCGGGGACAACTCGGCGATAGCGCGGTGTATTCGATGGTTCGGGGGTTTGTTGCCGGCGAAACTCAGGTAGACGTCGCCGAGGGTGAGCCGGCGATAGCGGCGGGCCAACTCTGGTTCCGGTGGCGGCAGCTCGGCAGGGTCTCGCCACGCGACTGCCGGACTGCCTCGCAGCGCCCTTTGGATCGGGTTTGGTTCGCCAGAACACACCAGTCCGAGGGTGTGGCGCGCCCGGGTCATGGAGACGTAGTACAAGCGGCGTGAGGCGTCGGCGTCCTCGTTTCGTCCTGAGTGGTCCCAGCCGCCGTCGAGCACGATTACATGGTCGAACTCCAGACCCTTGCCGCGATGGGCAGTTGACAGCAACAGTCCTCTTTGGCTCTTGCGGGCCTCCCGTCCCCACTCGGCCAGCCATTCGACGAAGTTGTCAGTGGGGATCTCGGCCGCACCTGCCTCAAGTTCGTGTGCTTCAATCG
Organism: Candidatus Aldehydirespiratoraceae bacterium; assembly: GCA_965204595.1. GTDB lineage: Bacteria > Actinomycetota > Acidimicrobiia > Acidimicrobiales > Aldehydirespiratoraceae > VXYK01. The sequence continues at coordinate 35,827 of CBDBEW010000004.1, read as the reverse complement.
CTTCTAGCAATAGCTCAATCCATGGGCCCGGGCGCTGTCGGCAATGCCAGGCGTGCAAATCGGCGTTTCGGATCAGACGGGAGTCACGGTTGCGCAGCCGATTCAGCAGAGATTGCGTCTCGCGTAGGTGCCAGATGCTGGGGAGGTCTTCGTTCGCTATCTGCACGGGGATGCTCTCGAGCTCGCAGATGCTGCGAACAGGTTCCAGGTACTTCCATTCCTTGGCGAGTACCGCACACCTGGACCAGTCCCAGTCTTCAGCGAGACTCTGCAGCCGCCGAAGCTCGTGCATTGCAGCTTGCGCCTGGGGGATTGCATCGCCTTGGGCAGGCAGGATCTGGACCTTCCCGCCCCCGACGGGATCTCGCCCAGCCCACCGGCCGCCGGCGGGGTCCTTCGACCGCTGCCTGTTGATGCTGATCTCGTGGTCGACCTTCATTCGGTTCTTTGCCGGCTTGATGACCGCGTTCGCGGCCTCGATTATGTGGCGTGTCGATCGATAGTTGTCGGTCAGGAATGCCGGTTCGGCTTGGTAGTCTGCCTCGAAGCTGCGTATGAACCTCACCGATGATCCCTTGAAGGCGTAGATGTTCTGGTCGTCGTCGCCCACCGCGAACATGGTGAGCTTCGAGTCCTCGTCTGCTTGGGTCCGGCCGGACAGCGCAGAGATGAGGTCGTACTCTTCTTGGCCGACGTCCTGGTACTCGTCCACCAGAATCCATCGGAACCCTGCCAAGAGCCGTGTCCTTGTCTCCTCGGCTTCCTCCGCTGATTCGAGTCCGTCGCCGCGCAGCAACGCGGTTGCTTCCTTGAGGATTTCCTGGAACTGCTCGCTTTCGGGCCGATCCGCGCGCTCGGAGAAGCTGGTTCCCACGAGACGCATCGCCATCGCGTGGCAGGTGAGCACCAGCACGCCTCGCGAGTCGTTGCCGACCAGTTCGGCCAGCCGACGGCGAATTTCAACCGCAGCGTGGCGGTTGTAGGCGAGAGCCAGTATCCCGCGCGGGTTTTCGCGCTTGACTCGTATCAGATAGGCGATGCGGTGCACCAGCACTCTGGTCTTGCCGGAGCCCGGCCCGGCCAGCACCAGCATGTTGGCGTTCTCGCGGTTGTCGGCCACAAGCGTGCGCTGAGCAGGGTTCTTGAGGCTTTCGACGATCTTGCGCCACGACTCGGGTGTGGTCTGCCGGGAGAGTTCCGGGCCGCGATCAGGCAGCCAGCGTCGCAGGAATTCGTCTTCGCCGAGCGTGAAGTAGTCGATGGTCAGGTGCAGGGCCTTGGCCATGTCGCTCAGGCCGAGTTGGGCGTATTCGGCCATCACATGGATTTGGCGAACCGTTTCGTCGTAGTGGATCTGCAAGGATTGGAAGTCGGATTTCCGGTAGCCGCGTCGTTCGTTGGACAGGTGGATAGTCATCGCCGGACGGAACACTGTGAGACCCTTGTTGAGCCTGATTACCTCTTGCTCGTGCAGCCACACCAGCGACCGGTCCACAAGCCTGCGGTAGTCCTTGACCCCTTCGGCTGCCAGTGTCAAGTCGGATTCCACGACTCTGGTCAGGTCTCCCAATGTGGTTTCCGCTAGCAGGTCGATGCCTCGTTTGCCTCGTGGTAGACACGAAACCAGGTGATCGAGCAGACGCGAAGCACCGGCTCGCCGACGTTGAGCGATCTTCAGCAGCGCGTGCCACTCGCGCCTCAGGGTCACTCGAACGCTGTCGGCATCAAGGTTTTGGACCGCAATGCTTCCGCCGCCGATGCCCTGGCCGCGGCCGTCGCCAGCGATCCCTTGCAGCAGGCGGACGATGTGCTCGGGCCGGGAATGGTCATGGCCAGCGTCTTTGATTCGCTGGCTCGCAACGCGCAGGTTGAGGGGAGCATGGTCGCCACGTCCCATGTCGGGAGCCAACTCCTGCATCAGGCACAACAGCTGCTCTTCAGCCCCGGCCGCGTGCTCAAATCGTTTTTTGGAACTATTGGGAACACCCACATGGACGAACGCAGTGAGCACGGTGTCGTTGTTGGCGATGCCGCATTTCTCCAAGTCATACAGCGCACCCCGTACGAGCTCAGAGCTGAGACCCGCCGCCTCCATGAGAACATCGGTGGAGATGCCCTCGTCAGGGTCGGCTTCGATCAGCATCTGCACGATGGTCAGCAGCCGATCGCGCCCATGATCCGAGATCGTTCTTGCTTTCAGTTTCTCCCTCGCCTCTTCAACCGTGTTAACCCGCAACGACGACGGGAAGATTCGGACGCGGTTCTCCTTGCGGCTGAGAAGGTCTGACTCTTCGAGCCAGGCCACGGCGGTGCGCCCGCGTGTGTCGTCGGTAGCGGAGTCCCTTCGGAAGTCCTTGTCCTCGTCTTGGAGCAGCATCTCTCCTACGGTGGCTACGACTTCGTCGCTCTTATTGCGTCTGCCGAGTCGGCGCAGGGCCATCAACACGGCGTGGATCTCCTGTCGCGTCAGCCGGGACCGCGCCGACATGCCGAACTGCCGCTCCACGTCGTCCTTGTTGTAGAGCAGCACGCAGTGGGCCTGTTGCTGGTCGCGCCCTGCCCGGCCCGCCTCCTGCAGGTAGTTCTCCAGCGACGACGGGATGTCGGCGTGCATCACCAAGCGCACGTCGGGTTTGTCGATGCCCATTCCGAAGGCGTTGGTGGCCGCGATCGCCTTGAGGCGGCCGTCGATGAAGTTGCTCTGAATGGTCTTCTTCTCCTCCGGTTGCAGTCCGGCGTGGAAGCGGTCGGCGGAGAAGCCTTGGTCGCGCAGGAAGTTCGCCACGTCTTCGGTCTGCTGTCGGGTGGCGCAGTAGACGATTGCGCCGCCATCGCTTCCCGGTGGCAGGTGCTCGGCCAAGGTCATGCGGATGTCGCGGAACTTGTTGTGGCTGGTTGTCTCCACCACCACGAACTCAAGGTTGGTGCGCTCGCTGCCGCCGTCGAACACTCGCATCTTGACACCGAGATCGTCTTTGAAGTACTTGACTATCTCAGCTTTGACGTCGGGCTTGGCGGTTGCGGTCAGACACAGGATCGGGGGGATCGAGCCGTCTCCCGCCCGTTCGCGGATGCAACGCCCCACGTAGCGGTAGTCGGGGCGGAAGTCGTGGCCCCACTTCGACAGGCAGTGGGCCTCGTCGAGGATCCAGGCGCCGATCTCGCGCTGGTCGAGGGCACGCCGGAAGGAGACGCTGCGGAGCTGCTCGGGCGAGATGAGGACGATGGCAGTGTCTCCGAGCCTCAGTTTCTCGAGCGCGTCGGCGCGTTCGGGCATCGAGAGCATGCCGTTGACGGTGGAACAGGAGTTGATGCCGCTCCTCGCAAGTCCGGTGATTTGGTCGGCCATAAGGGCCACCAGCGGTGAGATCACAACCGTCACCGCTCCGGTCTTCTCGTATCGCGACAGGGCTGGTATCTGGTAGCACAGCGACTTGCCGGTGCCGGTCGGCAGGATCCCGAGGGCGTGTTCGCCTGCCATCGCTGATTCGACGATGGCCTGCTGTAGCGGATGCCCGTCTTTCGTGGTTGGTTCGGGTCTGAATTCGTCGAAGGCAAACCAACGCTTGAGTTCTCGGGGGGCGTTGTGGTGCTCTTGGCACCAGTCGCACTGCGGATCGTCGCATTTGAGGTCGCGGAGGCGTCGCACCAGTTCTCCGGCGCCGGGGAATTGATGACGCACCCAGGGCGGCATGACCGAATTGCTGCCCGCCACAGAGAACCAGGCCAACGCGTAGGCGAGCGACCAGCCGTGTTCGTCGGCCGCGAAGACGGCCCTGCGTGCGTGGGTTTGGCAGCAGGTCTGGGTGGTCAGGGCGTGGATCGCTTCGCGGGCTTCACCGCCGGACGGCTTCGGCGAGCCGCGCACGCCTTCAAAGAACAGGTCAAATCCAGGGCCGCTTTCTTGGGTGGTGAGCCAGTGCCAGGCGCCAAGCAGTCGTGGGTCGGATTTCTGCAGCATCGACTGCTGGTCGGCGAAGACTGCCAGCGCGGTCTTGGCGTCCTGTTTGGGATCGTTCCTTCGCCCGGTGAGTAGCTGACCATCCTGATAGTGCTTGACGAGGCTGTGATAGGGGTTGCTCGGGAACGCTAGCGGGTTGAGCCACAGCGTGTCGACCAGCGGCAGTTTCAGCAGGCGCAGGTTCGGGTTCGCGGCTCGCAGATGCGCCAGGTCGAAGTTGATGAAGTTGTGGCCCAGCACGAAGTCTGCGCCGTCGGCCAAGTTGTCGAGCTCGGCGAGCGCTCGGGTCAAGCCCGGACCCTTTGACCGATAGACAAATGACTGACCGTTGTCAGCCCGCACTCCGGCCAGGGCATGGATCTTCTCGGTCGTTTTCGAGACTTCAAGGTCGATCGAGATGCAGCGGGACAACCCCTCTAGTAGACGTCGCGCTGCTGGTTCTCCGTCGCGGTCTTCGGAGTCGCCGGTGGAGGAGGCAGCGGTCATTGCATCTGAGACAATAGCCAGCTCCACCGCCCCGACGAATAAGCACTGCCGGCGGCCTGCCGCACCGAAGTCCTCGAATCGCTACACGCCGTTCGCGCGCTGGCGCACACAATTCTGCGCTCCATCAATCCGGCTGTGGACACGAACTCAACGAGGTTCGGCTGTGGCACCGCAGCCAATGAGTCGCCGCGGCAGGCATGGCCCGTGGCAGAAGTCATATCAGCCACCCTACACCAAGTCTCAGCTGGGACATCCGGTGGTTGTGGTCTTTCCGCAAGTGCGTGGCACAGTGATCACAACCACTGAGACATCTTCAAGCAGTCGTTCGATCAGCGAGTCCGCCAAGCGAAGCAAACATCCATCCGCAGATACACAAACCCCATTTCACGCGCCATCCAGTACCCATTTCACGCGAGGTACGAAACCTGACTTAGTTCTGTAGCCACCAACAAACCTGGTTGTTGGAACTGGGCAGCTACATCAAAGTGCCCAATGCCACAAGCCGACCTTCTTCGGGTCGGTAAGAATGCAACAAACCCCGGGCGAGCGTGGGTTCAAGCGTCCCGCCTTGAACCCGGTACTGCAAACCCTATGGAGCATTGGTGTCAAAGTTTAGCGACTCGGCGATATGGGCATACTCTTCAAGGTCTTCAACCCAACGGCGAGTACTGGGAAGAGCAAAGCTCAAAACATGCTTGGAGACATTAGTGACCAACCCTGACCTAACCAAACGGGCACGATAGACACTCACATACCCACTAGTCACACCTAAACGGCGGGAGATTTCTTTCAACAGCGACTCATTTTTGTCTTGAGCCATGGCAACCAAAAATCGGCGAGCAGCAGGGGATTAATCAACTTCATATCTTGGGCAACGCTGGAGAAATGTCACACTCTTATCGGTCAGCAGAGTTTCTTCCAACACAGGTAAACCAGCACCAACAAAAGCTAACGGTAACTGCGCTATGCGAGTAACGTCTTGAAGCGTAACAGCAAACATACGCAGGTCGTTGGTATCGCCAGCGTGCATTTCGTCAACTGTCACAAAGAGTCCAGAGTTTTTGCGCGCTAGATGTTTCGCCAAAACACTCAGTATCTCGCCAACTCGGCGAGAAACGTCCGCCTCTGGGTCATAAGCTGCACCAATCTGTATGCCCACTGCGGCTAAATCTGCGCCAAGGTCGTCTTCAAGCGATGTAGTTAAGCGGTTGAGATGTGCGAGAGCGGCATGGCCAATTCGGTTAAGCATGCCAGCCGTGACTGCTGCTGATGAGATCGTTAGCCAACCTCGTTTTTGGGCTCTCGCTCGCAACTCCTTCAGCACAACGGTCTTGCCCGCTCCTCTGCGACCTAAAAGCAAAACGGTGTAGTTGGGATGCGTCGGCCCTGTATCCCAAGAAGAAACAATGTCGTCCGGAGGGAAGCCTAATGTTCAAGATTCGCGACCAGAGAGTGTATGCCAGCAGCAAAACGCTCACCTAGCCGGTCACGCATCTGTATTAGGTGTGACGCATCGACTCGGTTGGGCGTATCCTACGTCGCTGAGTTCGTAAAGTGCTTGAGGGCACTGAGAGTTACGTTGAGTGCTGGATCAGGTTATGTCGCGTTGTGAAGCGGCAAGGCGCTGATGGAGTCTGTGAGCAGCAGCTTCGCGGCAGCAGCGGGAAGCTTCCGCAGCCGCACTCCCGGCGGGGCCGACACCATCGGCTCATCGGAGATCTTGTCAGCGGCCAGCATGGCGAGCACCTTGTCGGCCACGAGTTCGGCGTGCGCCAGCAGCCTGTCGGGATTCGGAGTCCAATCGACGCTTCGCTGGAGCTAGGACCTCGACGTTGTGGTGAATATCCGCACGAGCCGCTCACGCACGAGCCATATCACTCCGCCCTGAGGGGCAACGGCTGCAGACAGCAAGCTGTGCCGATCGGTCACCGGTCAGTGGACGCGACCAGTGCCATATTCGGCCGAGAACAGCAGATCGCGCGCACTGTCGCGTCAGCACTTGAGCCTCAGTCGACCGTCCGACCCGTCGATTTCTCCGGAGGCTCGCATCGCCTCGACCGTCTTCGCAAACACTTCCTCAATTTCCGGACCAGCACGGTTCCAGCCGTAGAGTCGCGCCCAAGCTCACTGTTGACTGTAACTTGCATTCGTCCATTCCTCTCCGACAACCGAGGGTAAGATAGTTCCACACCACACGAAAGAAACCTCAGAAACTTTGACACCTACAAGATAGACAAGTTGACGAAAAAACCAAGAACACGCGTAACTTACAGCAAGATCGCAAAGTTAGGGTGCGGGCTAGGAGTCTGGGGTTAACAGAGTTCCTTCTATGGCAGCTTCGATTCCAGTAGTTGCGTTTAAGCCAGCTATCAACGCGGTTAGTTTTAAATTGATCTCTTCCAATTTCGCATCTTGAGCCTCAAAACGTTGGTCGATTTTGTCTTCTAGCCGGTCGATACGGGTGTCTAGCTGGTCGATGCGGGTGTCTAGCCGGTCGATGCGGGTGTCTAGCCGGTCGATGCGGGTGTCTAGCCGGTCGATGTTGTAGCTCAGATTCCCGATGTTGGATTCCATAGCAGTAAACGTTGAATCTAAAGCAGAAAACGTTAGAGCAACAGATGCTACAAGCAAAGTAGTTAGAACAGTAACCCCTAGGTTTTCTCGTAGTTTGTGACGAAACGTCTTTGTGGTGTTAGCCACAACTTTGCCAACGGTGGCTTTTGGTGGAGCCTCTGTGCTTGTTGTTGGTTTGGGTTTTTTGGTCATAATGCCGGTTGGGTTATTGACAGTTGTTGAGGTCGTTGGATTGATGGACACGTCGCCTCCAAGAAAATATCTTTTTATGTTTTTGGGAGCCGTTTGTGCTCGGCTACGAAGCGACTACAGATAAACTAAAACAGTTCATCTGTGAATAAACACTACCATATCACACAAAACCTAACAACACACAAAATATATAAAAAATCACGATCTAGTTGCAACAGCACCGACAGCAGTGCTGTTGTAATGGTAGTTGTCAGGGTCTTTGACATAAACCAAGATGTTGTCGTGTTTGGTAGTCCAATGTCTCTTTGTTCGCGCACCGTAGTCGCATGCCCAGACGATCTCGTTGAGTTGTGCGTAAGATGTCGGTGCTTTTGCTGCCTAGCCATCAGACATCCCATTATCGGTCGGTTGAACAGTTGACAGAGACAAGAATTTGATATATTCTAGAAAAGTTGCATTGCAACGACAAGATTCCAGCCTAGCAAGCGAGGTAGAACGCAAATGCCAACAGACCCCAACACGCCGCCGACCCCCCCCCCCCCCCAAGTGAAGCGTTTCGTCCTGCTGCTGGCGTTGACGGCGCCGGTGATGGCGTTGGCCGTGCTGCTGTTGGTGAACTCGCAAGCCGCGCAGGGACAGGACCCCTCCCCGGGCGTGTCGATAGGTTCGGAGACGCTGAGCGTGGAGAAGATCAAGACCACGGCATACTCGGTGTCTCTGGCAACCGCCCCGACCGCGGAAGTGCGAGTCAGCGCGACCCACCCCACAGCCTCGTCGATAGTCACGGTATCGCCATCCACCTTGACTTTCACGTCCACGAACTACAGCACCGCGCAGAGCTTCACTGTGATGGGGGTCAACGCCGGCACGATCACGATCTCACACGCCGCATCGAGCACCGACACCAACTACGAAGGTATAACTGTCGCTTCGCTGGAAGTCACGGTGACCGAACCGTCAACGAAGACGATCGAAGTCTCCTCGTCGGCGTCAGTGACCGAAGCTGCGGGCGCCACCGCGGACTTGACAGTGACTCTCGGCGAGAATGCCCCCACCGGCGGCCTAGTGGTGGACTTGTCATACGGCTACTCCGGCACCGCCGCGTCCGCTGACACCGGCACCACTCCGTCCGCGGTGACGGTCGCTGCGGGTTCCATGACAGCCACGGTGAGTGTACCGATCGTCAACGATGCTCTGGTCGAGGACAACGAGACCTTCACCGCGACCGTGGCGCCCTCGACCGCGGCCACAACCGCCGGCTGGGCGGTCGTGGCGGGAAAGTCCGAATCGACGATAACGATCACCGACGACGACCGCAGCAACGCCAAGATAGCGTTCGGCAGCAGTGCCACCGGCACCAGCAAATACACCGTCTCAGTGGCTGAGAATGTGACCGCCGGGCACGTTGATGTGCCAATCACCATAAGCCACTCACCTGGGGCAAATACTACCTTCGCGGTGTATTTGGTATCGAATCCTACCGAGAGCCGTCCCGCAACAATAGCAACTGACTTCACCGTACCGACCGCGGCTACGGTTGTATCCGATCCCATTGCAAACGTTACATTTTCTCCCTCCACCAATGACTCCGACCGAACCAAGAATGTTCGGATCGGGTTGGCGGACGACGATCTCGTGGAGTTCGCCGAGACGATTGAAATCACGATTGGCGATGAAGACTCCACCCCCAACGACTTAGGGGACTATTACGACCGCCACGCAATGAGCCGTCTCGCCACCGTCACAATAACCGATGAGGACAGTGACGAGGCAAAGATAGCCTTCGGAACCAGCGCAACAAGCTCAGCCGCATACGCCATCACTCGCGACGAGAACGTCGGTGCGAACACCGCGAATGCAGGAAAAGTTACTGTCCCTGTAACCATAAACCACCTTCCACAAGATGAGACCACGATCACAGTCGAACTGCTCACAAGCGGCACGAATCTTGCAACCGAAACAGATGACTTCAGCATTGACTCCACCACATTGAGCTTCGACTCGAGTTCCGCGATGACGCAAACTATCACCTTGACGCTGGTGAACGACGAACTCGTGGAACACAACCAAGTTATCCCCTTGGGTGTAGTAGCTGCGGACTCAACCGCAGACGACCTCGGAGACTTCTATACCCGGGACGCCGCCGGCGCCACAGCCAACATCACCATCGCCGACGACGAGCAGGCCAAGGCCAAGATTTCATTCGGCAGCGCAATTGCCACCACACGCCACGCCGCTACGGTCGCTGAACTTACCGGCACCATCGATGTGCCCGTCACAATAAGCCATCTACCGGACGCAGACACGACAGTAGCACTGCAAGTAACAGGCGGTTCAGCACGAGAAACCGACGATCCCGACAACACCACCGGCAACCCTCAAGACTTTGAAATCATCACCAAGTCGGTCGAGTTCACGTCGACTGGGGACAAGACGCAGAACCTTACAGTCACCATCGAAGACGACAGCGTCGAAGAGGACGACGAGACCATCGACCTGCGCGTAGCCGCGGCGGACAACACAGTCGACGATCTCGGTGACTATTATGAACGACAGGGTGCCGGTGCCACTGCGCGGTTGACGGTCACGAGTGCTGATGCAGTGACCTCGATAACCTTGTCGGGGACCGCAATGCCGGATTCAGCACACGACAACCGAATCTATGTTGCCGAGAACACCACCATGACTATCACCGCGACATCAAATATCCCGGTAGGGCCCAGAGGTTGGAGAGTGTCGTTGTCTGGGGCCGGAACGGGAGACAATCCGGTGACAGCCAACGACTACTCTTTGAAGCCGGCTACCATCACTATCCCAGAAGGCAAGACAACGGCGACAACATCTATCGACTTCACAGCTAAGGTGCCGAGGTTGGACACAATCAACGAACCCGACGAAGATCTGAACGTAACGGGCACGGCCACAAAACTCGGAAATCAAGTCGGCAGCTCTCCCACTTCCCTAGCGTCACTGCTGCCTGATGGTGGCTTGCCATTCCGCATAACAGACTCAGATTCTAGCTTTGTCTCTTCAGAAAGGGGCGCTGGACTCAATATTCTCTCGACCGGCTCCGCTGAGTTCACGGTCAACATTCGCCCGTCATCGACACCACCAACCGCCAACGTGGTCATAAGCGTCGCTAGTTCGGCCACTTCGGTAGCTACCGTCTCACCGACGTCGTTCACAATCACGAATACCGGGACCAGTTGGCAGAATCCACAGACTATCACAGTCACGGGGGTAAGCGGCGGCGATGCAAAGATCACTTTTCAATCAACATCAACTGATCAGAAATATAATGGATTGACCTCAACAGATGAGGTGAGGCCAGCAGTTGAAGGCACGATTTCCCCCTTACCGATCATCAGCGTTACCGTCACCGAGCCATCCAACACGTTCACTCTCAGCAACAACAACAGGGCTACAGAAGGCGGCAATGTGCCGATCTCGGTGAGTCTAGGCAACTTTGCTCCCACTGGTGGTCTGTCGTTCACCGTGTCGGCAAGCACCACCTGCGCGACCTGTACTGCGGCAGCGGCAGACGTAGGCACCGTACCGGGCTCGTTCACGATAGCCGAAGGCACGCGTTCGGGGTCGTTCTCAATCCCGCTCGCCGACGACGAACTCGTCGAGTTCGACCAGACGTTTCAAGTGACTGTCGCCACCACCGCGACGGGTTGGGCGGCAAGCAAGAGCACGTTCGCTACGATCCTCGACGACGAGGTGGGCGGCGACGTCCAAATCTGGTTCGGTCCGGCTGATGCGACCGACAGGAGCGAGCACAACGTTTCTGTTCAAGAAGACGCGGGGACGGTCAACCTTCCTGTGTCTGTGTCTCACTTGCCTGACACGGAAACAGTATTTCCCATTTCTGTCTTTCGATCCTCGAACGCTGTGGAAGGCGAAGACTTCAGAGTAGCTACCAAGTCCGTTACATTCAGGCCTGCAGACACGAGCAATACACAGAATCTAGTTGTTGAAATAATTGATGATGATCTTGTAGAACCCAACAAACGAGTCACGTTTTCACTTCAGCCGGGGACTGACTTGGACTCTTTGCGTCGCCGCTATACCACAGCTGTGGTTGGGATCAACATCGCTACAGCAGCTTATGGAAGTGTTACTATCGACAGCGAAGATGCACCCTCCAGCTTGAGTTTGACAGCTAACGGTGCCTCAAGCGTGAACGTGCGGGAAGGCGAAACCATAACGGTGGCTGCCGCAATCGACAACAACAGCTTGGCTGACCGAGGCGGTGTTGTAGTGTCGTTGAGTCACGCTTCCATCACCGATACGTCGTGTACAATTCCCGAGTTCACGAATTCATGCAGCACATCGGTCAGTTTCATAAACGATCAAGTCGCTGGGGAAGACCCCCAGACCTTCACACTGGCGGTCTCGACCAGCCCTACCTTGACTGTGGCTGCCAACCCGTCCGTCACGCTCAACGATGCCAACTCCGCGGATCTAGTACTGACCCGCTCCCGTGCAGAAGTGTGTTGTACCGGGTTGCTTGAGTCCTACAGCCTGCGAATAACCTCAAGGCCGACCTCTGACGTAGTTGTCACGATAGCGCCTGAGGACAGGCGCATTGCCAGAGTGGTGTCGAATAGCGTCGTGACGTTCACAGCCGCCAACTGGACCAGGAGCGTGCGAGTCAGGGTAGAGGGGGTGAACCCGGGCACGACTGATTTCACCCACGAAGTGACATCGAGCACCGACCCCAACTACGCTCTCGGTACGACATACGATCCGTTCACGTTCAGCGTTCGTCTCGCGGCTCCCCGCGCCTCTGTGGGGGGCGGTGGGGTTGGGGTTGGTGGCGGCGGTGGAGGCGGCGGCGGTGGAGGCGGCGGCGACGATGCCCCCAACGAACCGCCGGCGTTCGCCTCTGCGACGACCACCCGCAGCGTGCAAGAGAACTCACCGGCGGGTGCGGCCGTGGGATCGCCACTCGAGGCCACCGACCCGGACGACGACGCCTTGCGCTACACCCTCGGCGGTGCCGACGCGTCGTTGTTCAGGATCAACTCCGACACTGGCCAGATCACCGTCGGGCCGGACGCCGAGCTCGACTTCGAGGGCGACAAGCGGAGCTACACGGTCACCGTCACGGCTCGCGATCCGGACGGCAGCGACGAGACCGCCGAGATCGCCGTGACCATCAACGTCACGAACGCGACCCTCCCCGGCTTGGCCGGCGACTACGACGCCGACAACGACGAAACGCTAGACCTGTCCGAGACGCTGACCGCCGTGCAGGACTACCTCGCCGGCGACCTGACCGTCGAAGAAGTCATCGCCTTAATCAGGCAGTACCTCCAAGGCGGGTGACCGATTTCAAGGTTCGGGCCCTCAAAGACTAGGGTGCTAATGTGGATTCAGATGTGGTGCTGGGTGTGGTGTTCGGGGTTAGCAGGGTTCCTTCGATAGCAGCTTCGATACCAGTAGTTGCGCCTAGAGTAGCTATCAGCGCGGTCAACTTCAAATTGATCTCCTCCAACTTCGCATCTTGAGCTTCAAAACGTTGGTCTATCGCTTCAAAGCGTGCTTCGAACTTCGCATCTTGAGCTTCAAAACGTTGGTCTATCGCTTCAAAACGCGCTTCGAACTTCGCATCTTGAGCTTCAAAACGTTGGTCGATTTTGTCTTCTAGACGATTGATGCGAGTGTCTACACGCCCAATGTTGTAGCCTAAACTCTCGATATTGGAATCTAAAGCAGAAAACGTTGAATCTAAAGCAATAAACGTTAAACCAACAGAAGCTACTAACAAAGTTGTTAGTACGGTAGTACCTATGTTTTCTCTTATTTTGTGACGAACTGACTTTGTGGTGTTTGCCACAACCGCGCCAACAGAAGCTTCTGGTGAATCCTCTGTGATTGTTGTGGTTTTAGGTTTTTTGGTCATTACACCGGTTGGATTGTTGACAGTTGTTGAGATCGTTGGATTGATGGACACGTCGCCTCCAAGAAAATATTTTCATTATGTTTTTGGGAGCCGTTTATGCTCGGCTACGAAGCGACTACAGATAAACTAAAACAGTTCATCTATGAATAAACACTACCATAACACACAAAACCTCACAACACACAAATAATTTAAATAAATCAAAAAACACAACAAGCACGCAGTCACCGGGTTGAACGCTAGGAGACTGCTGAGCAAGTGGTTGTTGTTGGTCGTGTTTTTGGTGGCGGGTGGGGTGTGGTTGGGGTGTTGTCGGTTGTTGGTGGGGCGACCGACGTTGGTGACCGCGGCTGCGGTCACCGCCGCGCTGAGCCGTCAACCCGATTATTTAGTCAAGACTCTCACTTGCGACCAAGGCACAGAGATAGCCACGCTGGCCGACATCGAAACCGCGCTCGACGGAATCAAAGTGTATTTCTGCGAACCCAGATCGCCGTGGCGCGACCCAGCAACGAACAAACCAACGGACTGCTACGCCGCCGTCTCCGCTCGACCGGCGGTGTGTGGTTCGAATCTGCCGCGCGGCACCGATTCAATTCGTGTAATTTGGACCACGTGGACAGCGAACTTGTGGGACACCGTTGGGAACCAATCAAGGAACTAAGCGATCGCGACAAAACGGCGGCGAGCGAAGAACTTCCCGCGCTGGCGAGCACCTGGAACGACATTCGCAAAAAGTTGGACCCAGCGCAGGTAGAACGCTACAACGAACGCCTCAAGAGGGAATGGGCGATCGAAACGGGGATCATCGAGCGGATCTACACGCTTGACCGGGGCACCACACAACTGCTGATCGAGCAGGGCATCGACGTGTCGCTGATCGCCAACGACACCTCGGACCAGCCACCCGAGCTGGTGGCGGGGATGATCAGAGACCATGCCGACACTGTGGATTGGCTGTTCGACACCGTAACAGACAAACGCCCACTGTCCACTTCCTTCGTGAAAGAACTGCATCAGTTGATGACACGCAAACAGGAATCTGCCGCAGGGTTCGACTCGTTCGGACGCGCACGCAACATTAAATTGCAACACGGCACATTCAAGCAATGGCCCAACAATCCCATCCGCGCCGACGGAAAGGAGCACCAGTATTGTCCACCCGAGCAAGTCACCGCGGAGATGGAACGATTGATCGCATTGCACAAATCCCATCGAGACCTCGACATCGAACCTGATGTGAGCGCGGCCTGGCTGCACCACCGATTCACGCAGATACATCCATTCCAGGATGGCAACGGAAGGGTTGCCCGAGCTATCGCTTCACTCGTGCTGATAAGCGCAAAGTGGTTTCCGTTAGTCGTGACGCGCGACGACCGTTCCAGATACATCGAAGCGCTGGAAAACGCTGACAAAGGAGACTTGAACCCACTAACAATCCTGATCGCTAAGCTCCAACGGAAGCAATTCTTGCGCGCACTTAGCATCGCCGATGAGGTCAGGAACGAAGATCAACGACTCGATCAAATGATTCAAGTCATTAGCGACATGTTCAACGATGATCCCAAACCTGCGACTGAGGAACTCCAACAAGCGCGGCAAATCGCAACGACGCTGCGCGATTCGTGCGAACACTATTTCTCGGATACAGCCGCGAAACTTCAGTCTAACATCGGCAGCTCAAACGCCCGAACCATTTGGTCCGATTCGGCACGTAACGATCAACTTGACCGCCGCGTTTGGAATCGCTATCAGATAGTCAATACCGCGAAAGAACTTGAGTATTTTGCAAACACTCGAGACCATCATGAATGGGTGAGGCTAACGATGATCACCGAGAATGGCCGCTCCGAAATCCTCACTTCATTCCATGGGATCGGTAAGCAATACCGTGGTCTCGTGGGGGTGTCGATGTCTTTTTATCGTCGTCAGCAGGCAGACGACATTGAGCAACAGATCATCGAATTACAGCTTGTGAGCGAGGATCTTTTTCAAATCAACTATCGAGAGTCATCTGAATCGGTGCAAAGGCGTTTCAAGCATTGGATGGAGAGGAGCTTAGTGCTCGGGCTTGATCAGTGGCGGCGTGGTGAATAGCACCAATGCCGTTTAGGGTGCGAGGGGTCTGCCGAAAGGAAGTTCGGTTTGCCAAGAACTGAGAAAAGACTCAGCAGCGTAGCAAGCAGCGAGGAACGGGCCATCATCGTGGTTCGCGACCTCGGCGGCTAAAACACTCACCTTTTCAGCCACGTCAGACAAAATATCTTGTTCGGTGTGTTCATGGTCTCCCCAGAGTGCGATTGAAGCACCGCTGAGAGCCACAAAATCAGCGGGTGCCGCCACGCCAGCGTCACGAAACACCGCCAAAGCCCGCGCTGTCAGCGGAATACGTCCGCAAGCAACCACCGCTTTGGCATCAACTAACTGCTCCGCCACCTTATGGTTGACCACTCCCATCTTTGAACCCACAAAATAAATCTCTGCGTCACGTTCAAAAATCTGCTCAGCATCAACGACAGCATCTAATTTCGTAACCATGTCGATGCCGTGGGCTTGCCAAGCATCGCGCAAAACATCAGGTTCAAAACCAGAATCAGAGCTAACACAACCCTTAGCGGTAGCTACTGCACGCACCACGCCACCTCGTTCAACTACCTCCGCCGCTAAAGCCGCACCATTAGCACCAAAACCCTCAATAGCTACCGAACGACCAGAAAGACCACCCTCATCACCGCGCCAGTGATCAGCGCACACCGCAGCACTCAACCCCTCACAACCGTCAACAAAAGAAGAACCAAATTTTTCTAACCCGCTAGCCAAACGGGCAACATCTCGAGGGTCGCTAGCACGCAACGGTGCGAGGTCGGCTTCGTTCAACCCCTTAGCGGCATCAGGCAAAAAAGTTCCCTCCGTTACTAAAGACTCTGCTTCAGACACGAACGCAGCGACAGCCTCAGCACGTTGCGGAGCGGGCGCGCTAATACCCCCTGAAGCACCACCATAACGCATGTTGAGAGCTGCATAAGTGTAGGTCTGTGACCTAGCTAGCTCCTGCGCGCCACTATGCAATACCCGACGAGCCCAACGAAGCGGACCCGAAGAAGCTTGCACCCCAACCAAGTCAATGGCCACGAACGCATCTGTGGACGAAAACTTGTGAATACGCATGCTGCTAAGTTAGCCCCTCTTAGTTGCGAATAACGTTTCAGTGTTCAAGCACTCAGCGGTCCAGAACTCAGCGATCAAGTGCCTCGATCGCATGTTCAGGGCAGTTAGCAATTGCTAACATCGCCTTTTCTTCTAAGTCGGGCGATACATCTCCGTTGCCTAGCAAAAGAGCGTAGCCATCCCCGTCGGTGTCAAACAACTCTGGTGCAACCATAAAACAACGGCTATGTCCCTGACAAAGATCAATATTTAGGTGAAGCCTCATGCCATCACTATAGACCAAACTCCAATATTGACCGAACCCACGCTTTATTTTTGCTCTTGGTGGTCAACCACATAATAGGCCAAAGTTCGCAGCGCGGCGTGGCTGTCACCAATATCAGGCAGCGCATCAATACCTCCCAATGCTTTTTCTAAAAGACTATCGATTTCAGCTTCAGTGGCTGCCACTGCTCCAGTATCAACAAGAACTTGTTGTATGGCCGCGATAGTAGAGTCATTTGACTTAAGCCCTACCTTACTAAGAACCTCAAGCTCAGCAACACCCGCAGCTTCACGAGCCAACGCCAACAAAACGGTGGGTTTGCCTTCAACTAAATCGTCACCCACCGGTTTGCCGGTATTACGAAAATCCCCGAAGGCCCCTAACAAATCGTCTCGCAACTGAAAGGCCATACCCAATGGCAACCCGTGGTCACACAAGTCTGTTGCCAAACCCGTTGCTGAGCCATCGCAGCCTGCTAACGCTGCACCCAACTGCAGGGGGCGAACAATGGTGTAGAGCGCAGTTTTGTATCGCACAATCGAAAACGCGTCAGATGCAGCCACTCCACCTTGTGCCGTGCCAATAACGTCAAGATATTGCCCCATATTCAACTCTGTGCGTAACTGATCCCACACTCGCCGTGCCACAACAGGCACATCGCCAAGTGTTCTGTCGGCTGTGACCATCGCAATGTCACCCAATAAAACCGCTACTCCTTCAGCAAAACGCCGAGGCTCACCGCGCCAAAGCGCATCGCGGTGCCGTTGGAGGTACTGAGCCCAAACCGATGGTGCCGACCGCCTAATGAGCGACCCATCCATCACATCATCGTGAATCAAAGCGAACGAATGCAGCAATTCTAAAGCGCAACAAACTTCGAGAATCCTCTTGCTTGCGGGGTCGCCACCAGCCATCACCCAACCCCAATAGCAGTAGGCAGGACGAATTCGTTTCCCGCCCCGCATCACAAAGTCACTCAAGTCCATCAACGGTTCGTCTAAAGCAGGGTTCGCTTCACGCCAAGTAGCTCGTTCTTTTGCCAAAAGTTCCCCCAACGTTTTGTCAACTTGAGCTGCGATAGCAAGGAGTTGTGGGGGTGGATTATCCCTCATTTCAACAAGCTAAGCGAGTTCGGCCCGCACCAGAGTTTCATAAAGTTCTTCATATAAACCACCCTGATTACGTAAAGCATCGTGTGTGCCCGACTCAACTATGCGTCCATCGTCTAACACAACGATTAGGTCGGCATCGGTGATGGTAGACAAGCGATGAGCAATCACCAGCGAAGTACGCCCCGCTAAAGCGTTAGTCAAAGCTTCCTGTACATAGGCTTCGTTTTCAGTATCAAGATGGCTTGTCGCCTCATCCAAGATGACGATGGCGGGGTCTTTGAGCAACATCCGAGCAATCGCTAAGCGCTGCTTTTCTCCGCCAGAAAGCCGATAACCACGATCACCAACAATCGTTTGGTAGCCATCGGGCAAATCCGAAATCACATCGTGAATGCGAGCCGCCCGACAAGCCGACTCAATCTCATTTGTGCTGGCTTCGGCGCGGGCATAGCGCAGGTTCACCTCAACTGTGTCGTGAAACAAATGCGGGTCTTGGCTCACCACACCGATTGCACGCCGCAGAGAACTTTGGTTAAGCGAACGCACATCTAAATCGTCAACCAAAACAGCACCGCTTGTCACATCGTAAAGACGGGGCACCAGCGAAGTCAGAGTTGTTTTACCAGAACCAGAAGGGCCGACGATGGCCACCATTTGCCCAGCCGCCACAACTAAATCAATGTTCTCTAAAACATTCGTGCTTGAAGCAGTGGTTTCATCGCCACCTAAAGAAACAGGCGTACCATCAGGTGGATCGGGATACCGAAAGCTCACATTCTCAAAACGCACATCACCGCGGGGTTGCGGCAAGTCAACAGCATCGGGGGTGTCTTCAATCGCGTTTGGCGCATCAATAACCTCAAAGACTCGCTCAAAGCTCACAAACGCAGTCATCACGTCGACCCTGGCGTTCGACAAACTCGTGAGCGGCAGATAGATACGCACAGTAAAAAGACCAAGCGCGGAAAGCGTGCCAATTGTGATCGAGCGATCGATGACTAGATGACCACCAAGCCAATATATGATGGCGGTGCCAAGAGCCCCTACCAAAGTCAGTGCAACAAAAAACACACGGCTGTACATTGCGCTCAGCACACCGATATCACGCACCCGACCAGCACGATCTGAGAAATCGCTCGCTTCGGCACTGTGGCGCCCGAATAGCTTCACCAAAAGCGCGCCAGAAACATTGAAACGTTCGGTCATTGTGTTGTTCATTGAGGCGTTTACGTTCATGGATTCACGGGTGATGTCTTGCAAGTTAGTGCCAACACGGCGAGCGGGCAGCAAAAAAACCGGCAAAATCACCACCGCCAAAAGAGTAAGACGCCACTCCAAAACAAACATCGCCGCTAATGTGCCTGCGAGCGTGATCACATTGCTTACCACCGTGCCTAAAGTGCCTGTGAAAGCTCTTTGCGCTCCGATCACGTCATTGTTGAGACGGCTAATCAAAGTACCTGTTTGGGTGCGAGTAAAAAATGCTAGCGGCATGCGCTGCACATGGTCAAACAAACGAACCCTCAGGTCAAAAATCAAACCCTCTCCAACCCTTGAGCTAAGCCAACGCTCAACGAGAGACAACAACGCTTCAAGCACCGCCGCTCCAACCATCACGCCAAAAAGAACGTTTAGGTAACGTCTGTTGCTGTCTGCAATCGCCACATCAAAAATCTCTCGGATAATCAGCGGGGGCAACAACCCGAGTATTGTTGACATCACAATCACCGACAGATACCCGATAATCGCTTTACGATAGGGCCGGGCAAACGCAAACACGCGGCGACGGGTCTGCGCGTTCACGCCTTTGCCCCTGACCTTATCACGGTCCATAGTTAATGAGTTCATCACCTGAAACGGATTCGGTCCAGCCATAGCTTGAGGTTAGGCTACTGTGGATCATTTAACACGCGCGTCACAAACTATGCCGCTAGCGTGAACTGAGGTGACTACGAAATCCAGTGCTCTATTCACAGACCACTACGAACTAACGATGGTGGAATCGGCTCTGCAAGCCGGTACTGCAACGCAGCGTTGCGTTTTTGAGATATTCACTCGTGGCTTACCTGCGCTGCGAGCCTATGGTGTGGTGGCGGGCATAGATCGGGTCGTGGATGCTGTCCAGCGTTTTCGTTTCGATGAGCAAACGGTGGAGCATCTGCAAAAAACTGGTGTTGTGCAAAGCGAAGTGATGGGTAACTGGTTGCGTGAGTATCGCTTCGGAGGAGACATCACTGGCTACGCAGAAGGTGAACTATTTTTTCCGTATAGCCCTGTGCTCACCGTTTCTGGGGGGTTCGCCGAATGCGTCGTCCTTGAAACGGTTTTGCTTTCAATACTAAACCATGATTGCGCGGTTGCTTCTGCTGCGGCTCGAGTGGCTGATGCCGCAGCAGGCAAGTTGTTGGTGGAAGGTGGCTCAAGACGCACAGATTTAGAGTCAGCTGTGGCTGCTGCACGTGCCGCGCATGTTGGTGGATTTGCAATGACCTCCAACCTTGAGGCAGGTCGCCGCCACGGTATCCCCACAGCGGGCACAACAGCGCACGCTTTTGTGTTGGCACACGATAGCGAAACCGAAGCTTTCCGGGCGCAGTTAGCCACTCTCGGGGCGAGTTCAACCTACCTCGTCGACACTTTTGACGTGGCGGAAGGCATACGTAACGCGGTGGCGGTGGTGGGTACCCAAATTGGTGCGGTGCGTATCGATAGCGGTGATCTGTTCGCAGAAAGCCGTGCGGCTCGCAGACTTCTTGATCGCCTTGGGGCGCACCAATGCCAGATCGTGGTGTCGGGAGACCTTGATGAGTTCACTATTGATGACCTTGAAAAGGCGGGGGCACCTATTGACACGTTTTTGGTGGGCACCAGTTTAGTGACAGGTTCTGGGCACCCCACAGCTTCTATGGTTTATAAACTCGTGGCGGTAGCGTCAGCAGACCGATCGGCACCTTTGCGAGCGGTCGGAAAATTGTCGCCCAATAAGCGGACAGTTGGGGGGCAAAAAACTGTTTACCGCACCTTCGGGCCTGACGGTTTTTTTAGCGGTGAGGTTTTGTCGGTTTTGCCTGTGGAAGTGCCACAAAGCTCTATGTGTCCACAGATTCCTATTTTTCGTGACGGTGAAGTTGTGATGCAGCGAAGCGATGTTGCTGCTTCTCGTGCCCGTTGTCTACTGAGGCGTGAACGGTTGCAGCCCCAAGACCGCACACCCTGGCCGCAAAACTCGCCTGCAGTGCCGACGATCTGGCAAGGCATAGAAGAACCGTTGCTCAACACAAACCCCCAAGGCAAGTCGCAAGCCTAACATTGCAAGGTGTATCACCACAGGCTAAGGTAACTGCCATGAAAGCACTAATTGTTGTTGATGTGCAAAACGATTTCTGTGAGGGTGGCTCACTAGCTGTGGCTGGTGGTTCTGCGGTGGCCAACTCAATTAGTGCATTCGTGGGTTTTGACCGCGCGGGTGGAACCTACGACTTCGCAGTCGCCACAAAAGACTGGCATGTGAACCCAGGTAGCCATTTCGCTGATCCTGCTGTTGGCCCGAACTATGTCGACACTTGGCCACAGCATTGCGTGGCGGGTAGCGAAGGTGCTGCCTTTCACCCCAACTTGAATGTGGCTTTTGACGAAGTGTTCTTGAAGGGCCGCACCAGTGCTAGTTATACCGGTTTTGATGGAGGCGCGGTT
This sequence comes from Candidatus Aldehydirespiratoraceae bacterium, assembly GCA_965204595.1. GTDB lineage: Bacteria > Actinomycetota > Acidimicrobiia > Acidimicrobiales > Aldehydirespiratoraceae > VXYK01. The sequence goes on along the minus strand of CBDBEW010000004.1, from coordinate 14,465 downwards.
TCAGATGAAACAGTTTTGTTAGGGGAGTGGCTCGCTAGTCGTGCTGTTGTTGATGTTGATGTAGTCGGTTTGGCAACCGACCATTGCGTGAAGGCCACTGCTTTGGATGCCGCATCTGCGGGGTTCAACACGAGGGTGCTGTTGGAACATTGCGCTGGAGTTGCCAAAGAAACCACCGAAGCAGCTTTGGTCCAGCTTGAAAACGCTGGCGTTGCCTTCGTTGGGGGCGAACCTTCGGCTTAGCTGTATTGCTTTGCTACTGCTGTGTCACTGCTGGGCTAATGCTTGGCTACTGCTGTGCTAGTGATGGGCTACTGCTAGCGGAAGGTATGGGATTTGAACCCATGGTGACCCTAAGGCCACAACGGCTTTCGAGGCCGCCCCATTCGTCCACTCTGGCAACCTTCCACCGCGAAGGCTAACATCACAAAACCCACTTGCCCCCCGTCTGCACCGGTCTATTTCCTCCACCTGTTGTGTTGGAAGTGTTGCAAGCTAACTGCTTCTTGCTTGAGCTAGGTCAGTTTCTAAACCGAAGCTAACGGCGCGCAGGTCGGAGGTCACGGTAACCATACGAAAGCCCGCCTCAATACGTTGTCGTGCCATGAGCACCCGCATCAAGAAACTTCCCGATGATACCTGGGTCGTTGCGTGGCACTCGCACGATCGGGCTGGCTCCAGCGAACAAAATTGCCGTGATCATTTCAACAGAGTTAGTGAAATCAAGCGGGCTGTGTTGAGTATCAACACAGCCGTAATCAAAGCCGCAGCGGCTGGCGACTTCGGCGGTCACAGTGCTAGGAATCATTACCCAAGCTCCTAACGCTGTTTTACCTTGGCACCATTGTTCGCAGATAGTGGTTGCAGTAATGTCGTTTAGTCTACCAATCCCACCGCTTTTGGTTACCTGTATCGATCTAGGAAATTGGATTTATAAATTAGATTTAGTGTTGTTTCAATAATTTAGGAATTATTTTTGAATTCTGGTTGACTTTTCTTGTGAAATGATGATATGGTTCGATATGCACTCGGAACCGGGCTTAAGAGGTTCCCGAAAATAAGGCTCAAACTATGAAGGAAAACTTTTCATGCCTGTTACCGAACTTGAGCGTTCAGCTATGGTGGAAGCACTCAAGATTGTTTTTGGTCCAAAAATTACTAAGACGATAATGGACTGTATTTTGCCAGAAGGCAGCGACCAACTCGCTACGAAAGAGGATTTAAAGCTGCTAGAGCTTTCGATAGCTAACGACTACGCAGCACTCAAGCGGCACGTTGATACCAATTACACCGAACTAAAGGGCCATGTTGACAACAGCGTAGCCGAGTTGCGTGCCGACTTTGCTGAGTTGAAAAGCCATGTTGATACGTCACACGCTGAGTTGAAAAGTGATGTCTATACTTCTCTCGCTGAGTTGAAAAGCCATGTTGATTCGTCAAATGCTGAGCTGAAAAGCCGTGTTGATACGTCAAATGCTGAGTTGCGATCTGAGTTCACGAAATGGACACGCCTCATTCTGGTGATTCTCACGATGCATTTTGGCCTTTTCGCAACTCTATTCGGAGTGCTAATCAACATCGCTCTATCTCAGTAACCAATTTGTGCAATGAGCCACTAGGCAATCTTCAAGAGCGAGCGTTGTGCATAGCCCTCAGCATTTGTCGATCTATCAGCCCCGGAGTTGGCGTTTGGGACGGTAACACGCTCGCGCCACTTGGATAAGATGCCAAAAATGACATCGTCAAGCTGCTTTCGGCTCAGTGTGCAAAGAATCAATACGCGTAGTTTATATCTGAAAGTAGCACAACCTGTGGATGAGTCGGCGAAGAGCACACGTTGTCACTCTCAACAGATAATGTAGTGTCGATGAATGAGAAAGTCAACACCAATACACCAGGACGAGTTGACCGACGAGGGATACCCCTTACCACACCATTTAGCAGATGGTAACGTTGGTCGAATGAGCGGACGGGAGAGACTGATGTACGAGAAACTGATCACTCACGACGACTGCGTCTGTAGGTGGATCGAGGAACTTACGGCGTGACACAGTTGCAGCTTGTTGAGCACGATCTAGATATCGGGGAGAACCCTGAATACTACCGTCAACAGATAGTTACCTATATTGGCAACAAGAGGCAGTTGATCGAGCCCATTTCATGCGCTTTGAGACAAGTGCGGGAAGAGCTGGGCAAGCCCAAACTCCAAATTTTCGACGGGTTCTCAGGATCGGGGATAGTTTCGAGACTGTTCAAGTCGTCCTCGTCGAGACTTGTGGTGAACGACTTGGAGGGATACGCCAGAGTCATTTCCGAGTGCTTTCTAGCCAACCGTTCGGGCATGGACATGGCCTCACTGGAAGCGAGGGTCAAAGCACTCAACGCTATGGCTGATGTTGGCCACGACGATATCGCTGGCTTTATTGAGCAGGGCTATGCTCCGGCTGACGATGATCACATCCAACCGGGTGAACGTGTGTTCTACACACGTGAAAACGCCCGAAGGCTGGATCACTACAGACGACTCATCGAACACGAGAACTCTCGCCACAGGAACTTTCTGCTAGGGCCACTCCTAGCGGCTGCGTCTGTACACGCAAATACGTCGGGTGTCTTCAAGGGTTTTCACAAGGACAGGCACACAGGCTTGGGTAAGTTTGGCGGTTCCAACGCTGACGCTCTCACCCGAATCAAGGGTCAAATACGACTGCAAGTGCCGATTTTAAGCAACTTCGATTCCGATGTGGAGGTTCACCAGGGAGACACGAACGAAGTCGTCTCCAAAATAAGGGACTTGGACTTGGCCTACTTCGATCCGCCGTACAACCAGCACCCCTACAGTTCCAACTATTTCATGCTGAATCTTCTCGTTGATTACAAGCCACCTGCAGATACATCTCGCGTGTCGGGAATACCGACGAATTGGAACAGGTCGCTCTACAACAAGAAACGCTACGCTTTCGGGCAGTTGTCAGACATCGTAAATAGAGTTGACGCGAAGTATGTGCTACTGTCGTTCAATAACGAGGGATTTGTGAGGCCGGTTGAGTTGCGAGCACTGCTAAACAGAATTGGACGAGTGGACGAAATGCAGATCAAGTACAATACGTTTAGGGGCAGCCGTAATCTCCGCCAACGGCGGCAACACGTCACAGAGCATCTGTACTTGGTGAGGAAGTAGCGGATGGCAAAAAAATCAGACTTGCGGAAGCAACGGGTCGGAACCGTCATCAACATGACATCAAAAAAACAAGAGTCAGACTTGGGTTTGGCACTGAAAAGTGTTGTGGAGCGGATCATCGAGGCGTATGACGTTGATTTAGTGCATACAGGGCAGTGGAAATTGGCAGACATCGTGTCGTCGCTCCAAAGAAACTTCACCGACATAGAGTTCCACTACCACTTTGATACATCCGCCATGAGGCCAGATGGCGGCATTCTGTCTATTCTTGACTGCGAAGGCACTGCAAGGCCCATTCTCATCACAGAGGTTAAGAACCAAGGCACCAACACTTTGCGTCTGGCAGAAGGCAAACCGAAACAGGCTAAGGGCAACGCCATCGAACGCCTTGGTAAGAACGTCATCGGCTTCAGGACGGCGATGATGAACGAAGCGATAATACCGTTCGTTTGCTTCGGCTATGGTTGTGACTTCGCTGATGACAGTAGCATCTTGGACCGTGTGTCCACGATCGCCATGTTTGGGCCACTAAATACTATAAACGTGGTGAATCAGAGCGAATCAAGAACGTTCAATCGTGGCAGTTTCTTCTTCCGAGAGGACAAGTGGTCAGTCGATGAGATGGCAGAGGTTATGTACGAAGTAGCATCAAGGGCCATTCATTACTACTTCGCCTGCTACGGCGAGAGCGCGTTTCGCGAAAGCGTCAATGAACTGCCTGAGCATTAGGTGGGGGGTTAATGGAGGCCGCGGACAAATGGTTGGGCTAGAGCACTGGGGGAGCGCACTCGGTGCGCGAATAACGCCATCGCAGCGATGGTGACAATAAACGGTAAAGCCTGCAAAAACTCGCTGTTCAACTCATAACCTACACCTTGAATCGATAACCGAAAAGACAAAGCAGCAGCGAACAGCACGCAACCCCCGAGCGTACCCCGCAGAGTCCAGCCACCAAAAATGACCGCTGCAATCGCGATAAAGCCGCGTCCGCCAACGATGGTGTCTTCGAACCTTCCGATATGTCCGAACAAAAAGAAGGCACCACCCAAACCACAACACAAACCAGCAAAATAGATTGCCTCACGCCTGCGTTTGTTCACATCCACCCCAGACACATCAGCAGACCTGGGGTTCTCACCAACCGAACGCACTTCCAACCCCCAACGGGTGCGAAAAACAAGCCACCACGAGAACGGCAACAAGAGATAAAGAAAATAAAACGGCCAACGTTGGCTAAACAACGCCGCACCAATTAAAGGTATGTCGCTCAGCATAGGTATATGCCAATAACTAGCTAAAGTCGCATCGGGTGATAGTTGATTGTCAAGAAAACCCGTGATGCCAAATACTAAAATATTGAGCGTCAACCCGACCACAAACTGATCGGCGGTCAACCGATGGCTCATATTGGCTTGGATGCTCGCAACGAGAACACCACCGCATATTCCCGCGAGCACCCCAATAAAGGTTGACCCGCTGAAGTGATACCCCAAAACAGCGGTAAAAGAGCCAGCTAGCAGCATCCCTTCGACTGAGATGTTCAAGGTGCCGGCACGTTCAGCGACCCACTCACCTGTAGCTGCGAAAGCCAAAAACCCTGCGAACAATGCAACGTTGATGTAGGTGGCTTCGCTACCAAAAATATCAATCATCGCGTTGGATATGTCAGACAAACTTCACCTACGATCAGTGGTGTTCGCGCTAGCCAACTGACGGTCACGCCAGAAGATAACAGCCGCTGGTAAAAGTAAGGCCAGCACCAACAAGCCCGCAATCACATCGGTAATACGATGCTCAACACCAGTAGCACCAACGAAATTAGAGCCAGTACGTAAGGCAGCAAAAACGATAGAAACGAAAATAGCAGCTAGCGGTTTCTCATAAGCAACCAGCGCAACGAGCAAGCCAGTCCAACCGACGTTGTTGGCAAATCCCAATACCAGTTGATAGTTACCAAAAGCGAACCCTCCGCCAGTGAGCATCAAAGCACCCGCCAAACCAGCAAAAGCTCCACTAAGCAGCAGTGCCAACGCGCCGTACCGTGACTCGGCAACACCCCAACGGTGAGCCACTCTGGGGTTGTTGCCGAGCAATCGCAAGCGAAAACCCCATATCGTGTTGGACAAAACAAAAGCAACGACCACAGCCAACGCAAAGGCAAACAACACAGACAAGGGCAACTCGTTACCAAAAAAATCAAGGCGAGGCAAACGACTATCAGCAGCCAATTGCTTGCTAACCTGATTGCGGTTGCCACGGCTATGCTCTGGTGCTAAAAGCAACCACTCCCGACGCAAACCAAAAGACACTGCTTGACTAGCAACCGTCACCAATAGCAATGTTGACAACACCTCGGGAACGCCACGCCAGAACCGCAATAAGGCAGCAATACCTGCCCAGAAAGCACCACCAACAGCACCAAAAAACAGAATCAAAATGATATTGACCGCGCCGACCCCGCCGACCGCGTCGATCCCACCGATCCCACCCGCCCCGCCTATAAGAAAACCAAAATAGGTGCCAAATGCGGCTCCAACATAAAGTTGACCCTCCTGACCAATGTTGATCAAGCCAGCCTTGGAAGACAGCATTGTACCTAACGCCACCACCAGCAACGGCGCGGCGGTGGTTAGGGTTTCTCCCCAACGTCCAGGCAAGTGAAAGCTGCCATCCCAAAGAGCAACAAGCACAGCACTCCAACTGCCACCGGTAACCTCCACCAATAGCGCTGATATCACCAAAGCAGTCGCCACGCTAACTGCGTACAACACTAACCATTCACCCAGACGTGTCCAAGCGGGAGCCACGATTCTCACAACCGAGATCCGCCCAGCACTGACCTAAGAGTGGCAAAGTCGCCCTGTTGTATTTCGTCAACAATCCGACCGTTCTGAAACACGAGAATCTGTGTTGCTAGTTCTGTAACCTCTTCAAGATCGTTGGAAATCAGCAACACAGCTACGCCAACCTCGGCAGCGGCTTTGAGGCAGCAGTTCATGTGTTCAATAGCACCAACATCAAGACCTCGAGTAGGTTGAGCAGCAACTAAAACATTTGGTTTTCCAGCAAGTTCACGGGCTAAAAGCACTCGCTGTTGATTGCCGCCAGAAACGGTCCACATCAGAGCACTCGGGCTGGAACAAACAATGTCGTATTGTGCGATTAGTTTGGCGGCGAAACGGTTCGTGCGGTTGCGGTTTATCAAACCTCGTTGAACAACACGTGGCTGGTTGGCTAACAGTAGGTTTTCGGCAACGGTCATTTCCAAAACCAAGCCGCTGTCGTGACGATCTTGGGGAATTACCCCAACACCGGCTCGAGCCATTGCGCCGGCAACTCCGCTCGGCACCTCACTACCGCACACGCTTACCACTCCTGAAGCGAGTGGTGTCAGGCTCGACAGCACGTTAGCGAGAACTCTTTGCTCGCTCCCCTCACCCCCAAACACGGCAACAATCTCGCCAGGGTAAATGTCCAAAGAGAACCCCTTGAGTGCAGCTTCGCCGGCTAGTTCATCAGTTCTCGCCTCTCTGATACTCAACACAGGCCCCCCGTTTTGTTCGGTCGACACGGGTGCCACGGGTTGGTCGGGCAGCGCAGAGTCGGGGAGCGACCCAGCCCCGCCCAATGTTTGCCAACCAAGCGCAGCTCGTTCAGATCGCAAAGACACCTCACGCCCGAGCATCGCTTGGGCAACGACTTGGGCATCAACAGTGCTAGACAAGAACCTGTCAACCACCTTACCCTGCCGCATGACATTGATTTCGTCAGCCACCCCCAGCACCTCATCAAGTTTGTGGCTCACCAACACCACCACCCGTTTTTCTGCATCAACAACTTGCCGCAGCGAAGCAAACAACTGCTCGGTTTCTTCAGGAACCAGCAAAGAAGATGGCTCATCAAAGATTATCACGTTAGGGTCGCGCCGCAGGCATTTGAGAATCTCCACACTCTGACGCAGACTAGGAGGCAGGTCAGCCACACGTTTATCTGGGTCAACCTTCAAGCCATATTGCTCAGCCATTTCAGCAACACGATTGCGCGTAGCGTTAGCATCTAGCCGGCCGCTGTCACCCAGCGTGATGTTTTCCCAAACAGTCAGAGCATCCACAAGGCTGAAATGTTGATGCACCATACCGATGCCCAACGCCGCAGCGCTTTGAGGGTTGGCGATGTGTACCCGCCGATTATCAATGCTGATCTCACCAGCATCTGGCAAAACCAACCCGATCATCATTTTCATTAAAGTAGATTTTCCGGCCCCATTTTCACCAAGTAAGCCATAGATGCGACCACCATGAAGAGACAAATCCACGTTGTCGCAAGCAACCACAGAACCGAAACGTTTCGTGATGCCAGCCAGCACGACAGCAGGGATTGACGAAAGCGATTGCCCGTCAATCCCTGCGTCGCTCAAACTGAGGCTACTCACCCCCCTGAGTATGCCTCAGCCGAAATAGACTCAAGCGTGCGCAGCAATGCTGCATCTGCAACGATCGAGTCGAAAGCTTGGTCAACCAGAGCTTGCGCTTCGGTTGAACTGTCGCATAGCAAGGCCCCGTTGAGCCCGTTTTCGGTTGGGAACTGATAAGTTGTGCCTTCAGTTAGTTCGCCTGCGACTATTCGAACAAGGGCTTGGCTGGCATACACGCCACCGTCAAACACCACGCTGCCTGTCCAACTTATGCCGTCATCTCTTGTGCATACATCGGCTGGTCCGGCAGCGAAAACAGCGACTTCTGCGGCGGTCGCGATTTGCCCTACTGGTTCGAGTGCGTCGGCGAGGTAGGCGTAAACTAGGGTCACATCGTCGGCGAGGGCATTGTTGAGTGCGGCTGTGGCGTTGGCAGAGTTGTCGAAGTCAAATGGGAAATCGCCTGTGCCAACATATTCCATCGTGAAGTTGGGGTTTACAGACTGCATTCCAAAGACTGTGGCATCGTAGGCTTCTTTCTCGAAGTTGATGTCGCAGCATCCTAAAAACACTGCCTTTGTGCCGCCGCGTTCCTGCAATATTGCTGCCATAGCCACACCTGCGGTGTAGTGGATTGGAGCACCCCAGTCGGTTGCCTGCGCTAGCCCGGGTAGTTCGGTGAAACCAGCACCACAGTTGCAATACCAGAATATGTTTGGATATTGCTCGGTGAGGTCAACTAGCGGTTCAGCTATTTCGGAGGCTCCAACCATCATAATGTCTATGTCTTGTTGGGCTAAATCCGATATTACTCGGGCTGCTTGTGCCGCTGTGATATTGTCAGACACTATCGGCGCGGCCAAACCGTTTTCCCGAGCGAACTGCTCAGCAAAGTCCACTAAAGACTGGTAGTAGCCGTTGTCGTCGCGGGGACCTGCCGCTGCCACCCCGATAGTGACGGTACCATCGCCGTTGCTATCAAAGGTTTGCACGATTTCACTATTGGGAGCTGGGGCGGTAGTGGTGGTTGATATGGTGTCTGCGGTGGATGTGGAGTCTACGTTGGTGTTGTCTGCACACGCTGCTAAAAATATTGCAACGCTAAGCGCCACGGGCAGAAAAGTTAGCGATTTTTTATAATTTCTATAGGTAGCTGAGCGCATGAGTTTCCTATTTTATAGCTGTGTTAGTGGTTTAAGGTTTTGGCGGTTGTTTTTCGCGAACTCTCGATCTGCTGGTGTCTTGGTTAGCTAAGCTTGAGACGTATGAATTACCGCAATCTTGTTTTTGAGCGTGAACAGCACTTTGTCACCCTCACTCTCAATAGACCTGAGCGGCGCAATTGTTTGTCTACAGAAATGTTGAAAGATTTAGTTGATGCTTTTCGTGTGATCGGTGCTGATAACACGCTAGCTGGGGTGGTGCTTGCGGCTAATGGCACGGTGTTTTCTTCTGGGCATGACTTATCTGAGATGGCGCGAATGAATGAAAGCGAACTCAAAGTACTTTTTGAGTTGTGTACTTCGTTGATGACCGCGATTTCTTCGGTGCCTCAGGTGGTTGTGGCTCAAGTGCATGCGTTAGCCACCGCTGCTGGGGCTCAGTTGGTGGCTAGCACTGATTTGGTGGTGGCTAGTGAACAAGCGTCTTTCGCCACTCCCGGCGGTAAGGGTGGACTGTTTTGTCACACCCCGATGGTGGCAATGAGCCGAGCTGTCGGACAAAAACGGGCTCTAGAAATGGCTTTCACGGGTGATGTGATTGATGCGCCAACAGCGATGCAGTGGGGTCTTGTCAATCGGGTGGTGTCTGCTGACGAACTCACAAACGCTACTTTAGATTTGCTCAGCAAAGCGACCCGTGGTAGTCGCTATTCTAAAGGTATTGGCAAACAAACCCTTTATGCACAGATGGAATTGCCGACCGCTGATGCTTATGAGTTAGCGATCGAGGTGATGGCACGTTCGGCGGCTAGTGGTGATGGTGCACAATGGCCAAAAGCTTTCATTGAAAAACGCCGTGCTACTTGGTCACATACAAACTAACTTTCACACCGGTGGCTAGCACTCACACACCAGTTAGCTTTCACATATCAACGACCGATGGGGTCACGCGGTGGGGAAGTGATGGTTGAAGCCAAGGAGCAACGGTGTGGCATGGGGGTAGGCGATTACCGACACTGACGCTGGATAAACCCACAAATTCAAAATCATCGTGGGCGTGCCGCCAGTTGCCCACACCACAGCTGCCTTGATGGGCGTGGCGTGTGAAACAACCAAGAGGTTTTCTTTAGCCGCACGCAAAGACAATTTTTCACACGCTTTAGACACCCGAGCAAACAAACAAGACAGAGATTCGCCGCCTTGGGGATGGTAGTTCACATCGTTTTGCCAACGGGTGCCTAAGTCGGGGTCTACCTCATTTATCCGCGCACCCTCGAATTCACCGTAACTAATCTCTCGCCAATCGTCGTCCACTTCTTGTTTGGCAAAACCAGCTAGTGCGGCTGTCTGCTGGCTTCTCCTCAGCGAGGATGTGACAACAGAGCTAATGCGCCAACGTTCACGAATGAACTCACCCACCCGTTTGGCTTGCTGCTCTCCAACCTCATCTAAGGGGACATCTAGGTCGCCTTGGTACCGTGCCTGCGCGTTGTTGGCAGTTCGCCCGTGCCGCAACAAAATAAGCATTAAGTGCCTGTGAGAGCTGCCACGACTTCAGCGAATCGTTCTATGCCTTGCCCGCCGTCTTGTTGCACCACCACATAGTTGAAACCCCAACGGTCGCGCCGTTCTTGCAGAGTTTCGGTGATCTCAGCAACCGAACCCACCAACACTGCTGGTGAAGCCGCCACATCAACTTCGGAGGCATCAAACATTTCAGCTATAGCTGCCAGAGCACTAGCTTTGTCTTTAGTTATTTGAGTAATCATTGGTGAGCGAACTGAGTTCTAGATCATCAATACGGGTGCCCGCACACTCACGCACTCGAGCAATTTTGGCATCGTAAGCAGTCGGCATTGAGTCGGTAATCGCATCCTCACCAACTTCACCGGCACGCAAGTTGGCGGTGACGGCCACGATGTCGGCATGCTCGGCCGCGACTTTGAGCATGCGTGGCCCACCACCTCCAACAATGGTTGTTGGCTTGCGCTCACGATATGGTTTAGGTTGTCCGTCGTAGCCACTAATGCGGTAGTGCGTTCCCGCATAGTCAAAAGGTTGTGAACCCCAGCAGAGGCGGATTATCTCTAAACTCTCAAGCATCCGTTCGATGCGCTTGCCGGGCGGGTCATAGGGCAAGCCCATCTGTTGGTAATCGTTGCGCATCCAGCCAGCACCTATCCCAAACTCGCAGCGTCCAGCCGATATCTGATCTAGGGTTGCCATCTCCTTAGCTAAAACCACGGGATGACGGTAATCGTTGCCGAACACCAGCACCCCAAGCTTTAGTTCTGTGCTCACCACAGCCGCCGCAGCCAGCGCACTAATGGGTCCGTATTGGTGATGAAAGTGGTCTGGTATGAGTAGAGATGAATAGCCTTGGTCTTCAACGTAGCGAACCGAATCGAGCCAACTCATGCCGCTAATTGGTGTGTGGAGTTGCAAACCGAAGCGAAAAGGTTTTGCCATAATCTCTAGCGTATAAAGTTTAAGGTGTGAGTAGGGTGCCGTCAATTGCAGCATCGACAATCGCTGAAGCGTTCAACGCAGAAATCAACGCAGTTAGCTTGAGATTAATCTCATCTAATTTCTCATCAATAAATAAAAATTATTGCCACTATCTCTAATCTAGTTCATTTGCCATATCGCTTAGCAACCGGACATGACCAATTGGGGAGCCTTTAGTGGGTGTGGGTTGGTTTGGTGCGGTGGGTTTTGAAAAAGTTGGTTAGTAGTTCAGCGCAAGCTTCGGCTCGCACACCAGCAAGGGTTTTGAACTCGTGATTGAGCCTCGGGTCACAAGCAAGGTTATACAAAGACCCGCAAGCACCTGCCTTGAGGTCTGCTGCACCAAACACCAAACGTTCAATGCGAGCTTGCTGCAAAGCCGAGGCGCACATGGCACAGGGTTCAAGTGTGCAAGTAGATCGTGGTTGACAACAGCCGCCATGTGCCCAACACCTGCGCGGCATCTTGGATTGCTAAAAGTTCGGCGTGGGCAGTAGGGTTTTTGGTTTTCTCTCGCTCGTTGTGTCGGCTAGCGATGACCTCGCCACCCAAAACCACAACAGCACCAACCGGCACATCCCCATGAGCTGGTGCTTGTTGCGCTTCCACTATCGCAGCATCCATGAACGCAAGGTCACCTGAGTTGTGATGCGCTTTCCGTTAGCCCAGCCGTCAACATTACCAAGCAGCACCCAACATCGCCCCAGCGGTCAGAAATGCTATAGGCCGGCGTACCAGTCGTAGCCACGCTCACCCCAGAAATCTCCACCTATTTGGGTCAGGAACTGGATTTCACCAATACGTTTTAGTTGTTTGATGCCGTATTTCAGCGGTGTTGCCAAACGCAAAGGGGCACCACGCAGGTCATCAATCGGCACACACCCAGATTGTTGTAAGCCAGAAGCGTTTGGTTGTGGCGCATAGTTTCAATGTCGACACTCACATAGTATTGACGGTCTGGTGTCTCGAGATACACGTGGCTTAGCTTGGTTGGCAGTTGAATCATCATAAAGAGCCATAAAGTCACTAAAACGAGCTCCCCCCCAGTTTGTTACCTGAGCCCAACCTTCAATGCATTTGTGTTCAATGGTCATCTCGTGATAGGGGAGTTCCTTGATACTGTCAATGTGTGTGGGTACCTAATTGGCCGCCATCAGGGCCTCTAACGGTTAGCTGCCAACTTTGCAGGTCTATGTCAGAGCGAATTCCGTGCCTGCCGTTAAATCTCAAGATGGTAGCAGCACTGCGAGGAAAGGTGCGTGCCTGGTGGTCGTGTCTGAACAGCGCAGTCCAGAGCGAGTCATTGAACTCGTGCCCACGGCGCAAAACTGTTGGTATGCGGTCTGTTTGTGGTTGCGTTTGTACCCATCGCCATCCGAGAAACCCAGCTAAAGCCGCCGCACCACCTGTAAGCAACGACCGACGGGTTCGTTGCCGGTAAGACTGCATAGAAAGTTCAGGTTTTTCAGGCATCGGCGGGTTCCTTAGCGGACTTAGCGGACTCAGCGGTGGCATCAAAAGCGGACTCAGAAGCGGAATCAGAAGTGGTGTCACGGGGGGTGATGGTGGGACGGTCAACTACTTCATAGCCGGTCACCATGCTAGTAAAGTTACGCCAACCCGCTCTTGCTACCTGTACGATATGAACCACAAAAAACAACACGAAGGCGATGGTGACGGTGAAGTGAATCACCCGTGCTGAGTTGTAGCCGCCCAAGACCCAGGTTAGCGGAAACAACTGGGTGGGTTTGAATAAGGCGAATCCACTCACCACAGCCAAAAAATCCCAAGAAGATGACTAGCGAATAGGTGAGCCGTTGCGCTTCGTTGTATCGCCCTCGTTTTGGTGGTTCGGTTTTCTGTATTTTGAGGTCATACAACAAAACATGTAGTGAGCCTCGTAATGATTTGCGGTTCGGTATCATTTCGCGCCATTCGCCTGTGCGCCACGTGTAGATAACAAAAGCCAAGCCGTTGAGGGTAAACAACCAAGCGAAGTTGAAGTGAAAGGCCAAACCTCGAGCTAAACGTTGGTTGAATGTCAAGCCGTTCGTAGAACCATTGTGGAAAGAAATGAAATATTTCCCAGTCAAGTATCCCGAATGCGTAAACGCGTTCAGCCCAATAGATACGCAATCCGCTATAGATCATTATGACGATTAGCGGGAAGTTGAATCCAGTGCATCCAACGACTGCCTCGCCGATGTTTCAACAACGCTATACGGTTCGGTTTTGTGGTTGTTTTTGTTCGCAACAATGTTCTTAGGTTCATTTTCATTTGAGGAGGTGTGGCTAGTTAAATCTGTGGTGTATGCTAACACGTTTGCTCAACAAATGGTGGCAATCAAAGATTTGCCTATACATTGCGCGTAGCTGTACGCGCGGATTGGGGGGCGGGTTCATGCTCCTTGGTGTCACGGTGAAACGCGTAGACCAGGGTGTTGACATCAGGCAGGATCATCGAACGCCGTCAGCGTCGAGTGCGTCCGCGACCGCCGACCTGTCGGACAAGTCAACCAACAGAGTGCCGCCTGCACCCCCATGGCGGCTGAGCGAAGCGGTCGGACTTTCGTTGTCTGGTTCTCTCAGCACCTTGTGAAGAGCCGCTACTACCAGTGCCGTGAACGTGCAGCCGCGCTCTTGTGCATGACGTTTAGCCTCTTCGCTCAGGCCATCAGGTAAATTGATGGTTGTTCGCATATGTCTAAGCATACGCCCTGTCGGGTGCTTTCTCCAAACTACCTGTGTGTTGCCTTGCGGTCCAACGCCTTGCCGTAGCGGGTCATGAGCGCCTGTATTTCGAGGTGGTCAGATATCTCTTGGACGTCCATTCCAGCAGGGTAGGCGATTACTCGCCGCCGACCTCTACTCGCCGCCGACCTCGGCCGCGGCGCGACTTCGGCGTCGGACCGGCTCGACTCGCCGACGCTGGGTCGCCGCTGTCGACGACGTGCTCGGTCGACTGGGCGAGGTCGCAAGCCCGCAGCTTGTGGCCCCCGCCGACTGTGTGTCCGGTGACGGTCGGGCGCTGCACCACGGCGACGGGATCGACGCCGCTGCTGCGCTGGAGGACGCCTCGCTGGGGCTGCTGCTGACAGACCCTCGGCATGGGATCAGTCGCCGTTGCACCTGCGAGGACCAGACGCCGCGTCGTCTGCGCCGCGACGGCGCCGGCTTCATCATGCCGCGCGGAGTTCGT
>CBDBEW010000003.1:0-35886 GCA_965204595.1 Candidatus Aldehydirespiratoraceae bacterium | reverse complement strand
ACCGCAGGTCAAGTTCTCGATTTCTTCACTGGCAGACCGCCTGAGCAAAGCTCTGAGGTGTCTGGTGGCGATGACGATACTGGTGCTGCGGCGGCTACAGTCGTGCCTGTTGAGCCTGAGGGTTCAGGTGGCGCGGCTGTTGAGGAACCTGAAGTTGAAGCTAGTAACATGGTTACAAGCGAGCAAGTGGCTGAGTTTTTAGCCCCGTTGATCTCTCAAGCCGTTAAGGACGAGCTTGCGAGTAATAAAACTGTTGTTAGAAAGCCTACTACAAGCACGGCGGCTGCGAAGCCTGAAGCTAAGCAGGCTAAACCTGTTGATGTGATGAAGCGTCATCGGGAATTATTGGCTCAGGTGAGCTAGGAAGGTAGGATAGCAAATTGCCTGCAACCCCATTGAGTACCGCACAAGCCTCTCAGGAGCTTCTTGAGTCTTTTAGTGCGGCAACAACGAATGACCTTTACCGCCTTAGCGTGTGGGAAGGTCTTACTGACATGTCTTACGCCCAAACTGGCGTGTATCGGACTGTCATTCAAAACCCTAGCCGTGACGCTGTGGTTGAATCCCGCACCCGTGGTGGTGCTTGGGCTGCCACTAAAGGCCAAGCTGCTGAGGTTATCAACTTGACGATGGATCAAAAGTATCAGATCAACTCTGAAGTGCCGTATGAGGATGTGGCTCAAGCCCCTTGGGCTATCTTAGAGCAGAAACGCCAAGAGCACGCTGCGAAGGTGGCTGTGTCCATTGACGACAACATTTCTGCTTTTGTGACTGGTCAAACGTTTGCTGCCGCTGACAAGTTCTCTGTTGGCTCTGGTACCGCTAACGCGTTGACCACTGACCCCTCTAGTGACTACACTAAAGGCACTGGTGGTGAACTTCCGCGCAGAGCCCTAAAACTAGCTTCTCTGCGGTTTGCTCGTAAAAACATTGATGGCATCTCCATCGGTGGTGAGCCCGGCATGTTGTTTGCTGTGATGCCGCCTGAACTGTTTTATGTGTTGGGCAACGACTTGGAAGACCAAAAGCTGTCTTACGATGTTTTGACTGACCAGTTGTTTGATAACCGCATCCGCAGCACTGAGGGCTGGCGTGGCCGCCTGTACGGTATTGATATTATCACTTCCAACGCTTTGATTGTTCCGACTGATGCGAACGCTGGTGGCACTGGTGGTAAGTTCAAGTTCTATGTTGGCACTAGGCGTGCTGTCGCGATGGGCATTCAACCGCCTGTGAGCGTAGTGTTTGACCCGACCACTAACCAGAACGCACCTAACTATGTGTTGCGTCAAACTGGCGATTATGGTCGTGTGATGGTGAACCCGCACCTACTTGAAGAGGTTACTCTTCAGACTGTGAGCGCGTAATGGCAAGTACTCACACGACAAGGGTTTTGTTTGGCAGTGCTAACAGTGCTGCCGACATCTCTGGTGATGTGCGTGAGTGGACACTCAACCAAAGCGTGGAGAGCTTTAGCACCGACCCCATCGGTCGCAAGCATATGGACAAAACCCCCCACAGCATCGATTGTAACATCGCTTTGAGCGGCGTTTACTATGGCGCGATTGTGGAGCAGTTGCGTAAAGCGGCTGCTGGTTCTTATGCGTTTGTTGTGGCTGAGCCTCAAAACAATGTTGGGGTCTGGGTGGGTGGTCAATCCTTTGTGGATGGCATCCCCGAGACTGTGCCCACACAGGACGCTATCACCGCCACCGCCACGTTTCGCCCTCACGAGAAACAAAAGTGGGGTGTTGGCACTGTGGTCGTCCCCTTTTCTCTGAATAGCGGCGACACTACTAGTGTTGAGCTCGGGGCTGGCATTGAGGCTAATAGCATAGGCTTTGTGGTGGTCACTGGCCGCAATGTCCCCACCTCGGCTTTAGCCGTGAATGTGGCTGGTCAAACCGTCAATTTGCGGGCTGGCCAAGAAAGCGGCGTCTTCCCCATGTCTTTCGCATCCGCTCAACGGCCTAACGCCACTGTGGCTGCTTCGTTGAGTGGTCAAGCTACCGTAACTGGTTTCCTGCTTGCGGGGGATTTTTACACTGCACCTGAAGGGAGAACTTAATGGCTGCTGGCAGTAAAGTGAGGCTGACTTATACGAGGGGCACCCATAGCGTTGAGCTTCACGAGTATGGTTTAACCTCTTTTGATGTGTCCGAAACGAAAAGCAATGATAGGGTACCGGGTCCGGGTCCTGCGTCTTATCGCGACACTGGGCACAACGAGGGTACTGTGAGCTTCACGGTAGACGACTGCGGTCCTGTGCGGGCTGCGCTCGCTGCGGGGGCTGGTAAGCTGGCTGCATTGAATTACGCACCCCCATCGGGCTTAGGCGGCGATGTCCGTACATACAGTATTTCTCCATCCATTACCCTTACTGCGGCGGCTTCTGGGTCTTTAAGCTGGTCTGTGACTAGCGATTGGCTGTCAGAACCGACCGAGTAAATGTCTAAGCATCAAGCGAAAAGCGGCGACTACACAATAGCTCTCAAGCCGGTTACTTTCGGTGAGTGGCTGGAGTTTTCTCGCAGTATCCACGATGACACTCTCACTGAGGATTTTATTGTGGCTGTGTTTGATAGCCTGATAGAGAAGATTACAGTGAAAAATAAAACTGTCGGCATCATGGATTTGCCCAGCGATATGGCTTTAGGTATCGCCCTTGAGGCTCGGGAGTTGTCCCGCCCAAAAGTACCACCCTCGCTGATTGGTCAGCTTACGGAAGAGACCGAGGGGCTGGGGGATGGCGAGTAGAGCCACCCGATAGCGGGCTTGCTGAGGTGTTTATTTTATGTCATCGTTTTGAGATACCTATCACGGTTGCGCTTTCACAGCCGATGGCTGAAACATTGGAGTTGC
Organism: Candidatus Aldehydirespiratoraceae bacterium; assembly: GCA_965204595.1. Lineage (GTDB taxonomy): Bacteria > Actinomycetota > Acidimicrobiia > Acidimicrobiales > Aldehydirespiratoraceae > VXYK01. Next base: position 33,024 of record CBDBEW010000003.1, on the reverse strand, counting down.
TGGCGTTTCTGAGTGGTGTGCAGGAAGGGCAACAGTTATAGTGCGGTTATCTAAGAAACAAACCGAGCTTTATAGGCTTGACTTATTGAAAGAGAAGATAGCGATAGCGGATGGTCCTGTGCGTAGCGGTAAAACTACGGCAGGGCTTTTTGGTGTTCTCACCTATCTTACTAATCATTTCACTGGTTATAATGGTTTGATGGTGGTGATGTCTGATATTGCGTGGAAGCAAAACATTATGCCCAATGTGCGTGAATGGTCGCAGCTAACAGGGTTTAATGTTGTTGAGCGCAAAGACTTTTTTACGGTCGATTCTGCGCTTGGCGGCACCAACAGGGTGGAACGTTTGATTGGCAACACCGAGAAAGCCCAAGCTCGCCTGTTGGGTATCGGTAAGAACCTTGTAGTGATTTACGCTACTGAGGTTGCTGAGATGCCCGAGGAGTTGATTAAAGAGTTCAACTTTCGCCTCGCCCTTGAAGAGCACGGTAAGCTAGTGATGGACACTAACCCTAAAGGCTCTAATCACTGGTTCCTCACTAACTACATTCTCCCTGCAAAAGAGATGGGTATCGCCCATTTCCATTTCACCCCTAAAGACAACCCTGTGATAACCCCCGAGAAGTGGGCTCAGCTAGAGCGCAGCACCCCGAAGGGCACCGAGTACGACCGCAAGATTTTGGGGTTGTGGGTGGACGCTGAAGGCGTTATCTGGAACTTGGATAAAACAAAAGCCGAGCAGGCTATGCCCGATGTTGAACCCCGTTCGTTGGCTGTGGCTGTTGATGTGGGTTCCGCCTCAGTCACCCACGCTTTGTTGATAGCTTCGTACGCCACCCATCATCATGTGATTGACGAGTGGCGGCACGACCGCAATGTCGCCGATGAGATGCGGGTCGCGGATATGGTGAGGGCTATCGCTGAGCGGTTTAACGCTTGGGGCACCCCCCAGATTTGGATAGTTGACCCCGCCGCTCACGAGTTTATCGTGGAGTGCCGTGCTCACGCCCGAGAGGGTTTGATTACCAACAGGCTTTCAGGTGCCCAATATCAAGGACAGACCGCACCACCTCGCAGCGTCAGGCTGGGGATAGAAACCGTGAACCGCATGTTTTGGGCAGGGCAGCTTAAGATTAGCCCAAAATGCAAGTCCACTTTGCAAAGCATCGCCTCTTATGTGTGGTGCAGCAAAGCAGCCCTGCGGGGTGAAGATAAACCCCTCAAGGACGGCAACGACCACGCCGCTGATGCGCTACGGTATTGGTGCGCGTGGCATAACAACAATCTTAATAGCCGTCCCGCAGCTAAAGCGCAGGTGCATTCTGGCTACGAAAGGACTATACTGTAAGCTATGACTTTTTTCAATGCAGTGCCCCTGCGAGCCGTAGAGTGGAACGCTAAAGTTCCTGACGACAAGATTTACGGCACTGGCTACTGGCCGCCTGAGCCTGCCCGCTATGCTATTGAACGCTCTGAACGCAGGTGGGAAATGGAACACGGCGAGTGGCACACACTCACTCAGCAACCCGATTTTAGGGTGACTGTGAACCTGTTCGCTAGCGTCCTTGATAGGGTTTCTGACCTGCTCACCTCTTCTCCTATAACACACGCAGATAACGAGCTTGAAATGCAAATGAACGATGCCGTCTATGAGGCCTCTAGAGCTCTTATACGCGACAATGCTGCGATCATCTGGTTAGACCCTCGTGACGGCGAGTTAAGCGTCCTAGATGCTCGTTATTGGTTTCCTACAGGCAACGGATGGGTGTATGCGACCCCCATTTACGGCAAGCTGGATTACGCTATTACAGACCTACACAACGAGGACGCTTTCTTTATCCATGTCCTGCATCAGGACGGCGAAACCTTAACTGATGAGGTCAGGTATTTCAATTCCGCTAATGTGGGTGGTGAAGCACCTGTAGATAAGCTGGTGTCTGACCCTGTTGAGCAAGCCCAAGCAGTGGTGCCCAACACGCTAACGGTGGTCGGCAAGCGTGGGCAATCCTGCTTTGATGTGATAGCACCGTTAGTGTTTGAAATATCCCGCAGGCACACAGCCAACAGCTACGCTCTCGGCAACATCAGCAGCCCCCCGTTTATCCCCATCGTTGACCCCAACGAGGCATCAAGCATCGTGGAAGACGACAACACCTCAGGCAACATTGATTTGTCTGGCAACACCAGCCCGCTCGCTAACCGCCTACATAACGCTGCCAAAGCAGCTAAAGTGGACATCATAGATTTAGACCGCAGAGTGCAAGGCTTAGAGCCAGTCACCTACGACCCCCAGATTGACTCTTCCCTGCAAGTCATAGCCGACCTGCGTATAGAGTTAATGCACGCACTCGGCATGCCTAACCTGCTCTCTAGCGAAGGGATGTTTGGTAATGCCCCCAGCGGCACAGCACTGAAACGCATCAACACAGCCCTGTATGCCCGCACACTACGCTTACAAACCCTCATCAGACGAGGGCTAGAAATGACCCTACAAAAGGCTGGCATAAACGACAGCTTTGAGTGGGCTGATGTGTTTGAAGCCCTAGACGAAGCAGACGACAGCATAGCAGACGACACAGAAGAGGAGATACCTGATGAGCGTGCGTAACGATGTCACAAAAGCCCTAGATGCCCACGAACTGTTAACAGCTATGAAGCACCCCACAGATGCCGCACCACGCAGCACGATAGGTGTTTACGCCACACTAGCAGCCAAAACATTACGAGGCACGAAACAATACTTTGACACTGTGAGTGTGGTGGCTTTCATAGGGGACGCAGCCTCAGCCGAGATTGAAGAGATGGTGGCTGAAGCAGCCGATTTAATGATAGGTTTAATTAATGATTTAGGGTATGTGCAGGTCACTTCCGTCAATAGAGAGGAAGACCAAAACCCTTACGAGTTGATACGGGCGGCGGAAACGAGAAAGCAGTCAAACTATGGTTTGCTACTGTGAGTTTGGAGGTGCAGCAAATATGCCCGAAAACCTAAACCCAGAAAAAGTGGCACCTCAACTGTCTACCGAGGAACGCAAAGCTAACGTTATCAAATATTTAGGCTACAAACGTTTCCACAGCATCCATACGGCTGTGCGGGCAGCGGGCGTGCCGCTCGCGACCCACTACATGTGGCTGAAGCAAGATGACGACTATTATGAGAAATGCCGAGCTCAATGCGATAAGCAAGCTGAGCGTGAACTTAAACTAGCTGAAGCTGCCGCTGAAGGGGCTAAGAAAGTTGATTTCCATATTTGGAAAGCTAAACTATGGAACCGCGACTTTACCGATGCCGCTATTGAACGCCAAGTCGCAGCCGACTTTGAAGACACCACGAAAGGTGATACTAGAACGATACTTGAAAGCGGGCAGTAATGGCTGGCCAGATCGTTTTACACTTCGTTGTTGAAGATGACGGTGCCGCTCAAACAACCCGTGAGGTGTCTCGCTCTATTGACGATTTAACGCGCAGCAACGACAAGCTGACGACCAGCCTTGATGAGAACTCTAGGCAGATAGACGCAGCTAACCTCAGTTGGATTGATTGGGTGAAAACCGTGACGGACGCTGGTATTCTGCTAACAACGGGTTATGGTGTGTTGCGGGGTTTGCCGCGTATGGCGAAGGGTATGCATGCTGTAGCTGAAGCCACAAACCGTGCTACGGAAACATCTAAAGGGTTACAAAAGTATTTCAACGAGCAAACCCTTGACGCGATGATGGAGTTTTACACACCTAGCCCCGCTATTGAATATTTGAAGCGCAGCATAGATGAAGTCACCGAAAGCGTGAAAGAATCCTCTTTAGAGTTCCGTAAATACTCTAAAGAGGTTGGGGTTACATCTGCTTCGTTTCAGAAGATGGGCGACACCCTTACTACGGTAAACACTCGCGTTGCCCGTAGTTTCAGTAATATCGGTCAAACCGCCCGCTTGATAGGTCGCGCTTCGTTAGTTGGTACAGCCACCTACTATGTCGCTCAGCTTGGTATTGAGGCTTCCAGCACAGCTAGAGAGGTGCAGAAGCTAAGCAACTATTTTAATATTAGTGATCCGCAAGGGTTCCGCCTTGAGCGTGCGTTTGGTGATGACGCTGCCGCTAATTTACAGGCTGCGTTCAGCATTCGTGAAGGTATTCAGCAGGACGCTGAAAGCGTGATTGATGCCCTTGAACGCATAGGTGTTTCTATTGATGGTGTGCGTCACGCTGATTTACCGTCTGTGCTGTTTGCCATTAATCAGGCTGTGCGAGATTCTGAGCTACCGTTGTTTGAGTTAGACAACACTTTAAAGGAGTTGGGTATCACGCAGGCTGATACGTTCCGTGAAGTTAACCTTGCCACCTCTAATTGGGCTGAGGAACACACCCGTCAAATAGCTGTAGCGTCTAACGCTTGGAACGCTTTCATCGGGTTTTTTGGGCGTGTGCCGGGTCAGATGCGGACAGCAGCCCGTGAGATAGGCAACATCGCCGCGTTTGCCATGGGTGCCGCTATGGGGGCTGGTACGATACCCACACAGGTTGGGTTAACTGCGGGTGGTGCTACTGGCGTTGGGTTTGGTGCGTTTGACCCCAACTTTAGGTTGCGTGTAGGCGACCAGTTTTACGGCACTGCCACACCTTCGTCTTTCTCTGAAGGGTTTCGTGGTGTCGCTAACCGCACGTTCATAAACCCGTCCAGTCAAGCATCCACCCACACTTACATTGAGGGTTTGGGTTATGTACCCAACGCCATCGGACAAACATTTAACCAGACACCTTTGAACCGCCCAGAACCTATTCAACCCACTATCGGTGGCGGTGGCGGTGTTGTGGATTTGTCCGACCGCAGCTTGCGTGCTTTTGAGCAGCTTCAAGCTAATGTGTTGCAGCAAACCTTCACTCAGTCGTTGTCTACTTTGATTTCTGGTGATAGTGCCGCCGTAGGCGCTGCTCAAGCCATTTTAGCTTTTGAAACACAGTTAGCTAACGCCGCTAAAACAACAGGCGAAACAGCATTGTTGCTGAACCAAGCCAACACCAACTATCAACGCAACCTTGAAACCATAGAACGCCACGAGATGGCGGTGCAAAGAGATTATGATGCGGTGGAATCTGCCGCTTCAGCGTTGCGTGAACTTGAGGCTGCTACTGTCGCTGCTGCTGCTGCTGAGCGGGCTGCTGCCGAGCGTGCCGTTAATCAAGCCAACAGGCGTGCTGGTGCTAATATAGCTAACCCGCTTTTGCGTGCTTTACTACAAGGGCAAGCAGCCGAGCAGGTGCAGGCTGGTATTGAGCGGATAGACGCTGAGACTGTAGGGCAGCTTGATTTCATTAGACGCTCTCACGCTGCCGATGCTGTTGACGGGCGCGTGTTTGGTTACACTTTAGAGGAACGCTTGAATCACGTGAACGCGGTAGCCGAGGAGAAGCTAGACCGCCTCATTGACCAGTTTGGCACCGCAGAAAATTATGCTCGGGCGACTGCTGTGGAACTATCTCGTTCTCCGTTGCCTGTGCGGGTCGTTGACCAGCCACGCAACATTGTGGTTAATTTGTCTGTTGACGGTACCGAGGCGGCTCGGCTCGCGTTGGATGGCTATGTGCGTGGCGTGTCTCGTGAGGTGTTGTCTAGCGAGTTCACGGGATTGTTGGCGGGGTAATGGTTGCCCCTAAAGCGTTGCTTGCTGTTGACTGGCTTGATGAGGGGGTGGCTATCGGGGCTGATGGTGCTGTTGAGTGTTTAGAGCTTGTGTGGACTGAAGGCGTTGAACCCACCGCTTTAACATCTCCTTCTTCCCTGCGAGGGTCTGCGCGTGTGTACGACCCCGAGGGCACCTATGACCCCGCTATTGATTCTAACGATTTGGTTGTGACTGCCGATGCGTTACGAAACCCGCATCGCTGTTTTATTTACATTACTGACACTGACCCGCCCGACTACAGTTTGTGGGCTACTGGTTGGGTTACCGTGCAGGAACGCACCGTTGATGTTGAGGCGAGGTTCAGGTTGTATGGTGTTGAGGCGTTTACTTTAGAGCAGCCGAGACCGTACCCCATTTTCAATTCTACTTATGAACCACAAGGTGATGACCCACCCGCACCTGTGGCTGCTACAGGCAACGCTAGCGGCGTTATTGACGGCATCACCTATGAGTTTGGTGCCAACAACACTATTGTCGTTACAGTGTCGTTTTCCGAGCGTGACGACAACACTGTGGTGGGGTTCAGGTTTCGTGCCCCCGGCTTGTCATGGGTTCAAACAGATTTCGTTACCGTCACAGAGAGTACACACACGTTTATTATTCAAGGCTTTCTGCCCGGCGTTTTGTACACTGGTCAGGCTGCGGTGGAACAAGACTTTTCGGGTGCTTTTGTGAGAACATTCCAAACCGACAGTGTGGCGTTGCGGGTCACTGAACTGCCCTTAAGTGAGGAGGCACCAGCCCCCGTTGAGCCACCCAACATTGTGGTTTCTGAACTGTCGTTTTCGTCCACCGATTTGAACACAGTGAATGTGGTGGGTTGTTTACGCAACGATGGCGGCGGCAGCCCCAACTTGGGTGACACGCCAGTTAGCCTGTCCTACATTTCGCCTACCGATGTTGGTGCGACTACTGTGCCTGTTACTGTGGATGTTGACGGCTGCTTTCGCGCCCAAACGAAAGTGTTGTTTAACCCTTCACGCCCTGTAGTACCGCCCGCCTACCGTACATTCACAGCCACCGCAGGCGATGCGCGCCTTGATGCTGTCGTTTATGCACCTGAGCAGGCGATAAGCGGGCATCAAGCCAAGTTCCTGCGGATTGATAATGTGGGTGGTCGCTCCGCGAGGTTAACGCTGGAACGCAACGGCGGCACCGTCTCGTCCACTAGCAGTTTCACTGTGTGGCGGTGCGTGACCGAAACTACCAGCATCTCCAACTATGCGTTGTACGGGTTTGAGCCTGAGCACACCACCACAACCACCTTCACTTCATCCAACGACATCAACACTTTCTCGTTGGATGAAGAAGCTGGAACTGTGTCACGCACTGCCTGCACCCAAGACACACAATTTTTTAACACTATCTCCAACCGCCCGTTCGTTTATCGTGTGAGGCGGCTACCTGAGCAGGCTTCTGGTGAGGTGCCCACACACACGCAAACTTCTAACACGATACAGTTGAATGATTTAACCGCAGGAACCCGTTACCGTGTTGAGGCAGCTACATCTTCTGATGCTGCGCTTGTGGTGGCTGCTGAGTTTATAACACTGCCAGCAAGCGATGTTGGTGAAGCACCTGAGTTGTTTATACATGGGGTTTCTGGGCGTACCGTGACGTTTAGCACTAGAGGTGTTAGGGATAGAACGTTCGTGTCTGTGGTTGCCGTGTTTTCAACCACCACTGGCAGGAACCGCACAGGTCGTGGACAGGTATTAATAACCGATGATGTGTCTCGGAGCACCTTAACGCTATCTAACAGCGGTTTCGGGAGCAACAATCGCTCTGTTGATGTGTTGGCTTCTTTGCGTGGCGGCACAGAGACCAGCCCTGCCTATAGGAGCGCGAGTGTGTGTGAAAGGTTTACACTGTAGCTATGGCTTACACTTTGTCCACACCGCTCATTGAGGAACTGTCCTCGGCTGGCAATAATCGTGTGAAGGTGTCGTTGCTATCCACCCTTGACAATGTTGATACTGTTAGCAACCGCCCTCAACGCGGTAGACCCAACATTTTCTATAGGCAAACTTCTGAGGCTGCCGATGTGTGGCATCGCGCCACCGCAACGTATAGTGACGATGTTTGGTCTGCTACTATCTCTGATAGGGGTGGCGGTTATCAGTTTGCTGTCGGCACTCAAATAGCTTCGTTTTATTGGGTTTATTCGCCGCCTACGCCGCCTATTGAGGGCACCACACCAGCAGCCACGTTCGGGACGATAAGCATAGCCGACACTGGCGTTAACCACACGGATTTAACTATCACCTCTGCCAACGCAACGCTATACAGCAGGTTTTATGTGAGGATAGCAGGGCGAGGTGTTTACCGTGAACTGGAAATAGCGTTGAGCGAAGGTGAAACGGCAGTGACCCAACGGATAGACGGTTTGTTTGGTGGCGGACGCTATATACTAACGGTGGCGACCACAAACACTTTTGATGCCACCAACAGGGCACGCATCATCTTCCGTACTGCTTCCACAAAGATACCGGGCGTTGTGAACCCCGATTTGTTTATGGCAGAAACGCAGCCGCTTTGGCGTGAACTAACGCTGCCTAACCTTGTTTTGAATACGGGCACGTTGCCTGCGGGTTACGCTGAAAGCAAACATTTCGCTGAGGGCGCTAGGGGGCAGATACGGCGTATTATCCAACATTTAACGGCTCGCTGCTTTGGTGTGGTGTTTGAAAACTCTTTCGGTGAGTGGAGTATCGTTAGGCGCGAGTTCCTACCCACCCTACCTATTTCAGCCACGTTGACAGTTAAAGATTTTGATATCGTTGACCGCACAGACCGCCCTCACAGTGCGTGAAGATATGCGGGTGACTACAGTGTCGTGGGCTCAATACATTGAAGCCACAGCCCTCAATGATTTAGCGCAAGGCACCAACATTGAGCAAGCCTCAGATGAAATATCGTTAGCTGATGTTGCTTGGCGTAGGCGACCGTACGACATTTCTAACGGCTACTTTATTTTACTACCGCAGGTTGTTGGCACGTTTGAGCCAATACGCCATTTGTTGCGAACTCCACCACCTCAACTGTTAGAAATTGAGGTGTCTGCGGTGTTGCGTAATGGTGTGCGCTCTAGTGTGTTACGCAACGTGCAGGTAGGCACTAATATTAACGTTGAGTTGATGAAACGGCGTTTTTTCGGTACTGTGCTTCGCAGGAACCTTAACTATAATAGCACCCAGCTTTCTAAGCACACTATCTTGGTTTGGGTGCATAGCGTCTCAGCTTTGACTGGTGATACACTAGTTTGGGACGATAACACTACCGCTTGGGGATCAAGCAGATGGGACTAGGATTATTTTATGGCTAACGCAGATGTAGGAGAGCTAGCGGTTTTCTGGTGAAACGGCTAAAAGCGCCGATTACAATAAACTCCGAGCAGCGACCTTAGAGTTGCAGGGTGAGGTGAACGCTATAGAAGCAGAAACGCCCGCCCAGTGGGCACAGCAGGGCTCAACAGCCCAGATACCCGCCGACAAGCTCGGTAACGTGCCTTCTAGTGAGTTGGCTGATGGTTCTGTGACCACCAACAAAATAGCTGACGAAGCAGTGATAGCTCGCAAGCTGGGTGCGTCTGCGGTAACTAGCGGTAAGCTAGCTGACGCTGCTGTCACTGAAAGTAAGATTGAGAACAATGCGGTCACGAACCGCAAGATCGCTGCTGATAGTATCTCTCGCGGGGAGATGCAAGATGGCTCTGTCGGGTCGTCTGAGCTTGTTGATAATGCTGTTGTTAACCGCACGATAGGCGCGGGTGCTGTGTCTGAAGATAAGTTGGCTGCTGCGGTTAGAACCAAGCTCAATACTGAGCGTTCTGGCACCACCTTTGACGACACAACGCTGAAGAACCAAGCGATCTTCCATCTTTACGGTGAAGGTGTGGGTGCTTTGCGTACTAGTGAAGGGGTTTACTATCTGGACATGCAAACTAATGTGGGTGCGTATCCGACAGGCGTTCGTATCGTAGCAGACTTGAGCGGCCAGCAAGTAATTAACACTGGCTGGAACCCCACCGCTACACAAAGGTTCTTTCAGTTTGAAATATCGTCACAAGCGGCCACAAACCTGATTCAAAATGGGTTGCTGAAGGCAGGTAGCACGATCCCTTTGGGTGTTGAAATTAGGGCTACTGGTGGGGCTGCGGTAGGCTCGTGGAGTGTTGATCTGCCAGTGGTGAATTACAGGACAGGCGGTGGTGGAGGCACAAGTGGTGGTGGGCGAGGGCCAGCAGGTCCAGTCGGACCACAAGGTGAAAAAGGCGATAAAGGCGACCGAGGAGATCAAGGTCCAGCAGGCGAAAAAGGCGATAAAGGAGACAAAGGAGACAAGGGTGATAGGGGCGAGCAAGGCGTGCAAGGGTCGGCAGGGCCAGCAGGTCCGAGAGGCCCTAAGGGTGATAAAGGAGACGCTGGTGCCGATGGGCGAGATGGTCGCGATGGTTTAGACGGGTTAGATGGTGCCAAAGGAGATAAAGGCGATAAAGGTGACCCCGGCAGTGTCGCTAATACAGCTAGACTGCTGCCCCCGCTACCTGCCGAGGGTGACCGCGACAACAAGATACCTAAGTTTGATGGTGAAGTGTTGGGTTGGGAAGCGGACGCTGGCACAGGCTCTGCTAGCTCGTTTACGCCACTCCGTATTCAAGCGTCCGATGCCAACCAATTGTTCAGTGTAGGTAGCATTACCCTGAGAGGTGCTGTTGTGGGGCAAGTGCGCATAGGGTCGGGTGGCAACCTACTCACTGTGTCTAAAGGTGGGGATACCCCTATCACAATGTCGCTTGAGTGGCTGATAGGAGTAGCTACCCTCTCTGAAGGACCGGGAGAGGGCGTCCTTACCGCTTCGTTTTCGGGCCATAGGTGGTGGAGGGGGTTTACCCCACCACCTACGAGGTTCACTGACGAAATAACGGGTTACCTTCAGTTTACTTTGCCGGGAACCACAAACACTGTTAACCTAGCCTACTATGACGGTACTGTGTACGCGTCAGCCACCACAGACAATGTGGTTGTCACTATCACTGGTGGCGGTGCTTTAGGGCCTCAAGGCGCGCAAGGGGCTAAAGGAGATAAGGGTGCTGATGGGGCTAAAGGCGATGATGGTGAGCCGGGTGCAACGATAGCCCCGCAGCTGATGGCAACGCCCGCAGCGTTAGATAGTGGCGATAACGGCACTTTCGCTGCCGAGACTATACCAGAGGCGGCAACGTCTATTGTGGTAGACCACCCTCGCCTCAGTGCGTTTAATGAGCCTCTTACAGTAGATATTTCTTGGCTTAAAGCGATAGCTACGCTCTCTGAGGTTCCCGCGCGGGTCGCTGACCGCAGGTTTGTTGATGCCGGTAATCAGCCTATCGTGGGGCGACCCACCGAGTTTAACGCTGGTGGTACATCCAGTAGTTTCGTGATGATGGGCGTGCGCGATAATGTTGTGTACTACGCTTCCCGCAACCGTGATTTGCGCTACTATTTCATCGGACCCGGTGTAGGGCCGGCAGGCGAAAAAGGTGATAAGGGTGATAAGGGTGATAAGGGTGATAAGGGTGATAAGGGTGAGGCTGGCACTGGTGGCAGTACCTTCACTGCGTCCACCGTAGCGTACCCAATCAATGCAGGCTTGGATTCTCAGGGCACTATACACACGCTCACTATTCCGTCAGGTGCAACCCACCTAGTGCTTGATAATGGGGCTTCCCCCAGTGGTGGACAAGTCGTTTATACACACCCATTGTCTTTCCTGAGACTGTATGCAACAACTACAGTTGTTCCTACGGGATACAATACTAGGGCTGGCAGGTTTACCCCCACAACCGTAGGACAATACCTGATAAACTGGGCTCCCGGAATTGTAACTATAGCGATTAGGGGCAACACTCTATACTATACCACTAGCCGATGGGGGCTAGCCACTCGTTTGACTTGGGCGTAACATCTGCTACACTATACGCTATGGACTTACAATTTGACATCGTTGACGAAGTGGAAGCTAAAGCTGGAAACCCGATACCTACCGCTATGATTCGCGATGAAGAAGGTCTACGGATAGCTGAAAGGATGGTGTTCTAATGGAACAGATAATCGATTATCTTCAAGCTTTAGGCGGGGTGGGCGTATTACCTTTAGCTTTCTTCACTTTCTCAAACTGGCGTATAATCCGCCGTGAACTACGACCCAATGGCGGTACGAGTGTGTATGATAGATTAACCGAGATAGATAAACGCCTTGTACGGGTAGAAACAAGGCTAGAAGAAGGGCAGAAATAGTTATGCAAAACACTAAAAACATCGCTCACACAGGCTGGCAGGTTACTGTAGCAGGCGTGATAGTAACACAACTAAACGACCGTTTCGGCTTGAATCTTACAGTCACCGAGGTTGCTGTACTACTGGGGGCTATAGCTACTTTCGCTGCATCAGTGAAAGGTGGGGCTATACACACTAAACAGAAACGCCAAAGCGTAACTTTGAAAGGCGACGAAGTGGTAGACGGGTTTGTTTGCCAAAGCGATGATGAAGGAGAATAATGGATACGCCTGAAGAACAGTTTACGCTTGAAGAACGGTTACGCTGGCTGTCTAAACGGATAACAAAACTGGAACGCAAAATGTTCCTTCTTCAACAACAAAACGAGGAGGGGGAATAATGCCTTTACCCGCTAAACCCGCTTTCGTGTATCACCCCGCTAAAGGGTGGGGTAAACCTAAAGCAAAGAAACCAACCGCAAACATCAACGCCGATACGATTATCGGGGTTTGCTGGCATATTATCGCTGCTGGGCGTTTAAAAGATCACTCAGGCAAAACCCGTTTGAAAGCCATTACCCGCAACCATCGCAGCAAAGGGTGGAGTGATATAGCATATGCGATGGCTGTTGATCCGTACGGGGAGATTTGGGAAGCTCAAGGTATCGGTAAACGGGGGTTCGCAGAGGGTAAAAGCCGCAGTGGTACCAACCAAACCATATTCCACAACCCGCATTGGATCAGCTGTGTTTTCCTTTCAGGTACCGACAACGAAATATCACGCAACGCTAAAGCAGCGATACTGGCTGTAACGGATTATTTTCTACAGTTGAAACCCAACCTACAGGTTCGGGGGCATCGTGAAGTGAAATACGATAAAACCTACGGCGATTTGAAAAGCTGCCCCGGGGATAATGTTATAAACCTGCTAAACGAACTTTACCCTACACGCCTAGAAGGCTGTCACAAGCCCGTAGATAGCCCAAAACGCAACGTTCAGAGTAAATGGTGGTTGCAGGACGCTTTTTATCTTAAAGGCGTAGAATTGGGCATAATGGATGGTTCTAGGGCAGATGCCCCAGCGACCCGCGCTGAAGCGTTGGTGATGGCTATGAGAACACACGCCCACCTCAAATAAATATCACACAACGCAATAGCCCCGCACTCACAGAAGAGGCGGGGCTATTTTTATGTCTAAAAAGAAAAGGGGGAGGTTCCCCCTGCAGGACACAAACGGGGGAACCTCCCTTGCGTGGCTATGCTATGCGGGAGAAAACCAGTAAAGCCCGAAGCTGCTTCACCACGCCATGCAGTGCAGCTTACACACTGCAAACCACTAGCCTACGACATTACTGCGCTGGGCTTAAACTCGGAAGGCTCAAGGTCTACTGTAACCACGCTAGGCAGCTTAACCCCATACTTTTCCTTAAAGTAGTCCCTACAATGCCGCTCAGTTGCCTCAGGTAAAACAGCCCCATGTGCGGCATGCTCACAAAACTCGGCTACCTGCTCAGGGGTGGCCCTCAACCCATCAGTGTTATGGCAACCAGCCAAAACTATAGCAATGGCTAGGGCAGATATTCTTAGTGTCTTCATTGCCCGAAAGCCCCCAACATAATCAAAAGAATGGTCGCCACGCCAAAGAAGGCCGCTGCCGCAATCAGTAGGGCATCCACAATTTTTTCCATTGCTTATTCCCTTTCCCTTGCAGCTACGGGCACTCGCCACTTAGAATACACCTTCAACGCATGACCCTTATGAACACAATGCACCTTTTGCGACAAACACACCGTGCCATCCAATATGACAACCACCTTATTGGCGAAAGCATCCTTAATATTCTCAGGTGTGGCGGGCACCTCAGTAAACACCTCAGTCTCCGAGTACTTTATACCCCAGCCATCTTGCAGGTCGTGCCAAACGCAAATATCGGCAAAGTCAGGCCTCACAGCACGGCTGTTATTGCAATAGACAGTGACCCTATCTGCGGCTTCCATCACTCAACCTCCTCATCAGTGCTGTTAGACACAGCAACTCTCAACATGTTCTTTTCGTAAGTCAACCAGATACGCACGCCCTTAACGGTGAACCCGAAACTGGCGATACCCTCAAGCCCTAAACTTGCTTTGCTTTTACTTTCCATAATCAACTCCTCCAAAGTTGTGTTACTGTTCTTTTGCTACCCCCCTCACACACTGCGAGGACTGGCTTTTCAAGTGCCAGCCCCCCACAGTGCTAGTTGGAGGTGTCGTTAATGGTAGTGGCTTTAATCTTCTTTGACAACCTGCTTTTTCACTTTTTTATGAAAACTTTTCAACGCGGGCTCTAAGCGAGATAAAGGCAGTACATTTTTCTTACGCATCTGCCAAAACGAAGCGGACGCATACGAAAACTGAGACTGTATAAGTAATTCAGAGAAGAGAGAGCCCTCGGACTGCAAAACCGTTATCTGCTGGTTAGGGTAAACAACATTGTAGTAAGCCAATCGCAGCTTATCAAGGTCGAGCCATTGCTCGTCTTCAGGGAAGAGGCAAGTAGCCACAAGGGACACTTCCATAATGCCACCCTCACGATGCAAACCTACATCTACCACTATGCCTGCTGTTAGGCCAGACGGCTCCACAAACCACACCAGCGGGTCACCCTTTTTCATCACAAGCGGATTAGATGGAAAGCTCACACAACCCCATTTCTGCAAGTAGCCTGTAATAGTGAGGGTGCGGTTCGTGCCGTTTAGCTGTGTTGTGTTCCGCATGAACAAGGAACGCAGCACGCCCAGCCACAGCCATAGAAGCCTTGTCTGGAAAGACATCACGGTATTCGCCGTCAAGCCAGCGAGACACCGACACAACATGTGACCACTCAACATGCCCGACTTGCCCCTTAGGGATGCTTAAGTCAAGGGTTTTGCCTGAAACCCAGCATTGACCACTCTGAGCTTCAAGCTGAGCTTCCCTCACTCCATCTCCTTGCAACTTTCGAAGGATACTTTTGTGAATGCGTTTACGCTTACGGGCGTTGTCACGAACTTGGTAAAGTCTGCCAGCTTCAGTATTGTTTCGCCACCATCTATGATAGCAGGCATTATAGCAGGCTTTACAAACCCCTCTAGTGTAGTGCGGTTTAGGGCAATCAGTGATTTTACTTTTAGGTCTAGACATTTCTAATCTCCGTTTCTGCATCTCTGTTCTGTTGCCTTGGTGAGGGCTGAAGGTAGAACCAGAGAAAAGATCCTTCAGCCCTCACTTGCTTAAACATTTACCGTAGCGGCTTTCAGGGAAAAGAGACAACCCAGCAGGGAAAAATATTTTTTTTTTTGCCGAGAGGTTGTCAAAGTTTGCAATGTGGTGATTATACTGGGTTCGGGGTTCGTTAAAGGTTTATCTTTTCAGAGAAAGATAAAGATATAGCTTTAATCCTTACTCTCTCCCTTCCCTGATCTCTGCATTGTATTTATTTTTTTTTTATTTTTATCTTTATTTATTATGTGACGCGTTTCATTTTTCGGGATTCGGGATTCGCGTTTCGCGTTTCATTTTTTTGCTGCTACACTGAAATTATGGCTTTACGAGTTGAAGCGGGCGATGCCCGCAACACTATCGCTAAGATTAGGACTGATTTTCAGCCTACATTTCTGCGTGAGTTGGGCCGTATCACGGTTCGCAGCATTGAGCGCAACGCTCGCCGCAACCCTCAGCGTGGAGTTAATTCTTGGCCTGTGCGTGTTAAGCCTGTGAGGATTGCGGGTCGTTGGTATCGTGGCGGCAACAGCCGCGATAGCTTCAGGTTTGGTGTGCGTGGCAACATGGTTGAACATCATTAACGACACTGGGTATGCCTTTTTCGTGGAGTACGCTCGCAAGTCTCCGCATCGTGGTATTCTACGCTCGTTTTTGCGGGCTAAAGCCCCGAGCCTTGTGCAGCGCACTTTACGCGCTCAAGAGGTTCAGGCGGTGATTGACCCTAACCGTGACCGTCAGGGCACGAGACCAACGGTAGGTTTGTAGAGGGGGTTGCTTTTCTGATGGAAGGCCGCTACACTGGTTGTCAGTATTGTAATTCTCTCTTTTTAGGAAGGAATAAGATGGCAGTTGTAAGTCGCTTAGTAGCACCGGCGGATAACCCTAACGGGGCTTACTATGATGTTGTGTCCACTGAAACTATCGTGACTGAGAAGGTCGTGAAACGTTTTGATGTGGACGGTAACGAAGTTGAGTTGGGTGGTGGTGCCTAAATGGCGATTACCGCAGGTCAAGTTCTCGATTTCTTCACTGGCAGACCGCCTGAGCAAAGCTCTGAGGTGTCTGGTGGCGATGACGATACTGGTGCTGCGGCGGCTACAGTCGTGCCTGTTGAGCCTGAGGGTTCAGGTGGCGCGGCTGTTGAGGAACCTGAAGTTGAAGCTAGTAACATGGTTACAAGCGAGCAAGTGGCTGAGTTTTTAGCCCCGTTGATCTCTCAAGCCGTTAAGGACGAGCTTGCGAGTAATAAAACTGTTGTTAGAAAGCCTACTACAAGCACGGCGGCTGCGAAGCCTGAAGCTAAGCAGGCTAAACCTGTTGATGTGATGAAGCGTCATCGGGAATTATTGGCTCAGGTGAGCTAGGAAGGTAGGATAGCAAATTGCCTGCAACCCCATTGAGTACCGCACAAGCCTCTCAGGAGCTTCTTGAGTCTTTTAGTGCGGCAACAACGAATGACCTTTACCGCCTTAGCGTGTGGGAAGGTCTTACTGACATGTCTTACGCCCAAACTGGCGTGTATCGGACTGTCATTCAAAACCCTAGCCGTGACGCTGTGGTTGAATCCCGCACCCGTGGTGGTGCTTGGGCTGCCACTAAAGGCCAAGCTGCTGAGGTTATCAACTTGACGATGGATCAAAAGTATCAGATCAACTCTGAAGTGCCGTATGAGGATGTGGCTCAAGCCCCTTGGGCTATCTTAGAGCAGAAACGCCAAGAGCACGCTGCGAAGGTGGCTGTGTCCATTGACGACAACATTTCTGCTTTTGTGACTGGTCAAACGTTTGCTGCCGCTGACAAGTTCTCTGGTTGGCTCTGGTACCGCTAACGCGTTGACCACTGACCCCTCTAGTGACTACACTAAAGGCACTGGTGGTGAACTTCCGCGCAGAGCCCTAAAACTAGCTTCTCTGCGGTTTGCTCGTAAAAACATTGATGGCATCTCCATCGGTGGTGAGCCCGGCATGTTGTTTGCTGTGATGCCGCCTGAACTGTTTTATGTGTTGGGCAACGACTTGGAAGACCAAAAGCTGTCTTACGATGTTTTGACTGACCAGTTGTTTGATAACCGCATCCGCAGCACTGAGGGCTGGCGTGGCCGCCTGTACGGTATTGATATTATCACTTCCAACGCTTTGATTGTTCCGACTGATGCGAACGCTGGTGGCACTGGTGGTAAGTTCAAGTTCTATGTTGGCACTAGGCGTGCTGTCGCGATGGGCATTCAACCGCCTGTGAGCGTAGTGTTTGACCCGACCACTAACCAGAACGCACCTAACTATGTGTTGCGTCAAACTGGCGATTATGGTCGTGTGATGGTGAACCCGCACCTACTTGAAGAGGTTACTCTTCAGACTGTGAGCGCGTAATGGCAAGTACTCACACGACAAGGGTTTTGTTTGGCAGTGCTAACAGTGCTGCCGACATCTCTGGTGATGTGCGTGAGTGGACACTCAACCAAAGCGTGGAGAGCTTTAGCACCGACCCCATCGGTCGCAAGCATATGGACAAAACCCCCCACAGCATCGATTGTAACATCGCTTTGAGCGGCGTTTACTATGGCGCGATTGTGGAGCAGTTGCGTAAAGCGGCTGCTGGTTCTTATGCGTTTGTTGTGGCTGAGCCTCAAAACAATGTTGGGGTCTGGGGTGGGTGGTCAATCCTTTGTGGATGGCATCCCCGAGACTGTGCCCACACAGGACGCTATCACCGCCACCGCCACGTTTCGCCCTCACGAGAAACAAAAGTGGGGTGTTGGCACTGTGGTCGTCCCCTTTTCTCTGAATAGCGGCGACACTACTAGTGTTGAGCTCGGGGCTGGCATTGAGGCTAATAGCATAGGCTTTGTGGTGGTCACTGGCCGCAATGTCCCCACCTCGGCTTTAGCCGTGAATGTGGCTGGTCAAACCGTCAATTTGCGGGCTGGCCAAGAAAGCGGCGTCTTCCCCATGTCTTTCGCATCCGCTCAACGGCCTAACGCCACTGTGGCTGCTTCGTTGAGTGGTCAAGCTACCGTAACTGGTTTCCTGCTTGCGGGGGATTTTTACACTGCACCTGAAGGGAGAACTTAATGGCTGCTGGCAGTAAAGTGAGGCTGACTTATACGAGGGGCACCCATAGCGTTGAGCTTCACGAGTATGGTTTAACCTCTTTTGATGTGTCCGAAACGAAAAGCAATGATAGGGTACCGGGTCCGGGTCCTGCGTCTTATCGCGACACTGGGCACAACGAGGGTACTGTGAGCTTCACGGTAGACGACTGCGGTCCTGTGCGGGCTGCGCTCGCTGCGGGGGCTGGTAAGCTGGCTGCATTGAATTACGCACCCCCATCGGGCTTAGGCGGCGATGTCCGTACATACAGTATTTCTCCATCCATTACCCTTACTGCGGCGGCTTCTGGGTCTTTAAGCTGGTCTGTGACTAGCGATTGGCTGTCAGAACCGACCGAGTAAATGTCTAAGCATCAAGCGAAAAGCGGCGACTACACAATAGCTCTCAAGTCGGTTACTTTCGGTGAGTGGCTGGAGTTTTCTCGCAGTATCCACGATGACACTCTCACTTGAGGATTTTATTGTGGCTGTGTTTGATAGCCTGATAGAGAAGATTACAGTGAAAAATAAAACTGTCGGCATCATGGATTTGCCCAGCGATATGGCTTTAGGTATCGCCCTTGAGGCTCGGGAGTTGTCCCGCCCAAAAGTACCACCCTCGCTGATTGGTCAGCTTACGGAAGAGACCGAGGGGCTGGGGGATGGCGAGTAGAGCCACCCGATAGCGGGCTTGCTGAGGTGTTTATTTTATGTCATCGTTTTGAGATACCTATCACGGTTGCGCTTTCACAGCCGATGGCTGAAACATTGGAGTTGCTGGCGTTTCTGAGTGGTGTGCAGGAAGGGCAACAGTTATAGTGCGGTTATCTAAGAAACAAACCGAGCTTTATAGGCTTGACTTATTGAAAGAGAAGATAGCGATAGCGGATGGTCCTGTGCGTAGCGGTAAAACTACGGCAGGGCTTTTTGGTGTTCTCACCTATCTTACTAATCATTTCACTGGTTATAACGGTTTGATGGTGGTGATGTCTGATATTGCGTGGAAGCAAAACATTATGCCCAATGTGCGTGAATGGTCGCAGCTAACAGGGTTTAATGTTGTTGAGCGCAAAGACTTTTTTACGGTCGATTCTGCGCTTGGCGGCACCAACAGGGTGGAACGTTTGATTGGCAACACCGAGAAAGCCCAAGCTCGCCTGTTGGGTATCGGTAAGAACCTTGTAGTGATTTACGCTACTGAGGTTGCTGAGATGCCCGAGGAGTTGATTAAAGAGTTCAACTTTCGCCTCGCCCTTGAAGAGCACGGTAAGCTAGTGATGGACACTAACCCTAAAGGCTCTAATCACTGGTTCCTCACTAACTACATTCTCCCTGCAAAAGAGATGGGGTATCGCCCATTTCCATTTCACCCATAAAGACAACCCTGTGATAACCCCCGAGAAGTGGGCTCAGCTAGAGCGCAGCACCCCGAAGGGCACCGAGTACGACCGCAAGATTTTGGGGTTGTGGGTGGACGCTGAAGGCGTTATCTGGAACTTGGATAAAACAAAAGCCGAGCAGGCTATGCCCGATGTTGAACCCCGTTCGTTGGCTGTGGCTGTTGATGTGGGTTCCGCCTCAGTCACCCACGCTTTGTTGATAGCTTCGTACGCCACCCATCATCATGTGATTGACGAGTGGCGGCACGACCGCAATGTCGCCGATGAGATGCGGGTCGCGGATATGGTGAGGGCTATCGCTGAGCGGTTTAACGCTTGGGGCACCCCCCAGATTTGGATAGTTGACCCCGCCGCTCACGAGTTTATCGTGGAGTGCCGTGCTCACGCCCGAGAGGGTTTGATTACCAACAGGCTTTCAGGTGCCCAATATCAAGGACAGACCGCACCACCTCGCAGCGTCAGGCTGGGGATAGAAACCGTGAACCGCATGTTTTGGGCAGGGCAGCTTAAGATTAGCCCAAAATGCAAGTCCACTTTGCAAAGCATCGCCTCTTATGTGTGGTGCAGCAAAGCAGCCCTGCGGGGTGAAGATAAACCCCTCAAGGACGGCAACGACCACGCCGCTGATGCGCTACGGTATTGGTGCGCGTGGCATAACAACAATCTTAATAGCCGTCCCGCAGCTAAAGCGCAGGTGCATTCTGGCTACGAAAGGACTATACTGTAAGCTATGACTTTTTTCAATGCAGTGCCCCTGCGAGCCGTAGAGTGGAACGCTAAAGTTCCTGACGACAAGATTTACGGCACTGGCTACTGGCCGCCTGAGCCTGCCCGCTATGCTATTGAACGCTCTGAACGCAGGTGGGAAATGGAACACGGCGAGTGGCACACACTCACTCAGCAACCCGATTTTAGGGTGACTGTGAACCTGTTCGCTAGCGTCCTTGATAGGGTTTCTGACCTGCTCACCTCTTCTCCTATAACACACGCAGATAACGAGCTTGAAATGCAAATGAACGATGCCGTCTATGAGGCCTCTAGAGCTCTTATACGCGACAATGCTGCGATCATCTGGTTAGACCCTCGTGACGGCGAGTTAAGCGTCCTAGATGCTCGTTATTGGTTTCCTACAGGCAACGGATGGGTGTATGCGACCCCCATTTACGGCAAGCTGGATTACGCTATTACAGACCTACACAACGAGGACGCTTTCTTTATCCATGTCCTGCATCAGGACGGCGAAACCTTAACTGATGAGGTCAGGTATTTCAATTCCGCTAATGTGGGTGGTGAAGCACCTGTAGATAAGCTGGTGTCTGACCCTGTTGAGCAAGCCCAAGCAGTGGTGCCCAACACGCTAACGGTGGTCGGCAAGCGTGGGCAATCCTGCTTTGATGTGATAGCACCGTTAGTGTTTGAAATATCCCGCAGGCACACAGCCAACAGCTACGCTCTCGGCAACATCAGCAGCCCCCCGTTTATCCCCATCGTTGACCCCAACGAGGCATCAAGCATCGTGGAAGACGACAACACCTCAGGCAACATTGATTTGTCTGGCAACACCAGCCCGCTCGCTAACCGCCTACATAACGCTGCCAAAGCAGCTAAAGTGGACATCATAGATTTAGACCGCAGAGTGCAAGGCTTAGAGCCAGTCACCTACGACCCCCAGATTGACTCTTCCCTGCAAGTCATAGCCGACCTGCGTATAGAGTTAATGCACGCACTCGGCATGCCTAACCTGCTCTCTAGCGAAGGGATGTTTGGTAATGCCCCCAGCGGCACAGCACTGAAACGCATCAACACAGCCCTGTATGCCCGCACACTACGCTTACAAACCCTCATCAGACGAGGGCTAGAAATGACCCTACAAAAGGCTGGCATAAACGACAGCTTTGAGTGGGCTGATGTGTTTGAAGCCCTAGACGAAGCAGACGACAGCATAGCAGACGACACAGAAGAGGAGATACCTGATGAGCGTGCGTAACGATGTCACAAAAGCCCTAGATGCCCACGAACTGTTAACAGCTATGAAGCACCCCACAGATGCCGCACCACGCAGCACGATAGGTGTTTACGCCACACTAGCAGCCAAAACATTACGAGGCACGAAACAATACTTTGACACTGTGAGTGTGGTGGCTTTCATAGGGGACGCAGCCTCAGCCGAGATTGAAGAGATGGTGGCTGAAGCAGCCGATTTAATGATAGGTTTAATTAATGATTTAGGGTATGTGCAGGTCACTTCCGTCAATAGAGAGGAAGACCAAAACCCTTACGAGTTGATACGGGGCGGCGGAAACGAGAAAGCAGTCAAACTATGGTTTGCTACTGTGAGTTTGGAGGTGCAGCAAATATGCCCGAAAACCTAAACCCAGAAAAAGTGGCACCTCAACTGTCTACCGAGGAACGCAAAGCTAACGTTATCAAATATTTAGGCTACAAACGTTTCCACAGCATCCATACGGCTGTGCGGGCAGCGGGCGTGCCGCTCGCGACCCACTACATGTGGCTGAAGCAAGATGACGACTATTATGAGAAATGCCGAGCTCAATGCGATAAGCAAGCTGAGCGTGAACTTAAACTAGCTGAAGCTGCCGCTGAAGGGGCTAAGAAAGTTGATTTCCATATTTGGAAAGCTAAACTATGGAACCGCGACTTTACCGATGCCGCTATTGAACGCCAAGTCGCAGCCGACTTTGAAGACACCACGAAAGGTGATACTAGAACGATACTTGAAAGCGGGCAGTAATGGCTGGCCAGATCGTTTTACACTTCGTTGTTGAAGATGACGGTGCCGCTCAAACAACCCGTGAGGTGTCTCGCTCTATTGACGATTTAACGCGCAGCAACGACAAGCTGACGACCAGCCTTGATGAGAACTCTAGGCAGATAGACGCAGCTAACCTCAGTTGGATTGATTGGGTGAAAACCGTGACGGACGCTGGTATTCTGCTAACAACGGGTTATGGTGTGTTGCGGGGTTTGCCGCGTATGGCGAAGGGTATGCATGCTGTAGCTGAAGCCACAAACCGTGCTACGGAAACATCTAAAGGGTTACAAAAGTATTTCAACGAGCAAACCCTTGACGCGATGATGGAGTTTTACACACCTAGCCCCGCTATTGAATATTTGAAGCGCAGCATAGATGAAGTCACCGAAAGCGTGAAAGAATCCTCTTTAGAGTTCCGTAAATACTCTAAAGAGGTTGGGGTTACATCTGCTTCGTTTCAGAAGAAGGGCGACACCCTTACTACGGTAAACACTCGCGTTGCCCGTAGTTTCAGTAATATCGGTCAAACCGCCCGCTTGATAGGTCGCGCTTCGTTAGTTGGGTACAGCCACCTACTATGTCGCTCAGCTTGGTATTGAGGCTTCCAGCACAGCTAGAGAGGTGCAGAAGCTAAGCAACTATTTTAATATTAGTGATCCGCAAGGGTTCCGCCTTGAGCGTGCGTTTGGTGATGACGCTGCCGCTAATTTACAGGCTGCGTTCAGCATTCGTGAAGGTATTCAGCAGGACGCTGAAAGCGTGATTGATGCCCTTGAACGCATAGGTGTTTCTATTGATGGTGTGCGTCACGCTGATTTACCGTCTGTGCTGTTTGCCATTAATCAGGCTGTGCGAGATTCTGAGCTACCGTTGTTTGAGTTAGACAACACTTTAAAGGAGTTGGGTATCACGCAGGCTGATACGTTCCGTGAAGTTAACCTTGCCACCTCTAATTGGGCTGAGGAACACACCCGTCAAATAGCTGTAGCGTCTAACGCTTGGAACGCTTTCATCGGGTTTTTTGGGCGTGTGCCGGGTCAGATGCGGACAGCAGCCCGTGAGATAGGCAACATCGCCGCGTTTGCCATGGGTGCCGCTATGGGGGCTGGTACGATACCCACACAGGTTGGGTTAACTGCGGGTGGTGCTACTGGCGTTGGGTTTGGTGCGTTTGACCCCAACTTTAGGTTGCGTGTAGGCGACCAGTTTTACGGCACTGCCACACCTTCGTCTTTCTCTGAAGGGTTTCGTGGTGTCGCTAACCGCACGTTCATAAACCCGTCCAGTCAAGCATCCACCCACACTTACATT
Organism: Candidatus Aldehydirespiratoraceae bacterium; assembly: GCA_965204595.1. Classification (GTDB taxonomy): domain Bacteria; phylum Actinomycetota; class Acidimicrobiia; order Acidimicrobiales; family Aldehydirespiratoraceae; genus VXYK01. The sequence goes on along the minus strand of CBDBEW010000003.1, from coordinate 9,274 downwards.
GAGGGTTTGGGTTATGTACCCAACGCCATCGGACAAACATTTAACCAGACACCTTTGAACCGCCCAGAACCTATTCAACCCACTATCGGTGGCGGTGGCGGTGTTGTGGATTTGTCCGACCGCAGCTTGCGTGCTTTTGAGCAGCTTCAAGCTAATGTGTTGCAGCAAACCTTCACTCAGTCGTTGTCTACTTTGATTTCTGGTGATAGTGCCGCCGTAGGCGCTGCTCAAGCCATTTTAGCTTTTTGAAACACAGTTAGCTAACGCCGCTAAAACAACAGGCGAAACAGCAATTGTTGCTGAACCAAGCCAACACCAACTATCAACGCAACCTTGAAACCATAGAACGCCACGAGATGGCGGTGCAAAGAGATTATGATGCGGTGGAATCTGCCGCTTCAGCGTTGCGTGAACTTGAGGCTGCTACTGTCGCTGCTGCTGCTGCTGAGCGGGCTGCTGCCGAGCGTGCCGTTAATCAAGCCAACAGGCGTGCTGGTGCTAATATAGCTAACCCGCTTTTGCGTGCTTTACTACAAGGGCAAGCAGCCGAGCAGGTGCAGGCTGGTATTGAGCGGATAGACGCTGAGACTGTAGGGCAGCTTGATTTCATTAGACGCTCTCACGCTGCCGATGCTGTTGACGGGCGCGTGTTTGGTTACACTTTAGAGGAACGCTTGAATCACGTGAACGCGGTAGCCGAGGAGAAGCTAGACCGCCTCATTGACCAGTTTGGCACCGCAGAAAATTATGCTCGGGCGACTGCTGTGGAACTATCTCGTTCTCCGTTGCCTGTGCGGGTCGTTGACCAGCCACGCAACATTGTGGTTAATTTGTCTGTTGACGGTACCGAGGCGGCTCGGCTCGCGTTGGATGGCTATGTGCGTGGCGTGTCTCGTGAGGTGTTGTCTAGCGAGTTCACGGGATTGTTGGCGGGGTAATGGTTGCCCCTAAAGCGTTGCTTGCTGTTGACTGGCTTGATGAGGGGGTGGCTATCGGGGCTGATGGTGCTGTTGAGTGTTTAGAGCTTGTGTGGACTGAAGGCGTTGAACCCACCGCTTTAACATCTCCTTCTTCCCTGCGAGGGTCTGCGCGTGTGTACGACCCCGAGGGCACCTATGACCCCGCTATTGATTCTAACGATTTGGTTGTGACTGCCGATGCGTTACGAAAACCCGCATCGCTGTTTTATTTACATTACTGACACTGACCCGCCCGACTACAGTTTGTGGGCTACTGGTTGGGTTACCGTGCAGGAACGCACCGTTGATGTTGAGGCGAGGTTCAGGTTGTATGGTGTTGAGGCGTTTACTTTAGAGCAGCCGAGACCGTACCCCATTTTCAATTCTACTTATGAACCACAAGGTGATGACCCACCCGCACCTGTGGCTGCTACAGGCAACGCTAGCGGCGTTATTGACGGCATCACCTATGAGTTTGGTGCCAACAACACTATTGTCGTTACAGTGTCGTTTTCCGAGCGTGACGACAACACTGTGGTGGGGTTCAGGTTTCGTGCCCCCGGCTTGTCATGGGTTCAAACAGATTTCGTTACCGTCACAGAGAGTACACACACGTTTATTATTCAAGGCTTTCTGCCCGGCGTTTTGTACACTGGTCAGGCTGCGGTGGAACAAGACTTTTCGGGTGCTTTTGTGAGAACATTCCAAACCGACAGTGTGGCGTTGCGGGTCACTGAACTGCCCTTAAGTGAGGAGGCACCAGCCCCCGTTGAGCCACCCAACATTGTGGTTTCTGAACTGTCGTTTTCGTCCACCGATTTGAACACAGTGAATGTGGTGGGTTGTTTACGCAACGATGGCGGCGGCAGCCCCAACTTGGGTGACACGCCAGTTAGCCTGTCCTACATTTCGCCTACCGATGTTGGTGCGACTACTGTGCCTGTTACTGTGGATGTTGACGGCTGCTTTCGCGCCCAAACGAAAGTGTTGTTTAACCCTTCACGCCCTGTAGTACCGCCCGCCTACCGTACATTCACAGCCACCGCAGGCGATGCGCGCCTTGATGCTGTCGTTTATGCACCTGAGCAGGCGATAAGCGGGCATCAAGCCAAGTTCCTGCGGATTGATAATGTGGGTGGTCGCTCCGCGAGGTTAACGCTGGAACGCAACGGCGGCACCGTCTCGTCCACTAGCAGTTTCACTGTGTGGCGGTGCGTGACCGAAACTACCAGCATCTCCAACTATGCGTTGTACGGGTTTGAGCCTGAGCACACCACCACAACCACCTTCACTTCATCCAACGACATCAACACTTTCTCGTTGGATGAAGAAGCTGGAACTGTGTCACGCACTGCCTGCACCCAAGACACACAATTTTTTAACACTATCTCCAACCGCCCGTTCGTTTATCGTGTGAGGCGGCTACCTGAGCAGGCTTCTGGTGAGGTGCCCACACACACGCAAACTTCTAACACGATACAGTTGAATGATTTAACCGCAGGAACCCGTTACCGTGTTGAGCAGCTACATCTTCTGATGCTGCGCTTGTGGTGGCTGCTGAGTTTATAACACTGCCAGCAAGCGATGTTGGTGAAGCACCTGAGTTGTTTATACATGGGGTTTCTGGGCGTACCGTGACGTTTAGCACTAGAGGTGTTAGGGATAGAACGTTCGTGTCTGTGGTTGCCGTGTTTTCAACCACCACTGGCAGGAACCGCACAGGTCGTGGACAGGTATTAATAACCGATGATGTGTCTCGGAGCACCTTAACGCTATCTAACAGCGGTTTCGGGAGCAACAATCGCTCTGTTGATGTGTTGGCTTCTTTGCGTGGCGGCACAGAGACCAGCCCTGCCTATAGGAGCGCGAGTGTGTGTGAAAGGTTTACACTGTAGCTATGGCTTACACTTTGTCCACACCGCTCATTGAGGAACTGTCCTCGGCTGGCAATAATCGTGTGAAGGTGTCGTTGCTATCCACCCTTGACAATGTTGATACTGTTAGCAACCGCCCTCAACGCGGTAGACCCAACATTTTCTATAGGCAAACTTCTGAGGCTGCCGATGTGTGGCATCGCGCCACCGCAACGTATAGTGACGATGTTTGGTCTGCTACTATCTCTGATAGGGGTGGCGGTTATCAGTTTGCTGTCGGCACTCAAATAGCTTCGTTTTATTGGGTTTATTCGCCGCCTACGCCGCCTATTGAGGGCACCACACCAGCAGCCACGTTCGGGACGATAAGCATAGCCGACACTGGCGTTAACCACACGGATTTAACTATCACCTCTGCCAACGCAACGCTATACAGCAGGTTTTATGTGAGGATAGCAGGGCGAGGTGTTTACCGTGAACTGGAAATAGCGTTGAGCGAAGGTGAAACGGCAGTGACCCAACGGATAGACGGTTTGTTTGGTGGCGGACGCTATATACTAACGGTGGCGACCACAAACACTTTTGATGCCACCAACAGGGCACGCATCATCTTCCGTACTGCTTCCACAAAGATACCGGGCGTTGTGAACCCCGATTTGTTTATGGCAGAAACGCAGCCGCTTTGGCGTGAACTAACGCTGCCTAACCTTGTTTTGAATACGGGCACGTTGCCTGCGGGTTACGCTGAAAGCAAACATTTCGCTGAGGGCGCTAGGGGGCAGATACGGCGTATTATCCAACATTTAACGGCTCGCTGCTTTGGTGTGGTGTTTGAAAACTCTTTCGGTGAGTGGAGTATCGTTAGGCGCGAGTTCCTACCCACCCTACCTATTTCAGCCACGTTGACAGTTAAAGATTTTGATATCGTTGACCGCACAGACCGCCTCACAGTGCGTGAAGATATGCGGGTGACTACAGTGTCGTGGGCTCAATACATTGAAGCCACAGCCCTCAATGATTTAGCGCAAGGCACCAACATTGAGCAAGCCTCAGATGAAATATCGTTAGCTGATGTTGCTTGGCGTAGGCGACCGTACGACATTTCTAACGGCTACTTTATTTTACTACCGCAGGTTGTTGGCACGTTTGAGCCAATACGCCATTTGTTGCGAACTCCACCACCTCAACTGTTAGAAATTGAGGTGTCTGCGGTGTTGCGTAATGGTGTGCGCTCTAGTGTGTTACGCAACGTGCAGGTAGGCACTAATATTAACGTTGAGTTGATGAAACGGCGTTTTTTCGGTACTGTGCTTCGCAGGAACCTTAACTATAATAGCACCCAGCTTTCTAAGCACACTATCTTGGTTTGGGTGCATAGCGTCTCAGCTTTGACTGGTGATACACTAGTTTGGGACGATAACACTACCGCTTGGGGATCAAGCAGATGGGACTAGGATTATTTTATGGCTAACGCAGATGTAGGAGAGCTAGCGGTTTTCTGGTGAAACGGCTAAAAGCGCCGATTACAATAAACTCCGAGCAGCGACCTTAGAGTTGCAGGGTGAGGTGAACGCTATAGAAGCAGAAACGCCCGCCCAGTGGGCACAGCAGGGCTCAACAGCCCAGATACCCGCCGACAAGCTCGGTAACGTGCCTTCTAGTGAGTTGGCTGATGGTTCTGTGACCACCAACAAAATAGCTGACGAAGCAGTGATAGCTCGCAAGCTGGGTGCGTCTGCGGTAACTAGCGGTAAGCTAGCTGACGCTGCTGTCACTGAAAGTAAGATTGAGAACAATGCGGTCACGAACCGCAAGATCGCTGCTGATAGTATCTCTCGCGGGAGATGCAAGATGGCTCTGTCGGGTCGTCTGAGCTTGTTGATAATGCTGTTGTTAACCGCACGATAGGCGCGGGTGCTGTGTCTGAAGATAAGTTGGCTGCTGCGGTTAGAACCAAGCTCAATACTGAGCGTTCTGGCACCACCTTTGACGACACAACGCTGAAGAACCAAGCGATCTTCCATCTTTACGGTGAAGGTGTGGGTGCTTTGCGTACTAGTGAAGGGGTTTACTATCTGGACATGCAAACTAATGTGGGTGCGTATCCGACAGGCGTTCGTATCGTAGCAGACTTGAGCGGCCAGCAAGTAATTAACACTGGCTGGAACCCCACCGCTACACAAAGGTTCTTTCAGTTTGAAATATCGTCACAAGCGGCCACAAACCTGATTCAAAATGGGTTGCTGAAGGCAGGTAGCACGATCCCTTTGGGTGTTGAAATTAGGGCTACTGGTGGGGCTGCGGTAGGCTCGTGGAGTGTTGATCTGCCAGTGGTGAATTACAGGACAGGCGGTGGTGGAGGCACAAGTGGTGGTGGGCGAGGGCCAGCAGGTCCAGTCGGACCACAAGGTGAAAAAGGCGATAAAGGCGACCGAGGAGATCAAGGTCCAGCAGGCGAAAAAGGCGATAAAGGAGACAAAGGAGACAAGGGTGATAGGGGCGAGCAAGGCGTGCAAGGGTCGGCAGGGCCAGCAGGTCCGAGAGGCCCTAAGGGTGATAAAGGAGACGCTGGTGCCGATGGGCGAGATGGTCGCGATGGTTTAGACGGGTTAGATGGTGCCAAAGGAGATAAAGGCGATAAAGGTGACCCCGGCAGTGTCGCTAATACAGCTAGACTGCTGCCCCCGCTACCTGCCGAGGGTGACCGCGACAACAAGATACCTAAGTTTGATGGTGAAGTGTTGGGTTGGGAAGCGGACGCTGGCACAGGCTCTGCTAGCTCGTTTACGCCACTCCGTATTCAAGCGTCCGATGCCAACCAATTGTTCAGTGTAGGTAGCATTACCCTGAGAGGTGCTGTTGTGGGGCAAGTGCGCATAGGGTCGGGTGGCAACCTACTCACTGTGTCTAAAGGTGGGGATACCCCTATCACAATGTCGCTTGAGTGGCTGATAGGAGTAGCTACCCTCTCTGAAGGACCGGGAGAGGGCGTCCTTACCGCTTCGTTTTCGGGCCATAGGTGGTGGAGGGGGTTTACCCCACCACCTACGAGGTTCACTGACGAAATAACGGGTTACCTTCAGTTTACTTTGCCGGGAACCACAAACACTGTTAACCTAGCCTACTATGACGGTACTGTGTACGCGTCAGCCACCACAGACAATGTGGTTGTCACTATCACTGGTGGCGGTGCTTTAGGGCCTCAAGGCGCGCAAGGGGCTAAAGGAGATAAGGGTGCTGATGGGGCTAAAGGCGATGATGGTGAGCCGGGTGCAACGATAGCCCCGCAGCTGATGGCAACGCCCGCAGCGTTAGATAGTGGCGATAACGGCACTTTCGCTGCCGAGACTATACCAGAGGCGGCAACGTCTATTGTGGTAGACCACCCTCGCCTCAGTGCGTTTAATGAGCCTCTTACAGTAGATATTTCTTGGCTTAAAGCGATAGCTACGCTCTCTGAGGTTCCCGCGCGGGTCGCTGACCGCAGGTTTGTTGATGCCGGTAATCAGCCTATCGTGGGGCGACCCACCGAGTTTAACGCTGGTGGTACATCCAGTAGTTTCGTGATGATGGGCGTGCGCGATAATGTTGTGTACTACGCTTCCCGCAACCGTGATTTGCGCTACTATTTCATCGGACCCGGTGTAGGGCCGGCAGGCGAAAAAGGTGATAAGGGTGATAAGGGTGATAAGGGTGATAAGGGTGATAAGGGTGAGGCTGGCACTGGTGGCAGTACCTTCACTGCGTCCACCGTAGCGTACCCAATCAATGCAGGCTTGGATTCTCAGGGCACTATACACACGCTCACTATTCCGTCAGGTGCAACCCACCTAGTGCTTGATAATGGGGCTTCCCCCAGTGGTGGACAAGTCGTTTATACACACCCATTGTCTTTCCTGAGACTGTATGCAACAACTACAGTTGTTCCTACGGGATACAATACTAGGGCTGGCAGGTTTACCCCCACAACCGTAGGACAATACCTGATAAACTGGGCTCCCGGAATTGTAACTATAGCGATTAGGGGCAACACTCTATACTATACCACTAGCCGATGGGGGCTAGCCACTCGTTTGACTTGGGCGTAACATCTGCTACACTATACGCTATGGACTTACAATTTGACATCGTTGACGAAGTGGAAGCTAAAGCTGGAAACCCGATACCTACCGCTATGATTCGCGATGAAGAAGGTCTACGGATAGCTGAAAGGATGGTGTTCTAATGGAACAGATAATCGATTATCTTCAAGCTTTAGGCGGGGTGGGCGTATTACCTTTAGCTTTCTTCACTTTCTCAAACTGGCGTATAATCCGCCGTGAACTACGACCCAATGGCGGTACGAGTGTGTATGATAGATTAACCGAGATAGATAAACGCCTTGTACGGGTAGAAACAAGGCTAGAAGAAGGGCAGAAATAGTTATGCAAAACACTAAAAACATCGCTCACACAGGCTGGCAGGTTACTGTAGCAGGCGTGATAGTAACACAACTAAACGACCGTTTCGGCTTGAATCTTACAGTCACCGAGGTTGCTGTACTACTGGGGGCTATAGCTACTTTCGCTGCATCAGTGAAAGGTGGGGCTATACACACTAAACAGAAACGCCAAAGCGTAACTTTGAAAGGCGACGAAGTGGTAGACGGGTTTGTTTGCCAAAGCGATGATGAAGGAGAATAATGGATACGCCTGAAGAACAGTTTACGCTTGAAGAACGGTTACGCTGGCTGTCTAAACGGATAACAAAACTGGAACGCAAAATGTTCCTTCTTCAACAACAAAACGAGGAGGGGGAATAATGCCTTTACCCGCTAAACCCGCTTTCGTGTATCACCCCGCTAAAGGGTGGGGTAAACCTAAAGCAAAGAAACCAACCGCAAACATCAACGCCGATACGATTATCGGGGTTTGCTGGCATATTATCGCTGCTGGGCGTTTAAAAGATCACTCAGGCAAAACCCGTTTGAAAGCCATTACCCGCAACCATCGCAGCAAAGGGTGGAGTGATATAGCATATGCGATGGCTGTTGATCCGTACGGGGAGATTTGGGAAGCTCAAGGTATCGGTAAACGGGGGTTCGCAGAGGGTAAAAGCCGCAGTGGTACCAACCAAACCATATTCCACAACCCGCATTGGATCAGCTGTGTTTTCCTTTCAGGTACCGACAACGAAATATCACGCAACGCTAAAGCAGCGATACTGGCTGTAACGGATTATTTTCTACAGTTGAAACCCAACCTACAGGTTCGGGGGCATCGTGAAGTGAAATACGATAAAACCTACGGCGATTTGAAAAGCTGCCCCGGGGATAATGTTATAAACCTGCTAAACGAACTTTACCCTACACGCCTAGAAGGCTGTCACAAGCCCGTAGATAGCCCAAAACGCAACGTTCAGAGTAAATGGTGGTTGCAGGACGCTTTTTATCTTAAAGGCGTAGAATTGGGCATAATGGATGGTTCTAGGGCAGATGCCCCAGCGACCCGCGCTGAAGCGTTGGTGATGGCTATGAGAACACACGCCCACCTCAAATAAATATCACACAACGCAATAGCCCCGCACTCACAGAAGAGGCGGGGCTATTTTTATGTCTAAAAAGAAAAGGGGGAGGTTCCCCCTGCAGGACACAAACGGGGGAACCTCCCTTGCGTGGCTATGCTATGCGGGAGAAAACCAGTAAAGCCCGAAGCTGCTTCACCACGCCATGCAGTGCAGCTTACACACTGCAAACCACTAGCCTACGACATTACTGCGCTGGGCTTAAACTCGGAAGGCTCAAGGTCTACTGTAACCACGCTAGGCAGCTTAACCCCATACTTTTCCTTAAAGTAGTCCCTACAATGCCGCTCAGTTGCCTCAGGTAAAACAGCCCCATGTGCGGCATGCTCACAAAACTCGGCTACCTGCTCAGGGGTGGCCCTCAACCCATCAGTGTTATGGCAACCAGCCAAAACTATAGCAATGGCTAGGGCAGATATTCTTAGTGTCTTCATTGCCCGAAAGCCCCCAACATAATCAAAAGAATGGTCGCCACGCCAAAGAAGGCCGCTGCCGCAATCAGTAGGGCATCCACAATTTTTTCCATTGCTTATTCCCTTTCCCTTGCAGCTACGGGCACTCGCCACTTAGAATACACCTTCAACGCATGACCCTTATGAACACAATGCACCTTTTGCGACAAACACACCGTGCCATCCAATATGACAACCACCTTATTGGCGAAAGCATCCTTAATATTCTCAGGTGTGGCGGGCACCTCAGTAAACACCTCAGTCTCCGAGTACTTTATACCCCAGCCATCTTGCAGGTCGTGCCAAACGCAAATATCGGCAAAGTCAGGCCTCACAGCACGGCTGTTATTGCAATAGACAGTGACCCTATCTGCGGCTTCCATCACTCAACCTCCTCATCAGTGCTGTTAGACACAGCAACTCTCAA
>CBDBEW010000002.1:0-33907 GCA_965204595.1 Candidatus Aldehydirespiratoraceae bacterium | reverse complement strand
CCCGGCTTCGTTGCACCACTCACCTAGAATGCCGTCTACGCTTCAGCGCTCCTTCAGGTGTTTCGCGTACGATGCGGCTCCAGTTCTCTCTAGTCATTGATGGGTTATCCGCCTCGTTGAACTTTACATGCAGCGCGCCTATCTTGTCTTTTTTGAGAATGTACTCTTGATAGAACCAGTGCCCTAGATGCTCAGGGGTTGCAGTCATATACCAACTTTGCTTGAGTGTTGCCTCTAGTCCTAAAAGTGAATTCAGCTAGCACTTCTTGAGGATACTTGACGACCTCGGTAGCGAACACTCCCGCACAAGTGTCGCCTTGAATACGGCTAGCGGCTTGAATGTTGTTACACACTACTTTTACAAAACGCACGGGTGCGCCTCTAGTGCAGCTAGGCACAGTAAAGAACTTGTTCTGCATAGGGCAGCGCAAACCTGTTATCGCTTCAAAGAACCTTACTGTACGAGCGATAGTGTTGTTCCAGCCGTGGTCAGAGAACACACCTACATACATTGTTGCGCCACTAAGCTCAGGCTTAGTGGCTGCGCGATGCATAAGACCGCACAATCCCGCTACAGTCTTACCGCTACCGACAGTACCGTCAAGAATAATCATCTGCTCGGCTATGTTGTCAAGGTCGGCTACCATCTTTTGCTTATCGCTCAATTTAAGCATTTCTCACCGCGCTAACGCCGTTACAGTAATCAAGGTACTCGTACAACACTGTAGGTTCTTCGTCCATAAGCTCGCTAGGCAGCTTCTCGAGACTTCTCGCTACAGCAAACAACACAGCTTTAGTATAGGCACCGCGTGGAGGTTCTAAACTCTGCTGGGCAGCTGCGCGCTTGATGATGCGCGCTACAGGAACGCCAACCTCTAGGTTATGTCCGAAGCTGAACCAATCGTAGACAGGCTCGCCTGTACGAAGTCGGGCACTTTTGGGTAGATCACCTTCCAGACCTGCCAAGCTATACCAAACGCTAGTTCGGATTCCATATCGGAGAAAGCTATAGTCGCTTCATCGTTGTTAGCGTCATAGACGGACTCAACAAAGGTGTCTAACATATACTGCGCCCACTCCACAGTATGTAGCCTTAACTCTTTGTTCTCTAGCTCTACGAGGTCGCGCATAGTCACCCTACGGATATCTACGCGTAGTTTATTGTTTACAATAACTTCTTCGCTTGCCTTAAGCATTAGCTAACAGTCCTACCTTTGACTAACGTACCTGTGACGTTGAAGCTAATAAGCCCTCTACTAGGCGCAGCTACAGAGACCATAGGGTTTACGCGGTACGAAGTGGACTCACCGCCGTCAACAACGGTGACCGTTGCAAGCTCGCCAGCAACACCAGCTAAGCTACGCACAGCCTCGCTGTCTAGAACAGTGAAGCTGATAGTACCGCTGGCGTGTTTGGTGTCCACGTAGACACTTTGCCCAGGGCCAGGCTTACGCTCGTTAGTTCTAACGTTAGTGTCGTTGAAGCTGCTCAAATTGTGGTTATGCAGCTCTATCGGGTCTTGCGTACCGACTTGGATAGTTACTTGTATCTTGCTTCCTAAACTCATTAGCTGACCTCATCTTCTGGTGCGGCGAATGTAGAACCTTGTAACACAACTCCGCTAAGCACTACGCTACCTGCGGCTGCGTACTCAATGTTGAAGTTAGATAACGCAGTATCTAGCTCATAAACGCCTAGCTTCACGCTAAGGGCTGCGCCTCCTACCGTAATGTTACGCGTACCGTCTCCGGGGTCGTTTTCGTGTATAACTAGATAAGCCTTGTCAGTGTTGGCTGCTTTGTCAATAGCTCTATCTGCGGTATCGGCTGCGCTCTGTGTGAAGCTGTCCACACTAAAGCCACGCGCCCACACCTCGGACGGTCTGAACACCACGCTTTTACTTATGCTGTCTTCAGTTGAAGCGGTAGTATCTACACCGTCAACAAAGCATTTACCACCGCACCAAAACGGTGTTTCGTTAGGCGGAACGATAGCAGCGAACACAAAGTTTTCACCTTGCGGGATACGCGCTATCTGCTTAGCTACAGCATCGCTGTACATAGCTGGAACGCTGATTGTTTGGTCAACGCCGTAAACAGCTAGTTCTTGGTGAACGGTACCTGCGATGTCGCGAGGTGAGGTTGTGAGAGCGGAACGGTTTAGGTTCCACGCTCCCGCATTGGCGACAAGAAGGTTCGTACCGTTAAACCATAGTTGGCTACACGCTGTAGCTGTCATAAGACGCTCCTTAGGAACTCAGAATAGTGAACTCGTACTTGAGCACGGGATTTACTTCAAGAAAGCCGTAACGGTCTCTCTGACTGATCTCCCAGTTCAAACTACGCACAGCGGGGTTGCTAGGGTCTAACACCTTCACTATGGAAGGTTTGCGCGCAAAAGTGTTGCACTGGTCGGTTATACCGTAGAACTTCCACGGGCGGGTCGTACCGCCTGAGCTACCAGTAGGTACAGCTAGATCGTTGGTTACGAACAACGGGATACCGTGGGGCATACCGCGAAAGCGTTCGGCTCCAAGAATGCTGCTGTTTTGCAGCACAGTTCTACCAACAGCTTCCCACGCGCCACCGTAGGTTTGTGCAAACCATTTGGCGTAGCCGCTATGTAGCTCAGGGTGCATCACCACAACAGGCGTGCCTACACCGCCACCAATAAGCGAACCCGGTTGGAACAAGGCTTTACGCTGACAGTAGATTTCAAAACGCCTAATCGCGTCGTCTACAAGCTCGAAGCCTTTACCTGTACCTTCACCAGCTTGACTAACGAAGTCAGTTCCAGCAGTGCCAAAAGTATCTTTCTGGCCAGTAGCATAAGTCAACCCTGCCACGTGCGCGCCAAGCACGCGCTCAACGCTCTCGGTTTGTCCTGCCATCATCGCGGCTATCTGGGCTGCGCGCATACGACTAAGAGGCTCTACAGGGATTTCTCCCGCGTCCTCGTAGTTGATAAAGTTCGCCACCTCAGGCCGTTTGTTGATGGTAAGCGTTAGCTGGTCAGCGCTGATATCGGCAGGTGCTTTGATGTCGTCACCTCGGTTAGCGTTAGACACTGTGACGTTGTAATCGTAATCTTGAATAACAACTTTCTCAGCACCTTGTAGCTCGGCTTCCCAGTTGCGGTTAAAGAACTGAGACCAAACAGAGCGTTGGTTTATTTCGGTAGTTGTCCTTGCGCTATAGATAGTCACAAGGTCGCTTGTGGTCGGTGCCATTAGTTTCTGCTCCTTATCAAGTCAGCCATGTAACGGTCAGACTCCTGTATTGATGTATGCGATTCGAACTTTTTCACAAGGTTACCGTAGTGGATAGAACCATCATTTGCAACCACTCCGCTGTGTTTCTTTGCTTGAGCAGGTACCGTGCTGCGCCCTTTGCTTATCTGCGTAAGGTGCGTACGTGGTGGTTCAGGTTTCTTTACCTCTGGTTTAGATGCTTGTTTCAGCACTAACTCGCCGCTAGCGCGCTCAATGAAAGTGTTTTCGTTGAGCCACTTCTCTACCTCGTCATCTGAACCAGACACGCCGTTAGCGCGTGCAAAACCGCGCTCATAGTCAGTGATCCTCGGCTCGGTCTCACCTGTAGGCTCGCCTTGCTGAGCTTCCGTAGGTTCCGTTGCTGGTTCCGTTGCTGGTTCATTTGTTGGTTCATTTGTCGGTTCATCGCTCACTATGGAGCCTCCTTTATGGTTATGGTCAGTGTAGCGTGTATTACGATGTTTACGTTAGGTGCGTTACGGTCTAAGTCCGCAGGCTGGCTTGGTTCGGTTCTCACTATAGATATCACGTTATAGCAGCGTAGCGCGTCTAGTGCTAAGTCAACAATATGTTCTAAACCTTTTTCTACAGCTTTGTTTCTGTAGTCGCTGCCGTAAAAGATAAGCTGCCACATCTTTAGCCCTGGGTAAGGCCCTGGACGGCTTAAGTCGTTGCCTACATACTCTATGAGAACCGCGCCGCCGTTAGTGTCTATAGGCTGGTTACGCGTAGTTACTGCGAAGCCCGCTGTGGATAGTGTCTCGGCTATAGTGTCATAGTCCATTACTCAAACAGCCTAGCAGGGTCGCCTTCAGTTTCTTTAGCGATAAGTTCTTGTGCGCGTAGCTCTATGGCTTTAGTGCTTAGTTCGGGGTCAGCGGCAGTCAGTAGACGCATGTAGTAGATAAAGGTTTTATTTTCAAGCTGAGCAGCCTCTAGTGCGCGGTCGTGTAGGTTCTTGACCATACGCAGACGCACAAGCTCTTCTTGTTTACGGAAGTCAGGATACTTCTTGCGCCAAACGCTTACCGTAGGGTACGATATGCCAGCGATCTCGCAGGCCATTTTTACAGTGTGTACTTCAGGCTTTTGCAGTGCTTCAAGGTACAGAGCTTTACGCTCAGCTATAGAGCCTTTTGAACTTGATAATTTATCGTTAGCCATTATCGCGTACCTTCAATACTCATAACCAGAGACTCGCGTACAGCTTTTAGGCTCGCACCAGCCAAACGATTCTGCAAATTCTCGTCATTGCTTGAACCTATCTCTACTGTGAGAATGTTAGCAAAGTTGCGTCTGTTAGCAAGTATCCAATCACGCAGCTTGTCTTTATGAGGGGACTTCTCGGCGTGTTCCACAAAGTACGCGTAGCTAGTCCTGTTGCGTATGTATATCTTATTGCCTCGAGAAGTCACTCTAAACGAACGCATAGATCGCCCTGTGAACAACGGCCACGAGTCAACCTCTCTCCGTACATCTCCGCCTAGAGTTACGCCCGGTACGGCGTGCAGTGTTATCTCTCTGTCGATTATCTGCGCGAGTTCGGTAGCAAGGACGCTGCTTAGGTTCGTAGTCATAATCCACAGTGTACGCCCTTCGCCGGCTTTTAGCGAGTACTTGAGGTTCCTAACTCTACGCAGTGCTCCGCGTATAACGTCATCGGGCATAGCTAGCAGGCTAGCGCGTTTACGCGCAAAACACATATAACAAGTTTCATTTATCAGACTTGTGTAAAGCTCAAAACGCACCCGATCAAAAACAAAACTACGTACTTATAGTACGTAGTTTTGTTTTTTTCTTCGGGTGCGCGCTAAGCCGCAGGTCAGAGCGTTATTGCAACAAGTTATAAAGTTAGCAAAAAACGGCCCCCGTAGCTTTCCTTTATGTAGTTTGGTGTAATTTTGCTCAAGCTGTTTTCTAGGCTAAAAATCTGCTTGTAAGGTTGTTGCAGATGAGAAAAGACGCGCTATAGTGGTAACGCACCTGTCCTGCAGGGCAGCGTGGCAAATGAAAACCGCGCTGCCCTGCTCGAAAGAAAATGCCAGTCATCAGACCGGTGCATCCACCTAAAATTACAATCAAAGGACACGGTGCAACATGTCTCTAAAAATCCAAGAGCAGCTAGAACAAGCAGGAACTCCCGTCAAGCTGTTAGCTAACTCCAAACAACCCGCTCAACAAGGCTGGGCAAAGACGCGCTCAAGTTGGCAGGACATAGCGCAGTGGCAGGAGCACAACATAGGCTTGAGGCCGCGCAAACGCTTTGTCGTGGTCGACATAGACCGTCACGATGCTCAAGCTCGTAAGCTCCTAGACTCGCTGCCAAACACTTTCGCGGTAGCGTCGCCTAAAGCGGCTTCTATAGGTGAGCTATGCGGACACTACTACTTCAAGTTACCTAAAGGACGCTACGACATACCATCTAAATTAGCTGGTATAGGTGACACAGTAAACGCGTACAGAGGTCAAGTAGTAATCCCGCCTAGCTCAATAGACGGTACCAAATACGAAGTTTCACACAATCTGCCTATAGCTGTACTCAAGCGTAAGCATCTCGCCATTTTGGGCATAAAACAGGCATCTAGGGACAAGTTGAGTACCGCACCTAAGCAGGGGCTAGACAAACAAGCGTTTTCTCTGGCAAGTAAAGTTGAAGCTCTAACAGGTCAGCCGTGGGCGTATGTTTCACAGCACGAACTCAAAGGCGCGTGCCCGAGGTGTCACATAGTTCACGAAGTGCCTTACGGAGATCAAACAGACCGCTTGAGGATAAACCGAAGCACGGGACGCGCTTATGTAGCTTGCAGGCAGTGCTGCACTGAAGGTGCAGAGCTGCGAGATTGGATTGTACACGAGGAGTTTAAGCGCAGGCTAGACAACAGCGCGCAAGCTCGCGAGGGCCTAGACGCGCTAAGTGCGTTTGACGCACACGCCCAAACTGTCACACTAGACCAAACACCTGTTTTAGCCGCACTGTCTCGCGATGACGGGCACCCGCTGATGTATGCAGACAAGACTAACTGCCTCTACGGCCAGCCCGGTACAGGTAAAAGCTGGCTAGCACTGCTTAGTGCTAAACAGGTGCTTGACCGAGGCGCGCGTGTTCTATGGGTAGACGAAGAAGACGCGCCCACAACGCTAGGTTTGCGCGCCGACACCCTCGGCTACCTTGACGACATCGTAGACAAAGACAAGTTCCGCTTCGTCAATAGTAGTCTGTACGAGCAAGATAAAGCACTTGAAGGTGCGGTAGCGTGGCTTCAAGCTGGCGACAGTGTGGGTTTTGTGGTCATAGACAGCGCGGACGCTACAGGCGCGCCTAGCACAGGTGACGACATAACGAAGTGGTGGAACAAGATTGTTAAGCCTTTCGCTCAAGCTGAGCTAGGTGTGTTGGTGTTAGACCATACAGCTAAACACAACCAAGAAGGCGCGCACAATGACACACCTATAGGCTCAACGCACAAGATGAGCAAACTTAGCGGTGTAGCTCTCTGTGTCAAAGGCTTAGCGTGGGACAAAGAAAACGAAGGTTCTGTTGACCTTGTTGTAGGTAAAGACAGACACAGCGCAGTAGGCGGTAAAAACAGAACTGTCGCGGTAGTTTCGGGCAGGTACAGCAACTACAAGTTAGAGCTCTCGCTCAACGACCCAGAAGGTCGCGTAGTCTCGCCTGAAGATAAAGTGCTAGCTGCCTTCGAGCAACTACACGCTGAAGGTACTGTAGAGCTCTCGCCAACACAGTTGCAAGAAGAAGCGTACACACGCAAAAATATTACATACAAAGATGCTAAGACTGCTATAGCGCGGCTAGAGCACTCAAGGCGTATTATCGCTAGTAAAGCCGTTGGGCGTAAAGGTAAGGTACTGCGTTTAGCGCGTACGCACGGTAAAGCCAAAATAGAGCCGCACAGATCACCTAGCGTAAGTAAAAAGAAAGGTAAAGGCGATGCCTAACCTTGTATCTATAGCCGTAGACCTCGAGAACATAGCGTGTGAACTGAAGCGTTACGCGAGGTGTAAGAGACTCGCGGGCGACACCGACTCCGCCGATACCGTGAAGCAGCTTGCGCGCACGGCGCGTTACCTATCCATAGAAGTAGACGAACTAAGCTGGATGGACGACCTATAAAGAGCTTAGGCAAAGTGCCTAAGTAACCGCCCACTAGAGAAAGGAGATAAGCGAGTAATGTATATTCCGCCTGACTATCAGACGCAGACACTTAGCCGAACGATAGACAACTGCGAGAAGCTGCTCAAAGCTCTGCGTAAAATCAAACGCAAAGCCGCTGAGCAAGGAACGCCTTTTACCGAGGACGACTTCCTACGCAGTTCGCTAGGTAAGCTATCGCTGAAGATGGCTAAAGAAGCTAAGAAGCTCAGCTAGCTAGGCAGAAAATACCATAACAAAAGCCCCTGCAGTTTCATACTGCAGGGGCTTTTGCGTTACCCTTTGGAGAGACACAATGAGCCAGTGTCTACAACTACTATACCACCTCTAACCGTGTTACACACCTCGATACGAGCCTGTATCCACCCCTTGCTTAGCTAGCCACTGCTTACTTCTTACTGCCAGCACCGCTAGAAAAGGCGTATAAAGCGGTGCTACAAGCCCGAGGATAGCTAGAGGGGTAGCAGTGTCAAAGCCTACTGTAAGCGCGATAATGCTTACAATCGTCACAGGTAACGCAGTGACGCTGGACACCCAGCCAGTGTTTTTACGTTCAAGTTTTTCTGTCATTAGGTTTTCCTTTCTTGATGTTGCCCAAGTTGTTTGAGCAAATGATCTACTTCGGTAAGTCTATGCTCTATACGCGTGACGCGATCAAACATAGATTCACCTCCGTTAGGGCGTAGCTCTCTACGTATCACGCGCCAGTTAGCGAAGCTGAACACCGCGCACGGGATTACAGCTAGACCACCTAAGGCTTGAAGCCAGTCAACTACTTGATCCATGTCTTCAGTATAAACCTTTGTCTCAAAGTAACGCACAAGTTAGCTACAGCTAGCGCAATAAGAAGTTCCATAGATAGCGGTATAGCACAAAACCTAGCAAGCAGTCATCTTGCTAGGTTTTGTGCTTATGCTTGTATGCTAGGTTTTCTCTCCTAGCTGTTAGCCACTATATCAGCTTACTGACAGCTTTCGCACACTAGCGGATTCTCTACACCGCAAGCTAGCTCCTCGTCACCGTCTTCAAAGGTCAACATCTCTTCTTGGGTGATGCGTGTTTCTGGGTCTTGTTGCATTAGTCCAAACCTCCTCTCTGCTCGACGGTGTAGGGTATCGCTGCTTTATTCCGTCACTAACACAGGCACAGGACCATCTATGCCCGTAGGTCTATCGGATCCCGGTGCAAAGATGGTGTAGCGAATAAAAGGAAACTGCCCTGTAGCCAACCTAGAACCGCTATTCTGGGTCAAGTTACCGCCCTCAGCTGTACCGTCAGCCCTAGATATAATCCCCGACCAAGTCTTAGTTGTAGGATCGTATTCGTCTGGTGGGCTACGGTCCCCTATGTCAATGGTGTCAGTGGTAGTAATACGCCCTGCTCTCCCTGCCACATTAGAACCATCAGCATTACGCTTACGGGGCACTACAACTACTTGAGTTCCAGCCGCCGGCTCAGGATCAATCACAAATGAATACCATATTTTACCAACATAGCGTCTGCCTTGTGTGTCAGTAGTTTCAGTGTAACGGTTAGCGGGTGGTGTCACAACAACAGTCGTAGCCCTGAACACTACTTTGTTGTTGAGCACTATCCCGCCCACTTTTTTGTTGCCTAAAACCAGCCCACCCACTGTCTTGTTATTGAGTGCTAGCCCCATTACGACGCGGGCCACCATCTGATCGTAGTATCACCGCTACTGCTGGCTGCTAACGCTGCCGCTTCGTTAGCGTACTCTACGGGGGTCATAGCGGTAAGTGAACGCACTAAACCCTCTACTTGTCTAGTGACGCTAGTTATAGACGCAGCGTTGGCGGTAGGGTCGTTGGCTACCACAGGCACATCTACAGTTCTAAAGAACTTCACATCATCACCTGTGGCACCTCTACGGGTTACCAACGAGATGGCTACGTCAATAAAGTTGCCAGCAACAAGCCTCGCTGCGAAGCTGCTGGACGCAAACAAGCTAGCGGGCAGCCCAGCTTTCACCGATTGCTCTAACATGTTGTCATCGTATGCGGCATAGACAGGCGACTGACCAGACACCGATATTGCCAAAATCGTAGCGTCTGAGTAAGCGTTGAGCGGGTGCCTAATCGACACATTGATATTACGCGCACCCGTTTCGCCAGCCACAAAAGCAGGGCTAATTTCTATGATGGTGTTCAGGTCTAACATGTTGGCGGCGGTGCGCGTGTTCAAGTCGTTGTGCTCTGCTTGTAGTTCGCTCAAACCGCCACGCGCTAGACTGTCAACACCAAGTTCGCTAGTGACATCATCAGCGAGTTTTGCTTGTGTGACAGCTTTGTCCGCAAGATAGCGGGTAACAATAATCCCGTCAGTTAGCTCGGCACCACCACCTCCACCTCCAGAGGGCAAGTTCTTCACCGCAGAAGCATCGAGCCTGTTGTTGCCCGTTAGTGCCTGTAGCTTGTCGCGTATCTGTCCGCTTGTTTGGTCTGTAGTAGCACCTGTTTCTATGGTGTCAACTTTTTCTAGGCGTTCACGGTTTTCTCGGTCAAACTGGCGCGTAACAAGCTGTCCGTCACCAATGAAGTTAGCTGCCTCAAAGCTGGGCGACATTTCGCGTGCTGTGATAGTGTCTTCTTGTAGCTTGACACCAGTAATGCTACGGTCTGGTATTTCGCCAGTCGGTGCGTTTCCTAGCTTATCGGCAGGTATTTGTTGCGTGTTGCCTGCCTGAGCCCACACAGCCGGCGTTTCGGTTTCTAAAGCATTCACTTCGCCTTGCAACTCAGCCACCGCAGCGCGCACTAAGTTATAATCGCTCGCGCTAGAGTCTTGTTTATCTACCGCCGGATTACCTAAAGGTGCATTAGCCATGTTATACTCCCCACTTATTACCCCAGCCCGCGCCAGGAACGTTCCATTTCATTGTACCCGCAGTCAGGTCGGTTGCTTCATGCACCCACACCTCGAAACGGTGTGTACGCTGCCCAGTCGCGGTTTTGCTAAACGTTACATTCATGACTGTGGCCACATACTGAGTTTGGGCTAGACGTAACACAATGTTAGTACCGGGTTCCCCGCTCCAAAGCTCATCGGGGTTGATTTCTACACCTACATTTCGTGGCGAAACATCAAACGACACAACAACAGGGGCACCCGCGTTTAGCAAAAACGTTACATCATCAAACATGAAAGGCGCGTCAGGTATTTTACGAAAATACCCTAAGCTAGCGTCCCACGTTTGCCTACCAAGCGGCTGGGGTCCCGCGCGTTTCACTTCGAGTGTGACGGTGCGTTCGTTTTGGAACCCGTCAAACTGTTCCCAAGTTGCTTCCTGTACAACAAGGTCTTCGCGTACAGTTGAACGTACAGTAGGTTCAACAATCAAATAACGGTCATCGGTTATGGTCGCTGCAATAGGAAGTGCATCCCATTTACGCCTAGATATCAAATGCCAGTTACCTTTAAAATCTTCAAACACGCCCGCATACGCGTATGCTGCTAGCTGGGTAAATAATCGCTGTTTGGTGGTTACACGATCCTCCCCAAAATCCTCTGAATACCCTGCAGGGTAGGGGGCTGTATCAAACTCAATGTTTAGGCCCATGTAGCTTGACCAATAGTTTTGCCGCTCGTCAAGGAGTTCGGTGGCGTTTAGCACGCCATCAACGAGTAAAGGCTCGGTTCTGAACTCTAGTGTGTGGGTTCTAGCCTCGGGGAATGTAGCGTTTAGGCTGACTTGTAGTGTGTAGGCGGTGCGTGGTATCAGTTCGGTGCTGCGCGGCCACAACCCACCGATGCGGTCAGCCAGCTCAGGGTTGTCACCGAACGCTGAGCGCCTGGCTTGCTGGTCTTCATAAAACACCCGCAGCGGTAGTGTTTCGGTAAAGCTCTCGTTGATGTCTAGCCTAGTGAAGCGTAAAAACAAAACATCTTCGCGGCTATAAGCCCTCTGGAAAACGCCTTGTATCTGCACCTGTTTAGGTAGTGTGTCCGTTACCCGCAAGTTAGTGAACGGCAACGTACGTCCGAGCGGTGTGACAACAGTTAGCGGGAACCTGCCTAGCTCGGTGAAGTTGCTGGGTCTAAAAGACGGCGAATGAGCAGCATAGGCTACACGCATCTCTAGACTGCTGGTAGTGTTTTCAGGCACCCCCCGCAACTCAGCGGTGAGCGTTATGGGTATACGCTGCTCGGCGTTACGAACCCTAGTTGTGAGCTGTTGCACAAACCCGCCACCTACAAATCTTAACCCTGTTTGGAAAGTGATGTCCTGCCTGTTGTTGAGCACATCCGCAGGTGTTATAGGATCATGCCCGGGTCCACCAAAACTATCATCATACACCACAGCAGCGGCGGTGACAGTGAACGTGTTACCGCTACTTTCGAGCGCAACTGATTGAACGGTGACTTGTGTTTGCAAAGCCATAAGGTTTTATGCTATAGTAATATCACCTGTAAGTTGCAGGCTCTATAACCTTAGGAGAAAATGAAATGAGTCAACTAAGCACCGCTGACATGATGGAAGACATACCTACTTACTGGGCAGATCTGTTGTCCAGCTACATACACTGGGGCTTTGTTATGTTTCTAGTGTGTGCTGCATTGTGTACGGCTATTAGTTACCGCTTGGGTCGTTAGACGCACCTATACACACGCTGATCAGCGCGCAGCTGTGATAAAGCTGTATTGTCACGCAGCAATCTCGTTCTCGACAAGTTCAAGTTACTTGTAGCTTGATTACATATAGGCGTTACTGTATCGCGTATGCTTTCAAGGTCGGGCCGTAGCCTACGCACATCAGCCCGTACTCTAGGAGCGTTGAATATATCTATACCCGCTTCTAACAGAGGCCCTAACACAACCAGTATAACAAGTATACCACCAGCTGCAGCTGCGCTGCTGGACACAGAGCGTAGCTGTGAAGTCAACGCGGGTACGTTGACGCCGAACAACCCTCCTGGCCCGCCTATTTTAAGGATACTGACTTCACGCGCTATAGCAGTCAGCTCTGCTGATATCTGTAGAGATAAACCGATACCTATACCGCCAGTGGCAACTATAGCAGCGGTGTCTTGTAAGCTTAAGGTTGTAGAAGTAAGGTCAGACAATGCGTTCTCTACGTCACCTATGTTAGTACTTATAGCTTCTAAGTTTGAGCGTATACCTCTAAGCTGTACGCGGATTAGCTCAGCGTTGTTTTTTATCGTGCCCGCTTGTGTTACCGCGTTAGCACTGCTCACTGTGTCTACTCTTCGTAGAGCGGTGTTTACCGTGTCGCGTACGAAACAAGAGTTATCTCGCAAGTTTTCCAAGTTGCTAAATAAGCGTTGTTCGCTGGCTATAAGTCTTTCTAGTTCTGATATGGCACCTACTAGCGGCAGGCGTGGGGTTACCACTATGCTTTTACGGGTACTTGGTAACCCTACTATTTCGGCTGACACATTCCAGCGGTTCGGTCCGCATAACACAGGACGAAACGTCGCTAACCCAGTGCCCCTCGACACAGCCAACGACAGTATCAGTGTGCCAGCCCCGCTAGCGTTGCCGTCTACTCTACTGTAACTCAAACGCGCCCTGTCACCCACCCGCGGGTTCCGTACTGACACCACCACACTTATACCCGGAAGCTGCTGGTCGGTGGCTGTCAACGTTAAAGTCGGCAACACTATCACAACCCTCGGGCTGGTCGTAAACGAAGTGGACACAATCACAGCCCCGCTACCGAACGTTGCGGAGGTTGTAAACCGCACAAAATAGGTGGTGTTGTCTTCAAGCCCGCGCGCAACAACCGTAGCTATCCCATTCCTGTCGGGAGTATCGGTGCCCGCATCGCGCCATTCGGTGCGCCCCCGCACATCGCGCCCCACCTGAAACCTGCCCACAGCCCGCCCTACAGGCAAAGACACTTGACCTGTCAGCACCGCGCTACTAGACGTTACCCTAGAGACTGCCACATCCACCGCCACCCCCGAGGCTGCTAGATCGCTGGTGGTAGTGAACGTGCGTGTGATGCGCACACCGTCAGGACCTTGTGCTGAGGTTACGTAAGCGGTTTCTGTGTCTAAACCTGTCCACAGCTCCCTGAACGTGCCTTGTGCGTTGGTTGTGACAGTACGGCGCTGAGCCCGCTGAGTAGCAGCCGGTCGTAACCATACAGTTACTTGCTGGGCGAGGTTGGCTGCCCCGCTGTAGGCAGTGTTTACTTGTGATATTTGGCCTGTCAGCGACACGCTAATAGTAGACGGTGCAGCGCTGTAAGCTATCAACCGATACACTGGCTCCTCGACCGCCAGTAGCTCGCAACTGTTAGTGTCAGGGTTCCACACCACATTCTCACCACCCCTCCTACGCTTCACACAAGCTAGCTCTGCACCTGTAACGCACCTGCCCCCTATAATTTCGCCACCAGCGGCATCGCAGAGCTCTTTCGGTGTTTTTGCGACATCAGGGGTAGGCACAAAAACACATTCGGGGTTACCGCCCTCAGTAAACACATAAGACCCCCCATCCACCGGGTTTGACCCACACACGCCGCCCTGCGCTCAGCAACGGTAAGCCTCCTCGCTGTAGTCCGCACGCTACCAGTGACAGTAATATCGTCCCTAACCCCACCATAAGACGCTGTTACAACATAGGAATAGGTGGTGCTCGCGTTCGCACCTGTGAACGGGACAGGGACTTGAGTAGCGTTGCCGCTACGCAAAGCGTTTTTCGTGCCTAACCCCGTCACCGCTACAGAAACGTTTACAGCACTATCGTTGCCCTCCCCAAACACAGCCACCAGAGAAAAACTATCGTTATCCACAGACCTAGCTTCTACACGCAGCAAAGGCCTAGGATCGACGTTACCAGCTTCGCGCACAACAAACTGGTAGCTGAACGCACGGGCAAACGATGCACTCAACGAGGCCTGCACCTGATATTGCGTGTCTTCCACAATATTGTCAATATCGAAAAACACGGTGCTAAACCCCTCACCCAGCAAACGGTTGCCCGCAAAGTTCCAAGCCCCGCCACCTGCACGCCAACGCAAAAACACAGCAGTCTCAGCATCCTCGCCCAACCCGTCAACGGAAACAACCGCTGTAATATTTTCGGTGCCGTCTACCGTGCGCCGTTCAACACGATGCCTAACATCGACAACCCCAGGATCGACCTCGATAACCGCCTCCACAGGTGGGGCGATGTTCAACACGTTATAGGCAGGGTAAACGATTTCGTCACGCAGATTAAAAAAGTCTTTACCGTACAAATCGAACCTAGCAACACGCGGCGAAGGACGTGGTGCTACCACACACCAACCCTGCCAGCGTTGCGCGCCGTCCTCAACGAACCTAACAGGGGTGGGTTGGGTTAGGGTAGCGTCCCCGCTTTTGGCAGGGTCGAGTATCCCGTCAGGGTCGTTGACAGTGAAAAACCCTCGGGCGGGTAAAGTCCGAAACCAAGAAGTTACACGAGGCCCTACAGTCGCGGTAACCGTCAACTCATCAAGTTCTTGGTTTTCGCCGCGAATAAACATTACCTACCTACGCTTCTGTTGTATTCTTCAACGACGCGCTCGATAAGGTCTTGTATTTCTTCACCCGAATACAGCCCTGGGGCTATGTTGAACACAGGGTTAAACGGTCGTAGGCTGTTGGGCTGTTGCTGCGGGAACCCTGTCCGATCCAATAATCTGCCCACACCAAGGGTGTAGCCCACAATCTCGCGTATCTGACTGCCTTCAAGTAGCCGTAGCTCGCTGCTGTCACCGCCTTGTCCGAGCGTGTCGTTGAAGGTGCGTATACGCTGTAATCTTTGGTTGCGTTCAACAGTCTCAAAAGTTCTGTTGCCCGCCAAACTCGCTTCTAACCTAACGTCGCGTTGGTAGATAGCAGTTAGTCGGCGTTCTTCGTTTTCTATGTTCTGCAACGAGGCAGCGGTGTTAGCCTCCACGCGTTTCAGTTCGTTAGTGTTTTCTTCTGTTAGCCGCTCCATACGTTGCTGATGCGCCCGCTCAGCGTCATAGAAAGCTAACGCTTGCTCTCCGTCTGTTTCGAGCAGCATACCTTGCCGTAAATCTTCATCTAAAATCGCTTGAGACGCTTTCACTAACGACGGTAGCTCAGCGGTCTGTAGCCCGTCGGTGAGCGCCGCTTTTAGGCTGTCAGTGAACGCGTCGTCCAACATAGCGGAGGTTAGCCGATCAAACGCCCGCTCGGATTGCGCCCCTAAACCACCACCACCACCGATGCTGGCAGTAATAGGGGACTGCGTAGTTGACGGCGGTATCTCCCCAGGGTTGTACGAGTTAGCTAACGCTTCGGGAACATAAGCACCTAAAAAAGCGTCCCACACAAGCCCAGAAGTATTAGTGATAGGATTACGGAACACTCTAGATGTACGAAACGCTTCAGTAAAGGTAGAGGTCTGAGGCGTGCCGTAGAACTGGTCGCCTACGCGTAGCCTAAAGTTAGGGTCAAAGTTACCTAACCCTACGCCCGTTGGGCCTCCAGCGGTTAGTCCTTCTTGAGTCGGTATCGTATTCGCTCCAACAGCCGCGCCTATGCCGAAGGCCACTAGGTTACCTATCTCGGTAGCCGCGCTTGTAAGCTGTCCCGGTATGCGCTGAAAGAAACCTATAAAGTTGTTCCAGCCAGTACTAACAATACCTATTTGCCTCTGATGCTCCTCGGCCCAGTGCGAGGTAGCTAAATTAGCTTCGCGTAGAACCTCGGTGTTGGTGATGCCTAACTCTCTTAGCACCATATCAAGCTCAAATACGGGCAGCTTAGAGTCACGCACCGCTTGGTTTATAGCGAACAATACGCTAGGTAGGTCAGCGTGCTCTATACTTTCAACGCTCACGCCTATACGCTCTAGTGCCTCTGATACAGCCGCGCTGTCTTGCTGTATACCTTGCCTAATGTTGAAGGCCGCTAGAAGCTCCGAACTAGCGCCATCACCGAAAGCGTTTCTCAGCCTAAAGCCCTGCGAGCTTTCAATGTCAAAGTAGTTAGATAGTTCCTGCACCTGCCTAGCAGCACTAGAAGCCTCAGCCCCTAAAGCGGCCATAGTGTAGACTAGTGAACCTATAGTAGCCGCCGTGCCTATAGTCCCCGCGAGACCTAACGCAGAGGTGGCTGCTGGCCTCAGTCCTCTCACAACTAGATTGTTCAAGTCACGCTGTGTATCTCTAGACACCCTGCCTAACAGACCGTAAGCAGTGCCTAGCGTGCCTACTGTAGCTACAGTTTCATCTATAGCAGCCTTCCAAGACAGTACTGCTCTAGTGTTGCTAGCGACCGCTCTAGTGTTGTCCTCAACGCTAGAGGCTATCTCCGCAAGGTTCGCGTCTAAGCCGCCTAAACCAGCAGCTACAGCCCTAGTCTCAGCGCGCAGCTCAGCTAGAGCGTCGTCTAGCTTAGTAACCTTAGTTTCAGCGTTACCTTCAACGTTAAACTCAAGTATGGTCTCAGCCATTACACCGGCTTTTCTTGCGCGGAGTCTGGTTCAGTAGTCTCGAGCGCGGTAAAGCTATCTGGCCACTCTATAGCAGACAGTCCTACAACAGCCCTAGAGTCATTGATGCCGCGCTCAACAAGCTCTTTCATACGCTTTACTTTCGCGTACAAGCTCGTATTTAGCTGGCGTAGAGCAACGCCGCTTTTAGCCATAGCAAAACCGCCGTCATCGCTGAAAAAGTTAGGCATCCCTGCGAGGTGGTCTATAGCGTCTTGCATGTAATCCACCATTGTTAGCGAAGAGCCTATATTAGGGTCAAACTGCACGGGGTCTAACGCACCTATGCCTAACGCTGCCAAGTTGACTATCGTATTGTCGCCCGCTATCTGCCGCAGTTGGTCAGCTACCGCGCTAGAGGTTTGCGGCTCGTCTGTTATCTCATCAGGCTCACTTGGGCGCGGTGTGGGCATAATACCACCTACGCCTATATCACCCCTCGCTAAAGCGACATAATCTGGCGCGCTTACTCTGTCTAAGGCGGTACTGCTGGCATCGAAGCGTCTGTTTACCTCAAGCTGTACGGGCGTCAGTAGATCGAAGGCGGATTGTCCGAACCTACCGGGCACAACAAGGGTGTCTTCAATACCGGTTAGCGTGCGGACGGTTTCGCGCACCTCGCCTATGACGCTGCCGTTAAACGCGCGTATAGTTTCGCTATAGTCATTGTCGTCTAGTATGGCCACAAAGGCGCGTTCAGGCTCGCCTGTCAATGTCTCGCCTTCTATAGCACCCCCAACACCGCCCATAATCTGCACATACACCCAGCCACGTGTAGTACCGTACCAGAACCTTGAATCCAAAGATACTGTCTCTAAAGTCTCAGGATCAGTCCACAAGATAGGCGTTTTGTCTCTAACGGTGGCAGCTATAGCGTATGCAGCGGTGTCGTTTAGGCTTCTATCTACTTGACCATCAACGACTATTTCGCTTGCGGTAATGATGTCTATAAGACGCTCCACCATAGCCGCTAAGTAGTTGACTGGCACATCGTATTTTTCTGTGGTGACATCGCTATAGATGCCTTGTTCAACATTCCAGCGAGCGCGGCATCTGTTGATACGCGCAGCCACGTTTTCAGGCGGGAATACCGCGCCTGTGGCACCGAAAGGCATATCGGCATCTTCGACAGAAAGCCAGTCGTTAGGCACTAGCTGCATGTACTTTTGTTTAGCCATTAGGCACAATCCTTTCTATCTTTTGTTGATGGGCTAGCCTGTTTCGGTAGTGGTCTATAACTAAGTACCTTAGCGCGTCGCAGCCGTGAGTATTCTCTTTGGCTGGCATATCTTCGTCTTGCTCGGCGTAGTTCTCTAGAAAAGTCCAGCCTTGTATCTCTTTGATTAGCTCAACGCAGTTTTCGCCTATAAACAGCGTGTTACCTGCGAAACGGCTAGATACATGCCTAACACCCGCAAGCCTGCTTTTCTGTGCTTTGTATGCTCGTATAAGCGTGCCCGTAACGACTCTGTTAGCTTTAGCAACTTGAAGGTCAGCAGCCCACGCCGCGCCTTGACCGCCGCTATCAAGCACCCAGCGCGACACGCGTAAACCGAAACCGCTAGCCTCGGCGTACGCTGCTATAGCTTCAATTTGCTGCATAGGCTGCATAACGCCACTCACGCGTGCATCATGTCGCCACTCGCCCACAATGTAATCAGCGGCTTTGTACTCAGCAGCAAACAACGCGTGTGTAACAGAGCTAACCGCTACATCAACGGCTATGGTCAGTGACAGCGGTTTCTGGTCTCTAGGCGGAGTGCCTGTTTTGTAGAACGGCCACACTAGCCCGGCTTCGTTGCACCACTCACCTAGAATGCGTCTACGCTTCAGCGCTCCTTCAGGTGTTTCGCGTACGATGCGGCTCCAGTTCTCTCTAGTCATTGATGGGTTATCCGCCTCGTTGAACTTTACATGCAGCGCGCCTATCTTGTCTTTTTTGAGAATGTACTCTTGATAGAACCAGTGCCCTAGATGCTCAGGGTTGCAGTCATATACCAACTTTGCTTGAGTGTTGCCTCTAGTCCTAAAAGTGAATTCAGCTAGCACTTCTTGAGGATACTTGACGACCTCGGTAGCGAACACTCCCGCACAAGTGTCGCCTTGAATACGGCTAGCGGCTTGAATGTTGTTACACACTACTTTTACAAAACGCACGGGTGCGCCTCTAGTGCAGCTAGGCACAGTAAAGAACTTGTTCTGCATAGGGCAGCGCAAACCTGTTATCGCTTCAAAGAACCTTACTGTACGAGCGATAGTGTTGTTCCAGCCGTGGTCAGAGAACACACCTACATACATTGTTGCGCCACTAAGCTCAGGCTTAGTGGCTGCGCGATGCATAAGACCGCACAATCCCGCTACAGTCTTACCGCTACCGACAGTACCGTCAAGAATAATCATCTGCTCGGCTATGTTGTCAAGGTCGGCTACCATCTTTTGCTTATCGCTCAATTTAAGCATTTCTCACCGCGCTAACGCCGTTACAGTAATCAAGGTACTCGTACAACACTGTAGGTTCTTCGTCCATAAGCTCGCTAGGCAGCTTCTCGAGACTTCTCGCTACAGCAAACAACACAGCTTTAGTATAGGCACCGCGTGGAGGTTCTAAACTCTGCTGGGCAGCTGCGCGCTTGATGATGCGCGCTACAGGAACGCCAACCTCTAGGTTATGTCCGAAGCTGAACCAATCGTAGACAGGCTCGCCTGTACGAAGTCGGGCACTTTTGGGTAGATCACCTTCCAGACCTGCCAAGCTATACCAAACGCTAGTTCGGATTCCATATCGGAGAAAGCTATAGTCGCTTCATCGTTGTTAGCGTCATAGACGGACTCAACAAAGGTGTCTAACATATACTGCGCCCACTCCACAGTATGTAGCCTTAACTCTTTGTTCTCTAGCTCTACGAGGTCGCGCATAGTCACCCTACGGATATCTACGCGTAGTTTATTGTTTACAATAACTTCTTCGCTTGCCTTAAGCATTAGCTAACAGTCCTACCTTTGACTAACGTACCTGTGACGTTGAAGCTAATAAGCCCTCTACTAGGCGCAGCTACAGAGACCATAGGGTTTACGCGGTACGAAGTGGACTCACCGCCGTCAACAACGGTGACCGTTGCAAGCTCGCCAGCAACACCAGCTAAGCTACGCACAGCCTCGCTGTCTAGAACAGTGAAGCTGATAGTACCGCTGGCGTGTTTGGTGTCCACGTAGACACTTTGCCCAGGGCCAGGCTTACGCTCGTTAGTTCTAACGTTAGTGTCGTTGAAGCTGCTCAAATTGTGGTTATGCAGCTCTATCGGGTCTTGCGTACCGACTTGGATAGTTACTTGTATCTTGCTTCCTAAACTCATTAGCTGACCTCATCTTCTGGTGCGGCGAATGTAGAACCTTGTAACACAACTCCGCTAAGCACTACGCTACCTGCGGCTGCGTACTCAATGTTGAAGTTAGATAACGCAGTATCTAGCTCATAAACGCCTAGCTTCACGCTAAGGGCTGCGCCTCCTACCGTAATGTTACGCGTACCGTCTCCGGGGTCGTTTTCGTGTATAACTAGATAAGCCTTGTCAGTGTTGGCTGCTTTGTCAATAGCTCTATCTGCGGTATCGGCTGCGCTCTGTGTGAAGCTGTCCACACTAAAGCCACGCGCCCACACCTCGGACGGTCTGAACACCACGCTTTTACTTATGCTGTCTTCAGTTGAAGCGGTAGTATCTACACCGTCAACAAAGCATTTACCACCGCACCAAAACGGTGTTTCGTTAGGCGGAACGATAGCAGCGAACACAAAGTTTTCACCTTGCGGGATACGCGCTATCTGCTTAGCTACAGCATCGCTGTACATAGCTGGAACGCTGATTGTTTGGTCAACGCCGTAAACAGCTAGTTCTTGGTGAACGGTACCTGCGATGTCGCGAGGTGAGGTTGTGAGAGCGGAACGGTTTAGGTTCCACGCTCCCGCATTGGCGACAAGAAGGTTCGTACCGTTAAACCATAGTTGGCTACACGCTGTAGCTGTCATAAGACGCTCCTTAGGAACTCAGAATAGTGAACTCGTACTTGAGCACGGGATTTACTTCAAGAAAGCCGTAACGGTCTCTCTGACTGATCTCCCAGTTCAAACTACGCACAGCGGGGTTGCTAGGGTCTAACACCTTCACTATGGAAGGTTTGCGCGCAAAAGTGTTGCACTGGTCGGTTATACCGTAGAACTTCCACGGGCGGGTCGTACCGCCTGAGCTACCAGTAGGTACAGCTAGATCGTTGGTTACGAACAACGGGATACCGTGGGGCATACCGCGAAAGCGTTCGGCTCCAAGAATGCTGCTGTTTTGCAGCACAGTTCTACCAACAGCTTCCCACGCGCCACCGTAGGTTTGTGCAAACCATTTGGCGTAGCCGCTATGTAGCTCAGGGTGCATCACCACAACAGGCGTGCCTACACCGCCACCAATAAGCGAACCCGGTTGGAACAAGGCTTTACGCTGACAGTAGATTTCAAAACGCCTAATCGCGTCGTCTACAAGCTCGAAGCCTTTACCTGTACCTTCACCAGCTTGACTAACGAAGTCAGTTCCAGCAGTGCCAAAAGTATCTTTCTGGCCAGTAGCATAAGTCAACCCTGCCACGTGCGCGCCAAGCACGCGCTCAACGCTCTCGGTTTGTCCTGCCATCATCGCGGCTATCTGGGCTGCGCGCATACGACTAAGAGGCTCTACAGGGATTTCTCCCGCGTCCTCGTAGTTGATAAAGTTCGCCACCTCAGGCCGTTTGTTGATGGTAAGCGTTAGCTGGTCAGCGCTGATATCGGCAGGTGCTTTGATGTCGTCACCTCGGTTAGCGTTAGACACTGTGACGTTGTAATCGTAATCTTGAATAACAACTTTCTCAGCACCTTGTAGCTCGGCTTCCCAGTTGCGGTTAAAGAACTGAGACCAAACAGAGCGTTGGTTTATTTCGGTAGTTGTCCTTGCGCTATAGATAGTCACAAGGTCGCTTGTGGTCGGTGCCATTAGTTTCTGCTCCTTATCAAGTCAGCCATGTAACGGTCAGACTCCTGTATTGATGTATGCGATTCGAACTTTTTCACAAGGTTACCGTAGTGGATAGAACCATCATTTGCAACCACTCCGCTGTGTTTCTTTGCTTGAGCAGGTACCGTGCTGCGCCCTTTGCTTATCTGCGTAAGGTGCGTACGTGGTGGTTCAGGTTTCTTTACCTCTGGTTTAGATGCTTGTTTCAGCACTAACTCGCCGCTAGCGCGCTCAATGAAAGTGTTTTCGTTGAGCCACTTCTCTACCTCGTCATCTGAACCAGACACGCCGTTAGCGCGTGCAAAACCGCGCTCATAGTCAGTGATCCTCGGCTCGGTCTCACCTGTAGGCTCGCCTTGCTGAGCTTCCGTAGGTTCCGTTGCTGGTTCCGTTGCTGGTTCATTTGTTGGTTCATTTGTCGGTTCATCGCTCACTATGGAGCCTCCTTTATGGTTATGGTCAGTGTAGCGTGTATTACGATGTTTACGTTAGGTGCGTTACGGTCTAAGTCCGCAGGCTGGCTTGGTTCGGTTCTCACTATAGATATCACGTTATAGCAGCGTAGCGCGTCTAGTGCTAAGTCAACAATATGTTCTAAACCTTTTTCTACAGCTTTGTTTCTGTAGTCGCTGCCGTAAAAGATAAGCTGCCACATCTTTAGCCCTGGGTAAGGCCCTGGACGGCTTAAGTCGTTGCCTACATACTCTATGAGAACCGCGCCGCCGTTAGTGTCTATAGGCTGGTTACGCGTAGTTACTGCGAAGCCCGCTGTGGATAGTGTCTCGGCTATAGTGTCATAGTCCATTACTCAAACAGCCTAGCAGGGTCGCCTTCAGTTTCTTTAGCGATAAGTTCTTGTGCGCGTAGCTCTATGGCTTTAGTGCTTAGTTCGGGGTCAGCGGCAGTCAGTAGACGCATGTAGTAGATAAAGGTTTTATTTTCAAGCTGAGCAGCCTCTAGTGCGCGGTCGTGTAGGTTCTTGACCATACGCAGACGCACAAGCTCTTCTTGTTTACGGAAGTCAGGATACTTCTTGCGCCAAACGCTTACCGTAGGGTACGATATGCCAGCGATCTCGCAGGCCATTTTTACAGTGTGTACTTCAGGCTTTTGCAGTGCTTCAAGGTACAGAGCTTTACGCTCAGCTATAGAGCCTTTTGAACTTGATAATTTATCGTTAGCCATTATCGCGTACCTTCAATACTCATAACCAGAGACTCGCGTACAGCTTTTAGGCTCGCACCAGCCAAACGATTCTGCAAATTCTCGTCATTGCTTGAACCTATCTCTACTGTGAGAATGTTAGCAAAGTTGCGTCTGTTAGCAAGTATCCAATCACGCAGCTTGTCTTTATGAGGGGACTTCTCGGCGTGTTCCACAAAGTACGCGTAGCTAGTCCTGTTGCGTATGTATATCTTATTGCCTCGAGAAGTCACTCTAAACGAACGCATAGATCGCCCTGTGAACAACGGCCACGAGTCAACCTCTCTCCGTACATCTCCGCCTAGAGTTACGCCCGGTACGGCGTGCAGTGTTATCTCTCTGTCGATTATCTGCGCGAGTTCGGTAGCAAGGACGCTGCTTAGGTTCGTAGTCATAATCCACAGTGTACGCCCTTCGCCGGCTTTTAGCGAGTACTTGAGGTTCCTAACTCTACGCAGTGCTCCGCGTATAACGTCATCGGGCATAGCTAGCAGGCTAGCGCGTTTACGCGCAAAACACATATAACAAGTTTCATTTATCAGACTTGTGTAAAGCTCAAAACGCACCCGATCAAAAACAAAACTACGTACTTATAGTACGTAGTTTTGTTTTTTTCTTCGGGTGCGCGCTAAGCCGCAGGTCAGAGCGTTATTGCAACAAGTTATAAAGTTAGCAAAAAACGGCCCCCGTAGCTTTCCTTTATGTAGTTTGGTGTAATTTTGCTCAAGCTGTTTTCTAGGCTAAAAATCTGCTTGTAAGGTTGTTGCAGATGAGAAAAGACGCGCTATAGTGGTAACGCACCTGTCCTGCAGGGCAGCGTGGCAAATGAAAACCGCGCTGCCCTGCTCGAAAGAAAATGCCAGTCATCAGACCGGTGCATCCACCTAAAATTACAATCAAAGGACACGGTGCAACATGTCTCTAAAAATCCAAGAGCAGCTAGAACAAGCAGGAACTCCCGTCAAGCTGTTAGCTAACTCCAAACAACCCGCTCAACAAGGCTGGGCAAAGACGCGCTCAAGTTGGCAGGACATAGCGCAGTGGCAGGAGCACAACATAGGCTTGAGGCCGCGCAAACGCTTTGTCGTGGTCGACATAGACCGTCACGATGCTCAAGCTCGTAAGCTCCTAGACTCGCTGCCAAACACTTTCGCGGTAGCGTCGCCTAAAGCGGCTTCTATAGGTGAGCTATGCGGACACTACTACTTCAAGTTACCTAAAGGACGCTACGACATACCATCTAAATTAGCTGGTATAGGTGACACAGTAAACGCGTACAGAGGTCAAGTAGTAATCCCGCCTAGCTCAATAGACGGTACCAAATACGAAGTTTCACACAATCTGCCTATAGCTGTACTCAAGCGTAAGCATCTCGCCATTTTGGGCATAAAACAGGCATCTAGGGACAAGTTGAGTACCGCACCTAAGCAGGGGCTAGACAAACAAGCGTTTTCTCTGGCAAGTAAAGTTGAAGCTCTAACAGGTCAGCCGTGGGCGTATGTTTCACAGCACGAACTCAAAGGCGCGTGCCCGAGGTGTCACATAGTTCACGAAGTGCCTTACGGAGATCAAACAGACCGCTTGAGGATAAACCGAAGCACGGGACGCGCTTATGTAGCTTGCAGGCAGTGCTGCACTGAAGGTGCAGAGCTGCGAGATTGGATTGTACACGAGGAGTTTAAGCGCAGGCTAGACAACAGCGCGCAAGCTCGCGAGGGCCTAGACGCGCTAAGTGCGTTTGACGCACACGCCCAAACTGTCACACTAGACCAAACACCTGTTTTAGCCGCACTGTCTCGCGATGACGGGCACCCGCTGATGTATGCAGACAAGACTAACTGCCTCTACGGCCAGCCCGGTACAGGTAAAAGCTGGCTAGCACTGCTTAGTGCTAAACAGGTGCTTGACCGAGGCGCGCGTGTTCTATGGGTAGACGAAGAAGACGCGCCCACAACGCTAGGTTTGCGCGCCGACACCCTCGGCTACCTTGACGACATCGTAGACAAAGACAAGTTCCGCTTCGTCAATAGTAGTCTGTACGAGCAAGATAAAGCACTTGAAGGTGCGGTAGCGTGGCTTCAAGCTGGCGACAGTGTGGGTTTTGTGGTCATAGACAGCGCGGACGCTACAGGCGCGCCTAGCACAGGTGACGACATAACGAAGTGGTGGAACAAGATTGTTAAGCCTTTCGCTCAAGCTGAGCTAGGTGTGTTGGTGTTAGACCATACAGCTAAACACAACCAAGAAGGCGCGCACAATGACACACCTATAGGCTCAACGCACAAGATGAGCAAACTTAGCGGTGTAGCTCTCTGTGTCAAAGGCTTAGCGTGGGACAAAGAAAACGAAGGTTCTGTTGACCTTGTTGTAGGTAAAGACAGACACAGCGCAGTAGGCGGTAAAAACAGAACTGTCGCGGTAGTTTCGGGCAGGTACAGCAACTACAAGTTAGAGCTCTCGCTCAACGACCCAGAAGGTCGCGTAGTCTCGCCTGAAGATAAAGTGCTAGCTGCCTTCGAGCAACTACACGCTGAAGGTACTGTAGAGCTCTCGCCAACACAGTTGCAAGAAGAAGCGTACACACGCAAAAATATTACATACAAAGATGCTAAGACTGCTATAGCGCGGCTAGAGCACTCAAGGCGTATTATCGCTAGTAAAGCCGTTGGGCGTAAAGGTAAGGTACTGCGTTTAGCGCGTACGCACGGTAAAGCCAAAATAGAGCCGCACAGATCACCTAGCGTAAGTAAAAAGAAAGGTAAAGGCGATGCCTAACCTTGTATCTATAGCCGTAGACCTCGAGAACATAGCGTGTGAACTGAAGCGTTACGCGAGGTGTAAGAGACTCGCGGGGCGACACCGACTCCGCCGATACCGTGAAGCAGCTTGCGCGCACGGCGCGTTACCTATCCATAGAAGTAGACGAACTAAGCTGGATGGACGACCTATAAAGAGCTTAGGCAAAGTGCCTAAGTAACCGCCCACTAGAGAAAGGAGATAAGCGAGTAATGTATATTCCGCCTGACTATCAGACGCAGACACTTAGCCGAACGATAGACAACTGCGAGAAGCTGCTCAAAGCTCTGCGTAAAATCAAACGCAAAGCCGCTGAGCAAGGAACGCCTTTTACCGAGGACGACTTCCTACGCAGTTCGCTAGGTAAGCTATCGCTGAAGATGGCTAAAGAAGCTAAGAAGCTCAGCTAGCTAGGCAGAAAATACCATAACAAAAGCCCCTGCAGTTTCATACTGCAGGGGCTTTTGCGTTACCCTTTGGAGAGACACAATGAGCCAGTGTCTACAACTACTATACCACCTCTAACCGTGTTACACACCTCGATACGAGCCTGTATCCACCCCTTGCTTAGCTAGCCACTGCTTACTTCTTACTGCCAGCACCGCTAGAAAAGGCGTATAAAGCGGTGCTACAAGCCCGAGGATAGCTAGAGGGGTAGCAGTGTCAAAGCCTACTGTAAGCGCGATAATGCTTACAATCGTCACAGGTAACGCAGTGACGCTGGACACCCAGCCAGTGTTTTTACGTTCAAGTTTTTCTGTCATTAGGTTTTCCTTTCTTGATGTTGCCCAAGTTGTTTGAGCAAAATGATCTACTTCGGTAAGTCTATGCTCTATACGCGTGACGCGATCAAACATAGATTCACCTCCGTTAGGGCGTAGCTCTCTACGTATCACGCGCCAGTTAGCGAAGCTGAACACCGCGCACGGGATTACAGCTAGACCACCTAAGGCTTGAAGCCAGTCAACTACTTGATCCATGTCTTCAGTATAAACCTTTGTCTCAAAGTAACGCACAAGTTAGCTACAGCTAGCGCAATAAGAAGTTCCATAGATAGCGGTATAGCACAAAACCTAGCAAGCAGTCATCTTGCTAGGTTTTGTGCTTATGCTTGTATGCTAGGTTTTCTCTCCTAGCTGTTAGCCACTATATCAGCTTACTGACAGCTTTCGCACACTAGCGGATTCTCTACACCGCAAGCTAGCTCCTCGTCACCGTCTTCAAAGGTCAACATCTCTTCTTGGGTGATGCGTGTTTCTGGGTCTTGTTGCATTAGTCCAAACCTCCTCTCTGCTCGACGGTGTAGGGTATCGCTGCTTTATTCCGTCACTAACACAGGCACAGGACCATCTATGCCCGTAGGTCTATCGGATCCCGGTGCAAAAGATGGTGTAGCGAATAAAAGGAAACTGCCCTGTAGCCAACCTAGAACCGCTATTCTGGGTCAAGTTACCGCCCTCAGCTGTACCGTCAGCCCTAGATATAATCCCCGACCAAGTCTTAGTTGTAGGATCGTATTCGTCTGGTGGGCTACGGTCCCCTATGTCAATGGTGTCAGTGGTAGTAATACGCCCTGCTCTCCCTGCCACATTAGAACCATCAGCATTACGCTTACGGGGCACTACAACTACTTGAGTTCCAGCCGCCGGCTCAGGATCAATCACAAATGAATACCATATTTTACCAACATAGCGTCTGCCTTGTGTGTCAGTAGTTTCAGTGTAACGGTTAGCGGGTGGTGTCACAACAACAGTCGTAGCCCTGAACACTACTTTGTTGTTGAGCACTATCCCGCCCACTTTTTTGTTGCCTAAAACCAGCCCACCCACTGTCTTGTTATTGAGTGCTAGCCCCATTACGACGCGGGCCACCATCTGATCGTAGTATCACCGCTACTGCTGGCTGCTAACGCTGCCGCTTCGTTAGCGTACTCTACGGGGGTCATAGCGGTAAGTGAACGCACTAAACCCTCTACTTGTCTAGTGACGCTAGTTATAGACGCAGCGTTGGCGGTAGGGTCGTTGGCTACCACAGGCACATCTACAGTTCTAAAGAACTTCACATCATCACCTGTGGCACCTCTACGGGTTACCAACGAGATGGCTACGTCAATAAAGTTGCCAGCAACAAGCCTCGCTGCGAAGCTGCTGGACGCAAACAAGCTAGCGGGCAGCCCAGCTTTCACCGATTGCTCTAACATGTTGTCATCGTATGCGGCATAGACAGGCGACTGACCAGACACCGATATTGCCAAAATCGTAGCGTCTGAGTAAGCGTTGAGCGGGTGCCTAATCGACACATTGATATTACGCGCACCCGTTTCGCCAGCCACAAAAGCAGGGCTAATTTCTATGATGGTGTTCAGGTCTAACATGTTGGCGGCGGTGCGCGTGTTCAAGTCGTTGTGCTCTGCTTGTAGTTCGCTCAAACCGCCACGCGCTAGACTGTCAACACCAAGTTCGCTAGTGACATCATCAGCGAGTTTTGCTTGTGTGACAGCTTTGTCCGCAAGATAGCGGGTAACAATAATCCCGTCAGTTAGCTCGGCACCACCACCTCCACCTCCAGAGGGCAAGTTCTTCACCGCAGAAGCATCGAGCCTGTTGTTGCCCGTTAGTGCCTGTAGCTTGTCGCGTATCTGTCCGCTTGTTTGGGTCTGTAGTAGCACCTGTTTCTATGGTGTCAACTTTTTCTAGGCGTTCACGGTTTTCTCGGTCAAACTGGCGCGTAACAAGCTGTCCGTCACCAATGAAGTTAGCTGCCTCAAAGCTGGGCGACATTTCGCGTGCTGTGATAGTGTCTTCTTGTAGCTTGACACCAGTAATGCTACGGTCTGGTATTTCGCCAGTCGGTGCGTTTCCTAGCTTATCGGCAGGTATTTGTTGCGTGTTGCCTGCCTGAGCCCACACAGCCGGCGTTTCGGTTTCTAAAGCATTCACTTCGCCTTGCAACTCAGCCACCGCAGCGCGCACTAAGTTATAATCGCTCGCGCTAGAGTCTTGTTTATCTACCGCCGGATTACCTAAAGGTGCATTAGCCATGTTATACTCCCCACTTATTACCCCAGCCCGCGCCAGGAACGTTCCATTTCATTGTACCCGCAGTCAGGTCGGTTGCTTCATGCACCCACACCTCGAAACGGTGTGTACGCTGCCCAGTCGCGGTTTTGCTAAACGTTACATTCATGACTGTGGCCACATACTGAGTTTGGGCTAGACGTAACACAATGTTAGTACCGGGTTCCCCGCTCCAAAGCTCATCGGGGTTGATTTCTACACCTACATTTCGTGGCGAAACATCAAACGACACAACAACAGGGGCACCCGCGTTTAGCAAAAACGTTACATCATCAAACATGAAAGGCGCGTCAGGTATTTTACGAAAATACCCTAAGCTAGCGTCCCACGTTTGCCTACCAAGCGGCTGGGGTCCCGCGCGTTTCACTTCGAGTGTGACGGTGCGTTCGTTTTGGAACCCGTCAAACTGTTCCCAAGTTGCTTCCTGTACAACAAGGTCTTCGCGTACAGTTGAACGTACAGTAGGTTCAACAATCAAATAACGGTCATCGGTTATGGTCGCTGCAATAGGAAGTGCATCCCATTTACGCCTAGATATCAAATGCCAGTTACCTTTAAAATCTTCAAACACGCCCGCATACGCGTATGCTGCTAGCTGGGTAAATAATCGCTGTTTGGTGGTTACACGATCCTCCCCAAATCCTCTGAATACCCTGCAGGGTAGGGGGCTGTATCAAACTCAATGTTTAGGCCCATGTAGCTTGACCAATAGTTTTGCCGCTCGTCAAGGAGTTCGGTGGCGTTTAGCACGCCATCAACGAGTAAAGGCTCGGTTCTGAACTCTAGTGTGTGGGTTCTAGCCTCGGGGAATGTAGCGTTTAGGCTGACTTGTAGTGTGTAGGCGGTGCGTGGTATCAGTTCGGTGCTGCGCGGCCACAACCCACCGATGCGGTCAGCCAGCTCAGGGTTGTCACCGAACGCTGAGCGCCTGGCTTGCTGGTCTTCATAAAACACCCGCAGCGGTAGTGTTTCGGTAAAGCTCTCGTTGATGTCTAGCCTAGTGAAGCGTAAAAACAAAACATCTTCGCGGCTATAAGCCCTCTGGAAAACGCCTTGTATCTGCACCTGTTTAGGTAGTGTGTCCGTTACCCGCAAGTTAGTGAACGGCAACGTACGTCCGAGCGGTGTGACAACAGTTAGCGGGAACCTGCCTAGCTCGGTGAAGTTGCTGGGTCTAAAAGACGGCGAATGAGCAGCATAGGCTACACGCATCTCTAGACTGCTGGTAGTGTTTTCAGGCACCCCCCGCAACTCAGCGGTGAGCGTTATGGGTATACGCTGCTCGGCGTTACGAACCCTAGTTGTGAGCTGTTGCACAAACCCGCCACCTACAAATCTTAACCCTGTTTGGAAAGTGATGTCCTGCCTGTTGTTGAGCACATCCGCAGGTGTTATAGGATCATGCCCGGGTCCACCAAAACTATCATCATACACCACAGCAGCGGCGGTGACAGTGAACGTGTTACCGCTACTTTCGAGCGCAACTGATTGAACGGTGACTTGTGTTTGCAAAGCCATAAGGTTTTATGCTATAGTAATATCACCTGTAAGTTGCAGGCTCTATAACCTTAGGAGAAAATGAAATGAGTCAACTAAGCACCGCTGACATGATGGAAGACATACCTACTTACTGGGCAGATCTGTTGTCCAGCTACATACACTGGGGCTTTGTTATGTTTCTAGTGTGTGCTGCATTGTGTACGGCTATTAGTTACCGCTTGGGTCGTTAGACGCACCTATACACACGCTGATCAGCGCGCAGCTGTGATAAAGCTGTATTGTCACGCAGCAATCTCGTTCTCGACAAGTTCAAGTTACTTGTAGCTTGATTACATATAGGCGTTACTGTATCGCGTATGCTTTCAAGGTCGGGCCGTAGCCTACGCACATCAGCCCGTACTCTAGGAGCGTTGAATATATCTATACCCGCTTCTAACAGAGGCCCTAACACAACCAGTATAACAAGTATACCACCAGCTGCAGCTGCGCTGCTGGACACAGAGCGTAGCTGTGAAGTCAACGCGGGTACGTTGACGCCGAACAACCCTCCTGGCCCGCCTATTTTAAGGATACTGACTTCACGCGCTATAGCAGTCAGCTCTGCTGATATCTGTAGAGATAAACCGATACCTATACCGCCAGTGGCAACTATAGCAGCGGTGTCTTGTAAGCTTAAGGTTGTAGAAGTAAGGTCAGACAATGCGTTCTCTACGTCACCTATGTTAGTACTTATAGCTTCTAAGTTTGAGCGTATACCTCTAAGCTGTACGCGGATTAGCTCAGCGTTGTTTTTTATCGTGCCCGCTTGTGTTACCGCGTTAGCACTGCTCACTGTGTCTACTCTTCGTAGAGCGGTGTTTACCGTGTCGCGTACGAAACAAGAGTTATCTCGCAAGTTTTCCAAGTTGCTAAATAAGCGTTGTTCGCTGGCTATAAGTCTTTCTAGTTCTGATATGGCACCTACTAGCGGCAGGCGTGGGGTTACCACTATGCTTTTACGGGTACTTGGTAACCCTACTATTTCGGCTGACACATTCCAGCGGTTCGGTCCGCATAACACAGGACGAAACGTCGCTAACCCAGTGCCCCTCGACACAGCCAACGACAGTATCAGTGTGCCAGCCCCGCTAGCGTTGCCGTCTACTCTACTGTAACTCAAACGCGCCCTGTCACCCACCCGCGGGTTCCGTACTGACACCACCACACTTATACCCGGAAGCTGCTGGTCGGTGGCTGTCAACGTTAAAGTCGGCAACACTATCACAACCCTCGGGCTGGTCGTAAACGAAGTGGACACAATCACAGCCCCGCTACCGAACGTTGCGGAGGTTGTAAACCGCACAAAATAGGTGGTGTTGTCTTCAAGCCCGCGCGCAACAACCGTAGCTATCCCATTCCTGTCGGGAGTATCGGTGCCCGCATCGCGCCATTCGGTGCGCCCCCGCACATCGCGCCCCACCTGAAACCTGCCCACAGCCCGCCCTACAGGCAAAGACACTTGACCTGTCAGCACCGCGCTACTAGACGTTACCCTAGAGACTGCCACATCCACCGCCACCCCCGAGGCTGCTAGATCGCTGGTGGTAGTGAACGTGCGTGTGATGCGCACACCGTCAGGACCTTGTGCTGAGGTTACGTAAGCGGTTTCTGTGTCTAAACCTGTCCACAGCTCCCTGAACGTGCCTTGTGCGTTGGTTGTGACAGTACGGCGCTGAGCCCGCTGAGTAGCAGCCGGTCGTAA
This sequence comes from Candidatus Aldehydirespiratoraceae bacterium, assembly GCA_965204595.1. Classification (GTDB taxonomy): domain Bacteria; phylum Actinomycetota; class Acidimicrobiia; order Acidimicrobiales; family Aldehydirespiratoraceae; genus VXYK01. The sequence goes on along the minus strand of CBDBEW010000002.1, from coordinate 1,638 downwards.
CCATACAGTTACTTGCTGGGCGAGGTTGGCTGCCCCGCTGTAGGCAGTGTTTACTTGTGATATTTGGCCTGTCAGCGACACGCTAATAGTAGACGGTGCAGCGCTGTAAGCTATCAACCGATACACTGGCTCCTCGACCGCCAGTAGCTCGCAACTGTTAGTGTCAGGGTTCCACACCACATTCTCACCACCCCTCCTACGCTTCACACAAGCTAGCTCTGCACCTGTAACGCACCTGCCCCCTATAATTTCGCCACCAGCGGCATCGCAGAGCTCTTTCGGTGTTTTTGCGACATCAGGGGTAGGCACAAAAACACATTCGGGGTTACCGCCCTCAGTAAACACATAAGACCCCCCATCCACCGGGTTTTGACCCACACACGCCGCCCTGCGCTCAGCAACGGTAAGCCTCCTCGCTGTAGTCCGCACGCTACCAGTGACAGTAATATCGTCCCTAACCCCACCATAAGACGCTGTTACAACATAGGAATAGGTGGTGCTCGCGTTCGCACCTGTGAACGGGACAGGGACTTGAGTAGCGTTGCCGCTACGCAAAGCGTTTTTCGTGCCTAACCCCGTCACCGCTACAGAAACGTTTACAGCACTATCGTTGCCCTCCCCAAACACAGCCACCAGAGAAAAACTATCGTTATCCACAGACCTAGCTTCTACACGCAGCAAAGGCCTAGGATCGACGTTACCAGCTTCGCGCACAACAAACTGGTAGCTGAACGCACGGGCAAACGATGCACTCAACGAGGCCTGCACCTGATATTGCGTGTCTTCCACAATATTGTCAATATCGAAAAACACGGTGCTAAACCCCTCACCCAGCAAACGGTTGCCCGCAAAGTTCCAAGCCCCGCCACCTGCACGCCAACGCAAAAACACAGCAGTCTCAGCATCCTCGCCCAACCCGTCAACGGAAACAACCGCTGTAATATTTTCGGTGCCGTCTACCGTGCGCCGTTCAACACGATGCCTAACATCGACAACCCCAGGATCGACCTCGATAACCGCCTCCACAGGTGGGGCGATGTTCAACACGTTATAGGCAGGGTAAACGATTTCGTCACGCAGATTAAAAAAGTCTTTACCGTACAAATCGAACCTAGCAACACGCGGCGAAGGACGTGGTGCTACCACACACCAACCCTGCCAGCGTTGCGCGCCGTCCTCAACGAACCTAACAGGGGTGGGTTGGGTTAGGGTAGCGTCCCCGCTTTTGGCAGGGTCGAGTATCCCGTCAGGGTCGTTGACAGTGAAAAACCCTCGGGCGGGTAAAGTCCGAAACCAAGAAGTTACACGAGGCCCTACAGTCGCGGTAACCGTCAACTCATCAAGTTCTTGGTTTTCGCCGCGAATAAACATTACCTACCTACGCTTCTGTTGTATTCTTCAACGACGCGCTCGATAAGGTCTTGTATTTCTTCACCCGAATACAGCCCTGGGGCTATGTTGAACACAGGGTTAAACGGTCGTAGGCTGTTGGGCTGTTGCTGCGGGAACCCTGTCCGATCCAATAATCTGCCCACACCAAGGGTGTAGCCCACAATCTCGCGTATCTGACTGCCTTCAAGTAGCCGTAGCTCGCTGCTGTCACCGCCTTGTCCGAGCGTGTCGTTGAAGGTGCGTATA
>CBDBEW010000001.1:0-51324 GCA_965204595.1 Candidatus Aldehydirespiratoraceae bacterium | reverse complement strand
GGTACATAATGAAGCCAAACAGCACAAAAAGCACTGTATTGATTATGAAACAAATTTCAGTCATGCGCTTCGCTATTCGTGTGCCCGCACTTCATTTCTGGAACGTCGTCTGCGGGTATGGTTTCGTCTTGGACTTCACCTGTTGCAAGCCAACCGTTCAACCAACCTATTACCGTTTGAATTTGCTCCAACGTGGTGTCCAATTCGGTTTGCAATTCGTTCATGCGTTTGAGCGCACTTTTGAAACAGTCAGAAGTAATGTCACGTTGTATGACGCCGCAAAATTCGGCATGACTGTAAAACCTACTGGCAGTTCGTAAGACGGTGCCGTCTATGTTATCACGTGCGGATTTGTACTCCTTACGCACCTTTTCGTATTGTTCAAGTTTGCTAGTCATGGTGTTAAAACATTCCCCGCTGGCGTGCTGGTGTATTCATTTTCACGTTGCTTTTCTTGCTCGGTCAAAATCAGGTGGCGCAACTGACCTGCCACACTGCGTCCTTCCTTTTTAGCGTAGGACGCTAACCACTCATAGTCGCTTTCACTCAACGTGGTAGCAACCTGCTTTTCCGTTGGCTTACTCATTTGTTTTCTACTCTCCTAAATACAGGTTACCGTCCTTCATAAAAATGTCCCACATTTCAATGTCTCTGTCGCTTCGTTGCCCACGAATGATCTTTTGAACGTCCTTTTTTGAAATTCGGACGTATAAATTGTTTGGATTGAAGCTAGGTATTGCGAACACGTAGCGTGCGCGCTTCAAAGCGGAACGCAAGTCAGTGTAGGTTCGAAGGTATTCTCTTTTTTTACTCATTTAATAACTCAATTCCTTTGAAATTTGCCGCAGTATGGGCAAACGTAGTCGCGCTCTGTAATTAACGCTTCACAGTGCCAGCACCTCCGCCAGTATGGCGGTGTGGTGTGATGGGTGGGGGACGGGGCAGGATTCAAACCTGCGTGTAGCCGCGTTGCACACATAGTGTCCGTTGGCGGCTCTGGCAGAAATAACTCCTCGTTACTGGAATTAGCACTCACGGTAACGCGCGGGTGCGCCATTCTGTACCAGTACCTAAACGCTCAGTCACCCGTCCCATAGTATGTGATTTTTTATTGAACATTCCAATATTTTATAACTTTTTCTAACATTTGCAACATGCAATTAAAATTACCGCATGCCCAACGTTGTACTCATACCCGAACACTCACCGCTTATTGACCGCTTGGACGGCTTCATTGACGGGTACCCGAATGAAAGCCATATCTCGCAAGCGGATCTAGGCAATGCACCGCTGGAAAACGGTGCAAGCATTAACGACCACGTCATACGCAAGCCTGTGGAACTCAACTTGAAGGCAGAAGTGTCTGATTTGACCGCGGGCGGACGTGCGCACGTAGTAGATGCCTGGCGTGAAATACTGCGCATGCACGTTGAACGTGAAACCGTGAATGTCTACACGGAATGGGCAACGTACCCCGAAATGATTATCAAGGAAGCACGTGCTGACCGAGTCGGTGGCGGAATGACAATCAACATGACCTTAAAGGAAGTCATACGTGTTGATATTGCTGGCACAGAAAGCGCACTGCTGGCGGCTAATGTGAGCGGTGCGGCTTCAAACCGCACCAGTGCCATATCACGTGGCAGGATCGCGGTGCCTGGCTTGAATGTAGGTGAAGCCGCCGAGCGCACACGCTTACAGCGTTTTTTTGACAGTTTGAAGAGCTCAGTGAAAGCGTTGGACAATGTGGTTGAAGATAAGACGAAAAACAAACTGCGTAGCGATCTGGGCGGCGCACTGCGCAAGTCGCCCACGAACTAAAAAGCCCCGACCAGCGGGGCTTCAAAGCACGTAGTGGTGGCTACACTCGGTAAAGGTCTTCGTTCATTGGTGGCTCTTCACGGTGTTGCTCGTTTGCGTCAAAAAGCGCACTGCATTCGTGTCCGCAAAAAACCACTTCATTATGTCTTGCAGTGAAAGGCGCGTTGCACACTTGGCAATTGCGTTCCTGCGGAAATGATTGGCTACGTAATTGTGCCAATTTATTTTCTTGCGCTTTAACCTCTTTACCGATGTTAAGCCATTCTGTCTCCACTTCGCTAAATTTATTGCAAACCGCTTTGTGAAGTGTTGCAAAATCGTCTTGGTTTTCAAGGAGCACAATACACGACTCCAGTGCAACCATTTGTTCGTACTTTGCGTCGCACGCGGAATTAAGGTGTTCAAGTTGGACTTGCTCATCGTCGATTGTTTGCTTCAATGAATGTTTGATTTGGTCAGCCATGTTTTTACTCCTGTTTGATAAATGGGTTTCCGTTACCTCCAATGCCCCGACTTACGGGGCATGTTTGACTTGGTGGCAGTGAGTGCAACTAACAATCTTCGTGCAGTACCAAGCGGCGCACCGTCAAGCTCTCCCACCCGTAGCGCGCTACGATATAGGCTAATCGACGCGAAGACATGAAATTATCAGTTAAGTATGTTTCCTTACCAGTTTCATGCTCAAAAACTTCGTACAAGTCAATACCTTGCCGCTTCATACCAAAGCCAGTGTTTTCGTAGCCTTTGCCATCGACCCAACGCCATATATCCCAATAGCGGAAATTTTCGGCTGGCGAGTCTTTGTCCGTGTATGAGTCTGTTAGTCGTGTTTCGTATCCTTTCATGGTTTTGGTTCCTGTTTGATTAAGGTTTCCGTTACCACAAAAGCCGGGGCGTTCCCGGCTTGCGTGCAGTGTGGGTTGCGGTCATTGCATATAAACGATTTTCGTTGTGTCAAGGTTTTCGTTGTTTTCAAGCAACGTGTGAGTGCAACAACCTACTATTCTTCGGCTTCCTCTTTCCAAAGCGGCCTCGTGGTTATCTACCCAATTCAACGCTTCTTTTTTGGTAATGCTAACTAGCGTGATGGCAGTATGCACTTTAACCTTCGTGGCTTCACGTATGGCAGTTCGCATCTGTTCTACGGTTTCATGCTTGGTTTCACGTGCAGGTTCATAGTTGGTAGTCATGTGGTTTGCTCCTGTTTGACTGTTAAAACTTAATTCCATACTGGAAGTTGTAAGCATTAAATTAGCATTGTCAAGGATTTTTTAAGAATATTTACACAATGCTGATAATAATATTATCCAAACGCATATACACCAGCGATATACGGCAACGAAAATATTTTTTAGAATGGCACTGATTTAGCGAAAATACGCCAGAATCAGGGTATGGGCGTCGCGGCTTTACCGCTTAATTGGTGAATCGGCCGCTTCAACGGCGGTCTGTAATTGGTCTCTTAACTCACGACCTACGTTTTGCGCTAACTCACGTGCCTCTGCGGTCTGCGCATTGATCGTAATATTGTCAAGGTTAATGTTGTACGTGTTGCCTGGCGCACCCGCAAACTGTGGTTGGTTGAAGTTTTGCACGGCTTCCTGTGGCGCAACTGGCAGTGGTTGCTGTAAGCCTGGAATTAGGTTTTCAGGCAATACCTGTGGCAATACACGTGCGCCGTCCGTGCCCGTTGCTGGCAGTTGGTCAGGCAGGGTCACATTACCGCCCAGAATGGCTAATTGCTCATTATTCAGCACGGTTGGTTCTTGCGTGATTTGAGCACCTTCGGCACCCGCTTCCGTGACGGTCGCAGGTACTTGGTCAGGCAACGTAATAGTTTCGCCCAGCAAGCCCTGGGGCGTGGCACGTGCGCCTTCAATGTCAGTGGTAGGTGCTTGGTCAGGAAAGGTAATAATCGTCGCTTCGGTCGTCCGTTGCGGCATGACAATATCGTCACCTAACATGGCTAATTCTTCATTACTCAATGCGGTGGGCTCTTGAATGAATGGCTCTCCTTCAACGGTTTGCGTAGCCTGTTCGGTGACGGTGACTTCACCTTCAACCTTTTTGCCGCCAAACATGTTTTTAAGCCAGTCAGGTACTAAATTGCCAGCAAACTTCAATGCAGATTTGAGCAAGCCAGCTAGATTGTTAAACAGTTTCACAATGGGTTTGAGTATGTCCCAAATTGTGCGCAGGACTGGTACGAACACCGCTTTGAGTAGATCTATGTACGGTTTCATTATTGACCAAATCCACTTTATTGCGGGCCCGAAGACACGCCATAGAAAAGCGGAAATTTCGTCCCACCAAATGAAGAGTGCCGCAAGTCCAGCAATGAGCGCAACGACTGCGGCTACGACCCAAGTCAAAGGATTTGCCCACAGCGCGGCGTTGAATAGCCATGTGACCGCTGTGGTTATGCCTTGCTGTATTGCCAGCAACGCAAGACCAATGCGTGTGCCAATCAGACTAGCGTTCCACACGCCCATTAGCCAACTAACCGCAGACAGCACCACTTGAAAGCCACCAATTGCCCAAGCAACGGCTCTAATACCTGCGCCTAACGCTAACAGTGCGGGACCAGCCGCGAGCACAATACCAATGAAGTTTAACATGCCTCCGCGCACCAGTACGTCTACTTCATTGCCAAATTCGTCCACTTCTTTGCGTGTTTCAGTAAGCCAACCGAAAAAGCCCGCCAAACCGCGTATGTTTTCCTCAACCCAGTCCGCCAAGCCAGAGTCCGCAATTCGATTAACCAGCGTGTCCCATTGCGCCGCAATTACCTTGAACGACCCCGAGAGACCTTCCTGCATGGTGTCCGCTTTGCGCTGTCCAGTACCTAAATGCGGGCCCTGTTGCAGTGCAGTTAGTCGGTCTACCTTTTCTAAATTTTGAACGATATTTGAAAGCGCGGCGGCGTAGGTAGTGCCACCTATTTGCGTCATAAATGCGGTCAAGTGATCCTGCGAAGGCAACCGTTCTTGAATGAGTCCAAACAATTCACGCAAACCGCCTTTTTCCCTAGCCGCGATCATTTCCTCTTGCGCTATACCAATGTTGGTAAATGCGTCAATAATCATTTTTGACCCACGCCCCATTTTGGTAGACGCTTTGGCAACGTTGCCAAGCACCAATGCAAAGCCTTGACTGGTAGCGGACGGGTCTTTCATAGCGTCGGCGGCGGTACCCATAAGCGCAAAGAAACTTTCAAGCGGTTCGTCTGCGTCCTTGAAACTTTGCAGTGAGTGCTCCAAAGCTCTACCTAACTGACCAAATGCGGCACCGCTGTTGTCTTCAATAATTGCCATTTGGTCAATGACTTCGCCCATTTGCTCAACTGGAATCTTGTAAATATTCCTAATTCCAGTAGCCCAGCGTGCTACGTCCTGCACGCTTTCACCCGACGCAATCGAGCCAAGCGTAGCGGGTGCCGCCAAGTCCCATGCCTCTTCAATGTCAAGACCCAGTGCCACGAACTGCGTCATAGCGTCCACCACTTCCTGTGCGTCCTTCGGCAAGTCAGTGGAAACCTGTATGGCTATTTCTTTGGACTTGGCTAGTTCAGCATCGGTTAGGTTGGCACGTGATTTAAGTTTGCGCAACGACTCGTCCAATTCCGCTGATTTTTTAATGGCAATGCCCAAGCCAGCGGTCGCACCTGCGCCCATGGCAAAGAATTGATTTGACAGGCTGGTAAGACCTTGACGTACTTTCGTTAGTTGCGCCTGCGCACGACGGACGCTGGTCATGTCCGTGTGGTAGAACAGGTTAGTGACTAACGTGTCAATAACTGTGGTAGCCACTATTTCTTACCTGCTTTGCTTTCCGCGTGTTTGTGTGCGCGGTGCTCATTGACGTTTTTAACGATCATGGTTTCATTCATGTTGCAAACCATGTCCAGCGTGACCAACGGGTCATTGTTGGCGGTGCGCTCATTCAACTGTATTTCCGTCACCAAACCTGCTTCAATAGGTGCGGCGAAAAACGGATCTAGGTTTCGGTGTCTTGCGACTGTGTAGCCGGGGCTTGCACAGGTAGCATCGAGATTAGCTCTTCGAAAAATGGAAAAAAATTGATGGCAAACGACCTCGCTGTGACTTGATATATGTCCAACGGACTGCCGTCTTTGAACGCCTCCGCTTCATTGCCGCTTAACGCTTGCGGTGTGCGTGAAGTGGTTGCATTTTGAAAATACACTTCACGCCACATGCGCTTTTGCAATTCCTTCACAATTGCTGGCGGTATTTTCAAGACCAACTGCATGAACTCTTTGAGTGCCGCCATTTTTTTAGTTTCGTCTTCTGTGTCTTGGTCAAAGGTCAAAAGTGAAACGTCTATGTCACCTATTTTTGTGCCAAGCGTCACCCGAATAATTTCCAAGCACGCAAACGCTTCAATGGCGTTTAACCGTTTGAAGTTAAACTGCGTACCGCATTTGGCGTTCCAGTGCTCATTCAGGAAGTCCTTGCCGATGTTAATCATGGTTTCTTAAAACAGCCCACCAATAGCATCGGTTACCGCGTCACCCAAAATGCTGGACAACTCTTCGCCGAAGGAGTCGGACTCACCTTGCGGACTGGGCGCAAAATTCACTGCGTCATACTGCGGTTCGACTTCTTCAAACACAAATACGAAATTTGGATTTGCGCCAGGCACTAACGCCACGGGGCCAGTTTTGAACACACCGCCACGTAGTTCCGTGACTGCGCCAAGTGCGGGGTTGCCATACGAGCCCTCCCAACCTAACTGTGCGCCATTCAAAATGTCAGCTATGCGTTGCATCCATTTACCAGCGGTCGTGCTGGTAGGTAGCAATTTCACGGTCATTTTCGTACCGCGTTTGTTGGTGCCCTTAGTGTACATGGTGCCGTCCATACCATATACCTCTTCGACAAAATCTACGTCTTCAAACTCAATTGGCGGGTCGTCGTCTGACAGACCTTCCACTCGCTCACCGTTAATAATCAGGAAGGAATGGCGGTGTGATGTTTGGTTAGGCATGACTTACGCTCCTTGAAAGTCAATCGAAATATTAGCAAAATGCACTGCACTGCCACCACGACCCCAAACTCTAATGCTGGGTGTTCGGCGCGACTGGCGGTTAGTTTGCTCAATCATGGGCACATAAATTAGGTAGCCGTTGTTTAGGTTACCGTCAAAAGCACGGTTAGTTACGTCTCTTATTTCACCTGCCATTGCTTCATTGACTTGCCCCGGCGATAAACCGCCATTTAGCAAACCTTGACGACATACGCCAGCAATCACATTACGGATGGTTTGCAAACCTGCACGGGTCATAGGTGTCGACCCGCTGGAGTACAAGTGGTTGAACACCGCTACTTGTATGGCTTCGACAAACCAGTCCAGCCAGTAGCGCACTTCAACAAAGTCACCTGACCCTAGCCAACCTTCGGCAACCATGTTAATACCGCCATAGGGACTGTAATGGTTAATGCGCTTGCGGTCTAGTTCCGCTTTTTGCGTGGGCGTGAGATTGTCAGGTGTAGTGCCTGGCAGAGCTTTGAATTTCAGGGTTTTTATGCCGCGCGGTTGCGTGAAGTCAATAGACGAAAGGAAACCTGCAACACTGGCGGCTTTTTGATCTGCGGTTTTTGACCATATAAGCAACGTGCGCGGGGCTTGCAGTGCCGAAAGTCTAGCGCCAAAGGTTGCATTGTCATTGGTATTGACCACTTCCGCTTCGTTGGACTCAGCAATGAACTCCTTGCGCTGTGAAGCAAACCACGCGTTTGCATCGAGCATGGTTTGCGTGCCGTTAAATACAGTTTCCAGTATGCCGAAGTAAAACGAGTCGTTCAACTGGTTCAGCGCAGTCAAACATTCAGCAATGGTTTCCTGTGCGCCACCTTGCTTATAGGTTGCGCCATCGTCAGCGGTCAAACCAAGCAAACTGGAAACGTCTGTCCCAGTACCGTCCGAATGAGCACCGAATAGTCCGCTCACGTCTGGGTGGTTAGGGAAGGATATTTCAAGTCGTTGGTTGGTGGCAGAGTAGGTCACTGCCGCGTTGGCAAATAACTCCGCAGTGCCAGTACGTAATTCCGCTTGCAATTTCGATGCTACTGCGTCGTAATCACCAACCATGTCAAAATCCAAACCTTCAAAGTCTTCGCCAGCCAGTGAAAATGAAGCATCGGTGACCGCTTCAATAGCGGTGACCGTGCCTGGCGCACCGCCGTTAATGACGCTTGGGACACTGGTATTGCGCCAGCGACCGACCATGAAATTGCGCGGGAAAATGCGCTGACCAAAGTATCTGCTGGCGGAATCAACGACCGTTCCAGCCGCGCCAAAATCGGCAATCACAGCGTCTAAATTGCCATAACTGCGCAACCTGTCAGAGCCAGCACCTGCAAGCACCGTGTCGTCCGTAGTCACCAGTAGCGTAATTCCAAGCGTGCGGCGCAACGCACCTGCTGGTTGCAAACGGTCAGTTACCCTAACGATATCCTTAATTTCAAGTGCCATCCATGACCTCCACTGTTTCAGGGGCGAACTGGTTGTGGTTGATAATGATGTCTGACCAACTCACGCGCGGTTCAGTTACTCGGACATTGTAATAATAACTCAAAGCAATCTCGACCAACGCTCTAGTTTCAACTTCACTTTGCACTGGTTCAGGTATTGAGCGCACCACTACGTTGCGCATGGTAATATCAAACTCATTTTCCTTTTCCAACGCTTCGTCCGTGTAAAACCAACCTGCCAGGCGGTTGGCACGGGCATGCGCTTCAACACGGTACAACGTCACCTGACACATAACGTCACGCAAGGTGTAGTACTCCACAGTATTAGCGTCAATCACTTGGCGGTTTGAGTAGCCACGCGGTCGGTCGTCAAAAAAGAATAACTCCGCGTAGGTAGCACGTGGACTAGGCCCAGGGTCATTGTCAGGTATGACGTTTTGCGCAGCTAGACCTGTGCCCAATCTGACCAATTCGTGCATGCTGTCGTAAAGCGTGGTCATGCAACTAGTTCTAGTGTTTGGTGGGCTTTGGTGCGTTCAGTTGCCAGTTCTACCGCAGTTTTAGATACGTCAATACCAATCCATTTTCTGTTTAGTAGTTGCGCCGCTACTAACGTAGTGCCACTGCCACAGAACGGGTCTAAAACTATGTCGCCTTCATTGCTCGATGCCGCGATAATTCGGCGTAGTAGTGCCAGCGGCTTTTGCGTGGCGTAGCCTGTCCGTTCTTTTGCAGCTGGGTTCAATATAGGAATAACCCAAACATCACCAATAGGTGGCTGTTTCGCTTGTGCTATCTGTACTGGAAGATTTGGGAATTTGGCCACTGCTTCTTCATAAACCTTTTCATTGTAGACTAACAAAACCCCTTTGCGTGTCTCAAACCCTGTTTTTAATCTTCGCGTTTGTGTATTTGACGGTTTCCACTGATCATCGAGTACGGGCGTACTTGTGAATGTCGTAGTTTTTGAATATACCAAAATTATGTCATGAAGCTTAGCAAACGGTTTTGCTTTTCGTTGGAGTCGATTTGAGTAATGCCACACAATCTCATTCCGAAAATTTGATATACCGAAAATAGTGTCCATTACGAGTTTTAGGTAGTGGCTCATGGTCGGGTCGCAATGCAAGTAAATCGAGCCAGTCGGCTTCAATACGCGGTGCATTTCTCGCAGTCGGAGTTCCATCCAAGTGATGTACTCTCCCTCCTGCCAACGGTCGTCAAATTCGCCCCAATCCTTTTGCGTACAGAACGGCGGGTCAAGGTAAATTAAATCAACGCACTCGCTGTTAAAACCTTGTAGTACGTCCAAGCAATCACCTTGCCGAACTGTATTAAATTCTGGGTTGGTCATGCTGGCACGGTGTCAGGTTGCGGGTCGACCAGCACGCACTCTGCACGGTAATAGTCGTCCCAGTTTTCAACCGCTTGCACTTGGTAGACCAAACCGTTATGCACTAATACGTCGCCTCGAGAGTCACCGTCGACGTTTGCTTGTATTGACTTCACGGCGTGTTCAAGGTGGAACACTTCAACTTGCTCTTGGCGTAGTCCGCTTTGGTCAGGCATGCGTATTTGACCTTCGGCGGGTTGGCGGTTGCATCTAACGGGTGTGCGGGTGTGTGTTGCGCCAGTGAAGCGTCCTTTGTCATTGCGTGTGCCATCCGTGTTGCGCTGGAAGAGTAGCGCATTGTCTTTTAGTTGGCGGCGTATGATGTGCGACTGCATGCACGCAATTTTATTTGTGCAAACAAAAACCCGCCGAAGCGGGTTAGTGTCCTACGGCTTCACAGCGCGCATTGGTCGCCCTAGAAAAAAACAAAAAAAGTTTATGCGTCCGTCATTGAGCGTTTATTTTACGTACCACTCACCATAATCGGCCAGTAGCCCCATTTGCCTTCACTTTCAAATTGAAGACGTTTTGCTTTCACGCAATCAGTCATGGTGTCCCAACTGTCAAGCAAACAAGTTTTTTCACCGCCGCTTTCTAGTCGCACCGTAATAACACCAGTCCAGCGGTAGCACTCTTCATAACGACCAATACGGTAATAGCCTTCGGCGGCTAATAAATCTTCAGGGTAGACATCGCAATCAACACCAATAGCACGCAATTGCTCTTGTAATTTTTCAGCTAGTTTAATGCGTACCCGACCGACCTTGCGCCTGCTAACCATGCTTTTTCGACCGCCACTCTTCGAAGTGTGCTTTGGCTTCACGCAATGTCGGAAACTTTCCTAACAGTTTGTCAAACTGATCCTTGCCATAATCAGGGGGCATGCTTTGGTTTGAATCCACAAACAATCCCCAACTTTTTTTGAACATGTCCTTAACGGTGTCATTCCAATAGTCGTATTGAATTGCACAGCAAACCTCGCCGTCAATTTCAGCGTAGTAATGACCTTTTTCTACTCGTCTGTACTTAATACGCATGTCAATCCGTTGGCAACGTCAATTTGCCAGTGCTATACCAAGTGTCGATTCTTTGCGCTACAAAAGTTAATGAAATGCACCAAACCGTTTCAACCGTGCGCCTATATCCACGTGGAAACCGCTTTGAGTAGCGCACTATACCAAACGGTCGTGGTGTGTCAGACGTGTCTATGTGCAAGTGCAAGCGTCCGCATTTAGTGCGGTAATACTCAATACCGTCCCACGTGCCAGACAGTTCAAACGCGTCCAAGTTTTTGCCCAATATCAGTTCTACCTTTGGCACTTTCATTTGGTTGGCTCCTCCTTATACCACACGTATTTTTCCCTGTTCCAATTCACGTAGTAGTGCCACGGGTCTTTTGGGTCAGGTTGAATTGCCAGCGTTAGCACAGTGTTATTGCACGTCATAAAAGCGTGCTTGACGTTTTCATACACCACCTGTGAAGTGCTGTCGTCGCGGTAAATGGTTACGGTGCGCATGCCGCGTCCACCGCTTCCTACATACCGCGCAAGTGCTTCAATTCAACTTCTATGCAACTAGTGCCATAGTGGAAACGCACGCACGGAAACCGTGAGCGTATTTCGTCCAGCGTGTCAGTGCCTCTGACACCATGATTGGCAGGATGCACGCCCATTGCCAATTCTGCCATTACATTGCAGTTTGGGCAACCGTTTATGAGCACGTTGGTCGGTCTATTGTCCGCGATTTGCGCCACAGTGTATGGCTCTATTTCGCCATGAATTTCTATGTTGGCTTCGGCAAAGTACCCGTGTTTGACACACCACTCCACCACGCTCTCTGGCGCAAGATATGCTACTACCAATGCTTTGCCCATCGCGACCGTGCTGTCGTAGTGCGGAAGCACGTAATATGAACGCCCTTGGAAAAACTTTCGCAGTGCGTCAATAACCTCTTTGTAGCACTGATCGACACCGTCCTTGGGGCGCAGTTCCACCCAAGCCGAATGCACCTCGTTTGAATGTTGAAAAGGCTTTGCGGAAACTATGTACTTTTTCATAACTTCACCGCCTTGTCCCAACCGTGCGCCTTGATATACTCTTCAAGCGTAGGTTGCCTGCGCCATTCCCATTCTTCTTCACCTTCGTCCAAATATGCTAAAACTTCACCGTCTTCTAAACAGCCCTGACATAGCCAAACAGAGTCGTCTTTTAATTCACTGCCAGTTATCACGTGTGGCGAAGATGCAACCGCAAACTGTCTGTCTTTCAACTCCCAATCACCTAACCAGTTTTTAGGAATCAAATATATCATTTTTGCTGGGTACGACTGTTCGCTTGCACAATCAACTAACGAACATACAAATAATGCGTGAATACACGGTACGTTCATAACGGTTCAGCCCACCGCTTAATAATTTTGAAGGTTGCCACTTGGTCAGTTTTTTGAATATGCACAGTGTTTTTCACAAACTCACCAAATGACATGTCCGCACGTTCCTTTTCAGGCAGTTGGCGGTATGCTAACCAGCGCAGCCACGTTTCAGTCGTTGGCTTCACACCTTCCTTTGCACACGCTTGACGGTACAACGGATTGAGCGTTAAGTCCAAATCGTCTTGTACCAACCTCTCGGGGTCGTAGTCAGTCGTTGGAAATTTGGGCATTGGGTTCATTAGCGGGTGCTTCATAACGCTTCACCCAACGTTTTGAACACGCCCGCGGCATGCACAAACTCGCGAAACGTAAGTTTGGCACGTGTCTTTTCTGACAGGTCACGATACGCTAGCCAGGCTTGCCATGTTGTATTGCTCATTTTCACGCCTTCGGCTTCACACCGTTGGCGGTACATGGCACGGTTGAATGACTGACCGCTGTGACGGCCTTCAACATGTACGGTGCGGTTTGACCTTTCAAACACCGCCACCGCTTCCGCTTTGGTCATTTTCTTACGCTTGCCACCACGTAGCATGGCTATTAGTTTGTGTGCGAAGGTGGTCATGTTCATTACTCCTTTTGTGGTATGCAACGCAGTACGCCATCCGCACAATAAACGTGTATTGGTTCAGGTGGTTTCTTTTTGCGTATTTCGTCCATTGTTTCGTTGAACAAATCAATGGCTTCCTCGTCGGTCATTTCCTCTGGCGCAGTGGCGTATAGTTTGTTCATTATCAATTCTGCCAGTCTAGTCATATCGTGGCTTCCATTTCACCTAAAAGACTGCAATCAACACGCGCCCAGTATGTGGGCGGCGGGTATGCCCACGGCTTCAAGCCAATAGTCAGGCGGGTTTATGACTTCACCGTGTTGGGTCTGCCATTCAGTTTCATTCCAACGCTCACACAGAATAGCCATTATGTTCCAGTCAGTATTTACGTCGGTCACGCCCCAAACCTGTTGTTCTACTTCGGGCAAGCGGTCAGCGGTTTTGACCCACGTATAAGCGTCTTGGTCAAACAGTGCTTGCAATATCACGTAGGCTTGTTCTTGGTCTTTGTACATTGACGCGGTGCAACGGTAGCCCGCTAATGTGTGGTTGCCATGATCTTCGGGCGGGTACGTTTCAAATATTTTGTCAGGTGTTGCGCCCACCATACCGCCCCAATTGGCAAGCACTAGGTCACGCAAGGTTGCAATAACTCTGCGTGGTACTAATACATGCTCACGCATTTTGAACTCTGCGAGTGCTTTTTCACATTTCAGAGCCGCTTCAACGTTAGCGTCTATTTGGTCATGGTCAGTCATTCAACTCCCTCCAGTTGTCTAGCTATTTGGTGCAAGCGTCCTAAACGCATTTCACTAACGTTAATCAACTGTGTGACTTGAAGTATTTGCCCAATGTTGGAACTGCACACTTCGTCGTGCGTGAGTAGTCGGACACGCATTGCAATTGCTTGGTTGCGTACCTGTTGCTCACGGTCTATTTCAAGGTATGTTTCTGCTAACGTGCTCACGCTACATGTTCCCTCTGTTTGTCCCACCACTTCTTTGCTTTACGCTTTGCATTGACCAAGCTACTATGGTCGGAAATATGCCTATGAACACACCAACCGTGCGCAATAAACCATAGCCGATAAATTAACTCTGGTTTTCTGTCTGGATATGTAATCACATACCTACGCTCAATTTCTAATCTGCATGCACCACCACGTTGGCAAATCCATAAATTTGGTCGCGGCTCCTGCCAGTTTAATATGTCAGTGCCACTCACGCCACACACTCCCCAGGGTCAGGCAATGGCGGACGCTCAGGCCCGCGCAGGATTTTGCCATCGACCACTTTCACAAAGCCGTTCTTTTCAAGACCTTGCAAAAACACCACAAACTCATTCATGGCTTCATGCACGTCTTGCTCCAAACCGTCATAGCGGTTCAGCGTCACGCTGTGGTGCGCTATGATTGAGCAACGCAGTTTGTCCTTTGATATGTTGTACTTGTAGACGTGATAAATCACTCGTTCCACGTCGTCAAACAGCCAAAGGTACATGCGCCATTGCCAACTGTCCATGTACTTTTCAAGGTCAATGGACTTGGACGTGGTCTTGTACTCAAATATGGACTCACCCTCCACGCCATCCGCGTAGCCAAGAACGCGCACGGGCGCACCTGCTACCTTCACATATTTTGAACGTGCCACTTCATTCCAAATGCAACGTGGCGTGTCCAACAGGTTGGGGTTTTTCCACTGCAACTGGTGGCTTTTGCCTTGAAGCCAGCGGTGAAAATCTTTGCCCATAAGCATCGCTGTGGTTTGCGTTTCGCCGCACAGGTCGGCTATGTATTCCGAAAACGTCTTGAACTCGTTATTAACGAAATACTTATAGCCGTCAATCCTGCTGGGCGAAATCGGGTACTTAAAAACTTGGTTCGTCTTCACTGGCTTCTTCACCATTGCTTTCAAACTGCGCACTTTTAGCGTCCCACTTCAAGCCACGTTCAATGCCTTCCTTCACGACACGCTTGCGCATAGCCGTTGTAGCACTGCTGTCCTTCATGTCATTAACCAAGTCATTCCACTCTTCGGCGGTGTCGCCCAAGCCGTCCATGCGCTTTTCTAAACCTTTCAAGGCTTCACGCTCTTGCTTGCGCTTGGCTTCGTCCTTTGTAGCGGACTCATTGATTTTGGCCTTTGCCGCAGTCAGTATGTCTGCCAACATGGTCGGGTTGCTCACGTCAAGCGGAACGTCGTCCAAGCCAACGTTTTTGCCAAATGACGTGACGCTGGGGTTGAATGACAGCACCCGACGTTTGCGGTCAATGAATATGCGACCCATTAGATCTGCTGACTGGTAAATCTCATTGCGTGAAGACCCAACCGCTACTATGCGCTCAACAATGTCGTCACCGCGTGACTGTTCGTCCATGTGCGCCACCAGTACCACGTCGCAACCAAAGCCACGTAGTTGGTCTAGGAACGCTTTGAAGCGTGCTTTGAGTACGCCATAGCCTTGCAAGGTCAGCGCACCGTTATTGCCGTGTTTCGCGTTATTGCGAATGATGTCAGCGGACAGGTAGTCCAAGCAACGTCCGACCGTGTCAATAACGACAGTGTCGTATTTTTTCAGGTCGTTAGCGTCAATGATGGCTTCCTCCCAGTCATTGATTGTTGCAATGGCTTTGCCTGTGCGGTGTGAAGCTCTATAAGAGCCATGATCGAAGTCCAGCATTGCTGGCTTGTTTGCTGTCAATGCAAGCGTTGATTTGCCCACATTGGGTGCGCCATAAATGACGCACACTAACGTTTCGACACGTAAATTCGCGCCGTCACTAAAATTTATTCCCATTAGGTTGAACTCCTTTTCGGGGCGTGATAAGTTTCAGGAAACCGCTCCAAGCTCCAGATGTCAGGTCGTAGGTGCGACAGCGGTGTCCCGTAAAGGTAATGGACACATAGGGACGCTTGCGCGTTAATGCGCGAGTCTCCTATTGCCCATGAACGCACAATTTCGTGCGAACACTGGTAGCCAACTTCCAGCGCATATTCACTGATGGTGATGGCGTAGGCAAGTTTGCGGTACGAGCCAACGTACTTCACCAAGCGTTGAATGATTTGCGCGGATGGCGCTAGTTTTTTGTTTGGTTTAGGCATGGTCTTTTTCTTGTAGTGTGGTCAGTAATTGGCGCAACTCGGCGGACACATTGTCCTCGTCTAATATGATTGGAAGTGGTACTAACGCTATTGCAGGTATGCTAATTTTTCCCAACTCACAATCGACTTCTATTGGCGGCCGTGCCATAATTTCTTTGATATGCTCCACCGCTTCGCGGTCATGCTCACGCTCGCACTTCTTGCAATAGCCACTCGAATGTTTGTGTGGGCCCAAGCCATACAAAATCCGAACGATTTTCGCACTGCAACACACGCATGAAAACGCTTTATAACTGCGCACCATTTCAGTGATTTTCATTTATGTACTCCTCTAACTTGGCTTTGCACTCTTTGAGCGTGCCACCTTGCGCTACACGTCTGGTGCCTGGCTCTGCGGGTACCGCTTTCCAAAATGTACCGCTTGCCATTGAGTAGTATTCCTTTTGAATGAAATAACGGGTTTCACCTTCAATGACTACTGCGTACTTGACCCAGTCACGGTGATTGTCAGGCACGCGCTTGTAAGTGATCTTGCTCATTCGTCCGCTCCTGCATTGTCGTAGCACGACATATATTCGTCATGTGCTATTTCATGCACCACACCCAAAAGGTCAGACAGTGCGCCTGGATGCGCGCGCAAATTGTTAATGAGCAAGTCAATCTGACTAAAAACACGGTATGCATGCGGTGTGGCACTTGAAGACAAATACGGTCGCAACGCTTTCATGCGTGAGCGTATTTCAATGTCAGAAACGCCACCGCATTTAGCCAGTTCTTCAATCTCCAACGCACGTTCTGCGGGGCCCATTACTTCAATTGGTCTAGGCATTGTTCAACTCCTTAAATAAATTCAAGAGCTTTGCTTTTTGCGCTTGGTACTCACGCAAATCGTTTTTAAGTCTGGTTATTTCTTCATAGCACAGTCGCGAAGACACAGGCAAGCGGCGGTGGGGCGGACGGTTTGCCAGTTCTTGACGACGCTCCTCCAGTTCTTTCAACCGTTGCTCTCTGTCAGCAATGACGGTGTCCACAATATCTAACGCCATGTCTTTGATTGTCTGTTTGACTGCGCTTTCAAATTTGCTTTCGGTAGTCATAAATGTTTCCTGTTTGATTAAGGTTTCCGTTACCTCCAATGCCCCGACTTACGGGGCACGTTTGACTTGTAAGCGCAATTAGCGCGTGTAATTTGCTACGCGTGTTTCGTAAAGTCCGTTGCACTCATGCCCGCAAAAAATCACGTCATGGTTGCGTGCCACAAATGGCGCACCACACACTTGGCAACTACGTTTTTGTGGAAACACTGTCTTGAACGCTTTGTAATTTGCTTCAACCTGCGTAAGCGTTTCACTTAAACCGTCAAGGTAAAGCCGATCCATTTCAGGAAATTTGTCGCCCATTTGAAAGCGTAGTTTGCGGTGAAAGTTTCGTGCCGTGCGGACACGTGCAATTGCGGCTTCATATTCGAAAGCCGTCATTGGTTTAGTCATGTGGTTTTGCTCCTGTTTGACTGTGTTTGATATTTCCATGTGTGATATATTACACACTGTCAAGCATTTTTTTAGGTATTTTGCAAATTATTTTAATTTATTTGCATAGGTGCATACATACCAGCATGTTGTAGCAACATAAAATGTTGCTTGAAAGTGCTTTGAAGCGGTTTTACGCTAGTTGGGGCGTCTGGTGTTCATGGTTCCTGCACGCACGCCACCATGTGTGTGCGAACTCACGTCCACGCCATCTACGTCACCACTAACCGCTATGTCCCCGCTAACGTCCACGTCATTTTCGCAGGTGGTCGTGCCAGTGATAACCACGTCACCTTCAAGCCGAATTTCGGGGGCTTTCACGTGTGCGGAATTACCATCCAGCGAAACGTGTCTTGCACCGTCATTGCTTTGTATGGAAATTGCACCTGCTTTTGCTGGTGTCACTTCAAGTGCGCCAAAGCCAAACAGTGCTACGCAGTCGCGCAAAGTGTGGTCAATACCGTCTTCGGGCACACTCCCCGCTTGAAAGGTTTTTTTGAACTCGGCAAGACCACGATCTGACACTACCAAAATCACTGGGTCACCGTTGGCAACTGGTAGCGTCATGGTGTAGCCACCTGCGCTGGGCAATATCACGGGCACGTCGTCAATAGGTGCATAGTCCGCTGGCGCACGCCCATCGTTAAACGTCATTTTGTTGGCAGGTTGCACCCGTGCGCGACGGGTGTTCGGGTTGTACGCCACTATGTTGCCCGGCAACATGTACCGCACGTCCTTTATGTTTTGGTCAAACCACACAGCTAGCACGGTTGCCAACTGCTGTGAGCTCTCGGGGTTAATTGCTGTCATTTACTTCCAACGTTGGGTCACGCAGATCTAGTTCAGTCGACCAATCTCCGTCCCAGTTATTGCCGCTGTACGTCATGCCTACTATTTTCAACCGCTTGGAGTAGGTTTCTGACTTCACGTCGACCGCAGTGTTCAACTTAAATGCGTGATTGAGCAATGACCTACACCTTGCACCTTCATTGGTAACGGTGGGCGCACCAACCAAGCCTGTTTCAGGTGACAGCGTGAGCACTGATCCGTTGCTGGCAATAGGCGCAGTGCCGACCATAGAAAAATTGACCACTTCACCGTCCACGTACGGCATGACTTCAAACTGCGCCAGTAGTTTGGTCAAGGCTTTCCACGTTGCACCGTGCCAGTAAAAACCTTCTAAACCTGCTTCGGGCACCAGTTCAATATTGCCCACAATCATTTGCAAGTCCTCTTCAATTAGGTCTCGTATGACTTGGTGCAGTTCCACTATTTCGCCCAAGCCAATGGCACGCATGGTCACGCCATTGACCACGTCCACGCTGGCAACTTGCGTGGTGACTGCTATACGGGTAATGCGTGCTAAATTTTCACGGGCGCGTTCAACACGTTGCACCCTGCCATTAAAAATTTCACCGTGATGGTTTTGGTAGCCAGCGTCTACGGTTATGGTGTCGCCGCGCTCCAGTATTTGTTGCTCACGCTCACGTGAAAGATTGTAAATAGCGACCGACCCATTGTCAGGCGTTTCTGCGTCTACTGACAGTTTCAGGTCTAGTTCAATTTTCGGGTCTGTTATTTCAAGGTCAGACACCAGCACCTTGCAGTAGCGTTGAAAAAAATCAATCATTCAATCACTAGGTCGTGCGTGAGCACAAACGAATTACGCCCCAACTCTGTGCCGCTGTTTTCATTCCTGCGTCTGCAATACAACGTACCCGCGGGCGCATGCAAGCGCGTGACTGGTTCATCGACTACAACTCTGCGACCGTAGTTTTGTTGCGTCAAGGCACCTGTTTTTGCCACCACGTCCACGTACCAGTGCGAGTCCGACGGGTCATAGCGCAGGTCAATCGAGTACGTACCGCCAGCATGCACCACGTCCAACGTCTGCCTGGCAGTATCAATAAGCGGTATTACGGTCATTCTGCGGGTGTTCTGGACTTGGACACGCGGTAAGTCACTGACTGGCGCATGTAGCCTGTATCAATTAACGGTGTTGGCGGTAACCCAGTGGTTTGTCCTTTCTTCAATTTACGTTTTATGGTTTCAGGCGCAAGTGGCGGTTGATTGACTTCAACAATTTTCTTTTGTATGTCCTGCTGGACTAAATTCGCCGCCGCAGTTGCAAGCGGATGGTCAATAATCATTTTTTTAGGATCAACGCCATGTCTAATTAGTTTTCTGACTTTGGGTCGAGAGTCCGCAACGCCTGGTCTAAAAAACGGTCGTGCAGGTATGGTGCTCGTGCCAAATTCGTGTGCGGCGGCAACCTGTGCCACGTGCGGTTGCGTGCTTTCACTGTACCTCGCCGAAGCAAAAAAACCAATGCGGACGTTTTTCACACCGCCGCGTCCTGCACGGTTCAGCATGGCTTGAATCCTGCGACCGCCTGTGACTGGTTTAATTGCCATTGTGCTACTTAAAATGCTTTATCATGCTAACGCTTAACGCACCAACTGCGGACATAAATTTTACACTGACCGACGGCTTGGATTCAGTGCGCCAGCGGGTGCGCCAACGACTGCTGTTTTTATTCGGCGAATGGTTCTTACAAACTCAAAGCGGTGTGCCACACTTGCAGGAAGTGCTGGGCAACCCCAATGACCTTGCGCTTATTCGGCGCGTGATAACCGAACACATAATAGCGGTTGAAGACGTCACAGGTGTTCAGGACGTTGAAGTTTCCTTTGACCCCGAGCGTAAGCGCACGGTGCGCTACACTGCCAATGTCAATACAATTTATGGCACTTTTGCCAGCGCAGGAACGGTAAATTAGTGGCTACGGTCAATGAACATGGAGTCCAAGTCAGGTCGTTAGCGGACTACCGTGCTTTGCTGGAGGAACGCTTGCGTGCGGCACTAGGTTCTGACCTTGCGCTTGACCCCGAGACACCGCTAGCACAAATCATTGGCGTACAAGCACTGGCACTTACTGAGCTGGACGAGCAACTTGCCAGTTTGGCTAACGGTATGTCGGTCAATACCGCAACAGGAACGCAACTTGAAGATCTAGCCAACCTGTTTGAGATAACCAGGCGTGAAGCAACCTATTCACGCGTTGAAGCCACATTGAGCGGGGTCGCGGGCACCAACATACCTGCGGGGTCACGCGCACGCACCAGCAACGGTGACGTGTTCGGACTGGAAGAGAGCGTGTTCATACCTTCGGGCGGCAGTGTTGCGGGCACTTTCATAGCGGTTGAAAGTGGCAATAAAGCGGTCGACGCTGGCACGCTCATACGCATTGAAACTGCGGTCGCTGGTTGGGAAACGGTTACCAACGCTAACGCAGGTGTCGTGGGCAAGGATCAGGAAAGCAACTTTGACTTGCGTGACCGCTACAAAGCCAGCACCACGCGCAAAGCCATAACGTCCGTGCAAGCCATTCAAGCCACTGTGCTTGACGTTGCAGGCGTGGAACGCGTGCGTGTAGAGGAAAATGCAACGGATGCACCTGTGGCACGACAGGGTTTCAACATACCTGCGCACAATGTCATGGTTATTGTTTTGGGCGGTTTAGACAGTGATATTGCGGACGCTATTGTGCGTTCTAAACCTGCTGGAATACCGCTCTTCAATAACGGTGACGAAGCGGTCACCAGCAACGGCATTAAATTCCAACGGGTTGAAAGCATAGCATGCGACTTGGCTATTACCATCTCGACCAAAGACTTTTTTGAAGCCGAAGGCATTGCCACCATAAAGACACGGGTGGCGGCGTACTTCAACACGCTGTTTGGTATTGGTGACAGCGTTGATTTACAAGCGTTGCGCGCACCTATTTACAGCGTCTTGGGCGCGACTATGGAAGCCATTGCCATTACTGATACTGGTTCGCAAGCACTGCCAGCAACTACGCCATTGAATAGGCTTTACACGCTCAACGAAAACAATATTGCAGTGACGGTGGCTTAATGGCACGGAATGAGCTAGGAGTAATACTCAAAGCGGACTCGGATCAATGGGCACGGAATGGTCAGTTAGCCAATGACGATTTTTCTACGTTGGCCACGCCCATAGACGAAAATATCGGTTGGACTAGTGCTCATTCAAGCGGTGCTATTGATTTACAACGTGAAGTGTGGAACAGGCTGTATTGGCGTATGAGCGCGTTCGCTATTGACCTAAACCAAACAGGTGTGCTGGAATATCATGCTTCGTCCGAGCGGTATGACGTGGGCGCAGTGGTCAATCACGAAGGCGCACTGTACCGTGCTGTCGTTGCCAATGGCACTGACTTGGGCAACGTCACTACGCCGGGCACTAATGCTAATGTTTGGGTGGATTTGTTTGCCTAGGGTTTGGGTGCGCGCTGCCATTAGGCCGCGTTCGCCGCCGCAATGTAGTACAGGGTTGTGATATTCTCTCTTTGCGATTGACCCTGTGAATTGTTATAAGTTATACTAAATCTTTGGTGACGTCGGGAACCAAGATTCAGGGTCGTTGTCCCTGTGCCGTAGATAACAGGCTGGTACCTACCGCCACTTCTTGCCTCTTCCTCTACTACCAAAGCTAACCCAAACCAGTTTTGACTGCTTGGATTTACTACTTGATAGTTAGAGTTTCGTACATTGTTGTTGGGCGTGTATTCCTCACCCACCGCCACTCTGAATCTATTGACGGCTCGTTTCGGAACTCGAATGTGCGGACCTTGTAATGTCAGTTGTATTGTGACATCCAAGCGGAGTCCGGCACTTTCAATTCGTAGCGTGAAGTTAGGAACTCGGACAGTTGGTTGGTTACCATCGTACGGCATTTCTCGAATGGTATTATTGCCATATAGAGTCTGATAATCAGCCCTTGTCGTGTCAGTAGGCAAGTCTGACCGAATTACAGCATTGGTGCCGCCCTCCGCCGCCACTTTTAAGTATGCTGGCGCACCTATCAAAGACACCGCGTAATTCCCATCGCCGCCAGATAGGTACATCCGATCCACTTCATGATTGGCGTTAGGTTCTTGTGTTACAGTTGTTGTCAGAGTAGTTATTGGCGCGCCGTTTGAAGAAGCTCTTGCCCTAATTGGTGCATTGGGCGTGCGTTGGCTTACTGGGTCAGAATCAGCACCGTTGCCCACAGCACTTTCAGCACGTGCAATAATGTCGTACTCCGTGTTGGGCATCAAGTCAGTGAAGGTGTGCTGGTTATCAACCGAATCTTCATACGTGTAGGACTCAACGACACCTGTGCGTTTAATTCCAAACCTGTACCCTGTAATGGCTGACCCGTTTGCAGGCGGTGGTGTGGCCGTAGCACTAATGGTGGTAGCGGTCGCACTGGTTGCAATGCTAGCCACTTTGCTGGGTGCTTGCGCCGCGGGCGTAGCGGACACAGTTGCACTCCACGGGCCCCTGCCACCGCTACTGACTGCGCTAATACGAAAATCATGGCTAGTGCCATTGGTCAAGCCGCCTATATCTACTTGGCGTAAATCACCGCTCACGGTCACCTGCCTGTCAGTGCTCCACTCCTGCGACCCGCTTTTCCACTGCACATCGTAGCACACAATAGCCGACCCGCCATTGTTGCTGGGCGCAAGCCATGTAGCACGAACTGTCTGTGAAATGAGCGGTGCAACCGCAAAATTACGCGGCACAGTGGGCGGTACTGCTACCACCGCTTCACTTACTACATTAGACTCAGGCGAGTCACCTTCGTCATTAATCGCAAATACACGAAAATAGTACATCGTTCCAACCGACAAATTTTGGAACGTGTGCGTTAGGACATTGCCTGCAACCGTAACCTGCACCAAGTCATTTGTGAAGGTGTTATTAGTGGCACGTTCAACGCGGTAATTGTTGATTGACAAACCGCCTAGATCTGCGGGTGCTTGCCATGTCAGTCGCACATTGCGACGTAGTAATTCGGACGCTAAATTACGCGGTGCGCTGGATTCAGTTCTATGCCCGCGTATGAGCGTCCAATCACTGTCCCGCCAAGCACCTGCACCTGCACTGTTGCGGTAATACAGCAAACGACCGCGTTGCACTATTGCATAGCGTTGGTACGGTATGGTGTCATGGTGCTCTGGAATGCCTAGGTGAATGAACTCCTCCATGACTGTGGTAATTTCACATTCCAGTTCATTGATAAGCGGACGCCTAGGCGTGTTGCCACCTAAATCGGAAAACGCTTGCGGCCAACCCGTAGCACGTGCCAGTGCTGGGTCTAACTCACTACTGCCAGGCAACAGTCGGTCACCGTCTCGACCCCATGACTTTATGCGCTTGGCTTGGTCGTCAAGAGGCATTTAATACACCTTCCACTTGGTTTGCCCCGCTTGCGTAGGGTCGGTTGCGTCATTCGTTGCGGGCCCAGAGCCAGACAGCGAAACGTACAACCTGCCATTACTGCCAATCACAAAAGCACTGGCAGTGTTAGTGTGCCAGTAGTCAATTTCCGCTGACCACTCACTAATTGACCCAAAGCGGTTGAATGAGTACATGCAACCTGTTTTTTCACGCATTAGTTGGTTAAATAACTCACGCGGCACGTTGCGTCCGCCTAGCTGTGAAAACTCAACGCCCAAACCGTTATCACGGCTTACGTTCATTTGCTCTGGTGTCATGCGCTCACCGTCTTCCGCCCACCTAACGCGGTTCATGCCTGCGGTTTTGCGTGCCATTAACGCTCTTCCATTGTGCCTTGATCGAAGCCAACGCCAGCATCGTCAAAGCCGAAGCGGTTGCCAGCAACTATGTCCAGCGTAATACCTGCTGGCTTGGGCAACGCATGCACGTCTCGTGCTAAGGTCATGTCTGCGGTCAAGTTAGTAACAATCCTTACGGTTTTGTCCAAGCGGTCAGTCACATTGCTGTTTTGGTCAATCTGGTGCGCCGCGATGGTTATGTCGTTGATTGTACCAATAGCATGTACCGCGATGGCACGGGCGCGCAATATGCGCCTGTATAGCGTGTCTGCAATAGGTGCAAGCGGTTCTAGATCCGCCTTGTCGCTAATGCGTGCTTGCTCAAAGCCAACGCCAGCATCGTCAAAGCCAAACACCGGCCCCGTGTGCGTACCCGCAGGACGTGGCACACCTAAACGGTTGCCTAGGTAGTCAAGCCACACACCTTGCGCAGTGGTCAGGTTCAGGTTTTGCTGGATTTTGAGCATAGCATTTTCAACTTCGGCATGTGCCACGTCCAAAAATGCTTGTATGAGCGCACGCAGGTTGCGCGCACCTGCATACTGTGAAATGAGTAGACGAACGGATGCATCCATTTAACCCAAGACCCTAACTCCAAGTGCGCCGGGGTGTGCTTTTTTCATACGCAAAAACGCACGCCCATAGCGTGAAGTCGTATAGAAGGTTTCGTCACCGTTCATAGCCTGTGCCATGAATTCTGATTTTTTTTCGCCCAGCGTTTCAGCGATCAACTCACCTGCGCCACCGTCCAGCACGTCTTCGGTGCTTTCTAATTCAAGGATATGCGCCGCCAAGTACAGGCAACCACGCTGGGACAGCGCATAGATGCTATACGCTACGTCAATCGCGGCTTCAATGGCACTGGGGGCGTCCGCGCGCGACTCAAACAGCGCATTGAAGTTAGCCGCTGTCGGTTTCTGTACCGCCATCGTCAAGACCAAGTGCCAAATTGCGCTCTGCGACCGTTATGTCAGTCAAGCCAGAGTAGTCACGTAGCGGTTTCAGTTTAGGTATTCCACCTTTTGTGAAGTGGTCGGGGTTTTCAGGTGTCAGGTACTGCACCGCGTCCCTGATTTTCGCTAGGCGTTCTTCTTCGTCCAACGCTTCCTGTGTTGCTTCCTCTGGAATTTCAGGTGTTTCATGTGTTTCAATGGGCGGTTCTTGCGTTTCTACACCGTCACCTGTGTCTATGGTCGGATCGACCGTTTCAACGGGCGGTTCTTGCGTGTCGACCGCAGGTTGTACCACTTCCAGATACGCTTGGCTTTGGTACTTATGCACGGGGCTTGCATCCAACCAAGCGTTGAAGCGTGCCTCGTCAATTTCCGCTTCACGATTTGGGCCTAGGTTAATACCTGCAACCTTTACAACGTGTTCATGGTTATTGCGTATGAGCATTTAGGTCTCCTGTTTTGAGTAATTTTATTTACCGCTCTGACAGTTCTACCAGTCGCACGGTTTGTTTCTCGGGGTCGTAGTCGCATTGGTACTGCATTTTGTGCCATGCGCCAAACGCATTTTGAAACTGCGCTTTGCTTCCTTTGTAGGTCAAAATCCCTAGTTCAGAATCACGCCAATGGTAACTGTCAAAAAACCTGCGCCCCCCTAACCACCTGTGGTCGTGCTTTGCACGCTCCAACACCAACTGTTTGCAACTAACCTCTGCGTCAATCCAATGACGGTTTGCCCAGCAATACAGATCTAGTTTGCACTCAGCGTCTGATATGCGGTCGTCCGTAAGCCAAGCAAACAAAAGCCAAATGACTGCAACCAGCACCAGTGCCAGAAATAGCAAGCCCACGTACTTGCGGGCGCGGGCTTCATTAGGTTGGGTCAATCTGACCTGCTAACCGTCTGGTCTGCGCTTGCTTCGCCGCTTCCATTTGACGTTTCACTGCGGGTGTAAGCGTGTCCACAGTTGGGTCATTGGTCTGGTGTGTTTCACGTTCAACTGGCTTGCCCACCAAGTACAGTTGAATTTCACGGTGCAATAAATTCAGGTGTGCTATGTCGTCCACTTCCGTGCCATTAACATTGGCTACTATTTTTTCGCTCACCCAACCAAATAACTCACGTAGCCAGTCGGTGTCTACCAAGACCTGTTGGTTATCAATCTTCATGCTGGCTTTCCTCTTCACTTAAACGCTGGCTTTTGGTGTAGGTCTTGCGCTTGATAAGCGGTTCAAACGGTCTTAAACGTTGCTCAACCTCTTCTTCGCTGTTATGAATGTCAGGCGTGATAAATAATTTTTCAGGACTGACCGCTTCCGTAGTCAAGGTTGCGCCCCACAGACCACGCACGTTGCGCTTGACCTCTGCCAGCAATGTTTTTTCTGGTATTTTCGCCTGTGTTTCACGTTGCTTTTGTGCCGCAAGTACGTTTTGCTCTCGGTTTGCGGTCTCCAAGTCCCTAACGTCGCGGCGGTACTTGAATACCAAGCCAAGCCATACGAAATTCAGCACAATTAACACGGTGTATAAGCCAATCGCACACCAACCCCAAACTGTTATACCAGACATTTTTTTTGTTAGCCCCTAAAAAAATATTTCGCTAACATTTTACAAAATTTTTTTGGTGTCGGAAAATGGCAGTTCTACTTCATGTAGGCGCATCCTTGCACGCCTGCCATTACCGACGCTGGGTCAGTGCTGTTCCAACAGAATTGGCAGGTTTGCCACTATGTCGCGCACACGGGCGGGTTGATCCTGCACGTCTTCAACCGCTACGCTGGCTTGGTGTTTCGGGTGTATGAGCGGAATGTTCGGCAAGTGCCAACGGCGGTGTGTCTGCTCTTCATGCACGTATTCATGCACGTACAAATTCGGTATTTCAGGGTTGGTTAGCCACAGTGCCATGAAAAAACCTAACGCAAACCGCCAACCGTAGCCAGTCAGCATGTTTTCCAGCGTGTGTTCAGCACCTGTCTCGTGTGAATCCACATGTGCCTTGACCAAGTGGCTACCTATGGCTTTGGTGGCAAATTTTCGCACGTAATCAAGCACCAACGGCATTACTTGCCTCCTTTACGTTTGCGGAATATTTCCACTGACTTAATGGCAATGGCGGTTGCCAGCGGTAAGCCCGCTATGACGTATGCCCAAAATAGCGTAGTACCGCTCAACAGCAAGCCCAGGGTCAAGCCCGTCACTGCGGTGAAACTCACCAACAGCAAACACGCCTCGAGCCAACGTCTGCTGACCACGCCAATTTTTCTGTCGACTTCACTCTTCACTTTGTCAAGCAAACTTTTGCTGTGTTCATTCATTGTGGTTTCCTGTGTCGTGAATTAAGTTTGCAATACTGGTGGCACGGTTCGTGTCCTGTTGCGCAAACAGCGAATTGAGCACCTCTCCAGCGGCGGTAACGTAGTCCTTTGCCACCAATGCGGTGTGCAGTGCATCGAACTCTTCCAAGCCATGCCGCCCAAGTACAAAAGCCATGTCCGCCACCGCTATTTTTACGGTGTCAGGATAAGCGTTGAACGTTGGCAAAAACACCTGTGCGTCCGTAATGGCAATTTGCACATCGCGGTCAAGGTACTCCTCTGCTTTTTTTTCTGATATGCGCTGACCTTCACGCACGCGGTGCGTGTGCCCGTACCCAATGGCAAAGCCATGACCGTCATGGTACGCATGCGCACGGAAACCTTCCTCTGTTTTCAACCGTTGGCGTAGGTCAATGACCCAGCTAGCCGATATGGTCGACTCAACTTCAACTGGTTTTGGCGTAATGGTGCGTTGCTTGGCACGTTCATGGTGGTTGCTTATCAACGAAGTGGCTATGACCGTTAAAGCCACTAAACCGCCATAGGCAAACGGACTCCAAGACATGCGTTAAAGCTCTATGACTACCTGCACAGGTTTAACGCTGGCTTTTATGGTGCGAGATTTGCCATGCAGTATGTGGTCAGTCAGTTCGTCACCGTCCTTCGTGTGCGTGGTCATGTGTAGCGGCGCAGAACTTTGGTTGGTCACGGTAACGTCCAACTTAAATGACTCGTCAAACTGCTTGATTAACAGTTTGAAGTCGTCGTCGTTCACCATAAACCATTGGCTTTCACCCGCTTTCACGGGCTTTTTGATCTTGGTTAGCGACGAGTACGCAATGCAACGCGTAAAGCCTTCGGTGGCAACCGCTTTGGCACACGCTACTTTTATTGCTGGCTTGCTCATACCGTGCGCACGGTCACTCTTGCGCCTAGCCGAATCTTGAACGTTTTGTTGGTACTGACCACGTCGTCCAACTCTTCACCGTCAATATGCGTAGTGATATTGAGCGGTCGCGACGTTTTGTTGTAAATATGCACGTCCGCTATGCCCGTGGTGTCAATGTACGCCTTTGACTTCGGGTCGTCAAAATACACCAACTCCCTGCCACCAGGCTTGAAGGTTTTAATTTTTGAACTGCCACCGTGTTGGTAGCGCACGTGACCTGCGTCACTGTTTTTGTAAGCCGCTTGCTTGGCTTCACTTACGTTGATAACAAAATGCGGTTTGTCTGCGGGCATTATTTGCGTCCGTGTAGTGCTAAATCCATGCGGTGCAATACCGACTTCACATTGTCAGACGCTTTTTCTGATACGCGTTTCAGGAGCGGTTGCACGTAGGCTTTGGTGCGTGTATAGACGCTTTCAAGTTGGCTTTCACCTTTGCGTGCGTCCGCTTTGAAGGACTCAATCTTGGTCACGAAGTCAGTTTTTTCTGCCGTGTGCCCAGCGTCCTTTGCTTTTTTTGCCAGACCGTGCGTCAGTTCCGCCTTAATTTCGTCCAGCATTTTGACAATACGCTCTTGCTTTTGTGTCAGTGTCATCTATGCCTCCACAGGTTCATAGGTTTCGTTGAAAATATCAGGTTGCACGCCCCAAATTTCACCTTTGGGCCCCTGCACAATCCACACGTTTGGTCTAATCAAATGCGGGCCTTCCAATGTTTTGATAGCCATCATGGTAATTGTGCCATGATCCGTTTCATGCACGTATAGACCACATTCGCCACCTTCACCTAATGCATACGCTCTTTTTAGATGCTCAGGCCAGTCCGCAAGACTGTTATTCATTCGCTCGAGCGTCATTTGAAAGGCACGCACCGCAATCGGTTTTTTTCTGTACCACTCACTCATCGTTGAATACCGATAATGCGTTCAATGGACTTGCGCTGGTCGTTAATCAACGCGGTGTTTTGTTTGTGGTGCAGTAGCACTTCACCCACGCGCTTGGTGTAGCCGCGAAACCAACCTGCCAGATCAGCGTCTTTTTTTATGCTTTTCAAACTGCTTTTGAACGCGTCAAGCACTGCGACCGATGCACCTTCTTGGTGCAGGGTGTTGGCAATGAAGTCCATGTGCCCTTGAATTTCTTTCTTTTTGGTGCTCAATGATTTTGCCATTAGTCGCTTTCCTCCAGCGTTTTCAGGTCGGCTAAAACCTTGTCCCATATTTTAGCATTGGCGGCTCCGCCTTTGCGGAAACCGCCTTTTGCTTGTAGCGCGGCGCGAAATTCCTTGTAAAACGACCGCCTGTTTGCTATATTAGCACTGCCAACTGATATGGGCGGGAATTTGTTGGCTATTTTCCACAGTGCTTTGAGCGCGTCAGGGTGGTCTACCATCTCAAACCCGTCCTTTCTTCCTGATTCAACGGGTGGCAATAGTTGCTCCATGCCCCGCATTACGTCATTGACCAATGCGCTACGCCGATTGACAGGTGTTTTTTTTGGTTTGGGCATTAACTGTCGTCGCCGCTACCTGTTTCCTCTTCGGCTTCACCAGTGTCGTCACCTTCACCTTCGTCGTCTTTCGGGTCGGTTTCGGCAAGGAATTTGTCAGCATCGTCTGCGGTTGGCGTAGCCTTCAATTTTTCCTTTTCAATTTCTAACTGTGCGTCCGCAAGCGTCTGGTTCAGTTTTTGCACACCTTCAAAGGCTTTGGCTACGCTTTCTTTTATGAGCGCAACACCTTCGGCTTCGCCCATGGGTGCTAACTCGACCTCCCAGTCAATGCGCGCACGGTAATCCGTTGCTCTGGACTCGGACGACTTTGTGCCATGTTGCACGTTCAGTTGCTCATTCACGTGCCAGAATGGCGTGCCCACACCTGCGTTAGTAGTGCTCTGCACCGCAGTACGTGCCGAGTCCGATGCTTTATTGGACTCGCTCACGGTCATACCACCGCTAATTTTTCCTTTCGGCACGCCAATTTGCTCTAACTTTGCCATCATTATTGCTGGCAATGACCCGCCAAACGTTAGCGGGTTTTCGCCGTTCAAAATAGCCAGTTTCACAGCAAAATGCACGTCTTCACGCTTCAACATTTCCTGCACCCAGTCCACGTACTTTTCAGTCGCGGCACAGTGCGCTTCAATAATAGGTTGCGTGATTTGCTTGATCGCAGTACCCGCTATTTCAGGGTACGCCTGTTCGCGTTCGCTGGTCTTGTCGCGGTCAATAAGTGAAGGCATGGTTAATCTCCGTTGGTAGTGTGTGTTAAATGGTGGTCTAGTAGGTCTTGCTTATGACGGGCAACACCTTCGGGCGAGTATTCCTCTGGCGCATATTGAATTTTTATACGCGCAGGTGCTACGCCCCTGCGTTTTTTTAGATCTACTTCAACTTGACCTGATTTATTAGTGCTCAAATACACCTCTGTTTCAAAGCAAATACTGCTATGGTGCAGTGGTCGGTGCGACTGTAAAACGTGCTGTGGTATGTCATTGACGTTTGTACCAACCTTGAATGGCAAGGTTTTCGGTGCGCCACCCTCTTCGTAGTGTTTGAGAAAATTTTTTACGCCAACATTAGTAATTTCGTCTTCGGCATTCTGCATGTCGGTACAAAGTGCTTTAAGAAAATCGGCTAGTGTCAAGTATTTTGGTTTTTTTCGTTGCGTTCAACCGCTATTTTAACAAATCGTGCTTACAGTAAAAAATTTAGTCACCGTTGCCCGCGGGTTGCTCTGTTGAATTACTGGCTTCCGCTTCGGCTTTGGCTTTGGCTTCCGCGTTCAGGCGTGCTATTTTGTCCCAACGGGTTTCAACCGCGGGCATGGTCAAACTCGTGCGCAAATACCGCAATGACCCGCCAAGTGCGTCTAGGTCTTTTTGGCGGTCGGGTTTCCATGACGCTTCAATAGTGTTAATTGCCTGCGTAATGTCTTCGTCCAAGTACCCGTTAGCCGGGTGTGGGTACTGCTCTCGATATCCAAGCCACACGGCACGTGCGCGCTTGCGTGCTTCAATGATACATTGACCGTAGAACTGACTGAGCAAGTCGTACAGTTTTTTCAACCGCGCTACTGTGGGTTCGCTGTTGCCAGGCTTATGTAAATCAACCTGCGCTTGACGGAATAACGGTTGCATGACACCGTCCAGTGCCGCCATTAAATTTAGTTCATAGTCGTGGTGCGTGCCTGCGTCCGTGTGCGCGAAAAGCCAACCTGTATTGTCCGCGTTCGCATACGCTCTTATTGCACCTTTCACATCGGTTTCAATTATGCGCGGGTCAATGGGGTAATGTAAGGTCATGTAATACTCTGCGTGGACTGCGGTGTCCCACACATTTAATTCGACAGTAGAGTCATATTCTTGCTTACGTACTTTGACCGCTTCAAACTCATGTCCATTCCACGCCGCTATTTTGTCAGTCGTGCCTGGAATGAAAATGGAACTCAAAAAGTTAGTCCTTTGTTCTGGTGTCTCATAGGTAAATTCAAAGTGCTTCCCGCCGCCCAGACGGTATGTTTTCAAAGTCATTACGCTTCTCCAATTGCTTTAATAGAGGTAAGGGTCGACCCGGGGGAAGAGCCGCCACCAATCGCGTATGTAAGAGTCCTTGTGCCAGTGTTGTAAGCCAGTTGAATGATTGAATGGTCGCCACCATCGGCTCTAAAAAAGAATTTCCGTGTTGCCGACGGAATATCAGAAAGCAAAATGCGCTGGGCGACATAATTGTTATTGTTGTTGTCGGGGTACATGACCACTGACAATTCAAACGTCCCCGCTGGCACATTGCCCGCCGCACCACTTGTACCGACTGCACGTTCAAACCGTTCCTTTACATTTTGCGGACGAAATGCGTTGTTATTGACTCCGTAGTGGATATAGTCGATCTGATCAGGTAATGTGCCTGTGGCGAGACTTGTACCAGCAAACTTGTAGTTCAGTTGGAATCTAATATATTGCGGTGCGCTTGTGATCGAATTAGTTAAATTGTCGCGCTGTCGCGCAGTCAAACCCAGATTGATAATTCCGCCCGGCCCAACTGACTGACTATTAACGTCCGCTATTCCATTAAACGGCGCGATGGCCGCACCAGCAATCGTAGCAAGAATCTGGCCTTGCGTGCTGATCTTAATTTCAGCCAATACTTTCGGTTCAACTTTACCTGCAAGTTGTATTGCTAAAAATTCAGGAAATGTCGTGCCTGTCTGACCGCCTGGCGTGATAATTGCGGTCTCGAATACCGTCAAACGATTGATAATTACTTCGTTTGCGTCCGCTTTTGCTTGCGCCGCCGCCGCGGCTATACCGCCACTAAAAAAGTTGCCAATGCGTGTCCAACCAGCACCCAGCAACATCATTACGTCACCAGCAACTGTGGCTAACAGTTCAACCGATGGCTCGTCAATCTCACGGAACGGAACGACTGTTGCACCGCCACGACCAATAATGAGCGTGTCACCCACATTGTGATTTGCAATGTCAGGCAGTGCGCTTGCTACCAGTCCTATATGCGAACTGTCCAGACGGTCGCGCCATGCTTTCTTGCGTGCCGCCGTGTCCGCTTGGGCTTTCGCTGGCAATATTGAATTATCAGCAATCGCGCCCGCGGTACCCGCCGCGTCCTCTTCCCAACCAAGCACATCGCCGTTGAATTTTGGTACCTTGTTGTCTCTTGACCCCGTGCCTGGAAACACTGGCAGTAGCCTGCCACGCTCAGCTGCGGTTATACCGCCACTGGTGCCGCCCCTTGTAGTATCAGCAATGATCTCCCATTCATTCGCATTGACTAACTGGAAGGTAATGACCTCTCCAGACGCAACCGAAACGGGCCCTGCGCCACCTTCAATGGACTGACCTGCGCCTTGACGTGCTACGCTGTGGTTTGTACCTTCGGCAGACCCGTTGGCAACGCGGACGAAAAATCCAACATTGATTGTTGCAGGGTCAGGCAACGTAATGGTGCGTGCCACGTTTCCAGTGACACGATATGTGTTGCCATTTGCTGTTGCTGGAATGGACGTGGTATTGGAAACATTTACAACGGTCGGTGGTAGTGCGCCAAGCAATAGCCACTTGACATTGTTGGACGCATTAGGTGCTGGGTTACCCCGAGCAACCGCAACGGTGGCTACATACGGCAAACCTGCATGACGTACAAACGACCCGGCAGGGTACCAAGCGTCGACCCAGTTGCCACGATAATTGGACAGCAACACCCAATTGACAGCGTCTCCATCGGGCCCCGTACCGCCTCTGTTATGTGCTGTGATACAACCAAAATATGCGCCGCCGTGCTCAACTACCTTGCCAAGTCCAATGGCACTTCCACTGGGTATTTCGCTCCAATCGTCACCAATTCCAAGACGCGTACGCCACTCACGCACGTGCGCATTGGCAGTGGCGCGTGCTTGCGCCGCCGTGACCGAATTGTTTGTGAGCGTGAAGGTTAAAGCATCGGTGCTGTCGTCATACGCAAATTCACCCAAACCAGCAAGCACCGTGCCCACCACGTCCAAAATGGACTGCATGACAGGGTCAAGGTTGGTTGGATTGTTGCCACCTTCAAAAGTGGCAAGCAAATAACTAGTGTCGACCGCGTCCGAAGAGTCGCTGGTGGCTAAATCTCTAGGCATTACTTACCGCCAAGTAATGACTTCACCACGCCAAGGCAGTGTTTCGCCGCGCCATTGCAACGCGTCCGTAGGTATGCCTGGCGGTGGTAATGGTGGCGGTGCCGCGCCTCGAGACTGACCTCCCAAATAAACCAAGTACTCGTTGAACTTCATGCGCAGTTTTATTTTCACGCGCTTGACCGCTTAGCCGCCAGTGCAACCAGCAAGTCCGTTGCCGTAGTGTCGGTCGACAGGATTCGGCGCACGGACGTTGGCAGTATTTCACCTGCGCTCATGCTTACACGTATGACTTCACCCCAAGCATTGTGGAACACCACTACGCCTGCGCCACCTGCACGGATGGCTATGCCTACGTCCCCGCGCGGTATGTCGTTATTGTCGTCTGGTGCTACGTCAATCCAGTCGGCAATGTTAAGCCGAAAATCTGCGGCATTGATACCAAACGGATTTTGCGCCATTGCCTAGATTCGATCAACGTACAGTATGCCCTGCGGACGCTTCACGTTCAAACCTGATATTTTGTACTCAATCGGCATGCACACTGTGAAGCCTTTGTACATGGTCGTTATGGGACGCGGACTAATCGGCATGCCCATTTCCATGACGCGTTCAGAATTGAGCGCAACAATCATGCGGTCGGTGTCATTCAAACCTGCACCGGCTAGTTCCTGCACCCATTTGAGCTTAGGCATTTCGCCCGTGTATTTCGTCCAAGCATTGTGCATGGACACGTACTCCCAAATGGTTTTGTCAATGTCAGGTAAGCGGGTGTTTTCAACCTTGTCCGCTTGGACAATTGGCAAGTAAATGCACAGTCCGCTTTTTATGGTGCGTCCAAACACCTCTTTGGTAGTGGTGATTAAGGACACTATGTGCTTTTGCAATTCAGCGACCACTTGCGCTGGTGCCGCAGTGTCAAAGTCAATTCCTGCGTCTACACGTAGCACGCCAGTTTCACCGCCAACAGTCAGGTTAATTAAGCCCTGCAACTGACGGTCTTCGTCTCCTTGCAAGCCAACCATTTCAATGTGGTCTAGGCAACCTTCGGTCGCAGCGCGGACGCTTTCGCTGTCCAGTGCAATACCGCCAAACATGGCTCTACGCAAATCTTCAAGCGTCCATTCAGGAACTATGCCTGCGTAGTGCAGTGGGTATGGCACTAACCTTTGCGTTGCGGTTGCGCTTGGCGCGGCTGACCCCGAAGTGTCAATGAACGCACCTTGCCCAACGTGATCTACAACACGGTAAGCGTAGGTTTGTGCGCCTTCGGGTATGTCACCCTTTAACGGTATGAACTCAGGCAGACGAAATTCAGTGTACATGACTTCGTCCATTTGACCTTGCACGGCTTCTTGGCTATTGGTTGCATAGCCAATAACGGCGGCATTGTCACCAGCACGGGTGCCAGCTAGACGTGGTTGCAGTGCGTTGAAGTCATGCGCGCGTGGGTTACCTGCCAGCGCGGCGCGGTTATTCAAATACTGCGCTACATCGACTTCGTTTCTCGCTAGGTTGCGATAATGACTGTAATCAGTCAGGTTTCTTCCAAATACGTCTGGCACTACACAGCCCTCCATCCTATGCCTGCAATGAACGTGTCACCTGCGGACACACTTCTATCCAAGCAAACAATATTTACCCAATGTTGCGCTTTGAGCAAATTGACCACTGCCAATATCACTGCGTCGACCGCCGCTTTGGCGTTCGCGGCACTGTATGCGTTGGCAAAGCCATTAGGTTGCCCAACTGCTGGCGTTGCTGGCGCGGCGGCTTGCGTCAAGGAATTAACCACCTTCCAGTCCAATTCAGCGGCGTTGCGGTCAAAATAAACCAAGTCACCGTACTTCAACGCTTCACCAGCGCAAGCAAAAAATGCACCCAGCACAGCAACCTTTACCACGTCACCGTCTGCGTACTGCAATACTTGGTTGGTGTTTCCTGTATAGGAACTCTGGCGGGTATTTACGCCTTGCTCATACGACAGCATGCCTATTACTTGCCGTTGCTCAACGTCATTGGTTGGCAACCTGTAAGCATCTTGCGCTTCGTCATACCAAACGCCCATGCCTGGCTTGGGCGGTGTGCCGTTAGCGGGCACGTGAATTTTGCCTGGGTGGTAGACATTAGGTACATTTGGACGTGCGCATTGCCCCAGTAAGCCCCTGCGCTGTCTTACGTCATATTGACGTTGTAATACGTCTGCCATTAGTTTTGCCGTCCTGTGTCATTGCGCAACCTGATTTGGTCAAGCACGCTCAAATGCGACATTGGCAAACCGCCACTGCGGGTGTTCAACTGCAAACCTGCATTTGAAGGTTGCGGTGCGTTCAACGAGTGTTGCGGTATGTTCAACTGTTGCTGGTTGGAAACCTGCACGTCCTGACCGCTACGCTGGCCGTCATTGGTGGCTACGTGTGTTTCAAACCGACCCAAAATGTAGTCGTCTGACATTGCATCGGTCACTTGCAGTGAGTCCCCGAGCGCACGCACCATTATTTCACGGTCAGAAAGTGAATTGATATCCACTGACTCGTCCAAATGTGGCTTGGCGGCGGCAATGACTTGCGCGCGGAAATTCGCTTTTTCACGCACTTCTGTCGTTGCTTTTTCGGCGGCTTTGCGGTCTGCTTCGGCTTTTTCCTGTGCCTCCTTCATTTGCGCAAACGCAGTGTTGGTGGCTTCCGTTACCGCAGACCGTATCGTTTCAGACGAAACCTGCTGTGGTTGGTCAGGTTTGTCCGTCTGGATGCCTAACTTTTTCAAGGACTCGGCTACCAGTTTGTCCACGTCTTTTTGATCCAATTCGACCTCCTTTTCAGTTTGGTTTCCAAATGTGCCAGCACGGGTCTCTGTGCTTGGCGGTTGAATTATATACTCGAACGCGGTTTGTGCGACACTGCGCACCGCGTCCCTGTCCGCTGGAACGCTTACCAGCGACCATTCACGCAAATACAGTTTGTTGGTCTCGGGGTCACGCTCCCAACCTATTGAAGCGGCACGTATGAAGCCTTTGTCCCAAGCGTTTTTAACCCTGCCTGCCATGTCGTCACCAGTCAAAAACTCAAACTTGGCACGGATGGCACTGTTGCTCCTGCGGGTCAGTTTCAACGTGCGTGCTATGGGCAATGAGTGCCCGCGGAAACCATGATCTAACAACACGACAGGGTTTTTCATGTACTCATTCAAGTCCATGTCTTTCAGGCTTACGTCCTGACCACCAGCGCGGTTATTCGCCGCAATGGTTATTTCGTAGTCATTCGGCCCAACTTGGCGGGTTTCAAGATCTAGGCACTCTAGGTGGTTCGTCACTTCCATGTTGAATATTCTACTACAAAGTTGGTTGCGGTGGGCGCACCCACGAACTTACGTCTGCCAGTGCAACGCACCTACATTGTATGTCTTCGCCTGGATGCCCCGTTGCTGGTGCGTTATTCCACTCAAACACCATGCCTTCATTTGCCATGTGCGTTGGTCGCACTCTATTGTCATTGGAGCTTGACCACGTGTATTGTGAAAAGCCTGCTTGCACTTGGCGCACATTGTTGAAACTACCTGTTGCCTTGCTCACTTGGTCACGTGCAATCAAGCGTGCGTGCGACTGCGCATAGTTGGCTTGCTCCTGCACCAAATCCAACACCGCGGCACGTGAAAATGCCGTGTCCGAGTCCGCCATTAACTTTTGTATCTTGACGCTCAAACGGTCAATTTGCTTTTGTGGCAGTGTGGTTATGCGCTGTACGCCATCGTCGATCCTTTGCATTATGACTGGTGCAAGCGCGTCGTCTTTCAACGCATACGTAATGTCCAAGCCCAGAAAGTGGAACATGCGCAACCTAAATTCCTGTTTGTGCAACCGTGCCATGTGCTCAACCGTACCGCCAAACATTTTCAACACGCGCGCACGGTCGGTCACTGACAGCACGCCCAAGTACCGTATTGCTTCTTGAATATCAACCACATTGCCACTTGCGGCGCGCACGGTGCGGTTGATATTTCTAAATAGCGGTGTGACTACCTCTGCGGTTATTTGGCGTGCCAGATTGTCAGACACACCGTGTTGGGGCTTTATGGCGGGCCCCTTGCGCTTTTTACGCCTGCGCTGTACCCGACTCTGGGGACGGACTAGGTGGGTTGCCACTTGGGTCTAAATTTTCGTCTGGTTCGTCACGCAGTAATTCAATGTCCAACTCTTCCAAATCACCAATCCACTGTATGTTGGACACCCGCTCCCGTATTTCATTTTCAGTAATGGAATTGCGGTCATACAGTGCCGCCAATGCTTCAATACGTTTTGCGTCAATTTCACTCTGGTCTTTGTCAGATATGTCGACCAACGGTGGAAACTGGTAGTCGTACATTTGCGTTATGTCCATCCCCAAGTTTGCCAACAGGAAGCGGTCAATTTGCCTAAGCGGTTCAGTCAGATTGACCTCTTGCTGTGCGCCCACCATTACCGCATAGTTCATTAGGTCGGACTCACCAGTGGCGTTCATGCCTACGGGTGACTGCGCCCAAAAACGTGTTGCTGGTATGTCTGCCGCCGCCGCTATGCGCCTGGCAAAGCGGTCGATAATGTCCGCCCAACCTGTGAAGGACACCTCTTCACGCTTGAACTCGTCATTTTCTGACATAAATATCGTGCGGAAATTGCTTTTGTTTTCGTTGAAGCGTTGCCCTAGCTGCTCCAGCGTCATTTCACCTTCGTCCGTTTCACCGCTAATAGCATTGTGGAAACCAGTCAGTTTCATAATGGGCACACTGCTTTCCTTGCTCAAATGCGCTATTGAAGCCGCAAACGTAGCGTCCTGTGCAATGCTCAACATTATGGGTACCAGTTTGCTCACGCCCCAGAATTGGTCGTAGTTTGTGAAGGTGCGACTGAGCGGTGCGATACCGTCAAACCGCAACATGCGACTTGCATGAATTGAGTACGACTGAGTGCCCAAGCGCGGGGACGCACGGTACATTAACGGTTGCCCGTAGGTTTCACTCAACAGGTTTTGGTCATACAGTTCCACTGCGCAGTCGTACCGATCAAGCACTACCAAGTTAATAATGCTGTCAGGTTGCACCATTTCAACGTCCAGCGGTATGGCAGGGTCTTGGTCTTTTATGACCACAAACAGCATTGCTGACCCGTACAGCGATGCCGCTTTCATGGCTTGGTTCAGTTTGTCGCGCACTTGCAAATTGCGTTCAGCGTCTTGGAATTGCTCAATTTGCTCCGGCGTCCAATCACCTGACATGGCAGGTATGCGCCAGCGTAGCATTTGGTCGTCGACGGGTATGTCAATAAATTTGCGTGCCACCCATGACTGCACGTAAATCGTTTCCAGCAACTCACGGCTTAACCAGCGTGTTGGGTACCACTCAACCGCTTCGGTTGCATCGAGCGCGGTACCCATGCCTGTTTGCGCATTGTGCATACCGCCAGTCATTGCACCTGCGCCGTAAAAAGGACTGACTGCACCACCGTTTCGGGTTTTGACTTCACCCCAGTTTTTCGGTCGTTCAGTCGGTGCGTCCAGCACTTCAACTTTTGGATTATCAGTCATGCTTAAATTTTACCAGTTTGCATTACTTGCACTGTTTGCACCGTTTCTATGCGAAAAAATAAATTGGTCTACGCGTGCGGTTACTAATCCCCTAGTGTACTTATATACTTCATCTAGTCCCCTTAGTCACGCGTGTAGACCATTAATTCTAAAAACAGCGTTAAAACGTTGCAAACGGTGCTCGGATACATAGACACCAGTAAGTTATATCGAATTTGAAATAGTGCAAAACGGTGCACAAAACGGTGCAAACGGTGCTCTAACTCATATATACCAGTAAGTTAGAGAAAATTAGAAACAGTGCAAAACGGTGCACAACGTCGCACGAAACGTGAAAAAGTGCACTGTTTGCACTATTCCATGTTCAAGTCGTCAATCATGCGCACGTCGGACACGTGCAAGCCCAGTCGTGCAGGTTTGTAAGTGTGATACTCCAGCACTTCCAAACGGTTCTTGAAGTGCTGTCTGCCAAGTTGCAAACTCATAGGTATATCGTTGTCACTGCACCAAGTTTTGTACGTCTTATGAATATTCAGTAGCGGTAAGTCATTGCCACGTGCATGCGTCACGCACTCTTCCATGAACGTTTTAACGTTATCTTGCTCACGTTGATATTTTTCGGTCGCGTTAGCCATTGCTGGTGGTGGTGGTGGCAAACCATCCAAAATCCAGCGTTGCGCAAACTCAATCAGTTCGTACAAAATGACTTCACGGTCTTCGTGCAGTTTTTCCGCTAGATCTTTGTCAATGGTCGGTGGTTTGTTATTCATTGGCAACACCCGAATCCTGCGCCCAATACCATCGTCCGCATGAAACTTTGGCTCGTAGTTAGCATAAAAAATTGCTTTGGTCTGGCTTTGAAACGTCTCGTCGTTATGGTGCATGCGGTTGGCAGTAATGCTTGATCCGTCCACCAACCTGTTTAACTTGGTAGTGTCCCACGTAGCGTTGGGCTTCATTTCTGACACCACAATAAGCCGTATATTCATTAACCGTGCAAGCCACTGGCTGTGGACTTCATTGCGTGAAGATATGAAGCGTTGGCTCTCGACGTTGGTTGCATAACTGCCAAGCACGCGTAGCAAGCACTCACCGATGGTTGATTTACCTGTGCCTTTGGGCCCAACAATAAACAGCAACACGTGCTCTTTGGTTGCACCAGTCAGGCAGTAGCCAAAGAACGTTTGCAGCCAGTAGACTACTTCAAAAGCCGAAGTGTCCTTTTCTTTGTCGCGCACGCCCGCGGCATGCAACACGACCGAATTAAACACGTCACTAAAACCTTTTCGCGGGTTAAAGTCAAGGTGCTTGCGAATGAACTCCTCTGGCGTGGCCGTGCGCAACTCACGCGTACGCAGGTCTACAACGCCCGAATGTACGCCCAGCAAATACGGGTCTGCGTCAAATTGAATTGGCGGTGGATACCCAGCCAGTATGCCGTACAGTTCGCTATTCTGCCACTCATTATTAAACACTTCACTACCTAGACGCTCGTGTGTGTTGCGCCAGGCTTGGGCGTAAGACAGTACGCGGTCAATGATGTGTGCATGCTCAATTTGGTTGGACGCACGCCTTGCCTGTGCATCGTCCTTGAAGCGCAACTCTTCAATGATGTCGCGTCCAGTTTGGTCAAGCAACCGCTTTGCATACGCATTAGCAGGATACCAGTGCCCAAAAAAATCGACCGCTAACCACGTTTTGTCGTGTGGGTCGTACAAAAAATCAGGGTTTTCTTTTAGCCAGCGGTTGCGTAACTCACGCTCAAACGTGGTAAGCTCTGCACGCTCTGGCTTAGGCTTGTCGGGTTTGTCCTTATAATTCTTCTTCACAGGTCATTACTCCTTTAATGTTCGTACCTAGGAAGTGGTGGTCTGTCATACTGACTTACTCATAACGATACCTCTTGAAGTGGTCGGTAGTTGTTAGGAAACACACCCCGCATCTGCGGGGTTTTGTTTTTTGTGAAACACTTAACACGGTAAATTTTAGCAGACGCCAGCACTGTTTTGAGCGCGAAAATCATGCTAATTTGCATTACCGATTAACGGGCAATCAAACCTGCTTCGGTGTCTCTTCCAAAAGCCAAAGCGCAACCGTCAATAGCATCTACGGGCACTTCGTCTGGTGCTTTGTCAATGATGTATTTACCTTGCGGATCGTCCCATTCAGGTTGCGAAAACTGCGCCAACATGTCGTGAAACTGCTCTATTTCAGGGTTAATCCATAAGCAACGTTCAGGGTTAATTCTGGTGTTGCCCTGCATGACTTCACGCGAGCGTTGCGCACGCAAGCGCAGGTTCCAGTACAACTGACTGCCACGCTTGGGAAAAGCCATCTCGTTGGTCATGTTCTGGTTGAACTGTATTTTTTTACCAGTCACCGCACCGCCAAAGTGCAAGCCAGTATGCTTGTAGGGTTTGCCTTTGATCTCAATTAGGTGTGAGCGCACGCCACCGCCATAACCGCCACCAGCATCGTAGAACATGCGTGTTACGTTAGCGTCCCTGTTGCGCCTGTCCGCTTTTCTGGTGGTTACCCCGAGAGACGGCGCACGCCACATTTGCAGGTCAGCTAGGCATGGGCCCGCACGGTTCGCCCAAGCATTGCGATTGACACCAGTATCTGCAATGTCCAAGCCTGAGTAATGCGGAAATTTTTCCAGCAACGGAATACCGAATTGCTCCCAACCGTTTTCACACGCTTGCAGTAGCACAAATGGCAACAGTTTCTTGGTTTGACCTTCGTCGTCTGGCTTGCCCAAGTACCTGTGCGGATACACTTCGGGTTCAACA
The DNA here is from genome assembly GCA_965204595.1 of Candidatus Aldehydirespiratoraceae bacterium. Classification (GTDB taxonomy): domain Bacteria; phylum Actinomycetota; class Acidimicrobiia; order Acidimicrobiales; family Aldehydirespiratoraceae; genus VXYK01. The sequence goes on along the minus strand of CBDBEW010000001.1, from coordinate 9,161 downwards.
CGTAAGCACTCCAAGCGTTCCTCTTCGGCTTCGGCTGGAAAAAACGGATTGTCGTAAAAATTGACTTCTTGTATGATGTCAGTAGGTCGTGGGTTAATCATAAACCTGCGCCAGACCCAGTCGGTGCGGTACTTCGGGTTCCAACTAAACCATTGCTCTGACCCGCGGGGGTTTCGTGAAATGGTAGGTATGAGTAGCGCGGCGGATTCATGCGACAGTCGTTCGGCTTCCTCTGTCCAGCAAATGTCCGTGCCCTCCCAACCTTTAATGCTGGCACGGTTGCGTTCCAAGCCGTGAAAGTGCATTATGGTGCCGTTTTTGCCTTTGATAACTTTTTCTTGAATGATGTACTCGTCACTCAAACCCATGTCCCTAATGCCTTGCTCAATGGCTGGTTTAGCGGACTCGGCAAGGTTTTTTTGGAACTCACGACAGCACCGAATAATCAGCGGTTTTTCTGCGCCTTTAATAGCGATCATGCGGGCAAACGACCACGTTTTGCTTGACCCACGACCGCCGTGTGCGCACTTGTAGCGCGCGGGCGCAAAAAAGCGTTCAGTCCACTCTGGCAGTTTGGCGTTCATGCTAACCTAATGTTAGCGACCAGCGTTGCTTTTCACCTGTGGGTTGGTCGGTGCGTCTGGCTTTGCCGTCCGTGTGCGTCCATATACCACCAGCTGTCCGTGCTTCAAACTTCCAGTTTGACGCTTTCAATGATGTGGCGTTTTCAGTGCCCAGTACGTAGGTTTGTATTTTTTCAAAGCCCAGCGCATGCGCGGCACGTGCGCTTGCGCCATACAAAAAACTACACGCATTTTTAGTGCCATCGGTACAAAGCCGTAGCACTTCACAAACCGTGCGTGAATCCACCATGCGTGCGACAGGTCGACCAACAATGGCTACGCCAACCAGCGTGCCATTCTTAACGCAACCTATGCTAAAACGGTGCCCTGCTACGGGGTAATGGTGACGGTGGTGCTTCGCAACAAACTCGTTGGCTTCCTGCAACTCAACATGCACTAATTGCATTTATGACCATAGATCTGCTTCGCCCACGCAACGCGGTGAAAACATAATGCAGTCCATTTTTTCACGCTTGTCTTCACGCTTAATTCCACCGTAGGACTGCAAGTATTCCGTCCAACCGTCTGGCAACTCAAAATCACCCTGCGTGCAACAATACGCTATGCGGAACGCTTCACCGTGCTTGACCGCCCACTCGAAGCACTCACGCGCTACTTTGTCGCTAATACCGCGCTTATCACTCACATAAAGGTCTTGCGAGCGGTCAGTAGTGATGTATGGCGGGTCTAAAAACAGCGCAGTTTCACTGGTTTGTGTCTTGGTGTTGCCCAACACGCTTGGGCTAGTCAATGATGTCCAGTCGCGGTTCAGTACGGTCACACGCAGTAAGCGGTCTTGCAGTTGCCGAAACCACGCTCTAATGTTGGCTTGATATGCCTCGAGCGTGGGCGTGTCTGTATTGTTCATTGAAGCAAATTGTGACTGTGCTTGAATACTACGCCCAGCGTCCGAAGGTGTAATGGAAGGCCTTTTTTCGCTCATAGTTTCAGTCAGTTCTTTGGTCGGTCGCATACCGCTACCTTCACTCGTTACAAACGGACGCTTATCACTAAACGCTTGCTGGTCAGGTGGTTTTTTTGTTAATGACTTGCCTTGTACGCGTACGCCTGTTCCTCTGTCATAGGTGCACATTGGACGTATATCACTAAAAGTATTGTCCTTTTGCGCACTGACACCTGCGCCAGCACCTTTATTTTTAGCATTGACCGCTGGAATTTTTTCAGCAAACTCCGCTCTGCGTGGTGAAATACCACTGCCATCGTGGCTACAAAAAGGACGTATGTCGCTAAACCTTTCCGACTGACCGTCAAACGTGCTTGCCTTTTGAGCACTCACACCTTTACCGCCTGGACTGGCGTGAATGTTGGGAATTATTTCGCTAAATTTTTTATGCGAAGGTATGCCGTAGTTGCAACCAATCCAACTGGACATGCCCCAGCACCACCAGCCAGCAATCTTTGCGTCATAAAAATCTGGGTCTTCGGCTAATTGCTCTTCATGTGTTTCCAACCACTTGTAAATGAATTTTTGCCGCGCGGTCAATTGTTGGTGAATGGTCGGGTTGCACGCATGCTCTGCCACTTCGTCTGGTGCAAATTTAATTGCGTTCCAAAAGTTGCAAATGTAGCCATTGGTGTCGCAAACTACTTCAAAGCAATCGCTAACGTCCTTGTACAGTAGCACTGCCAATGACCCGGCAAACGGTTCAAGGTAGCGGTCGACTTTGCCAAACCGCTCCCACACCATTTGTGCTACACGTGATTTGCCGCCGTAGTACGGAAACGGTGCTTTGAGCATTAAAGCTCGTGGCGGTGGTGGCTACCTTCGGGCACTGGTAGCACGTTGTACTTGATATGTGCGCCACGTGTGAGCAACCAACCTGCCAATGACCACATAAGCTCTCCGTTATTTGCCATTTCGTCTATTGCCATAGCCACTTTTTTACACGCAAAATCCTGCGCTGGGTACTCAAACATGAACTGGCTAATTAAGCCTTCACTGCAAATATGGCGGTCACGCTTTTGGTTGTAGTAGACACAGCGTGCGATTTTGGCTTTAAGGTCTTTCATTAGTTGCTCACGTTGCGCTTGGTGTTTATGTACGGTACTTTTTTGGGTGCATCGGCAATATTTTTGTACTCTAACTGCGTTTGGACGTAAGCGTCTACCATAGCGCGGCAATGAAGGTAGCACCAAGTCGACATGAACGGTTTAGCAACTTCCAAACTGGTAGCGTCTACGTCATGCAGTATTTCGCTGGGCGAAATGCGTATGTTCAGCACCGCTTCCACCGTCCAGCAAGACCTGTGAAGTGCTTTTGCGCTTCGGCTTGCTGTATAGCCAGTTCCATATCGTGCGCTTCGGCTTGCGCTTTACCATGCGGTGTGAATGGAAAATACTTTTGCTGTGGTCTGCCATTCACGCTACGCACCGCACGGTACATTTTGAATTTGCCTTGCTGGTGCTCATACACTGCCATCTTCACCCCCATTGTCTTCGCCCGTGATGTCCTTTTTAGTGCGCTTTTTCGGCTTCACAAACTCAACCTTCACGGTGCGTTCAGTGTTATTGTCCAGCGATCCGTCCAGTTCCAACTTGCGACCGTACTCCTTCGGAAATTGACGCTCCAACAGCCACGCCAATGCACGCCAGTCCTCTGTGCCTGCTTGGCGTATTTGCTCAACCAATGACTGCTTCCAGTTTTCGCGCGCGTGCGTAACAGCGGACACAAAGGACACATAAATATTGTCAATATCCTTTTCTATGGCTTCATTTCCTTTTTGCATCCATGACTTCAAGGTGCTATTGGAAATGCCTGACATAGACGCGGCGGCTTGGTATGTTGCACCGTTTTCTAAATGCTCACTGATTTTTTCAATCAGTACTTCGTTCAGTAGTAGTTTGCGTCCTGTTTTTTTCTTTGCAGGTGTTGGTGCGGGTTTGTCGGTCATGCTAAAATTTTATTCGGTTGTAAAGTTTTCTTCACTGACCGTGTCGCGTGTGAATTGCTCTGGCTTCCAGCCAGTGAAATGACTGTCGACCGCTGATTTACACAGTGCCAGCGTTTTGAACGCACCTAAATTGGAATGTATGCCGCGTCTTGGCAATCTGTAAATGTATTTCCAACCTAATTTTTTTGTGTTTGTGAGTAGGTGGTACAATTCCATGCGTCTGATTTGTCCTACTTTGAAACCGTTAGCAAGTATCCAATACTGACCTGCTTTAATGCGTTTCAGCGTGGTTTTCATTTTTTACCTTGCAACGCTTCGGAATACAAGCGTTTTTGCACTTCGGTTGGTTCATTGTTTGGCACGCTTGACTCCCAAAATTCCTGAGCTGCTTTGTCGTTCGGGTCGTCGTTGTAACTGCCATCTGGTTTGCGTGTGTGGTGCTTTTCACCTTCAACCAAGTTAATAATCCAATTACGCAGTGAGCAATTGACTGTGCAAAAGCCAATAACCAAACCATTGTCCAACCAATTGGGTTGATTGACCGCTAACGCCAACCAGTACAAGTCACCGTCCTTTATGAAGGTTTTTAGGTTCATTAAGTGCTTGCCATTGACTATGACCATGTAGCGCAGTGGTATATCAGTATCCACGTCAAACCTGATTTGCCACCGTGCTTTCATTTCGGCTTCAATCTCTTTTGCTTCCCATTCAGTAATCATGCTCATTTCACACCGTACATTTCGGCCACGCTCACATTACGTGGTTGCACGCCATTTTCTGCGTCTTCAAGCGTCATAATGTGGTCGTGCAGTGAAAGTGCTTTGAAGCATGCATCGCACACAAAGAACTCACGGTTAGCCACTACGTCCAGACAGTATTGCAATTCGTTAGGTTCATACTGAACAGGTAGCGGACAGTGGTCGCAGTTGTAGTCGCGCACTTTTTTACCTGCCATTACGTCAAGCACCTTTTGTGAAGGTTTAGCCTTCACGCTTTGCCCGCCAGTCGTCCATTGCGGTTGCACACCGTTTGGCTTCAATGTACTTGTCCATGTCATAGCCTTTGGACTGGTAATACCGCAATGCCCATATTCTTACTATGTCCGCCGCCATCGGGTCATTGGCACGCAGTACAAAAAACGGTTCGTTGGGGTCAATGTCGTCGTAGCAATCAAACTTGCCAGGCTTATTCTTGGTGCCCATTTTCACGCTCTACGTCCAGTTGAAAGGGACTAACTTGCCATCTTGGTGCAATGTTTGCAGTGCAGTTTTAGCGTCGTCCAACTCATTACCCAACCACACAGGGTTAAGCGGGTTCATGTAGTTGGACGCATTGCCTTCGTAAAACCAACCGCATGGCGTGAGTCCGCCATGTACTTCGTGGTGCAATTCAAACAGCGTTGCGACCGATTCACCGTCCGTGTTGCCAATGAACACTTCGTAGCATTGGTCGTGACAGTCCCACTCAAATACGAGTGACTTTAACATGCTTCCTCCTTTCATTCGGGTATGCCTCGACTATTTCAATATCAGCATTTGGAATTTGCTGTGCTAATTCCGCAGTTAATTCACGCGCAAAATTGGTTGCTCGCGTACGCCCGTTTGCATCCGTGAAAATTGTCGCACGTTGTAATATACCTGTCAGGTACGGTACAAATTGGTAGTTCCAACCAGCGTAGTACAGTGGCACTTTCACCATGTTTTCACCGTCTTTGCGCCACAGCGTTAATTGAATAACCCAATAGGTCATTTGCCATCCTTGCGTTGCTCTCGGGGCGGTTCAACAGGTATGTTTTTCTGCGCTTCACGGTGTTGCTCTTCAACGTACTTTTTGGCTTTGATTTTGGCACGGTGCAATGACCCGCCCTTCCAAGATTTGAGCATGTTTGTACCTGTTTTATTCACTTCATAAATGGAAAAGTAAACTTCACCTGCGTCCGTGAAGTTGCGCGTGTGTGCCAGCGTGTAATCAGTTATGAAACTGTTGCGTGATATGCGGAAAAAGGTAGTGCCTTCGGCGGCTTTTTGTTTGTGAAAACGGTAATATGCGCTCATTCTAAATTACTTAATGGTTCGGCGAACATATCGCTGTTTGGCAGAAAATTTGGCGTGGTGTCATACTCAGGCACGTAAATACCTAAAACTGCTTCAAACCACTCTGCAACGATCCTGCGGTGACACCAATGCGTATCGTTGAACGGGGGCTTTTCATAGCACAGCAACACTGGCTCCTTACCTTTTGCCATGTGTGTGAGCGCGTCGTAGCAAATTTTGGCGTTTCGTTGCGCCAGTATGACCGTTTCAAACTCCTCTCTGGTGTAGCCGTTTTTGCGCATAGATCTGGTTGGCGCAAGGTGTGTGTAGGTGGCTATGAGCGGCCACCAGCGCGGGTGGTTGCGTGCAATGCTAATGGGCATTAAATTCGGGTTTGCGTCCAGCACTTTCTTTTGTGCGAAGTATGACGTTTTCATACCATGCGCTCGCGCAACCAGTCAAACATTTTTGCTATGTCTTGCTTCAAGTATGAATCTGGCAGTTTAGCACCCATAGCCATACTTTTGCGTTGCGGTAAAAACACCACGACACCCCAAACTTCAATCGGGTCTGTGGTAGGTTGCACGCTGTATGACCACCAAAGTTTGCCACGCTCATTGAATGGCTTGGCTTCAACACGCAAATACCACTCTGTCATTTTGCCATCTGCGTAAATGCGCTGGTAGGTGTAGTTGCCTTTTGTGGGGTCGTCTTGCGTATGACGCTCTGCCAGTGCGTCTTCACGGTGCAGTTCAATTTTCACTTGGTTGCTCCTTTGTCAATACGGTGCGCAGTAAGCGTCCTTCATGCAGTTGGTGCTCGCACGTTATGACCGTGCCGCAGTCCATGCACTTAATGTTCATTCTGCCTGTTGAAATTACGGTGTAGCGGTTTGCTGGATACGAAAAACATGGGTTTTCAGGCGCAAGCACGACGTCTTCAATTGGCGGTAAATCGAATTTGCAAGTGTTGCACGGTTCAGTCATGGTGTTCCACGTTCAGCAATTTGGACTCCAAGCCATGTAACAAATTGGAGCGGCGTAAGCGCGTTTTTCTTGCCATTTGGTTCAGTCACCCAGTACCGCCACGACTCACCGTTTTTGCGGTGCGCTAACGCAGGTAGGTATTTGTCTCCTGCCTGGCGCACGGCTTGCTTCCACCAAGTCGGTAATTCTGACCGTTCCGACCGCTTCACCTCCAGTGCCACTATATCCGCTATGAGTATGTCATAACCACCGTCCTGTGTTTGTTGCAGGTTGCGATGTACGTCGAAGCCATAAGTGTTCAGGTAGGTGACTATTTCTAGTTCAGCGCGCTTGCCTTTACTGCGTGAATTGGTCATAACTGGCTTGCAATGTTCCTATTTGCCCAATAACGTGCGGCACGTTTAGCGTTTGTCAATTTAGGGTATTGCCCAATTTTCCGCATGCTTTGCCAATCATTGTTAGCGTCAAACTGATGGAAGTCCAATTTGAACTCGGTCGGACGGTCAAAAAAAATCACAGGTGAAATGTGAAATATACCAGCACCGATTGTGGCACGGTAATTGCTGTTGGTGCTGTCGTGCCAGTTTAACCGCTCACGTGCGCTATTGGTCATGCTGGCAGTTTGCCCTGCGTTATCAACCGCCTAGCCGCACGCTTGGCGGACTCAACGGTTTTGTAGTCATTTCCAATATAGCTAGAGTGATGTGCCTTACTGATTGAGCATGAATAGTGCAGGTCGTAAAGCCCCTCAGCATTCTTGGATATTTCAAAGCGTCGGCACGCTAACCATTCGTGTTCAAATTCAAACTCTGCAAACAAATATTGACCTAACGATTTGCAATACTCTGGGTACCAACGCAATCTCATTTCTTGTAATTGTCCTCCACCCACCGTTTGGCTTGGACAAGGTCAGGCATTTCGTGTATTTGCTCATAGCTCTTGAACATGTGGTAGGGACGCTGTTTGGTCATACGTAATTTCGTGAATCCGTACCGCTTATAAATGCGACACACGTCACCTGTTTGCCTGATTTGAAGTATCACGTCACTATTGACCACGTACAAGTGCGCGGTGGCTAATTTACCGCTTTTTAACGGGTGTTGAAGACCTGTAACAGTGAGCCACTTACCCGCTTTGCTTTTCATGTAATTCTTCCAATGCCGTTCCGCCACGCCTTTGGCTTTTTTAGTGCCTCGTATGAAATGGATTAAGTCCCATCGCTCATACTGTGCAATCCACTCGTAGACATAGCACCAACCTTTGCCAACGACTTTCACCAACATGACCAATGCGTCGTCACCGTCCAGATTGACGCTGTAAAGGTGTTCGTGCGGTCGCCCGCACGTGGTTATCCATCTGCCTTCTGGTTTGCTCATAAGTGCGGTAATAGGTTTTGCAAAGTGGTTGGGTCTTGGTTTTCGTATGCTTGGTCGATTAACGGTTGCACCGCTTTACCGACCACTGCATTGCCAGGCAGTACGGTTTGCGGCAAAAATGCTTCTTCAAACGTTTCTATACCGCTTTCCACGCTTTCAAACTTGGCTTTGAGTACCAGCAATAACGCACGCCAAATGCGCCGTTCCTCTTGCGCAATAGCGGTTTCAATTTGGCTTGGTGCGCGCTTTTGCCCAGTTTTTGTCTTGGCAAAATAAGCGTAATCAGGCATTTGTACCACAAACCGATATGAACGGTCTTTGTAGCGGAACTGCACGCCAATTAACCTTTGCTCCTGATCGGTTGCGTGCATGTATGCGCTTGCACCTTTTTTGGTCAAGTACCGTTGAATTTCTGCCATACTTTGACCTACTGGCACTTTGGTTTCAGCGGCGTAAGGCATTAGTGAAGCCCCCTGCGGTCGACTCTTGAAGGAAAATCAACAAACAAAAATGCTTGCTGACTTACGGAAAAATAAGTCAAACAGTGAAGTCGACCGCAGTGCTCCGTCATGTGTTTTGCGCCTTTGTGTAAGGTGGTTTTCGGTTGCGTAGCATCCACGCCGCGGCACACTTTGCCGCACGCAGTGTTTTGTAGTTGCCTAACTGGTACGATACATAATCGCTACCTTCAACGGTATCGATGTAGTACAGAAAGAAACCTTCCAGCAACCAATCAATTTCAAAGTAAGTGTAATACTCTAATTGAGCAACCGAACTTTGGCCGCCAATATCGTCGTCATGGTCTTCCCAGTCAAGTTTCATGGCTTCAATTCTGTGTCCAGTGGCGGTGGCAAGTCAATGGTGTAGTTTGGCGGATCAACCGCTCGTACCCACTTGCTGTTAGCCGAATTGCGCACAAACCAACCACCTTTTTTTGCTTCTTCGGCGGTAAGAGTGTTTTTGTGGCAATAGCCAACGTAGTCGTCCCAAACACCAATGACAATGCGGTCTTTGAGCGGTACGACCATTTTGGTTACAAGGAACTCCGCTGGCACGCGTGAAGGTATGAGCGTTTGCTCATTTTCAGTTTCGTCTTGCTTGGGTGCGCGCTGGCTAATGTGGCGGTCTTTGTAATCACGTCCGCCGTCCAGCGTTTTGTAGTCGCGTTTGTCGTCCAGCGTCAAGCGTTCCAGCACGTCAAGCCGTCGGTCGTAGGCACTTATTACAAGGT